>NZ_MCWD02000001.1:0-2925995 GCF_002874195.2 Vibrio sp. 10N.286.45.E10 | reverse complement strand
TAACAATTTAAACCTATCAATCTGTGTACCTGTTGATGAATATCAAAACGTTATTACTGAAGGGTAAAAACTGTTACTTCGGTATCAACATTGATTTCAATGAACTGAGTGACTAACACAAATAACCTCGGTTATTTACACAGTCAATCTATTATCATTCTGTTGGAATGGTAATAGCTTTAAAATTACATAGTAGTTTTGAAGTCAGTATTCGTTGAGTCACAAAATCTTAAATTGAAGAGTTTGATCATGGCTCAGATTGAACGCTGGCGGCAGGCCTAACACATGCAAGTCGAGCGGAAACGACACTAACAATCCTTCGGGTACTTCGGCGTCGAGCGGCGGACGGGTGAGTAATGCCTAGGAAATTGCCTTGATGTGGGGGATAACCATTGGAAACGATGGCTAATACCGCATAATGCTTACGGGCCAAAGAGGGGGACCTTCGGGCCTCTCGCGTCAAGATATGCCTAGGTGGGATTAGCTAGTTGGTGAGGTAATGGCTCACCAAGGCGACGATCCCTAGCTGGTCTGAGAGGATGATCAGCCACACTGGAACTGAGACACGGTCCAGACTCCTACGGGAGGCAGCAGTGGGGAATATTGCACAATGGGCGAAAGCCTGATGCAGCCATGCCGCGTGTATGAAGAAGGCCTTCGGGTTGTAAAGTACTTTCAGTTGTGAGGAAGGGGGTAGTGTTAATAGCGCTATCTCTTGACGTTAGCAACAGAAGAAGCACCGGCTAACTCCGTGCCAGCAGCCGCGGTAATACGGAGGGTGCGAGCGTTAATCGGAATTACTGGGCGTAAAGCGCATGCAGGTGGTTCATTAAGTCAGATGTGAAAGCCCGGGGCTCAACCTCGGAACTGCATTTGAAACTGGTGAACTAGAGTACTGTAGAGGGGGTAGAATTTCAGGTGTAGCGGTGAAATGCGTAGAGATCTGAAGGAATACCAGTGGCGAAGGCGGGCCCCTGGACAGATACTGACACTCAGATGCGAAAGCGTGGGGAGCAAACAGGATTAGATACCCTGGTAGTCCACGCCGTAAACGATGTCTACTTGGAGGTTGTGGCCTTGAGCCGTGGCTTTCGGAGCTAACGCGTTAAGTAGACCGCCTGGGGAGTACGGTCGCAAGATTAAAACTCAAATGAATTGACGGGGGCCCGCACAAGCGGTGGAGCATGTGGTTTAATTCGATGCAACGCGAAGAACCTTACCTACTCTTGACATCCAGAGAAGCCAGCGGAGACGCAGGTGTGCCTTCGGGAGCTCTGAGACAGGTGCTGCATGGCTGTCGTCAGCTCGTGTTGTGAAATGTTGGGTTAAGTCCCGCAACGAGCGCAACCCTTATCCTTGTTTGCCAGCGAGTAATGTCGGGAACTCCAGGGAGACTGCCGGTGATAAACCGGAGGAAGGTGGGGACGACGTCAAGTCATCATGGCCCTTACGAGTAGGGCTACACACGTGCTACAATGGCGCATACAGAGGGCAGCAAACTAGCGATAGTGAGCGAATCCCAAAAAGTGCGTCGTAGTCCGGATTGGAGTCTGCAACCCGACTCCATGAAGTCGGAATCGCTAGTAACCGCAGATCAGAATGCTACGGTGAATACGTACCTGGGCCTTGTACACACCGCCCGTCGCACCATGGGAGTAAGCTGCAAAAGAAGTGGGTAGTTTAACCTTTCGGGGAGGACGCTCACCACTTTGTGGTTCAAGACGGGAAGGGTGAAGTCGTAACAAGGTAGCCCTAGGGGAACCTGGGGCAGGATCACCTCCTTATACGAAGATATTCACGATAAGGTCCACACAGATTGATAGGATTAAAAAGTGAAGAGACAAAACACCCAACAACCCACAGCCCATGTCCCGTTCGTCTAGAGGCCTAGGGACACCGCCCTTTCACGGCGGAAACAGAGGTTCGACACCTCCTACGGGATACCATTCCCACTTTTATCACCACCCCCCCCCCACCCCAGATTCAAACTTACGTACCCAGGAGAGCCCCCCGGGGTCACCCCCCCCCATTATCTCTAATTTCTGAATTAACCCAAGCCACGTCTTATGCGCTGATTTTCACTTTACACCACACCCACCCCCCACCCAAAATAAAACTAGCACCAGGAGAGCCCTTTCAACGGGCACCCCCCCCCACCATCAAACCCACCCCCTGATTTTGACACAGAGTCTTTAGAAAATGTGATTTGACAGAGGTGTTCCTTGAAGTCTCATGCTCTTTAACAATTTGCAAAGCTGGACTGATTGATTACTTACGAGTAATTCAATCAAATTTAGAAAGTTCTCAATGTTTACCTTTACGGTAAACATAACAAACACATTCTAGTGTCTTATATTCGAATCAAACTTAATTTGATTCACATTGAGTCCGGCAAACAGTCATTGAGAATTAACCCTTCTTAATGACAACCAAAAAACCTTGGTTAGTTGGCATACGCTAGCTAGAAATCTCTTTCGGGTTGTATGGTTAAGTGACTAAGCGTACACGGTGGATGCCTTGGCAGTCAGAGGCGATGAAAGGCGTAATAACTTGCGATAAGCCCAGATTAGGTAGTAATAACCTTTTGAGTCTGGGATTCCTGAATGGGGAAACCCACTTACATAAGTAAGTATCCTGTTGTGAATACATAGCAGCAGGAGGCAAACCGGGGGAACTGAAACATCTAAGTACCCCGAGGAAGAGAAATCAACCGAGATTCCGAAAGTAGCGGCGAGCGAAATTGGATTAGCCCTTAAGCTTTTAATGATGCAGGTGAAGAGTCTGGAAAGTCTCGCAATAAAGGGTGATAGCCCCGTAACCGACACATCATAATCAGTGAAAACGAGTAGGGCGGGACACGTGATATCCTGTCTGAATATGGGGGGACCATCCTCCAAGGCTAAATACTACTGACTGACCGATAGTGAACCAGTACCGTGAGGGAAAGGCGAAAAGAACCCCTGTGAGGGGAGTGAAATAGAACCTGAAACCGTGTACGTACAAGCAGTAGGAGCACCTTCGTGGTGTGACTGCGTACCTTTTGTATAATGGGTCAGCGACTTAATTTTAGTAGCAAGGTTAACCGTTTAGGGGAGCCGTAGGGAAACCGAGTCTTAACTGGGCGTACAGTTGCTAGGATTAGACCCGAAACCAGGTGATCTAGCCATGGGCAGGTTGAAGGTTGAGTAACATCAACTGGAGGACCGAACCGACTAATGTTGAAAAATTAGCGGATGACTTGTGGCTAGGGGTGAAAGGCCAATCAAACCTGGAGATAGCTGGTTCTCCCCGAAAGCTATTTAGGTAGCGCCTCGGACGAATACTACTGGGGGTAGAGCACTGTTAAGGCTAGGGGGTCATCCCGACTTACCAACCCTTTGCAAACTCCGAATACCAGTAAGTACTATCCGGGAGACACACGGCGGGTGCTAACGTCCGTCGTGGAGAGGGAAACAACCCAGACCGCCAGCTAAGGTCCCAAAGTATAGCTAAGTGGGAAACGATGTGGGAAGGCTCAGACAGCCAGGATGTTGGCTTAGAAGCAGCCATCATTTAAAGAAAGCGTAATAGCTCACTGGTCGAGTCGGCCTGCGCGGAAGATGTAACGGGGCTAAGCTATACACCGAAGCTGCGGCTACGTACCTTAGGGTATGTGGGGTAGGGGAGCGTTCTGTAAGCCGTTGAAGGTGGTCTGTAAGGGCTGCTGGAGGTATCAGAAGTGCGAATGCTGACATGAGTAACGATAAAGGGAGTGAAAAACCCCCTCGCCGGAAGACCAAGGGTTCCTGTCCAACGTTAATCGGGGCAGGGTAAGTCGACTCCTAAGGCGAGGCCGAAAGGCGTAGTCGATGGGAAACGGGTTAATATTCCCGTACTTCTTACAATTGCGATGGGGGGACGGAGAAGGCTAGGTGGGCCTGGCGACGGTTGTCCAGGTTCAAGTACGTAGGCGGGTGGTTTAGGTAAATCCGGACCGCTACTAACGCTGAGATACGATGTCGAGCTACTACGGTAGTGAAGTCATTGATGCCATGCTTCCAGGAAAAGCCTCTAAGCTTCAGATTGTAAGGAATCGTACCCCAAACCGACACAGGTGGTCGGGTAGAGAATACCAAGGCGCTTGAGAGAACTCGGGTGAAGGAACTAGGCAAAATGGTACCGTAACTTCGGGAGAAGGTACGCTCTTATCAGTGAAGTCCCTTGCGGATGGAGCAGACGAGAGTCGCAGATACCAGGTGGCTGCAACTGTTTATTAAAAACACAGCACTGTGCAAAATCGTAAGATGACGTATACGGTGTGACGCCT
Source organism: Vibrio sp. 10N.286.45.E10 (assembly GCF_002874195.2). Lineage (NCBI taxonomy): Bacteria > Pseudomonadati > Pseudomonadota > Gammaproteobacteria > Vibrionales > Vibrionaceae > Vibrio > Vibrio sp. 10N.286.45.E10. The sequence goes on along the minus strand of NZ_MCWD02000001.1, from coordinate 2,921,689 downwards.
GCCCGGTGCCGGAAGGTTAATTGATGGGGTTAGACTTCGGTCGAAGCTCTTGATCGAAGCCCCGGTAAACGGCGGCCGTAACTATAACGGTCCTAAGGTAGCGAAATTCCTTGTCGGGTAAGTTCCGACCTGCACGAATGGCGTAATGATGGCCACGCTGTCTCCACCCGAGACTCAGTGAAATTGAAATCGCTGTGAAGATGCAGTGTACCCGCGGCTAGACGGAAAGACCCCGTGAACCTTTACTACAGCTTGGCACTGAACATTGAACCTACATGTGTAGGATAGGTGGGAGACTTTGAAACCGCGTCGCTAGATGTGGTGGAGTCGTCCTTGAAATACCACCCTTGTAGTTTTGATGTTCTAACGTTGGTCCCTGAATCGGGATTACGGACAGTGCCTGGTGGGTAGTTTGACTGGGGCGGTCTCCTCACAAAGAGTAACGGAGGAGCACGAAGGTGGGCTAAACACGGTTGGACATCGTGTGGTTAGTGCAATGGCATAAGCCCGCTTGACTGCGAGAATGACAATTCGAGCAGGTGCGAAAGCAGGTCATAGTGATCCGGTGGTTCTGAATGGAAGGGCCATCGCTCAACGGATAAAAGGTACTCCGGGGATAACAGGCTGATACCGCCCAAGAGTTCATATCGACGGCGGTGTTTGGCACCTCGATGTCGGCTCATCACATCCTGGGGCTGAAGTCGGTCCCAAGGGTATGGCTGTTCGCCATTTAAAGTGGTACGCGAGCTGGGTTTAGAACGTCGTGAGACAGTTCGGTCCCTATCTGCCGTGGGCGTTGGAAAATTGAAAGGGGCTGCTCCTAGTACGAGAGGACCGGAGTGGACGAACCTCTGGTGTTCGGGTTGTCATGCCAATGGCATTGCCCGGTAGCTAAGTTCGGAATCGATAACCGCTGAAAGCATCTAAGCGGGAAGCGAGCCTTGAGATGAGTTTTCCCTGACGCTATAAGCGTCCTAAAGGGTTGTCGTAGACTACGACGTTGATAGGCAGGGTGTGTAAGTGCTGCGAGGCATTGAGCTAACCTGTACTAATTGCCCGTGAGGCTTAACCATACAACACCCAAGGGGTTTTGTGGACTCAAAGAAATACCAAACGCTTGAATGAGTTTGAAGAGACTTTTAAATCAGTTTTCCAGATTATTTTGCCTTCAGTTTTTAAAAAACTGAAAGTAAAAGCAAAATTTGCTTGGCGACCATAGCATTGTGGACCCACCTGATTCCATGCCGAACTCAGAAGTGAAACACAATAGCGCCGATGGTAGTGTGGGGCTTCCCCATGTGAGAGTAGGACATCGCCAGGCTTTAAATTATGAACGACTTGTCAGCGACGACAAGTAGTCCACTGCGGAGTGGTAGTTCAGTTGGTTAGAATACCGGCCTGTCACGCCGGGGGTCGCGGGTTCGAGTCCCGTCCACTCCGCCACTTATTAGAAAAGCCCTGCTAGCAATAGCAGGGCTTTTTTACATTTGAAGAAAAGTGTTTTGCTGTTAGGTTGTATGAGTGTTGTTAAGATACCGAGCCCCTGCACTTCACGCTATTCCTGCACATATTAGAAAGCCTAGTCTGACGACTAGGCTTTCGTCGTTTTTGATGTATGAACTTCGGACTTTTGGTACAGACCTCATTGCTACCTATTGAGGTGTCTCTATAGAAACCGACAGGCGCTGTTTGCTCTCAAATCTGACGAATGAAGGTGGCTCTTTCAACTTTTTCTGTTGCACCTTCTAAAGAGGGATTTAGCTATCTCGTAGATACAAAAACGCCTAGCGTTTGCTAGGCGTTGATAGATGGTTATTTTTAACATCGACTACAGTATTTGTTTAAGCACTCTATCGGCTTTCACGCGAGTGATCTTGCGAATCAACTTCTGAACTTCCGTCGGGTAGCTCTCTATCTTGTCTAACTGCTTATAAGTACAGATAAGCTGAGTGTGTTGAAGGATATTATCCACTTCAGCTTGGAATTTGTCTGTTAGGTGATGGTAGTTATCTTGGATAAAGATGCCGTTCTCTAGATCTAGCTTCCATGCTCGAGGGTTTAGGTTATTGCCTGTTAGTAGCATGTAGCGCTTATCGACCCAAATCCCCTTTAGGTGGAAGCTATTGGAATCGTGTTGCCAAAGTCGAATTGATAGATTACGGCTAGCTATATGAGCTTCATTCGCTTTAGCGAAACGACGTAAGTTCAATTCGTAAAGGTATGGTAAACCGCCAATCGTTTTAAACTCTTCTTCTGGCGAGATAAAGAAATCATTTGCTGTCTTATCGCCAACAACAATGCTGACCTTTACGCCTCGCTTAAGCGCTTTCTTCACTTCTTTAGCTAGGCTAGGTGGGAAGTTGAAGTAAGGTGTGCAGATAAAGATTTCATCTTTAGCTTGAGCGACGAGTTGATTAATTCCCTGATTCAGTCGGTTACGTCTCTTACCGATACCAACCAATGGTGTTACAGCAACTTGGTCTGCTGAAACCTCTTGACCATCGAATTGATACTGAGATCTTGCCAATGATGCACGAAACTGACGAATCGCTGGTTTCAGTTCTTTGGTCGCAGGCTTGTTCTTATCAGCCAAGTCATAAACAGCGCTGTCCGCAACCATCTGTTCGTGTACGTAGGTAAACATCGAGTCCGCAAGCGCTACGTTGTTTAAAACGTGGTAACGATCAAAGCGATAGCGGTCATGGTAATTCAGGTAGATATTGTTAAGGCTTGCACCGCTGTATATCACGCTGTCATCGACGATAAAGCCTTTTAAGTGCAATACGCCAAAGACTTCTTTACCGCGAACTGGAATGCCATAGACAGGCACAGCGTGCTGATATTTTTCTGCGAACTCTTTATACATGGCTGCATTGCCTTCAGAAGACTCTGCGCCGATCAATCCACGCTGCGCTCGGTGCCAGTCGACACAAACGCTCACGTCTAATTCTGGATTCTTTTGCTTTGCTTCATATAAGGCAGTTAGGATCTCACGGCCAGCCTCATCATCTTCAAGATACAAAGCGACTAAACTAATACGAGTCGTTGCGCGAGATATCTCATCAAGTAGACGAGTTCGAAACTCTTGCGCTGATAGTAGTACTTCAAACTTGTCAGGATTCTGCGCTATGGTTGGCAACTGTATGAATGGATTCCTACTGGCAATCATATTGACTGTTTTACCTTAAAAATATGCAAAATTGCGAACCTTTAATTTTACCAAAGGGATAGCATCAAATACTAGATAATCGAGGCATTCTCTAACAATTTTGCTGAAAATGCATAGGAATGAGATCTTTTCCGCTATTCGAATAGCGCTCATATAAAACTCTTAAGCCATTGGGTAGCTGTTCTGGAGCGATCTGTACGAACTGATGTCGTGAGTAAAAGCTGGTGAGATGCGCGTAGGCAAAGCAGTAGTCGTTATCTGTTAGCGTATGCTGAGCACAATAATCCATAAGCTGAGAGCCTAATTGCTTACCACGATGTTCTTTTGATATAGCCATTCCGGTGAGCAAGCGAGTATTTTCTATCGTCCGAAAACGCACGACACCACAAAGCTCGTTATCCATCAGTAACGAATAGATAAGCTCACTCTTATTGGCTTTCCCTGTCGGATAATGTTCCTTGTAGAAACGTTTTACGAGGGGAACCTTTACGGGGTCTAATTGGGTAATGATGACATTGTTCATTCAGTCACTGCGCCACTGGTTTATCTGCTGTAGAATGGTTGCAGTGTAAGTTAATTGAATATCGTCATGCAATTCCATCTCAATGCTAGTTTAAAAAACGTTCATACTTTTTCCATCGATCAGACTTGTGATGCGTTGGTTGAAGTCACGACTATCGAAGAACTGATTACGGTTTATCAAGACCCTAAGTGGTCAACTTTGCCAAAGTTAATATTGGGTAAGGGCAGTAATATGCTTTTTACTGAGCACTTTGCAGGCCTGATTATTGTGAACCAGTTAGCCGGGATTACGTTAACCGAGACAGATAGCCATCACCATCTACATGTTAATGGTGGTGAGGATTGGCCTAGTTTGGTTAAGTGGAGTGTCGATAAAGGGCTGGGTGGTCTAGAAAATCTAGCAATGATACCCGGTTGTTCAGGCTCTGCTCCGATTCAGAATATTGGTGCGTACGGCGTTGAACTGCAAGACATATGCGAGTACGTTGATATCCTATGTCTGGATACTTATACAGTTAAGCGATTAAGCAAGGAAGAGTGTCTCTTTGGTTACCGAGATTCTATTTTCAAACATGCTCTCTACGGTAAAGCGATTGTTGTTGCGATTGGTTTAACGTTGCCGAAAGAGTGGGAGCCATGCAATCACTATGGCCCGTTAAAAAGCCTAGCAGCCGATAGTCTCTCTCCTCGTACTGTATTTGATGAAGTGTGTGCTATTCGTTCGAGTAAGCTGCCAGACCCTAGAATACAAGGGAATGCGGGCAGCTTCTTCAAAAACCCTTTGATCACCAAAGATCATTTTGATCGCCTGTTAGCTCTATATCCAAACATTGTCGGCTATGAGAGTAATGACATGATCAAAGTCGCTGCTGGCTGGCTGATTGATCAATGCCAGTTCAAGGGCGTGACAGAAGGTGGCGCTCAGGTTCACCCTAACCAAGCATTGGTTATCATCAATTCTGATGAGGCTTCTGCTGTGGATATCCTTAAGCTTGCAGAGCGAGTACGTCAGGCCGTTTTGAATAAATTCGATATTCGATTGGAACATGAAGTACGTTTTATGGGACGAGACCGTGAGACAAACCTAGATAAGGCTTTGGAGTCATTGGTATGAGAGAACATAGTACCAAGCTTGCACTATTGAGATGTCTTGCTGACGGTGAGTTTCATTCAGGTGAAGAGCTAGGTGAAATGATTGGTGTATCACGAGCGGCTATCAGCAAGCACATTAAAGGTATTCAAGAGTGGGGTTTAGATATCTACCGAGTACAAGGCAAGGGTTACAAGCTAGCTAGCCGTTTAGATATGCTTGACCAAGAAAAATTGTCTGCAGTTAGTCGCGATGCTTCTCTTGAGCTGATTCCAATCATCGGTTCTACAAACCAACACCTATTAGAGCGTACTAACACCCTCGAATCGGGTTCTGTCTGTATTGCTGAATATCAAGCTGCGGGGCGTGGACGTCGCGGACGAGAGTGGGTATCGCCATTTGGTGCAAATCTCTACCTTTCAATGTATTGGAGACTCGACGCAGGGATGGCTGCTGCGATGGGCTTAAGCCTTGTGGTTGGAGTAGCCGTTGTAGAGGCTTTGGAAGAGATGGGCGTTGAAGGCATCAAGCTTAAGTGGCCGAATGACCTATACCACAATGACAAGAAGCTCGCGGGTATCTTGGTCGAGCTCTCTGGGCAATCGGGTGGCGCAGCTCATATTGTTATTGGTTTAGGGCTGAATCTATCTATGGATCCAACGACATCAGGTATTGGTCAACCGTGGACTTCTCTTAAAGAAGTGTGTGACGGAAAGGTGCCTGATCGTAACCAATTAGCGCAGGCTCTGATCAATGCTTGGGACAAGTCTCTTGTGGATTATGAACTGAAAGGAATGTCCAATTTTGTAGAGCGTTGGAATCGCTTAGATAATTTCTTAGGTCGCAATGTTAGGTTGATTATTGGACCTAGAGAAATTGAAGGTGTTGTTCAGGGCATCGATGAACAAGGTGCCGTGTTACTCAAAACAGAGAATGGCCTCGAGAGTTATATTGGTGGTGAAATATCGCTAAGAAAAGGCGATTAAGGCGTTACTATTTTCTGAGTAACACTTCTTCAACCATGTGATCGGCGCCTTTTCGCAAAATCAGGTGCGCTCTTTCTCTTGTCGGAAGGATATTTTGTTCAAGGTTCAAGCCATTGATTGAACTCCAGATACCTTCCGCTTTATCCAGTGCCGCTTGATTCGATAACTTAGTGTAATGACTAAAGTACGAGCCAGGTTTAGTAAACGCGCCATCGCGAAACTTCATAAAACGATTGATGTACCATTCTTTGATTTGCTGGCTGTCAGCATCAACATAGAGTGAGAAATCAAGGAAGTCTGAAATAAACACACGATGCGGTTCGTGTGGGTAGTTCATGCCACTCTGTAAGACATTAAGCCCTTCAATAATAAGTACATCGGGTAGGTCGACACACTTAACATCATCAGTAATGTTGTAAGTTAGGTGCGAGTATACCGGTGCGGTGACATTTCTTTTGCACGCTTTAACATCTGAGACAAAGTTCACAAGACGCTTGATGTCGTAAGACTCAGGGAAGCCTTTTTTACTCATCAACCCTTTCTCTTCCAACACTTCATTTGGGTATAAGAAACCGTCCGTTGTGACTAGCTCAACTTTTGGGTGGTTTTCCCAACGAGAGAGTAGGGCTTTAAGCAGTCGTGCAGTTGTACTTTTACCAACCGCAACACTACCTGCAATACCTATGATAAAAGGTGGCGCTTTCTCTTTCTTATCTAGGAACTCGTGAAGTACCGAGTTTCTGTTTTGTCTGGCTGCTACATAGAGATTCAACAGCCGAGAAAGTGGTAGATAGATCTCCACAGCCTCTTCCATTGTGAGTTTTTCATTGATGCCTTGAAGCTCTTTTAAGTCGCTTTCAGAAAGTGTCATCGGAACTAAATTCCTTAGCTCAGACCAGCGTTCGCGGTCAAATGACATAAATGGGCTCATACAAAACTCTATAGTGGATAACAAAACAAGTGCATGGAAAATACATCAAGCGATAGATAAATAAAATATCTTCCTGTGCTAGATGCGTGTTAAAGATGGAAACCTTGAGCTAAATTGGCGTATGTAGGAGTTTGGTAAGAGAATTTTGCACTTTTTTTCAATTTACTATTGCAAGGTGGAAAATCATTCAATAAAATGCGCCCCACTTGTGCCGACTTAGCTCAGTAGGTAGAGCAACTGACTTGTAATCAGTAGGTCACCAGTTCGATTCCGGTAGTCGGCACCACTTTCTCCCTTCCTCTAAGGCAAGCGAGAGAAAGCTCAAAATTTGGAGAGGTTCCCGAGTGGCCAAAGGGAGCAGACTGTAAATCTGTTGGCACTGCCTTCGATGGTTCGAATCCGTCCCTCTCCACCATATTCTAAAGGTTAAATAGCTCAAACAGAGTTACGTGTTGCGTGCATCGTATAATGGCTATTACCTCAGCCTTCCAAGCTGATGATGCGGGTTCGATTCCCGCTGCACGCTCCAACTCATTTTGTGTGCTGATATAGCTCAGTCGGTAGAGCGCACCCTTGGTAAGGGTGAGGTCCCCAGTTCGACTCTGGGTATTAGCACCAGTCTAAAGCTTCTTCTCCTTTAATAAAGAAAACCATTTTTTTTGGTTGCGTGGTCTTATTTTAAGCCACCTAATCCGTACCTAGAGGGACACCCCATGTCTAAAGAAAAATTTGAACGTACGAAACCGCACGTAAACGTTGGTACTATCGGCCACGTTGACCACGGTAAAACAACTCTAACTGCTGCTATCTGTACTACACTTGCAAAAGTGTACGGCGGTGTTGCTAAAGATTTCGCATCTATCGATAACGCTCCAGAAGAGCGCGAGCGCGGTATCACAATCGCAACTTCTCACGTTGAGTACGATACTCCAGCACGTCACTACGCACACGTAGACTGTCCAGGACACGCGGATTATGTTAAAAACATGATCACTGGTGCTGCACAAATGGACGGCGGTATCCTAGTTGTTGCTGCGACTGACGGCCCTATGCCTCAAACTCGTGAGCACATCCTACTTGGTCGTCAAGTTGGTATCCCTTACATCATCGTATTCATGAACAAATGTGACATGGTTGATGACGAAGAGCTACTTGAGCTAGTTGAGATGGAAGTTCGTGAACTTCTTTCTGAATACGACTTCCCAGGTGATGACCTACCAGTTATCCAAGGTTCTGCACTTGGCGCACTAAACGGCGAGAAGCAGTGGGAAGACAAGATCGTTGAGCTTGCAGAAGCACTAGATTCTTACATTCCTGAGCCAGAGCGTGCAGTTGACCAACCGTTCCTACTACCAATTGAAGATGTATTCTCAATCCAAGGTCGTGGTACTGTTGTAACTGGTCGTATCGAGCGCGGTATCCTACGTGTAGGTGACGAAGTAGAAATCGTTGGTATCAAAGAGACTACTCTTACTACTTGTACTGGTGTTGAAATGTTCCGTAAACTGCTTGACGAAGGTCGTGCAGGTGAGAACGTTGGTGCACTTCTACGTGGTACTAAGCGTGATGACGTTGAACGTGGTCAAGTACTTTCTGCGAAAGGTTCTATCAACCCACACACTAAGTTTGAGTCTGAAGTATACGTACTTTCTAAAGACGAAGGCGGCCGTCACACTCCTTTCTTCAAAGGTTACCGTCCACAGTTCTACTTCCGTACAACTGACGTAACAGGCGACATCACTCTACCAGAAGGCGTAGAAATGGTAATGCCAGGTGACAACGTTCAAATGACTGTTGAGCTAATCGCTCCAATCGCAATGGACGAAGGTCTACGTTTCGCAATCCGCGAAGGTGGCCGTACAGTTGGTGCTGGTGTTGTAGCTAAAATCTTTGCATAAGATTTGACGAACCACTAGTAAAAAGGGCATCATTTGATGCCCTTTTTCTGCGCTAAAAAAAGAGTTGGATGTTTTGACATCGATTTTTGCTCTTAGCAAAGAATTAAACGGTCTTTTTGACTAAAATGACTGTTAGATGTGTTGTTTTGCAACGCAAAGGAATGTGCCCTGCAACAGCGGGGTTATTGTCGTCTATATTTAAGACTTATCACAGGTTGGTTTTATGAAAGCAAACGCTGAAACTCCTGATAGCTCAGGTGCAGCAGATACAATGAAGTGGATTGTCGCTTTTGTTCTGTTGGCTGCTGCTGTTGTGGGTAATTACCTGTATGGTGAATTGTCTGTTGTAATTCGCGCTGCAGGTGTAGTTGTGCTGATTGCTGCCGCACTAGGCGTTGCAGCAACAACAACTAAAGGTAAAGCTGCGATCGATTTTGCAAAAGAATCTCGTATGGAGATTCGTAAAGTTGTTTGGCCTACTCGCCAAGAAACTATGCAAACTACATTGATCGTTTTAGCTGTATGTATTGTTATGTCTCTAGTGCTTTGGGGAATTGACGGCATTATGGTCCGTCTAGTTTCTCTAGCAACTGGGGTGTAGAGGGTTCTGATTCATGAGTGAAGCTCCAAAAAAACGTTGGTATGTAGTTCAAGCCTTTTCTGGCTTTGAAGGTCGTGTTGCACAGTCGCTACGCGAGCATATTAAAATGCACAACATGGAAGAACTATTTGGCGATGTGCTAGTACCTACTGAAGAAGTAGTGGAAATGCGTGCTGGCCAACGTCGTAAAAGTGAACGTAAATTCTTCCCTGGCTACGTATTAGTTCAAATGATCATGAATGATGAATCATGGCACTTAGTACGCAGCATTCCGCGTGTTATGGGCTTCATTGGTGGTACCTCTGATCGTCCTGCACCAATCACTGATAAAGAAGCTGATGCTATCTTGAACCGTCTAGAGAAAGCGAGCGAGTCTCCACGTCCTAAGACAATGTTCGAAGCGGGTGAAGTGGTTCGTGTGAACGATGGTCCATTTGCTGACTTCAACGGTACTGTTGAAGAAGTAGATTACGAGAAAAGCCGCATTAAGGTATCTGTATCGATCTTTGGTCGTGCAACACCAGTTGAGCTTGAATTTGGTCAGGTTGAAAAACTGGACTAAAACTCTGACATTTGAGCAAGCTGTGGATAAATGCTTCATAAGTTGTTCAAAATAAAAGAGTATAAAAAATCACCTTTTTAGGGTTGTTAAAGGCGCGAATTATGATTATAATTTCGCGCCTTTTTGCTTCTGAGGAAGTAAAAAAGAGTTAATTGAATTTATGGGGAGCTCGCCTTACGGCTAGCGCATGTACCCAAAATATTAGGAAATATCATGGCTAAGAAAGTTGAAGCTTATATCAAACTGCAAGTTGCAGCTGGTATGGCAAACCCAAGTCCACCGGTTGGTCCTGCTCTAGGTCAACACGGCGTGAACATCATGGAATTCTGTAAAGCGTTCAACGCAAAAACAGAATCTGTTGAGAAAGGTCTACCTACTCCAGTAGTTATTACTGTTTACAACGACCGTTCTTTCACGTTCGTAACTAAGACTCCACCTGCTGCTGTTCTTCTTAAGAAAGCTGCTGGCGTTAAGTCTGGTTCAGGTCGTCCAAACACTGAGAAAGTTGGTACTGTAACTGACGCTCAAGTACAGGAAATCGCAGAAACTAAAGCTGCTGATATGACTGGTGCTGACATCGAAGCAATGAAGCGTTCTATTGCTGGTACTGCTCGTTCAATGGGCCTAGTGGTAGAGGGATAAGATCATGGCTAAACTTACTAAGCGTATGCGCGTAATCCGCGACAAAGTTGACGCGACTAAAGAATACGAAATCAACGAAGCTGTTGCTCTTCTTAAAGAACTAGCGACTGCTAAATTCGTTGAGTCTGTAGATGTTGCTGTTAACCTAGGCATCGATGCTCGTAAATCTGACCAAAACGTTCGTGGCGCAACTGTGCTACCTCACGGTACTGGCCGTGACATCCGCGTTGCTGTGTTCACTCAAGGTGCAAACGCAGAAGCAGCTAAAGCAGCTGGCGCAGATATCGTTGGTATGGAAGATCTTGCTGAGCAAGTGAAAAAAGGCGAAATGAACTTCGACGTTGTTGTTGCTTCTCCAGATGCAATGCGTGTTGTTGGTCAACTAGGTACAATCCTAGGTCCACGTGGCCTTATGCCAAACCCTAAAGTTGGTACTGTAACTCCTAACGTTGCTGAAGCGGTTAAGAACGCTAAAGCTGGTCAGGTTCGTTACCGTAACGACAAGAACGGCATCATCCACACTACTATCGGTAAAGCATCTTTCGAAGCTAACCAGCTTCAAGAGAACCTAGAAGCTCTTCTAGTTGCTCTTAAGAAAGCTAAGCCTTCTTCAGCTAAGGGTACTTACCTGAAGAAAGTAAGCATCTCTACTACGATGGGTGCTGGTGTTGCTGTTGATCAAGCTAGTCTTGACACTCAAGCAAACTAATTTGCTTAGGCGCAGATTTAGTGTATACTTCTGCGCCTAATATTTGTGGTTGGGTGGTTTTAAAGCAATTTGAAATCATCTATCCCAAGACCGTAGGCGCTGTCGATTTTCATTAGATTATTGATAGCTTAATAAAACCTACGTAGGCGATGTTGTGGTTTGAAGTGAATTTATTCATTTTTAAATAACATCGTAAACGCTCATTACATTTTGTATTGAGTGCTGTAATCACAACCAGAGGTTAATCCAAATGGCTTTAAATCTTCAAGACAAAAAAGCAATTGTTGCTGAAGTCAACGAAGCTGCCAGTGGTGCACTTTCTGCAGTTGTAGCTGATTCTCGTGGCGTTGAAGTTGGCGCAATGACTTCTCTACGTAAACAAGCTCGCGAAGCGGGTGTTTACATGAAAGTTGTTCGTAACACACTAGCACGCCGTGCGGTTCAGGGTACAGACTACGAGTGTCTAGTAGACACTTTCACTGGTCCAACTCTGATCGCATTCTCTAATGAGCACCCAGGTGCTGCAGCGCGTCTTTTCAAAGACTTCGCTAAAGAGAATAAAGATTTCGAGATCAAAGCTGCTGCATTTGAAGGCGCAGTTACTGATGCTGAAGTACTAGCGACACTACCAACTTACGACGAAGCTATCGCACGCCTAATGATGTGCATGAAAGAAGCTTCTGCTGGCAAGCTGGTTCGTACTATCGCTGCTGTTCGCGACCAAAAAGAAGAAGCTGCGGCATAAGCCTTGCTTTTCACTGGTTGCTATTTAAACTTATTGTTGACTTAAAAGAGAATTGTTATGTCTATTACTAACGAGCAAATCCTAGACGCAGTTGCAGAAATGTCTGTAATGCAAGTTGTTGAGCTTATCGAAGCTATGGAAGAGAAATTCGGCGTTACTGCAGCTGCTGCTGTTGTAGCTGGCGGCGCAGCTGGCGGCGACGCTGCTGCTGAGCAAACTGAATTCGACGTTATCCTAACTGCTGCTGGCGCTAACAAAGTACAAGTTATCAAAGCTGTACGTGGCGCAACTGGCCTAGGTCTTAAAGAAGCTAAAGGTCTTGTAGACTCAGCTCCTGCAGCGCTTAAAGAAGGCGTTGACAAAGCTGAAGCTGAAGCTCTTAAAGCACAGCTAGAAGAAGCTGGCGCTTCTGTTGAAATCAAGTAATTATTACTTAATTTCATAGCCGCAAGGCTAATGGCTGGTGGTTTATTAACCACCGGCCTTTTTGCGCTGTAGGGCTATGACGAAATTTCCGCTGTTTAACCGTCATAATCCGAGCAAAAAAACAGTCATTTTTTCGAAATGATTGTTCACTACCACTAAACAGCTGTTTGTCACCACCCCCTCTGAAGAGTGTTTTGGGTGGTTTGGGTCACTTATCAGCGAGCTGAGGAACCCCATGGTTTACTCTTATACCGAGAAAAAGCGCATCCGTAAGGATTTTGGTACTCGTCCACAAGTTTTGGACATTCCATACCTGTTATCGATCCAGCTTGATTCTTTCGACAAATTCATCGAACAGGATCCAGAAGGTCAATACGGTCTTGAAGCTGCTTTCCGTTCTGTATTTCCAATTCAGAGCTACAACGGCAATTCTGAGCTGCAATACGTTAGCTACCGTCTTGGTGAGCCAGTTTTTGACGTTAAAGAATGTCAAATCCGCGGTGTTACTTACTCAAAGCCACTACGCGTAAAACTACGTCTAGTTATCTTTGATCGAGATGCACCAGCAGGTACTGTAAAAGACATTAAAGAACAAGAAGTCTACATGGGCGAAATTCCGCTTATGACAGACAATGGTACTTTCGTAATTAATGGTACCGAGAGGGTTATCGTATCCCAGCTGCACCGAAGCCCAGGCGTGTTCTTCGACAGTGATAAGGGTAAGACCCACTCATCAGGTAAAGTTCTTTATAACGCACGTGTAATTCCTTATCGTGGCTCATGGTTAGACTTTGAGTTCGATCCTAAGGATAACTTATTCGTACGTATCGACCGTCGTCGTAAGCTACCAGCATCGATTATTCTTCGTGCACTTGGTAAATCGACTGAAGAGATCCTTGATCTATTCTTCGACAAAGTGAACTTCGAAGTTAAAGACCAAACTCTTCTTATGGAGTTGGTTCCTGATCGTCTACGTGGTGAAACTGCGTCATTCGACATCGAAGCAAACGGCAAAACTTACGTTGAGACTGGTCGTCGTGTTACTGCTCGCCATATCCGTCAACTTGAGAAAGATGGCGTTGAGCACATCGAAGTACCAGTAGAGTACATCGTTGGTAAAGTTGCATCTAAAGATTACATCAATGAAGCAACTGGTGAGATCATCGTTGGCGCGAACCAAGAGATTAGCCTAGAAGCACTTGCTAACCTGTCTCAAGCAGGCCACAAGGCTCTACAAACTCTGTTCACGAATGACCTAGATCACGGTCCATTCATGTCAGACACTCTACGTGCAGATAGCACAGTAGATCGCATCTCTGCATTGGTAGAAATCTACCGCATGATGCGTCCTGGCGAGCCACCAACGAAAGAAGCTGCAGAGTCTCTATTCGAAAGCCTATTCTTCTCTGAAGAACGTTACGACCTATCAACTGTAGGTCGTATGAAGTTCAACAGCTCTATCGAGCGTGAAGAAGAAGAAGAGCGCGGTACTCTGGATGAATCAGACATCATCGAAGTGATGAAGAAACTGATTGGTATCCGTAACGGTATTGGTGAAGTGGACGATATCGACCACCTTGGCAACCGTCGTATCCGTTCTGTAGGTGAAATGGCAGAAAACCAATTCCGTGTTGGTCTAGTTCGTGTAGAACGTGCCGTTAAAGAACGCCTAAGCCTTGGTGACCTTGATGCAATCATGCCTCAAGATCTTATCAACGCTAAGCCGATCTCTGCTGCAGTTAAAGAATTCTTTGGCTCTTCACAGCTTTCACAGTTCATGGACCAAAACAACCCATTGTCAGAAGTTACGCACAAACGTCGTATCTCTGCTTTAGGTCCTGGTGGTCTTACTCGTGAGCGCGCAGGCTTCGAAGTACGTGACGTTCACGTAACTCACTACGGTCGTCTATGTCCGATCGAAACGCCTGAAGGTCCAAACATCGGTCTAATTAACTCGCTATCTGCGTTTGCACGTTGTAACGATTACGGTTTCCTAGAAACTCCGTACCGTCGTGTAGTTGATGGTGTAGTAACAGAAGAAGTTGATTACCTGTCTGCAATCCAGGAAGGTCAATTCGTAATCGCGCAAGCAAACACCATTCTTACTGAAGAAGGTACGTTTGCAGATGAGCTAATCACAGCTCGTCAAAAAGGTGAATCTGGTCTTCACCCACGCGATCACGTTGACTACATGGACGTTGCGACAAACCAAGTTGTATCTATCGCTGCTTCGCTTATCCCGTTCCTAGAACACGATGATGCGAACCGTGCATTGATGGGTGCCAACATGCAACGTCAAGCTGTACCAACACTTAAGGCTGATAAGCCTCTAGTAGGTACGGGTATCGAACGTAACATCGCAGTTGACTCTGGTGTTACAGCGGTTGCTAAACGTGGTGGTCAAGTTCAGTCTGTAGACGCTTCTCGTATCGTAGTTAAGGTTAACGAAGATGAATTGGTACCTGGCGAAGCTGGTATCGATATCTACAACCTAACTAAGTACACGCGTTCGAACCAAAACACATGTATTAACCAACGTCCAACTGTACTTCCAGGTGAACCAGTTGCACGCGGCGATGTTCTTGCTGATGGTCCTTCAACAGACCTTGGTGAACTTGCTCTTGGCCAAAACATGCGTATCGCATTCATGCCTTGGAACGGTTACAACTTCGAAGACTCGATCTTAGTATCTGAGCGCGTAGTTCAAGAAGACCGTTTCACGACAATCCACATCCAAGAACTATCTTGTGTGGCTCGTGATACTAAGCTGGGTTCTGAAGAGATCACAGCTGATATTCCAAACGTAGGTGAGTCTGCTCTGTCTAAACTAGACGAGTCAGGTATCGTTTACATTGGTGCTGAAGTTAAGGGTGGCGACATCCTAGTTGGTAAAGTAACCCCTAAAGGTGAAACTCAACTGACTCCTGAAGAGAAGCTACTACGTGCTATCTTCGGTGAGAAAGCATCTGATGTTAAAGATACTTCTCTACGTGTACCAAACTCTGTTTCGGGTACTATCATCGATGTACAAGTCTTCACTCGCGATGGCGTAGAGAAAGACAAGCGTGCACTTGAAATCGAACAGATGCAGCTTAAAGAAGCTAAGAAAGACCTAACTGAAGAGTTCCAAATTCTTGAGGGTGGCCTTCTTAACCGTGTTAAAGCTGTACTTCTGTCTGGTGGTTACTCTGAAGCTAAGCTTGATACTATCGGTCGTAAGCAATGGCTAGAGCAAGTTCTAGAAGACGATGCGCTACAAACACAGCTTGAGCAACTTGCTGAGCAGTGGGATGAGCTAAAAGCAGACTTCGATAAGAAGTTTGAAACTAAGCGTCGTAAAATCACTCAAGGTGATGATCTAGCGCCTGGCGTTCTTAAGATTGTTAAAGTTTACCTAGCGGTTAAACGTCGTATCCAGCCTGGTGATAAGATGGCCGGTCGTCACGGTAACAAAGGTGTAATCTCTAAGATTAACCCTGTTGAAGACATGCCATACGATGAGAAAGGTCAGCCTGTAGACATCGTACTTAACCCGCTGGGTGTACCATCGCGTATGAACATCGGTCAGATCCTAGAAGTTCACTTAGGTTTGGCTGCGAAAGGTATCGGTGACAAGATCAACCAAATGGTTAAGGAACAACAAGAACTGCATAAGTTCCGTGAGTTCCTACAGAAGGTTTACGATCTTGGTGATACTCGTCAGAAAGTTGATATTGCTGAACTGTCTGATGATCAAGTTCGTACACTGATCAAGAACCTACGTGGCGGTCTACCGATTGCTACTCCTGTGTTCGACGGTGCTTCTGAATCTCTAATCAAAGAACTACTTAAACTGGGTGATCTGCCAGAATCTGGTCAGCTTAAACTGTTTGATGGTCGTACTGGTGATTCGTTTGAGCGTCCTGTAACTGTTGGTTACATGTACATGCTGAAACTGAACCACTTGGTTGATGACAAGATGCACGCTCGTTCAACTGGTTCTTACAGCCTAGTAACTCAGCAACCACTTGGTGGTAAAGCTCAGTTCGGTGGTCAGCGTTTCGGTGAGATGGAAGTATGGGCACTAGAAGCATACGGTGCTGCATATACTCTACAAGAAATGCTAACAGTTAAGTCGGATGACGTTAACGGCCGTACTAAGATGTATAAGAACATCGTAGACGGTAACCATAGCATGGAACCTGGTATGCCTGAGTCGTTCAACGTACTGTTGAAAGAGATTCGCTCGCTAGGTATCAACATCGAGCTAGAAGACGAAGAGTAATCCCTCCTCTTTTTTAAAAGAAGATAGGATTATTTGGTAAAAGGGAGCTTGCTACAGCAGTGAGCTCCTTTAACTCCTTACAGGAGCTGAATGTGAAAGACTTATTAAACTTTCTAAAAGCACAGCATAAGACCGAAGAATTTGATGCAATCAAAATCGGTCTATCTTCACCAGACATGATCCGTTCATGGTCTTTTGGTGAAGTTAAAAAGCCGGAAACAATTAACTATCGTACGTTCAAACCTGAACGTGATGGTCTGTTCTGTGCACGTATTTTTGGTCCAGTTAAAGACTACGAATGTCTTTGTGGCAAATACAAGCGCCTGAAGCACCGTGGTGTTATCTGTGAGAAGTGTGGCGTTGAAGTTACACAAACTAAAGTTCGTCGTGACCGCATGGGCCACATCGAGCTAGCTTCACCAGTTGCTCACATCTGGTTCCTAAAATCACTACCGTCTCGTATCGGTCTACTAATGGATATCCCTCTACGTGATATCGAACGTGTTCTTTACTTCGAGATGTACGTAGTAACTGAACCAGGTATGACTGATCTAGAAAAATCTCAGATGCTTACTGAAGAAGAGTATCTGGATCGTCTAGAAGAGTGGGGTGACGAATTCACTGCTAAGATGGGTGCTGAAGCGATCAAAGATCTGCTTGCAACAATGGACCTTCATCAAGAAGTGGAAGAAATGCGCGAAGAGTTAGAAACAACTAACTCAGAAACTAAGCGTAAAAAAGTTACTAAGCGCCTGAAGCTAGTTGAAGCGTTCATTGCATCGGGTAACGATCCGCAATGGATGATTCTGACTGTACTTCCGGTTCTGCCGCCAGATCTACGTCCTCTAGTACCACTAGATGGCGGTCGTTTTGCGACTTCAGATCTGAACGACCTTTACCGTCGTGTGATCAACCGTAACAACCGTTTGAAGCGTCTTCTAGAGCTAGCTGCTCCGGACATCATCGTACGTAACGAAAAGCGTATGCTGCAAGAGTCTGTTGATGCACTTCTAGATAACGGTCGTCGTGGTCGTGCTATCACGGGTTCTAACAAGCGTCCTCTGAAATCTCTTGCTGATATGATCAAGGGTAAACAAGGTCGTTTCCGTCAGAACCTTCTAGGTAAACGTGTAGACTACTCTGGCCGTTCTGTAATCACAGTAGGTCCATACCTTCGTCTACATCAGTGTGGTCTTCCTAAGAAGATGGCACTTGAGCTATTTAAGCCGTTCATCTACAGCAAGCTAGAAACTCGTGGCATGGCTACGACAATCAAAGCTGCTAAGAAGATGGTAGAGCGCGAAGAAGCTATCGTTTGGGATATCCTAGACGAAGTAATCCGCGAACACCCAGTACTGCTTAACCGTGCACCTACACTTCACCGTCTAGGTATCCAAGCGTTTGAACCAGTACTAATCGAAGGTAAAGCGATTCAGCTTCACCCACTAGTGTGTGCGGCATACAACGCCGACTTCGATGGTGACCAAATGGCGGTACACGTGCCTCTAACTCTAGAAGCACAGCTTGAAGCACGTACACTGATGATGTCGACGAATAACATTCTGTCGCCAGCGTCAGGTGATCCGATCATCGTACCTTCTCAGGACGTTGTATTGGGTCTTTACTACATGACACGTGACAAGATCAACGTGAAAGGCGAAGGTATGTACCTTGCTGGCCCTGCTGAGGCTGAAAAGGCATACCGTACTAAGACTGCTGAGTTACACGCTCGCGTTAAAGTACGTATCACCGAGACTGTAGTAGACGAAGATGGTAACAGCACTACTGAAACGAAGATGGTTGATACAACTGTCGGCCGTGCAATGCTATGGCAAATCGTTCCAGCTGGCCTACCGTACAGCATCGTTAACCAAAAGTTAGGTAAGAAGCAGATCTCTACTCTTCTTAACGAGTGTTACCGTAAGCTTGGTCTAAAAGATACAGTAGTATTTGCTGACCAAATCATGTACGCAGGTTTTGCATACGCTGCACTTTCTGGTGTTTCTGTAGGTATCGACGATATGGTTGTACCTCAAGCGAAATACGATGAAATTGAATCTGCTGAAGAAGAAGTTCGCGAAATCCAAGAGCAATTCCAATCTGGTCTTGTTACTGCGGGTGAGCGTTACAACAAAGTTATCGATATCTGGGCATCTACGAATGACCGCGTTGCGAAAGCAATGATGGATAACCTATCTTCTGAAACAGTTATCAACCGTGACGGCGAAGAAGAACAGCAAGAATCGTTCAACAGCATCTACATGATGGCCGACTCGGGCGCACGTGGTTCTGCAGCTCAGATTCGTCAGCTAGCAGGTATGCGTGGTCTGATGGCGCGTCCAGATGGTTCAATCATCGAAACGCCGATCACAGCGAACTTTAAAGAAGGCCTAAACGTCCTTCAGTACTTTATCTCAACGCACGGTGCTCGTAAGGGTCTTGCGGATACAGCACTGAAAACAGCAAACTCGGGTTACCTAACTCGTCGTCTAGTAGACGTTGCTCAAGACGTTGTAGTACACGAACATGACTGTGGCACGCATGAAGGTATCGACATGATGCCTCACATCGAAGGTGGTGACGTTAAAGTTGCACTTTCTGAGCTTGCTCTAGGTCGTGTAGTAGCTGAAGACGTTCTTAAGCCTGGTACTGAAGATGTACTGATTCCACGTAATACTCTGATTGATGAGAAGTGGTGTCAAATCATGGAAGACAACTCAGTAGATAGCATGAAAGTGCGCTCTGTTGTTACCTGTGATGCAGACTTCGGTTGTTGTGCACAGTGTTACGGTCGTGACCTAGCACGTGGTCACCTAGTGAACCAAGGTGAAGCAGTTGGTGTTATCGCTGCACAATCTATCGGTGAACCGGGTACACAGCTAACGATGCGTACGTTCCACATCGGTGGTGCGGCATCTACTGCAGCAGCAGAGAACAGCATCCAAGCTAAGACAACTGGTACTGTGAAACTTCACAATGCTAAGTTCGTAGTTAACAAAGATAAGAAACTGGTTATCACTTCTCGTGCATCTGAGATGACGATTATTGATGAATTCGGCCGTACTAAAGAGAAGCACAAACTTCCTTACGGTTCGATGCTAACCAAAGGCGACAACGCAGCAGTTACTGCTGGTGAAGTTGTAGCTAACTGGGAAGCGCATACCATGCCAATCATCACTGAAGTGGCAGGTCGTATCCAATTCGTAGATATGATCGATGGTATTACAGTTTCTCGTCAAACTGACGATCTAACGGGTCTTTCTTCAAGTGAAGTTACAGACGCAGCAGCTCGCCCAGCAGCAGGTAAAGATATGCGTCCAGCTATCAAACTTGTTGATGAGCAAGGTAACGACGTAATGATCCCTGGTACTGATATGCCAGCTCACTACTTCCTACCTGGCAAAGCGATTGTAAACATTGAAGATGGCGCTGAAGTTGGCATTGGTGACACACTATCTCGTATCCCTCAAAAATCGAGCGGAAACAAAGATATCACCGGTGGTCTACCTCGCGTAGCTGACCTATTCGAAGCTCGTAAGCCTAAAGAGCCTGCGATCCTTGCTGAGCACACAGGTACTGTGTCTTTCGGTAAAGAAACGAAAGGTAAGCGTCGTCTAGTAATCACTCGTGAAGGCGGTGACGCTTACGAAGAGATGATTCCTAAGCATCGTCAATTGAACGTGTTCGAAGGTGAGAAGATTGAACGTGGTGATGTAATCGCCGACGGTCCTGAAACTCCACACGATATCCTGCGTCTACGTGGTATCCACGCAGTAACTCAGTACATCGCGAACGAAGTTCAAGAAGTTTACCGCTTACAAGGCGTAAAGATTAACGATAAGCACATCGAGACTATCGTTCGTCAAATGCTACGTAAGTGTACAATCACTCATTCTGGTGACTCTCCGTTCCTACCTGGCGAACAAGTTGAGTACCACAATGTTAAGATTGCTAACCGTAAGCTAGAAGCTGAAGGTAAAGAACTAGTACGTTTCGAACGTGATCTACTAGGTATTACTAAAGCATCTCTTGCAACTGAGTCATTCATCTCAGCTGCATCGTTCCAAGAAACGACTCGCGTACTAACAGAAGCTGCGGTTTCTGGTAAGCGTGATGACCTTCGCGGTCTGAAAGAGAACGTAATTGTTGGTCGTCTGATCCCAGCTGGTACTGGTTTCGCATACCACCAAGAGCGTCAAAAGCAACGTGAAGAAGAGCAAGAAGGTCCTTCAGCTGAACAAGCTACTGACAACCTAGCAGCACTTCTAAACGCTGGTTTCTCTTCAGAAGAGTAAGCTCTACGAGTAGTATCTAAGAGATAAGAAAAAGGCACCTTTGGGTGCCTTTTTTGTATCTGGCGTATTGGTGTTTAACGAGGGCCTATAGATTAGAATCTGATAGGTTTGCTTGATTGCTTGATTGCTTGATTGCTTGATTGCTTGGCTGGTGGACTTAGTCACGAGTACTTTTTCGAAGGTAGTTTTGAGTGTTTGCAGGAAGAGCGTGAGGGTGAAACTGGTGACAAGTGTTAAGTCTGGTTATCGCAAAACATCAGAGTAGGGACGAACCAATAACCTCTGGTAGAAGAGTTGGATGTTTTAGGTAACGCTACAGACAAAACAAAAAGCTTGCACAGAGGCAAGCTTAGAAGATGTTAAGCCATTACGCTCCTGGTGGGACCGCTAGGCTGTCGGCAATTTGTTGTATCAGTTGGTCTTCAACCGCAAATCTCGCCTCAAGAATCTCACCAACGAGTGATAGCTCACTATCAAAGCTTTCTAATGTATCGGTCGCTTCAATGGCAGCGTATTTATCGGTGAAGTTGAGCAGTGGATCTGTGGTAAGAACGATATGACCATAAGATTGGTTGATTTCGTCTGTTGCTTTGAAGCCAGTAGACTGCCATTTATCCATCACCATGTCATAGATTTTGAAATGACCTTCAGAGATGTAATCAACAAGGTGTTGGCTGAATTTTTGGAGCTCTTCTGGAGAAGGCAGTTCGGTGATTGCAGTTGCTTTCGACGATGAAGGCTGCAGAGCGGCAAGCTTACAATACTCAACGATTAGAGACTGTCGAGTTTCGAGCCAATGATCGATGACCTCATTAGAGCCACCCCATTGTTCTTGTATTTGTTTGAATTTATTTAGCATGACCATGTCCTCATGATCTGATCACAACCTTGTGATCAAGTAATTGCCTAAGCAGGGTCCGTTTTATTGGTAGCTACTAAAAGTAATAGCTTGAAATATTCTCTGCTACAACTCTAGTATGAAATTAGATTGCCAGTAAAATGAACGAACTGCAAGCAATGAGGCATAGGGATGTTAAAAAAAAGTGATAAAAAAATGACAGAGCAAGCTTATTGGTGCGTCGTTTCTGGTAGTGATATTTGGGTTAATAATGATCAGTTTCCGTTTGGCTCTGCTGAAGAGCTAGGGCTGAGTATTGAGCATGCAATCTGTATTGGTCAACATCAAGGTCGCAAGGTGTATTGGCTCAACGATTGTGATGTGGAGAATAAGTTGAGCATGGTCAGCCTAAGAGAGTTGCTGCACTGGCCTGAAGCGAGTTTCTTGACTGCAAGCAAAGCCATCCAATATGGGCATATGACTCAAAGTATGCGCTTTTGCCCTCAATGTGGCGGCCGTAATCACCTCAATCATAACCAGGTGGCGATGCAGTGTGGAGATTGCCGCACGCTTCATTATCCTCGTATCTTCCCGTGCATCATTGTCGCTGTACGAAACCACAACAAGATATTGCTTGCGCAGCACCCAAGACATAAAACAGGCATGTATACCGTGATAGCGGGCTTCCTAGAGGTCGGAGAAACCTTAGAGCAGTGTGTGGCAAGAGAAGTCAAAGAAGAAACGGGTATCGATGTCGACAACATTCGTTACTTTGGCAGTCAGCCATGGGCGTTTCCATCGAGTATGATGATGGGCTTTCTTGCAGATTATGCTGGTGGTACGCTTAAGCCTGACTATAGCGAGCTATCGGATGCTCAATGGTTTGGCGTAACAGGCCTACCTGATGTTGCTCCTGTTGGAACCATTGCGAGACAGTTGATTGAGAAAACAGTTGATGACGTGATGAAAGATGGTGTGACGGAGCAGATGCTAGAGCACTAATTGGCCTGTGATAGTATTTAGCCTATGGGTAGTCAAAAGCTAAAAAAAACCCTCCACAAGTGGAGGGGGTAAGTAAGATGTCGTTATGAGATGCTGAGTAGTGACTACTCAGATGTTATAATTGTAATTTTCGCTAGCGAACAAATTTTTAACATGCTCCCGTAATTGGGTGCAAATTAAGCATTGATTTAAAAGTTAATAACTTGATCTAGGTTGCAAAGCACACAGCTTTTACCCTTCAATCAGTGTTAGAATACTTGCCATCAAAACTAGACAAGATTGAATTGGAATTTAACGGAATGACCGAATTAAAAAACGATCGCTATTTACGCGCACTTTTAAAACAGCCTGTTGATTACACACCGGTATGGATGATGCGCCAAGCTGGCCGCTATCTTCCTGAGTACAAAGCAACGCGCGCTGAAGCGGGCGATTTCATGTCTTTGTGCAAAAACGCGGAACTGGCATCAGAAGTAACACTTCAACCTTTACGTCGTTTCCCGCTTGATGCGGCAATCTTGTTCTCAGACATCCTAACTATCCCTGATGCAATGGGCTTAGGTTTGTACTTTGAAACAGGTGAAGGTCCTAAGTTTGAGCGTCCTATCACGTGTAAAGCTGACGTAGAGAAGATTGGCTTACCCGATCCAGAAGGTGAGCTTCAATACGTAATGAATGCCGTTCGTCAGATCCGTAAAGACCTGAAAGGCGAAGTGCCGCTGATTGGTTTCTCTGGTAGCCCATGGACTCTAGCGACATACATGGTTGAAGGTGGGAGCTCTAAAGCATTCACTAAGATCAAAAAGATGATGTACGCAGAACCACAAACACTGCACCTGCTTCTAGACAAGCTGGCTGACAGTGTTATCGAATACCTGAACGCGCAAATTAAAGCGGGTGCTCAATCAGTAATGGTATTTGATACATGGGGTGGTGTACTGACTCCTCGTGACTACAACCTATTCTCACTGCAATACATGCACAAAATCGTTGATGGCTTAATCCGTGAAAACGAAGGTCGTCGTGTACCGGTTACTTTGTTCACTAAGAACGGTGGCATGTGGCTTGAGTCTATCGCAGCAACAGGTTGTGATGCGGTTGGTCTAGACTGGACAATCAACATCGCAGATGCAAAAGCTCGCATCGGCGACAAAGTTGCTCTGCAAGGTAACATGGATCCTTCAATGCTTTACGCTCAGCCTGAACGTATTCGCGAAGAAGTGGGCAGCATCCTAGAAGGCTTCGGCGACGGTGGTACAGGTCATGTATTTAACCTAGGCCACGGTATCCACTTAGATGTACCGCCAGAGAACGCTGGTGTATTCGTTGACGCTGTTCACGAATTGTCTAAGCCTTACCACAAGTAACTCTGAGTAAGATGACTGAAAGCGCTGTTGGGAAACCAACCGCGCTTTTTTATTGTCTGAAATTGGTATTTGATCGCGGTTTAATCTTGTTGTGTGCAGTTAATTAGGTATTTGGATCATGGTAGGCCAAATGCTCTGAGATGTGTTTCCTGATATAGGGAATGACTTCACTTTCAAACCAAGGGTTCTTCTTTAGCCAGATATTATTGCGTGGCGAAGGGTGAGGTAATGGCAAAAATTCAGGCGCCCAAGCCTGCCAGTTTTTGACTGTTTCTGTCAGCGTTTTGGTGGTTCTTTCCTTTAAATAATAGTTTTGCGCATATTGACCAATCAATAGTGTCATTTGAATGTTGGGCAATGACTGCAGTACCTTTTTGTGCCAGAGCTCTGCGCATTCTTTGCGTGGTGGCAGATCGCCACTCTTCGCTTTGCCTGGGTAGCAGAACCCCATAGGAACAATCGCGACCTTTTGTTCGTCATAAAAGGTATCGCTGTTTATCCCTAACCATTCTCTTAATCGTTCGCCACTGGCGTCATTCCAAGGGATCGACGACTCATGCACCTTGATACCCGGCGCTTGACCTATGATCAGCAAACGCGCATTTGGGTGTGCTTGAATTACTGGGTTGGCACCGTGTGATAGGTGAGGTTCACAAGCTCGGCATTGTCGAACCTCTTTAAGTAACGAAGAGGACATCAGTAACCTTTATCAAAATCGATGACATGATTAAGTGTAAAGCCATCTCGCCATTGTTGGTAATTCTCTGCGAAGATCTCGACCACTTGTCTTGGCTCACTGAGTGCAGCGATGTGCGGAGTGATGGTGACTTGCGGTAGTTTCCAGAAAGGGTGTTCTTGCGAGAGGGGTTCACTTTCAAACACATCTAAAAATGCGTGTTCTACCCATCTGTTTTTTATGGCGAGCAACAAGGCTTTATTGTCGATGCTCTCTCCTCGACCGACATTAAACAGCAACACATTAGAGCAATAGCCTAACGTGGTTTGGTTCAACAACTGATAGGTTTCAGCAGTTGATGGTAGGGTGTTGACCACAATATCGGCCTGCTTGAGGGCAGCCTCTATCTCATTGATGTGGAACGTCTCTTTAAAGGTTTCTTGTTTGGATGGGATGCCCGTACGGTTGACACCTATGGTATGAATACCAAAAGCGGCCGCGGTTTTTGCTAAATGACTGCCGATTGAACCTGTTCCTAAAATCACCATAGTTTTGTCAGTTAGGCTAGTATAAAGCTGTGGCTGCCAGTTTCGTTGTTGTTGATGCTGGTGGTAATGAGGAAAGTGTCTACAGTGGCTGATTGCGTAACCTAAAACGTACTCCGCGATAGCAGGACCGAAGATACCTTTGACGTTGGTCAGCGTGTAATCCTGACGAAGGTCTGGCTGAGTGAGTTTATTGATGCCAGCGTAGGTACTCTGTACCCAGTCTAGCTCTTTAAACTCGCCAAGGCGCTCGGCTATCAGGGGAGGCGAGGCTAATACAATTTCAGCTAACTCGGGGTTTTGAGTGATTTCTAGGTCGGGTAAATCCTGGTTTAGAATCAGTTGCGTATAGGTATCGTTATGCTCAGTAAGAATATAGAGCTTATTCGTGAAATTGTTCATCGGCTTACCTTTTCCCCCCAGGGTTTATCAAGTACACTTTCGCTGTCTTTTTCTGCAATTATTGAGTGACTATGCTTCAGAATCCACTGCAGGTTCGTCTTGAAAAGTTAGAACCTTGGCAACAAATTACCTTTATGGCGTGTCTATGTGAGCGTATGTACCCTAACTATGCCATGTTTTGTGAGAATACAGAATTTGCGGAAGCTCGAATCTATCGTGATGTTTTGGATAGCATTTGGGAAATCCTGACGGTTAAAACAGCAAAGGTGAACTTTGAGCGTCAACTTGAGAAGGTTGAAGAGCTATTCCCTAGCGGTGATGATTTTGATTTTTATGGTGTTTACCCAGCAATGGACGCATGCCAAGGCCTAGCAACGCTAATTCATGGCCTGCTTGACCGTGAACATATGTTGGAAGCGGTAATTAAAGTGAGTCAACAATCGGTGAAGACGGTTGCTGAGCTTGAGTTTGCTCAAGGCGCTGAAGAAGTGACCAACGAAAACCAGAAAGAAAACGAAGCGGTATGTGAAGAGTGGGACGTTCAGTGGGCCATTTTCCGACCTCTACGTGAAACGACTGAGCGTGACTTAGAGTTGATCAAAGACCTACGCCACGAACTGCGTGAAGACCCAGTCAGTAACATTGGTGTTGCGTTATAATTCGCTATCGCACCAAGGTACGAATAAAAACAAAGGCTCCCTAGGGAGCCTTTATTGTATCTGACGATATCAAATTTAGATTAAGCGTCTTTTTTGTCTTCGTTCTGCGCTTTGTCTTTTGATGCCTTATCTTTTGATGCGTCGTCGTCATCCGCTGATGTTGAATCTGAGGAATCGTTGTCTGCTGGAGTTTCTTCCTCTAGCTCGTCCTCGTCATCGCGGTTTTCGATAACACCGTGTGTCTCTTTCCACTTTTCCCAGCGTTGGAACGCCAGTTCTTGCATGTCAGTCGTCTTATCCGCTTCGTCGACAATCTCTTCACCCACTAGGTGTTCAAAGATATCTTCTAGGGTGATGATGCCCTGAATGGTGCCGTACTCGTCCACAACTAAAGACAGTTGCAGGCGGTTTGCCATCATCTGGTCAAAGGCCTTAGCCAAGCCCATGTTGTTCAGCAACACGTGGATAGGGCGCATTACCTCACCCAGAGCTTTCTCACCACAACCGGCTTGCTGCAATCTAAACAGCTCTAAGCGGTGAACAAAACCGATGATGTTGTCACTCTGCTCGCTGTAAACCAGCGGGCGTGAGAATGGCGTATCTTTATGTTGTTCTAGGAAGGTATTCACACTCATTTCCGCATCAACACGGAATACCACTGGGCGCGGCGTCATTACCTGAGTCACGGGTACATCTTGAATACCCAGTAGGTTGCTCAGGATTTTTGATTCGCCTTCTGCAAACTCGCCGCTCTCTTTTGCCAAAATCGCCATTGCAGATAGTTCATCACGCATTTTGGGTGCTTGGTGGCCACGAGCAAGACGTTTGGTGATCTGTTCTGAGAACCATACAAACGGTGTTAGGAAGAACACCATCCAACGCAGCACACTTGCTGAAGTAGGAGCAAGTTGACGCCAGTAGGTTGCACCAATGGTTTTTGGAACAATCTCAGACAGTACCAAAATACCTAGCGTTAGCACGGCAGAGAAGACACCTAACCATTGGCTACCAAAAACGACAGCCGCTTGTGCACCTGCTGTCGCAGCACCGATAGTATGCGCGATGGTGTTGAGCGTTAAAATTGACGCAAGCGGGCGGTCAATATCTGTTTTCAGTTTGTCTAAAGACTCTGCTGCAGGGTGCCCATTTTGTTTTAGTTGAGCAATGTAGCTCGGACTAATACTCAAAAGTACAGCTTCCAAAACAGAACAAATGAAAGAAACTCCAATAGCAATGGAGACGTAAATAGTTAGCAGCAGCATGTTTGCCCTTAAATTAAATTGTACGCTTTAGCAGCGATTCAGCGTGGATTATAGTGAAAAAGTAGTGGCTAGGTCATCATTAATTTTGCTCTCAGCCCCTTTTAAACAAGGGCTTGCTTAATAAAATCAGTAACAAATTGTGAGTTATTACTCATATTATGGCTAAAACTACGGCATTAGAGCTAAAGATCGACGACAAACCTTTGCCAGATGGGGCATTTATGTTTTAGAGTGAATTGAATTCAAAAATACAAAGAAGGGAAACCTAAAATGAACAAGACTCAATTAATCGACTTTATTGCTGAAAAAGCGGACCTTTCTAAAGCACAAGCTAAAGCTGCTCTAGAAGCGACTCTTGGCGGTGTTACAGATGCTCTTAAAGATGGCGATCAAGTTCAGCTAATTGGTTTTGGTACTTTTAAAGTAAACCACCGTGCAGCTCGCACTGGTCGTAACCCAAAAACTGGTGATGAGATCCAAATCGCTGCTGCAAATGTTCCAGCATTTGTTGCAGGTAAAGCGCTGAAAGATTCAGTGAAATAATCTAAACTGTACCGAGGTAGTCGTATTCCACCTCGGTACAGGTTTTTATGAAAAAAGCATTTCTTCTCGTTTCACTATTATCTACATTTCTTATTGGCTGTTCTTCAACAAGCCCTCGCAAAAACCTAGAGCAATTTGAAACTCACACCGGCGGCCAAGTCATGGGCGACGCGACAAGTTTTTACTGGGTTACAAACAAGCTAACACAACCTCATACTTCAGCTGACTACGTCACTGTAGGCGATTACGGCTGGTACCAAACTGACTATGCTTGGTCAGAAAGTGTGCTTCGTGAATTCATTCGTGAAGGCGAGCAGCGTAACTCTTCTAATAAGCTGGTTCCTTATCGTGTCCATGTGCGTTTCAATAAGTCGGGCGAAGCTGTGTATCAACAGTATCGTATCGACAGCAAAATCTTACCTATCCAAGCTAAGCAGCTTGAAAACTACCAGAAAGAAGCTAAATCGGTTCTAGAGACTACGATGAAGCAGAATGACGAAGGGCTAAGATTGGTTCAGGGTTACTGGGATGGCAGCTCTTTTAAGACGTGCGCTGGTGGTGAATTTGATCGCATTGAATTTAACCAGACTTTACCAAGCTTCGTGATCGACCGATTGGCATCTGTGGAAAGCTATGCGGCGTTTCTTGGCAGTGATTCACTGGGTAAGATGAGCGTGAAAGAGTTACTGATGCTGGCTGAAGACAGCCATGATTGTGTCGTTAGGCCATCATTGTTGAAAGAATAGCTAACAATCAAAGGTTTGAGAGTATTTGGCCTACTGTAGGCCAAGTGCTAATTTGTCTGTACAGGCGCAGATTCCTAGAAAGATTGAGTAATAAAAAAGGCGCCTATCGAGGCGCCTTTTGCTGTTATTCGCTTACTGCTATTTGCTTACTGTTATGGAAAGTAAGCGAGTAACAAAATTGATTACTGCTCTTGCTCGCGCGCAATCGCACGGTAACCAATGTCATTGCGGTGGAACATACCATTCCAGCTAACTTGCTTCGTCAACGCGTAAGCACGCTCTTGAGCTTCAGAAACCGTGTTACCCAGTGCCGTTGCACAAAGTACACGACCACCGTTTGTCACCACGTCGCCAGCTTCGTTATTTGTCGTACCTGCGTGGAAAACCTTTTGGCCTTCAACTTCGCTTGTTGGTAGTGAAATTACGTCACCTTTTGCGTAGTCAGCAGGGTAACCGCCAGCCGCAAGAACAACACCGATAGAAGCGCGTGGATCCCACTTCGATTCTGCTTCGTCTAGTTTCTCGTCGATAGCCATTAGGCAAAGCTCAACAAGGTCTGACTCCATACGCATCATGATAGGTTGCGTTTCTGGATCGCCGAAGCGGCAGTTGTATTCGATAACCTTAGGTGTGCCGTCAGCATCGATCATTAGGCCAGCGTAAAGGAAACCAGTGTAAGGTGCGCCCTCTGCGTCCATACCACGTACCGTTGGGTAGATAACTTCCTCAAGGATACGGTTGTGGATTTCAGGCGTCACAACTGGAGCAGGAGAGTAAGCACCCATACCGCCAGTATTAGGACCAGTGTCTTTGTCGCCAACACGTTTGTGATCTTGGCTGGTGGCCATAGGAAGCACGCTAGAACCGTCAACCATTACGATGAAGCTTGCTTCTTCGCCTTCAAGGAACTCTTCGATAACCACGCGGCTGCCAGCTTCGCCAAATGCGTTGCCCGCTAGCATGTCTTTGATTGCGTCTTCAGCTTCTTCAAGTGTCATCGCAACGATAACGCCTTTACCTGCTGCAAGACCGTCAGCTTTTACTACGATTGGCGCGCCTTGCTCACGTACGTAAGCGATAGCCGGCTCAATCTCAGTGAAGTTCGCGTAGTAACCCGTTGGGATGTCATGACGAGCTAGGAAATCTTTAGTGAATGCTTTCGAACCTTCAAGCTGTGCTGCCGCTTGAGTTGGACCAAAGATAGGCAGACCCACTTCGCGGAATGCGTCAACCACACCAATAACTAATGGCGCTTCAGGGCCAACGATAGTCAGTTCGATTTTTTTCTCTTGAGCAAACGCCACTAAACCAGCGATGTCTTCAACACCGATGTTTACGTTCTCAAGTTTCGGCTCAAGTGCAGTACCTGCGTTACCTGGAGCAATGAATACCGTTTCAACGTTTGGGTTTTGTGCCGCTTTCCAACCTAGTGCATGCTCACGACCGCCGGCACCAATAATCAATACATTCATGTTTTAAAATCCTTATAGCTGCTTCAGAGCCTTTATTTCTGAGTCAAACATGCTCACTTATAGTCATAAGCTCCGCGTGTTTTCCTTGAACTAAAGTCACTGACTTGCTCTACGTATTTCAAATATCGGAATATTTAAAAAACAAAATTATAAATTCTGCTCAAAGTAGTTGGTGATGTGGCTAGGCAGCAATTGAGCCCATCCCCGGTCACATAGCCCGCTATGTGACCGGGGTGGACGAAAGCAGCTAACGACGCCACAGTGCCAAATACGAAGAGGAAATTAGTGGCGGAAGTGACGCATGCCAGTAAAGATCATCGCCATGCCGTGTTCGTCTGCTGCTGCGATAACTTCGTCATCACGCATAGAGCCGCCCGGTTGGATAACACACTTGATGCCAGCTTCTGCTGCCGCGTCGATACCGTCACGGAATGGGAAGAACGCATCTGATGCCATTACACAACCTTCAACCTGTAGACCTTCGTCAGCAGCTTTGATGCCTGCAATTTTCGCAGAATAAACGCGGCTCATTTGGCCAGCGCCAACACCAATTGTCATGTCGCCTTTCGAGTAAACGATAGCGTTAGATTTAACGTATTTCGCTACTTTCCAGCAGAATAGAGCATCTTTCAATTCTTCAGCTGTTGGTTGACGCTTAGAAACCACTTTCAGGTCATCTTCAGACACCATGCCTTGATCGCGGTCTTGAACTAGCAAGCCACCGTTAACGCGTTTAACGTCAAAGCCAGTCGTCTTAGTTGTCCACTCACCACACTCAAGTAGACGAAGGTTTTTCTTAGCCGCTACGATTTCTACTGCCTCAGCAGAAACTGATGGTGCAATGATAACTTCAACGAATTGACGCTCAGTGATAGCCGTTGCTGTTGCTGCGTCTAGTTCACGGTTGAAAGCGATGATGCCGCCAAATGCAGACGTTGGGTCTGTTTTGAATGCACGGTCGTAAGCTTCTAGGATGTCTTCACCTAGTGCAACACCACATGGGTTAGCGTGCTTAACGATCACACATGCTGGCTGGTCGAACTCTTTCACACACTCAAGTGCTGCGTCGGTGTCAGCGATGTTGTTGTAAGAAAGGGCTTTACCTTGAATTTGGCGAGCAGTAGAAACAGATGCTTCTTCAGGGTTCGCTTCAACATAGAATGCAGCAGCTTGGTGGCTGTTCTCACCGTAGCGCATGTCTTGTTTTTTCTCGAACTGTTGGTTGAACGTGCGAGGGAATTTAGACTCTTCGTCAGCCTTCTTTCCTTCTTCATCAAGTAGAGAGGCACCGTAAGATGGAACCATAGTGCCGAAGTAGTTAGCGATCATGCCGTCGTAAGAAGCGGTGTGCTCGAATGCCGCGATAGCTAGGTCGAAGCGAGTCTCTAGCGTTAGAGATTTCTCGTTCGCGTCCATTTCAGCCACAACGCGCTCGTAGTCGTGTGCGTTAACAACGATAGTGACGTCTTTGTGGTTTTTCGCTGCAGAGCGAACCATTGTTGGACCACCGATGTCGATGTTTTCAACAGCGTCAGCAAGGGTACAACCTTCTTTAGCAACGGTTTCTGCGAATGGGTATAGGTTTACAACAACCATATCGATAGGGTTGATACCGTGAGTTTCCATCACGTCATCATCTTGACCACGACGGCCTAGAACACCACCATGAACTTTTGGGTGCAGAGTCTTAACACGGCCATCCATCATTTCTGGGAAACCAGTGTAGTCAGATACTTCTGTAACAGAGATGCCTTTTTCAGCAAGCAGGCGAGCAGTGCCACCGGTAGATAGGATATCTACACCACGGTTAGCAAGAGCTTGTGCAAATTCAACGATACCAGTTTTGTCTGATACGCTGATTAGAGCGCGGCGAATTGGACGAGCGTTATTCATGCTTCCATCTTCCTCAAATTCATGGGGTTAAAATAAAGATATTTGCCAAAAAAGAACTTGTTTCTATCTTCTTAGCGTGGATTATCTTAGATACCAGTAAGAGATAAAATATTGGCCAGTTTTGGTAAAGACCTTTTGGGTTAGTCTTATGATTAAGCTATAAGATAACCAACTCCAAATTTGATGGCGCAGATTCTAACTAATTTATTACAAAAAAGCTCGCGCAATCGTTTGGCATCTCAAAATTAATTATGAAAAGTGCCATTTCAGCCTGAAAAGTAACGATAAGGTTAATTGTGGAATGGACGAAACAGTAGGAAAAAACATGTTTCAGATCGGTGAATTAGCGAAACGATGCGGTGTAACAGCCGATACCTTGCGATTTTATGAGAAGAATAACCTGATCGCGCCAGCCAGTCGCAGTGAGTCGGGTTATCGCTTATATGATGAAAATAACCAAAAGCAGGTGACGTTTATTCTCAAATCTAAAGAGTTAGGGCTGAGTTTAGATGAAATCAAAGAATTGCTTGAGATTCGTCTCGAGGCCACACAGCACAGTTGCGCCGAAGTGAAGTCGATTACCTCAGCAAAACTAGAGATGATTGATGAGAAGATTACCGAGTTAACTAAGATTCGCACCGCACTTAAAAAGATTAATGATGCGTGTTGTGGCCACGTGGACGACGATGCAAGCCATTGTTCTATTCTGGCAGCCTTGGATTCAGCAAACGTCGACAAAGGGCGCTGTTGTCGCACTGGAGAGTAATCAGCTACCTATCACGGTTCGACAAGCCAAAAAAAAGCCAAACTCAAAAATGAGCTTGGCTTTCAATTCAATAAATTACGAAAGAACGATTAGTTCATGCCGTATTTTTTAAGTTTCTTGCGAAGAGTACCGCGGTTAATACCCATCATGGTTGCTGCGCGAGTTTGGTTACCGCGAGTGTACTGCATGATAGTGTCTAGTAGTGGCTGTTCAACTTCAGCTAATACTAATTCGTATAACTCGCTGACTTCTTGACCGTTTAATTGAGCAAGGTAATTTTTCAATGATGCTTTAACTGAGTCACGTAGTGGCTTCTGCGTGATTTGGTCTTGTGATGTAACTGTAGTTACTGTCAATGCTTCTGAAGTCAGATTTTGTTCGAACATATTCGGTCTAGCTCTTCTCGTAATTATGGTGCAACGTTATCAAAAAAACCTTCTAGCGCTTCAAGCTGCAGATCACCTGCTTCGAATGCGTTGAAGGTACGGCGAAACTCACTCGCTTGTTCATGTTCTTTTAGATACCAACCCACATGCTTACGAGCGATGCGAGGGCCTAAAAACTCTCCATAAAATTCATGTAGAGCGTGCACATGACCAAGCATGATGTCTTTCACTTCCGAAATCGGGAGTGGGTCCATCGTGGTGCCGTTTTCCAAATAGTGTAGGATTTCGTTAAAAATCCAAGGACGTCCTTGGGCAGGTCGACCTATCATTAAAGCATCAGCGCCGGTGTACTCCAGCACAAACTTCGCTTTTTCCGGACTATCGATATCACCGTTAGCGATAACCGGAATAGATACTGCTTGTTTCGCTGCTTTAATGTGTTTGTATTCTGCCTCACCTTTGTACATACAAGCGCGAGTTCTTCCATGGAGCGCAAGAGCTTGTATGCCGCAGTCTTCGGCTATTTTCGCGATTTGGACACAGTTTCTATTGTCTGTATCCCAGCCTGTGCGCGTTTTCAACGTTACTGGAACGTCGACAGCATTTACCACCGCCTTCAGAATGTCTTCAATGAGTTCTGGATGCTGCAGTAGGGCTGAGCCCGCAAGCTTTTTATTCACTTTTTTAGCTGGACAACCCATGTTGATATCGATGATTTGCGCACCGTTATCGACATTAAATTGAGCAGCCTCGGCCATAAGCTGTGGATCTGCACCAGCGATTTGTACTGAACGAATGCCCGATTCGCCTTCATGTACCATACGCTGCTGAGACTTTGACGTTTTCCAAACTTTCGGATTGGAGGACATCATTTCACTGACTGCCATCCCCGCACCGTAGCGAAGACACAACTCACGGAATGGTCTATCCGTTACGCCAGCCATAGGAGCGACGATTAGATTGTTCTTAAGTTGATAATTTCCGATTTTCAAAAATGTCATCACAGTTCTGTACCAGCAAGGGCGCGCATTTTACGCATTTTTTCGCTGCGTGAAAAGACTAATATTTGAGCATTTACAATTTGTTTTTGTAATTTGTTTAAATTTCAGTCAATTAGCGCCCAAAGTCTTGTCTAGCCTTGCTTGCGACCTGAGATTCGGCACCATTCTTGTTGTTCAATGATCGGATCAATGTGAAGCTCATCACGATAATAAGTCGCCACATCTTCCGCTTGTGTATCTAAAACACCCGACATCGCAAGCACACCATTTGGCTTAACTAGGCCTTTGATGATGCCAGAAAGGTCGCGTAATGGACCTGCAAGAATGTTGGCAACAACAACGTCAGCCAGCAAACCTTCCGGTTGATCTTGTGGTAAGAACACTTCGAGTTGTTCAGCAACGCCATTGCGTTGTGCGTTGTCTTTTGATGCAAGCAGAGCTTGAGGATCAATATCGATCCCGATAACTTTTGCCGCGCCTAGTTTGATCGCCGCGATCGCTAGGATGCCTGAGCCACAACCGAAGTCGATTACGGTTTTTCCTGTCAGGTCTAAGCCTTCAAGCCACTCAAGACACAGTGCCGTTGTCGGGTGAGTACCGGTACCAAATGCAAGGCCTGGGTCTAGCATTACGTTGACAGCGTCAGGTTCAGGGATATCGCGCCAGCTAGGGCAGATCCATAAACGCTCACCAAACTTCATTGGGTGGAAGTTGTCCATCCATTCACGTTCCCAATCCTTGTCTTCAATTTGCTCTACTTTATGAGCAAAGTCTGCAGGGAACATGTTACTTGCTTTAATCTGCGCTAGAACGACACCAGTATCAGTCTCAGCGTCGTAAAGCGCGAGAATGTCAGTATCACCCCAAAGGCGAGTTTCGCCCGGCAGAGGCTCAAATACAGGGGTATCTTGTGCATCCAGGAAAGTTACAGAAAGAGCACCAGTCTCTTCCATTAACATGTCGCCGATTTGTTCGGCATTTTCATTGGTAGCATTAAGCTTGATTTGAATCCAAGGCATGGCTGCATCTTCTATATGAGAAAAATTGGATGGCGAGTCTAGCAGAAAATATGAGCAAATTCACCAAAACCCCACGGAATATAATGGGGATTAAAGATTGAGTTTTTCGGCGGCTCAAAAACAAAAATGCTCACCGAAGTGAGCATTTTGACTGTTCTTAAACGAACGGATTATGACAAACCAAGTTTCTTCTCAAGGTAGTGGATGTTTGCACCACCGTGTTGGAAGTTTTCGTCGTTCATAATAGACAGTTGAAGCTCAGTATTAACGTTAATACCTTCAACAATCATTTCACCCAATGCGTTCTTCATACGAGCGATAGCCACATCACGGTTCTCACCGTAAGTGATCAGCTTACCAATCATTGAATCGTAGTGTGGTGGCACTGTGTAACCAGTGTAGATGTGAGATTCCCAACGTACGCCCATGCCGCCTGGTGCGTGGAAACGTTCAATCTTACCTGGTGAAGGTAGGAAACGAACTGGATCTTCAGCATTGATACGACATTCGATTGAGTGGCCGCGCAGCTTAATATCATCCTGAGTGAATGATAGAGGCTGACCAGCTGCAATACGTAGCTGTTCTTTCACTAGGTCGATACCCGTTACCATTTCAGTAATCGTGTGCTCAACCTGAATACGAGTGTTCATTTCGATGAAGTAGAACTCACCGTTCTCGTATAGGAATTCAAATGTACCTGCACCGCGGTAACCGATCTCAATACATGCACGTGTACAGCGTTCGCCGATGTACTTACGCATCTCTTCAGTGATACCTGGAGCTGGCGCTTCTTCCACAACTTTCTGGTGACGACGCTGCATTGAACAGTCACGCTCACCTAGGTGGATAGCATTACCTTGGCCATCTGCAAGCACTTGTACTTCAATGTGACGTGGGTTTTCTAGGAATTTCTCCATGTAAACCATGTCGTTGTTGAAACATGCTTTTGCTTCAGCGCGAGTCATCGCGATAGCTTCTGTTAGTTCTGCTTCAGAACGAACAACACGCATACCACGACCGCCGCCGCCGCCAGATGCCTTGATGATTACTGGGAAGCCAATACGCTTAGCGTGCGCTTTGTTTTTCGCGTCGTCGTCATCAAGAGGACCGTCAGAACCTGGTACACAAGGTACGCCAGCTTTCTTCATTGACGTGATAGCTGACACTTTGTCACCCATCATGCGAATGGTTTCAGCTTTAGGGCCAACGAAGATAAAGCCACTGCGTTCTACCTGTTCTGCAAAGTCTGCATTTTCAGATAGGAAGCCGTAGCCAGGGTGAACTGCTACTGCACCTGTAACTTCAGCTGCGCTGATGATACGGGGGATGTTTAGGTAGCTATCGATACCACGAGCTGGACCGATACAAATGGTTTCGTCTGCAAGTAGTACGTGCTTAAGATCACGGTCAGCAGTTGAGTGAACCGCTACCGTTTTAATGCCAAGCTCTTTACATGCACGCAGAATACGTAGTGCAATCTCACCACGGTTCGCGATTACTAATTTATCTAACATAATGAGTGCTCTCTATTATTCGATAATTACTAGAGCTTGGTCGAATTCTACTGGTTGACCGTCTTCAACTAGGATAGCTGTTACAACACCAGATTTATCAGCTTCGATTTGGTTCATCATTTTCATTGCTTCAACGATACATAGAGTTTCGCCAGCAGTTACAGATTGACCAACTTTAACGAATGGTTTTGCGTCTGGGCTTGGAGCGCCGTAGAAAGTACCAACCATTGGAGAAAGAACTTGGTGGCCCGCTGGAACTGCAGGAGCCGCTGCTTCTGCTGCTACAGGTGCCGCCGCAGGAGCTGCTGCCGCTGCTACAGGAGCTGGAGCTGCTGCATATTGAACAGGTGCTACAGGTGCAGTGCTGTTACGACTGATTCGTACTGACTCTTCACCTTCAGAGATTTCTAGCTCAGAAATACCAGACTCTTCAACCAATTCGATTAGCTTTTTGATTTTGCGAATATCCATTGTTTCTTTCTCTTTATCTGTTAATTGAACTTACTCTTTGACTGAGTAGGTTAGTAATAGTCCGTTGTTTATGTTTACTTTGAGTTGAGCTTGCTGAGCGCAGCGGTCAAAGCAAATTGATAACCTTGGGCACCTAAGCCACAAATCACACCTTCTGCTTTATCAGATAGGTAAGAGTGGTGACGGAATGGTTCACGCGCGTGAACATTCGATAGATGGACCTCAATAAATGGGATTGCAACGCCAAGTAGTGCATCACGCAGTGCCACACTGGTATGTGTAAAGGCTGCTGGGTTGATAATAATAAAATCAACATTTTGATAAGCACTATGGATCGCTTCAATCAGTTCATACTCGCGATTTGACTGTAAGTGAGATAGCTCAACATCGTGTGCTTTCGCTTGCTCGGTCAGTGAGCTAATAATCTGGTCAAGTGTTTGAGAACCGTAGTGTGCAGGCTCTCTAAGGCCTAACAGGTTAAGGTTTGGGCCATTTAAAACTAGAATGCGAAACTTTGTAGACATCGTGGGGCTATCTTCCTTTATCGTGTTTACGAACGTGAATGTTGCCATTTTATTGAAAATTTGGGGTTAATTTCCAGTGAGAAAAACCCAAATTTAAAAATTAGAACCAGATTATAGCTAATTCAGCGCAAATCGCAGCAATTTACTGGTCTAATCTCCTATTGATACAGCGTGGAATTGTTACCAACTTAACAAAAAAGCGTCATAGCCTTAATTTTGTCGAGGATATTTGAGATCAAGATCAGCCATAAAAAAACCGCCACATAGGTGACGGTTGAGGTAAGGTCTGTTTTAAACAGTAATTCAGGGTGTAACGGGTTGCTTATGCCAGTTCTGCTTTCTCAGCAATCAGCTTATCAACCACGCTTGGGTCGGCTAGTGTTGAGGTATCACCTAGGTTACCTGTATCTCCGGTAGCAATCTTACGCAGGATACGACGCATGATTTTACCTGAACGAGTTTTTGGCAGAGAGTCAGTCCAGTGCAGTACATCTGGCGTTGCAATTGGTCCAATTTCTTTACGTACCCAGTCTTTCACTTCTTTATGAAGCTCTGCGGTTGGGAACTCACCATCATTCAGCGTGATGTAAGCGTAAATTGCTTGGCCTTTAATATCATGAGGGATACCGACAATCGCAGCCTCTGCAATCTTATCGAACGCTACTAGAGCAGATTCAATCTCAGCAGTACCCATACGGTGACCAGAGACGTTAAGTACGTCATCGACACGACCAGTAATCCAGTAGTAACCGTCTTCATCGCGACGAGCGCCGTCACTGGTGAAGTACATACCCTTAAATGTAGAGAAGTAAGTCTGTTCGAAGCGGTCATGATCGCCATGAACGGTACGCATTTGGCCTGGCCAAGAGTCTAGAATGACTAGGTTGCCGTCTGTTGCACCCTCAATGATATTACCCATGTTATCAACTAACGCAGGTTGCACACCGAAGAATGGACGCGTCGCTGAACCT
The DNA here is from genome assembly GCF_002874195.2 of Vibrio sp. 10N.286.45.E10. Lineage (NCBI taxonomy): Bacteria > Pseudomonadati > Pseudomonadota > Gammaproteobacteria > Vibrionales > Vibrionaceae > Vibrio > Vibrio sp. 10N.286.45.E10. The sequence goes on along the minus strand of NZ_MCWD02000001.1, from coordinate 2,882,792 downwards.
GGTTTTAGATCGGTTGCGCCCGGTAGCGGTGCGATTAAGATGCCGCCCGTTTCTGTTTGCCACCAAGTATCGACAATTGGAGACTGTTCGTTACCAATCGTTTTGTAGTACCACTCCCAAGCTTCAGGGTTAATAGGTTCGCCTACTGAGCCCATGATTCTTAGGCTGTCACGAGATGTGCCTTCAACGGCTTCATTGCCTTTCGCCATCAATGCACGAATCGCAGTTGGTGCTGTGTAAAGAATATTCACTTGGTGCTTATCGACCACTTCACTCATACGGCTGGTGTTCGGGTAGTTTGGCACGCCTTCAAACAAAATAGTTTTTGCACCATTAGCGAGTGGCCCGTATACAAGGTATGTGTGACCGGTAATCCAGCCCACATCCGCAGTACACCAAAAAGTCTCGCCTTCTTGGTAATCGAATACGTATTTGAATGTCATCGCTGCATAAACAAGGTAACCACCTGTGGTGTGCATAACACCTTTAGGTTTACCCGTTGAGCCTGACGTATAAAGGATGAATAGTGGATCTTCTGCGTTCATCTCTTCTGGTGGGCAATCTGCCGATACGTTTGCAATAGCATCATGCCACCACACATCACGGTGTTCATGCCAAGCAACATCACCGCCAGTACGCTTGAATACTACAACCTTCTCGATGTTTTTCACTTCAGGGTTAGTCAGAGCTTCATCGACGTTTTTCTTCAGTGGAACCGCACGGCCGCCACGCACGCCTTCATCGGCAGTGATAACGACTTTAGAATTTGAATCGATAATACGACCAGACAGTGCTTCTGGAGAGAAACCACCAAATACTACCGTGTGAACCGCACCGATACGGGTACACGCCAGCATTGCTACTGCCGCTTCTGGCACCATTGGCATGTATAAACAAACCACATCACCTTTGCGTACGCCTTGCTCTTTTAGAGCATTCGAAAACAGGCACACTTCTTTGTGCAGTTCATTAAAAGTTAGAGTTTTATCATCTGCCGGGTCATCGCCTTCCCAGATGATAGCGACTTCATCACCGCGTTCAGCAAGGTGGCGGTCGATACAGTTAGCCGAAACGTTAAGCGTGCCATCTTCAAACCAGCGGATGTCGATGTGGCCAGGGTCGAAAGAGGTGTTTTTTACCTGTGTGAAAGGTTTAATCCAATCAACGATTTTTCCGTGTTCACCCCAAAAGCCTTCAGGGTCAGAAACAGATTGCTGGTACATGGCTAGGTAAGTGTCATTATCCGCGTGTGTGGTTGATTTAATATTTTCTTTTACCGGATAAACGTGGGCTTCACTCATTGCATCTCTCCTTGTGCCTACATTCCTAATGAACTGGCAACTTCCTTTGTGTTCAGTTTCTAGGTCTATTACAGAACCATCTTTGTGTTATCACTCTCGGCTAGGACGGCGATTTCCACAATTAGACTTTAGGATGAGACGCTGCTTTTCACTTACAAAATAGCGAGTTAAGTTCATTTTTGAGATGTTGCTCTCTATGTGAAGCGCCAGTGGTTGAATTAAGAATAAGAAGAGTTGAAACGAGGTAGATCACCATGTTTCAGGCGCACAAAGATCAGCGCAGCGGAGATAGCGTCTTGTAATGCATCATGTTTATTGACTGGAATCGGTAAATCGAGCTGGCGACAGATGGCATCCATACTGAGATCAAAATAGGCATTGGGCAGCTGTCTTTCGAGTTTGTCTTGATAGAGTTGGCTTACTTCGACTAATCGGTTAGGCAGTGGAAATCCAAGTTGTTTTAAACAGGCGCGGTCGAGAATTTTTTTATCATAACGGATGTGATATCCGACTAAAGGACGATTACCAATGAAGTTCAGTAGCTCAACTAAAGCCTGTTTTTCTTCGATGCCGTGCTTTAGATCTTGATGACGAATGCGGTGGATTTTTATTGAATTGCAATCGAGCGATTGCGGGGCGCGCAATCGGACTTCAAAAGGTTGGCTGGTAATGATTCGGTTACCGATGATCTTGGTCGCGGCAATAGTGACTAATTCCGCCTGATTAGGGTCTAGGCTGGTGGTTTCACAATCGAGCGATACATATTCATGATCAATAGGCGCAGTAAACAGAGGCTGGTAAAGAGAGCCTTTGAGCTTGTGATGCCAGTAATAGCGAACCAACCTATTCATCGTTCAATTGCCTAATCTCGTATCTGATAGTGGTAGCCGAGCCATTGCTTGAATTTCTTCACCACGTGCAGGCTATGACGAAGCAAATCTCTGTCTGCTCGCTCCATCAGTTTGACGTTAATTTTGTTACTGCTGTGCTGTTGAGAAAGCCTTTGGGCTAAGCGCCACTTAAAGAATTGCTTGAGTGCTTCACTGAGATTATCCGCGGTGCTTTGCTCTAATACCTTCTTGCTAACGAGCTGCTCAATGCGTTCGAAGGTGTTGTTTACGGTGACACCATGCTCAAGACAAAGTGCTCTCACACCATGCACTATAGGGAAAATACCGCCTTGTTTGATATCGAGCCCTGACTTGGATTGCTTCACATTGCCAAATAGAGTGAGGGGTACTGAGAAGTTCAGCGCTGGGCGGCAGAATTCCGTCAAAATCAACTCTTGTCCTAGCATTAAATCACTGAGGTGCTGCTTCACTGGTTTTAATAGTTCTCTGTTACCTGCAACGGCGTGTGCGTCCGCCATGATCGCGATATCCATCACTGTCTCTGGCGTTGCTTTGCTTACCCAGCTGGTGAGGGTTTGCTTCCACTCTTGTTGTGAATGAACCCATTTCGGGTTGTTGACCATCACGTTGCCCGGACATAGTGGGTAACCCAATTGCTGCAATGTATGGGTTAGGTCGTTCATGGCACTTTGGCATTGATGCCACTCCAAACCATCTTGAATAATCAGAGCGTTGTCTTGATCGGTTTTGAGAATTTGCTCTCCGCGACCTTCTGAACCCAACACAATTAGGCAGCAGTGGTTATGCAGTGCAGGAGGGATAATCAACTCAAAAGCCTTCTCTATGATCTGTTCGTTGACCGCAGAAATCAGTTCCATGATAAAGCGTGTGCGAATCCCATTACTGAGTAAGCTCTCGACCAGTTGACGCTGTTTGTTAGAGGCCATGGCCAACTCTTCAACGCTGGTGGCACGAGCAATACGCAAAGTGAGAACGTGAGAGTGTGTGGAAAATGCACTGAGGATCTGTGTCATATCCACCATGCCGACCGCATTTTTACCATCACAAACCATCAACCTTTTCACTCGACTTCTGGTCATGGTAATCATGGCGTTAAATAAGAAATCGCCTTGGTTCACGTGCATCACCGGGAAGGTTGCGATCTCACCGACAGGCGCATCCAATGGGAAATTATCGAGCATCACAGCATGCAATAAATTGGTTCGAGTGACGATTCCATACGGGAAGGAACATGATGATCTAATAGCTTTTGGATCATTATGTTCCAAATGAACTAGAGCCGAGTCAAACCCTTGCTCTTTAAGGGTTTGAGTGACTTGGTTGATTGGTTGGCTGGGTTCCAGTATCAGTGGAGGGTGATAGATCGACTCGTCCACTTTGGTCAGTATGAACTCTGCAAGATTTTGTTGCTGTTGAGCAGCTTCAATTAGCGCTTTTCGTGTCGAAAGGTTGCTATCAAAGTAAGCGGCAAACTGGCCATTGGCGTGGTACAGCTCGAGAAAGGTCTCGGTTGGCAGTAGATAACTTAGCGTATCTTCAAGTGCGATATATTGGTGTTTGGTGTGAGGCTCAAACTGACTTCGTACATCGAAGATATCGTCATTGGCATAATGTGCGTAGATCTCACCGTCACTGCTGGCGCGTTCTTCAACGGCCCCTTTGATCAAAATGTGCAGGTGTCGACTTGGCCTATCGGCTTCTAGTATCACTTCTTGAGAACGGTAATACACCACGTCTAATGAAGATCGCAGCTTCAACTGTTCGGTGTCGGACAGGCTATCGAAGGGTGGGTGCTGCATATTAAATTTGTCAGGCATAAGCATCACAAGAAGAAGTGGGAGTCTTTAATCAGTCTGACAAAATACCAGCGAAGCTCCAGACGACTTTAGTCTAAATGCGATATTCAAACTAATTGAATATAGGAATACTATCACCGTAATTATTCCCTTTTTCATCGTATGTGAGATAGGCATAATTGGTGCTGCCTTTTTCTGCACACTTTATAGGTTATTTATGTTTAGCCCTTCACCTTATGGCTGGATCTCTCAGTATTTTCTTGGTTTCTTTTTTGCGTATGGCGTGTATTTGCCATTTTGGGCGTTGTGGTTTGAAGACCAAGGCGTGTCTGCTGGTGATATTGGCGTATTGATTGGTATTGGCTTTGCGACGCGTTGTGTGGCCAACCTAGTGATTACTCCGCGCATCCATAAAGTTGAACATTTGATGCCAGCTCTGCGTTGTTTGAGTTTCGCCGCACTGCTGTTCGTCAGCTTCCACTTCTTCACCGGTGGCAGTTTTATACTGATGTTGTTGGCAACGGTGCTGTTTAACCTGTGTTGTGGGCCGATCATTCCTCTTTCTGATGCCATGGCTAATCATTATAGCCGCTTGAAAATGCTCGACTATGGCCGAACTCGCCTTTGGGGTTCAGTTGCCTTTATCGCTGGTTCAACGGTTGTCGGTTATTTGGTGGCACAATTTGGCACCGACATGATTTTGTATACTGCACTTGCGGGGGTGTTGCTGTCATTGATTCTGGCGATGAGAAACCCTAACGTGATGCCAGTAACGCAATCTGAGCAACAAGCAGTGCGACCAAAATTAGGTGAACTGTTGCGTGAGTCGTCAGTGGTGAAATTTCTAGCCTTGATGGCGCTGCTGCAAGGTAGTCATGCGGCTTACTACAGTTTTAGTGCGATTTATTGGAAAGAAGCGGGCCACTCAGAAGCTATCATCGGTTATTTGTGGAGCCTAGGTGTTGTCGCTGAGGTGGCAGTATTTGCTCTGAGTAAGCGATTATTCTCTGGCTGGTCACTACGTACTTTGTTTGTCGTCGCGGCTATTGGAGTGATGGCGCGTTGGGGTATTACCGCATCAACCACAGCGATTTTTGCTCTGGTTATGGTGCAGTTGCTGCACGGTGTGACGTTTGCGATGGCACATATTGCCGCTATTCAATACATCCAATCTGAAGAACAAAACAAGATGGTTGCGCTACAAGCTTTGTATAACGCGATTCCATTGGGTGCCTTTATCGCACTAATGACCACCTTAAGTGGTTGGGGTTATGAGCTTTGGGGTGCAAATATCTTCTGGGGTATGGCTGCAATGGGTGCACTTGCTTTGTTCATTAAGTTGGATGAAAGAAGTTCGGTGGTTGAGATTAATCAATCAGATTCATAACTGTCAGAATCTCACAGCAAATGCTGATAATTAGAGTCTAAAGCACAGAATTTAAGCGATGCGATTGAGTTAATCATCCATCCTTAGTTAAATGAAACCTCTCTCTTATGGAGAGGTTTTTTTTATGGATGAAAAAAGGGTTTTCAATGCAAGGATGGATAGTAATTCCTGTCTCTTTAGCCTACTTGGGCGTGTTATTTCTGATCGCTTGGTATGGAGACAGACAGGTTCGTTGGCTATCGCGTTGGCGCCCGTGGATCTATAGCCTTTCGATTGCGGTGTATTGTACCTCTTGGACTTTCTATGGAACGGTTGGTCAGGCGAGCAATAACCCTTGGTCTTTTTTACCCATCTATCTTGCACCTATTCTGGTCTTCACCCTTGGGTGGCGGATCTTAGCGCGGTTGATCCTGATTGCGAAGCGGGAACACATCACCTCGATTGCCGACTTTATCGCTGCTCGTTACGGAAAATCTCAGGGCTTAGCGGTAGCTGTTACGGTTATCGCTGTGGTTGGTATTCTTCCTTATATCGCGCTGCAACTGCGCGGTATTACCATGGGGCTCGATATTGTTGCTCCGAGTTTAGCTCAAGATTTTGGCTATCAGGATTATCATGTTTCTTGGTTTGTGGTTGGCGCGCTGGCCATCTTTACGATGTTGTTTGGTACCAGGCATATAGATAACACGGAACATCACCGTGGCATGATGATGGCGGTGGCATTTGAGTCCATCGTTAAGCTGGCGGCATTCCTGATTGTTGGTCTGTTTATCATGTACTTGGCGATGAGCAGCGACAAAATCGACTTGCTTGATGTGGCGGCTTCCACCTACGAGTCACCGAATATTCCGACTCTAATCATTCATACCGTTTTAACTATGTTGGCGATTGTTTGTCTGCCGCGCCAATTCCATACCATGGTGGTAGAAAACGAACGTCCTCAAGATTTGCACACTGCACGTTGGCTATTTCCGCTTTATCTGATTTTGATGGGGCTGTTTGTTCTTCCTATCGCATGGGCGGGGCAAGGGCTGCTTCCAAGCATGCCTGCAGATACGTATGTGATTAGCCTGCCGATGGCTGAAGGCGCCAATCATATTGCCTTGCTCGCGTTCCTTGGTGGTACGTCTGCTGCAAGTGGTATGGTGATCGTATCGACTATCGCATTGGCGATCATGGTTTCGAACGATTTAGTGATGCCATTGCTTCTGCGTCGCATGCGCCTAACTCAAAGAACCCATCGTCATTTTTCGGGGCTGCTACTCGTAATTCGTCGCGGGCTTATTTTATTGCTTCTGCTTGGTGCTTGGTTGTTCTATCAGGCGCTCGACACCATTCACTCCTTGTCTGCGATCGGCTTCCTTTCGTTTGCCGCGATTGCTCAATTTGCTCCGGCACTGATTGGTGGTTTGTACTGGCGTCCGGGTAACCGAAAGGGTGTGTATGTCGGCTTAATGGTCGGTTCAGTGATTTGGCTGATTACCCTGATGAGTCAAACCAGCATGTTGGCAGGCGATAGTGAAAGTAACCTTTTGCTGTGGATGATCACGCCGCCAGAACTGCTCAGTAGCTGGAATATCAGCAGTTCGAACTGGGGCATTGTGCTGAGTATTGTACTTAATACCTTGTGCTATGCCGTGGTTTCGATGTCGACCAGGCCAAGCCTAAGTGAGCGCTTACAATCAGCAGCATTTGTTGGCACGCCGCTGCCTGAAAATGAGAACATTAGCCTTTATCAAAGCCGTGTAACCGTGGCTGAATTAGAGATGTTGGCGTCGCGTTTTGTCGGTCGAAAGCGCGCGAAAAGTGCCTTACACAGCTATTGGCAACAACACGGGCAGCCGTTACTTCCTAATCAACAAGCACCTGCGAGTTTGATTCGACACGCTGAGCGTGTACTCGCCGGTGTATTCGGTGCCTCTTCTGCTAAGTTAGTACTTACTTCTGCTTTACAGGGCAGGAACATGCAGCTTGAAGAAGTAGCGACCATCGTTGATGAAGCCTCTGAATTGTACGATTTCAGCCGTGGTTTATTGCAAGGCGCGATTGAACATATTGGCCAAGGCATTGCAGTAATAGACAAACAGATGAGGCTGGTGGCGTGGAATCAACGTTACTTAGAACTGTTTGAATTCCCTGCGGGTTTGATTCAGGTTGGGCGACCCATTTCAGATGTGATTCGCCACAATGCCGAGCAAGGTTTGTGTGGCCCGGGTGACCCAGAAGATCATGTTCGCCGCCGTGTTTATCACCTTGAACAAGGCACTCGACACACCTCTTCTCGTATTCGTCCTGATGGCCGAGTGATTGAGGTGCAGGGTAACCCGATGCCAAGTGGTGGTTTCGTCATGAGCTTTACCGACATCACGGTATTCCGACAAGCAGAGCAAGCGCTAAAAGATGCCAATGAAAGCTTGGAATCAAGAGTGCATGAGCGAACTCAAGAGCTCGAGAAACTGAATCATCGCTTGGTAAAAGCAACTCAGATTTCGGATCAAGAGTCCCAATCAAAGAGTCGTTTTCTAGCCGCGGTAAGCCACGATTTAATGCAGCCGCTCAATGCAGCGCGCTTGTTTGCTTCGTCACTTTCTGAGGTGGCGAAAGAGCAAGAGGTGAAGCAGCTGTCATCTCACATCGAGAGTGCGCTTGGGGCTGCTGAAGATCTGATTGGTGACTTACTGGATATCTCTCGACTGGAATCAGGGAAGCTAGAAACCAACATTCATGCGATTGCTGTACACGATGTGCTAACCAACTTAAATGCGGAATTTAGTGCCTTAGCGAGACAACAAAAAATTGAGTTCAAGATGATCCCATCGTCATTGTTCATTCACTCTGACCCTAAGTTATTGAGACGTGTGATTCAGAACTTTTTGACCAACGCCTTTCGCTATAATCCGGAAGGGAAAGTGGTACTGGGTGCGAGAAGAGTGAATGGACAAGTACGAATCGATGTGTGGGATAACGGAACCGGTATCGATGAAGACAAGCAACAAGAGATCTTCGAAGAGTTTACTCGTGGCAGCCAAGTGCGATCCGATCAAGGATTGGGATTAGGGCTGGCTATCTCGAAAGGTATTGCTCATGTGCTTGGCCATCAAATTTCGATGCGATCATGGCCGGGTCAAGGCAGTGTCTTTTCCATCACCTTGGCTCGAGCGGAAAAAGTGGCTCCAGTTGTGCAAGCTTCGACGCCAATGGCGACCAGCGACATCGAACATCTCAAAATACTATGTGTCGACAATGAACGAGAGATCTTAGTCGGTATGGAAAACCTGATTGGTCGTTGGGGCTGTGAGGTTAAGACGGCGGTTGATCTGGTCGAAAGTTTGCAGTGCCTGGATGAAGGTTGGCAACCTGATGTGATCTTCTCTGATTACCGTTTAGATAATGGCAGGACGGGGCTCGAAGTATTGCAGCAGTGTCGTTTGCGCCTTGGAGATTCTTTTGAAGGTGTCATCATCAGTGCAGATAGAACCGATGACATGTTGGCAGCGATAAAGGCCAACAGCTTTAGCTTTATTGCCAAGCCAGTGAAACCGTTAAAACTCAGAGCGGTATTGAATCGCGTGAGTTAGTTTAATTAACCCTTAGATATTAAAAAGGCCTCAGCTGAGGCCTTTTTCGATCTGTTCGCTCGGTTATGGATGACCGATTTACTTTAACCCGCAATGCCACCTTGTGTCAGTGTGGTTGGATCAAGCAGTTTACTGAGCTCTTCTCGGCTGAGATCGGTTTCTCTTTCTGCAACCTCAAGGATTGGCAAACCCTCTTTGTAGGCTTTCTTAGCAATATCCGCAGCTTTCAAGTAACCAATCACAGGGTTGAGTGCCGTGACCAGAATTGGATTCTTTGAAAGTGCTAAATCAAGATTGTCTTGGCGCACAGTAAAGGTCGCAACGGCTTTATCAGCCAATGCGATGGAGCTGTTAGCTAAAAGCTCGATACTTTCTAATACGTTATGAGCAATGACTGGCAGCATCACATTCAGTTGGAAGTTGCCTGATTGGCCTGCCACAGTAATCGTCGTGTCGTTACCAATCACTTGTGCTGCTGCCATCGCTGCGGCTTCTGGAATCACAGGGTTCACTTTGCCCGGCATGATAGAAGAACCCGGCTGTAGCGCCTGCAATTCGATCTCACCTAAACCTGCTAGCGGGCCTGAGTTCATCCAGCGAAGATCGTTTGAGATCTTCATGATCGCAACTGCTGCAGTTTTGAGCTGCCCTGAAAAGGCAACGATCGCATCTTGGCTGCTGAGGTTGAAAAAGAAGTTCTCACTCGAGTTAAAACTGATCTTTGTCGATTGAGATAGGTGACTTGCAAACTTATCGGCAAAGCGTGGGTCGGCATTGATCCCGGTTCCTACCGCTGTTCCACCTTGAGCGAGCGCCTTGATAGCGGGCAGGGTGCTTTCAATGGCTTGCTTGGCGTGTTCAATCTGGAACTTCCAGCCACCAAGCTCTTGAGCAAAGGTAATTGGCATCGCATCCATTAGATGAGTACGACCGGTTTTCACTACCTCAGCAAGCTCTTGCTGTTTAACGGTAAGTGCTTCAGAAAGGTGAGTTAATGCAGGCAGTAGTTTGTTTTCAGCCATAAGAGCGACACTGACTTGAATTGCAGTTGGTACCACATCGTTGCTGCTTTGACCCATATTGACGTGATCATTCGGGTTTACGTCGCCTTGTAAGCTTCTTGAAGCGAGCGTGGCAATCACTTCATTAGCATTCATGTTGGAGCTAGTACCAGAGCCAGTTTGATAAACATCGATCGGGAATTGATCGAGGTATTTACCATCGATGATCTCTTGGCTCGCTTCGGCAATCGCGTTGGCGATATCACCTTCCAATAAACCCAACTGAGCGTTGGTGTCTGCGGCGGCCTGTTTAATGAATGCCAATGCTTGAATGAAGCTGGTTGGCATCTTGTGTGAACTAAAAGCAAAGTTATCTGCAGCACGTTGAGTTTGTGCTTGGTATAGCGCATCAGCAGGGACTTTCACTTCCCCCATGCTGTCTTTCTCAATTCGATATTGTAGGGTCATGTTCTATCCTTGTTAGCCAAGTGGGGCTTGGACTTGTTGTAGTGTTTGGCTGAGATTCAAAAAACGCGCTTGGCCTTGAGGCTGCTGGCAGTAGTGGCGTTTCAAATAAAATAGTGGTGAGTGAATAGAGTCTAGGCAGATATGACGAAAGGCGAAACTGCGCTCAGGAGACTCAATCGCTTCAATCAGATGGAAGAAAACTTGGCGCAGGTACAGCTCGCACAACAAGATGTTTTCTTGGGCGGCGTGCTTTTCATAGTAAGCGGAAAGCGTCAGTGCGCACTCGATGTAGTCTCGAATCACAAATGGCTCATGGCCTTGGACTTGTTCTAATGAAGCAAAGCGATCTTGTGCTTTGTAAAACCTCGAATAGAGACCCTGCTGTTCTTTCATCATCACTTGCATCTCTCTATTGGATCTTAATGATAATTATTATCAAATGAGATTTTAAAAACAACCTTTTGTTTGTCTTTTTATAAAATAAAACGGGAAAAGAAAAAGCCGATACATAACGTATCGGCTTTCTGAGATTCAGTACCTAATCCCTACAATGTAAGTACTGATTCATTTTTTGCTAAACATCTTTGTTTCGTGGTCATGCTTAGTGGTCGTGAGCTTCACCAGCACCTTTCGGGTAACGGATGTTTTCAACCATGTCTTGTACATCTTGTGGTACTTCAGCAGTTACTTTGTTTACAGCAATCGATACTACGAAGTTTAGACACATACCTAGCGTACCGATGCCTTCTGGGCTGATACCAAACCACCAGTTTTCAGGTGTGCTTGCTGCTGGGTTAATGAACTTGAAGTAGATGATGTAGCTTGCTGTGAAGGCAATACCTGACAACATACCTGCAATTGCGCCTTCCTTGTTCATCTTCTTGTAGAAGATACCTAGGATAATCGCTGGGAAGAAGGATGCTGCGGCTAAGCCGAAGGCAAACGCTACTACCTGTGCTACGAAGCCTGGTGGGTTAATACCCAAGTAACCTGCACCTACAATCGCGACCATAGCTGCCAAACGAGCGGCTAACAGCTCCTGCTTGTCGGTCATGTTTGGTCTGAAGCCTTTCTTCAACAAGTCATGTGAAATCGACGTAGAGATTACCAGTAGTAGACCTGCGGCAGTTGATAGTGCGGCTGCTAGGCCACCGGCTGCAAGCAGTGCTACAACCCAGTTTGGTAGTTTCGCTAGCTCTGGAGAAGCCAGTACGATGATGTCACGGTTAATCTTCATCTCGTTGCGCTCATCGCCCGAGTAGAACATTTTGCCATCGCCGTTCTTATCTTCCCAACCAACTAGGCCAGTGCTTTCCCAGTTTTTGTACCAGCTTGGTGCGTCTGCTGCTGCGACACCTTGCATGTCAGGGCCGTTGATTGTTTCGATCATGTTTACACGAGCGAATGCTGCAACACCTGGTGCTGTTGTGTATAGCAATGAGATGAACAGTAGAGCCCAACCCGCTGAGATACGAGCATCACGTACTTTGGGTACAGTGAAGAAACGAATGATTACGTGTGGAAGACCCGCAGTACCTACCATTAGAGCCGCACAGATGAAGAATACATCCACCATGCTCTTGTTACCTTCGGTATAGGCGGTAAATCCGAGTTCTTCGGTGAGACCATCCAGTTTATCAAGTAAGTAAACATCTGTGCCTGATAGCGTAGAGCCCATACCAACTTGTGGAAGTGGGTTACCTGTCATCATTATTGACGTAAAGATTGCTGGAACAAGGAAGGCGAAAATGAGGACACAGAATTGAGCTACCTGCGTATAAGTGATGCCTTTCATGCCACCAAGCACTGCGTAGAAGAACACAATACCCATACCAATGATGATACCTAGGTTAATGTCGACTTCTAGGAAACGAGAGAATACAACGCCTACACCACGCATCTGACCTGCAACGTACGTAAATGATACGAAGATTGCACAGAATACCGCTACCATACGGGCTGTTTTCGAGTAGTAACGCTCACCGATGAAATCAGGAACCGTAAACTGACCGAACTTACGTAGGTAAGGTGCTAAACATAGCGCAAGTAGTACGTAACCGCCTGTCCAACCCATTAGGTAAACCGCACCGTCGTAACCAACGAATGAGATGATACCTGCCATTGAGATGAATGATGCTGCCGACATCCAGTCAGCGGCGGTCGCCATGCCGTTTGCTACTGGGTGTACACCACCGCCAGCAACGTAGAACTCACTCGTAGACCCTGCACGAGCCCAGATTGCGATGCCGATATATACCGCGAAAGTAATACCGACGAGAATAAACGTCCAAGTTTGAATATCCATGTTCTAGCCTCTAGTCTTCCTGTACGTTGTATTTTTTGTCGAGCGCATTCATGCGAACAACGTAAATAAATATCAGCGCCACGAAGGTGTATATCGAACCTTGCTGAGCGAACCAAAATCCTAGCTTGAACCCGCCAAACTGAACGGTATTGAGGGCATCCACAAATAAGATGCCAGCGCCGTAAGACACTGCAAACCAGACCGCGAGCAGTGTTCCCATAATTCCCAAGTTTTCCTTCCAGTAGGCTTGAGCATGTTCCGTAGATTCGAACGCCATTGCCTTCTCCTTTATTTCGTTTCCGTAGAAACTGTTTCTGTAGAAAATTATCGTGTTAACGTAATGTTACGATTTAGAATGTAGCAAGGATAAGTAAAGGGATCTGTGCAACTTTAGTCGGCACGCGATTAGCGCTAATCCACTGAAATATGGGAGTTGGAAGACATAACCATAGAAAAATGTGATGTTACAATGTTGTTAAATTAGCCTAAGGTCTAACAAAAACGCATGAATTAGGGTGCGAGTCATAAAATTTAACAACTAAATGACCGAGAAACGGTATTTAGTCCTGCATATGACACGAAGCGAAACATAAGTTTGTTATAGTATCAGCGGCACTTTTACCGACCGCGCCTTGCTTAACGGCAGAAGATCAACATGCTTAAAGCTCGGGTTTTATTCTTTGGGGGGACGAATTGGACGCAATAACTATTAACCATTTATTTTTAACTGGTGCGGTGCTCATCGCCATCAGTGTGCTTTTTTCGCAAGTCTCCTCTCGCTTGGGCGTTCCTATTCTTTTGATCTTCCTTTTCGTTGGCATGTTAGCTGGTGAAGATGGGCCCGGTGGCATCAATTTCGATGACTACTCCCTAACTTATTTGGTGAGTAATCTTGCGCTTGCCGTGATCCTGCTTGATGGCGGTATGCGGACCAAGGTTGCAAGCTTCAAGGTCGCTTTCTGGCCGTCACTGTCACTAGCCACAATAGGCGTGGCCTGTACTGCGACCTTAACTGGACTTATGGCTTCTTGGCTGTTCGACCTGTCACTGATGCAGGGCATTTTGGTGGGTGCGATTGTCGGCTCCACCGATGCGGCAGCGGTATTCTCTTTGTTGAAAGGGCAAAGCCTCAATGAGCGTGTTGGCTCAACCTTAGAGATCGAATCGGGTACCAACGACCCAATGGCAGTCTTCCTTACAGTGACCTTAATTGCGCTACTTGGCACCCCAGATGCCGAGATAGGAATGAACTTCCTACTGAAAAGTTTCGTGATGCAGTTTGGTGTCGGCACGCTTATCGGCCTTGGTGGCGGTTGGGTTCTGTGGAGTCTAATCAATCGAGTGCAGCTGGCTGATGGCCTGTATTCGATTCTGGTGCTCAGTGGCGGTGTAGCTCTGTTTGCCTTCTCTAACATGCTTGGCGGCAGCGGTATCTTATCGATTTACTTAGTGGGCTTGTTCATTGGTAATCGTCCGACACGCTCTCGACACTCGATTCTTAATGTCCTTGATGGCATGACGTGGTTAAGCCAAATCGTGATGTTCTTGGTATTGGGTTTACTGGTGACGCCATCGACGCTGATGGACATTGCTCTGCCTGCGTTAGCACTGGCCTTCGGTATGATTTTGTTTGCTCGTCCGCTGTCGGTTTGGTTGGGTTTGCTGCCGTTCAGAAGCTTTACCACCAAGGAGCGTTGGTTTGTTTCTTGGGTCGGTTTACGTGGTGCGGTGCCGATCATTCTGGCCGTGTTCCCGATGATGGCTGGCCTGCCTAATGCTCAGCTTTACTTCAATATCGCTTTCTTCGTGGTTATGGTGTCGCTGATTGTTCAAGGTGGCAGCTTAATGAAAGTCGCGAGATTGGCTCAAGTGACGCTACCTCCAACGCCGACACCGATTTCTCGTACAGGCATTGAAATCTACCCTGCCAGTGAGTGGGAGATGTTTGTCTACAAGCTGAAAGAAGAGAAATGGTGTGTGGGCGAACCATTGAAGCGCTTGTCTATGCCTGAAGGAACGCGCATTACTGCACTGTTTAGAAAGGATGCCTTGCTTCACCCATCGGGCAGTACCGTGCTAGAGGCGAACGATATTCTCTGTGTGCTTGGCCAAGATAAAGACCTAGATAGCCTAAGTGAGCTATTCAGTGAGGCACCTTTAGCCGAAGAAGCGGCAAGATTCTTTGGTGATTTCTTCCTTGAGGTTGGGTTATCGATTGCTGCCGTGAGTGACTGCTATGGCATTGAACTTGGCTCGGAAGAAGAGCGCGACATGACGCTAAAACAATTGGCTGAGCGCGAACTTGGCGCGCACCCAGTATTGGGCGATAGCTTCGAGTGGCATGACATCACTTGGGTAGTCGCAGAGATAGATGATCATAAAGTCGTCAGGTTGGGTTTATGTTTACCTAAGACGACTTTAGAAGAGGATATGAGCGAAGCCTAATTGTGGACTTCTTGTAGCAAGATAACCGCTTGAGTACGATTTTTTACATCCAGTTTACGGAAGATGGCCGTCATATGTGCCTTGATGGTCGCTTCCGAAACATTCAATTCATAGGCGATTTGCTTGTTCAGCAAGCCGTCAGAAAGCATCCCTAATACCTTGTACTGCTGAGGCGTCAGTGTGGAAATCTTTTCTGCAAGGTCGCTACAGGCAGCATTGTTGGTAATCAGTCCTTCAGGGAAGAACGGGTCGCCATTCAGCACTTGATTCAGTGCACTCACCAATTCACGCATATCACTCGACTTAGGAATGAAGCCAAACGCACCGTGGCTCTTCACTTGAGTCACTACGCTGGCATCTTCACTGGCAGAAATCACCACAATCGGTAGATCTGGGTATTCAGCGCGCAGTTGAATTAAGCCTGACATGCCATTGGCACCCGGCATTTTCAGGTCGAGCAGCAGCAGGTCGGGTTCATATTCTTTCTTAAGCAGAGTCAGTAAGGCGTCGAGAGAATCAGCCTCAAGCAGGTTCGCACCGCTGATCGCCATATGAACTGACTGAAACAGGGCGTTGCGGAAGAGAGGGTGGTCATCAGCAATGATGATGGTATAGGTCGAGTCCATGACGTTCATACTTTTAACAATTTAGTTAATATTTATTATCATCCTGATTGAGTATGTGGACAATATCTATGCATTAAAAGTCTGAACCATATCGACTTTTATCCCTGTTCTTGGAAAGCGTTTCCTATAATCACAAAAAAGCCGCACTGCCATCTCGTTATGAGGAGCAGTGCGGCTTGCGTTAGAGCTTGTATTTAGACGAATGTCGTCGTTATAGCTGGTGGTCTTGCATGTGTTTTAAGAATACATCGGCAGGCATAAAACCAGTGACACGAGCATTTGGAACATGGTTACCCTCGCCATCCCAGAACTCAATCGTTGGTAAGCCGAGAACCTGTAATTGTTTAAGCAGTTCAATATCCTGAGGCATGTTTCTTGTTACGTCAGCCTGAAGCAGAACGAAGTCAGAAAGTTTGTTCTCAACATCAGCTTGATGGAAGGTGTACTTCTCGAACTCTTTACACGCCACACACCAATCTGCGTAGAAATCGAGCATCACTGGTTTACCCAGCTTTTTCGCTTCGATGAGCTGGATTTCTAGCTCTTCAACGGTATTGATGCGTGCAAATTGGATATGCTGTTGTTCTACCGTTACGCTCTTCTCCGCAAACCAATAGTTCAATGCAGGCTGTGCGGAAGCAAACAAGCCAAGCATTGCGATGATACCGACCGCACTTTGCTTCCAGCCGCCGAATGGCAGTGCATTCTTGCTGTGGTACAGCCAACCGAAGGCGATGAAGCCAAGGCCAGACCAAAGTACGGTTGCCCATAACTCAGGGATAATACGCTCTAGCAGGAAGATTGGTGCTGCCAGCAAGATAAAGCCGAATACGATTTTTACCTTGTCCATCCAGCTGCCCGCTTTCGGTAGTAGCTTATTACCAAATACCGCAACTAAGATCAGCGGGATACCCATACCCATCGCCAATGCGTATAGAGCGATCGCGCCAGTAAACAGGTCACCACTTTGAGCCACATACAACAGCGCACCCGATAGTGGCGCTGTGGTACAAGGCGAACACACCAAGCCAGAGATAGCACCCATCGCGAACACGCCCAAGGTATTGCCACCTTGTTGCTTGTTACTTTGGTTGTTGAGCCAAGTTTGAATGCTGCTTGGCAGTTGCAGGTTATAAACGCCAAACATCGACATGGCTAACGCCACGAATAGAACGCTCAACGCAATCAATACGTAAGGGTGTTGCATCGCCGCTTGGAACTGCATACCTGCAGAGGCAACCACTAAACCTAACAGGGTGTAGGTTAGCGCCATACCTTGCACATAGATGAACGACAACATCAGCGCACGACCTTGGCTGAGCTTGCCGCCACCTAAAACGATACCCGTTAGAATTGGGTACATCGGCAGAACACACGGTGTAAAGGCTAAGCCAACACCAAGTGCTAAGAATAATAATGGCGTCCACCAACTGTCACCGAGCTTATCGGCTAGGCTCGCTTCTTTTGAAACGGGTGCACTTGATTGTGGAGTGGTGTTAGTTGCAACGTCTGCTTTTAGAGAAGCTTGTTGCGTTGAAACATCGGTTTCATTGTTTGCAGCCGATGACTCTTGCGATACCGCATTAGCTTGAGAGTCGCCCGAACCAGAACCAAAATCTGTAGCCGCAAATGGTTCAATGTCGATGATTCGAGTTTCGGGTGGATAGCAGAAACCCGCATCCGCACAGCCTTGATATTTAACGATCAGCTGTGAGCCATCTTGGTAACTCTGTAGGGGAACTTGAACGAATAACGGCTGGGTATAAATGCTCACCTCACCAAAGAATTCATCTTGGTGTGGCTTACCATCTTCTAATTCAACGTTACCGATCGCGAGATTTTGCCCAGTGAAAGAGAGGCTATGTTGGTAGAGGTAGTAGCCTTCTTTTACTTGCCAGTCGAGAAGCACCTTGCCGTCTTGCTGGTAGTAATTGAAAGGGAAAGCTTGGTCTACAGGGACAAAACCGTTGTTATTGCCTCCGAAGCTTGGCTCGGCGTTGTCATTTCCAAAAAGCGCCCACGCAGGCTGGGTGAACAGGGAAACACAAACAAAAAGTAATGTGGCAAGTCGTCGCATACTATTTAGTCATCAAATTGGAGTTGAAGGTATCTTAACTCAATCAGACCGTAATAGTTTGTGATTAGTTTCATCGACCAGCAAATATCCGCTAGGGCGGGTGAGCCACTTTGCTAGGCAGTCGAGAGAGGGTTAGCTGCGCAACTGCAGTGAACAGCCCTTGCCAGTAAGACATTTAGGCAACACCTAAGCGTGCTCTTACTACTTGTTCGCAAGCATCAATGTTCATCGTATCTTTTGGAATAATGAGCACAGTGTCATTGCCGCCAACAGTACCGATAATCTCTGTATGTGGGTCGATATCGACTAACCTTGCGACCAACTGCGCACAACCAGGGTTTGTTTTGACGATCACCATCGCTTGGTTGTGAGTAATTAATTCGATTTGCGATGAGATGGAGGCATCGACACGCACAGGCGCGCTTTCAACTGTAATGCAGTAAACCTTTTTACCACAGGCATTCTGAATTTTGACAACGCCAAGCTGTGACAAAATGCGAGAGACAGTCGATTGGCTAATGCCTGTATAACCGATCTCGACCAGTTTCTCGCGCAGTTGATTTTGGGTCGAGAAGCTTTGTTGTTGTAGTAAGCGTTTGCACGCCGCAGTCAGTGTTTTATCTTCAGCTGAATACAAGCAACCGTGCTCAGTGATTTCGTTCATGAACAACTCCTTAAGGTCAACGTGTGGATATCGCTTGTCCATAGCGCAGAACGCACTCCCAAAGCCGTAGAGTACGATTATTAATTAGGCTTACCGATGAATCCCGAAGTAGAGAAGGAAGGGTATGCGAGATGTATGATCATCTATGCATTGAGTCTACCACTAAAGGATAGTTATCTTTTTGAAGGCGATCACCAAATAATATTCTGGTTTATTGCTTTTATTTTGGGGTTTTATTCTTTGGCTAATGGATATTTATTCCGGCTTGGGAATAAATATCCATGTTACTTTCGTGGTTTTTGTTGCGAAGGTAATACCGCTAAGGGTTAGCGAATTTCACTCATGATCTCGCGAGAGAATACTTTTTCACAATAGTGACATTTTAACTGTACGTTTTCGTGTTTTAGCTGCACTTTAAAGCTACTTTCGACAGGTTCACCGTGTGAAATACAGTTGCTATTTGGGCAGGCGAACACACTGTTGATTTGTTCTGGCAGCACAAGGGTTAGCTTGTTGACCACTTTGTACTCTTCAATCTGATTCACTGTCGCTTGTGGAGCGTACAGAGCTAATTGGTTGGCTTGTTCCTTGGTCAGAAAGATGCTCTCAATTTTGATTAGGTCTTTGTTGCCGAGCGCTGATGATGGCAGGTTTAAGCCCATCGTGATGCGTTGTTCTGTTTTATGCAGCTTGAACAGTTTGAGAATTTTAATCCCAAGATGAGCAGGGATGTGGTCAATCACGCTGCCATTACGGATCGCTTCTACTTGTAGCTGAGTTTGTTTAACCATGACTGTATCTCCTGCTTATAAAGTGTCGTTTAGAACTAGGGCTAATAAAGCTTCACGTGCGTACACACCGTTTTCAGCCTGTTCGAAGTAGTAAGCGTGTGGCGTTTTATCGACGTCGGTGGTGATTTCGTCGACGCGTGGCAGTGGGTGAAGGACCTTCATATTTTGACGAGCGTCTTTCAATGTATCGGCGGTTAGGATGTAAGCCGATTTCATGTGTGCGTATTCCGACGCATCAAAGCGCTCTTTCTGTACGCGAGTCATGTATAAAACATCCAGTTCTGGCACGACTTCTTCAATGCTGCTGTGAGTGCTGTATTGGATCCCCATCTCTTCTAGCTCTTCACAGATGTAATCTGGCATCTCTAATACTTCTGGTGCGATAAAGAAGAAACGTACGTTATTGAATTTTGATAGCGCTTGGGTTAGTGAGTGCACAGTACGGCCATATTTTAGGTCGCCGACAAATGCCACATTGAGGTTATCAAGCGTGCCCTGCGTTTCGTAAATCGAGAACAGATCCAACAAGGTTTGAGTCGGGTGTTGGTTAGCACCATCACCACCATTCACCACCGGAACACCGTTAGAGAATTCAGACGCTAAACGTGCTGCGCCTTCTTGTGGGTGACGCATCACAAAGGCATCCACGTAAGATGAAATGACCTGCACTGAGTCGGCAAGCGTTTCGCCTTTTTTCGCCAGTGATGTGTTACCGCCATTATCAAAGCCGATGACCGTGCCACCAAGGCGCTGAACGGCAGTTTCAAATGAAAGACGAGTTCGAGTTGAAGGCTCAAAGAAGCAGCTCGCAACGACCTTATTTTTCAGCAGCTCTGGGTTTGGCTCGGCCTTGAGTCTTGCTGCTGTGTCGACGATAAGCTCCAGTTCATTACGAGTGAGCTCAGGTATGGAGATGATGTGCTTGTTAAATAACGAATGCGCCATAACGGGTCTTCCTTCTATGCATACAGTCAAATTGCGGACAAAAAAAAAGCCCCCTAAAAATAGGAGGCTTCGAAACGATCAATAGAGCAAAATAAAAATGACACCACCGCCACTCTTTGGCGTGTGGTTTGACAATTATGTGCGACAGAATTGCGGTTCATTTTTTGCTCTCTTTAGACAAATTGCGGAGGATTATACTCAGATAAAAAGACCATGCAATACTTTCTGTAAAGTATTCATTTAATGGATTTTTATGCGAAATTGCGTCCGTTTATAGCTTTCATTTAAGCCTTTGTCGGAACTACGAATCTCAGGCTTTTTCAGGTAATAATCCTCTCTAGTACATGAAAAAAAATGCGGGTTTTATCCAAGGTCAAAATCCCAAGAACGCCACCCGCATTTCCCTGTCATTACACTTAACTTGTCAACGTCTTGCGAACAAGTGAGTGCTTAACTTATTAACTTATTAACTTATTAACTTATTAGCTGCCTAGTGTCGCAACCATTACTGCTTTGATGGTGTGCATGCGGTTTTCAGCTTCGTCGAACACGATAGAGTATTCAGACTCAACCACTTCATCTGTCACTTCAACGCCGTCTTTTAGTTGTGGATATTCAGCAGCAAGTTGTTTGCCTACGGTGGTATCTTCGCCGTGGAAAGCCGGTAGGCAGTGCATGAATTTCACATGTGGGTTGCCAGTCGCTTTGATCATGTCCATGTTGACTTGGTAAG
This sequence comes from Vibrio sp. 10N.286.45.E10, assembly GCF_002874195.2. Lineage (NCBI taxonomy): Bacteria > Pseudomonadati > Pseudomonadota > Gammaproteobacteria > Vibrionales > Vibrionaceae > Vibrio > Vibrio sp. 10N.286.45.E10. The sequence continues at coordinate 2,861,803 of NZ_MCWD02000001.1, read as the reverse complement.
GCATCATTAGGTTGATGCGCTCAGCCCACGCTTCTTTTGCTTCGCCCATCGATACCCAAACATCGGTGTATAGGAAGTCACAACCTTGCACGCCTTCTTGAACATCTTCTGTTAGCGTGATTTTGCCGCCTGTGTGTTCAGCAATTTCACGACATTCAGCTAATAGTTCTTCTTGTGGCCAGAATTGTTTTGGAGCAACAAGGCGAATGTCCATGCCCATTTTCGCAGCGCCAACCATTAGAGAGTTACCCATGTTGTTACGAGCATCACCTAGGTAAGCAAAGCTGATTTCATGCAGTTGTTTACCACGGCCGTATTCCGTCATAGTTAGGAAGTCAGCCAGGATTTGTGTTGGGTGGAATTCGTCAGTCAGGCCATTCCATACTGGTACGCCAGCGTAAGCGCCTAGCTCTTCAACGATCTCTTGACCGAAGCCGCGGTATTCAATGCCATCGTACATACGGCCAAGAACGCGAGCGGTATCTTTCATTGATTCTTTGTGGCCAATTTGAGAGCCAGATGGGCCTAAGTAAGAAACTCGAGCACCTTGGTCGAATGCAGCAACTTCAAATGCACAGCGAGTACGAGTTGAGGTTTTCTCAAAGATAAGTGCGATGTTTTTGCCAGTCAGTGTTGGCTGTTCGTAACCGTTGTACTTCGCTTTTTTTAGCTCCATAGAAAGATCTAACAAGTGTTGAATTTCGCGTGGAGTGAAATCTAGTAGTTTTAGGAAGTTACGATTGCGTAGGTTAAAAGCCATGATGTATTCCTTCTTAGATTTAGGCGCTGTCCTGTTACAGGGAAAGAAAATTCAAGAAAGCGCGATTCAATTTTTAGTTAAATTTGTTCGTTTGATTCTGTGTTTACAAGGACATAGAAACTTATTTGTGCGTTAACCTTTGGTGATATTGGTACCCGCTTGGCCTTGCAGGATTTGCAAGCCATCTTCGAGTGCGCCGATACCCACAACCTTGCCGCCTTGCTCAATGAACTCGCACGATGCTTCAATTTTTGGCCCCATAGAGCCTGCATCGAATTCGAACATTGCTAACTCGCTTGGCGTGGTGCTGCGCAATGCGTGTTGAGTCGGTTTGCCCCAATCAAGGTAAACAGCGTCCGCGTCGGTTAAAATAAGCAGTGCATCCGCATCCAGTTGTTTCGCCAAGAAAGCCGCTGACATGTCTTTGTCGATAACCGCTTCCACACCCACTAATTTGCCATTTTCTTTTTTCACTGGGATACCGCCGCCGCCAGTACAAATCACTAAGTGGCCTGCATCGATAAGCTGGGTGATCGCTTCGTGTTCAACAATGCCAGTGGGGCGTGGGCTTGGCACAACGCGACGGAAGTGTTGTCCGTCTGGTTTGACGATCCAGTGGAATTTCTCTGCCAATTCACGCGCTTCAGCTTCTTCGTAGATTGGGCCAATCGGTTTGGTTGGATCCGCAAATGCAGGATCATTTGGATCAACCGTCATTTGCGTCAACATGCACGAGATGTTGCGATTAGGCAGGTAGTTCTTAAACTCTTGCATCAACATGTAGCCGATCATGCCTTGAGTCTCACTGCCCAGTACATCTAGCGGGTATGGGTTTACTTTCTTGTATTCCAACCCTTGCAGAGCAAGTAAGCCAACTTGTGGGCCATTACCGTGCACTAACACCACGTTGTACACTTTTGCGATTTCAGAGATGGTTTTCACAGCCGTTTCAATATTGCGGCGTTGAACATCGGCTTCTAACGGCTCACCGCGACGAAGTAGGGCATTACCACCGAGTGCGACAACAACAGTTTGCTTAGTCATAATTGTGTTCTCTCATTTTGGCCCAGCTGAGATGATTTAAGATCGTTCAACTTGGCCGTTTCGTCATAGTGATTAGATACCATCACGCTCAATTGGGCAGCTCATGCAGCGTGCGCCACCGCGACCGCGGCCAAGTTCATCGCCTGGAATCGGAAGAACTGTGATGCCTGCTTTGTCGTATTTTTCATTGGTGTATGTGTTGCCTTCGTAGCCAATCACGACGCCAGGTTTAACCGTTAGAACGTTGTTTGCATCGTTCCACTGCTCACGTTCTGCATGGAAGTTGTCACCACCAGTCGTGATTAGGTTTAACTTGTCTACGCCCAATGCTTTTTCGATAGCCGTTACGAAGTAGCCTTCCTCTTTCACTTTTACCGCACCAGACTCATCGCCAGTTAAGTTCCAGCACTGAACGTCTTTACTCACCACTTCAGGGTAAACAGAGAAAGTATCTTCGTTCATGTGCGTCATAACGGTGTCTAAGTGCATGCAAGAGCGGTGTTTTGGTAGCTGCATTGCGATAACTTGTTTCGCTTGACCGTGTTTGAATAGGCTAGATGCTAAGTGCTCAACACCTTGTGCTGTTGTACGCTCAGACATACCGATAAGCACTGTGCCACGACCGATAACAAGAACGTCACCGCCTTCAATCGTTGAGTTGTCGTAGCTGATGTTTTCTTCATCGCCGAAGTATTTGATGAAGTCTTGGCCTGCGAATGTTGGGTGCCAGCGGTAAATAGCGCGAACGTGGTTGGTTTCACGTTGACGAGCTGGTTTCGCCATTGGGTTGATTGATACACCACCGTATACCCAGCAAGAGGTGTCACGAGTAAATAGGTGGTTTGGTAGAGGCTCGATAATGAAGTCAGTTGGTGCGTGCATGCCTTGCATCATTGAAGATGATTTCATTGGCATCTCAGCGTAAGACAGGCCGCCCGTTAGGATTTTTGCTAGCTCTAGGTTTGGTAAGTCGCCCAAGTAGCAGCGCACGTCGTTAGCAAAAGTTTTGCCTAATCGGTAATCAGAAACTTGATGATTCAAAAGCCAATCTTTCGCTTCTGGCACGGCTAGCGTGTCCGCTAGTAGGTCAGTAAGAAGAAGAACTTCAACACCTTGATCACGTAGCGTTTGAGTAAATGCGTCATGCTCTTTACCTGCACGCTCAACAGCCAGTACGTCATCAAATAGTAAATCGTGACAGTTAGAGGGTGTTAGGTGAGTCAGTGCGCGTCTTGGACGGTGAACTAGAACGCGGCGTAATTGACCTATTTCAGAACCTACATAGAACTTACTCATGATCGTCTCTCTCTTATATATTTGAATTACTTTTATCGCTAAGAGTAATTATTTATTTTCAGTTGAGAAGAATGAATTATTTATTCATATCTCTTGTCTGGAATTAATATTACGCCTGCTAGTCAGGTATTCTTAGAGATCTATCACAAATCGTTTTTTATCCCTCATCCCTTTAAAATTAAGGGTTTTAACAAATTTTATGCACTTTTAACTATTGGCTATCCCTTCTAAATAGTTAACTCTTTGGGAACATTATGCATACTTTTTTCACTCGTATTACTAGAGTGGGAATTACAGGGGTTTATATGCAAAATAATTTTATTGATAAGAATGAGCTTAAGATGGAAGTATGCAATGTTAGTATTTATATATTTAATTTTGAATATGAAATTAATTATTCTTTAACAATTTAAATGCGAATAAAGCTATTTCGGTCACACTTTATAATCGAGTGTTTTAATCCGATTTTCTATGAAAATAGCTAATGCTTGTCCTTTGGTTATTACAGATTAATTTACTTTGAATATAATTAACTCTAATAAGTGACTAAGTATTTATCTAAATATAGTAGCGATGAATATTTGCTTTTTAATTAACCTTAGTATCGATATTTAAAGGTTATCTTTGCTTTCTAGCCAGTGTCTCAGCTCGTTTAGGCTTTGCGGCTTTGATAGGTAGATAGATTAATAGAGTGGCTTTAAATGATGCGTGTGCAGCTTGTGAGGGTGTTTCGATGGAAGGGTTTTGTTGGTCATCGATAGTGACAAAAAAAGCCGCTAGAAAGCGGCTTTGAGTGAGAAAGTGAGGTGTGTAGGTTTTAGATAAGCGCACCAATACTCAGAACAATGATGCAGAACACCATCAAGATACCAACTAGTGGCATTACCCATTTAACCCAGCGTACATAAGGGACGCGAGCAATCGCCAAGCCACCCATCACCACCGCGGAGGTTGGCGTAATTAGGTTCACCAAGCCAGATGCTGATTGGTACGCAGTGATAACCAGGTCACGACCTACGCCAGCAAAGTCAGCCAGTGGTGCCATGATTGGCATGGTAAGTACCGCCAAGCCAGAGGTCGATGGAACTAAGAACGACAGTAGAATCTCTAAGAAGAACATCACGTTAATGAAGATAACCGAAGAAAGCCCCGTTACCATTTGTTCTGCAGAGAACAGAATGGTATCGGTGATCATACCGCGGTCCATCACCACTACGATACCACGTGCAATACCTATGATAAGCGCAACACCAAGTAGGTCACGGGCACCATCAATAAAGCTGGTGGTAAACTCTTCTTCGCTCATACGAGCCACAATACCGACGATGATGGTTGCTGCTAAGAACATTGCAGAGATCTCTGCCATCCACCACCCAGCAACGGATACACCGTAAATCATTACCGCGAATGAACCACCAAAAATGGTCAGAATCAGTTTACGAGTTGCGGTGAATTCCAGTTTTTCGCCACTTGCGTTGCCAAGGAAGTGCGCTTTGTTCTCTTCGTATTTGTCGTACACAATGGATTTGCTTGGATCGGCTTGAACCATTCTTGCGTAGCGCATCACGTAGGCGACACAGATACCCCAACCAATAATCAACATCGCAATACGCAACACGATACCGTCGGTAAATGGAATGCCAGAGGCGTTGGCAGCGATCACGGTTGCGAATGGGTTAATGGTTGAACCTAGCACCCCAATCCCTGCGCCAAGTAGTACCGTCGCAGCAGCCACCAGAGGGTCAAAGCGAGCAGCCATCATTACAGGCACCAACAATGTATAGAATGGTAGTGATTCTTCCGCCATGCCGTAGACAGTACCGCCTGCGGCGAACAGTGCCATCAGTATTGGTATCATCAACTCTTCTCGCCCTTCTAATCGGGCGGTAACGCGTTCGATACCGGCATCAATCGCCCCCGTCTTAGTTACTAGTCCTAAGAAGCCACCAATGATTAGGATGAACAGCGAAACGTCGATTGCCGCAGCTTCATAGCTATTGTGGTCGTAGAAGCCGTCAATAGGCGCTAGCAGTACGTCAATCACGCCTTGAGGGTTACCTTCTACCGCTTGATAGGTTCCGGTTACGGGTACTTCTCGGCCTAGCTCTTCATTCATTGCTCGGTCGTATTGGCCTGCTGGAACAATCCAGGTAAGCAGAGCGACGAACGCTATCAGAATAAATAGAATGGTGTAGGCAGAAGGGAATTTAAAGTTGGCAAAGAAGCCGCCCTTTTTTTTCTCGCTTGGTATCGTTTGAGTTGTCATGGCTATCTCCTTACATCATCTTAAATAGAAGTGATGTGAATTAGCGACTAATGATTTATAGATTGTAAATACACGGACACTTATAAAGCACTCAACGATATAAAGTTGCTGACTTTAAATTAAGTTTTTTTTTATATTTACTAATCCAAATGAAGTTAGATTTAATTTAGCTGCGGTTATTTTATTCCTTACGTCAGTATTTAAGTTTGGTGCTGTTCACAAAAATAATCGCTAATGAATGGTCTGAAAAATGGCAGAAAAACGGTAAGGTTTTTTGGTTAGTTAGCTTGGATTAATATTCGCTATGGATTAAAGGAAAGCGAGGGGAGATTGATTTGATAGGTGTTGTTTCTAGTTGGGTTGAATAATCTTGGAATTTTATTCAAACTTTATTTTTAGGCGGTTTTTAAAGTTTATAATGGTTATTTGATGTGTATCAAACAACACGTTGAGTAGAAAATAAAAAAGGAAGCCGAAGCTTCCTTTTAAATGTTCAATCATCAGCGAATATTAGATAAACAGACCGCCGAACGCGAAGCCTAGTGCTACCGCTGTACTGATTGTTACCACACCTGGAATGAAGAATGGGTGGTTGAAAACGTAGTTACCGATACGCGTTGAGCCTGTGTCATCCATCTCAACCGCAGCTAGTAGCGTAGGGTAAGTTGGAAGTACGAACAGCGCACTTACCGCAGCAAAAGAAGCAACGGCTGTTAGTGGTGCTACGCCAATCGCTAGTGCTGCAGGCATCAGTGCAACCGTTGTTGCGCCTTGAGAGTAAAGCAGCATCGAAGCGAAGAACAGAACAAGAGCCAGCATCCATGGGTAGTCAGCCAGTAGAGCGCCTGCTACGTCTTTGATTTCAGCAACGTGTGCGTTTACAAATGTTGAACCTAACCAAGCCACACCAAGTACACATACACATGCCGTCATACCAGAGCGGAATGTTGGCGCTGAAGAAATCTTAGCTGCATCAATCTTAGTGAACAGAACGATAGCCGCTGCTGCTGCCAGCATCACAGACATGATCGCTTCGTTACGACCTAGCGCAGGGTTTTCAATTAGACCAACAGAGCTAGAGATAGCTGCTGCGTAGCACACCACGAAACCAATCGCTGCTAGGAAGATGTACGTTGCTTTCTTCGCTGTTGGCAGAATTTCGCGTTTCTCTTCTGTTGCTAGTTTGATTAGACCTTTCTCTAGACGCTCTTGGTAAACAGGATCGTCTTTCAGCTCGCTACCCATGTAGTTAGCGACAACCGCGCCAACCATACAAGCGATGAAGGTTGTTGGGATACAAACCATCAGTAGCGTTAGATAATCAACACCGAACGGTGCCAGCATTGCTGCGAAAGCCACAACCGCTGCCGAGATTGGCGAAGCCGTGATAGCGATTTGAGAAGCGACAACTGCGATAGACAGTGGACGAGAAGGACGAACGCCTTGGCCTTTCGCTACTTCTGCGATAACAGGAAGTGTTGAGAATGCTGTGTGACCAGTACCCGCCATTAGCGTCATTACAAAGGTCACGATTGGCGCATAAAAGGTGATGCGTTCAGGGTGCTTACGCAAAAAGTTTTCTGCAATTTGCACCAACCAGTCCATACCGCCAGCAACCTGCATTGCAGCAATTGCGGTGATAACAGACATGATGATCAAGATTACGTCGATCGGGATGAAAGATTGGCTTGTTGGAACGCCAAGAATAAGTGAAAGGGCAATAACACCAGCACCACCGGCAAAACCGATACCGATACCGCCAATTCTGGCCCCCAAAAAGATAAAGAGCAGGACGACAAATAGTTCTACTGCAATCATAAGTAACACCTCATTTAGATTTTATTATGTGAACATTCGCCGCTGGAATGTTCACATAATAGTTCTATGGTTTAGGTTCAATTAAGCAAAAGTGCAACATACAGAAATCCACAAAATAAACATGGTTAACCGTATTGGAGCCTAAAAAAGGGCTCCGTTTGGAGCCCTTTCTCGCTAACTTTATTCGTAGCGCTTCGCTTTATACTGAGGATGCATCAAATTTTCAACAGAGAAAATGTCATCAAGCTCTTCTTCGGTCAATAAACCGCGCTCTAGAACCACATCACGCACGCTCTTACCTGTTTCTGCACAGATCTTACCAACAATGTCACCTTCGTGGTGGCCAATGTATGGGTTTAGGTAAGTTACGATACCAATAGAGTTAAATACGTGTGCTTCACACACTTCTTTGTTTACCGTAATGCCGTCGACACACTTGTCGCGTAGGTTCACACAAGCGTTTGTTAGAATGTCTAGAGACTCAAACATGCTTTGTGCAATAACCGGTTCCATTACGTTCAGTTGCAATTGACCACCTTCTGCAGCGAAAGAAACCGTGTTGTCGTTACCTAGAACTTTGAAGCAAACTTGGTTTACTACTTCAGGAACAACTGGGTTTACTTTAGCTGGCATGATTGAAGAACCTGCTTGTAGTTCAGGTAGGTTTAGCTCGTTCAAACCAGTACGTGGACCTGAAGAAAGTAGACGCAAGTCGTTACAGATCTTAGATAGCTTAACGGCTAGACGCTTAAGTGCGCCGTGCGTCATTACGTATGCGCCACAGTCAGATGTTGCTTCGATTAGGTCTTCAGCTGGAACACACTCTAGGCCAGTTACTTCAGCTAGGTGTTTCACTGCTAGGCCTTGGTAACCCGGTGCTGCGTTCAGACCTGTACCGATAGCCGTTGCGCCTAGGTTAACTTCAAGCAGTAGCTTTGATGTGTATTCTAGGTTTTTGATTTCTTCGTTGATGGTTACTGCCCAAGCGTGGAACTCTTGGCCAACCGTCATTGGAACTGCATCTTGAAGTTGAGTACGACCCATCTTCAAAATCGTGTTGAATTCTTGGCTCTTAAGCTCGAATGCACCTTTTAGGTATTCAATCGCGTCGATCAGTTTTAGTACGCTGTTGTAAACAGAGATACGGAAGCCAGTTGGGTAAGCACAGTTTGTAGATTGGCTGCGGTTTACATGGTCGTTCGGGTTGATGAACTCATATTGGCCTTTTTCTTTGCCCATAAGCTCAAGTGCCACGTTCGCAACCACTTCGTTCGCGTTCATGTTTACAGAAGTACCAGCACCACCTTGGAAAACGTCTGATGGGAACTGATCCATGCACTTACCCGTGTCTAGAATTAGGTCACAAGCTTGGATGATGTATTTAGCCACTTCGCTAGGAATTACACCTAACTCTTTGTTTGCTAAAGCCGCCGCTTTCTTTGTCATCACCATACCGCGAACGAATTCAGGTACATCTGAGATCGTTACATTTGAGATGTTGAAGTTTTCAACTGCGCGTAGGGTGTGGATGCCATAGTAAGCATCAGCCGGAACATGACGTTGACCTAAAAGATCTTCTTCGAGACGAGTAGCTTGAGGAGCATCAACTTGTGCTTCTGATAGAGTAGCCATAACAGGATCCTTAGAGAATTATTCTGATTATATAGTTAGTTATTAGCCTATTCTGTGTGCAAATACTCCGTTCGCTAGAATATTGGGCTGATAAATCCGTCCTGACTTATGTGGCACATGATACTGTACTTAGCGCATAAAAATATTAAGTTGATCACCTTTTTCGGTTTTGTTTCGTCAATATTTTGCAAAGTTATTCTCGGTCAATAAACACGCTTATTTACAGGATAAATTTGAGATTGATAGGGCTTTCAGCGTAAACTGAATGCAACAAAGGAGGGCGTGTGTTTCCTATCTTATTATTACTATTTATCTTCGTACCCATCATTGAGATTGGGCTATTTATTCAAGTTGGTGGCTTCTTAGGATTGTGGCCAACTATTGCGTTAGTGTTGATTACTGCATTTGTTGGTGCCTCACTGGTTCGTAGCCAAGGCATTCAGACACTTATGTCTGTACAAGGTCGATTACAACAAGGGGAAATGCCAGCACAACAGATTCTTGAAGGCGTGATGCTTGCGGTTGCAGGCGTATTGCTGCTGACTCCGGGCTTCATGACAGACGCGCTGGGTATGTTGGTGTTGCTACCAGCACCAAGAGCCATGATTGCCAAGAAAATGATGGAAAAAATGGTGGTTAAAAATATGTCTGGTGGTTTCCATACCGGTGGGCAAGCTGGCTTTGGTCAGAGTCCTTTTGGACAAGACCCATTCAATCGCGACCCATTTGACCAGTCAAAAGACGGCAACACCTTTGAAGGTGAGTTTGAGAAGAAAGACGACGACAACGATCGTAACCGCTTGAACTAATCCGTTTTCCCTCTTCTTTATATCGAGGGAAAAACAGAAAAGGCTCTTACCATTATCCTTCGCAAGCAAGTGATAATGGTAAGAGCCTTTTTTATTGCATGTTACCGGCTATTTACGATTGCTAGCAGGAACAGGTAACAGGTCGAATGAGCGGTTATTTACTGAGATTGGTATTATACCGCGCCTTCAAAGCCCATTTGTCGCCATGCTTCGAACGCAATAATCGCAACCGCGTTAGATAGGTTTAGGCTGCGTGCGTCTGGCATCATTGGAATGCGAATGCGTTGTTCCATTGGCATGCTTTCGATGAACTCAGCAGGCAGGCCGCGTGTCTCTGGGCCAAACATCAACACATCACCTTGTTGGAATTTTGCATCCACGTGGTGACCTGTCGTTTTCGTTGTGCAAGCAAAAATACGGAAGTCACCTTCGCGTTCATTTTCTAGATACTCAAGGAAGGCTTCTAGGTTCTTGTGACGCTTCACACGCGCAAGGTCGTGGTAATCCAAGCCAGCACGACGAACTTTCTTCTCTTCAAAATCAAAGCCAAGCGGTTCAATCAGGTGCAGGTTTGCGCCGCAGTTAGCACATAGGCGGATGATGTTACCCGTATTGGGTGCAATTTCAGGTTCGTATAGAGCGATATCAAACATGTTGGTTCACAAGAATAATCAAAGATAGCCAGAGTATACGGTGGCAAGCTGAGTGAGTACAGTTCACCACCATTCGCTTACGCTTTATTCGCGAGTGCCTGTGCATAGTTTTCAGCAACCGCATTCCAATTCACCACATTCCACCATGCGTTGATGTAATCAGGGCGGCGGTTTTGGTAGCTGATGTAGTAAGCGTGTTCCCAAACATCCAGCGCAAGAATTGGCTCACCTTTGCTGGCGATGGTATCCATCCACGGGTTATCTTGGTTTGAGGTTGAGATGATTTTCAGTTGTCCTTGTTCTACTACTAACCACGCAAAGCCTGAACCAAAGGTATTGATTGCCGCTTGAGCGAACTGTTCTTGGAACGTCTCGAAATCTCCGAATGCGCTCTTGATAGCATCACCAAGTTCGCCTGTCGGTTCTCCACCGCCGTCTTGCGACATGCAGTTCCAATACAAGATGTGATTGTAGTAGCCGCCACCATTGTTGCGAACTGCCGGGCTATGCTGTGAGATGTTTGCGAATATCTCGGTCAGAGATTGCTGTTCTAGTTCGCTGCCAGACACCGCCGCAACAAACTTATCGTAGTAGGTTCTATGGTGTTTACTGTAATGCACTTCCATCGTTTTAGCATCAATGTAAGGTTCTAGGGCATCGTAAGCGTAGGGCAGTTCAGGGAAAATGTGAGACATGGTAAATCCTTCATAATTAGAGGATTTACCATAATGATAATAACAATCATTATCAACTATGATCTTTGTAAGGGTATTACACCGGTAAGATAGGTAGGGTGATTTCGAGCTGCAATCCACCTAACTGGCTGCGGGTTGCTGTGATGGTTCCGCTGTGTTGGCGAATCGCACTTTCAGTAATGGTTAACCCAAGCCCTGTGCCTCCGGTATTACGATCACGGGCAGTTGAGACACGGTAGAAAGGCCTGAAGATAGAATCTAATTCATCATCAGGTACACCATCACCATTATCGTTGACGCAAATTGTTAGCTGATCTTGCACCACGTGGAACTGCACATCGACTTGGTCTTTGCCGTAGTAGATGGCATTACGCGTAATATTGTCTAGCGCACTCATCAGCAGCTTAGGGTTACCCGAAATAGAACGCTCGGGGATCTCCGAGAACGTCAGCTGTTTACCCATCTGCTCGGCTTCAAACTGTGCGTCTTTCAAGATCTCTTCCCACAGGCTCGAGATAGGTTGAACCTCACGAGTAATGTGGCTGTCGACCTGCATACGAGATAGCGTCAGTAGCTCACTGATCATCTGTTCCAAACGTTGTGCTTCGGTGTCAATGCGTTCTAACTCTTGGCTCTCACCTTGTTTACGAATTGCCAAAGCATTGGCCATACGCAGACGAGTCAGTGGGGAGCGGAGCTCGTGTGAAATATCAGAGAGCAGTCGCTGTTGCCCCGAAATCATTTGGTTCACCGCTTCTACCATCTGGTTAAAGCTTTCACCTGCTTGTCTAAACTCTGAAGTGCCTTTTTCAAGTGTTGGATCGACTTCAAATTGACCTTTCGCTACGCGCTGAGCTGCGCGTTCGAGCCTGCGAGCAGGTTGGCTCAATGCCCAAGCTAACCATAATAATAGCGGGGTACTGGCTAACATCACGGCAAGCAAAAGCTGCAGAGGTTTATCAAACAGGCGTAACAAGAATGGCGGTGGTTGATTCCATTTCACTCCTGCGTACATCAGCAACTCTTCACCGGCAAGCGTAATAGGCACAGGCCCAGCCACCATGTAGTGCCCGTATAGCTTCTGCTTCGGCACTTCAGGGTTCTCAATTGAGGTCACAAAGTTTCGAATTGCCTTCAACTTGTAGTCTGAATGTCTCTTAGAGGTAAGGACTGCTCCTTCAAGGTCGGTTAAGTAGATGCGGGCGCGAGAATCCTTGCGGCTACGTGGTGCCTCAAGTTGGAACACAATTTTGCCCAGATTCGGTTCTTTGGCGTAGCGTTTCTCTGTGAATTTAGCGATACGCTCTAACTTATTGAGATGATCCGCGGGCACATCACGTGCTACACGTGGATCTAAATGGGGAAGTGACAGCACCGACAAAAGCACCAGTAACATGGTGAACCAAAAGATAGCAAAGATACGTCCATATAAGCTGGTGATTTTAGGGATACGCATTAATCTTCCTCTACCAATAAGTAACCACGGCCTCGTAAGGTTTTGATGCGAGATTTGCCGTCGCTACGCTCAGGAATCTTTTTACGCAGATTGGAGATGTGCATATCAATTGCGCGGTCAAACGCCGCAAGCCTTTTACCTAACACATCTAGGCTCAATGCTTCTTTGGTGATCACTTGCCCTGGATTTTGGATAAGGTGACTCAGTAGTGCGAACTCGGTTGTGGTGAGGTCGATGAGCTGACCATTGCAGTAGGCTTCTTGTTTACCAGGGAAGACTTCGATGTCTTGATATTGAACCTTGTCACTGACCGCTTTAGGTGCAGTGGTGGTTTGAGTCCGACGCAAAATGGCACGAATACGCGCTAACAACTCTCTGTCACTGAAAGGCTTAGGTAGATAATCGTCTGCGCCAAGTTCAAGGCCAATTACACGGTCGATCTCTTCGCCTTTTGCGGTCAGCATCAGCACGGGCGTTTCCCAATTTTCTCTCAGTTTCTTTAGTGTCTCCATGCCATTAAGACGCGGCATCATCACATCCAAAAGAATCAGGTCAATCTCATCATTGATAGCTTCAAGTCCCGCATAGCCATCATTGGCTTCGGAAACAGTGAAGCCCTCAAAGCTCAGAATGTCTTTGAGTAAGCTGGTTAACTCGGTGTCGTCATCAATAAGAAGAATGTTCGCCATTGGGAAGCCTTAATCGGTTATCTGCTATTTACAGGTTAATAATACTGCTAATTATTCGTCAACTTTCACTCTTTACGATTCTTTACGCTTTCTAAACGTCACTTTACGAGGGAAAGACTAATCTATATTCAAGCGCTGAGAAACAGACGCAACACATGACTTATTATACCGAATTGAGGCAACAATTATGAAAATGACTAAGAAACTTGTACTAGCAGCTGCGGCACTTCCACTTATTTTTGGTACAGCAAGCGCATATGCTTACGGTGGTGGTGATAAAGGCGACCACAAAGGCATGCACGGTAAATGTGGCGGCTTCGATAAGAAAGTGATGCGTCAGCTAGACCTGACTGATGCTCAAAAAGCAGAACTAAAAGAGATGCGAGAAGCGAACCGCGCTGAGATGAAAGCAAAACACTCAGGCAATAAAGCTGACAAGATGGCGAAAATGAAAGCGCATCAAGAGAAAGTTCAAGCATTGGTACTGGCTGACAACTTCGATGAAGCAGCAGCAAACGACCTAGCAAGCCAAATGGTTGAGAAGCAAACTGAGCGTCGCGTAGCAATGCTTAAGAAACAACATCAAATGATGAGCGTACTAACACCTGAGCAAAAGACTCAACTGAAAGAAATCCAACAAGAGCGCATGACTAAGTGTGCTGACAAAATGGAAAAACGCATGAACAAAGACAAGTAATTCATTGCTTGAGAAATCAGCGTTGCATGAAAGTGTTTAGAAAGAAGCGGCCGTGTGCCGCTTTTTTTGATCCTTAAAAATGAATGTTTTACATCATGGCTGTCATATTCAATTGGTTGTTTGCGGGTTATACTTTGTGCTATCAGTCACTTTATAGCCAAGTTATGAAACAAGAATACGCACGTTTAGTTACGCTCGCCGCTTGGGCAGCCACAACCATCGCCACTATTTTATTGATAGTGAAAGTCGCAGCGTGGTGGGTGACAGGTTCTGTGAGTCTGTTGGCTTCCGTCGTGGACTCCATGCTTGATATCGCAGCCTCTGTCGTTAACCTTATCGTGGTTCGCTACTCTCTGCAGCCTGCCGACAAAGAGCACACCTTTGGTCATGGTAAGGCCGAATCCCTTGCTGCATTAGCGCAAGCGATGTTTATTTCAGGCTCAGCATGTTTCCTTATTCTCAATGGTATTGAGCGCTTCTTCCGACCTCATGAACTGAACTCTCCAGAAATTGGTATCTACGTCAGCCTGTTCGCGATAGTGATGACCTTTGGTCTGGTTCGCTTCCAAAAACATGTGGTCAACAAAACGGGTAGCCAAGCTATTGCAGCCGATTCATTGCACTATCAATCAGACCTTTATATGAACGCCGCGATTATGCTAGCACTGGCATTGAGTTGGTTTGGGCTTGGCCAAGCGGACTCTGTATTTGCGGTCGGTATAGGTATCTACATTCTGTACAGCGCTTATCAAATGGCGATGGAAGCGGTTCAATCTCTGCTTGATCATAAGCTACCTGATGAAGAACTAAAGCAGATAAAAGAGACATCATTGAGCGTGGAAGGCGTTTTGGGTGTGCATCAATTACGAACGCGTCGTTCGGGGCCAATTCGCTTCATTCAACTGCATCTAGAATTAGAAGATAATATCCCACTTATTGAAGCGCATCGCATTTCAGACGAAGTAGAGGCTAAGCTTATCTCCGTGTTCCCTGATGCTGATGTATTAATTCACCAAGACCCGTATTCGGTCGTATTTGGACCAGAGAAGCAGCAGAAATTCCACTCGTGGTAATGCGTGCTAAAAATTAGCTGGCAAATGGTAAGTGGGTGGCTTTTGAACTAAAGTGAGTAAAAATTACTAACTCTTTGGTGATTCAAAAAACACCTTAGTAACAATTAATGTTGATTCTGATGTGAATCAACAAAGTTACTGAGTAAAACTGTAATACTCTTACAGAAGTAGAAATGTTACATAAATTTACGCGATTTAAGTGCTATTCCCTTTGAGGAAATGTAACATAAAGCACAAATACAGATTTAAAATCTTGTTGATATACAATCAGCAAGTACAAGAATTGAATAATAGATTCCCAAAAATCGAGGGTGAGCATGATTAAGAAGATCGGTGTTTTGACCAGTGGTGGTGACGCTCCAGGTATGAACGCAGCAGTTCGCGGCGTTGTTCGTACTGCGTTATCAGTTGGCATTGAAGTTTACGGCATTTACGACGGCTACCAAGGCCTTGTTGAAGACCGTATCGAAAAGCTTGACCGTTCAAGCGTATCTGACGTGATCAACCGTGGTGGTACTTTCTTAGGTTCTGCACGTTTCCCTGAGTTCAAAGACGTTGCTGTTCGTGAGAAAGGCATTGAGAACCTTAAGAAGCACGGCATCGAAGCACTTGTTGTTATCGGTGGTGACGGTTCTTACATGGGTGCTAAGAAACTGACTGAAATGGGTTACCCATGTATCGGTCTTCCAGGCACAATCGATAACGATATCGCGGGTACTGACTACACAATCGGCTACCTAACAGCGCTTAACACTGTTATTGATTCAATTGACCGTCTACGTGACACGTCTTCTTCTCACCAACGTATTTCTATTGTTGAAATCATGGGCCGTCACTGTGGTGACCTTACGCTTATGTCAGCAATCGCGGGTGGTTGTGAGTACATCATTACTCCAGAGACTGGCCTAGATAAAGAACAGCTTATCAGCAACATCCAAGATGGTATTGCTAAAGGTAAGAAGCACGCAATCATCGCTCTAACTGAGCTAATGATGGATGCGAACGAACTGGCTAAAGAGATCGAATCTTCAACTGGTCGTGAAACTCGTGCAACGGTTCTTGGTCACATCCAACGTGGTGGTCGTCCTACTGCATTTGACCGTGTACTGGCTTCTCGCATGGGTAACTACGCTGTTCACCTTCTTCAAGAAGGTCACGGTGGTCGTTGTGTTGGTATCGAGAAAGAAGAACTTGTTCACCACGACATCATCGACTGTATCGAGAACATGCAGAACCCAGACCGTTCTGAGCTGTTCCGCGTTGCAGAAGAGTTGTTCTAAGTCACGCCTAGCGTTCGCTTAAAGAATTTAAAAACCGCTGATTGTTCAGCGGTTTTTTTGTGCCTGCCGTTTGAGGTTTCTGGAATGACAGGCAACAAAAAAGGCCAACCTAAGTTGACCTTTCATCTAATCTAAACGGTGACGTTTAAATTAAGCTTTTGCTTCAGCTGCTGCTTTAGCGATAGCTGCGAAGCTTTTCGCGTCTAGAGCTGCGCCGCCAACTAGAGCACCGTCGATGTCTGGTTGTGCGAAGTAAGCTGCTGCGTTTTCTGGCTTAACAGAACCGCCGTATTGGATAACAACTTTCTTAGCAACTTCTTCAGATTTCTCTGCGATGTGTGCACGGATTTGAGCGTGGATGCGTTGTGCATCTTCAGCTGTAGCTGCTTTACCAGTACCGATAGCCCAGATTGGTTCGTAAGCGATGATAGCGCCTTCAAGAGCTTCAACACCTTGAGTGTTGATAACAGCGTCAAGTTGACGAGCACATACAGCAACAGTTTCGCCGGCTTCGTTTTGTGCTTCAGATTCACCGATACAAAGAACAGGAGTTAGGCCGTTCTCTTTTAGGAATGCGAATTTCTTAGCTACGAACTCATCTGATTCGTTGTGGTATTCACGACGCTCAGAGTGACCGATGATGATGTGAGATGCACCGAACTCTTTAAGCATTGCTGGAGACATGTCGCCAGTGAATGCACCGCTGTTGTTTAGGTCAGAGTTTTGAGCACCTAGGATGATCGCGCTGCCAGCTTCAGTAAGCGTACGCTCAGCAAGATCAACGAAAAGTGCTGGTGGAGCAACTGCTACGTCTACGCCTGTTACGCCTTCAAGTTCAGCGTTAAGACCGTTTAGTAGATCAACAACCATTTCTTTGCTGCCGTTTAGTTTCCAGTTACCCATAACTACAGGATGACGCATAGGAATATCTCCAAAGTATTTAAATAAATCGAATGTAAAAAAGTAAATTTTATTACGAAATAATATAACAGATTAATATCAACAGATCATGACTGTGGTCATGACTTTCTTGGATCTTACTCAATGGTCAGAGTAGATTTTGAGCATATATCAGTGATCCGGCAGACAGAATAATAGCTAACTTCTCGGATTTTTCATCGTTAGTTGTTATTAAGGGACAAACGATTGCGTTAACAACAGGAAGTAACAATGCCGAATCTAGTTCTAGAGTACTCCAATTCAGTGGATGAGCGAGTGAATATCCAAGGCTTACTGGAAGATCTCCACCAAGTCGCTCTCACATGTGGCTTGTTTGATGTGCCATCAGTGAAGTCTCGTTCACTGCGTTGCCATAATTGGTTGGTCGGTGATGAGGAAGATAGTGTAGACTTTATTCATATCAGCTTTGAGTTACTTTCGGGACGAACGGAAGAGCAAAAGCGAGAATTGTCACGATCGTTAATGCAGATCCTGCAAGAGCAAGCGAGTCATGTAAGAAGCTTAACGGTGAATATTCGTGATATGGATAAAAGTTGTTTTCAAAAAGTAATAAACTAACCATTGCTGCTGACTTTTAGCGGCGTATAAATTTGAGTATTTAAGATGTCGATGAAAGATTTACTGCTCTCTTTCAAGGGGAGAATTGGTCGTAAGACTTACTGGATTTGGAATATTTTCTACTACATAGCGATTACTGGTTTTGCTTCTGGTATCTCTGTGTTGTTCCCTGCTTATTCGTATATCCTGCTACCAATCTTCCTATTGATGCTTGTGATCCCAGATCTTGCGGTCACCGCTAAGCGCTGGCACGACCGCAATAAGTCGAATTACTGGCTATTGCTAAATGTGCCGCTAGTACTGGGTCGTTTAGCTTCGCCAATGGCTGCGACTACCACAGAGCCTGTATCGCCAATTCATATGGCGGCAACCGTCGCGGCATTAGTGTGTGGCTTATGGATTCTGATTGAGTGTGGCTTGTTGAAGGGCACTGAAGGCCGTAATGACTACGGCGAAGACCCATGTAAATATTGATAGATAAGAAGGGACCATTAGGCTCCCTTTTTTCTTTTTAATGCCTTGCTACTTTCAGTACATTTTAGGTTCGGTATTCGGCTTAAAAGGCACGACATTTTCAGGCAGAGATTCTTCAAAGCCGCTGCGCCCTTCGAGTGCATCTTGGAACTTACAGACCTGACAGCGCAACTCTTGCATGAGCACGACATTGGCATGGTGTGGGTTTTTACAGCGACTAACCACTAAGTCGATGTGACTTTGTTGAGCGCGAAGCCTACCTTGCATGGTCTCTGAAGCCGAACAAATCATCTGTTCGCACATCTCGTGTTTGAATTGGTTGAATGCTTTAGGATCGCTTTTCGCGAGTTGGACAAGTTCGTCAAAGGGTGGCAGTTTTTGATCGGGTTGAGGATGCGCCATCATTCCTTCCTTAGCATTAAGCGTGTTTCATATGCTATAAGCTTAAGAAAGAAAACTGTACAAATTTTAATCTATTTGCATTTTCTCAATATTGAGACAGCATCAGCCGTTTATCGTTACGATCAAAGTGCGGGTGTTAAGGTGTAAGTGCAGCGTCTCTCGCCAGCAATTATGTGCTCTGTACGGCTCACGTGGCACTCATCTTTTAGTAACTCAGTAAACACATTGAGCTCAGACTGGCACAGGCTAGGGCAGCGAGTTGCAGCCTTGCAGATAGGGCAGTGGTTCTCAATCAAGATGTAGTGATCGTCATGCTCTTGAAGCTCTGCCATGTAGCCTTCGTCTTCACGAAGCTGGGTGAGTTTTTTAAGTTTGCTGATGAGTGAATCACAGTCAGATAGCGCAGTTTGATACTGCTTTAGTGTGTGTTGTTCACGCTCGGCCGCAACCTTAGCCAGCCCTTCTTTACCAAATAGATTTTCCACAGCATCAATCACTTGAATAGTGAGTTCACCATGTCGGTCTGTAAATTGGCTGTGGCCTTGTTGAGTCAGGGACCAGTGGCGAGTCGGGCGACCCACCTTCACTTTCACATCATGAAACGCAAGAATACCGTCATCTTCCAGGCTTTGCAGATGTTGCCTTGCACCCATTGTCGTCATGCCAAATTCTTCTGACAGTTGTTTCGCGGTTACCGCGCCTTGACGCTTAATGGTCTGTAAGATTTTGTCGCTTGTTTTCATACTATCCCTACCTCATGAACCTTACTATTATGAGGCAAGGTGTTTATAAAGCAAACCATTTACTATATTGATGATGATTTACTCTATAGCTCGCGTTTTACTCTATCGGCAGCCATGGTGAGATTCTGGTGCGCCAATAAAAACAAAAGGCTGATACTTGGTATCAGCCTTCGAATATTCTGTTTCACCGAGTTTAGACTTACAGGATATGACCTACTACTTCTGGATCTTTACGCTCTAGGTAGTGGATAGATTTGATGCGGCGAATCGTACGGCAGCGGCCACGGATAAGCAGAGTTTCTGTGGTTGCGATATTACCCTGACGAGTAATGCCTTCTAGTAAGTCACCCTTAGTGATGCCCGTTGCTGAGAATACAACGTTGTCGCTGCGTGCCATGTCTTCCATCTTCAACACGATACCCGCCGTTACGCCCATTTCTGCGCAGCGCTCAAGTTCAAGTTCACCGTGCTTACGGTTTTCTGCTGTGTCGCCTTTCACTTCGTGACGAGGTAGAAGACGACCGTGCATATCACCATCAAGTGCGCGAATTACCGCGGCAGAAACCACACCTTCAGGTGCGCCGCCGATGCAGTACATGACGTCCACTTCGCTGTCTGGCATACACGTTAAGATAGAAGCCGCAACATCACCGTCTGGCACAGCGAATACACGAACGCCCATAGCTTGCATGTCGGCGATGACTTGATCGTGACGAGGCTTTGCCAGTGTGGTTACGACTAGAGTATCGAGTGTTTTACCTAGTGCTTTCGCAATGTTTTCTAGGTTTTCTGTTAGTGGTAGTTCTAGGTCAATCACGCCTTTAGCACCTGGGCCTACAACCAACTTCTCCATGTACATATCAGGCGCTTTAAGGAAGCTGCCTTTTTCGCCTGCAGCCAATACAGCCAATGCATTTGATTGGCCCATAGCTGTCATGCGTGTCCCTTCAATTGGATCAACTGCGATGTCGACAGCGTCGCCGCCCACACCTACGTTTTCGCCGATGTACAGCATAGGTGCATCATCGATCTCACCTTCGCCGATAACAATCTCACCGCTAATTTCGGTTTTGTTTAATAGGCTACGCATTACTTCTACAGCAGCGCCATCTGCAGCGTTTTTATCGCCACGGCCAAGCCACTTGTAACCAGCTAGTGCTGCACCTTCTGTGACACGAGAGAATGACATTGCTAAATCGCGTTTCATGCGGACTCCAAAATTTTCAAAGGGGGAATAGAAATTTCGCGGCGAATTTTACCATATCCAAAAGGAAACGTTTGCCTTTTTGTTTTTTGGAGATTGCTCTCGATCAATTCGCAGTGGAAAACAGTTATTATTCATCAAAATAATCGGTTTGCCGTTGTGGCGCTAATCGTTCACGTCAATATTCGGTAAAAAGCGCTGTTTTTTTCATCGAATGGCGCAAAATATCGAATATATTGAGTGTTTATCCTTGCTCTGCTGAGTAGAATGGGGAAATAAGTGGAGTGAACCTTCACCATCAAACGGATAACTTAAAGGTAGGCCAGAATGTCTTTTGAAGTACTAGAGCAGCTAGAAGCAAAAATTCAAACAGCAGTAGATACAATTGCACTTCTTCAAATGGAAGTGGAAGAGCTTAAAGAAGAGAAACAAGCACTAGCAACAGAAGCTGGTGAGCTAAAAGCAAGCCGTCACGAACTAGAGCAAAAAACTCAGCAAATGCAGGAAGAGCATTCAGCATGGCAAGATCGCATCCGTAACCTTCTTGGTAAAATGGATGAAGTAGAGTAATCGACTCTTCAGATTTAAAAAAACGCCCGCTACTCAGTAGCGGGCGTTTTTGTTTGCGTTCTAATACTTCGTATTCTTATGCTTTGTTTTAGTATTCAAAGCCGAGTGAGTTACTCGACCTTTTCTTCCTCAACATCCAGATCGAGTTCTACATCTAGAGGTTCGGCTGAAAGAATGATACCGGTGTTGTCAGCGTAGAGGTAATCTTCTGGTAAGAAGGTCACGCTACCAAAGTTCACTGGAACGTCTAACTCACCGACACCCTCTTGGCTCGCACCAACGGGAATAGAAGCCAAGGCTTGGATACCTAAGTTCATGTCTTCAAGCTCATCGACTTCACGAACACAGCCGTAAACCACAATACCTTCCCACTCATTGTCTTCGGCAAGTAGGGCAATCTCAGCATCAATCAGCGCTTTACGCAGTGAGCCACCACCGTCGATTAACAACACACGCCCCAGACCATCTTGCTCTAGTACAGAGCGAATCAAAGCGTTGTCTTCAAAACACTTTAATGTCGTGATCTGTCCTGCGAAGGATGCACGTCCACCGAAGTTGCTGAACATTGGTTCCACGACATCAACTTGATCCAAATATATGTCGCACAGTGCTGAAGTGTTGTATTCCATTCGTATACCTTTTGAACAATGAGCTTACTTTGAGTATATCGGTGCTTGATCCCTTTGCAATGATTAGTCTCATTTAACTCAATAGAGTTTGAGCTACGACAACCCCTGCAAACAATAGGTTAGTGACCAGTGAGCATTTCACAATCACTGGCATCATTGGTGCAATCTGCGCGGGTTTTTCGGTTTCCCAAACAGCTTTGCCATGTTTATAAACAATAATAATACTCAGTAAAAACGGCAGGCTGATCCAGGCTGGCTTTTCTTGAATCAGTAGGTAAATAGCGAAAGACGCAAGGGCGAGACCAAGCAAGGCGAAATGATAGTGCTTAGCTTTGCGCTGTCCTAGGCGAACTGCCATGGTACGTTTACCGCATTCGCTGTCGTTTTCGATATCGCGCATGTTGTTGATATTGAGTACCGCAACCGCCATCAGTCCGCAGCCCAGAGCAGGGAGAAACAGGCTTGGTTCAACATGGCCAGTGTGCAAGAAGTAAGTCCCCGATACACCTAACAAACCGAAGAAGATAAACACCGATAAGTCGCCAAGGCCGATATAGCCATAAGGTTTATTACCGACGGTGTAAGCGATGGCTGCAACAATGGCTAATACGCCTAACGCAATGAAAGATAAGATACTTTCAATCGAGGTTAAGGCGTGAAAAATAAGAATCAGCCCAGCGACCATGGTAAACACGATGTTGAGGATGATCGCTTGCTTCATGGTTTTCGCTGTTACCGCGCCAGATTGCATGGCGCGTGTTGGTCCCAGGCGATTTTCGTTGTCTGTGCCCTTTACTGCGTCGCCATAGTCATTGGCTAGGTTCGACAGAATCTGTAATAGGGTGGCGGTTAGAAAAGCCAGTAGTGCTATCGATAAAGAAAACTGACCGCCGGCGAACGCTAAACTACTTCCTGTAAGAATAGAGACAAGTGCAAGAGGCAGAGTTTTTGGTCGTGCGGCATCAAGCCAAATCAGTAGAGATTGTTTCATCGTAGGTCTATTTCTTTGTAAGTCTTCGTTTCAAACTGTGATTTGAGTATACGCCCATTTTTCGGGTAATAAAAAGCCCACTCGAAAGTGGGCCTTGAATTCGCTTATTAGCTGCTATTTCTTTGAGATAGAGCAATAAGTTGGAGTTTGGTGTGCTACAGGATGAAGCGACTTAAGTCTTCGTCTTCTACGAACTCACCAAGTTTCGACGTTACGTAAGCTTCATCAATAACAAGCTTGCTGCCAGCTTTGTCTGTTGCTTCGAATGAAATTTCATCCATTAGACGCTCCATTACTGTGTGTAGACGACGCGCACCGATGTTCTCAGTGGTTTCGTTTACGCGCCATGCTGCGTCCGCAATCTGGTTGATGCCATCTTCAGTAAACTCAATGCTCACATCTTCTGTTTTCATTAGGGCAATGTATTGCTCTGTTAGAGATGCTTTTGGTTCAGTCAGGATGCGTTTGAAGTCATGTGCTGATAGTGCTTCAAGTTCTACGCGGATTGGTAGACGACCTTGTAGTTCAGGGATCAGGTCAGATGGCTTAGCCACTTGGAATGCGCCTGATGTGATAAACAAGATGTGGTCAGTTTTAACCATGCCGTGCTTGGTTGATACTGTGCTGCCTTCGATAAGAGGCAGTAGGTCACGCTGAACACCTTCGCGAGATACGTCTGGGCCTGAGCTGTCGCCACGCTTACAGATTTTGTCGATCTCATCGATGAATACGATGCCGTTGTTTTCAGCGTTGAAGATCGCGTTCTCTTTTAGCTCTTCTTGGTTCACAAGCTTTGAAGCTTCTTCTTCCGTCAGTGCTTTGAATGCGTCTTTGATTTTCATCTTACGCTTTTTCTTGGTGTCGCCTGCTAGGTTTTGGAACATGCCTTGCAGCTGGTTTGTCATCTCTTCCATGCCTGGAGGTGACATGATTTCAACACCCATTTGCGGCGCGGCTACATCAACTTCGATCTCTTTGTCGTCTAGCTTACCTTCACGCAGTTTCTTGCGGAAAATCTGGCGAGTGTTTGAAGAGGTGGTGTCTTCTGTTGATTGCTCGTTCTGACCCCAAGCATCACGTGCTGGTGGTAGAAGGGCATCAAGAATGCGTTCTTCAGCTTGTTCTTCAGCGCGGTACTGTACTTTCTCCATCGCTTGTTGGTGTGTCATCTTGATTGCAACGTCCGTTAGATCACGGATGATGGTCTCAACTTCTTTACCAACGTAGCCAACTTCGGTGAACTTAGTCGCTTCTACCTTGATGAAAGGCGCGTTTGCTAATTTCGCTAGGCGGCGAGCAATTTCAGTTTTACCGACACCTGTTGGGCCAATCATTAGGATGTTCTTTGGTGATACTTCAACACGCAGGCTTTCTTCAAGCTGCATACGACGCCAGCGGTTACGCAGAGCGATAGCTACTGAACGCTTAGCGTTGTCTTGGCCGATAATGTGGCGATTGAGTTCGTGAACAATTTCGCGAGGAGTCATCTCAGACATGGTTTTTCCTTAATTCTTTAATCACTGTTGAATACAACGTTATTGATGGAAGCGGTCGTTACTCTGGCTTTGGCAGCTCAACGGTGCTTTCTAGTTCTTCAATAGTGTGGTGATGGTTGGTGAAGACACAGATGTCGCCCGCAATGTTCAGCGACTTTTCTGCGATTTCACGCGCATCTAAATCAGTATTTTCTAATAGTGCAGTAGCTGCTGCTTGAGCGAAGTTACCACCAGAACCGATCGCAATCAGGTCGTTCTCTGGTTGAACTACGTCACCGTTACCAGTGATGATCAGTGAAGCGGTCTCATCCGCTACTGCTAACAGTGCTTCTAACTTACGCAGAGCACGGTCGCTACGCCAATCCTTCGCTAGCTCAACGGCAGCTTTGGTTAGGTGACCTTGGTGCATTTGCAGCTTGCTTTCAAATTTTTCGAATAGCGTGAAAGCATCAGCGGTACCGCCAGCAAAACCTGCCAGTACTTTGTTGTTGTATAGGCGACGTACTTTACGGGCATTGCCCTTCATTACAGTGTTGCCTAGAGATACTTGTCCATCACCCGCGATGACGACTTTATTATTACGACGTACAGATACAATGGTAGTCACGAGTAGGGCCTCTTAATATTTCTTATCTTTGGGTATAAAAAGTATATGAGGATGGCGCTCGGATAATTCAAGGAAGGGTGAGTGATGTCGTGCAAACTTATCGGCGGAAGTTGTAAGGAAATTTGGTTAAAGGGGGGGGGGATAAAAGAAAACCTCCACAGTGGGAGGCTTTCGGTGTTTGGTTTTCGGCTTTTACTAAGACCGAGACTGCCGCTGAATCTAAATTACTCGGTGTCTTTCCAAATAGCACAAGGTTCGATTTTCGCTCGTTGCAGCTTATGGCGATCTCGCTCTGCGTCACGCTTCAACTTGTATGGACCTAGAACCACACGGTACCAGCTACTGCCATCTTTCTTGCGGATCTCACTCGAGATACCTTGGAAGGCAATATCCAACTTACGAGCTTCTGCCTGCGACGAGGTTTTGTAAGCGCCACACTGCATGATGTAAGGGATCTTCGAGATCTCTTGCTCTTTGGCTTTCACTTCGATTTCGCGGCTTGGCAGCGTTTCAACGTAGTCCCATTTCTCTTCAGGAGGCGGCGGAATCACTTTCGCTGGTTTTGGCTTAGGTTTTGGTTTGGTTACCACAGGAGCAGGTGCTGGCGGCTCAGGATCATTACTCAATAGGTAAAGTCCGTAACCAAAACCACCGGCAAGGAGGATCGCCAAAAGACCACTGCGCCAAGGTTTACGGCGAGGGGCTTGTTTTTTGGTCGGCTTTTTCGTACCACGACCGCGCTTTACATAATCTCTATTAGCCACAAGACATTTCAATAGTTGCTGATTCTGCCCTCATGGTAATCCAGATTGCGCGAGGATAATAGTGCAGAAATGGAAGCGGCACATCAAAATGTGCCGCAGATTTGTAAGGGTATTTTTGAAGGTTACATACGAGGTGGCGCTGTACTGCCTCGAACCACTAATTTAGCTTCAAGTAGACGCGAACCTGCTTGCACATCGTTGCCTTTCAGTAGATCAAGCATCATCAACATCGCTTGGCGTCCAATCTCATAACGAGGTTGAGAAATGGTGGTTAGCGGAGGATCGCAGTATTGAGCGAATTGGATGTCATCAAAGCCGACAATCGATAGGTCTTGAGGAACGCGTAAGCCCAGCTTCTTCGCTTCTTGAATCGCGCCAATGGCCATCGCGTCGTTATGACAGAAGATAGCTGTAGGCTGTTCAGGAAGTGCCAACAATTGACGAACCGCTTGAGCACCGGCTTCAAAAGTAAAGTCGCCGACGGTGCTATAGGCAGGGTTCATTGATACTCCAGCGCGACGCAGCGCTTGTTGATAGCCTTGTTGGCGGAACTTACACAGCGTTGCCGATACTGGCCCTGATATTTGAGCGATACGCTTATGACCTAACTGAGCTAAGTAGTTCACCGCTTCAAATGCAGAGGTCAGGTTATCGATGTGTACGGTAGGCAGTTCAAGCTCAGGGGCAAACTCACACGCCATCACCATTGGTGGTAAATTCTTTTGTTCAGATTTACTGACATCAAATGGATGGTCAGTGCCAAGCAATAGCATACCGTCAGCTTGTTTGGTGAAAACTAAGTTAACAAATGAAGACTCACGCTTCTTTTGTTGGCCGCTATCACCCAGTAAGACAAGGTAGTCATTTTCTACTGCGGCATCTTCGATACCACGAATGATCTCGGCGAAATAAGGGTCACAGATATCAGGAACGATAGTGATGATGGTTTTTGATTCGTTGCGACGTAAGTTTCTAGCTAATGTATTGGGTGAGTATCCAGCTTCAAGTACTGCTGTTTCCACTCGTTTACGAGTCGAAACTGAGACTTTCTCAGGGTTCATCAATGCACGTGATACCGTGGCTGTTGAGACGCCTGCTAGCTGGGCAACATCCTTCATTGTCGCCATAAATTAAACCCTCTTTTAAGTTCCTTTGTCGCCTAAGTATCTAAGGCGTGAATAATAAATGTAATCGAATAGATATTATGAAAGTGTTGCTAACACTTTTTTTATTGCAATATTTTATTCGTTTAATCCGTGTAAAGTTACGGCTAGATTAACAAAAATCACATGACTCGTGTGAACTTGCTCACGAGAAATATGAAATATTTGTGAACAAACTTATCATTAGTTTTAACCCGAAGGGGTTTAGCTCAGATCTTGCGGCTCTATGTCGAGTGACCAACGAACTTTTTTCGCGGCGGGTAACATATTAATTGCCGGCTTAGCGCTCATTAATAGCTTCTGCATTAACGAGCGAGTTTGAGTCTGTAAGATTAACTGCCAGCGCGATTTGCCTGCTCGTTTTGCTAATGGGGCTGGGGTTGGTCCTAGCACCATGCAATATTGGTCAAACAGTGGATGCGATTCCAATGTGTGACGAACTTGACGCAAGAATTCTTCCACCAAGCGCGTGTCGTTGGCTTCTGCTCTAAACAGCGTCATAAAGGTATAAGGCGGTAACATTGCCTGCTTACGTTCTGCCAGCGCCGTCTGAGCAAAGTGGTTATAGTCTTTGTGAAGCAAGGCTTGCAGCAACCCGTGTTCTGGGTGATGAGTTTGTAATATCACCTCACCGGGCTTGCTTGCACGACCTGCACGACCTGCCACTTGAATAAACAGTTGAGCAAGACGCTCAGAGGCTCGGAAGTCACTGCTGTATAAAGAGCCATCTACATCCAATAACGCCACAAGTGTCACGTCAGGGAAATGATGACCCTTAGCGAGCATTTGCGTACCGATAAGAATTTGGTATTCACCCTTACGAATCGACTCTAGTGCGCTTTCTAGGCTGCCTTTACGGCGGGTGCTGTCGCGGTCAATACGAATGGTTTTGTATTCAGGGAATAGTTGGCCAAGCTGTGCTTCTAGTTGCTCGGTACCTACACCCACCGTCACCAAGTTCGCTGAACCACAACCTTGGCAATTGTGTACGATATGCTGCTGAGAGCCACAGTGGTGGCAGCGCATCTCATTGCTGTATTGGTGATAGGTGTAGTAGGCATCACAACGCTTACATTCGGCTGTCCAACCACAATCGTGACACATCAGTGCTGGAGAGAACCCACGGCGGTTGAGAAACAACATCACTTGGTTGCCTGCTTTGAGGTGTCTTTGCATTTCAGCAATCAAAGAAGCAGACAAGCCACTTTCTAGATATTCACCCTTTACATCCAACACTTTATTGGTGGTCGGCAGCGCGACACCCGCACGTGAGGTCAGGGTGAGGTAACTGTATTTACCGATCTGAGCGTTGTGCAGTGTTTCAAAAGCCGGAGTCGCCGAGCCTAACACAACCGGAATCTGCGCTTTATGAGCACGCATGATGGCTACATCACGAGCGTGGTAGCGTAGGCTATCTTGCTGCTTATAAGAGGCGTCGTGCTCTTCATCGACAATGATAATTCCCAGATCAGCGAAGGGAGTGAACAGAGCCGAGCGCGTACCAATCACAATGCCCGCTATTTTGTCTCGCGCTGATAACCAAGCATTCAGTCGTTCAGAATCGTTTAATCCAGAGTGAATCACCTCAACAGGCACATTAAAACGACGCTTAAAGCGATTAATCGTTTGTGGAGTGAGGCCTATTTCCGGTACCAAGACTAACGCTTGTTTACCTTGGTCGAGAATCGGCTTGATCATATTCAGGTAGACTTCGGTCTTACCTGAGCCGGTAACCCCCTCTAGTAAGAAGCAACTAAAATCGGTTTGGCTATTTACTGTCGCAATCGCGATCGCTTGTTCAGCATTGAGCTTAGGTTTGTCTTGGTCGTTTTCAAGATCAACTGGCCACGGCTGACGCTTCGGCTTTTTCTCTACCGATTCAATCCAGCCTTTCTCTTCTAGTGTCTTGAGTACGGCGCTGCCAACTTCTTCATCAATGAACTCTTGATGGGGAACGGGGCCTTGCTCAAGCATGTGCATCACTTTGGCTTGTTTGACTGCGCGACCAAAACCTTGCATCAGTTGGTCTTTGCCTGATGGCGTTAACTGCCACTCAACCAGCGTTGCGAAGTCGGCGGCTTTGCCTTTTCTTAGAGCACTCGGAAGGGCGTTAGCAAAGGTTTCGCCAAGAGGGTACTGATAAAATTGACTGCACCACATTAACAGTGAATAGACAGATTCCGGCCAAACAGGCTGATTGTCTAATAGGGCTTTAATGGGTTTGAGCTTATCGAGCTCGAATTCAGATTCGTTAACCAGAGCCGTTACAATACCGGTTAAGGTTTGTCGTCCAAAAGGCACAGAGACTCGTCCACCAATAATAGGAAATAGGTGGCTAGGAATCTTGTAATCGAACTGCTTGTCGAGTGGAACAGGCAGTGCCACGCGGGCAATCATTGGACGCATAAAGGGACGGCTTTATCTGAATTGACGAGAGCGAACAGTCTAAAGGATAAGGCGGTTAAATTCGAGAAGCAGTTTGGATGAAGGCGGCGAGTTAACGTATACAGACAACGACAGCTCGAAATCTCAGGCCGATAAAGGAAATAAAGAGAGAATTGGTGAAAAATGTATCAAATCAGTTGATCCTGCCTTATAGATTCATTACTATACTGCGCCTTAAAGGTATGGCTTCATCACTCTTTTGTGTCGATGCGGTGTCTTTATTTCTTTTTTAAACTACGTGTGGTGTGCGGCTTAGAATCGTATAGCGACACGGCCTACTTGAGGTTATCCCATGAAAGCTGGAATCCACCCAGAATACAAAGCAGTTACTGCAACTTGTTCTTGCGGCAACACATTTGAGTTCAACTCAACTCTTGCAAAAGAATCTATCCACCTAGACGTATGTGACAAATGTCACCCGTTCTACACTGGTAAGCAACGTATCGTAGATACTGGCGGCCGTGTTGATCGCTTCAACAAGCGTTTCGGTGCTCTTTCTAGCAAGAAGTAATTCTCGCTATTTAGACATGAAAAAGGACACTTCGGTGTCCTTTTTTGTTGCCTGAAATTTAAGAAAGCACTGATTTTCATTCAAGCTTCAATCCCGCCCAACGATTAAGGTGCCTACCTTTCTATTGCAGGGCAATTCCTTGCGTATCTCTCTTCACCAAAATTCAGCTCGAAAGTTCAACAAGCGACAGTAATTTCAACTGCTCACTGGTCTTATTAGTAGTGAAATCTCGTTTTTTAATGAGACAGAGGCTCCAACCACCTAGGAACTTTGAAGTACATCCATTAACATGAACAAGATACCCCAAATAATAATATCCTAGGAACCTACACCTATGTCTGAAGACAGCAGCCAAGCTCAATCCTCTCAAGAATTATCGCCTCAAGAACAATTCCGTCAGCAAGCTCTTGATTATCATGAGTTCCCGATTCCAGGCAAAATTGCCGTAGAACTGACGAAGCCTGCAAACTCTGCAGAAGACCTAGCACTTGCATACAGCCCAGGCGTGGCTGAGCCTGTTCGCGAGATCGCACAGAACGTTGATAACGTCTATAAGTACACAGGTAAGGGCAACATGGTTGCTGTTATCTCTAACGGTACAGCGATTCTTGGCCTAGGTAACCTTGGTCCTATTGCTTCTAAACCTGTAATGGAAGGTAAAGCGCTACTGTTTAAGCGTTTTGCTGGTTTAGATTCTATCGATATTGAAGTAAAACACCGCACAATCGATGAGTTCGTTGATACGGTTGCGAATATCGCAGATACATTCGGCGGTATTAACCTGGAAGACATCAAAGCACCAGACTGTTTTGAGATTGAACGTCGCCTGATTGAGCGTTGTGATGTACCGGTATTCCACGATGACCAACACGGTACTGCGATTGTAACGGCAGCGGGTATGCTGAACGCGATCGAACTTCAAGGTAAGAAACTTGAAGAGTGTAAGATCGTTTGTTTAGGTGCTGGCGCAGCAGCGGTTGCATGTATGGAACTACTGATTAAGTGTGGCGCTCAGCGTGAGAAGATTTACATGCTTGACCGTAAAGGCGTGATTCACACTCGTCGTGATGATCTGAACGAATACAAAGAGCTATTCGCAAACAACACGGATAAGCGCACACTTGAAGATGTTATCGAAGGCGCTGACCTGTTCTTAGGTGTATCGGGTCCTAACCTACTGCCTGCTGAAGCACTAACGTTGATGGCTGATAAGCCAGTTGTGTTTGCATGTTCAAACCCAGATCCAGAGATCAAACCTGAGCTTGCACACGAAGTTCGTTCTGACCTTATCATGGGTACAGGCCGTAGTGATTACCCTAACCAAGTAAACAACGTACTTTGTTTCCCATTCATTTTCCGTGGTGCATTAGATGTGCGTGCAAGCGAAATCAATGACGAAATGAAGCTAGCGGCGGTTAAAGCGATTCGTGAACTGGCGAAAGAAGCAGTTCCAGCTGAAGTACTAGCAGCGGCGGGTGAGACCGCACTGGAATTTGGTAAAGGCTACATCATTCCTAAGCCAATGGACCCACGTCTACTTCCTCGCGTAGCACGAGCAGTTGCGGAAGCGGCTGTTGAATCTGGCGTAGCTCGTATCGAGATGCCTGCTAACTACATGGCGTAGTAGCTGCTGCTCTATTGAGAGAAAAGAATAATAAAAAACCGACTCATCTGGAGTCGGTTTTTTTATGTCTATCATTCGCAGCGTAGTCATAAAAACGCAATGCATAATGTGATAGATAGGGTCAGCTATAGCGAATCAATAATGAAGGCAGTGACTGAGTTGTTTTATTCTTCGTCAAACGCTTCGAACTCGATACCCATTTCTGTCATCAGTTTTTTAACTTCAGCAGGGATATCGTCAGGACGATCTTTACGAAGGTCTTCATCCGTTGGTAGTGGTTGGCCTGTGTACGCATGTAGAAAGGCTTCGCACAGTAGCTCACTGTTTGTTGCATGGCGTAGGTTATTAATCTGGCGGCGAGTACGCTCATCAGTTAGAACCTTTAACACTTTTAGAGGGATAGAAACTGTAATTTTCTTTACTTGTTCGCTTTTCTTTCCATGCTCAGCATATGGGCTTATGTATTCACCATTCCAGTCGGCCATTGCGTACCTTCATCACTTTAGTTGTTAGAATAAATTAATAGTGGTGATTTTAGCGGGATTTACTGCCATAAGCAAAGACATATAGACGTCTGGAAGTGTTGACGTCTCACGTTTATGAAAGTAAAGTGAATAACATATATCTAACACAGCCGCAAAATGCCGACAAGCAGCTGTGATTCTCAGACGCAAAACTTGTAAGGAAGCACCTATGAGCAGCCGGAAGCCAGCAACCATCGCAGTACGTACTGGTATCGAGTCAGACACGCAACACCATGCTGTTGTCCCACCTATTTATCTTTCGACTAACTATGGGTTTCCCGCTTTTGGTGAAGTGCCAAAGTATGATTACACCCGTTCTGGTAACCCAAACCGCGGTTTACTAGAAACTGCACTGTTTGAGCTTGAATCGGGCAAAGGCGCGGTGGTCACTAACTGTGGTACTTCGGCGCTTAACTTATGGGTTTCTGCTTTCTTAGGTGGCGATGATCTTATTATTGCACCACACGACTGCTACGGCGGTACTTACCGTCTGTTTAACACTCGCTCACTGAAAGGTGACTTCAAAGTTCTGTTCGTTGATCAATCGGATCAAGCTGCGCTAGATGCGGCGATCGCGCTTAAGCCAAAGTTGATCTTAATCGAAACCCCATCGAATCCACTGGTTCGTGTGGTTGATATTGCAGAAACTTGCCGCAAAGCGAAAGAGGTTGGTGCTCTGGTTGCTGTCGACAACACGTTTTTGACACCTGTGTTCCAAAAGCCTTTAGAGCTGGGTGCGGATTTTGTTATCCACTCAACCACTAAGTACATCAATGGACACTCAGATGTGATTGGTGGCGTTGTGGTCACTAAGACAGAAGAGCACGCTGAAGAGCTAGCCTGGTGGGGCAACTGTATTGGTGCGACCGGCACACCATTTGATAGCTACATGACTTTACGTGGTATTCGTACGCTAGGTGCGCGTATGCGAGTTCACGAAGAAAGCTCACGTGAAATTCTGGCGTCTCTGCAGCAGCAAGATCTCGTTGGCACTATTTATCACCCAAGCCTCCCTGAACATCCAGGTCATGATATTGCGAAGAAACAGCAGTCTGGCTTTGGTTCAATGTTGAGCTTTGAGTTTGCGGGTTCATTCGAAGCGCTTAAGTACTTTGTCGATAAATTAGAGCTGTTCTCTTTGGCTGAATCACTGGGTGGTGTGGAAAGCTTGATTTGTCACCCTGCGTCGATGACTCACCGTGCGATGGGCGAAGAAGCACTGGCAGAGGCGGGTGTTTCTCAACAGTTACTGCGTCTTTCTGTTGGCCTTGAAGATGCTGATGACTTGATTGACGACCTCAAGCAAGCGTTTGAAAAGACACAAGGCTTTATCGCTGAAGGGGAGGGTTAATAATGGCAACCTTTCGCCAGCTACATAAATTTGGTGGCAGCAGTTTAGCGAATCCTGAGTGTTATCAGCGCGTGGTCAACATTCTTAGAGAATACTCAACAGCAACTGATTTGGTGGTGGTATCAGCAGCGGGCAAAACAACCAACCGCTTAATTGAATTTGTTGAAGCGCTCGACAAAGATGGTCGTATTGCTCATGAATGCCTACAGGCACTTCGTCAGTTCCAGCTTGAACTGATTGAAACACTGCTTGAAGGTGAGTCTTCGGCTCAGCTAACGGCAACCATTCAACAAGAATTTACCGCTTTGGGGGAGCTAACGGCTCCTTTAAGTGAA
The DNA here is from genome assembly GCF_002874195.2 of Vibrio sp. 10N.286.45.E10. Lineage (NCBI taxonomy): Bacteria > Pseudomonadati > Pseudomonadota > Gammaproteobacteria > Vibrionales > Vibrionaceae > Vibrio > Vibrio sp. 10N.286.45.E10. The sequence goes on along the minus strand of NZ_MCWD02000001.1, from coordinate 2,828,284 downwards.
GCACAAAAAGCAAAAGTGCTTGGACACGGTGAGGTTTGGTCTTCACGTCTACTCGCTGCTTTGTTATGCCAGCATGACTTACAAGCAGTTGCTCAAGATGCACGTGCCTTTTTACGTGCAGAAGCGGGTGCTCAACCTGAAGTTGACCGCGCACGTTCTTATCCTCTGATCAAAGAAGCCTTAGCGCAGCATGCACATTGCCGCGTGGTGATTACGGGCTTTATGGCTCAGAACTTCGAGGGTGAAACGGTATTACTTGGTCGTAACGGTTCGGATTACTCAGCAACCGTGATTGGTGCTTTGGCTGAAGTTGAACGCGTGACGATTTGGAGTGATGTGGCGGGCGTTTACAGCGCTGACCCTCGTTTGGTTTCAGATGCGTGTCTACTGCCTCTACTTCGCCTTGATGAAGCTAGTGAATTGGCACGTCTTGCCGCTCCAGTGCTTCATAGCCGAACGCTACAGCCTGTGGCTCAAAGTGCTATGGATCTGAGCTTACGCTGCAGCTACCAGCCGGAGGCGGGTTCTACACAGATAGAGCGTGTACTGGCATCGGGTCGTGGCGCGAAAATTATTACTTCTTTGGATGAAGTGCTTATCGTGCAGCTGACCTTTGGTCACGGCCATGATTTCGACCGTCTAGAGAGTGAAGTGCTTGAAGGGCTTAAGCGTGCTCAACTTGAGCCGCTGGCTTATGAGCTTGAACCGGATCAACACTGCTTGCGTCTTGCCTATACGGAAGAGATCGCTGGTGGTGCATTAGAATATCTACAAGACCATGCGATTGAAGCTGAGATTAAGCTCAAAGAAGGTTTCTCTCTGATTGCTGCAGTGGGTGCGGGTGTGACTAAGAACCCGAACCATTGTTACGGTTTCTACCAGCAGCTTAAGAGCTCGCCGGTTGAGTTCATCTCAGAAGCGAACTCAGGCTTAAGCTTGGTGGCAGTCATTCGTAAGAGTGAAACATCAAGCCTAGTGAAAGGCATTCACTCTCAACTGTTCCAAGCGCAGAAGCGTGTTGCGATAGCCTTGTGTGGTAAGGGCAACATTGGTTCAAGCTGGTTAAGCCTGTTTGCAGAGCAAAAAGCGGAACTTGAAAAGCGCCGTGGAATGAACTTTGAATTGGTTGCCGTGGTTGATAGCCAAACCTATTGGTTCGACGATCAAGGCATTGATGCGACCTCAGTGAGTAAGTGTTTTGACGATGAAGCGATTGCTAACAATGGTAATGACTGGTTAGAGCGTTTAGGTTCTATTCAGGGCTACGATGAAGCGGTTGTGTTAGATGTTACGGCAAGCCCAGTGCTTGCAGCAAAATATCTGCAAGTCGCACAACAAGGTATTCACCTGATCTCGGCTAACAAGGTGGCTGGTTCTGCATCGAGCGAGTATTACCATCAAGTACAGGATGTTTTCGCTAAGATCAGCCGTCACTGGTTGTACAACGCGACCGTTGGTGCAGGCCTGCCGATTAACCACACAGTCAGAGACTTGCGTGAAAGTGGCGATGACATTATTGCGCTGTCAGGTATCTTTTCAGGCACGCTGTCTTGGTTGTTCCAACAGTTTGATGGCACCGTGCCATTCAGCGAGTTGGTTGACTTAGCGTGGCAACAAGGCCTGACTGAACCTGACCCTCGTGCTGACCTAGATGGTTCAGACGTCATGCGTAAGCTGGTGATTCTGGCGCGTGAATCGGGTTTAGATATCGAGCCTGAAAACGTCAAAGTGGAATCACTGGTCCCTGAAGAGTTGCAAGATCTGTCGGTAGATGACTTCTTTGATAAGGCTTCGGTGCTAAGCGAAGAGTTGGCCGAGCGTTTAGAGAAAGCGCACTCTCAACAGAAAGTTCTACGTTACGTAGCGCGTTTAGAGAAGAACGGTAAGGCAACCGTAGGTGTTGAAGCCCTATCTAAAGAGCACGCTCTGGCGAACTTGCTGCCTTGCGACAATATCTTTGCGATCGAGAGTAAATGGTACAAAGATAATCCATTGGTTATTCGTGGCCCGGGTGCTGGACGTGAAGTGACGGCTGGTGCAATTCAGTCTGATTTGAACCGAATATCGAGCCTGTTCTAATACTCAGATCATTTGCTATGACACTTAAATAGCATACTATTCACTAAGATAAATAAGGCTGAAAGCACGATGTGTTTCTCAGCCTTTTTTCTTCCTTATTTCTGCTTTGCGACCCATCTAACGACTTGAGTTTTACTCACGATCTACTTGAAAAAAATTCATAATGGATCTGTTGACATTAAATCGTATTCAATACATTCTACAGACATATAGACGTCTAAACGTCGTTTAAGGATTTGAGTTTTTAGTGGTTGCTTTTGCCACAGGGAGAGTAAGATGGGATACACACACGCTAGTCATATCGACGCTTTAAATCAGAATATCGCTGAGCTTTCTGACAACATCAATGTGTCATTTGAGTTTTTTCCACCAAGCAATGAGAAGATGGAAGAGACCCTGTGGAATTCTGTTCACCGTCTTAAAACACTTCAACCAAAGTTTGTATCGGTAACTTACGGTGCAAACTCGGGCGAACGTGACCGTACCCACTCAATCATTAAAGAGATTAAGAACCAAACAGGCTTAGTTGCAGCACCGCACCTAACGTGTATTGATGCGAGTCGCGAAGAGCTGATTCAAATTGCCGACGATTACTGGGCGAATGGTATCGAGAGTATTGTTGCGTTGCGTGGTGATATTCCAGCAGGCGGCGGCGCGCCAGATATGTACGCATCTGACCTAGTCGAGCTACTTAAATCTCGCCACGATTTTGATATCTCAGTAGCGGCATTCCCTGAGGTTCACCCTGAAGCAAAAAGCGCTCAATCGGATCTTATTAACCTTAAGCGTAAAGTCGATGCGGGTGCTAACCGTGCTATCACTCAGTTCTTCTTCGATGTTGAAAGCTACCTACGTTTCCGAGACCGCTGTGTGGCGGCTGGTGTAGATGTTGAAATTGTTCCGGGCATCCTACCGGTTTCTAACTTCAAGCAAGCGTCTCGCTTTGCTGCGATGAACAACGTAAAAGTACCGGGTTGGATGGCGAAGCAGTTTGAAGGTTTGGATGATGATCCAACGACTCGTCAGCTTGTTGGTGCTAGCCAAGCAATTGATATGGTTCGTACACTGAGCCGTGAAGGTGTGAAAGACTTCCACTTCTACACGCTAAACCGTGCAGAAATGACTTACGCACTTTGCCACACATTAGGTGTTCGTCCACAAGTCGCTGCGCTTTAAGCAAAGTCTAAGAAGTAAAGCCTAAGTGCTTGTAAAAGCCTCTGGCTGTAAAATTTCAAATCCTATAGATACAAAAAAGGCTTGGACTCTAAGAGTTCAAGCCTTTTGCTATTCTAGCTTCTAGCTTCTAGCTTCTAGCTTCTAGCTTAACTTAAGCAAGAGCGCCAAGTTCAAGCAGTACTTCTTCAGCCCATACAATCCATGCTTCACGGATAAGTAGGTTACGACGAAGAGTAAGACGCTCAAGGCGTGCTTGCTTGTCTAGAGTTGATGGCGTTGCGTAGTAAGCCGCTTCGATTTCACGGTAGTGAGAAACCAGTTTGCGAGACTCTTCTACTAGCTCAGCAAGTTGTACACGGTAAGCGTCAGAAGGTTGTACAGCACAAGCCATTAGCTTAGCTGAGAACTCGTCACGAACGGTTGGGTGTGCAGTTGGTTGTTCAAACCATTCACCTAGCGCGCCACGGCCAGCATCAGTGATAGAGTAAACTTTACGATCAGGTTTGCCTTCTTGAGGCTCAAGCACGCAAGTTACCTGGTCGTTCTGAGCCATTTTATTTAGCTCGCGGTAAACTTGTTGGTGGCTAGCTTTCCAGAAGTAACCAATGCTTGCGGAGAATTCTTTTGTGATATCGTAACCAGTAGCATCGCGTGTACTTAAAACGGTTAGAATTACGTGTGGTAATGACATGTCTGAAATCCAAATGGTAAACAGTAAACAAATACTTAAACAACAAGTGTGCTTCTAATGGCACGTTATATTGGTTATGTCTAAGTAGCACCAACTCATCGGTTGGTTATGTCACCTTACAAAGCCGTTTATCACCTAGGTTGACCAGTTTATTGGTCAAATTGCTGCAGATTATTTTTTTGGAGTGTTTCCGCAGCGGAGCAGTAGTATATCTAAATAATAAGCATAAAGTAGAATACATGGACAAAATAACCCAAAAAACTGACAAAATACTCACTAGTGGTTATTTTGCAAAATAAAAAGGTCGCGCGTGGCGACCTTTTGTTCTTTTTATAGTAGGAATCACTAATTAACCAGTGTTTCGCATACCTGCTGCAATGCCTGCAATCGTCACCATTAGCGCTTCTTCTAGCTCTGCTGGTGGTGTTTCACACTTACGAGTACGGTACAGCAGTTCTGCTTGAAGCATGTTTAGTGGCTCAACGTAGATGTTACGTAAGCGAATTGACTCAAGCCCCCAAGGGTCGCTCTGCATCAAGTTCTCGTTATTTTCTACATTCAGTACCGCTTTGATGTCTTTTTGTAGCTGTTCACGCAGTAACTCACCCAGAGGCAATAGCTCTTCGTCAACAAGACGTTGATCGTAGTACTTCGCAATTTCCATGTTGCACTTCGAGTACACCATTTCCAACATACCCAGACGAGTTGAGAAGAATGGCCATTCACGACACATCTCTTCCAGTAGCGCTTGATGGCCTTGGTCTACAGAGTATTGAATGGCTTCACCAGCACCTAGCCATGCAGGAAGTACCAAACGGTTTTGGCTCCAAGAGAAGATCCATGGAATTGCACGTAGGCTTTCTACGCCGCCATTCGGGTTACGTTTTGCAGGGCGAGAACCAAGAGGCAGTTTACCTAGCTCCAGTTCAGGCGTCGCTTGACGGAAGTAAGGTACGAATTTCTCTTCACCACGAACCACGTTACGGTAAGCCTCACAAGAGACTTGAGACAGCACTTCCATTAGGTCGCGCCACTCTTGTTTTGGCTCTGGTGGCGGCAGAAGGTTCGCTTCTAGAATCGCACTTGCGTAAAGGTTAAAGCTGTTTACAGCAACGTCTGGTAAACCAAGCTTAAAGCGGATCATTTCGCCTTGCTCAGTTACACGTAAACCGCCTTTCAAGCTCTTAGGTGGCTGAGAAAGAAGAGCAGCGTGCGCTGGCGCACCACCACGACCAACCGTACCGCCACGACCGTGGAATAGAGTCAGTTCAATGCCTTCTTCATCACAAACTTTAACCAGCTTGTCCATCGCGTCATACTGGGCCCAACCTGCAGACATTACGCCCGCATCTTTCGCTGAGTCAGAGTATCCGATCATCACCATTTGGTGGTTCTGGATAAATCCACGGTACAAGTCGATGCTCATTAGCTGCTTCATTACCGCTTCTGAGTTGTTCAAATCGTCTAGCGTTTCGAACAGTGGACATACGTCCATGCGGTATGGGCAACCACATTCTTGCAGAAGCAAGTGAACAGCCAGTACATCCGATGCAGTACGAGCCATAGAAATCACATAAGCGCCGAAGGCTTCACGAGGTTGAGCTGCAATTACCTTACAGGTGTCTAAAACCTCTTTGACCTGTTCAGATGGCTCCCAGTCGCGCGGTAGCAGTGGGCGTTTTGAGCTTAATTCATTGGTTAAGAAAGCAATCTTGTCTTGCTCGCTCCACTGGTCGTAATCGCCAATGCCTAGGTAGCGAGTCAGTTCAGATAGGACATCTGAGTGACGTGTACTTTCTTGACGAACATCGAGACGAACTAAATGCACACCGAATGCTTTTAGGCGACGTAGGGTATCAAGCAGAGAACCATCTGCGATTACGCCCATGCCACATTCGTGCAGCGATTGGTAACACGCGTAAAGTGGTGTCCAAAGTTGGTCGATGTTCTGCAGTGTTTCTTTCTTCGGTACTTCAGCATCATGCAGTTTTGCGTCAAGCACTTCTAGCGTGTTGTTCAGCAGAGTGCGTAGGCTCTTAAGGATTGCACGGTAAGCTTCGTGCTCATCACCTGCTAGTTCACGAACCGCATCATTACACTTAGTCATCGACAGCTCGGTAATCAGCTCATTAACGTCGCCTAGGTAAAGGTCTGCAGCTTTCCAGCGAGATAGGCGCAGCACTTCTTTAGTGATGGTGTGCGTTACGAATGGGTTACCATCGCGGTCACCGCCCATCCAAGATGAGAAGTGTACTGGGCGTGCATCGATCGGCAGGCCTTCACCAAGGTAGCCTTTTAGTCGGCCATCCATGTCGCGTAGAAAATCTGGTACTGCTTCCCATAGAGAGTTTTCTACAACCGCAAAGCCCCACTTAGCTTCATCAAGTGGCGTTGGGCGTTGTTGACGAATCACATCTGAGTGCCAACCTTGAGCGATAAGTTGCTCTAGGCGACGTTCGGTTTTCACGCGCTCTTTGTGTGATAGGTCGCTTAATTCTAATTTAGACAGACACTCGTTGATCTTAACCAGCTTGTTGATCATGGTGCGACGAGTGATTTCTGTTGGGTGTGCAGTCAAAACGAGTTCAATGTTCAGGTCGCGAACAGCTTGAGCCGCATCTAGCTTGCTGATGTCGTTTTGGTTTAATTTGGAAAATAGAGATTGCAGCACGTCTGGTTCGCAAACATGCTCCTCACAGTGGCGAGAGATGGTGTGGTACTGCTCTGCCATGTTGGTGAGGTTGAGAAATTGGTTAAATGCACGAGCAACAGGAGTGAGTTGTTCGTTCGGCAGGTTTTTGATTTCTTCAACTAGGCTGTCACGGTCAGCTTTGTTGCCTGCGCGGGCGGATTTGGAAAGTTTACGGATAGTTTCCACTTTCTCTAAGATAACGTCACCATGTGCATCTTGGATTGTGTTACCTAGCAAGCGTCCCAGCATGCTTACGTTACTCTTGAGAGCGGCGTATTTCTCGTTCATTGTCATCCTGCCTCGTAAAAAAATTACATCCATTGTTCCTTGTTAAGTACACAATCTAGCGAAAACTGCTGTATCTAGTCAAATAAAGCATTCTAAGTTTGCAATTATTAGGTTTAGAAATGTGGGAGAAGTGAATTTTTCAATACTGTGGAATAAAGTGAAATTTAATTACAAGAACAGGCTATGTCAGAGATAACAGAATAAAAGCCACCTTTTGGGGTAGCTTTTGTATAAAAATATCGAACGGGTAGCAATAACTAGAAACAATATTTACGGATCGATTTACTCAGAACATCAATTGTTGGGTCAATAAAATCGAAGCTTAAGAACTCATCCGGTTGGTGAGCCTGGTCGATTGACCCCGGACCTAGTACTAAGGTTGGACACAGCTCTTGAAGGAAAGGTGCCTCTGTACAGTAGTTCACGGTTTGCGATTCAATCTCGCACACTGATTCCATACCACCAATAAATGGATGATCGTGTTGGCACTCGTAACCCGGAATCGGCTCATGCAGCGGAGTAATCTCAATTCTGCCCGGCCATTTTGCTTCTACTTCCTTGAGTGCGCTGCGCAGCATGTTATCCAACCCATCTAAGCTGATGCCTGGTAAAGGACGAACGTCGTAATGTAGTTCACAACAGCCACAGATTCGGTTAGCGCTATCACCGCCGTGAATATGGCCAAGGTTTAGAGTCGGACTTGGAATAGCGAAACCCGGGTGGTGATACTCTTTGACTAACTTGTCACGCAGCTGCATCAAAGCAAACAGCACTTCATGCATGATTTCGATGGCGTTGACACCTAATGCAGGATCCGAAGAGTGACCTGATTTACCGGTTACTCGCACGGCATTGGCGACATGACCTTTATGACCACGTATAGGCACAAGGCTGGTTGGCTCACCAATGATGCAGTAATCCGGTTTAAATGGTGCATTCTCCGTGAAGTGACGTGCGCCTAGCATGGTGGTCTCTTCATCACAGGTTGCCAATACATAAAGTGGCTTCGCCTGTTTGCTCCAATCCATCTTCTTTGCCGCTTCATAAACGAAAGCGAAAAAGCCTTTCATATCGGCCGTGCCTAACCCATAGAAGCGATTGTTGTGTTCTGTTAGTGCGTGAGGATCGAAGTTCCAACGCCCTTCATCGAATGGCACTGTGTCGCTGTGTCCCGCTAATAACAAGCCACCTTCACCTGAGCCCATCTTTGCGACCATATTATGCTTGCCGGGCTCGACCTCCACGACCTCAACGCTAAAGCCTAAGTCTTTAAACCATTGAGCCATTTTTTCGATCACTTTTTCGTTGCCATGATCCCAGCTTGGATCGGTAGAACTAATAGAGTCGGTGGAAATTAGGCCTTTGTAGACCTCAAGAAAACTCGGTAATTGCATAATATCTTCACTTCTACTATTGACAGGAAAACTATAAGTCGGTAAAACACATATTAAATCATATTTAATGCATAAGAAATCAAATAAAGCCAAAAATTAAGTATGAATAGTCAAATTTTGAAATGTAACTTACCTCAGGAATGGATGTGTTGAGATGTTGAAAACCACGATCATTGGCGCAAGCGGCTACACAGGAGCAGAACTGGCTCTAATGATAAACAGACACCCTGAGCTCACGCTATCAGGTTTATATGTCTCAGCCAATAGTGTAGACGCAGGTAAACCTATTGCGGCACTGCACGGTAAGTTAGCTGGCTTGATTGATATGCCAGTACAGCCATTAACGAATCCAGAAGAACTAGCAAAGCAGTCTGATGTGATTTTCTTAGCTACCGCACACGAAGTAAGTCACGACCTAGCGCCAATTTTTCTAGAAAACGATTGCCAAGTCTTCGACCTATCGGGTGCATTCAGAGTTAAAGGCGAGAACTTCTACCAAGAGTTCTACGGTTTTGAACACCAACACGAACAGTGGTTAGACAAAGCAGCTTACGGTTTAGCTGAGTGGAATGAACAAGAAATTAAAGAAGCTCAGCTTATTGCCGTCGCGGGTTGTTACCCAACCGCGTCACAACTGGCGATTAAGCCTTTGGTTGAAGCCAAGTTACTTGATGAGAACCAATGGCCAGTGATTAACGCGACTAGCGGAGTTACTGGTGCAGGTCGCAAGGCGACTATGGTTAACAGCTTCTGCGAAGTGAGCCTGCAAGCTTATGGCGTCTTCAATCACCGTCATCAACCTGAAATGGCCGCACATTTAGGGTGTGATGTGATTTTCACTCCGCACCTCGGCAACTTTAAGCGCGGTATTTTAGCGACCATCACCATGAAACTGGCTGAAGGCGTGACAGAGCAACAGATACAAGATGCCTTTGAGCAAGCTTACCAAGGTAAACCTGCAGTGAGACTACTCGAAGAGACACTGCCAAGAATTCAAGATGTAGAACAGACGCCTTTCTGCGACTTAGGTTGGAAGGTTCAAGGTCAGCACATCATCGTTGTTTCAGCGATTGATAACTTATTAAAGGGTGCATCTAGCCAAGCGATGCAGTGTTTAAATTTACGTTATGGTTTTGCGCCATTAACTGCGTTAGTGTAAGGGAATCTAAATATGAGCCTTAATAATCAACCATTAATCATAAAGTTAGGTGGCGCTGCGCTATCTTGTGGTGAAACACTTAGCAAGTTATTTGGTGCGATCTCTGCTTACCAACAACAGGCACAGCGACCAATCGTGATTGTTCACGGCGGCGGTTACCTTGTTGATGATTTGATGAATAAGTTGAACCTCGAAACCGTTAAGAAAGAAGGGCTACGTGTTACTCCTTATGATCAGATTCCTTTGATCGCTGGTGCGCTAGCGGGCACGGCCAACAAATTGCTTCAAGGTCAGGCGATTAAAGACGGCATCAACGCCGTTGGTTTGAGCCTAGCTGATGGTGGTCTATGTAAAGTCAGCGAGCTGAACCCTGAATTAGGCGCAGTAGGTAAAGCCGCGCCGGGTAATCCTCAGGTACTGCAAGCCATCCTTGATATGGGCGCACTGCCAATCATCAGCTCGATCGGTCTGACAGACCAAGGGCAACTAATGAACGTCAATGCAGACCAAGCTGCTGTTGCTGTCGCAGGGGCATTGGATGCAGAGCTGGTACTGTTATCAGATGTGAGCGGCGTTCTTGATGGAAAAGGTCACCTTATTCCGAGCCTAAGCCAACAACAAGCGGATGAGCTGATTGAAGGCAAAGTCATCACCGACGGCATGATCGTTAAAGTACAAGCGGCACTTGAAGCAGCCAATGACCTTGGCCGTCCGATTGAAGTCGCGACCTGGCGCTACCCAGACAAGCTAGCACAACTATTTTCAGGTGAAAGCATCGGTACTCAGTTTTTACCTCAGTAACATGTTTTTATCTCAGTAGCTTCTGAACTCAGAAAGTGAAGTTAAAGAATTAATTAAGTCGAATGGATAAACCCCGAGGAGCTGACCGCCAAAGTGCAGGCCCGGGAATTTAGGAGAAACTCAAATGAGCAAGGTTAAAGTTAATAAAGTTGTTGTAGCCTATTCTGGCGGTCTAGATACTTCGGTAATCATTCCGTGGTTAAAAGAGAACTACGACTGTGAGGTTGTGGCGTTCGTGGCCGATGTTGGTCAAGGCGCAGAAGAGCTAGAAGGCATTGAAGAGAAAGCGAAAGCGTCTGGTGCGTCTGAGTGTTACATCGCAGACCTAAAAGAAGAGATGGTTGCAGACTACATCTTCCCAACGCTAAAAACCGGTGCTTACTACGAAGGTAAATACCTTCTAGGTACGTCTATGGCTCGTCCAATTATTGCTAAAGCGCAGGTTGAAGTTGCACGTAAAGTGGGTGCGGACGCACTATGTCACGGCTGTACGGGTAAAGGTAACGACCAAGTTCGTTTCGAAGGTGCATTTGCTGCACTAGCACCAGATCTACACGTAATTGCACCATGGCGTGAGTGGGATCTTGTGAGCCGTGAAGAGTGTCTAGACTACCTAGCAGAGCGCAACATCCCTTGTACTGCTTCTCTAACTAAGATCTACTCACGTGACGCGAACGCTTGGCACATCTCTACAGAGGGTGGTGTACTAGAAGATACATGGAATGCACCAAACGAAGATTGCTGGGCGTGGACAGTAGATCCAGAGCAAGCACCAAACGAATCTGAAACAGTAACGTTGAAAGTTGAAAAGGGTGAAGTGGTTGCAGTAGACGGTGAAGCAATGACGCCATACAACGCACTGGTTTACCTAAATGAAAAAGGCGCGAAGCACGGTGTTGGTCGTATCGATATCGTAGAGAACCGTCTTGTAGGTATGAAGTCTCGTGGTTGTTACGAAACTCCAGGTGGCACGATCATCATGGAAGCACTGCGTGCGGTTGAGCAGCTAGTGCTAGACAAAGCAGCATTCGAATTCCGCGAAGAGCTAGGTGTTAAGGCTTCTCACCTTGTATACGATGGTCGTTGGTTCACTCCGCTATGTAAGTCAATCCTAGCGGCAACAGAAGAGCTAGCACAAGATGTGAATGGTGAAGTGGTTGTTAAGCTATACAAAGGCCACGCAACTGTGACTCAGAAGCGTTCTGACAACAGCCTATACTCAGAAGAGTTTGCAACCTTTGGTGAAGATGAAGTTTACGACCAAAGCCATGCAGAAGGCTTCATCCGCCTTTACTCTCTATCAAGCCGTATCCGTGCTCTAAACAGCCAAAAGTAACGAATACAGTTACTTAAGATAATAGAGATTGTTCAAAGCCCACTCGCTATTGGTTTAGCGAGTGGGCTTTTTGTTGGGTGATTGAGCATCGGTTTTTACGTTTGGATGGCATATAATCGCATCAGTATACTGATGAAAAATCGTTTTCATCAGTTATTGGTGAATAAATATGTAAAAATAATGAATTTATACTTTATTTTTAATCTAATTTGCCGTAAGTTTAAACCATTAGAAAAAGACTGAATTTCTATCAGACTTATTATTTGCAAAACACAGTGAGCACTGGGCAATTAGGAGATACGCAATGGCATTATGGGGCGGGAGATTTACCCAAGCAGCAGATACACGGTTTAAAGATTTTAACGATTCACTTCGTTTTGACTACCGCTTGGCTGAGCAAGACATTGTGGGCTCTATTGCCTGGTCAAAAGCTCTACTGTCAGTCAACGTTCTAACTGCAGAAGAGCAGCAAAAGCTTGAGCTTGCGCTGAATGAGCTGAAGTTAGAGGTGATGGAAGATCCCGAGCAAATCCTACGTTCAGACGCAGAAGATATTCACAGCTGGGTTGAACAACAGCTGATCGGTAAGGTTGGTGACCTTGGTAAGAAGCTACACACTGGCCGTTCTCGTAACGACCAAGTGGCGACTGACCTGAAACTTTGGTGTCGTCAGCAAGGTAACCAACTGCTATTGGCATTGGATCGCCTACAGAGCCAAATGGTCAACGTTGCTTCTCAGCATCAAGAAACTGTGCTTCCTGGCTACACTCACTTACAACGTGCTCAGCCGGTAACTTTTGCTCACTGGTGCTTGGCTTACGTTGAAATGCTTGAGCGTGATTATTCTCGTTTGAATGATGCGATTAAGCGTCTAGATACATGTCCGCTGGGTTCTGGTGCCCTTGCCGGAACTGCTTACCCGATGGACCGTGAAGAGTTAGCTCACAACTTAGGTTTCCGTCGTGCAACGCGCAACTCTCTAGATTCAGTCTCTGACCGTGACCATGTGATGGAGCTGATGTCGATCGCTTCTATCTCTATGCTTCACCTTTCGCGTCTTGCAGAAGATATGATTTTCTACAACTCAGGTGAATCAAACTTCATCGAGTTAGCAGATACCGTGACTTCAGGTTCATCTCTGATGCCACAAAAGAAAAACCCGGATGCGTTAGAACTTATCCGTGGCAAAACTGGCCGTGTTTACGGTTCACTAGCGGCAATGATGATGACAGTAAAAGCTCTGCCTTTGGCGTACAACAAAGACATGCAAGAAGATAAAGAAGGTCTGTTCGACGCTTTAGATACTTGGAATGATTGTATGGAAATGGCAGCGCTCTGTTTTGACGGCATTAAAGTGAACGGCGAACGTACACTTGAAGCGGCGAAACAAGGCTACGCGAACTCAACTGAACTGGCTGATTACCTAGTAGCGAAAGGGATTCCTTTCCGTGAAGCTCACCATATTGTCGGTGTAACAGTAGTAGCGGCGATTGCTAAAGGCTGTGCATTAGAAGAATTAACCATCGCAGAGATGAAAGAGTTCTCTGAGGTGATTGAAGAGGATGTATATGACATCCTGACCATTGAATCGTGTCTTGAAAAACGTAGCGCGCTAGGTGGTGTATCTCCACAGCAAGTGGCTTACGCGGTTGACCAAGCTGAGAAACGTTTATCACAGCGTGACACTTCCATCGTTAAGGTTCGTCCTGCTCGTCTGACTGATATTGAAGCGTTAGAAGGCATGGTCGCTTACTGGGCGAACATGGGTGAAAATCTACCTCGTTCTCGTAATGAACTGGTGCGTGATATTGGCTCGTTTGCGGTCGCGGAACATCATGGAGAGGTGACAGGTTGTGCATCACTCTATGTGTATGACTCTGGCTTAGCAGAAATTCGCTCACTCGGTGTTGAGGCTGGCTGGCAAGGTCAAGGGCAGGGTACTGCGATTGTGCAGCACTTGGTTGAGAAAGCGAGACAAATGGCCATCAAGAAGGTATTTGTGCTGACTCGTACACCAGAGTTCTTCATGAAGCATGATTTCTTACCGACATCGAAATCTCTACTGCCTGAGAAGGTACTGAAAGATTGTGACCAGTGTCCTCGTCAACATGCGTGTGATGAAGTGGCGTTGGAAGTGAACTTGGTAGAGCAGATTATCGCTAAGGTTAATGTTGCATAAGACATTGATCTTATAGCTCCTAAAAAAAAGATCAAAAATCTGATCTTTTTTGGGAACAAACTAAGAAAAGCCCGGTCTATTAAAGTACCACTGCTTTTTCTTAGAATTTTCTAAGAAAGCCCTAGAATCGATTGGTTCTGGGGCTTTTTTCTATCCGCTGTTTGGTAAATGATAATAGCTCGATAATTACGGTGCACGATTGATGTATTGAACCTATCATCTAACCATTATTGCCTATCCAGCAAACTCCTCAGCTAACGCTTTTTGTTCCTTAAAGGCAGCACCACTAACTTCATTATCCAATGCAGCGATAACAAGCCACTGAACGCGAAAGCGGCCATCATCAAGGCGATGGCATTGATGGTTTTCGGGTCTTCCCTGAAAAGTAACCACCATGTTCCCCAACTCAAGAGCGACAGCACCATCAGCTGGTTCATACAACGTTGGCAGCGACCGAGTTTGTTGAAGATTTTTTCATTTTTATTGCAATGAATACATGTCATCTTGGGCTTGATTCGCGTTATGCTTGTTGCCCTGATAATACCACGTCACAAGATATTGGATCACGGTGACATAGAGAGAGAAGATCGATGATTGAGCGCCAAGAAACCAAGCAACGTATGAGCCGTATTGTTAAACACAACGGTACTATCTACCTATGTGGCCAAGTTTGTGCTGATGCAACTAAAGACATCACTGAACAAACACAGACCATGCTAGATAAAGTAGAAGCGCTACTTGAGCAAGCAGGCAGCGACAAAGAGCACATGCTGTCAGCAACGATTTACTTGAAGGATATGAAAGACTTCCAAGAAATGAACGCAGTTTGGGATGCATGGGTACCAGAAGGTCACGCTCCAGCTCGCGCATGTGTGACTGGCGACATGGCTCGCGAAGCGCTGCTAGTTGAGATCTCTGTGATTGCAGCTGAGAAGTAATTCTCTCGCATTTAGCGATAAGTAACGGTTTTAAGAGATTCCAGATACCTCGTCCCTCGGTTCTGGAATGACGGTTTAAGTTTTGGTTTAGTGGCTTAAATAAATCAACGTCATTCCCGAAAGCGACGAAGGAGCGTAGTCGGGAATCTGTTATTTGTTCGTTGCCGACAAACAAAAAGGAAAGCCAATGGCTTTCCTTTTTAGTATCTAATTTATGTGTTCTGTCTCAATCAACCGAGATTAACAACCAGGTCCACAATCTAGACAGTGTTTCACCATCTCTGGGCCTAAGTGCAGTTTCGCGTTGAGGTCACGCAGCGCTGTTCGTACACCCTCTTCGATTACTGGGTGATAGAACGGCATGTCTAGCATTTCAGAAACCGTCATCTTGTTCTGGTGTGCCCATGCTAACAAGTGAGCTAAGTGTTCTGCGTTTGGTCCCATCATCTCAGCACCAAGGAAGCGGCCTGTACCTTGCTCGCCGTAAACGTGCAGAATACCTTTGTTGCGTAGCATCACTCGTGAACGACCTTGGTTCTCGAACGACACTTCACCCGTTGCGAAACAACCACATGTGCCTAAGCGGGTGGTGATCTCTTTGTAGGATTCACCAACCATCGCGATTTGCGGGTCAGAGAATACCGCTGAGATTTTAGAGCGGCGTAGACCTGCACGAATCTCAGGGAAGCGACCAGCGTTGTCACCTGCAATGCGGGCTTGGTCTGCTGCTTCATGTAGCAGAGGTAGTTGGTTGCTTGCATCACCTGCAATGAATACTGATGGCAATGATGTTTGTAGCGTGTAGTGGTCAGCGATTGGAACACCACGCTCATCAAGTTCTAGAGAGGTATTCTCTAGGCCAAGTTTGTCTGTGTTGGGACGACGCCCCGTTGCTGCCAGTACGTACTCAACGACTTTAGTTTCTAGTTCACCTTGCTTATTGATGAACTGGATTTCGACGCGAGCCTCACCCGATTCAGTGGTAATACGCTTCATGCTTTCGATTTTCACGTCGGCATCTAGGTAGAACTCTTCATTGAAGGCTTTATCTGCGTAAGCCATGATCTCTGGGTCGGTTACTGGGCCAACTTGACCACCTAAACCGAACAGTTTGGTCTTCACACCTAAGCGGTGTAGTGACTGGCCAAGCTCAAGACCAATAACACCAGGGCCAAATACTGCAACCGATTCTGGTAAATCATCCCAGCTGAACACGTCATCGTTAATGATCAGACGGTCACCAAGCTCATTCCAAACGGCAGGGTATGCAGGGCGAGAGCCAGTTGCGATAACAATACGTTTAGCGGTGACAACCGTGTGGTCATCAATTTGTAGTGTGCTGTCGTCTAAAAACTTTGCGTAGCCAGAGATCTTGTCTTGCTCTGGGATTTCATCAACACCTTCTAAAACAAAACCAACAAAACGGTCACGTTCAAACTTCACTCGGTCCATCACTTCACGGCCGTTAATCACGATATCACCTTGTGGGTGAATGCCAAAAGCTGGTGCTTTCTCGATTTGGTGTACGCTTTCCGCTGCTGCAATAAGCAGTTTAGATGGCATACAACCCACACGAGCACAGGTTGTACCGTAAGGGCCGCCTTCAATCATCACGACACTGTCAGTGTGTGCTTTTGCAGCGCGGTAAGAACCTAAACCTGCCGTACCGCCCCCGATAACTGCTACATCTACATTGACTTGTTTCATAATAATTTTCTCGCAATGGCTAAATTTGGTTTGAACGAACCCCTCCAACTCTGGTGATTTTTTGAGAGTCAGGATAGCGGGTCAGTTTTATGATTCTGTTTTATTAGTTTTAGCTTGTGATTCAGCTTCTTGTTACTAACGATAGGCTAGTTAAAAGCTAGCGCGTCACAAGCTATATTCTTTTCCAAAACTCAGATAAGAGTGTTTGGAATAGCTAACCCACAAGAGGGTGGGTTAGCTGGTATTACTGCTATTTATTTACTAAGCGTTTACTAGCGACTAAGTGATTAACCTAGGAAAGCTTCTAGTTCTTCGCTGCCACCGATGTGTTTACCACCGATGAATACTTGAGGAACAGTAGTGCGACCAGAGATTGCACGTAGGCTTACTGTTGTTGCATCTTTACCTAGAACCACTTCTTCGTAGTTTAGACCTTTGTCGATTAGGTTCTGTTTTGCTTTCATACAGAAAGGACAGCCTGGCTTAGTGAATACTGTGATTGACTCTTGCTCTTTGTGCTCAGGAGCAAGGTAGTTAAGCATAGTATCTGCATCAGAAACCTTGAACGGGTCGCCTGGTACGTCTTCTTCGATGAACATTTTTTCTACCACGCCGTTTTTAACCAGCATGCTGTAGCGCCATGAACGTTTGCCGAAACCGATGTCGTTTTTCTCAACTAGCATACCCATGCCGTCTGTGAAATCACCGTTACCATCTGGGATGAATGTGATGTTTTCTGCTTCTTGGTCTGCTTTCCAAGCGTTCATTACGAATGTGTCGTTTACTGAAACACACAGAATGTCATCAACACCGTTTTCTTTGAATACAGAGTGTAGCTCGTTGTAACGAGGTAGGTGGCTTGAAGAACATGTTGGCGTAAACGCACCTGGTAGGCTGAATACGATAACTGTTTTGTCTTTGAATAGCTCTTCAGTCGTTACGTTAACCCATGCATCACCTTGGCGAGTTGGGAATGTTACTTGAGGGATTGATTGACCTTCTTTAGATGCAAACATATTGATTTCCTTAAATAGTATTTTTAATTTTGTTCTATCAGAGCTTAACGTTTTTCTTCGCTCTGTTTCGTTTCGTTGAGCCCATTATTAGATAAATCCTTTGATAGCTCTAATCGTTTGATGTTATGGTTTTGATAGGTAAATTCTATCAATGGCATTTTTCTTTTAAATGTTTTTGTTAGAACCCTTGTTCTTATTAAAACCTGAGGTAAGAGACTGATCATGAACATTCGTGACTTTGAATACTTGGTAGCGCTCGCAGAGCATAAACACTTCCGAAAAGCGGCAGAAGCGTGCTTTGTCAGTCAGCCAACACTAAGCGGTCAAATACGCAAACTAGAAGATGAAATCGGACTTCAGTTAACCGAGCGTAGTCCAAGGAAGGTGATATTTACAGAATCAGGGTTACAACTTGTTGAACAAGCCAAGCGTATTCTCAATGAAGTGAAAACTTTTAAAGATATGGCGAGTGGCCACGGTGAAGCGATGACGGGGCCAATGCACATTGGTTTTATTCCAACCGTGGGTCCTTACATCTTGCCTAAGATTGTTCCTCATCTTAAAGAGAGCTTCCCAGATCTTGAGCTTTACTTGCATGAAGCTCAGACCCATCAGCTAGTGAGTCAACTTGAAGATGGCAAGCTTGATTGCTTGGTACTGGCTGCAGTTGATGAAACCGCGGTGTTCAAAGAGATTGATGTGTATGACGAGCCCTTAAGTGTTGCCGTTCCATGTGACCACGAGTGGGCTCAGCAAGACACTATCGATATGCTGCAGCTAAATGGACAGACCGTACTGGCGCTAGGTGACGGTCACTGTTTAAGAGACCAAGCCTTGGGCTTCTGTTTTGCGGCGGGCGCCAAAGATGATGAGCGCTTTAAGGCGACTAGCTTAGAAACGCTGCGTAACATGGTTGCGGCGGGGGCGGGTATTACCTTGCTTCCTCAGCTATCTGTGCCGAAAGAGAAGCAGAAAGACGGTGTGTGTTACGTACCTGCGGTGAATCCAACGCCTTCACGTAGAATTGTCGTGGCTTACCGTCCGGGTTCTCCATTGAAGGGACGTTTCGAGCAATTGGCTGAGACTATCCGAACTCAACTGGAGAAAACAGCTTAACACTCGATCTCAGAGCCCAAGCTGGTAAGGTATAGATATAAAAAAAGGGTTGATATGAATTCATATCAACCCTTTTTGTTGGTTCAACTTACTAGGTTCAACAAACCCTAGCTAGAACAGTTCTTCTACTGCTTCACCTGATGAGGTTGAGTAGATGTCGTCATTGAAACGTTCTGTGATGTACTCGGTTGGCTCAGTGCCTTTTTCGAAGTACTCGAACATTGATGAGCTATCGAACCTATTAGTCAATAAGCCAGTTTCACGGTCGATACGAACACGAACGATGTTCTCCGGAATCTCTTTACGTTCAGCAGGAACACCCGCTAACGCAGTACCCATGAAATCAACCCATGCAGGTTCTGCTGTTTTCGCGCCAGCTTCTGCACCCGTAATTTGGTTCTTACCAAGGTTTGAGTTCGCTTTGGTTCTGCCTAGGTTGCGGTTGTGGTTATCAAAACCAACCCATACCGTTGCAACCATGCCAGGGCCGTAGCCGCTGTACCAAGTATCTTTCGAGTCGTTAGTCGTACCGGTTTTGCCGCCAATATCACGACGTTTCAGTGGTTGTGCACGCCAACCTGTACCGTTCCAACCTGTACCCGCACTCCAATCACCGCCGCCCCAGATGTTGCTGTACATCATTTCACGAACTAGGAATGCGTTCTGCTCAGAGATAACTTGAGGTGCGTATTGAACTTTCGCATCCACGTCTTGCTCTGCAAACTCATCCGCCATTGGATCGGCTGTGATGGTCTGTTTGCAATCTTCTTTACAGACGACTTTTGGTGTCGCTTCAAACTCAGTCTCGCCAAATGGAGTCTCAACGCGGCTGATGTAGAAAGGTTCAACGTAGTAACCACCGTTAGCGAATACCGAGTAACCTTGCGCTACTTTCATTGGCGTTAAGCTACCAGCACCTAGCGCAATAGTTTCAGAGCGCGGTACTTCGTCAATATCAAAACCAAATCGAGTAAGGTAGTTACGAGTATCATCCAGGCCTACTTCGCGTAGTACACGTACCGCCATTACGTTTTTAGACTGAGCTAAGCCAATACGTAGACGAGTTGGACCCACATAAGTCGGTGGCGAGTTCTTTGGTCGCCATGCTGTGCCTTGGCTCTTATCCCATTGGTTAATCGGGGCATCATTGATCAGTGAGGCTAGCGTTAAGCCTTTCTCAATCGCTGCTGAGTAGATAAATGGTTTGATACCAGAACCCACCTGACGAATAGATTGCGTTGCACGGTTGAACTTGTTGTGTACGAAGTTAAAGCCACCCACCATCGACAACACAGCGCCGTTGTTCGGATTCATTGCAACAAATGCGGTGTTCGCATTAGGTACTTGGCTAAGTCGCCATACAACTGGTGTTTCTGATTCTGCAGTCGCTGACTCTTCTGTCGGCTCTTCAGAGACTTCATCGCCTGTAACGGCTTCATGGCGAACCCAGATTTGTTCACCAACAGCTAGAATCTCTTTTGCTTGAGAAGGCGCTGGTCCTTGGCGGTTATCCGTTAGGAATTTGCGTGCCCAGTTCATACCTTGCCATTCGATAGTGCCTTTACCTTGGTTCTTAACCCAAATTTGCGCACTTTTCGAATTAACTGCGGTAACAACAGCAGGGACTAGGTCACCATAGGTTGGTTGAGACTTAAGGTGTTTAACGATTTGTTCTTGATCCCACGCTGATTGCGCAGTCTGCCACAATACTTTTTCAGCGCCACGGTAGCCATGACGCTCATCGTAGCCAAGTAGGTTCTTAATTGCGGCTTGGTTCGCTGCTTTTTGCAGTTTCGAATCAACAGTCGTGTAGACCTTCATGCCTGATGTATAAGCTTCTTCACCGTAGCGTTCCACCATCCAAGCACGTGCAACTTCTGCAACATACGGCGCGCTCAGTTCGATCTCTGCACCGTGGTATTTCGAGATAAGTTCTTCGCTACGAGCGTCATCGAACTCTGCTTGAGTGATGTATTGCTCGTCTAACATACGACGCAATACGACGTTACGACGGTTAGTCGCGCGCTCAACAGAGTAAATAGGATTCATTGTCGAAGGTGCTTTGGGCATACCCGCAAGTGTCGCAATTTCACTCAGTGTTAGATCAGGAAGATCCTTACCGAAGTAAACACGTGCTGCAGCGCCAAAACCATACGAACGGTGACCAAGGAAGATCTTGTTTACGTAAAGCTCCATGATCTCTTCTTTACTAAGCAGTTGCTCAATGTGGATCGCAATGAAGATCTCTTTGATCTTACGCATAATCTTTTTCTCATTAGATAAGAAGAAGTTACGCGCAAGCTGCTGAGTAATGGTACTCGCCCCTTGTTTTGCTGAACCCGACATTGCAACCACGAGTGCTGCACGTGTGATACCGATTGGGTCAATACCAGGGTGCTCATAGAAACGGCTATCTTCGGTGGCAATCAGAGCCTCAACTAAGTGGCGAGGAATCTCGTCATAAGTCACCGGATTACGACGCTTTTCGCCAAATTGAGAGATCAACTTACCGTCTTGACTGAAGACTTGCATCGGCGTTTGGAGTTCTACGTCGCGCAAAGTGGCAACATCAGGCAACTCTGGTTTTACGTAATAATAAAACCCGAAAATTGTACTGACTCCAAGAATCATGCAAATCAATGTAAATATGAATAATCGCTTTATGAACTTCACCGGATAATCCCTGATTAGTTAAGGCTGATAAGCAGCAAACCCTTGTACTCTAGGCTAAAAACTTAGCTTTCGTTTATTAACGCTTATTTAACTAATAATCACAACCCCTAGATAATCAACGAAATGCTTGGCACTTCAGGAGCTAGGTCACATGGGTTCATCATTAATTACAGGTATAGATATAAATCATCACAGCATCAAAGCCGTGGTACTAAAACCCGTGGGGGAGTTGTATGCCCTAGTGGGATACAAAGAGCTGCCGATTTCGGACGACATTTTTACAGCTAACCATACTTTGGAGTATCAGAAAACTGTTAAGAAACTTAAAGAACTTAGGAAAGGACTGCCTTTTGGTTGTCGCAACGTCGCCATTTCGGTACCTGATAACACTGTGATCAGCAAAGTACTACAAATAGAG
Organism: Vibrio sp. 10N.286.45.E10; assembly: GCF_002874195.2. Taxonomy (NCBI): domain Bacteria; kingdom Pseudomonadati; phylum Pseudomonadota; class Gammaproteobacteria; order Vibrionales; family Vibrionaceae; genus Vibrio; species Vibrio sp. 10N.286.45.E10. Next base: position 2,806,621 of record NZ_MCWD02000001.1, on the reverse strand, counting down.
AGTGAGTTAGAAGACAGAGAAAAAGAGTTTTCTATCTATCAAACCTTCGCCCATCAATCTCCCTTTCCTATCGAGGAGCTGAGTTTAGATTTTGTAAAGCTGGAAGACAAACGATTTGGTAAAGGTTCGACAAGCAGTTATCAGGTGTACGCCACTCGTAAGGAAGTCGTCGATAGCCGAGCGGATGCATTAACTAAGGCTGGTTTTAAACCTGTGGTGGTAGATACACAGGCTCATGGGCTGCTAAACATCTGGCAATTGGCTTCGCGCTTGTATCCCGATAAGAATAACTGGTTGCTGGTGGATGTTGGAATCGACCAAACGTCGTTAGGAGTTATCCCGCAGAATTCAGCGCCTTTCTATAAAGACATCGCTTTTGGTACTCAAGATCTTCGCAGCTCGGATAACCCAAGTGATATAGAAGGTGTGTTCGGCACGGCTGAAGATACCCATCAATTCATTGTTCATTTGATTGAGAAGCTCAAGCGCCAATTACAGCTCTATTCATCTGGAAATGCGCAGCAACCTATCTCTGGGATCTGGCTGATGGGTGAGGGTGCGAGTATTCCTATGGTAACCGAAGAGTTAGAGCGCCATTTTCAGCTGAGCTGTGAGTCATTGAATCCTTTGTCTCTGTTTGAGAACAAGGTCGCCAAGAGACGTCGACTGCCAATGGACTGGCAACACTTTGGTATTGCCGCGGGTATGGCGATGAGCGGACTCAAGTGGCAGGGAGAAAAGCATGTTGCATCAAATTAACCTGCTGCCGTGGCGTGATGAGATTCGTGCTCAGCATAAGAAGCGTTTTGTTCATTTGGTTATTCTTGGCGTCATCATTGCGCTTGGTGGGCAATGGGCGGTCGGTAACTACTTTTATGACCAACAAGCCAGGCAGCAAGCGCGCCTCAATTATCTTAATCAATACATCGCTGAGCTCGACCGACAAATTCAGTCATTAAAAGTCGCCGAACAAGAGCACAAAGCCATTCTCACTCGACTTGATGTGGTGGAGTCTTTGCAGCTTGGCCGCAATAAAACCACCGACTTCATGAACCTGATGCCAGAGCTGATTCCTGAGGGCGTGTATGTCGACAAGATAAAGATGAATGGTCAGGAGATTGAGATGTCGGGCATCAGTGACAGTACCGCTCGTCTTGCGACTATGTTGGACAACTTAGAGCGCTCAGATTCCCTGGAAGGGGTCGAGATGCACTCTATCGTTCATAACCGGAAACGCTTCAATAAAGAATTTCAGACCTTCAAGGTCTCTTTTGTGTTTAGCCCTGTCTCTTTAGAAAACACAACCGCGAGCAGAAAAGAGAAGGAGACGCATCATGGCTAACCTTCAAAATAGAATGAGCTTGCAAGATCTCGATGTTGATGAGATCACCGAGTGGCCATTGCTGCCTCAGCTTCTCGTGATTCTGGTGTTGATAGTGTTAATCCAAGGTGTAGGCACTTGGCTTTATGTGTTGCCACTCGACGATGAACTGCAACAGATGAAGCAACAAGAACAAACCTTAAAGACGACCTTGCGAATTAAGGCCAATAAGGTTGCAGCCTTGCCTAAATTGCAGAGTCAGCTGGATGAACTAACCAGTCGCTATGATTACCTGTTAGAACAGCTGCCTGTGCAAAAGGAGTTGGCGAGCATGTTGGCATCAGTCAATGAGCTTGGCTTAGACAACTCACTAACCTTTACCCGAATCGACTGGGGCGAAAAACAGAACAAAGCTTTCCTATACCGCTTACCTCTTAACATCGAACTGACAGGTGATTACCACGAGATTGGTGATTTCTCTGCAGCTATCGCTAAGCTCCCGCGAATCATCAGCTTTGATGATGTGAGTTGGCAGAGAGTGAGCCAAGAAAGCAGCACACTTCACTTTAGGGTTCGAGCTTATACCTACCAGTTTAAATCGGAGGTCAACGATGAGGCCCAATAGCGCGCTCTATTCAACGTTGTTACTGCTGATGTTGTCGGGCTGCAAAGCCAATCAAGATTCACTAGAAGACTTCGTGGTGCAGGTTGAGCTCAAAGCGAGAAAAGAAGTTGAGCAGCTTGTTCCTGCGACTGAGTTCTCAGCCGCTACCTATCAACGACGTGCTTTTCGCCCTCCCTTTGAACTACCCAAAGAAGCGATCGTGCAAAACCAGCCTTTGGTGAAGAAAGATTGCTGGCAACCTAGCGCTCGTGCTCGCAGTGGCAAGTTAGAGAAATACCCACTGAGTAAATTGCGCTTGAAAGGTGTGATGGGCAGTGGAACGAGTGTGTTTGGGCTTGTACAAACCCCCAAGGGAAATGTCGTCAATGTGAAAAGAGGCCAGTTTATTGGCCTAAACAATGGCCGAGTTACTAAGGTGACCAGCCAGTACGTTCAGATTAATGAAACTCTTCCAGATGGCTTAGGTTGTTGGCATAAGCGCAACGTTAGGCTGGCTCTGAAGTAAACCAATGTCACATGATGTGGATATGAGATGTAAATATGATTAAAGGAATAAGTGAGTCAATGAACAAAGGGCTGAAAGGCTTGATGGTGTCTGTGATGTTGGTTTTTAGCGTATTCAGTTACGCAGAGAGCTTACCAAATAAATTAGAGAATATTGATTTTAGGGTTAATAAGGATAAAGACGCCGTCATTATCATTGAGCTGGCGACCAGCACCGCTGTGGTGGATGTTCAACGTGCTCAGGAAGGGTTAAGTATCGAGTTGATCAATACTCAGGTTGATGATGACAAGCTTTACCTACTAGATGTAAAAGACTTCGCTACCTTGGTTGAAGGTATTGAAGTCTATAAAGAGACACCAAGCACTCGGCTTCTAGCGACGATTAGCAATGACTATCAGTATGAATACAATCTAAAGGGACGTTTTATTGAGGTGGTGATCAGCAAACCAGTTATCGATCAAGTGACCAAAGAAAAAAGCGTTCTAGAGAAAGAGGGCAAGCTGATATCGATTAACTTCCAAGACATCCCAGTACGAAATGTCCTGCAGCTGATTGCCGACTATAACGATTTTAACTTAGTCGTATCTGATTCGGTCGCCGGAAACCTCACTTTACGTTTAGATGGCGTACCTTGGCAGCAAGTTCTCGACATTATCTTGCAAGTTAAAGGCTTGGATAAGCGAGTTGATGGTAATGTTATCTTGGTGGCACCTAAAGCGGAGCTCGATCTTCGAGAGCAACAAGCGTTAGAAAAATCGCGTTTAGAAGAGGAGCTTGGGGAGCTTAAGTCGGAAATCATCAAGATTAACTTTGCTAAGGCCACCGATATTGCCGACATGATTGGCGGTGAAGGTGCGGTCAGCATGTTGTCTGATCGCGGTTCGATTACCATTGATGAGCGCACTAACTCTTTATTGATTCGTGAGTTGGAGGAGAACATTGCCGTGATACGAGGCATCATTGAATCCTTAGATATTCCTGTGAAACAGGTGCAGATAGAGGCGCGTATCGTGACCGTCACTGAGGGTAATCTTGATGAGCTTGGCGTGCGCTGGGGTGTTTCCTCGACCAACGGAAGCTTCACCGTTGGTGGTTCAATAGAAGGTAATCATCCATCACAAATCACACCGTATGACGATGATGGTGGCAACAGTGCGATTGATGACTACCTCAACGTTAACTTGGGGGCGACATCGCCGAATGCATCGAGCATTGCTTTTCAAGTCGCCAAGCTTGGGTCGGATACTTTGCTCGACCTTGAACTGTCGGCACTTCAACAAGAGTCGAAAGCTGAGATTATTTCTAGCCCACGCTTAATCACCACCAATAAAAAGCCCGCTTATATTGAGCAAGGTACTGAAATCCCTTACTTAGAGTCTTCTTCAAGTGGTGCAACGTCGGTCGCATTTAAGAAAGCGGTATTGAGCCTCAAGGTGACGCCGCAGATCACACCCGACAATCGTTTGGTATTGGATTTGAGCGTGACTCAAGATAGACCTGGGCAAGTGGTCAAGACCGGAACAGGGGAAGCGGTAGCAATTGACACGCAAAGAATAGGTACGCAAGTGCTTGTTAATAATGGTGAAACTGTCGTTCTTGGCGGGATATTTCAACACAGCGTAAGCAGCACGGTGGATAAAGTTCCTCTGTTGGGAGACCTGCCAGTTTTGGGTGCATTGTTCCGTCGCAGCTATGAAAATGTGGGTAAAAGTGAACTACTTATTTTTGTCACACCCAAAGTTGTGATTCAGTAATGAACAATTAGATTAAAAATAAAGTTGCATTAGTGGCACCTAACCTTGATAATTTCGGGTCTTATCACGAATTATCTGTGAGGAATCGGTGCCACGGGCCTTTTAATTTCAGTACTTGTACTGACCTACCTTGTGGCGATGTCATTGAATTAACGTTGTAAATTACTGCTAAAAACATGGCTGAGAAACGCAATATTTTTCTTGTTGGCCCAATGGGCGCCGGCAAAAGTACAATTGGTAGACACCTAGCTTCCCAACTTCATATGGAGTTTCTAGACTCTGACACTGTGATTGAAGAGCGCACTGGCGCAGACATCGCATGGGTTTTTGATGTTGAGGGCGAAGAAGGTTTCCGTAAGCGCGAAGAATCTGTAATCAATGATCTGACAGAAGAACAAGGTATTGTTCTTGCGACAGGTGGTGGTTCAGTGTTGAGCAAAGAAAACCGTAACCGTCTATCTGCACGAGGCATTGTTGTATACCTAGAGACAACAATTGAAAAGCAACTTGCTCGCACTAACCGCGACAAGAAACGCCCTCTACTTCAAACAGACAACCCGCGTGATGTGCTAGAAGATCTAGCTGTATCTCGCAACGCACTATACGAAGAAGTGGCGGACTACACAGTTCGTACTGACGACCAAAGTGCAAAAGTGGTAGCCAACCAGATCGTAAAAATGCTAGAAGAACGTTAAGTTCATTTTTTCGGAGAGCAAACCCATGGAACGGATTACGGTCAATCTAGCTGAGCGTAGCTACCCTATCTCTATTGGCGCCGGGTTATTTGAAGACCCGGCGTACCTTTCTTTTTTATCAGGCAAACAGAAAGTTGTTGTTATCAGTAATGTGACAGTAGCGCCTCTTTATGCAGATAAAATTTTATCGCTATTGGATCAAGTAGGCTGTCAGACATCTCTTCTCGAGCTGCCAGACGGTGAACAGTACAAAACCCTTGAAACGTTCAATTCAGTGATGAGCTACATGCTTGAAGGAAATTACAGCCGCGATGTGGTGGTGATTGCTTTAGGTGGTGGTGTAATCGGTGACTTGGTCGGTTTTGCTGCCTCTTGTTACCAGCGCGGTATAGATTTCATTCAAATCCCGACGACCCTTCTTTCTCAAGTGGACTCTTCTGTTGGTGGTAAAACCGCAGTAAACCATCCTCTTGGTAAGAATATGATCGGCGCTTTTTACCAACCGAAATCTGTGATCATCGATACTAACTGTTTATCAACGCTTCCAGAGCGTGAGTTTGCAGCTGGCATTGCTGAGGTGATCAAATACGGCATCATTTACGATGAAGCCTTCTTTGATTGGTTGGAGCAGAATCTAGAGAAACTTTATCAACTTGATGAAGAGGCACTGATCACCGCGATTGCTCGTTGTTGTGCAATTAAGGCTGAAGTGGTGGCTTTAGATGAAAAAGAGTCAGGAATCAGAGCGTTATTGAACCTAGGTCATACATTTGGTCATGCGATTGAAGCAGAACTAGGCTATGGTAATTGGCTACATGGTGAAGCTGTGTCGTCAGGCACTGTAATGGCAGCGAAAACTGCTCAATTGCAGGGGCTGATCTCTCAGCAGCAACTTGAGCGAATTATTTCTATACTCAAGAATGCGAAACTACCAATCCATACGCCAGAAAGCATGTCTTTTGAAGACTTTATGAAGCACATGATGCGCGATAAAAAAGTGCTGTCTGGTCAGTTGCGTTTGGTATTACCAACAAGTATTGGTACTGCTGAAGTGGTTGCTGATGTGCCTCAAGACATCATTAAACAAGCGATCGATTTCTGCCGTACTCTTTAAATTTGGTTGTGAGGTTGCCTAGCTAAACTCTAGGCAACTGAAGCGTTTTACTGATCGATCTTATCAGTAGGGATCCCCAATGAGTTTGGCTCATGAATTAAGAGTATTAGAGTTAGAATCTCAAGTTGAGCTGCTAGAGCGCTTACAGCTTTTGACTAACTTTGGTTCAAACCTAGTCACGGTTGCTGGTAAAACTGGCTCGGGCCGTTCTTGGTTAGCTCAGCGTTATCTGGAAGCGTGGTCGACTGAAAAAAATCAGTGTTTACTGCTTTGTCATCCAAGCCAAGACGATCAACAACGCCGCGCGCTTATTCTTAGCCAAATTGTTTCTGAACCCCTGTTTAATCAACATGATTCTTTATCAGATAGCCTGACTAGGTTACTGGATGGAGAGCCGTGTAATGTGGTTATCGTCGTTGATGATGCCCAACGACTTTCTGAGCTATTGGTATCCGAATTATGGATGTTGGTACTAGAAGCTCAATCAAACCCTCAATGGACGATCAATATCGTTCTCTTCTCGGAACCTGGCCACTTAGATACGTTATTAACGCGTTTGAGTTACGGTCAACAACACAAGCCTATCGATCTCGAGATCGATGACCTTTCGCAACCAGAAGCTGAACATTTCTTTGAATCACTGGTGATTCGATATGTTGATGATGAGTCTGAAACTCGCGTGCGACGTGCGTTTAGTAAAGCGCAACCTCTGCCCGGTGAGTTAATGGCTTTAGGAGAATTGAAAGTGGAAAAAAGGATTATTATTCGCTCAATTATTGGCTCACCGATCAATATCGCGATTGTGGTGGCCTTGTTGTTGGTTTTAATTGGTGGCGGCTATTGGTGGATGTTCAGTCAGCCAACACCAGACGATAAAGCGCAGTCGCTTATCGCACCGATTGAAAAGACAGCTATCCCAACTTTTGAAGTGGAAAGTGGTACCGAGCAAGCTGGTATCGACGGAATGGTAGATTCTGAAACCGAAGCTGACATGAGTTACCAAGGCGCTGACGACGATAGCTCATCTTTGCCGCCAACTGTCGTTGAAGATACCGCGAGTGTTGGGGAAGTGGAACAAGATCAGCAACGCGTTGTGATCACCTCTGACGTGGTTGATGCTCTGCTTGATGATAAGCCTGAAAGTGCCGATACCAGCGCGATTGATGCGGCTGTTGAGGAAAATACAGAGGCAGCGGCTAGCGCGCAACCTGATGCAGCACAAGCCGAACCACAACCAACAGTTGATGAAGAATCAGATCTAACTGATTCAACACCGCCGACTAAAAAGATTACCTTCTCATTTGCTCGTGAAGAGTTACAAGCTATCTCGCCGCGCGCGTATACCTTGCAGTTGAGTGCGATGACCTCATTGGAGGATGTGCAATCCTTCATTGAAGAATATGACCTTGAGAACAAGGTTCGTATTTACCCAACACTTCGTAACGACACCAAGTGGTTTATCATCACTTATCAAGATTACCCAACGATTCAAGTGGCGCGAGACGCGGTAAGTGCGTTATCAAAACCCCTTCAACAGTTGGAACCTTGGGCAAAATCGATGAATCAAGTGCATCGAGAGATAGAACGTGCGAAATAACCCTGAGCTTAGCCTCAAAATATGTTACATTCCGCAGCCTTATTTTTGAGTTGATAGATAGAGCAGTAAATGAAAAAGCAGCGTGCCTTTCTAAAATGGGCTGGTGGTAAATATGGCCTAGTTGAAGACATCCAACGTCACCTGCCACCTGCTCGTAAATTGGTAGAACCGTTTGTCGGTGCCGGCTCAGTATTTCTGAATACTGACTTTGAACAGTACCTGCTTGCAGATATCAACCCCGATCTTATCAACCTGTACAACCTACTTAAAACCGATCCTGAAACTTATATCACGGAAGCGAAGCGCTGGTTCTGTCCTGAGAACAACCGCAAAGAAGCCTTCTTAGATATTCGCGCTGAGTTCAATGGTACAGATAACGTCATGTATCGTTCGTTGGCTTTCTTGTATATGAATCGATTTGGCTTTAATGGCCTATGTCGTTACAACAAGAAGGGCGGTTTTAACGTCCCATTTGGTTCTTACAAAAAACCTTACTTCCCAGAAGCCGAGCTGGAGTTTTTTGCCGAGAAAGCGAAAAAGGCCACCTTCGTCTGTGAGGGATACCATGAAACCTTTAGCCGCGCGCGCAAAGGCTGTGTGGTTTACTGCGATCCTCCATACGCACCGTTGTCGAACACGGCTAACTTTACCTCATACGCAGGTAATGGCTTTAGCTTAGATGACCAAGCTGCATTGGCGGATGTTGCTGAAAAAGCAGCAATGGAGCGTGGTATTCCTGTTTTGATTTCAAACCACGATACGACACTAACGCGTCGCTTATATCATGGTGCTGAGTTAAACGTGGTCAAGGTGAAACGCACCATCAGCCGTAATGGCGCTGGGCGTAATAAAGTTGATGAGCTGCTGGCGCTTTTCCATAAAGAGAAAAACCAGCAACACACATCAGCGGAATAGTTCTGGTCAGAACAGCCGCCAAACTCATAAAATTGAGTGACCAACGGATACTTTCTTAAACTAATCTTTCGAACTGCTAGGATCTGCTTAGGTGCTTAGGTAGAATTGCACACCAAATAGTCTTGGACTTGAGTCTTGTATTTGTGTATGAGATATCACTAAGACGGTGACATTTGTAATTTACTCACTCTTAAGAGGTTTGGTATGAAAGATTTTCTAATCGCTCCATCGATTTTGTCTGCAGATTTTGCTCGTCTTGGTGAAGACGTAGAAAAAGTACTCGCAGCTGGTGCTGATGTTGTGCACTTCGATGTGATGGACAACCACTACGTACCTAACCTGACTTTTGGCGCGCCTATTTGTAAAGCGCTGCGCGACTACGGTATTACTGCTCCTATCGATGTTCACCTTATGGTTAAGCCTGTGGACAGTATTGTTCCTGAGTTTGCAAAAGCGGGCGCATCAATGATTACCTTCCACGTTGAAGCTTCAGAGCACATCGATCGCACTCTACAGCTCATCAAAGAGCACGGTTGTAAAGCGGGTGTGGTTCTTAACCCTTCAACACCGCTTTCTTGCCTAGATTACATCATGGACAAAGTAGACATGATTCTACTAATGTCTGTGAACCCTGGCTTCGGCGGTCAATCTTTCATTCCTCACACGCTAGATAAACTACGTGCTGTTCGTAAGCTGATTGATGAGTCAGGCCGCGACATTCGCCTTGAGATTGATGGCGGTGTGAAGGTGGATAACATCCGTGAAATCGCAGAAGCGGGTGCAGATATGTTCGTTGCGGGTTCTGCTATCTTCAACCAACCGGATTACAAAGAAGTGATTGATGAGATGCGTGCAGAGCTTGCAAAAGTAAACGCATAATCGTAAAACTACAGATAGATTGAATATTAAGGGGCTCATTGGCCCCTTTTTTACGTCTTATCGCTCAACACATAAGACGAATATAATTAATAGGAAAGTAAGATGTCATTAAGCTCAATAAAACTGATCGCCTTTGATTTGGATGGAACCTTGTTAGACAGCGTGCCTGATTTAGCTGTCGCCGCTGACCAAGCTTGTCAGGAGCTGGGTTTCCCTTCAGTGAGTGAAGAACAAGTTCGCGACTATGTTGGCAATGGTGCTGACGTGCTTATCGGGCGTTCACTCAGCCGTAACCTAACTGTTGATCCAAGCCTAGATCCTGAGCTGCTGAAGAAAGCACGCATCTTGTTTGATGATTTCTACGAGCAGGGCGGCCACAAGCTGAGCCACCTTTACCCATCAGTAAAAGAGACGCTGGCAGAGCTGCATAATGCGGGTTTCACTATGGCGCTTGTGACCAACAAACCATCGAAGTTTGTACCCGACGTTCTGGCGCAACACGGTATCGATAAGTACTTTGTTGATGTTTTAGGCGGCGACTCTTTCCCAGAGAAAAAACCGAATCCAGTAGCGCTGAACTGGTTGCTAGAAAAGCACAACGTTAAAGCGGAAGAGATGTTGATGGTTGGTGATTCAAGCAACGACATCAAAGCGGCTAAGAATGCGGGTTGCCACTCGTTTGGTCTGACTTATGGCTACAATCACGGTGAGCCAATTTCAGCATCAAACCCTGACTATGTGGCGGATAACGTTGCTCAATTACTAGATGTCGTTCTAGTTTCAGCATAAAGCGGACAAAAGTTAGCTAACCCACTAGCAAAATACTTATCAATGAGTACACTGGATGAGCCGCGCAGAAAGAGCTGTGCGGCTTTTCTATATTTAAGTTAAGAAGCTAAGCGTTCAATAAACTTAGCGAATAAGCAAAGGAATTAAAACCATGAGCAAGCCCATCGTATTGAGTGGTGTTCAACCATCTGGTGAACTAAGTATCGGTAACTACTTGGGTGCTCTACGTCAATGGCAACAGATGCAAGATGATTACGATTGCCAATACTGTGTTGTAGACCTTCACGCAATTACGGTTCGCCAAGACCCGAAAGCACTGCATGAAGCGACTCTAGACGCACTCGCAATCTGTCTTGCTGTCGGTGTTGATCCAAAGAAGAGCACGCTATTTGTTCAGTCACACGTACCAGAGCATGCTCAACTTGGTTGGCTTCTTAACTGTTACACGCAAATGGGTGAACTGAGCCGTATGACTCAGTTTAAAGATAAGTCTGCACGTCACTCAAACGACGTAAACGTAGGCCTATACGACTACCCAGTGTTGATGGCTGCAGACATCCTGCTTTACGGTGCTCACCAAGTGCCAGTAGGTAGTGACCAGAAACAACACCTAGAGCTAGCGCGTGATATCGCAACTCGTTTCAACAACATCTACGGTCCTGAAACGCCAATCTTCCAAGTGCCAGAACCTTACATTCCAACAGTGAATGCACGTGTAATGAGCCTGCAAGATGCGACTAAGAAGATGTCTAAGTCGGATGATAACCGTAAGAACGTGATTACTCTGTTAGAAGAGCCTAAGTCGATCATCAAGAAGATCAACAAAGCGCAAACTGATGCAGAAACACCGCCACGTATTGCTCACGATTGGGAAAACAAAGCGGGTATCTCTAACCTAATGGGTCTTTACTCAGCAGCGACAGGTAAAACGTTTGAAGAGATCGAAGCGCAATACCAAGGTGTTGAGATGTACGGTCCATTCAAGAAAGATGTAGGCGCAGCATTAGTTGAGATGCTTGAGCCGATTCAAGCTGAATACCACCGTATCCGTGCTGATCGTGCTTACATGGACGCAGTAATGAAAGCGGGTGCTGAAAAAGCGTCTGAGCGTGCTGCAGTAACACTGAAAAAAGCATACGAAGCAGTAGGTTTTGTTACTCGCCCATAGGGTGAACTAACACGACTCGCTTGAAAATTTGAGCCCAAAGTAGCTTTTGTTTACTTTGGGCTTTTTAATGCCCATTCCATTTACCTTCCTCGAAAACCCCTTGTTTGAATTGATAATTTACGCAGTATCTGACTAGCATATCCATCATATTAATGCTGTGCAGATGATCTTATTCAGCACTTCTGAACTTTATAAATTCATACTCATTTCTATATATGTTGGAAATATATAACGTGCCAAACAATTGATGATTCCAAAGTGATAAGTTCCTCATTTTCTTGCCAACTGACTTATTCCTTTCATAAATAAACCTGATAGTTACCACAAAATACATGACTGCCCATAGATGGCAGTGACTATAAATCAATGAACTCAGGTGAAACGGATGGCTCTTTTACACAAACCTTCATTGCTAGCAGTGGCAATTGGTAGCTTGTTAACCACAAGCGCACACGCTGATTTGTTTATTTCACAATATGTGGAAGGCGGCAGCTACAACAAAGCGGTTGAGATCGCCAATAACGGCGATAGCAGCATTAACTTAGATGGTTACTCACTGGCGAAGTCTGCCAATGGCAACGGATCATGGGGCGCCACTTTACCTTTAGATGGCCACGTTTTAGCGCCCGGTGAGGTGCTTGTTGTTGCTCATACCAGTGCTAGTGATGAGATTAAGGCGGTCGCTGACATTCTAAATGCTTCATTGGCTAATCATAATGGTGACGACCCGCTAGCTATCTTGAATGCAGATGGTTCGGTGCATGATGTTGTTGGTTTGATGGGCGATGTGGACTGGGGCAAAGATGTTACTTTGGTTCGTGCGACACAAACACCTTCTGCGACGTTTGATGCTTCACAATGGGTATCGCTACCAAAAGACAGTATTGAAGGGCTAGGTTCACTAGACAGTGTTGAGCTGCCAGAAGCCTTTACTTGTACAGAAGATGGCTCAGACCCGGTATTTACCACCATTCAAGAGATCCAAGGCGAGGGTGCAACATCACCGTTCATCGATGGCTACCCGTACATCACCGACGATGAATACTTCGTAAAAGGTGTAGTTAGCGCAGTGACTACTGGCCTAACCAAAGGCTTCTATCTGCAAGCGATTGAGGATGACTTCAATTCAAGTACCTCTGAAGGTCTATTTATTCACACTAACCAGTCAAGCTCAGATTTAGTTGCGGGTGATGTGGTGTGTGTGAAAGGTAAGGTTCAAGAATACTACAGCCACACTCAGCTTAAAGTTGAAAACAACCAATGGCTAAAGCAGGGCGAACAGCAATCCCCTGAAGCGACGGTGATTGAAGCGCTAGACAGTGATGAGAACTTCGCTGCAACGCTTGAACGCTACGAAGGCATGTTGCTGAAAACAACCGAAGCGCTTGATATGCGAGTGACGCGTACCTTCGGTTATGACTACGCAGGTCGTCGTAACAACATGGTATTAGCCCATGAGCGTATCAACATGCAGCCGAACCAGCTTTTTGCTGCCGGTTCTGATGAAGCGAAACAACAAACAGAAGACAACGCTGATCGTCGCCTTTTCGTTGAAACGGATCAAAAAGCGGGTGACGGACAAGTTCCTTTCTACCCAGATTTTGGCCGTACCGACATCGACCAAGATGGTTCGACCGAAGACTACATCCGTATCGATGACACCATTGTCGGCCTAGAAGGTGTGTTGACTTACAGCTACGGTGAATACCGTTTAATTGCGACTAACCAGATCTCGGCTGAAAACTTCGTTCGTAACGACCCACGTACTGACAAACCAGACATGGATGAAGGTGACCTGCGTATTGCGACCTTCAATGTATTGAACTACTTCAACTCTCCATTTGGCGGTGACGCGAACCAGCACGGCAACAACCGTGGCGCGAACACCATCACTGAGTTTGAAATGCAGCAAGAGAAGATTGTGAACGCGATTCTTCGTCTAGACGCTGACATCATTGGTTTGATGGAAATTGAGAACAACGGCTTTGGTGAAGGTTCAGCGATTCAACAGCTTGTTAACCAGCTGAATGATCGCATTGAGCGTAAGAAAGACCGTTATACGTTTGTCGCTGTTGATTCAAATGAAGATGGCGTAACCGACGAGATGGACTCGATTGGTACTGACGTAATCACAACGGGTGTTATTTACCGTAAGAAGGTAGTTAAGCTAAAAGACAGCCGCGTTATCGCGATGCCAAGCCAACAAGCACCAGAGGTGTTAGACGATTCAGGTAAGGTGATTGAGGACGGTAAGAACTACCAGCGTGACTCATTAGCGCCAACCTTCAAGGTCAAAGGTACCAAAGAGAAACTGACCGTAGCGATTAACCACTTTAAATCTAAAGGCTCTAAGTGTTGGGAAGATGCAGCACCGGTTGAACAGGGTGGTCAAGGTGGTGTTGATGCCGACAAGCAAGGCTCATGTGAGAACTTCCGCGTAGCTGCGGCGGTGGCACTGGGTGAAGCGCTCGATGGTATCAAAGGTCACAAAGTGATCCTGGGTGATATGAACTCGTACGGCATGGAAGATCCAATGCTGGTGCTAACGGATTACTCTGAAGAGAAATACGGTAAGCAAATCAAAGCGGCTCGTAACACTTACATTGATGGTGTTGAACAGTTTGGTGATAACGGCGCGGTGATTACTAAGAACTACGGTTACATTAATGCTGTGGCTCAAAAGCACCCAGACAGCTGGAGCTACTCATACAATGACGAAGTGGGCGCACTGGATCACCTGTTGATCAGCGACAGCCTGAAAGACATGGTTGTGGATGCAACTGACTGGCACATTAACGGTGGCGAATCGACGTTGTTTGACTACAACGAAGAGTATAAAGGCGATCTGCCTAAGTACCAAGATCACTTCCGTTCATCGGATCATGATCCTGCGGTTCTTGAGCTCAGAGTCGGCGGTTCATTCGGCTTGGGTGCATTGATGTCATTGTTTGGTCTAGCAATGTGGCGTCGTCGCAAGTAGCTAAATCGTAAGTAGATTGGCAAGCCATACAAGCAAGCCAATTCAGGTAACTTAAGGCTATCTGTAAACAATTAAGGTCAACTTACGTTGGCCTTAATTATTGGCGAAATGCAGTTTCCACTTGCCTTTCGCTATGGGTATTGCACAATACCGCCCCTATATCTCCCAATCCTTTAGTATTTAGCAAACGATTTCGACCCATGTTACTTATCATCGATAACTACGACTCCTTTACCTATAACTTGTATCAGTATTTCTGTGAGTTAGGGGTAACTGTAAAAGTTGTTCGCAACGATGAGATTGATATTGCGGGCATCGAAGCGCTAAATCCTAGTCATCTTGTTATCTCGCCGGGTCCTTGTACACCGGATGATGCGGGCATTTCTCTACAAGTCATCGAACACTTCGTTGGTAAACTGCCGCTCTTAGGAGTGTGTCTTGGTCATCAAGCCATTGCCCAAGTGTTTGGTGGTGAAGTGGTGAGAGCCAGACAAGTGATGCACGGTAAAACCTCTCCGATACGCCACAATGGCAAGAGTGTTTTTCAGGGATTGAACAACCCATTGACCGTGACACGTTACCACTCACTAGTGGTGAAAAATGGCACGCTACCAGATTGCTTTGAACTGACGTCTTGGACGGAGTTTGAAGATGGCAGCATGGATGAGATCATGGGTTATCAACACAAAACCTTGCCGATTGATGCGGTGCAATTTCACCCTGAATCGATTAAAACAGAGCAAGGACACCAACTTCTCGCTAACTTCCTAGCACGCTAAGTGTTTAAATTTGACCCTTTCTCCGCCTAAATAAGCCAGTTAAACCTGTCAGCCCATTCGTTAAGCGTTTAAATTCGGGCTTTACGCGTCTCTCTCCCTCTGACGCCGATCACTTTTTATAACATTTCTCTCTCGCTTCGCTAAGTTTTTAGCCTATGCAAAATTATTCGCGTTATTTCCTCTCGAACCCTATATACCGCTGTGCCAGTAAGGCTTTGCTATTACTAGTCATACGTTTAGGTAAAAAAAGCTTCATAAAACAGATTAATTGATGCATAAATAGTCATAGGTAGTGACGTTTAGCTGGTTGTGAGGGATGGCTAAAGAATAATCTACTATTGAAAAGGTTAATTAAATGTAAATATAATGCTGCAGCGGGATTATGGCGAGACAAAATATCTTTGTCTCACTTATGAACCATTACGCTTATTTGCGAAGCTTGCGGTATCGAGAAGGAATGTACGATGACAGTGGAAAATAAAGTAGAACGTAGTCTGTTTAATGAGGTGATGGTGCCTTGTTATAACCCAATGGAAATGATCCCAGTAAAAGGGGAAGGCGCACGCGTTTGGGACCAACAAGGCCGAGAGTATATCGACTTTGCTGGTGGTATCGCTGTGAGCTGTTTGGGTCACTGTCACCCGGCAATGGTTAACGCAGTTACTGAGCAAGCAAACAAGATTTGGCACCTAAGTAACGTGATGACCAACGAACCTGCACTGCGTCTAGCGAAAAAGCTAACCGACGTATGTTTTGCAGAAAAAGTATTCTTTGCCAACTCTGGCGCAGAAGCGAATGAAGCAGCATTGAAGCTAGCTCGTCGTTGGGCGGCGGATGTTCACGGTCCTGAGAAATCTGAAATCATTGCATTCAAACAAGGTTTCCACGGTCGTACTTTCTTTACCGTAACGGTTGGTGGTCAAGAAGCTTACTCTGATGGTTTCGGTCCTAAACCGGGCGATGTGACTCACCTGCCTTACAACGATATTGCAGCGCTAGAAGCGCACATCTCTGATCGTACTTGTGCAATCATGATGGAACCTCTGCAAGGCGAGGGCGGTATCATCTCTCCAACGTCTGAATTCGTGAACACGGTTCGTGAACTGTGTGATAAACACAATGCACTGCTTATCTTTGATGAAGTGCAAACGGGTAATGGTCGTACCGGTAACTTTTACGCTTACCAAGGCCTAGGTGTGACACCAGATATTCTAAGCACGGCTAAATCTCTAGGTGGTGGTTTCCCTATCGGTGCAATGCTTACGACCACTGAACTCGCGACACATCTAAAAGTTGGTACGCACGGTTCTACTTACGGTGGTAACCCACTGGCGTGTGCTGTTGCTGAGGCGGTTGTTGATGTGGTTAGCCAACCTGAAACATTAGCTGGCGTGAAAGAGCGTGAAGCTCTGTTCCGCGATGGTCTAGCTAAGATTAACGACAAGTACCAAATCTTCAGTGAAGTTCGTGGTAAAGGCCTACTACTAGGTGCTGCACTTAACGAAGAGTGGCAAGGCCGTGCACGTGACGTATTGGTAGCAGCAGGCGAACAAGGCTTGATGGTACTGGTTGCGGGTGCAAACGTGGTTCGTTTCACGCCATCACTGGTTATTACTACACAAGAAATTGAAGAAGGCTTATCAAAACTAGACAAAGCAATCGCTACGCTAGTTTAGCCTGAGCGGCGTCATAGGAATGATCGCCAATAGAGCGCTCCCATGACGTTCTGCTAAAGGCCCAAGCTTCTGGTTTTGGGCCTATTTTGCATCTGGAGGGAATATTGATGCTAGTTGTTCGCCCAATAAAATTATCTGATTACGATGCGCTGCATACCTGCGCGGTTGAATCTGGTCACGGATTCACATCTCTTCCGGTTAACGAAGAACTGTTAACTAACCGTATTACTCACTCTGAATACAGCTTTGCCAAGCAAAACGTGACTGAGCCCGGTGACGAAGGCTACCTGATGGTTGGCTTCGACACAGAAACCGGTGAAGTTGCGGGTACGACTGGCATTGAAGCCTCAATTGGCTGGGATGTCCCGTTTTATTCGTACCACATCAGCAAAGTGGTTCACTCATCGCAAAAGCTTGGCGTGAATAACGTCGTGAAGCTACTGACTTTCGGTAATAACTACACAGGATGCAGTGAGATCTGCACATTGTTCTTGCGCCCAGCTTTCCGTGGTGGATTGAATGGTCGTTTGATGTCGAAGTGTCGCTTCCTGATCATGTCTGAGCACCCAGAGCGTTTTTCGAAAACGATTTTTGCTGAGATGCGTGGTGTATCGGATGCAGAAGGTAATTCTCCTTTCTGGCAATGGCTGCAAGAGCATTTCTTCTCGATTGATTTCACGCTTGCGGATTATCTAACCGGTATAGGTAAGAAAGGTTTCATTGCTGACCTAATGCCAAAGCTACCTATCTACGTGAACCTATTGAGCAAAGAAGCTCAGGCGGTGATTGGAGAGGTTCATGACAATACGCGCCCTGCACTTAAGTTGTTGGAACGTGAAGGTTTCACTAACCGTGGCTATGTCGATATCTTTGATGCAGGCCCAACGGTTGAGTGTGATCTAAGAAACATCGAATCGGTGCGTCACTCAATTAGAGCACAGGTTCAAATTGCAGAGCATTCTAGCTCTAAAGACTTCCTAATTGGTAATACCTCGTTTGAGAACTTCCGCGCAGTAGCCGCGAAAGGTGCGTATGACCAAGCAAGCGACACAGTGATTTTATCATCTGAAGTAGCGAGTGCTCTTGAAGTAAAAGAAGGCGAATTTGTTCGCATGTTGGCTCAGTAAGAGCGGCGATTATCTGTCGAAGATTTTAAGGATAGAAGTATGACTCAGTGGATAGCAGGACAGTGGGTGGCAGGTCAAGGTGACGCCATGACATCAGTAAGCCCATACAACAATGAAGTAGTGTGGCAGGGTGATAGCGCAACACCAGCACAGGTTGAATCTGCAGTAGCAGCAGCTCGTGAAGCCTTCTTGGTTTGGAAAAAATTGAGCTTTGCAGAGCGTGAAGCGATCGTGTTGAACTTTGCTGAGAAGGTAAAAGAGAACAGCGAAGAGATTGCACAGATTATTGCAAAAGAGACGGGTAAACCGATTTGGGAAACTCGCACTGAAGCGGGCGCGATGGCGGGCAAGATCGCTATCTCTATTCGTGCATACCACGAGCGTACTGGTGAAGCTTCGCGTGAAGCGGCAGGTAACCAAATCGTACTGCGTCATCGTCCATTAGGTGTTATGGCTGTATTTGGCCCTTACAACTTCCCAGGTCACCTACCTAACGGTCATATTGTTCCAGCTCTGCTATCGGGCAACACCGTAGTATTCAAGCCTTCAGAGCAGACACCTTGGACGGGTGAATTCGCAATGAAGCTATGGCAAGAAGCGGGTCTTCCTGCTGGCGTAATCAACCTAGTGCAAGGCGCTAAAGAGACAGGTATCGCACTGGCTGATGCTAAAGGTCTTGATGGCGTGCTATTTACGGGTAGTGCGAATACTGGTCATATCCTGCATCGTCAATTCGCGGGCCAACCGGGCAAGATGCTGGCACTAGAAATGGGCGGCAACAACCCTATGGTGATCAGCGACCAATACGGTGATGCAGACGCAACGGTATACACTATCATCCAATCGGCGTTCATCAGTGCGGGTCAGCGTTGTACATGTGCTCGTCGCTTGTATGTGCCTGTTGGCGAGAAGGGCGATCTGCTTCTAGATAAACTGGTCGCAGCTACGCAAAAGATTCGTGTCGATCAGCCATTCGCTGAACCTGCACCTTTCATGGGCCCTCAGATCTCTGAAGCTGCAGCTAAATTTATTCTAGACGCGCAAGCTAATCTGCAATCGTTAGGTGGTGTCAGCCTAGTAGAAGCAAAAGCGGGTCAAGCGGCGTTTGTTTCTCCGGGCATTATCGATGCAACCAATATTGCTGACCTGCCAGATGAAGAGTACTTCGGTCCATTGCTGCAAGTGGTTCGTTACCAATCGCTAGAGCAAGCGGTCGAGTTAGCTAACGACACACGCTTTGGTTTGTCTGCAGGCCTTGTATCAACAGACGATTCTGAATGGGAATACTTCGTTGACCATATCCGTGCGGGTATTGTTAACCGTAACCGTCAGCTAACAGGCGCAAGTGGTGATGCACCGTTTGGTGGTCCGGGTGCTTCAGGCAACCTACGTCCAAGTGCTTACTACGCAGCTGACTACTGTGCTTACCCTATGGCTTCAATGGAAGGTGGCGAAACTCAACTACCAGCATCGTTTAGCCCAGGTATTGAGCTTTAATTTAGGCTAATGAGTCTTAGGCTCATTGGTTAAGCTTGAAACAGGGAAGTGGTGTTATCGCTTCCCTTTTCCATCACGTCCGACACCTAGATTGGGCGGTAGATAATAATAGAACAAGTATGTCACAGGCTGATGGCTGCTGACTCTGTGTCTCAGCCTCTCCCTTTCTAATCCAAATTACTAGCTTGCTAGAACCTCTGACAAGGAGTCACCATGACGCCCGATCTACTCTTTAAATCACTATGGGACGATTACATTCACAGGCTGTGTCCATCGGCTGAGAAAGTGCATCACTTGCTGAAAGAAGATGAAGCGCTGATCAACGACCATATTGCACTGCGTACTTTTAATGTTGCCCCTCTCGGTATTGAAACACTAGCTAAGCCTTTCCTGGAACTGGGTTACAAGGCGTGTGGCGACTACCTGTTTGAGAGCAAGAAGCTAGTGGCTAAACACTACGAGCACCCAGACCCGAAGCAGCCAAAAGTGTTCATTAGTGAATTGAAGGTCGAAGAGTGTTCTAGTGAATTACAACAGATCGTTGCTAAGTTAGTTGAGCAGGTTGATGCAAGCAAGCTTCAAGGTCATGAGTTCTTGTTTGGTGGTCGCCAATGGGATTTGAGCTTCGCTGATTTCCAAGTACTAGCTAAAGAGAGCGAATACGCATCTTGGCTAGCGGCTCATGGATATGGTGCAAACCACTTTACGGTAAGTGTGAACCAGCTGAATAACTTTGATGAAGTGCAGGCGGTGAATGACTACCTGAGCGAGTCTGGCTTTACTATCAACGCATCTGGCGGTGAGGTTAAAGGCTCTCCAGAGGTCTTATTAGAGCAATCATCAACAATGGCAGACAAAGTCCCAGTTTCATTTGTTGAAGGCAATGAGATGATTCCTGGTGGTTTCTATGAGTTCGCTAAGCGTTATGCGATGGTCAATGGTGAGCTTTACACAGGTTTTGTTGCCGCATCGGCGGATAAGATCTTTGAGAGCACCAACGGTTAATAAAAGGTACGAGAACGGACTTATCCTAGATATGCGAGTACGCTTCGCTTCGAGGAAGTTTACAAATAGGATTCTGTGAGTTTTCTCGTATCTGTTCTATAGATCTTTAGAAAACAAAAAAGCCACCAAATTTGCATTTGGTGGCTTTCAAATTTTTGGCTCAGTTAATCGAGATTAACGAGTGCCGTATACCACGATAGTTTTACCATGTGCAGAAATTAGGTTCTGCTCTTCTAGCATCTTCAAGATACGACCAACTGTCTCACGAGAACAACCAACGATCTGGCCAATCTCTTGACGAGTGATCTTGATTTGCATGCCGTCAGGGTGAGTCATTGCATCTGGCTGTTTCGCTAGGTTTAGTAGCGTTTGAGCGATACGACCTGTTACGTCAAGGAACGCTAAGTCACCAACCTTTTGGCTAGTTACTTGTAGACGGTTTGCCATTTGCGCTGAAAGGCGCATTAGGATATCTGGGTTCACTTGGATAAGTTGACGGAATTTCTTGAAAGAAATCTCAGCTACTTCACAAGGAGATTTAGCACGAACCCAAGCAGTACGTTCTTGGTCTTCTTCGAACAAGCCAAGCTCACCGATGAAGTCGCCTTGGTTTAGGTAAGAAAGAATCATTTCCTTACCTTCTTCGTCTTTGATAAGAACTGCCACAGAACCTTTAACGATGTAGTACAAGGTTTCTGCCTTTTCACCAGCATGAATCAAAGTACTTTTTGAAGGGTACTTATGAATATGACAGTGTGAAAGGAACCACTCTAATGTTGGATCGGTTTGAGGTTTACCTAGAACCATAATATCTCACTTCCTCTGCAGGGTATGCTTGCCGCTTTCCGTATTTTAGCTAAGCCTGGATTGACTTGTAGGATAAGAGCACTCGTTGAGCGCTGCAAGCTATCTTGTGTTTCGTTTAAGAATAGTATCCTTTTTCAGGTACTATTTCTTGATTTTAATCGTGACCAAGCTACGATTTTTTACGCAAAATTGTGCACATGATCACGGTATGAAAAGTAATCAACCAGAATGTCGTTTTGTTAACCTATTTTTCCGGTTTCGATAAGTTGTTGCAGGATTGGCCTCACAATGAGCTCCATAGCAAAACTCATCTTGCCGCCTGGCACCACTAGCGTGTTATGGCGAGACATAAAAGAGCCATCAATCATAGCCAGAAGGTAGGGGAAATCGACGTTTTTGATGCCACGCAAACGTATAACTACGAAGCTTTCGTCTAAACTTGGAATCCCTTTGGCGTTGAGTGGGTTCGATGTATCTACGGTTGGAACACGCTGAAAGTTTATGTGAGTGCGCGAAAATTGCGGGGTAATGTAGTTGAGGTAATCATCCATTGAACGAACAATGGAGTCCATTACCGCTTCGCGTGAGTGACCACGATCGCGAGTGTCACGAACGAATTTTTGAATCCACTCTAGGTTTACGATGGGCACCATGCCGATCAGCAAATCGACGTGTTGAGAAACGTTAATGTCGCCATCAACCACACCGCCGTGCAAGCCTTCGTAAAACATCACATCGGAATTTTCTGGGATCTCTTGCCATGGCGTGAAGGTGCCCGGCATTTGATTGTAAGGCACGGCTTCATCAAAGGTGTGCAGGTAGCTTCTTACTTTACCTGTACCTTCGTTACCGTATTTACGGAAGAACTCTTCTAGCGCACCAAAGTCGTTGGCTTGAGGACCAAAGTAGCTGATGTGCTTACCTTGCTCGCGCGCTTTACGGATCTCGACATCCATCTCTGGACGTGTGAAGCGATGGAAACTATCCCCTTCAACCCAAGCT
Source organism: Vibrio sp. 10N.286.45.E10 (assembly GCF_002874195.2). Lineage (NCBI taxonomy): Bacteria > Pseudomonadati > Pseudomonadota > Gammaproteobacteria > Vibrionales > Vibrionaceae > Vibrio > Vibrio sp. 10N.286.45.E10. The sequence continues at coordinate 2,784,386 of NZ_MCWD02000001.1, read as the reverse complement.
GCCTTCACGTCCATCATATTGAACATTTTACGGAAGGCTTCTGAGGTAGTGGTGGTGCCGGCTCCAGATGAACCCGTCACCGCAATAATTGGATGTTTAGCGGACATGACAACCCTTGTCTTTTGAGTAACTTACTTGTTAGCAATCGTTTACCACTATAACACGGCTCCTTTGTGAGCGCAGCTTAGAAGCGTTTTGTGACTTGAATATCAACGGTTTCATGGAGTTCAGAAAACACGATGCTGACTTCTCCTGAAGCTAATTGATGTTTCACTTGGTCAATCTTGTTTTGCAGTGAAACCTCTACGTCGCCGTAGTCTGTGCCTTCACGCAGCACGAACTCTTTGATGAGGTTTTCCAGTGTCTCTGGTGCAATGTCTTGCCATGGGATGATCATAAATACTTCTCTCTTTTATGTTCATAGATATGTTTATTGATGCAGAAATGCGAGTGCTTAGTAATGTTTTGCTTCTATTTACTAAGGCTCGGTCATTATGCCGAATCTTGGATACTTTCATAGTAGGCAGGCAAGGCTTCTTCTAACCAAAATCTTGGCTTGAGTGTGCTGCCAGTAATAAACCCAACATGGCCGCCTTTTTGGAACAGTCGATAATCGATGTTATCGGGCAGAACGAATTTTGGGATCACATCATCGGTCATGAAAGGGTCGTCTTTGGCATGAATGATCTGCGTCGGCAGTTTAATCTTGTTGAGCTTAGGCAGCGCAGAACATTGCGCATAATAATCTTGGGCATTTTTGAAGCCGTGCAGCGGTGCAGTGATTCGTTCATCAAACTCATACAGTTTGGTGATGTTCTTGATGGCTTCAGCTGTGATGCCAAGTTTTTCCTGTAGCAGGTTAACTTTTTTTAACGCATTCGATTTTAGAGAGTTGAGCAGGTACTTCTTATAAAGCTTGGAGAAACCGCGCTCAATACGACTCGAGCAACACGCTAAGTCAAATGGAGCAGATACGATTGTCGCCGCCGACAGCAATGGGTCGTCTGCGTACTCAGCTAAATAGTTCGCCAGCATGTTCCCACCTAAAGATATGCCAACCGCAACCTTCGGGTTATTCGGAAACTGGGCGTGTAGGTGTCTTAGGAAAAAGCGCGCATCTTCGACCTCACCTGAATGGTAAGCGCGAGCTAGGCGATTGGGTTTTCCGCTGCAGCCTCTGAAGTGCATCATTACCGATAACCAACCATCTTTAGCAAATGCATTCATCAATCCGTTGGCGTAAGGGCTCTCAAAGCTACCTTCTAAACCATGGAATAGAACGAATATCGGCTTGTTACTTCGATCATCATTGCTTGGGTTGTCACGGTCGGGTGATTCGCTCCAAGCAAGATCAAGAAAGTCACCATCGGGAGTTTCTAAGGTTTGCCAGTGAGGATGAAACAGCGCCTGTTTTCTAATAAACCGTGGCACTAAGGTTTGTAAGTGCGGATTAGAGAGACCAGCGGCTGCGGTAAATATTGTCATAAAAACGATCCATGCTTCTTTGATGGGCTTTGATAACGTGTTGAGCTTGCAGTGAAACGCCCACGTTTTTATTTGAGCTTGGTTGATTCTCGGCATAAGCGCAAGGCTTTCACTTATACGAGACACAAAAACAGGCTATGGGTAACCAGTTGAATAATATCAATGTTAGGTGCGTTAAACACTTAATTGTGCGTATTAGTCAGTGCATGCAAATGAAGAGAGACAGGGCGCAGTTAAGCTTGGATCTTGATTGAAGAAAAAGGAAAGAGAATGAGCTAGGGCTGAGGTGCTGGTTCAGAAAAAGCGTCGTAGAGGTTTTCTGCTCCTAATAAACGACAGTACTGAAACGCGAGCGGTGATTGCTGGTTAGCGTAAAGCTGTAGGGAGTTTATACAGTCGACGAGATCGGACTGTTGTTGCTTTTCAAGCTGTAACTCAAACTGTAAGGCTTCACGGTATAGTGAGTCGACAACGTGTGTTTTGAGGTGTTTACGTAGCTCTCGATAACTATGAAGCAGGGTTTCAGAGCGGCTCAAGCATTGTTGTACTTTGTGCCACTCTTCTTCAGCAAAAGATAATTGCTGCTCATCAAGCCATTTGAGAAGCAACAGTAAATTGACGTTGCCGTGGAACTGGTTTTGCAAAGCTAGGCACGCATCCTTTACACCGCGCACACTGTAGTACTGAAGGCTAAATTGCCATAGTCGTTCCAGTGTTAGTGATATTGGGGCGTGCTCTGGGCTCATAAGCTATCCATATCCTGTTCCATCTGCTCAAGCTCTTCTTGAGTGGACATCCAATCCATTTCAACTTCTTCTAGCTGTGACTTACTGCTCGCTTGGAGAGCGAGAACTTTATTCAGTTTAGCCTTATTTTCAGCTTCATACAGTGAAGTGTCGGATAATTCTTGCTCGGCTTCTTCAAGAGCCTGAGTTAATTTATCCATCTGTTTTTCAAATTGAGTCAGCTTTTTACGCAGTGGTGCCGTCAGTTTACGGAACTCGGCTTCTTTACGTTTCTGCTCTTTTTTCGCTGCTGCACTGTTGGCACCGTCTTTTGCTGGTGCCAATGCTTGTGCTTCTTTGCGCTCAACTTTCTGCTGTTCGGTTAGCCACTTGTAGTAATCGCTTAAGTCACCATCAAACGGTGCTACTTGGCGGTCGTGTACAAGGTATAAATCATCGGTAGTTGCACGCAATAGGTAACGGTCGTGCGATACGATAACCATTGCGCCTTCAAACGTCTGCAGGGCAAAAGTCAGCGCTTGACGCATGTCGAGATCCAAGTGGTTGGTTGGTTCATCGAGTAGCAACAGGTTTGGTTTTTGCCATACCAATAGCGCTAAAACTAAACGCGCTTTTTCACCACCGGAGAAAGGTGCTACTTTATCGAGCGCTTTTTCACCTTGGAAACCGAAGCTACCTAGGTAATCACGCAGTTGTTGCTCGGTGTGCTTAGGGGCAATCTGCATCATGTGTTGCAGCGGTGTTTCTTCAGGGTGCAGAGTTTCTAATTGGTGTTGTGCAAAGTAACCAATCTTAACGCCTTGCGAATAGCTCAGTTCACCGCCTTGTTGTTTCAGTTCGCCAGAAAGCAGTTTAATCAATGTTGATTTACCAGCACCATTTCGACCAAGTAGACCAATACGACTGCCCGGAACCAGGTTTAGGCGAATCTTTTCTAGAATTAGGTTGTCGTCGTAGCCCGCAGATACCTCATCCATCATCATGATTGGGTTTGGTAGTGCGTCTGGCTCTCTAAACTCAAAGCTGAATGGGTTATCAAACTGAGCAGGTAATACTTGTTCCATTTTCTCTAGCGCTTTAATACGGCTTTGCGCTTGGCGAGCCTTTGAAGCTTTGTAACGGAAACGGTCAATGTAGCTCTGCATGTGAGACATCTGTTTCTGCTGCTTTTGGTACATCGCTTGTTGCAGAATCAGTTTTTGCGCTCGTTGGGTTTCGAACGATGAGTAGTTACCCGTGTACTCATTGAGCTGTTGATTTTCAACATGCACGATGCGGTTGACGATAGGGTCTAAGAAGTCTCTATCGTGCGAGATAAGCACTAGCGTACCAGGGTAGCTTTGTAACCAACGCTCTAGCCACATTACTGCGTCTAAATCCAAGTGGTTGGTAGGTTCATCGAGTAGCAGTAGGTCACTGCGACACAGTAGGGCTTGCGCTAGGTTTAAACGCATACGCCAACCACCTGAGAATTGAGTCAGGTTCCACGCCATTTGTTCTTGGCTAAAGCCTAGGCCGTCTAACAGCTCGGCAGCGCGAGCCTTGATGCTGTAGCCACCAATGGTTTCAATCTTGCCGTGGATCTCTGCGACCAAGGTGCCGTTGTCGGCTTGTTCAGCTTTCTCTAGTTGATCTTCAAGGCCGCGGTATTCACGGTCACCATCAATCACGTATTCAATTGCTGTTCTTTCTAATGCTGGTGTTTCTTGAGCAACCCAAGCCATTTCCCAATGGGCAGGTTTGCTGAATGAGCCTGCATCAATAGACAGTTCGTCCTTAATTAAGGCGAATAGCGTAGATTTACCACAGCCGTTTTTACCAACCAAACCGATCTTGTCGCCAGGGTGAAAAGTCGCAGATGCTTGGTCGAGGAGTGGCTTACCGCCGCGTAGCAATTGAATATCAGAGAAAGTAATCATAATTGAAATAGCATAGAAATTAGAGGTGAACAGACGCCTGCATAGTAGGCTGAAACCAGATAAAAGTCGATCACAATGCAATTTGCGTTATGATGCCAATAACATATTAATAACTTTTGCTTAAATTCTTGTGGCCTTGCCACCGTTTAGCCTTCAAAGGAATGTTTCAAAGGAATGAGTAATACTCCCTCGACAGACAAACCCGTGCCAAAGGTGCTGGTCATCTATGCGCACCCTGAGCCGCAAACCTCTATCGCTAACCAGATCATGGTTAAAAAGATAGAGTCACTTGGGAATGTCAAAATCCACGATCTCTACGCCATCTATCCGGACTTCTTTATTGATGTGCCTTCCGAGCATGAGTTGCTGCTTGAATATGATGTGATTGTGTTCCAACACCCTTTGTTTATGTATTCATGTCCTTCGTTGTTGAAAGAGTGGTTTGATCGCGTGTTAGGTAAGGGTTTTGCCTTTGGTGAGCAAAGCGCACTTAAGGGTAAACACTGGCGTAGCGTTATCACAACCGGTGGTAAAGAAGAGGCGTTTGGTGCCGCAGGCTATAATAAATATCCATTACAAGAGATTTTGCAACCATTCGAGCTAACCGCTGCTTTGTGTCAGATGAATTGGATATCCCCTTTGGTTTTACACTGGGCACGAAATGTTACCGATATGACGCGTTACCAACACGCAGAAGCGTATCGAAATTGGTTGCGAGACCCGCTACAAGATATAGGAGCAGATGATGGCTCTGACTAATGATTTTCTACAAAGTAGCGTTATATTCTTAGCGGCTGCTGTGGTTGCGGTTCCTATCGCGCAGCGAGCTGGCTTGGGTTCAGTACTCGGTTATTTATTGGCTGGTGTCGCGATTGGGCCTTGGGGACTTGGCTTAATCAGTGACGTAGAGGCGATTCTGCACTTCTCCGAATTCGGGGTCGTACTGCTGCTCTTCCTGATTGGCCTAGAGCTTAACCCGAAAAAGTTGTGGCAGATGCGAGCCCCCATTCTCGGGCTGGGTGGCGCGCAAGTGCTTATCACCACCCTGATTATTACCGCCATCGCCTGTATGTTCGGTTTAACGTGGCAAACTAGCTTGGTCATAGGTATGGGTTTAGCTTTGTCTTCGACCGCAATCGCGTTGCGGGTTATTGAAGAGCGTGAACTCGGTGGTAAAGAAGCGGGGCAGTCTGGCTTTGCAGTGTTACTTTTCCAAGATATTGCAGTAATCCCTATGCTAGCAATGCTACCTTTGCTAGCAGGTAATACAGGCGGCAGCTGGGCGGACATGCTTTGGATGCTGGGTGGTGTGATTGGTCTGCTGGTCGGTGGCCACTTCTTATTGAGGCCTTTGTTCCGCTACGTCGTTATGAGTGGTGTGCGTGAGCTATTTACTGTTGCAGCGCTGTTACTTGTGATTGGTATTGCCGTGATCATGCAACAGATTGGCTTGTCGATGGCATTGGGTACTTTCCTAGCGGGCGTGCTTCTAGCTGAAAGTGAATATCGACATGAGCTTGAAATTGCGATTGACCCATTCAAAGGGTTGTTGCTTGGTCTGTTCTTCATCTCTGTGGGTATGGCGGTGAATTTAGGCTTACTTGCTGAAAGCCCATTCGCGATACTGTTTGCTGTATTAGCTCTCGTGGTTTTGAAAGGCTTAGTGCTGTATGGGCTAGCTCGTGTTTTCGGTACTCAAGCCAAAGCCCGTAGTCGCATGGCGATGATTCTCAGCCAAGGTGGTGAGTTCGCTTTCGTTATTTTTACCGCGGCGAGTGCTCAAGGTATCTTAAGTGGTGAACAAGTGTCGTTCTTACTGGTGGTTGTGAGTTTGTCGATGGTGACCACGCCATTGATGCTCAAGCTGCAAGACCGATTCTTTGCTCGTCAACTTAACCAAATCAGCGAAAACGCAATGTCTTCGGATGTTGTCGATCGCAGTCCTCGAGTGATCATTGCAGGCTTTGGTCGTTTTGGTCAGATCATTGGTCGTTTGATGTATGCCAATAAGATTCGTATTACCGTTCTTGAGAGTGATGCCAGCCAAATCCATATCCTTAGAAAGTTTGGCTACAAAGTATTTTACGGAGACTCGACTCACCTCGAGCTGTTACGCGCAGCTGGTGCTGACAAAGCAGAGGCGATTGTGCTGTGTACTGACTCTCCCGATGAAATCATGAAAACCGTCGATTTATGTAAGCAGCACTTCCCGCGCTTAAAGATCTTAGCTCGTGCACGAAGCCGTGTTGAAGCATATCAATTACTTAACCACGGTGTGAGTAACTACTCTCGTGAAACCTTCCTTGGTGCACTGGATTTAGGTCGTCAAACATTGACTGAACTTGGTATGCATCCATATAAAGCGAAGCGAGCAGAAGCACACTTTAGAAAGTTGGATAATGGTATGCTCAAAGAGTTACTGCCTCAGCATAACGAAGATGCCGAGTTGGCCCAAAGAGCGAAAGAGGCTCGTAAAGAGCTTGAAGAGATTTTTGGACACGAGATGGAAAACGATCACCAGTCTCGAAACTATTGGCAGTAGACTGAATTGATAACTAATAGCTTGAGTTTAGAGATATAGCTTGAGCTAAGAAATAACAGTCTAGATAACTAATCTAATAATAAACGTGGTCTCTGCTTTTTCTTAAATAGATCTAGAGTGGAAGAACTACGAATCCAGAGTAGTAAAGGATAAGAACGTGAAACAGAAAAAACGCTTTATCGCAGGAGCAAGCTGCCCAAGTTGTAATACTCAAGACACACTCCGTTGGTGGATTGAAAATAATATCGAGCTGGTGGAATGTGTCGATTGTGACTTCACAGAACAGCGTAAACCGAAAACTGTAGAGAAATCTGAACACGCGAATCAAGAAATGATCGGTATTTTTAAGCCTGAATGATTGAGTTTCGTTAATTGATCCCCATAATATCCGGGTACAGAATTTTTCCTAAGCTCAACTGTTCGAGCTTAGTCCAAACCTCCTTGGAGCTCTCATGAAAATTGAAAAGAACGTAGTAGTTAGTGTTGCATATCAAGTGAAACTTGAAGATGGCGTAGTAGTTGACCAATCAACTGCAGAAGCTCCACTAGATTACCTTCACGGTCACAACAACCTAATTACAGGTCTTGAAAAAGAGCTTGAAGGCAAAGTAGCTGGCGACAAGTTCTCTGCAACGGTTACTCCAGAAGACGCATACGGCGAGCACAACGACGCACTAGTTCAACGTGTTCCTGCTGACGTATTCCAAGGTGTTGAGCAAATCGAAGTTGGCATGCGTTTCCTAGCGGATACTGACCAAGGTCCAATCCCAGTAGAAGTTACTGAAGTAGATGGCGACGAAGTTGTTGTTGATGGTAACCACATGCTAGCTGGCCAAACTCTAACGTTTGACGTTGAAGTTGTAGCGGTTCGTGAAGCGACTGAAGAAGAAGTTCAACACGGTCACGTACACCAAGAAGGCGGCTGTGGCGGTCACGACCACGATCATGACCACGAAGGCGGTTGCTGTGGTGGCGAAGGCCATGACCACGGTGAAGAGAAAAAAGACGGCTGCTGCGGCGGCGGTAGCTGTGGTTCTCACTAATACCGAATTAACGGTTTAGTTTAAGAATCTTGAAAGCCTCCCTTGTGGAGGCTTTTTGTGTTTAGGATTCTAGCTTTTTGATCTCGCTTTTATCCACCAAACCAAGTGTCCGAAAGTCTAAGCATTCGCAAAAAGTTTGGTTTTCGCTATCAGACATCGAACCATGGATGTGGTATTGATAGCACAATATTATAAGACGACGTCAGTGGAGAGTTTGTATGTCACAGCCTTTTTCAATTGCCATTCATGGTGGTGCAGGAACCATCTTGCGAGAGCAAATGAGCGATGAATTAAAAGCGGGTATTACCGAGGCTTTGGAAAAATCGGTTTTGGCTGGTTATAAAATATTGCAATCGGGTGGTGATGCTCTGGATGCGGTAGTCGCATCGGTTAAGGTGATGGAAGACAGTCCCCACTTTAATGCCGGCAAAGGCTCGGTTCTAACGCATGATGAATTTGTTGAAATGGACGCTTCTGTGATGCGTGGCCGCGAAATGGATGCGGGGGCAATTGCAGGCGTTCGTCATATCAAAAACCCGATTGAACTTGCGCGTGATGTGATGCTGAAAAGCGACCATGTACTATTGATTGGTGAAGGCGCCGAGAAGTTTGCGTTTGAGCATGAATATACGTTTACTGAGCAAGACTACTTCTTTACTGAACGCCGTTATGACCAGCTTCAGTCGATGAAAGAGAAAGGCATTTTTGCTTTGTCTGAAGCGAAATATGATGAACAGCAAGCTGAGAAATACCCTGACGACAAAAAGTACGGCACGGTCGGTGCAGTCGCATTAGACCAAGCGGGCAACTTAGCGGCAGCCACCAGTACCGGTGGCGTGACCAATAAGAAATACGGTCGTGTCGGGGATTCTCCGATTATTGGTGCAGGAACCATGGCTGAAAATGGCAACGTTGCTGTCTCAACAACCGGGATGGGCGAGTTCTTCTTAAGAAAGATGGTTGCGAGTGATGTGGCGGCACGAATGCGTTATCTCAAAGAAGATGTGCATACCGCTTGTGAACACATTATCCAAGGTGAACTGAAAACCATGGGCGGGGAAGGTGGCTTGATCGCTATCGATGACCAAGGCGATATTCATTTTGGTATGAACAGCTCTGGGATGTATCGTGCAAGCGTTGATACTCAAGGCCGTGTAGAAGTGAAGATTTATGCTGATGAGTAATCTCATACAGGCGTAAATTAAATTACCAAGTACATAAACAAAGGGCGACAGATATTTTCTGCCGCCCTTTGTTTTTCAATTATGGCAAATGAGCAGTAGCCCATTTGAATTGAACTTAATAGTGTGGAGGTGGCGTCTCTTCTGATGCGTCTGCTAGGTTAGAGCCATCCATATTTTTCACTTTGCCAACCACGAACTTCATCTGATCTTGCATTCTCGTGATCAACATTTGCTGTTGGCTAAGCGCTTCATTGAGTTCTTCAATGGTCTGTTCTTGGAAAGCTAGCTGACACTCTAGGTCATTAACGCGGCTTTCTAGTTGTTCAACTCGCTTTTCTGTCATCGTTCTTAATCCACATTCCAAGCTTGGGCAATGCCCGCAGAGGTGCCCGATATCACACGGTTCTTATCATCAAAGGCTGCATCATACACTACCGCACGAGGAGGGCGAGCATCTTTTAGTGGCTCAGCATCGTGGCGAGAAATTCGTTTGCCATCCTGAGTATTCCACACACTCACTTGGCTAGATGGTGTGCCTGTCACCAACATACTGCCGTCATCAGAAAAACGAGCACTCGAGAAAATCAACTGTCGAGACCAGCTTTGCAGTTGTGCTTGAGGTTCGCCCGTTTCAAGATCCCAAATCATTGCTTGGTTGCCGCCATCAGAGGTAAAAGCCAGCTCACCATCGCGTTGTAGCGCGACTCGTACTACTCTTTGTTCATGCTCAAAGGAGCGCAATACCAAGCCCGACTCAGTATCCCAAAGGTAGGCTTTGTAGTCGTTGCCACCGGATAAGGCGTAGCGACCATTAGATGAAAGGGACACGGAATTCACTTTTTCTCGGTGAGCGAGGAACTCCAGACGGCGTCCGGTGACTAAGTCCACATAGATGGCTTTGCCATTAGAAAGGCCAAGCAGTACTTTTTCACCATTGCTAGAGATATCGACATCGCGAATCAAGCCGTCTGAGATAGACCATAGCCCTTGTGCTTGAGTCCAAGATAAGTCCCAAACGGCGAAGTTCATTTGGCTCGCGGTAATGGCAAAACGGCCATTGTCCGAGATACGGATACGTGATACTTGGTTTTCTAACTGATCTTGTGGGCCAAGCTGAGCCAACTCTTGGTTTTGGGCGAGATCCCAAAGCAGTAGTTGTTTTTGCTGAGAGTAGAGCAGGGCGAAGCGTCCATCTCTGCTGAGTGCAAAGCTGGTGGCACCGTTGGGTTCAATTTCCCAACGTTGCTCATCACCTTGGAAGAAAAAACATCCATTTAACAAGGTGATGACAATTGCACATAGCAATGAATGGAAAAATATTTGCATCACGTCTAATAATCCGGTTTTTGTCTAAAGACATATGACTAGTATATTGTTATAACTAACGTATTCACACCAATCTAATCATTAGATTTGTGCACAATAACCAATGGCTTGGCCATTAATTGGAGAATTCAATGAAATCAGTTTTAAAAGTATCACTGCTTGCCGCAACGGTTATGCTAGCAGTTGGTTGTCAGAAAGAAGAACCAAAGGCAGAAGCTCCACAGGTAGAAGAAGTTAAAGTTGAAGCAGTAAACTTTAAAACAGAAGATGACAAAGCGGCTTACGCAATCGGTGTATCTTTCGCTAACTACCTAAGCACAAGCATTGATAAGCCAAGCGAGCTAGGTATCAACCTAGACAAAGATATGGTTCTTCAAGGTATCGAAGACGTATTTGCAGAGAAAACAGCACTTAACGAAGAAGAAACTCGCGCAGCTCTTGAAGCTCTAGACAAGCGTGTTGCTGAAACGATGCAAGCACAAGCGGCAGAAAAATCTGCAGAAGTGAAGAAAGCTGGTGATGACTTCCGTGCTGAGTTCGCTAAAACTGAAGGCGTTAAGCAAACTGAATCTGGCCTACTTTACCAAGTAATGACACAAGGTGAAGGCGCTTCTCCAAAAGACACCGATACCGTTCAAGTACACTACAAAGGTACACTAACTGATGGTACTCAGTTCGATAGCTCTTACGATCGTGGCGAACCAGCAACATTCCCACTAAACCGCGTAATCCCAGGCTGGACTGAAGGCGTACAGCTGATGCAAGTCGGTTCTAAGTACAAGTTCGTTATCCCGCCAGAGCTAGCATACGGTGAGCAAGACACACCGACTATCCCAGCTAACTCAACGCTAGTATTCGAAGTAGAACTACTAAACATCGATAACGCTGAAGCAGCTCCTGCACAGTAATATCGGTCAAAAGCCTCGTACTAAAATACGTTGATTGAATAAAAAGCCTAACTTTGAGTTAGGCTTTTTTTATGATTTGAAGATGAGTATTTGATTTTTAAACTTGTTCTAAATCACTAGTTGCAATGTTAGCTAGGTGTGCAATTAAAATTTTCTGATAAACTTACATAAATTTGTTGATTTTTCACACGAAGGTAAGGAATAAGTGACTACTACAGAAACAGTCAATGCAGATGTGTTACTTGAAATGGAATCAGTCCACGTTATGCCATTCAGTGAACACGATAAAATCATTCTAAGATCTTATGAGGCCGTTGTTGACGGTATTGCGAGCCTTATTGGTCCGTTTTGTGAAATCGTTTTGCACTCTTTAGAAGACCTCAATACTTCTGCGATTAAAATTGCCAACGGCGAAAATACAGGTCGTCAGGTTGGCTCGCCGATCACCGATCTTGCATTGAAGATGCTAAAAGATATTGAAGGTTCTAAGCGTAACTTCTCACGTTCATATTTCACTCGCGCTAAAGGTGGAGTGTTGATGAAGTCGATCACGGTTGCTATCCGCAACGGTGAAGACCGAGTGATTGGCCTACTGTGTATTAACGTGAACCTAGACGCGCCATTCTCACAAGTACTGCAATCGTTCATGCCTACGCAAGACGCAGACGAAGCCGCATCATCGGTTAACTTCGCTAGTGACGTTGAAGAACTTGTCGACCAAACGGTTGAACGCACCATAGAAGAAATTAACGCTGACAAATCGGTATCGAATAATACTAAGAACCGTCAGATCGTGATGGAGTTGTACGATAAAGGTATTTTCGACATCAAAGACGCGATTAACCGCGTTGCTGAGCGACTGAACATCTCTAAGCACACCGTGTACCTATACATCCGCCAACGTAAAACAGAGGATGAAGAGGGTTGCTAAGCTATACACTCCTAGTTAATGGGCCGGTGTATGGCTCACAGTCAGCAAGAAGTGCCTACCAGTTTGCCGTGGCTCTGATTAAACAGGGCCACAAACTTCACAGTGTGTTCTTCTATCAAGATGGCGTCAGTAACGGCTCAGACCTTACCGTACCGGCTAACGATGAATTTGACTTAGCTTCAGCTTGGCAAAAGCTGGCTGATGAGCACGATGTTAGCCTTGAAACCTGTGTGGCTGCTGCGCTAAGACGCGGAGTGATTAGCTCTGAAGAAGCAGAGCAACATCAACTAAGTGCCTCTAACCTAGCAACTGGATTTACTCAGGCCGGATTAGGGAGCTTATCGGAAGCACTACTAACGCAAGATAGGGTGGTGCAGTTTTGAGAAAGTTAGCCTTTATATTTAACAGTTACCCTCATACGACCGCTGCGGGTAGAGAAGGGTTAGACGCCCTGCTTGCTGCGTCCGCATACAGTGAAGACATTGCCGTGTTCTTTGTTGGTGATGGGGTGACTCAGCTTCTTAAAGCGCAGCAGCCCGACGAAACACTATCGCGTGACTACATCTCTGCATTCAAACTTATGGACCTTTACGACATCGAACAGGTGTATGTGTGTCAGCATAGTCTGAGTCAGTTTGGTCTTTCAGCAGACAACCTGTTGATCGATGTGACCACCGTTGAAGCCGACGAGTTAACGCAGAAGTTATCTCAGTGCCAACAGATACTGACTTTCTAAGGGACGCTATGCTTCATATCGTAAAATCAGTCGACAAACTTAAACTCGCATTGACCTACTCTCAGCCACAGGATCAGTTCCTTTTGGTGGAAGATGCGGTGTATGTTTGCCTTCCAAATCATGAGTTATTCACTCAAATCTGCGCAGTAGAGCAGGTGTCGGTGTTAAAACCAGATCTCGATAGCCGAGGTTTACAACTACTTGTCTCAAGTACCATTGATCAAGTTGACTTCGATGGCTTCGTTAAACTGACGGTTTTGAAAGACAAATCAGTGACTTGGTAAGCGTGTTTTATCAGTTTGGTTAAAATTAGACAATCCTGAGCTCTAGACGGCTAAAAAAGATCTGTATATTTCTTGACACACCTCCCACTGCTGAATAGAATTTTGCGTCCCTAATTACGACTTGTGATTAGGGATAGATTTTTCACAAAGCTTACTTTCAAGTAAATTTCAGGAGCTAGTTAATGGCAACTATTAACCAGTTGGTTCGCAAGCCTCGTGTAAAGCAAGTTGTTAAAAGCAACGTGCCTGCACTAGAAGCGTGCCCACAAAAACGTGGTGTATGTACTCGTGTTTACACTACTACACCTAAAAAACCTAACTCGGCACTACGTAAAGTATGTCGTGTACGTCTAACCAACGGTTTCGAAGTAACTTCGTACATCGGTGGTGAAGGTCACAACCTTCAAGAGCACAGTGTTGTACTAATCCGTGGCGGTCGTGTAAAAGACCTTCCGGGTGTTCGTTACCACACTGTTCGCGGCGCGCTAGACTGTGCTGGCGTTAACGACCGTAAACAAGGTCGTTCTAAGTACGGTGTGAAACGTCCTAAGTCTTAATGCATTTTCTTTTTTAAAAGAAAGCGTTAAGTAAGGCCAAACACTATTTTATTTATTATTCTGAAAAGTTTTGGAAAAAACCTGAAGAAGACAACGGAGAATATCCATGCCACGTCGTCGCGTAATAGGTCAGCGTAAGATCCTTCCAGATCCTAAGTTCAAATCTGAATTGCTGGCAAAATTCGTTAACATCCTTATGGTTGACGGAAAGAAATCTACTGCAGAGAAAATCGTTTACACTGCACTAGATTCAATGGCTGAGAAGTCTGGTAAAGACCACTTAGCTGTATTTGAAGAAGCTCTTGAAAATGTTCGCCCAGCGGTAGAAGTTAAATCTCGCCGTGTAGGTGGTTCAACTTACCAAGTACCTGTAGAAGTTCGTCCGGTTCGCCGTAACGCTCTTGCTATGCGTTGGGTAGTTGAAGCTGCGCGTAAGCGTGGTGAAAAATCTATGGCTCAACGCCTAGCTGCTGAAATGCTAGACGCGTCTGAGAACAAAGGTACTGCGGTTAAGAAACGTGAAGACGTTCACCGCATGGCTGACGCAAACAAAGCGTTCGCACATTACCGTTGGTAATACCTTTTTAGTGCTGCAAGGTTCCTTGCAGCACTTCTTTAGTTCCTATGCTTATGCTAGGAACTATTGCTATTTCTAGGGCAAGCAATTTTTAGCGAAGCATCGCTTTTAACGCATAATCTAGGCATAGCAATAGTCCCTAAGTCTCTAATAAGAGGATTCAACCGTGGCTCGTAAAACTCCTATAGAGCAATACCGTAATATCGGTATCGTTGCTCACGTAGATGCAGGTAAAACAACCACAAGTGAACGTATTCTGTTCTATACCGGTCTTTCTCATAAAATCGGCGAAGTTCACGATGGTGCAGCAACCATGGACTGGATGGAGCAAGAGCAAGAGCGCGGTATTACGATCACTTCAGCAGCAACCACTACGTTTTGGCGTGGTATGGAAGCTCAGTTCTCGGACCACCGTATCAACATCATCGACACTCCTGGACACGTTGACTTCACAATCGAAGTAGAACGTTCTTTGCGTGTACTTGATGGTGCAGTTGTTGTGTTCTGTGGCTCATCTGGTGTTGAACCTCAGTCAGAGACAGTATGGCGTCAAGCTGATAAGTACCAAGTTCCACGTATGGTTTTCGTTAATAAAATGGACCGTACCGGCGCAGACTTCTTGCGCGTAGTTGAACAGATCAAGGACCGCCTAGGCGCAACTCCTGTTCCAATTCAACTGAACATTGGTGCTGAAGAAAACTTCCAAGGCGTTGTCGATCTTATCAAGATGAAGGCAATTAACTGGAACGAAGCTGACCAAGGCATGACTTTTACGTACGAAGATATCCCTGCAGACATGCAAGAAATGGCTGAAGAATATCGTACAGAACTTGTTGAAGCTGCTGCAGAAGCAAATGAAGAGCTGATGGATAAGTACCTTGAAGAAGGTGAACTAACAGAAGCTGAAATCAAACAAGGTCTTCGTACTCGTACCCTTAATAATGAAATCGTACTTGCTACTTGTGGTAGTGCATTCAAAAACAAAGGTGTACAAGCTGTTCTAGATGCAGTTGTTGATTTCCTTCCTTCTCCAGTCGATGTACCTGCAATTAAGGGTATCGATGAAGACGAGAACGAAGCAGAGCGTCACGCAGACGACAAAGAACCGTTCTCAGCGCTAGCATTCAAGATTGCAACAGACCCATTCGTTGGTACTTTAACTTTCATCCGTGTTTACTCTGGTGTTGTTGAAAGCGGTAAAACAGCTTACAACTCTGTGAAGAAACAACGTGAACGCTTAGGTCGCATTGTTCAAATGCACTCAAACAAGCGTGAAGAAGTAAAAGAAGTACGAGCAGGTGACATCGCAGCCATCATTGGCCTGAAAGATGTGACTACTGGTGAAACCCTTTGTGACCAGAACCATAAGATTGTTCTTGAGCGCATGGAGTTCCCAGACCCAGTTATTCAGATCGTTGTAGAGCCAAGCTCTCAAGCTGATCAAGATAAAATGACTATCGCTCTAGGTAAACTAGCAGCGGAAGACCCATCGTTCCGCGTTGATATGGATGCGGAAACTGGCCAGACTCTAATTTCTGGTATGGGTGAACTACACTTAGATATCATCGTTGACCGTATGAAGCGTGAATTTAGCGTGAACTGCAACGTTGGTAACCCGCAAGTGGCTTACCGTGAGACTATTCGTGGTACAGCGAAAGCGGAAGGTAAATTTATCCGTGAACATGGTGGTAAAGGTCAGTACGGTCACGTATGGCTGAAACTGGAACCATCAGAAGCTGGCGAAGGCTTTGTCTTTGTGGATGAAATTGCCAATGGTATCGTACCGAAAGAGTTTATTGCTTCAGTCGCTAAAGGCGTTGAAGAGCAGATGAACAATGGTGTGCTTGCTGGCTATCCAGTTTTGGATATCAAAGCTACACTATATGATGGTTCTTACCATGAAACAGATTCAAGTGAGATGGCGTTTACAATCGCTGCCTCTATGGCTTTCAGAACGGGTGCACTTGAAGCGCAACCAGTTTTGCTTGAGCCTATGATGAAAGTTGAAGTAACTACTCCAGAAGACTGGATGGGTGACGTTGTTGGCGATATTAACCGTCGTCGCGGCATCATCGAAGGTATGGACGAGGGGACAGCTGGCCTGAAGATAATTCGTGCACAAGTTCCGTTGTCTGTCATGTTCGGTTACGCAACTGATTTACGTTCTGCGACACAAGGTCGTGCTTCTTACTCTATGGAGTTTAGTGAGTACGCTGAAGTGCCTAACAATGTTGCAAAAGCAATCATTGCAGAGCGTGGTTAAACAAAAGGAAGGCATTTTTTTTCATTTTTTGAAAGAACAATGCGTCCAAATATTGCGCTAACGAGAGTTGGCGCATAAAATAGCAATTTCTGGCGCGTCTCGCTCAATAATGAACGTGGCGAATCATAACTAGGAAGGAACACGATTGTGTCTAAAGAAAAATTTGAACGTACGAAACCGCACGTAAACGTTGGTACTATCGGCCACGTTGACCACGGTAAAACAACTCTAACTGCTGCTATCTGTACTACTCTTGCAAAAGTATACGGCGGTGTTGCTAAAGATTTCGCATCTATCGATAACGCTCCAGAAGAGCGTGAGCGCGGTATCACAATCGCAACTTCTCACGTTGAGTACGACACTCCAGCACGTCACTACGCACACGTAGACTGTCCAGGACACGCGGATTATGTTAAAAACATGATCACTGGTGCTGCACAAATGGACGGCGGTATCCTAGTTGTTGCTGCGACTGACGGCCCTATGCCTCAAACTCGTGAGCACATCCTACTTGGTCGTCAAGTTGGTATCCCTTACATCATCGTATTCATGAACAAATGTGACATGGTTGATGACGAAGAGCTACTTGAGCTAGTTGAGATGGAAGTTCGTGAACTTCTTTCTGAATACGACTTCCCAGGTGATGACCTACCAGTTATCCAAGGTTCTGCACTTGGCGCACTAAACGGCGAGAAGCAGTGGGAAGACAAGATCGTTGAGCTTGCAGAAGCACTAGATTCTTACATTCCTGAGCCAGAGCGTGCAGTTGACCAACCGTTCCTACTACCAATTGAAGATGTATTCTCAATCCAAGGTCGTGGTACTGTTGTAACTGGTCGTATCGAGCGCGGTATCCTACGTGTAGGTGACGAAGTAGAAATCGTTGGTATCAAAGAGACTACTCTTACTACTTGTACTGGTGTTGAAATGTTCCGTAAACTGCTTGACGAAGGTCGTGCAGGTGAGAACGTTGGTGCACTTCTACGTGGTACTAAGCGTGATGACGTTGAACGTGGTCAAGTACTTTCTGCGAAAGGTTCTATCAACCCACACACTAAGTTTGAGTCTGAAGTATACGTACTTTCTAAAGACGAAGGCGGCCGTCACACTCCTTTCTTCAAAGGTTACCGTCCACAGTTCTACTTCCGTACAACTGACGTAACAGGCGACATCACTCTACCAGAAGGCGTAGAAATGGTAATGCCAGGTGACAACGTTCAAATGACTGTTGAGCTAATCGCTCCAATCGCAATGGACGAAGGTCTACGTTTCGCAATCCGCGAAGGTGGCCGTACAGTTGGTGCTGGTGTTGTAGCTAAAATCTTCGCTTAATAGCATTTAGATTTTTGGACACTCTTCATTAGAAGAGCACGCATCTGAAAAAAAGGGAAGCTTCGGCTTCCCTTTTGTTTTCTCTAAAGAAATATCACCTTCCATCTATCTTCTTCTCTCTCGATACAAAACCAACTTCCAATAAATTCCGATTATTTTTCCAACACTACTTGCATACTAAAGTGTGATCTGTATAATGCATCGCACTGGCTAACGCTGGTTGTGAACCAATGAGCACTGAGGAGTAGGTCTTACCTAGTAATGTATACTCAGCTTATGTTCGCGGTTAATAAAAATAGTAAACTTTTTGTTTGCTTCAAAAGTTAACTGACAATGCGTCCTAATTTTGGATGCTACGGTTTCACATAAATCAATCGGCATTCTCTCGTTTTATCGGGTTTGAGTGGCGATATTGTTTGTGTAATTTTTAATAATTGGAGCTCTGTCTCATGCAGAACCAACGTATTCGTATCCGCCTTAAAGCGTTTGATTACAAGCTAATCGATGCTTCAACTGCGGAAATCGTTGAAACAGCAAAACGTACTGGCGCACAGGTTCGTGGTCCTATTCCACTTCCTACTCGTAAAGAGCGTTTCACTGTTCTTACCTCTCCACACGTCAACAAAGATGCACGTGATCAGTACGAAATCCGTACTCACAAGCGTTTGATCGACATCGTTGAGCCAACAGATAAAACTGTTGATGCTCTAATGCGTCTTGATCTTGCAGCTGGCGTTGATGTTCAAATCAGCCTAGGTTAAGGGAGATAAGAATAATGATTGGTCTAGTCGGACGTAAAGTGGGTATGACCCGCGTATTTACTGAAGAAGGCGTTTCTATCCCAGTAACTGTTGTTGAGGTTGAAGCGAACCGTATTTCTCAAGTTAAAACTCTTGAGACAGACGGCTACGCAGCAATCCAAGTAACTACTGGTGCTAAGAAAGCTAACCGTGTAACTAAACCTGAAGCTGGTCACTTCGCGAAAGCGGGTGTAGAAGCAGGTCGCGGTCTTTGGGAATTCCGTTTAGAAAACGGCGAAGAGTTTGAAGTTGGCGCTGAGCTAAACGTAGAACTTTTCAACGAAATTAAAAAAGTAGACGTTACTGGTACATCTAAAGGTAAAGGCTTCCAAGGCGCTATCAAGCGTTGGAACTTCTCTACTCAAGATATGACTCACGGTAACTCTTTGTCTCACCGCGCACCGGGTTCAATTGGCCAATGTCAAACTCCAGGCCGCGTGTTTAAAGGCAAGAAAATGGCAGGTCACATGGGTGCTGAGCGTGTAACGACTCAAAACCTAGAGATCGTACGTGTTGACGCTGAGCGCAATCTACTCCTTATTAAAGGTGCAGTACCGGGCTCAACAGGCGGAAACGTGATCGTAAAACCTGCTGTTAAAGCATAACGTCTAGGAGTAAGTAATGGAATTGATGGTTAAAGGTGCTGATGCACTAACTGTTTCCGAGACTACTTTCGGACGTGACTTCAACGAAGCTCTTGTACACCAAGTAGTTGTTGCATATGCAGCAGGTGCTCGTCAAGGTACTCGTGCTCAAAAGACTCGTTCTGAAGTATCTGGCGGTGGCGCTAAGCCATGGCGTCAAAAAGGTACTGGCCGCGCACGTGCTGGTACAATTCGTAGCCCAATCTGGCGTACAGGTGGTGTTACTTTTGCTGCGAAACCACAAGATCACAGCCAAAAAGTAAACAAAAAAATGTACCGCGGTGCTATGAAGAGCATTCTTTCTGAGCTAGTTCGTCAAGAGCGTTTAATCGTTGTTGATAACTTCTCTGTAGAAGCACCAAAAACAAAAGAACTTGTAGCTAAGCTTAAAGAGCTTGAGCTAAGCGACGTTCTGATTGTGACTGGCGAAGTAGATGAAAATCTATTCTTAGCTGCTCGTAACCTATACAAAGTAGATGCACGTGATGTTGCTGGTGTTGATCCAGTATCACTAATCGCTTTCGACAAGGTTCTAATGACTGCTGACGCAGTTAAGCAAGTTGAGGAGATGCTAGCATGATCACTGAAGAGCGTATCTTAAAAGTTCTACGTGCTCCGCACATCTCTGAAAAAGCAACTATGGCAGCTGAGAAAGCGAACACTATCGTTTTCAAAGTAGCTAAAGATGCAACTAAGAAAGAGATCAAAGCAGCTGTAGAAAAGCTATTTGAAGTTGAAGTTAAGTCTGTAAATACTCTTGTATTAAAGGGTAAGACCAAACGTCAAGGTATGCGTGAAGGCCGTCGTTCAGACGTGAAAAAAGCCTACGTTACTTTGAAAGAAGGTCAAGATCTTGACTTCGTTGGCGGCGCGGAATAACAGGAGTAGTAAAAATGGCTATTGTTAAATGTAAGCCGACTTCCCCTGGTCGTCGTCACGTCGTTAAAGTTGTTAACGCTGACCTACACAAGGGTAAGCCATACGCACCACTTCTAGAGAAAAACTCTAAGAACGGTGGTCGTAACAACAACGGTCGTATTACAGTACGTCACATCGGTGGTGGTCATAAGCACCATTACCGTGTAATTGACTTCAAACGTACTAAAGATGGCATCCCAGCGAAAGTTGAGCGTCTAGAATACGATCCAAACCGTAGTGCTAACATCGCTCTAGTTCTGTACGCAGACGGTGAGCGTCGTTACATCATTGCACCTAAAGGTGTTAACGCAGGCGACCAGATTCAATCTGGCGTAGATGCTGCAATCAAAGCAGGTAACACTCTGCCGATGCGCAACATCCCAGTAGGTTCTACTGTACACTGTGTTGAACTTAAGCCTGGTAAAGGTGCTCAACTAGCTCGTTCGGCTGGTGCTTATGCTCAAATCATCGCTCGCGATGGTGCATACGTAACTATCCGTCTACGTTCTGGTGAGATGCGCAAAGTACTTTCTGAAGGTCGTGCAACGATCGGTGAAGTTGGTAACTCTGAGCATATGCTACGTGAACTTGGTAAAGCTGGTGCTTCACGCTGGCGCGGCGTACGTCCAACCGTACGTGGTGTAGTAATGAACCCGGTGGATCACCCACATGGTGGTGGTGAAGGCCGCACATCTGGTGGTCGTCACCCAGTTTCTCCTTGGGGCGTTCCTACTAAGGGCTTCAAGACTCGTAAGAACAAGCGCACTGACAAGTACATCGTACGTCGTCGCACTAAATAATTTATAAAGAGGAATCGCCATGCCACGTTCTCTCAAGAAAGGTCCTTTTATTGACCTACACTTGCTGAAGAAGGTAGAGAAAGCGGTGGAAAGCGGAGACAAAAAGCCTATTAAGACTTGGTCCCGTCGCTCAATGATCATCCCAACAATGATTGGTTTGACCATCGCTGTCCATAATGGTCGTCAGCACGTTCCAGTTTTCGTTACCGAAGAAATGATCGGTCACAAACTGGGCGAATTTGCACCAACTCGTACTTATCGCGGTCATGCTGCAGATAAGAAAGCTAAGAAGAAATAAGGAGTAGATGATGGAAGCTTTAGCTAAACATAACTTTGCTCGTATTTCTCCACAGAAAGCTCGCTTAGTTGCAGACCAAATTCGCGGTAAGTCGGTAGACCAAGCTCTAGAAATTCTAACTTTCAGCAACAAAAAAGCTGCTGTATTAGTTAAGAAGGTTCTTGAGTCAGCTATCGCTAACGCGGAACATAACGAAGGTGCAGATATCGACGATCTAAATGTCGCTAAAATCTTCGTAGATGAGGGCCCTATCATGAAGCGTATTATGCCTCGTGCTAAAGGTCGTGCGGATCGTATCTTGAAGCGTTCAAGCCACATCACTATTGTTGTAGCAGATCGCTAAAGACTAGGAGAGTAAGCAATGGGTCAGAAAGTACATCCTAATGGTATTCGTCTTGGCATCGTTAAGCCTTGGAATGCTACATGGTTTGCTAATACCAACGAATTCGCTGACAACCTAGACGGCGACTTCAAGGTACGTCAGTTCCTTACAAAGGAACTACAAAAAGCATCATTATCTCGTATCGTTATCGAGCGTCCAGCTAAGAGCATCCGTGTGACTATTCACACTGCTCGTCCTGGCGTTGTTATCGGTAAGAAAGGTGAAGACGTAGAGAAGCTACGCGCAGCTGTAGCTAAAATCGCAGGTGTACCAGCGCAAATTAACATCGCTGAAGTACGTAAGCCTGAGCTAGATGGTCAGCTTGTAGCTGATAGCATCGCGTCTCAACTAGAGCGTCGTGTTATGTTCCGTCGTGCAATGAAGCGTGCGGTACAAAATGCTATGCGTCTAGGCGCTAAAGGCATCAAAGTACAAGTAGGCGGCCGTCTTGGCGGTGCTGAAATCGCACGTTCTGAGTGGTACCGTGAAGGCCGTGTGCCTCTACACACTCTACGTGCAGACATTGATTACGCAACTTCTTCGGCTCACACTCAATACGGTGTGATCGGCATTAAAGTTTGGATCTTCAAAGGTGAGATTCTAGGCGGTATGCCAGCTGCTAACGCAGTAGAGCCAAAAGGCGATAAGCCTAAGAAGCAGCGTAAAGGCCGTAAGTAAGGAGTCGAACGATGCTACAACCAAAACGTACTAAGTTCCGCAAGGTTATGACTGGTCGTAACCGTGGTCTAGCTAAAGGTACTGAAGTAAGCTTCGGCGAATTCGGTCTTAAAGCTGTTGGCCGTGGTCGTCTGACTGCACGTCAAATCGAAGCGGCACGTCGTGCTATGACACGTCACATTAAGCGTCAAGGTCAAATCTGGATCCGTGTATTCCCAGACAAGCCGATTACTGAAAAGCCTCTTGAAGTTCGTCAAGGTAAAGGTAAAGGTTCAGTTGCGTACTGGGTTGCTCAAATCCAACCAGGCAAAGTTATGTACGAGATGAATGGCGTACCTGAAGAGTTGGCACGTGAAGCGTTCCGCCTAGCGGCACGTAAACTGCCTGTTAAAACTACTTTTGTAACTAAGCAGGTGATGTGATGAAAGCACAAGATCTACGCGAAAAGAACGTTGAAGAGCTTAACGCTGAGCTATTGAATTTGCTACGTGAACAGTTCAACTTGCGCATGCAAGCTGCAACTGGTCAACTACAGCAAACTCATACTCTAAAAGCTGTACGCCGTGACATCGCACGTGTGAAAACTGTTTTGACTGAAAAGGCAGGCGCATAATGAGCGAAACTAACCGCATCCAGCAAGGCCGTGTAGTAAGTGACAAGATGGACAAGTCTATCGTTGTTGCTATTGAACGCACTGTAAAACACCCAATTTACGGTAAGTTCATCAAACGCACGACTAAAGTACACGCACACGACGAAGACAACACTTGTGGCCTAGGCGACAAAGTTGAAATCGCTGAGTGTCGTCCTCTGTCTAAGACTAAGTCTTGGACATTGGTTAAAGTTCTAGAAAAAGCGAAGATTTAATCTTTGTAATTCTATAACTTATAAGCGGCTCCAAATAATTTTTTGGAGCCGCTTGTTTTTTGTCTACCCAATTTAAAAAAAGGGTGGTACAATTCGCGTCCCTTTTAAAGAGGCAGCCCGACCCGAGAGGGTCTAGTTTTAATATTTAGCGGAGCACTAACAATGATCCAGATGCAAAGTACACTTGACGCAGCAGATAACTCTGGCGCGCGCAAGGTAATGTGTATTAAGGTTCTGGGTGGCTCTCACCGCCGTTATGCACATATCGGTGACGTCATCAAGGTTACAGTGAAGGAAGCGATTCCTCGCGGTAAAGTAAAAAAAGGTGATGTTCTGAAGGCGGTAGTAGTGCGCACCCGTAAAGGCGTTCGTCGCCCAGACGGTTCTGTCATTCGCTTCGACAGTAATGCTTGTGTATTGTTAAATGACACTACTGAGCAACCAGTCGGCACACGTATCTTTGGTCCTGTGACTCGTGAACTTCGTAACGCGAAATTCATGAAGATTGTATCACTAGCACCTGAAGTTCTGTAAGGAGCGGCAATATGGCAGCTAAAATCCGTCGTAATGACGAAGTAATCATTCTTGCTGGTAAAGATAAAGGCAAGAAAGGTAAAGTAACTAAGGTTCTGACAACTGGTAAAGTTATCGTTGAAGGCATCAACCTTGTTAAGAAACACCAAAAGCCGGTTCCGGCTCTAGGTCAACAAGGTGGCATCGTTGAACAAGAAGCAGCTATTGATGCTTCTAACGTTGCTGTTTTTAACGCGGCTACTGGTAAAGCAGACCGTATCGGTTTCCGTATCGAAGATGGCAAGAAAGTTCGTTTCTTCAAATCTAACGGCGAAACTGTTTCTAACTAATTAGAAGTAATTTGGAGTTCTACTATGGCGAAACTGCATGATTACTACAAGTCGTCTGTAGTCGCTGAGCTTACCAAAGAGTTCAGCTACACAAGCGTCATGCAAGTCCCTAGGATTGAGAAAATCACCCTAAACATGGGCGTTGGTGAAGCAATCAACGATAAGAAACTGCTAGAAAACGCAGCAGCTGATATGGCAACGATCTCTGGTCAAAAGCCACTTATCACTAAAGCGCGTAAATCTGTAGCTGGTTTCAAAATTCGTGAAGGCTACCCAATTGGTTGTAAAGTAACCTTGCGTGGTGAGCGCATGTGGGAATTTTTAGAGCGTTTAATCTCTATCGCACTTCCACGTGTACGTGATTTCCGTGGTGTTAGCGCTAAGTCTTTTGACGGTCGCGGTAACTACAGCATGGGCGTTCGCGAGCAAATCATCTTTCCGGAAATCGACTACGATAAAGTCGATCGTGTCCGCGGTCTTGATATTACTATCACGACTTCTGCGGGTTCCGATGAGGAAGGCCGAGCTCTGCTGGCTGCCTTTAACTTCCCATTCCGTAAGTAAGGGTAGGGTTACTGTTATGGCTAAACAATCAATGAAAGCACGTGAAGCTAAACGTGCAAAACTAGTAGCTAAGTTCGCTGAAAAGCGTTCTGCGCTAAAAGTTATCATTAGCGATGTAAACGCATCTGAAGAAGATCGTTGGAATGCGGTTCTTAAACTGCAATCTCTTCCACGTGATTCAAGTGCATCACGTCAGCGCAACCGTTGCAACCAAACTGGTCGTCCACACGGTTACCTACGTAAATTCGGTCTAAGCCGCATTAAGGTTCGTGAAGCTTGCATGAAAGGCGAGATTCCGGGTCTTCGTAAGGCTAGCTGGTAATTGCCACTTAATCATTTGGAGTAAATCTTATGAGCATGCAAGATCCGATTTCGGATATGCTGACCCGAGTTCGTAACGGTCAGGCAGCAAACAAAGTTGCTGTAAAAATGCCTTCTTCAAAGCTTAAAGTTGCAATTGCTGCATTACTTAAAGCTGAAGGTTACATCGTAGACTTCGCTGTTAACAGCGAAGCAAAACCTGAGCTAGAAGTTACTCTTAAGTACTTCCAAGCTAAACCTGTAATCGAGCAAATCAAGCGTGTATCACGTCCTGGTCTAAGAGTTTATAAAAATAAAGACTCTTTACCTACAGTGATGGGTGGTCTTGGTATTGCAGTTGTTTCTACTTCCAAGGGTCTGATGTCTGACCGTGCTGCTCGTAAAGCAGGTCTTGGCGGTGAAATCATCTGTTACGTAGCTTAAGGAGTAGATTATGTCTCGTGTTGCTAAAGCACCTGTCGCTATTCCAGCTGGCGTAGAGGTGAAACTAAACGGCCAAGAAGTTACTGTAAAAGGTAGCAAAGGTGAGCTTACTCGCGTTCTTAACAGCGCCGTAGTTATTGCACAGGAAGAAACCAACCTAACTTTCGGTCCGAAAGAAGGTGTTACTAACGCATGGGCACAAGCTGGTACAGCTCGCGCTCTAGTTAATAACATGGTTATGGGTGTTACTGAGGGCTTCACTAAGAAGCTAACTCTTAAGGGTGTTGGTTACCGTGCTGCTATGAAAGGCAACTCTGTAGCTCTAACTCTTGGTTTTTCTCACCCAGTAGAGCACGCTCTACCTGAAGGTATTAAAGCTGAGTGCCCTAGCCAAACTGAGATCATCATTACTGGTTGCGATAAGCAAGTAGTAGGTCAAGTTGCGGCTGACATTCGTTCTTACCGTGCTCCTGAGCCTTACAAAGGCAAAGGTGTTCGTTACGCAGATGAAAATGTGCGTACTAAAGAAGCTAAGAAGAAGTAAGGTATCACTATGGATAAGAAAGCATCTCGCATCCGTCGTGCTACACGTGCACGTCGTAAGATTGCAGAACTTGGTGCAACTCGCCTGGTAGTACACCGTACTCCTCGCCATGTTTACGCACAAGTTATCGCGGCAAACGGCTCTGAGGTTATCGCAGCTGCTTCTACTGTAGAAAAAGCGATCCGTGAGCAAGTTAAGAACACTGGTAACGTTGATGCAGCTAAAGCAGTTGGTAAAGCTGTTGCTGAGCGCGCTCTTGAAAAAGGCGTAGCTTCAGTTGCATTTGATCGTTCTGGTTTCCAATACCACGGTCGAGTAGCGGCGCTAGCAGAATCTGCTCGCGAAGCTGGTCTGAAATTCTAAGGTAGGGTTGGAAGATGGCTAAAGAACAACAACAAGCTAATGATTTGCAAGAAAAGCTGATCGCAGTTAACCGTGTATCTAAGACGGTTAAAGGTGGTCGAATCATGAGCTTTACTGCACTAACAGTAGTTGGTGACGGTAACGGTCGCGTAGGTTTCGGTTACGGCAAAGCTCGTGAAGTACCTGCTGCGATTCAAAAAGCAATGGAAAAAGCGCGCCGTAACATGGTTACAGTATCGCTTAACGAAGGCACTCTTCACCACCCGGTGAAAGGTCGTCATTCGGGCTCTAAAGTTTACATGCAGCCAGCTGCAGAAGGTACAGGTGTTATTGCCGGTGGTGCAATGCGTGCTGTACTTGAAGTTGCGGGCGTACATAACGTACTTTCTAAAGCATACGGTTCAACGAACCCGATCAACATCGTTCGTGCAACGATTGGTGCTCTAGTAGACGTTAAGTCACCAGAAATGGTTGCTGCTAAACGTGGTCTAACTGTTGAATCTATTTCGGAGTAAGCACACGATGGCAACTATTAAAGTAACTCAAACTAAAAGCTCAATTGGTCGCCTACCTAAGCACAAAGCGTGTCTTAAAGGTCTAGGTCTTCGTCGCATCAACCATACAGTAGAACTTGAAGATACTCCGTGCGTACGCGGTATGATCAACAAGGTTTACTACATGGTTAAGATTGAGGAGTAATCAGAATGCGTTTGAATACTCTATCACCGGCTGCTGGCTCTAAACCTTCTAAGAAGCGTGTAGGTCGTGGTATCGGTTCTGGCCTTGGTAAAACAGGTGGCCGCGGTCACAAAGGTCAAAAGTCACGTTCTGGCGGCTCTGTTCGTCCAGGTTTTGAAGGCGGTCAAATGCCTCTAAAACAACGTCTACCTAAATTCGGTTTCACTTCTCGTAAGAGCCTAGTGTCTGCTGAAGTTCGTCTAGCTGAGCTAGCGAAAGTAACAGGTGACGTAGTTGATCTTAACAGCCTTAAAGCTGCTAACGTTATCACTAAGAACATCGAATTTGTTAAGATCGTTCTTTCTGGTGACCTAAGCAAAGCTGTGACTGTTAAAGGTCTACGCGTGACTAAAGGCGCTAAAGCTGCAATCGAAGCTGCAGGCGGTAAAATCGAGGAATAATCTCGAGGAACGAGGTACAGATGGCTAAGAAACCAGGACAAGATTTTCGTAGTGCTCAGAGCGGCTTAAGTGAACTAAAGTCGCGCTTATTATTCGTAATTGGTGCACTTTTAGTATTCCGAGCCGGCTCTTTTGTGCCGATCCCTGGTATTGACGCAGCTGTACTTGCCGATTTGTTCGATCAGCAAAAAGGTACCATCGTTGAAATGTTTAACATGTTCTCCGGTGGTGCTCTTGAGCGTGCATCTATATTAGCATTGGGTATCATGCCGTACATTTCGGCATCGATCGTAGTCCAATTGCTAACTGTAGTTCATCCAGCGTTAGCGGAACTCAAGAAAGAGGGTGAAGCAGGCCGTCGTAAGATAAGCCAATATACACGCTACGGCACGCTTGTACTTGCAACATTCCAAGCTATTGGTATCGCAACAGGCTTACCAAACATGGTCGACAATCTGGTTGTTATCAACCAAACCATGTTTACGCTTATTGCTACCGTGAGTTTAGTAACTGGTACCATGTTCTTAATGTGGTTAGGTGAACAAATCACTGAGCGAGGAATCGGTAATGGTATTTCCATTCTGATTTTTGCAGGTATTGTTGCTGGATTGCCTTCTGCAATCGGTCAAACAATCGAGCAAGCGCGTCAAGGTGAATTGCATGTGCTTCTTCTGCTGTTGATTGCTGTATTGTCTTTTGCTGTTATTTACTTCGTAGTTTTCATGGAGCGTGGTCAACGTCGTATCGTCGTTAACTATGCGAAACGTCAACAAGGTCGTAAAGTTTTTGCAGCACAAAGCTCTCACTTGCCTCTTAAGATTAATATGGCAGGTGTTATTCCAGCGATTTTTGCATCGAGTATTATTTTGTTCCCAGGAACATTAGCACAGTGGTTTGGTCAAAATGGTGAAAGCAGCGCGTTCGGTTGGTTAACTGACGTGTCATTAGCTCTTAGCCCAGGTCAACCTTTGTATGTAATGCTTTATGCAGCAGCTATAATCTTCTTCTGTTTCTTCTATACAGCGTTGGTGTTTAACCCACGTGAAACAGCTGATAACTTGAAGAAGTCTGGTGCATTCGTACCCGGTATCCGCCCAGGTGAGCAGACAGCGAAATATATCGATAAAGTGATGACTAGACTAACCCTTGCGGGCGCTCTATACATTACTTTTATATGTCTGATTCCTGAGTTCATGATGGTCGCGTGGAACGTTCGTTTCTACTTCGGCGGCACATCACTACTAATCGTAGTGGTAGTTATCATGGATTTCATGGCACAGGTACAGACTCATCTGATGTCACAACAGTATGATTCTGTGTTAAAGAAAGCGAATCTGAAAGGTTACGGCCGTTAATTCGGTGGTAATTATTTCGATTCCATTTACGGAGTTTAGCAATGAAAGTTCGTGCTTCCGTTAAAAAAATCTGCCGTAACTGTAAAGTTATCAAGCGTAACGGTGTCGTTCGCGTGATTTGCAGTGAGCCAAAGCATAAGCAACGCCAAGGCTAATTAGCAGAAATTTTTACTTGAAATACAAGGTAGAGTCGAGTATATTCCTCGGCCTACCTTTTGCGTGCAAAAGAAGTAGTATGCCGCAGCGTATCCATAACGGGCTTTGCTGCGGATAATTCTTTTATGAACCCCTTAGGAGTGAATAATGGCCCGTATAGCCGGCATTAACATTCCTGATCATAAGCATTCTGTAATTGCACTTACTGCAATCTACGGTATCGGTAAAACTCGCTCTCAAGCTATTCTAGCTGAAGTGGGTATTGCTGAAGATGCTAAGATCAGTGAACTAACTGAAGAGCAGATCGATCAACTGCGTGATGGTGTAGCTAAGTACACTGTAGAAGGTGATCTACGTCGTGAAGTATCGATGAACATCAAGCGTCTTATGGACCTTGGCTGTTACCGCGGTCTTCGTCATCGTCGCAGTCTACCACTACGTGGACAGCGTACTAAAACCAACGCTCGCACCCGTAAGGGTCCGCGCAAGCCGATCAAGAAATAGTCGGATAAGGTAGAGTACAATGGCAAAACAACCAACTCGCGCGCGTAAGCGCGTACGCAAGCAAGTAGCTGATGGCGTAGCGCACATTCATGCTTCTTTCAACAACACAATCGTAACTATCACTGACCGTCAAGGCAACGCTCTTGCATGGGCTACAGCAGGTGGTTCAGGTTTCCGTGGTTCTCGTAAATCTACTCCGTTCGCAGCACAAGTTGCAGCTGAGCGTTGTGGTGAAATGGCTAAAGAATATGGCCTAAAGAACTTGGAAGTTATGGTTAAGGGTCCAGGTCCAGGTCGCGAATCTACTGTTCGTGCACTGAACGCTGCTGGTTTCCGTATCACTAACATTGTTGATGCGACACCAATCCCTCATAACGGTTGTCGTCCACCTAAGAAACGTCGCGTTTAAGTTTCGTTTCTAGGAATATTGGAGAAAGATCATGGCAAGATATTTGGGTCCTAAGCTGAAGCTTAGCCGTCGCGAAGGTACTGACTTATTCCTTAAGTCTGGTGTCCGTGCGATCGATACCAAGTGTAAAATTGATAACGCACCAGGTGTACACGGCGCTCGTCGCGGTCGTCTATCTGAGTATGGCGTTCAGCTTCGTGAGAAGCAAAAAGTTCGTCGTATCTACGGCGTTCTAGAAAAACAATTCCGCAACTACTACAAAGAAGCTGCACGTCTTAAAGGCAACACAGGTGCAAACCTGCTTCAGCTTCTTGAAGGTCGTCTTGATAACGTAGTTTACCGTATGGGCTTTGGCGCTACTCGTGCTGAATCTCGTCAACTAGTTAGCCACAAGTCTATCCTAGTTAACGGTAAAGTTGTAAACGTTCCTTCTTTCAAAGTAGCGGCAAACGACGTTGTTTCTATCCGCGAGAAAGCTAAACAGCAATCTCGTATTAAAGCGGCTCTAGAAGTTGCTGAACAACGTGAAAAGCCAACTTGGATTGAAGTAGATGCTGGCAAAATGGAAGGTACATTCAAGCGTATGCCTGAGCGTTCTGACCTATCAGCTGACATCAATGAACACTTGATCGTCGAACTTTACTCTAAGTAAGGTTAAAAAAAGAGAGGACACAATGCAGGGTTCTGTAACAGAATTTCTTAAGCCGCGTCTTGTTGACATTGAACAGATCAATACGACACACGCGAAAGTAACTCTTGAGCCATTAGAGCGCGGTTTCGGCCACACTCTAGGTAATGCTCTTCGCCGCATTCTTCTATCTTCTATGCCGGGTTGTGCCATAACAGAAGTTGAAATTGAAGGTGTGCTACACGAATACAGCACTAAAGAAGGCGTTCAGGAAGATATCCTGGAAATCCTTCTAAACCTTAAAGGTTTGGCTGTACGCGTTGCTGAAGGCAAAGATGAAGTGTTTATTACACTGAACAAATCAGGCTCAGGCCCTGTTGTTGCAGGTGACATCACCCACGATGGTGATGTAGAGATCGCTAACCCTGAGCACGTAATTTGTCACCTAACGGATGACAATGCTGAGATCGCTATGCGTATCAAAGTAGAACGTGGTCGTGGTTACGTTCCAGCTTCAGCTCGCATCCATACTGAAGAAGATGAGCGTCCTATCGGTCGTCTACTAGTTGACGCTACTTACAGCCCGGTTGATAAAATCGCTTACGCTGTAGAAGCGGCACGTGTAGAGCAACGTACTGATTTAGACAAGCTTGTTATCGATATGGAAACGAACGGTACTCTAGAACCTGAGGAAGCAATTCGTCGTGCAGCTACTATTTTAGCTGAACAACTGGATGCGTTCGTAGATCTTCGTGATGTACGTGTACCTGAGGAGAAGGAAGAGAAGCCAGAATTCGATCCTATCCTACTACGTCCTGTAGACGATCTTGAACTAACAGTTCGCTCTGCTAACTGTTTGAAAGCAGAAGCGATTCACTACATCGGTGATCTTGTACAGCGCACTGAGGTTGAGCTACTTAAAACGCCAAACCTTGGTAAGAAATCTCTTACAGAGATTAAAGATGTGCTTGCTTCACGTGGTCTTTCTCTAGGCATGCGTCTAGAAAACTGGCCACCAGCGTCAATCGCTGAAGATTAATCGAAAAGTTAGAAGGATTAGGTCATGCGCCATCGTAAAAGTGGTCGTCAACTCAACCGCAACAGCAGTCATCGCAAAGCGATGTTCAGCAACATGGCTAGCTCTCTTGTTCGTCACGAAGTTATTAAAACTACCGTGCCTAAAGCAAAAGAACTACGTCGCGTAATTGAGCCATTGATTACCCTAGCTAAGACAGACAGTGTTGCTAACCGTCGTCTTGCATTTGCTCGCACTCGTGATAACGAAGTTGTAGCAAAACTATTTAATGAACTAGGCCCGCGTTTCGCGGCTCGCCAAGGTGGTTACACTCGCATTCTTAAATGTGGTTTCCGTACTGGTGATAAAGCTCCAATGGCTTACATTGAGCTTGTAGACCGCCCAGCTGCTGAAGAAGCTGCTGAGTAATCTATACTAGATTCTTAATACAAAAGCCGAGCATTAGCTCGGCTTTTTTGTATCTGTCGAATAAGGAATAGATATTAGAAATTGCACCATGATGTTTGGCATTTTTGCTTGTCTTATCTGCTCCATTTTTCAACAATATCTCATCTCATCTCATCTCATCTCATCTCATCTCATCTCATCTCATCTCATCTCATCTCAAATATCTTTTCTTCCACGCATAAAAAAGAGCACCGAAGTGCCCTTATCAAATTCTTAAGCTAGCTATTAATAACTAACGGTTATTGCCATATAGCTGCAAGTGAATCCATCAAGCCGCTTGTTGCGCCTTGAGATTGCAGTGTTTGCAGAATGATTGGTGCAAACGTTGATACCATCGATGGATCCATACCTAAACTAGAAAAGGCACTTTCAACTGCGCCTTGTGAGTTTAGTAGTGATGATAGCCCCGTAGACTCAAGAGTCGACATGCCAGGAATCAGCGTTGTAAGTTCTTTGTTGTCAGCAGTGCCAAGAGAGTTTTGAGCAAGAGCCAACATTGAACCGATACCGCCAATAGCTTGATCGCTGGTAACAGAAGCTTGGTCGGCAACGGTATCTGCAAGCGGCGTTGTTTCGTTTTGTTGAGACCACATATTCACTGCTGCCATTAGTGCAGTTTGGGATAGTTGGGAATAGTTAGTATCTGATGATGAACTGGTTTGTTCAGAGTCACTAGTGCTAGCGCAAGAGACAACAGCAAGGCTGCTTAAAACTGTGATGAGTACTTTCTTCATTATTCGTCCTTAAGTAATAAAGTAATTTACTCTTTCACTATAAACGAAAAACGGCGATGTAGTCACATCGCCGTTGGATTATTTCAATTTTATTTGCCTATAGTATTTTGTTTTACTATAGGTTTTTATAAAAATTAAAGAATTGCTAGAAGTTCTACTTCAAATACTAGAGCAGCAAATGGTGGGATTGCAGCACCTGCGCCACGCTCACCGTATGCTAGATCTTGAGGGATGTATAGCTTCCACTTAGAACCAACAGGCATCATTTGTAGAGCTTGTACCCAACCTTGAATTACGCCAGTTACTGGGAACTCAGCAGGTTGACCGCGAGATACAGAGCTGTCGAAAACAGTACCGTCAGTTAGTTCGCCGTGGTAGTGAACACGTACTTGCTTGTCTGCAGTTGGGATTTCGCCAGTACCTTCAGTTAGTACTTCGTACTGAAGACCAGACTCAAGAACCGTTACTTCTGAACGAAGAGCGTTGTCAGCTAGGAAAGCTTCGCCGTCAGCAGCAGCAGCTTTAGCTAGTTCTTGACGTGCAGCTTCACCACGAGTGTGTAGCTCTTGTAGTGCGTTGTTGATTTCGTCAACTTCGATAGCTGGCATGTCGCCAACTAGAGCTGTTGCGATACCAGCAGCGATTGCGTCAACGTTTAGGCCTTCAAGACCAGAACCAGCAAGTTGTTGGCCCATTTGTAGACCGATACCGTAGCTAGCTTTTTGCTCTACAGTTTCAAATTTTACTTCAGACATGAAAAGTCACTCTTTTTGTCAGTACGAAAAGGGTAAGAATACCAGTATTAGCAGCGTGAAGAAACGGCTAGCCTCTGATCACTTGCGCTTTACCGTGCCCAAATCACAGCCATGTCAATTTTCTCGCTTTGAGCCTTGTTGTGACGGAAAGATCTATACTGTTGGTACTTTGGTTTTTATACTGTAGTTATTCAATGTATAGGACGCAGTGGTATGAATCGTCGTCAAAAGAAAAAACAGAAAGTTGACCACTTAGCAGAATTCAAGGATCGACTGAATCAGGTCAAAGAGAAATTGAGTTCGATCGATGTGAAGAAAATGAAAACCTCGACAGCGCAAACTTTGGGCTCATTGCCGAAGTTACACCAAAGACTGTTGATGGTGATTTCTCCGATCGTACTGATATTACTTTTTGTGCCGCTACCAGAACCTAAAGTAGACGTTGCGCCAACAACATCGCGCGTTGAGCTAGAGATAAACACCGTTGGCTTAAGCGAACAGCAAAATGCCAAGAGCAGTTCATCAGAAACGAGCAACAACAACTGGCAGGAGTACCTCGTAAAGCAAGGGGATACGTTAGCACAGGTTTTTCGAAACAACGATTTACCGTTGTCGGACTTGAATGCGCTAGTGCGTATTGAAGGCTCAGACAAACCACTAAGTCAGATTCGTAAAGGCCAGTTAGTTCGATTCAAACTGGCCGAGACCGGGCAGCTTGATATCCTGCAGTTAGAGAAAGGCAACACATCGGTGATGTTCTTCCGCTTGTCTGATGGCGGCTTTGGCCGTAGTAAATAAGTGCCTTGCTTGAGTTATGAACTCAACAGCACGATAGAAAAGAGCTAAGCATTAGCTCTTTTTTTTGGTCGCTTAAAAGGGGCGAGTGGCAAGATGATCAGCATGATACCGATAAAGGTTAATGTATCTGGAATCTCATCGAACCAAATGGCGCCTATTAGCGCGACAAACACCAAGCCTGAATATTCAGCCAAGGCAATTTGGCTAGAGTGTGCTTTTTGGTAGGCAGTAACCGCAAGGCCGTTATAGCTTAAGATGAGTGTTGCACTTAGTGCTATGTATCCTAAGTGCTCGACAGACACAGGTTGCCAGTATAAGAAGCACAGTATCAATGATGCAGGAATAGAGAATAAGGTTGTCCACCACAGCGTTGTGACAACAGTTTGTTCGCTAGGCAGCTTTCTTACGAGTACATTAAATAGTGCGAGGGTGAGTGCTGTACCTAAAGCAAA
This sequence comes from Vibrio sp. 10N.286.45.E10, assembly GCF_002874195.2. Classification (NCBI taxonomy): domain Bacteria; kingdom Pseudomonadati; phylum Pseudomonadota; class Gammaproteobacteria; order Vibrionales; family Vibrionaceae; genus Vibrio; species Vibrio sp. 10N.286.45.E10. The sequence continues at coordinate 2,749,675 of NZ_MCWD02000001.1, read as the reverse complement.
CAGTGCTGCCCAATGAAATTGTGATGGCCTCAATACAATTAATGTACCAATAAAACCTATGGTAGTGGCGATGACCTTGCCGAGTGCAGGTTGCTCTTTCAATAACAACATAGAGAGCGGCAACATCAATAAAGGCGCGACATAAAATACAGCGTTGGCGGTTGCCAAAGACAAGTGAGTGATCGCGACCAGCATACACCCACTACCGATTAGAATTAATTGACCTCGAATGAAGGTTACTTTGGCTTGCTGTAAGCATCGTTGTTCTTTTTTCTGCTGTAACCACAGTGGGGTGATGATCAGCAGAGATATCAACTGTCGGAAAAAAATATACTGAAGAGGCGGTACCTCGCCATTCAATAGCTTTACTGCTACATCGGAAAGCGAGGCAAACAAATTACCTGCAACCAACAATAGAATACCGGCAGTGATATTCGTCATTATTTTTCTAATCTCATATCTACATGAGGAATGTCATCTTCCAGATACATCTCAGAGATCGTCTTGAATCCATGACTTTCATAGAAACTTTCTAGGTGCTCTTGTGCACCAATATCTATGGTCGTGCCAGGCCAAAGAGACTCACAGTGTGTTAATGCTTCTTTCAATAATTGGTGGCCTAAGCCATCACCTCTTGCTGATTGCTTAGTTGCCACTCGGCCGATGCTGGTGTTGTCATAACTCGTGCCCGGCGGTAATAAGCGAGCACACGCCACTAACTCCTCATCGGCGTAACCAAGAAGGTGGTGAACACCAGCGAATGTGTCTTTACCGTCAAGCTCTGGATAAGGGCAGGTTTGCTCAACCACAAATACATCTACTCGTAATTTAAGTAGTTGATAAAGCTGATGTGTTGAAAGTTCAGAGAAAGGAATTGAGTGCCAAGTGATCATGTTTACATCCAGAGGTTATCGATGCTCTGAATGTACTATGCGTGATGATTGTTGGCATTAACTAATGTTAATTCGACCTTTAATTCTGCTCAAACTTATCGCGGTTATTCCTAAGTAGGCGGCAATTTGATTGTCGTTGAGGCGTTGTTCAAGGTCTGGGTAGTGTTCGCAGAAAAGCTGGTAACGTTGCTCAGGGGTATAAAGCAGCATGAAGCGTTCTTTGTTTTCCTTATGCATCAGTTGTGTTTCTAACAGCTTTAAATACAAAGGGTTATTCGATGCACGCCACTCGATTACTGCATTCATTGGCAGTTCTAACATTGTGATGGGGGTGAGTGTTTCTAATAGGTAAGGGGAAGCTTGGTTTTTTATCAGACTCTCAAAGCCGATGATCCAATCTTGTTCCCAGTAGAACTCTTTGCTGTATTGCTTACCATCATCAGTGAGGTAGCAAGCATGGCACAAGCCTTCAAGTACGAAGTAGATTGAGCCAGCCATCTCACCTTGGTTAATAAGAATGTGTCTGGTCGGTAGCTCAAGTGGCTTGGCGACGGCGACTAGAGATTCAATCTGACTTTCTGAGAAGTCGAAGCTTTGCAGTTGTTCGATAAAAGAGGTGTGCATGAAAATAACCTAACCCAAATAAGTGCCGAAATCATCGCACTTATTTGAGTGTAGGTACAGAGCGGGCGAAATCAGCGTCGTGCGTGTTGCTCTAGGTAATCTTGAGCAAGTTCTCGACCCATGTATTTGCCTAAGGTCTTCAATGGTACCTTCTTAAGGTTCACGACAATCAAACCATCTAAGGCATCATTAAATGATGGGTCGACGTTAAAGCAAACCAGTTTCCCGTTCATCCCTAGGTATTGGCGCAATAATACCGGTAAGCCTTTTCCTTGTTCCATCCGTGCTAATACTTTTGAAAGTAGGGGCACACTCGCCAGTGACGATAATAGATGATTCTGCCAGAACACATGACTACTGGTATTGAGCGGTGATGAAGGGGAAACCAGATTGGCCTTTTCCTCATCGTAGTGGTGAATCGATAAGGTTGTTGCTATCAACAGGCGTGCATTGTGGCTGTAATCATTACTGATACTGACCGGGCCAAATAGGTGGGTGTATTGAGGATGACGAGACACAAAGGTCGCGATACCTTTCCATAACAATAACAGTGAGTTAAGGCTCTTTTGGTAAGGCTTGCTCACTACAGAGCGACCAAGCTCAATGCTGTTGTCTAACGTATCGATAAACTCTTGGTTATAGTTAAATAGACTGCGGGAATAGAGTTGGTCCAACCCGTGCTCTGCGATTAACTTGTCGACCATACCCAGTCGATAAGCGCCGACCAATTCTGCCTTAGTTTTGTTCCACACAAACAGTTGGTGGTAGTAAAGGTCGTACTCATCTAAATCACAAGCAAGCCCACTGCCTTCTCCAACTTCACGGAAGCTCTCTTCTCTGACTCGACCAATCTCACGCATTAAGTTTGGAATAGATTGGCTTGGCGTGCAGTAGACCTCGAAGTCGCCTTGTTCGAGCAGCTTCATCTCTTCAGGGAGTGAGCCTACCTCAATTGCCAATACTTCGGGTGATATTGGCGCTATCACTTGAGTATCGAAAGAAGGCGCGTGGATTGGTGTATTCGTACTATCTTGTTGACTCATTAGGTAGGTATTAAGTCGTAGGTAGTTGACGATATCCATCTCTTTTTCAAACGATTTTATCTCTGAATACGGAATCGATGAGCCAATCGAGATAGAGATAGTTGTCGCTTGTTTATTAAGAAGTTCACGCCCGAGTAGAGCGGTTCTCAACAGTGGATGCACACGACCCGCTTGATAGAAAAGCTTACTGTTTTTACCATTGATAAAGATAGGAACCGTAGTGGCTTGATGACGTTTAACGAACTTCGCGACTGATTTGCTCCATTCGATATCAGTTAGTGTTTTAGCCCCTTTGCGGTAACTTGAGACTTCCCCTGCAGGGAACACGATCAATAGCCCGCCGTCGGCTAGGTGACGATTGGCATCACGAATGGCTTTGGCATTGGTGCGTTTCGATTCTTTACTATTAAAGACATCAACACCTATGAAAAGGTCATCCAGTTCAGGCAGTCGCTTGAGTAACTCATTCGCTAATACCTTCACATCCTTTCTTACCGATCCTACGAGTTCAGCAAGGATCACACCTTCAATAGCGCCAAGTGGGTGGTTCGCCACAATCACGACGGGCCCTTCTTCCGGGATGTTTTCCGTGCTTCCCGATGCCACCGAGTAGTCGATATTGAGCGCCGATAGGGTGTAATTCATGAATTCAAAGCTAGATAACTCGTTTTTTCGATCTTGGTAGAGTCGGTCTAGCTTAGATAGCCCAGTTGCCCACTCGACAACAGACTCACCTAAACCAAAAGGTGTGTAACGTGGTAAACGAAAAGGACTATCAATCATAATGAAGCTACCTTATTTACTAAAGTTGTTTAGGAAACCGTCTTGATTCTTGAAATCTTTCACACTTAAAAACGCACCGCATAACCAAACTAGGCATGCCATGCCAAACAATAACCCGCCGTCGTAACCGACAATTTCACCCGCTGCATTGAACTCAGGCATTTGAATACCTAATGGCGTAAACAGGTGGAAGAATATTGCGCCACTCATGATCCCCACACTCATAATGGCGCCAAGGCCATGCCAACGAGTGAACAGTAGAATGGCCGCTATTAATTCAGCGAATCCAATCAAGTAGCCGCCAAACGAACCGAACCAGCTTAAGCCTGACCATGTTGCTAGCGTTCCAAAGATATACTCTGTCTCGTACGAGCCGGTGAACTTAAAGAACAGCGACTGAATAAACACAAAAGCGATAAATGCTGCTGGGAGATGTTTAGCAGGAGTGAATGTCATGGTTATTCCCTTACTTAATCAGCTGCGGCCAAGCTTTATCGGCTTGTTGAATATGCTGAGCACGGTCTTGCTCCCAAGTGGCTTGAATCTCTTGGTCGTAGTTAAGATAAAGTTTGTCATCAACTATGGTCCAATACTGTGGATCGCCGGGTGCGAAGTCGTTTTTGGCAGAAACGGCCCATGCGCAATAACCACCATATTGAGGGGCATATTTTTCAGGATTATTAACAAATAAAGTCAGATTCTTTTCAGAAGAGAAATACCAGTCCGCGCCTTTGTACTCTGTGCTGAACTTCTTGCTCCCTTCAACAGGCTTTCCAGAAGTGAAGTATGCGACGGTATCGTAGCCATCGAGTGCCTTACTGCTAAAGAAGCCGGTATAGATTTCATCGGCAGCAAATACGTATGGGCTAACAAGTAGCATGACCATGGTGATTAGTTTTCTCATGATGGACTCCATCTATAGATTGATTGCGGGTGACAAATCGAAGGTAAAGCGCTGTTGATTTATCTGGCATGGGTTTATTGGTTCGCAAGGTGAGCCGGGTGCATAAAATATAGAGGCTTGACCGTGCAGATTACGTAAATGGGTAAAGCTGACTGTGTGTGCATCTTCACGATGCATACAGGTTGCTAAATGGGGCTGTTCACTGTGATGGTGAGAATGAAACTTGAGTAAGCTCTGTTGATTCTTACCTGTTGCCATAAGCTGATCGTATTTTGCTTGTCGGTAAGCTTGCACTCGCTCTAAATCAACCCCGGATGAGAACAGTGGTGAGTCGGTTTCCACTATTTTCTGTTGAATGCCATCCCACATGTAGGCAATCACCAAACCATTGTGTTGAGTTAGGTTCGGTGCGAAAGCCAGCAAGGTAAACGGGGCAAAAGAGTGGAGGTCGAGCTTATGAAACGCTTCAGAGAGCTGACTGATATTACGACTTGAGGATAGGTTCTTAAGTAACAAACCACGGCTGACCAAAGGACCAACTGGAACAAGGCCTTGATAGTTATTGAGTAGGCATAGCGAAAGCCCGAACTCATTAATGCTTATCCAGCTACCACCGCCAGTTGGGTCGAGTGGCATGATGATATCGACACCGTTAACTCGGTACTGCTTAGGTGGCATTGCTAATGCTCGGGTCTTTTGCTCATCACGATTAAAAAAGACCTGATAGCCATTTTCTTCAAGCAACCAAGATACTGAACACATAGTTATTGCTCCCTCAGATAGCTACTGGTGGTTGGGGCATAACCAAAGGTGTTGCAGGTTTCAATGTCTAGGAAGGTGGTGATCACCTTGATCATCGCGTAATGATGATTGGCATGCAGCGCCGCAAAAGTCACTTCTCTTTCTAGCGTAGAAGGTAGGCTTGCAAATACTTGAACATCCATCGAAACCTCGGTTTGGATCATGATAGGCGCTTCGAGATCGTTGCGGTCTAATCGTTCAAGCCAGTTGATCACATAGTGGATCTCTTTTACTGCGATTGAACGATCGTATTCGACCGGATGACCACGGCGACGAGTGTTGTAATCAACGGTCGCGTTCTCTTTTAAAATCAGCGCATGAAAAAGATCGAGCGTGTGGCGAGTGTGCTCACCAATAGAGCTTGTGACGTGCGGCTTCGCTCGTGTCAGATAGTCGCTGTCAGAAATCGCTAATAGAAACTCTAAACCCTGATTCAATATCTCTACCGCTCCCTTGATACTAGGAGAGAAAGAAGTGAGGGCGCTCGGTTGGGCTGTGGGGTTCATTCATGATCCTCGTACAAAGTTAATCGGTGGTCGGATATTGTTGAACAAGACGTCGCTCTTCTTGCCACGCGTTAAACAGGCTCTTAAAAGAAGGAGGTTGATGGCCTCTCTGTTTCTGTTGAGCGCCAATATCAAAAAGAATGCGATATTGAAGAAGTAGTGTGGAAAATATCTCTCGCAGTGGTGTGTTGCGATCCCAGATGTGCCCGGCTTCACTACTTGCACCATTGACCTCAAGGATCGTGAAATCCTCACCTCTCATTAGGCTGTGCATGTCCTTGAATTTGACGTCGAGCCGACCAAAATGAAAACCGTCGAAGTCGTCGAATATCTCATCTAAGCGTTCAGTTAAAGCTTGAGTGATGTATTGATTGCCGTCTCGGAAGATGCAGCCACGGCTATGGCTACCTGCGAACGCAAGTTGGAACTCTTCGCCCTCTGCGAGTACTTGATCCAACTTATCTTGATGTCGAGGGATATACAGGTGACTGAGCTGCCCAGCACGTGGGCTGTTCTCGATTAACTCTTTGAGTGTCGAGGTACCATCCCCCGTCACCATTGGCGAATATTTAAGAGTGATCGAGATGATCTCGCCTTGTTTGCTATTCGGGTAGCGAACATAGAAAACGCCGGCCTCGGCTTGATAAGGCGCCTTTTCTTGCAGCAGAAAGCGAGCATGATTTGGGAAAGATTCAATATATTGCTCAAGGTGATCTTGGTTGTTGATCAGCTTTACCCCAACACCTCGGCAACCAAGATCCGGTTTCGCCACAATAGGGAAATTAAGATCCGATTGGATGAGTGCACTGCGCGCATCTTCAGCTTGTTTCTTACTGCTGAGATCGGTTTTGGTTAAGGTGATAAATGGAGAGATCCAACGCTTACTCGACGATCCGGCAAGGCTCAGTATCTCGTGTTTCGATTCGCCGACCATGCCACTGAGTTTAATGCTCGGGTTGGCGATGAGCGGTAGCGCCCAATCAAAGTGCCGTAACCCTTGCATCAGGCTTTGAATCACTACTGGAGTGTAGAAGAACCACGTCGGAAGAAACTCATAAGGAGAGACACTGCGCACGGTATCTTTTTCAAGCAGGGGCATGCCTGCATTAATTTGATGTGCTGGAATGATGTGAATATCTTGCGGTGAACTCATGATAATCCTCTAGAGTGGGTTTTATTCATTAATCGATTACCGACAAACAGCAAAGCGATGGAACACGGGATGACGATCCATTGATATTCAGAGGCTTGCAGCCACGCTGATGTCCCTAAACAGTAGATGGTAGAGAAGACAACGCCAGTCCAGATCGCTGTTGCGCTAATAACGGCAAACAAGAAAGTAGGCAGTGGGATGGCGAAAAAGCCACTCAGAGTAAAACCAACGGTTCGTAGCCCAGGAATAAAGCGGATAACAAAAAGGCTGCTGAATGCGTTTTGGCGTAATTTGGTACGGAGCGAACGAAAGTACTTATTGGTGAGGGCTTTATAACGAACGCCTCTGAAATAACGCCCTGATTTCCCGAGGTAATAAAGGCCAAGATCCCCGGTGGCAATACCGATGAAAATCGCAAGTAACGCATATTGAGCTGGGATGAGCCCTTGAGTCGCTAAACCTGCCGCAGTAATGATGGCCAGATCTTCAAGCAGGTAAGAAAGCGCGACAATGCCAAGCATCAGCCATAGCAGCGACTCCTCCCCTGAATTTAACCATGCTTGAATGCTCTCGACGGTGCCCATCAAATGTCCTTATCTATCCTATAGATGAATGGCTTATCGGCCATTCATTGAGTGTAGTAAATTAAATAGACAGGAGGAGCTCAGAAAAACTTACAGTGAATTGCTTCTTTTTTACGTTGATTTGATTCAATAGATGATTTGAGGTGTGCGATTTAGATGAAGAATGAGCAGGTGTTTAAGGTTCGAAAGTTAAGGCTTTAGACTGTGAATTTAGATAAGAAAAGAAAAAGGCTGAGTTGTTAAACTCAGCCTTTTAAAAGGTTACCTATTGATTACTAGAGTAATCTATTTAGTTAGGTCAATTTGGTAAACGCCGAAACCAACATCGTCAGTCGCTACACGTTTCATTGGGTATTGACCCTTCTCTTTGATGAACTGTGCCGCTTTCTCACTTGGCGACGTTTCAAAGCGGATATCTAGCTTTTTATCCGTTTTGATTGGTGCGAATGACCAGTTGTTGTCAGCCGTTGGGCTTACTTGGCCTTGCTCTTTACTTACGCGAGAGATGTAGTTTGCAAGCACAGTACGGTTCTCATCTGGTGCATCAAATGCGATGAAATCTTCACCTGTACCTGGGAACTTAGCACTGTATGCACGGTAGTTGTTGGTCGCGATCAAGAAGTCTTGCTTCATGTCGATTGGCTTACCTTGGTAAGTTAGGCCAACAATACGCTGTGAGTCAGGGTTAACGACTTTACAGTTTGCATCGTATTTCGCAGGTTGAGTTACGTCGATTTGGTAATCAACACCGTCGATAACATCGAAGTTGTAAGTACGGAAGTTATCCCACTCGATCAGTTGTTGTGGTGCTGTTGAGTTCACGTCGATCTGGTTGAATTGACCAGCAGAACACTCAAGCCACTCTTTTACTTCGTGACCGGTTACCTTCATCGCAACTAGCGTGTTCGGGTAAAGGTACAAGTCAGCTGCGTTACGGAATGTCAGTTGACCAGATTCAACTTCAGTGAAGTTTGCTGGGTCATTCTTACGGCCGCCCGCTTTGAACGGTGCAGCTGCTGAAAGTACTGGTGTGCCATCTAGGTCTGGGTCACCTTGGATGAATTGCTCAACGTAATCTTTCTGTGCAAGGTTAACAATCTGTACTGTTGGATCGTCTTGTACTAGAGACAGGAAGCTGTACATCACATCGTCTGCTTTACCAATTGGCTGGTTAACAAACTCACGAGTACCTGCGTGGTCTTTTTCTAGTGCTGTTACGATGCCTTCATCTGCAGCAGCAAGCGACTTCTTCTCGATCTTGTCGTAGATAGGGCGTGCTTCTGATTGGCCTTTAACCACTTCCCACTTACCGTCTTTTTGTGCCAGTGTTAGGTCCATAACACCTACGTGGCTACCCCAACGGCCTGGCATGACTGCCGCAACACCGTTCATGGTGCCGTTTTCGTTATCAACACCTTGGATGTTGTCGAAGCCTTTACCAGGGAATACCGCGTGAGAGTGACCGAATGCGATAGCATCAATGCCTTCTACTTCAGAAAGGTAAAGCGTAGAGTTTTCTTCGCCTGCTTTGTATGGGTCTTGAGATACGCCAGAGTGAGGGATCGCAACGATAACGTCTGCACCTTCAGCCTTCATTTGAGGCACTAACTCGTTAGCAGTTTCAATGATGTCGCGAGCAGTAACTTTACCTTCAAGGTTCTTCTTATCCCACGTCATGATTTGTGGTGGAACGAAACCGATGTAACCCACTTTGATCTCATGCTCTACGCCAGCTGTATCTTCAAACGTGTGTGTCTTGATGATGTAAGGCGTGAAGTAGTGCTCTTTCGTTTCTGCGTCGTAAACGTTAGCACTGATGTATGGGAAATCAGCGTCGTTGATAGACTCTTCTAGGAACTCAAGACCGTAGTTGAATTCGTGATTACCGATGTTTGCTGCATCGTAGCTTAGTTGGTTCATTGCTTTGTATGCAGGGTGAACTTCACCTGCAACGATGCCTTTGTCTGCCATGTAATCACCCATTGGGCTACCTTGCAGCAAGTCACCGTTATCAACTAATACGCTGTTGGTTACTTCGTTTTGAGCTTCTTTTACTAAAGTTGCAGTACGTGCTAAGCCGATTTTTTTCGATGGCTTGTCTTTGTAGTAATCGTAATCCATTAGGTTGGTATGGATGTCCGTTGTCTCTACGACACGTAGTTTAATCACTTCATCGGTATCTGGTGTTGTTGTACAGCCTGCTAGAGTCAAACCAAGACCCGCAAGTACAGCCAATGACAAAGGTTTCATTGCAACTTTCATTTTGTAGCTCCAAAGTGGATAGTAGAAAATTCGTTGCGTAATGTAACAAAATGGAATGAAACAATGATTACAACGAATGTTAATTCGTGACTTAGATCGATTACTTTATGGTGTTCTGCAAGACGCCTCCCAAAGCTGTTCAATCGATGCGCAATTGGTATCAATTATATTAGTCCATTCATTTCACTTGCTTATCGATAAATTCAATCCCTTATCAGCTTTTCGAATAAAAAATGAAATTTTAGAATTTCCAGTAATATGAGAGGCTCGTCATAATGCCTATATCAAGGACGTATCAGGCAGATGAATAGCAAGGATAGCTCAACACGAAGCTTCTGTTTTCTTCTAGTGCCAATACTCCCATTCACTTAAGTGGATGAGTTAAATCCCTTGCTTGGCAAGACCAAGTAATGAATTGCTCGTAACGCGAGCCTTAAAGGAAGCACTGAAATGGACCAAGAACGTTTAACCCACCTAAAACAGCTAGAAGCGGAAAGTATTCATATTATCCGTGAAGTAGCGGCTGAGTTTGATAACCCAGTAATGATGTACTCCATCGGTAAAGATTCTTCTGTGATGCTTCATTTAGCTCGCAAAGCGTTTTACCCAGGCAAGATTCCATTCCCACTGCTACACGTTGATACGGATTGGAAATTCCGCGAGATGATTGAGTTTCGTGATCGTACGGCTAAAAAGTACGGCTTCGACCTTTTAGTACATAAGAACCCAGAAGGTATTGAGATGGGATGTAGCCCGTTCGTACATGGTTCTTCTAAGCACACTGACATCATGAAAACTCAAGGCCTTAAGCAGGCGTTAAACAAGTACGGGTTCGATGCCGCTTTTGGTGGTGCGCGTCGTGACGAAGAAAAATCTCGAGCGAAAGAGCGTGTTTATTCTTTCCGCGACAAGAACCATACATGGGATCCAAAAAACCAGCGTCCTGAGCTTTGGCACACCTATAACGGTCAGGTGAATAAGGGCGAAAGCATTCGTGTATTCCCATTATCAAACTGGACTGAACTGGATATTTGGCAATACATCTATCTAGAGAGCATCGATATTGTTCCACTTTACCTTTCAGACAAGCGCCCGGTTGTTGAGCGTGATGGCATGCTTATCATGGTTGATGATGACCGCATGGAGCTGCAAGAAGGTGAAGTGATTGAAGAGAAAAGCGTTCGTTTTCGTACTTTAGGCTGTTACCCACTAACCGGAGCGGTTGAATCTGAGGCGAATACGCTAACAGGCATTATTGAAGAGATGCTGGTGGCTACGTCTAGTGAGCGTCAAGGTCGAGCGATTGACCATGATCAGTCAGGCTCTATGGAGCTGAAAAAGCGCCAAGGTTATTTCTAAGAATCTAAGGAAAGAAAAATGAATAGTGCAGTAGAAGCCGAATTGGCTGAACTAGGGATTGAAGGTTATCTAAGTCAGCATCAGCATAAATCTATGCTTAGATTTTTAACTTGTGGCTCAGTAGATGACGGTAAAAGTACGCTAATTGGTCGCTTGCTCCATGATACAAAACAGATTTATGAAGATCAGCTAGCCGCAGTTCACTCGGATAGCCAACGAGTGGGTACTACAGGTGAGAAGCCTGACTTGGCACTGCTTGTTGATGGCTTGCAGGCTGAACGTGAGCAAGGCATCACGATCGATGTCGCTTACCGCTACTTCTCGACGCAAAAACGTAAATTCATTATTGCTGATACCCCTGGGCATGAGCAGTACACGCGCAACATGGCTACAGGCGCTTCAACGTGTGATCTGGCGGTGATCTTGATTGATGCTCGTAAGGGCGTACTGGATCAAACGCGTCGTCACTCGTTTATTTCTAACTTGCTTGGTTTGAAGCATTTCATCGTTGCAGTCAACAAGATGGATCTCGTGGAATATTCACAAGATCGTTTTGAAGAGATTCGCGATGAATACCTAGAGTTTGCTGAAAACCTAGAAGGCGAAACTAACATTCAGATCCTGCCAGTTTCGGCGCTTGAAGGCATCAACGTTGCTGCACCAAGTAAAGAGCTAGCATGGTTCGAAGGTCCATCTCTACTGGAAGTGTTAGAGAACGTCGATATTGATCAAAAGCGTTCTGCGGGAGAATTCCGTTTCCCTGTGCAGTATGTGAATCGTCCGAACTTAGATTTCCGTGGCTTTGCAGGCACAGTGGCCTCTGGCCGTGTAAGTGTTGGTGACGAAATCAAAGCACTGCCGTCAGGCAAAACGTCTAAGGTTGCACGTATCGTGACCTTTGATGGTGATTTGGAATCTGCACAAGCGGGTTTGGCGGTAACACTGACTCTTGAAGATGAAATTGATATCAGTCGTGGTGATTTGATTGTGCTGGAAAACGCTCAGATTGAATCTACTAACCACGTATTGGCTGACATCGTGTGGATGACAGAGCAACCACTACAACCGGGCAAAGCTTATGACATCAAGATCGCAGGCAAGAAAACCGTCGGTCAGGTTGAAACCGTTCGTCACCAATACGACATCAACAACCTGTCGACTCACGCCGTTGATGAGTTGCCACTGAATGGCATTGGCTTGTGTGAATGGTCATTGAACGAGACAGTTGCGCTGGATAAATACCGTGAAAGTGCCGATACCGGTGGCTTCATCGTTATCGACCGTCTAACTAACGTGACGGTTGGCGCAGGTTTGATTCGAGACCGTTTGGACTCTGTTGAACAGCAAGTGGGTAACTTCTCTGCATTTGAACTTGAGTTCAACGCATTGGTTCGCAAGCATTTCCCTCATTGGGATGCCAAAGATTTAAGCCAACTACTGAAGTCATAAACGACTAAGTAACAGCTTATTGAATCAGGCGGAAACCGATCGTTTCCGCCATAAAGGACGGGTATATGTGGCAACAAGGATTTGTATTAGCGATTTTGCTCGGCATTATTACTTGCCTGCTCGTTACCCGTATTAAGCCAAGCTTTATTTTTGCTGGTGCGGCGTTTATTGCTTTTATGGCTGGTATGATCGACTTGTCGAGCTTAGCCAATAATTTCACTAACTCCTCATTACTGACTTTAATTCTTCTGATCCTCGCATCAAGTGCGTTGGAGAAAACTCGCTTAATCAGCTGGGTTAGCCGCAATATCTCTGAAGGTAGGCTAGGTACTGTGGTTGCGAAGTTAGGTATTTCCACAGCGTTACTTTCTTCTTTTACTAATAATACGGCAGTAGTTGTCTCTTTGATCGGAGCGATCAAACGTAATCAACAGCATGCGCCATCTAAGTTACTTATTCCTTTGTCATACGCTGCTATTCTTGGTGGAACACTGACATTGATCGGTACCTCAACCAACTTGATCATCAATAGCTTTGTTGAAGATGCTGGACTGCCAAGCTTAAACTTTTTTACACCCACTTTGATCGGTTTAGCGGTTTTAGTCGGCGGTGTGTTGATCCTTATCCCTCTGAGTTACTTCTTACCAAGCTACGATGATGGTTCCCAAGATGATCTGCCTTACTTTCTAGAAGCGAGAGTTGAGCCCGGCTCACCGTTAGTCGGCCGCAGCGTAAGTGAAAATAACCTCCGAGCATTGAGAAAACTGTTCTTAGCGGAAGTGATTCGCGACGGTAAAACCACGGCTTCGATTGACCCTGATTTTATTCTTCAAGCTCGTGACCGATTGCTGTTTTGTGGTGATGTCGAGAGCGTGGCGACACTGCAAGAAATCCAAGGCTTAACCCTGTTTGGTCAGCACCATTTGAACGGTCAGAGCTTTGTTGAAGTGGTGGTGAGTTCATCTGCAAGCTTCTGCAATAAAACATTGAAAACCAGTCAGTTTAGAGACCGTTTTGATGCCGTTGTGGTCGCTATTCGTCGTGGTCATGAGCGCCTTGAAGGCGGTCTTGGAAACATCACACTGATTGCTGGTGACACCCTGATTTTGGTACCCGGTAAACGTTTTGAAGAGCAGCGCCAACAACACAATAAAGAGTTCGTGTTGATGAATGACTTGGACTCAAGTGCCAAGCTTGATGCTGACAAATCGACATTAGTGTTATTGGGTTTTGCTAGCGTGATTGGCCTCGCTCTTATCGATGCAGTGCCGATTATCAAAGGCTTAGCTGGTTTTCTACTGTTGCTGGTGGTATTTGGCGTGGTACAGCTTGGTGAGCTCCGCCGCCGTTTTCCAGTCGATATTGTGGTGATCGTGGGCTCTGCGCTGTCTATTGCTCAACTGATGATTTCATCAGGGCTATCTGAGCGCATGGGGTTGATGTTCATGGAGGCCTTTAATGGTTGGGGCGTGTTCGGCGCGTTAGTTGCGACTTACTTTATGACTTTGGTTCTGACTGAACTTGTTACCAATAATGCGGCTGCAGCACTCTCATTTCCGATTGGTTACAGCATGGCGATAGGCTATGGCGTCGATCCCATGCCGTTCATCATGGCGGTACTGTTTGGTGCCAGTGCCAGTTTCATCTCTCCATACGGCTACCAAACCAACTTACTAGTTTATAGCGTAGGTAATTACCATCTTACGGATTACCTACGTATTGGTATTCCAATCTCGATTGTTTATTCGGGCTTGGTATTGACCCTAATTCCTTATTTTTTCCCATTTTAATGCTGTTTATTTAAAGGACTAATTATGACCGCAGTACTCAAACCAAAAGATGAGAATGTTGTGTGGCATCAACACTCGATTGATAAAACATTTCGCGCGGATCTGAAATCACAAAAGCCAGCTGTGCTCTGGTTCACGGGGTTGTCTGGTTCTGGTAAATCGACAGTCGCTGGCGCATTAGAAAATCGCTTGGCACAGCTTGGTTACCATACTTACTTATTAGATGGCGACAATGTGCGTCATGGATTATGTAGTGACCTTGGCTTCTCTGAGCAGGATCGTAGAGAGAACATCCGTCGTATTGGTGAGCTCGCTAAATTGATGGCGGATGCAGGCTTGATCGTGTTGTCAGCCTTTATTTCTCCGCACCAAGCAGAAAGACAATTGGTACGTGACTTACTGCCGGAAGGTGAGTTTCTGGAGGTGTTCGTCAATACGCCATTAGAGGTTTGCGAACAGCGTGATCCTAAAGGTCTGTATAAGAAAGCACGTGCCGGAGAGATCCCGAACTTTACAGGTATTAGTTCAGTGTACGAAGCGCCTCAGAACCCTGAGATTGATCTACCTGCAGGTGAGAAGACGCTCGATGAATTGGTTGAACTGTGTATTGATGCGTTGGAGAAGCGAAATATTTTAGCCAATTGAGATCGTTGGTATGATTAAGGCTGTCCACTTGCTTATCGGTTTGTTCATAACTGACAAGTAATACAGCCTTGGTTTACCGAGACAAGAAACCTATCCTCTATATTCTCTTTATTCTTCTCAATCCACTTCACTTTTTACACCGTCTATTTCTTAAACTCTATTATCTAGACGGTGTAATTCACGCTGCTTTTCACTTCTGTCTGAACCGTGAATTTCTGGCTCAATAGTGCAATCAGCTGGTCGTAATACTGTGTGTTTGGCTTGTTGCCAAGCAAGGTACAAAGCTCATTACCTGTTGGGCTGAATCGGTAGTAAACCAGCTTCACCCCTTTTGATAACGGTGCCAGTGACATACTTTTACCTTGATAGGTTAGGTGCAGAGCTGGATCGAAATCAATTTCTCCAGACTCTAACTCAGTGCCGAGAATAATCCCGAGTTCAATCAAATGGAGCAGGCTAGAGTAGGGAAGGTTATGCCCACCAAGGTTGATGGTGTTGGTGGTGTCTCTTTTACCAAAGCTGAACAGCCCTGCATGAGATTTGAAGCCGAGTAAGAGCTTTCTGCTGTTATCGCTACCAAAGCTACAACCCAGTGATGCCGCTCTTTGTAGGGTCAGTGCTTCCTTTGGCGTCATGTCTTTTAAGATCTGAAGCGCCTTCATCGACGTCGAGCCTGGGTTAGTGACTTCTCGTTTCAGTACTTGAGCCCATAGCCTTTGCATCGATGTATTGTGGATCTCTTGTGCCATATCGAAAAAGCGGTACAGCCAGTCCTGATCCGGGTCGCCCGCCGCTTCATCCTTACATGAAGAGTGCGCCAACTTTAGAATCTGTTCTAGGTTCTTTTGGCGAAGCTCTCTACGTTTTTTCTCTCGCAATAGTGCCCGTTCGATAAGGGTACTCTCACCTTTATCGTTTGGCTTTGCATTGTGACTAATTAAGGAATCGAGGCCGAAGCTTTGTGCGATGTGCAGCATTCTGCTGGCACTGTCGGCAATATGAGGCTTTTTCTCATGCTTGTGCTGTGTATCGCTAGCATGCTCGATGATCACTGGCTGTTTGGTTTCTGACATAAGAGTATCCTAAGGAAACGACTTAACTGTCTAAAATGTAACTCTTTATCTGATTGGTGGCTAGATTTTGCGTGCAGAGTTGAAGGTTTCAACAAAATTTTACTTTTGCTAATGATAATAAAATGTTAAATTTGTTGTAATTCTCAAGGAGGAGTTATGAATCAAGTCAATGATAACAAGCTGAAGAAACAGCTCAGTATAGGGTTATTG
The DNA here is from genome assembly GCF_002874195.2 of Vibrio sp. 10N.286.45.E10. NCBI lineage: Bacteria > Pseudomonadati > Pseudomonadota > Gammaproteobacteria > Vibrionales > Vibrionaceae > Vibrio > Vibrio sp. 10N.286.45.E10. Next base: position 2,733,596 of record NZ_MCWD02000001.1, on the reverse strand, counting down.
CTCGCGACTTATGTTGCTGTTCTAGCTTACTTATCTAATTACATCGCGTAATTCAGAAGAAAATTATCGTTATTAAACTGTTATTGAATGATCTCACTCGTTCAGTGACGGCAGCTCATCCTTGAGCCACCCTTCTAATGACTACATGTCGTCATATTCTTCAATCGCAGTACCTTCAATAAGATAACCTGTTTGCGCTAAGTCATGGCTGATCGACTCAGTTTTTAGCGTACCGACTAAATAAATCACATCCCATAACTGCTGTATTGGCGCACCTTTCGGGAACTTCACGTAGATGATTTGGTTCGGTGGCGGCGGTGGCACGTGGATACATGCGCCAAAGTACGGTACCAGCAGAAACTCAGTGATCATATTCTCATCACCTTCCAATGGAATCACAAAGCCTGGAATCTTCACTGTGCTGCCATTCAGCTCTGGGCGAACAGCACCAAGTGTCGATTGTTGAGGTTTGTCCATACTATTGTGGTCAACCATTGGCATACCAAATGAATCTAGTTGAGCGCGCTCTGATTCTGGAATCAAATCAATCCATTCAAGTGTTAATACCGATTCGTCATTCTGAGTGGTTTCAGCGTGAGCTGTACTGATAAATGGGAACAGAAGTAGCCCAAGTATCAGTAGGAATTTGCGTTGCATCGTAGGTTCCTATTTTAGATTCGAATCGTCATGCCATCAGACAATGACTGGCGGTAAGCCCTGAAAGCGGGAATAAAGCCGATAATGATTCCGGCAACTTGGACCAGCATAAGCAGTTTCCACTCATGAGGTGTGATTGCGGATATCGATATGTTGATACAATAACTTTGTTGCACAATAGGAGCAACCACTGCGATCAGCGCAAATAACACCGCAACACCTAATGTAATGCCAAGGAAGGTCAGCGCACTGGCTTCACTGATCAGTAAACCAAACACATGGCGAGGTCTTGCGCCCATTGCACGCAGGATGGCCATCTCGCGACGCCTTTCTTGCAAACTAGTGAGTAGGCTACTGAGCATGCCCAATAAACCGGCGACAACAACAAATCCTGAAACAATTAACAATGCTTGTTCTGCTACAGCCATCATTCCCCACAATTCGTGAAGGGCAATGCCCGGCATAATGGCGCTCAAAGGTTCTTGACGGTAGTTATTGATTTCTCTTTGCAGTGCGAAGGTTTGGATCTTCGAATTCAGCCCGAGCATCATTGCGGTAATCTGCTTCGGTTGGAAATCAAAAGTCTTTAAGGTTTCGGCATCCGGTGTGTGTCCTAGGTTAGCACCTGACTCCCAGCCAACATGAATCGCTTCAATAGCCTCTAACGAAACATGCACCGTTTTATCTACTGGTGTGCCGGTTGGCGCGAGTATTCCGACAATGGTGAAGGGCAGATTGTCGTGGCGACTGAAGGCGACATCACTGATACCGTGCGCCAGAATGATGTGATCACCAATCTTGTAATCTAACTTCTTCGCGACATCGGCACCAATCACGACATCAAATAGCTGATTAAACTCTTTACCTTGCTGAAAAGTAAGTGGTTGCTTACTTCCATAGCGATAATTCTCGAAGTAGCTATGGTTAGTGCCCATTACGCGGAAGCCTTTATGTGAATCACCCAATGAGATTGGGATCGCCCACTTTACAGCGTTGTGCTGGCTAAATTCTTCATAGCTTTTCCAGTCGATGTTGTTGGTCGCATTACCGATTCGAAATACGGAATAAAGCAGCAGGTTTACCTGACCTGAGCGGCCACCGACGATAAGGTCAGTACCTGAAATCGTATTCGCAAAGCTGCTCTTAGCTTCGGTTCTTACACGTTCCACACCGAGCAAGAGAATCACTGACACCGCCACGGTGAGAATAGTCAGAATGGCTGTGGCTTTACGGTTGAGTACGCTTTTTAAGGCTAAGTGAGTAATTACTTTCATACGACAACCTTAGCTTGGTTAGCGGTTTTTAAATCTATGGTTCGAGTGAACAGTTTTTCTAGTGTTGGATCGTGACTAACAAAGATCAAGGTAGAACCCGCCTGATTCGCTTGTTCTAGCAACAGTTCGATAAAGGCTTCTCGGTTGTCATGATCCAGAGCTGATGTCGGTTCGTCGGCAATAATGATTTTGGGTTGGCCGATCAAAGCACGAGCGGCAGCAACACGTTGTTGTTGACCAATACTCAACTCGGTAACGGGCTTGTCCATGAGAGCTTGAGGTAGCTTTAATCTGAGCAACAACTCTTGAGCGGTGGCTTGCAGGCTGTTCTGACTTTTAGTGACTTGCTGCTTACGAATCTTAGAAAACTGACAAGGAAGCGTCACGTTGTCGATGACTGACAAGTAAGGAAGCAGGTTAAATTGTTGGAATATATAACCAATATGATCGGCTCTGAATTTGTCTCTCTGGCGAGGTGTTAGCTGTGTGAGATCTTGGCCAAGGATAGATACTTCGCCTTGTTCAGCTTGGTTGATTCCGGTCAGTAACCCTAACAATGTTGATTTCCCGCAACCACTAGGCCCTTTGATGAAAAGGTGCTCTTGGGCTTGGATATGCAGTGAGGTGATCTCTAGCGTTGGGGGCAATTCAGGCTTCCAACGAAAGCTGATATTTTCGAGTTTGACCACAAGTGATGAACTGTCAAAAGACATATTAGCTCCAATAATTAAAGCGGTGTCTCTACTGGACAGTTATCAGAATAATAAATTCCCAGAGCACACCGATTTGTACAGCCAAGTAAGTGAACACTTACTTGGCTGCTTATCTACGTTTAATTCAATCTAATGCTAATTAGAATCGAAAACTAATACGATCTGCGTTAAGCACTTCTTGAATTTGAGCACTGTCAGTTAGCAGGTTTACAGTCATTGATTTTGTGTTGCTGAACTTAGAGAACCACTGAGTATTCACGGTATCCAGTTTTTCAATGTCAGAACATTGGTAGTGGTACTCGACAGTGAACTCACCGTGGCCGCCTTCTGAGTGGTCATGGCCTTCGTGGTCATCATGATCGTGTTCTGCGTGGTCGTGGCCTTTGTGGTCGTCATGATCGTGCTCTGCGTGGTCATGGCCTTTGTGGTCGTCATGATCGTGCTCTGCGTGGTCATGGCCTTTGTGGGCGTTATGATCGTGTTCTGCATGGTCATGGCCTTCATGGTTATCATGATCGCCTTCCAAGGTGTTAGTCACTGACTTGAACTTCAGAGTACAACTTGCATTATTGAAACCAAATAGATCTTCTGGCTTGTTTAATTGCGCGATAGCTTGTTCAAACACTTTCTTTTGTTCAGCCGTTTCTGGAGCATGCTCAAAGCCAACCACATCAGCACCGGGTGCTGTCACTTCAACAAGTAGCTCTTGTCCATCCTGAGCGATGTTCACTTCAACTTTACCGTGCACGTGTGCTTCGTGAGAGCGGAATTCTTCGTTAGCTAGAACACTAGCAGAGACAGTCATGCCGATAACAACGGCTAAGATAGTAGGTTTCATGTTTTTTTCCTGAATAAAGGTTAATTAAAAAGTAGTGGTAATTAAGCGATATTTACAGGAGGTGAGCGTGCCAAATAAGCGAAATATAGGCGTTGTAACGAAATAACTGATTCTGTGATAGCGACAGTAAATTCCGAATGGAACTCTGGGACCTGTGGAAGTGAGTGTGCCGTAATAAACTGATTTATCGAAAACAGCTCACAATGGTGTGAGGTGTGGTGTTCTGGTGCGATATCTACTATGTGCGTTGCGGCTAACACGCTTAACATGAGCATAAGCCCAAGCAAGAAGCCTGTTTTGGGTTTCACATTGTTAGGTGTTTTTTGCCACATCAGGATGATTAACCACAGAATTAAAAAAGATACTGTTATAATATAACAATATCCTTTGGTTAGGTCTCGAAAAAGACGCGAATATCTTATTAAAGACTCGCTTTAATCAATTCAATGACTTGAGTGACTTCTGCTTCGTTTAATGCACCTTCTTTAACAAACAAGATTTTACCTTGCTTGTCTTGAACGATAATCGCTGAGCTTTCTTCTTTCAGAGCCCAAGATGACGCAACGGCGCCGTCTTCATCTAGAACCATAGAAGACCATGGAAACTCTTCTTTGCTACTTTCTGCTGACGATTTAACAAAAGAACCCGTACCCCAGATAGCATCATCTTGGTTGATGATGGTGGTGGTTTGGTAGCTGTCTTCTGAGAACTTCGAGGCGGTAATGGCGGCCATCAATGGTGCGTTTAGCTCTTTAGAGCTGCTGCGGCCAGCGATAGCTTGAACGACACGAACTTTACCTAGGAGATTGTTGGTTGCCCAAGCTTGATATCCGGTATTTCCGTCGTTTAGTACGATTTCACCATAGTTGCTAACATCGACAGCAGGCAGAGTTGCACCTACAGATAGATTGTGAGCATTGGCGAAGAGTGGAGAGGCTGCGGCTAAAAAAGCCAGTAGAGTTTTGTTTTTCATTATATTTTTGTTCCGCTTATTGGTTTGCACTGGAAGTATAATATGAAATTTGAAAAATGCCTCTTTAACTTTTTTATCGTACGGCGTGGAAAGAAGTTGCAGGCTTGTTATCAAAAGGTATAATGCATCAATATCGAGATGAACAATAGATTATCTTGCTGTTTGCTAAAGGAATTAGCGATTAAATCTGCTTTGAATAGTGATGCTGTTCAGGTATGTGACTGTAGTACTCAAATGGAATTGAGGTTGTATTATGTTAAGAAAATTTTCTACTTACCGTCCACATCAGGTGGCGCGTTTCGTTAAAGTCCTGTTCAAAGGTCAATTTGCTATTGAAGGTGTTGGGGAGTTTCGCTTCGACCAAGGCAAGGTGCTTCTTCCTGAAGTTTCAGACAAACAAAAGCTCACTATTTTTAAAGAAGTTAACGGTACTATTGCAGCGTTGCCGGTGTAACTGCGCTTTATCGATTTGTTTACACCGAATAGATTAACAATGAAAAGGGCTTCCTAATGGAAGCCCTTTTTTAATGCGTGTCGTTCTCGCTGGTATGTCGAACGGCACTTTATTGTGGAGGGAAGCAGACACCGGTTCCACCCAACCCGCAATAACCATTCGGGTTTTTAGCTAGGTATTGCTGGTGGTAGGTTTCTGCGAAAAAATATTTTCCAGCAGGCAGAACTTCCGTCGTGATCTCGTTGCCTAATGATTCAGTCATTGCTCGTTGATATTCACGTTTAGAGTGCTCAGCGATAGATTGTTGTTCTTCACTGAAGGTGTAAATCGCGGAACGGTATTGAGTCCCTAAATCGTTGCCTTGGCGCATCCCTTGAGTTGGGTCATGACGCTCCCAAAAGGTTTCAAGTATTCGAGCTAGAGAGGTTTGTTCGCTATCGAAAATGACACGAACGACTTCGGTATGGCCAGTTTGTCCAGTACATACTTGTTCATAAGTGGGGTTAACAGTGTATCCGCCAGCGTAACCAACGGATGTTGAAATAACGCCATCCAATTGCCAAAACAAGCGCTCAGCTCCCCAGAAGCATCCCATACCAAGTAGGACTTCTTGTTGAGAACTCGTAGGCGCATCGAGCAGGTCAGTTTGATTGACGAAATGGCGCTCAGTAATTCGAATTGGGTCAGCATTTCCCGGTAATGCGGTTGCTGCAGAAACCAGTTGTTGTTTGTTTAGCATGTTATATTCCTTTTCGCATACGTTTACCGCGCTGGCTTTTATTTAACATGGGTTCATATTAACTGTTGGTCAATATTGAATAAGTCTTTAAATTAGACCGTGTTATTCCAGGATTTATTACAGACTCAATGCCTATTTAGCGGTATTATTTCTTTTCACTTATTAACGTATTGATAACTTCTTCACCAATTAAACATGATAAGAAAAACTTTACCAGTTCTGATTGGCACTCTACTGTCATCGACGCTCGCTTTCGCTGACGTTTCCCTTGAAATCAAAGGGCTGGATGGAGCGCTTGAGGATAATGTTGATGCTTATCTGAGTGCGATCCCTGAAGAAGAGTATTCGATCTCACTAAGGTTCCAATCTCGCTTGGAATCTATGATTAAAGAAGCCCTGAATGCGTTAGGCTACTACCAACCTGTTATCACATTTACTCACTCCGAAGATGATACCGAGTTGACCGTTACGGTTGAGTCGGGAGAGCCTGTTATTATTTATGCTTCCGATATCGTTCTGACGGGTGAAGCCAAAGATGACCCAGACTTTCTAGCGTTGATCGCTAAGAGTAAGCTGTCTAAAGGTTCAATCTTGAACCATGGTAATTATGACTCTTTGAAATCGTCGATACGTAATCTTGGATTAGCGAAAGGCTATTTTGATGGGGCATATGACCTCAGTAAGCTAGAAGTCGCCCCTGAATTAAACCGCGCTTATGTTCGTCTTCATTATAACAGTGGTATTCGCTATCACTTTGGTACCACTCAGGTTACTGGTAGCCAAATAGAAGAGGATAAGGTGCAGTCACTCAAACCATTTAAAGATGGCGAACCTTACTCCATTACCAAAGTTGGTGAGTACAACCAAAATCTATCTAATACTGATTGGTTCTCGTCGGTATTTGTTGAGCCTGATTTAAGCCAGTTGGGTGAGGGCAGAGAGATTCCGATGAAGGTTAGCCTTGCTCCACAAGCTCGTAACCAAATCGAAACGGGTATCGGTGTCTCAACAGACCTTGGTGTGAAAGGCACTCTTAAATGGAAAAAACCTTGGGTTAACGAAAAAGGCCATAGCTTCAATAGTAGCTTGTCGATTTCTAAGCCTGAACAGACGATTACGGCGGCGTATAAAATCCCATTGGATGACGTACTTAATGACTACTATCAAGTTAAGTACGGTATGAAGAACTTAGATAACCGAGATACCAAAAGTTTGGAATCAAATTTAGCCTTAGAAAGGTATTGGCGTCTGGATAATGGTTGGCAGCGCACGGTATTCATTCGGTACTTGGTCGAAAACTATGAGCAAGGTTTACAAGACGATTTAGCACAATTTGTATTGCCGGGGATCTCGTTCTCACGAACTCGAACACGAGGCGGTTCGATGCCGATGTGGGGCGATAAACAAACCATTATGTTTGAGGCGGCTGATGACACATTGTTATCTGAAACCAAGGTGGTACGTTTTCAAGGGCGAACGGCATGGATACGAAGTATTGGCAATAACCATCGTGGTTTAACTCGCCTTCAATTCGGCGGTAACTTTGCAGACGAGTTTGAGAAGCTGTCTCCCTCGCTAAGGTTCTTTGCCGGTGGTGACAACAGTATCCGTGGTTATGGTTATGAGTCTATCTCTCCTCGCGATGAAAGTGGCGCACTAACGGGTGCAAAATTCATGGCAACCAGTTCGTTTGAATACCAATACCGTTTGGTTGGAAACTGGTGGGGGGCGGCATTCTACGACATTGGTGATGCATTCAATGACAAACCTGATTGGAAGCACGGTACCGGAGTCGGGGTGCGGTGGGCCTCTCCTGTTGGTCCAGTGAGTTTAGATTTTGCTTGGGGTCTAGATGCAGCAAAAGGTGATGAGTTCCAACTGCACTTTAGTTTAGGGCCAGAATTATGATCAAAGTGATGGGAAAATTCATTAAGTGGACGTCGATTTCATTGACGTCTATTTTGCTGTTGTTGATAGCCCTACTAGGTTTTGTTTTGTTCACCAATCCAGGGTTGAACACTGTGCTATGGGGTGCTGAGAAAGCGTTGCCACAACTTAAAGTGGAAAGTACCAAAGGGGCGCTTTTCCCAAGCTTTACGCTTAATAACGTTCAGTTTAAAGATGACAGCCTGCATATCGATACCAAGGTTCAAAAGCTGAACTTGGCTATTAATCCTCGCTGTCTGCTCGATCCTAAGCTGTGTGTCGACCGCTTAGCTATTCAAGGGTTGGACTTCGCATTTACTGAATTGCCGCCAGCTTCTACAGAAGAAGCAGAGCCTACTCCGCCCGTAACATCGGTAAAAACACCGCTGCCAATCGTAATCAATCGAATCGCTTTATCTGATATCAAGCTGAATATCCTAGGCCATGAAATTGAATGGAGTCTGTTCTCTACGGCTTTGAGTATGCAGGGCGAAAAGCTGACGGTATCGCCAACCTTATTCAATGATCTGAAAGTTAAACTCGCGGAATCGACAGAAGAACCGCAAGCAGAAGCTGTCGAGCCAGGGACTGCTACTAAAACTGCTATCGAATTGCCGGAAGTCTGGATTCCTTTACAGATTATGTTGGAGCGTTTTGATCTCAACCGTTTTACCTTAGAGCAAGAAACGCCAATTGTGGTGAACCATCTTGGACTCGAGGCGCAAGCTGGTGGGCACTCTGTGAACGTTTCATCTCTCGAGCTCGACATGCCACAAGCAAGCGCGAATCTAACGACTAAGGTTGAGCTCAAAGGTGGCTACCCGCTAGACCTTTCTTTAGATGCTTTGGTGAAAGAAACCGACCTTGCTGGGCAGAAGTTGTCTCTGAAAGCGCAAGGTAGCGTGGCTAAACTAAACCTAGATTCCCAATTTTCTGATCTGATTGAGGCAAAGTTGTCTGGGGAGATTCAACCGCTAGAGCCAACTCTACCGTTTGACCTTCTTTTAGAGGGCGGCCAAGCGCAATGGCCTCTTACAGGCAAAAGCGATTACCAAGCGACAATTGATCAATTCAAAGCTGATGGCTCACTAGATCGTTTCAATGTTCTACTTAAAGGTGAAGCGGATGGTAAGGAGATTCCTGCCCTAGCCATCGACCTAAAGGGTAAAGGTACCACTGAACAAATAGAGCTTGAGCGACTGAAACTGAAGACCTTGGGCGGTGAACTCAATGGTGTCGTTAAAGCGAACTGGAAAAAGCTTGTGAATTGGCAAGCGGATGTGACCCTAAAAGACATTCAGCCTGGTCTGCAATGGCCAGAAGCGGAAGGTAACATCAGCGGTAGTTTAGTGACTTCGGGGGAGTTGACCGAAGCTGGTGGCTGGGCGATTGAGCTACCTAAGCTTGATATCGAGGGTATCTTGCGTGATTACCCGTTGGACATCGAAGGTCAGTTGTCAGCGTCGGATCGTAGTGCAAGTGGTGAGCCTAAACTGCAAACCAGCGGCTTGAGCTTGGCTCATGGTGTTAACTCGATTAAGGCACAGGGACAGCTTGATAAGCAATGGGACATGGGCGTTGATATTTACTTCCCTGAGCTGGTGAAAAGTGTTCCAGACTTGAAAGGACAAGTGATTGGTAACATCCAACTTAGCGGCCCCACGAAAGAGCCTGAAGTCGATCTTGCACTTAATGTTGATAAGGTCGATTGGAATAACGAAGCAACACTAGAATCCCTATCGCTTAATGGTTCGGTGGTTCCCCTACCATTGCCTGAAGCTCAAGCCGATCTTGTATTAAAAGCTAAGAACCTAACCTATCAAGATCAAAGTGTGGAAAGCATTGATCTTACGGTGAGTGGTGGCGAAAAGAAACACACAGTGACACTTGATGTGATATCCGACATCGTGTCGACCAGCTTGGCTATCTCTGGAAAATTGATTCAGAAGCCTTCTCTTATTTGGGATGGTTCGTTAGACAGAGTCAAAATCACCACTCAGCAGGGGCCTTGGGTATTAGACCAGCCTGTCGCGATAAAGGCGGACGTCGATAAGCAGTTTGCCGACGTTCAAGCGCACTGCTGGAAGCAATCTAGTTCGAGTGTCTGTCTGGATGAGGATATCCGCGCCGGAAAATCAGGTGAGGCTAAGATTGCAATCAATCAGTTCGACTTCGATCAGATCAAAGCCTTTGTTCCTAAAGAGACGGAACTGCAAGGTTTAGTGAATGTTAAAGCTCATGCCAAGTGGTCTGAACAAGGTGAGCCTGAGGTTACGGTAAGCGTTGATATGCCGAAAGGTCAGGTTGTTCAACAAGTTGGCGAGCCCATCACACTGGGTTGGGAAAGCGTTGCATTGAATGCCCAGCTAAAAGACAACAAACTGGATGCCGACTTTAAGTTGGATGTTTCCGACAATGGTGATCTGTCTGGCACGGTGTCGCTACCGGATATTCTTGTCGAAGACAAAATGGTCGATGCTGCAATTAAGCTGACCACGTTCCACCTTGATTTCTTACAGCCACTCCTAGGTGAATATAGTTTATTAAAAGCCGACCTTGAGAGTGAGCTTCAAGTTAAAGGCTCTTTGATGCACCCTCAAGTATTTGGTCAATTCTTTGTTGATGGCATTCAAGTCAAAGGTGATGTTACGCCTGTTGATGTGAAAGATGGCCGTATCGCTCTCGACTTTGATGGTTATAGTGCAAAGTTGGATGCGAATATTGAAACGCCCGATGGTCACCTTGATATCGAGGGAGGCGGGGTTTGGCAAGATCTTAAAGCATGGCACTCTAACGTCAGAGTGTTTGCTGATGAGTTGATGGTTGATATTCCGCCGATGGTCAAGGTGAAGGTCGTGCCTGATATGACCATTGATGTCACACCAGAATTGGCGAAAATCACCGGTGATATTGCATTACCATGGGGACGAATTGTTGTAGAAGACTTACCACCGTCAGCGGTAGGTGTCTCTTCTGATCAAGTTATCTTGAATAAAGATCTAGAGCCAGAAAACGAAGATGCGATTCCATTCAATGTGATGACTAATATTAATATTTCTATTGGTGATGACTTTAAATTGTCTGCCTTTGGTCTTGAAGGTGATTTGGTCGGTAAGCTTAACGTGGCTCAAAAAGATCAAGGTCCTTTTATTACAGGCGAAGTAAACATCGTCGATGGTACTTACCAATCATTCGGGCAAGACCTGTTGATCGAAGAAGGTAAGATTCTAATGAACGGACCTCCGGACCAGCCATACGTCGCGATAAATGCGGTACGTAACCCTGATAATACTCAGGACGATGTGACAGCAGGTATTCGAGTGACTGGCCCAGCGACAGAGCCGACGATAGAGATTTATTCTGACCCTGCAATGCCGCAAGCCAATGCGCTGTCTTATATTTTGCGTGGCCAAGATATCGACGGTGAGTCGAGCGGTTCGATGACAACCACCTTAATTGGTTTGAGTTTAGCGAAGAGCGGTAAGGTTGTTGGCGAAATCGGTGAGGCATTTGGTGTACAGGATTTACAACTGGATACCGCAGGTTCTGGTGATGACTCACAAGTAACGGTAAGTGGTTACATTTTGCCAGGCTTACAGGTGAAGTATGGTGTGGGTATCTTCAACTCGTTGGGTGAGTTTACCGTTCGTTATCGATTGATGCAGGATCTCTATGTCGAAGCTGTATCTGGCCTAGACAGTGCAGTAGACCTTCTTTATCAATTTGAGTTCGAGTAACACTTTGAGCGGGATTGACTAGCGGATGACGAATACTAGGGAGTGGGTATGCAGCACCTCGTTTTTGTTTATGGGACATTGAGAAAAGATCAATCGAACCACTACTATTTAAAACAGTGTGAGTGTTTAGGAAGGTTTGACACACCAGAGGAATACGCACTTTTTGATTTAGGTGCCTATCCGGCGATGATTCTTGGAAAGAAAAGTGTCGCTGGTGAGGTCTATATCATTAACGACGAAATTTTAGAGTCGCTCGATCGGCTAGAAGATGTTCCTGTTGAGTATCGTCGCGAGCAAATAGAGACTATATTTGGATTAGCATGGGTATATTTGTATCAGCTTGATCTAACAGCTAATAAAGAAATACTTTCGGGTAACTGGTGTAAGCGGAACAACCCGCTATAGTGAATGAACTACTGGAAGCATTCTGACGCAATAGCTAAAAGTCTCAATGTACAGGCTAGTCTTTTCCACTAGGAGGAAATTATGAAATATCTATTATTGGTGCTATCAGTAATGTTATTTGGTTGTGCGCAAACTCCGCCACCAACGTCAATGAACACAGCCGATTGGCAGAGCTTTGGCGAAGAAATGGCGCTAAAAGGAAAAACCAAGCAGACTGAAGCAAGCTTGGCTGAAGCCGCGTCTTCACCATCCATTGATGCAGACTTATATGCCGCTTATGGTCAAGGTTATGAAATGGGTAAAACTCAGTATTGTTCTCAAAACCCGAGAGCGCTAGGTCGCCGTGGTGAGACTTACCTTGGGATTTGTGACGACGTCGATAAATGGTTCCGTTTTAACTACGAACGTGGTGCTGAATCAAAGTATAGCGTTCAATAATTCGGTGATTGTTTAACGCAGCGAACAACAAAAAGCCAGCATGTGAATGCTGGCTTTTTTAATGACGTTAATTTAATAAATAAACGAATGGCTTAGTCTGGGTTAAGCTCAAGAAATTCTTCTACTTTTTTCACCATGTTCTTCGAACCGACAAAGAAAGGTACGCGTTGGTGTAGCTCTGTTGGTTTGATATCCATGATGCGTTGGGCACCATCGGATGCGATGCCACCCGCCTGCTCCATGATGAAGGCTATTGGGTTACATTCATACAATAAACGTAGCTTACCTTGAGGGTGGCTTTCTGTACTTGGGTACAGGTAGATGCCGCCTTTAAGCAGGTTACGGTGAAAATCAGATACAAGAGAACCAATGTAGCGAGAAGTGTAAGGGCGATTATCACTTGGTTCGCTTTCCTGACAGTATTTTATGTACTTCTTAACACCTGTAGGGAAACGAATGTAGTTACCTTCGTTGATTGAGTAAATTTTACCTTCGTCAGGGATCATCATATTTTCATGAGACAGACAGAAGGTACCCAATGATGGGTCGTAGGTGAAGCCATTTACGCCTGCACCAGTTGTGTATACAAGCATGGTTGAAGAACCGTAAATTACGTAACCTGCGGCCACCTGCTTATGTCCAGGTTGTAGGAAGTCTTCTTGCGTTGGTGGAGTTCCAATCGGTGATACTCGACGGTAGATAGAGAAAATGGTACCAACCGATACATTCACATCGATGTTTGAAGAACCATCAAGTGGATCCATCAGTACAACGTATTTTGCGTTTTTGTTGAGCTCTTTATTGAAGGCAACGGCTTCGTCTTCTTCTTCACTCGCGACGCCACAAACTTGATCTCGAGCTTCAAGTGCGGCTTTAAATTTGTCGTTAGCATACAGGTCTAGCTTTTGTTGCTCTTCACCTTGCACGTTGTCTGTACCAACAGCGCCAGTAATGTCGACAAGACCTGCTTTGTTAATTTCGCGGTTAACAATTTTTGCAGCAAGGCGAATTGATGACAAAAGGGATGATAGATCACCGCTTGCATGGGGGAAGTCATTTTGTTTTGCAACAATGAACTCACCAAGGGTGCGCATCTCAGACATGTTATTTCCTTAAACTTCTCTGAATATTAGGGGGGATTTGAGCACTATTGAATTTGCCTCTTGTACGGGCTTTATTCATCTAGACGCTTACCTAAATTCTAAAGGCTAGATCTTTTTAATGGTAATGAACTAAGCGACGCAGATCTCACTTACTATGTCGACTAAATTTGTTTTGCATTGTCACTCGCTTTTAATCGTCATTTAATGATAATGAGTGCTAGCCGTTTTAATTAGGCATCGTTTATTTAGCCAAGCGTTTGGAAGCAATTTATGCATATTCATATCTTAGGAATTTGTGGCACCTTCATGGGAGGTGCTGCGGTATTGGCTCGTCAATTAGGTCACAAGGTTACCGGTAGTGACGCGAATGTGTACCCACCAATGAGCACTTTGTTGGAATCTCAAGGGATTGAAATTATTGAAGGGTTCGACCCAAGCCAATTAGAACCAAGGCCGGATCTCGTGGTGATTGGCAATGCGATGAGTCGTGGTAACCCGTGTGTTGAGTATGTATTGGATAACAACCTTAGATACACCTCAGGCCCGCAATGGTTGCAAGAGTTCTTACTGCATGACCGTTGGGTATTGGCGGTATCGGGTACGCATGGCAAGACAACAACATCGAGCATGCTGGCTTGGGTCTTAGAGGACTGTGGCTATGCACCAGGCTTTTTAGTTGGTGGTGTGTTGGGTAACTTTGGTATTTCTGCTCGTCTTGGTGAAAGCATGTTCTTCGTGGTAGAAGCCGACGAATACGACAGTGCTTTTTTTGATAAACGATCTAAGTTCGTCCATTACCACCCAAGAACCTTGGTGATGAATAACCTAGAGTTCGATCATGCGGACATCTTCGATGATCTTGAGGCAATTAAACGTCAGTTTCATCACTTAGTGCGCACTGTGCCAAGCAATGGCCGTATTTTCTCACCTAAGCAAGATACGGCTATTCAAGACGTTCTATCTCGTGGCTGTTGGAGTGAGACTGAATCGAGTGGTGAACTCGGTGATTGGGATGCGAAGAAGCTGGTTAAAGACGGCTCTAAATTTGAGGTTTACTTCCAAGGCGAATGCGTTGGAACTGTCGACTGGGATTTGGTTGGCGACCATAACGTCAATAATGCTTTGATGGCGATTGCAGCTGCGCGACATGTAGGGGTGACACCTGATTTAGCGTGTGAATCGTTGGCGAAGTTCATCAACACCAAACGTCGTCTAGAGTTTAAAGGCGAAGTGGCAGGCGTTTCTGTCTATGACGATTTTGCACATCACCCAACGGCAATTGAACTTACGCTGGGCGGCTTACGTAATAAGGTCGACACGAAGAAAATCATTGCCGTGCTAGAGCCTCGTTCTGCCACCATGAAACGTGGTGTGCATAAAGAAACCCTGGCTGATTCGTTGAAGCAAGCGGATTCTACCTACTTATTCCAACCGGAAAACATTGATTGGTCGGTACAAGATGTTGCGGACGCTTGTCACCAACCGGCACACGTGAGTGGTGACATGGATGCATTCGTTGCTAAAATTGTCTCAGAGGCACAAGCGGGCGACCAAATCTTGGTAATGAGTAATGGCGGTTTTGGTGGTATTCACCAAAAACTGTTGGATGGGTTGGCACTCAAAGGCTAATGGCGTTCACGACCTTATAATTTGAAGTAATTGAGAACATGACAAAACACGATAAAGCGATAACTCTTGCTTTTACTGGCGCATCCGGTGCGCCTTATGGCTTGCGTTTACTTGAATGCCTTTTGGCGGCCGATTATCAGGTCTACTTGTTGATTTCATCGGCAGCACGAGTGGTATTGGCGACCGAGCATGAACTCAAGCTACCTGCTGGGCCGGATGCGGCGAAACAAGCTTTGGTTAAACATCTTGGGTGTGACCCCGAAAAGCTGGTGGTGTGTGGCAAAGATGACTGGTTCTCGCCGGTTGCCTCTGGATCAGCAGCGCCGAAGCAGATGGTGGTGTGTCCATGTTCTGCAGGAAGCTTGGCTTCAATTGCACATGGCTTGTCGGATAACTTGATTGAGCGAGCGGCAGATGTGGTCATGAAAGAGCGAGGCCAATTGTTGTTGGTGGTTCGTGAGACGCCATTTTCGACGCTTCATTTAGAGAACATGCACAAACTCTCAACCATGGGCGTGACGATCATGCCTGCTGCTCCAGGCTTTTATCACCAACCCAAGTCGATTGAAGACTTGGTTGATTTTATGGTGGCGCGCATTCTGGACCATCTTGGTATCGAGCAAGGTTTAGTGCCACGTTGGGGTTACGATCAACGTAATTGATCCAAACTTGATAGCTTATTGTTAAAATTCGAATTACAATTCTGAACACTCATCGGGGAGCGAACCATTCAAATAATGAATGCGAGCTGAGATCAAGCATACGCTTGGGACCCGTAAACCTGAACCAGATAATGCTGGCGTAGGAATTGAGTTAGGAACAACCTCTACCGTTCTCCTCCCTCAAACCTGTGCCGCTCAGACCATGGAGAGCGTCCAGTGAAAATCACATTAACTACCCTTGCTGTAACTACAGCGATCTCTTTTTCTGCCTTCGCTGCAGACAACACTTTGACTGTATATACCTATGACTCTTTTGCTGCGGATTGGGGCCCTCGTCCTGCCGTTGAAAAAGCATTTGAAGAGAAGTGTGGTTGTGATGTGAACTTTGTCGCGCTCGAAGATGGCGTGTCTATTCTTAACCGTTTGCGTCTTGAAGGCGGTAACAGCAAAGCTGACATCGTGTTAGGTCTAGACAACAACCTAATGGCTGAAGCGAAAGCAACGGGTTTATTGGCTGAGCACAACGTTGATACTTCATCAGTAACACTGCCTAATGGTTGGGATGACAGCACCTTTGTACCTTATGACTTTGGTTACTTTGCCTTTGTATATAACACAGAGAAACTCGCAAACCCGCCTAAAAGCCTAAAAGAGTTGGTTGAGCAGCGTGATGATCTGAAGGTTATCTACCAAGATCCACGTACTTCAACACCTGGACAAGGCATGATGTTATGGATGAAATCTGTTTACGGTGATGAAGCAACGGCAGCTTGGAAGAAGCTAGCTCAGAAAACCGTTACGGTAACCAAAGGTTGGTCTGAAGCTTACTCTATGTTCCTAGAAGGTGAGTCTGACTTGGTTCTGTCTTACACAACGTCTCCGGCTTACCATATCATTGCAGAGAGCGATTCTAAGTACGCAGCAGCGAGCTTCGAAGAAGGGCATTACACTCAAGTTGAAGTGGCCGCTAAGGTTAAAGGCAGTAACAACGAAAAGCTTGCTGATGAGTTTATGGCCTTTATCCTAAGTGATGAATTCCAATCGGCGATGCCTACAGGTAACTGGATGTATCCAGTAACGGGTGTCGAGCTACCAAAAGGTTTTGAGCAGTTAACTGTACCGCAGAAGGCGCTGAGCTTTAGCTCTGAAGAGATCGCCGAGAAGCGCAAGCCTTGGATTCGTGAATGGCAGAGTGCACTTACTTTCTAACGTACTTTTAAAAATTAGCTTTCTGTATTTAAAGGTTCATTCGACATCAATTGAGTGAGCCATTTACGGTAAAAATCAATCTATGATAAAGAAAACACCTAAGGTCGGGATCTGGGTTGCGATACTCATTACCGCCTTCGTGGTTTCAGCAGTTGGGGCATTGCTTAGCAATGCCCCTTCTCTTGATATCAGCCAAGTATGGTCAGATCCTTACTATTGGCATGTAACGAAATTCAGCTTTTATCAAGCGACATTCTCAACAGTGCTGAGTGTTGGTTTTGCTATACCTATTGCGCATGCTTTGTGTCGTAGACAATTTTTTGGACGAGCCTTGTTATTAAGGTTGTTCGCGTCGACCTTGGTTCTGCCTGTGTTGGTCGGAGTATTTGGCTTGCTGGCGATTTACGGCAACAGTGGTTGGTTAGCTAAGTTCTTGGCGAACTTCGACATTGAGCTACCATTCTCGATTTATGGCTTGAATGGTATTTTGTTGGCGCACGTTTTCTTCAACCTGCCTTATGCCAGCCGTTTACTTCTGCAAGCGTTAGATACCGTGCCTGCCGAGCAGCATAAACTCTGTGCTCACTTAGGCATGAGCCATTGGAATAAATTTAAATGGGTTGAATGGCCGAGGCTAAGACAGCAATTGCCTCATGTGTGTGGCTTAGTCTTCATGTTGTGTTTCACCAGCTTTGCTACCGTGATGGCGTTGGGTGGTGGTCCGAAATCAACCACCATTGAGCTAGCCATCTATCAAGCAATCAAATTCGACTTTGACCTGCAAGCTGGCGCGTTGCTCGCGATATGGCAAATGCTGTTGTGTGGCGTATTAGCTGTGAGTATTCAGCGTTTGTCTAAGCCTATATCTGTGACGGCTAGTCAGCTGTCGGAAGAGAAGTATTTGGTCAAGGACAGCTGGTGGTCAAAAGCTTGGGATAGCTTTTGGATCATCATAGTCTCAATGCTGGTATTGCCGCCCTTAGCGATGGTTATTTTAAGTGGTATTAACTCTCAGGCGCTCACTGTACTGAGCAGCGAGCCATTTTGGGCTGCGTTAATGACCTCGGTTCGTGTTGCTGCCCTCGCAAGTATCATCGCTGTTGGTATTGGTATCACGATCCTTCTAACCAGTCGCGCATGGCGTTTGCAGAACAAGAACTTTAGAGCGGATAAGATTGAGCTGATTGGCACTATTATTTTGGTGACACCGGGCTTGGTGATTAGTACTGGCCTCTTCTTATTGCTACGTTCATTTACCGATGTGTTCAGCTTAGCTTTCTTTATTGTGATTGCCGTAAACAGTTTGATGGCGCTGCCTTACGTAATTAAAACCTTAGCTCAACCTATGCTGCATTTGTCTCAGCAGTACCAGTATGTGTGTGCAAGCTTAGGAATGACAGGGTTCACTCGCTTTAGGTTGGTGGAGTGGCGCGCATTACGTAAACCTATGGCACAAGCATTCTCAATCAGCTTTATGCTGGCGATGGGCGACTTAAGTGCGATTGCCTTGTTTGGTAGCCAAGATTTTAGAACTCTGCCTTTGTATCTATTCCAATTGTTAGGCAGCTATCAAATGGAAGCGGCGGCTGTGGTGTCAGTGAGTTTACTGTTGTTGAGTGTGGGCAGTTTTAGCCTGATTGAATTTTTGTTTACTCGAAGCTCAAAGCTAAAGAGTTAAGGAACCGATGATGTTAGTGATGAAAGATGTGGATTACCACTATCACCAAGAGTTGTTTAGTTTTGATTTCCAAGCCGAGCAGGGTGATATTGTTGCTCTGATGGGGCCAAGTGGTGCGGGTAAATCAACGCTACTCGCATTGGTTGCTGGGTTTATCGAGCCTACATCGGGTGAGATCTCAGTGGCTGGCCAGTCGCTTATTGGCAAAGAAGCACATCAGCGCCCATTGGCGATGTTGTTCCAAGAACACAACCTATTTTCTCACCTCACGGTGCGTGAAAATATTGGATTAGGCTTACATCCAGGGTTAAAGCTTACCGTAACCCAAAAGCAATCTGTGGAACAAGCCGCAGCACAAGTGGGTGTTGCTGAGTATTTGGATAGATTGCCTGAGCACTTATCAGGCGGTCAACGCCAGCGTGTCGCACTAGCGCGTTGTTTTGTTCAACCACACGACATTTGGCTGCTTGATGAACCTTTTTCTGCGCTTGACCCTGTGCTGCGGGAAGAGATGCTGAGCTTGGTAAAGCGATTAGCGGCAGAGCGCAATATTACCGTCTTGATGGTGACACACCATTTAGGAGATGCACGCAGCATTGCAAATAAGTTTGTTTTTGTGGCGCTAGGTAAGGTTTTGGTTGAAGACTCGATAGAGGTACTGACGGCGGAGCATCCACAGCCAGAATTAAGCTCATTTGTTAAAGCGGGTGAGTGACGATTTATCACTTTTGTTGGATATCTTTAATATTGAGTACGTAGAAAACAAAAAGACCTAGCATGCGCTAGGTCTTTTATTCACTCTATAAGTAAAGCGAGATAACGATTAGTCTTCTAGCTTTAGCTCTTTTAAGATTTGGAAAATTTCACGAGAAGACTTTGCAGGCTTGTTCGCAGATTTCTCTTTGTTAGCCTGGCGAGCTAGCTGACGAAGACGCTGACGGTCTGCTTCAGGGTACATTTCCATGACTTCTGAAATAGCCGCATCACCTTCAGCAACAACACGATCACGCAGTTGCTCAAGCTTATGTAGCTCAGCTGTTGCTTGTGAGTGTTTGTTGCGTACTTTATCCAAAGCCGCTTGAATTGGCTCAGGATCGACATTGCGCATTACTTTACCAATGTATTGAAGTTGACGACGCTTCGCTTCATTTTTAAAGCGTTGTGCATCTTTAATCGCTTGTGCCAAATCTTCAGACAGCGGAAATTTGTCTAATACAGAAGGCTTTAGACCAACAAGCTCTTCTCCCAGCTTTTGCAGGGCATCCATGTCCGTTTTCATTTCTGTCTTACTTACCCAGATGATTTCTTCTTCTGGTTCCCATGGGGCTTTTTGGTTTTTGCGAGCCATCTTTTCTGCCTATGTCACTATCTCAAACGAATATATTGCCTATTTTAGCAAGAATCTTGGGGAGAAAGCGAAATTCTTGTTATCCTACGTAATATTGACCTAAAAAATTAGAATAGATATGGATGTAAAACAGCAAGTCGCCCAGCAAAGAGTTGAGCTAGAAGCCGCAGTAGCTAAAGCGTTGGATATGGCATCAGTGAGTGCAGACGCAGCTGAGGTCGCTATTACTAAGTCAACGGGTTTAAGTGTTTCAACACGTATGTGTGAAGTGGAAAACGTTGAATTTAATAGTGATGGTGCGCTAGGTATTACTGTTTATCGCGGCCAGAAAAAAGGCAGCGCATCTACATCTGATCTGAGTGAAAAGGCCATTGCTCAAACAGTAGCGGCTGCGCTTGATATCGCTCAGTACACTTCTGAAGACCCATTTGCAGGTCCTGCAGCAAAAGAATACATGGTAAAAGAAATTCCAGACTTGGATCTTTTCCACCCTGATGAACCAAACCCTGATTATGCTGCTGAAATTGCGATTGCTGCTGAGAAGCAAGCGTTAGCTTATAGCGACAAGATTAAGCAGAGTGATGGCGCAAGCTACGACAGCCATTATGGCGTTAAGGTTTATGGTAACAGCCATGGCTTACTAGCAAGCTACGCTTCAAGTCGCCATAGCACGAGCTGCTGTGTGATTGGAGAAGGCGCTAACGGTGAAATGGAACGAGATTACAGCTACACCGTTGCACGTCACCGCGATGAGCTATGGACGCCTGAGCGCGTAGGTCAAGAAGCAGCAGAAAAGACCATTAGCCGTTTGGATGCGAAAAAGCTACCAACAGGCCAATACCCAATTATGTTTGCTAACGATGTAGCTACTGGCCTGATCGGTCACCTTGTGATGGCGATCAGTGGCGGTAACCTTTACCGCAAGTCGTCATTCCTATTGGATCATCTAGGTCAGAAAATCCTACCGGACTGGTTTAATATTTCTGAGCGACCACATATCCTGCGAGGTTTGGCTTCAAGCCCGTTTGATAGCGAAGGTGTGTTCACTCAAGATCGTGAAATCATCACTGACGGTGTGCTAGCTACTTACTTACTAACTAGCTATGCCGCACGTAAAATGGACATGACACCAACAGGCCATGCGGGTGGTATTCATAACTGGTTTGTTAAATCGACCGGCCAAAACTTTGAGCAGATGCTAAAAGAGTTAGGGACTGGCTTCCTAGTCACTGAAGTGATGGGCCAAGGCGTAAACACCGTAACGGGTGATTATTCACGTGGCGCTGCAGGTTTCTGGGTTGAGAACGGAGAGATCCAATACCCAGTATCGGAAGTGACGATTGCGGGTAACCTAAAAGACATGTTTACTCAGATTGTTGCAGTCGGTAACGACGTAGAAACACGTTCTCAGATTCAAACGGGTTCTATCTTGCTTGAGTCAATGAAAGTCGCAGGTGAGTAATTCAATTAACACTAATTGATGAATTAAAAAAGGGAGCCAATGGCTCCCTTTTTGTTTTCTGTATGTCGCCAAAAATTGGCTAGCTGCTTCTGCTAACTAGATCAGTATGGTGGCTAAGCCTAAGAACACAGATAGGCCAATAACATCGGTTACGGTGGTCAGTGCCATACCGCCAGCAAGGGCTGGATCGATATTCATTTTCTTCAGCATCACCGGGATGGTTACACCGGCAATACCAGCCACTATCAAGTTGGTCATCATCGCTGCTGAGATTATGCCTCCCAGTATCCAGTTACCTTTCCAAGCGACCACGATACCGCCAATGATAACGGCCCATAGAACGCCGTTTAGGAAGCCGATTGCCGCCTCTTTGAGTAACAGTTCGCGTTTGTTACTGTCACCGATATGACCGAGTGCCAAACCACGAATCACTAAAGCAACGGTTTGGTTGCCCGCAACACCACCCATTGAAGGTACGATAGTCATCAGTACTGCTATCGCTGCCATTTGGTCGAGCGTTGCTTCAAACATATTCGATACCGATGCTGCAGCAAGTGCCGCGAGTACGTTAGCACCAAGCCACACACTACGACGACGAGCGGATTTTACGACTGGTGCGAAGGTATCTTCGTCATCGTCCATACCCGCCATACTCATCATTGAGTGTTCAGCATCTTCACGGATAACATCAACCACGTCATCGATGGTGATACGACCAACAAGGTGTTGATTGCTATCGACTACTGGCGCTGAAACCCAATTACGACGTTCGAACAGGCTCGCAATATCTGAAGCGCTGGTTTCAACCGCGATCGCTTCGTCGGCATCCTCCATCACTTCGGAAACTGCCACATCAGGCTGAGTCGTTACTAGTGTGGTAAGCGATAGGTTGCCGATAAGACGTTCTTCTTCATCAATAACATACAGAGCGTCAGTTGCATCGGGCAGTTCGCCACGCATACGCATGTAACGCAATACAACGTCAACATCGACATCACCACGAATCGTGATTACGTCGGTATTCATGATCGCACCCGCTGAATCTTCAGGGTACGACAGGGCGGTTTCAACTAATGCACGATCAACAGAGTCCATTTGAGAAAGGACTTCGCGAGAAACATCGTCGGGTAGGCTTCGAAGTACGTACGCGACGTCATCGGTTTCCATACCTTCGGTTGCTTCTGCTAAGGTCTCCGGTGCCATTTTTGACACAAGAGCATCTTTGACGTCTTCGTTTAGTTCATCAAGAATTTCACCGTAGTCTTCAGGGTCGGTGAGTTGCCAGAGTACGTCACGACTTTTGCGAGGGGAGGCTTCTAAAAGGTGTGCAATATCCTCAGGTTCCATGTCCTGAAGTTGTCGGCGTACGTGAACAAATCGGCCGTTTTCTAGGGCTTCGCTGACTTCTTGGAGGGTTTGGTGAGCTTGGTCGAATTCTAATTGCTCTGCCATATTTTCCTCCTATCTCATTATTCTAACAATGTTTGGAATAGTAACTTAATTCTGGGGCTTATTTAAATCATAAACTTAGATAGAACTAAGATTTAATATTGGTTGGTTCACTGTTTGAGTCTTATGTGTTGTAAGTGAAGCGTTTTCGCTACTCACCCTCATCAAACTTGTCTTCAATGAGATGACAGACGGCATCAAGCGCTTGCTGTGAATCGGTGCCTGCAGCTTGAATAGTAATATGTTGCCCTTGCGCTGATTCCAGCATAAGTAGCCCCATCACACTGTCTGCAGTTGCGATTTTATCTTCTTCGCTATGGATAGTGATGGTTGCATCAAAGCTTTGGGCAAGCTCAACCAATTTTACGGCTGCTCTAGCGTGAAGACCCAAGCGATTTTGGATCAGTACAGTTCGAGTTAATTCCATGGTTAGCCCTGTTGGTGCTTCTCTAGGGAGGCGTGTCTGATTTGAACTTGATGACCTAGTTGATCGAAGTACTCACCAATTTTTTGAGTTAGATAAACCGAGCGGTGTTTACCGCCAGTACAACCAATCGCGACCGTTAGGTAACTGCGATTATTCTTCTCCAACATTGGCAACCACTGTTCAACAAAGCCTTGGATCTGTTGCTTGAGCTCAAGAACTTCTGCGTGTTTTTCTAGAAAAGAGTGAATTGGAGCATCAAGACCTGTTAAAGGCCGTAGTGCTGGTTCCCAGTGAGGGTTCGGCAAAAAGCGAACGTCGAACACATAGTCGGCATCACTTGGTAGGCCGTATTTAAAACCGAAAGATTGAAAGACAATGATTAGCTCTTGCTTCTCTTTGCCTTCAACTTTAAATCGAACCTTTTCGCTCAATTCGTAGAGGTTGCAGTCACTACTATCAATCACAATGCAGGCTTGCTCTGCGAGAGGTGTTAGGAGTGTCTTTTCCAAATCAATCGCTTGCTCAAGAGATAATTTTTCTTGGCCGATCGATAACGGGTGGATTCTGCGTGTTTCGCTGTAGCGCTTGAGTAACGTCTGCTTGCTTGCATCGAGGAACAAGACGTTCACATCAATGTTGGTTGCAGACTCTAGCTGCTCTAGCATTTCTGTTACTAGCTGAGGCTCTTTCGGTAGGTTACGAATATCAATGCTAACCGCGACGTTTTGATTGATCTCACGTACCGATTCGACAAAGTCGTTGAGCAGGTTTACTGGCAGGTTATCGACGCAGTAATACCCCAAGTCTTCAAGGACTCGTAGCGCAACACTTTTACCGGCCCCAGATTGGCCACTAACAACGATTAACCGCATGTTATTGCTCGCAAGTTGGCACTTGAATCATGATGTCGTAAAGCTCTTGATCGCTTTGAGCGTTACGCAACTGTTTCAGAGTCTGCTTATCGTTTAGTCGCTCTGCCATACAAGAAAGGGTTTTTAGATGCTCCTTACATTGTTCACTTGGAACAAGCAGGGCAAATAGTAGGTCGACAGGACGATTATCAATCGCATCAAATTCGATGGGATCTTGGCATTGCAGTAATACAGCAATCGCTTTATCACTGACATTCATACGAGCGTGGGGAATAGCAATGCCATTACCAATGCCTGTACTGCCCATTTTTTCACGGCTCAACATGCACTCAAACAGTTCTGTTGAATCTTGACCACAGCTTTCTGCTGCGATCTGACTGATGAGCTCAAGGGCTCTTTTTTTGCTTGTGCATTGGACTGCACTTTTGGTGCAGTCCAATGAAAGTACTTCGCTTAATTGCATGTTAGTGACTACTTAGCTTTTCTTTGTGCTTGTTGAGTTGGCGGACGAGTTTATCAACCAATGAATCAATCGCGGCATACATGCTTTCATCTGTTGCTGTCGCATGGATTTCCCCCTGATTTATATGCAGGGTAGCTTCTGCGATGTGATTGATTTTCTCAACTTTTAAAACAACCTGAACGCTATTGATATGATCAAAGAAGCGCTCAAGTTTGTCGAATTTGGTGTGAACATAGTCTTGCATTGAATCGGTAAGATCAACGTGATGGCCTTGAATATTGATTTGCATAGACTTTCCTTTTCAGTTGGTTGCCTGATCATAGTTGCTAAGTAACTAGCGACTAAATGAGCTTATAGCAGGCGTTTACGCTGACTCGAAGGGGCAATGCCCAGAGACTCACGGTATTTCGCTATCGTACGTCTAGCTACCTGAATTCCTTGGTCAGCCAGTAAAGCAGCAATCTTGCTATCACTAAGAGGTTTCGCGGTGTTTTCTGCTGCGACAAGCTTCTTAATGAGTGCGCGAATTGCTGTCGATGAACATTCACCGCCATTGTCAGTGCTGACATGGCTTGAGAAAAAGTATTTGAGTTCGAAGATTCCACGTGGTGTATGCATGAATTTTTGAGTCGTCACACGAGAGATCGTGGATTCGTGCATATCAACAGCTAACGCAACATCATTCAGAACCATTGGCTTCATCGCTTCTTCGCCATGTTCGAAGAAATCACGTTGATGTTCAACAATGCATCGCGCAACTTTGAGTAGCGTCTCATTTCGACTCTCTAGGCTTTTAATTAGCCACTTTGCTTCTTGCAAATTTGAGCGGATGTATTGATTGTCGGCGCTGTTGCCTTTACTACCCAGATCAGCGTACTGCTGATTCACTTTCAGTTTAGGCACGCTATCAGGGTTAATGGTCACTAACCATTTGCCAAGGTCTTTGAAGACAGATACATCCGGGACCACATACTCAGTTTCATCCGGAGTAATCTTACTGCCAGGGCGAGGGTCCAGCTGTTGAATAAGCTGCAAAACTTCACGTAGTTCTGCTTCTTTCAACTTGGTCTCTTTGATAACCAATTTGTAATCACGGTTACCAAGTTGGTCAATATGGCTAGTAAGTACTAACTTAGCTTCGTTGAGCCAAGGAGTATCTTGAGGGAAGGTTGCCAGTTGCAGTAATAAGCAATCTTGCAGGTTGACTGAACCGACACCTAGCGGGTCAAACTGCTGAATTCGTTTACGTACGGCTTCAATTTCATCAAGCTCGATCTCTTCATTGTCGAAATTTTCAAGGATGTCTTCACAAGACACAGTGAGGTAGCCATAGTCGTCGATGGCGTCAATTAGCGCGAAAGCAATGCTTCGGTCAGTATCTGTGAAGGGTGTTAGATCGAGTTGCCAAAGTAGGTAATCGTGCAGGCTCTGTGTGGTTTCGCCTTGATAAACAGGCATGTCATCATCAATCGCAATGCCAGTGTTACCCGTGTTTGCGCTGTAGACATCTTCCCAAGTTGTGTCGATTTCGAGTTCGTTGCCAATCTCTGATTTTTCGATTAAGTCTGAGCTATCAGGTAAGTCTTGCTCTGTGGCTTCAACGGCTTCTTTTTCGTCACTGCTAGGTTTTTCTTCCGATGTTGGCGTGTCTTCATTGCCTTCTTCGACATCGAGTAGTGGGTTAGATTCAAGTGCTTCTTGAATCTCTTGTTGCAAATCTAAAGTAGACAATTGCAACAAACGAATCGCTTGCTGCAATTGAGGAGTCATTGCTAACTGTTGGCCTAGCTTAAGTTGTAATGAGGGTTTCATTCAGTGTGACTTACCTAGTTATTATTCTTAGAACTCTCGATACTCTCTATATAATCATAGACGGAATTGTTCGCCTAGATAAACTTGTTTAACTTGTTCGTTATTGAGAACATCTTCAGGAGTACCTTCAGCGATTAGGTGTCCTTGGCTTACGATGTAAGCTTTTTCACATACGTCTAGTGTTTCACGAACGTTGTGGTCGGTAATCAAAACGCCCAAGCCACGATCGCGTAGGTGAACAATGATTTTTTTGATATCGATAACCGAGATCGGGTCAACACCAGCGAACGGTTCATCCAGAAGAATGAACTGCGGGTTTGCTGCCAATGCGCGAGCAATCTCAACACGACGACGCTCACCACCCGACAGAGCCATACCATTACTGGTGCGGATATGTTGGATGTGGAATTCTTCAAGCAGGTCTTCCAATTTATCTTGACGCTGTTCATTGGTCATCTCATCACGGGTTTGTAATACCGCCATGATGTTGTTCTCAACTGACAACTTACGGAAAATCGATGCTTCTTGCGGTAGATAACCGATACCAAGACGAGAGCGACTGTGCATTGGCAAGATACTGATGTCTCGGTCATCAATGCTGATGGTGCCCTCATCACGCGCAACTAAACCAACAATCATATAGAAAGACGTGGTTTTACCTGCACCGTTAGGCCCAAGCAGACCAACGATCTGGCCTGACTCTACCTGCAAGCTTACATCGGTTACTACCTTACGCTTGCTATAGGTTTTCGCTAGGTTTTTTGCTTTAAGAACAGCCATCGCTACTTATTCACTTCCGTTGGTTGTAAAACCGTTGACACTCGTTTGTTTTCACCACTGTCAGCGACTAATTTCTGAGAACCGATCTGGTAAGTGATCTTAGAGCCGCGAATGATACTGCCATCTTGAGATAGCATCGCATTCTTGGTCATGATCAGTTTGTCGGCAACAAGCTGGTAATGCAGGTCGTCAGCTTCACCGTAGAGTGTCTTACCATCGTCAGTAAGCTGAGAGAAGGTTGCTGGCTTACCGAAGCCTTGAATTTCTTCAATCTCGCCGTTTACGGCGTTGCGGGTAACAATAACCTTATCGGCATTGATATTGATGCTGCCTTGTTTAAGGTTTACATCACCAAGAAAGGTTACTTGATTACTTTTCATATCCAATTGCTGGCTGTCTGAGTCAATGTAGACAGGTTGCTCGCTATCCGAAGAAAGGGCATAGACATTTGGTGCCGCAAGGGTCAAAGCGAATAAACTAAGGTGTAAGAGTTTCATATCTACCTTGAACAGAATTAAAGAGGGTTGCATTGTTGGTACCGAAGTTACCTTTCATTGCTTGTCCCTCAGTTTCAAAAAATGTACCGATCATATGGACCGGAGTCTCTGAATAAAAATCTCGGCTAGGCAGCTCAACAACCATTTTATCTGTAGTCATTGTATCGAAGCTGGCTTCTGGCAATAGGTTCTTTGCCACGACGTTGTCATAAAAAGTGACAACTTGATTCTCATCCATAATCGCGCGATCAGCGGTGACTTGCCATTCAATCGTGTGTCCTTCTCGGAATACCGAAAGAACCGGGTTTTGAAAGTGCGTATCGCCAACCACTGAGTAATGTTCTAAATACGTCGATTCAACCTGATAGCTACGAATACCGCTTTCGTCATAGCTAATGTTGTTTAGGCTTTTGCCACTAAACGCGGGCAGCTCCAAATTTGGAGCTACTTGTATCGTTGATGTTTGCTCTTTGTCGTACAGGTAATAGGTCGACCAAGAGGCAATAAATATTAGTATTAAATAGATAATACGAGTAAAACTCATATGCTTAAACCTTTATGCACGTCGAGTTCATTTCTTGCTTGTAAAATAAGGTCGCAAACCTCACGTACCGCACCATGACCACCGTTAATGGTTGTCACGTAGTTTGCTCGCTTTGCAAGTAGCGGGTGACCATCTGCTACACAGACCTTCAAGCCAACTTTTTCCATCACAGGCCAGTCGATCAGATCGTCGCCGATGTAACCTGTGTTTTCAGGATTTACAGAAAGCTTATCGCAAATATCCTGGTATGCCTTAACTTTATCGTCTTGGCCTTGATAAATCAGCTTGATGCCTAGAGCAGTCATTCGATTCTCAACAATTTGAGATTTACGACCAGTGATGATCGCGATTTTAATACCCGCGTTCATCAGTGATTTAATGCCGTAACCGTCACGAGTGTGAAAGGTCTTCAGCTCTTCACCGTTGTTGCCCATGTAGATGCGACCATCAGAGAATACACCATCGACATCGCAAATTAGTAGTTTGATCTCTTTTGCTACTGCGAATACATCAGCATCTACTGTGCCGTATAAGGTTTCGACTGTCTGTGTCATTACATTACTCCTGCTTTCAGTAAGTCATGCATGTTTAAGGCTCCAACCAGCTTACCTTCATGGCACAACATCAGGCCATTGATGCTTTTAGCTTGCATCAAGTTTAATCCCTCTACTGCGAGCATGTTTGGTTCTGCTACAGTTGGGTTAAGTGTCATTACGTCGCCGATCTGCGTGTTATGAATATCAACGCGCTTGTCTAGGATTCGGCGTAAATCACCATCGGTAAAAATACCGGCCATTTGGCCATCTTCACCAACGATGGCTGTCATGCCCAAGCCTTTTTGAGATATCTCTAACAGAGCATCTCGTACTAGCGCATTTGGTGCAACAACAGGGAGTGCATCTCCTGTGTGCATGATGTCGTCTAGTTTTAACAGCAGTTGACGACCTAAAGCGCCACCTGGATGAGACAATGCAAAGTCTTGAGCGGTAAAGCCTCGAGCCTGCAAAAGTGCAACGGCTAATGCATCACCCATAACCAAAGTCGCCGTGGTACTGGTTGTTGGTGCTAAGCCCAGTGGACACGCTTCTTCCGGTACTGAAATTTGTAAATGGATATCAGACAAGGTCGCCATGTTTGATGCTGGCTTACCTGTCATGCTGATGATCTTGATGTTCAGACGCTTTAATACAGGGAATAGGCTGAGGATTTCTCCCGATTCGCCTGAGTTGGATATTGCGATCACAATATCGCCAGGTTCGATCATGCCTAAGTCGCCATGCGCTGCTTCTCCTGGGTGCACAAAGAAAGCAGATGTCCCGGTACTTGCTAACGTTGCTGCTATTTTGTTGCCAATGTGGCCTGATTTACCCATGCCCATCACAACGACTTTGCCTTTGTTGTTCAGGATAAGGTCGCAAGCTTTACAAAAATCATCATTAAAATATTGGTCTAATTGAGTGAGACCTGCAACTTCGGTTTCCAAAACTTGTTTTGCAACGCTGCGGTAATCAAATGGCTGAGACATCAAATACTCCAAGTACGGGAAGTTAAATCAACAATTAAGCCGACATGTTCATTAGTAGGTAACTTTGGTAGGCCACAAACGTGATAATTAACACTCCGCCTTCAATACGATTCACGCTACGAGATTTTCCTAGTGCCATAACAACAAGCAGTAGCGATACGCCTAGCATTACCCAGAAGTCACGACCCATAGCGAACTCGCTCAAGATCGAAGGGTTTAGGATGCCCGGGATACCCATAACAGCAAGGATGTTGAATACGTTTGAGCCAATGATATTACCCACGGCCATATCATCTTCACCCTTCATAACACCAGCAAGTGATGCGGCAAGCTCAGGCAGACTAGTACCTACGGCAATGATAGTTAGACCTATGACAAGATCGCTCATGCCAAAATATTTCGCGATGATTACCGCATTATCTACCAGCATATCAGCAGCCAAAGGCAGGATGATCAGGCCAATCACGACCCACATTGCGGCTTTAGGGTTGCTTACACCCTCTGGGATTTCTGATTCTTGTTCATCAAGGAAAGCATCGCCGTTCTTTTTCTCGCTGCGGCTGATTTGCAACATAGCAAACAAAAACGCGGCAAAAAGAACAAACAACAACACGCCTTCATAGAAGCCTAAATGGTTATCCCACAGTAGGGCGCCCGCTAGTAGAGTAACACCGATCATTAATGGTAGTTCACGACGAATCACGCCTGAGCTAATAGATAATGGCTTAATCAGTGCTGTAATACCTAAAATCAGCGCGATGTTGGCGATGTTTGAACCTAAAACGTTACCAACGGCTGTATCTGTTTTGCCATCAAGGGCTGCTGTTGCAGAAACCATCATTTCAGGAGCCGAAGACCCCATTGCTAAGATCGTCATACCGATAACTAGTGGTGAAATACCGAAGTTGCGAGCAAGAGCTGCGGCACCGTAAACCAGCTTATCTGCACTCCACACCAAAAAACCTAGACCGATAATAAGAAACGCAATCGCTTCAAGCATGATGATTCCTAAAAAATTAATAAAAACGGAGAATTAACCGCTAATTTTGACCTGTTGCTAGATAAAAGGGAAGTCACTCGGCAAATTAATTACCAGTTAGCTGGCAAGAAAGAGAGCTCAATAGATAATTTTCTAATGCTTTCAAATTCCTGCATAGATTCCTGTTTAATATGAATTAATTGAACAGTGCTTTTAATTCTAAAGTAGACTCATTATTATTGCAGCCATAATTGGCGTTTTTTAAAGCAAGGAAACAACAAAAATATGTTGAACACTGAGCTTGTGAAAGTTAAGAACCTCAGCTTTTCACGCGGTGATCGCGTTATCTTTGATGATATAAGTTTAGAGGTTCCTCAAGGTAAGATAACCGCAATTATGGGGCCGTCAGGGATTGGTAAAACGACCTTGTTGCGTTTGATTGGCGGACAGTTGCCGCCAGATGGAGGCGAAGTCTGGTTTGATGGCGACAACATCCCTGCATTATCACGTCGAAAGCTGTATCAAGCACGAAAAAAAATGAGCATGCTTTTCCAGTCGGGTGCACTTTTTACGGATCTTAATGTCTTTGATAATGTGGCATTTCCACTACGCGAACACACTGAACTGAATGATAAATTCATTCGTACCATCGTATTACTTAAGCTTGAGGCGGTAGGGTTACGAGGGGCAGCACAGTTAATGCCAAGTGAATTGTCTGGCGGTATGGCGAGACGAGCGGCGTTGGCTCGGGCGATCGCATTGGATCCAGAACTTATCATGTACGATGAACCGTTTGTTGGCCAAGACCCAATCACCATGGGTGTTTTGGTTGAGCTTATTCGTAACCTCAATCAAGCGTTGGGCTTAACCTCGATTGTCGTTTCTCACGATGTTCCAGAAGTAATGAGTATTGCGGATTGGGTTTACCTCATGGCGGATAGCAAAATCATTGCTGCGGGAACGCCTGAAGAGTTGTACAACAACGACGATCCGAGAGTGCAGCAATTCTTACAAGGTGAAGCTGATGGTCCGGTGCCGTTTAGATTCCCTGCGCAAAGTCTAGAAAAGGATTTGTTTTAATATGATAGCTAAAACTATTGCGGGTGTCGGTAGACGTACACTTGCGATTTGCGAGTCATTTGGTCGAGCAAGCCTGATGTTATTCGGGGCGTTGTTTGGCATCCCGAGACTAAAAAACTTCCCTTTATTAGTAAAACAACTTTATAGCGTTGGCGTTCAGTCATTGGCTATTATTTTAGTTTCGGGTCTGTTCATTGGCATGGTACTCAGCCTGCAAGGTTATGTCGTGTTAATCGACTACGGCGCAGAGGGGAACCTTGGGCAGATGGTCGCTCTTTCTCTGTTACGAGAGCTCGGTCCTGTAGTTACAGCGCTGCTGTTTGCAGGTCGCGCAGGTTCTGCGTTAACGGCTGAGATTGGCTTGATGAAGGCTACAGAGCAGATTTCCAGCCTTGAGATGATGGCCGTTGACCCTCTTAAACGCATTATTGCACCACGACTTTGGGCCGGGCTTATCTCAATGCCATTGCTTGCTATGATCTTTATGGCGGTAGGCATTTGGGGCGGTCAGTTAGTGGGTGTTGATTGGAAAGGCATTGACCACGGTAGTTTCTGGTCTGCGATGCAGTCTTCTGTTGAGCTAGGTCGAGATATTGGTAACAGCATGATCAAGTGTATGGTCTTCGCTATCACCGTAACTTGGATCGCACTTTTCAATGGTTATGATGCGGTACCGACCTCTGAAGGTATCAGTCAGGCAACCACACGCACAGTAGTGCACTCTTCTCTAGCGGTATTAGGGCTAGATTTTGTTCTTACCGCATTGATGTTTGGGAATTAATCATGCAACAAACTCGAAAATTAGAATTATGGGTCGGCACCTTTGTTATTGCCGGAATTTGCGCAATCTTAATCATGATCTTTCAAGTCGCTGACGTAAAAGGCATAGGTTCGAACCATACTTACAATCTAAAAGCGACCTTTGACAACATTGGTAGCCTAAAGGTTCGTTCTCCGGTGAAAGTGGGGGGCGTGGTTGTTGGCCGAGTTCAAAGTATTGAACTTGATACCGAGAGCTACCTGCCAGTGGTTAAATTGTCTATTGATTCGAAGTACTCACAATTTCCTGATACCTCTAGTGCTCAAATCTTAACGTCAGGTTTAATCGGTGAGCAGTACATCAGTTTAGTTCCAGGCTTCATTTTTGACGATGAAGAGATGTTGGTTGATGGTGATTCGATTGAAGACACCAAGTCAGCATTGGTACTAGAAGATTTGATCGGCCAAGTGCTGTATAGCGTTGGTGGCTCTGATGACAATAAAGCTGAGGAATAAGAGGATGTTGAAAAAGATGAGTCACTTGAAAATAGGGTTTTTCGCTGTAATGGCCTTGTTGATTTCTACTCAAGCTTTTGCGGATGAGACTATTGATAAAACGCAGCCTTACCAAATGATGACGCAAGTCGCTGAGGTGGCATTTGAGCGCTTAAAGATCGAACAAGACAACATTCACCAAGATCCAGAGCTCCTTAAGGTGATCGTGGAAGAAGAGTTGATGCCTTATGTGAATGCTCAATATGCAGCACTTAAGCTGCTTGGTCCAAACTTGAAAGGCGCAGATAGAAAAGACGTGCGTGTATTTATCGACTCATTCCGTAAATACTTGGTTTCTTCTTACGCTCAAGTGCTAACTCAATACACAGATCAGACAATTGAATTTGGCCCTGAACCAAAAATCAAAGCGGACAGCCGTATTACCAGTATCAAGGTAGACATCATTGATTCGCCGCGACCTAACATCAAGCTTGAATTTAAACTTCGTAAAGACAAAAAATCTGGCGAGTGGAAGGCATTTGATATGGTTGCGGAAGGGATCAGTCTGCTGTCGAGCAAGCAATCGGAGTGGAATACTAAGATTCGTCAAGAAGGCATCTTACAGGTTGCTGACGAGCTAGAGAAATTAGCAGCACAACCGATTCGTTTTGAGAGTAATAAATAATGAGCCATTCTCAATGGCAAGCACTAAGCTCTAAAGAATATCAGCTGCTTGGCGATATCGACCGAGACAGTGTCCCTGCAATCTGGCGTATATTGGAAAAGTGGCAAACGACGGAATCGAGCGTTGAAATTGACCTTAGCCATATAAATCGAGTCGATTCAGCAGGAATGGTGATGCTAATTCACTTATTAGAGCATGCAAAAAATCAAAACTGTCATATAATGCTCAGTTTCGTGCCAGAACAATTACGAACGTTGTTCCAATTGAGCAATATCCAGCCAATGATGGCAGAACACATAAAAATTAGGCAGGAGCTATTTGTGGACAGCACAAAAGTACAAGAATTATTAGCAGAAGCACTGAACCTTCAGGAAATTTTCGTGAAGGGTGAAGGCAGTCATTACGAAGTTGTTGCGGTTGATCCATGTTTTGACGGCATGAATCGAGTTAAGAAGCAGCAACTAATCTACGGCCCACTAATGGAATACATTCAACGCAATGATATCCATGCTCTTTCTATTAAGGCTTTTACGCCAGAAGAGTGGGAACGTGATAAGAAACTGATGTCACTTTAAGGTTTATGATGGAAAAGTTTCGAGTTATTGGATCAGACAAGCCGTTAAGCGGTGAAGTGACGATCTCAGGCGCAAAAAACGCAGCGCTACCTATCTTATTTGCTTCAATTCTTGCTGAAGAGCCAGTAGAAGTAAGTAACGTTCCTCACCTACGTGACATCGATACTACGATGGAACTACTAAAGCGTTTAGGCGCAAAAGTATCACGTAACGGTAGTGTTCATGTTGATGGCAGCGAAATCAATGAATTTTGTGCGCCTTACGATTTAGTGAAAACAATGCGTGCTTCTATTTGGGCTTTAGGCCCTTTAGTGGCTCGTTTTGGTGAAGGCCAAGTGTCACTTCCTGGTGGTTGTGCAATTGGTGCTCGACCTGTTGATTTGCATATCCATGGCCTAGAGCAACTAGGTGCGACCATTAAGTTGGAAGATGGTTATGTGAAAGCAAGTGTTGATGGCCGTTTGAAAGGCGCGCACATCGTGATGGATAAAGTAAGCGTTGGCGCTACGATTACTATCATGTGTGCAGCAACACTAGCGGAAGGTACAACAGTACTCGATAATTCAGCGCGTGAGCCTGAGATTGTTGATACGGCTGACTTCCTAAACAAACTAGGTGCTAAAATTTCTGGCGCAGGTACAGATACGATTACTATCGAAGGCGTTGAGCGTCTTGGTGGTGGCCAACACTCTGTGGTTGCTGACCGTATTGAAACTGGTACTTTCCTGGTTGCTGCTGCTGTTTCTGGCGGTAAAGTGGTTTGTCGCAACACCAACGCT
This sequence comes from Vibrio sp. 10N.286.45.E10, assembly GCF_002874195.2. Classification (NCBI taxonomy): domain Bacteria; kingdom Pseudomonadati; phylum Pseudomonadota; class Gammaproteobacteria; order Vibrionales; family Vibrionaceae; genus Vibrio; species Vibrio sp. 10N.286.45.E10. Next base: position 2,698,630 of record NZ_MCWD02000001.1, on the reverse strand, counting down.
CATCTTCTTGAAGCTGCCTTAGCGAAGCTTGAAGAAGCGGGTGCGAAGGTTGAAACGGGCGAAGACTGGATCAGCCTTGATATGACGGGTCGTGAACTGAAAGCGGTGAAAATCGTAACGGCACCTCACCCTGGCTTCCCAACCGATATGCAAGCACAGTTTACTCTGCTTAACATGATGGCGAAGGGCAGTGGTGTTATTACTGAGACTATCTTTGAAAACCGCTTTATGCACATTCCTGAGTTACAGCGAATGGGCGCAAAAGCGGAAATCGAAGGCAACACGGCTATCTGTGGTGAGACGGAAAAACTGAGCGGCGCTCAAGTAATGGCTACGGACCTTCGCGCATCTGCGAGCCTTGTGATTGCTGGCTGTATTGCTCAAGGCGAAACCATCGTTGACCGTATTTATCACATCGATCGTGGCTACGATAAGATTGAAGATAAACTGTCAGCCTTAGGCGCAAACATTACACGATTTAGTGAGTCGAACTAACCTAGGTTAGTGGATTCATGAATCAGTAAGATGAAAACATAAAAGTCGGAACCTTGGTTTCGGCTTTTTTATAGTTGTATTTACCGCAAGTAAATCTATTGCTCATTTTTGCGCAAATAGATGAATCAACTTGGCGGTCGGTGAGGAACAAAATGATAGCAATATTACGTATTTTCGCAGTGGCGATATTTGCGATTCTTATGTTTGTATTTGGGTGTGGTTACTGTTTACTGAGCCCGCGCAACCCAAAACACGTATTTACCTTTGGCCGCTATTTCGGTCGCATGTCGAAGATCTTCGGCATGAAGTTAGAGCTTCGCATCCCAGAAGATGCCTACTCTCGCGGCCAACATGTTTATGTGGCGAACCACCAAAACAGCTGGGATCTATTCACGATTTCATCAGCGGTAACGCCTAAAGTGGTGACGGTTGGTAAGAAAAGCCTAGTGTGGATGCCTCTATTTGGTCAGCTTTACTGGCTGACGGGTAACATCCTAATTGACCGTGCTAACCGCAGCAAAGCGGTGGGTACAATTGATCAGGTAGTGACAAGCCTAAAAGAGAGCGACGTTTCAGTATGGATGTTCCCTGAAGGGACTCGTTCTCGTGGCCGTGGTTTGTTGCCATTCAAAACGGGTGCTTTCCATGCTGCAATTGGCGCAGGCTTACCGATTATCCCTATCGTGTGTAGCTCAACAGGTGGCGTGAAGCTAAACCGTTGGAACAACGGCCATGTGATTGTTGAGATGCTGCCACCTATCAGCACAGAAGGTTACGACAAGTCTAATGTTCGTGAACTAGCTAACTTAGCTCGTGAGCAGATGGCTGCTAAGCTTGAAGAATTAGATAAAGAAGTGGTTGAGCTTAATAAGAAATAATCATCTAAGCGAAACGACGAACAATAAAAAGGTTGCCAATAGGGCAACCTTTTTTGTATCTGATAAACGCTCAGCTTGATGCCTTATTCGCTTACTAGAACCGTTTATTCAAGAGGGTAAAACCTATTTACGAACCGCAATAGCTTCGATTTCGATACCTACATCTTTTGGTAGACGAGCTACTTCAACACATGAACGTGCAGGGTAGTTCGCAACGCCGTGCTCATCAAAGAATTTGCCGTAAACTTCGTTTACTGTGCCGAAGTCGTTTAGGTCTTTTACGAATACCGTTAGTTTTACGATGTCTTTTACAGTCAGGCCTGAAGCTTCAACAACCGCTTGAACGTTGTCTAGAGATTGGCGAGCTTGCACTGCGATATCAGCAGATACTTCACCAGTTGCTGGGTTTACTGGGATTTGACCAGAAGTCAGTACCATGTTGCCAAGGTCAACACCTTGTACGTATGGGCCGATTGCAGCTGGAGCAGATTCTGTGTGAAGTACTTTAGTCATTGGTTTATTCCATCAGTTATTAGATAAAAATCGTTTTTCAGTGTGCCTTCAAATTTGGGCTAGGTAAAGCGTAAAATACCCCGCACAGGCGAGGTATTTGATAGTTTTTACGTTCAAACGGGGTTGCCGTATGACGTTATCTTTCTGTTACGATTTCGCGAGAGAAGACTTTTTCGCAATACTTACACTTTAATCGAATATCTTCTTTCTTTTCAAAGATCTTAAAGCTGCTTTCAACCGGTTCATTGTGAGTAATACAGTTGGTATTTGGGCACTCGAACACATCGTTGATTTGCTCAGGAAGTTCTAATGCTAACTTCTTAACCACTTCGTAATCTTCGATTTGATTAACGGTCGCGTGAGGTGCGTAAAGTGCCAACTTGCTCGCCTGTTCTTCCGTGATAAATACATTCTCAATCTTAAGCAGGTCTTTTCCACCTAGTGCAGATGATGGCAGATTTAGGCCAATGGTCACGCGCTGGTGAGAGTTGTGCATGTCGAACAGTTTTAGCACCTTGATCCCGATGTTAGCTGGGATGTGGTCGATAACAGTACCGTTTCTGATTGCTTCAACTTTTAATTGAGTCTCTTTAGACATGATATCTCTCCTCTACAGCGTTTCGTTAAGAACAAGGGCTAGTAATGCTTCACGCGCGTAAACACCATTCTCTGCTTGCTGGAAGTAGTAAGCGTAAGGTGTTTTATCTACATCGATAGTAATCTCATCAACACGAGGAAGAGGGTGCAGAACCTTCAGGTTATCGCGTGCATTCTCCAGCATTGAAGCGGTCAGGATGTACGCTGATTTGATGTGCGCGTATTCTGACTCATCGAAGCGCTCTTTTTGAACTCGAGTCATGTACAAGACATCAAGCTCAGGAATGACATCTTCCATGTCCGTCAATAGTTGGTACTTGATGCCCGCTTCATCAAGCTCTTCGCAAATGTAGTCTGGCATCGCCAGTGCTTCTGGTGCCACGAAATAGAAACAGATGTTGTCGAACTTCGCTAGCGCTTGCGTCAACGAGTGAACTGTACGGCCGTACTTAAGGTCACCAACGAATGCAACGTTTAGGTTGTCGAGGCGGCCTTGTGTCTCGGCGATAGAGAATAGGTCTAATAACGTTTGTGTTGGATGTTGATTTGCGCCGTCACCTGCATTAATAACCGGTACACCGTTTGAGAACTCAGAAGCCAGACGCACTGCGCCTTCTTGAGGGTGACGCATCACGTAAGCGTCAACGTATGAAGAGATAACCTGTACTGAGTCCGCTAGCGTTTCGCCTTTCTTTGCCAAAGAAGTGTTACCACCACTGTCGAAGCCAATCACGTCACCACCGATGCGTTGAATCGCAGTTTCAAAAGAGAGGCGAGTTCGCGTAGAAGGTTCGAAGAAGCAGCTGGCAACAACTTTGTTCTTGATGAGTTCTGGGTTTGGTTCAGCCTTTAGCTGACCTGCCGTTTGAACAATTAATTCTAGCTCTTCACGAGAAAGCTCTGGAATTGAGATGATGTGCTTTTGATAGAGCGAATTCGCCATGATCTTCTTCCCCACAATAATGTATTGGCCATAAAAAAGCCCCCCATAATGGGAGGCTTTAAAAAAGTGCTGAAAAGCAGAATAGACGGCCTGGTAAGCATCTTAGCTTACGAGCAATATTTGGTGTTTTCACAATATTGGTTGGCGTCATTTTCACTACTCTCAGACAAATTGCCGAGAATTATACGCTTTCAATTTGTGAGCGCAAGCGATTACATCAAGCTTTTGTTTACTTTCAATATTCGCTATTGGCCCAGTGTCGCAACCATAACCGCTTTGATGGTGTGCATGCGATTCTCAGCTTCATCAAACACAATTGAGTAATCCGATTCAAAGACTTCGTCAGTGACTTCTAAACCGTTCATTCCATACTTGTCTGCGACTTGCTGACCAATCACAGTTTCATTGTTGTGGAAAGCGGGTAGGCAGTGCATGAACTTCACTTGAGGGTTACCAGTTAGGTTAATGACATCCATATTCACTTGGTATGGCTTCATTACCGCTACACGCTCGTCCCAAGCTTCTGGGGCTTCACCCATCGAAACCCAAACATCGGTGTATAGGAAATCACAACCTTTCACGCCTTCAGCAACGTCTTCAGTCAACGTGATTTTTGCACCAGTGTTTTGTGCAATGGTTTGGCACTCTTCTACAAGTTGTTCTTCTGGCCAAAAGGCTTTTGGCGCGACAAGGCGAATATCCATGCCCATTTTCGCAGCACCGACTAACAGTGAGTTGCCCATGTTGTTACGCGCATCGCCTAGGTAGGCAAAGCTGATTTGATGTAGATGTTTACCGCGACCATGCTCAAGCATAGTGAGGAAATCAGCCAAGATCTGAGTCGGATGGAATTCATCGGTTAGGCCGTTCCAAACCGGCACACCAGCGTATGCGCCAAGATCTTCGACAGTGCTTTGACCAAAGCCACGGTATTCAATGCCGTCGTACATACGACCTAATACACGAGCCGTATCTTTCATTGATTCTTTCTGACCAATCTGAGAACCAGAAGGGCCTAGATAAGAGACTTGAGCACCTTGATCAAAGGCCGCTACCTCAAAAGCACATCGAGTTCGTGTTGATGCTTTTTCAAAGATCAAAGCGATGTTTTTACCGTTAAGCTTTTTCTGCTCTGTTCCTGCATACTTAGCTTTTTTTAGATCAGCAGACAGATCGAGTAAAAACTGAATCTCTTTAGGAGTAAAGTCGAGAAGTTTTAGAAAGTTACGATTGCGAAGATTAAAGGCCATCTCTCGCTCCTTGCGAATATAGAATCAATGAAGAACTCAGTTAAACATAAAGATGCTATATTTGTGAATATTTATTTTATTAATTTAATAAAAAAGGCCAGTAAATGAATACTGGCCTAGATAAGTTATTGAGTTCGTTTAACTGAGCTCTTTGACTTAGATACCGTCTCTTTCGATAGGGCAGCTCATACAGCGTGCGCCGCCACGACCACGGCCTAACTCGTTGCCAGGAATCGTTAGAACTTCGATACCCGCTTTGTCGTATTTCTCATTGGTGTAAACATTACGCTCATAGCCAATCACGGTACCTGGCTTCACTGTTAGTACGTTGTTAGCGTCATTCCACTGTTCACGTTCAGCTTCATAGTTGTCACCGCCAGTCGTGATGATCTTCAGCTGATCAAGGCCTAGAGCCCCTTCAATTGCTGACAGGTAGTTTTCCGATTTCTCTACACGCATCTCACCATTTTCTTTTGGTGTTAGGCGCCAAGTATCTAGATCTTTGCGAACAATCTCAGGGTAGACAGAGAAAGTGTCGATATCCATGTGCGTCATCACCGTATCAAGGTGCATACAAGAGCGGTGTTTTGGTAAATCGATAGCAATTACTTCGGTTGCTTGACCCGAACGGAACAAGCTAGCCGCTAGGTTTTCGACACCTTGTGGCTTGGTACGCTCAGAGATACCAACCAGTACCGCGCCTTTACCGATAACCAGTACGTCACCGCCTTCAATATTGGCGTTGTCGTAGTGAAGGTCTTCATCACCAAAGTACTTAATGAAATCTTGACCGGCGAACACTGGATGCCAGCGGTAGATAGCACGCAGGTGGTTCGTTTCACGTTGACGTGCAGGCTTCATCATTGGGTTCAGCGATACACCGCCGTAAACCCAGCATGAGGTATCTCGCGTAAACAGGTGGTTAGGCAGAGGTTCGATAACGAAATCGAGTGGTCGATGCATTTTAGGCAGCATCGATGATGATTTGATAGGAAGCTCAGAATAAGCCAAGCCACCGAGTAAGATCGTTGCTAGATGCTCATTATCCATTTGAGCAAGGTAGTTTCTTAAGTCACGGGCAAAAGTAGGCCCATAACGGAAATCTGAGATTTGAGTATTCAGCAACCACTCACGAGCCTGAGGTACGGCAAGCGTCTCTACTAGCAGGTCGTGCAGCAGTAGCACTTCTACGTCTTGACTGCGCAGCGTTTCTGCAAAGGCATCATGTTCTTCACCAGCTGCTTCAACGGCAAGTACATCATCAAATAAAAGATCATGACAGTTTGAAGGGGTGAGGTGGGTGAGTGCTCTTTCAGGTCTATTTAGGAGAACTCGTCTCAATTGACCGACTTCGGAGCCAACGTACAGCTTACTCATTTTGCATCCTTACTATTAATCCAGCGTCTATTTATGACAAGCTTGTCCGTAATATGCAAGTTTTACAGATTGAGTTAATGCAAGGTATTTGGCTAATTATTGGTCATAAAATCTGCCATTTTAAACTTTACGCAGATTAAATTCCAATTTACTGGCTATCGCACGGAACAACGTTTTTGAGGATCTATGCTCAATTCATGGCTTGTTAGAATTGAATTTTGCTTATTAATCGTGATTTTTTATTCACTATTATGCACTTTTTGATAACAAGCTGAGGATTTATGCACCCTAGAAGCGGTTGGGTGTATGCAGCCAATGTGACTAATCACGCAAGTTTTATTCAATAAGCCCTAAAGTGGCCACAAAAACGAAATGCTAAAATACGTGGCGGTTAATAAAATGTTGGAAATTTGTTTCTGTGATTTTAATTTCACTTTTGAATTGATATTGGCTCTGCGATCTCGCGATAAACTTACCTTTCTAGGCCTGATCTGGGTGGCTTTTCTGGACGATCCGTGCCATATTTCGTGGCAATCAAATTTGATCTTTTCATAGTCAACACTCTGGAGCAGACACATGTCTCACGAAGATGAATATCTATCAGTAGCGGAATTAATTGAATTTCAAAAGGAAGAGACTCGCGACATCATTACAGCATTAATTGAAGATGGTAGCGATCCTGAAGCTCTATACGATATCGAGCATCACCTATTTGCTGAAGATTTCGATGTGCTTGAGAAAGCGGTTGTTGAAGCATTCAAAATGGGCTTTGAAGTGCTTGAAGCTGAAGAGACTGAAGACGAAGATGGCAATAAGCTACTTTGTTGTGATGCAACGATGCAATGTACTCTGAATGCAGAAGCGATCGATGAGCAAGTTGAGAAGCTTGTGAACCTTGCAGAGAAGTTCGACATTATCTACGACGGTTGGGGCACTTACTACGAAGGTGAAGATGCTATCTACCCGGACGAAGATGATGAAGGCGAAGAGTAATTCTTTCCTAATTTTAAAAAATGCCAGCCTCGAGCTGGCATTTTTTTACCCTCAGAAAAATAAATGTCTTTATATGCATTCATTCATTATAATGCGGTCAAAATTGATCTAGCTCAAGGAATGATATGCGGTTGCTTCTCGATGGTCTTTGGCAAATTTCGCCACTGACGGATCTCTCTATCCCACAAGATGACATCACTTTTCCGGCTCCGTTAAGCTCAAAGCTCCCTGGTAGCTTGAGTGAAAATGAAATTGCAGAGCAAGAGTGGCACCTGATGCATGACATTGAAGTGGATGACGCTATGTTGGCGTGTCCATTCGTTGAGTTGGTCGTAGCGGGTGTCGATTACTTTGCAGAAGTGCGACTGAATGGCGTTGCCGTGTTTGATTGCGATGGTAGCCAAGCTGAATATCGCAAAGACATCCGCCCTTATATGCAGTCTGGCCGAAACCGTTTTGAGATCCTTTTCCTTGAAGAAGAAGAGAGCCTGCTGCTTGAAGAGGATATGGATGATTCTGTATCTTCACAGGTTGTCGTTAAATCTGATTCGCGCATCGGGATTTGGCAAGCGCCATACCTGCAGTTCGTTCGAAACGTCAAACTAGAGCAAGTTGTCACAGAGCAGATCTGGCACCATGGCGGTGGCTGTGAGTTCAAAGTAGATGTTATCTATCAAACGCTAAAGCCGGGGTTAATATCGGCATCCATCAAGTTTAATGGCATGACACTCGTAATGCCGATAGATGTGCGCGCAGAGCATACCGGCGTTGTGTTTCAGGTGGAAGCTCCCATGGTATTTAACCTTGAGAAGCCCAACCCTAAGCATCTATATCAATTAGAAGTGGTACTTGATGGGCAAGAAGAGAGTTCTTTTGTTGCCTTGAACCCAACTTCTTGCGTCAGTAACTTTTTACGCTAACTCCGTATATTTTAGCACTATCTTCTTTCGCTATAGCGGCACATTCTGCTTATAACGATTTGGCCATGACAACCTCACAAGCGTCGTGGCCTGTCTCTCCCCAAGCTGAGTCAAGGTGCTCAAACCCAAGTTTCTCATAGAGTTTGACCGCAGCACCTAAGCATTCCGTCGTTTCTAAATACATGTGATGATACCCAAGTTGTTTGGCTTGCTTTAAGCTCAAAGCGACAATTCGCTTGGCTAGGCCATGCCCTCGAGTTTGCGGTAAGAAGTACATCTTTTGTAGCTCACACACATTGGGTTTGCCTGCTAGAGGGGCAAAGCCACCGCCTCCGACAACCTTTCCGTTATGTTCGATAACCCAATACATTGCGTTTGCTTGGCTATAGACAGAGTACATATCATCGAGTGTTGGATCGGCCACGCCATAGCCTTTATCTTCTGTGAGCCCATGCTCAGCCGAAACTTGGCGAATGACTTCGGCTAATTGTTGGTTGTCTGACTCTGTGAGTGGACGTAATACAAACTCATCCGCTTGGCATACTTTCGTTAGCCCTTTTAAATAGCTCTCAAGTCCTTGCTTAAGCAGTTGTTGTTCGTTGTTATTGAGTGTCGAGAGTACTTTTTCAAAGAAGATGCTTTGCTGCTGGTCGAGTTGAGATAACGCATCAACACCTTGAGCGGTTAGGGCGACTAATTGGCTACGCTTGTCTGTTGGGTTCTCTAGGCTTTCAACTAAACCAAGCTTGAGCAGACCCGTGACAGTGCGGCTAGCATTCGATTTATCTACGTTAAGTTGCTGTGCTAATTGGTTGATGGTGATTGGCTGCAACTGGATTTCACCAAGAGTATGAGCCTGGACTGGAGTGAGGTCGACATCACCACATTGCTTATCAAGCATGCCAAGTAAACGAACCGTTTGACGAGAATAGTCTCTTAACTGTTGAGAATTCATAACCACCTACCTTTGGATTAAGAAATGAAGTTGCGCACCGCAATCAATTTAATTGCGGTGCGCAACTTTGTCAATGGTGAGCTGAATTTTGTTATTCGAAACTGGTTGCTTCAATCGCTCAGTGAGCTTTAGATTAAGCGTGTTGATGTAAGCAAAACTGAGCTTGTACTGTTTGGCTTTCAGCTTTTCGTAACCAGACTTTCTCGTGGAAGTAGTAAGCAACTGTATTTAAAGCTGGCTCTAGCAAAGCCATCACACCGCCGATGAAGGCATCGCCAGTCAACAAGTAGACAACGGTAAAGGCAACACTAAAGTGGATGCTAGCAAAGCTTGCTGTTTTTAATTTGGTCATCCACTGACGAGCTTTAAGCGCTGGTACTTGAGCCCACGCCTTTTCATGAAAATAGAAGGCAACAGTATTCACAGAGGGCTCAATCATGGCGATTAAGCTACCAATTAAGATGTCGCCTGTGAGTACATAAGCGACACTAAATGCGATAGTAAAATGTAATGCAGCAAAGGTTAGTGTCTTTTTCATGATAATTACTCGGTCGTTGTGTTGTTTCGATAGAGCTATTATTGAGAATTATTATCACTAAATCCAATGGGCAGTTAAGATTGTTTTGATAGGCAAAAGCTATCAATAAACGGGAGTGAGGCTGATTGGATTGGAACTTGGTGCATAAAAAAAGGCTGACCATGAAGGCCAACCTTTTTATCTAGAGCGAGAGGTTCGAAACCTCCTCGTTCATTCAGTTTTAAAGAGCAGCAATTGTTGCTTTTTGCTCTTCAAGCTTCACAAGAGTCTCTTGGTAGCCTTCAAGCTTTTCACGCTCTTTCGCGATAACCGCTTCTGGCGCTTTAGCAACGAAACCCTCGTTACCTAGCTTACCTTCGATACGCTTAATCTCGCCGTGAGTTTTAGCTACTTCTTTATCTAGACGAGCAAGCTCAGCATCTTTGTCGATAAGACCCGCCATTGGGATCATTAGCTCAGACTTACCAACCAGTTTAGTTGCACAAGCAGGAGTCTCTTCACAATCAGCTAGAACTTTAATGTCGTCTAGTTTAGCTAGAGAGTTAAGAACGATCTTGTTCGCTTCGATACGAGCTGCATCTTTCTCATCAGCGACTTTGATCATTACTTCTAAGCCTTGGCTCGGTGCAATGTCGTATTCCGCACGTAGGTTACGGATAGCTGTGATGAAAGTCTTAACCCATTCGATGTCTTCTACGATCTCAGCATTGAAGTTATCTTCGTTAAACTGAGGAAGCGCTTGAGTCATGATTGTCTCGCCTTCAACGCCGTCTACTAGAGGCTTAACGCTCTGCCAGATAGATTCGGTGATGTAAGGAAGAACTGGGTGAGCAAGACGCAGAGTCTTCTCTAGAACCGTGATAAGCGTGTAACGAGTCGCTTGTTGTTGAGCTTCAGTGCCTTTCCAAAGAACCGGTTTAGTTAGTTCTAAGTACCAGTCACAGAATTGGTTCCAGATGAATTCGTAAAGCGTGTTTGCTGCCATGTCTAGACGGTAGTTGTCTAGGTGAGCATTAAACTCTTTCGCTGCAACTTCAAACTGAGATTCAATCCACTTATCCGCTAGAGAGAATTCCATGTTTGCACGGTCTTCAACAGACAGTGACATGCCACAATCGTGCTCTTCTGTGTTCATCAGTACGTAACGGCTCGCGTTCCATAACTTGTTACAGAAGTTACGGTAACCTTCAAGGCGCTTCATGTCCCAGTTGATGTCACGGCCAGTTGAAGCCATAGCAGCAAGAGTGAAACGCAGTGCGTCAGTACCGTATGGTTCGATACCGTTTTCGAAAGTTTTACGTGTTGCTTTTTCGATCTTAGCAGCCAGTTTAGGTTGCATCATGTTGCCACAACGCTTTTCTACTAGCTCTTCAAGGCCGATGCCGTCAATCATGTCGATTGGGTCAAGTACGTTACCTTTCGACTTAGACATCTTGTCGCCGTTTTCATCACGGATAAGACCTGTCATGTAAACCGTTTTGAAAGGTACTTGAGCCTTGCCATCTTCGTCTTTCACGAAGTGCATGGTCATCATGATCATACGAGCAACCCAGAAGAAGATAATATCAAAACCAGATACTAGTACTTCTGATGGGTGGAATGTTTTCATTGCTTCAGTATCTTCAGGCCAGCCTTGCGTGCCGAACGTCCAAAGTGCAGAAGAGAACCATGTATCAAGTACATCGTTGTCTTGCTTAAGCACAACAACAGGCGCTAGGTTGTTCTTTTCACGAACTTCTTCTTCAGTACGACCTACGTAAACTTTACCATCGTTGTCGTACCATGCTGGGATTCGGTGGCCCCACCAAAGTTGACGAGAGATACACCAGTCTTGCACGTCACGCATCCACGCGAAGTACATGTTTTCGTATTGCTTAGGCACGAACTGGATTTCGCCATCTTCAACGGCTTTGACTGCAGGTGCTGCAAGAGGTGCTGTGCGCACGTACCATTGGTCAGTCAGCATTGGTTCGATAACTACGCCACCACGGTCACCGTAAGGGACAGTTAGGTCGTGATCTTTTATCTCTTCAAGAAGACCAAGTTCATCGAATTCAGCAACGATAGCTTTACGTGCAGCAAAACGCTCCATGCCTTGGTACTTAGCAGGGATATCTGTTGAGTAAACATCGCTTTCTTCGCCGTTGGTTGTGAAGACTTCAGCAGCATCACGGATATCAGCGTTGAACGTTAGGATGTTGATCATCGGTAGGTTGTTGCGCTTACCCACTTCGTAATCGTTAAAGTCATGAGCTGGAGTGACTTTCACACACCCCGTGCCTTTTTCCATGTCTGCGTGCTCATCGCCTACGATAGGGATAAGACGGTTAACAACAGGAAGTAGGATTTCTTTACCGATAAGATCTTTGTAACGAGGATCTTCTGGGTTAACCGCTACGCCAGTATCACCAAACATGGTTTCTGGACGAGTAGTAGCAACAACGATGTAGTCTTTACCATCAGCCGTTTTAACACCGTTCGCTAGCGGGTAGCGGAAGTGCCACATGAAACCTTTTTTGTCTTTGTTTTCAACTTCAAGATCTGAAATTGCAGTGTGCAGTTTAGGATCCCAGTTTACTAGACGCTTACCACGGTAGATTAGGTCTTCTTCGTATAGACGAACAAACACTTCTTGAGTCGCAGCCGATAGGCCGTCATCCATAGTGAATCGCTCACGATCCCAATCTACAGATGCTCCAAGACGACGAAGCTGTTTAGTGATCGTGCCACCTGATTCGCCTTTCCATTCCCAGATCTTGTCGATGAAAGCTTCACGACCGTAGTCGTGTTTTGTTTTACCTTCTTCAGCAGCAATCTTACGCTCAACAACCATTTGAGTTGCGATACCAGCGTGGTCAGTACCCACTTGCCAAAGCGTGTTTTTGCCTTTCATACGTTGAGCACGGATAAGCGTATCCATGATCGTATCTTGGAACGCGTGACCCATGTGTAGGCTGCCAGTGACGTTCGGTGGCGGGATCATGATGCTGTAAGCTTCTTTTGATGTGTCACCGTGTGGCTTAAAGTAGCCTTTCTCTTCCCAAGTCTGATACAGAGCTTGTTCGATTGATGTTGGGTTGTATGTCTTTTCCATAGTGCTCTTAAACGGATACTGTGAATGGTTAATCGTGGTCAAACTTCATAAGTGAAGCTTCTTGAATCTAAATCCAAAGATAGCTTTAACTATGAGGTTTGACTATGGATGTTGAATCTCGATCGTCTGTAGCTGATATCCAGCCTGACGGTAAATTTTATACCTTTCTCGAGCGAGTTGCTTAGCTTTTTCTTCGCAAGGGACGAAGTCTATCACCTGAGCAAAGGCGTTCGCAAAGGTTGTATGATTATCGGCCAGATTAATTACTAGCTGACGATTCCAATTATGTTTTACGCCTTGATAGCCAATTTCGATGTTGGTTGAATACTTTGGGCCTTCGCCAACCAAGTTGTGCGCAATAAACTCACTGGGTTCGACTTGCCACAAAACTTCAGCAATACGCTCGGCATGTTCTTTGTCATTACAGTTGAGATAAAGCTTAGCGCCTTGTTTCGCAAAGTGCTGAGCAAGAAACAGCACATAGTGAGCAAAACCATCTTCGCTGGCTTGCGGACTGTCTGAAGGCACAATGTAAAATGTAGCAGTCTGCATACTTAATACTCGAACTGAAAATCGTGGATATCAATGTTACTCGGTTAACAGGATCTAACAAATAGCGCTTATTAAAAAAGGGCCCGTAGGCCCTTTTTATTATTTTGAAGATTGCTCTTCAGTCTCTTGGCCGCTGCGGTTCAATAAGAATTGGACTAGCATTGAGACAGGACGACCTGTCGAGCCTTTCGCTGCGCCTGACTTCCAAGCTGTACCAGCACTATCGATGTGTGCCCAGTGGTACTTCTTAGTGAATTTAGACAGGAAGCAACCAGCAGTAATTGTGCCGCCAGGACGGCCGCCGATGTTCGCCATATCAGCGAACGGGCTGTTTAGCTGCTCATGGTACTCGTCTGCCATAGGTAGACGCCATGCTCGGTCACTTGCTTGCTCAGAAGCATTAACAAGTTCGTGAGAAAGCGGGTTGTGGTTCGATAGAACGCCACTGATGTGGTGACCTAGAGCGATAACACATGCGCCAGTTAGCGTAGCAACATCGACAACACAATCTGGTTCAAAACGCTCAACGTAAGTTAGAGCATCACATAGAACCAAGCGACCTTCAGCATCAGTGTTTAGTACTTCAACCGTTTGGCCTGACATTGTCGTTAGGATATCACCTGGACGGTAAGCATTGCTGCCTGGCATGTTTTCACAACCTGCTAGGATACCAACCACGTTAATAGGTAAGTTCAGTTTAGCCAATGCTTTCATTGTACCGAATACTGACGCCGCACCACACATGTCGTACTTCATCTCATCCATACCTTCACCAGGCTTAAGCGAGATGCCGCCTGAATCGAAAGTCAGACCTTTACCGACTAATACAATCGGCTTCGCATCTGGATCCGGAGCGCCTTTGTATTCCATGATAGACATCATAGATTCATTTTTAGAGCCACGGCCTACTGCTAGGTATGATGTCATACCCAGTTTTTCCATCTCTTCTTCGCCAATGATCTTAGTCTTCACTGTCTCGTAATCGTCAGCTAAACGACGAGCTTGAGATGCAAGATAAGCAGGGTTTGCGATGTTTGGTGGCATGTTGCCTAAATCTTTAGACGCTTTTACACCTGAAGCAATAGCAAGGCCGTGAGAAATAGCTTTCTCACCCAGGCTCAATTCGCGGCGTGTTGGTACGTTGAATACCAATTTACGTAGTGGGCGACGAGTCTCTGGTTTGTTGCTCTTGAATTGGTCGAATGTGTAAAGACCATCTTTAGTCGCTTCTACTGCTTGGCGAACTTTCCAATAAGTGTCGCGACCTTTAACGTGAAGTTCTGTAAGGAAACATACTGCTTCCATAGAACCTGTTTCGTTTAGTGTGCTGATGGTTTTTTGGATAATTTCTTTGTATTGACGCTCGCCTAGCTCACGTTCTTTACCACAGCCTACCAGTAGAACACGTTCTGAAAGTACACCAGGTACTTGATGCAGTAGTAGCATCTGGCCAGGTTTACCCTCTAGATCACCGCGACGAAGCAGTGAACTAATGTAGCCATCGCTAATCTTATCTAATTGCTCGGCTACTGGAGAAAGGCGGCGCGGTTCGAATACACCGACAACGATACATGCGCTGCGCTGTTTCTCTGGGCTGCCACTTTTTACACTGAACTCCATGCGTACTCCTACATCCTGAAGACAAATCGAACTAAATGTTAGATAATGGGTTCTTACTTGTTGGATCCTATAATGGAACTAACCTTAAAGAAGAACGCTAACACTTAGCTAAAAATTTAAAAAAATAAAAGGTTCAACGGGAAATTATAGTGATTCAATCAAAAAAACAAGTTTTGTATAGGTAATTTGAGCGTGATTATTGTTAGATATTTGATCCGCGAGACAATCAAGAGCCAATTTGCGATCTTTTTTGTTCTCTTTCTCGTGTTTCTCAGCCAAAAATTCATCAGTGTTTTAGCGGACGCCTCTGATGGTGATATCCCCGCGAGTCTTATATTGTCGATTGTTGGCTTAAATATGCCAGCGATGGGCCTATTGATGCTTCCTCTCAGTATTTATATTGGTATTTTGCTGACTTTTGGCCGCCTTTACGCCGAAAGTGAAATTGTGGTGATGAACGCCACCGGTATTGGTAATAAATTCCTGATTCAATCTGCACTTTACTTAGCTTTAATTACCGCAACGGTTGCCGCTTTTAACTCATTTTGGTTGTCTCCTTGGTCACAAGACAAAGTTGAACAAATGTATGAAGAAGTAGCCGCAGAGAACAGCGTTGATTTGCTACCAAAAGGTAAGTTTGAAGGCACGCCGGATGGTTCTTCTGTGGTGTTTATCGATGATATTGACGGCAATAAATTAGAAAATGTGTTCGTTGCTCAAATGCGCCCACGTGACTCAGTACTGCCAAGTGTGATGTTCTCGAAGTCGGGAGATGTAAAAGAACTCAGCGATGGTCGCCAAGTTATCGTGATGTACGATGGCACTCGTCATGAAGGTGTGCCTACACGCCTTGATTATATGGTGACACACTTTGAAGAATACGAAGGCCTGATCGGTCAACGTGAAGTTGAGAAGAAAGGTCGAGACTGGGAAGCTATCCCGACACTTGACCTTATCGGTAACCCGAATAATAGCGCGAAAGCTGAATTGCAATGGCGTATTTCTTTGGTACTTTGTATTCCATTGTTGACCATGCTTGTCGTGCCGCTGTCTGCGGTAAACCCTCGCCAAGGTCGTTTTGCGAAAATCGGCCCAGCAATACTGATTTATCTCACCTATTTCTTAGCAATCAGTGCAACTAAATCTTCAATTGAAGAGGGAAGCATTCCTGCGGTAATCGGCATGTGGCCAATCAATGCGTTGTTGTTATTTGTCGCGATTGGTGCAAACTTTATGGATAGCGTGCCAGTAAGGCGTTTGAAAGAAAAATTCAAGAATAAGAGGTTGGCTTAAGCCGTGTTTAAGATTCTCGATTTATATATAGGCAGAACCATCATCGCAACGACGTCACTGGTATTGGTGACGTTTGTTGGTCTCTCTGGGATCATCAAGTATGTAGAACAGCTGAGAAAAGTTGGCCGTGGTACATACGATCTATTACAAGCGCTGTACTTTGTTTTACTGAGTATCCCTCGTGATATCGAAATGTTCTTTCCAATGGCTGCATTGCTTGGCGCCTTGATTGGGCTTGGTATGCTTGCTGCGAGTTCTGAGCTGGTAGTTATGCAGGCCGCTGGTTTCTCTAAGTTAGATATCGGCCTATCGGTACTTAAAACCGCTATTCCACTGATGATCGTGGTGACACTACTTGGTCAGTGGGGCGCACCGCAAGCGCAGAAAATGGCTCGTGATTTAAGAACTATTTCCATTGCTGGTGGTAATATTATCTCGACGCAAAGTGGTGTGTGGGCTCGTGATGCGAATGACTTCATCTTCATTGTCAAAATCGATGATCAGAAGCTATATGGAATGAACATGTGGCGCTTTGATGAAAATAAGGCACTTAAGACCGCTATTTACTCTGACGAAGTTGATTACGTTGGAGATAACGTGTGGACGATGAAGGATGTCGAGATAACGTCTTTTGAAAACGAACTTCAAATTACCAAAGAAAGTCTACCGACATACTCATGGAAGACATCACTTGCTCCAGATAAGCTTGCGATTGTAACGGTTAAGCCAGAAGAGCTCTCTTTAAGTGGTTTGTATGATTATGTTTCCTACCTTAAAGCGTCGGAGCAAGATGCATCACGTTATGAACTGGCATTGTGGAGGAAGATAACTCAGCCAATTTCGATCGCGGTTATGATGCTGATGGCACTGTCGTTTATCTTTGGTCCTTTGCGTAGTGTGACCATGGGGGCGAGAATACTGTCAGGTGTTATTGCTGGCTTTACCTTCTATATATCCAGTGAGTTTTTTGGCCCTGTGAGTTTGGTTTATCAGATACCGCCCGCCTTTGGCGCAATCGCCCCGAGCGTGGTGTTCCTTGGAATTGCCATCATGCTCTTGAGGCGGAAACTGTAAATAGAAAAAAGGAAGGCATAACGCCTTCCTTTTTTGATCTTGATTGGAGCTAACTTAAATCACGCTATCTTGCTTGTGGTAACACAACGACTTCGGTCTTTGCCCAGATATCGTGAAAGCCACGTTTTTGAGGATCGAATGGCACACATAGGTTTGCCAATCCAAAACCTGAAGTACCTAAGCGAATTAGCGCCTGAGTTACTGTGATAGCTGAGCCATCTTTGTTTTGAACGCGCAGTTTCCAAGCTCTCATACCGAGAGTTTGACCAGCTCTAGTCCAGAAAAATACAAAGAAATAGACCCAAACGGCCACTAAGTAAAAGGTGTATGCAGGGCTCCAAATCGGATGGTTGGTTAAGAAGTCACTAACATCGGCATAACCGCTGTGGTTAAATATGCCGAGAGCCATGAGCGCGTGCAGTAGAGCGACAATGACGCCAGCCGCCAACATTTCAATAGCGATTACGATCAGAGCGTCATAGAACAAGGCACCAAATCGGCGCATGACTCCTGCTGGTGGCAGAGTGTTTGTTGATGTCATGTGTTATTACTTCTTTAAAAATTGAGGCGTCAGAATATAGTTTAAGGCTTAGCCTGAAAAGAGACATGACGCACAGCTTATGACTTAGTGGCGAAATTATCGGCAAACACACATGAATTCAAGTTTTTATACTTGCCACATCAGTTCGCATACGTATAATGCCAAACATCGAAAGGGCAATGCCCCAAGATAATGCCGGTATGGTGAAATTGGTATACACGACGGATTCAAAATCCGTTGCCTTCGGGCGTGGCGGTTCAAGTCCGCCTACCGGTACCATATTTAGATAAAGCCCTGATCAGAAATGGTCAGGGCTTTGTTGTATCTTGAGTATGGAAAACGTTGCCTCGCGGTAGCGGCAGGAATGCCTGTCCAATCGGTCCGCCTAAACCGGTACCATATTTTAAGATAGAGCCTCAACGAAAGTTGGGGGTTTGTTGTATCTGGAGTCTGGAAAGCGTTGCCTTCGCGGTAGCGGCAGGAATGCTTGTCCAATCAGTCAGATCTTGCTGTTTCATTCCTAAATCTCGCAGTTTCACTTCGTAATTTCATTTCCTAATAAATTAATCATCTTAAATCATACTGTTACCTGTCATTCCTTCTTCTATTGTCTATGTTTAAGTAAATAACAGAGGAGAGAGATATGCTGACAGTAACCCCTTACTTGTTTTTTGACGGTCGTTGTAGTGAAGCGTTGGATTTTTATCATAAGTGTTTCGGCGGTGTGGTTTTATCGAAGCAACTTTTTAGTGATGCACCACAAGTAATAGAGGGAGCTCAACCTGATTGGGTCATGCATGCTGAGTTCGAAGCATTTGGTATGAAGCTGATGATGTCTGATGGTGTTAAGGCAAAAGAGCTAGAAGGGAACAACCTAGCACTTTCTCTTGTTACAGATGATACCGCGACCCAAGAACAGATCTTTGAAAAGCTAAAGCAAGATGGACGAGTAATGACGCCGTTAGCGGATACTTTTTGGGGCGCTCGGTTTGGTAAGGTTGAAGATAAGTTTGGAATACGCTGGATGGTGCATTGCGATTCTTTAAATTGAACCTGTGAAATTGGATAGTGAAATTGCTGCTTGGTTTTATTAGAATTATAAATAGAGATTATTAATCAATATTATATATAAAAATGGGCAGCATAAAGATTACCGTAGATCGCATTCAGCCCGGTCTGCATATACGACTCCCCGTAAAATGGAATGAACACCCATTTTTATTCAACAGTTTTAAAATCAAAGATGACGCCCAAGTAAAGGTAATTCGACATCTTGGGATTAAGCACGTCTATATAAACTTGAATCAAAGCGATACATCTCCTCTACCTGCTAACCATGTTATTGAGCAAGAAGCCGATACTGACTTACAAGTAAGCCTTGAAGCGGAAAGAATGTGGAAAGATAAGCATGAACGTATCGAAACTTTAAGCTCTTATCGTCGCAGAGTGAGTCATTGCGAGAAAGAGTTCGAACGTTCGCTGGCCCGAATGCGCTCTGTGATGACCAAGATCCGTAACCGACCTTTAGATGCAGTAGGGGAGGTAAAAGCTCTGGTTGATGACATTGTCGAAACATTAGTAAGCGATGATAACGTCACATTGCACCTTATGAATGCTAAAGCTGATTTTGAAGACATCTACTTTCATACATTGAATGTTTCTGTTGTCGCGCTGATGATAGGTAAAGCTAAAGGTTACAATACGCAGCAATTAAAAGATCTTTCCTTCGCAGCGTTGTTCCACGATGTAGGCAAAATCAAAATACCAGTCGCTATATTAAGAAAGCAGAGTGCGCTTACGGTACCAGAAGAGAACTACTTAAAGCTTCACACTAAATATGGTGCAGATATTGTTTCAACAATTGATGACTTTCCTGAAAGGGCCAAAAAGGTGATTGCTCAACATCATGAGGTGAATGATGGTTCTGGTTATCCCGAAGGCTTAAAAGAAGATGAGATAGATGAATTTGCCAAGATAGTCGCAGTGGCTAATGCATTTGATAACCTTTGCCATGGTAAAACGCAATCTCAACAAATGATCCCGTATCTGGCACTGTCCCACTTATATAAAAGCTGCAAGCATTTATATAGCCAAGATAACTTGGGGCTATTAGTTAAGTTCATGGGAGTCTACCCACCAGGAACCGTAGTACAGCTTTCAAATGATTCGATTGGGGTTGTGATATCCGTTAACGCTAAACATATGCTTTATCCAAATGTACTTATCTATGATCCTAGCGTGCCAAGAACCCAAGCCCCGATTATTGACCTCTTTATTAAAGAGATAAAAATCGTCAGTGCCGTTCATCCAAGTAAATTACCGGAACAAGTGAGAGAGTATCTAAACCCAAGAGCTCGTTTATCTTATTTTTTTGATAACGGGGAGTAGTTATCCACAAGGTGTTGTGGGTAATTTGTTCGAAGCTTGGGGTGAAAATGGTATAAATAAGCCCTTGGTTGAAATATCTCCGCTTAACCTCTTTTTTTCAATAAAAAACACATTTAATGCTTGCCAATAAGAGCGGCATCTCTATAATGCCGCCTCACTGACACGGTAGACGCCACAAGGCTTCAGCGCAGAATGTTAGTAAAGGCAACTAGCTTTGAGTGATTATTCGCTCCTACTTTTAGAAAGTAGAAATTAATTCCAAATAAGTGTTTGACACTGAGAATTAAGTCGCTAGAATGGCCGCCTCTTCCGAAGTGATGCAAGTCACAACGAAGAGAAGCTCTTTAACAATTTAAACCTATCAATCTGTGTGGGCACTCGTTGATGAATATCAAAACGTTTTATCGTTAGATAAAACAGATTCTTAGGAATCAACTTTGGTTTCAATGAACTGAGTGACCAATACAAATAACTACTTTCTCTTGTAGAAAGAAGGTATTTGGCACAGTCAATTCATTATCTTTCTGTTGGAAAGATAATAGCTTTAGAATTACTTTTTGTAGTTTTGAAGTCAGTATTCGTTGAGTCACAAAATCTTAAATTGAAGAGTTTGATCATGGCTCAGATTGAACGCTGGCGGCAGGCCTAACACATGCAAGTCGAGCGGAAACGACACTAACAATCCTTCGGGTGCGTTATTGGGCGTCGAGCGGCGGACGGGTGAGTAATGCCTAGGAAATTGCCTTGATGTGGGGGATAACCATTGGAAACGATGGCTAATACCGCATAATGCCTACGGGCCAAAGAGGGGGACCTTCGGGCCTCTCGCGTCAAGATATGCCTAGGTGGGATTAGCTAGTTGGTGAGGTAATGGCTCACCAAGGCGACGATCCCTAGCTGGTCTGAGAGGATGATCAGCCACACTGGAACTGAGACACGGTCCAGACTCCTACGGGAGGCAGCAGTGGGGAATATTGCACAATGGGCGAAAGCCTGATGCAGCCATGCCGCGTGTATGAAGAAGGCCTTCGGGTTGTAAAGTACTTTCAGTTGTGAGGAAGGGGGTAGTGTTAATAGCGCTATCTCTTGACGTTAGCAACAGAAGAAGCACCGGCTAACTCCGTGCCAGCAGCCGCGGTAATACGGAGGGTGCGAGCGTTAATCGGAATTACTGGGCGTAAAGCGCATGCAGGTGGTTCATTAAGTCAGATGTGAAAGCCCGGGGCTCAACCTCGGAACTGCATTTGAAACTGGTGAACTAGAGTACTGTAGAGGGGGGTAGAATTTCAGGTGTAGCGGTGAAATGCGTAGAGATCTGAAGGAATACCAGTGGCGAAGGCGGCCCCCTGGACAGATACTGACACTCAGATGCGAAAGCGTGGGGAGCAAACAGGATTAGATACCCTGGTAGTCCACGCCGTAAACGATGTCTACTTGGAGGTTGTGGCCTTGAGCCGTGGCTTTCGGAGCTAACGCGTTAAGTAGACCGCCTGGGGAGTACGGTCGCAAGATTAAAACTCAAATGAATTGACGGGGGCCCGCACAAGCGGTGGAGCATGTGGTTTAATTCGATGCAACGCGAAGAACCTTACCTACTCTTGACATCCAGAGAAGCCAGCGGAGACGCAGGTGTGCCTTCGGGAGCTCTGAGACAGGTGCTGCATGGCTGTCGTCAGCTCGTGTTGTGAAATGTTGGGTTAAGTCCCGCAACGAGCGCAACCCTTATCCTTGTTTGCCAGCGAGTAATGTCGGGAACTCCAGGGAGACTGCCGGTGATAAACCGGAGGAAGGTGGGGACGACGTCAAGTCATCATGGCCCTTACGAGTAGGGCTACACACGTGCTACAATGGCGCATACAGAGGGCAGCAAGCTAGCGATAGTGAGCGAATCCCAAAAAGTGCGTCGTAGTCCGGATTGGAGTCTGCAACTCGACTCCATGAAGTCGGAATCGCTAGTAATCGTAGATCAGAATGCTACGGTGAATACGTTCCCGGGCCTTGTACACACCGCCCGTCACACCATGGGAGTGGGCTGCAAAAGAAGTGGGTAGTTTAACCTTTCGGGGAGGACGCTCACCACTTTGTGGTTCATGACTGGGGTGAAGTCGTAACAAGGTAGCCCTAGGGGAACCTGGGGCTGGATCACCTCCTTATACGAAGATATTCACGATAAGTGTCCACACAGATTGATATGTTTAAACAGTTAAGAGTAACCTATGTCCCGTTCGTCTAGAGGCCTAGGACACCGCCCTTTCACGGCGGTAACAGGGGTTCGACTCCCCTACGGGATACCATCTTTAAGCGCATTTATTTAAGTGTCTTTAAAAATGGTTCATTTATTGAATCAAGCTCTTTAACAATTTGGAAAGCTGACTGATTGATTACTTACGAGTAATTCAATCAAATTTAAAAGTTCTCAATGTTTACCTTTATGGTAAACACAACAAACACATTCAAGTGTCTTGTATTCGAATCAAACATAGTTTGATTCACAATTGAGTCCGGCAAACAGTCATTGAGAATTAACCCTTCTTAATGACAACCAAAAACCTTGGTTAGTTGCCATACGCTTATTTGTCTTCACTTTTTAAAGTGAAAGCAAATAGAAATCCTTTCGGGTTGTATGGTTAAGTGACTAAGCGTACACGGTGGATGCCTTGGCAGTCAGAGGCGATGAAAGGCGTAATAACTTGCGATAAGCCCAGATTAGGTAGTAATAACCTTTTGAGTCTGGGATTCCTGAATGGGGAAACCCACTTACATAAGTAAGTATCCTGTTGTGAATACATAGCAGCAGGAGGCAAACCGGGGGAACTGAAACATCTAAGTACCCCGAGGAAGAGAAATCAACCGAGATTCCGAAAGTAGCGGCGAGCGAAATTGGATTAGCCCTTAAGCTTTTAATGATGCAGGTGAAGAGTCTGGAAAGTCTCGCAGTAAAGGGTGATAGCCCCGTAACCGACACATCATAATCAGTGAAAACGAGTAGGGCGGGACACGTGATATCCTGTCTGAATATGGGGGGACCATCCTCCAAGGCTAAATACTACTGACTGACCGATAGTGAACCAGTACCGTGAGGGAAAGGCGAAAAGAACCCCTGTGAGGGGAGTGAAATAGAACCTGAAACCGTGTACGTACAAGCAGTAGGAGCACCTTCGTGGTGTGACTGCGTACCTTTTGTATAATGGGTCAGCGACTTAATTTTAGTAGCAAGGTTAACCGTTTAGGGGAGCCGTAGGGAAACCGAGTCTTAACTGGGCGTACAGTTGCTAGGATTAGACCCGAAACCAGGTGATCTAGCCATGGGCAGGTTGAAGGTTGAGTAACATCAACTGGAGGACCGAACCGACTAATGTTGAAAAATTAGCGGATGACTTGTGGCTAGGGGTGAAAGGCCAATCAAACCTGGAGATAGCTGGTTCTCCCCGAAAGCTATTTAGGTAGCGCCTCGGACGAATACTACTGGGGGTAGAGCACTGTTAAGGCTAGGGGGTCATCCCGACTTACCAACCCTTTGCAAACTCCGAATACCAGTAAGTACTATCCGGGAGACACACGGCGGGTGCTAACGTCCGTCGTGGAGAGGGAAACAACCCAGACCGCCAGCTAAGGTCCCAAAGTATAGCTAAGTGGGAAACGATGTGGGAAGGCTCAGACAGCCAGGATGTTGGCTTAGAAGCAGCCATCATTTAAAGAAAGCGTAATAGCTCACTGGTCGAGTCGGCCTGCGCGGAAGATGTAACGGGGCTAAGCTATACACCGAAGCTGCGGCTACGTACCTTAGGGTATGTGGGGTAGGGGAGCGTTCTGTAAGCCGTTGAAGGTGGTCTGTAAGGGCTGCTGGAGGTATCAGAAGTGCGAATGCTGACATGAGTAACGATAAAGGGAGTGAAAAACTCCCTCGCCGGAAGACCAAGGGTTCCTGTCCAACGTTAATCGGGGCAGGGTAAGTCGACTCCTAAGGCGAGGCCGAAAGGCGTAGTCGATGGGAAACAGGTTAATATTCCTGTACTTCTTACAATTGCGATGGGGGGACGGAGAAGGCTAGGTGGGCCTGGCGACGGTTGTCCAGGTTCAAGTACGTAGGCGGGTGGTTTAGGTAAATCCGGACCGCTATTAACGCTGAGATACGATGTCGAGCTACTACGGTAGTGAAGTCATTGATGCCATGCTTCCAGGAAAAGCCTCTAAGCTTCAGATTGTAAGGAATCGTACCCCAAACCGACACAGGTGGTCGGGTAGAGAATACCAAGGCGCTTGAGAGAACTCGGGTGAAGGAACTAGGCAAAATGGTACCGTAACTTCGGGAGAAGGTACGCTCTTATCAGTGAAGTCCCTTGCGGATGGAGCAGACGAGAGTCGCAGATACCAGGTGGCTGCAACTGTTTATTAAAAACACAGCACTGTGCAAAATCGTAAGATGACGTATACGGTGTGACGCCTGCCCGGTGCCGGAAGGTTAATTGATGGGGTTAGACTTCGGTCGAAGCTCTTGATCGAAGCCCCGGTAAACGGCGGCCGTAACTATAACGGTCCTAAGGTAGCGAAATTCCTTGTCGGGTAAGTTCCGACCTGCACGAATGGCGTAATGATGGCCACGCTGTCTCCACCCGAGACTCAGTGAAATTGAAATCGCTGTGAAGATGCAGTGTACCCGCGGCTAGACGGAAAGACCCCGTGAACCTTTACTACAGCTTGGCACTGAACATTGAACCTACATGTGTAGGATAGGTGGGAGACTTTGAAACCGCGTCGCTAGATGTGGTGGAGTCGTCCTTGAAATACCACCCTTGTAGTTTTGATGTTCTAACGTTGGTCCCTGAATCGGGATTACGGACAGTGCCTGGTGGGTAGTTTGACTGGGGCGGTCTCCTCCCAAAGAGTAACGGAGGAGCACGAAGGTGGGCTAAACACGGTTGGACATCGTGTGGTTAGTGCAATGGCATAAGCCCGCTTGACTGCGAGAATGACAATTCGAGCAGGTGCGAAAGCAGGTCATAGTGATCCGGTGGTTCTGAATGGAAGGGCCATCGCTCAACGGATAAAAGGTACTCCGGGGATAACAGGCTGATACCGCCCAAGAGTTCATATCGACGGCGGTGTTTGGCACCTCGATGTCGGCTCATCACATCCTGGGGCTGAAGTCGGTCCCAAGGGTATGGCTGTTCGCCATTTAAAGTGGTACGCGAGCTGGGTTTAGAACGTCGTGAGACAGTTCGGTCCCTATCTGCCGTGGGCGTTGGAAAATTGAAAGGGGCTGCTCCTAGTACGAGAGGACCGGAGTGGACGAACCTCTGGTGTTCGGGTTGTCATGCCAATGGCATTGCCCGGTAGCTAAGTTCGGAATCGATAACCGCTGAAAGCATCTAAGCGGGAAGCGAGCCTTGAGATGAGTTTTCCCTGACGCTATAAGCGTCCTAAAGGGTTGTCGTAGACTACGACGTTGATAGGCAGGGTGTGTAAGTGCTGCGAGGCATTGAGCTAACCTGTACTAATTACCCGTGAGGCTTAACCATACAACACCCAAGGGGTTTTGTGGACTCAAAGACAGACCTTGAATGAGTTTGAAGAGAATTTAACAGCTTTCCGAATTTTAAAATTTGCTTGGCGACCATAGCATTGTGGACCCACCTGATTCCATGCCGAACTCAGAAGTGAAACACAATAGCGCCGATGGTAGTGTGGGGCTTCCCCATGTGAGAGTAGGACATCGCCAGGCTTTAATTTCGACTTTGTCTACAAAGTAGACAAGTCACCATAGAGTTCTAAGTTTTCTTAGTATTTTATGTTGACTTTCAAAGTGGAAAGCGTATTATACGCGTCCTGCTTAAGTGCTAAGGCACTGAAAGCAAAGCTCTTTAACAATTTAAACCTATCAATCTGTGTGGGCACTCGTTGATGAATATCAAAACGTTATTACTTAGGTAATAGCAGTTACTTCGGTAACAAAATTGATTTCAATGAACTGAGTGACCAATACGTTTAACTACTTGTAGTTATTCGGCACAGTCAATTCATTATCATTCTGTTGGAATGGTAATAGCTTTAAAATTACATAGTAGTTTTGAAGTCAGTATTCGTTGAGTCACAAAATCTTAAATTGAAGAGTTTGATCATGGCTCAGATTGAACGCTGGCGGCAGGCCTAACACATGCAAGTCGAGCGGAAACGACACTAACAATCCTTCGGGTGCGTTAATGGGCGTCGAGCGGCGGACGGGTGAGTAATGCCTAGGAAATTGCCTTGATGTGGGGGATAACCATTGGAAACGATGGCTAATACCGCATAATGCCTACGGGCCAAAGAGGGGGACCTTCGGGCCTCTCGCGTCAAGATATGCCTAGGTGGGATTAGCTAGTTGGTGAGGTAATGGCTCACCAAGGCGACGATCCCTAGCTGATCTGAGAGGATGATCAGCCACACTGGAACTGAGACACGGTCCAGACTCCTACGGGAGGCAGCAGTGGGGAATATTGCACAAT
This sequence comes from Vibrio sp. 10N.286.45.E10, assembly GCF_002874195.2. Classification (NCBI taxonomy): domain Bacteria; kingdom Pseudomonadati; phylum Pseudomonadota; class Gammaproteobacteria; order Vibrionales; family Vibrionaceae; genus Vibrio; species Vibrio sp. 10N.286.45.E10. The sequence goes on along the minus strand of NZ_MCWD02000001.1, from coordinate 2,672,124 downwards.
GGGCGAAAGCCTGATGCAGCCATGCCGCGTGTATGAAGAAGGCCTTCGGGTTGTAAAGTACTTTCAGTTGTGAGGAAGGGGGTGTAGTTAATAGCTGCATCTCTTGACGTTAGCAACAGAAGAAGCACCGGCTAACTCCGTGCCAGCAGCCGCGGTAATACGGAGGGTGCGAGCGTTAATCGGAATTACTGGGCGTAAAGCGCATGCAGGTGGTTCATTAAGTCAGATGTGAAAGCCCGGGGCTCAACCTCGGAACTGCATTTGAAACTGGTGAACTAGAGTACTGTAGAGGGGGGTAGAATTTCAGGTGTAGCGGTGAAATGCGTAGAGATCTGAAGGAATATCAGTGGCGAAGGCGGCCCCCTGGACAGATACTGACACTCAGATGCGAAAGCGTGGGGAGCAAACAGGATTAGATACCCTGGTAGTCCACGCCGTAAACGATGTCTACTTGGAGGTTGTGGCCTTGAGCCGTGGCTTTCGGAGCTAACGCGTTAAGTAGACCGCCTGGGGAGTACGGTCGCAAGATTAAAACTCAAATGAATTGACGGGGGCCCGCACAAGCGGTGGAGCATGTGGTTTAATTCGATGCAACGCGAAGAACCTTACCTACTCTTGACATCCAGAGAAGCCAGCGGAGACGCAGGTGTGCCTTCGGGAGCTCTGAGACAGGTGCTGCATGGCTGTCGTCAGCTCGTGTTGTGAAATGTTGGGTTAAGTCCCGCAACGAGCGCAACCCTTATCCTTGTTTGCCAGCGAGTAATGTCGGGAACTCCAGGGAGACTGCCGGTGATAAACCGGAGGAAGGTGGGGACGACGTCAAGTCATCATGGCCCTTACGAGTAGGGCTACACACGTGCTACAATGGCGCATACAGAGGGCAGCAAGCTAGCGATAGTGAGCGAATCCCAAAAAGTGCGTCGTAGTCCGGATTGGAGTCTGCAACTCGACTCCATGAAGTCGGAATCGCTAGTAATCGTAGATCAGAATGCTACGGTGAATACGTTCCCGGGCCTTGTACACACCGCCCGTCACACCATGGGAGTGGGCTGCAAAAGAAGTGGGTAGTTTAACCTTTCGGGGAGGACGCTCACCACTTTGTGGTTCATGACTGGGGTGAAGTCGTAACAAGGTAGCCCTAGGGGAACCTGGGGCTGGATCACCTCCTTATACGAAGATACTCACGATAAGTGTCCACACAGATTGATTAGGTTTAGAAAAGTTAAGAGACGATATTGGGTCTGTAGCTCAGCTGGTTAGAGCGCTCGCCTGATAAGCGGGAGGTCGGTGGTTCAAGTCCACTCAGACCCACCAATATCGACCTAGATGGGGCTATAGCTCAGCTGGGAGAGCGCCTGCCTTGCACGCAGGAGGTCTGCGGTTCGATCCCGCATAGCTCCACCATCTTTAAGGGTTTTTCCCTAAGAATCTTTAAAAATGGTTTCGAAAGAAATCAAGCTCTTTAACAATTTGGAAAGCTGACTGATTGATTACTTACGAGTAATCCAATCAAATTTAAAAGTTCTCAATGTTTACCTTTATGGTAAACACAACAAACACATTCAAGTGTCTTGTATTCGATTCAAACTTGTTTGAATCACATTGAGTCCGGCAAACAGTCATTGAGAATTAACCCTTCTTAATGACAACCAAAAACCTTGGTTAGTTGCCATACGCTAAGACCCTTTCGGGTTGTATGGTTAAGTGACTAAGCGTACACGGTGGATGCCTTGGCAGTCAGAGGCGATGAAAGGCGTAATAACTTGCGATAAGCCCAGATTAGGTAGTAATAACCTTTTGAGTCTGGGATTCCTGAATGGGGAAACCCACTTACATAAGTAAGTATCCTGTTGTGAATACATAGCAGCAGGAGGCAAACCGGGGGAACTGAAACATCTAAGTACCCCGAGGAAGAGAAATCAACCGAGATTCCGAAAGTAGCGGCGAGCGAAATTGGATTAGCCCTTAAGCTTTTAATGATGCAGGTGAAGAGTCTGGAAAGTCTCGCAATAAAGGGTGATAGCCCCGTAACCGACACATCATAATCAGTGAAAACGAGTAGGGCGGGACACGTGATATCCTGTCTGAATATGGGGGGACCATCCTCCAAGGCTAAATACTACTGACTGACCGATAGTGAACCAGTACCGTGAGGGAAAGGCGAAAAGAACCCCTGTGAGGGGAGTGAAATAGAACCTGAAACCGTGTACGTACAAGCAGTAGGAGCACCTTCGTGGTGTGACTGCGTACCTTTTGTATAATGGGTCAGCGACTTAATTTTAGTAGCAAGGTTAACCGTTTAGGGGAGCCGTAGGGAAACCGAGTCTTAACTGGGCGTACAGTTGCTAGGATTAGACCCGAAACCAGGTGATCTAGCCATGGGCAGGTTGAAGGTTGAGTAACATCAACTGGAGGACCGAACCGACTAATGTTGAAAAATTAGCGGATGACTTGTGGCTAGGGGTGAAAGGCCAATCAAACCTGGAGATAGCTGGTTCTCCCCGAAAGCTATTTAGGTAGCGCCTCGGACGAATACTACTGGGGGTAGAGCACTGTTAAGGCTAGGGGGTCATCCCGACTTACCAACCCTTTGCAAACTCCGAATACCAGTAAGTACTATCCGGGAGACACACGGCGGGTGCTAACGTCCGTCGTGGAGAGGGAAACAACCCAGACCGCCAGCTAAGGTCCCAAAGTATAGCTAAGTGGGAAACGATGTGGGAAGGCTCAGACAGCCAGGATGTTGGCTTAGAAGCAGCCATCATTTAAAGAAAGCGTAATAGCTCACTGGTCGAGTCGGCCTGCGCGGAAGATGTAACGGGGCTAAGCTATACACCGAAGCTGCGGCTACGTACCTTAGGGTATGTGGGGTAGGGGAGCGTTCTGTAAGCCGTTGAAGGTGGTCTGTAAGGGCTGCTGGAGGTATCAGAAGTGCGAATGCTGACATGAGTAACGATAAAGGGAGTGAAAAACTCCCTCGCCGGAAGACCAAGGGTTCCTGTCCAACGTTAATCGGGGCAGGGTAAGTCGACTCCTAAGGCGAGGCCGAAAGGCGTAGTCGATGGGAAACGGGTTAATATTCCCGTACTTCTTACAATTGTGATGGGGGGACGGAGAAGGCTAGGTGGGCCTGGCGACGGTTGTCCAGGTTCAAGTACGTAGGCGGGTGGTTTAGGTAAATCCGGACCGCTACTAACGCTGAGATACGATGTCGAGCTACTACGGTAGTGAAGTCATTGATGCCATGCTTCCAGGAAAAGCCTCTAAGCTTCAGATTGTAAGGAATCGTACCCCAAACCGACACAGGTGGTCGGGTAGAGAATACCAAGGCGCTTGAGAGAACTCGGGTGAAGGAACTAGGCAAAATGGTACCGTAACTTCGGGAGAAGGTACGCTCTTATCAGTGAAGTCCCTTGCGGATGGAGCAGACGAGAGTCGCAGATACCAGGTGGCTGCAACTGTTTATTAAAAACACAGCACTGTGCAAAATCGTAAGATGACGTATACGGTGTGACGCCTGCCCGGTGCCGGAAGGTTAATTGATGGGGTTAGACTTCGGTCGAAGCTCTTGATCGAAGCCCCGGTAAACGGCGGCCGTAACTATAACGGTCCTAAGGTAGCGAAATTCCTTGTCGGGTAAGTTCCGACCTGCACGAATGGCGTAATGATGGCCACGCTGTCTCCACCCGAGACTCAGTGAAATTGAAATCGCTGTGAAGATGCAGTGTACCCGCGGCTAGACGGAAAGACCCCGTGAACCTTTACTACAGCTTGGCACTGAACATTGAACCTACATGTGTAGGATAGGTGGGAGACTTTGAAACCGCGTCGCTAGATGTGGTGGAGTCGTCCTTGAAATACCACCCTTGTAGTTTTGATGTTCTAACGTTGGTCCCTGAATCGGGATTACGGACAGTGCCTGGTGGGTAGTTTGACTGGGGCGGTCTCCTCCCAAAGAGTAACGGAGGAGCACGAAGGTGGGCTAAACACGGTTGGACATCGTGTGGTTAGTGCAATGGCATAAGCCCGCTTGACTGCGAGAATGACAATTCGAGCAGGTGCGAAAGCAGGTCATAGTGATCCGGTGGTTCTGAATGGAAGGGCCATCGCTCAACGGATAAAAGGTACTCCGGGGATAACAGGCTGATACCGCCCAAGAGTTCATATCGACGGCGGTGTTTGGCACCTCGATGTCGGCTCATCACATCCTGGGGCTGAAGTCGGTCCCAAGGGTATGGCTGTTCGCCATTTAAAGTGGTACGCGAGCTGGGTTTAGAACGTCGTGAGACAGTTCGGTCCCTATCTGCCGTGGGCGTTGGAAAATTGAAAGGGGCTGCTCCTAGTACGAGAGGACCGGAGTGGACGAACCTCTGGTGTTCGGGTTGTCATGCCAATGGCATTGCCCGGTAGCTAAGTTCGGAATCGATAACCGCTGAAAGCATCTAAGCGGGAAGCGAGCCTTGAGATGAGTTTTCCCTGGCACTATAAGTGTCCTAAAGGGTTGTCGTAGACTACGACGTTGATAGGCAGGGTGTGTAAGTGCTGCGAGGCATTGAGCTAACCTGTACTAATTGCCCGTGAGGCTTAACCATACAACACCCAAGGGGTTTTGTGGACTCAGATGTACCAGACCTTGAATGAGTTTGAAGAGAAATAACTTTTAGATAAGCTTTCCGAATTTTAAAATTTGCTTGGCGACCATAGCATTGTGGACCCACCTGATTCCATGCCGAACTCAGAAGTGAAACACAATAGCGCCGATGGTAGTGTGGGGTTTCCCCATGTGAGAGTAGGACATCGCCAGGCTCCAAATTTATTTTCACTTTTTAAAAAGTGAAGACAAAAAGTTTTCAGAATCGTTTTTAAACGATATTTGAATTGCTGATATAGCTCAGCCCGGTAGAGCGCACCCTTGGTAAGGGTGAGGTCCCCAGTTCGAGTCTGGGTATCAGCACCATATTTAGTTGATTTGATTATTTAAGTTAACAACAGAATTTGTTTGACGACCATAGCATTGTGGACCCACCTGATTCCATGTCGAACTCAGAAGTGAAACACAATAGCGCCGATGGTAGTGTGGGGCTTCCCCATGTGAGAGTAGGACATCGTCAGGCTCAAATTGCTTTAAGCTGAATAGACACTGCGGAGTGGTAGTTCAGTTGGTTAGAATACCGGCCTGTCACGCCGGGGGTCGCGGGTTCGAGTCCCGTCCACTCCGCCACTTATTAGAAAGCCTAGTCTTACGACTAGGCTTTCGCCGTTTCTGGGTGTTGATAATTTGGTCTTTGACCAAGGAGTCCCGGTCGGCTACGACCCCAGTCACTCCATTACTTATAAGAAGCCTCGCTAGAAATAACGGGGCTTTTTTGCATCTAAATCATAGTGCTTCGCACGTCAGTCGAATAACTGCACAAAAGACTTTCCTGTAGCCTACGTGTTACCCAAACCCTACGATTAGGGTGACATCATTTCTGACTCCAGTTGTGAGTTGGCACTAGCATGACTTCAAACGCGGCTGAGTGCTTAAACACTCGAGCTATACGACGTTGTAAGTTAGGTTCATGAGACTGTTCTAATCAGCATGTCCATTTCAATACCTGTGGCTCTATAAGCCTTACAACTCATCCTACGTGCCCTGCGTTTGTGGATGTTTGCTTTATCAAGTTCAAGTATTAGCTAACAGCCCTTCGTCTACGAAACCTGATTTCTGTTCTATCTATGAATCTAGAGGGTAGTTCTGATGTGTAATTAGGAATCCATCATGGATGTTTCTGCTAAGAACACTATAGCCCTTAATGAGTCGACTTAATGCATTAAGCTTAAACCACTATTAATTGTATTGATCACCCAACCGGATTGAGATTCTCTGGTTCTAAGTGTAGGTCCTTAGGGGATGTTTACCGGTCTCTCTTCGACTCTGATGTGTTTGTTGACTCGACATGAATCTGTTGTGTTGACCACTTTACTCTGAGCATATTGATTTCTTGCTGGTTAGTTCAAGCTATGTTTTGGCTATTGCGACTAATATGAAATTAGAAAGGTCATTACTGTTTACTTGGTAGGAAGAAAATCCCTCAAGCCATCGGCGGATAGTTTTGTGATTATTTTAAGAAATAGATAAAGCCTTAAACCTAGTGGGTCGAACTATGAAATTGAGTTTTAACTTTGAAGATGCGAGCCAGATCTTTGTGGGATCTTTTGCTTTGGCCGTGCCAATTTCTTTTTCTGAAGAGGCTTGGAAGTTAGGGGAGACTTTACCTACCGCTAATCTATTGCTGTTATTTTTACTGTCTGCGGTGTTCTTAGGCTTCTATACGTATGAGAGTGTCTTTCAAAAAGATGTTGTTGCACGGTTGCCGGTGTTTATTTTCAGAATAGTTATTGCTTATGTTATGACGGCATTGGTCGTTGCTTTGGTACTGACTTGCTTGGACAAATTACCTCTGTTGAGTGACCCAGTTGTATCGATCAAAAGAGTGATTGTTATTTCAATGCCAGCCTCTATGGGCGCTATTGTAGTGGATAGTTTTGATAAAGAGTGACTTGTGTATCATTTGGATTGAAGCGCCTTACAGAGTTTTTCTAGCGCTTATTTGATTTGTTATTTAGCTTTGTCATCTCTAGGCTTAGCATTGATTTGTTCAGCCGATCTTCTCAATAATAAAATGAGTAGTAACGTACTATGAGTGACTCTTACGTGAATGTGTCGTTTGTTGTTGGACGATTTTGAAGGGAGTTAAGTGGCGAAGATTTGTAGCTTTGGATGGATATAAAAACGGTTGGTTTTTGAATTGAATATGATATTTGAAATGTGAGGGTAGTTGTATTGAGAAGTTATGATCTTTAGATGCAAAAAAGCCGCATCAATGATGCGGCTTTTTTTAATTGGCTCCCCTTGCAAGACTTGAACTTGCGACATACGGATTAACAGTCCGCCGTTCTACCAACTGAACTAAAGGGGAATTGATTGTTTAGTCTCTAATCAAGAGAATGGTGCCGACTACCGGAATCGAACTGGTGACCTACTGATTACAAGTCAGTTGCTCTACCTACTGAGCTAAGTCGGCATCATGAATCAAAAAGCTTATGCTTGATGATTAACTTGGCTCCCCTTGCAAGACTTGAACTTGCGACATACGGATTAACAGTCCGCCGTTCTACCAACTGAACTAAAGGGGAATTATTCTTAAAGCTTTAAAGAAATGGTGCCGACTACCGGAGTCGAACTGGTGACCTACTGATTACAAGTCAGTTGCTCTACCTACTGAGCTAAGTCGGCACATAATATTTCTTTGTGCTTTACTGTTGTTGTCTAGGACACCAACAAATAAATTGTGGTGCCCGGAGGCGGAATCGAACCACCGACACGAGGATTTTCAATCCTCTGCTCTACCGACTGAGCTATCCGGGCGACGAGGTGTATTAAACGTGTTTTCGCGTTCTGGGTCAACATTAAATTGCAAAAAAAGTATCGTTTGATGTTTTTCTATACTTAGTGGGTTGTTTTTGCTCATTTGGGGTGAAAAACCTAGGTCTAGCATGCCCTAAAAGATAGTAAAACTACGGTTAACTACACTGAATGGGCGCCGAAATAAAAAAAGCACGTATGAAAACGTGCTTTTTTATTTAAAAATTTTCTAGGGAGTTTAGTGTTTTACTTCAAACCTATTAACCCAAGCTTCTAATTCGTTTGAAAGAGAGGCAAGAGTTTGGGTGCTGCTATGACTTTCTGTTACGACATTGCTCAGTTGGTTACCGCTCTCTTCGATCATATTAATACGCTTCGATATATCATCGCTCACCTGAGTCTGCTCAGCGGCCGCAGTTGCGATTTGATGACTCATTGATGAAATGGACTCTAATGCGACAACAATCTGTTGTAGTGCTTCAGAGGCGTTTTGAGACTCTGTTACGGTACTTTCACTGGTCGCGGCACAAACTTCCATGGTTTGAATTGCGTTGCGAGATCCTTCTTGAAGGTTGTTAATCATTAATTGGATTTCTTTGGTGCTCGATTGTGTTCGGCCTGCAAGGTTACGAACCTCATCTGCTACAACCGCAAATCCACGACCTTGTTCGCCAGCTCGAGCTGCTTCAATGGCTGCGTTAAGTGCCAACAGGTTAGTTTGCTCCGCTATATCACCAATCACATCCAATACTTTCGCAATGTTGTTTACATCGTTATCTAGGTTAGCGACAGCTTCGCTTGCTGTGCCTAGTTGGCCTGCTAGGCCTTGAATGTTGTCTACTGTGTTGTGAATCAGTTGTTGGGTATGCTGGCTCTGTTTATCGGCCTCGTCGGTGTTGCGCGCGGTATCGCTAGCTGAATCAGCAACGTTATTGGCTGAAGAGGCCATCTCGGTCATTGCTGTCGCGATCATCTCTGTTGATTGCTGTTGGGTCTCTGTTAGTTGAGCAATTGACCCAGCACGGTCTTCTACGCGCTGCAGTTCTCCCCTTAATGCCAGCATTGAAGCGTCTAGGTTTGATACCAACTCAGCCAGTGACTTACTCATTTGTTGTACGGCGTGGTAAATACTGCCGTTTGTCGCCTGAGTTTCGAAAGTGGTTTGAATTCGACCTTGTGCTACGGCTTGTACAGCTTCTCTTACATCTTTAGGTTCGCCACCAAGAAGCGCTAGCATGCGTTTAATAGATATAATTAGGCTCGATAGAATAAGACCAGCAATCACGACACAAAGGAACAGCTGCCATTGAGCGGTAGACCAGAAACGAGCGTTAACTTCATTGAACCCGATACCTGTGCCGACAACCCAGCCCCAATGTGGTGTTTTCTCTGCTATAGACAGTTTTTCTTCAATCGTTCCATCTGGCAGTTTTTGTGTCCAGGTGTACTCAATGATCTGCCCAGTACGATTACCAAGTACTCTTTGGATTAGCTGACCAACACTATTCCCGTTGCCATCTTTAAAGTCGTTAAAGCTGGTTCCGTGTAATTGAGGATCTAATGGTGTCGCGACAAACGTCATGTTCTCATCGGCTACGTAAACATATTCATTATCTTTATAGATGTTGTTACGTAGAAGGCGAGTAGCTAGTTGCTTAGCTTGCTCTTCTTCTAGAGTGCCATCAATCGCCATTTTTTCGACTTCAGTAAGGATGCTGTATGCACTCTTAAATAGCTCGGTCACGCGAGCTTTGTTGTCCATGTTGCTCGCGACTCTCAATGTCCATAAACCAGTAGCGGTCAGTGCTAGCAGGGCGATCAAGATGATGCCCGATAATAAGTAAGCTTGCGTTTTTAGTTTCATGTTTCCCCGCGCAGCGATTCAATAATTAGTATTAGGTATAGTTCATCGAATCTTAATCTAAGTCGTGTATGGCAGATATTAGAAAGATATCAAAACATGATAGAGATTAAATTTTCGAAGAAAAAAAAGTAATGAAATGGAATTCTGTTTGTTTTGATGTGACGGCTTACGGAGTTAAGGTGGGGAAGGGGATTTCTGGGATTAGTTGGTTCTGTTGGAATAGAGGTTCTTTATAGAACTTAGAATCAACTGCTGTAGTGAAGGTACTAGAAGGATATGACTCAACTTATCGAGACTGATTAAGAGTTGTGTTGAGCTGATGTGTCTATTGAATAGAGTTTGTTTTTGTTCAAACGAAAAAAAGCCAAGTCTTTCGACTTGGCTTTCTTGAATGTGGCTCCCCTTGCAAGACTTGAACTTGCGACATACGGATTAACAGTCCGCCGTTCTACCAACTGAACTAAAGGGGAATTATTTGTGTCAACATCAGGCCTATAAAGACCATTATTTGTTAAGCACCAAATAATGGTGCCTCGAGGCGGAATCGAACCACCGACACGCGGATTTTCAATCCGCTGCTCTACCGACTGAGCTATCGAGGCAAAAGAATGGTGCCGACTACCGGAGTCGAACTGGTGACCTACTGATTACAAGTCAGTTGCTCTACCTACTGAGCTAAGTCGGCACACTAAATTCTTTGCTTAAAGAGTTAAACTCTTCAATTAAAACCTCATATAAAATGAAGTTCTTTAAAAATGGCTCCCCTTGCAAGACTTGAACTTGCGACATACGGATTAACAGTCCGCCGTTCTACCAACTGAACTAAAGGGGAATTATTTGTGTCAACATCAGGTCTATAAAGACCATTATTTGTTAAGCACCAAATAATGGTGCCTCGAGGCGGAATCGAACCACCGACACGCGGATTTTCAATCCGCTGCTCTACCGACTGAGCTATCGAGGCAAAAGAATGGTGCCGACTACCGGAGTCGAACTGGTGACCTACTGATTACAAGTCAGTTGCTCTACCTACTGAGCTAAGTCGGCACACTAAATTCTTTTTGCTTTCGTCCGTGCTACCACTCCCTGTTAAAGAGTGTTGACACCAACAAATCAAATTGTGGTGCCCGGAGGCGGAATCGAACCACCGACACGAGGATTTTCAATCCTCTGCTCTACCGACTGAGCTATCCGGGCAACGGAGCGCTATTAAACGGATTTTCTGCATAACCGTCAACACCTTTTTTGAAAATAATTAAAAAAAACGTTCGTTAGTTGTTTTTTTATTCAAAAGTGAGGCTTACGTTTTACCTTGGTTAAAATCTTTCTTGAATTTTGTTACTTTTTCTAAGTATCGGCGCGACTCTTTGTTTGGGTGTTTCTTAGTAAGTGCCCAGTACGCTTGGCTAGGTTGCAGCGAGTTTAAGTCTCGCATTGCTCGTTTTCTGTCCTTACTGAAGGTGTTGAGCACGCCACCCGTGCCGCCGTTGTATGCTGAAATCATACTGTATTCGAGCGTTGTCGGATGTTTTACGTCTTTCAAATAACGATTTTTAAGGATGTAAAAATATGCGGTACCAGCATCAATGTTGTTTTCTGGATTGAATAAATACTCTGGGCTGGGCTCTCCAGGCTTGTTCTTTACTAGTTTAAAGACATCTCGACCTGCGGTTTTAGGCACCACTTGCATCAGACCGTATGCATTTGCCCAACTCACCGCGTATGGGTTGAAACTACTCTCTGTCTTGATTATTGCGTAGATCAAGTCTTCAGGAATGTCGTAACGCTGAGATGCTCGTCGAACGATGTCGGCGTATTGGTAACTACGCTGGCTAGCGTGATCGGCCACCATTGGGATCTCAACATAATAGGCTTTTTTAAAGTCGACTTCTTTGGTTTTTAGGTTGTTAGCGATCAGGTAATCCGCGAATTGGTTAGCGCGCCATGTCCATTGAATGGGCTTTTTATCTTGGTCTACAACTTGATTATAGAGGAAAGGTTTGCCTTCTAACTTGATGCTTTTGGAAGAGAATAGATCGACATGCGCCGGATCATCAGGCGTCAAAAGCGTTGTCATGATCGCGTTTTTGAGGTGTTTTTTAGGCTCAGTAGAGGAGACGGTTTCTACCGTTATGAGGCCTTCGCTAAAGTTTACTTCTGAACGGCTTAGGTAATTATCTATGTATTTCACATAGTTACTTTTACCGGCCATCTTTACTTCACTGCTGCCCCAGCGCTTTTGGATATTGCCAGAAAAGCTATTAATCAAAGAGTCTAGTGCTCCGGTGTCTTTTTCAAACTGACCGGGTAGCTCTGCCAAATTGCTTACAAATCGGTTGGTCGGCTCATAATTAACATCATAAATGCTTTCGACAAATTCACGGCTGCAGCCAGTTAATAACATGGCTGTTAGGAAGTAACTTAGCTTTTTCATAGTTCCTCATACAAAAATGACATCGCAGCGTTAACCATGATGTCATTAAAAATTGCTTAAATAAATGTCTTATTCGCTTGGTGGAGTATAGCCATCAATTACGACATCTTTACCTTCGAAAAGGAAGTTAACCATCTCAGTTTCAAGAAGTTTACGATGTTCAGGATCCATCATGTTTAGCTTCTTTTCATTGATCAGCATTGTTTGCTTGCTTTGCCATTGTCCCCAAGCTTCTTTAGACACGTTGTCAAAGATACGTTTACCTAAGTCACCTGGGTAAAGTTGAAAATCTAGGCCTTCAGCATCTTTTTGAAGGCGAGCACAAAATACAGTGCGGCTCATAGTGGTTCCTCTTATGGCGTTCGTTGATTCAAACGGCGTCGTTCAGTTCAAAGGGTAGGCTCTCAATAAGCTGCTTTACAGGAGCGGCTAGGCCAATTTCTTCCGGTTTTGATAAGTTATACCAGAGACCTTTAGTCCCTTCCATTATCAAATCTGGTTGTTTATCTAATTTCACTAATACTGGCGTGATATCTAAGTGGTAGTGGCTGAAAGTATGTCGAAACGCAATCATGGTCTCGATTGAATCGGTTTCACTGTCTTTGATCGAGCGAAGATCTAACTGATGTTCGATCTCTGCATTTTCATTTTGAGGGAAACAGAATAGCCCTCCCCAGATACCAGATTGAGGGCGTTGTTCGAGCCATACTTGATTGTTGTGGTACAGAATCACAAACCATGTTTCTTTTACTGGTTTTTCTTTCTTAGGTTTCTTACCTGGAAAGTCGAGTTGTTTATCAAGTTTCTTGGCTTCACACATGCTTTCAATCGGGCACAACGCACATTTAGGCTTGCTACGGGTGCAAACCATCGCGCCCATATCCATCATTGCTTGATTGTACTTATCGACATCTTTCTTCGGTGTGTGTGCTTCGGCGTGTTCCCAGAGCTGGTTCTCGACTTTCTTTTGTCCTGGCCAACCTTCAACGGCAAAGCTTCTCGCAAGTGTTCGTTTTACATTGCCATCAAGAATCGCATGAGGAAGTTTGTGAACCGAAGACAGCACTGCAGCTGCCGTCGAGCGACCTATGCCCGGTAGCGAGTTCATCTCTTCGATAGAAAGCGGAAATTCACCACCATATTGCTCAGCAACGATCTTGGCTGCTTTATGTAGATTGCGAGCTCGTGCGTAGTAACCAAGCCCTGTCCATAAGTGCAGAACCTCATCTTGTTCGGCGTTCGCTAGGTCGATAACCGTTGGAAAGCGTTCTAAGAATCGCTGGTAGTATGGAATCACCGTGGCGACTTGAGTCTGCTGAAGCATAATTTCAGATAGCCAAACGGTGTAGGCGGTTTTGTTTTGTTGCCAAGGTAATTCTTTACGCCCGTAGGCGTCATACCACTTTAATATGGCGGTTGCGAAAGGAGTCACGACATACTCTATGCTTTGCTATTATTAGAAGCGAAATTGCACCACACTTAACGTTGGATGTAAAACAGACAAATTGTGTGGGAATTTATCCACGGAAAGACTTGCACCGAAGGCAATTCTTTGGATAATCCCCGCTTTGATTAATCAATGTGCAGGCAAAAATCAATGAGTGAAGTGACCACTAACGAATATACTGAAGATGGCAAACTGGTTCGCAAGATCCGTAGTTTTGTTCGCCGCGAAGGCCGCTTAACAAAAGGCCAAGAAAACGCGATGAATGAATGTTGGCCAACAATGGGTATCGACTACAACCCAGAGCTTCTTAACTGGAAAGAAGTATTTGGCAACGATAACCCAGTTGTACTAGAAATTGGCTTCGGTATGGGTGCATCACTGGTTGAAATGGCAAAGAAGGCACCTGAGAAAAACTTCTTAGGTATTGAAGTTCACAGCCCAGGTGTTGGTGCTTGTTTAGGTACAGCGCGTGATGCTGGCGTAACTAACCTGCGTGTAATGTGTCACGATGCAGTAGAAGTATTTGAACACATGATTCCAGATAGCAGCCTGCATACACTGCAACTGTTCTTCCCTGACCCATGGCACAAAGCTCGTCACCACAAACGTCGTATCGTTAAGGCTGAGTTTGCAGAAATGGTTCGCGGTAAGCTTCAACTTGATACTGGTATTTTCCACATGGCAACAGACTGGGAAAACTACGCAGAGCACATGATTGAAGTGATGAACGTTGCTCCAGGCTTCGAGAATATCGCTGAAGATGGTGATTACATTCCTCGCCCAGATGAGCGTCCACTGACTAAATTTGAAGCTCGTGGCCACCGTCTTGGTCATGGTGTTTGGGATATTAAGTACAAGCGTACTAAGTAATTTTCGAGCACAACAAGTGAAGGTAAACCTGCTTTAGGTTAAACCTTACACTTTGTGGGATTGATTAAAGCCAACATTATTGTAATGTTGGCTTTTTTGTCCTTAGGCTTTTATTGCGATAAAGGTTTAAGGACAGAAAGTAATGTTAGAACCCTACAAAAATAACAATATAGAAGTAAGCATACATGAAACCAACTCAAGCTATTTTAGCCGAGATTTTAGACGAAGTTCGTCCCCTAATTGGTCAGGGAAAGGTTGCTGATTATATCCCTGCATTGGCTCGCGTATCGAACCAGAAACTGGCGATTGCGGTATACACCAATGAAGGTGAGGTGATTCAAGCGGGTGATGCAGAGGAAGCCTTTTCTGTGCAATCCATCTCTAAAGCCTTGAGCCTGACATTAGCTATGGTGTTATACAAGCCTGAAGAGATTTGGCAACGCGTAGGCAAAGAGCCTTCTGGCCAAGCCTTTAACTCTATGATTCAGCTTGAGATGGAGCATGGGATTCCCCGTAACCCGTTCATTAATGCGGGCGCAATTGTCGTTGCAGACCTACTACAAAGCCGCTTATCTGCACCTAGACACCGCTTATTGGAGTTTGTGCGTCAGTTGTCGGGCGACACCCATATCGTCTATGACAAGATAGTAGCGGCTTCAGAAATGATGCACAGCGATCGTAATGCGGCTATCGCTTACTTGATGCGTTCATTTGGTAACTTTGAAAATGATGTTATCCCTGTTTTGAATAACTACTTTCATGCCTGTGCGCTTAAAATGACGTGTGTGGACTTGGCAAAAACCTTTAGCTATTTGGCGAACAAAGGTGTGTCGGTTCAAACCAAGAAAGAGATCATCACGCCAGTTCAAACCAAGCAGTTGAATGCTTTGCTTGCGACATGCGGTTTGTATGATGGGGCTGGTGAGTTTGCTTACCGTGTTGGGATGCCAGGTAAATCGGGTGTGGGTGGCGGTATTATCGCTATCGTTCCTGGCGAAATGACTATTGCGGTGTGGTCTCCAGAGCTTGACCCTTCTGGTAACTCTTTAGCAGGTACTAAGGCGCTAGAGTTGCTTTCAGAGCGAATTGGTCGTTCGATTTTCTAGTAGAAAGATGCGAGATTCGAGCACGGACTTCGTCCTACAGAACGCTTCGCTCCGAGAAGGGGTCATAAAACAAAAAGGGTTGGCTTTAAAGCCAACCCTTACACAATACATCTCGAATCTATTCGTCTTCTTCTGCCATAAAGGCTTCCAGCAAATCGTTGAGGAATAGCTTCCCTTTTTCTGTGATCTGCCAGTGAGTGTCGGTTTCATTCAAGTAGCCTAGCTCTTTTGCCCATTCAATAGTTTCTTGAATCGAGTCAAAACCAAGCCCAGTCGTATCGATAAAATCTTGCTTTGGACATGCTTCCATTAGCCTAAAGCGGTTCATGAAGAACTCAAAAGGGCGGTCTTCATTGGGCACTTCAAATTCGTCTGATAGATAAGGCTTCACCATGTTCTGGTAAGCTGCTAGGTAGCCTCTAGGATGCTTAACCTTAGTGGTGCGAACAATGCGCCCATCAGCAAAGCTCAGCTTGCCATGAGAGCCACAGCCAATACCTAAGTAGTCACCGAAGCGCCAGTAGTTGAGGTTATGTTGGCATTGATATCCAGGCTTGCTGTAGCCTGAGATTTCGTACTGTACATACCCTGCGTCTGCGAGCTTTTTGTGGCCTAATTCGAAGATATCCCAGAGATCATCGTCATCAGGTAGAGTTGGCGTTTTGTAATAGAACATGGTGTTAGGTTCTATTGTTAGCTGATACCAAGATAAATGTGGAGGGTTAAGCTCGATCGCTTTATCCAAATCAGCCAATGCTTGATCTATGCTTTGATCGGGTAAGCCGTGCATGAGATCTAAGTTGAAACTATTCAATCTAATTTTATGCGCTAAATGAGCGGCATTTACCGCTTCGTCTTGACCATGAATACGCCCAAGTCTTTCAAGCTTATCTTGCTCAAAACTTTGCACACCCACCGAGATTCGACTCACTCCTGCCTTTTGGTAACCTGCAAAACGCTCAGCTTCGATAGTTCCCGGGTTGGCTTCCATGGTGATTTCTATTTCAGGTTTGAACGGAATACGTTGCTCAATACCTTGTAGTAACCGCCCGATGCCTTCAGGAGAGAATAAACTCGGAGTTCCTCCACCTATAAAGATTGAGTGCAATGGACGAGGCATACCATTGAGCTGATATTTTTCGATATCGGTATCGAGATCCTCAAGCAGTGCATCTATGTACTCTTTCTCTGGGATCTCGGCTTTGAGGGCGTGAGAGTTAAAATCACAATACGGACACTTTTGTACACACCATGGGATGTGGACATAGAGGCTAAGTGCGGGTGGTATTAGCGCTGCATTGTGCATTACAGAGCTTGCTCCTTGAGAGTCTTTAATAGTGACGCAAGCGCTTTACCACGGTGTGATAGTTGCTTCTTACGTGAAGATTCAAGTTCTGCTGATGCGCAGTTATCTTCTGGAACAAAGAATACGGGATCGTAGCCAAAGCCATTCTCACCATGTTCTTCGGTAAGGATGCGACCTTCCCATTTCCCGTGACACACTAGAGGTGTTGGATCATTCTCGTGACGCATTAGCACCAACACACAGTGGAAACGCGCAGTACGCTTTTCAGTTTCGACACCTTGCATCGCGTTTAGCAATTTTTCGATGTTCTGTTTATCGGTTGCCCCTTCACCTGAGTAACGCGCTGAGTAGATGCCCGGAGCACCATTTAAGTAATCAACCTCTAAACCTGAGTCGTCAGCAATCGCTGGCTGTCCTGTTTCTTTCGCGGCGTGGCGAGCTTTGATGATGGCATTTTCAATGAAAGTTGTCCCCGTTTCAGCGACTTCTGAAACGTTAAATTCACTTTGTGCGACCACGTCAAAGCCAAACTCAGACAGAATATCTGCCATCTCGCGAACTTTACCTTGGTTGCCTGTTGCTAAAACAATCTTGCTCATGGGAATGTGACTCTAATAAGTGAATAAATGAAAAGTAAGGGATAGCTTACTCTTCTATATAGAATTTCTGTGTGAAGCGCAGTGGGCCAGTGCCTTTCAAGCCTGCGTTAACATCGATGTTAAAGGTGATGTTCTCTTCGTGAGTTACAGGGAACTCAGCAAGGTAATAAATCGCATCACCTTCTTTGATTTCTCGAAACTTCAAAGTTCGGGTGTTTCCAACGAGGTTCTTCGCTGTTCCCGTAATTTTAGCCGTTGTAGCAGGCTTGCCTAGGGAAGCCTTGTCTAACACGCTGATGTTGAGGATTGCTGAGTATCCATTTCGCTTAAGTTTGTATTGCTTAGCGACTTGCGCAGTTAGAAACGTGGAATTAAAAGCCGAGTAGTGAACCTCGACATCTTTGATGTTTTTAAACTGCCCTGCCCAACTAGGTAGGGCAATAAGAGAGGTGAGTAGTGCTGTTATCCATAGACGCATAATGACTCCAATAAATAGCAAAAAGCCATCATAGGATGGCTTTGACTTCAGTTGGGATTTGGCTTGGCGAGCATATTCGAACTTGCTTATGCCGACCGAGCTCTCCCTTTCCTATCTTAATTTGCCCTTTTGCGACCTTAAACTGTTTCGCTAGGTATTTCGCTAAATGGGCATTGGCTTTGCCATCTACCGGTGGGGCGGTAATGGCAATTTTTAGTTCCTCACCATGCAAGCCAACAATCTTGTCTCGGCTTGCTTTGGGTTGGATATAGAGCCTAAGAAGAATATCGTCTTCCTCGGCCCAAACCGCTTTTGGCATCGTCAAAGTACCTGATGTTTGTACTTGAATTATAGTTGATACCAAATAGGACCAATCATGTCGCCCATTAGGAAGTTCGCAAATTGCAGAACAATGAACAGAACCAGTACGCTTAGGTCGAAACCACCCATGTCCGGAAGGATACGGCGAATAGGCACTAACATTGGTTCAGTCAGTTGATGGAATACGTACTCTATTGGGCTACGACCTTGGCTTACCCAGCTTAGGATTGCACGGATAAGTAGAACCCAGAAAATTAAACCACCAGCCGCTTTGAGCAGAGACAGTGCACCAAAGATTAGGAAGCTAATATCGAAAACGGCAGCGCCGCCAGAGATAATCAGGTTTAGAGCAACGAACTTAAGTACACACAGCACATAAGCAAAAACAACCGTCGCAAGATCAAGGCTGCCGATAGATGGAATAACTCGGCGTAGTGGGGCAACAACCGGTTGTGTCGCTTTTACGATGAATTGTGAGAATGGGTTGTAGAAATCTGCACGTGATGCTTGTAGCCAGATACGCAAGATCACAACCATGATGTAAAGATCAAAAACGGTCGAGATCAGAAAGCTCATCGAGTTCATATTGTTTCCTTTTTCGGATTTACTTGCCGCTTAGATATAACCTGAGCGGCAAAATGCTTGTTTACCTTGATTGGTACTAAAACAGTTTTTCCATCTCTTCAGCCCGAGCGACTGCCGCTTGCATGGCTTTGGCTACGATGTCTGATAGTTGATGTTCGTTAAACGTGCGTAGTGCTTCTGCGGTCGTGCCGCCTTTTGATGTCACTTGTTCACGCAGTGTTGATAATTCAGTCTCTTGGTTTGCTACCACCATCTCTGCCGCGCCTAACGCAGACTGCTGAACTAATTTACGAGCGGTTTCTTGGTCGAAGCCTTGGTTGACTGCTTCTGCTTGCATCGCTTCCATAAACAGGAAGAAGTAAGCCGGAGCACTACCCGCCGCCGCAATAATGTTATTGATACCAGATTCTTGCTCAACCCAGCTTACTTCACCTACAGCTTGCATCAGCTGAGAAGCAAAGTCTTTATCATCTTGGCTAACGGTTGAATCGGCATAAAGACCGCTCATCCCCTTCCCAAGTAGTGATGGCGTGTTTGGCATCACACGAACAAGGTTCAGCTGGCAGTTTAACATCTCATTGAGTCGATTCGCATTAATACCCGCGGCAATTGAGATAACCAGTTTGTTGCTGAAGTCGATATCTTGTAAGGGCTTACATACATTAGCCATCATTTGTGGCTTCACGGATAACACGACAACGTCTGCTTGCTCTGCTGCTGCAATATTATCGCTGGTGGTATTGATGCCGTATTCTTGTTCTAACGGCAACCTTCTGGTTTCTGAAGGTGCGGTTGCCGTAATCTTTTGCGCTGGGTAACCACTCGCGACTAAGCCCGCTACAATTGAGCGAACCATGTTTCCCGCCCCAATAAAGGCGATGTTCTTATGTTCCATATATAAAATCCTGAGCGTGTCGCTGCGCGGATAAGGCGAAGCGGTATCAATACTTGTACTTGTCGTTGGTTACTTACTACGGCTATTTCGCGTAATCACGAGCGCCGAAAATAGCCGTTCCAATACGAACCATTGTGCTGCCAGCCTCAACGGCTGCATCCATATCACCACTCATCCCCATAGACAGGGTATCGATGTCTGGATACTTCGCGGATAACTTATCTTTAAGCTCTGCCAGTTGAGAGAACGCATTAAGCTGTGATTGATAGTCAGAGACGTTTGCAGGAATCGACATCAATCCTCTTAAGGTGAGGTTAGGGAGCGATGAAATCAACTCCGCGAGTGCAAAAACTGTCTCTTCTGAGGTTCCTGACTTAGACTCTTCACCACTGGTGTTTACCTGAATCAGCACCTGTAGAGGTGGAAGTTCGCTTGGACGTTGATCATTAAGTCTTTGTGCGATCTTATCGCGATCAACGGAATGTACCCATTGGAAGCTTTCCGCGATTGGACGAGTTTTATTGGACTGAATTGGACCAATAAAGTGCCACTCTAAATCTAGGTTAGAATGTTGTTCTGAAAAGTGTTTTACTTTATCGACACCTTCTTGAACATAGTTTTCACCAAAGGCAACTTGGCCTCCGAGTGCGGCTTCTAGAATCGCATCAATAGGTTTAGTTTTGCTGACGGCTAAAAGTTGCACGGACTCTGGAGCTCGTCCGCACTTTTGCTCAGCACTACGAATCTGTGAGGTGATTTGTTCGATATTTTGTTGAATACTACTCATAGCTGACTTTACTTAAGGGAAAATAAATGGATATCACTGAGTTACTAGATTTTAGTGTAAAGCATAACGCGTCAGATCTACATCTTTCTGCGGGTGTATCTCCAATGGTACGTATAGATGGTGAAGTAAGGAAGCTTGGAATCCCAGCTTTGAGTCATGCTGATGTGCATCGTTTGGTTTTTGAGATCATGAGCGATTCGCAGCGTGGTGAGTTTGAAGAAAAATTGGAAGTCGACTTCTCTTTTGAATTGCCCAATGTTGGTCGTTTCCGTGTGAATGCTTTTAACCAAGCTCGTGGTTGCTCGGCTGTCTTTCGAACTATCCCTGTAGAAATCCCAACTTTAGATCAACTAGGTGCGCCTGAAATCTTTGAAAAGATTGCCAACTACGAAAAAGGTTTAGTGCTCGTTACTGGCCCAACAGGCTCTGGTAAATCAACGACCCTTGCGGCGATGGTTGATTACGTAAACCGCAACCACAACAAACATATCCTGACGATCGAAGACCCGATTGAATTCGTTCACACCAACAATAAATGCCTTGTTAACCAACGTGAGGTCCATCGTGATACTCACAGCTTCAAAGCGGCGCTGCGCAGCGCGTTACGTGAAGACCCAGATGTTATCCTTGTTGGTGAGCTTCGTGACCAAGAGACGATCAGCTTAGCGCTAACCGCAGCGGAAACCGGTCACTTGGTTTTTGGTACCCTACATACCAGCTCTGCAGCAAAAACGATTGACCGTATCATTGATGTTTTCCCTGGTAGCGATAAAGACATGGTGCGTTCAATGCTGTCTGAATCGTTACGATCGGTGATTGCACAGAAGCTGCTAAAACGTGTAGGGGGTGGTCGTGTGGCTTGCCATGAAATCATGATGGCGACACCAGCGATCAGAAACTTGATTCGTGAAGACAAGGTCGCTCAGATGTATTCGATCATTCAAACGGGCGCAGCACATGGCATGCAAACCATGGAGCAAAACGCGAAGCAGCTGATGGCTCAAGGCTTGGTTGACTCGGAAGAGGTTGAGAAAAAAATCGAAATTGAAACCTCAATGTTTTAATCAAGGTGCACATAATGGAATTGAATCAAATCCTTGAGGGAATGCTGTCTCAAAAAGCGTCCGATCTTTATATCACCGTCGATGCGCCTGTCTTGTTCCGTGTCGATGGTGAACTACGACCGCAAGGCGAGAAGCTGAATTCGGTTCAGGTCGCTCAACTACTTGATGCGATGATGGATCAAGACCGACGTGATGAATATCAGCAAACGCGTGAGGCTAATTTTGCCATAGTGCGTGACTTTGGGCGTTTTCGTGTCAGTGCATTCTTTCAACGAGAGCTACCTGGAGCGGTCATTCGACGTATCGAGACTAACATCCCAACCTTTGAGCAATTAAAGCTTCCAGATGTACTGCAGGACCTTTCAATCGCTAAGCGCGGACTTGTGTTGGTGGTTGGGGCGACAGGCTCTGGTAAATCGACCTCAATGGCTGCGATGACTGGTTATCGCAATACCAACCGCTCGGGGCATATCTTGACGGTTGAAGACCCAATTGAATTCGTTCACGAACATAAAAAATGTATCGTGACTCAACGTGAAGTTGGGCTCGACACCGAGAGCTATGAAGTCGCACTTAAGAACTCGTTACGTCAAGCGCCAGACATGATCTTGATTGGCGAAATCCGTAGCCGTGAAACCATGGAATACGCGATGACCTTTGCTGAAACGGGTCACTTGTGTATGGCAACTTTGCACGCCAATAACGCTAACCAAGCGTTAGAACGTATTCTCCACTTGGTACCGAAGGAACAAAAAGAGCAGTTCTTGTTTGATTTGTCGATGAACTTGCGTGGTGTGGTGGCTCAGCAATTAATCAGAGATAAGAATGGCAGCGGTCGCCATGGTGTGTTTGAGATTCTACTCAACAGCCCTCGTGTGTCTGACTTGATTCGTCGTGGTGAACTACATGAACTGAAAGCAACCATGGCAAAATCAAAAGAGATTGGTATGCAGACCTTTGACCAAGCTTTATATGATTTAGTTGTAGCAGGCAAGATCAGCGAAGAGGATGCGTTTCACAGTGCTGACTCTGCTAATGACTTACGTTTGATGCTAAAAACCAGACGTGGCGATGATGACTACGGGACTGGTGCTTTGGCCGGGGTAAAGATAGACATGGGTTAGGTTGAATGCCTAGTGTCTGGTGCCAATAAAAAACCCGCTGAGATGCGGGTTTTTTGTAAAGTGAATAAATTAGTGATTAGCAAAACGGTTGTTGTCGTTCGAGTAGCCACGCTCTTTCTCTAATTTAATTTTAGTTGGATATTGTTCGCCAGTGTAACCCGCTGAACCCCCCATTGAACTGCATGCTGAAATGGTTAGAGCGGTGAAGATTGCTAGAAAAATTTTCATTTGAACTCCCACGTTCTGATTTTGAATTGCATCGACATTACGGCGTGAAATTCGTGTGGGATCACAAATTAGTTCAAATTTTGCTCACTTAATTTTCGTTACGAATATTGCGCTTCAAACCAGCTCTCTAAAATGACGACTGCAGACTGGTTATCTACATTGCCTTTACTTAATGCTTTATAGCCACCCATGTCAAAAAGATCGGCTCTTGCTTCGGCAGTCGATAGCCTCTCATCATGCAGTTCAACATCAACACCAAAGCGCCCTTTAAGGCGGTTAGCGAACTTCTTCGCTCTAGGTGTGATGGTGGCTAGATCTTTGCCATGAAGGTCGGTAGGAAGGCCAACCACAATCAGGTTAGGTTGCCACTCCTTAATTTGCTTTTCGATATCGTCCCAGTTAGGAATTCCGTCTTTGGCTTTAAAGGCTTTCAGTGGGCTTGCTGTGCCTGTGATTTCTTGTCCTATCGCACTGCCGATACTTTTTGTACCGTAGTCAAATGCCATAATTGTTCGTGACATGGGGGTTCCAAATTTATCTGTGTTTGAGAGTGTCTGTTTATTTAGCTGATTTGAGCTAGGCGTGACCAGCGTCTGCTGAAAGCTGAGCCGCATTAATGCCTAACATCTGCACGGCGACTTTCCAGCGGTCAGAAATCGGTGTATCGAAGATGACCTTTGGATCGGCTTCAACGGTTAACCATGAGTTCTCGGTAAGTTCGGTTTCCAGTTGTCCCGGTTCCCATCCTGCATACCCAAGTGCGACTAAATAATTCATCGGCTCATCTTCTGTGCCCAACACCATCAAGATATCTTTTGAGGTTGTCACTGAGATTTGAACTGTCATGTTGATGCTGGATTGATAGCTGCCTTTAGGTTTGTGCAAAATAAACCCACGGTCTTCTGCGACCGGCCCACCGTTCAATACTGGCTTATCAAGACTTGCCTGATTCGATTTCGGCTGCTCAGAATCAACCTCAACTTGTTTAAGCATGCTTCCGACAGTGACATCGATAGGAGCGTTGATCATTAAGCCCATCGCACCTTCGTCGTTGTGCTCACAAAGGTAAATTACCGAATTTTGAAAGTAGGGGTCTTTCATTCCGGGCATAGCAACCAGAAAGTGGTTCGTTAAATTCATAGAGCCTCCTGCCAGTGTGTTCCCAGTAAAGGAAAAAGAGCGGCGTGAAGCCGCTCATTGATTCTGTGCCGTTTGCGAATAGCTAAGGCTTTCTTTAGTTTAGGCTATTTAGCGTTAACGCGACGCTCGATTGCGTCCATTAATTTACCTGTTACCGAAATATCAAAAGCAGCTTCAATTTCACGGATACAAGTAGGGCTGGTCACGTTAATTTCTGTCAGCTTGTCGCCGATAACATCCAGTCCGACAAAGATTAAGCCTTTTTCTTTTAGTGAAGGAGCCACTGCTCGTGCAATAGCCCAGTCTGTTTCACTTAATGGACGAGCTTCACCTGTACCGCCAGCGGCTAGGTTGCCGCGTGTTTCGCCTTTAGCTGGAATACGAGCTAGGCAGTAAGGCATTGGCTCACCGTCAACCACAAGAATACGCTTATCACCATTGCTGATGTCAGGAACAAAGGTTTGTGCCATTGCGTAGTTTTGACCATGGTTGGTCAGCGTTTCAATGATCACCGATACGTTTGGATCGCCTTCCTTCACGCGGAAGATAGACGCACCACCCATACCATCAAGTGGTTTTAGGATCACGTCACCATGCTTCTCACGAAACTCTTTAATCTTTTCAGCTTTACGAGTCACGATGGTAGTTGGTGTTAGCTCTGGGAACCAAGCCGTGAACAACTTTTCGTTACAGTCACGTAGGCTTTGTGGCTTGTTTACGATCAGTGCGCCGTTTTCTTCAGCACGCTCAAGAATGTAGGTCGCGTAAATGTATTCAGTATCAAACGGAGGATCTTTACGCATCAATACTGCATCTAAATCAGATAGCGCGATAGTCTGTTCTGACTTGAATTCATACCAACCGTTTGGGTCTTCCTTTAGTTCTACAACCTTAGTGTCAGCAATGGCTACGCCTTGATCTAAGTGTAGATCATCCATTTCCATGTAATGGATTTCGTAACCACGACGCTGAGCTTCAAGCATCATGGCAAAGCTAGAGTCTTTTTTGATGTTAATGGATGAAATTGGATCCATTACGATGCCAAGTTTGATCATTTTTTTCTCCTAGCCTAGATCGCCAAAACGGACTTGTAAGGCAGTAATTGCGGTTAGAGCAGCTGTTTCGGTACGAAGTACACGTGGGCCGAGTAGCGTCTCTTCAAATTTGTATTGCTCTGTCATGCCGATTTCTTCAGCCGACAAGCCACCTTCAGGACCAATCAATAGGCGTACCTTGCTGATAGGTTCTGGAAGGGTGTTAATTGAGTACTTTGCTCGAGGGTGCAGGTTTAGCTTTAGTGCTTCGCTTGGTTCGCTGCACCATTCTTCAAGCTGCATAATTGGACGAATGACTGGAACCGTATTACGGCCACACTGTTCACACGCCGCGATAGCAATCTTTTGCCACTGTGCGAGTTTTTTCTCAAAGCGTTTTGTATCAAGTTTAACGCCACATCGCTCTGAAATTAGAGGGGTAATGGTGTTCACACCAAGCTCAACCGATTTCTGAATGGTGAACTCCATTTTGTCACCACGTGAAATCACTTGGCCTAAATGTAAGTCTAACGGAGATTCGCTGCTGCGCTCGATGCGTTCAGAAACATTAACGGTGACATTTTTCTTTGACACTTCAGTGATTGTCGCTGGAAATTCAGCACCACTGCCATCAAATAGAAGGACTTCTTGGCCTTCTTTCATGCGAAGGACACGACCAACATGACCCGCGGCATCTTCGCCTAAAGCGAGTGAACCTAACTGATGAATGCGTTCTGGGTGATGGATACGAGGGATTCTCATGCTGGTAAACCTATAAATATGTTCATTTGGGTATTTTGTCTCTGCCTAACATGGATGCTTTTGGTTGAAAAAACAAGGGTAGAGCAAGAGTTTCAGGGGCAATTCTGAAACTCTTGTTTGAGATAGTTGGAATGTTGATTGTACGAGTGACGTTATTTACAAGCAGGGTAAACAAATGGGTTGTGATTTCCTTGGATGGCATAGATTCGCTCATCCCGAGTACATTCCCACTTGTCGACAGGAAATTGCTTGTTCCACGCCATCATCAGGTTGGTTTGCTGCTTAGATAGCTTGAAGCCATACTCTTGGCTCATGTAAAGGTAGGTACGCGCGATAGAGCCTTTTGCTCTGTCTGGCGGCATCACCTTACGCTGCTTGAAGTTGACCTGCATTTCGCACTGACCATAGCTCACGCCATCCATTCCATTCCACTGGCTGAAGTTGTAGTTCGAACGGTCACCATTTACTTCACCGATAGCTGGCGTTAGGTTGTGGAGATCGGCTTCCATGGACTTGAATACTTTGTCATTGCGAGTGCAGTTCTTGCGCCCGCCATCTTGCCAGCACTGACGCTGGTGGCCGAATTGCCAAGCTGGAACCACGTGTTCCCACTCAATTCGACTCGCTCGCTTTTGTTGTTTTCGGACTTGATAACCACAGCCGTCAAGGTCGGGAATCCCTTTCTTTTTGTCCTTCCATGTAATGTCACAACCACAATAAAATGAAGTCGGGTGGTCGAGATAAATCTTCACCGCTTCTCTTTTTGCTTTGGAGAATGAGCTCAGTGGTGCGGCGAAAACGCTTTGGGTTACCAGTAGGCCAAATACTATTGATAAGTAAAAAGACACAGGTAGGCCAAATGCTTTGATGGTGAGTTTTTGCATAGAAAAAGACTGATAAAAGTATGATAAACATCAGTCTAGCACTCAAAGGATGAGTTTCTCCATTACATTTCTATCATCAACTTAATCGAGTGTTGCTTTCTGAAATAAAAAGGATGGGGTTACCAAATCGAATAGGTGCGAGTCTAGGACTTTAGCTGAGCTGTGTGCCTGTGAAGGATAAGGTTTGATAGCACAGCTGGCAGCGATAGGTCGATTGATTTCGAAGCACTTTATTGTGTCGTCTGATTGATAATGGGTAAGTGGTGCACTCACATCGATATTCAAAGGTTTTCCCTTGAACTGAAGCTATTTCAAAGCTGTGAGTTGTTTTGGCTGGAACGTTGAATACCTTTTCCATCACGTATTTCCACTCGTTTCCGTGAGGCCTAACACGTCCGAAAACCTGATGCGTGATTAGGTGTGCTAGCTCATGCGGCACAACTTCGTTGATGAAGGCGTCTTCATTTTCAGAAAATAGTACGTGGTTGAGCTTAATTTCGTTGAGCTGAAGGTAGGCCTTTCCCGCTGCTTTACCTCTTAACTTGAAGGTGATAGTTGGGTGTGGAAATTCACGAGAGAAATGTTGATTTGCGATAGCTAGGCACTCGGCCAATTTCTTATTTGCTCGATGTTGTTGCGGGGTGTAAGACAAACGTTGTTAACTCCAAATAAAAGACCTCAGCGTTTAAGCCAAGGCCTCATCATAACATTGCTTTTTGATCTAGCGATGCTTTACATGTGATGTTTTTTCTTAATGATCTCGTGATAAGCGTGCCATGTACCATAACCAAGTAGCGGCATGGTGACGATCATTCCGATGCCGTAGGTGGCAAAACCCACCAGAATACCGGCACAAATAATACTTGCCCAAACCACCATTGCAGGAATGTTCGATTTCACGGCATTAAAGCTAGTGAAAATTGCGCTCATCACATCAACGCGTCTCTCCATCATTAACGGAATTGAAAATGCTGAGATGCTAAATATGAGGCTTGCGATAACAAAACCAATCACAGAACCCGTAATTAAGAAGGGAGCGAACTCAGCCAATGGTGCGCCTTGCACTGAAGGGTAGAGCGCGTGCAATAACGCAGCGATACGCATCCAGAATATCATCGCAACCATCAACACAATCGCAAAGGCCCATTGGTGGGTGGAGTTGCGAGTGATGGCTTTCATTGAGTGGAGTAGGCTGGCGTTATGGCCTTTTTCTCTTTCCCAAGCTGCGTCATACAAGCCTAGGGCAAGAAACGGCCCTATCAGCATGTACACGATCAGGCTTGGCATCACGACTAAGTGTGTTCCTTGCCATTGGACAAGTTGAACAATCGCAATTGCTGCTCCCATAAAGCACAATCCGTAAAATGCGCTGATTAATGGCATTCTTACTAAGTCATGCAGAGCAAGCGACAACCAATGAAAGGGTGCGGAAATACTGATTTGGTTGCAAGGAATGGTGCGAGCGTAATCCTTATCGCTGACCTTGTGTTTTTTATCGTTCAGTTCGGATGGGTGCGCGGTACGAGGCATAGATCCCCCTAGTTAAATAACGTCCTAGTTATAATTCCATAAGGCTCATCGATATGGCTTGTGTGAGAGTTATGGTGTTTGAGCTAAATTGCTCTTTGTCATCCCAGTTATTGTTCTAGCGTGCATTTAACGAGCGTTATCAGACTGAATTAATTTAAGTTAAATGTGAGCTTGATCGCCTAGGAGTTACCTTAACTATTGTCAGTAGTGCTAGAAAACACAAATTATCAGCGGCTTTTTATACTAAGTGGTTAACGGTAAAGAAGGGCGTTGGAGAAGGGTATTGTGAGTGAAAGTTCGGTAAGTACATAAAAATAAAGCCCTTACTAAGCAGTAAGGGCTTTAAAGAAACAAATCGCAGTGGCTAAATTATTTTAGGCCAGCGAAGTCCGCAAGGATTGCTGCTTTGTCAGTCGCTTCCCAAGGGAACTCTTCACGACCGAAGTGGCCGTATGCAGCAGTTTGCTTGTAGATAGGCTGAAGAAGGTTCAGCATCTCTTGAAGGCCGTATGGACGTAGGTCGAAGTTTTGACGAACTGCTTCAATGATGATTTCGTGCGCTACTTTCTCAGTACCGAACGTTTCAACCATGATAGATGTTGGATCAGCAACACCAATAGCGTAAGACAGTTGAATCTCACAACGATCAGCCATGCCAGCAGCAACGATGTTTTTCGCAACGTAACGAGCCGCGTAAGCTGCAGAACGGTCAACTTTTGATGGATCTTTACCTGAGAATGCACCG
The DNA here is from genome assembly GCF_002874195.2 of Vibrio sp. 10N.286.45.E10. Lineage (NCBI taxonomy): Bacteria > Pseudomonadati > Pseudomonadota > Gammaproteobacteria > Vibrionales > Vibrionaceae > Vibrio > Vibrio sp. 10N.286.45.E10. The sequence continues at coordinate 2,643,513 of NZ_MCWD02000001.1, read as the reverse complement.
CCACCGTGACGAGCTGCGCCGCCGTAGGTATCAACGATGATCTTACGACCAGTTAAACCACAGTCACCCATTGGGCCACCGATTACGAAACGGCCTGTTGGGTTGATGAAGAAGTTAGTATCTTTGTTGATCCACTCAGCAGGAAGTACTGGCTTGATGATTTCTTCCATTACTGCTTCGCGTAGGTCAGGCGTTGTTACTGAATCACAGTGTTGAGTAGAAAGAACAACAGCATCGATACCAACGATCTTACCTTGGTCGTATTGGAACGTAACTTGAGATTTCGCATCTGGGCGAAGGAAGTCAAGTTTGCCGCTCTTACGTACTTCAGCTTGCTTCTTAACAAGAAGGTGAGAGTAAGTAATTGGAGCTGGCATTAGGATAGGAGTTTCGTTAGTCGCGTAACCAAACATGATACCTTGGTCGCCTGCGCCTTGCTCTTTAGGGTCTTCTTTATCAACACCTTGGTTGATGTCTGGAGACTGCTTACCAATTGTGTTTAGAACAGCACAAGAGTCAGCGTCAAAGCCCATATCAGAATGAACGTAACCAATTTCACGTACTGTTTCACGAGTGATTTCTTCGATATCAACCCATGCAGACGTTGTCACTTCACCGCCAACCATAACCATGCCGGTTTTAACGTAAGTCTCACAAGCAACACGTGCTTTTGGATCTTGTTCCAAGATGGCATCAAGAACAGCATCAGAGATTTGGTCTGCAATTTTATCTGGATGACCTTCTGAAACAGATTCAGAAGTGAATAGGTGCTTAGCCATGAGAGCTCCACTTTTAAGTTTTTGGTGTAAATAGTTTATGGCGTCGCAAGCTAGGAAGCGCCGCCATTAAATACAGTATATTTTGTAGGTGTTTCTACATCTAGACGGCTATTCTAAATTCCAGCGGTCGAATTACAAGCTCTTTTTTATGATATGTCATAACTAATCGTTTGCGTATCGATCGAGATAAGCCACTGCTAAGTGATGTAAATGTTCGAAAATTGCGAAAAATGACCGTTAAAATGCCAGTAAAACGTTTGCAGTCGCAATAGTCGTTTGAGAGAATACCCGCGCTAATAAAAATGAAAACTTTAGCAATTATCTCTTTTTTAAATCGCTTATGTATCCAGGAGCAGACATGCCTTCTCGTAAAGATCTAGCCAATGCAATCCGCGCACTTAGCATGGACGGTGTTCAACAAGCAAATTCAGGCCACCCAGGCGCACCTATGGGCATGGCTGACATCGCTGAGGTTCTTTGGCGTGGCCACTTGAACCACAACCCAGCAAACCCAGAATGGGCTGACCGCGACCGTTTTATTCTGTCTAACGGCCATGGTTCAATGTTGATTTATTCTCTGCTTCACCTTGCAGGTTACGAGCTTTCAATTGAAGACCTGAAAAACTTCCGTCAACTGCACTCTAAGACTCCAGGTCACCCTGAGTACGGTTACGCTCCTGGTATCGAAACAACGACTGGTCCTCTAGGTCAAGGCATCACTAACGCTGTTGGTATGGCAATGGCTGAGAAAGCACTGGCGGCACAGTTCAACAAAGAAGGCCACGACATCGTAGACCACTACACTTATGCATTCATGGGTGATGGCTGTCTGATGGAAGGTATCTCTCACGAAGCATGTTCTCTAGCAGGTACGCTAGGTCTTGGTAAGCTGGTTGCTTTCTGGGATGACAACGGCATCTCTATCGATGGTGAAGTTGAAGGTTGGTTCTCTGACGATACACCTAAGCGTTTTGAAGCATACGGCTGGCACGTAATCCCAGCAGTAGATGGTCACGACTCTGACGCTATCAACGCAGCGATTGAAGCGGCTAAAGCGGATCCTCGTCCTACGCTTATCTGTACTAAAACTATCATCGGTTTTGGTTCTCCAAACAAAGCGGGTACGCATGACTGTCACGGTGCTCCACTAGGTGCTGATGAAATCACAGCAACTAAAGCAGCATTGGGTTGGGAACACGGTCCTTTCGAAATCCCAGCAGATATCGCAGCTGAGTGGAATGCGAAAGAAGCAGGCGCAGCGAAAGAAGCAGCGTGGAACGCGAAGTTTGACGCATACGCAGCGGCTTACCCAGAGCTAGCAGCTGAATTCAAACGTCGTACTAACGGCGAGCTACCCGCTGAGTGGGAAGAGAAAGCAAACGCAATCATTGCTGATCTTCAAGCTAACCCAGCAAACATCGCTTCACGTAAAGCATCTCAAAACGCACTAGAAGCGTTTGGTCAAATGCTTCCAGAATTCATGGGCGGCTCTGCTGACCTTGCGCCTTCTAACCTGACTATGTGGTCTGGTTCTAAGTCTCTTGAAGCAACTGACTTCTCTGGTAACTACATCCATTACGGTGTACGTGAATTCGGTATGACGGCTATCATGAACGGTATCGCTCTGCACGGTGGTTTCGTGCCATACGGCGCAACGTTCCTAATGTTCATGGAATACGCGCGTAACGCAATGCGTATGGCTGCTCTGATGAAAGTTCAGAACATCCAAGTTTACACGCACGATTCTATCGGCTTAGGCGAAGATGGCCCTACTCACCAACCGGTTGAGCAGATCGCTTCTCTACGTCTGACTCCAAACATGAGCACATGGCGTCCATGTGACCAAGTTGAGTCTGCTGTTGCTTGGAAACTGGCTATTGAGCGTAAAGATGGTCCTTCATCTCTAATCTTCTCTCGTCAAAACCTTGCACAACAAGATCGTAATGCTGAGCAAGTTGCTAACATCGCTAAGGGTGGTTACATCCTGAAAGATTGTGAAGGCAAGCCAGAGCTAATCATCATTGCAACTGGTTCTGAAGTTGAGCTTGCAGTTGAAGCTGCTGCACAACTAACCGCTGAAGGTAAAGCAGTACGCGTAGTATCTATGCCTGCAACTGACGCGTTCGACAAGCAAGACGCGCAGTACCGTGAGTCTGTACTTCCATCTGACGTTACAGCGCGTATCGCAGTAGAAGCTGGCATCGCTGACTTCTGGTACAAATACGTTGGCTTCGGTGGCAAGATCATCGGTATGACAACGTTCGGCGAATCTGCACCAGCAGGTGAGCTATTCAAGATGTTCGGTTTCACTACTGAAAACGTAGTAAACACAGCGAAAGAGCTTCTTGCTTAATCATTGACTGATGGCCTTGTGCTAACAGTTAAATGAAGGAAAAAACCGAGCGCTGAGCTCGGTTTTTTGTATCTGGGATTTGTTTCTTCTAGGCTTATCTCTACAAGCAACAGATTAACCTGTCTTAACTAAACGGCGTTATTCAAGTAATGCCTTTTGGGTAGGATTCAGTTATCATCTGTTGCACGAAATTTTGGTTAGATGTACGGAACTATGCTAAAAGTCGCGATAAACGGATTTGGAAGAATAGGGCGTAATGTATTACGCGCTGTCTATGAAAGTGGCAAAAGCCAACAAATCAAAGTAGTAGCTGTTAATGAGCTTGCTCAGCCTGACGCTATGGCTCATCTATTGCAATACGACACTAGTCACGGCCGCTTCGGCAAGAAAATCTCCAACGATCAAGAGCACATCTATGTCCATCACGGCATTGGTGCGGAAGATAAAGGTGAGTTCGATACCATTCGTATCTTACATCTTGCTGATATTGAGCTGTTGCCTTGGCGTGACCTAGAAGTGGATATTGTTCTCGACTGTACCGGAGTTTATGGTTGCCGAGATGACGGCCTAGCGCACATTGCTGCTGGGGCAAAAAAGGTACTGTTTTCTCACCCTGGTGCCAATGACCTCGATAACACCATTATCTATGGTGTGAATCACGATACCATTGAAGCGGACCACCGAATCGTTTCCAATGGCTCATGCACCACCAACTGTATTGTCCCTATCATTAAGGTTCTTGATGACGCCTTTGGCATTGAGTCCGGTACTATTACGACTATTCACTCTTCAATGAATGATCAACAAGTTATCGATGCGTACCACAGCGATTTGCGTCGTACTCGAGCGGCAAGCCAATCGATCATTCCTGTCGATACCAAGTTGCATAAAGGTATTGAAAGAATCTTCCCGAAATTTTCCAACAAATTTGAAGCTATATCTGTGCGTGTGCCGACGGTAAACGTAACAGCGATGGATTTAAGTGTCACAATTAATGCAAATGTGAAAGTTAATGACGTAAATCAAACCATTGTTAATGCATCCCAGTGTACATTACACAATATAGTTGACTATACTGAAGCGCCGCTCGTTTCCATCGACTTTAATCACGATCCCCATAGCGCAATCGTTGATGGTTCACAAACTCGAGTGAGCAACGGCCACTTAGTTAAAATGCTAGTGTGGTGTGACAATGAATGGGGCTTTGCGAACCGAATGCTAGATACGGTTCTTGCAATGCAAGCTTCTGAAGGCAAGAAGTAAGACCTAGAAGCAAATGTGCGGATTATTTATTTTTTAGCTTGAAATAAATACTAAGAGTCCACATATTATTGGTAGTGAAAGAATTACCAGTTGAATAATTTATAGGCTTAGCAGGGTTGCTGAGTTTCCAAAACTTTATATTTATTTAAATTTGAGAGGACAAATCATGTCTGTGATCAAGATGACTGACCTGGAACTTGCAGGTAAACGCGTATTTATCCGTGCTGACCTAAACGTACCAGTAAAAGACGGTAAAGTAACTTCAGATGCACGTATCCTTGCATCTCTACCAACTATCAAACTTTGCCTAGAAGCTGGCGCAAAGGTAATGGTTACTTCTCACCTTGGTCGTCCTACTGAAGGCGAATACAACGAAGAGTTCTCTCTAGCTCCTGTAGTTAACTACCTAAACGACGCACTAGACTGCGAAGTTAAACTAGCTAAAGATTACGTAAACGGCCTAGAGCTAAACGCTGGTGAACTTGTTGTTCTTGAAAACGTTCGCTTTAACAAAGGCGAAAAGAAGAACGAAGAAGCGCTTTCTAAGCAATACGCTGCACTATGTGACATCTTCGTAATGGATGCATTCGGTACAGCTCACCGTGCTCAAGCTTCTACACACGGTGTTGGTACTTACGCTCCTGTAGCATGTGCTGGCCCTCTTCTAGCTGCTGAGCTTGAAGCGCTTGGTAAAGCAATGGACAACCCAGCTCGCCCACTAGTGGCTATCGTTGGTGGTTCTAAGGTTTCTACTAAACTAACAGTTCTAGAATCTCTTTCTAAAATTGCTGACCAGCTTGTTGTTGGTGGTGGTATCGCGAACACATTCATCGCTGCTGAAGGCCACAACGTAGGTAAGTCTCTATACGAAGCTGACCTAGTTGAAACGGCTCAAAAACTAATGAAAGAGTGTGCTATCCCAGTAGCGACTGACGTTGCATGTGCTAAAGCATTCGACGAAAACGCAGAAGCTGAAATCAAGCACGTTTCTGAAGTTCAAGACGACGACATGATCTTCGACCTTGGTCCAGATTCAACTGCGGCACTAGCTGAAATCATCGGCAACGCTAAAACTATCCTTTGGAACGGCCCTGTAGGCGTATTCGAATTCAAAAACTTCGAAGCGGGTACAGCTGGTATCTCTAAAGCAATCGCTGAGTCTGCAGGCTTCTCTGTAGCAGGTGGTGGTGACACGCTAGCAGCTATCGACAAGTTCGGTATCAAAGCTGACGTTTCTTACATCTCTACTGGCGGTGGCGCTTTCCTTGAATTCGTTGAAGGTAAAGTACTTCCTGCAGTAGCAATGCTTGAAGAGCGTGCTAAAGCATAATTGATTTAGAAAGGCGAGATGTGAATCTCGCCTTTTAACGTTTGCTGCATATCACACTTTTTTGCTAGAATGACATAAGTTGTGAGCAAACGATTGCAAGTTTTTGAACTTAAGTTTTTTAATCTTAAAACGATAGAATAAATAGGACTATTTCCATGTCTAAGATCTTCGATTTTGTAAAACCTGGTGTAATTTCTGGCGATGACGTACAGAAAGTATTTGAAATCGCAAAAGAGAACAAGTTTGCACTTCCTGCTGTAAACGTTGTTAACACTGATTCAATCAACGGTGTTCTAGAAGCAGCTGCTAAAGTTAAAGCTCCTGTTGTTGTTCAGTTCTCTAACGGCGGTGCTGGTTTCTTCGCTGGTAAAGGCGTTAAACTTGAAGGTCAAGGCGCACAAATCCTTGGCGCTGTTGCTGGTGCAAAATACGTACACGCTGTTGCTGAGTCTTACGGTGTTCCAGTTATCCTGCACACTGACCACGCTGCTAAGAAACTTCTTCCATGGATCGACGGTCTACTAGACGCTGGTGAAGAGTTCTTCGCACAAACTGGTAAGCCTCTTTTCTCTTCTCACATGATCGATCTTTCTGAAGAGTCTCTAGAAGAGAACATCGAAACATGTGCTAAGTACCTAGAGCGCATGGCTAAAATGAACATGACTCTAGAAATCGAACTAGGTTGTACTGGTGGTGAAGAAGATGGCGTTGATAACTCTGATATGGACGCATCTGAGCTTTACACTTCTCCTGAAGATGTAGCTTACGCTTACGAAATCCTAAACGCAGTTAGCCCTCGTTTCACTATCGCGGCTTCTTTCGGTAACGTACACGGTGTTTACCAAGCTGGTAACGTTGTACTTACTCCAACTATCCTACGTGACTCTCAAGCATACTGTGCAGAGAAGTTCGGTATTGCACCTAACGCTCTAAACTTCGTATTCCACGGTGGTTCTGGTTCTTCTGAAGCAGAAATCCAAGAGTCTATCGGCTACGGTGTTATTAAAATGAACATCGATACTGATACACAGTGGGCAACTTGGGATGGTATCCGTACTTACTCTGCTGAAAACTTCGATTACCTACAAGGTCAAATCGGTAACCCTAAAGGCGAAGACCAACCAAACAAGAAGTTCTACGATCCACGCGTATGGCTACGTGCTGGTCAAGCTTCAATGGTTACTCGTCTTGAGAAAGCATTTGCTGACCTTAACGCTATCGACGTACTATAATTCTTTGAATTAAGTACTCTTTAAGTTTTAAAAACCCGCTCATTGAGCGGGTTTTTTTATGTCTGATAAAAACTTGTATTAAATATGTGAAAAACCTAGCGTGTGGTGAATAAATTTCCTAGGATTGAGTTATCGGTATTTGTATTTATTGGTAAGTTTCAATAATTCAAAAGCTTACATAAATATGACTTTGCAATCTGTCAAAGATAGGATATCGTGCCGAAAAACTGAACTTGGTTCAGTTTATAAAAAGGACTTGGCTTTAATTTACTTTGAACACAATGACTTAACGGTCATTAAACTGTTTATTATATTGTAGAGTAAATTAGGCTTAAGGCAGTTTAGCCCATAGCATATTATATAGAGGATGCACATTATGGCTGAGAGTTCGACAGCGGTTGAGACTCCACTTGTGGATGGTTTGTCTCAAGCAGAGCAGTGGTTAACAAATAATTCAGATTTATTTATCCAATATGGCGTAAATATCATTTCAGCACTGATAATTCTATTTATTGGTAACCTTATTGTTAAAGCAGTAGCGAATAGCGTGTCTAAGGTTCTTCAGAAGAAGAAAATGGACCGAGCGGTTGTGGAATTTATTCACGGCTTAGTTCGCTACCTATTGTTTGTTATTGTTTTAATTGCTGCACTAGGTCGATTAGGTGTTCAAACGGCATCTGTAGTTGCTGTTATTGGTGCGGCTGGTTTAGCCGTTGGTCTTGCATTACAAGGCTCACTATCTAACTTTGCTGCTGGTGTACTTATCGTTGCATTCCGTCCATTTAAGTCTGGTGACTATGTGGAAATTGGTGGTGTAGCAGGTTCAGTGGATTCAATTCAGATCTTCCAAACGGTTCTAACAACGCCAGATAACAAAATGGTAGTGGTACCAAACGGTAGCGTTATTGGTAGCCCAATTACTAACTACTCTCGTCATGACACACGTCGTATCGACCTAATGATCGGTGTTTCTTACGGTGCTGATCTACAAAAGACCAAAGAACTTCTGACTAAGATCTGTGAATCTGACGAGCGCGTGTTGAAAGAACCAGGCGTTCAAGTGGGTGTTCACACACTTGCTGACTCTTCTGTTAACTTCGTGGTTCGCCCATGGGTTAGCACCGCAGAGTACTGGAATGTTTACTTCGACCTGATGCAAGCAATCAAAGAAGGCTTGGATAAAGAAGGTATCGAAATTCCATTCCCACAAATGGATGTTCACATGAACAAAGTTGAGGGCTAATAAAGCTTCGACAAGTTGAATAAAAAGGCGGATAACTTAGGTTATCCGCCTTTTTTGTTGTCTTCAATATCATTCCTTTTACTCGTTAGTTGTCGTTACTGCTTAGCTTCTTTTCTTTGTATATCCCTATTTCGTGTTCTACTCGACGTCGGCCACAACGATGTTTTTAACATCGCATATAAGGGCTTTCTTACTTCTTGTCCTCCCAAAATAGCCAATAAACATAAACCGCCAGGAATCAGAATCATCATCAGTAGCGGTCGAAGTAGATAAGAGAAGCAAAAGATCGTGGGCAGAAAAATCAGCACTTGTCCCAGTCGGTTTAATATATTCATCATGTCCGTATCTCCAAAGTTAAATTGAGCGCGCTCATTTTTATAATTGAGCGCGCTCAATTTGTCAAATTAGAGCACTAAGAGTATGATCAAGCTTGATTAGAGAAGGATGTATTTTCGTGAGTAAGAGAGAGATAACGAAACAGAAGATCTTAGCGTCTGCTTGGGAGTTGTTTGGGGAAAATGGTTATGACAACACCACAACTCGACAGATCGCTCGCCACGCGGGTGTGGCAGATGGCACGGTGTTTAGTCATTTTGAAACCAAGCTGACTATTCTTCGAGAAGGAATGCTATCGCAGTTGGAAAAGATTGGTCAGGAGGTGTTAGCGGCTGAGCAAGATAAACGTGCTGTGGATATCGGTATCTCGCTAATTGGACACTACTACAGCTATTATTTTGATAATGTTGAGTTAAGTCGAGCGTTACTCAAAGAGGTCATTTGGGATCTAGACTATTACCGTACCTTTGATCAGGCACTCTTTCAGACTGTTAATGTCGATGCATCTATTTCTGAAAAAATGCCATTGATTATGGATAGCTATTTCATGACCTTGATAAATCACTTGAGCCAACCGGAACCAAGCCTTGAAGCTGCGCTGAGTGAACTTAACAGTAAAATTCGAGTCATTCTAGCGTAACTCATTATATTAATGAGTTACTGATGTCATCTTTGGCTTGGTCGACAGTCTTTGTTCTTTAATTGCTTACCAGTATTGCTCAACCAGTCCATTGGTAAGCACAGCAGCAATTGCGAACATCATAGTTGCTACAGCGATATCAATGCCTTTCTTAACATTCGGTTTAGATAGCGTTGGGCCTAGCTTTGCCGCGCCCAGTGACAAAGAGTAAAACCAAACAAATGAAGCCAAGATGGTTCCCATAGCAAAAGCAATTCTGTCGTTACCTTCAAACTGCCCGCCAATCGACCCAAGAATCACCACCGTATCTAAGTAGAGATGTGGGTTTAACACAGTAACCGCCAATGCGCCCAAAATAACGGTGCGCTTACCACGAGCCAGTATCTCTCCTTTTGACTCCTCGCTTGAGGGCGCTTTAAAGGCACTGCGTAGTGATAACAAACCATACACGGTTAGAAAAGCGATGCCGCCTAACGTGACCGAGGTGAGTAGCAATTCATTTTGCGACAGAATCGCACCGCCACCAAAGATACCCAATGAGATAAACAGAGTGTCGAGCAGGCTACAGATTGTTGCAGTGGTTAAATGGTGGTTGCGCTTTATCCCTTGATTTAGGACGTACGCATTCTGAGCGCCAATAGGGATAATCATGCTTGCCCCTAGACCAAAACCTTGTAATAAAACCCAAAAACTCATTTTAACCTCCACTTATTTAACGATATTTACGTGCTATATGGCGAAGATACTCCGACCCTTTAAATAAGTATAATTAATGATTTTAATCTATTATTAGAGTTGCTAATGTGGCATTGAGTTAGCTTAAAAAGGAAGCAAATTGATGCGTGGATTGGATTATAAGTGGATAGAAGCACTGGATGCCGTAGTAAAACAACGTAGCTTCGAAAGGGCTGCTGAGCAGTTATATATCTCCCAGTCGGCGGTATCTCAGCGCATCAAACAGCTGGAAAAGTGGTTGGCTCAGCCTGCCTTAGTGAGAGAAAGCCCGCCTAGGCCAACGCCTGCGGGTAAAAAATTACTGGGCTTATATCGTCGTGTTCGTTTGTTAGAGCACGAACTTGTGCCTGAGTTGATGAATGAAGAGGGAACTCAGCCACTATCGATATCCATAGCCACCAACGCTGATAGTTTGGCGACATGGCTGCTACCGGCTTTGTCGGATGTGATGAAATCTCGCCAAGTCGAGTTGAACCTCGCGATTCATGGTGAGTCGAGAACCATTGAAAAGATAAAAAGTGGCGAGGTGGCCGGTGCAATCAGTTTGGAGTCTCAAGCGATTCCAGGCTGCAGTGCCGATTATCTCGGTAGGATGGATTATGTTTGCGTGGCTAGCCCTGATTTTCATCAGCGTTACTTTTCAGAGGGCGTAAATTACGCCACGTTAAGCAAGGCGCCTGCGGTTTCCTATGATCAATACGATGACCTGCATAAGAAGTTTTTGCATGATCATTTTAACGTCCCGAGAGACAGTGTGATTAATCATACTGTCGGCAGCTCGGAAGCATTTGTGCGTTTAGCGTTGTCGGGTGTTGCCTATTGCTTGATTCCTCGATTGCAGATTATCGATGAGCTAGAGTCTGGTGATCTTATTGACATTACCCCTGGCTTTCTGCTGTCTTATCGCATTTATTGGCACCATTGGCAGCTCGAGAGTGGGGTGTTAAAAGAGGTATCCCAAGCGGTATTAAGTTTTGCTCACAATCACTTGCCTCAGTAAGCTGTTGATTTTTTCAGCGTCAAAGTTCTGTTAGAAGTGCGTGCTCTGGATTGGCTAAACGATAAATTGCTCTATGATGAAAGTACATTTGTTTAGCATAGGTCATACCTAATGAAGCTTGTACCAAAGATGTTAGCAACGTCTCTTACTCTTACTGCGGCGTTGAGTGCTGTGAGTTTTCCATCATTGGCAGACTCTCCATCCTTTCCTCATATTTCAACGACAGGCTATGGTGAAGTGATCGCGACACCTGATATGGCGACATTCTCTGTGAGAGTCGTGGAATCTACGATGACTGCTGAACAGGCTAAAAATACCGTTGATAAAGTCGTGACAGGCTTTCTAAATAAGTTGCATCAAGCTGGTGTTGATGAGGCGAGTGTTCACAGCTCGAACCTGTACCTATCTCCTCAATACCATTATCCAAAAGATGGTAAACCTGAACTGGTTGGCTACCGCGCCTCACGTAATGTGACCGTTCAAGTTAATGAGCTAGCGAACCTTAATGAATACATGGATATTGCTATCGGGCAGGGCATTAATCAGATCGATAACATTCAGCTGCAAGTTCGCGACCAAGCTAAGTATCAAGAGCAAGCGCGCTTAGAAGCTATTAAAGATGCGACATCAAAAGCCAAATCATTAGCGAGTGGTTTTGAGCGTGAGCTAGGTGATGTTTGGCGTGTTGATTACAACGCACAATCTTCTCAGCCTGTGCTCATGCGTTCAATGGCGATGGATGCGAGAACTGAATCGAACTCTTATGAAGACTCAACGATCACCATTCGCGATCGCGTTAATGTGATCTACCAAATCGAAGAGTAATGACATCGCTATAGAGGCTTTTGGATCATGATGATCTAATTACCTACGATAGGCCAAATACTAAAAAGGCTCTCATAATGAGAGCCTTTTTGTTTTTACTAATATCGAGTTCGATGATTAGTGAAGTAGACGAGCACGGATTGTGCCTTCGATCTCTTTCAGTTTAAGCAATGCTTCTTCTGAACGATCCGCTTCTACATCGATAACTACATAACCCATATCAGCCGCAGTCTGTAGGTACTGACCCGCGATGTTAATGCCTTCTTCAGCGAAGATGGTGTTGATCTGAGTTAGGATACCTGGGCGGTTTTCGTGAATGTGCAGCAAACGAGACGTGCCCGTGTGTAGCGGTAGAGATACCTCTGGGAAGTTAACACTTGATAGCGTAGAACCGTTATCAGAGTATTTCGCTAGCTTGCCAGCCACTTCAACACCGATATTCTCTTGTGCTTCCTGAGTTGAACCACCTACGTGAGGTGTAAGAATCACGTTGTCGAACTGCATCAATGGCGACTCAAACGGGTCTGCATTGGTTTTTGGTTCTGTTGGGAAAACGTCGATCGCTGCACCTGCAAGGTGACCAGAATCTAGAGCGCCACACAGAGCTGGAATATCTACAACTGTGCCACGTGCTGCATTGATAAAGATAGAACCTGGCTTCATGCGCTCGAACTCTTCTTTACCCATCATGTCTTTTGTTTCGTTGGTTTCAGGGACGTGTAAAGAGATCACATCACACTTATTCAGCAGTTCGGTCATGGTATGAACTTGCGTTGCGTTACCCAAAGACAGTTTGTTTTCAATGTCGTAGAAGTAAACACGCATGCCAAGGTTTTCAGCAATAATACCCAGTTGAGTACCTATGTGACCGTAGCCAATAATACCTAAACGCTTACCACGGGCTTCGTAAGAGTTGTCTGCACTCTTTTTCCAGATGCCACGGTGAGCAAGAGCGTTCTTTTCTGGAATGCCACGTAGTAGTAATAAAACCTGGCCAAGAACAAGTTCAGCAACGCTTCGAGTGTTTGAGAACGGTGCGTTGAACACAGGGATACCGCGTTTTGCTGCTGCTTGAAGGTTTACTTGATTAGTACCAATACAGAAACAACCAACGGCAACCAGTTTTTCAGCTGCATCAATAACTTCTTGGGAGATGTTAGTGCGAGAACGAATACCAATGAAGTGAGCATCTTTAACTGCTTCAAGAAGTTCATCTTCCGGTAGCGAGCCTTTGTGGTACTCAATGTTTGTGTAACCAGCGGCTTGCAGTACTTCTACAGAAGAAGGGTGAAGACCTTCTAGAAGTAGAATTTTTATTTTTTCTTTTTCCAGTGAAACTTTGGCCATTGTTCTCGTCCTTAAAATGGAAAGGTTGGGCAAATGCGGCGCACGTGCTACAAAATGGCTGAAAGGGGAACAAATTCACCACTTTGTTAGGAGACAAACGTTTTCCCTGTGCGTCTTCTGAACAATAAAGTAACAAAAAAAAAATGTTTTGGGTAAGAAAATTACGGAATAAGACATAATTTTACAGCAATAAAGCAAAAAAAACGGCGCCCTAGGGCACCGTATGTAATGAAGTAACAGAAAAACTCAATCTTCCATTATTTATTCTTCGATTTTTGCACCTTCAGGCGTGCCAGTGATAACCACATCAGCGCCACGGTGAGCGAACAGACCAACCGTCACCACACCAGCAATACCATTGATGATATCTTCTAGTTGTTTCGGGTTTTCGATCGCCATGCCGTACACATCTAGGATCACGTTGCCATTATCGGTTGTGCAGCCTTCGCGGTAAACTGGGTCACCACCAAGCTTAACTAACTCACGAGCAACGTACGAACGTGCCATTGGGATTACTTCAACAGGCAGTGGGAATTTGCCCAACACATCAACTGCTTTAGTACCGTCAACAATACACACAAACTTATCAGAGATAGCCGCTACGATTTTTTCACGAGTCAAAGCAGCGCCGCCGCCTTTGATCATATCGCGTGAAGCGTTAATTTCGTCTGCACCATCAACATAGATGTCTAACTTGAATACGTCGTTGCACTCAAATACTTTGATTTCTAGTGCTTCTAGTTTTTCAGTAGAGGCTACAGAGCTTGAAACCGCACCTTTGATTTTGTCTTTCATTGTGCCAAGTGCGTCGATGAAGTGATTTACTGTTGAGCCAGTACCTACACCTACAATGCTGCCTTCTTCAACATATTGAAGTGCTGCCCAGCCAGCTGCTTTTTTCATTTCATCTTGAGTCATGCCATTCTCCTGAATAAGGTCTTGCGCTTTGAATTAATCGTTCGCGTATTGAAGTTAACGTTTATATATCGAGGTTAACGTTTGCGGCGCGATTATAGCGCTTTAATGGTTGTTTTCCCATTGCCAAGTTTTACTTGGAGTCACGATTTTAGGTAACGGAATGTCCCATTCTTCAATCGGTAGGGTATCAACATGTTGGCAATCATGAGCCAAACCAATAGGAGTTGCGCCTTCGCCCGTTTCGAACCACTTCGCCAAGGTGCGATCGTAATATCCGCCGCCCATACCTAAACGATGGCCATGAGAGTCAAAGCCGACAAGGGGTGTAAGAATGAGATCGAGTTGCTGGCAAGGTTTAACCAGCATTTGATTAAGTTGGGGTTCAACGATTCCGTACTTATTCAAAACAGTGGGTGTGGTTGGAGAATAATGTAGAAACAACAGGTGTCCGGCAGAGAAGGGGTGTAATACTGGTAAATAAGTTTGCTTACCTTGCGCCCATAACCATTCGATCAAAGGCTGGGTATCGAGTTCGCCATCGATAGAGATGTAGAGGGCAATATGTTGAGCTGACTGAATCTCATTGAGCTGAGAACACTGCTTAACTAAGTCTATACCGGATTGAGTTTGCTGGTCGCCAGATAAGGCATTGCGTTTGATACGGATCTGTTTGCGAAATTCGCTGCGTGTGAGCGTCTTCATAAGAAGGGATACCCCAAAGTGCCGTTGAGAATAGATGGCCCTTGAACCAGCGAGTTCAAGGCGGATCAGCAATGATTACCGTAGGCTTCTCGGCGGACCGAGCATGCTCAATAGCACTCAAGTACTAACCCTTAGGGATTGCTTATCGGCTCGGGGACGTGAATCCTCTGACAAACACTCCAGGGTAAATTTTGTGTACGCTATTGCTGTCCGTGCTTAACTTTACTGAGGACATCTGAAAGTGATGTCGTGAGCTGTTCCATTCGCTCGGTCAGTGCGTTTTGTTCATCATTTGCTTCAAACTTCTTGGTTTGTAATTCGTAGCAAATATTCAGAGCTGCGATAGTCAGCAGCTTCACTTCATTGGTTACCTTAGTACGTTCAGCCATCTCTTTCAATCGATTATCAAGATCGGCCGCCGCTGCAATCAATGACTCTTCTTGCCCTGGTGGACAATTCACTCGAGTCAGTTTTCCTAATATTTCAACGTCTACCGCTTGATTACTCATGATGGATGAACTCTTTAACGCGCTATTTTAAGGCTATTGCCCTTCGCCATTTTTTGAGAAAGAAAAAGTGCAAGTACCGATGAGGAAGCAATCTCCTCTGAGGGAGAAACTATAGGTAAACCGCTATTAAGATTCAAGCTTTTCAGAGTGACTGTTTGTAAATGAGAGCTTGAGCACACAGTAATTCAGCAAATTGAACAATTGGTAGTCAGTCATCCTTCAATTGCTGGGGATCGATGCTTACCAGAATTGGGGTGAAGTGGTACGATTATACTATCGATATAAAGAATAACTGAGCGAGCTATCTGATGAGCGAAACTACTTTACCTGATTACCTAACGGTTGCGACTGAACTTCAATCGGCAAGTTTAGCCGTAACCCCTGCTGAGATGCATGGTTTATTAACGGGTATGTTAAGCGGAGGCTTAAGCCTAGCAGATAAGAGTTGGCAACCGCTGATCTTTGATTACACCAACGAAGGTATGGGCTGGCCAGATCGCGCGTTAACGCTAGCGGAAGCGACATTGAAAGTAACGACCAGTGAAATCACAGGTTCAGACATGGAATTGTCTATGTTGCTGCCTGACGAAGACGCAAGCGCAAGCCTGTTTGACTTGGCTGACGGTGTGTCTGATTGGATTAACCATTTCATCTCTGGTTTAGGTCTTGTTGGCGCTCAATTGAACAAAGCGTCTGAAGGCACGAAAGAAGCGTTGGCTGATCTTGAAGAGATGGCAAAGCTAGGCATTGATGAAGAAGATGATCTGGAAGAACAAGCACAACTTCTAGAGCACGTTATTGAGCACGTAAAAGCGTGTGCATTAACGATTCATGCTGAATTTGGTGCACGCCCATCTGAAGATGCGGCGCCAACAATTCACTAATCGTTTGTCGGTTTGAGGTTATGATGGCTCAATATGATGTTGTAATTGCTGGTGGTGCAATGGCGGGGGCGACGTTAGCCCTTGCTCTGAACCGCCTAAGCCAAGGCTCGTTGTCGATTGCGGTGGTTGAGCCTTATCAGGTTGATCATCAAGCTCATCCTGGGTTTGATTCTCGTTCGATCGCTTTGTCTTATGGCACGGTACAGATCCTTGACTCTCTGCACCTGTGGCAATCTATCGCTCCGGTAGCGACCCCGATTAAAGATATCCATGTATCGGATCGTGGGCATGCAGGGATGACGGATATCTATAGTGAAGAACTGGCTGTAGATGCACTTGGCTATGTAGTCGAGTTAGCCGATGTCGGTCGAATTTATCAGCAGAAGCTGGAATCAGAAGCGGCAATTACGATGTTGTGTCCGGACTCGGTAGCGAAAGTTGAGCGAAGTGAGTCACTGACAACTATCGAACTCAACAGTGGGCAAACCATAACGACTAAGTTACTGGTTGCGGCTGACGGTGCAATCTCAACCTGTTGTCAGCAACTCAATATCCCACTGAATGAACATGACTTTGAACAGGTTGCTATGATTGCCAATATCGTGGCGAGCGAACCCCATCAAGGTCGCGCATTTGAGCGTTTTACCCATCATGGGCCAGTCGCTCTATTGCCGATGAGTGATAACCGTTTGTCTCTGGTTTGGTGTTTACCGCCGGAGCAAGTCGATAAAGTTATGGCTTTTAACGACGACGAATTCCTTGAGCAGCTTCAGAGCGATTTTGGTTGGCGACTTGGCCGATTAGAGAAAGTCGGCAAGCGTGCGAGCTATCCACTGATTCTTCGTCACCGACAGCAAAATATCTCTCATCGATTTGCCATTGTTGGTAATGCTGCTCAAACGCTTCACCCCATTGCGGGGCAAGGCTTTAACCTAGGTATCCGAGACGTGGCTTCCTTGGCAGAAGAGTTGTGTACTCAGTTGGATGATGTGGGTCGTTACCGTGGTCTTGTTAACTTTAGAAAACGTAGAGAACAAGATAGAGACGCAACGATCACGTTGACTTCAAGCCTAGTTCACCTGTTCTCAAACGATTTTATGACCGCTCGCATTGGGCGTAATCTTGGGTTAGCCGTAATAGATAACCTTCCACCACTTAAAGGTCCACTTTTGCGTCATACGCTTGGCCTAGTAGAAAGATAAGGTAATAAATAATGATGCAAAGTGTTGATATCGCGATTGTTGGTGGTGGCATGGTTGGCTTAGCGCTTGCTGCTGCCCTGAAAGACAGTGACCTAAGAATTGCTGTCATTGAAGGTAGAGCTCCCAGCGAAGGGCTTAGTGAGCTGCCTGACGTACGTGTATCCGCGTTGAGTCGTTCTAGTGAAGTGATTCTTCGCAACCTAGGTGCATGGCAAGGTATCGAACAAAGACGTGCAGCACCGTATCAAGCGATGGAAGTGTGGGAGCAAGATAGCTTTGCCCGTATTGAGTTTGACTCGACACGCTTGGCTCAGCCGAACTTGGGTCATATCGTTGAAAACCGTGTGATTCAATTAGCGCTGCTTGATCAGGTTAAGAAGCAAGACAACGTCAGCCTGTATATGCCCGCAACGTGTAAAACGATGGCGATTGGTGAAAGTGAAGCTTGGTTAACATTGGACAATGGTCAAGCACTGACAGCTAAGTTAGTTGTTGGAGCAGACGGCGCAAACTCTTGGGTTCGTAAGCAGCAAGATATCCCATTAACACATTGGGATTACGGACACAGTGCGATTGTCGCGAACATCAAAACCACAGAGCCGCATCACAGCGTTGCTCGTCAAATATTCACACCTCAAGGCCCATTGGCATTCCTACCAATGCAACCAAGCCACATGAGCTCGATTGTTTGGTCTACGGAACCAAACCGTGCCGAGAAGTTGGTATCCATGTCGGATACTGATTTTAATAAGCAGCTAACGGCAGAGTTCGACTCAAAGCTTGGATTATGCGAAGTGGTTGGTGACCGTTTTGCATTCCCACTACGCATGCGTTATGCACGTGACTTTGCGGTAGAGCGTGTGGCTTTGGTTGGTGATGCTGCTCATACCATTCATCCATTAGCGGGGCAGGGCGTTAACCTTGGCCTATTAGACGCAGCAAGCTTAGCACAAGAGCTGTTAAAGCTATGGGCTGCGGGTGAGGACATTGGCACCAAGCGTAATCTTCGCGGCTACGAGCGCTGGAGAAAAGCAGAGGCGGCGAAAATGATTGCTTCAATGCAGGGCTTTAAAGACCTGTTTGAAGGCGATAACCCAGCTAAGAAGCTGATTCGTGGTATCGGTATGAAGCTAGCAGGTCAATTACCGGGTGCGAAAGATGAGATCATGAAGCGCGCACTGGGTTTATCTGGCAATCTTCCTGATTTAGCTAAGCGTCCAGTGACTCATCGATAGTGACATAGTGTTCTGGTGATTTATCGAATCATCATTGATACGAAAAAAGGGTTGGCATAATGCCAACCCTTTTTGTTTGTGCGCCGAGCATGGCGTTGATCTAGGAGGTGAAAGTCCTCTACGGGCTCAGTCGAGCGAGAACCGTTAGCCTATGCAAGGGTGTTCACCGTGAGGTGAAATCTGAAGGAAGCAAATGGCAAAACTTGGTTGTGACGAACAGAAATCTGATAGTAGGTCATTACAACTTGGGCAACCTAGCAATAGATAGAATAGCCCGATGCCTCGACGGGAAGTGTGTAGTGATAAATCAGGCACGGCCAAGGGAAAGAGCAACGTCTTACCTCGGGAGATCTTATTACTTGTCTCGATAGAGACTAATACAGCAGCGATGCGGTATGACGAGCAATAAGAAGTCAGCAGAAGGCATAGTACCTTAAGGAAGTACAACTTAAGGGAAGGCCCGAACTGAATATATCAAGAAGCAGTCACTAGACACTCAGTCATGTGGGGTCATAGCAAGATGAAAACCATCTCTACGTCCCAATGGGCGATACAGCAAGTAAAGCTCATGGTGATGAAGAATGACAAGCATGATTGGCGTAAACAGGAGGACGAGTCTTGGTGATCTCAACGTCGTTGATGGAGCAAATCTGCTCTTCAACCAACTTGAATCAAGCTCTACGAAGAGTGAAGAAGAACAAAAGGATGTGCAGGTGTCGACAAACTCGACATAGATGCGACTATCTCAACACTTCGACAGGCTTCAAATGGGCAAGCGCTTCGCCAGAGTCTTCTGGAAGGAAGCTACCAACCTCAACCGGTACTTGGTGTAGAAATCCCTAAACCTAGTGGTGGCGTAAGGCAACTAGGTATCCCAACCGTGCTTGATAGAGTTGTCCAACAGGCAATGACCTCAGTACTGTCAGATATCTATGACCCCAAGTTCTCCAATAGCAGTTACGGATTTAGACCAAACCGCAGTGCGCACCATGCATTAACGGCAGCCAGTCATTACATCCGAGAAGGTCGAGGTTATGTTGTAGATATCGACCTAGCGAAATACTTCGACACAGTGAATCACGATAGACTGATGTACAGACTGTCACAGGACATCAGTGATAAACGAGTGTTGAAGCTCATCAGGTTATATCTACAGGCAGGCATAATGCGAAACGGGATGGTTGAACAGAGACAAAGAGGGACACCACAGGGTGGACCATTATCCCCGTTGCTATCCAATATCGTATTAGATGAACTGGATAAAGAGTTAGAGCGCAGAGGGCATAAGTTCTGTCGATATGCAGACGACTGCCAAATCTACGTTCATAGTGAAGAAGCCGCTTATCGAGTTAAAGAGTCGATAACGGAGTTCTTGGAGCAAAAGCTGAAGCTCACGGTAAATCGAGAGAAAAGTGGTGCGACAAGAGTGACAGAGCGGACTTACTTAAGCCACCGCTTCGGGATAGATGGAACAATCCATCTATCGAAGGCAGCACAAACTCAAATGAAGAAGCGAGTGCGGCAGATAACGAAGCGAAACCGAGGGCGAGAGTTGCAAGCAGTCATAGCGGAATTAACTCAATACCTAAGAGGTTGGCAACACTACTTCAAACTCGCCATAGGGAAAAGCAGCTTGCAGCGCTTAGACGAATGGATACGGCGACGGCTGCGATGTTACCGCTTAAAACAACGCAAACGCAGATACGGCATAGCGACATGGTTACAACAACAAGGTGTAACGGAGCGCAATGCGTGGAAGGTAGCGATGTCAGATAAAGGGTGGTGGCACTTGGCCTTAACGCCGCAGATAAATCACGCCATGCCAATAAAATGGTTCGAGGAGTTGGGCCTGTACTCATTGCGAGATGGGTATGAGTCACTGAAAATATATTCGAACCGCCGTATGCGACCCACGCTTGTACGGTGGTGTGAGAGGACGGAGGCCGTGAGGCCTCCTCCTACTCGATTTAATTCTGTAGATAATCAGGTCATGCGTACGCGCAGCGCAGTTTCATGATTTCACTATTTATTTCTTTCACTGTTTGAAAGTGACGCTTTTCTGCTCGGTCTGGTAGCACTAGCTTACCGTTATCAAACTCAAATTTTCCTACGCCGTAAATGTAGATTCGTCCTTTGAAAAGTCGACTTACATGTTTAGCTATCATACTCGGTGTATAGCGCTTAAACAGTCTCATTTTTTATTATCCTTATATTTACCTAGCCTGCATATTATAGAAAAACTCCGAGATAATAATTGTGATAAGCATGGAGTAATATGCAGTAGAGTTGACGTTAATTAGATATTTGTGCTGTTCTAAGCACTTTCTTCAGTAAATATCTATTTTTACGTGAGCTCCTCCCCAAAATAATACTGAGTAGTGAACTGCCGTGAACTTTCCTGTTCGGTATTAAGCAGTGATAATGTTACAAGTATAAGAATAGGCGGGATTTTTTTGTTTGTGTAATCAAATTGTAAATTTCTGACAAAAAAAAGCCCGTCTAAAACGGGCGAATAGTCACAGATGCATTACACAAAAGTGGATACTGATGTTACTCAGTGGATTCACTTGTACTGATTTGCTTAATAGCTAGTCAGTAAATTTACAATAACGCAAATTTAACCTTGTGACTACTTATGCTTTTATTTTGAGTAACTATTTACTGGTGGTGTATTCTTCTTATGACGAAGTTCACACAAAAAATGTACTCAATGAAATATTCAAATGAAGTTTGCGAAGCATGATCTGATCGAAACGATCATCGACTGATATCTGCGACGGTCGGTGCACATAGCGCCATAAGATCATTGAGATCCAACGCAACGCCAGCCATTCGAACACCCGAGCTAATGGTTACGGTCGAGTTGTTCTGAATGGAAGGATCAAAAATGATCGGCATGTGTCTCTTGAGAGCGAGCGGACCAACGCAACCCACTTTAAAGCCAGTGATCGCTTCAACATCAGTGAGCGACACGCAAGTCATCCGACGGCAATTCAGCACCGAGCGTACTTTCTTGGGGTCGACAGAACGATCGCCAGCAGTACAGGCCAGTGCATACTGATTACCCATATCCTTGAGCAGGATGCACTTGACCATTTGAGATGGGTCGATGCCTCGCTCTTGCGCGGTTTCTTCGATGCTGGTGGTGGGTTTACTTTGCATCAGCAGGCGATACTTCACCTGCTGTTGATCCAGCCATTGTGTAATCAGTGTTTCCACGTGGTTACTCGTCTTCGAGGCTGTAAGGCAGTGGCAGGATATTCCACACTTGATCAGGCTGCGCAGTCAATCGAAGCTGAACATCGTCATCCAGGTTGTTTGGCAATACCATTAAACCAATCGCTTGGTTATCAGCAAATTGATATACGTTTAATAGTCGGCCTGCGCCACGCCAGTTTTCACCTACGCTACGCTCTAGTTCAATAGGGTTCTCTAGTGTTAGCACTTCCCCAGTTGGGCCAGAAACAATACGCATCTCACGCTTGTTCATGCCGCGGTACTTAGCACGAGCAACCGTTTCTTGACCTGTGTAACAGCCTTTTGAAAAGCTGATACCGCCAATCGCTTGCAGGTTAAGCGCTTGAGGGATGTGCTCGTTTTGCTCAGTTTTCGATAGATTCGGCTGAGCATCAATAATTTCATGATATTGCCAAAGTGCTTCTGATACTTTCTCAGCAGAGCTGTTGGTGACTAAAGCTTCTGCAGCTTCTTCTGTCACAAGTAAAGCCCAGCGGTTGTCTGATACTAAAACGGCCGTACCGCCAGAAATCGCACGCACATTACCTTGGCTTTCTGAAATCGAATCAATGTATTGATTTGCAGACGCACCCATCACACCGATAACAACGTCAGACGTTTGCTCGATATCGACCATAGAGAACACTGCGTACTTTTTGATTTCAACGAGCTCGACTTCAATCGCAGATTTAGGTTGCATGAGTGCGTAGCCACCGTTGTGGTGGAACAAACGAAAGATACTCCATACCTTTCCTTTTGCATCACAGTGCGCGCCTAATGTGGATTCATCATTAGGAAGAGTCACCACGTCGCACGTTACTTGACCTTGCAGGTACGACTTTTTGTCATCGCCTATCATGGTGATTGCACTCCAGTCTGACGCGTGTGTCATCATCAGTTCTGGAAGCGATTCATTTTGTGTATGAGCGAGTGGCTGAAATGTGTTTTTCCAATCCATTTTATCTTTCCTAAGAATTTTATTTGGCTCTATGTTAATCCGGTTCTGTTTCTTTGTCAGCTTAGGTTTTTTTTGTGAGCTGAGATAGGGACTGTGACTCACATAGTAGTTGCAGGGCGTATGACTTGTTACACTCCGAGAAAGAAAAATTATAGGTGAGGATAGCCAATGTACACTGCAGAGCAGAAAGCACGAATTAAATGGGGTTGCCGTCGCGGCATGTTAGAACTTGATGTAGTCATCATGCCATTTTTCGAAGAGTGTTTTGATTCATTGCAAGAGCAGGAACAGCGTGAGTTTGTTTCTCTACTAGAGTGTGATGACCCAGATTTGTTTACTTGGGTGATGGGACACGGACGCAGTGAAAACCTAGGTCATGCATCAATGGTTGATAAAATTGTCGCACACAACCTCAGCAAGGTTCGTTAAGCTCCAGCTTAACCCTTCATATTCCGCATTATTCGCAAAAGGCACTGTTTTCGGGTGCCTTTTGTTTTTCATCGTCCTATCTTCTATTCCACTTGCCGCCAGCCTTTATTGTTTAGCACTGCTGATCCATCTGTTTAAAACCAACCATCTGATTTTGAATAGTGCTCATGGTCGTTTTGATTATAAAGAAGATGGTGAGATCCGATTGAATGACCGACGTTATATTCTAAAGTCCGTGGATAAGATCTGGGCGCAGTTCTTTGTTAAATTGCAGTTTGAGTGTGGGTACTCGGTATTGCTTTGGCGCGACAGCTGTTGCGAGAATGAATATCGTCACTTTCTGGCAAACTTACAACGAGCGTGTTAGGTCAGCCAAAGTATTAGATAAAAGAAAGCATTAGACAAAAGAAAAGGGAGCACTCGGCTCCCTTTCGTTTAATTACTTTTCGCTGACGACTAATTAGCTAAGCACGCTTAACCCATAATTATGATTGGCGCTTTTCTGGCGTCAGAATCGTTGGGCCGCTGTCTTCTGCAAGTTCTGGATAGTCCAACGTGTAGTGTAGGCCGCGGCTCTCTTTACGTTGCATTGCACAGCGAACCATTAGCTCAGCCACTTGTAGCAAGTTACGCAGTTCTAATAGGTTATTCGAAACTTTGAAGTAGCTGTAGTACTCATGAGTCTCTTGCTGCAACATCTGAATACGGCGCAGTGCACGTTCAAGGCGCTTATCCGTTCGAACAATGCCCATGTAATCCCACATGAATAGACGTAGCTCGTGCCAGTTATGCTGAATGATAACTTCTTCATCACTGTTGGTTACTTGGCTTTCATCCCATGCAGGCAGTTCAGCACACAATTGAGATTGGTCGATGTTCTCAACGATATCTTTTGCTGCTGCCCATGCGTAAACCACACACTCAAGCAGTGAGTTAGAAGCCATACGGTTTGCACCGTGTAAGCCGGTATAGCTCACTTCGCCAATCGCATACAAGTTAGTCAGGTCGGTTTGACCTTGCTTATTAACCATGACACCACCACAAGTGTAGTGAGCAGCTGGTACGATAGGGATTGGCTCTTTGGTCATATCGATGCCCAAGTCCATCAAGCGAGTATGGATCATTGGGAAGTGCGTTGTGATGAATTCTTCAGGCTTGTGGCTGATATCAACATACATGCAGTCGGCACCCAAGCGCTTCATTTCGAAGTCAATTGCCCGAGCAACCACATCACGTGGAGCCAGCTCACCGCGCTCATCGAAGTCCTTCATAAAACGAGAACCATCTGGGCGGCGCAAGTAAGCACCTTCACCACGCAGTGCTTCCGTCAGTAGGAAGTTACGCGCTTCTGGGTGGAATAAACAAGTTGGGTGGAACTGATTGAACTCAAGGTTTGCCACACGACAACCCGCACGCCAAGCGATAGCAATACCATCACCTGAAGAAACATCTGGATTAGAGGTGTATTGGTAAACCTTTGAAGCTCCACCTGTTGCTAATACAACAAATTTAGCGCGCACGGTTTCAACGTGTTCTTGGTTACGGTTCCAAATGTAGGCACCGATCACCTTGTCTTTTGAACCACCAATCTTATCTTCAGTGATCAAATCCAGCGCATTGTGGCGCTCGAAGATCTCGATATTTGGGTGGTTGTTGACGTTATCTTGTAGTGAGGTTTGCATCGCCATGCCAGTTGCATCGGCAGCGTGCAGAATTCTGCGGTGACTGTGGCCACCCTCACGAGTGAGGTGATATTTTGGTTGGCCTTCGGTGCTGTTTTCATCTTTATCAAATGGAACACCACCATCAATCAGCCATTGCACACATTCTTTCGCATTTTCAGCAATGAATTGAACTGTATCTTCTTCGCATAACCCAGCCCCAGCAATTTGAGTATCCTCTACATGAGACTCAATACTGTCCGACTCATCGAACACCGCGGCGATACCACCTTGTGCGTAATACGTCGATCCTTCGCTGCGTGGTCCTTTGCTTAATACAATTACTTTTGCATGTTCTGCTACGCGTAAGGCTAATGACAAGCCTGCCGCACCACTTCCTACCACTAATACATCACACTGATGTTCACGGTTTGCGTTCATAAAACTTATTAAATCCCGGGCTATAGTCGAGTTGTCCACTCTCAATTGACTTTGTCTTGTTTTAGGAGTTTGGGTAAGACTGTTATAATCTCTCCAGAGTCATCCTTAAACGCTATGCAAAATCAATATATAGACAGCTATCTAGAAATATTTAATTGCTCAATACCATTGCTTTTGCTCAAGTTTCCCCAAATTGATAGGGATAGCTATTTTTATTACATCACATTGTGAAACAATAATGGCAAATAATTTTAAGAAAGTTGGAACTTTCGGTATTTGGCTTAGTCACAATAGTGCTCTTGTAGACGGTGGTGTCAATACTACATTTCGCATAATTAGTACCCATATCTGCGAAGGTAAGGGTTATAACAATAGGAGTACCCGCTCGAATGAACGAGCAGCTAACCGATCAAGTGTTGATTGAGCGAGTTCAGAGTGGAGATAAGCAGGCATTTAACTTACTAGTGGTTAAGTATCAAAACAAAGTTTGTAATCTTATCTCTCGATACGTGAATAATTCCGGTGATGTACCTGATGTAGCACAAGAAGCTTTTATTAAAGCTTACCGCGCGATACCTAACTTTCGTGGCGAGAGTGCCTTCTATACATGGTTGTACCGAATTGCCGTGAACACCGCTAAAAATCATATCGTTGCCCAAAGCCGTAGGCCGCCAGCAACCGATGTAGATGCAGAAGATGCAGAATATTACGAAACAGGCAGCGCGTTAAAAGAAATATCGAACCCTGAGAACTTAACGCTGTCAAAAGAATTGAAACAAGTCGTTTTTGGAGCGATTGAAGCGTTACCAGAAGACTTAAAAACTGCAATGACGTTGCGTGAGCTCGAAGGTTTGAGCTACGAAGAGATTGCAGAAGTAATGGATTGCCCTGTAGGAACCGTACGTTCGCGTATTTTCCGAGCTCGTGAAGCAGTGGAAAAGAAAATCAAACCTCTTTTGCAACGCTAGAACTTGTAATAATTATGGTGAAAATAATGGCTGATAAAGAAAAGCTTTCGGCACTCATGGATGGTGAAACGATCGATAAAGCTCTCATTGTAGATCTTGAATCTGATCAAGAAAGCATGGATACCTGGCAGAGTTACCATTTAATTGGTGATGTTATGCGTGGGGATGCGCCAGAAACTCAAGATTGGAACATTGCTAACAATGTGGCAGCAGCGCTTGAAGCTGAGCCTGCACATAGTGCAATGCCGAACCTGCACCAAGTGAATGTTGAACCTACTGTTGCTCCAATTGAAGAGCAGCCTAAACCTCAGCAAGCGAAGCGTCAGCTTCCGGCTTGGTTACAACAGTTTGGACAAGTTGCCGTAGCTGCGTGTGTTTCATTGGCGGTTGTATTAGGTGTTCAACAATATGGTGGCAGCGACCCTGCAGCTCCAGAGCAGTTGCCTGTACTCCAGACGATTCCATTTGCGGGTTCTGCGGAACCAGTAAGTTTAACGCGTGACTCCGTTGAGAAGCCGGCATCGGAAGCTAACTTGCAAGAGCAGCGTAAACGCGTTCATGCAATGCTAGAAGATTATGAGCTTCAGCTAAGACTAAACAGTGATGCATCGCCAATGCAAGATGCACATCTAGAATCGGACATT
Organism: Vibrio sp. 10N.286.45.E10; assembly: GCF_002874195.2. Lineage (NCBI taxonomy): Bacteria > Pseudomonadati > Pseudomonadota > Gammaproteobacteria > Vibrionales > Vibrionaceae > Vibrio > Vibrio sp. 10N.286.45.E10. The sequence continues at coordinate 2,616,642 of NZ_MCWD02000001.1, read as the reverse complement.
GAATGAAGAAAATCCTGGTCAGTGCACTGACACTGTTCAGCTTGATGTCTCCAACAGCCTTTGCAGAGGAAACCACTGCAAAGGCCTTGTTGCATCAAATGAACGAGGCCAGTCAGCATCTAAATTACGAACTCTCCTACATATTGATAAAGAAGAGCAGTATTGAACCTCTTGTTTATCGCCATGCAGTTAACGACGACCAACAACTTGCACACCTTGTTTACCTAAGCGGCCCTGTTCGTGAAGTCATTCGACGTGGCAATGAAGTTAGCTACATCGAACCGGGTACAGAGCCATTTACGATTCAGTCTGGCAGTATGGTTGCACCTGTTATTCCGATGATTAATAGAGATATCGAATCACTGAATCAGTACTACGACTTCGTAAAAGTTGGGCGCTCTCGTGAAGCGGGCAGCACTACTCAAGTACTGCGGGTCGTGCCGAAAGATGGCCTTCGCTATTCTTACGTGGTTTGGGTAGACGAGAAAACAAGCCTTCCTTTGCGTGCCGACCTTTTGGACCGTGATGGCGAAGTGCTTGAACAGTACCGCACGATCTCTTACGTGGTGAACGACAAGATTGCTGAGGCGATGGGTGGCTTGAACCAAGCTCAATTACCAAAAGTCTTATCACTGCCGGAAGGCTTAGTGAGTGAAACTAACTGGCAAGCGTCTTGGATTCCTGAAGGGTTTAAGTCAAAAGAGCTTAGCCGCTATCAAATGGCTGCGACCGATAAAATGGTTGAAAGTCAGCTTTTCAGTGATGGATTGTTTAGCTTTTCGGTTTATATCGCCGATAAAGACGAACATTCATTGAAAGGGCAATTGGTACGTCAAGGACGCAGAACCTTACACAGCTTAGTGATTGGCGATAAAGAAATTTCTGTGGTTGGTGATATTCCGCCAGCAACCGCCAAACGTATTGCTCAATCAGTTACGTTTAATAAATTGGAACCAGCGCAATGATGACCGCGCTGGCGACCGTTAGCTCGGTTGAACAAAAAGGTAAGCAATATTTTGTTCAACTGAGCTGCGAGCAACAAACCAGTTGCAGCAGTTGTTCTTCTCAAAAAAGCTGCGGAACAGGTATTGTGACTAAGGCTGTTGGCAATAAATCTTTGTTTTGGCAGCTTAAAACCAAAAGCTTAGTCAAAGCAGGACAAATCGTAGAAATTGGCTTTCCAGAAAAAAGCCTACTTCAGTCGGCGGCGATCGTTTATCTGATCCCACTTTTCATGTTGATGATTGGTGCTGGTTTTGGACAACTCTTGTTGCAACCCTTACTTCAAGGGGGCGAGGGCATTGTTATCTTAAGTGCAGCACTGTTTACTGCTGGTGGGATTGCCTTAGCGAAGCGGCTAGCCAAACCCATGGAAGACAAATCCAAGCAAGAAGTCGTCTTGATTCGAATCCTTGGTGAGTCTCTCGTCTAATTTATGATGCTTCTTGCCCTTAAATTGGGTAGAATCTGCCAACTTGATTGAAATGCCGCCACCAATGCTGACTGTAGATTGGACGTGTCGCGGCTTTCTTATTATCCCTATTCAAAGAGTTTAGTCACACCAAGCCTATGAAGCACATTCGTAATTTTTCGATTATCGCCCACATCGACCACGGTAAGTCGACCCTTTCTGACCGCTTAATCCAAGTTTGTGGAGGATTAAGTGAACGTGAGATGGCAGCTCAAGTCCTCGATTCTATGGATATAGAACGCGAGCGTGGTATTACAATTAAAGCGCAGAGTGTGACTTTAGATTACAAAGCTAAAGATGGTGAAACTTACCAGCTTAACTTTATCGACACTCCTGGACACGTAGACTTCTCTTACGAAGTATCTCGTTCTCTAGCGGCTTGTGAAGGCGCACTACTTGTAGTGGATGCAGGCCAAGGTGTTGAAGCACAAACTCTAGCAAACTGTTACACAGCAATCGAAATGGAGCTGGAAGTAGTGCCAATCTTGAACAAGATTGACCTACCAGCTGCTGAACCAGAGCGTGTTGCTGAAGAGATCGAAGAGATCGTTGGCATCGATGCGATGGAAGCGACTCGCTGTTCTGCTAAAACAGGTTTAGGCGTAGATGATGTTCTAGAAAACATCGTAACGGCTATCCCACCACCGGAAGGTGATCCTGAAGCGCCTCTACAAGCGTTGATCATTGACTCTTGGTTCGATAACTACCTTGGCGTAGTTTCTTTGGTTCGTATTAAAAACGGTAAGCTGAAGAAGAACGACAAGATTCGAGTAATGTCGACAGACCAAGTTTGGGGTGTTGACCGTCTAGGTATCTTCACGCCTAAGCAAATCGACACTACTGAGCTAAATACTGGCGAAGTAGGTTGGGTTGTTTGTGGTATTAAAGACATCCTAGGTGCACCAGTTGGTGATACGTTGACGCTTGCAAAAGGCGGCAGCACTGAACGTCTGCCTGGTTTCCAAAAAGTGAAGCCTCAGGTATACGCAGGTCTATTCCCTGTATCATCTGATGACTACGAAAACTTCCGTGACGCGTTAGGCAAGCTAAGCCTGAACGATGCGTCATTGTTCTTTGAACCAGAAAGTTCAGCAGCACTTGGTTTTGGTTTCCGTTGTGGCTTCTTAGGCATGCTTCACATGGAGATCATCCAAGAGCGTCTAGAGCGTGAATACGACCTAGACCTAATCACGACTGCACCAACAGTAGTGTATGAAGTTGTAAAAACAGATAAAACGGTTCTTTACGTTGATAGCCCGGCTAAACTGCCAGCGGTTAATGACCTAGAAGAAATTCGTGAACCAATTGCACGCTGTAATATCCTGGTACCTTCGGATTACCTAGGTAACGTAATCACACTGTGTGTAGAGAAGCGTGGCGTACAAGTAGACATGGTTTACCACGGTAATCAAGTTGCTGTGACGTACGATCTTCCTATGGCTGAAGTAGTTCTCGACTTCTTCGACCGTCTGAAGTCAACGTCTCGCGGTTACGCATCATTGGATTACAACTTCCAACGTTACGAGCCATCAAACATGGTACGTGTAGACGTATTACTGAATGGCGAAACGGTTGATGCTCTAGCGATCATTACGCACAAAGATATTGCTCAGTCTCGTGGTCGTCTACTGGTAGAGAAGATGAAAGAATTCATCCCTCGTCAGATGTTCGATATCGCGATTCAAGCAGCGATTGGTAACCACATCATTGCTCGTTCTACAGTAAAACAACTGCGTAAGAACGTAATCGCAAAATGTTACGGTGGTGATATCAGTCGTAAGAAGAAACTTCTTAAGAAACAAAAAGAAGGTAAGAAGCGTATGAAGCAGATCGGTAACGTTGAACTGCCTCAAGAAGCTTTCCTTGCAATCCTTCACGTTGGAAAAGACTAGGTATCAATCGCACTAACTATCTGCTGAATATTACTGGTTAAAATCGTTTATTTCTTTGTTGCAAAGATTGCAATTAGGCCCACTAGTCACTGCACTTTGCGCCTCGAACTAAACGATTTTTCCTGCGTAATCTTCCCAGCATTTAGTCAGCATGATTGATACAAATTAGAAATATTAAGCAGAGTGAAAGAGTTATGCTCTTTCACTTTCGTTATTTTTAAAGAAATGAAATTTAAGGGATATCAATGGCTAATACATTTTCGCTTATCTTAGTGATCGTAACTCTAGTGACCGGCATTGTATGGGCGTTGGAAAAGTTTGTGTGGGCGAAGAAGCGCCAGCAAAAGCTTGCTGACGTTGAAGCACAATCGAATGGCCTAGACGCTGAAACCAGCGCAAAAGTTACGGCTCAGCCTTGGTGGGTTGAGAACAGTGTGTCCATTTTCCCGGTAATTGCATTTGTTTTGATCTTGCGTTCATTCATCTATGAACCGTTTCAAATCCCATCAGGCTCGATGATGCCAACCCTTTTGGTTGGTGATTTTATCTTGGTAGAGAAGTACGCGTACGGTCTAAAAGACCCAGTATGGCGCACTCAATTGGTAGAAACAGGCAAGCCAGAACGCGGTGATTCAATCGTATTTAAGTACCCACCTCAGCCAAACATCGACTACATTAAGCGTGTTGTTGGTATGCCAGGTGACACTATTCGCTACAGCAGTCGTAAAGAGATCTGTATTCAGGCGAAGGGTACAAGTAGCTGTGAACCAGTGAAACTAAGTCACGTTGAAGAGAGCCAATTTATTCAAGATGGTGTGCCTCTGATTCAGCTGAATGAACAGCTTGGAGATGTTGAGCACCAAATTTTAGTTAACCCATTACGCCGTGATCGTGTGCAAGCATATCAGCCTCGCAATGGTGTTAACGAGTGGGTCGTTCCAGAAGGCCAGTACTTTGTGATGGGTGATAACCGTGATAACAGTGCTGATAGCCGTTACTGGGGCTTTGTCCCTGAAGCAAACCTTGTTGGTAAGGCCGTTGCTATTTGGATAAGCTTCGAATTCGAACGCGGTTCAGACAGTGTACTTCCAACATGGATTCCTACTGGTGTGCGTTTTAATCGCATCGGTGGGATTCATTAATCGATCAATTAACACATCGAGAGAGCATGAATTCTCCAATTGATAAACTAGAGAGAAAGATTGGCTATCAGTTTAATGATGCCGATCTTATCCACTTGGCGCTGACTCACCGCAGCGCCGCAGGTAAACATAATGAACGTCTTGAGTTTCTGGGCGATTCAATTTTAAGTTTTGTTATCGCTGATGATCTTTACCACCGTTTCCCTAAAGTAAACGAAGGTGATATGAGCCGCATGCGTGCAACATTAGTACGTGGTCATACATTGGCAGAACTAGGTCGTGAATTCGAACTAGGAGATTACTTAAAATTAGGTCCAGGTGAGTTGAAGAGTGGCGGTTTCCGTCGTGATTCTATTCTAGCGGATGCGGTTGAAGCGATCATCGGTGCTGTCTATTTAGATAGTGATACCGAGACGGTTCGCGGCATTATTTTAAGCTGGTACCGATCTCGCCTAGATGCTATTCAGCCTGGAGTATCTCAAAAAGATCCGAAAACTCGCCTACAAGAGTTTTTGCAAGGTCGAAGAAATCCTCTGCCTGTCTACACAGTGACTAATATTAAAGGTGAAGCACACAACCAAGAGTTTACGGTTGAGTGTGAAGTGGCAGGTGTGGATAAACCTGTTATCGGTAAAGGCACTAGCCGCCGCAAGGCAGAACAAGCGGCTGCTGAAACAGCATTAGAGCAACTAAGCAATGTCTGATAACAACCAAGATTTCGATATCGATGCATTCTTTTCATCTGATAGCAAAAAAACAGGCCTACCGGAAAACCAACACTGTGGCTTCATCGCTATTGTCGGTCGCCCAAACGTAGGTAAGTCGACGCTTCTGAACCATATTCTGGGTCAGAAGATTTCTATTACATCACGTAAACCACAGACGACACGTCACCGTATTATGGGCGTTGAAACTGAGGGTGATTACCAAGCGATCTTTGTTGATACTCCTGGACTTCATATTGAAGAAAAGCGTGCAATTAACCGCTTGATGAACCGTGCGGCGAACAGCTCACTGAGTGATGTGAATCTAGTATTCTTCCTTGTTGATGGTACTCACTGGACTGACGACGATGAGATGGTTCTGAACAAACTGAAGAAGACTGACTTCCCAGTTGTACTTTGCATCAACAAAGTAGATAACGTTCAAGACCGTACTAACGTGATGCAGCACATGATGGAAGTCTCTAAGAAGATGGACTTCATTGACGTTGTGCCAATCTCAGCGAAGCAAGGTAAAAACATTGATGTACTGCGTAAGCACGTACGTGAACATTTACCTAAAGCGACACACCACTTCCCGGAAGAATACGTGACAGATCGCTCGCAACGTTTTATGGCCTCTGAAATTATCCGTGAAAAGCTGATGCGCTTTACGGGTGATGAGCTACCGTACTCGGTAACGGTTGAAATTGAACGTTTCGATTACAACCCAGATAATGATGGCTTCCATATCAATGCACTGATTCTTGTTGAGCGTACAGGTCAGAAGAAAATGGTGATTGGTAAAGCGGGCGAGAAAATCAAAACGATTGGTCGTGAAGCGCGTATCGATATGGAAGAACTGTTCGGCCGTAAGGTTTACCTAGAGACTTGGGTCAAGGTTAAATCTGGCTGGGCTGATGATGAGCGTGCACTTCGCTCGTTAGGCTACATCGATGATCTATAATATATTGAACGTCACTTTCTGAGATTAAGAAAGTTGAACTGAAGATAAATCCAAGAGAGAGTGCGAACTCTCTCTTTTTGTATCTGTAATAAGGGTAAGTGATTGAGCGAAGGGTTACAGCGATGCTTTGTGTTGCACCGTCGACCATATAGTGAGTCGAGCCTGATCTTGGACGTCTTCAGTGAAGAGTTCGGTCGGGTGACGTTGATGTCTAAAGGTGCTCGCAGCAAGCGTTCCAATTTGAAAGGTGCACTACAACCATTTACGCCACTACTGCTTAAGTGGTCTGGTAATGGTTCGATGAAAACCTTACGCCAAGCTGAACCTATTAGCTTGGGGCTTCCTCTCGCCGGTATCAATCTGTATTCAGCCATGTATGTGAACGAGTTAATTGGTCGCGTATTGATGGCTGAAGTGCCGATGCCAGCACTTTTTCACGACTATCTTCATGCTTTAACAGAGCTGGCGCATAATGAAAACCCTGAGCCAGCACTGCGTCGCTTTGAGTTGGCTCTATTATCCGCTATGGGTTACGGCGTCGACTTTTTACACTGCGCGGGTACTGGCGAAGCGATTGATCCGAGCATGACTTATCGCTATCGAGAGCAGAAAGGTTTCATCGCTTCGGTGCGTCGAGACAACCTTACTTTTATGGGCGATGAACTAATCGCAATCAGTGAACGTAGGTTTATCACTAAAGAGCAGTTAAAAGCGGCAAAACGCTTTACACGCATAGCCTTAAAGCCGTATCTTGGCGGCAAACCATTAAAAAGTAGAGAGCTATTTATGCCAACAATAGCCCTCTCTAGAGCACGGAGTATTGGAAAATGAGCTCAATCCTTTTAGGCGTTAATATCGACCATATTGCAACACTACGTAATGCACGTGGTACTAAATACCCAGATCCAGTACACGCAGCTGAAATTGCTGAACGTGCGGGTGCTGATGGCATTACTGTTCACCTACGTGAAGACCGTCGTCATATCGTTGACCGCGATGTGCGTATTCTGGCTGAAACACTTCAAACTCGTATGAATTTGGAGATGGCAGTAACGGACGAGATGGTTCAAATTGCCCTCGATACTAATCCTGAGTTTGTTTGTCTGGTTCCAGAGAAGCGTGAAGAGCTGACCACTGAAGGTGGCTTGGACGTGGTTGGTCAACTTGAAAAGATCAAAGCGGCGACGGAAAAACTGTCTGCTGCTGGCATTAAAGTATCTCTGTTTATCGATGCTGACCGTGAGCAAATCGACGCAGCAAAAGCGTGTGGCGCACCGTTCATTGAACTGCACACTGGCCATTATGCCGATGCTAAAACAGAAGAAGACCAACAAGACGAGCTGAAAAAGATTGCTGCAGGCGCAAGCTACGCGGACGATCTTGGTATCACAGTCAATGCGGGTCATGGTCTGACTTACCACAACGTCGCACCGATTGCGGCTCTTCCAGAGATCTACGAGCTGAACATCGGCCACTCAATCATGGGACGTGCAGTGTTTGATGGTTTGAACAAAGCCGTTTCAGACATGAAAGCCGTGATGGAAACAGCGCGCAACAACGCTTAGTTTTCTAAACAGTAAGCGTTAAGTCTTAAGCGACTAATTAGTAGAATTAATAGATAGAAGTTTGGTAATAGGGTAAACATGGCTGTTGTTGGATTAGGTACAGATATCGCAGAAATTGAACGTGTTGAAAAGGCATTGTCACGAAGTGGTGACGCTTTTGCTCAGCGTATTTTGACCGATTCTGAATTTGAAGTATTCCAGCAACTGAAGCAAAAAGGGCGTTACCTTGCAAAACGTTTTGCTGCCAAAGAAGCGGCATCTAAGGCGTTAGGCACGGGGATCGCGCTGGGTGTGACCTTCCACGACTTTGAGATTTCAAACGATGAGCATGGTAAGCCAGTTCTGAGCCTGCATAAAAAAGCGCGTGAAATCGCAGAGGCGAATGGCACAACATCGATTCATCTGACTATCTCGGATGAGCGTCACTACGCTGTGGCAACGGTATTACTCGAATCGTAAACAGATTATCGCTACTTTATATCTAGTGCTCTTGGCTCTAGACAGAAAAAAGCAGAGCTTGTGAGCTCTGCTTTTTTATTGCCTTGAGTTTGAGGCTAAATCAATCTAGTCACTAGTTGGTTTCAAGTAGTGAATGGCCGTCGCTTGAACCTTATCTAGCTCATCTTGAAGCTCGAAAAGCTCCGGCTCAATGTCTTCAACAGAAGTACCAGAACGCAGCTCTTTCTCTATCGTCGCACATACCGACTTTAGCCTTGGTACGCCACTGTACGAACTGCTGCCATGCATCTTGTGGATAATGTGTATCAGCTCTTCAACTGGGTAGCCACTGTCTTCTATCGCTTTGTCTGCTGCCTCATAAACCTCCGGAATAAAGTCGACAAGCATTTGCAGCATATCGCGTGCGAGGTCTTCTTTGTTGGCGGCTTTTCTCATCGCAGCTTGCCAATCAATGATGATGTTTTTGTGCACGCTGGCTTCAGTTTCTGACACTGGACCGTTATCGATTTCAGCAGAAACAGCAGGGTGGTCTGGATCTATTTTTTCGATGTGCTCAACCTCAGAGGTTGGGCTCCAATGAATCAGTACCTGCTGTAAAACATGCTCTTCAATGGGTTTGGTTAGATAGTCATCCATGCCTGCTTCGAGTAGTCGGTCACGTTCGCCAATCATTGCATGCGCGGTCACGGCAATCACAGGTGTGTTCGCATTATTAGCTAGCTTCTTAATGTTCTTACAAGCCGTCACACCGTCCATCTGTGGCATTTGAATATCCATGAAGATGATATCAAATTGAGTATCTGTCGCCTTGTCTATCGCCTGCTGACCACTGGTACAACTGATGACGGTTTCTACACGTTCTTTTAGCAACGCAGTGATCAGTTTAAGGTTGGCAGGGTTGTCGTCGACCGCCAATACAGTAAGCGGAAGCTTCTCTTCTGAGTGTGTTTCAATCGCTGGTGCAATCAAGGTTGGCGCCTGATTCGATACCAGAGTTTGCAGTAACTTCTTGCGAGAAAGAGGTTTAGTGATGCATTGAACATCGACCTCTTTCATTAGTTGCTCACCCAACGCTAGCTCGGTACTTGGTGTACCAATAATCACGTTTTGGGCAATCTTCTTCGCACCAATTGCCCAACCACTCACGGTATCAAATTGATATTCTTGGTTGGCGGCTAGGTTAAGCAAAACGTAGTCATACGAGGTGGTCTCGTCTGGCATTACTGAACGATACGTTACCACTAAGCCTTCTTGAGTTAGGATTTGCTGAGTAATCGATGCCGCTTGCATGTTTGGTTCGATCAGCAGCAGTTGTTTGTCTTGTAGACACTGAGTCTCAATCAGCTCTGTCATTGGCATATCAGTCGTTGATAGTCTCAACGTAAACCAGAAGGTTGACCCTTGATGTAGACGACTGGTTAGGCTGATCTCTCCGCCCATTTGGCTGACCAGTTTTTGGGTTATAACTAGACCTAAGCCTGTACCACCATAACGACGAGAGATACTTGCGTCGGCTTGGCTGAAGGCTTGGAACAGCTGAGCTTGTTGACGCTCCGAAATACCAATACCCGTATCGCGAACCATGAATTGCAGCTCAATGTTGTCTTCGCTTTGTGAGCGAAGCTCAACGCTGATATCAATGTTGCCGCGCTCGGTAAACTTGATTGAGTTGCCGACTAGGTTGGTCAGGATCTGTTGAATACGCAGTGGATCGCCCACCACGCCTGGCGGCACTTTAGGATCGATCTTCAGTGTCAGCTCTAGGCCTTTCTCATGAGCGTTGGTTGCTTGAAGGTTTACTACCTCTTCAAGGCTGGCTTGGAACTCAAATGGGATGTTCTCTAGGGCTAATTTACCGGCTTCAAGTTTCGAGAAGTCCAAGATATCGTTGATGATGCTAAGCAGGTTGTTTGCCGAGCGTTCAATGGTTTGTAGGTAATCGGTTTGGCTGTTCGATAGGTGAGTCTTAAGCATTTGACGAGTGAAGCCAATCACACCATTCAGAGGTGTTCTTAGTTCGTGAGACATATTCGCCAGGAATTCAGACTTAACACGAGCTGCTTCTTGAGCTCGTTTCTTCGCTATGTCTAACTCAACGTTTTGAATCTCTAATTGCTCAAGGGTTTCTCGCAAGTCTGATGTGGCTTGGTCGATACTGTGCTGCATCTCGACGTGATACTCTGACAACGATACCGCCATCGCATTGATGCCGTTTTTCAGTGAGTCTAGCTCACCATGCATTTTGCCTTCGATACGTACATCTAGGTGGCCTCGACGAATTCGGTCGACCATGTTTTTCATGTGTGTGATCGGTTGAGTCACATCGTGCATTAAGCGGAACGCAAACACGCCCGATAAACCAAGCCCGAGAATCAGAACTAAGAAGGCAGAGAACACTTCTTGATATTGCTGTAATCGAAGTGATGACAGATCTAACTCTATTGCAATATAGCCGATCGCTTGGTTGGCTTGAGACTGACCGTTGGCTGAGTTGATATATTGGCCTTCGGCGATGATCGGTGTCCGCAGAATCAGTGTGTTATCGAGTAAATCAGAAGAACTTAAATGCGGAATCGGTTTATCTTTTGGATAAGTCAGGCTTTCAAAGTCGGGGTGGAAGTTTGAGGTTACAAACAATTCATGACGTTCATCAAACACCGCGATACTACGCACCAGCTTAGAATTCTTTCGATGCGCATAGCTAATAAGCTGACGAACAGACTCTCGACTTTCGAGCTTCATGCCTGATTCACTCGCAATCGCAAGTGGTTCAATGATGCTAGTACCAGTGTTAACCACTTGCCCCTCAAGGTCTTGATAGCGGTTAAATGAGAAAAATGCACTCAATAGCAACCCAATAATCAGGGTTGGAGCTAGAGTTAAGGTAATTACACGGGCTCTTAAGCCATATCTGGTCATGTTCTTTAATTACATCGAGGTCTGGATATGGGAAAATAACGCACACAATGGCGGTTAAGTGAACGGTAAGCTTAATCAAAGCCGTGACGTTCGACAATGATTCCAAGACATAATAGTGAGTCCTGGATACCAATTACTTATTAAAAGATACATTAGGCACAAGCAATGGCACGTTTTTTCCAACCAAAAAAGAAAACTCAACTCGAGACCAAGCATCAATCGGTTTTGGTTGAACGAATGGATCACAATGGCGCTGGCATCGCTTATCAGAAGAATAAACCGGTTTTCATTGATGGCGCATTGCCAGGTGAGCAGGTGGTCATTCAACTTACTGAGAGCAAAAGTAAGTTTTCGCGAGCAAAGCTCATCAAATTGTTGAAGCCGAGCGAGCAGCGCTTAAAGCCATTTTGTAAGCACTTTAATCAGTGTGGTGGTTGTCACCTTCAGCATCTCGGTTATTCCTCTCAGGTTGAGCATAAATCGCAATCTCTGACGCACCTGATGAGCCAATACCAAACGGCTAATACTGAAGTTGCACAACCTATTATTGGTGATGAAACCGGTTATCGACGTCGCGCACGTATCAGCCTATTTGTTGATAAGAAGACACAGCAGCTTCAATTCGGTTTCCGTAAGAAGCAGAGTAAACAGATTGAAAACATCACCGACTGTGCCGTGCTTGATCCTCGCCTTAATGTATTGCTTCCAAAACTGAAAAATTTACTCAACACTTTCAACAGCCTTACGTCTTTAGGACACGTTGAATTGGTATTGGGCGATACTGGCCCTGTTATGGTGCTACGTCACCTTAAGCCTTTGGTTGAAAAAGATGAACAAGCGCTGATTGCATTAGCAAAAGAAGAAGGCGCGACGCTGTACTCAATGCCTGAAACCGATAAGTTGGTTCGTTTGGTTGGTGATGCACCAGCCTATAGCGAAACTGGCGTGACGTTACCGTTTGAGCCAAACCACTTTATCCAAGTAAACCAGAAGGTTAACCAGCAGATGGTGGCTCAAGCGATTGAATGGTTAGAACCTAAAGCGGATGAGCGAGTGCTAGATCTGTTTTGTGGCTTAGGTAACTTCAGTCTACCTATCGCTCAACAATCGGCGTTTGTGGTTGGTGTTGAAGGTGTCGATGAGATGGTTCAGCAGGCCACATTGAATGCCCAATTGAACCAGTTGAGTAACACCGAGTTTTACCAAGCGAACCTTGAAGAAGACTTATCTACACAAGCTTGGGCAAAAGAGAAATTTGATAAAATCTTACTGGACCCAGCTCGTGCTGGAGCGAGTGGTGTTGTTGATCAAATTTCAGCGTTAGGAGCGAAGCGTGTGGTTTATGTTTCGTGTAATCCTGCTACTCTAGCTAGAGATTCAGAGAGCTTAGAAAAGCAAGGCTACCAATTAGCCAAACTTGGTATGTTGGATATGTTCCCACACACCAGCCATTTAGAATCGATGGCTCTCTTTATCAAGGCTTAAAGGCCCGTAAATAAGGCTTAAAAATGAATGACAAAGGCGCAGGGACACCTGCGCTGATATCAATATGGTCGAACTAACTTGGAACCAGTTAGTCATATTAAATTGGGTATAAAACATAATAACTAGGAAGGCATGATGGTTGCGGTACGAAGCGCACATTTAAACCCAAGCGAACAGTTTGAGCTAGAAAGTTGGATTGCGTCACTGAATCAAGACGCAAAAACCTCGAATAAACTGATCAAGGTTTATCGTCACTGTGAAGAGCTATTAAAAGATCACGAGCAAGCATCGCTCTTGCTTTGGCGTGGCCGCGAGATGATCGAAATCTTGGTTACGCTGTCCATGGACCGTGCCACTTTAATTGCCGCGCAACTTTTCCCCGTCGTCTCAAGCGGCGTTTTTGAGCGCGAAGCGTTTGAAGAAAGCTACGGTAAAGAAACCGTAAAGTTGATTGATGGCGTTGAAGAAATGGCGGCTTTAGGCCAGTTAAACGTGACTCTTGAAGGCAGTGCTGCCTCGGGACAAGTTGATAATGTTCGCCGCATGCTACTGGCGATGGTGGATGATTTCCGCTGCGTAGTTATCAAACTCGCTGAGCGAATCTGTAACCTTATTGAAGTAAAAAAAGCGCCTGATGCTGTACGTCGCGCGGCAGCAAAAGAGTGTTCTAACATCTACGCTCCGCTCGCTAACCGTTTAGGTATTGGTCAGCTTAAGTGGGAAATCGAAGATTACGCATTCCGCTACCAGCAGCCAGACACCTATAAGCAGATAGCTAAACAGCTGTCTGAGCGTCGTATCGTACGTGAACAATACATCACCGATTTCGTTGACGACTTAACGGCTGAAATGAATCGTTCAAGCATCAATGCGGAAGTGAGCGGTCGACCAAAACACATCTACAGTATCTGGCGTAAGATGCAGAAGAAAGGCTTGGACTTCGATGAGCTTTTTGACGTGCGAGCGGTACGTATCATCGCCGACCAACTTCAAGACTGCTATGCCGGCCTAGGTGTGGTTCATACCAAATACAAACATCTACCAAGCGAATTTGATGACTACGTGGCGAATCCTAAGCCAAATGGTTACCAGTCGATTCACACCGTGGTTCTTGGCCCTGAAGGCAAGACCATTGAGATTCAGATCCGTACCAAGCAGATGCACGAAGACTCAGAGCTTGGTGTTGCGGCGCACTGGAAGTACAAAGAAGGTGCTTCGAGTGGACGCAGTGGTTACGACGAGAAAATCACTTGGTTGCGTAAACTTATCGATTGGCAAGAAGAGATGTCGGATTCTGGCGAGATGCTGGATGAAGTTCGTAGCCAAGTCTTCGATGACCGCGTATACGCGTTTACACCGCGTGGTGATGTGGTCGATTTACCTATGGGTGCAACCCCGTTGGATTTCGCTTACCACATCCACTCGATGGTTGGACACCGCTGTATCGGTGCCAAAGTAGCAGGCCGTATCGTCCCATTCACTCATAAATTATCGATGGGTGATCAGGTTGAAATTATCACTCAGAAAGAGCCGAACCCATCTCGTGATTGGCTGAACCCAACCACAGGCTTCGTTCACTCTGGACGTGCTCGTGCGAAAATCAACGCTTGGTTCCGCGCGCAAAGTCGTGAGAAGAACCTAGAAGCGGGTCGTGACATTCTTGAGGTTGAATTAGCGAAGGTTGGTGCAACTCTAAAAGATGCCGACCAATACGCGCTAAGACGCTTTAACGTCAACACGCCAGATGAGCTTTATGCTGGTATCGGCAGTGGCGACTTGCGCATTAACCAAGTGGTTAATCACATCAATGCGTTGGTCAACAAGCCTACGGCGGAAGAAGAAGACAAGAAAGCGCTAGAGAAACTGCTTGAGTCGGAAAACAAGCCAGCACAACAGAGTCGTCCAAAGAAAGACGCGGTAGTGGTTGAGGGCGTTGATAACTTAATGACGCACCTAGCTCGTTGCTGTCAGCCAATCCCTGGTGATGTGATTAAAGGTTACATTACTCAAGGTCGTGGTATCTCAGTTCACCGTGCTGACTGTGAACAGTTGAGTGAGCTAAGCCTGCACGCACCAGAGCGTATTATTGATACAGTCTGGGGCAATGGCTTCGTCGGTTCTTACATCCTAACGCTGCGTGTTGAAGCACTGGAGCGTAATGGCTTGCTGAAAGACATCACCTCACTGTTCTCGAACGAGAAGATCAGCGTGACGACAATGAAGAGCCGCATCGACTATAAACGTCAGCTATCGGTAATGGATTTCGATTTGGAAGTGACCAATATTGAGATTCTGAGTCGAGTGACGAGCCGAGTAGAGCAGATCAAAGATGTCATGTCGGTTAAACGCCTAGGCTAACTTTCACGTTGCATTAGTCACTTTTACTGCGTTAACTGCGCTTTCTTGTTCCATCACATAGGCGAGCTATGCTCAGGAATCGCGAAAGCTTGTTGCCTTGTTAAAGTAACAACTGCTTAGTGAAAGATGCGGAATTTAGAGAATTAGACAGTATCAACAAAGGTGAGTGGTTTTGGCTGCTCACCTTTTTTAGTTTTAGAAGACGTTATAAATTTAAAAATCAAAGACAGTGAATAGGAAGAAAACGATGAACCACCCGATTGAACAACTTGAACAGATTATGGCTAAGCTGCGCGATCCTGAAGGTGGTTGTCCTTGGGATTTGAAACAAAATTTTGAAACAATTGTGCCGCATACTATCGAAGAAACTTATGAGGTGGTGGACGCGATTCACAACAAAGATTGGCCGAACCTACAAGAAGAGCTAGGTGACCTGCTGTTTCAGGTGATTTTCTACAGTCAGCTCGCGAAAGAGCAGGGGCTGTTTGAGTTTTCTGATGTGGTTGATGGCATCAATGAGAAGCTAACGCGCCGTCATCCTCATGTATTTTCTGATACCGAGTTTGCCAATGATGAAGAAATTAATGCCAACTGGGAAGCTGAAAAAGCCAAAGAAAAAGCACAGGCAGGCAAAACTCAAGAAAGTATTCTAGACTCAATACCAAACTCTCTACCCGCGCTTTCTCGTGCTACAAAGATTCAAAAACAGGTAGCGAAATATGGCTTCGATTGGGACTCTATTGGCCCAGTGGCTAATAAGGTTTTAGAGGAAGTCGATGAGGTGCTAGAAGAAGCGCTTCAAGTCACGCCAAATGAAGATTTGGTTGAAGAAGAGTTGGGTGATTTGCTGTTTGCGACGGTCAATTTGGTGCGACATTTGGGTAAAAATCCAGAGTCGGCTTTAAATAAAGCCAATCTGAAGTTCTCACGTCGCTTTAAAGGGGTGGAACAAAAAGTTCGTCAGCAAGATAAAATTTTGACCGATTTTTCACTACAACAGCTTGATTCCATGTGGGATGAAGTCAAAGTGGCGGAGAAAAGATAACCAAAGCTTTTATCATGAATTGATTTGAAGCAAAAAATAAAAAATAGCAGTGTGATAGATTTCACGTTGTGGCGATAAGGGGCTTCTGGTATATTTTCATCCCGTCCAGAAGTAGTCCATTTCCCTCATTCAACCAATTTCAGGTTAAACATGACGACAAATTACATTTTTGTTACTGGCGGGGTTGTATCCTCTCTAGGTAAAGGTATTGCTGCAGCATCTCTTGCGGCTATTTTAGAAGCTCGTGGTCTTAAAGTGACTATGATGAAGCTTGACCCTTACATCAACGTTGATCCAGGCACTATGAGCCCGACTCAGCACGGTGAAGTGTTCGTTACGGAAGATGGCGCTGAAACTGACCTTGACCTTGGTCACTATGAGCGATTCATTCGCACCAAGATGACTAAGCGTAACAACTTCACTGCAGGTCGTGTTTACTCAGACGTACTCGCTAAAGAGCGTCGCGGTGATTACCTAGGTGCAACTATTCAGGTTATCCCACACATCACTAACTCTATCAAAGAGCGTGTAATTTCTGGCGCAGCTGGCCACGATATCGCGATCGTTGAAGTTGGTGGTACGGTTGGTGATATCGAATCTCTACCATTCATGGAAGCGATTCGTCAGCTAGCAGTCGAACTAGGCCGTGAACGCGCAATGTTCATGCACCTTACTCTAGTGCCATACCTAGCAGCTGCGGGCGAAGTGAAAACTAAGCCGACGCAACACTCTGTAAAAGAGTTGCTGTCTATTGGTATTCAGCCAGACATCCTAGTTTGTCGTTCAGACCGCAACATTCCTTCGAACGAGCGTAAGAAAATTGCTCTGTTCTGTAATGTGCAAGAAAATGCAGTTATTTCTATGCGCGATGTTGACTCTATCTACAAGATCCCTCAGCTTATTAAAGCTCAAGGCACTGATGAACTTGTATGTAAGCGTTTCGGCATCACAGCTCCAGAAGCAGATCTGTCTGAATGGGAACAAGTAATTTACGAAGAAGCTAACCCAACGGGTGAAGTGACGATTGGGATGGTTGGTAAGTACATTGAACTACCAGATGCATACAAATCAGTAAATGAAGCGCTAAAACACGCAGGCTTGAAAAATCGCCTAAGCGTTAATATTAAATACGTAGATTCACAAGACGTTGAGTCTCGTGGCGTAGAAGTTTTAGAAGGCCTAGATGCAATCCTAGTTCCTGGTGGCTTTGGTGACCGTGGTGTTGAAGGTAAGATTCTTGCTGCTCAATACGCTCGTGAAAACAAAGTACCGTACTTAGGTATCTGTCTAGGTATGCAAGTAGCGCTTATCGAGTACGCTCGTAACGTTGCGAAAATGGAAGGGGCACACTCTTCTGAATTCTGTACTGAAACTAAGTACCCAGTAGTTGGTCTTATCACTGAGTGGACTGATGGCGAAGGTAAAGTTGAAGAGCGTACAGAATCATCTGACCTAGGCGGCACAATGCGTCTTGGTTCACAGCTTTGTCACCTAGCGAAAGGGACTAAAGCTTACGAATTATACGGTAGCGCGACGATCCATGAACGTCACCGTCACCGTTACGAAGTGAACAACAATCTTCGTCCACAAATCGAAAAAGCGGGCCTAAAAGTATCGGGTCTATCTGCGGACAAGAAACTGGTTGAAGTTATTGAGAACCCGAACCACCCATGGTTCGTTGCTGCTCAATTCCACCCGGAGTTCACTTCAACACCTCGCGATGGTCACCCATTGTTTGCAGGTTTCGTTAAAGCGGCTGGTGAGTTCCAGCGCGGCGAGTTAGAAAAGTAAAAAGGAATACAGGTAGCTGCGTAAGTTGTGCTGCTACCTTTAAATTTGACATTTATATATTCAACGAGAAGGAAACATTCAATGTCTAAGATCGTTAAAGTTCTAGGTCGTGAAATCATCGATTCACGTGGTAACCCAACTGTAGAAGCTGAAGTACACCTAGAAGGCGGTTTCGTAGGTATGGCTGCTGCTCCATCTGGCGCATCTACTGGTTCTCGCGAAGCTCTTGAGCTACGTGACGGCGACAAATCACGTTTCCTAGGTAAAGGTGTTCTTAAAGCTATTGAAGCTGTAAACGGCCCAATCGCTGAAGCTCTAGTTGGTACTGACGCTAAAGCACAAGCTGACGTTGACCAAATCATGCTTGACCTAGACGGTACTGATAACAAGTCTAAGTTCGGCGCGAACGCTATCCTAGCTGTATCTCTAGCTAACGCAAAAGCTGCTGCTGCTGCGAAAGGCATGCCTCTATACGAGCACATCGCTGAGCTAAACGGTACTGCTGGTCAGTTCTCTATGCCTCTACCAATGATGAACATCATCAACGGTGGTGAGCACGCAGATAACAACGTTGACATCCAAGAGTTCATGATCCAACCAGTTGGCGCTAAAACTCTTAAAGAAGGTCTACGTATCGGCGCTGAAGTATTCCACAACCTAGCTAAAGTTCTTAAGTCTAAAGGCTACAGCACTGCAGTTGGTGATGAAGGTGGTTTCGCTCCTAACCTTAAGTCTAACGCTGAAGCTCTAGAAGTTATCGCAGAAGCTGTTGCAGCTGCTGGTTACGAACTAGGTAAAGACGTTACTCTTGCTATGGACTGTGCAGCATCTGAGTTCTTCGACAAAGAAGCTGGCATCTACAACATGAAGGGCGAAGGTAAAACTTTCACTTCTGAAGAGTTCAACCACTACCTAGCTGAGCTAGCGAACAACTTCCCAATCGTTTCTATCGAAGACGGTCTTGACGAGTCAGATTGGGATGGCTTCAAGCACCAAACTGAACTTCTAGGCGACAAGCTTCAAATCGTTGGTGACGATCTGTTCGTTACAAACACTAAGATTCTTGCTGAAGGTATCGAGAAAGGCGTAGCTAACTCTATCCTTATCAAGTTCAACCAAATCGGTTCTCTAACAGAGACTCTAGCTGCTATCAAGATGGCTAAAGACGCTGGCTACACTGCAGTAATCTCTCACCGTTCTGGCGAAACTGAAGATGCAACTATCGCTGATCTAGCGGTAGGTACAGCTGCAGGTCAAATCAAAACTGGTTCTATGAGCCGTTCTGACCGTGTTGCTAAGTACAACCAACTTATCCGTATCGAAGAAGCTCTAGGTTCTAAAGCTCCTTACAACGGTCTTAAAGAAGTTAAAGGTCAATAATTCGTCCTATTTGGCACTGTAGCTGCGTTAACTGCAGAAGATTCACTAAGTCACATAGGAAACTATGCTCCATAGCTGAATCTTCTTTGTTGCCTTGCTACAGCACCAACTAGTTAGAATTATGCACTAATGCTTTTAAATGCCTCGCTTATGCGGGGCATTTTTTTGTCTGCAAAAAGGTGAAGAAAAGAAGCTCTAGGTTATATAGCTTTCTTTTTGATACCGAAAGTTCGTCATTCCCTAGACTGACGAAGGAAGGAGTAGGGAATCTCATTGTTGTCCTTACCTATCCCGACAATAATTCCCCGACTTATTGATTCCCTGACACCACATATCTCGCACCAATAAGCTCATTATGGTATATATGTGCCTTATTCTAGTTCCTTCTTTTTCAACCGGCGAAAGGTGTTATGCGAATTTTTGCTTTAGTACTGCTCATAGTGTTTGGCTGGCTACAACACACACTGTGGCTCGGTAAAAATGGTATTTCTGATTACTACGGTGTGAACAACGAAATCCAAGTTCAACAGCAAGTGAATGAAAAGCTGCATATTCGAAATGCAGAAATGTTTGCTGAAATTGACGATCTACGCCAAGGCTTAGACGCGATAGAAGAACGCGCACGTCATGAGCTTGGAATGGTCAAAGAAGGCGAAACGTTTTATCGCATCATTGGTGAGGAATCCCATTAATGTCGACTCAACTTCAAAGCGTGATTGCTGTTGTACCTGCAGCGGGCGTCGGTAGCCGAATGAAGGCAGACCGCCCTAAGCAATACCTCGAGATTCACGGCAAAACAATTTTAGAGCACACCGTTGAGAAATTACTGTCTCACCCTCAAGTCGCTCAAATTGTCGTTGCGATCAGTGATGATGACCCATACTACCCTGAGCTAGCACTCAACCAGAATCCACAAGTGATCAGAGTGTCAGGCGGAAGCGAGAGAGCAGACTCTGTACTCTCTGCGCTAAACTATATCGCTGAGCAGCAGCTTAGTGATTGGGTAATGGTTCACGATGCGGCAAGGCCGTGTGTTCAGCTAAGTGATATCGACAAGCTAATTTCCGGTGCAATGAGCCATGATGTGGGCGCTATTTTAGCGGCTCCAGTTCGTGACACGATGAAGCGAGGTGTCCAAGGGCAGATCGAGCATACCGTTGAGCGAGCCGATTTATGGCATGCTCTTACGCCGCAAATGTTCAGAGCAAAGCCTCTGTGGAAGGTATTAAGTGAGGCGTTGCAACAAGGCGCTTCGATTACTGATGAAGCCTCAGCCTTTGAATGGAAAGGTTTATCGCCCGCTTTAGTTGCAGGGCGTTCAGATAATTTTAAGATTACTCAGCCTGAAGATTTAGCGCTTGCTGAGTTCTATTTAAGTCAGAATAAGGAATAATGATGATTCGTATTGGCCATGGCTTTGATGTACATAAGTTTGGTGGTGAAGGCCCAGTAATTATTGGTGGTGTAAGCATCCCTTACGAGCAAGGTCTTATTGCACACTCAGACGGTGATGTTGCCCTTCATGCGTTATGTGACGCTTTACTGGGCTCAATTGCAGCGGGTGATATTGGTCGTCATTTCCCTGATACCGATGACGAATGGAAAGGTGCGGATAGTCGTGAACTACTGAAAGATGTTTACCGTCGAATAAAAGAACAAGGTTACGTGATTGGTAATGCCGATATTACTATCATGGCGCAAGCTCCAAAGATGGCGCCTCATATAGACTCTATGTGCCAAGCTATTGCTCAAGACCTAGAAACCAGCATCAGTAATGTGAATGTAAAAGCCACGACTACTGAGCGTTTAGGTTTTACAGGTCGCAAAGAGGGCATCGCATGTGAAGCGGTGGTCCTAATTACCAAAAGTGTGTAAGCACCAAAACGAAAAGAACAGCATGTCAGATATTTTATCTTCATTGGCTTATCTAAACGGTAAACCAACTGCGAAAGCAAAACTAAAAGCAAAAGCCGAACACTTTGTCGTTAATGAAGACTTGGGTTTTGAATTTACTGGTGAAGGCGAGCACCTAATGGTTCGTATTCGTAAAACTGGTGAAAACACGAGTTTCGTAGCAAACGAGCTGGCTAAAGCTTGCGGTGTTAAGTCGAAAGATGTGAGCTGGGCGGGTTTGAAAGACCGTCACGCTGTGACAGAGCAGTGGTTGAGCGTCCACCTACCGAAAGGTGAGCCTGACTTTTCAGCGTTCTTAGCACAATACCCAAGTATTGAAATCCTAGCGACAGCACGTCATAACAAAAAGTTACGTCCGGGCGATTTAGTTGGCAACCAATTTGAGTTGACCCTGTCTGAAGTAACGGATTGTGAAGATGTGGTAAAGCGTTTGGAAAAAGTCGCTCAAGTGGGCGTGCCAAACTACTTTGGTGCTCAGCGTTTTGGTAATGAAGGTAACAACCTATCTGAAGCTCGTCGTTGGGGCCGCGATAACGTTCGTACTCGTAACCAGAATAAACGCAGCTTGTATCTTTCTGCGGCTCGCTCGTGGATTTACAACTTGATCCTTTCAGACCGTATTGAGCAAGATGTGTTTGCATCGGCATTGGTTGGCGATATCGTGGTGAAAGACGGTGCTCAACTAACGGTAACGGCTGAAAATCTTGAAGCTGTAAAGCAAGATATCGCGAATGGTACTGCATTGGTGACTGTGGCTTTGGCCGGAGATAACGCTTTGCCAACAACAGATGAGTCTCAAGCTTTAGAGCAGAAACACCTTGATGCTGAACCGGATTTGATGGCTCTAATTCGTGGTAATCGCATGCGTCATGACCGCCGTGAAGCGTCACTGAAACCTACTGATCTAACGTGGGAAGTGAGTGAAGATAATGTCACCCTGAAGTTCTCTCTTGATGCAGGATGCTTTGCGACGGCTATCGTTCGTGAATTGGTTGAAGAAGTACACGTAGAGAGAAGCTACGAGCAGTAATGATTCTGCTTGGCACTAAGTGACTTAATATTGGAATTGAAGTCACTTAGCACTGGAATATGAAGAAAGGATACAGAATGAAGATTTTACTCAGCAACGATGATGGTGTGCATGCTCAAGGTATTCATGAGCTAGCAGATGAACTACGTGATCTTGCTGAAGTTATCATTGTTGCCCCTGACCGTAATCGCTCGGGTGCGTCAAATTCATTAACTTTAGAACAGCCTCTGCGTGTTCAAGAGATTGCTGAAAATACCTATTCGGTACAAGGAACACCGACCGACTGTGTGCATTTTGCGTTAAACGAACTGCTAAAGAATGACATGCCTAATCTGGTATTAACGGGCATTAATCACGGTGCTAACCTTGGTGATGACGTGCTTTATTCAGGTACGGTGGCAGCAGCAATGGAAGGGCACTTTCTAGGCGTTCAATCGGTGGCGTTTTCGTTGGTGGGTAAAAAACATTTTAAGACAGCGGCAGCGATTGCTCGTCGTATTGTCGAACAACATTTAGCAAACCCAATCCCGACCAATCGCTTATTGAACGTGAACGTTCCTGATTTAGCCTTAGAACAACTGTCTGGTACTCAGGTGACACGCTTAGGTGCTCGTCATCACTCTGAAGATATGATTAAGCAAAAAGACCCTCGTGGTCACGATATCTATTGGCTCGGCCCTCCGGGCAAAGAGCAAGATGCCGGCGAAGGTACCGATTTTTACGCAATCGAGCATGGCTTTGTATCGGTAACACCGTTACAAGTTGATCTAACGGCACACGAGTCGTTAGGTGCGATGACAACATGGTTAGGGGAGAAGTAAGTGAGCAATCCACAAGCCGAGCGCTTAATTACTTTTCTGATTGAAAATGGCATCCGAGATCAAAAGGTTCTTGATGCTATTTACCAACTGCCGAGAGAGAGTTTTTTATCACAGGCGATGTACCATCAAGCTTATGATAATAATGCTCTGCCGATCGGACAGGGTCAGACAATCTCCCAACCATACATTGTTGCCAAAATGACAGAGCTGCTTGAGTTACAACAAGATAGCCGAGTTTTGGAGATCGGAACGGGTTCAGGCTACCAAACCGCGGTATTGGCTCAGCTTGTTGATCATGTCTATTCGGTTGAAAGAATAAAGTCGCTACAATGGGATGCTAAACGCAGGTTGAAGCAACTCGATTTCTACAATATTTCAACTAAGCACGGTGATGGTTGGCAAGGGTGGTCTTCAAAGGCGCCTTTTGATGCGATTATTGTTACCGCTGCTGCAGAGTCGATTCCTCAAGCGCTTCTGCAACAGCTGAAAGATGGCGGTCGTTTACTGATTCCTGTTGGGGATGATGAACAACAACTGTTGAAGATCGTTCGTCACGGCGATGAATTTTTGTCGAGTGTTATCGAAATGGTGAGATTTGTACCTCTTGTTCCTGGTGAACTAGCTTAATAACAAGACTAATGGTGTAGGTGGATAGAGAGTCGATGCGTTCGAAGTTGTTTAAAGGAAGTACTTTACTGCTTAGCTGTGCCCTTGTTGGGTGTGCAGCGAATTCGCCTGCGCCGGTTTCAAGCCTTAACAAGAATTATTCATCGATTGATCGTGGTAGTTATCGCGGTAGTTACTATGAAGTCAAAAAAGGCGATACTCTTTATTTCATCGCTTATGTGACCAATAAAGACGTAAATGACCTCGTTAGCTACAACAAATTGTCTGCGCCTTATACTATTCACCCAGGGCAGAAGCTTAAGTTGTGGCGTCCTAGCTACAATGCGCCAGCGTATGGTAAATCAACGGTAGCGGCAGCAGCAGTTGCTGCGCCTGTCGCGGCATCGACAACGTCATCTGCGGCAAATAAACCTAAATCCACATCGCAATCGAGCAAAAACTCTAAACCAGCTCCAGCTCAAACTACCACCAAAGTGGCGAAAAAAGATCCACCAAAGAAGGTTGAACAATCTAAATCAAAGGAGTATGTTGGTTCTAAAGGTAAACAGAATGTTACACCGTCCACCAAACCAACAAGTGATAAAGTATCCAAATGGTTATGGCCAACTAAAGGGAGAGTAATCAAGAATTTCTCTGTAGGCGAACAAGGAAATAAAGGCATAGACATAGCAGGACAGCGAGGTCAGCCAATAGTATCTACTGCAGGGGGAACGGTTGTTTATTCGGGTAATGCACTACGAGGCTACGGCAATCTAGTGATTGTGAAGCACAATGATAATTACTTAAGTGCATACGCGCATAACGACCGACTATTAGTATCTGAAGGGCAAAGTGTGAAACCAGGGCAGAAGATTGCAACAATGGGAAGCTCTGGAGCCAGCAGTGTTAGGCTGCACTTTGAGATTCGTTACCAAGGTAAATCCGTTAATCCAAAACGATATTTGCCTTAAATACAATATGAACGATTAACGTATTGTATTGAGTGACATAGTCATTTAGCGACATATGAAGTTGTAATGTCATGCTAATTTCGCCAGGGGGAGGCGTTATGAGTATAAGCAATGCAGTAACCAAAGAAGAGTTCGATCTTGACCAAGCAACCACGGAACCGGAAGCTCTTGGAAAAGCAAAACGAACAGTCACTAAGAAAACCGAAGCGAAAGAAGAAGTTGAAGTTACGTCTAAAAGCTTAGATGCCACTCAACTGTATCTAGGCGAAATCGGTTTCTCACCACTACTAACCGCAGAAGAAGAAGTGCTTTACGCACGTCGAGCTCTACGCGGTGATGAAGCAGCACGTAAACGCATGATCGAAAGTAACCTGCGTTTGGTGGTAAAAATTTCTCGTCGTTATAGCAACCGTGGTTTGGCACTTCTCGATCTAATCGAAGAAGGCAACCTAGGCTTGATTCGCGCCGTAGAGAAGTTTGACCCAGAGCGAGGCTTCCGCTTTTCAACTTACGCAACATGGTGGATTCGTCAAACCATTGAACGTGCGTTGATGAATCAGACTCGCACTATCCGTTTGCCAATCCATGTTGTGAAAGAGCTGAACATCTACCTACGTACTGCAAGAGAACTATCACAAAAGCTTGACCACGAACCAACAGCTGAAGAGATCGCTTCTAAGCTAGATAAGCCGGTTGGTGATGTGAGCAAGATGCTTCGTCTAAACGAACGAGTGAGCTCTGTTGATACGCCAATTGGTGGTGACGGTGAGAAAGCGCTGTTGGATATTATTCCAGACATTAACAATTCAGATCCTGAGGTTTCAACTCAAGATAGCGATATCAAGAACTCACTGATCTTCTGGCTTGATGAACTGAATCCTAAGCAGAAAGAGGTACTTGCACGTCGATTTGGACTACTGGGTTATGAACCGTCAACGCTAGAAGAAGTTGGTCGTGAAATCAGCCTGACTCGTGAGCGAGTTCGTCAAATCCAAGTTGAAGGTCTTCGTCGTCTACGTGAGATTTTGATCAAGCAAGGTCTGAACATGGAAAACCTGTTCAACGTTGAAAACGACTAAACGATATTCCACGATATCGAAATAAAAAAACGCTGACCTAATGTCAGCGTTTTTTAGTTTTAGCTTCTGGTTTAATTTTGACTTCAGCTAGAAACCACAGCGCTTGGCTATTTAAACTAGAGTGCTTCTTTAGTTAGAGTAGCTTCTTCAAGCGGTAGAGCTCTTCTAATGCTTGGCGAGGGGTTAGATCATCAGGATCAACATTCGCTAGTGCTTGCTCCACCTCACTCGGTTCAGGGATCAGGCTAAGTTGGTTCGCGATATCAACACCACTTGGCTTCGATGTTGGCGACTCCATACTTAACGCTTCTAACTGAGTCAGCTTCGCTCGAGCATTCTTGATCACGGCTTTCGGTACGCCAGCTAAACCTGCAACCGCTAGACCGTAAGATTTACTTGCTGCACCTTCTTGAACCGCGTGCATAAAGGCAATGCTGTCACCATGCTCAACCGCATCTAAGTGTACGTTTGCTAAAGTTGGAAGTTGGTTAGGCAGTTCAGTTAGCTCAAAGTAGTGCGTTGCAAACAGTGTCATCGCATTGATTTGATTGGCTAGCCACTCTGCACTTGCCCAAGCCAGAGACAGACCATCGTAAGTACTGGTACCACGACCGATTTCATCCATTAGCACAAGGCTATTTGGTGTTGCGTTGTGCAGAATATTTGCGGTCTCTGTCATCTCAACCATGAAAGTTGAACGACCAGAAGCCAAATCATCGGATGCGCCAATACGCGTAAAGATACGGTCGATAGAGCCGATGGTTGCGCTTTCTGCAGGTACATAACAACCGATATGAGCCATCAATGCGATGAGTGCCGTTTGGCGCATGTAGGTCGATTTACCACCCATATTTGGACCTGTGATGATCAGCATCTTACGTTGATCATTCAGGTCGATAGGGTTAGCAATGAAAGGTTCGTCCATCACTTGTTCTACTACTGGGTGACGACCTGCTTGGATCTGTACACCCGCGGCTTCTGTCATGGTTGGACGACAGTAATCAAGAGTATCTGCGCGCTCAGCTAAGTTCTGTAGTACATCAAGTTGAGATACTGAAGAAGCGATGTTTTGTAGGCGCTCTAGATATGGCAGTAGCAAATCAAACAACTCTTCCCAAAGCTGTTTCTCGATAGCGAGTGCTTTCGACTTAGAGTTAAGTACTTTGTCTTCGTGTTCTTTCAGCTCAGGAATGATATAGCGCTCAGCGTTCTTCAGCGTTTGGCGACGAACATAATGTGGCGGCACAAGGTGGCTTTGCCCACGGCTCACTTGGATGAAGAAACCGTGTACGTTGTTGTAGCCAACTTTTAGCGTGTCGATACCGTGACGTTCACGTTCTTCTTGCTCAAGCTTATCCAGAAACTCGGTTGCGCCCGCAGCAAGGTCACGCCATTCATCTAGCTCGGCGTTGTAGCCTTCAGCAATCACACCGCCATCGCGGATAACCACGGGTGGGTTCTCTTTGATTGCACGCTCAAGTAGCTCAGAAACCTCATCCACAGGAGAGGCATACTGAGCAAGTTGAGTCAGGTATGGGTGTTTCAGCTGCGTCAGTGTTTCAGCTAGCTCTGGTAAATATTCCATCGCTTGGCGAAGTCGTGCCATATCACGTGGACGAGCAGAACGAAGAGCAAGACGAGCAAGAATACGCTCGATATCACCAATCTGCTTTAAGGTTGGCTGTAGCTCTGTGAATAGAGCCAAATCTTTCATCTCACCAATCGCATCTAAGCGCTGATCGAGTGCAGAGATATTGCGCATTGGTTGATGTAACCAACGCTTAAGCATGCGACTGCCCATCGCAGTTGCGGTGTGATCAAGCACTTCAGCAAGAGTGTTATCTGTGCCACCGCCAAGGTTTTGCGTGATCTCTAGATTGCGGCGAGTCGCAGCATCAAGGATCACTGAGTGATCTTGCTTATCCATCGTCAGTGAACGGATATGAGGAAGGGCTGTACGTTGGGTATCTTTCACGTATTGGATCAAACAACCAGCCGCACATAGACCCAGTTTTGCGCTTTCTACGCCAAAGCCAACCAGATCGCGAGTACCAAATTGTTTATTTAATTGCTGCTTAGCGGTATCTAATTCAAATTCCCATACAGGGCGGCGGCGGTTGCCATTACGGCTTGCCATTAGATTTACAGGTTCGAAATCTTCAGGGAACAGTAGCTCACGTGGTGAGGTTCTCTGCAGTTCTGCGGCCATTGCTTCTTCGGTTTCTGGCTCGCAAAGTTGGAATCGACCGGAGGTAATATCCAGTGTCGCGTAGCCAAACTTACCGTTGTGGTGGTAGATGGCCGCAATCAGGTTATCAATACGCTCAGAAAGCAATGCCTCATCGGTCACGGTGCCGGGTGTCACGATACGTACAACAGCACGTTCAACAGGGCCTTTTGAAGTTGCTGGATTACCAATCTGTTCACAAATTGCTACGGATTCACCAAGTTGCACTAACTTTGCAAGGTATCCTTCAACGGCATGGTATGGAACACCCGCCATCGGAATCGGTTCACCATTTGATGAACCGCGTTTAGTAAGTGAAATATCGAGGAGTTGAGAAGCTTTTTTAGCATCATCGTAGAAAAGCTCGTAGAAATCGCCCATGCGGTAGAACAGCAGAATTTCTGGGTTTTCTGCTTTCAGTTTTAGGTACTGCTGCATCATAGGTGTATGCGCTGCTTTTATGTCTTTGTTTTTAGTGGTTTCTTTTTGCATTAAGTTACTTTAAATCAATGGGTTATGAATTTCTGGGATCTTCAACAAGTCCCACTAAGTATCAAAGGATTTCACTACAGCGCGATCATTAGTGTAGGTAAAAGTGTAGTTTTTTTATTTCCTATACTAGATAATACAATCGCCGCACAATATTGCGATAAGGGACCCCGATAAATGGCTGATAAGAAGAATATCAAATCTATAACGAATAAGACAATTGAGGCGCTAACGGCTAAGAAAGGTGTCTTGTCTGATACTGGAGAAAACCGAGGGCTAAGAATAGCCTGTGGAAAGACGGGCAGGAAAACTTTTACCTATCGCTATAGAAGCCCAGAGTCAGGTGGTAAACTTGTACAGATTAAGCTAGGTACCTTTCCTGATATGTCACTTGAGCAAGCTCGCATTAAGCTTCGCGAAATGAAAGCCATAAGAGAGCGGGGAATATGTCCAAAGGCTGACTTAGAAAGGCAAGAACAAGAGCGGCGTAAGTTATTAAAGACTGAGCGTGTTAATAGCATTACTCTCAAAGATGTGATCGATCATTATTTAGAAAATTATATTCAAGACAGATTTACTTCTTCTGGTGGAGTGATCTCAGGAGCTCGTAAGGCAAAAGGACAAAAAGAAGTTAGACGAACATTGTATGTTGATATTGTCGCTCTTCTTGGAGATAGATCTGTTATGGAAGTCGGCAAAAGTGACATCACGTATTTAATTCAAGGGATCATTGATAGAGGTGCGCCAGTACAAGCAGGCTCTGTGTTACGAGAGCTATCCAGTGCCTATGAGTATGCTATTGGTATGGATTATCTCCCTGAAAACTTTGTCAATCCAGCGCTGTTGGCTATTAATAAGTTTAAGAAGAGTAAGGTTAAGCTGACTAATAATAAAGGTAAGAGAGTGTTAGACCATTCTGAGTTATCTAGATTTATCAAATGGTTGCCGAATTCGAGTTTTTCTAAAAACATAAGAGGTATTCTCCGAATGACGCTGTGGACAGGCTGTCGTACTGGAGAGGTTTGCGACTTAGAGTGGCAGCAGATTGATTTTGATAAGAACACCATTTATTTAACTGAAACAAAAAATGGTAACTCTCGTTATGTTCAGCTGCCTTCTCAAGCTGTTCAGTGGTTACGTAAGTGGAAAGAGGTTAAATCATACCCTCAATCTATCTATGTTTTTTCTACTTCTAAAGGAGGTTCTCACGTAGTTCAAAAACAACTAACTCAGTATACGTGGCGAATGCGTAGAGATGGATTAATGATTGATATGCCGCTTTGGACTCCTCACGATCTACGACGAACAGTACGAACGGAATTAGCACGTATGGGATGCCCTACGGGAGTTGCTGAAGCAGTATTAGGGCATAGTGTTAAAGGCATTGAGGGAACATATAATTTGCACCGCTATGAAGCTGAGTGTCGAGAGTGGCTACAGCGCTGGGCTGATGAGTTAGACTCGATAGTAAACGTTAAGACTAATATTGTTCAGTTTCCCGAAGTGGTATAATGTCGTAGGCTAAAGGGGGAGATGCCTATATTTATCCCCTTTACCGCTATAAGTTTTAACCTTTTTTACGTAGAGATCTACCCATAGATGAGGGGGCTGAGCTAAGAATCTCGACTAATCGGTGTATACTTTCATGCTTTTCAGATGAATCGTTGGTTACGTTTTTTAATATTATCTTCGTCAGTATTGACACTGTTAGTAGCTGTTTCATCCTTCATCCTTTATTTTTTCTAATTGTATATCTATCAGCTCTTTAAGCTTTGCCTTAATCTGATTTTTAGAGTGCCCTCCTGAAATCACAGTAAGCTTTTCCCAGTCAGCCTCACTGAATGTCAGTGTCTTTTCTTCTTTAGTGGTCTTTAATGCCTTGCCCTTTTCTTTATCCCTTTTTCTTCTAAGGAATTTCTCGACCAATTTATCTTCTAATTTGGTAAACATGTCTGGCTCAGTAGTCGCACAAAGCACATCGAAAATACACATGATGGTATGCTTCTGCTTATCGGTATCTTCTGTTACGGATAGACCAGTGTTTGGAAATTCTGTGATTAAAGCTCGGTAGTACCAACTAATTAACTCAGTATCATCTGATTTAAAAGCTTTTTTATTTACATTTCTGTTAATAAAAACTGTTTCATACAACCTTTCAATATTCCTAAGCAAGCGATATGTGGTTTGCTGCTCCCTTGGTGTTCTTGAGGTTATTATGATTTCTAGAGCACGAACAAGATTATCGTAGGCCGATAGGTTCTTATTTGGACAGACTTTAGTCAGAGGTGTTAAGTAGTCGGTGTCTCGTAGTAGGTATTTACGTCTCGAAAGATTTAAAGAAAACTCAGTTACAGGGAAGAAAAGATTGGTATTGCCAGTGCTAACTACGGTATGAACGATAACAAGAAAAAAATAAAGGGCTCTTGGCTCCCCATCTAGCCAGCCGATCTGATCACCAAACTCATATCTAATATCTCTTGATTGAGAAAAAAGTTCGTCAATATAATTGCCTAGTTTATATTCTTCTCTTTCGGATAGATTACCGGAATCTAAGTCTTCTCTCTCTATTCTTAAACTTTTACTTATCAACTCTTTTAATGTCAATTCAAGCTGCGATTTCTTGTAATTATTAAGATTAGTCGCTGTTTCGTTATATCCCATTTCAGCTTCAATGATTCTGATATATTTTCTTAATTCATCTTCAGTCGATTTTTTTATTAATTCTAAATAGCGATATGAGCTCATGAGGATCCTTACGTAAGGTTTTGAGTGGGACTATTGTAAGAAATATATAGGTTTTTGTACAGATTTTCAGGAGGGGTTGGTTATATTGTTGTAATTTTTGTGTGGGTTTTATGTTGGATTTTAATTGTGCTGAGTGTTTTTTCAATAGTCAAGTTTTTCTGGTAAAAAATTGTAGATTGGTTGTGCATTTCTTTGTTGATTTTTATTCGCTATAAATAATATTAACATAGTTAATTGATAATGTAATGGCAAGCTATAACTTTCGAGTTGATGATTATAAACGAATTCACTTTTATAATGTCTAAAATAGATAAGTAAGGTCGTTTTTTAGTTTTTTTGTCGGGAAAGGGATAGTTATCCGTATTGTTTTTCTGTAATGGTGATTTTAATTTTTTGGTATAAGTAATATACATAACTACTAAAATTAACGTTACTCCCTGTGTGTATGAGAGAGACACACAAATAGGGAGAACACTATGAATGATAAGTACACATCTGAAGATAAGTACAACAACTACGATCTACCTCAACCAACGAAACGAAAGCAACGATTCTTCTACCGTAAGTTTTACCTCTACAAGATTTCTCAATTGATAGAGAAAGCATTAAAGTATCACTCTAGGCTATCCGTGTTTCGGATAGACCTACACTTACCTAAGGATTTCGATGATGCCGATTCGAAAGTCATCACTCGATTCTTCAAATCCCTAAATGCCAAACTGGACGTAGATATAAAACGTAAAGAGAAAAGCTGGGGAAGGAGCTTGAGAAGCAAGACCAGTTACATCTGGGCAAAAGAGAAGAATACCTCAAAGCAGTACCACTACCATATCGCAATTTTCCTAAACAAAGACATCTATCATCGACTTGGTGACGTAGGAGCATCAGAAGGGTGCTTAGCTGCTTTAATTAAGCAAGCATGGTGTAGTGCTATCAAACAGGAGAAAAACGCTCTTGTCCATTTCTGCAAAAATGGCGTGTACTACTTAAATCTGAACTCATCTGACGTTCAGAAATCGAAAAATGAGTTATTCAAAAGGGTCTGCTATTTCGCTAAACCAAACTCAAAAGTATACGAGGGGGTCATGAGAAACTTTGCGACTAGCTCTTAGTTTTCTTAACAATCACGTTAGGCATCGTTCCTGTTGGAATCACAACAAACCACAGGAAACTTATCGTGCTAAATCTGTTCAACGCCACTCACAGTAGTTCAGAAGCGTCTAACTACCTTATCGTTACCGCATTCCACTACCTTTAACGATTATCCCGTGCTCTACAGTGAGCACGGACTGTATAAATCTGCCTTTACGAGTATGACCAACCTCTTTGAACAGGCACTAGAGCAGTTTGAGTTCACGTTAGTCATGCATTTGGGGCTATACCTTCCTAAAGACCACCCAGACACAAATTTGACCATCATCAATGACTACACCCACCAGCTTAAAGTGAAACTCAATACAGACTCACTCTATTGCTCGTGGCGTAAGCGAGCCGATAAATCCCCCTCACACTATTACCAAGTCATACTATTGCTTGATTACAACCAGTACTTTGGTTCCGCTATCTGTTGGGATAAACGTAATCAATTAGCCAACCACCTTAAAGAGGCATGGCAAGAGGCTGTACAGAGCCACTACGAAGGCAAAGAACGTTCATTAGTGTTATTTAACGACCGAGGTAACTACGGCTTAGGGACGCGCTGCAAAGAGCAAAAGTAGCGTAGTAAAGAACAGTGTATTTCACCGCATGAGCCGTCTAGCTGAGGCATGGGAAGAAGAGCAGTACTGTTTTGGTTCTAGCGAGGATTAACCCCACCGCACTTTTTTACAGCGGTGGCTTATCTCATGGGTATATACAAAATACAGGAGACCATTCCCAATGAGATTTCTAAAGTTAAAAGAAGTGATGGAGAAAACGGCTTTAAGTCGTTCAGCGATTTACCGAAAAATGAATAACGGTAACTTTCCATTATCAGTCAATCTTGGAGATAGAGCTGTTGCTTGGGTTGATGGTGAGATTGATGATTGGATGGAATCATGCTTGGGATTACGAGAGATCCAATAATAATCCAAGTAGCAGAAACATACTGACCACATCAACAGGGAGCCATTGAAGGCTCCCTTTTCAATTAGAGAGAGAAATAAAATGAGTTTTTCAATTTACGTAGATGGCGCAGCACCAAACAATCAACACGGATGCACACAGGGTGGAATTGGTATTGCAGCCTTTAATGAGCACGGTGAACTAGAGTATCAAGATAGCATCACTATCAGACGTAGTACTACCAATGCAGAATTAGAGCTAATGGCCTTAATCGAAGGTCTAGAGTATGCACAGGATGGCGATGTTATCTACTCAGACAGTGACTTTTGTGTGAAGGGTTATAACGGTTGGTTAGATAACTGGAAAGAGAAAGGTTGGCGTAAGTCAGATAAGAAGCCAGTAAAGAACCGTCATCTATGGCAACAAATCGACGAACTGCGTTCAAAGAAATACGTAGAGGTGTTTAAGGTCAAAGCCCATTCAGGTGATAAGGGTAATGATATGGCAGACTTGTTAGCTGTTGAAGCGGCAGAAGCCGAGTAAGAAGATTGTGCACAGTTTGTTGGCAAACCGCTAGCAGGCTGTGCGGTCGTATTTATGCTTTACCCCTAGAAACTATGATTCGTCTTTAGGATAGCGTTAAGCGTTTTTATAGATAACATATATCTGTAGGCTGATGCGATTTAGGGAGAGATCTAGTGGTCGTTCTGCTAAATGTGAGTCGATTCCCACGGGCATACACAGGCAGGGTTTGCACTTTTTTTTCAAATCGAAGATTATTGTTTATATCGTTTTACTGTTGATAAATTAATTATGCCAAAATCCCAAACAGTCCCTAAGTCTCTGACAGATAAATTTGACGAGATAACCTCCATCACAGACCAATTTTGTAACAGTTTCTTAAACGACGAATATGCAGAAATTATTCGTAATGCTGTTGCATCCCTTTGTCGAAAGCGTCCTTCACCATTAACAAAAGGAAAAGCTTCTTCGTGGGCATGTGGTATCACTCATGCCATAGGGATGGTCAATTTTCTTTTTGATGCAAGTAAAACGCCGCATATTAGTGCTGGAAAGATGTATAAAGAATTTGGAGTGGCAGAAAGCACTGGGCAAGGGAAATCAAAACAAGTAAGAACATTTCTAAAAATAAGACAATTTGATCCAAACTGGTCATTAAAAAGCAAGTTGGTTAAAAACCCTATGACATGGATGGTTTCAGTAGACGGTTATATTGTAGATATTCGTACCGCTCCAGTTGAATTGCAGCAGATGGCTTACGAGAACGGTTTAATTCCATTTATGCCCAAATAACATTTGGGAAGACGAGATCATCGAGTCTTATAACGCGTTCTCTGGTTGGCCTGATGCTGCTCCTCATTAAGCTGGGTGTATTAAAATATGGGCTTGATGTGTCTTTGCGTTCCACTCTTCCATTTCAGCAAGGAACAGGCCGTGAGCGTTAATCGTATTGATGAGCTTTGGTGCGCGTTCTAGTTTGATGAGCATCGATAGCGGTATTATTTGGTTGTTTTCTTGGTCAAAGCCGTGTTCGACTTGCTCTTCTAACATGTAAAGAATACCAAGCTCCGCTTCGCTGCATTCTTCAAACAATCGAGACTCAATACCTTCTTCATCATAAAGGTGTATGAGTAGATTATAGAGCTTTTCAGCACCGACGAGTTTCGTTTGATTCGATTGAGAATTGAGTTGATGCAGTTTCATTTCTAAGTTCCCCCCTTTTTTTCTCGCTACGCTGAGCATCAGTTTGATGTCTTTTTTAATATTCGACAATGACTTATCGCTGAGCTTCGGCTTGAGGTATTTTATCAAAATTTCATTACGCGTTGTGACTGGCACAAAGCGGGGAGATGCTGACACTTTACACAACAAGTGGAGTAAGGCGTGGGTAATGACGTTGTGTAGGTTGTGGTAGTAGTCAAAGTCTCGTTTGATTTGCATAGCCAAGGTAAAGTTGTTGTTTGGTTGTTAGGATATGGGGGCTCGCTGCTCTTTATCAATCACAATACTGACTCAGGGAGAGATTTTCCATAACGGTAGTCGTTCATAAATTGCTAATTTAGTGGATCAACTGAGCTGGAAATGTTCAAAAGTGTTTTAGTAGGGAAGCTGGTATGCGTATACAGAAGCAAAAAAAAAGAATGGGGAGCGTGATTGCTCCCCATTGTCAGTTTTAGTCTTGGCTGGTGGCATTACTTTTCTTTGATGGCTTCACAGCCTTTAGGTATCGCAACCGACGATACCAGTTTTCCTGCGTTTAGAGCTGCTTTCACATCCAGCTTGTATTGAGTGCATTTGCCTACACTGACGTTAACCGCTCCCGTTTCTACCGATGGATTACCTCCAAGCGATCCACCACCTTGAGCTAAAACAAAAGGTGACGCTAAGGTAGTAAGTAGAACAAGTGTGTTTGTTGTGATGTTTTTCATGGTGTCATTCTCACTATAATTTTAAAAAGAAAGTTGGGGAGATTAGTTAGCCGTTTGTTCAGCTTCAGGTGAACACTTATTCTTATCGGAGATCTGACCGTTAAGCTTTCCACACGCATCGGCTGTCCAATGTAGAAGCGCTCCAGCGACAAGAGTGGATTGAGGGCCTTGTTTTCCATTCCAGTGTTTCTCCAGATGCGCCTTAGAGATATTTGGTGTTCCACCGAGCGCAGCGTTTGCCATTGATGAAACGCTTAGAGATGAGCTCAATGCAATCGCGATGAGTACGTATGATTTTTTCATATTCGATCCTTATTGGTGTTGATAGATAGATGAGTTGTTTTGCTTTCGGTTTAGAAGGTGTAAACAAAGGTGCCAGCCGTTGACGTCACTTCAATTTCTTTTATGTTATCGACGGTGCAGTTGTTGCTGTATCCCGTGTAGGTTTCACCGAACTTCAATGAAACGTTTCTAGATAGCTCTGAGGCCGTACCAGCAGGAATACGACAATTACCTCGGTTAATCACAACGTCGGTGATGACGGTGTTGTTGGTGATGGCTTGTAGGTCAAAGACTAAGCTCCCCCAATGAGAGTTGGTGGAGATCGATACTTCTATATCCGCAACGGCTTCAGGAGACTCTTCCTGCTCAGTGCATCCTGTTGCTCCAATAAACAGGGCCATCGTGACTGCGTATCGAACCGATTGGTTTAGTCGATGTTTTAGTTTGGTCATGGGTTTACTCTCCTCATTGGTGAGTGAAATTCTGGGTAGCCTGCTCCTTCGTGAGCCAGCATGAACTGCTCAACATTGAAGTCAGAGGGATAGGTAAATGAAAATGTCGATACACTGGCCTCATCGATGAGTGGTAAGGCAACGGTGTGTATTGGATGTTGGTCGGATAACCGAAAGAGCAGCAAGAGCGCGTCACATTGAACCGAGAGTCCCAGTGGTTCAATGAGCGTTTGCTCTTGCTGCAAAGCTTGGCTAGAGACCTTTAGCATTCGGTTGTTAAGTAATGCTTCATGGACTGACCCTAAGACTTGTTGCTGCTTGTTACTCCAGCTTCTCGTATTAGGTAGGTTGAGGTGTACTTTGCTTAGCCAAAGTCGTTCTTTTGAAATGGCTGAAGCCTTATCCGGTAAGGGTTTGTCTCTCTCCGAGGGCCGACCCTGTCCATAATTCAGTGCATCAGGAATAAGCGGTTGTAAGTACTTGTTGGTCAGTTGCCAATAGAGCATTTCTTGCTTATTGAACGTCAGCAACTGCTCGGATGTTTTTCGGTAAACATGGGGCATGCTCATCGAATCACACTCCACGTTAAACACCTCCACAATGACTTCATCGAGGTAGCGTTTGATACTGCGGGTGGTGCGGTGGATATCGATTAGGGCTAACTGCTGCTGCAACTCCCTAACGGTGACCCATCGATGTTGAGGAATAAGCATCAGCGTGTGCAGCAAAGCAGATAAGCCTTCAATGCTGGTTTTATTGCTCATGGCTACTCTCTCAATACATAGCGCTCCACACCGGAGTCGGACATTTAATGTCGGGAGAATAGAGGTGGGTTCGACACATAATGTCCAACGGTTAAAGCGCCATCAATCGGCTTAGTGAAAGCGTGAGTCGATTAACATTATCGATGGTTGTTTTTATCTCTCAGCTCTGAGATGGCTACCAGCAACCCAATCAGCAGTACCACCAGAAAGCCTAAGGTCGTTAGGGTTCCAATGGCACCAAAGAAAGGGGAAAGAGAAAGTAACGTGATGAGGGCAGAGATAAGTTTGATGGTTTGTAGAAGAAGGGAAGTCATGAGTTATTGCGGGGTAAGGGTAATGTCGTCGAATACCTCCATCTCAACGTATGCGAGAAAATTACTCTCCCACAATTTATACAGCTCGATAGCCTCACGGTTATCTTTCATTGAAAACCAGCCGTGGTAGCTGGCAAAACATTGACTAGCGCGAAAGTCAAAATCTAAATTCCGCTCAAGCTCAGGGTAGTAGTTCCCCATATAAGCAAAGTCTGTGATGTACTCAACACACCATTCTCCTGTTGAAGACTGGCAAATAGACATTTCGACAGGGTGAAAGCCACCAGCATCAGCACTGTAACTTTTATCACGAAAGTTAAAGACCACATGACGGCTGGTGGAGAGCGTTTCATTGTTAAGCAAATGAGCTGAGTAACGCTCATTAAGCAAGGTATACAGCTTCTTAGAAACTGGTAGTGGTAATGACGTAAAGGCTAATTGGGACATCGACAGTCCTCCTTGTTTAGGGATAAATCAGAAAGTAGGTAGGGGATTAGTTAAACGAGCTGACTAGCGAGAGTTGCACGCTATCAAAGAGGTTTCGGGTTAGGTGGCGAGTTAATGCGTTCATCCAAGCGGTGAGCACTTCTTGCACTTCTGGATAAGATAAATCCGTTGTTCCTGTATCGGGTTGATAAAACCAACGATTAGCAAGGTGAAAGTACAACTCTGGCTCTACTGAAGTACTGTTGTCATTAGGGTAAGAAAAGCTTGCAAAGAACACGATGACCCATGACTCTGAGATTGACTCTCGTTTGAGCTGTATCTCAATCGGGTGCAGTCCTTGACGATGGCGGTAGTAACTCATTTGACGGCAGTTCAGTACCAGTCTTTCAGCCTGTTCAGGTAGTGTGTGACCAGTAAGAAGACTTTCTAGTGACGAGAGCAGTGCATCATTGATACTGA
Organism: Vibrio sp. 10N.286.45.E10; assembly: GCF_002874195.2. Classification (NCBI taxonomy): domain Bacteria; kingdom Pseudomonadati; phylum Pseudomonadota; class Gammaproteobacteria; order Vibrionales; family Vibrionaceae; genus Vibrio; species Vibrio sp. 10N.286.45.E10. The sequence goes on along the minus strand of NZ_MCWD02000001.1, from coordinate 2,578,374 downwards.
TATCACCATAGTGTTGTTCAATCATAACCAGCCTCGCTCAGCAAATGAGGTGCAGGTTTCGCCCGTTACGATATGGTCCAATACGCGCACATCCACCAGCGCTAAAGCGTCTTTGAGTCTTTCGGTGATACGTCTATCCGCTTGTGAGGGGGTAGAGTCACCTGAAGGATGGTTGTGGGCCATAATCACTGCCGCTGCATTCACTTCCAACACGGCTTTTACTACTTCTCTTGGGTAGACACTGGCGGCATCGACGGTGCCATGAAAGAGCTCTTTAAACTCAATCAGTCGGTTTTGGTTATCCAGTAGCAGTAAAGCAAACACTTCACGTTCATAGCTGCCTAGCTTACAGCGTACATATTCTTTAGTGGCGTTAGGACTAATTAAGGCATCACCACGCACGTAGCGTGTGGCGAGTATCTCAGCCGCATGCTCTAGGATTTCATTCTCCTGATAGCGCTGTTGTTTTTTGTAATCAGAATTTTGGGTAGTTGCCATTACGGGCTCCTGTCGGATTCAATGATGGGTATTCACATTGATGACATATGCCTGAAAATTTTTGGGGTTAGGGTGCGAAGCGAGGGAAGATCATAAGGAAAGATGTGTTATTGAAGGGGGCGTATGGTTTGTTAGCTTTAGAGGTAGGCTAGAGAGGAAAGTTGTCCGAATGTAGAAGTTACGGAACTAAACGTTACTCACCCGTTTAAGCTCACAATACAATAACTAATGTTTGGTTTAAGATTGAAGATGCATATGAAAGACGACATTATTATGCCTAATTCAGAACTCCAACATAGCTTAAGGATCAAGATTATGGGGTGGCTAGACAAAGCTAAAAATGTTGCTTCACAGGCAAAGGATAAAATTTCAGATGTAGATACCGACGCTTTGAAGCAGCGAGCTAAAGATGTTTCTAACAATGCTGTATCCAGCGTGTCTGATAAGGCTGTAGAGGCCCTTTCAACTACAAAAGAATTAGTTTCTAATGTGGACGCAAAACAAGTTTTGGCTGATGTTAAGGCTAATGCTGGAGAATTCACAGAGAAAGGCCAGGCGCTAGCATCTGAGCAGATACAGAAATCAAGCAAGGCGATTTCAGGCGTATACTCTGAACAGGTAGATAACATAAAATCTCAAGCTACAAATGCCACAGAGTATTTGAAAAGTGGTCCCGCTAAATTGAATGCAATGGCTCGGTCTACTCTAGAAATAGATAAAGATACAATGCGGATGGTTAGCGACCTTCAGGAGCGACTTCCGGTACCTGCTAATACTATGGATGATATTTTCACACAATGTCGCGATGTAGCCATTCAAAGAGCTATGGCATCGTTCTTTCTAACTGGAACTATGGAGGCAATTGACCGGAATTCTGAAGCTAAATACGAAAACCTATCTGAATCATACAAAGACTATACAGCACGTACAAACATACGTGACCACGAAAATTATTCGGAAATGAAGAACATTCGGGCAGATGCTAGAGATACATTCAACTTTGTTGAAGACGGTTACAACAAAGGGAATCAAACCAGCCCATACGATGTAGACATTGAACACGTTATATCAGCGAAAGAGATATACGGTTCGACCATAGTTAAGGCTGGAACGAATGATGATCAGTTATTAGATGTGGTAAATGACAAAGATAACCTTATCTTCACTAATAGCTCGGTAAACAGATCAAAAGGACAAGTCCCTCTCGCTGAAGTTTTAGAGCGTTCAGAGCCTCACCCAACAAAAGAGGGTGTTAGAGTTTTGACTATCAATGGTGAAACCCATGAGATCAGCGAAGCAGACTGCCAAGAGGCACTTGAGAGATCAGAAGAGTCATTAGATTCACATAAAGTAGAAGCTGCAAAAGAGATTGGTTTGACGGCGGTTAAAACTGGTGCTGCCATGGCAGTTCAGCAGGTAATTGGTATGATGGTCGTAGAAACGATCGACATTTTCATGGAGGAGCTACAGCGTTTCTGCAAGGATTTTAAACTCTTTGATGAAAAGGGGATTATTGGCAATGTGCAAGAACTTCAGCAGCGTCTTTCTCAGAAGTTGAATCAACGTTTTGAAGAACGTCAAATCTGGGCTAAAGCACGAACACTGGGAATCGAGGCAGGAGTGAGCGGAGCACTGAGTGTTATTCCTCAAATCTTAATCTCAATGATCACCAAGATGCCGGCTTTTGTGCTCGGTATGATTCGAGAAGGTACTTTAAGCTGCGTCCGAAGTGTTCGTGTTTTGGCTGGTAACGATCCTAATAAACTACAGTCTATCAGTATCATTATGGCTAGTACCGCATCAGCTGTTGTAGGCCTCTATGTTAGCCGTGTAATTAGCACAGGGCTTGCAGGTGTACCATTGTTGAATCGCTTTAATAGCCAAATTACCTCAATTCTTTCGGGTTTATTAGTAACGGCGGTTCCATTAGTAGCTATCTACACTTTTGACCAGAACAAAAAACGTCTTATGTTTGCAATAAACAAAGACAAATCAACACCGTTATTTGAATCAGCGCAGAGTTAACCTCAGACCGTTTTTAGTCATCGTAATCAATCATAATTTTTGTTGCTATGTTCAACGATGGCTTTTCTTATCTTAGGTAATACGAGATTTTCGATACTCAAAGTTATTAATTAATTGCTACATTAGAAGAGTATGTAAAACGTTTATGTCCTCTTTTTTGATAACGAGCTGTGTGTTCACCAAGCGATTCTGTCGTTGATAACAGAAAAAAAAGAACACCGTCTAGATAGAGAGGCGAATAGATCGCCTCTCTTTTTTTATTCGTTTATCGCGATCTCACCTAAGGGCACATAACGTGCTTTGTTGTCCTCTCTGTAAAAGTTTTGCTTTTTTATTTGCCATCCGTAACGAATGTATTTGGTATCGGTTAGGTAATAGCCTTCCCCCATGGCAAAGCGCTCACGGTGTTCAACGCTTTTCTCAGGGTCATTAAGAAAAGCCGTTTCAGTGTGATTAAGGCATGCTTTGCGCAGCTCTGGAAATAGGTTTCGAGAGTGTTTCGACCAAGCGAGAATGATGGTCTTTAGCGTTTTGGTGTGAAACTCTCCAGCATACGGTTCACTGATTTCAGCGTCATAGTCCGTGAGTGTGGCAACAATCACGCCCTTTGCCCATTGTGGTACTTCTAAGGTCTCTTGAAACGCCTCCTCCGCTTGTTGGTGTTCACGCCACGCTCTTTCCCGCTCCTGTTGTTTGGCTTCTTCTTTTGCAGCTTCTTCGGCTTTAGCTTGCTCCTCGACCTGTTTAACTTGCATACGCCCTAGGTCTACGAATGAGTGGTCCAATTCATAAGTGTTTATGAGTTCGATTAACTGCTGGTGGTGTTTGTCATAAAGCCAAGGCTTATCGACATCCCCTTTATGCTGACGGTAATAACGAGCCATACTTAAACAGTGTTCAGCAAAACCCTGATCATTACCACCACAGCCTAAATCTAAGCGGCATTCGTGCTGATATTCATTGTCAAAGGTCACGGTTACTTTTGTTTTGTCGTACCCGCCTAATGGATTGCGTTTAGCAACCTCCAGAGCTTTCTTTTCGAATTCATTAAAGTCATAGAGTGTTTCTTCAGTGAACTCGCGAGATTCCGACCATTGGACAAGTACCGTGTTCGGTTTAATTTTTTTTGCCTCTGATGTGAGTAAAGAATCCTGTTGGTCTTTGGATGAGCTGTTTGGTTGTGTTGTTTGCATGAGTGCTTCCTTTTTACGAATAAAATAAAAAGACCACCTTGATAACAAGGTGGCCTCTAGAGTGGTGGGTGAACGTGTTTGTGGGTCGTTAAGCTGGTGGGTTGTGTTTAACGTATTAGATAGAATGCTTCTTTACAGCGTGATAGGGCGGCTCTGAGCCATTTATCCAGCACTTGCCTTGGTAGCCATTGATGAGCTGCTGAAAGAGCCACATCTCAAAAGCAGACTTGGGTTTTATTGCGACATCAAAGCCATCGTCATCAAATCGTTGCCGTTCTTTCCAAGTTGCATCTAAATCACTTAGCTGCGTTTTTAACTCATCTAGTTGGGTTTGTTTGGATTTCTCTAATGGCGCTTTAAGCCATACCTCTAGGGTGTGGCAATACGGCATCACTCCATAGTCTTTAGCGAGGTTCAAAGTGTTACGTAATGCTCGTATCCAACCTTCTGCTTTGGTATCGCGACCATTGAGTTTGACATCTCCAGATTCAGCGGCTGCTGACCAGTCACAACCGTATTTTACGAGTAGTTGGTTGAAGGTGTTTACACCACAGAACTGCCAGCTACGTGCTCGTTTGTTTGTCTCCGTGTCAAAGAGATTACTAGAGCCAATGAGCATGTGGAGCATGAGTAGGTCATCTTCACGTAGCCTAAGTCTGTAACGTTCATACAGGGCTTGTTTGAGTTCGTTGTTACTTCGGGTGTCTGTGTGGTTGAGGCGTTCTCTGAAGAAGGTACAGGCTTGCTGAGCGACATCTTCTTTTGGTACACGCAGTGCTAGTTGTTCATAGACAATGTCATAGGACATAAGGGTTTCTCCTGTGAAAGAGTAAGGTAGTAAAATCATGGTGATACTAGAAACGAGGGGAGAGAGTGGTTATTAATTGTGCTCAGGTATTAGCGGCTACGCAGCTCGACTTGGTTGTAGACTCCCTTGGCTAAGTTAGCGATAAATTTGGATTCCCATAGCTTATATAGCTTGTCGGTGTTGGGGGCAGTCATACTCTTTAGACCAGAGTATCGAGTGAAGACTGTGTCATGAGTGAAATCGAACTCAATGTCTCGCTCAAGTGTCGGGTAAGGGTATCCATTGAAGCTAAAATCTGTGATGCAAAGGATTGAATAGAGGTTGTTAACGCCTTTCGCCAGTGCAATCTCAACAGTGTGGTAGCCTCCATGTTCAGCGGAGTAGTGCTTGTTCCTGAAATAGATGATGTGATGCCCATCTGCGAGTCCTGTGTGTTTGTTTAGAACGTTGTTTAATGTATCCAGAAGAGCCAGAGAGATAGGCAAAGCTGTCTTGTTGAAGAAGTTGCGGGTAAGGGATTTCTATGCATAAGCAGCTCCTTTTTCTATCGGTGGAGTTATGCATAGTGATGAAATATATTTGAAAAGATTTGGATTCGAATGGATGGCAGGGGAGAAGGGCGTGATGCTGAATAGTGAGTCATTTAGGCTAAAACAAAAAGTTACATATGAAACCGGAGTGCTGAAAGTTTGGTTTTGCGCATTGTTGATTCTTTAATTCTCCCGTATTCTCCGTGTTTCAAAATGGACATAGAACTAGCGAGAGTACAACTCGGTGGTTGCTGAGATGGTCGCGATTAAAAAAAACAGCGACATAGTTAAAGTCAGCTTAGAAAAACACTTAGAGACTTGCCTTTAAAGATAGGCACTCATCAGCTTCAAACTCGGTGGTTTTTAGCGTTTAAGAGTGAAGCTCTTGAAGCGTAAATACCAGAGCAAGAAGTTCAGGCTTAACTGAGTCCCTAAATACAATATGACGAACATGTGCCGACTGTTTCACGATGTCGGTCAATAGTTGAAATGAATTGAGTAAAATATGAATAAGCAACAATTAGCGGCAAAAATCTGGGAATCAGCGAACCAGATGCGTTCAAAGATCGAAGCAAACGAATACAAAGACTACATCTTAGGTTTCATCTTTTATAAGTACCTCAGCGATCAACAGGTGCAGTTTGTCACCAAAGAAGGGATGACGTCTGATGAAGTCAAAGCGCTAACAGAAGAAGACGCTGAAACAGTCAAATACATTCAAGATAACCTTGGCTATTTTATTGCTTACGAAAATCTGTTTTCAACGTGGGTTGATCCAACGTCCGACTTTGATGAATCTAACGTACGTGATGCACTTTCTGCTTTTAGCCGTTTGATTTCTCCTACTTACAAAAAGTTGTTTGAAGGCATCTTTACTACTCTAGAAACCGGGTTAAGCAAACTCGGAGAAAGCGCGGGTAAGCGAACTAAAGCTATTAGCGACTTACTGCACTTAATCAAAAGTATCCCGATGAACGGTCAGCAAGGTTATGACGTTCTGGGTTACATCTACGAGTACCTGATTGAAAAATTTGCAGCTAATGCGGGTAAAAAAGCCGGGGAGTTTTATACGCCTCATGAGGTCTCGGTTCTCATGTCGCACATCATTGCTCATGAACTCAAAAATAAAGACACCATTGAGATTTACGATCCAACGTCCGGCTCTGGCTCACTCCTTATCAATATTGGTGAGGCTGTTGAAAAATACGCTAAAAACAAAGACAGCATTACCTATTATGCGCAAGAGTTAAAAGCGAATACTTATAACCTTACCCGTATGAATCTGATCATGCGTGGTATTAAAGCCAGCAATATTAAAACCCGCAATGGAGATACTCTAGAAGACGATTGGCCATACTTCGATGAGAACGACCCACAAGGCACTTACGATGCCTTATACGTGGACGCCGTTGTTTCTAACCCGCCGTATTCACAACAATGGGACCCTAGCTATAAAGATAGCGATCCTCGTTATTCGCGTTTTGGTCTAGCCCCAAAAACTAAAGCCGATTTTGCCTTTCTATTGCACGATCTCTATCACCTAAAGCCCGATGGTATTATGACCATTGTATTACCTCATGGTGTGTTGTTCCGTGGTGGTGAAGAGGGGGAGATCCGCAAGCAGCTTATTGAGCAGAATCACATTGATGCCATTATTGGTTTGCCGGGTAATATCTTCTTTGGTACGGGTATTCCAACCGTGATCTTGGTGCTCAAGCAAAAGCGACAAAATACCGATGTATTGGTTGTTGATGCTTCTAAGCACTTTACTAAAGAAGGCAAAAACAACAAGCTGCAAGCGAGTGATATTAAGCGTACTGTCGATGCCGTGATCAATCGAGAGAGCATCGATAAATTCTCGCAAGTAGTGAGCAAAGAAACCTTACGCAATAATGGTTACAACTTAAACATACCACGCTATGTGGACTCTTCAGTGGCGGCTGAAAGCTGGGACTTACACGCCACCATGTTAGGCGGTATTCCTAACAGTGAAATTGATGAACTCAATCCATATTGGCTTGCTTTTCCTGAACTACGCAGCGCCTTGTTTGCGGCTAAATCTTCTGCGTACAGTGAGCTGGCCATTGCTAAAGACGCAGTCAATACAAGCATTAGCAGTCATCCACAGGTGGTAGAGTTTATAGCAGGTTACAAACAAGCTTTTGCAGGGTTTGATGACGACTTAAACACCAAACTCATTCAAGATTGGGAAGGGGTTAAACGCAATCAACAAGAGGCTTCATTAAGTGTTGAGCTATTTAACCGCCTAAGTCCTATTGCTTTAATCGATAAATATCAAGCCTATCAGCTTCTAAACAACCAATGGCAAATCATTAGCGCCGATTTAGAAATGATGCAAACCGAAGGTTTTGATGCGACTAAGCAAGTTGACCCAAATATCGTTATCAAAAAGACAAATGGTAAAGACACGGAAGTACAAGACAAAGCGACGCCGTGGAAAGGTCACATTCTGCCTTTTGGCTTAGTGCAAAAAACTCACCTAAGCGACGACCTAGCAGCACTGGCTAAACAAGAGAATCGTTTGGCTGAAATCTCAAGTTCACTTGAAGACATTTTAGAATCGCTTAGTGAAGACGATAAAGAGCTAGCTACGGTCAAAGAAAGCAACGATGCTTTTGTCAATGCTGAAGTAGCAAAAGCAGCTAAGGTATTCTTGAAAGAGCAGAAAGACAGTAACGTTAAGTTCACAGAAGACAGTCTTGTACCTGAAGAAAGCTACAAGGCCAAAATTATTCGTGCTAACAAACTTATCAACGAAGAAAAGGCTCTAAAAAAAGCAGTGAAAGAGGCAGCAACTAAACTGCATCTTAAAACCAAGACCACCATTGAGGGCTTAAGCGACGAGCAAGTGAACAATCTACTGCACCTAAAATGGATTGAGCCATTAAGCAGCGAGCTCGCTGCAATGCCAAGCAGTTTGATTACCCAGCTAACCAACAAGGTGCAAGTTCTTGCCGATAAATACGAAGTTACTTACTCGCAAGTCGCGAGTGATATTAAAACCACCGAAGATGAATTAGCGGAAATGATGGACGGGCTTACGGGTAACGAGTTTGATATGCAGGGCCTAGCTGAACTGAACAAGCTATTGGAAGGTCAGTCGTATGAATAGCATGAAAGGAATACCTGCAATTCGTTTCAATTGTTTCGAAGGTGAGTGGACGTTATCTAAGCTAGATGATGTTGCTGATTTTTATGATGAACTCAGGAAGCCAATAACTGAAAGTGCTAGAGAATCTGGCCCATACCCTTATTACGGGGCTTCTGGAATTATTGACTATGTTAAAGATTATATTTTTGATGAAGAGATGATTCTTCTCAGTGAAGACGGAGCAAATATTTTAGATAGAAATTACAGAGTATGCTTTCTGGCGAGTGGTAAGTACTGGGTTAATAATCATGCTCACGTAGTTAAGGCGAAACGAGGTAACAATAATTTCTTCATATGTGAAAGTTTAGAGCGTTTACGTTATGACAAGTACAACACAGGAACAGCACAGCCAAAAATAAATCAAGATGTTTGTAAAAAATTACCACTATATACAACTAGTAACGATGAACAAACAGCTATCGGTAACTACTTCCAAAAGCTCGATAGTCTAATCAAGCAACACCAACAAAAGCATGACAAGCTCAGTCACTTGAAAAAAGCGATGCTGGAAAAGATGTTCCCCAAGCAAGGTGAAACCGTTCCGGAAATCCGTTTTAAGGGGTTTAGTGGGGAGTGGAAAGAGAAATTCTTTGGAGCATGTTTTGCTAACGTACCAAATAATACCCTTTCTCGTGCTGAGCTAAACTACCGAGTTGGATTGGCAAAAAACATTCACTATGGAGACGTATTAATTAAATTTGGTGAAACTTTAGATGCAGATAGTGAACTGATACCGTTTATTACAAATAATGAAGTTGTTAATAAGCTGAAACATACCGCTTTGCAGAGTGGTGACATAGTGATTGCTGATGCTGCCGAAGATAATACTGTTGGTAAGTGTACAGAATTACTCAATGTAGGTGAGCTGTTGGTTTTTTCTGGATTGCACACTATTGCAGTTAGGGCAACCCTGCCTTTTGCTTCTAAGTATCTTGGTTACTACTTAAACTCAGCTTCATATCATGACCAGCTTTCATCATTGATGCAAGGAACAAAAGTACTATCAATATCAAAGACCGCAATACAGAACACTCTTGTAGTATTTCCAAAGAACGTTGAAGAGCAAACCGCTATCGGCAACTACTTTCAAAAACTCGATACGTTGATCAACCAACACCAACAACAGATCACCAAGCTCACTAACATCAAGCAGGCTTGCTTGAGCAAAATGTTTATTTAAGGAATGACTATGACCATTTTTAAAACCGAAGCGCAATTTGAGCAGGCTTTTATTGAAGTTCTTATCCAAAAAGGATGGGAGCCTGAAATATTTAAAAACAAAACAGAAGCCGAGTTACTGCAAAACTGGGCAAACATTTTGTTTGAAAACAACCGCCAACAAGATCGCTTAAACGATGTGCCGCTGACTACCACTGAAATGCAGCAGATTATTGAGCAGATTAAAGAGTTGAAAACACCGCTCAAACTCAACGGTTTAATTAATGGTAAAACGGTCGCGATTAAACGAGACAATCCTGATGACTCGCTGCACTATGGCAAAGAAGTCAGTTTGAAAATTTATGACCGCCAAGAGATCGCTGCTGGTCAAAGCCGTTACCAAATTGTGCAGCAACCCAAGTTCGAACGAGGTAGCCCGTTACGTAACGATCGTCGTGGTGATGTACTGTTGCTAATAAACGGTATGCCCGTTATTCATATTGAACTAAAGCGCAGCGGAATTCCGGTCAGTCAAGCGGTCAATCAAATTGAAAAGTACTCTAAAGAAGGCATTTTTAGCGGACTCTTTTCGCTTATCCAAGTCTTTGTTGCGATGGAGCCGGATGAGGCTAAATACTTTGCTAACCCCGGACTAGATGGCAAGTTTAACCCTGACTATCAATTCAGTTGGGCCGATTATAATAACGAGCCTGTGAACCACTGGAAGGATATTGCCTCTACGTTGCTATCGATACCTATGGCACATCAGTTGATAGGTTTTTATACCGTCGCTGATGATACCGATGGGGTCCTTAAAGTCATGCGTAGCTATCAGTATTACGCTGCGAATGCGATATCGGATCGAGTTGCTAAAACCAACTGGAAGCAGTTAGGTGGTATAAACAATAAAGATAGGCTAGGTGGTTATGTATGGCATACCACAGGCTCTGGTAAAACCATGACCAGCTTTAAGTCAGCGCAGTTGATTGCTCAATCAAAAGACGCCGATAAAGTAATTTTCTTAATGGACCGCATCGAGCTTGGTACTCAGTCTCTACTTGAATATCAAGGGTTTGCCAGTGATGGAGAAGTGGTACAAGCCACTGAGAATACCCATGTACTGGTGACCAAACTAAAGAGCACTAAACCTGCTGATACTTTGATTGTCAGTTCCATTCAAAAAATGAGTAATATCTTTGAAGAAATGGGTGATGAGGGAGTAGCAACAAACTCGGCTGATATTGAAAAAATTCGAGCTAAGCGTTTGGTGTTTATTATCGATGAGGCTCACCGCTCAACGATGAGCGCAGGAAAAGAAGATAAAGAAGGCATGTTGGTCAGGGTAAAAAAAACCTTTCCTAAAGCTCTCTTCTTTGGTTTTACAGGCACGCCCATTCATGAAGAGAACCAAGTTAACAGTAATACGACTACTGACGTGTTTGGTAACGAGTTGCACCGCTATAGCATTGCCGATGGTATCCGTGATGGAAACGTGTTGGGTTTTGACCCTTACAAAGTTTCTACCTTCAAGGACGGCGAACTAAGAGAAGAGATCGCTTTACAGCAAGCTAAGGCTGACTCGGTTACTGATGCGATGGCAGAGTCTGGCAAAAAGAAAAAGTTTAATCACTTTATGAATGATGTGCCGATGGCGGGTTATAAAGACGCCGCAGGTAAATATCATAAAGGTATTGAAGACTATGTTCCTAAAAGCCAATATTTGACGGAGGCTCACCAAGAAAAAGTCGTCGCTGACATCTTGGATAAATGGGATGTACTGAGCCAAGGCAGTCAATTTCACGCCATTTTAGCAACGAATAGTATCGCTGAGGCGATTGATTATTATCGCCGTTTAAAAGCCGAGAAACCTGAGCTAAAAATATCGGCCCTATTTGACCCTAACATTGAGAACGATGGTAGTGGTGACCGTGGCCCGACGTTTAAAGGTGATGGTCTAGAAGAGATTATGGCTGATTATAACGCCCGCTATGGCCTAGAGTTTGACTTTGCTCGCCATTCGGCCTTTAAAAAAGATATCGCCGCGCGGCTTGCTCATAAAGAACAATATAAGAATATTCACAAAGAGCCTTCAAAGCAGCTGGACTTACTGATCGTGGTCGATCAAATGCTGACTGGCTTTGATTCCAAGTGGTTGAATACTTTGTACTTAGATAAAGTGATTAAGTATCAGAATATCATTCAGGCTTTCTCGCGTACTAATCGTTTGTTTGGTCCCGACAAACCTCACGGCATTGTTCGTTATTATCGCTATCCACATACCATGGAGCAGCACATTAATGATGCTGTCAAACTCTACTCCGGCGACAAACCTATTGGGCTTTTTGTTGATAGGCTGGCAAGTAATATTGAGCTTATGAATAGGGTGTCAGCGGATATCTCTGAGCTGTTTGCTAGTTCAGGTATTGAAAATTTTGAAACGCTGCCAGACGATGTAGAGCTCTGTGCTAAGTTTACCGAATTATTTAATACCTTTAACAAGCACCTAGAAGCTGCCAAAGTACAAGGTCTGAATTGGGAGCAGTCTACCTATACTGACTCATTAGAAGGCGAGAGCTGTGTTGAGCGCGAGGTCACTCTGGCTATCGATGAACTCACTTACATGAGTTTAGTTCAGCGTTATAAAGAGCTTGCTGGCAAAGGGGACGGTAAAGGTGAAGGTTCAGGTGGTGATGTCCCTTTTGATATCAGTGGTTATCTAACTGAAATAGACACGGGTAAAATCGATGCCGACTACATGAATAGTCGCTTTGATAAATATCTAAAAGAGCTTAATCAGCACCAAGATTCCACAAGTGTCGAAATAACTCTCAATGAGTTACATAAATCATTTGCGTCACTAAACCAAAGTGAACAAAAGTATGCCAAGCTCTTTTTGCACGATTTGCAGCGTGGGGATGCACAGTTAATTGAAGGCCATACTTTTAGAGACTACATCAACGACTATCAAAATCAGAAGGAACAGTTGCGAATAGCCGCTATTGTTGAGGCTCTTGGTTTAGATAGCGATTTACTTCTCCAGTTGATGGGTGGGGATGTTAATGAGCAGAGCATTAACCGTTTTGGTCGCTTTGATACGCTGAAATCAACGGTCGATAGAACTAAGGCAAAAGTCTACTTTGAACGCCTCGAAGGAGCGACGATCCCCCCGTTCAAACTGAACATGCGCATTGATAAGTACCTTCAAGAGTTTATCTTTGGGCAAGCGGAAGATTTTCTGGAAGATAGTCGGATAGATACTCACGAAGAGAGTCAAAATGTTTCCCCTAAGCCACTTGTTTTTGGTGATATTAAGCTCTATCGAGCAGACCAAGTTCTAGAGCTTAAAAACGCTGTTGAGTTGGGTTCAGTTACCTTTAAAACAGATACCTTGTATGAAGACAATCCCGCTTCGTTATTATCAACAGGCTGCTACAGTGAGCTAAAGCAACTTGGGGTGGTGTCTTCTCATGTTTTAGATACGACGCTTACTGCACTTTTAGAACTCGAACAGGTGACAAAAGATCTTGATCTTCCCCTTTATCAAGAAGGTCAGAGTGGTATTGTTTGGGCTCTCAAAGAGGTAAGAGAGGGGAGCGTAGTTGATGAGTTTATTGCTATTGCTGTTCAATATGCTGGAGATGAAAGCTATAAGCCATTTATCGAAAATGTTATTTACGATGGTGCAAAAAGTGTTCTGTTTGCCAGCTTTGTTGTATTGCCAAAAATGGCATTCAGCAAACTAAAAGCTAAGCATGAAGAACAAAAAGAGCGTAATGCTGAAAAGTCTGCCATTGAAACTTCGCCAAACGTCATTGATTTTAAAATGAATAAGAAGCTAGCAGAAAAATGGGGAAATACAGCACACTAATGAGTAGGTTAAATGACCTCCATTTACGTTTGCGAGTGTAGTTAGTATAGAAACGAATTGAGCAAAAAATATGACAGTAAAAGTTTCACATATCACGCATATTGATAATTTAGGGAGTATCTTAGAGCAAGAATGTCTCTGGTCTGATGATAAGCGTATTGAACTAGGGTTAGTGAATCAGAATATAGGTTATAGCCATATTAAACAGCGCCGTCTTGTACGCCCTGTAAATGTGGCTGCTGGCGGAGCTATCGGCCAGTATGTGCCTTTCAACTTCTGTCCTCGTTCTGTCATGCTGTTTGTTATCTATAAGGGGCACCCTGATTTTCAAGGTGGTCAAGACCGAGTGCTACACTTAATCAGTGATACAGATACTATTCGTTTGAGCAATCAGCACTGTTTCTTCACCGACATCCATGCAGACTTGGATTATGCTGAACAGATTGATGATTTTGATCGGATAGGTGAGCTAGATATTCAGCGGATTATTAATGAGAAGTACTGGCAAGATTTTAAAGAAGAAAAACAAGCTGAGTTTTTAGCTTTTGAATCAGTGCAATGGACCACAATTCACCAAATTGGTGTTAAGACGGAAGCTATTGCTGATGAAGTTAATGCTTTGCTTCAGGCTACACAGCACAAGCCAGAGGTTGTTATTCGACCTGAATGGTATTACTAGAGGTTACTATGATCATTTATCAGACAGGTAATATTTTGCATGATCAGGCTGACGCTATCATCAATACCGTAAATACGGTAGGCGTGATGGGGAAAGGCTTGGCTCTACAATTTAAAAAAGCATTTCCTGATAACTTTAAAGCTTATAAGAAAGCATGTGATGATAAATCTCTCGTAATCGGGCAAGTATTATCCGTACCTCTAAACTCAATCAGTGCACCATTTTATGTGATTAATTTTCCAACAAAAGCACATTGGAAAGGCCACTCTAAGCTTGATTTTATAGAGCAAGGTTTAAATAGCTTGAAAGCGGAGGTAAAGCGCTTAGAACTTAAATCGGTCGCTATCCCAGCATTAGGTAGTGGTTTGGGAGGATTATCTTGGCAACAAGTCGAGTTGCTCATTAAAGAACATTTAGCTGATATGCCTGATGTTGAATGGCGGATCTACCCACCACAAGCAGCACCTAAAGCAGAAGCTATGCTAAATAAAACTAAACGACCGGCTATGACAACGGGCCGAGCGGCTGTGCTTGGCTTGATAGAGCGCTATGTGTCAACGGGATTTGGTTATCGTTTATCTTTACTTGAAGTACAGAAGCTCGTGTACTTTCTAACAGCGGTTGGTGAGCCATTAAACAAGGTTGTCTTTCAAAAGCATCACTATGGTCCTTATGCTGATGTACTTCGTCACGTGCTCGATAAAATGGAAGGCCATTTTATTTCAGGTTATGCCGATGGTCTAAATAAGCCTGAAACACCGATTGAGCTTAAAGGCGATGCTGTAACTGAGGCTCTTAATTACCTTGAGCAGCATACAGAGACTAAACAGCGCTTTGATAAGGTTGCCAAGCTAATAGAAGGGTTTGAGTCTCAAAATGGTATGGAGCTACTATCAACTGTTCATTGGGTAGCAACTCAGGAATATGGTGATAAAGTTCTAACGAGTGAAGATGTGATTAATGGTGTTCATGGATGGAGTGCGAGAAAAGCAAATATGAAGTCAGCTCATATTTTGGCTGCTTGGAATCGATTGCGTGAACAAGGGTGGTTGGACAGTAAAGCGCCAGCGTTGTGATGTGAAAACCTATGCTCTCTTTTGTATTTCGATGAGCAATTTATTATGCGGGTTATGTTCTTAGTTAATGAAAAAGCCCTTTCAGCCATATCGGTTGGAAGGGTTTCATTTTTTTTAGCGATAGATAATGCAGCAAGGAGTTGGCGGCGTCATCCAAAATATTTTAGATATATGTCATTACCGTGAACATCAATATTCAGGTAAGGCATGACATGAATAAAATTAAGTTAATAAAATTAGAAGCTGTGATTGAAATGACGACTTTGAGTCGCTCTGCTATCTACAGGGGCATAAGAGAATGTCGGTTCCCAAAGCAAGTACGTTTGAGCCGTCGCTCAGTTGCTTGGGTTGAAAGTGACATTCAGAACTGGATAAAAGCACAAGTCGCGGAAAGGCAGAACATATAGATTTGAGAGGGGCAGGCTAAGGCCCTCTTTTTTTGTTTTGAGGATATAGGATGTCACGGTTTTAGGTTTGCCGAATACTTTAGTTTGTAACTGGAAACTTTGCAGGTGCGGACAAAAAGCAACCGATTGGAATTCGAGATAGAGAACTAAGGTTTCTTTTCTATCAATGAGTTAGCTTTTTTGGTTAGTGTAGGTAAAAGTGTGGTTTTTAAATATGTTTTACTTTAAGTTGTTGTTTTTAATGTGATTACATACTAATGCATCAGGAGTATGTTTTTGATCGGCTTTCACAGTTAACTTCTTTCGTTTATTTCTATTGCGGCTTAGGATACGTGAAAGCGTTTCGTGCGAAAAGCGGCTGATGCGAAAAGATGCGAATCCAAATGATATGACAGTAAATAAAGGGAAGCTGATGATGCAGATGACTCAAGACCTTAGTGAACAGCTTGGACATTTACTCGCTAAACACAAACAAGTGTTAGTGACGGCTGAATCTTGCACTGGCGGAGGTGTCGCGACTGCAGTCACTGACATTGCGGGCAGTTCTGGGTGGTTTGATCGCGCTTTTGTTACTTATAGCAATGAAGCCAAGCAAGAGATGATAGGTGTGCAGCTTAAAACCTTGATTGAGTTCGGCGCGGTGAGTGAACCTGTGGTGATAGAAATGGCCAAGGGTGCACTACAACATTCAAATGGCACTATTTCTGTGTCGATCAGCGGTATTGCTGGCCCTGGCGGCGGTACAGAAGAGAAGCCCGTTGGTACCGTCTGTTTTGCTTGGAAGGCATTAAACGGCTGGGATAAAGTGGAAACGAATGTATTTACAGGTGATAGATCACAAGTACGCCAACAAGCCACGCACCATGCCCTGCAAGTTATTTATGATTACCTATCAATGGAAGGTAAGTAACATTTGTACAAATTATTTTCATACAGGTATGGACACTGTATGAATCAACAGTATAATGAAAGCCAATTAGTCACCCTTATGTGGGTTAGAAATAGATTCTAGATCGCTTGTTGAGACAACCGATTATGTGGAGATAGAGATGGACGAGAATAAACAAAAAGCGTTAGCCGCAGCCCTTGGTCAGATTGAAAAGCAATTTGGTAAAGGTTCTATCATGCGTCTTGGTGATAACCGCACAATGGACGTAGAAACTATTTCTACAGGTTCTCTATCTCTAGATATCGCACTAGGTGCTGGTGGCCTACCGATGGGACGTATCGTAGAAGTTTACGGTCCAGAATCATCAGGTAAAACAACGCTAACGCTTGAGCTTATTGCTGCAGCACAGAAAGTGGGCAAGACGTGTGCTTTCGTTGATGCGGAGCACGCACTAGACCCTATCTACGCTCAAAAGCTTGGTGTTGATATCGATGCACTTCTTGTTTCTCAACCTGATACGGGTGAGCAAGCGCTTGAAATCTGTGATGCACTGGCTCGTTCAGGTGCAATCGACGTTCTTGTTATTGACTCAGTAGCAGCACTAACACCAAAAGCAGAAATCGAAGGCGAAATGGGCGACAGCCACATGGGTCTTCAGGCTCGTATGCTTTCTCAAGCGATGCGTAAGCTAACTGGTAACCTTAAGCAGTCTAACTGTATGGCTATCTTCATCAACCAAATTCGTATGAAGATTGGTGTGATGTTTGGTAACCCAGAAACAACAACTGGTGGTAACGCTCTTAAGTTCTACGCATCTGTTCGTCTTGATATTCGCCGTACTGGTGCGATTAAAGATGGTGATGAAGTTGTTGGTAACGAAACTCGTATCAAGGTTGTTAAGAACAAGATTGCTGCACCATTCAAACAAGCTGAAACTCAAATCCTTTACGGTAAAGGCTTCAACCGCGAAGGTGAGCTTATCGACTTAGGTGTTAAGAATAAGCTAGTAGAAAAAGCGGGCGCTTGGTACAGCTACAAGGGCGATAAGATCGGCCAAGGTAAAGCTAACGCTGGTAAATACCTACGTGAAAACCCAGAAGTTGCTCTAGAGATCGATACTAAACTTCGTGAGTTACTACTGACTCCTGCTGTTCTTGAAGAGAAAGACGTAGAGAAAGAAGAAGAAAACGAAGAGCTATAAGCTAACGTTTTATAGAGTAGATGTTTGAAAGAAGCATCCGCTTGAAAGAACTTAAAGCCTCGCATATTTTATGCGGGGCTTTTTTATTGGAGCAGTTCCGTCGAGCATGTATTTGGTCAACTCTCTTTTGTTGACTGAGTTTCTTCGGTACTAGATCGTCGATTTACTTCTGCTTTTCCACGGCTAGATATAGTGGAATATTCTTCATTTTATCGAATTCCCACTAAAATCCTGCCCAAGGGTGTCTTTTCTACAAGAAAACTAGTCGAAGCCTTAACCATGATCTACAATACGGCAAAATTCTAACTCGACTATTTTCAGGAAGAGCTGCATGTACATGAGCACTGATGAGGTTCGCAATGCGTTCCTTAAGTTCTTTGAGAGCAAAGAACACCAAATCGTAGACAGTTCATCGTTAGTTCCACATAACGATCCAACCCTGCTATTTACTAACGCAGGTATGAACCAATTCAAAGATTGCTTCTTAGGCGCCGAAAAGCGTGCCTACACTCGAGCAACTACGGCTCAGCGTTGTGTACGTGCGGGTGGTAAACACAATGACCTTGAAAACGTAGGTTTCACGGCTCGTCACCACACGTTCTTCGAAATGCTAGGCAACTTCAGCTTTGGCGACTACTTCAAAGAAGAAGCGATTGGCTTTGCTTGGGAATTCCTGACTGAGACTCTTCAACTGCCAAAAGACCGTCTGCTGGTAACGGTATACGAGACAGATGATGAAGCATTCGATATCTGGAACAAAAAAGTAGGTGTTCCTGCTGACCGTATCGTTCGCATTGGCGACAAAGAAGGCGGTAAACAGTTCGAGTCTGATAACTTCTGGACGATGGGTGACACAGGTCCTTGTGGTCCATGTACTGAAATCTTCTACGATCACGGTGAGCACATCTGGGGCGGTCGTCCTGGCACACCTGAAGAAGATGGTGACCGTTTCATCGAGATCTGGAACAACGTATTCATGCAGTTCAACCGTCACGCTGACGGTACAATGGAACCGCTACCTAAGCCTGCTGTAGATACAGGTATGGGTATTGAGCGTATTTCTGCAATCATGCAGGGCGTTCACTCTAACTACGAAATTGATGTATTCCAAAAGCTAATCAAAGCGACAGCGGAAGTTGTGGGTCATGACGATCTATCTAACCAATCGCTACGCGTTATTGCTGACCACATCCGTTCTTGTTCATTCCTAATCGCTGACGGCGTTATGCCTTCCAACGAAGGTCGTGGCTACGTTCTACGTCGTATTATTCGTCGTGCAGTTCGTCACGGTAACAAGCTTGGCGCACAAGGCGTGTTCTTCCACAAACTTGTGGGTGTACTGGCTGAAGTGATGGGCTCTGCGGCAGATGAACTTAAGAAACAGCAAGATCTTGTTGAAAAAGTACTTCGTATTGAAGAAGAGAACTTTGGTCGTACTCTAGAGCGCGGCATGGTTATTCTTAATGACGCACTAGACGCACTTGAAGGCAAAGAGCTTGACGGCGAAACAGTTTTCAAACTTTACGATACATACGGCTTCCCAGCTGACCTGACTAACGATGTAGCTCGTGAGCGCGACTTTACTATCGATGAAGAAGGCTTTGAGAAGGCGATGGAAGCACAGCGTAAGCGTGCTCGTGAAGCTGGCCAATTCGGCACTGATTACAACGCGACGATCAAAGTAGATACGAACACAGAGTTCTGTGGTTACACAGCAACTGAAGGTGCTGGTGAAATCTCTGCGCTATTTGTGGACGGCGAAGAGGTATCTTCACTATCGGCTGGCGACAAAGCAATCATCATCCTTGAAGAGACACCATTCTACGCTGAGTCAGGCGGTCAATGTGGTGATGCTGGTACACTAAAAACAGCGTCGGGTCTTTTCAAAGTACAAGATACTCAGAAGCTAGGTAACGCATTTGCACACCACGGTGAGCTAGTTGAAGGTGTATTTGCTAAGGGCGATAAAGTAGAAGCAACGGTTGATGCTGAGCGTCGTGCTGCTATCTCACTAAACCACTCTGCAACTCACTTACTTCACTCTGCATTGCGCGAAGTTCTAGGTGAGCACGTTGCTCAGAAAGGTTCTTTAGTTAAGCCAGATAACCTACGTTTTGACTTTTCAAACCTTGAAGCGGTAACACCGGCACAGATTAAAGAAGTAGAGCGTTTGGTTAACGCACAAGTTCGTAAGAACCACGTGATTGAAACCAACATCATGGACATCGAGTCAGCGAAAGAAAAAGGTGCAATGGCACTGTTTGGCGAGAAGTACGATGATGAAGTGCGCGTTCTATCTATGGGCGATTTCTCTACTGAGCTTTGTGGTGGTATCCACGCAAGCAACACAGGTGATATCGGCCTATTCAAGATCACCTCTGAAGGTGGTATTGCTGCGGGTATTCGTCGTATTGAAGCGGTAACGGGTGAATCTGCTCTAGATGCAGTAGAAGCTCAGGCTAACGCTTACGAAGAGAAGCTTGCTGAATCAGCTAAGAAAGCGAAATCTCTAGAGAAAGAAATCCAACTGCTTAAAGAAAAGATGGCTGCTGCAGAAAGCGCAAACATCATGGGCAAAGTAGAAGACATCTCTGGTACTAAAGTTTTGGTTGCTGCAATTGAAGGCGCAGACAACAAGAACCTACGTACTATGGTTGATAATGCTAAAAACCAAGTAGGTAGCGGCATCATCCTGATCGCAAATGTAGCAGACGGTAAAGTTGGCTTGATTGCTGGTGTAACCAAAGACCTAATCGGCAAAGTAAAAGCGGGTGACCTTGTTAAGATGGTTGCTGAGCAAGTTGGCGGTAAAGGTGGCGGTCGTCCAGATATGGCTCAAGCGGGCGGTACTGACGTTGAAGCACTGCCAGAAGCACTTAAATCTGTGCGTACTTGGCTAGAAGAGCGTCTTTAAGCTTAAGTAATTGATACAAAGATGCCCAATCAGTTGATTGGGCATCTTTTATTTTGCCTATTGGAAGCGTGTTTAAACAAGGTTTGATTGAGATTAACCAAGAAGTCTAATGGTGGCGTTAGACTCCTTGGTTAATTTTTTATTGCTTCGCCCTGACGCGGAGTATGTGTTTTTTTGTCATATATAGACATTGGTCTTGGGAAGGTGAGGACGGGTGAAAATGCCTCTTATCGTGCAGAAATTTGGTGGAACGTCGGTGGGTTCAATTGAACGAATCCATCATGTAGCAGAAAAAATCATTGAAGCGAAAAATGAAGGGAACCAGATTGTGGTTGTCGTTTCTGCTATGTCTGGTGAAACAAATCGGTTAGTTAACTTAGCCACACAAATCGATAGTGTACCAAACGCTAGAGAACTGGATGTGTTGTTAACGGCTGGCGAGCAAGTTTCCATGGCCTTGTTAGCAATGACGTTACACAAGTTAGGTTATGAAGCGACATCGATGACTGGCTATCAAGCCAAGATACACACGGATTCTAATCATAATAATGCAGCGATTGAGCGTATTGATACTGCCCCGATTCAAGCACTGTTAGATGACAACCAGATTGTCATTGTTGCAGGCTTTCAAGGATTCAATGCGAAAGGCGATATCACAACATTAGGTCGCGGTGGTTCAGATACTACAGCGGTAGCGCTTGCGGGTGCCTTACAGGCGAAAGAATGCCAGATCTATACTGATGTAGATGGTGTTTACTCTTGTGATCCTAGAGTCGTGAAGCAATCTCAAAAATTAGATACTTTAGACTTCCCTTCTATGGAAGAGATGGCCCGCCGAGGTGCTAAGGTTTTGCATCTTCCGTGTGTTCAGTATGCATGGCAGCACAACGTGCCATTGCGCGTGCTTTCAAGTTTTGAACAAGGCGAGGGCACATTGATCACGGGTAATCAGTGTTTGAATGATATTGCTGGTATCGCTATTCAAAGAGATATGGTGCGTATCGAGTGTTTGAATGAAGACTTACCGTCTTTCATTTCACATTGCCAACTGTTGGGGATCGAAGTCTGTAGTGTGATCGAGGAAACAGAACGGGCAGCACTCATTATTAAACAAGACATAAGTGCCAAATTAAAACTAGTTTTTGACGAGAAAATCCGTAATAGTGAACAGGTTAGTTTGTTAACTGTGGTAGGAAGCCGAACACAAGAAATTGTGGTCAGTTCACATGGATTGTTGTCTGAAGGCGAAATTGATGTACAGCATCACTTATTGCAGCAGCAGTCTTTAACTTTGGTGATATCACCAACGCAAGTCGATATGGCTGCTAACATATTACACAATGCATACATCGTAGCGCGTGAAACACAGGGTTATCCTAAAAAAGAAGTGCATTTTGGTTAAATAAACTCAATCGATAGTTTACGAAAATATAACTTTTGTTGGATAATGCTCTCGTAGCTAGATAAATTTAGAGATTACTCAAGGAGCAAAGAATGCTAATTTTGACTCGCCGCGTTGGCGAAACACTGATGATTGGTGATGAAGTAACAGTTACTGTACTAGGCGTTAAAGGCAACCAAGTACGTATCGGTGTTAACGCACCTAAAGAAGTATCTGTTCACCGTGAAGAGATCTACATGCGCATTCAAGCTGAAAAAGGTAATGGTAACGTTGCATCTGGCAACTACTAATACTTTTGCGTAGAGAAGAGGCTAGCATTGTTGCTAGCCTTTTTTGATCTTGGGGAATCGAAACACTCATTTTGACATAGATGAGTTAGATAACGGTTCGGTCTCAAAGTGGTGAAGTGAATGCTTTGTGATGTTGTGAGATACAGACAAGGCTGAACAGAACTGTTGCTCTCTATTTTGTTTGGCAAAACTCAAGATTTATTAGCTTCCCCTATGGCGCAAATACGCATCCCGTAGTATTGTGCCAACAGCGGTAGCACTTGCTGCTGGATAAATTAGATAATTGTTTTCGGCTGTTTATTATTGCCAATCTTTCACCTTAATTTTTAAGGGAAAAAGCGCGATTTGAATGTTATAAGTTCAATTTGCAAGCGCTTTGATTAAATAGCAAACGGTTGAGTGTTTTTGTCCAGTTTTTTTCAATAAAGTGTTTGACATATTTTCGGTAAAACGTAATATGTGCCTCCGCAAGACGGTGAGGTGGCCGAGAGGCCGAAGGCGCTCCCCTGCTAAGGGAGTATGTGGTTTGTAGCTGCATCGAGGGTTCGAATCCCTCCCTCACCGCCATTTCTTGCGAGTCTAAAATTAGCAATTTAGACAATGTAAATGTGCGTCCTTAGCTCAGCTGGATAGAGTACCTGGCTACGAACCAGGCGGTCGGAGGTTCGAATCCTCCAGGACGCGCCATTCTCTCTTCTCTTACTTGTAAGTGATTTGAGAATAATGAATTAGGTGAGGTGGCCGAGTGGCCGAAGGCGCTCCCCTGCTAAGGGAGTATGTGGTTTGTAGCTGCATCGAGGGTTCGAATCCCTCCCTCACCGCCATTCATTACAGGCCGATGGCCTTTTTTTTTCTTCGTAGCAAGAAGAATGTGATATGTTTCACAACTTCATTCTTAATGAATGAACACCGTGCGTCCTTAGCTCAGCTGGATAGAGTACCTGGCTACGAACCAGGCGGTCGGAGGTTCGAATCCTCCAGGACGCGCCACTATTTAAGGGTTTATTTCTTTTAAGAATGAAAGTCCTTGTATTGACTAAGTTGATACTAAAACCGTGCGCTCTTAGCTCAGCTGGATAGAGTACCTGGCTACGAACCAGGCGGTCGGAGGTTCGAATCCTCCAGAGCGCGCCACTATTTAGGGTTTAGTTCTTATAAGAATTTGAATCCTGATATTGATAAATCGTTCGTCGAGAATTAATATCAAAACCGTGCGTCCTTAGCTCAGCTGGATAGAGTACCTGGCTACGAACCAGGCGGTCGGAGGTTCGAATCCTCCAGGACGCGCCACTCTTTAGGGTTTCCTTGTGAACTCCTGATATTGGGAATACTGATATCGAAAACCGTGCGCTCTTAGCTCAGCTGGATAGAGTACCTGGCTACGAACCAGGCGGTCGGAGGTTCGAATCCTCCAGAGCGCGCCACTATTTAGGGTTTCTTTTATGAACCCCTGATATCGGGAATACCGATATCGAAAACTGCGCGTCCTTAGCTCAGCTGGATAGAGTACCTGGCTACGAACCAGGCGGTCGGAGGTTCGAATCCTCCAGGACGCGCCACTCTTTAGGGTTTCCTTGTGAACTCCTGATATTGGAAATACTGATATCGAAAACCGTGCGTCCTTAGCTCAGCTGGATAGAGTACCTGGCTACGAACCAGGCGGTCGGAGGTTCGAATCCTCCAGGACGCGCCACTATTTAGGGCTTCTTTCTTATAAGAATGAAATCCTTATATTGATCTGTTGTTAGTAACAATGAATTGATATTAAAACCGTGCGCTCTTAGCTCAGCTGGATAGAGTACCTGGCTACGAACCAGGCGGTCGGAGGTTCGAATCCTCCAGAGCGCGCCACATTATTAGAAAAAGCCTCGTTTATACGAGGCTTTTTTTATGTCTGCTGTAAAATTGTTGCAATAATGTTAAATTTGTTCGTTGTTTAACTTGTTGTATTTAAAGTGGTTCTTGATTACTTCTTTGTTATTCCACCTTTCTCATATCAATTCCCAGAAAAGTCCCGTTTAAGTCACAGTTTAAATATCTAAAAATGACGTATTTGACAGATTTATGTGATCTGATAGGCGAATAATTAACCTTATGTGTGCGTTATCCGTAACAGAACCTTAAACAAAATTGACAAACTTTTACCAATCGAGATAATCCATGGGTCGGGATCACTATTCGCTGAAATCCTGTACGTATGTCAGGATGACGAAGAAAGGAAGCAACATGACTAATATTGGAAGCCTGCTAGGAGATGCGGCGACTCTAATGATAACGGGGATGTCCGTTGTCTTTATTTTCCTAACTATTCTAGTTTACCTCGTTCGGTTGATGTCAAAACTGGTACCAGAAGAAGTACCTGAGCCGATCGCAGCACCTAAAAAAATTCAAAAATCACAATCAAACCCTTCAGCTGTTAGTCCACAGGTAGTGGCAGCAATTTCGGCCGCGGTTCATCAATACCGTGCGTCTACTGCTAAGTAGCATTTAAAGGATTAAAAAGGAGTTTATGAGCATGTCTAAACCACTAGCTATCACTGATGTGGTACTTCGTGACGCGCACCAGTCACTATTTGCTACTCGTATGCGTATCGAAGATATGCTACCAATTGCGGCAGAACTGGATAAAGTCGGTTACTGGTCACTTGAGACTTGGGGCGGCGCGACGTTTGATTCGTGTATCCGTTTTCTTGGCGAGGATCCATGGGAGCGTTTGCGTGAGCTGAAAAAAGCGATGCCAAACACACCAATGCAGATGCTACTGCGTGGTCAAAACCTATTGGGCTACCGTCATTACGCGGATGATGTAGTAGAAAAATTTGTTGAACGTGCCCATAAAAACGGCATGGATGTATTCCGTATCTTTGATGCGATGAATGACGTACGCAACTTTGAAAAAGCAGTGAAAGCAACGATCGACATTGGTGGCCATGCTCAAGGTACGTTGTCTTACACAACCAGTCCGGTTCACAACTCAGATACTTGGGTTGATCTGGCTAAGCGTCTAGAAGACCTAGGTTGTCATTCACTATGTATCAAAGATATGTCAGGTTTATTAAAGCCTTATGAAGCGGAAGAGTTAATTACACGCATTAAAGCATCGTGTGATGTTCCTCTAGCGCTACATAGCCACGCGACAACCGGTCTATCGACAGCAACAGCGGTTAAGGCCGTTGAGGCGGGTATCGATATTCTAGACACGGCTATCTCTTCAATGAGCTGTACTTACGGCCACACGCCAACTGAAACGGTTGTGGCGATGTTAGAAGGTACAGAGCGCGATACGAACCTTAAGCTTGACCAAATTGAACCAATCGCATCTTACTTCCGTGATGTACGTAAAAAGTACGCGAAATGGGAAGGGCAGCTAAAAGGCGTCGATTCTCGCATCTTGATCGCTCAGGTTCCTGGCGGCATGTTGACTAACATGGAAGGCCAGCTGAAAGAACAAGGCGCAGCCGATCGTATGGACGAGGTTCTTGAAGAGATTCCTCGCGTACGTAAAGAGCTTGGTTATATTCCTTTGGTAACACCAACTTCTCAAATTGTCGGTACTCAAGCGGTTATTAATGTTCTAACGGGTGAACGCTACAAGAGCATCACTAAAGAGACTGCCGGTCTTCTGAAAGGTGAATACGGTCAAGCTCCTGCGGAAGTGGATGCTGAACTGCAAGCGAAAGTTCTGGATGGTGCAGAGCCGATTACTTGTCGTCCTGCTGATTTACTTAAGTCTGAAATGGATACGTTAACGACGGATCTGTTAGAGAAAGCGAAATCAGAAGGTATCTCTCTAGCTGAAGATACGGTTGATGATGTACTGACTTACGCACTCTTCCCACAAGTGGGTCTTAAGTTCCTTAAGAACCGCCGTAACCCTGAAGCATTTGAACCTGCACCAACGCTAGAAGCTGCGGCTCCAGTTGCAGCAGCTCCTGTACAAGCTTCTGGTGGTATTGAAAGCTACAGCGTGAAGGTTGATGGTCAAGTTTACGACGTTGAAGTTGGCCCACAAGGTGAACTTACATCAGTAGCGCCATCTGCAAAACCTACTCAAGCGGCTCAAACTGCACCATTAGCAGCTTCTGACGCTGAAGCGGTTCCAGCCCCATTGGCGGGTAACATCTTCAAAGTAAATGTTCAGGCGGGTGCTGAGGTTGCTGAAGGCGACGTTCTGCTTATCCTAGAAGCGATGAAGATGGAAACGGAAGTTCGTGCTGCTCGTGGTGGTATCGTTCAAGAACTGAATGTTAAAGAAGGCGATGCAGTTACTGTAGGCGCTCCACTACTAAGCTTAGCGTAAGGGAGTACCATGGAAGGATTGATGACCTTATGGTCTGAAACAGGGATTGCTAACTTCGAGTTCGGCCAGATCTGTATGATGCTGGTCGGTTGCTTGCTGTTGTTTTTAGCAATTCGTAAAGGATTTGAACCGTTACTTCTACTACCGATTGGTTTTGGTGCTGTATTAGCAAACATCCCAAATGCTGGGTTTACTGATCCCGGTGGTTTACTGTACTACGTTTACTATATTGGTATTGAAACGGGTATTTTCCCACTGCTGATCTTTATGGGTGTTGGTGCGATGACGGACTTCGGTGCGTTGATTGCGAACCCTAAAACATTGTGGCTAGGGGCTGCGGCTCAGTTCGGTATCTTTGCAACGCTATTTGGCGCGATCTTGTTGAACTATGTTCCAGGAATGGAGTTCTCGATGGCCGATGCTTCGTCAATTGCGATCATTGGTGGTGCCGATGGCCCAACTGCGATCTTCTTGGCGAGCAAGTTATCTCCGGATCTTTTAGGTGCCATTGCCGTAGCAGCTTATAGCTACATGGCATTGGTTCCTATTATTCAGCCACCAATCATGAAAGCGTTAACGTCTCCTGAAGAGCGTAAGATTAAGATGGCTCAACTTCGTCACGTTAGCAAAGCAGAGAAGATCCTCTTCCCGCTTGCTGTACTGCTGATGACGATTTTGTTCCTACCTTCAGCAACACCTCTAGTGGGTATGTTTTGTCTGGGTAACTTGATGCGTGAAGCGGGTGTGGTTGATCGCCTATCGAAAACAGCGCAAAACGAACTGATTAACGTTGTGACTATTTTCCTTGGTCTCGGTGTTGGTTCTAAGCTTCAAGCGGATACTTTCTTGAACTTAGAGACTCTGGGTATTCTTGGCTTAGGTGCGGTCGCGTTCAGTATTGGTACTGCGGGTGGTGTATTGATGGCGAAGGTTCTAAACCGCTTCTCGAAAGAGGACATCAACCCATTGATTGGTGCAGCTGGCGTATCAGCGGTTCCAATGGCGGCACGTGTTGTGAACAAGGTAGGTCTTGAAGCAAACCCTCAGAACTTCTTGTTGATGCATGCAATGGGTCCGAACGTAGCAGGTGTACTTGGTAGTGCGGTAGCTGCGGGTATTCTATTAGCGCTAGTCGGTTAATGGATTACTTAGGTCATGTATCGTTACGTTAATTGGTCGTCAATTTACGAATGAGCGGTTAACTTAGCCTTATTAAATGGTTTATAGTCAAAGGGATGCTTTCGCATCCCTTTCTTTTTATTAATTAGGGTGCTTGCTCACTAGGGCTTTTATCAATCAAGGAAATGTGGAAATGGAAAATAAACAGATTGCGATTACTCAATTCGGCGGCGTCGAAAACCTTAGTATTCAAACCAGTGCGATTCCTGAGCCTAAGGCTGGAGAAGTGGTGGTTAAAGTTTCCTTTTCGGGCATTAATCCGATTGATGTGAAAACCCGTGCTGGCCTTGGTTGGGCAGCAGCACAAAACAAAGACAACCTTCCTTGGGTACCGGGATACGATATTTCGGGTCAAATTGTCACGCTAGGCGATCAGGCTGAACGTTTTACGGTTGGTGATAACGTGGCGGGCTTTATTGGCTTTCCACTGCAAGGTGGCGGCTACAGCCAATATGTTTGTGTTCCAGAAGCGGCGTTAAGCATGGTTCCTGATTCTGTCACCTTAGAAGCGGCAGCGGCATTACCACTCGCGAGTCAAACAGCGGCACAAGCGCTCAACAAAGCCGAAGTGAAAGAAGGCGACCGCGTGCTTATTTTAGCGGGTGCTGGCGGCGTTGGTCACCTTGCGGTTCAAATTGCAGTAGCCGCAAAAGCCGAGGTTTACACGACCTGCAGTGAAGCCAACCTTGATTACCTTGCGACGTTAGGTGCTCACGCAATTAACTATAAGTTTGCGCCAGCGTCGGAAAGAGTTTCTGATGTTGATGTGCTGATTGATTTGGTCGGTGGCGATACCGCGCTTGATGCGTTGAAGTGCCTGAAAGACGGTGCAAGAGTGGTGACCGTTCCGACCCTATCTGCTGAGTTGATCTGCGAAAAAGCGACACTATTAGGTTTTACTGCATCAGGCATGTTGGTTGAGCCAAACCCTGAGCAAATGGACACTATGCTCTATATGGTTAGTGTCGGATTGCTCAAAACAGAAATTCAAGGTATTTACCAGCTAGACGAGGCGCAGTCGGCGCATCTACAGGTTGAAACCGGACACACCAGAGGCAAGGTGCTACTTAAAATGCAAGAAAGTTGATATGCAGTGCTAGAATTCTTTAACTCCCTTTTTGAAAATATCGCGCTGTGGTTCTCGGACTCAGCGCTGTGGGTACTCTTCATCAGTGGCTTCTTGAGTGCCACATTACTCCCCGGTGGTTCAGAAGCTAGCCTTGTGGCTGCATTGAGCCTAGATCATTTTTCCACTTCATCGATTATTCTGGTGGCAACATTAGGCAACACCTTAGGCGGCCTGACTAACTATTGGATTGGTTTGTGGTTGCCTAATCGAACTCAATCTGAAAAGCATGGTCATAAGGCTATGGCTTGGCTAAGCCGTTATGGCTACTGGACACTGTTATTTAGTTGGTTACCGATCATTGGTGACCCTTTGTGTCTGGCAGCTGGTTGGCTAAGAATGAAATTCATCCCTAGCGTTATTTTGATAGCGATTGGCAAGGCCGCTCGCTATAGCTTACTTGCTGCTATCTACTTCGGTTTTTTCTAAGGAGAACCTATGAAAAAGGTTTTACTTGGTACATTTTCTCTTATCGCCATCGCAGGCTGTTCTTACAATGTACCTAGCTCAACGCCCTTCTTTTCCTCGTTACCTGAAGGTGTCACTCTGTTAGAAGAGGTTAAGCCTTCTAAAGATAAAGTGGTGATTCCTTACACCAAGTATCAGCTTGCAAACGGCCTGACAGTGATTCTTTCCCCTGATGATTCTGATCCGTTGGTGCATGTTGATGTGACTTACCACGTAGGCTCTGCTCGTGAAGAGATAGGCAAGTCGGGCTTTGCTCACTTCTTTGAGCACATGATGTTCCAAGGTTCAGAGAATGTTGGTGACCAACAGCACTTTAAGATCATTACCGAGGCTGGTGGTTCGTTAAACGGTACCACTAACCGTGACCGTACCAACTACTTTGAAACTGTTCCCTCTAACCAACTTGAAAAAATGTTGTGGTTAGAATCCGACCGAATGGGCTTCTTGTTAGATGCCGTTTCTCAGAAGAAATTTGAGGTACAAAGAGGCACGGTTAAAAACGAACGAGCGCAGAGCTACGAAAATCGTCCTTACGGCTTGATGTGGGAACGCATGGGCGAAGCGCTTTACCCAGAAGGTCACCCTTACTCTTGGCAACCAATTGGTTATGTGGAAGATCTAGACCGTGTTGATGTGAATGACCTTAAGGCGTTCTTCCTACGCTGGTACGGCCCAAATAATGCGGTACTGGCTATCGGTGGTGATATCGACGTTGATGACACGCTAGAGTGGGTTAACAAGTACTTTGGCCCAATCCCTCAAGGTCCTGAAGTGAAGGCGGCAGAGAAGCAACCTGCTGTTCTAACTGAAGATAAGTACATCACCTTAGAAGACAATATTCGTCAGCCGATGGTGCTTGTGGGTTGGCCAACAACGTATCGTGGTGAAGAGACCCAAGCTTCACTGAATGCACTGTCTAACGTGTTAGGTTCAGGTACCAACAGTTACCTATATCAAAATCTCGTAAAAACGCAGAAGGCAGTCAGTGCAGGATCTTTCCATGATTGTGCTGAGCTCGCTTGTACCATGTATGTGTATGCGATGGGCAACTCAGGTGAAAAAGGCGATTTGACGGTTCTTAATAAAGAGCTGATGGATACCTTAGATCAATTTTCGAAAGAAGGTGTTGAGCAAGAGCGTTTAGACCAGATCACTGGCATGGCAGAAGCGAATGCCGTTTTCGCATTGCAAAGTGTAAAAGGCAAGGTTTCACAACTGGCATCTAACCAAACCTTCTATGGTCAACCAGATCGCATTGAATCACAGTTGGATCAAATCCGAGCGGTGACTCCAGAAAGCGTAAGTAAAGCCTACCAAGATTTCATCGAAGGTAAGCACAAGGTGACCTTGAGTGTGGTGCCTAAGAAGCAACTTGATTTAGCGGTTCGTGAAGCGACCTTTACTACGCCTCTACGTACTTTGCCTGAATACAGCAAGGTGACAGAAGACCAGCTGGATTTCAGAAAAGCACCGAACACTTTTGATCGCAGCGTGATGCCAGAAGTGAACTTTGGTGTTGAAGCAACGATGCCTGATTTGTACCGCATGCACTTTGCCAACGGCACGAATTTGATTGGTACTGTGACTAGTGAAACACCGACCGTACAGCTACAGATTCAACTTCCAGCGGGCGAGCGTTATGTTCGCAAAGGACAAGAAGGCCTAGCGAACCTAACGGCTTCGATGATGGAAGAAGGCTCGACCAAACGAACCGTTGAAGAGTTACAGGCGACCTTAGATAAACTTGGTAGCAGCGTGAGCATTAGCGCGGGCAGCTACACCACGGATATTTCAGTCTCGACACTAGAGAAAAACTTGTCTCAAACCTTAGCGATCGTGCAAGAGGTTCTATTCGAGCCTAAGTTCGATGAGCAAGATTTCGAGCGAGTTAAGAAACAGATGCTAGAAGGCGTTGTGTATCAGCACCAGCAGCCAAGCTGGATGGCTTCTCAAGCAACCCGTGAAGTACTATTTGGTGACAGTATTTTTGCTCGCGCAAGTGACGGTACCAAGGCGTCTTTGTCGAAACTTACCCTAGACGATGTGAAAAAATTCTATGCACAACATTACACACCAGAAGGTGCCAATATTGTTGTTGTGGGAGACATCTCGAAGAAAGAGGCAGGGAAACAGCTACAATTCTTTGAACAGTGGCAAGGCGATGCGGCACCACTAACGCGTCCACAGATCGTCAAAGAGCTTTCAGGTCAGCACCTGTATTTGGTCGACAAACCGGGTGCGCCGCAAAGCATTGTTCGCTTGGTGCGTAAAGGCCTGCCATTTGATGCGACGGGTGAATTGTATTTGAGCCAGTTAGCTAACTTTAACTTAGCGGGTAACTTCAATAGCCGTATCAACCAGAACTTGCGTGAAGACAAAGCTTACACTTACGGTGCAAGCGGCTACTTCGCAAGTACTCGAGAAACTGGTGCAGTGGTATTTAGCGCGCAGGTAAGGGCGAATGCGACGGTTCCATCGATTCAAGAGTTTATTAATGAGTTGAACGAGTTTAGTCAAAGTGGATTAACTGACGAAGAGGTGAAATTTATGCGCCTCGCCGTCGGTCAACAAGATGCGCTTAAATACGAAACGCCAAGTCAAAAGGCTGGGTTGTTGAGTAATATTGTCGCATTGAGCCTTGATGAAGATTACCTACAACAGCGTAATCAGATAGTTGAAACGGTTTCAAAAGAGACCTTAAACGAGCTATCGAAGAAATGGTTCGACCCGAATGATTATCAAATAATCGTTGTTGGTGACGCGACTTCGCTTCGCCCGCAATTAGAAAAGTTAGATATTCCAATAGAAGAGCTTGAAATCATTCGTTAGAGTACACATTAAAGGGGGAGGGAAGAGACTCTACTTTTCTCCTCCAACCTAATTTATGATAGTTCTAATCAGAACAATATAAGATAAGTGAACTGAATTTTGACTGATTTTGCTGCGCGACTAAAGCAAGTTGCAACCAACCCTAAGACCTTCTCTCAATTCGGTCGTGGTGTTGAAAGGGAAACATTACGCTACACGGAAGATGGGCACCTTGCTACTGGGCCGCACCCTGAGGCTTTGGGATCTGCGTTGATGAACGAATGGGTAACGACCGATTTCTCTGAGTCGCTACTGGAATTTATCACGCCTGTTTCTAACGATGTTCCGACGCTTTTGAATCAGTTGTCTGATATCCATCACTTCACGCAAACCAAGTTAGACGGCGAAAAGCTATGGCCGCTTTCTATGCCTTGTTACGTTGGCAGTGAAGATTACATTCAACTAGCGCAATACGGCACCTCTAACAACGGTAAGATGAAGACGCTATATCGTGAAGGCCTAAAACGTCGTTACGGTAGCTTGATGCAGATTATCTCTGGTGTTCATTTCAACTTCTCTTTCCCAGAAAGCTTTTGGGATAGCCTGTTTGGAGAGCAAACAGAAGAAGCGCGTTGTGAATCTAAGTCAGATGCTTACTTCGGTTTGATTCGTAACTACTACCGCTTTGGTTGGTTAATCCCATACTTCTTCGGTGCTTCACCTGCGCTATGTTCTTCTTTCATCAAAGGAAGGGAGACAAGTCTGCCTTTTGAAAAGATTGGCGAGACACTGTATCTACCAAAAGCAACGGCACTGCGCCTGAGCGATCTTGGTTACACTAATAGTGCGCAAAGCGTATTGAAGATTGGTTTCAACAGCCTAGACCAATACCTTGAAGGTTTGAATCAAGCGATTCGCACACCATCAGAAGAGTTCGCTGAGATTGGCACTAAGGTTGATGGTGAATACCGTCAACTCAATAGCAATGTACTGCAAATTGAGAATGAGCTGTATGCTCCAATCCGTCCTAAGCGTGTGGCGAAGAGTGGTGAGAAACCATCTGAAGCGCTCGCTCGTGCTGGTGTTGAGTACATTGAGGTTCGTTCTTTAGACGTAAACCCATTCAGCTCAATTGGTATCAATGAGCAGCAAGTTCGCTTCTTGGACCTATTCCTTACGTGGAGTGTACTAACAGACTCTGCCGAGATGGATAACTGTGAACTTGAGTGCTGGCGCGATAACTGGAACAAGGTGATCTTAGAAGGTCGTCAGGTTGGTTTAGAGCTGCAAATCGGTTGTCATGGTGAGCGATTGTCTCTGCAAGATTGGGCGAAGCGTGTCTTTAAAGACCTACGCTCTATTGCCGAGATGATGGACGCTGAACAAGGTGGTCGTGCATATCAAGAAACCTGCGATACGCTTGAAGCTTGGATTGATAACCCAGAGCTGACCATTTCTGGCCAGTTGCTAGAAGAGACTAAGAAGTTAGGTGGTTTAGGTAAAGTGGGCTGTACGTTAGGTAAAACGTATGCAGAGCAGCACAAAGCACACCAATACAAAGTATATTCAGCTGAGTTGATGGAAGCAGAAGTTCAACGCTCTGTGACTGCTCAGCAACAAAGTGAAGAAGCAAGCACTCAAGATTTTGATAGCTTCTTAGCGGATTATTTTTCGTATTTAAAAGCATAGCGAGACTTTGGTGGAAAGGAAGCAAGCCTTATTAGGTCAGCCTACTCGTGTGAGTAGTCAATGGTTACCTGTAGTGACTGTTGGTGTTGTCTCTAGCCTATTGGTTGGATGTGCAACGCCACCGCCAAAGCAGCAAGATAATTTGTGTAGCATCTTTCGAGAGCACCCTTCATGGTATGAAGATGCCTTGGATATGCAAGAAGAGTGGGGCACGCCGATTAACGTTGCGATGGCTTTTGTGAAACAAGAGAGTAGTTATCGTCATGATGCGCGCCCACCTAAAGATTACATTCTTGGCTTTATACCGTGGGGCCGTGTAAGCAGTGCCTACGGTTATGCACAAGCTCAAGATCCTGCTTGGGAAGACTTCCAAAAGGCGACCAATAACGGTGGCTCAAGAACCAACTTTGATGATGCATTGATGTTCATCGGTTGGTATACCAGCGAGACGCGTCGTCAATTGGGCATCTCACTGTGGGACCCGTATAACCAATACCTGGCTTATCATGAAGGCCGTGGTGGTTATAAGCGCAAGTCATACAACAGCAAGCCATCGTTGATTAAGGTGGCGCGCAAAGTCGAACAGCAAGCAAAAGATTATGGATGGCAGCTGAAACAGTGCCGCAAAGAACTAGAAGACAATCGAAGCTGGTTTTTCTAAAGCCAGACGTCATGGAGAAGAGCAATGCCTTTATTAGATAGTTTCACTGTTGATCATACACGCATGAACGCACCGGCAGTTCGTGTTGCTAAAACAATGCAAACCCCAAAAGGGGATACCATCACTGTGTTTGACCTGCGTTTTACTGCGCCAAACAAAGACATCCTATCTGAGAAAGGTATCCATACTCTAGAGCACCTATACGCTGGTTTCATGCGTAATCAATTGAACGGTTCAGATGTAGAGATCATCGATATTTCACCGATGGGCTGCCGTACTGGTTTCTACATGAGCTTGATTGGTACGCCTACAGAGCAACAAGTAGCTGACGGTTGGTTGGCAGCGATGCAAGACGTACTGAAAGTTGAGAGCCAGAATAAGATCCCTGAGCTGAACGAATACCAATGTGGTACCGCAGCAATGCACTCTTTGGATGAAGCGAAAGAGATCGCGAATGCGATCATCGCTGCAGGCATCTCTGTAAACAAGAATGATGAACTGGCACTGCCAGAGTCTATGCTGCAAGAGCTTAAAATTGACTAATCACTTTTCACCTTGAGTGTGGTGAGTTAGATGTTAAAAGGCCCGATTCAATGAATCGGGCCTTTTGTTTATGTGAGGTATTAGTGATAACTCAGTTGGCCGTTCTTACGGTAATGAACAGTACTTATCAATTATCCGTTCACGATCTGTGGGAACACACGCACCAGCTTGATGCGGTTCTCTTCGAGTTCAACGATTTCCATTGGGTGGCTGGCAACCTGAACACTCAGGTGACTCTCTGGAATATCTTCAAGGTGTTCCAGTATCAAACCATTCAGCGTTCTAGGGCCATCGGTAGGCAGTGCCCACTGTAAGCCTTTGTTGATGTCTCTGATATTGGCACTGCCTTCAATTAAGAAGCTACCATCACTTTGTGGTGTGATCTCTTCAGATAAACTTGGCGCAATTGAAGTGGTAAACTCACCAACGATCTCTTCCAGAATATCTTCCAAGGTAACCAAGCCGTTGATATCGCCATATTCATCAACAATCAAACCGATACGCTGCTTATTGCGTTGAAACTTAAGTAGTTGAATGTTGAGTGGTGTCGCTTCAGGAATAAAGTAGATCTCATCCGCTGCACGCAATAGGGTCTCTTTATTGAATTCGTTCTTTTCAAGCATCAGACGGTAAGCTTCACGCAGCCTAAGCATGCCAACCACTTCATCTATTTGGTCACGGTACAGCACCACACGGCCATGAGGCGAGTGAGTCAGTTGGCGAACGATAGATTTCCAGTCGTCATTGATGTCAATACCAGTAATTTCATTACGTGGCACCATGATGTCGTTCACGGTGACGTGCTCTAAATCTAGAATAGACACCAACATATCTTGGTGACGCTGAGGGATTAGGCTACCTGCTTCATTTACCACGGTTCTAAGCTCTTCTGAGCTTAAGTGGTCGGTCGCATCGTGGCTGGCTTTGACACCTAAGATACGAATGAAGCCGTTGGTAATGAAGTTGACCAAGATCACTAATGGTGACAGCACCTTCATCAGTATCATCAAAAGGATACTACTCGCGTAAGAGACACGTTCAGGAAATAGAGAAGCGATGGTCTTTGGTGTTACCTCGGCGAACACGAGGATCACGAGAGTCAGGGTACCAGTAGCGATAGCCACACCGATATCCCCGTAGATGCGCATACCAAGAATAGTAGCGATCGCAGATGCAAGAATGTTGACGAGATTGTTGCCGATAAGAATGAGACCAATCAATCTGTCTGGGCGGTTCAGAAGTTTTTCTACACGTTTGGCACCTTTATGACCCGTATTGGCCAAGTGCTTTAAACGGTAGCGGTTCAGGGACATCATGCCCGTTTCGGAACCAGAGAAATAACCAGAAATTACAATGAGACACGCGAGTAGCGCAAATAAGATACCCGTTGATATGTCGTCCAAAACTATTCTTTTCCTATTTGTGTATCTTGATTAATTTATGACCGAACATGGTCGAGATGTCAATTGAATGTATTGCACTCAATATTTTAAAGGCAAGGTATGTGAGACCTTGCCTTTATTTTACAGACTAGTTCAGGATGATTTCCTGAACGAAGCGACTACCGAAGTAGGCTAATGTGAGCATGCTGGCACCCGCGAGTGCAAACCACGTGACTTTTTGTCCACGCCAACCTTTCTGATAGTGACCCCATAGAAGGATGGAGTAGATAACCCAAGCGATAAAAGACAGCACAGCCTTGTGCGCTTTTCCTTGAGCAAACATATCTTGTACGAAGATGAGGCCGGTTAACAAAGTACCCGTTAATAAGCCATTACCAATCAGAATGATCTTGAAAAGCTGTCTCTCCACCATCATTAAAGGAGGTAGGTTAGGGTTGATCACCAACGCTTTTTTCTTTTTAAGTTTGTGATCTAGCCACGCGAGTTGCAGGGCGTATAGCGCGCCGATAGTCAGTGTCGCGTATGAGAATAGAGCCAAAGAGATGTGCACGAGCAGTTTTGGGTCATTCTCTAGATGTTTGATGAAGGTGCTTGGAAGAAAAGTGGCAGCCATCAAGTTCAGTGCCGCGAAGCTATAAACGACGGGTAAGATAAACCACAAACGAGTTTTGAGCATAGCGCCGCTCATAACCACAGATATGATTAAACTGATTAATGAAGCAACGTTCAAGATACTGAGGTTTTGGCCACTGGCATTAAAAATCAAATCGCCAAGCAACCAAGCATGGAAAGCTAGAGCAAGTAATGCGCTGATAAACACCGTTTTTACACGGATTCCTGTTTGGTGCACGAGACCTGGAATGATCGTGGAAATCGCCATTGTATAAAGAAAGGCTGCTGCGATCGCAATAAGACTGTCCATGGTATCCATTTAAATGATTACTAATTGGCGAATTATACCTCGCATCGCTCTTTGGGGCTATGGCGAACCTCATTCAATTCCAAGTGAATAATGTCTCACATCACAAGCACGGATGATTAACGCTCT
Organism: Vibrio sp. 10N.286.45.E10; assembly: GCF_002874195.2. Taxonomy (NCBI): domain Bacteria; kingdom Pseudomonadati; phylum Pseudomonadota; class Gammaproteobacteria; order Vibrionales; family Vibrionaceae; genus Vibrio; species Vibrio sp. 10N.286.45.E10. Next base: position 2,541,039 of record NZ_MCWD02000001.1, on the reverse strand, counting down.
ACAACGGGTATGACTCTAATCCGCGCTAATGTATACTCACAGTAATAGTCGCAGTTTTGAGCGAAGAGAAAACTATGTTTGATAATTTAACGGATCGTCTATCCAAAACGCTGAAGAACATCAGCGGTAAAGGTCGTCTGACCGAAGACAATATTAAAGAGACGCTGCGTGAAGTGCGTATGGCGCTACTTGAAGCCGACGTTGCACTGCCCGTTGTCCGCGATTTTGTTAAGCGCGTAAAAGAAGGTGCTGTGGGTGTTGAGGTTTCTAAATCTCTAACGCCTGGTCAAGAATTTATTAAGATCGTTCAAGCTGAACTTGAAGCGGTGATGGGTGAGTCTAACGAGGCTCTTAACCTAGCAGCGCAGCCGCCAGCCGTTATCTTAATGGCGGGTCTACAAGGTGCGGGTAAAACCACATCGGTAGGTAAGCTATCTAAGCTTCTAACTGAGCGTGACAAGAAGAAAGTCTTGGTTGTATCTGCCGACGTTTACCGTCCAGCGGCGATCAAACAGCTTGAAACGTTAGCAAGCGATGTTGGCGTAGACTTCTTCCCATCTTCAGCTGATCAAAAGCCTCTTGATATTGCAAACGCTGCAATCGACCACGCGAAGAAGAAATTCTACGACGTGCTACTTGTCGATACTGCTGGTCGTTTGGCTATCGATGAAGAGATGATGGGCGAGATTAAAGAGCTTCATACTGCAATTAAACCAGTAGAGACACTATTCGTTGTTGATGCAATGACAGGTCAAGATGCTGCGAATACTGCAAAAGCCTTTGGCGATGCGCTACCACTAACCGGTGTTATCTTGACGAAAGTTGATGGTGATGCGCGTGGTGGTGCAGCTCTGTCTGTTCGTCATATCACAGGCAAACCGATTAAGTTCTTAGGTGTTGGTGAAAAGACTGACGCACTAGAACCGTTCCACCCAGATCGTGTTGCTTCTCGTATCCTAGGTATGGGCGACGTTCTGTCTCTTATTGAAGACCTACAGAAAAACGTTGATACCGAGAAAGCAGAGAAACTGGCTAAGAAGTTCAAAGAGAAGAAAGGCTTTGACCTTGAAGACTTCCGTGAACAACTTGGTCAGATGCAAAACATGGGCGGCATGATGGGCATGATGGATAAGCTTCCAGGCATGTCTCAGCTACCAGATAACGTTAAAGATAAAGTTGATGACAAGATGTTCAAGCAAATGGAAGCGATCATCAACTCTATGACCATGAAAGAGCGTCAACGCCCTGACCTAATCAAAGGCTCACGCAAAAAGCGTATTGCCGCTGGTTCAGGTACACAGGTACAAGATGTAAACCGTATGCTTAAGCAGTTCACCCAAATGCAGAAGATGATGAAGAAAATGCAGAAAGGTGGCATGAAAGGCATGATGCGCAACATGCAAGGCATGATGGGCGGCGGTGGAGGTATGGGCGGAATGGGTGGTGGCTTTAACCCGTTTGGTCGATAATCTACAAATGTAAGCTTTAGCTACGTTACTTTTCATAGTGTTAGCCGTGTCACAGAAAGTGTACGGCAGCTATGTTGGTGAAAAAATAGCTAAAGCCCTTGCATTGCCCCGGAATAAGAGTAAAATTCCGGGGCTTTAATTTGGCACGAGACCCCAAGCTATTTACTTATACTTGGGGTTAATTATTTTATTAAGAAAGCAAAGAGGACGACATGGTAACCATTCGTTTGGCACGTCACGGTGCAAAGAAGCGCCCATTTTATCAAATCGTAGTTGCGGATAGCCGTAACGCTGCAACTGGCCGTTTCATCGAGAAAGTAGGTTTCTTTAACCCTACTGCTCAAGGTCAAGAAGAAGGTCTACGTCTAGACCTAGATCGTGTTAACCACTGGGTTGGTCAAGGCGCATCTCTATCTGATCGTGTAGCTAAGCTAGTTAAAGACGCTCAAAAAGCGGCTTAATTCTTTTTTAAAGAGAAATAGCTTATGTCGATGAAGGGTAAAGAAACTATGAGCGAGCAAAACAATAGAATTGTCATGGGTAAACTTGGGTCTACCTATGGTATTCGTGGCTGGCTTAAAGTGTTCTCCTACACAGACAATGCTGAAAGCATATTTGATTACAGCCCTTGGTATTTAAACCAAAAGGGTAAGTGGGTTGAGTACAAAGTTGAGAGCTGGAAACGTCATGGCCAAGGTTATGTATGTAAGCTAGCGGGATTAGATGTTCGTGAAGACGCGCAACTGATGACTAACTTTGAAATTGCTATTGACCCTGCTTCGTTACCTGAATTGTCAGAAGATGAATTCTACTGGCGCGAATTGTTCGGTATGCAAGTCTTTACTACTAAAGGTTACGACCTTGGTAAGGTCACTGACCTATTAGAGACTGGCTCGAACGATGTTCTAGTAATCAAAGCAAATCTTAAAGATGCTTTTGGCCAAAAGGAACGGTTAGTACCGTACCTTGAAGAGCAAGTGATCAAGAAAGTTGATCGCGAAGCTCGCCGGATCGAAGTTGACTGGGATCCTGGATTCTAACTCCAAATTACAGAGCGAGAGAACACATGTGGGTTGGCATTATTAGCCTTTTTCCTGAAATGTTCCGTTCTGTTACTGATTTTGGAGTAACAGGTCAAGCGGTTAAAAAAGGTCTTTTATCTATTGAGACATGGAATCCTCGTGATTTCACTCATGATAAACATCGCACTGTTGATGACAGACCTTACGGTGGTGGTCCTGGCATGTTAATGATGGTTCAGCCTTTGCGCGACGCTATCAAAACGGCCAAGCAAGCAGCACCGGGAAAGACGAAAGTTATCTATCTTTCACCTCAAGGTCGTAAACTCGACCAGAAAGGTGTTGAAGAGCTGGCAACAAACGAGAATTTACTTCTTATTTGTGGTCGCTACGAAGGGGTAGATGAGCGCATCATTCAATCTGAAGTTGACGAAGAATGGTCGATTGGAGATTTTGTGATGACGGGTGGCGAACTGCCAGCCATGACGCTGATTGATTCAGTATCTCGGTTTGTTCCGGGTGTACTTGGAGATTTCGCTTCAGCAGAAGAAGATTCTTTTGCAAATGGTTTGCTAGATTGTCCCCATTATACGCGCCCTGAGGTGCTAGACGATAAAGATGTGCCATCGGTACTCAAGTCTGGAAACCATAAGGACATTCGTCGCTGGCGATTAAAACAATCGTTGGGCCGAACTTGGCTAAGAAGACCAGAACTCCTGGAAAACCTAGCTCTGACTGACGAACAGGAACAATTACTGGCTGAATTCATTAAAGAGCAACGCTCTTAACGAAAAGCAAGCAGTAACCTATTAAATTTAGTATCAGTTTATTCTAGGAATTTATACAAATGAGCAACATCATCAAGGCTCTTGAAGAAGAGCAACTAAAATCAGACCTTCCTAAATTCGCACCAGGTGACACTGTTGTAGTTCAGGTTAAGGTAAAAGAAGGTGACCGTGAGCGTCTACAGGCTTTCGAAGGCGTTGTAATCGCTATTCGTAACCGTGGTCTACACTCTGCATTCACAGTTCGTAAGATCTCGAACGGTGAAGGCGTAGAGCGTGCGTTCCAAACTCACTCTCCAATGGTTGATAGCATCGAAGTTAAACGCCGTGGTGCAGTACGTCGTGCCAAGTTGTACTACCTACGTGAGCGTTCTGGTAAGTCAGCTCGTATTAAAGAGAAGCTTACTAAGAAGTAATTCTTTTTGCATTCTATCGATAAAAGCGGAGCCACTTGGCTCCGCTTTTTTGTGCCTGCTATTTAGAGTTTTGAAAGTAATATATCCCCAACTCGCTCTTGAGGATAACGGACTAAAACGAAACTCACATTTAACCGTCATTCCCTAGACTGACAAAGGAAGGAGTAGGGAATCTCTACTAGCGCCATGCTATAGGCAATAAAAAAGGATTGACGTTAAACGCCAACCCTTCAATCATTTTTCCGAATCTCGAATCTCGAATCTCGAATCTCGAATCTCGAATCTCGAATCTCGAATCTCGAATCTCGAATCTCGAATCTTAGTACTGGTCTTCCGACCAACCATCGCTATCCGACATATCAGGTGCGCCAGCGATGCTGTTCTCTTCATCAGCCCATTCACCGAAATCAATCATCTGACATTGCTTGCTGCAAAACGGGCGGTGCGGGCTTTGTTCACCCCATTCAACGTCAGTATTACATTGAGGGCATTTAACGATGGTGATTTTGTTCGACATAGTGATTCTTAATTAGAGGGTATTGTAAGAAAGAGTTTAGGCTCGAGTGAGGACTCAAGCCAAACTATAAAAGAAATTTAATTAGGTGCAGATCGCCAATTCAAATTCGATGTCTTGAGTACAGGCTTGCCCAGTTTCAAAGCTCATGAACTTAACAGCAAAACGGTTTTTATGACCCGAGATCATCGGGTAGGCACCGTATTGCATTGGAATAGAAAGGCGAAGGATATTCGCTTCATCGGCATCGCTCTGGAAGAAGCCAGCACGAGCGATTTGCTCTTTAAAGTGGCCAGTCTCTCTGGTGAGCTTCAACCACAGTGTTAGCGCTTCATACAGAGGCTGTAAGCTATCCATCCAAGCTTTAGCATCTCTCATTCTCTTATCGAGAGGAAGGTGCAGCCAATAATGCAGTGCCGGTAAATCAAAGCAGCATGAGCCACCTGGAAGATTAAAGCGTTGGCGAATCGCACTCAGGAAGCGGTCTTCTTTAAGTGATTGGCCAAAACGCTCTGCCTGCATCAGATCACGATAGATATTACCAATGTCATTAAGCAGTGATGTCAGCATCTCTTGATCGACACCTTCAACATCCAACCAACTTTTGTAGGTTACACGTTGTTTCTCAATATCTTTTGCGAGTTCGCTCTTGAGTTGGATCTGTTCGAAGATTTCAATCAGATCAAAGATGGAACGGAAAAAGAGTTGATACTGTTGAGCATCGGAAAATGTAGAAGACAAGTGTAGCTGCCTCAAGAGTGATTCGACTCTTAAGTAGATGCGTGTTTTCTCATTTAGCGGATGTTCAAATTTATGGGTGATCATCGAGCAAACCTTCATTCAACATTGTTCTATTCTGACCCATCTACAGCACTGATTGCCAGATACTTTTGATGTAAATCTGTGATTTGAGGCAAAAGTTCTTGGTTTTTAGTATGGTTTTTAATCACGTCATCTGCAACTGCTAAGCGTTGTTCTCTTGAAGCCTGTGATTTTAAAATTGATGCAACTTGTTCCCTAGAAACATTATCACGACTCATCGTTCGTTCTATTTGCACTTCTGCTGGCACATCAACGATTAATACGCGATCGGTCATGCCTTGCATTTGGTTTTCAACCAATAGCGGTGCGACTAATAAACCATACGGGGATGTGATTTTAGACAGGTCACTGTCAATTTTCTCACGGATCATGGGATGAAGAAGATCATTGAGCCATTGCTTCTCTTTTGGATTCGAGAAGATAAGCTCACGTAGCCTACTTCGGTTGAGTGTTCCATCTTCAAGCAAGATAGACTCACCAAAGTGTTCTGTAATCTGTTTTAAACCATCACTGCCCAGTGCGACCACTTCACGTGCCACGATATCAGCATCAACAATATCAATATTAAAATGCTCATTGAACAAGTTAGCGACGGTGGTTTTGCCACTAGCGATACCACCGCTTAATCCGATAATGATTGCCATGGTTAAATTCCTAGTACAGAAGTGAAATACCAACCCATGATGTCGTTACCCCACATCAAGCTTACCCAACCCGCAATCGCAAGGTAGGGGCCAAATGGAAAGGCTTTATCTATGCCTTGCTGTTTCAAGCGAAGTTGAATCAAACCAAACACAAGTCCAACAAGCGAAGATAAAAGGATGATCATCGGTAGGTGCTGCCAACCAAGCCATGCGCCAAGCGCAGCCAGGAGTTTGAAGTCACCGTAACCCATACCTTCTTTGCCTGTCAGTAGTTTGAACAACCAATAAACAGACCACAGCGCTAGGTAGCCAGCCATTGCCCCTACAACTGAGTCTTGAAGTGATACAGGGCTGATATTAAACAGTGCTAAAGTGATACCAGACCAAACCAAAGGCAAGGTGATTTGATCAGGCAACAACATAGTATCGAGATCGATAAAGGTCGCGGTAATCAGTGCGAAGGTGAAAAAAATCAAAGTAATGGCGTAGTAACTGAAACCAAAGTGGCTAGCAACCATTGTGCAAAGTATTGCGGTAAGCAGTTCGACCAAAGGGTAGCGAGCACTGATTGGATTCGCACAGCTGTGGCACTTCCCCTTTAAGAACAACCAGCTTAAGACTGGAATATTGTCGACGATTCTTAATTGGGTTTTGCATTTCGGGCAGGTTGAACGAGGAATGCTGAGATTAAACTTTCCTTCTGGTGCTGGAATTTTATATTGAGAGAAATATTCCGAGCACTCTTGTTGCCACTCTCGTTCCATCATTATCGGTAAACGGTGTATGACTACGTTGAGGAAACTGCCGATAAGAAGGCTAAAAATGAAAGCTAATACGGGGAATAGCCAAGGATAGTAGTGAAATACTTCCATAGTGTCCTTTACCACTTAATCAAGGTGAGCAGAGATTGCTGCTCATGGGTGTTTAGTTGCTTTTAACTATCCTAACACACTCATAAGATTAAAGATCGGTAAGTACATCGCAACCACAAGTCCACCAACAACGGTGCCTAAAAACACGATGATCAGTGGCTCTAGAATCTTGCCTAAATTGTCGACGGTGTTGTCTACTTCAAACTCGTAAATCGAGGCTACTTTATTGAGCATATCATCAAGGTTGCCAGACTCTTCGCCAATCATCACCATCTGTAACACCATTTCGGGGAAGGCATTGGTATTGCGCATTGCGATATACATCGGCATGCCAGCAGCCGTTTCTCGGTGAACTTCAATGATCGCCGACTCATAATGCAGGTTGCCTGCGGTTTTGGCTGTGGTTTTTAGGCTCATTAAAATCGGAATGCCAGAACTAAAGCTTGTCGATAAGGTTCGGCTAAATTTGGCAATAGAGGCTTTGGCTAATACGCCTCCAAGAACAGGGAAACGTAATCCTAGCCGACTGACAGACAGTCTGATCGAGTGGGAACGTTGACACAGTTGGTAAATAATCAGGACAACAAGCCCGATGCCTACAGCCGTATAAAAACTGTAAGCCTGCATCCAATGGGAAAGGTAGAGTACTTGTTGAGTAAACCAAGGCAGGTCGGCACCAAAGCCTGAAAACATCGATTCAAACTCCGGAATCACCATGGTCAGCATTAGATAAGAAACAGTCAGTGCAACGGTGACCACCATGGCAGGGTAAATCAGTGCTTTGACGACTTTGGATTTTAATTGCTCACTCTTTTCTCTATAGGTCGCTAAGCGCTCGAACACTTGTGCGAGATTGCCAGAAAGTTCGCCTGTCGCGACCAAGTCAGTATAGAGGTCATCAAAGTGACGGCTTGCGGTTCGCATCGCTTTTGAGATTGGCGTTCCGGCTTCTACGCCTTTGCAGATGTGCGATAAAATCGATTTCATTTCAGCTTTACGGTGGTTGTCTGATACCAACTTGATGGCTTGCACGATAGGCACCCCCGTAGCCAGCATGGTCGCTAGCTGCCTAGTCAAAATAGTGATGTCTTTGGCTTTGACTCTATGGGTTAAACGAGTGACGGCTGAAATACTTTTCTTTTTGATTTTCTTAATCTGAATGTGCTGCTCTTTGAGCTTTTCTCGTACTTCCAATTCGGTGAGCGCTAAGGTCTGCCCAGACACTTTCTTGCCGGAACTATTAATACCTTTCCAGTGATAGCTTTTTAGTTGTGATTGTTTGGACTTGCTACTCATTGGTGATCCATTAGTTTATAGGTACAGAACACGTTGCAGTTCTTGATAGCTGGTGGTGCCTTCAAGCAATTTATCTAGCCCCGACTCTTGCAGAGTTCTCATGCCTTCTCGGCGAGCCAAGTTTTCAATGGCTAACGCGTTAGGCTTGTCTATCAGGCTATTTTTCAGCTGATCGCTAAAAGGCATGACTTCATAGATACCCACTCGCCCCGAATAACCTTGATTACACTCATTACACCCTTGGGGATTAGCTTTGTAGATGGTTTGGTTGTTAGGAATCGAGTGACGCAGAAATATGTCCGGTGAGTTGTCATCTTCTTTGCAATGGTTGCACAATCGTCTTGCCAGTCGTTGGGCGATAATCAAACTCAGTGATGAAGCGAGGTTAAAGGGTTCTATCCCCATATGAGCGAGTCGAGTGACGGTTTCTGCGGCGGAATTCGTGTGCAGCGTTGAAAGGACCAAGTGACCGGTTTGCGATGCTTTGATCGCGATCTCTGCGGTTTCCAAGTCGCGGATCTCACCAACCATTACGACATCGGGATCTTGTCGTAAAAATGATCGCAGCGCCTCAGCAAACCCAAAGCCGATTTTAGGCGTCACTTGTACCTGATTGATACCACATAGGTTAATTTCCACTGGGTCTTCAGCTGTCGAGATATTGCGTTCAGTGGTGTTGAGCACTCGAAGGCCAGTATATAGGGAGACGGTTTTTCCGCTGCCAGTGGGCCCTGTCATTAAGATCATCCCTTGTGGGCGTTTCAGTGCATTGAGGTAGAGGGCTTTTTGATCTTCGCTATAACCTAATTTATCGATATCTAAATTAGCAGCGCTGCTATCAAGCAGTCGAAGTACAATCTTCTCACCCCACAAGGTCGGCAATGTTGAGACTCGCATATCAATCGCGAGCTCATCATTCAGGCGCAGTTTTATTCGTCCATCTTGAGGTAAGCGACGTTCGGCAATATCAAGCTTGGCGAGAATCTTTAAACGGGCTGATAAACGACGACTTAAGTGGGAGGCTGGTTGCTGTATTTCAACAAGGATGCCATCACAACGCAGGCGTACTCGGTAGTGCTCTTCATAAGGTTCGAAGTGGATATCTGATGCACCTTTGCGTACCGCATCAACCAGTATTTGATTTATGAATCGGCTGACAGGGGAGTCGTCCTGGCTGAGGTCTTCAATCGACGCTATCTCGTCGTCAGAGACTTCAACAAGATTGGCGAGTTCATCTTGAGTGATCTCTTTGCGTTTCGAACCTTGCCCGGAAATAGAGCGGCCATACAACTTGCGTATTGCGCCTTCTAATTCAGAGTAGTTAGCGACAACTAATTCAATCTGTAATCCCGTCGCGAATCGGAAATCATCTTCGGCTTGTAAATCGGTCGGGTCGGCTGAGGCGAGTGTTAGAGTAGAATTAGAGACTGAAATCGGTATCGCACGATACTTGGTGATCAGTTCACGAAGCCCTAATTGGTCACATAAGATTTCATAATCAACATTGGCGAGTTGCACCAATGGCAGACCGAAGATGGCCTGAATGTTATGTGCGAGACTCTCGCTAGTGAAAAAATCCAGAACGAGTAAAGCTTCAGGTGTCGAAATACCCGAAGCATGTATATGTTCCGCAACGGCTTGTTCCTGAGTCAGGCTAAGTAAATCAGCCTGACATAGAACGGTTGGAAGGTTGGTTAGCACTAACCACAACCTTGTAGGGTAAAGGTTGTCCCTGAAATACCGCACTCCCACAAACCATCCTCTCGTGTCCAAGTAACAATGCCACCATTTGCGGAAGTACTAGTTAGGGTTACGGTAATGCTACCATTTGATCCTGTAGCTCCGCTTGCTGCGACGTTTATGGTACCCAGTGAAAAGCTAGGTATCGCAATACTTGCTGATGCCGGAAAACTTCCATTCTCCACTATATGTTGCTCTACTGGCGTTTTTAGTGCTGTTGATGTCGCTAGCGCTGAACCTAGCGCCCCTTTAGCTGAGTAATCTTGGTACGCAGGCACAGCGATCGCCGATAAAACCCCAATAATTGCCACCACAATCATCAATTCAATCAGCGTAAAGCCTTTCTGGTTCGTTCTTTTGTTCTTGTTATTCATTGTCTAATTCCATTCTTTAGTTTGTTTCAGCGCAAGCACTGGTTGATGGAAAGAATAGAAGTCGAAATGGGGAAGTGGAATGGTGTTCAGGTGTGGTCGCGAGTGGTTTTGTATTTATTAGTGTGGTGTTTCATATAGCACGCAAATTTATGCGATCAACTTAAATAACTGCCTGAAATACTGATAATTAAGGTAATAAAAAAGGCACTATCATCAACAGTGCCTTCACGGAAATTATCTATTATTCAGTCAATTACGCTTTGAATCTCATTGATAGATCCATTGCTTTTAGGTGCTTAGTTAATGCACCTACCGAGATGTAATCAACGCCTGTTTCAGCAAATTCTGCAATCGTATCTAGCGTCACGTTGCCAGAGTTTTCTAGTGCTGCACGTCCAGCGTTGATTTTCACGGCTTCACGCATCATGGCGGTAGTGAAGTTGTCTAGCATGATGATGTCTGCACCAGCATTGATCGATTGCTCTAGCTCTTCTAGGCTTTCGGTTTCAACTTCTACTGGTTTACCTGGGTTGAGCTCTTTTGCTGTAGAGATAGCTTTCTCAATGCCACCACACGCGATGATGTGGTTTTCTTTGATTAGGTAAGCGTCGAAAACACCGATACGGTGGTTGAAGCCACCGCCACACGCTACAGCGTATTTTAGTGCACTACGTAGGCCAGGAATCGTTTTGCGAGTGTCTAACAGGCGGCACTCTGTATGTTTAATTTTGTCTGCGTAGATAGCCGTAGTCGTCGCACAGCCAGATAGCGTTTGAATGAAGTTCATTGCGTTACGCTCACCCGTTAATAGCGCGCGTGCTGGGCCTGTTAGCGTGCAAAGCGTTTGGTTTGGTTCAACTTTGTCGCCATCTTCTACATTCCACTCGATAGTCACTTCACCGCCCAGTTGCTTAAACACTTCATCAGCCCACGCTTTACCACAGAACACACCGTGCTCACGGGTAATGATGGTTGCGCTGTTGATTGCGTCTGCAGGGATTAGACTTGCTGTGATGTCAGCCGCTGGATCTAACGTGCCACCTAGATCTTCTTTGATGGTCTCAGCGACTGCACGAGTGATCTCTAGAGGCAGTTGCTGTTTTAAGTAGTCAAGGCGTTGGTGGCTGTTATGTGTGTTTTTCATCGCAAATCTAATCTTGAAAGGGAGTGGGAATGGAATGATACTCTTGCTTAACTTCAAATTAAAGAGGCTAGCGCGACTGCTCTATGGGCAAGGTCACATCTTATTGTGCTAGCAGAAAAGAAAGTGAGACCAAGATGACGATCAGCTCCAACGGATGGTATGACAACGCTCGGCATGTTCCTTCCCCGTATTTTGATGCTAGACCTAGTGTCGAGGATATCTCTCTGCTGGTGGTCCACAACATTAGTTTGCCTCCGGGGCAATTTGGTGGGCCTTACGTCGAACAGTTTTTTACAGGCAAGCTAGACCCGTCGGAACACCCATTTTTTAAGGTGATTCACCAAATGGGCGTATCGGCGCACTGCTTGATTCGTCGTGATGGCGAAGTGGTGCAGTTCGTTTCGTTCTTAGACCGAGCTTGGCATGCCGGCCATTCGAGCTTTGCAGGGCGTGACAGATGTAATGATTATTCGATTGGTATTGAACTCGAGGGCAGTGACTTTGTGGCGTATAGCGAGCAGCAGTATCAAGCGCTTGCCCAATTAACAGAAACGATTGTATCCACTTTTCCTCAAATCACCACCGAACGCATCACTGGCCATCAATATATAGCGCCTCTGCGTAAAACTGACCCTGGCTTGGTGTTCGATTGGAAGAAGTTTAAAGGAAAGCTAAAAGCTTAAGTCTTAGTTTTTGGTTATGACCTTACCGCTTTTGGGCGTTGAATAGTCAACGCCTAGCATAATGACTTGTGAATTTTTGTTGTTGCGATGTAAAGAAAGTGGTGGAGAGAAGAGCATCAATAAATAGAGAGTGTGACGAGCTTATCAAACACTCATTTATTAAAACTTATTAACAGAAATTCGACCCTAAATGTGCGCTTGGTTCGATTTTTAAACAAGTGGCACTAATCTTTCTGAAACAATTCATTTTTATCCTGAAACTTTCTAGCACGAAACCTCCCCAAAAGTATTACCCCTGTAAATGGTAAGACCAATTTGGTTGCTGTTTTAAATTTCATTTGTTAAATCATGGTTAATTCACACTGCGTTCTATGATGCAGGTCAATTTTACACTGGACAGTGGCGTTTTAATTATGTTAATTTCTGCCCAACTTAAAATTGGTATTACCAATTGTCAGCGAAGAAAAAGAAGAACAACAAACTATGGCTTATCAAAGGATTCGTCAGCCAAAACTCTCCGATGTTATCGAGCAAGAGTTAGAAAGGTTGATAGTGGAAGGAACACTGGCTCCAGGGCAGCAGCTGCCGCCTGAGCGTGAACTGGCGAAACAGTTCGATGTGTCTCGTCCTTCAATCCGAGAAGCGATACAACGTTTAGAAGCAAAACGCCTGCTTACTCGCCGTCAAGGTGGAGGTACGTTTGTTAGCGAAAATATCTGGAAAAGCTTTTCAGATCCTTTGCTTAATTTGTTGTCCTCCCATTCTGAAACCCAACTAGACTTGTTGGAATCGCGTCATGCGATGGAAGGGATTTCGGCTTACTTCGCGGCATTGCGTGGCACTGATGAAGACTTTGCTCGAATTCAAGCATGCCAAGAGAAAATTCGCGGTGCGCAAGATAAGGGGGATATTGAAGCCGAATCTGCAGCGGTGATGGCTTTTCTTATTGCTTTAACAGAGGCAGCGCACAATGTGGTGTTACTGCACATTGTTCGCAGCTTGGCTCCGTTACTCGAACAAAACGTCTTAGAAAATTTAAAGCTGTTGCATCGTCGTAAAGACGTTGTGGAGAAAGTGAGTATACATCGAGCTAACATTGTAGATGCGATCGTTTCAGGACAGCCAGAACAGGCACGTGAAATGTCACACTCTCATTTAGCTTACATCGAAGAAACATTGATGGATTTGACCAAAGAAGAATCGCGTCGCGAACGTTCTTTACGTCGAATTCAACAGGGTAAATAGCCGTAATACTTCGGCTTTTTACGTGTTTAGTAGAATCCAACTAACAAAAAGGATAGATCGCCATGTCTGACATGAAGCATGACGTTGATGCTCTGGAAACTCAAGATTGGTTAGAAGCTCTTGAGTCAGTAGTACGTGAAGAAGGTGTAGAACGTGCACAGTTTTTACTAGAACAAGTTCTAGATAAAGCGCGTTTAGATGGTGTTGATATGGCTACAGGCATCAACACAAACTACATCAACACAATTCCAGCAGCACAAGAGCCAGCTTACCCTGGTGACGTAACTCTTGAGCGTCGTATTCGTTCGATTATTCGCTGGAACGCAATCATGATTGTATTGCGTGCTTCTAAGAAAGACCTAGACCTTGGTGGTCACATGGCTTCTTACCAGTCAGCAGCAGCGTTCTACGAAGTATGTTTCAACCACTTCTTCCGTGCTCCAAACGAGACGGACGGTGGCGATCTAGTTTATTACCAAGGTCACATCTCTCCAGGTATCTACTCTCGTGCATTCGTTGAAGGTCGTCTAACTGAAGAGCAGCTAGATAACTTCCGTCAAGAAGTTGATGGTAAAGGTATTCCTTCTTACCCGCACCCTAAACTGATGCCTGAGTTCTGGCAGTTCCCTACAGTATCTATGGGTCTAGGTCCGATCTCTGCGATCTACCAAGCGCGCTTCCTTAAGTACCTTGACGGCCGTGGTCTTAAAGATACTTCTGCTCAACGTGTATACGCTTTCCTAGGTGACGGTGAGATGGATGAGCCAGAATCACGTGGTGCTATCTCTTTCGCTGCGCGTGAGAAGCTAGACAACCTATGTTTCCTAATCAACTGTAACCTACAGCGTCTAGACGGCCCTGTAATGGGTAACGGTAGCATCATCCAAGAACTTGAAGGCCTATTCAAAGGTGCAGGTTGGAACGTTGTTAAAGTTATCTGGGGTAGCAACTGGGATTCTCTACTAGCTAAAGACACTACTGGTAAGCTTCTTCAACTAATGAACGAAACTATCGATGGTGACTACCAGACATTCAAATCTAAAGATGGCGCATACGTACGTGAGCACTTCTTTGGTAAGTACCCAGAAACAGCTGCACTAGTTGCAGACATGACTGACGACCAAATCTTCGAACTGAAGCGTGGTGGTCACGACTCTTCTAAACTGTTCGCTGCATTCAACAATGCAAAAGAGACAGGTGGCAAGCCAACAGTAATCCTAGCTAAGACAGTTAAAGGTTACGGCATGGGTGAAGCTGCAGAAGGTAAGAACATCGCTCACGGTGTTAAGAAGATGGATATGACTCACGTACAATACCTACGTGACCGTCTAGGCCTACAAGACATCCTTTCTGATGAGAAAGTGTCTGAGCTTCCTTACCTGACTCTTGAAGAAGGTTCTGCTGAGTACGAATACCTACATGCTCGTCGTAAAGCCCTACAAGGTTACACGCCAGCACGTCTGCCTAAATTCACTCAAGAATTCAAAGTTCCTGAGCTAGACGCATTCGCACCTCTACTAGGTGAACAGAAGCGTGATATCTCTACAACTATGGCTTATGTACGTACGCTAAACATCCTTCTTAAAGATAAGAACATTGGTAAGAACATCGTTCCTATCATCTGTGATGAAGCTCGTACATTCGGTATGGAAGGTCTATTCCGTCAGGTTGGTATCTACAACCCACACGGTCAAGAATACACACCTGAAGATAAAGGCATCGTTTCTTACTACAAAGAAGCAACGTCTGGTCAAGTACTTCAAGAAGGTATCAACGAACTAGGTTCTATGGCTTCATGGGTTGCTGCTGCAACTTCATACAGCACAAACGATCTACCGATGATCCCGTTCTACATCTACTACTCAATGTTCGGTTTCCAACGTATTGGTGACATGGCATGGCTAGCAGGCGACCAACAAGCTCGTGGCTTCCTACTAGGTGCTACTGCAGGTCGTACAACACTGAACGGTGAAGGTCTACAGCACGAAGATGGTCACTCGCACATCCAAGCGAACACTATCCCGAACTGTATCTCTTACGACCCAACGTTTGCTTACGAGCTAGCGGTAATCATGCAAGACGGTATCCGTCGCATGTACGGTCCTGAGCAAGAGAACGTTTACTACTACCTAACAGTAATGAACGAGAACTACGCAATGCCAGCAATGCCAGAAGGCGCTGAAGAAGGCATCCGTAAGGGTATCTACAAGCTTGAATCTCACGCTGGTGCTAAGGGCAAAGTTCAACTAATGAGCTCTGGTACTATCATGAACGAAGCGCGTAAAGCAGCTGAAATTCTAAGCGAAGAGTACGGCGTAGCATCTGACGTATTCTCTGTAACGTCGTTCAACGAACTAACTCGTGACGGCCAAGCGGTAGAGCGTGACAACATGCTTCACCCAGAAGCTGAAGAGAAAGTACCGTACATCACGACTGTTCTTGGTAAGGAACCTGCAATCGCAGTGACTGACTACATGAAGAACTACGCTGAGCAAGTACGTGCGTACATGCCAACTGAGTCTTACAAAGTACTTGGTACAGATGGTTTCGGCCGCTCTGACAGCCGTGCAAACCTACGTCGTCACTTCGAAGTTAACGCTGGCTACATCGTAGTTGCAGCTCTAACTGAACTGGCTAAACGTGGTGACATTGAGAAATCAGTAGTTGTTGAAGCAATTGCTAAGTTCGATATCGACACTGAAAAAACTAACCCGCAATACGCATAAGACTGGCATTAAGGTAGGTAAATACAATGACAATCGAAATTAATGTACCAGACATCGGTGCTGACGAGGTTGAAGTAACTGAGATTCTTGTAAACGTTGGTGACAAGGTTGAAGAAGAGCAGTCACTGATCACTGTTGAAGGCGACAAAGCTTCAATGGAAGTTCCAGCGTCTCAAGCGGGTATCGTTAAAGAAATCAAAGTAGCTGAAGGCGATTCAGTTTCTACTGGTTCTCTTATCATGATCTTCGAAGCGGAAGGTGCTGCTGCAGCACCGGCTGCGCCAGCAGTTGAAGCGGCGGCACCAGTTGCTGCAGCTCCTGCAGCGGCGGCTGAGCTTAAAGAAGTTCACGTACCAGACATCGGCGGTGATGAAGTTGAAGTAACTGAAATCATGGTTGCAATCGGTGATGCAGTAGAAGAAGAGCAATCTCTTCTTACTGTTGAAGGCGACAAGGCTTCAATGGAAGTTCCTGCACCATTCGCTGGTATCGTTAAAGAAATCAAGATCGCTTCTGGTGATTCAGTTTCTACTGGTTCTCTAGTAATGGTATTCGAAGTAGCTGGTTCAGCACCTGCAGCAGCTCCGGCTCCTGCGGCGGCAGCACCAGTTGCAGCGGCTCCAGCAGCATCTGCTGAGAAAGAAGTAAACGTTCCTGATATCGGTGGTGACGAAGTAGAAGTTACTGAAATCATGGTAGCGGTTGGCGATACAGTAGAAGAAGAGCAATCTCTAATTACTGTTGAAGGCGACAAAGCTTCAATGGAAGTTCCTGCACCATTCGCTGGTACAGTAAAAGAAATCAAGATTGCAGCTGGCGACAAAGTGTCAACTGGCTCTCTAATCATGACTTTCGTAGTTGAAGGCGCAGCTCCTGCTCCTGTTGCAGCACCTGCACAAGCAGCAGCTCCAGCGGCGGCACCTGCTCCTAAAGCAGAAGCACCTGCAGCGGCTCCAGCAGCAGCTGGCGACTTCCAAGAGAACGGTGACTACGCGCACGCTTCTCCAGTAGTTCGTCGTCTAGCTCGTGAATTTGGCGTTAACCTTTCTAAGGTTAAAGGTACTGGTCGTAAGAGCCGTATCCTTAAAGAAGACGTTCAGTCTTACGTTAAAGATGCACTTAAGCGTCTTGAGTCTGGTGCAGCTGCATCTGGCAAAGGCGGCGACGGTTCTGCTCTTGGTCTACTACCATGGCCAAAAGTTGACTTCAGCAAGTTCGGCGAAACTGAAGTTCAGAAGCTTTCTAAGATTAAGAAGATCTCTGGCGCTAACCTGCACCGTAACTGGGTAATGATCCCTCACGTTACACAGTGGGACAACGCAGACATCACTGAGCTAGAAGCATTCCGTAAAGAACAGAACGCAATCGAAGCGAAGAAAGACACTGGCATGAAGATCACTCCACTTGTGTTCATCATGAAAGCTGTCGCTAAAGCGCTAGAAGCATTCCCAGCGTTTAACTCTTCTCTTTCTGAAGATGGCGAAAGCATCATTCTTAAGAAGTACGTAAACGTGGGTATCGCTGTTGATACACCAAACGGTCTAGTTGTTCCTGTCTTCAAAGACGTGAACAAGAAAGGCATTTACGAGCTATCAGAAGAGCTAATGGCTGTTTCTAAGAAAGCACGTTCTGGTAAGCTAACAGCGGCAGACATGCAAGGCGGTTGTTTCACAATCTCTAGCCTTGGTGGTATTGGCGGTACTGCATTTACTCCAATCGTAAATGCTCCAGAAGTAGGTATCCTAGGTGTATCTAAGTCTGAAATTAAGCCAGTTTGGAATGGTAAAGAGTTCCAACCACGTCTACAGCTTCCACTGTCTCTATCATACGACCACCGTGTGATCGATGGTGCTGAAGGTGCACGCTTCATTACTTTCCTAAACAGCGCACTATCTGACATTCGTCGTCTAGTACTGTAATTGAGAAAGTAATTATTAAGGTGACTTTCGGGTCACCTTAATTCTTTATATAAAGACTATTTTTAGAGAACAGTTTCCTGCATTTCTCATAATCTGATAGGGAATTGTTGTCTAGCTCACAGGCTAACTTAAAGCTACTTTCACACTGTTAACATCTCTGTAAAATGTTTCCTGTTTGAAAGCCCAATAATTTTAAGAACATCTACTCAGCCTGTTAGGGATAATGACTACAAGAGGTCACAATGAGCAAAGAAATTAAAGCCCAAGTTGTTGTACTTGGTTCAGGTCCTGCTGGTTACTCAGCGGCATTCCGTTGTGCGGATTTAGGTCTAGAAACAGTACTAGTTGAACGTTACAGCACTCTTGGTGGTGTATGTCTAAACGTTGGTTGTATTCCATCAAAAGCACTTCTTCACGTTTCTAAAGTAATTGAAGAAGCTAAAGCGATGGCAGAGCACGGCGTTGTATTCGGCGAGCCACAAACGGACATCAACAAGATCCGTATTTGGAAAGAAAAAGTAGTTGATCAACTAACTGGCGGTCTTGGCGGTATGGCTAAGATGCGTAACGTTACTGTTGTTAACGGTTTCGGTAAGTTCACTGGTCCTAACAGCATTCTTGTTGAAGGCGAAGGCGAAGCAACAACTGTTAACTTCGACAACGCAATCATTGCTGCGGGTTCTCGCCCAATCAAACTTCCTTTCATCCCACATGAAGACCCACGTATTTGGGATTCTACGGATGCACTAGAACTAAACGAAGTACCTGAAAAACTGCTTATCATGGGCGGCGGTATCATCGGTCTTGAGATGGGTACGGTTTACCACTCTCTAGGTTCTAAAGTTGAAGTTGTAGAGATGTTCGATCAAGTTATCCCTGCTGCGGATAAAGATATCGTTAAAGTCTTCACAAAACGTATTAAGAACAAGTTCAAGCTAATGCTTGAAACTAAAGTAACAGCAGTTGAAGCGAAAGAAGATGGTATCTACGTTTCAATGGAAGGCAAAAAAGCACCAGCTGAAGCTGAGCGCTACGATGCTGTTCTTGTTGCTATCGGTCGTGTTCCAAACGGTGCACTTATCGACGCTGAAAAAGCGGGTATCGAAGTTGATGAGCGTGGTTTCATCAATGTTGATAAGCAAATGCGTACAAACGTTCCTCACATCCATGCGATCGGTGACGTTGTTGGTCAACCAATGCTTGCTCACAAAGGTGTGCATGAAGGTCACGTAGCTGCTGAAGTTATCTCTGGTAAGAAGCACTACTTCGATCCTAAAGTAATCCCATCAATTGCGTACACTGAGCCAGAAGTTGCTTGGGTAGGTAAGACTGAGAAAGAAGCGAAAGCTGAAGGCATCAACTACGAAGTTGCTACTTTCCCTTGGGCTGCTTCTGGTCGTGCAATTGCTTCTGACTGTGCAGACGGCGTGACTAAGATGATCTTCGATAAAGAGACTCATCGCGTAATCGGTGGTGCTGTTGTTGGTACTAACGGTGGTGAACTTCTTGGCGAAATCGGCCTAGCAATCGAAATGGGTTGTGATGCAGAAGATATCGCACTTACTATCCACGCTCACCCAACTCTACACGAGTCTGTTGGTCTAGCTGCGGAAGTATTCGAAGGTTCAATCACTGACCTTCCAAACAAGAAAGCAGTGAAAAAGAAGAAGTAATTCTTCTTTAGTCACTCGCTAATGTTTTTAAAAGCCGCTGATTCGTCAGCGGTTTTTTTATGTCTGAAGTAAGGCGCAGGAACGTTTCACTCCGAGATGCGAGTACGCTGCGCTTCGGGATGCGAAGAGCCATTCCATTCTACAAAAAAGGGTTGACCGCTTAGGCCAACCCTTAAATTATTTACTCGAATCTCGAATCTATTTATAAATGCACAGCATGTTTAAGTAGCTATCTGTTAAGCTTGAAAGCTCTTCAGGTGTTTCTACACGTTTCGCTTGGATGAATAGCGAGTAGCAGATGCCGTGGAATAGGTTCGCTAGATGTTTAGGGTCGTGATCGTCACAAACTTCGCCGCGTTCAATCGCTTTGCTAAACATGTTCTGGACTAACATTTGGTTAGTGCGGTTAGTGGTTACGAACAGTGGCCATACTTCATCACGAGTCGAAGCGCTCCATTCGAACCATACGTTCAACCAATGGCTGTCTTGAGCCACTAACGTCACCATTTCAGTCGCAATATTATGTAGGTTTTCTTTTGCGTGAATATCTAAGTCGATATTGTCTGAAAGGAAGTTAGAGAATTGGCGTACAACGTGATTCAGTACTTCATCAACCAGATCTTCACGGGTTGGGAAGTAGTTAAATACGGTTGCTACAGACACCTGAGCGATGTCTGCAATATCAGCGTGTCCACCACGGCCAATGCCGCGACGAGAGAACACTTCAAGCGCGATTTCCATCAGCTGAAGTTTTCTTTTTAAAGGTGAAAGCCTAGTTCTAGGTCTCTTAGAGATTGAGTCCATTTTATTTTCCTTGCCAACGATTTTTTTATATTAATGATTTTATTATTATTTAAGCCAAGATGAGTGTAATGGTGCATATGCGAATGGTCAATCCTTTCAGCTTGTTTTATAGACAGTTACATCAAACTTGATACATAAAGCGTGATCAGCATTGATGTGAAAGGAGACGAGTATTGGATAAGGCACCAGCGCACATTTCGTTGAGAATCTGACAGTAAATTCGAACCATAAGGTGGTGTGGGTATTTGAGCAGTGCTAGACTTACGCACAAAATTGAGCGACACAACTGACGAAACTGTCAACATTCGTCGCAATCACCAAATAGAATGAGAGCAGTATGAAGCATACAGTTGAAGTCATGATCTCTGAGCAAGAAGTTCAGGATCGAGTGAACGAACTAGGCAAACAGATCACGGAGCACTACAAAGGTAGTGAAGATCTAGTTTTAGTTGGCTTATTGCGTGGATCTTTTGTCTTTATGGCAGATCTTGCTCGTGCTATCGATTTAACTCACCAAGTTGATTTCATGACCGCGTCTAGCTACGGCAACGGCATGGAAAGCTCACGTGATGTTCGTATTTTGAAAGACCTTGATGATGATATTCAAGGTAAAGACGTTCTACTTGTAGAAGATATTATCGATACGGGTAACACGCTGACTAAGGTGAAAGAGATTCTAAGCCTACGTGGCCCTAAGTCTATCGAAATTTGTACGCTACTAGACAAACCTTCTCGCCGTGAAGTGACTGTAGATACAAAGTGGATTGGTTTTGAAATCCCAGATGAGTTCGTTGTTGGTGTTGGTATCGACTACGCACAAAAATATCGTCACCTACCGTACATCGGTAAGGTAGTACCTCAAGAGTAATCATTGCGCTTGTGGTTTAGAAGTCATTAAAAAGCCCGCTTGATGCGGGCTTTTTGTATTTATTACAGAAGGGGGTTAGCTTTGTTGACTAAGAAGAGGCGTCGTTAAGATCTTGTTTAATGCATCTAAGTGACTGTTCTCTAGGGTATCGTTACTTGAGCAACGTACGCCAAGGTCTTGCAGCTTGCCATCGCCAATACCATAAACCACACCGTGGATTTCAACTTCTTGGCCACGCTCCCACGCATTCTGCATAATGGTTGAGTTGCCTAGGTTATAAACCTGTTCTGCGACGTTAATTTCGCACAACTTGTCACCCCATTGCTCACGAGGTAGCCCTTCGATTTGCTTACGGTATTTTAGGTAGTTATCACGGATATGAAGTAACCAGTTGTTGATAAGGCCAAGTTTAGGGTTATCAATCGCCGCATTAACACCGCCACAACCGTAGTGACCACAGACAATGATGTGTTTAACTTTGAGTACATCGACGGCGTACTGCACAACTGAGAGGCAGTTTAAGTCGGTATGAACCACTTGGTTCGCCACATTTCGGTGAACAAACAGTTCGCCAGAATATAAACCAGTGAGACGCTCGGCCGGAACACGGCTATCTGAGCAGCCAATCCATAGAAAACCAGGGCTTTGACCCTCTTCAAGCGTTGTAAAATACTCAGGTCGTTGAGAGCGAATTTCTTCTGACCATTTAGAGTTGTTTTCAAAAAGCTGTTTAATCTCTGGCATTTTGCGTCTTACATCCCTTAATTAAGAATCTCAACTATACACAATGTTACAAATTCAATCTCGTAAAAACTGTGTCAAATAGTACTCATCTGACGTGTACTCGTTGTTAAAATCATTAACTTAGCGTAGAAGCTATGATCCGGTTATAAGACATGAATAATGTGATTGAATTAACACTTTCTGAACACTTGATACATTTGTTAAAGTGATAAGGTTTGTCATTTCATCATCAGGAAGGTGTGTTTTGTTTGGAAGTCGTTTTACGGATATCAATCTCAAAGGGGATATGTTTGGTGGTGTCACTACAGCCATCATCTCATTGCCTTTAGCATTGGCATTTGGTGTTGCTTCTGGTGCGGGCGCCGAAGCTGGCCTTTGGGGAGCCATCATGGTTGGCCTATTTGCAGCTTTGTTCGGCGGTTCAAGCAGCCTGATATCTGAGCCAACCGGCCCGATGACAGTGATCATGACGGCGGTAATGACCAGCATGGTGGCTAAATATCCTGAAACCGGAATGGCAATGACCTTCACCGTGGTAATGATGGCAGGTGCATTTCAGATACTACTCGGTACGTTAAAGCTCGGAAAATACGTTACTTTGATGCCATATAGCGTGATCTCCGGATTTATGTCGGGTATCGGCGTTATTCTAATTATTCTGCAGTTGTCCCCTTTATTAGGACACGCTGCCCCCTCTGGAGGGGTGATGGGCACGCTTTCCGCACTTCCAGATACATTGGCTAATCTTAAAATCAGTGAGCTGTTTTTAGGTGCTTTGACGCTCGGTATTCTTTTTGGCTTCCCTGCTAAGTATCGTAAGTATGTACCCGCTCAACTGGTCGCTTTGGTTGCTGTGACGCTCTTGTCTGTCATTATTTTTGATACCGATTCTATTCGCCGCATTGGTGAAATCCCAGCCGGTTTGCCTTCTCTCGTTATCCCTACAATCAGCGCTGAACAGTTCACTACCATGGTTATTGATGCCTTGGTACTGGGTACACTTGGCTGCATTGATACGCTTCTGACCGCGGTTATCGGAGATTCACTGACTCGTAAAGAGCATGACTCAGACAAAGAACTTCGCGGCCAAGGCATTGCGAATATGATCTCTGGACTGTTTGGTGCACTACCTGGTGCGGGTGCGACTATGGGTACTGTAACCAATATTCAGGTTGGCGCGCGTTCTCCGCTTTCAGGTGTTATTCGAGCTTTAGTACTTGCGCTAGTGGTATTGGTTGCGGGTGGCTTAACAGAACCGATTCCTATGGCAGTGCTGGCTGGTATCGCGATGTATGTTGGTTTCAATATCCTAGATTGGAGTTTTATCCAGCGCGCGCACAAGGTTAGCTATGCCGGCATGGGCGTGATGTACGGCGTGATGCTCCTGACTGTGTTTGTCGACTTGATTATTGCTGTCGGATTGGGCGTGTTTATCTCGAATATTCTGATTATTGAAAGATTGAGCCGAGAACAAGCCAGACAAGTTAAGGCGATCAGTGATGGTGATGATGAAGACGATATCCCATTGACCGATAGCGAACGTCAGTTACTCGATAGTGCCAATGGTAAGGTTCTTTTCTTCTATCTTTCAGGGCCGATGATATTCAGCGTTTCAAAGGCGATTTCACGCCAGCACTCAAGTATCTCTGACTATGAAGCGATGATTCTAGACCTGACAGATGTTCCTATGATTGATGTCACTGTTGGCCTTGCGCTAGAGAATGCGATTAAGGATGCATTGGATGCGCAGTGTGAGGTGTACCTGCTGTGTCCTAATGAGAATACTCGTCAGCAACTAGAGAAGTTCCACGTGATTGACCTAGTACCTGAATCCAATACTTATCGATTCAGATATGAAGCCCTGACGGCAGCAACAAGCTATGTCGACAGAGATGAGCATCAATTTGAGTCAGTTTAATTTTCAGTAATAAGCGAACATGAATGAGCTGATATGAATAATCTAATATGAATAAGCTATAGACGCTCACTTCAAGGCTGATCATAAATGCCGTTAAGTGAATCACTTAGCGGCATTTTTATATTTACTGAACATTGATTTAGTCTTCACGTAGCCAAGACGCTTATTTTTTTCGAAAGAAACTCTCACACGATATTTGTATTCATCGTTAATCAACGATAAACTTGTTTGCAAAATGGCCGAGTAAACAAGTTTGGGTTAGTTTTCTGCTAGCTCGTTTTAAGCATTACTCTCTTCCTCAAGCTCGGTCGTCTACATCTTATCTATAGCAAATGGCAGTCTATCTCTATGTATGCATTAGAAATTGAGCAATTAAGAAAAACTTATGCTGGGGGCTTCGAGGCTCTTAAGGGCGTTAGTTTACAAGTAGAAAAAGGCGACTTTTACGCACTACTTGGTCCAAATGGTGCGGGTAAATCAACCACCATTGGTGTTATCTCTTCACTGGTAAACAAAACTTCAGGCAAGGTTAAAGTGTTCGGTTACGACATTGACACTGATCTGGAGTTGGCGAAGCAGAACTTAGGTCTAGTGCCCCAAGAGTTCAACTTTAACCCGTTCGAAACCGTTGAACAGATCGTGTTGCAACAGGCGGGCTATTACGGCGTGCCAAAAGCATTGGCGAAAGAGCGAGCGAAAAAGTACCTATCTCAACTCGATTTGTGGGAAAAACGTGGCGAACGTGCGCGTAACTTGTCTGGTGGTATGAAGCGTCGTTTGATGATCGCGCGTGCATTGATGCATGAACCTCATTTGTTGATCCTTGATGAACCAACGGCGGGTGTTGATATTGAACTGCGTCGTTCAATGTGGGAATTCCTAAAAGAGATCAATGAGAAGCAGGGCATTACCATTATCTTGACCACGCACTACCTAGAAGAAGCGGAAATGTTGTGTCGCAACATCGGCATCATTAATCGCGGTGAGTTGATTGAGAACACAACCATGAAAGCGCTGTTGGGCAAATTGAGTGCTGAGACCTTTATTCTGGATCTGGAAGAAGGCACGACAGAACCTAAGCTTGAAGGTGTGAATAGCCAAGTCATGCTCAATGGCTCGCTAGAAATCGAAATCGATAAAAACCTAGGTTTGAATACCATCTTCGCTCAGTTGAGCGAGCAACAGGTGAAAGTCCTCTCTATGCGTAACAAAGCAAACCGTTTAGAAGAGCTATTCGTGAGTATTGTCCGTGAGGGGAGTAAATAATATGTACAGCCTATATTGGACAGCTTTCTGCAGTTTGTTGACTAAAGAGATCAATCGCTTCACGCGTATCTGGGTGCAAACTCTGGTGCCGCCAGCGATTACCATGACGCTTTATTTCATCATCTTCGGTAACCTGATTGGTGCTCGTATTGGTGAAATGAACGGCTTCAGTTATATGGAATACATTGTTCCTGGCCTGATCATGATGTCGGTGATCACTAACTCGTATTCCAACGTTGCTTCTTCATTCTTTAGTGCTAAGTTCCAAAAGAACATTGAAGAGTTGCTTGTAGCTCCGGTTCCTAACTACGTGATTATCGCCGGTTTTGTAATGGGTGGTGTGGTGCGTGGCTTGTTAGTGGGCACTATCGTAACCTTCGTATCCTTGTTCTTTGTCGACTTACAAGTTGACCATTGGGGTGTGATCATTGCGACAGTATTTTTAACGTCGGTAGTGTTCGCTCTGGGTGGCTTGATTAACGCGGTATTCGCACGCACGTTTGATGATATATCTATTATCCCAACCTTCATCTTAACGCCGCTGACGTATCTGGGTGGTGTGTTCTACTCAATTAGCCTGTTGCCTGAGTTTTGGCAGGGTGTGTCGAAGCTGAACCCGATTGTCTACATGGTAAACGCGTTCAGATATGGCTTCCTGGGTGTGTCTGATGTGGGTATCGTGACGTCGTTTGGCGTACTAGGCGTGTTTATCGTGCTGTTGTATGGCATTGCACACTACCTAGTGACAAAGGGTATTGGCTTACGTAGTTAATACCTAGTTAGCCAGAATTGCAGGCAAAGAAAAAGGTCGATATTACATCGACCTTTTTTGTGTTCTGCGTTTGTGCTTTTGCTTTGCGTTAGGAGCTTGTTTACGCAAAGAGAAGAAAGCGATTACTCAGCGGTTTCTTCTTTCACTTCTACTTTGGTTTCCGTTACCAAGTCGAGAACTTGGTTGTCGATAAGACGAGTCTTACCTAGGAAAGCTGACATAAGAATCACAGCTTGAGTGGATTCTGGAGTGATCGCTTGTAGCGTTTTTGCATCACAAATGAATATCTCATCAGGTTGAAGGTCTGCAGCGCGTAGCTGGTCGGTTGCATCTTCAATTACTGATGCGTAGTCATCGCGACCACCACGAATAGCACTGCTGATCCAGCGCATGGTACGCGCTAGAACTGGTGCTCGTTGGCGTTCGTCAATCGTTAGATTGCTATTGCGAGAGCTCATTGCCAAGCCGTCCATTTCACGAACGGTCGCAACGCCCACAACTTTAATGTCTAACGCTAAGTCAGTGGTCATCTGGCGAATAACAGCAAGCTGCTGGAAGTCTTTTTTGCCGAAGCATGCAAAGTCTGGCTGAACAATGTTAAACAGCTTGGTGACAATCGTCGCTACGCCACGGAAATGACCTGGACGAGATGCACCTTCAAGCATGTGAGATATGCCAGGGACCTCAACAAACGTCTGTTTGTCTAATCCATCTGGATACATCACCTCTGGCGTTGGTGTAAATACCAGCTCAACGCCTTCGCCAGTTAGTTTGCTTAAATCTGCTTCTAACGTGCGAGGGTAGTTGTTTAGGTCGTCGGCGCGGTCAAACTGCATTGGGTTTACAAAGATGCTTACCACAACGATGTCTGCCAGTTCTCGAGCTTTCTTTACTAGAGTTAGGTGGCCTTCATGCAGGTTTCCCATTGTCGGTACAAAAGCAACCGTACGTCCATCACGCTTAAACTGTTTAATCTGCTCACGAAGAGCCGCTATTTCAGCAAAAGTTTGCATACTTACTCCTAAGCGATTGTATGAGCTTCATCAGGGAAGCGCGCGCTCTCTACTTCTTCTTTGTATAGAGCTACTGCCTTACGCATATCACCGGTTTCTGCTAGGAAATTCTTAGAGAACTTCGGCATGTAGTTCGCAGAAATACCGAACATGTCATGCATAACCAAGATCTGACCATCGGTAACATTGCCGGCGCCGATACCGATAACCGGTACGTCACAAGCTTCTGTAATTCGTTTTGCCAATGAAGCTGGCACACATTCAAGTAGAACGATTTGAGCGCCTGCGTTTTGCAGAGCTAGCGCGTCAGCAACCATTTTGTCGGCTTGCTCGTCGTCACGACCTTGAATTTTGTAACCACCAAAAATGTTTACAGACTGAGGTGTTAAGCCTAAGTGTGCACATACTGGTACTGCACGTTCTGTTAGCATCTTCACAGTATCAACCAACCAGCTTCCGCCTTCGATTTTTACCATATTCGCGCCAGCACGCATCAAGGTAGCTGCGCTTTCACAAGCTTGCTCTGGAGTCGCGTAGCTCATGAAAGGCATGTCAGCCATCAGAAGGCAATTAGGGCTACCAGCACGCACTGAGCGAGTATGGTAAGCAATATCTTCAACGGTGACTGGTAATGTATCGTTATGGCCTTGTAGAACCATACCCAGTGAATCACCGACAAGCAGTACAGGCATCTCTTGGCTTTCGAATAATTGAGCAAAGCTCGCATCATAAGCTGTCGACGTCGCGAATTTACGGCCTTCACGTTTGCATTTGATCAGGTCGTTAATGGTTACTTTTTTCATTGGTTTTCCTTAATGCGCTTGGCTATTGTTGCCAAACATTGAGCCCGTTCTTATCTACTATTTTCAGTAGTTCTGTCAGCTCAGTCCCATCAGGGAGTTGTAAACTTGGTGCGATTTCAGCAAGCGGGTAGAGTACAAACTCTCGTTCTTTCATTCCGTAATGAGGAACAATTAAGCGCTCTGAATCGATCACCTCATTGCCGTATAACACAATGTCGAGGTCCAAGGTTCTTGGCCCCCAACGCTCGTCTTTACGGACGCGCCCTTGCTCTAACTCGATCTTTTGAGTGCAATCAAGCAGTTCAATTGGCGTTAATTCGGTTTGGATAGCGACTACCGCGTTGATGTAGTCCGGTTGATTTTGCGGCCCCATTGGAGTGCTACTATATAGCTGAGAGGTCGCAATAAACGTTGATCGCGGTAGGCTTTTTAGCGTTTCGATAGCCAAATTTGCTTGGCTAACTGGGTCGGCAAGGTTGCTGCCGACCGCAATGTAAGCCGTTATCATTCTGATTGCTTACTCTTTTTGTTTCGGTAAGTCTTACGGCGACGATGGCCTGACTTTGATGGTGCTGCAACGTCGTTAGCCATCGCTTGACGCATGTTGCGACCGGCTGTTTGATAACGCTCCCACCATTTCGCAAGATCTTTAGTTTCGCCACCCTCAATCTCACCACGCATTTCTAGGAAATCGTAGCCTGCACGGAACTTGTTGAGCTCCATAAGACGAACAGCGCGTTTACCGTTGCGACGAGGCAGTCGAAGTTGCAGTTGCCAAACTTCGCGAATGGTTGCGGTGTGACGACGAGGAATCGCAATAGACTTTACTTGCTGATCAAGAATGATGTTACTCGCTTCCATGATCGCGTCGTAGTGCGCCATACCCTGTTCAGCGACAAGTTTGTCTGCTAGCTTGTTCATTGGGTACCAAAGCATCGCTGCGAACATGAATGCTGGGTTTACTCGCTTACCATCTTCGATGCGAAGATCGGTTGAATCGAGAACCAAATCAAGCATCTGCTCTGTGTGAGAGTCGTAATCTTCTGTGAAGTATTCCGCTACAGCTGGGAACATCTGCTGAAAGAGGTTGTACTCGCGCATTAGGTGGTAGGTTTCTAAACCGTGACCTGATTGCAGCAATTTCAGAGACTCTTCGTAAAGACGCGCTGCTGGGATATCTCTTAGAAGGTGCGCTAACTCTTCAATCGGGTCAGCTGTGTCTTCTTCAATATCGAAATCCAGTTTAGCGGCGAAGCGCATTGCACGTAGCATACGTACTGGGTCTTCACGGTAACGCGTTTCTGGATCGCCAATCAGGCGGATCAGTTTATCTTCTAAATCTTCTACACCACCCGCGTAGTCGTGGATGCTGTAGTCTGCAATGTTGTAGTACATCGCATTGATTGTGAAATCACGACGCTCTGCATCTTCATCAACACTGCCATACACGTTATCGCGCAATAGCATGCCTTCTTTCGATTGTGCAGACACGTTTTTCGATGGTTCTTGGTGGTGGCCACGGAAAGTTGCCACTTCAATGATGTCACGACCAAACATGATATGTGCCAAGCGGAAACGGCGACCGATAAGGCGACAGTTTCTGAAGAGGTGTTTGATTTGCTCTGGCGTTGCGTTGGTCGCAATATCAAAATCTTTTGGCTGAGAGCCTAATAAGATATCGCGTACACCACCACCGACTAGAAATGCGTCAAAACCCGCACCATTCAGACGATATAGCACTTTTAGTGCGTTGTCGCTGATCTGCTTGCGTGAAATATTGTGCTCTTGACGAGTATAAATATTCAGAGCTAATTCGTGGAATCCGCGTTGTTCGCTTGGGGTATTGTCGTTTGTATTCATTAGTTTAGAACAAAGTAGGTATCGCCAACTTTGTTTTTCTCTTAGTCCAAAGTGGTAGTGCAGAGTTTAATTGCGGCTAATAATAGCTTAGCGCGAGCCATTTGAGAACATCGTCTGCTTAACCACAGTGGTTGGTTATGGCATTTTTATGTGTCGTTTTTGCTATTTGCCGTGAGTTTCGAGCTAATTACAGTGCTCTTTTTGTAAACTATCAGGTAACTGACTGACGTTCCATTGTTGGCAGCCCCACAATAAAATCTCATCCATTGAAGCCTCACAAAGGGCTGTCGGGATATCAAAACCTAAGAATCGCATCGCGTTGAGTAACGTTGGTTTTGGATTGTCGAGATTGATTGCGGTGGCATGGTTCTGTTTTGACAGTTTATTCCCCAAGTCATCGGTTGCCAATGGTAAGTGCAAGTAGCTCACTGTTTTTTGCTTGAGCGTCTTGTACAAACTGATTTGTCGACCTGTTGGTTCTATCAGGTCTGCGCCTCTTACGACTTCCGTTACTCCTTGTTCGATGTCATCAAGGACAACGGCCAAGTTATAGGCAAACAATCCATCTCTGCGTTTAATAATAAAATCTTCTTCAGCTAATGCTTTAGGGATTTGAATCGTGCCGTGGCGCACATCATCAAAGGACTCTACAGGAAAATCCATGCGTAAGCGCACCGCTTGTTCACCTGAATCGATTAAGCCTGCATCTCGACAGTGACCATTGTAAAAGCCACCCAAAGCCTTTATCTGCTTACGAGTACATTGGCAGTAGTAGGCTTGTTTATCAGCGACCCATTGATCAATTTGAGCTTGATACATGTCGTGACGCTGGCTTTGATAAACGACTTCACCATCCCAAAATAGATGGTAAGCCTCAAGCGTCTTAAGAATCAGGTCTGCAGCGCCGGCCATTTCTCTTGGTGGATCTAAGTCTTCCATACGAACCAACCATTTTCCTTGGTTAGATTTTGCTTGGAAGTAACTACCAAGAGCAGCAACAAGTGAGCCAAAATGAAGAGGACCTGACGGTGATGGTGCAAAGCGCCCGATATAATTCATGTGTGAACAACCTAATCTGGATGGTACCGCAGTAGCCGATTCTTAAGACGTTTAACTGTCGTATTATTGTTTCTAACTCGCGCTTTAACGCTGAGTTCACCAACAAAAAAGGGAGCCAAGGCTCCCTTTCTTTACATCTGCAAGAATTAACCTTGCATCTGTTTCTCTTTGATTTCTGCAAGTGTTTTACAGTCAATACAAAGGTCAGCAGTTGGACGAGCTTCAAGGCGACGAATGCCAATCTCGATACCGCAAGAATCACAGAAGCCGAAATCGTCTTCTTCGATCTTGTCTAATGTCTTCTCAATTTTTTTGATAAGACGACGCTCACGGTCACGGTTACGTAACTCTAGGCTGAATTCTTCTTCTTGAGAAGCACGGTCAACTGGGTCTGGGAAATTCGCTGCTTCGTCCTGCATGTGGTGCACAGTACGATCAACTTCTTCCCTGAGCTGGTTGCGCCAAGCTGCTAAAATTTTTGTAAAATGTTCCGTTTGCTCAGGTGACATGTACTCTTCACCTGGCTTTTCTTGGTACGGTTCAACACCTGCGATGGCTAGGATGCCTAGCGCTTTTTTCTTAGATTCTGGCATACAGCATCTCCTATTTACACCTAGTCAACTGCAAAGCAGCTAATTTTAAGGCGGGTATCTATAGCAGAAAGAACGAATGGTGGCAAATACTCTTATTCAAACTTGCAATCAATGTGATTAGTTCAGCATCTTTGCTTAGCTATTGATAAATTCAACAGCTTGTTTTAGTTGTATTTGAGTATTGCTGAGCTCTGCTTTATAGCAAAGCACTTCAACTCCAGCGTCTTGTGCTTGTTTTAGTAATAACGAATATTTGGCGTCTATATGGTGTGCCGCAGACACTTTTTCAATACCTGAATGTAAAACAGTGAATAAAAGTACGGCTCTATTTCCAGATTCGACCATTTCTGTGAGTTCACGCAGATGTTTTTGGCCTCTGGTGGTGACCGCATCAGGGAAAAAGCCTTGCCCTTTAGTTGACGTTTCTTGCTCGTCGAGCAAAGTGACGCTTTTTACTTCGATATAACAAGGCGGCTTTTCGTTATCTTCAAGCAGAATATCAATGCGACTATTCTCACTGCCATATTTCACTTCGGTTCGTAACGCGTTATAGCCTAAGAGTTCAACTATAGTATTATTTTCAATTGCTTCCACTGCCAACTGGTTTGCTCGCGCAGTATTTACACAAATACGATGACCTTTGTCTGTTTCTGAGATCTCCCAGCTGTTTGGGTACTTTCTTTTTGCATTATCGGAGGTTGAGTACCACACCGTATTGCCAGGAGTCGCACATCCTGTCATCGCTCCCGTATTGGCACAGTGAATAGTACGCTCGCTACCGTCTGGAAGTTGGATGTCAGTGAGGAAACGTTTATAGCGTTTAATAAGAGTCGCTGGCTCTAATGGCGGATTGAAGTGCATATTACTTATTTAGACAGGTAGGTTTTTATGTACAATGTTGCCAACATTACACCACAAGGTTCTCCCATTGCCACAACTGCCCATAGAAGCTGTGATGCCAGATCTGCTCGCTGGCGTAGAAACACACACTCAACTTATTCTAAAGGCCGCTCCCGGTGCGGGTAAGTCAACATTCTTCCCTTTACAGTTAGTTAAGACCAACGCCGTTCAAGGCAAAATCATCATGCTTGAACCGAGGCGTTTGGCTGCAAGGAATATTGCCACTTACTTAGCGAGCCAATTGGGAGAAAAGGTGGGGGAGAGCATTGGCTTTAGAGTTCGTGGTGAATCTAAAACCAGCAGTGCAACTCGCCTAGAGATTGTTACCGAAGGGATAATGACAAGAATGATCCAAACCGACCCTGAATTGACCGGGGTTGATATGGTGATCTTTGATGAATTTCATGAGCGCAGCATTCACGCCGATACCGCATTGGCGTTTAGCTTGGAGATCCAAGAGGCATTACGTGACGATCTAAAAGTGGTTGTGATGTCGGCAACCTTAGATCAACAAGCGCTGCAAACTTTGCTGCCGAATGCCAAATACGTTGAATCACAAGGTCGCACCTTTCCGGTCGATTTCCGTTATCAGCCTCTTAGCGCAAATGAATATCTAGCCCCTAAAATGGCTAATGTGATTCGATCTCTGGTGGAGAAAGAGTCAGGCTCACTTCTGGCCTTTTTGCCGGGCGTTTCTGCGATTAAGCAGGTGGAGTCTCAACTAGAACAACTCGCCAGTGATATCGATGTTTGCCCTCTGTATGGGCAACTCAGCTTTCCTCAACAGCAGAAAGCGATCGCGCCATCAGAGAAAGGGCGTCGAAAGGTGGTGTTAGCGACCAATATTGCTGAGACTTCTTTGACGATTGAAGGCATTCGACTGGTGGTTGATTCCGGGCTTGAACGTGTAGCGAAGTTCGATCTGAAAACCGGTATTACTAAGCTTGAGCAAGTGAAAATCTCGCAATCTTCAGCTGAACAACGAGCAGGTCGTGCAGGACGAATTGAAGAGGGCTTGTGCGTCCGTTTGTACAGCGAAACGCAGCTGATGCAGCAACCGGCTGTACCAGAACCTGAAATTCTTCATTCTGATTTGTCTTCGTTGGTGTCTGAATTGACGCAATGGGGCGCTGCGAGTGCCGATGAACTGCAATGGTTAGACGTTCCGCCCAAAGCTTCTATTGGGCAAGCCAAGCAACTCTTACAGACTCTTGAATTGTTAGACGATAATGGTCAATTTACGGCATTAGGAAAACAGGCCCAACGTTTAGGTCTAGAGCCTCGTATTGCCAGCATGTTGGTTAAAGCGCAGCAAGGTAGTCCTGCTCTGTTGAATGTCGCGATTGTTGCCGCTGCTTTGCTGGAAGAGCCGGAGCGCAATGTGACGGATATTCAACACTCTTTGCACCGATTTAAGCAAAGAAAACATTCCAAAAATAGCGTTGTGATGCAGCGAGCGAAAAGTCTCGCGAGCAAACTCAATCATCACTTAGATTTGTCACAAGCTGACGAATCATTGCTACCATTAGTGCTTTGTTTTGCCTTCCCAGACCGGGTTGCACAAGTGAGAGGCGCGACCAGCAGTGCTTTCCTTCTGGCGAATGGCCACGGCGCTGAGGTTCGTGACGATGACCCATTGGCGAACAATGACTATATCGTAGTGATTGATTTGATGCGCAGCACAGGGCGAGCCAGTCAAATTTTCTTAGCCACCGCGGTTGATATCGCGCAGCTAGAAGCTGAATTTCCAAAACTGTTTGTTCGTTCCGATTACGCCGATTGGGATGAGAAACGCGGCCGTTTAGTTGCCGAGCAGCGTGTATCTCTGGGCAAATTGATTATCAGCACCAAAGTTTTACCTGATCCCGATGCGAATCAGGCGAGCCAAGCGCTGCTCAATTATGTCGCTCGATGTGGGTTGGATCGCTTAAATTGGACAGCTTCGGCTAAGCAGTTGGTTGAGCGTGTACGCTGTGCAGAGCTTTGGATGCCTGAGCATGATTGGCCAGCGATGGACGATGCGAGTTTGATTGAACACCTTGATGAGTGGCTATCTCCGTATTTGAATGGCATTAAGTCGGCAAAAGGGCTGGCTAGTGTGTCGATTGAGCAAGCATTGTCGGCTTATCTTGGCTGGCCTTTGAATCAAGAAATCGACCAATGGCTGCCAACGCACTATCTGATGCCAACAGGCAGCAAGAAGGCCATTCGTTATCAATATCAATCTGAACCAGTGATCTCAGTGCGAATGCAGGAAGTCTTTGGCGAACAGGACTCGCCATTGATCGCGCAAGGGCGTAAAAAAGTAGTGCTTGAGCTCCTTTCTCCAGCACAGCGACCACTGCAAATTACTCAAGATTTAGCCGGCTTTTGGGCTGGCGCGTACAAAGAAGTACAAAAAGAGATGAAAGGCCGTTACCCAAAACATCCTTGGCCGGATGACCCTGCTAACCATGTAGCAACCACTAAAACCAAACGACAGTTGAATCGATGATGACCAAAATGTTAACGCCAAAAAAGGCACCACCTAAAAAAGCGCCAGCAAAGAAGTCACCAGCGACCAAAGCCAAGCCAAGAAAACCAAGAGCGGCTGCGAAAAAGACCAAACCTAAGGCTAAGAAATCTGGCAAAAGAGGTTGGTTGAAGATCCTATGGGGCATTTCTTGGAAAGCAGGCTTAGCGCTCGCGGCATTGCTGTTGTTCGTCGGTATATATCTCGACTCAGTGGTTAAGCAGCGTTTTGAAGGTCAGCTGTTTGATTTGCCAACCGTGGTTTATGCGCGAGTGCTAGACCTGTCTCCGGGAACTCCGGTGAGTTTGGTACAGGTTAAGAATGAGCTCGATGTACTTAATTATCGTAAGGTGAACGCGCCTCGTCACCCAGGCGAATACTCTTCTTCTTCAACCAAGATTGAAATGATTCGTCGTCCGTTCGAGTTTGTCGATGGACCGGAAGCGGATCGTCATGTGATGCTGCATTTCAATGGTAACGAGTTGACTCGTATTCAGTCGCTAGAGAAGAAAGGCGACATGGGTTACTTGCGTGTTGAACCGAAAATGCTTGGCATGCTTGAGAAAAGTAACGATGAGCAGCGCCTGTTCTTAAAACGTAATCAATTCCCAGAAGTGATGGTTGATGCCTTATTGGCAACCGAAGACCGAAACTTCTATCAACACGATGGCGTGTCGCCATTGGCCATCGCTCGTGCAATGGTCGTTAACGTCAAAGCAGGGCGAACGGTACAAGGCGGTAGTACGCTGACGCAACAGTTGGCAAAAAACCTGTTCTTGTCCAGTGAACGTACATTGTGGCGTAAGGTTCGTGAAGCCTACATTGCGCTTATCTTGGACCATCGTTACAGCAAAGACCGAATCCTAGAGGCTTACTTAAACGAGGTTTACCTTGGGCAAAATGGTGGGCAAGCGATCCATGGCTTCGGTTTAGCGTCTCGCTTGTACTTCGGTCAGCCAATTCAAGAGCTCCGTATCGATCAACTAGCACTGCTGGTGGGTATGGTGAAAGGCCCTTCGTATTACAATCCGGTTCGTTATCCTGAACGTGCTAAGACGCGACGCGATCTGGTTCTTCGCTTGTTGATGCAGCAAGACATCTTAACTCCGCGACAATACGAAGAAGCGGCGAGTCGTGATTTGGATATTCAAGACAACCCACGTATTGCTAGCCGTCAGCCCGCTTACTTCCAACAAGTAAATATTGAGCTTAAGAAGTATGTCGGCGATCGATTTGAGGCGAAAAAAGGGATTCGAGTCTTCACCTCTCTGGATCCAGTCTCTCAAGACAAGTTAGAGAAGTCGATTGCTCGTAAGGTGCCTGATTTATCGAAAACCGCAGGTAACAAACTGGAAGCAGCAGCTATTGCCGTGGATAGAAATACCGGTGAAATTCGAGCGATGGTCGGTGGTAAGCGTACTGGCTACGATGGCTTTAACCGTGCCTTGAACGCGAGTCGTCCTATTGGTTCTTTGGTTAAGCCAGCAATCTACTTAACCGCATTAGAGCAGCCTCAGAAGTACACGTTAGCGACAACATTGAAGGATACGCCACTGAGCTTGAAAGGCAGTAAAGGTAGTGTATGGAGCCCAAGAAACTTCGATCGTAAGTTCCGTGGCGATGTGCCTTTGTATGTGGCGCTTTCTAAGTCTTACAACGTACCTACCGTTCGTTTAGGCATGCAGTTAGGCATTGATAGTGTCTCGGATACGATTGGAAAGCTGGGGGTCGATAAAAATGAAATTCGTCCAGTACCGTCGATGTTTTTGGGTTCGTTCTCACTGACTCCATTCCAAGTCGCACAGATGTACCAAACCATTACCAATTCTGGGCGTATCGCACCTTTGTCTGCGCTTCGCTCAGTGGTTGATAACGATGGTGAGGTTTTGTATCAGTCGATTCCTCGTGTATCACAAAGCGTCGACCAGCAAGCCGCTTGGTTAACAACCTATGCAATGAAACGTGGCGTATCGGAAGGTACGGGTCGTTTCCTACAAGGCCAGTTTGCATGGGCAGGATTAGCTGGCAAGACCGGTACCAGTAATGACAGCCGAGACAGTTGGTTCGTGGGCGTTGATGGCCGTGAAGTGACGACCATCTGGCTAGGGCGAGATGACAATAAGCCGACTAAGCTTACTGGTTCGAGTGGTGCGTTACGTGTTTATGCCGATTATCTGAAACAGAGAACGCCCGAGCAGTTATTGCTGCCTTGGCCGACAGGCATTGTCACGGCCAACTTTACTCGAACTTCTGAAGGGGCTTTAGAGTTTGATTGTGATGGCGCAGTTAAACTGCCAGTTTGGGATGAGGATGGAAACATTAAAAAGGGCTGTGAAAGTCAACCAAAACAGTGGCTAAAGAAGCTTTTTCAGTGGTAAAGTCGTAACAGGAAAGAATGACAAGGACAGTTAAAATAATGATTTCTCGTTGGTTAGTGAGTGGCTTAGGCATTGTCGGTACAGTGATCAGTTTTCAGCTGTTTGCATCCACCGCGACACAGGTTGAACAATCTCAGCAGGCTGAACAAGCTCATAAAAGACCAACCGTTGCTGTCGTTCTTGCTGGTGGTGGGGCAAAAGGTGCAGCTCACATTGGTGTGCTTAAAGCTCTAGAAGAGATGCAAATCCCGGTTGATTACATTACCGGTACCAGTATGGGCTCATACGTTGGCGGTCTTTATGCGACAGGGATGAGCGCAGACGAGATCGAGAGCTTTATTTATACGGTTGATTGGAATCGCGGTTATCGTGATCGCGTTAACCGTAGTGATCGCCGTGTACGTGACAAAGAATATGAAGACCGCTACCAACTGAACACAGATCTCGGCTTAGGTTGGGGCGAAATCAAAGCAAGGAAAGGGGTGGTGCAAGGCCAGAATATGTTGCGTATTCTGCGTGAGACCACAGGTAATCTATCCTCATTCGATTCTTTCGACCATCTTGCGATTCCATACCGTTCCGTCGCAACCGACATCATCGAACTTGAAGAGGTGGTCATCGACCATGGTCACCTTGTTGATGCCATGATGGCCAGTATGTCGGTACCCGGTGCGCTTCCCCCTTATTCGCTAGATGGTCGAATGCTGGTTGATGGTGGTGTCACCAATAATATGCCAGTCGACGTTGCCAGAGCGATGGGAGCGGACATTGTCATTGCGGTGGATATCAGTACCAATTACAAAGGCAAAGAAGACTTCACGAATTTTCTAGCGGCAGCTGACCAACTTTCTAATTATCTGGTTCAACGCAGCACTCAGGAGCAAGCTGAAACACTGACCGATGATGATGTTTTCCTACGCCCTGATGTTGGGCAAATGGAGACGACAGAATTCGATAAAATGCCGGGTGCCTACCAAGCCGGTTATGACGCAGCGATTCAGAATAGCTCTGAGCTTTCTAAGCTGTCACTCTCTAACGCAGACTATCAGCATTATATCGAGGACAAACAAAAAGCACGCAGACAGCTGAAGCACGGTGATAAGACCGTCGTTGACCGAGTTGTTATCAATAACAATACTCACTATTCCGATAAGCTGATCGAAAACCGTTTAAACCTAGATTCCGGTAAGATCTTAAAGACCAGTGAAATTGAATCTAAAGTGCAAGACCTCTATGCACTGGATAGATTTGAGTTAGTCACTTATGAGTTTGATAATGTTGACGGTGAAGAGCAACTTACGGTGAATGTGGATGAAAAGTCTTGGGGGCCAAACTACCTCAACTTTCGTTTCTTTCTTGAAGATGATTTCTCTACTACCAGCCAGTACTCGATCGGTGTTTCAGCCAACTTTACCGATATCAACTCGCACGGTGCAGAGTTAAGAACCAATATCGAGATGGGTACGGATAAACGAATTGAGGCCGAACTCTACTCGCCATTCTTTTCGAGCCAAAAATTGTTCACTTCAGCATCGATTGTTTACAGTAAGCAGAACAGAAACCTCCCGGTCGATATTGACGAAATTGAAGAGCCAACACTAGACGTAACGAACGACTACTTTCCAATGACTTATAGCGAGTATGTCGGAGAGTTAGCATTAGGCTATCAACCTACCTTGTGGCAAGAGCTGAAATTCGGCCTTCGCTATACTGATGGGGATGTTGAGGTGGCTTCTTTACCTTCATTGGGCAGTGGTGGCTATAAACGTATTGGTGGCTTTATGGGCTATCGACTGGATACTTTGGATAACTTCAGCTTGCCGACTAAGGGCTTCTTTGTCGATTTGGAGTACCTTGTCTCCCATGATGATTTTGATAATGACAGCTCTGTTGGTGAATCGGATTTAACGTCTGAGAGTGATACGGTTTATGAGTTTTCAGCCAATTTCATGGCTGCACAAAGTATTGAGAAGCATACTTTAGTCGCAAAGCTCGATTACGGCATTGTAGAAAGTAAAAATTCAGTCTTTCCAATTGATCCGAAAGAGCTAGGAGGGTTCCTCAATCTATCCGGTATTCCAAGGAATAGCTTGATCGGTCAAAACTTAGCATACACCAGTTTGATTTATCGCTATAAGTGGTTTGAAAATGACTTCGGTCTCTTTAAATCACCATTCTACGTGGGGGCATCCATTGAACATGGTGGTGTTTGGTCGAACAATGATTTGAGTATTGATGAAGCGCCAATGTACACCGCGGGTTCTGTTTTCGCAGGAGTCGATTCACCCATCGGGCCGATCATTTTAGCTTATGGCCGAACCGAAGATAACTTCGATTCGGTGTATCTGATTGTAGGTACTTCCTACAAATAATCATGCGTAGAGTCGCCATTTAAGTGCGTAATTAGGCAAAAATAGTGGGACTTTCGTCTTAACTTGCTATGTTGGTCAAAATGATAAGATTTTAATTTAACGTTAAATTTGCTATTCTACCGCCCACAGTTTGGCCTCTATGACGCCGCTCATCAATACAAATTGAATGACAAAAATGGCAATGGAGAGCCAAGTTTCCAAGGATGTTCACTTCTTTATTTTACTAACAATTATGAAGGGAAGAAGTGAACCGCAATGAGAGGAAAAAAGTCGTGCTTGAAGCCTACCGTAAACACGTCGAAGAACGTGCTGCCGAAGGAGTTGTTCCAAAACCACTAGATGCTGAGCAGGTAGCTGGCCTAGTTGAACTTCTGAAGAATCCACCTCAAGGTGAAGAAGAAATCATTCTTGACCTACTAGAAAACCGCATTCCACCGGGTGTAGATGAAGCTGCTTATGTAAAAGCTGGCTTTCTTACGGCTATCACTAAAGGTGAAGTAGCTTCTCCACTAGTAAGCAAAGCAAAAGCTGCAGAACTGCTTGGTACTATGCAAGGCGGTTACAACATCGAATCTCTAGTATCTCTACTAGACGATGCTGAGCTTGCTCCAATCGCTGTTAAAGCTCTATCTCATACTCTACTGATGTTCGATGCGTTCTATGACGTAGAAGAGAAAGCGAAAGCGGGCAATGCATCTGCACAACAAGTACTTCAATCTTGGGCTGATGCTGAATGGTTTACAGCGAAAAACAAAGTAGCGGAAAAGATCACCGTTAAAGTATTTAAAGTTACCGGTGAAACTAACACTGATGACTTATCTCCAGCGCCTGATGCATGGTCACGTCCTGATATCCCAGTGCACGCGAAAGCGAT
This sequence comes from Vibrio sp. 10N.286.45.E10, assembly GCF_002874195.2. Classification (NCBI taxonomy): domain Bacteria; kingdom Pseudomonadati; phylum Pseudomonadota; class Gammaproteobacteria; order Vibrionales; family Vibrionaceae; genus Vibrio; species Vibrio sp. 10N.286.45.E10. Next base: position 2,500,962 of record NZ_MCWD02000001.1, on the reverse strand, counting down.
GCTGAAGATGGAACGTGATGGCATTACTCCTGATGAGCAGGGTAGCGTTGGTCCAATCAATCAAATTGAAGAAATGCAAAAAGATGGCATTCCACTGGCTTACGTTGGTGATGTTGTTGGTACAGGTTCTTCACGTAAATCGGCAACAAACTCAGTACTTTGGTTCATGGGTGAAGACATCCCATTCGTACCAAACAAGCGTACTGGCGGTGTTTGTCTTGGTGGTAAAATTGCACCAATCTTCTACAACACAATGGAAGATTCAGGCGCACTACCAATTGAACTGAACGTACAAGACATGAACATGGGCGATATCATTGATATCTACCCGTACGAAGGTGTTGTTCACAAGAACGGTTCTGTGATTTCAAACTTTGAGCTAAGTAAAGTTCTTCTCGATGAAGTGCGTGCTGGTGGCCGTATTCCACTGATCATTGGTCGTGGCCTAACAGGTCGTGCTCGTGACTCTTTAGGTCTAGCTGAAACTGATCTGTTTGCTAAACCAATCGATCCATCTGCATCTGATAAAGGCTACACGCTAGCTCAGAAGATGGTAGGTAAAGCATGTGGTGTTGAAGGTGTGCGTGCTGGTCAGTACTGTGAACCTAAAATGACGACAGTCGGTTCTCAAGATACGACCGGTCCTATGACTCGTGATGAGCTTAAAGATCTGGCGTGTCTTGGTTTCTCAGCAGACCTTGTAATGCAGTCTTTCTGTCACACATCTGCATACCCGAAACCTGTTGATGTAAACACTCACCATACGCTACCTGATTTCATCATGAACCGTGCGGGTGTTTCACTTCGTCCGGGTGATGGCGTTATCCACTCATGGCTAAACCGTATGCTTCTTCCTGATACTGTAGGTACAGGTGGTGACTCGCATACTCGTTTCCCTCTAGGTATTTCATTCCCTGCGGGTTCTGGCTTGGTAGCATTTGCTGCCGCAACAGGCGTTATGCCTCTTGATATGCCTGAATCTATCTTGGTTCGCTTTAAAGGCGAAATGCAACCGGGTATCACGCTACGTGACCTAGTACATGCCATTCCTCTTTATGGTATCAAGCAGGGCCTACTAACCGTAGAGAAAGCAGGTAAGATCAACGAATTCTCTGGTCGTGTACTAGAAATTGAAGGTGTTGAGCACTTATCTGTTGAGCAAGCATTTGAGCTTTCTGATGCATCTGCTGAGCGTTCTGCTGCAGGTTGTACGGTTAAGCTATCTCAAGAGTCGATCGATGAGTACCTGAACTCGAATATCGTTATGCTTAAGTGGATGATCGCGGAAGGTTACGGTGATGTTCGTACGATTGAGCGTCGTATCACTGCAATGGAAGAGTGGTTAGCGAACCCTGAGTTGCTATCTGCTGATTCAGATGCGGAATACGCGCACGTTATCGAGATTGATCTTGCTGACATCGATCAACCAATCCTTTGTGCACCAAACGATCCAGATGATGCTCGTCTTCTTTCTGACGTTCAAGGTACTGAGATTCAAGAAGTGTTTATCGGTTCTTGTATGACGAACATCGGTCACTTCCGTGCTGCTGGTAAGATGCTAGAAGAGTTTAACGGCTCGCTAAATACTCGCCTATGGGTGGCTCCGCCAACCAAGATGGATAAAGATCAGCTGACAGAAGAAGGCTACTACGGCATCTTCGGTCGTGCTGGGGTTCGTATTGAAACTCCGGGTTGTTCACTGTGTATGGGTAACCAAGCTCGTGTTGCTGATGCTGCGACGGTAATGTCTACCTCTACTCGTAACTTCCCGAACCGTTTGGGTACAGGCGCGAATGTTTACCTAGCGTCAGCTGAACTTTCTGCGGTTGGTGCGATTCTAGGTCGTATTCCAACGAAAGAAGAGTACCTAGAGTACGCTGATAAGATCAATGCAACGGCTGCTGATACATACCGTTACCTGAACTTCCATAAAATGGGTCAGTACACGGAAAAAGCGGACACGGTTATTTTCCAAGAACCAGCCTAGTTCCTCGTCATATTTGTAGCGGCAGCGTTGTTGACTGCGTACGTTCACCCTAATCACATAGAGCTTCTATGCTCATAGGGATGAACGTACTTGTCGCCTAGCTGCCACTCCAACTATTTAGAGGAACCCAAATGATAGAGCGTCTACTTCGGTAGGCGTTTTTTTATGTCTGAATGTTAGAAGACGAGCGACTCGATCTCTTGATGACTTCGCTATATACTCTCGCCTCATTTTTAACCCTATCTGTCATTAGTGCGCGGAGCCTTTATGGAATTTGAATTTACAAGAAACACTTTAATGGGCGAGTACTATGTAAAGTGCAGTATGGGGCACGAGATCGTTGGCCGCTGGTTACAAGAAGAGATCGGTAAAGATAAGCAGAAACTAGATCATGTGATGGCGCTTATTGAGCAATCTCGACAGGACCTGAGCAATGAAGTGACGCTGCTTGGCAAAGAGATTAGCCTTGCCATCAATGAAGATGAAGTCACGATTCAAGAAAACGTGTTAGCGCATGACCAAGAAATGGAAGAGGGCAGTGAGTTCGACTTCTATAACTGTGAAAGCCAAGCAAGCTGTGGAATCGATGACTTTGAACTACTCATCGAACGCTGGATGGATTTTTTAGGTTACTAGTTTCTAACACCTATTTGTTAGTCATTCAGAGCTTTGAAGGCTCCGTTGCCCAAATCTGGAGCAATAAGAGCTTTACGCATTAAGATAGTGAAAAGGCCGCACCATATTGGTGCGGCCTTTTTTGTTTTTATAGTCTTATTATGTATATTTAATTAAAAATCAAACACTTAACTTTTTGGCACGCTACTTGGATTGTTATAAGAGAATTAACGGATTAAGTAAGAATTTAAGGAACGAATATGAAATTAATAAATGCCATTGTTAAGCCATTCAAATTAGACGATGTACGCGAAGCGCTCTCTGATGTGGGTATTGAAGGTATGACGGTTTCTGAAGTTAAAGGCTTTGGTCGTCAGAAGGGACACACTGAATTGTATCGTGGTGCAGAGTACCAAGTGGACTTCCTACCAAAGGTGAAGCTAGAGATTGCTACCCAAGCTGAAAACGTTGACCGAGTTGTTGAAGCGATTAGCCAAGCGGCACACACCGGAAAAATCGGCGATGGCAAAATTTTTGTGTATGACCTAAGCCAAGCCGTACGAATTCGTACTGGTGAAATGGATGCTGAAGCACTTTAAAGAATTACAAGGACTGGAGACTTTAATATGGAACTTACAACAACAGTAACGGAACTACGTTACGCACTAGACACTTTTTTCTTCCTCATTTCAGGTGCGTTGGTAATGTGGATGGCAGCAGGCTTCGCGATGCTTGAAGCTGGCCTAGTTCGTTCAAAGAACACCACAGAAATTTTAACTAAGAACATCTGCTTATACGCGATTGCTTGTACAGCGTTCTTAGTGGTTGGTTACAACATTATGTATGTCGACAACGGCGAAGGCGGTTGGTTGCCATCATTCGGTACTCTGATTGGTACTCAAGGTGAAGGCGCAGACCACTCTCTAGAATCAGACTTCTTCTTTCAGGTAGTATTCGTTGCAACTGCAATGTCTGTGGTATCTGGTGCAGTTGCTGAGCGTATGAAACTTTGGTCATTCCTTATCTTCTCGGTAGTACTAACAGCATTCATTTACCCAGTTGAAGGTTACTGGACTTGGGGCGGTGGTTTCCTATCAGAAGCGGGTTTCAGTGACTTTGCAGGTTCGGGTATCGTACATATGGCCGGTGCAGCAGCTGCATTAGCAGGTGTTCTACTGCTTGGTGCTCGTAAAGGTAAATACGGTAAGAACGGTGAAATCTACCCGATTCCTGGTTCAAACATGCCGCTTGCAACACTAGGTACATTTATTCTTTGGTTTGGTTGGTTCGGTTTCAACGGCGGTTCTCAATTGATGGTTTCAGATTTCGAGAACGCGACAGCAGTTGGTCAAATCTTCCTTAACACCAACGCAGCAGCGGCAGCTGGCGCAATCGCAGCACTACTAGTATGTAAAACGACTTGGGGTAAAGCAGACCTAACAATGATTCTTAACGGCGCGTTAGCTGGCCTAGTAGCAATCACTGCGGACCCTCTATCACCATCACCTCTATTTGCTGTAGCGATTGGTTCGGTATCTGGTGCATTAGTTGTATTCAGCATCATCGCTCTAGATAAAGCTAAGATTGATGATCCAGTAGGTGCAATCTCTGTACACGGTGTGTGTGGTTTCTTCGGTCTAATGGCTGTGCCACTAAGCAATGCTGACGCAACGTTTGGTGCTCAACTAATGGGTGCAGCAGTAATCTTTGCATGGGTATTCGGTGCTAGCCTAGCTGTATGGGCAGTGCTTAAAGCAACAATCGGTATTCGTGTTAGTGAAGATGAAGAGCTAGAAGGTATGGACATGCACGATTGTGGTGTCGGCGCTTACCCAGAGTTTGTATCAGTAAAATAATCGATAGTATTTGTCTAATCTGAACGGGTTAGGCAGGACAAAGAAAACCCCATAGCCATTGGTTGTGGGGTTTTGTTATTAATGGTCGAGTAGTTTTGATTGATGTAGATAAACCGATCTAGCCGGCAACGCTTCGCACGCATAAGTGGTCGCTTTGAAATGAATTGTTACAAAAGTGCGAGGCTGATGGCACAGAGCGAACAATTTTTTTGTCGGACATCATTGTAATTGTGTTACTGATGAATATAATAACGCAACTGATATAGATTATCATTTCGATATAAAGGATTTTACCATGAAAAAACTGCTAACACTTTCAGCTCTAGCGTGTAGTGTCATTGCCCCTGCTGCAATGGCTGCGGAAGAAGTGAACGTATACTCTTACCGTCAACCTTTCCTAGTTGAACCAATGTTCAAGGAATTCACAAAAGAGACTGGCATTAAAGTAAACGTTAAGTTTGCTAAAAAAGGTTTAGCAGAAAAGTTAGCTCAAGAAGGCGAATACAGCCCTGCAGACGTAGTGTTAACTGTAGACATCAGTCGTCTATCTGAGCTAACTAAACAAGGTTTAGTTCAGTCTGTTGAAAGCGAAGTTCTTGAAAAGAATATTCCTGCTCAATACCAAGATACAAACAATGAGTGGTTCGCTCTAACAACACGTACACGTAGCGTTTACTCTTCTCGTGACCGTGTTGGTCGTCTAGGTGAGGAGTTTACTTACGAAGATCTAACTAAGCCTGAATTTAAAGGTAAGATCTGTACGCGTAGCGGTAAGCACCCATACAATGTTTCTCTAGTATCTTCGATGATCGCTCACAAAGGTGAAGCTGAAACGAAAGAGTGGCTAGAAGGCGTAAAAGCTAACCTAGCACGCAAGCCTCAAGGTAACGATCGCGCACAAGTTAAAGCGATTAAAGAAGGCCTATGTGATGTTGCTCTTGGTAACAGCTACTACCTAGGCAAGATGGTTAACGATAAAGAGCAAAAAGCTTGGGCTGACGCTGTTTACATTAACTTCCCTAACCAAGAGACAACGGGTACTCACGTGAATATCTCTGGTATGGCAATGGCTAAATACTCTCCAAACGAAGAGAATGCCGTTAAGCTAATGGAATTCCTATCGGGTAACACAGCACAAAGCATGTATGCAGAAGTGAACTATGAATACCCAGTGAAAGCTGATGTGAAACCTTCTGAGCTTGTTGCTTCATGGGGTGAATTCAAAGCAGATACAATTTCTCTAGACCAAATTGCTGACCACCACGCAGCAGCAATTAAACTATTAGACGAAGTTAAGTTCGATCTTTAATTTATTACTGTAGGCTTCGGCCCAAGTAAAATGACAACCTCAAGTCGCCATTTTCGGTCACTTGGGGTTGTTTGTTTTGGAAAATCACTTTTTGATACAAAGCTCGCCGTTGATCCCTTGAGTTATTAGCATCTCACCTTGAAGTCATTACAGTATATGGGTATAAATAACCCCACCATTAAAAGGACATGAGATGTATTTGCAAATGCATTTGTGTTTCATTAAGCCTCTTTGTAGTTAGGCGATGAAAGAAAAGAATTATTTATGGAACACCAGTAGCGGCATTATTGCTGTATTACTGGTTTTACCGATCTTAGCGATTTTTACGACGGCTGTTGGAGAAACAGATGAGCTATTTTCTCATCTGATGTCCACAGTAATGCCCACCTATGCTTACAATACGGTGGTTTTAGTCATGGGAACCTTATTCCTGTCTTTGGTTTTTGGTATTCCGTCTGCTTGGATTATGGCAATGTGCCGTGTTCCGGGAGAGCGGGTTTTGCAATGGGCGCTAGTACTGCCATTAGCAATGCCAGGCTATATTGTTGGGTATATATTCACCGATTGGTTCGACTTTGCTGGGCCTGTTCAAGTTCTACTGCGAGATCTTACTGGGTGGGGACCCGGTGAGTATTGGTTCCCGGATATTAGAACCTTATCTGGTGCTATTATTGTTCTGTCTCTCGTTCTTTATCCTTATGTTTACTTGCTGTGCCGCGCCGCATTTATGGAGCAAAACGTCTCCTTACTGCAATCCGCTCGGTTGCTAAAATGCTCACCTTGGGAAAGCTTTCGTCGTATCTCGTTGCCACTTGTTCGCCCATCAATGGCGGTAGGTCTATCGCTTGTTGCGATGGAAACTATCGGTGATTTTGGTACCGTGAGTTACTTTGCAGTCAACACTTTAACGACAGCGGTTTACGATACCTGGCTAGGTTATTCAAGTTTAACGGCTGCTGCGAAAATATCGGCAATTATGCTAGTTATCGTGATCCTGCTGTTGAGTTCAGAGCGCTACAGTCGTCGTAAACAGAAACTGTTCCAGAATCAATTCAGCAGTCGTGAAGACTTTCGTTACGACCTATCCGGTTGGAAGAAGTGGTTGGCACTGTTTTGGTGCTGGGGGTTAGTGTGCGTTGCATTCTTGTTCCCTCTGGGTCAGTTGATGATCTATGCCTACAAATACTTTGCACAAAGTTGGACGCCTGAATTCAGAGAGTATGCTGTTAACAGTCTTTATGTGTCAGTAGTCGCGGCGATTATTGGCGTTATCATTGCGATGATTGTGAACTTTAATCAACGTGTCAGCCCGAGTAAGAAAAATCAGGCTTACATGCGTATTGCTTCGATGGGCTATGCTGTTCCAGGCACTGTGTTGGCGATTGGTGTGATGGTGCCTGTGCTGTTTATGGATCACTTAGTCAATGATATTGCCAAAGTGATGGAGTGGGGACGCCCGGGGCTGATTTTCTCTGGTTCCATGTTTGCGCTGATCTTTGCAATGGTGGTGCGTTTTTCTGCAGTGGCGATTGGCAGTATTGAAAGTAGCTTGAGTAAAGTATCTCCTTCATTGGATATGGCTTCTAAAACCATGGGTTGCAATACCAACCAGATGTTACGTCGTGTTCATTTACCTTTGATTAAACGCGGCGCGCTGATCGCCGGTTTACTGGTGTTTATCGAATCAATGAAAGAGCTAAATGCGGCATTGCTGCTGCGCCCTTTCAACTTCGAAACATTGGCGACCTATGTTTATAACTATGCCTCAGATGAGCACCTCGAATTGGCGGCGATGCCTGCTGTATTACTGGTGTTAGTAGGTTTAATTCCTCTGATCATCGTAAACCGTTCTTTGGAGCAGAAACACTAATGAGTTGTGCATTATCAATTAAAGATTTGACTTGTAAGTATGAGTCGCAAACCATCTTGGAAGCGCTCTCGTTAGAAGTTGAGCATGGTGAAATTGTTTGTCTTCTTGGTGCAAGTGGTTGCGGGAAAACCACCTTACTTAAGGCGATTGCTGGCCTGCTTCCATTGAGTAGTGGCGTAATGAGTTTAAACTGTCAAACCATCGATGATGGCGATAATTGGTTGCCACCGGAGCAACGAAATATTGGTATGATTTTCCAAGACTACGCTCTGTTCCCGCACTTGACGGTCAACCAGAACGTTGGCTTTGGACTAAAAGAACTCTCAGAGCAGCAAAAGAAAGAGAAAGTTCAAGAGATGTTAGAGTTGGTTCACTTAGATGAGTATGGTGACCGATACCCGCATCAACTTTCTGGTGGTCAACAGCAGCGTGTTGCGATTGCCCGATCTTTGGCATACAAGCCTGACTTACTGCTGTTAGATGAACCATTCTCGAACATTGACACTCAAGTTCGTCATGAGCTGATTTCTCAAATTCGTAAGATCTTTAAGAAGCAGGGTGTGACCGCTATTTTTGTGACTCACAGTCGCGAAGAGGCATTTGCTTTCGCAGATAAGATGGCTGTAATGAACCATGGTGTGATTGAACAGTATGGTTCGGCGTCTGAGTTGTATTTCCATCCTTCGAGTAAGTTCGTTGCTGATTTCTTGGGTGGCGGTAGCTACTTAAAGGCACAGCGTATTTCAGACAATGAGTTTGAAACCAGCCTAGGTCTGATTGAAGCGAAAGCACAAACCGAGATTGAAGTGGGTGCGGATTGCGCGTTGTTGTTAAGACCTCAACATATTGTGGCAAGCCATGATGTCGACAGTAATCTGTCTGTATTGGAGCAGCAATTTATGGGCGATCACTGTCGCTATGTGATTGAAGCCAATGGTCAGAAGTTATTGTCGACCTCTTCTGAAGCGCTTGAAGTCGGTATGCCAGTAACTGTGAAAGTAGACACCAAAGGCGTGCTTGCGTTCTAACTCAGTTTAGTCGCTAGCTAAACTCAGTAAATCCTACTCTGCTAAGCAATAGAAGTTCGCGATAAAAAAGCCCAGCACTTTAATCTAAAGTACTGGGCAAGAGTTCTTCATCTATAGGCTTTAACAAGGCAGTGATTTGTTAAGTCCCATCCAAAACTGCTACACTCTATAAGCCTATAGAGAGAGGAAGTCTTTCACTTTTTGAAGAACACGTTCTGCAGTGTCTTTGTCTTCCATTTCTGCGAAGATTCGTAGTAACGGCTCTGTTCCTGAGAAGCGAGCAATCACCCAGCCGCCATTCTTGAAGTACACCTTAGCACCATCTTCATAGCTGACTTTTTCAATTTCGTACTTAAATTCAGGCAGTTGTTTCTCTACGTAGATCTTAGTGTAGAGAGCTTCCTTCTCCGAAGGCTTAAACTTACAATCGCCTTCAGCGGTGTAGGCATAGCCATATTTAGAGTAGATTTCATCAAGCAGCTCAGACAATTTCTTACCTGTTACGCTGATCATCTCAACCAGTAGGCTTGACGCGAAGACACCATCTTTACCTTTGATGTGACCACGAATGGTTAAACCGCCTGAGCTTTCGCCACCAATCAGTGAGTCATCGGCTTCCATTTGCGAGCTGATATGTTTAAAGCCTACCGGAACCTCAAAGCTTTTCTCGCCGTGATCCGCCGCCACTTTGTCGAGTAGGTGTGTGGTTGCGATGTTGCGCACGACAGAACCTTTCCAGCCTTTGTATTCCAATAAGTAGTAGTAAAGCAGTAATAGCACTTCGTTAGGGTGGATGAAGTGACCCTTCTCATCGATGATACCCAAACGGTCGGCATCACCATCAGTACCAATACCAATGTCATAACCTTCAGCGGCTACTAAGTGCTTTAAGCGATACAGCGTTGCGGCATTTGGCGATGGCATCAAGCCACCAAAATCTGGGTTTTTGCCATCGTTGATCACGTCGACATCACAACGACCATTGATAAGAACCGTTTGCAACGCGTTTTTCGCGACACCAAACATAGGGTCAATTAGTACGCGCAGATTCGCTTTCTTGATCGACTCGATATCGATAAAGTTGATGATTGAATCAACAAAGTCGTTCATCGGGTTGATGATCTCGATTTCTTTGTCATTCAACGCTTGTTCGAAATCAACTCGGATAACGTCTTCGTTGGTTAGAGTTGCGATTTGCTGTTCGATCTTCTCTGTGATGATCTCGTCAGCATCACGACCACCTTCAATGAACACCTTGATACCGTTGTAATCCGCAGGGTTGTGAGATGCGGTAATACATGCCGAGTAGGTGCAGCCCATCTCTTTTGCTTGGAACATCACGATAGGTGTCGGAACGAATTTATCAATGAAGCTTACTTTGATGTTGTTCGCTGCAAGTACTTCTGCAAACCAGCATGCCGCTTTATCTGAAAGGAAGCGACGGTCATAGCCGATCACAAATCCGTTCTTTGCAGCATCTTCGTTGTTGATGATGTTAGCGAGCGCTTGCGCTACCAAACGTACGTTTTCTCTAGTGAACTCTTCACCAATGAAAGCGCGCCAGCCACCTGTACCAAATTTAATCATTAGAAAATCCTTTTAGTCTCATTGTCTCAAGCCTGTAAAGACTTGAGACAAGAGCTGTTCGTTAAATTGAGTGGCTAGCCTAGAACAACGACAACATCGTTCACGCTGCCTTCTGCTTGTACTGGGATTGCACCTTCAACTGACTCACCATTGATAGTGATAGAAGCAACGCCTTTGCTTACTGCATTCGGGTTTTGCACTGTGATGTTGTAAGTTGCGCCACGCCATTGACGAGTAACCTCGAACTCTGGCCAATCTGTTGGGATACATGGATCAACCGTTAATCCTTCAAAGCCAGTACGAACACCAAGAATGAAGTTGGTTACCGCAAAGTAAGCCCAACCAGAGGTACCGGTTAACCAAGGGTGGTTTGCGCGGCCGTGGTCTTGGTGGTCTTTACCCATGATGAACTGCACGTACGAGTATGGTTCTGCGTAACGTGTTTCAATCATGTCGTTTTGGTTATACGGGTTAAGTGCATCGTAGAATTTCATCGCACGGTCACCACGGCCAAGTTTCGCTTCTGCTACCCAAGCCCATGGATTCGGGTGAGAGAAGATTGCGCCATTCTCTTTTACGCCTTGGTAAACGCGAGTCACGAAACCGATGTCATCGTTTGGTGTTGCAAATGAAGGGGAGTTTAGGTGTAAGCCGTATTCAGAGAATAGGTTCTCATCTACTGCGTCCATCGCTTTCTCACCGCGCTCTTGAGAAACGGCACCAGACAGAACTGCGAGCGTGTTTGACTCAAGGTGTACACGGCCTTCAGCTTGTTGTGCAGTACCGATCTTGTCGCCATTTTTAGTCAGGCCACGGATGTACCAACCACCCTCGTCATCCCAAAGGTGAGTTTCACACGCTTCGCGTACGTTCGCTGCCATTTCTGTGTATTTAGCAACATCAGCATCGTTATTGCGGAACTTAGCAAGGTCTAAAAATTCTTGTAGCGCCCAGAAGTGTAGGAATGACACCATTGAAGATTCACCGCCACCTAGGTTCAAACAGTCATTCCAGTCAGCACGTAGACCTTTACAAATACCAGTTTGCCCCACGTATTCTGCAGAGAAGTTCAGTGCCGCTTTCATGTGTTCGTAGACAGTCGCTTCACCTCCGTCTGCGTATGGAATTACTTCATCAAAGAAGTCATGTTCACCGGTTTCCATCACATATTTGATGATGGTCGGAACGATCCACAAGTGATCATCAGAACAAGTATCTTCAATGCCGTGGATCTTGTCGTCATCTGACGGTGTTGGAACAACAGTTGGTGATTTTGAAGGCTCAACGTCTGCTTTCTCTGGATCGAACCAGTCTGGATCGAATAGGTGTAGACCGTAGCCCGCTTTTACTTGGCCACGAAGCAGGTCGATAATACGTTTCTTGGTCATTTGTGGGTTGGCATGAGGTACTGAAATCGCATCTTGCGCAGTATCACGGTAGCCAAGACCAGTACGCCCCCCAACTTCAATGAATGATGCAAAGCGTGACCAAACTACACAGGTTTCTGCTTGGTACAGTGTCCAAGTGTTGATCATGGTGTCTAAGCCTTCGTTTGGAGACTTAACTTGGAACTTGTTGCAACGCTCGTCCCAGTGATCTTTGATGCCTTGGAAAGCCGCATCAACGTTTGCTGTATCTTGGTACTTCTCGCGTAGGCGTTCCCCGTTGCCTTTACCTATACCTAGTACGTACGCAAAGCGAACTTCTTCACCCGGTTGAATGGTAAATTGCTTATGCAGAGAACCACAGTGGTTGTAACAGGTTTGAGCGCTGTTCGAACACTGACCGTTTTCAACCGCAATCGGGTTAGCTTCATCGCGGTACATACCAAGGAAGTTGTCACGCTGACCGTCGTAGCTGTCTGGTGAGAAGGTTGACGCTAGGTAGTAGAAGCCTTCAAAGTCGTTAGTGTTGTAGTACAGATCGTATTCCAACACACCTTCTTGGTAAGACGTGCCCGCAGAGTACAAAGACATCTGGTGGTTTTGGTTGTCTGATTGGATGTGGCTGAACGAGAACTCTACAAATGAGAATGTGCTGATAGTACGAGGCTTATCCGTGTTGTTCTTTAGCACAACGTCCCAAACTTCTGCATCTTCGCCTTTAGGTACGAATAGCGTTTTGGTTGCGGTAATGCCGCTGTATTCACATTTGAACTTTGAGTATGACAGGCCGTGACGAACCTCGTAGTTCGCTTCATCTAGGCTCTTGGCCACTGGTTGCCAAGAGATAGACCAGTAATCACCCGTCTCATCATCACGCAAGTAAACATAGTGTCCAGGACGGTCAAAGGTGCCGTTTGGACGGAACTTAGTAACACGGTTGTATTCCGGAGAGTTGTAGAACGAGTAACCGCCCGCATTGTGCGAAATCACGGTACAAAACTTTTCAGTACCTAGGTAGTTGGTCCAAGGTGCTGGTACATCAGGGCGAGTGATGACGTATTCGCGATTGTCGTTATCGAAATAGCCGTATTTCATTGTCATTTCCTTTTTAACAAACTGCATCTATGCAGCTAATTTTTGAATAGTGATGCTGAGTCTTATCTGACTGAGCACCTTAATTTGAGTTAGCAAGCGCTCGATGTGAGTGTTGCTTTGGTTTTGTTTTATTGAGCTTTCCAAGGGTTGCGATAGTCAACATTGAGTCTGTCGAGTAGCGGCAAGTGACCCTTTAGGCGAGACAGGTAATCTAGCCAGTTTCGGTTGTTTTTATGTGTCCAACATCCTTCAGCTAAAGCGCTAATTCTTGGAAATACCATGTAATCCATACGCTTTTGGTTGGTGACGATCTCACACCATAGAGCACACTGAATTCCGCGGATCCGCTTACGAATTGGGTCGGTGTCGGATATCTCAGCAAGCGCTTCGTAGGTATAAGCTTGTTCTAATGGGATAACGGCAGCCCAATCTACGCCCGGCTCTTCCGGTGCATAATCTTGGGTCATGTCGAGATAGGTAAATTGTGCAGGTTGCAATACCACATCAAAGCCTTGGCGAGCGCAGTTCACAGCCGCTTCTTCACTGAGCCATGAATAGATGATGGTCTCTTTGCTCACCTTGTCGCCGTGCTGAGCTTCTTCCCAGCCCACCATGCGTTTGCCGAGTTGCTTAAGCTTATTCTCGGCATAGCGGAATAGGTGACCTTGCAAATCTTTGCTGTCTTGGTATTGATGTTCTTTCATCAGCGCTTGAGCTGCAGGGCTGTTAGTCCATACGCCCGGTGGTACTTCGTCTGCGCCCATGTGAATCAATTCGCTAGGGAATAGCTCTGCGACTTCTTCAATAACCGCATCTAAGAACTGGTAAGTGCCCGGTAAACCTGGATTTAACACATTGTCGTTGTAGTGCTGAATGCTCTTGTATTGAGTAGTGTCTGCTTGCTCTACCAACATATCAGGCAGTGATTTGATTGCTGCACGGCAGTGTCCCGGGATATCGATCTCAGGGATAACCGTGATGCTGCGTTGTTCTGCGTATTCAATCACTTCGCGAATCTGTTGCTGGGTGTAGAAGCCGCCGTAGTTTTCAGCAATATGGGTATATTGTGGCTCTAATGCATGGTCAGGACCTCGCCAAGCACCGATTTCAGTGAGTTGAGGTAGGCTCTTTATCTCGATCCTCCAACCTTCATCATCGGTTAGGTGCCAATGAAAAACGTTGAATTTGTAGTGCGCCAACTGGTTGATTAAACGTTTCACTTGCTCCACCGAGTGGAAGTGACGTGCACAGTCCAACATCATGCCGCGGTATTTGAAACGAGGTTGGTCGGCGATTTTGCAACATGGCACAGAGAAGCGTTCAGCATTTTGTTGTTGAACTAATTGGATTAAGCTAGCTACTGCATGAGTGAAGCCTGATTGACTGCCTGATTCTACGACCACTTGTTGAGTTGTGATTGTTAGCTTGTACTCGGCTTCATCTAAAGTTGGGTTGCTACGAAGTAGAATGTCTCCGCTCGCTTCTGGTGAGAGTTCTGTTGAAATCGCTAGCTCGAACGTAATCAGTAACTCTTGTTGTAACCAAGCGCTGGCCTTCTCTGCAAGGTGAGATTGAACCTCAATTTTGCATTTACTATTTAACGCGAAGCTACCTTGCTTAAGTTCGAACTGATTCGGCTGAGGAATTAATGCCACCTCAGCAGCGTTCACTTCAGGTATCTGATTGCGTTCACGGTATGGTGACGCCAGAACAATAGGTGATATCGCGACTGGCAGCACCGAGGTTTCGCCTTGGTGATGCGTTTGGATAAAGGCATCGTTTAGACCGTCAGAATAAAAACGGAATGGGGCGCTTTGAATGCTGAATTCAAGGTAGTAATGGTTGTTCGCCTTTAACACTGACGAACTTGGTTTGAACGAACAAAAGCTGCCAACTTGAGTCAGTTCACCCTGCGATAAACTCTCTTGAAGGATGAATCGGTCAAACGCAAAATGCAGTGACCAATCTGTTACGTTAAGGTCACTTAAGTTATGTACCGTAAGGCCAAATCGGCAGTTGTTTTTTTGTTCAGAAAGAACAGCTAAGTCGATGCGATAATTCATATAACTTCCCTGCTAAGCCTGTTGATACAAGTTGTGTTGTGGTTTACCGGCAAACATCAATGCGCCTTCGATAGCGTCGAATTGAGGTTTAACGATCCATTGCTGTACTGGTGGTGATAGCCAGTTGAGAATTCGCTCTGCGATACTTCCCATCAGGCATACCTTGTCCGCACCTTTGTGATGCAGTGCTAGTACAAACATTTCGATATCAGCGGCGGTTTGCTTGAGCATCTCGATAGCCAGTTCGTCACCTTCATTAGCGAGTTGAAAAATAACAGGTGAGAATTGACCGTAATCCTTTGGAATCGCGCCTTTTGACCACTCTACAATGGCATCGACATCATTATTAAAGTGATTCATAACATGCTGAGTCAGTGGGGTTTTACTACGAATTCCATCTTCTGCAAGCAGGACTTGTTGAATCAAACGTAAGCCCATAACAGCGCCGCCGCCTTGATCGGATATCGGGAATTCACGACCGCCAACCACATGTTGTTCACCGTCTTTTAGGTAAATACCGCAAGAACCCGTACCGCCAATCATGATGGCACCGTTATGGCCATTGTGAGCCCCAATGCATGCACCATAAGCGTCGGTATTTAACGTCATGCTAGCGAAAGGGTGTGCTTGTGCCATGAAGTCGAACCATGCTGATTTCTGCTCGGCACCAGCCAGTGCAAGGCCGACATGCATATTGGAAAAATGATTAAAGTCGAGTTGCCCTTGCTGAGCTGCTTGAGTAATCGCATCGACAATTGAGCTCATCGCAACATCAACACCCAAAAGGATATTAGCGCTGCCGCTTTTCGCTTCACCAATGAGTGTGCCTTGGTCATCACGAATACGAGCACGACAAGAAGTGCCGCCACCATCAATACCTACGTAGTAAAGAGTCATGATTATTGCTCCTTACGTTGTGCTAGGAAATTGAACTGCGCAGCGGTTGCCAATAGGAACCAAGCGCCGTGAGGGATCCATTGTTCGCCCCAGCGCCAGTTTTGAAGCATGTCATCTTTTTGTGCTGGTGGATTAAACGCAATGTCTTGATCATCTTCAAAGCCAGCGGTGATACCGTTACAGATACCGCCTTTGGCATTGAAAAAACCAAGCTGAGGTAAGTAGTCAGGGTTGTTATGACCGTGACCATCAAGCATGCACATGTGGTATGGATTGAGACCTAAAATCCAGTCGAGGCTGTTCTGTGAAAGTTGGATTAAACGCTTTTGCAGTTCGCTGTCTTGAATGTGTGGCTGAACTAAATACGCCATGGTTGCGAGTGAGCCAAGACGTGCGTTCTCGCCTTGCCACCAGTAGCCTGTTTCGTTTTTCTGAGCGACGAAGAAAGCATCGCGCTTATCACTATCAACATTTTTAACGTACTGTCTTGGGTAGCCAAATGGGTTGGTTACTTTATCGGTGATGTTGATTTCGAATTGACATGCTTGTTCAACAACAATGCGAGCTTGTTCTTTGAGCTCCGTATCGGTTTCATTGTTGATGTACTCACACAAAGCAATTACTGGAAGGCCAGCTTCAGCTGCATGAAAGTATGGGCGAGAGCCATCAGAGTTTGCTGACCAGAAGTGCTCAAATGAATCATCTGACTGTTGGCGAGAGATTAAGCGAGCCGCCCAAGTTCTTGCTTCTGAAAGGTATTGTTCGTCTTGTGTTACTCGATACAGCTCATTGGCTGCGAGTAGGGCACAGTACTCATCGATGATGTTCTCTTCACCATCGTTTAGATACTGGAGGTTGTGCTCTTTAAGGTGCCAGTAACCTTTGGTCGCGGTACCAAGATAGGTTTGGCTAGAGTAGCTGCCTGAAACCTCAAGTTCAGAAGCCGCAGCGAGTGCCGCAATAGCAACACCTGCACCTTGCCGGTAGCCTGCTTGTAAGTCTGTTGATTTATGACCTTCTTGAGTCGCATAAGCACAGATATCGCGCTGGTTGATATCTTTACTCCACTTGTCGAATACTGTCATGTAGAAGTATCCAGCCGCGTCTTGCATGCGTACTAAGAAATCAGCACCGAATAGCGCTTCTTCTGTTAGGCGAGTCATGGAGAATTTAGGGAAGTCTGGATTGTCACTGGTTAAGCGCACGCTTTTGAGCATGTTCCAAACAACCATAGGAATCTGTTGTGGATTGAGGTAGTTGCCGTAAGACAAGTGGCTAAAGTACTTGCTTACATCACCTGATGCGTCGTACCAGCCACCGTGGACATCGACGTATCTGTCGGTGCCAAGAATTTGTGCTTGTCGATCTTTCTTGTCAAAAGTGCCGCCACAACGTTGAGACTTAAAGTAATGAAGCACATCAGAAAAGGTGTGGTTCATTAATAGGTTGCTACCAATCTCGAAAACTTCTGAGCGTAGGTTATCAAAGCGCAGGTAGTAGCGACCAGATTCAGTGGCTGAACTGAAATCAATAGTGAAGAATTGCCCTTGATGCCAATTTGCTACGCGGCCTTGTTTAACCACATCAAAACTTCCGACAGTCATATGGTTGTCAGCACAGACGAGTAGAGCCGTTGTGCTAGATAGGCGAGCTTTCTTAGTTTGTAAGATAGCTTGCTTGGGGCCTGTGGACTCATAGCCAATATGGTTGGTCAATAACAGCATCAATATTCTCCGACAGTCCTAGTTTCTATTGGCTAGGTACTTGAATTTTTTTGGATATAAATAGTTAGGGCCCGCAGACCCTAACTTGGGTTTTTATGCTTAGCTTTCGTGTAGGTAACAGCGTACAAAGTGGTTATCAGCTAGCTGTGTAACCCCTGGTAGCTGCTCTTTACACTTGTCCATCGCATGAGTACAACGGCCTGCAAATGGGCAGCCTGCTGATACTGGTGTCCAAAGAGGAATCTCCCCTTTGTTGCCAGCAAGTTGCTCGTGGATCGATTTCTTAGGATCTGGAACGGCAGAAACCAGCAGTTGAGTGTAAGGGTGTTGAGGGTTAGCAATAACGTCGTCGGTATCGCCCCATTCCACCATGTGACCGACGTACATCACTGAAAGATCCTCAGCAATATAACGAGCAGTTGCGATGTCGTGAGTGATGTAAAGCAGTGACATTTGCTTCTCAAACTTCATCTCTTCCATCAGGTTTAAAACACCCGCACGAATTGAAACGTCTAGCATTGATGTTGGTTCATCGGCCAGAACAACTTCAGCACCAACTGCGATGTTACGTGCTAGATTGACACGTTGACGTTGGCCGCCAGACAGTTGGTGAGGGTATTTCTTCGCCGTCTCTTTTGGCGGAATGAGACCAACTTGCTCTAAAAGATCGTAAACGCGTTCTTCTAGTTCTCTTTTATTGCCCGGAGATACTTTCTTGTGGATTAACAACGGTCGAGCAATGTGGTGGAAGATATTGTGCGTTGGGTTCAATGAACCAAACGGGTCTTGCCATACCATCTGCACGCCTTCACGGTAGTGCATAAGATCTTTTCTGCTTGAGATCTCTTGGATATCACGGCCTTTGTATTCTATCGTGCCGCCCGAAGGCGCGTACATTTTTGCGATCATCTTTGCCGTTGTTGATTTGCCTGAACCAGACTCACCAACCACCGCTAAGCCGCGACTTTTATACATCTTGAATGACACGTCGTTAATCGCACGCATCATTGGGGTTTGAATGGTGGTACTGCTTATTGGGAAGTCTTTTACGACATTTTTGCCTTCTACCAATAATTGACCGAAATCTTTGCTCATAATTGTCTCCAGAATCCTTATTCGCTTTGCTTGTTTTTAGGCGGACGGGCCGCCTTGTTCGTTATTCACGCCAAGTTAGCGTGCAAGCTATAGCTTCCTTTGTACTATTGGGTCACCGTACAGGTGGCAGTTAGACAAATGTCCCGGGTCGATAGAACGCAGCTTGGTTGGCACCTTGGTACACGTTTCATGTACACGGTCACAACGAGCTTGGAAACGACACCCTTCAGGGATCTCTAACAGGTTCAGAGGGTTACCTGGAATACCTGCTAACTTTGTCTTTGGCCCTGTCAGTGGAGGGAAAGAACTTCCCAGCCCTTTGGTGTAAGGGTGGTAAGGGTTTTCTAGAATATCTTGAGAGTTAGCCACCTCGATTAGCTCACCTGAGTACATGATGCCGATGCGGTCAGAGAACTCGACCATCAATGACAAGTCATGGGTGATGAACAGAATAGAGAAGCCAAACTCTTCTTTCAGTGCATAGATCTTTTGTAGGATTTCACGTTGCACAACTACATCAAGTGCGGTTGTCGGCTCATCCATGATGATCAGCTTTGGATTCAGTGCTAACGCGATAGCGATAACTAAGCGCTGACGCATGCCACCAGAGAATTGGTGAGGGTAGTCACTCAATCGGCTCGGGTGAATATCTACGATTTCAAGTAGACCTTCAGCACGCTGCTTAGCTTGCTCACGAGTCATGTTAGTGTGACGCATAATTACGTCACAGAACTGCTCTTCCATCGGTAGTACTGGGTTGAGTGCATTCATCGCACTCTGGAATACCATCGACATCTCGCTCCAACGGAACGACTGCATACGGTCATCGCTGTATTCAAGGATGTTCTCACCGTTGAAGATAACCTCACCACCACTGATGTAAGCGGGCGGCTTATGAAGACGCATAAGAGAGAAAGCGACCGTTGATTTACCACAGCCAGATTCACCAGCTAGGCCGAATACTTCACCTGGAGCGATGTCAAAACTTACGTTGTTACACGCACGAACATCGCCAGACTCTGTGATGTAATCCACGCATAAGTTGCGGATAGAAATTAGTGGTTCAGACATGATTATTTATCTCCGCTCCAAAGTGCATTTTGTGGTGGTAGTTCTGGTTCACGTTCTTCTTTGTCTTGAGCTGCTAGTTTTTTCCAACGCTTCATGCCTTTGTGAGAACGCAGTTGCGGGTTAGCAATTTCATCGACAGCGAAGTTAAGTAGAGCAAGGCCAGTTACAAGTAGTGTCAGTGCGATACAAGGAGCCAGCAGTTCCCACCAAGCGCCAATCAGCATTGATGAAGAGGTTTGAACGTTGTAAAGCATGATGCCCCAGCTGATTGTGTTCGGGTCACCAAGACCTAGGAACGAGATGGTTGCTTCCATCATGATTGCGTACATCACCGAACCGATGAAGCTTGCGCCAACGATAGAGATAAGGTTTGGCAGAATCTCTACGAAGATGATGCGGAATGAAGATTCACCCAAAACTTCAGCGGCTTTTACAAACTCTTTTTCACGCAGTGCTAAGGTCTGGGAGCGAACAACACGGGCGCCCCAAGCCCAGGACATAAAGCCGATAACCAAGGTTATGGTGAGTGGCCCTGCCTCACCGATAAAGGCTGCTACTACGAACAGTAATGGGTATTGAGGGATTACTAGCATGATGTTCATTGCGGCTGTTAGAACGTCATCGACACGGCCACCGAAGTAACCTGCAGAAACACCAATAACAGTTGCGAGTAAACATACGGTTAGACCCGCACCAAAACCTACAGCAAGAGATACGCGTGCGCCGTATACCACTTGAGACCAAACGTCACGACCCATGCGAGTTGTACCTAGTACGTGGTCCGCCTTTTTAGACATGATCAATGTACGACGGTCGTCTGCTAAGTTTTGAGCAACCCAGCCATCAGGGTTAGTTTGTGCAGACTTCACTACGAAACCAGGGTATTCATGTGGGTTGCCTGTACGCTTGTCTGGTACATGTTTAGTGATCAATGGAGCTGCAATCGCGCCAAGAATAAAAATACTTAGGATGATGACGCCTGTTAGGGCCATCGGGTTACGCCAAATGAGTTTTAGAAAGTCTTTCATGATTATTTACCACCCTTACGAAGACGAGGGTCAAGAACAACGTAAAGCATGTCTGCAACTAGGTTAAAGAACAGCATGAATAGCGTCATGATAAGCAGCTGACCTTGCAGTACTTGGTAGTCACGAGCGTTAATTGCGTTGAAAAGTACGCTGCCAAGACCTGGGTAGTTAAAGATGATTTCGATAATTAACTGACCACCGATTGCCATACCTAGCGACATTGAAAGGGCTGTCACACTCGGTAGCATCGCGTTACGAGCTGCGTAGTTGAATACCACTCTGTTTTCGCTCAGGCCTTTGCCTTTCGCCATGGTGATGTAGTCTTCGGCTAGTAGGTTGATCATGTTGTTACGCATGTTTACTAGGAAGCCACCAATTTGAACAACAGAAGCACAGAACAATGGTAAGAAGGCGTGGTAAGCGACATCTTTGATGAATGCCCAGCTTGTCCAATCAGGCATGGTACCTGCGGTGTAGGCATAACCGGTTGGGAACCACTTCAAGCCAATTGCAAAGGTAAATAGTGCAATCATCGCGATAACAACTTGAGGAACAGCTTGTAGAATCAGCATCCCTGGCGTTACGAAGGCATCGTATTTACTGCCGCGTTTCCACGCTGCGAAAATACCTAGGATCGAACCAATCGAGAAAGAAAGAATAACTGCGGTGCCGGCTAAGAAAAGCGACCAACCGAATGCTCCACCCAACAGTGTGTTTACA
Source organism: Vibrio sp. 10N.286.45.E10 (assembly GCF_002874195.2). Taxonomy (NCBI): domain Bacteria; kingdom Pseudomonadati; phylum Pseudomonadota; class Gammaproteobacteria; order Vibrionales; family Vibrionaceae; genus Vibrio; species Vibrio sp. 10N.286.45.E10. The sequence continues at coordinate 2,479,632 of NZ_MCWD02000001.1, read as the reverse complement.
GAAAGTGGGTAGAATTGAATTGATGTACCAAGTTCCCAGCTAAGAATGTTCTTCATGTACGCTACGTATTGAACCAGTAGGCCACCATCAACGAAGCCTAATAGTTCTTTCATTGCAGCAATACGCTCTGGAGTAACTTGTACAGAAGCGTTCGCAAACATCATGGTAACGGGGTCACCAGGCATTGCTCTTGGAATAATAAAGTTTAACGTCGCAGCAACTAATAGCGCGACAAAATAAAATGACAAACGTCTTAAAAAATAACCCATAACTCACACCTTACTCACCCAGATTGTTTCCCTGTTTCTGGATTCAGGTCGCTCCTAGCGAAATTTGGAACGAAAAATCCCCTGACGACTAGCGCCATACTTTCAATTGAGAGTGTGGGGATTTTTATAAGCGGCGTAAGAGGTTACGCCGCAAGGATTGAACGATTACTTATTTAACTGGTTTTAGGTCCAGTACATGAAGTAGACGCTCTGGAATACCAGCCCAAATGTTTGGACGGCCTTTTGGATTTTCTTCGTTCCACCAGCCAGTGAAGCGAGTTGTGTTGTATTGGTACATGTAAGCACCAGACATCACAGGGATTGTCACTTGGTCTGCAGCGATGATTTGCTGAATACCGTGTGCAATATCTAGCTGCTCGTTCTTATCAGCTGTTTTGTAGAAGCTGTTTAGAAGACCATCTAGCTTTTCGTTTTTGTAGAAGTGCATTGCGAAACGAGGCATACCATCACCAGATTGTAGTGATGAGTTGTAAGCACTGTTCCAGTACGTGTATGGATCCGCACCGTGGAAGTAGTTTGTGTATGCTACGTCGTATGTACCTTCAAGCATTGCTTGGTTGTAAACAGAGAAGTCAGGCGTACGAGCTTTCGCTTTAATACCGATTTCGTTCAGCTGTTCTACCGCTAGTTGAACTGTGTTGTTGAAGTCAGTCCAGCCGTTTGGCGATTGAATCATTAGTTCAAAAGACTTGCCTGATGGAGTGTCAACAAAACCATCTTTGTTTACATCTTTGAAGCCAGCGTCAGCAAGAAGCTTCTTCGCGCCTTCAGCGTTGTATGTGTTGAAGCCTTTGTACTTATCGTGAGTTTTTTCATCAGACCAAGCTTCAAACGCGTAGCCAAGACCCGATGCGAAATCGTTCACAGTACCGCCGCCGTAGAATGCGATGTCGATGATAGTTTGACGGTCAAGAGCCATAGAGAAAGCACGACGGAAATCAACGTTGCTCAATGCTTCATGCTTCGCAGCATCAGGGTGCTTGAAGTTGACGATGAATGCCTGTGTACCTGCTGGCGGGTACCAGTAGTGGTGTTTAGGGCTAGCTGCTGCGTATGTACGGTCGATATCTGGAACAAAAGAAGACGTCCAGTCCATTTCACTGTTTACAACTTTACCTAGGAATTGGTCGTTGTTCGCAATTTGTGGAACACGTAGACAGTCAACATCTAGGTTGTCTGCATCCCAGTAGTTTGGGTTTGCACACTGGATGTATAGTTGCGCTGTAAACGTATCGATTTCTGTAAATGGACCAGAACCTACCGGATTCTCATTGGTAAACGTTGATGGATCTTTAACGTCTTTCCAGATGTGCTTAGGTACTACAGGTACTTTAGCAATCTCATAAGGTACGTTTGAGTTTGCTTCTGTTAGGGTGAACTTAACTTGGTTGTCGTTCAGTTTTTCTACAGAAGTTACCCAAGAGTTGATACCAGATTGGTCAAGCTCTGGCTTCTCTTTTACAAGGTTGAAAGAAAAAACAACATCATCAGCAGAGAAAGTTTCTCCGTCAGACCATTTAACACCCTTACGAATGTCGAAAACAACGCTCATCAGATCATCTGACATCTTGAAGTTTTCAGCTAGACGGAACACTGGAGTGTTACCGTGCATTTCGTTAAATACTACTAGCGGTTCATACATGAAGTCAGTTGTAGTATGTAGGTTAGTAGCACCAAGGTACGGGTTAAAGTTACGTACGAATGTAGTGTACTCTTTCGGGTGAACGGTCAGTTCACTGCGTTCTGCAGCTGTTGCTACTGATGCAAAACCTGTTGTAGCAGTTGCAATAATTGCTGTTGCTATTGCTGTTTTTTTTATATTGGCAAGCATAGCTGTTCCTTACTATTTGCTTTCATTTCACTAATGGATTGAATGTTATCTGTCGCTAAATTGTTTAGTAGATACACACTCTGGTTAAAGGCCTACCTCTTCTTCGTTGCTCCAGATTCATCGTTGATTCTGAGAAGTGGTAAGAGTGGCCTGTAGGCCTTTGGCAGGAGTAAGAAAACACCTTATCGATGAATTAATCAAACTCGTTTCCCGTCAAAAACGTTAAAATTAGATAATCCCACGTCATTAACGTCAAAATGGGTTGCTTTGGTGGTTTTTTGTGCGTAATTGTTAAGGTGATGTGACTCGCATTTGGTTTTGTGGTAATTGTTGGTTGTAAGTGGTCACTAACTTTAAAGGCTTTTTATTATAATGCTTTACCATGCGTTGGTATAATTGTAGATCTCGGTCACTTACCAGTTTTACGTTAAATTTCCCTAGAAAATTAAATCTGCCGTTCTGTTGTGACTCGCTTCTCAAACTGCAACAAAGAGTCGGAGGAATGTGAAATTCAGCCAAGAATAGGACTCAAAATAGCGATTGGATTGGTGATTGTTTAAGCTTGAGTAACGTGTCATTTTGCTTGTTTAAAGCAGTGAAAAAAGTGTATTTGGATTGACGATATTGTGCTTTGAGTGAGAAAAGTACGTACAAAAAAAGCCCACGCTAGGTGGGCTCCATTACTCTAAGTATCGTGATGTTGGTTCAGGGATTAACTGGTCAGTAGTTTCTGCAGCTTATCTCTTAGCATCTCAATATGCGTCCTTTCTGGCGTCTGTTCTTTACAGTGTTCCAGTATGAATTCGATTGAGCTCAGTACCGTTCGCCAGCGAGGCGTTTTCGGTAGCGTTTCTACGCGTAGATATTTGTCTAGCGTTCGCGTTTGTAGCGTACTGCGGTCTAAGTAGACCCGCCACAAACCACTTTTCTCTGCGAAAGCAAACTTGGTTTCACCAGTCACCGATTCCCAGTAGATGATGGCATTCGTCATCGCATCGACCAGCACCTCGCGCATCAACTCTTGCTTGTTTTTACCTTCACCGGTTGCCTTGTCAGCAAGACGAGTAAATTCTCCGCCAAGCTCTTTCAGTTGCTGCAACTTATCTTTGTCGCCTTCAAAGGCATAACTAGAGAGAGCCTCAACCGCTGTTTCAAGGTTATTGATTCGGTTGGAGTTAACACCACCACCTACATTGAAGATATACATGGTGTCGAGCCCTGAACCTTCAGGCAGCTTAAGGATGTCACTTGGTATGCGCTGACGTGTGTCATCTATATAGATATCAATGTCACCGCAGTAGTGGGCTTGTTCTACCTTGAGGTATTTAGGCGCAATGATCTCGTCGGCCATAGAGCGCTTAAGTTGTTCCTGTCCGCGTCTGAATAGTTTTGCCGCCGCTTCGTTGGCAAAGCGAATACGTTGGTCATCACGAATACAGATGATGGCTTCAGGTGCCGATTCTAGTTGCTCTAATAAGCGCCCTTGAGTTTCTAACAAGTTAGCTTCAACCATAGCTCTGTGTTTGAGCTCGAGTTGCAGTTGGTCATTTTCAAGGCGTCTCTGTTCGGCTTTACTTGCTGATAGATGCGCTGTAATTCGAGCCGCCAGTTCTTGTTTGTTGAACGGTTTAGACAAGTAGTCATTGGCACCTGCTTCGAAACCTCGAACACGGTCTTCTGCCTGGTTGAGTGCCGTTAGCATGATGATTGGCAATTGAGCATGGTCATATTGCTTTCTCAGAGCTTCACAAACCTGATAGCCGCTCATACCTGGCATCATGATATCGAGCAGAAGCAGCTCTGGCTTCTCTTTTTCAATCAGTTCAATGGTTTCCGGACCGTCACATGCAGTACGTACTCGATAACCTTCTAACTTCAAGAAGCTGTCTAATACTCGCAGGTTAACCGGCTCATCATCGGCGATAACCAGTAACGGGCCATCTGGGTTTTCACTGATAACACTGTTTTCTTGTTGGCTGTTATCTATTAAATCGGGCGCTTGGAAGTGCGAGTAATGACCAGATTCGTTGTAACTGTCCAGCTCATCTTGAGTAGCTAGGGGCAGGGTAAAGCTAAACGTAGTGCCAAGCATTGGTTGGCTACTTACGTACAGTGAACCGCCCATTAGCTCGATCAACTGACGACTGATCGATAATCCAAGCCCTGCACCTTGGCGGTAGTTACTCGCATCTTGGCCTGCTTGAATCAATGGTTCAAAGATGTGCTCAAGGTACTCGGCCGGTATACCTTGGCCTGTATCGACAACTTGTACACGAATGTTGTCATCGATAACGCTGGCAGAGATAACAATCTTACCTTCAGAGGTGTACTTGATGGCATTGCCAACTAAGTTATACATCACTTGCTCAAGTCGTTGAGGATCCGATGAGACTAGCCCTAAATCACTTGGGACTTGGTTAATGATGCGGATTGGTTTATTGCCCAATAGATGATGAGATAACTCTAGGACCAAGCTGGTGGCTGCAGATAAATCAACAGCTGATTTCTTAATGTCTAAGCTGCCATAGCGCATCTTGTGATAATCAAGCAGATCATCAACCAAGGTTGCTAATCGCTGACCGCTATTGATGATGATATCCAACTGATACTTCTGGTTAGCAGGGATGGGGCCATTCGCACCGGATATCAGCGCTTCAGCAATACCCACCATGCCATGCAGTGGTGTTCTCAATTCGTGTGAAGTAGTAGCTAGGAACTCATCTTTAAGTTTGTTCGCCAGTTGCAACTCTTCGTTTTGCTTTTGAATTGTCTTAAGGTTGTCTTCAAGTTCATCGTTTTGGTTTTTGATGAGCTGCATTTTTTCACGAATCGAGCGCTGCATTCTCTCGAAGCTCACCGCGAGCCGGCCTATTTCATCTTTGCGCTCGGTATTGATCATGGTTTCATCGAGATCACCCGCAGATACTTTCTCGGCAGCCCACGTCAGTTTGAGTAGTGGGGATGTGATGAAGTTAGACAGATAGTGCGATGCAACGACTACCAGAATGATCGCCGTTAGCATCACGATCACGAAGATCTTTTCTAACTGATGAATACGAGCAAACGCCTCTTTTTCTGGCAGCTCTACGACAAGAGCCCATGTTGCGTATTTCAGCTCAATTGGTGTATATGCTGCGATGATCGCTTGATCTAGGGTGTTGTCGAAGGTGCCAACCGCTGTTTCGCCAGCCAATGCTTTATCGACAACATCTAAGCTCAAGTTGATAGATTCTTGTGAATGAGCAAGGCTACGCGGCAGGTGATCATCACCTACAAGCAGAGTTTGAATATTCGAACTCTTGTTGAGATCCGCAATCAGCTTAGTAATGCCGTTGATAGGTAATCTAAACATCGCGTAACTGTGTAGGTAGCCCTGTTGAACGATAGGTGCACCTAGCCATGCGGTCTGTTTACCGTTCTCGTCTTTAAAGTCCGACACAATAACAGGCGTGTAATCCTCATTAGACTTACGGCGATCGGTGACATCTTTAGCGAGCCGTTGAAAGGTAACGCCTAGGTTTGAATCTTTGTATTTACCTGTCAGCAAGTTAGTGCCGTAATCGTCATTTTTAAAGACGGAGTAAGCAACGTTACCGTTGATATCAACCAATAGAATATCGTCAAAATCGGAGCGTTTAAGCAACTCTAGGTAAGCGTTATGGTAGCGCTTGTGCAGTAGGCGGTAACGCTCACTGCCAATGAAGCTACTGGATTCAGGAAGAATCGATGTTTTGATTTGATCGCCCGATCCTTGAATGTAGCGTTGCTGCGCATTACTGCGTGCTTCGTCAATATCTAACCCTAGACGTTGGAATGCATTGATCAAACCATAGAATCGGCCGCCACTGGCATTGGCTAGTTCAGAGCGAACAAAGCCCATCACTTGGGATTCTTGAGCTTGTAGGTAGTCGACAATCTGTTGCTGCTTAGTATCACGGACTGAAACAAGGTGTGAGGTGCTTTGTTCCTGAAGGTCCTGACTGTGCGATTGAAGGAAAAAGATCGCGATAAGTGTCACTGGGGTAATACTGAGGACAAGAAATGCCAGCATTAGGGTATTTTGAAGGCGCTTAAACTTCTGCTTACGATAAAATCTAAACATAAATTGGGTACTACTTTCCTTTGATGTACTGCTAAAAGGGGCGAAAACAAGTACAGAGAATAGAATTAATGGTTTCCAATTTAACGAAATTAACGAGTTTTTTTACTTTGACAAGTAAGTGGTATTTAAAGCGTGTGCAAAAGCTCACTTTTATAGAGTTTTGATAAAAATATGAACAGACAGCGCAGATAATGACCCTGCGCTGTGCTAGAGATGCTACTTACTTGCGTGGTAGATCGCGAATTTGGTGGTCTTATTTAGAGTCGCGCATTTTCCAAACGCTTGCTCAATAATTGGGATGTATTTTAAGAAACTGTTCGCAACAATAATCATCTCACCAGAGCGCTTCAAATGCTTAGGGGCCTGAGCAAGTAAGGTCTCAGTCGCGCTGTAGCTAGTGTCTAAACCAGAATGGAATGGTGGGTTACTGATGATGAATTGGTAGTCTTGTGCTGTATCAGAATAGACATCTGACGCGAAGACTTTACCTGTTAAACTATTTGCTTTCAGTGTGGCTTGGCTTGATGCTACGGCAAATGCACTGATGTCGCACATTTCTAGCTCAATATCTGGGTTACGAGATGCCATTACTGCGCCTAACACGCCTGCACCACAGCCAAAATCCAGTACCTTGCCTTTTAGTCTTGGCAGGGTATCCAATAGAAGTTGGCTACCAACATCGAACTCTCCGTGACTGAAGACGCCTGGAAGGCTTTTTACCGTGAGAGGTTGCTCATCAATGTTAACCGTGTAGGTCTTAAACCAGTCTTGTAAGTTGAACGCTTGTGGTTGCTCGAAGCATTGACCCCAGTAGAAAGAGCAGCGACGTGCTGAATCGTATTTAACGACTTTGCCGTAAGGCGCAAACATCTTCTCGATGCTTTTCACGCCTGAGCGGTTCTCACCAACCACGACGATTTCGGTATCTTTGCCTAGCTTAGCAAATAACATCGCCAACAGAAATTCCGCTTCCGCTTTGGCTTTCGGCCAGTAGAGCATCACTAAGTCAGCTTTGGTCTCTTCGGTAAACTCAGCACCGTAAAAACGTTGGATGCTGCTATAACCTTCAAGCTGACGGTAGTAGCTGTAATTAGAGGTGAACACAGAGACAGATTCACAATGCTTGGCTAATTCAACAGGGAATAAGTCTTCAGCCTCACCGGCAACTAAAACATGTTTGCCTTCAAAGTAGGCAAGTTGGCGCTCAGCAATCTGGCTTGGGGCAATATAAGCTGACATAGGACACTCTATTGAATCGTTAGCAAAAAATGAGGGCGGATTTTCGCATAATCCGCCCAAAGCTTGAAGTGTTTAATACTCGTTCGGCAAGCAAGTGATTGAAGAGCGGTTTAACTCTTGTCTTGCTGGTTTAAAAAGTCCTTAAACTCTTCATCGTAGATGTTGAATAGGACGATAGTAATCGCAAAAATCAGTGGGCCGTAGATAAGACCAATTAGGCCAAACAGTTGAATACCACCCAGTAGTGAGAAGAAAATCATTAGGGTGTTCATGCCTGCGCTGCCTTGCATTAGAAGCGGACGCAGAAGGTTGTCAATTGATCCAACAATTGCCACGCAGTAAACCGTTAGGAAAATTGCCCACGTAGTATCACCAGTTAGGAACAAGTAGGTCGCCGCTGGGATCCAGATTAGTGCTGTTCCCACAACAGGGATGAATGAGGCAAAGCCCATCATAGTGCCCCAGAATAGGCCTGGGAAACCTGCAATCCACATACCTAAACCGCCGGCAAAACCTTGCGCGATTGCTGTTAAGAATGAGCCCATTACTGCTGATTTCGATACTTGTTCTATCTCTGTTAGAAGCTTGTCTTCTTGGCTACGAGATAGCGGAAGAATATGACGAACCACACTGATGATTTTGTCGTGATCTCTTAATAAGAAGAACAGAACAAACAACATCAAGAAGAAGTCCATCAAGAAATTGGTTGCATCACCTAAGATTTTCGCACTAATGCCAACCAGTTTAGAGCCGAAGCTTGTCGCGAACTCACCCACCTTCTGTGCGATGGCTTGTGGTTCAATATTGTCGAAAGGCAGGTAGTTGTTCACGAATGACAGCGCTTTGACCACCAATGGGTGTGCGAACAGAGTTTGAATGCCGCCGTGTGTTACCCATTGGTAGGTGTTCTGAGAGAACAGGGAACCTTGCTGAACAATTGCTGCGAATACTGCCAATAAAGGGATAACAATAATGAAAGTCAGGATGATACAAGACAGCAAAGAGACGATGTTTTCTTTATTAGGTATCTTTTTTTCAAGCCACTCATGGATTGGGAACATCAATAGTGAAATGATAAAGGCCATCACAATTGAGTTAACGTACGGCTCAATAAGCAAGTAACAAGCATAAGCCGCCGCAAGTAGGGCGATGATGATCACCCAGTGGCTGGAATTGATTTTAATTTTTTCTGACACGGTAATGGTCTCTATATTTGCGTTCTGAGTTTATAATGGCTGCAAAACAGAGAGTTAGCAATGAGGAGTTTTGATTATGGGATGCTGTGATAAAGATAAGAAATGCCAAGACGAACAACAGCAAACAAAAAAAGAGATCCCTTGGTTCAGAATGTTCCTTGGTACGCTGATGTTGTTGGTTTTTCTTTTCTGGGAACGTTAGACGTTTTTCGTCAAGTTTTCGAACAAATTGACGCGTAATCTAAGCGGAAATATTCGAGTTTAATTAAGTCGATGCATTAAAAAGGGCTGCGTTAATGCAGCCCTAAATTCAATCGGTTAGCGACTTATAAAGTGCTTTCGATTATTTGCTTTCAGCAGCAATGATCGCAAGAGAGCGGTCAGCAGCTTCTAGTGTCGCATCTAGCTCTTTTGAACCATGAGCAAGAGAAGTAAAGCTTGCTTCGAATGCTGAAGGTGCAAGGTAAACACCGTGATCCAGCATTAGGTGGAAGAAGCGCTTGAAGCGTTCTACATCACACTTAGTTACATCTTCGTAGCACGTCACCGTTTCTTGGTCTGTGAAGAAGAAACCAAACATACCACCAACTTGGTGTACTAGCATCGGGATGCCGTGCTTGTCAGCAAGCTGCTTGAAGCCATTCGCTAGCTGCTTAGTTTTTGAAGCTAGACGCTTTTCGTTGCCTTCTTCACGTAGAAGGTTCAAACATGCGTAGCCAGCAGCCATTGCAACAGGGTTACCTGAAAGCGTACCTGCTTGGTAAACTGGGCCTGTAGGAGCGATGTATTGCATTACTTCTTTACGACCACCAAAAGCACCTACAGGCATACCGCCGCCGATAACTTTACCAAGACACGTTAGGTCTGGCTTGATGTTGTAGTAAGCCTGCGCACAACCTTCAGCAACGCGGAAACCTGTCATTACTTCATCAAAGATTAGCAATGCACCTTCTTGGTCACAGATTTCACGTAGACCTTCGTGGAAGCCCTCTACTGGTGGGATACAGTTCATGTTGCCCGCAACTGGTTCAACGATGATGCACGAGATCTCGCCTTTGTTTGCTGCGAACAGCTCACGTACTGAATCTAGGTTGTTGAAGGTTGCAGTCAGCGTGTGCTTAGCAAAATCAGCTGGAACGCCTGGTGAGCTTGGCTGACCTAAAGTCAGTGCACCTGAACCGGCTTTTACAAGTAGGCTGTCTGCGTGGCCGTGGTAGCAGCCTTCAAACTTAAGAATTTTGTCACGACCAGTGAAGCCACGAGCAAGACGAATCGCACTCATTGTTGCTTCTGTGCCTGAGCTCACCATACGTAGCTGTTCCATTGATGGAACCATCTCAGATACAAGCTCAGCCATTTTGATTTCAGTTTCGGTTGGAGCACCGAAGCTAAGGCCGCGTTGAGCTGCTTCAATAACCGCATCACGGATAACAACGTGGTTGTGACCAAGGATCATTGGACCCCAAGAGCCAACGTAATCGATATATGCTTTACCATCAGCATCAAAAATAAGTGGGCCATCAGCGCGTTCAACGAAGATTGGAGAACCACCTACGCCATTGAATGCACGAACTGGAGAGTTTACGCCACCAGGAATAGTTTGCTGTGCTTTTTCGTACAGCTCTGCTGATTTGGTCATTGATATATCCTCTTTTGACTGTCGGACCAATTGGCACGCATTGTACCTATCCCTAATCCAACTAGGAATGCTTTCGCCCAGATAATCACCCGAATCTGGTTGTTTTGTGTGATTACACGTTTTAATTGCCAGATATTGACGAGTTTACCACAGTAAAAGGAAGGATCCGGTGGTGAATACTTGAACGTTTCAGTCAGGTATTAGATAATCACCCGAATATAAGAAAATACTCAACAACTATGGTCTCGAATTAGATTTGTATCATGTTGTTTTTGACACAGGTAAGAGAGGTTGTCGTGAGCGAAGTAAATATCCCATTGTCTTTTTCTGATGCAGCAGCTACCCGCGTACAAACGCTAATCGCTGAAGAAGAAAACCCAGAACTAAAACTACGTGTATACATTACAGGTGGTGGTTGTAGTGGTTTCCAATACGGCTTCACATTTGATGAAAAAGTAAATGATGGCGACACTACGATTGTAAATAGCGGTGTAACACTGGTTGTTGACCCAATGAGCCTACAATACCTTATGGGCGGCATGGTTGATTACACAGAAGGCCTAGAAGGCGCACGCTTCTTTGTGAACAACCCGAACGCTACAACAACATGTGGTTGTGGCGCATCATTCAGCGTATAGCTTGAAAGATAGCTAGAGTTAAAAGACAGCTTTAGCTGAAAGCTACACCAGAAGGTTGTAAACGCCGAACTTATGTTCGGCGTTTTTGTTTTTATATCCCCAAATTTCTCTTCATAACAAAGCTCGGTTCTGAACAAGGCACTTGTTTTTCACGCAGCTTCAAAATTGATAAGACATATTAAGTCATTGCTTTTAAAACCATTCCAACCCTCTATTTTGACATTTTTAGTACACGGCATATTTTTTAAACTGTCGATAGCGTCCAACTTCGTTTGATTTTGGTCTGTTAAGGTTACCTATGTGTATCAGGAAGTTGCACATGACAGTGTTAAGCCATTTAGCGCGCCTTAATCACATCGGACAAAAGGATTTGTTATGCCCACTCTATCTTCTAACTCACCACTTTTTCAGAAACTGAAACAGCCGTGGCTGGTGTCTCTGATTTTAGTGATGTTGTTGTCTATCTGGCTTGGTTTAGGGGTGGGGCAGGCAGAAGAGTCGCCAGAGAAAAAAGCGACAGAAATCCCGTTAGCCAAAGTTTCCTTTCAAACCTTCACCTCATCACCCACCTTTAAAACCATTGATTTATACGGTCGAACGGCACCCGATAGGCATGCTCGATTAGGCGCGGAAGTCGCGGGAAAGATTGTTCGATTGAACGTTGTGAAAGGCGATGCGGTTAAAGCAGGGCAGGCTATTGCTCAGATTGATAAAGGTGATTTGGAAATACAGTTAGAGCGTGCAACGGCTCTGTATCGTTTAAAGCAGAAAGAGTTCAAAGCAGCGCAATCACTGAAGAAAAGAGGTCTGCAAGGTGAGATCGCCTACACCACAGCAGAGGCTTCGTTAACGGAAGCAAAAGCCATGATGCGCAATGCGGAATTGGCTTTAAAGAATACCGTTATTAGCTCGCCTTTTTCGGGTGTGGTTCAAGATTTGATGGTCGAGTTGGGTGACTTTGTTGGGGTTGGCGATCCGGTTGCGGGCGTGATTGACCTTGATCCTTTGGTTATTGAGGCCGATGTCAGTGAACGTCATATCCAGCATTTGTTAGTTAACCAGTCTGCCTTGGTTCGCTTGCTAGGAAGAGAAGAGGCGGAAGGGCGCTTGCGTTATGTGTCTCGAATTTCTTCGGCCTCAACTAATACTTTTCCAATCGAAATTGAAATCGATAACTCTGAAGGCCTACTGCCTGCAGGTGTCAGCGCTGAAGTGAAGCTCAACCTCGAAACAAGGGATGCTATCAAAGTCACACCTGCGATGTTGGCTTTGGATGAGGCGGGTAACCTTGGGGTCAAAACGTTGGTTTCAGTCGATGACTCACCAGTTGTGAAATTTGTCGGTATTCAACTAGTGAAGGCAGAGCAAGATGGAGTTTGGCTCACAGGTTTGGGTCAACGGGTCGATATCATCACCGTCGGACAAGGGTTTGTGCGTGATGGTGATTCAGTGATTGCGGTTGAGCAAGAAGCCGAACTCTCGAATGTAACAACTGAGTAGGAGATAACAGATGTATTCAATTATTGATGCAGCCTTGTCTCGTGCTCGAACAATGCTCTCTCTTTTGGCGCTCATCTTGGTTGCAGGTGTCATTACCTATATCACGATACCTAAGGAGTCGAGCCCAGACATTACCATCCCGATTATCTACGTCTCTGTTGGGCACCAAGGGATCTCGCCAACTGATGCTGAGCGTCTGTTAGTTCGACCTATCGAGCAAGAATTAAGGTCGATTGAGGGCGTAAAAGAGATGACAGCAACCGCAGCAGAGGGTCATGCCTCTGTGGTGTTGGAGTTTAATGTTGGAGTCGATCTTACCAAAGCGATGGCGGATGTTCGTGATGCCGTTGATCTTGCCAAACCAAAGCTACCAGAAGACAGTGATGAGCCGACCGTCAATGAAGTCACACTCGCTTCGGAGCAGCCAGTACTTTCTGTTGTGCTGTTCGGCACCGTTCCTGAACGTACTATCGTACAAATTGCCCGAGAAGTAGGAGATAAACTCGAAAGCTATCGCCAAATATTAGAGGTCAATATTGCAGGTGATAGGGAAGATATCGTTGAAATCATCGTTGACCCTCTTTTGATGGAGAGCTACAGCCTAGATCAAGCGGATATCTACAACCTGATCGCTTTGAATAACCGAGTGGTTGCCGCGGGTTTTGTCGATACTGGTTATGGTCGTTTTTCTGTCAAAGTCCCTTCGGTATTTAACTCCTTAAAAGACGTGCTTGAGCTACCTATCAAAGTGGATGGCAAACAGGTGGTCACTTTTGGTGATGTCGCCACGGTTCGTCGAGCGTTTCGAGATCCAGAGAGTTTTGCTCGTTTAGATGGTAAATCTGCGGTGGTGTTGGACATCAAAAAGCGCGCAGGTGAGAACATCATCGAAACCGTTGAGTTGGTGAAAGCTGTAATGGCCGGGGCTCAGCAGCAAGCAGAATGGCCAAATAACCTGTTGGTCAAATACACCTGGGATGAATCGAAAGATGTGAAGATCATGCTTAATGATCTGCAAAACAATATTCTATCCGCCATCATCCTGGTGGTGATCGTCATCATCGCGATTCTTGGCGTGCGTACTGCTTTGTTAGTCGGCATCTCAATTCCGGGTTCATTCTTGACCGGACTATTGGTTCTTTCTGTATTTGGCTTAACCGTTAACATCGTAGTGCTGTTTTCGTTGATTATGGCGGTCGGGATGTTGGTTGACGGTGCGATTGTGGTAACTGAATTTGCCGATAGGCGGATGCAAGAAGGGGAAGGGCGTAAAGCAGCCTATCGAGATGCGGCTAAGCGAATGGCATGGCCAATAACCGCATCAACGGCTACAACCTTGGCGGCGTTTGCTCCACTCCTGTTTTGGCCTGATGTAACAGGCGAATTCATGAAGTTCCTTCCATTAACTCTGATCGCTACGTTAACTGCCTCATTGATTATGGCGCTGTTGTTTGTGCCCGTGTTAGGTGGTTTGATTGGCAAACCGCAATACGTCTCGTCTCAGAGCCAAGCTCGAATGGTGGCTTTGCATAATGGGGATTTCTCACAGGCGACAGGCTTAACCAAGGCGTATTACCACACACTTTCTATTGCGATTAAGCACCCCTTTAAGATTCTTTGTAGTGCGATACTGCTCGCGGTTGCGGTTGGTTTCACGTATTCAAAAGCGGGGCTCGGTGCTGAGTTCTTCCCTGAAGTTGATCCGCCATTCTTTAATGTCAAAGTTCGCTCTCATGGCGATCTTTCTATTCAAGAAAAAGATGACATCATGCGCGATATTGAACAGATGATGCTGAATCATGATGAGTTCGACAGCGTTTATACGCGAACCGGTGGTGACGACCAGATTGGTTTGATTTCGATAACGCCCGTCGATTGGCAATACCGCCGCAGTGTTAAAGCGATCATTGATGAATTAAAGGTGCAAACCGATCAATACGCTGGTGTCGAGATTGAATACAAGTTCCCTGATGCAGGACCTCCGGTTGAAAATGACTTGGTCATCGAGCTTTCTGCTAAAACACCTGAGCAACTTAATCAGGCCGCAAAAATTGTGAGAAACTGGGCTGATGGCAATCAAGCACTGACCAATATCAGCGACACTGCGAGTAAAGATGGCATCGATTGGAAGGTGGATATCCGCCGAGACGATGCCGCCCGTTTTGCAGCTGACGCGACCTTGGTCGGCAATACCGTTCAGTTCGTCACTAATGGATTAAAGATTGGTGATTACTTGCCTGATGATTCATCAGAAGAGGTCGATATCTTGGTGCGTTACCCGAATGATAAAAGGGATATTGGACGCTTTGACCAGCTGAGAGTGAAAACGCCAGCTGGCTTGGTGCCGATCACCAACTTTGCTCAGATTGTTCCCGACCATAAGCAAGATACGATTAAACGTCTCGATGGTAAGCGTGTGGTGAACATCATGGCGGATATGGAAGAAGGCTATAACCTTGCGCTGGAACTACCAAAGATCGAACAAGCATTAAGTGAGCTAGGGCTGCCGAGTAGCGTGGAATTTCGTATCCGTGGCCAAAACGAAGAACAAGAGAACTCGTCAGCCTTTTTACAAAGCGCGTTCTTGGTGGCACTAGCGGTGATGGCTTTAATTCTGATTACTCAGTTCAATAGTTTCTATCAGGCGTTCTTGATTCTAAGTGCAGTGTTGTTCTCAACGGTTGGTGTGTTCGTTGGTTTACTTATCTTCCAGCGCCCGTTTGGCATCGTGATGTCCGGTATTGGGGTGATTGCGCTGGCTGGTATAGTGGTGAATAACAACATCGTGCTGATCGATACTTATAACCAATTGATTATAAGAGGCTTGGATAAGCGAGATGCGATTCTGAGAACCGGTGTTCAGCGTTTAAGGCCTGTAATGCTTACCACTGTCACCACCATTTTAGGTTTGATGCCGATGGTGCTAGAAATGAATATCGACTTGATTAATCAAAAGATAGAATTTGGTGCGCCGAGCACGCAATGGTGGTCGCAACTCGCTACGGCAATTGCGGGAGGCTTAGCATTCGCCACGGTATTGACCTTGGTACTGACTCCTTGTTTATTAATGTTAGGGCGAGATAAGAAGCCGGAAAAATAGTAGATACAGTGGTTCGATGAACATAAAAAAGAGCGCCTTGGTGGGCGCTCTTTTAGTTGGTTTATATGGCTATCAACCTAATTGGTTGCGAGTAACTGACCGTATCGCTCAAGGTTATTTAGTCGAATCTCTGAGTTCGCAATAAATGTTGCTTTTGCTTTACCCGTTAACGACTTTGATTGAGGCAACTTCACGGTACGCGCATTTTTATGCACGCCATTGACCAAGAATTCATAGTGTAAATGCGGGCCAGTTACACGACCTGTTCCACCCAAAGTACCAATGGTTTGGCCTTGTTTTACGCGCTGGCCAGTTTTCACCATACGTCGCTTCATGTGTAGGTACTTGGTGATATAAGTGTTGCTGTGGCGAATGAACACGTAGTTACCGTTGAATTGGTTGTACCCAGACTTCTGCACGATACCGTCACCGGCTGCCCAGATAGGTGTGCCAACAGGAGCTGCGTAGTCAGTGCCGCGGTGAGCTCGAACCTTACCTGTTACTGGGTGTCTTCTGGTAGGATTAAAGTTCGATGTTACGCGACGAAAATCAATTGGTGAGCGCAAGAACGCTTTCTTCATCGCACGACCATTTTCGTCGTAGTAGTTACCAGTTTTATCGTCCAATACCGCGGTAAATGAATCACCTTGGTTTTTGAACACTGCCGCCATGATCTTGCCGCGACCAATCACTTCGCCTTCAACCACTTTCTCTTGATACAAGATTTTGAAGCTGTCGTTCTTACGAATATCTAGCGCAAAATCGATATCCCAACCAAAGATACCTGCCAGTTCCATAATTTGGTTTGCGGTTAAACCTGCGTTTACACCAGCGTTCCAGAAATTAGAGGTAATATTAGCTTCGGCATAGTTGTATTGGTATGCGACTTCTTTTTTGTCGAAGCTAGAGGAGAAAGAATCGCCAGACTTAGTGATCTTGAAGCTTTCAAACGCACTAAGTTGTCGTTTTAACTGAATAAGGTCGTTGTTTTCATCGAAGCCGAATTGCAAGACATCGCCAGGCCTGAGATTAGACAACTGCTTCTTAATATCATTATTGGTATTGAGGAGCGTGATCAGCAGGCGGTATGAAAGGCCAATACGCTCGAATAAAACAGAGGTACTTTCGCCTGAACGAACGGTGTATTTTTCCCAATTGAGTACTGCCGTTGGTGGTGCGTCACTTGAGCTAACAAGCGCAGATGCATCAATAGTCAGTGGATAATGTTTTCCCACAACTAAAGCGCCCGAATCGTCACGCAAACTGTTGACGTCGGGGAGTAAGAAAATCGCGACGAAAATTATGGCACTAAAAAATGCGATAAAAGCCCGGTGCAAAATAGGAAGGCGTGCAAAAATAGACAACATGTTCCGGTTCGTTCTGTAAATATTATGAAAATCGACGACGGAATAGTGTAACTGGTTTCAAAATACATCGCTATTCAAGTAAGATGTCTAATTAATGTATTTTTGCCAAATCTGTGGGAGTGAACAAGAATGGCGAGTATTGAAGCTGCACTAGCCGAGATCAAACGTGGCGTAGAAGAACTGATTCCAGAAGACGAACTGATTGCAAAACTAAAAGAAGGTCGTCCTTTACGCATTAAGCTGGGTGCCGATCCAACAGCTCCAGATATCCACCTAGGCCATACGGTTATCTTTAACAAGCTTCGTGCTTTCCAAGAGCTTGGTCATGAAGTGACATTCCTTATCGGTGATTTCACTGCAATGGTTGGTGACCCATCAGGTAAGAACTCAACGCGTCCACCACTAAGCCGTGAAGACGTACTGAAGAATGCTGAAACTTACAAAGAGCAAGTATTCAAGATTCTAGATCCTGCGAAAACGCAAATTCGTTTCAACTCTGAATGGCTATCTGAGCTTGGTGCTGAAGGCATGATTCGTCTTGCTTCTAACCAAACTGTTGCTCGTATGCTTGAGCGTGATGACTTCAAAAAGCGTTATGCTGGTGGTCAACCGATCGCAATCCACGAATTCATGTACCCACTTCTACAAGGTCACGACTCTGTTGCACTAGAGAGCGACGTTGAGCTGGGCGGTACTGACCAGAAGTTTAACCTTCTAATGGGTCGTGAACTGCAAAAAGCGGCAGGTCAAAAACCACAAGCGGTACTGATGATGCCACTACTTGTTGGTCTAGACGGCGTTAAGAAGATGTCTAAGTCTGCGCACAACTACATCGGTATCAGCGAAGCACCAAGCGAGATGTTTGGTAAGATCATGTCTATTTCTGACGATCTAATGTGGAGCTACTACGAGCTGCTGTCTTTCCGTCCTCTTGAAGAAGTTGCGGAACTGAAAGCTGGCGTTGATGCAGGTAAGAACCCGCGTGACGTTAAAGTACTGCTAGCGAAAGAGATTATTGCTCGTTTCCATAGTGAAGCAGATGCTGAAGCCGCTGAGCAAGAGTTCGTTAACCGTTTTGCTAAGAACCAAGTTCCTGATGAAATGCCAGAATTCGAATTCGAAGCTGGCCTGCCAATTGCGAACGTTCTAAAAGAAGCAGGTCTTGTAAACTCGACTTCTGATGCGATGCGTATGATCAAGCAAGGCGCGGCTAAGCTTGAAGGCGAGAAGATTGAAGACAGCAAATTCGTACCTGAAGCAGGTACTGCCGTTTACCAAGTAGGTAAGCGTAAGTTTGCTCGTATTACTATTAAGTAATAATGCACATCAATGATTGAGCCAAAGGCATCCACGGATGCCTTTTTTATTGACCGAAAGTTGACGAAACTTTGAAACGCCTATTGCTACACTATGCGCGCTGTCAAATTGACAGTAATTCTGGAGATTTTTATGAACAATACCGACCATCCTCCTAGTTTGAATGGAGAAGAATAACCTGTCTCGGTATTGATCTATTGTCCTGCCGTTCAGGTAGGGTATCTTTGTTTTCTCCCTCATTCTTTTCCACACACTAGATTCTAACAAGTAGACACATCAGTAGCTTTCAGCTCTTGATGCGCATAAATCTATAAATCTATAAATCTATAAATCTATGCTATTTGTTTTGATGGTCGTTACCTTTGCCAATCGGGAGATTCGCCATGACGGTAATGAACAACACTTTTTTGTCTATTGAAGCTCTGTACTCAGAGCAAGACATCCAAGCTGTATCGAATGCATTTCAACAGTACGGACGTGAACAACAAATTAACCTTTTGAACCGAATGCCGCTCGAAGATGCGGTGTTAGTGCTGGGGCAATGCTCTCTTAGTACGATTCAGACTTTACTTAGTGAGCTGGAAGAGCAGGGCTTTGAGAAGCGCTCTCGACATCTAGCTCACCAACTAGGGCTGATTTACTCAGAGGTAGAACCTCAGCAGGGCTATCTTTCTACTGGCGTCATGAGCCACGTTAGACAGCGTATCGGTTGGATTATTGCGTTAGCACTATTGGGCATCGTCTCAGGGCTTATCATCGCTCAATATGAAGACATTCTCAGTCAGTTGGTTCTTTTGGCTATCTACATGCCGGTAATTGCTGCTGCTGGTGGTAATACCGGGACACAAGCCGCGACTTTGGTTATCAGAGCCTTAGCCACAGGTGAGTTAAAAAAACGCCAATGGGCTAACGTTCTGTGGAAAGAGTTTAGAGTTGCTATTTGTTTAGCTCTAGCGATTGCCATAGTGATGATTGGGCGTATTCTGCTATTTAGCGAAAACCAATCGACAGGTGGCTATGACATCAACATGATTGCGTTAGCGATTGCGGTAGCGCTGTTTATTCAGGTGACCATATCAACTGTGCTCGGCGGAGGGTTACCGATCGTTGCTAGGCTATTCAAGCTGGATCCAGCGGTGTTAGTGAGTCCAGTGCTTGCTTCGATAGTTGATATCTCAGGAATGTGGATCTATTTCACTGTCGTGAACTCATTCCTAGGAATTGCTTAAAAGCTGATAAAAATAGCTAAATACATCTGAGAAATAAAAATGGCGCTGAAGATTGAAGGTCTTCAGCGCCATTTTTTAGGTAGAGGTTTACAAAGAGCCAAACATTACTTCGATTTGCTTTGTGTTTGACTGAACTCAACTACATCTTTGTAGAAAGCACGCTCAAACTGGGTGATTGGAGCCTCTACCGGTCTGTCTGGATCTTGCTCTTCAGGGAAGTAATCACGAATAAACTGCACAAACAAAGAGTTTGGTTTCCCGGACTCATCTAAACCATATCCCGCCATGTTGTACGTTCCGTACAAAGAACCACTTTTGGCTGTGATGTTGCCTTGAATCGGTGCTTTTCTCATGCTTTGACGGTATTTGAGCGTTCCATCAGTGCCTGATGTAGGCATAGCCTCAATTAGGTTGAGCTGTTGATCGTTTTCCCAGATATAACGAAGCACTTGAGCCATGGTCTGTGACCTCATTCGGTTATTTCTAGATAGCCCTGAACCATCGACGAGCTGCGCTTTACTGAGGTCAATATTAGCCTTGGTCAGCAATATCTGCTTTATCGCTTCAGTACCGTTATTGAAACTGCCTGGTTGAACATAAAATGTGGCTCCTAGCGTTTTAGTTAGATTATCTGCGATAAGGTTATCTGACTTCTTGAGCATGATATCGAGCAGTTCAGGAAGCTTTTCTGAGTGATGGCTAGCCACTAACGTCGTCTTGTTTGTGCTTTCCTTAGTTCCAATGATCACATCCCCCTTTACTTGTATTTTCAGCTCTTTAAGTAGTGATCTCACCACTTGAGAGGTGTAAAGCTCAGGATTTTGAATAGCGAACTTTAGTGGTAATGGCTTCTTACGTTCCACTAAGCAACCAGATAGCGTGTACGAGTTGTTTGGTGTGGTGATGAGCTCTAAGTCGCACTGTGTGGCTTTTTGTCCTGAGCGCGTCACAGTGGCTGCATTGGTTGTCACGTCGATTGGGTAATGGGTTGGAATATAGACGCGAGTGCTGCCGTTATCTTTTGTATAAATAGAGGCTTGTGCGCAGTTACTGTCTAAGGTCATTGCACTAGAAGGCGCGCTGTAACAAACGCCTAGAATGTCCCAAGGCCAACCAACGGCTCGCTGATAGCCGGTATAAGCCGAGTTATCGAGGTATAAGTTGCCTTTGATGGCTCTGGATTGAGACTTAGCGTATTGAGCTAAAAGGCTTTTAAGCTGTTCTCGTTGCAAGGTTGGGTCGCCACTAAATGAAATGATAGAGTCATTCCCAGAACGAGCAATGCTGGTCGTGTAGTGAAAGTCATCCCCTAACTCCAACTTAGCCGCCAACGCTGTCACCAGCTTTAAAGTACTAGCGGGGGGATAGAAGCCATCACTGTTGGAATTCATTTTGTTTGAATCGCCTTTCAGGGATTCCAAAATTACACTGGTGCTACTGCCATCAGGCAGTTTATTTAGAGGGGGGTAAGCGAAAGCGTTAACTGAGAAAGCGCTAATGGAAAAACTACATACAAGTAGTGTGGATAGAAGGCGCATAGAAGATTTCTTGGATGGCTGATGTTTTCAGTATACAGATATAAAAAAACGCCCGCTATCTAGCGGGCGTTTTGATTCTCAATTAACTAATTAATCAATTAGATAATCAGAATTAGAAGTCGTAACGTAGACCTAGAGCTAGCTCGTCTTCAGCTTGGGCTTTAGTTGCACCGAAGTTAGCTGGAATGCCTGCTGTACCGAACTTGTCACCTTCAGAGATTAGGTTGAAGTTGTACGAGATGTACGTACGGAAGTTAGGCTTGAAGTAGTAAGTCGCATCGATAGCAACGTTGTCAGCAGATGTGTCGCCGTTTGTTTCTGCGTTGTTGTACGTTAGCGTGAATGCAGTTTTTTCTAGTGTGTATGCTGTTGCGAATTCGTAACCAGTGTAATCACCGTTATCTTTCGCTAGCTCACCGTCTGTGAATGTACCAGCAAAGTATAGAGCGTCAGTGCGGTAAGAAGCCGCTAGCATGTACTCGTTTTGCTCGTCTTGATCAGCGTAACCAGCACCTAGCTTGAAGCCAGAGTCACCGATAGCGTAGATACCAGATAGAGAGTAACCATCTGCATCATTATCATCGTAAGAAATTACAGTGTCGCCAACTTTGTTTTCTGTGCGGTCAGCAAAACGGTAGCTTGCTTTAACGCTTAGGTCTTGGAATTGACCTTTGTAAGAAACCATGTTGTCTGAACGATCTGCTACAGCAATTTTCATCGCCGCAGAGTTACCGTGGTAAGACATGATATCGGTAAAGTCTGTGATTACACCTAGTGCACCGTCGTTTTTACCGTAAGTCACTTCACCGAATGCACCGCCGATACCAGCGTACGTGTAACGGTTAGTAATGTCACCGTCGTTGTTATCAGTAGAACCGCCGTTTTCAGCAGTTGTGAATTCGCCTTCGTAGAAACCAACACCGTATAGGCCGTCTTGGATTTCCACTTTACCTAGGAAGTTAAGACGTACACGTGTTTTGTCTTCAGCTTTGCCGTCTTTTAGAGATAGACGAGCTTCCGCACGACCACCGATCTCTAGAGAAGTGCCGTTTGAGCTGTATACAGAAGTACCGTCAATACCACCAGCTTGTTTACCGTCGGCTGCCACTGCGTTAGTAGCAAGAGCTGCAGCAGATACAGCAAGCGCAATCATAGTCTTGTTCATGTTATTATTTCCTAATTACTGTCCATAGAAGTTTTATCAAGGATTTGAACCCTTTTGTGTATTGCCTGTATTAATCAGGCTTCATAACCATGATTAGAACAGAAGTCTGAAAAATGCCAGTGCAATCCATGGGTTACTTTTTACCTCTAAAGTTCCATAGTCAGTTAGTAAAATGATATAAAACTAAAAAATGAACACTGTTTTATTATGTCTCTTGTTATTTAAGTTTATGTTTTAAATTGATTTTTACAAAAGTGTGATCTGTGTTTATTTTGTTTGTTTTTTGTTTTTTTAGGTATTTGTTTCTGGGCTTATTGATGGGGAGGTTATTATTCATTTTTGTGATGTCTGTAATTTAGACCTAGATAAAGCTTTTATAACGCAAAGTGGAATAAAGGTGATTTAGCCATAAAGTTTGTTTACACTAAGCCAAATCGTTTTGTTTCTATCACCTAATAACTATGTTGGGTGTATTTATGTTGGCCAAAGAAAGCTTTGGCATAGAGGTAAAAAATGGAAAAGGTTCCAATGACAGTACGTGGCGCTCAGCAGCTACGTGACGAATTAGATCGCCTACTTAAGCTACGCCCTGTTATCTCAGCAGCTATTGGTGAAGCACGTGAACTAGGTGATCTGAAAGAGAATGCTGAATACCACGCCGCTCGTGAAGAGCAGGGTATTTGTGAAGCTCAGATCCGTGATATTGAATATAAGTTATCACTGGCTCAGATCATCGATGTAACGCAAATGGATAATACGGGCAAGATTATCTTTGGTACGACAGTGACGCTAATCGATGTGGATACAGACGAAGAGTACCGCTACCAAATCGTTTCAGAAGACGAAGCAGACATCAAAACGGGTCGTATTTCTGTGAAATCGCCAATTGCTCGCGGCCTTATCGGTAAAATGGAAGGTGACGAAGTTATGATCTCTACCCCAGGTGGCGACAAAGATTTCGAAATCGACAAAGTAGAATATATCTAATTGAATTTTCTTTGTTTCTAATAAGTAAAAAGGTCGCTAAATGCGACCTTTTTCGTTTCTCACGCTACACTAAAAGATAAGCGCTGTGGCTTCCTATTAGTGAAGTTAGCTTATATTAAGCTCGCTTATTTACGTGGAATCTCGATTTTACGTGCTTCTGACTGACGGAACAGTACTAGAACTTTACCGATAGTCTGTACTTTCTCAGCTTTAGTTTCACGTACAATTGCATCGATAATCAGTTGCTTAGTCTCACGGTCTTCTGATGCAACTTTAATCTTGATCAGTTCGTGGTGGTCTAGAGCTAATTCGATTTCCGCTAGAACAGCTTCAGTAAGTCCATTTGCGCCCATTAGCACAACAGGTTTTAAACTGTGAGCTAGGCCCTTTAGATGCTGCTTTTGTTTGGTACTTAGGTTCATTACGCGGCCAATTTTCTTTACTATTAGGGTTGAAAAAACCTATTTTAACGCCATCTAAAGCTGAAGACTATAATTTATTCAGCAATTAGTACTTTCCTCCAATTTAGGTATCCAATGAGCAAACAGAAACACTCGGCCAGTTCAGGCCGTTGGTTGAAGGAACACTTCGACGACAAGTACGCAAATGAAGCAAGAAAGAAAGGCTATCGTTCACGTGCTTATTTCAAAATGGAAGAGATTCAAACGAAAGATAAATTGCTGTCTCCTGGGATGACCATTGTGGATTTGGGTGCAGCACCTGGCGGTTGGTCTCAATATGCTGCTAAGATTGTTGGAGACAACGGACAAATCATTGCGTGTGACTTGTTACCAATGGACCCGATTGCTGGCGTTAGCTTTTTACAAGGCGATTTCCGCGAAGAAGCTGTGCTAGATGCCTTGTTGGAGCGTATACAACCAAACATGGTTGATGTCGTGATGTCAGATATGGCACCTAATATAGCAGGCAACAATTCTGTGGATCAGCCAAGAGCTATGTATTTAGTTGAATTAGCTTTGGATATGTGTCGACAAGTTCTAGCTACCAATGGTAGTTTTGTTGTAAAAGTATTCCAAGGCGAAGGGTTTGACCAATACGTTAAGGACGTCCGCGAGATGTTTAAAACAGTAAAAGTTAGAAAACCCGACTCTTCTCGAGCTCGATCTCGTGAAGTGTTTATCGTAGCCACTGGTTACAAAGGTTAACGATTCTCTTCCAATAGTGAGAGTTAACAACATGGCTACAGGTTACAAACTGTAGTACCCTACCTTTAATTACAATTAGTTATCGAGAGGCTTACACCTTGAGTGACATGGCAAAAAATTTAATTCTGTGGCTTGTTATCGCGGTAGTGTTGATGTCGGTATTCCAGAGCTTTGGCCCTGGGGAAAGTAACGGCAGAGCAGTAGATTACACCACGTTTGTACAGGAAGTTGGCCAAGGCCAGATTCAAGACGCACAGTTCAATAACAGCGAAATCACTTTCACACGTCGTGGTGGTGGCTCTAAGTATGTAACTTACATGCCTGTTTATGATCAAAAGCTACTTGATGACTTAATTAATCAAAACGTAAAAGTTCAGGGTACACCACCTGAAGAACAGAGCCTGCTTGGCACTATCTTCATCTCATGGTTCCCTATGATCTTACTGATTGGTGTATGGATTTTCTTCATGCGTCAAATGCAAGGCGGCGGCGGCGGTAAAGGCGCGATGTCTTTCGGTAAGAGTAAAGCTCGAATGATGAGCGAAGAACAAATCAAAACGATGTTTGCTGATGTTGCTGGTTGTGACGAAGCAAAAGAAGACGTGAAAGAGCTTGTGGATTACCTTCGTGACCCAAGCCGCTTCCAAAAGCTAGGTGGTAAGATCCCAACAGGTATCTTGTTGGTTGGTCCTCCTGGTACGGGTAAAACATTGCTTGCAAAAGCGATTGCCGGTGAAGCGAAAGTACCGTTCTTTACTATCTCTGGTTCTGACTTCGTTGAAATGTTTGTTGGTGTTGGTGCATCTCGTGTGCGTGACATGTTCGAACAAGCGAAGAAAGCGGCACCTTGTATCATCTTTATCGATGAAATCGATGCTGTAGGTCGTCAACGTGGCGCTGGTGTTGGTGGTGGTCACGATGAACGTGAACAAACACTGAACCAAATGCTGGTTGAGATGGATGGTTTCGAAGGTAACGAAGGTATTATCGTTATCGCTGCGACTAACCGTCCAGACGTACTAGACCCTGCATTACTTCGTCCTGGTCGTTTTGACCGTCAAGTTGTGGTTGGTCTGCCAGATGTACGTGGTCGTGAACAGATTCTTAAAGTACACATGCGTAAAGTGCCACTATCGGGTGATGTTGAACCATCTCTGATTGCTCGTGGTACTCCAGGTTTCTCTGGTGCAGATCTTGCGAACCTTGTGAACGAAGCGGCGCTGTTTGCTGCTCGTGGTAACAAGCGTAATGTATCTATGGTTGAGTTCGAACTAGCTAAAGACAAAATCATGATGGGTGCAGAGCGCCGTTCAATGGTGATGTCTGAAGAAGTGAAAGAGTCAACGGCTTACCACGAAGCGGGTCACGCAATTGTTGGTCGCTTGGTGCCTGAACACGATCCAGTGTACAAGGTTTCAATCATTCCACGTGGTCGTGCGCTTGGTGTAACTATGTACCTACCTGAGCAAGACCGCGTAAGCATGTCTCGCCAACATCTAGAATCAATGATCTCTAGTTTGTACGGTGGTCGTCTTGCTGAAGAACTTATCTACGGTAAAGACAAAGTTTCGACTGGTGCGTCTAACGATATCGAACGTGCAACTGATATTGCTCGTAAGATGGTAACGCAGTGGGGCTTCTCAGAAAAACTGGGTCCTCTTCTATATGCTGAAGAAGAAGGCGAAGTTTTCCTAGGTCGCGGTATGAGCCAAGCGAAACATGTTTCTGACGATACGACTAAGCTGATCGATGAAGAAATTCGTATTCTAATCGACCGCAACTATGCTCGTGCGAAGCAAATTCTTGAAGAGAACATGGATATCATGCACTCGATGAAAGACGCGCTAATGAAGTTTGAAACGATTGATGCAGGTCAGATTGATGACTTGATGGAACGTAAAGACGACATTCGTGAGCCAGCTGGTTGGGGTGATCAGGCGAAAGCAGAACCTGCAAAGGAAGAAGCTAAACCTGAAGCGAAATCAGAAGAAGCAGCAGCCGAACCAAAAGCTGAAGAGTCGCAAGTTGAAGAAGTTAAGTCTGAATCAGATGATGCTCAAAACAAAGATTCTTAATCACTAGGCTTTAAATTAAAACCCTGAGTACGCTCAGGGTTTTTCTGTTTATAGCCCAAGATGTTTTTACCTTTAAGACCCACCTTCCATGATATTAAAAGCACATAATAAAACGCTCGTTTTAGACCGCCCACATGTGATGGGTATCCTCAATGTTACGCCTGACTCTTTCTCTGATGGCGGGAAATTCAATTCATTAGATAATGCTTTACTGCAAGCAGAGCGAATGATTCAAGCAGGTGTTAGCATTATTGACATTGGTGGTGAGTCAACTCGCCCGGGAGCACCTGACGTATCTTTAGAAGAAGAGCTCGCTCGCGTTATACCTGCCATTAAAGCAATTCGCGCCAAGTTCGATGTGTGGATCTCTATTGATACCAGTAAAGCTCAAGTGATGCGCCAAGCCGTTGAAGCAGGGGCTGATTTGATCAATGATGTGCGCGCATTGCAAGAGCCCGGAGCTCTAGAGGCAGCCGCCGATGCTAATGTGCCAGTTTGCCTGATGCACATGAAAGGTCAGCCAAGAACCATGCAAGCCAACCCAAATTACGATGATGTCCTAACGGATGTTGAAGCGTTCTTAAAAGAAAGGGTAGAAGCGTGTGAGGCTGTTGGCATACCAAAAGATCAGCTGATTTTGGATCCTGGTTTTGGTTTTGGTAAAACCATTGAGCATAATTACCACCTATTAGCGCACCTTGAAAAATTTCACAGGCTTGGGTTGCCAGTCTTAGCGGGGATGTCGAGAAAGTCGATGCTCTTTAAGCTACTAGACAAAGTTCCAGCAGATTGCATGGTTGCTAGCGTCACTTGCGCTACCATCGCTGCAATCAAAGGTGCACAAATTATTCGCGTTCACGATGTTGAAGATACATTGGAAGCGATGAAGATAATCGAAGTGATGAATAACAATCACTAATCATAATTAAGGAAAATCAATATGTCTGATAAGAGACGTTACTTCGGCACAGATGGTGTACGTGGCAAAGTTGGCCAATACCCGATTACACCTGATTTTGTTCTGAAGCTTGGCTGGGCTGCGGGTCGTGTTCTTGCGAAACAGGGCACTAAGAAAGTCATCATTGGTAAAGACACCCGTATCTCTGGCTACATGCTGGAGTCTGCTCTAGAAGCTGGTCTCGCTGCTGCGGGTCTTCAGGCTACTTTTACTGGCCCAATGCCAACACCAGCCGTGGCTTACCTAACACAAACGTTCCGCGCTGAAGCTGGTATTGTTATCTCAGCATCACACAACCCTTACTACGATAACGGTATTAAGTTCTTCTCTTCTGAGGGAACAAAGCTACCGGACGATATCGAGTTGGCGATTGAAGCTGAACTGGACAAAGACATTGAATGCGTTGATTCTTCGGAGCTAGGCAAAGCAGTACGTTTGAACGATGCCGCTGGCCGTTACATCGAGTTCTGTAAAAGTACGTTCCCACATAAAATGACATTAGCTGGCATGAAGATCGTTATCGATTGTGCCCATGGTGCCACTTACCACATTGCGCCTGCTGTATTTAAAGAGCTGGGTGCTGAGGTTGTGGCTATTGGTGTTGAGCCAAATGGTACTAACATCAACCACGAAGTAGGCGCGACGGATGTACGTGCTCTGCAAGCTAAAGTGCTTGAAGAAAAAGCGGCATTAGGTCTGGGCTTTGATGGTGACGGCGACCGTATCATCATGGTTGACGAGCTAGGCAACAAAGTTGATGGTGACCAAATCGCTTACATCATTGCACGCGATGCACTGCGTCGTGGTGAGTTGAAAGGTGGTGTTGTTGGTACACTAATGACCAACCTGGGTATGGAAAATGGCCTTAAGCAGTTAGGTATTCCGTTTGTTCGTGCTGCAGTTGGTGACCGTTACGTAATGGAGCAACTTCTTGCTAAAGGCTGGAAGATTGGAGCAGAGAACTCGGGTCACGTTATCCTATTAGATAAAGTAACGACGGGTGATGCTATCGTTGCTGCGCTGCAAGTATTGGCTTCAGTTGTTGATAGCGAAATGACTCTGAATGAGCTGTCTCAGGGCATGACGTTGTACCCGCAAGTTCTAGAAAACGTTCGTTTCAGTGGAGACTCAAACCCACTAGAAGCAGAAGCAGTAAAAGCAGCTGTTGTTGAAGTTGAAGCTGAACTTGGCGAGAAAGGTCGTGTGCTATTACGTAAGTCTGGTACAGAGCCACTATTGCGTGTGATGGTTGAAGGCGAAGATGCTGAGCTTGTTCAAGCATCCGCGCTTAAGATTGCCGATGCAGTAAAAGCAAACTGCTAATTTAACCTTTTACTAAACAGGCGCAATGAATAGCGCCTGTGATTAGAAGTGATTGACTTATATAACGGTCAAGATATAACGGTCAAAAGAGACGTAAATGAGTTTTGTGTCGCTTTTGACCTTTTTTTGACCATTCACTTGGTAAAGGCTTATTTTTTAGCAAATTCTCCTTGTCAGCCATCGTCGCATTCGCTAGTATTGCTCGGCCTTCAGTTAGGAGGTCGCTAGCCTTGTTCTTAAAAATAGTTTTTTGAACGGCGCTGGCTCAACAATTAGGAACATAGGTGGAAAAATGTTTACAGTTCTACTTGTGATTTACCTGTTGGCAGCGCTTGGTGTAATTGGCCTAGTGTTGATTCAACAAGGTAAAGGCGCAGATATGGGAGCCTCTTTCGGTGCTGGCGCTTCAAACACTGTGTTTGGTGCTGGTGGCTCAGGAAATTTCCTTACCCGAATGACTGCAATTTTTGCAACTACATTTTTTATCCTTAGCTTAGTGCTTGGTAATATGTCTACACATAAAACTGAGTCACAATGGATTGACCCGACTCAAGGTCAGGTAATTCAACAAGCTGATGACGCAGTGAGTGAAGTTCCGGCGCAAGGCGACGAAATTCCACAATAATCTGTAAAGATTTGATGCCGAGATGGTGAAATTGGTAGACACGCTAGCATGAGGTGCTAGTGCCTTAGGGTGTGAGGGTTCGAGTCCCTCTCTCGGCACCATGTTTACAAACTTGTAAAACATCTTGTTGGGCGTATAATGCTCGCAAGTCGGACGCGGGATGGAGCAGTTTGGTAGCTCGTCGGGCTCATAACCCGAAGGTCGTCGGTTCAAATCCGGCTCCCGCAACCAATTTCAATGCTATTATATAGCTTGTATTGGTAGCAAGTTTGCACAGTGTGAACCTCACTGTGAGTTAAGTGTGATATCGAATGTGATGGCACTTAACATATAAGGGTCCAGCAACAAAAACCCCGGCTTATACGGGGTTTTTTGTTATCTAAGCATTTATAAATGCGCTTAGATAATGTTTGCTTGGAATTTAAATTGGGCTTTGAGCCCTTTTTTTGTTTCTGGAGTGGTTAAATGACTGGTTTAGAAAGACAACTTACTGAAATGCTTGACGCTCCAGTAGCAGCATCAGGTTATGAGTTAGTTGGATTAGAATTTATTCGTGCTGGTGAGCACTCAACGCTACGTATTTACATCGATTCACCAAACGGTATCAATGTAGATGATTGCGCTGAAGTTAGTCACCAAGTAAGTGCCGTAATGGACGTTGAAGATCCAATTTCAGTGGCTTATAACCTTGAAGTGTCTTCACCAGGTTTAGAGAGACCACTGTTCAAAGCAGAGCATTACCAACAATTTATTGGTCACGAGGTAAGCATCGTTTTGAAAATGGCTGTCGGCAACCGTCGTAAATGGAAAGGTGATATCCAATCTATCGAAGGCGAGACAGTGAAAGTATTGGTTGAAGGACAAGAAGAAGAATTCGTCCTGAGCAATATTGCGAAAGCTAACCTGATCCCTAAATTTTAGTTCTCCTAGAGAGAAGAGCTTAAGAGGCTAGATTAATGAACAAAGAAATTTTGGCGGTAGTAGAAGCTGTTTCTAATGAGAAAGCAGTTCCTCGTGAGCGTATTTTTGAAGCGCTTGAAATCGCGCTTGCAACGGCAACAAAAAAGAAAAGCGAACTAGAAATTGAAGTTCGTGTTGAAATCGACCGTAAAACGGGTGATTTCGAAACTTTCCGTCGTTGGGAAGCTGTTGAGGAAGTTGAATTCCCAACAAAAGAAATCTCTATTGAAGCTGCAAAGTACGATGACCCAGAGATCGAACTTGGCGGTTTCATTGAAGATGACATCGAATCAGTAACGTTTGACCGTATTACCACTCAAACGGCTAAGCAAGTTATCGTACAGAAAGTACGTGAAGCTGAACGCGCTCAAATCGTTGAACAGTTTATTGATAACGAAGGTGAGCTAGTAACTGGTGCAGTTAAGAAAGTTAACCGTGACACTATTATCCTAGACCTAGGTAACAACGCTGAAGCGGTAATTCTTCGTGATGACCAACTTCCTCGTGAAAACTTCCGTCCAGGTGACCGTGTTCGTGGTCTTCTTTACGCAGTTAAACCAGAAGCTCGCGGTTTCCAGCTTTTCGTTACTCGTTCGAAGCCAGAAATGCTAGCTGAACTATTCCGTGTTGAAGTGCCTGAGATTGGTGAAGAGCTAATTGAACTTAAAGGTGCTGCACGTGACGCGGGTTCTCGTGCTAAAATCGCTGTGAAAACAAACGACAAACGTATTGACCCAGTTGGTGCGTGTGTTGGTATGCGTGGTGCACGTGTACAAGCTGTTTCTAACGATCTTGGCGGTGAGCGTATTGATATCGTTCTTTGGGATGATAACCCGGCTCAATTCGTAATCAACGCAATGGCTCCTGCTGATGTTGCTTCAATCATCGTTGATGAAGACGCACACTCTATGGATATCGCTGTTGAAGCGGATAACCTAGCACAAGCTATCGGTCGTAGCGGTCAAAACGTACGTCTAGCTTCTCAACTGACTGGTTGGGAACTGAACGTAATGACTGTTGCTGACCTTGAGAAGAAGCACCAAGAAGAAGCAGTTGCTTCTATTGAAAACTTCATGAAGCACCTAGACATTGAAGAAGACTTCGCTCAAATGCTTGTTGAAGAAGGCTTCTCTACGCTTGAAGAAGTAGCATACGTTCCTGTGAACGAGCTTCTTGAAGTAGATGGTCTAGATGAAGGTATCGTTGAAGAACTACGTAACCGCGCGAAAGACGCACTGACTACTCTAGCGCTAGCGAAAGAAGAAACTTTCGATGGTGTTGAGCCTGCTGAAGACTTACTTGCACTTGAAGGTCTAGAGCGTGAAATGGCTTACAAGCTAGCAGCAAAAGGCGTTGCGACATTGGAAGACCTAGCTGACCAAGGCGTTGATGAACTAGAAGGCATCGAAGACCTAACTGCAGAGCGTGCAGGCGAGCTAATTATGGCTGCGCGTAACATCTGTTGGTTCGGCGACGAAGAATAATTCAGCAAGGAGAGAAAGCGGTATGACACAATTAACAGTTAAAGCACTGAGTGAAGAGATTGGTACGCCAGTTGACCGCTTAATTGAACAACTTGCTGATGCAGGCATGAAGAAAGCAGGGTCGGATCAAGTGACTGATTCAGAGAAGCAAACATTGCTAACGCACCTTAAAAAGGAGCACGGCGATACTTCTGGTGAAACAGAACCGACTCGTTTAACTCTTCAACGCAAGACCCGCAGCACGCTAAGTGTTGCCGCTGGAGGCGGTAAGAGTAAGGATGTTCAAGTAGAGGTACGTAAAAAACGTACTTACGTGAAGCGCAGCACTATTGAAGATGAAGCGAAACGTGAAGCTGAGGAAGCGGCTAATCGTGAAGCGGAAGAGAAAGCACAACGCGATGCTGAAGAGCAAGCGAAACGTGATGCTGCAGAGAAAGCACAGCGCGAAGCCGAAGAAAAAGTAACACGTGAAGCGGATGCAAAACGTGAAGCTGAAGAGAAGGCTCAACGCGCACAAGCTGAAAAGGCTAAAAAAGACATGAATTCAAAAAATGCAGACGCTAACGCACAAGCGAAAAAAGAAGCGGATGAACTTAAAGCTCGTCAAGAGCTAGAAGCAACTCGTAAAGCAGAAGCTGAAGCAGCTAAGCTTGTTGAAGAAGCTCGTAAGTTAGCAGAAGAGAACCAAGAACGTTGGTCTGAAGAAGAGAAGAAGAAGAAAGAGCAAGAGAAATCTGCGGATTACCATGTGACTACTTCTACTTACGCTCGTGAAGCTGAAGATGCGGCAGATAAGAAAGATGAGAAAGCACCTCGTCGTCGCAAGAAGAAAGCAGCTCCTGCTAACCAACCTGCAAACAACCGTGGTGGTCGTAACCAACGTGGTCGTGGCGGTAAAGGTAAGCTTGCTAAACCAACTTCAATGCAGCAAGGCTTCGATAAGTCAGCTACTGTTGCTAAATCTGACGTTGCTATCGGCGAAACTATCGTTGTTTCTGAACTGGCGAGCAAAATGTCAGTTAAAGCAACTGAAGTTATCAAAGTAATGATGAAGATGGGCGCTATGGCGACTATCAACCAAGTGATCGACCAAGAAACAGCACAACTTGTTGCTGAAGAAATGGGTCACAAGGTAATCCTGCGTAAAGAAAACGAACTTGAAGAAGCAGTACTAGCTGACCGTGATAGCGATGCTATCGCTGAAGGTCGTGCTCCTGTTGTTACTATCATGGGTCACGTTGACCACGGTAAAACTTCAACACTTGATTACATTCGTAAAGCACACGTTGCTTCTGGCGAAGCTGGCGGTATCACGCAGCACATTGGTGCTTACCACGTAGATACTGACAACGGCATGATCACTTTCCTTGATACTCCTGGACACGCGGCGTTTACCGCTATGCGTGCTCGTGGTGCTCAAGCGACAGATATCGTTGTACTTGTAGTTGCAGCAGACGATGGCGTAATGCCACAAACAATCGAAGCAATCCAGCACGCGAAAGCGGCAGGCGTTCCTCTGATTGTTGCTGTGAACAAGATCGATAAAGAAGGTGCAAACCCAGACAACGTTAAGAATGAGCTAGCTCAATACGACGTTATCCCTGAAGAGTGGGGCGGCGAGAACATCTTCGTTCACATCTCTGCAAAACAGGGCACAAACATCGATGGTCTTCTAGAAGCAATCCTTCTTCAGTCTGAAGTTCTTGAGCTTACAGCGGTTAAAGAAGGCATGGCGTCTGGTGTTGTTGTTGAATCTCGTCTTGATAAAGGTCGCGGTCCAGTTGCAACAGTACTAGTACAGTCTGGTACTCTAAACAAAGGCGACATCGTTCTTTGTGGTCAAGAGTACGGCCGTGTTCGTGCAATGCGCGATGAGAACGGCAGAGACATCGAAACTGCAGGTCCATCTATCCCTGTAGAAATTCTAGGTCTTTCTGGCGTACCTGCGTCAGGTGACGAAGCGACTGTTGTACGTGATGAGCGTAAAGCACGTGAAGTTGCTAACTACCGTCAAGGTAAATTCCGTGATGTTAAACTAGCTCGCCAACAAAAAGCGAAACTAGAGAACATGTTCGCGAACATGACGGCGGGTGAAGTTGCTGAACTTAACGTTGTACTTAAAGCTGACGTTCAAGGTTCTGTAGAAGCGATTGCTGACTCTCTACTGAAACTATCAACTGACGAAGTTAAAGTGAACATCGTAGGTTCTGGTGTTGGTGGTATTACTGAAACTGATGCAACTCTTGCTGCAGCTTCTAACGCTATCATCCTTGGTTTCAACGTTCGTGCTGACGCAACTGCGCGTAACACGGTTCAGAACGAAAACCTAGATCTACGTTACTACTCAATCATTTACCAACTGATTGACGAAGTTAAACAGGCGATGGGCGGTATGCTTGCTCCTGAATTCCGTCAAGAGATCATTGGTCTTGCACAAGTTCGTGACGTATTTAAGTCGCCTAAACTTGGTGCAATCGCTGGTTGTATCGTTACTGAAGGTACGATTAAGCGTAGCAACCCAATCCGTGTACTTCGTGAAAACGTTGTTATCTACGAAGGTGAACTAGAGTCACTTCGTCGCTTTAAAGATGACGTTCAAGAAGTTAAGAACGGTTACGAATGTGGTGTCGGCGTTAAGAACTACAACGACGTTCGCGTTGGTGACCAGATCGAAGTATTCGAAATCGTTGAGGTTAAACGTACTCTAGACTAATCAGTCTGTACGACTCGACATATTGACTAAGGTTACTAACATTACTAATAAAGGTAATAAGTAATCGGTTGTTGAATACACCATGGGGGGCTGGTAATTACCAAGCCCCCCATCTTTCTAAGTGAGAAAAGAAAATGTCAAAAGAATTTAGCCGCACACAACGTGTGTCTCAGCAGCTTCAAAAAGAGCTTGCGCTTATCCTCCAACGTGAAGTTCGTGACTCACGTATTGGTATGGTAACTATCTCAGATGTAGAAGTGTCTCGTGACCTTGCTTACGCAAAAGTGTTCGTGACTTTCCTATGTGTTGGTGAGCAAACACCTGAATCATGTCTTAAAGCTCTTAAAGAGCATGAAGTGCCAGTTCGTATGGCTCTTGGTAAGCGTATTCGCCACCGCCTAACGCCTGAAGTTCGTTTTACTTACGACAACACACTAGTAGAAGGCATGCGTATGTCTAACCTAGTAAGTGAAGTTCTGAACGACGACAAGCGCAAGCAAGAAGAAGCTGGCCGCACTGACGAAACTCAGTCTAAGGGCGAAGAGTAATGGCTCGCCGTCGTAAAGGTCGCCCTATAAACGGGGTAATTCTGTTAGATAAGCCGACAGGTATTTCGTCTAATGATGCACTGCAAAAAGTAAAGCGTATTTACTTTGCAGAGAAGGCGGGGCACACCGGTGCTCTGGATCCTCTTGCGACTGGCATGCTGCCAATTTGTCTTGGTGAAGCAACGAAGTTTTCTCAGTTTCTTCTAGATTCTGATAAGCGCTACGTTGTTATCGCTAAGCTTGGTGAGCGTACCAATACCTCTGACTCTGATGGTGAAGTGGTAGAGACGCGTGATGTTAACGTGACTCAAGAACAGCTTGAGCGTTGTATTGCGAGCTTCAAGGGTGAAACCGATCAGATACCATCAATGTTTTCGGCATTGAAGTATCAAGGTAAGCCTTTGTACGAATACGCACGTGCAGGTATCGAGGTTCCTCGTGAGTCTCGTAAGATCACCGTGTACTCTATTGAACTGCTTCGCTTTGAAGGTGATGAAGTTGAAATGGAAGTGCATTGTTCGAAAGGCACATACATCCGCACAATTACCGATGATCTTGGTGAGATGCTAGGTTGTGGTGCTCACGTGACTATGCTTCGTCGTACAGGTGTCGCGAAGTACCCATACGAGCGTATGGTGACTTTGGAGCAGTTAAACGAGATCCTAGAGCAAGCACAGGCGCAAGAAATTGCACCGAAAGAGCTGCTTGATCCTCTGCTGATGCCAATGGACACTGCCGTTGAAGACTTACCAGAAGTAAACCTGAACGCGGAACTGACTGACCTTGTTCAGCACGGTATGCCAGTTCAGGTTGCTGGTGCGCCAACTGAAGGCACGGTTCGCATGACAAGTGGCGAAGAGAAGCTGTTTGTCGGCGTTGCTCAGATTGGCGAAGATGGCCGAGTTGCACCGAAGCGTTTGGTTGTTTTCAGAGATGAAGAGCCACAAGCGTAGCGCTTACATAGAGTCTGATATTAGCGGTTCGCCTTGAAATGCGAGCAAATAAGACAGAAAGCGAACGCCTAATTTAGGTGGTTCGCTTTTTTCGTTTTCAATGGGTTCGATTGTTATTGCACCAACTGACAAACTTCCCTATAATCCTCGGCTCGCGTAGCGGCTGAATCAGAGATTGGCTGCTACAAATATAAACTTACTCTTATCAGGAGAGAATTATGTCTCTGAATGCAGAAACTAAAGCAGCAATCGTTGCAGAATACGCACAATCTGAAGGCGACACAGGTTCACCAGAAGTACAAGTAGCACTACTTACTGCTTCTATCAACCACCTACAAGGTCACTTCAAAGCGCACAAACACGATCACCACAGCCGTCGTGGTCTACTACGTATGGTTTCTAGCCGTCGTAAGCTTCTTGATTACTTGAAAGGCAAAAACCTTGCTCGTTACCAAGACCTAATCAAGCGTCTAGGCCTACGTCGCTAATAGCGATGTCTGCAAAGACAGTTTGAAGAAAAGGAGCATTTATGCTCCTTTTTTTGTGCCTGTAAGAAAATGCGAGACCGGATGCTCAGAATATCATCTGGCTTTTTCTGATAGGAAATATATCTCCTAATAAAAATAGTTTATACTACGCCCGCCTATAGCGTTTTCAGCGTTTGGCAATCAACCTCTCAAGAGATTACAGTCACAGATGTCGGCCAATAGGTCGCGACTATTCAAAGGCGGATTTGGTCTTAATTCGGCGTATGAACTCATACAAAGAGTCACCATCCTAAGTCCCTTTTCACTAGTCGCGATTGGTAATATCTTGAGTCATTATTCACTTAATCTAAAGTTTGACTTTAGAGCTAAGGATATACAATGTTTGAAAAACCAGTTGTAAAATCGTTCCAGTACGGTAACCACACCGTTACTCTAGAAACGGGCGTAATTGCACGTCAAGCTACCGCTGCTGTAATGGCGACTATGGATGATACATCAGTATTCGTTTCTGTTGTTGCTAAGAAAGAAGCTGTTGCAGGTCAAGACTTCTTCCCTCTAACAGTTAACTACCAAGAGCGCACATACGCTGCGGGTAAAATCCCTGGTGGTTTCTTCAAGCGTGAAGGTCGTCCATCTGAAGGCGAAACACTAACAGCTCGTCTGATTGACCGTCCAATTCGTCCACTTTTCCCAAGTGCGTTTAAAAACGAAGTTCAAGTTATCGCTACGGTTGTTTCTATCAACCCTGACGTAAACCCAGACATGATCACTATGATCGCAACGTCTGCTGCACTTGCTATCTCTGGTGCTCCATTCAATGGTCCTATCGGTGCTGCACGTGTTGGTCACATCGACGGCGAACTTGTTCTTAACCCATCAAATACTGAGCTTGAAAACTCTAAACTAGACCTAGTTGTGTCTGGTACAGAAGGCGCAGTACTTATGGTTGAATCTGAAGCAGATAACCTATCTGAAGAAGAAATGCTTTCAGCTGTTGTTTACGGTCACGACCAACAACAAGTTGTAATCAAAGCAATCAACGAGTTTGCTGCTGAAGTTGCAACTCCATCTTGGAACTGGGAAGCACCAGCAGTTAACACAGAGCTTAAAGCTCAAGTTGCTGAACTTGCTGAAACACGTCTATCTGACGCGTACCAGATCACTGAAAAAATGGCTCGTTACGAGCAAGTTGGCGCAATCAAGAACGACGTTGTTGAAGCTCTAATCGCACAAGACGAAAACCTAGATGAGCGCGAAATCCGCGGCATGCTTGGTTCTCTAGAGAAAAAGGTAGTACGTAGCCGCATCATCGCTGGCAACCCACGTATCGATGGCCGTGAAAAAGACATGGTTCGTGCGCTAGACGTACGTACTGGTGTTCTTCCACGTACACACGGTTCTTCTCTATTCACTCGTGGTGAAACTCAAGCACTTGTTACTGCAACGCTTGGCACACAACGTGATGCTCAAATCATCGATAGCCTAATGGGTGAGAAGAAAGACAACTTCCTTCTACACTACAACTTCCCTCCATACTGTGTAGGTGAAACTGGTTTCGTTGGTTCTCCTAAGCGTCGTGAAATTGGTCACGGTAAGCTTGCTAAACGTGGTATCCAAGCAGTAATGCCTTCTGTTGAAGAATTCCCATACACAGTTCGTGTTGTATCGGAAATCACAGAATCTAACGGTTCTTCTTCAATGGCTTCTGTATGTGGTACATCTCTAGCGCTTATGGATGCTGGTGTTCCAATCAAAGCTTCTGTTGCGGGTATCGCAATGGGTCTTGTTAAAGAAGGCGACGATTTCGTTGTTCTTTCTGACATCCTTGGCGACGAAGATCACCTAGGTGACATGGACTTTAAAGTAGCAGGTACTAACGCTGGTATCACTGCACTTCAAATGGACATCAAGATCGAAGGTATCACTAAAGAGATCATGCAAATTGCACTTAACCAAGCGCAAGGTGCACGTAAGCACATCCTTTCTGTAATGGATGAAGCTATCTCTGGTGCTCGTGAAGATATCTCTGAATTCGCTCCACGTATCCACACAATGAAAATCAGCTCTGATAAGATCAAAGATGTTATCGGTAAAGGCGGCGCAGTTATCCGTGCTCTTTGTGAAGAAACTGGTACTACAATCGAAATCGAAGACGATGGCACAATCAAGATTGCTGCTACTGAAGGCGCAGCTGCTAAAGAAGCTATCCGTCGTATCGAAGAGATCACAGCTGAAGTTGAAGTTGGCCGCATTTACCAAGGTAAAGTTGCTCGTCTAGCTGACTTCGGTGCATTCGTTACTATCCTTCCAGGTAAA
Organism: Vibrio sp. 10N.286.45.E10; assembly: GCF_002874195.2. Classification (NCBI taxonomy): domain Bacteria; kingdom Pseudomonadati; phylum Pseudomonadota; class Gammaproteobacteria; order Vibrionales; family Vibrionaceae; genus Vibrio; species Vibrio sp. 10N.286.45.E10. Next base: position 2,440,885 of record NZ_MCWD02000001.1, on the reverse strand, counting down.
GATGGTCTAGTACACATCTCTCAAATCGCTGACAAGCGCGTTGAGAAAGTGTCTGACTACCTAACTGAAGGTCAAGAAGTTCCTGTTAAGGTTCTTGAAATTGACCGTCAAGGCCGTGTACGTCTAAGCATGAAAGAAGCAGTTGAAACGCCAGCTGAAGGCGAAGCACCTGCTGCTGAGTAATTCTCAGTGTGTCGATGGTGATATCGCTTTTTAGTGATTTCTAACCTATCGTCAACAAAGCATGTTATAAAGGGGAGCATATCGCTCCCCTTTTTTATTGCGGTCATAACAGGAGTAATTATTTGTGAAATGGTTTCAAACCGCGAGTATGTGTTTACTGCTTGTACTAACAGGTTGTGCGACAACATCAGATAACGCCTCACGCTGGGTTTATCCACCGATGGCTGTGCCACTGCAACCAAGCGTTCAGCAAGAAGTTCAAATTGCACGTCTTAGTCAGTTATTACAGCGCCCAGATTTGAACGATGAAGTTCGAGCTAAGATGCTGTTTGAACGTGGTAACTACTACGACAGTGTTGGCCTGCGTGATCTCGCGCGTCTCGACTTCAACCAATCTCTTTCATTGAACCCAGCTCAACCTGATATCTTCAATCTTTTGGGTGTTTACTTTACGCAGGTAGGGGAGTTTGATGCGGCTTATGAATCTTTTGATTCTACGTTAGAGCTTGATCCTGCAAACTCTTACGCAGAAAGAAACCGTTCTATCGCGCTTTATTATGGCGAACGTTACGACTTAGCCAATGAAGAGATGATGAAGCACTACGCCGATGATCCTAGCGATCCGTTTCGCGCTCTGTGGTTGTATATTATTCAGCATGAGCTAACGCCAGAGCAAGCTAAGCTTGATTTACAAAAACGTTACGAGAGTCGCGATGAGCAGTGGGGCTGGGTATTAGTCGCGATTATGCTTGATGACATTACTGAAGAGCAGGCTTTTAAGGCGATCTTAACCGGTACTCGTGACAACACGTTACTAGCGCAGCGTCTAACAGAGACGTACTTCTACCTGGCTAAGCGTTACCATATGAATGGTGACTACGCGAATGCGATCTCTTTGTACAAGTTGTCAGTCTCTTTCAACGTGTATGAATATGTAGAGCACCGCTACTCTTTCTTAGAGCTAAGCCGTATCTTCACCACGCTTAAAGCCGAGCACTTAGCACAAGTTAAGTTAGCTGAGGCTGAAGAAGAAGCCAGCGCTAAGTAAGCAATACATTTTGACTCCGAGAAGCCGCTGCCTGTCAGCGGTTTTTTTATGCTCCTTTTTTATGATCTTCATCTCGTTTTGATTGCTTTTTATTTAAACAACACTAAAATAGTTAGCCTTGCTAACTAAATGCTATTCTTTGATTGGGTGAGTATGCTAAACCAGAATTTAGAAAAGATTGAGCGTTTTGCTTCAAAGATATGGCGAACTCAGGTAAATGAAGACCCTATTTGCCAATTGAGCTTCAATGAGTATGACTATTTGAAGGTCATTCAATCTTCTCCTGAACCGATCCGATTGACTGATCTTGCGATTGAGATGCAGGTGACCAAGCCTTCAGCAACCACTATGGTTCAGAGACTAGAGAGAAAGGGGCTTGTTGAGCGTAAAGCTTCGCTCGAAGATGCGAGGTCTAAGTTGGTTGTACTGACCAGCAAAGCTGAAGTCGGCTTAGAAGAAGAAAGTAAGATCTATCAGGTCATGGCACAAATACTGGAAAGTCGTTTGTCTGAGCAAGAATCTCAGCAGCTAAACCTATTATTAAATAAAGCTTTGAAGTAAATAATTTAGATATTTAGTTAGCCTTATTAACTAATTTTTCGAGTCATATCTTGTTGATATGCGACTCACAAATGAAAGTAGAGTAAGAAATGAGTAACTCAATTAGTCGTCAGTTTTGGCGATACACAATCCCTACCGTGGCAGCCATGTTGGTTAATGGCCTGTACCAAGTGGTGGATGGCATTTTCATTGGCCGCTATGTGGGGGCTGATGGACTTGCAGGTATCAATGTTGCGTGGCCTGTGATTGGTTCGATTCTCGGTATTGGTATGTTGGTGGGCGTGGGTACCGGTGCACTGGTCTCGATTCGCCAAGGTGAAAAAGATACTCAAGGCGCTAAGCAGATCTTAGCAACGGGCTTAACCCTGTTGTTAGCGATAACGCCTATTGTCTCCGCATTGCTGTTTTTGTTTGCTGATAACTTCTTGCTTTGGCAGGGCGCTGAAGGGCGAGTGTATGAACTTGGCTTGCAGTACTTACACATTCTTATTGGTGCTAGTGTCTTCACGCTAGGTTCGATCGCGATGCCGTTTCTACTGCGTAACGATGACAGCCCTAATTTAGCGACGATATTGATGATCGTTGGTGCTGTGATTAATATCGTACTCGATTACCTGTTTATCGCTCTGTATGGTTGGGAGTTGATGGGCGCGGCACTAGCAACAGCTATCGCACAATTTGTGGTAACGGGCTTAGGTCTGGCTTACTTCTTTTCACGTCGAGCAAATTTACGCTTACGTTGGAATGAGTTACGACTGAAGCTATCGGTTATCCCACAGATCTTCGCCATTGGTACATCAAGCTTCTTTATGTACGCTTATGGTTCGATGATGGTGGCGCTGCACAATGCGTTGTTCTCCCAATATGGCGACCAGTTGATGATTGGTGCTTACGCGATTTTGGGCTACATCGTGACGGTTTATTATCTCACGGCTGAAGGTATCGCCAATGGCATGCAACCTTTGGTGAGCTACAACCATGGTGCGCGTAACCAAGCGAACATTCGTAAGTTACTTAAGATTGCGATGCTGAGTTCGGTATTGATTGGTGTGGCGTTCGTGCTGCTTCTGAACGCATTCCCACGTGAGTTTGTATCAGTCTTTAACTCGGACGAACCTCAGTTAGTTGAGTACACCGTGTTGGGTATTCGACTTCACATGTTTGCCTTAGCCCTAGATGGCTTCTTGGTAGTAGCAGGTGCTTACTATCAGGCAGTGAACAAGGGTAGCAAGGCGATGTTTGTAACGATAGGCAATATGCTGATCCAGTTACCTTTCTTGTACATTATGCCTAAGTTGTACGGTGTGCCGGGGATCTGGATTGCATATCCACTGTCTAATATCGCGTTGAGCGCGGTGGTAATGGTGATGCTCTACAAAGACGTAAAGAAGCTCGACGCCTCGCCGATGGAAACCGCAACGGCATAGGTCGATTTTCTTGAGACGAACTAAAAAGGTCTAGCGAATGCTAGACCTTTTTTGTACCTGTTTCTGGTTAGTCCAATGCGAGGAACTAGATGTTCTTAACGTCTAGACCGGCAAGCTGATGCCAGTAACCATTACATTGGCGGCTTTCAATCTTCATCGGGTTTTGACCTTGTTCGTTCGCTCTGAAGTTATTGATCTCAGAGAAGGTATCAACGCCGAGTGGGCTTAAGCGAACCACATCAACCAGGTCGTGCATGTTCGGCAAATCATTGACTAGGTTGTAGCAGTAGCCTGATTGGGTCTGGATACCATTAAGGTTGAATACTGATTGGCCTTCTTGGCTTTCTACTTGTAGCCCTGTTGGGTACTTGATACAGCAGGTTTCGCAATCGTCTTTAGCTTTGTTTTCAGCGCGAGCGGTAAAGCAGCGTGCTGAGTAAGCAAGCGGTAGGTAGCCGTGGCTAAATACTTCTACTTCGAACTTATTACGAATATTGAGCTCTTCGCACTGGGTCATTACGTTACTTAACCATTCGCGAGAAAGCTCAACCGGCATACACCAACGCGTCATACCTTGTTTCAAGAACAGGTTCAGGGTGCGTGCGTTGTAGGTGTTCACCGCAGGACCAACCACGAAAGGGACTTTGCTTTCGCTGGCCAGTTGAATTGCAGACACGTCGTTTGCTTCAATCGCGAAGTCACCGTTATCGATGTACTTCTTCATGATGTTGACTTCACTTGGCGCTTCGAGCAACGCCATGGTCGACAGTACCACTTGCTTACCTGAAGCAGACAGCTCTTTAGCGATGTCCATCCAGTGTTTTGCTTTCATCTCACGACGCTTTGAACACACGGCTTCACCGAGATATATGATATCAGCAGAGCTTGATTTCGCTTGCTCATAGAAGCTTTCAACGTCTTGTTTTGGCCAAAAATAAAGTAGAGGGCCTAATGCGTATTTCATTGAGTTCTCCATTTGGCTCTATTGCCATTTACGATGATAAGCGCCAAGCGTGGTTTGTGTACCTTCCGATACATTCGCCAGTGTCGCATTCCAAGCTTGTTCTACTTGGTATTGTTCAGGGTTTGCTAAGTAGCGATCAATAGCAGCGCGCCACGTACGAGTAACTTGCTCTACATAAGCAGGGCTACGCTGACGACCTTCAATTTTCACTGAAGCAACATTGGCAGCGAAAAGCTCTGGCAGCATTGATAGCGTGTTTAGGCTGGTTGGTTCTTCAAGTGCGTGATAGCGCTTACGTTCACCATCGATCTCTGCTTCAAAGCGGCCTTTACACAGCGTTGGGTAACCTGCGTTCTCACCTGCTTCATATTTATCGATAAGGATTTCGTTCAAGCGAGATTCGAGGCCTGTTTCTGTTTCTTGCCAGCGAACGTATTTCGCAGGAGAGCAAGCGCCAACCGTATTTGGTGATTCGCCAGTCATGTATGAAGAGAGGTAGCAACGACCTTCTGCCATGATGCACAAACTACCGAAAGCGAATACTTCAAGGTCAACGTCAGAAGTGATATTACGAGAAAGCTGTTTGACCTGATGGATCGATAATACACGCGGCAGTACCACACGCTTAACATTGAAGTTTTTATGGTAGAAGTCGATAGCAGCGGCATTGGTCGCTGATGCTTGTACCGATAGATGCAGTTCTAGATCTGGATATTTGTTTGCTGCGTACTCAAGCACCGCGATGTCTGCGATGATCAGTGCATCGACACCTAGCGCAGCAGCGTTGTCTACGGCATTGGTCCAACGGTCGAAGCCATTTGGGTGAGCAAACGTGTTTAGGGCAACATGAATTTTCTTGTTGTGGTCATGCACATACTGCACAGCACGATCGAGCTTTTTACCCGCAAAGTTTAGGCCTGCAAAGTGTCGGGCATTGGTATCGTCTTTGAATCCGATATAGACAGCATCCGCACCACAATCAATAGCGGTTTTCAAAGCAGGTAAGTTACCCGCTGGGCATAAGAGTTCCATTTGCTCACTACCAGTAGAATTGAGTTGAAGCGAGCATTTTATGAAGAATTGTGAATGACGGAATTGATGTAAGGCAGGTTTAGATGGATAAATCTGCTTTTACTCCGTTTGAGGTACTGACGAGTGACCGTTTTACATGTTGGCTTGGTTTAAATATGAGGTACTTGAATCGGTTAGTTAGTTCTTATGACGGCGGTTTTGGGCAAACAACTCTTCGACATCTTGTTTTGGTTGCGGACGGTAGAAGTGGAAGCCTTGAATCGAACTACAGTTGAGATTAGACAGCAGAGTCGCTTGCTCACTAGTTTCGACACCTTCAGCAACCACAGTTAAATCGAGAGACTTACCCAGGTTGATGATGTTTTCAATTACGGTGATTTGCTTTGGTAGGGTATCGATATCGGAGATGAAAGCACGGTCTATCTTTAGCTCATCAATTGGGAAGCGAGCAAGGTAAGACAGTGAAGAGTAACCAGTACCAAAATCATCGATGGAGAGAGCAAAGCCAAGTTTCTTGATGGCGTTAAGCATTTGAAGTGTGTGTTCACTATCACTCATCACCGCGCTTTCCGTTAGCTCAAATGTAATCGCACTTGGGTCTAGTTCTGTCGAACGCAGCAGTTTTTCCATGTAATCAATCAGTTTCGGGTTCCCAAACTGTTCAGGAGAAAGGTTGATTGCCACACGGCCAGGTAGGATCCCCTGCATCTTCCAGCGTTTAACTGTTGCGAATACTTCACGCATCACCACACGACCAAGCTGCTCGATAAGACCTGCACGTTCTGCAACTGGGATGAAAGCAGCAGGGCTGATGTAGCCTTCGACAGGGTGTTTCCAACGAACTAGAGCTTCTGCTCCGTTGATGGTGAAATCACGGGCATTTACTTTTGGTTGGTACCAAACCTCGAGTCCATTTTGTTGCAGCGCTTTCTGAAGCTCAATCTCCAGCCACAGTCGCATACGCGCTTCTTTGTTCATCTGTTCGTTGAACTTGATCAAGCGGTTGCGACCACGATCTTTCGCTTCATACATTGCTGTGTCTGCATTTTGCAACAAGATACGAGCATCAGTACCATCTTGAGGGAAGTTCACGCTACCAATCGAGCAGGCCAAGCGTTTACTGAAGTGGTGAAGATCGAAGGGTTGATTGATCAGGGAGATGATCTTTTCAGCGAGCATTTCAGGTGTTCGCTGATGTTCAGGTTCTGGCAGGATAATACCAAACTCATCCCCGCCTAAATGCCCAATCACAGCCTTACGGGGCAGTAAGCGTTTAAGGCGTGAAGCGACCTCTTTAATCACCTTGTCACCGATGTGATGACCAAGTGAATCATTGATATTCTTAAAGTTATCAATGTCTAAGTAGAGCATCACCACTGGCGTATCGTTGTGAATGAACTGCTCAAGACGCTTTGTAAACCCAACTCGGTTATAGAGCTTAGTCAGTGCGTCGATGTAGGCATCTTCACTGTTTGCCGGTGTATATTGTTTTGCGGTTTCTTGTGCGTCTTGGATAAGCACCAACTGAGTATTACTTCCAAGAACAGTGGTGGAGTCGATGTTGAGCTGAACCTTACGTTCAAAGCCGCATCGGGCACCCGTTAAGCAAACCAAACCAGACTCAGAAATAATAGAAGTGAGGTTATTATTGAAAACTGTTTTGGTTTGTTCATCGATAAATAGGCGTCCCAATTCTTCGCCAATTAACTCTGTGGTTGAGTTAAAGCCAAGCAAGCGAGCTGCTGCTGGGTTGGATGACAAGATGTAGTCACTTTCAACGAGCAGTAATCCGTCTGGGAGTAGTTGAGATAGCTTGTGGAATTTAGCTTCGGATTCTTCTAAAGAACGGACAAGTACTTGGTTTTCTGATGTGTCGAAGGCGTGAAAGACGATGTAGTCGGTTTTGTTGCCATTGGTAAGCGGAGATAGGCTGAAATGAAGGCTGGTATCGAGGTCAGTTTCGTTAAGGGTGACTTCGGCCTCAATCGTTTCGCCACTGAATGCACGCTCATAGTAAGGCTTAAGATGTTGGTAAAATTGTTCGCCCAATGTTTGGCGGTCATTCATGCCTGCAAGCTCTGTTTGACTCAAACCAGCAATATCGCAGTAACGCTCATTCACCATAAAATAGTTATGTTGAGCATCAAGTACTGCAAAAAAGAACGGACTATTTGCAGTTAGCTGGGTAAACCAATGTTGTAGTTGCTGGGGAGGCATCAAAGTACTACCAATTCTCCAAGAGCTTGAATATTCACTATCGATAAATATTTATTACTTTTTGTGTGGCTATCGATATTTACCTGTGAGTGCAGCGATCCGCTGTAATTCTCATTACCTGAGTTACTATAACTGTGATTTTCAGGATATTAAAGGTCGAGCATCAAACAGAAGTTAATTTGATACATAACAGTAACTGAGATCTTAACATCATCTATGATGCATTCCATATTATTGACAAAGTTACGGATAAGTCACGTGATAAACAAGATTCGCACTCAACTAGTTCAAAATGCCGCATCAATTTTGCGATCTCCAGTCCAGTTATTGCCTAAAACAGTACAAAAAAGAGCCTTGTTGGAGGCGCTTAAGAATGTCTTTAAGGAAGCTTTAGAGGACGGTGACTTTGAGTTCTTAGAAGATAAGTGGCTTAAAGTCTCAATAAAAGATATGGGGTTAAGTTGGTGTATTAGTTACAAAAATGAGCAACTAGTTGTAGCTGATAAAGAGGTGGCTGAAGATGTAAGCTTTAGCGGGAATCTTAATGACCTTGTGTTGATTGCGGGGCGTAAAGAAGATCCAGATACGCTTTTCTTCCAACGTAGACTGTCTATTGAAGGCGATACCGAGCTTGGTTTAGAAGTCAAAAACTTGATGGATAGCGTAGATTTGGACTTATTGCCGACTCCTATGAAAACTTTGTTAAATCAATTAGCTGATTTTGTGCAGAAGGGAGTACAATCCCCAGATACACAAAGTGAGGTAATGAATGCTTATTCGAACTGAAGCACCGGCAGATATACTTGTCATTGATCGTTTATTGAAATCTGTTTTTGAAACAGATGCAGAAGCTAATTTGGTTATGAGCCTGCGTGAGAATAGTCATTTAACGCTATCGCTGGTGGCTTGTTCTGACGAAGGCGAGGTGGTTGGTCACCTGATGTTTAGCCCTATCACGCTTAAAGGTGACGATCACAATTGGCAGGGGCTTGCACCGCTTGCTGTGAAAGAAGAGTTCCGCAACCAAGGCATTGCTAAATCACTGGTTGAAGATGCTTTCTCTACTTTGGTTGATTTTGGTTACCCAGCCTGTGTTGTGCTTGGTGATCCTGCCTATTACGGCCGCTTTGGTTTCAAGGCTGCGAGTGAGTTTGGTTTGAGCTGCACTTGGAATGTGCCAGAGGGAGCCTTTCAAGCTATCGAGTTAGTTGAAGGTGCGCTTGCTGGGCATTCTGGTGAGATTGCTTACAGTCCTGAGTTCAATGACTTATAAGCCCATTTCCCACGCAATATGATGCAAACTGATTTAGTCTAAATAAAGGAGCTTGATGCTCCTTTATTTTTTGTTAGTATCAGCCCAGCTCTGATGAGCTCGTTTTTAACTTCGCTCTAATAAATCGCCCACTATAAACCTAAGGTTACACCGCTAGATATGTCACAAACACACGCACAATACCTGCAAGAGATGGGCATTAGCCAATGGGAGCTTAGCCACCCAGAGCGTTTAGCGGGTTATGAATCTGAATTGATGCCACTCTCAAATGACTGCAAGCTACTGTTGGTTTCGCCTGAAAAGCCTCAGGAAGATCTCGCCGTGATGTTTGAACGAGTACTCAAAAGTATCAAGCTCGACTTATTTCAGGCATTACACATTCAGCCTCAGCACCTATCTTCGGTGGATTTAGGGGCGGTTGAGTGGGTGTGGTTTGCGGGGTGTGAGCCGACTCAAGAGCTGAAGGCTAAAACATTACAATCGCCATTACTGTCTGACATTAACGGTAATAACCAACATCGCCGCGACTTATGGCAACAAATTTGTGCTTATGACTAATCAATTTTTACCGACTTCACAACAACACCTAGACGCCATTTGGCAGATTGAGCAGGCCGCACATTCTCATCCTTGGTCTGAAACCATGATTCGAGATCTTGAGAGTCGAGGCGCTTGTCATCATGTTCTCGAAGTCGATGGGCAAGTGGTCGGGTACTTCTTCGCGCAAAACATCGTTGGTGAAGTCACGTTACTTAATATAGCGGTAGACCCAAGCCAACAAGGCAAAGGGTATGGTAAAGCGTTAACTGAACATTTCCTTGATATATGCGAACAAGCTGACGCGGAAAGCGCTTGGCTAGAGGTTCGCGAAAGTAATGTGAATGCGTTTAATCTTTACGAAAAAGCGGGCTTTAATGAAGTCGATCGTCGTCGTAACTATTACCCAACTAAGCAAGGCAACGAAGATGCGATCATTATGAGCTATCTTTTTATGTCTTTTAGCTAGTCATCTTGTCGCTTTTCGCTAAGCAGAGAATAAGCGACAAAATAGGGTGTAAACTGACCCTTTAGAAAGTGACACGCTTTCTGTATAATCTGCACACAGAATTCAAGGGCAAGTATTATCTACTTGCCCTTTTTACGCTTTAGATCAGCAAAGGGCGACTATGTCTTTCCAACAAGAAGTGAGCAAACGTAGAACGTTTGCGATTATCTCTCACCCGGATGCGGGTAAAACCACGATTACTGAAAAAGTTCTTTTATTCGGAAACGCGATTCAAAAAGCGGGTACCGTAAAAGGCCGTGGCTCTAACCAGCACGCTAAATCTGACTGGATGGAGATGGAAAAAGAACGTGGTATCTCGGTAACTACGTCGGTAATGCAATTCCCATACAATGATTGCCTAGTAAACCTATTAGATACTCCAGGACACGAAGATTTCTCGGAAGATACGTACCGTACGCTAACAGCGGTTGACTCTTGTTTGATGGTTATCGATGCTGCGAAAGGTGTCGAGGATCGTACTCGTAAACTAATGGAAGTAACACGTCTACGTGATACGCCAATCGTAACGTTTATGAACAAACTTGACCGTGACGTTCGTGACCCAATGGAAGTGCTTGATGAAGTTGAGAGCGAGCTAGGTATGGCTTGTGCTCCTATCTCATGGCCAATTGGTTGTGGTAAAGAGTTTAAAGGTGTTTACCACATTCACCGTGATGAAACGATCTTATATGAATCAGGCCATGGCCATGAGATCCAAGAAGTTCGCATCATCAAAGGTCTAGATAACCCAGAGCTAGATGAAGCGGTAGGCTCTGATCTTGCGGAAAGCGTACGTGAAGAGCTAGAGCTTGTTATCGGTGCTTGCCCTGAGTTTGACCACGAACTGTTCCTTGCTGGTGAACTAACGCCGGTTTACTTCGGTACCGCATTAGGTAACTTCGGTGTTGACCACATGCTTGATGGTCTAACGAAATGGGCACCTGCTCCTCAAACGCGTCAAGCGAACGAGCGTGATGTTGAAGCGACAGAAGAGAAGTTCTCTGGTTTCGTCTTTAAGATCCAAGCAAACATGGACCCTAAACACCGCGACCGTATCGCATTCATGCGTATCGTATCAGGTACTTACAACCAAGGCATGAAGATGAACCATGTTCGTACTGGCAAGAACGTAAGTATCTCTGATGCGGTAACCTTCATGGCGGGTGACCGTGCACGTGCTGAAAAAGCATACGCGGGCGATATTATCGGTCTGCATAACCACGGCACAATCCAGATTGGTGATACCTTCACTCAAGGTGAGAGCCTTAAGTTCGCTGGTATTCCTAACTTCGCACCTGAGCTATTCCGTCGTATTCGCCTACGTGATCCACTGAAGCAGAAGCAGCTTCTAAAAGGCTTAGTTCAGCTTTCAGAAGAGGGCGCAGTACAAGTATTCCGTCCTATGCAGAACAACGACCTGATCGTTGGTGCAGTTGGTGTACTTCAGTTCGACGTGGTTGTAGCGCGCTTGAAAGCGGAATACAACGTAGAAGCTATCTACGAAGGTGTTAACGTTGCAACAGCTCGTTGGGTTGAATGTGATGACGCTAAGAAACTAGAAGAATTCAAACGTAAGAACCAATCTAACCTTGCGCTAGATGGCGGTGACAACCTGTCTTACATCGCACCAACTATGGTGAACTTGAATCTAGCTTCTGAACGTTTCCCTGAAGTTCAATTCCGAGCGACGCGCGAGCACTAATTACTCCGCGCTCTATTCGAGTTAAACAAAAACGTCTATTGTTCTGCAATAGGCGTTTTTTAATGCGTTTTATTTAAGGTTCAAAAGCTGAGGTTAAAGGCAAGTATGTTGGGTTGGATAAAAACTTGGATTAAGAAATACGATAAGTGGTGTGAAGAGCTTGGCTTAACGCCTGAAAATAAGCGTAGCTGTGTACCTTATCGTCGTGACCTTCAAGGCCAGAAAGCAGAGAATGGAAAATATGACACAGCAAATAAGTGACTTTCCGCTGTTTGATACTCATTGCCATGCGGATTTTGAGGCGTTTGAGCAACATATTGTAATTGATCAGGGAACTACACTTGATCAAAGTATTGATCGCTACCTTGAAGAAGCGAAACAAGCCCAAGTTGAGAAAATACTCATCCCTTCTATAGGCCAAAATAACTGGCGTAAGCTTGAAAAAATTGCGCAATCCTACCCGAATGTTTATTACGCGCTAGGCTTCCATCCTTACTTTTTAGAGCAAGCGGATGAGGTGCAATTTGAAGAACTTCGCCAATTACTCTCTTCAAAAAACAGCCAATGTGTCGCGATAGGTGAGTGCGGACTCGACTTCTTTGTGGGCGTCGAAAGGGAAAAACAAGAGCGTTTTTTTGTCCAGCAAATGGAGCTAGCTAAGACCTTTGAGTTGCCTTTAATCATCCATGAACGGAAGTCTTACAACCGACTGATCGAGTTAATAAAGCAGCATAATTTTACTTTTGGTGGGGTGATTCACGGTTTTTCAGGGAGTGAACAGCAAGCTTTAGCGTGGATCAAGCTCGGTTTCTATATTGGCGTCGGTGGAACGATAACTTACCCAAGAGCGCAAAAAACACGCACAACTATCGCAAAATTGCCCCTTGAATGCTTGGTATTGGAAACGGATGCTCCGGACATGCCGGTGTACGGAAACCAAGGAAATGTTAATCATTCCAAATATTTAGTTACGATATTAAATGAACTTATTTTGCTTAGAAATGAGACAAAGCAATCGGTTGCAGCGCAAATATGGCAAAATAGCCATCGCGCATTCGGTATATGTGAATAAAATCGAGGGTTTTTGTTTATCGTTTGCGTAAATTGCATTGAGCTTGTGATTTAGCTCACATTTGTGTGTGAATGGTACATGAATCTTGTACGAAAGTGTGAGGATGGCATTACTTTATTAGTGGTCGCATGAGTATAATTGCCTCCGCTTTATAGCCCCATTTTGTAACACGCCAATAAATAACTAATAAGGAAGTCATAAACTATGAGCCTGTTTATGAGCCTCGTCGGAATGGTTGCACTGATTGCAATCGCAGTACTACTATCTGACAACCGCAAAGCTATTAATCTAAGAACAGTGGGTGGCGCTTTCGCTATCCAATTCGCACTTGGTGCATTCGTACTTTACATCCCTTGGGGTCGTGATCTACTTGCAGGTTTCTCTGCTGGTGTAGCAAACGTGATCGACTACGGTAAAGACGGTACTGGTTTCCTATTCGGCAGCCTAGTTAACTTCTCAGTTGACGGTATCGGTTTCATCTTTGCTTTCCAAGTACTACCAACTCTGATTTTCTTCTCTGCACTTATCTCTGTACTTTACTACATTGGTGTAATGCAAATTGTAATCAAAGTTCTTGGTGGTGGTCTTCAGAAAGCTCTAGGTACTTCTCGCGCCGAGTCTATGTCTGCAGCAGCAAACATTTTCGTTGGTCAAACAGAAGCACCTCTAGTTGTTCGTCCTTTTGTTCCTAAAATGACTAACTCTGAACTATTCGCAGTAATGTGTGGTGGTTTGGCTTCTGTAGCTGGTGGTGTACTAGCAGGTTACGCATCTATGGGTGTACCTCTAGAGTACCTAGTTGCAGCGTCATTCATGGCAGCACCTGGTGGTCTACTATTCGCTAAAATCATCAAGCCTGAAACAGATACGCCAGACGACAACATCGCTGACGAAATGGACGGTGGCGATGACAAACCAGCTAACGTTATCGACGCAGCAGCAGGTGGCGCATCAGTTGGTCTACAACTAGCTCTTAACGTTGGTGCAATGCTACTAGCATTCATCGGTCTAATTGCTCTAATCAACGGTATCCTAGGTGGCATCGGTGGTTGGTTCGGTATGGAAAACCTAACTCTAGAACTTCTTCTAGGTTGGATCTTCGCACCGCTAGCATTCATCATTGGTGTTCCATGGGAAGAAGCAACTATCGCTGGTTCTTTCATTGGTCAGAAGACAGTTGTTAACGAATTCGTTGCATACCTAAACTTCGTACCATACGTTGGTGAAAATGCTCAAGTTGTTGCAGCAACTGGTCAAGTGATGTCTGAGAAGACTCAAGCTATCATCGCATTCGCACTATGTGGTTTCGCAAACCTTTCTTCAATTGCGATTCTTCTTGGTGGTCTAGGTGGTATTGCACCAGCTCGTCGTCACGACATCGCTCGTATGGGTGTTAAAGCGGTTATTGCTGGTACTCTATCTAACCTGATGGCAGCAACAATTGCTGGCTTCTTCCTATCTTTCTAATCAAGTAGATTTAGATATATAGACGCCATAATAATATCGCCCCGTAGCAAGAAATTGCTGCGGGGCTTTTTTGTTTTTAGGCCTAGTGATTTTTAGTATGAGCACGAGCGATGCTGGGATTCAATAATGGGTCTAGAATGTTTTTTTGAGATACAAACCGTTTGCGTTCTAAGGAGCACTACAATTTATTGATGGATACCTATAATGTATAAGCTAAAGGGATAGGATGTCTCTGTTGGCAAGAAAGTAACCTCGAAATCAACTCGAACGTTATTCTTCTGGGATTAAGCCAAAATTAGCGATACGCTATAGATGTTAGACACAACATGACTGATTTGTTGTGCCATAGACCAAACTGGTACTGTGCGGTGACAAGGATTGCAATTGGTAGCGAAAGTTATCAAGTCTTCAAGGAACCAAGTCCGTTCATTTGTGACTACTGAGCATTACTAAAATATCCATCTATACTGGATGGATGGCGAAGTAGTTAACTATTTGAATATATTGATCGGAGATAGAAATGAGCGATTTAAAAGCAGCAGCTCTACGTGCACTTAAACTTATGGACCTAACTACGCTAAATGATGACGATACTACTGAGAAAGTAGTGGCGCTTTGTCATGACGCGAAGACTGCAGTAGGCAACACAGCTGCAATCTGTATTTACCCTCGCTTTATCCCAGCAGCTAAGAAAGCGTTGCGTGAGCAAGGTACTCCAGAAGTACGCATTGCGACTGTAACTAACTTCCCTCATGGTAATGACGACATCGAAATTGCTGTTGCAGAAACAAAAGCAGCGGTAGCGTACGGCGCAGACGAAGTTGACGTAGTATTCCCATACCGTGCTCTTATTGCTGGCAACGAAGAAGTTGGCTTTGAGCTAGTTAAACAGTGTAAAGCAGCTTGTGGTGACATTACGCTTAAAGTGATCATCGAAACAGGTGAACTGAAAGAAGAAGCACTGATCAAGAAAGCTTCTCAAATCTGTATCGAAGCTGGTGCAGACTTCATCAAAACTTCAACAGGTAAAGTGCCAGTAAACGCGACTCCAGAATACGCTCGCATGATGCTTGAAGTTATTCGTGACATGGGCGTTGCTAAAACAGTTGGTTTCAAACCAGCTGGTGGCGTTCGTACAGCTGAAGATGCTCAAGCTTACCTAGCAATGGCTGATGAGCTACTAGGCGCTGAGTGGGCAGACAACATGCACTACCGTTTTGGTGCTTCAAGCCTACTGACTAACCTTCTTAATACATTAGAAGTGACAGACCAAACTGCTGATCCAGCAGCATACTAATTTACTCGTCATATTTGACGCCGCAGCGTTGTTGACTGCGTAAGTTCACCGGTTCGCCGGCCGTCCTAATCACATAGAGCCTCTATGCTCATAGGAATGAACTCACTGGTCGCCTAGCTGTAACGCCAAATATTTAGAGTATTGAAAATAACAAGTCTGTTTGATGGAGTGACGTTAAGTCACTCCATATTACCTCTTTCCCTACAAACCATACTCACTAGAGTTTGGGAGGCACTAATGTATCTACCTCAAGAAATTATTCGCAGAAAACGTGATAACGAAGTACTGACCACAGAAGAAATTAACTTCTTCATTCAAGGCGTAGCTAAGAACACGGTTTCTGAAGGCCAAATTGCAGCATTTGCAATGGCTATCTTTTTTAATGAAATGACAATGCCAGAACGTATCGCACTAACTTGTGCAATGCGTGATTCAGGTATGGTGATTGACTGGAGCCACATGAACTTTGATGGCCCAATCGTTGATAAACACTCTACTGGTGGTGTTGGTGACGTAACTTCTCTGATGCTTGGCCCTATGGTGGCAGCATGTGGTGGTTTCGTTCCAATGATCTCTGGTCGTGGTTTAGGCCACACTGGCGGTACGCTAGACAAGCTAGAATCTATCCCGGGTTACAACATTACACCAACCAACGAAGTGTTCGGTGAAGTAACGAAAGATGCTGGCGTGGCTATCATCGGTCAAACAGGCGATCTAGCTCCTGCTGACAAGCGTGTTTACGCAACTCGTGATATCACAGCAACCGTAGATAACATCTCGCTAATTACGGCTTCAATCCTATCTAAGAAACTGGCCGCTGGCCTTGATTCTCTAGTGATGGATGTAAAAGTAGGTTCAGGCGCTTTCATGCCGACTTACGAAGCGTCAGAAGAGCTAGCGAAATCTATCGTTGCAGTAGCAAACGGTGCAGGTACTAAAACAACAGCAATTCTAACGGACATGAACCAAGTTCTAGCTTCTTCAGCGGGTAACGCAGTAGAGGTTCGTGAAGCGGTTCAATTCTTAACGGGTGAATACCGAAACCCACGTTTGCTAGAAATTACGATGGCATCGTGTGCTGAAATGCTGGTGTTGGGTAACCTTGCAAAAGATTCAGACGAAGCGCGCGAAAAACTGATGGCAGTACTGGATAACGGTAAAGCAGCAGAGTGCTTTGGTAAGATGGTAGCGGGCCTTGGTGGCCCAGCAGATTTCGTAGCGAACTACGATAACTACCTAGAAAAAGCAGAAATTGTTAAGCCAGTGTACGCGCTAGAAAGCGGTGTAGTATCAGCAATGGATACTCGTGCAATTGGTATGGCTGTAGTTGGTATGGGCGGTGGTCGCCGCGTAGCAACTGACAGCATTGATTACGCAGTCGGTTTTGATCACTTCATTCGTCTTGGTGAAGTAGCAAGTGAAGATAAACCATTAGCAATGATTCATGCTCGCAACGAACAACAGTGGCAAGAAGCTGCAACAGCATTACAAAATGCAATCACTGTGGGCGGAGAATATACAGCAACGCCAGATGTTTACCGTCAGATTCGTTCTGAAGACGTGTAAATAACAGGTATCGGCATACCTCGTGTATGCCGATAAACAGAGTTCTGGTGCAAAGAGCAATAAGTTGGTGAAGAAAATGAAAAGAGCATTTATTTTAGTTTTAGATTCATTCGGTATCGGTGAAACAGCGGATGCAGATAAATTCGGTGATGTAGGTTCTGACACTATGGGTCACATCGCAGATCATTGTGACCAAGGTCTTGCCGACAATGCAGATCGTAAAGGTCCTCTGACGCTACCAAACCTGTCTAAGCTAGGCTTAGCAATGGCTCATAAAGAGTCTACAGGTCGTTTTGCTCCTGGTATGGATGCAGACGCTGAAATCATCGGCGCTTACGGTCACGCTGCTGAACTGTCTTCTGGTAAAGACACGCCATCAGGTCACTGGGAAATCGCTGGTGTACCAGTATTGTTTGACTGGGGCTATTTCACCGACAAAGAGAACAGCTTTCCAAAAGAGCTGACTGACCGCATCCTTGAGCGTGCAGGTTTGTCTGGTTTCTTGGGTAACTGCCACTCATCAGGCACTGAAATCCTAGATAACTTAGGTGAAGAACACATGAAGACTGGCCTGCCAATCTTCTACACTTCTGCGGACTCTGTTTTCCAGATCGCTTGTCACGAAGAGACATTCGGCCTACAAAACCTATTAGACCTTTGTCAGATTGCTCGTGAAGAGCTAGAAGACTACAACATTGGTCGTGTTATCGCGCGTCCGTTCGTTGGCCCGGGTAAAGGTCAATTTGAGCGTACAGGTAACCGTCGTGATCTTTCTGTTGAGCCACCTGCAGCAACTATCCTGCAGAAACTTGCTGATGAGAAGGGCGGTAACGTTCACTCAATCGGTAAAATCTCTGATATCTACGCAGGCTGTGGTATCACTCAGAAAACTAAAGCAACAGGTATCCCTGCGCTATTTGAAGCGACTAAAGAAGCGATCAATGAAGCGGGCGATAACACGATTGTGTTTACTAACTTCGTTGACTTCGACTCAGCTTACGGCCACCGCCGTGATGTTGCTGGTTACGCAGCGGCACTTGAGTACTTCGATGGTCGCATCAATGAAATCATCGATATGATGAAAGAAGATGATGTACTTATCCTAACGGCAGACCACGGTTGTGATCCGACATGGCCAGGCACAGACCATACTCGTGAGCACATCCCTGTGATTGTTTACGGTCAGAAGGTTCCAGCGGGTTCTCTAGGTCGTCGCGATACGTTCGCTGATATCGGCCAAAGCTTAGCGTCATACTTTGGCACATCGCCAATGGGACACGGTACAAGCTTCCTATAATAGTTAACTAAGAGAGAGGGAAACCTCTCTCTTCTTTTTTGTTTTGAGATTAAGGATATTTTCAATGGCTACTCCACATATTAATGCTGAAATGGGTGATTTCGCTGACGTAGTTTTAATGCCAGGCGACCCGCTACGTGCTAAATACATCGCTGAAACCTTCTTAGAAGAAGTGGTTCAAGTGTGCGACGTTCGCAACATGTTTGGTTACACCGGTACTTACAAAGGTCGTAAGGTTTCGGTTATGGGACATGGTATGGGCATTCCATCTTGTTCTATTTACGCGACTGAGCTAATCAAAGATTTTGGTGTGAAAAAGATCATTCGAGTTGGTAGTTGTGGTGCAGTGAGCGAAGATATCAAAGTGCGTGATGTGGTTATTGGCATGGGCGCATGTACTGACTCAAAAGTGAACCGTATTCGCTTTAAAGGTCACGACTTCGCAGCTATCGCAGACTACAAAATGGTACGTGCGGCAGAAGATGCAGCAAAAGTACGTGGTGTTGATGTAAAAGTTGGCAACCTGTTCTCGGCTGAGTTGTTCTACACGCCAGATCCAGAAATGTTCGAAGTGATGGACAAATATGGCATTGTTGGCGTAGAGATGGAAGCGGCTGGCATCTATGGCGTATGTGCTGAATACGGTGCGAAAGCGCTAACGATTTGTACTGTTTCTGACCACATCAAGACTGGTGAGCAAACTACATCAGATGAACGTCAAACGACTTTCAACGACATGATGGTTATCGCACTAGACTCTGTGTTGCTTGGTGACCAAGAATAATCTTGATTTGTCTTAGCTTGATAAGTGAACTGATAACAAAAAGCCCCGTTGCTGCCTGAGCGTCGGGGCTTTTTATTGGATAAGTTAAACGCGATGTTTATGAGCTTACATTCTTCAACAGTAAGTTCTCACCAGACTTGGTTGGCCTTCTGCGAATCAGCATAATGAACAGCACACCACTCACAAACCCCATCAACACCATACCGATCATGTAGCGATCACTTTTTCGATAATGGTGATCAGAAATTGCCGTCATCTTACCTGTTTCAAAAGTCACTCGAATAAAGCCGATGATCGTTTTCTCCGGTGAATAAATAGGTTCAACTAATTGTTGTCTGCCAATACTTGCTGTTGAAAGTGGCGTATCTAAGCCAAGAACCTCGCGCACCGAGAGCGCTTTTTCACTCGAAGCCAGTCGGATGCCCTCTGCATCATAGATGGTGGTATCGAACACCAGTCGGTCTTGAGACAGCTGATTAGTAAGATCAAGTAATCGCTCTTGGTCTTGTTGCGTGATCATCTTGCTGGCCGAAAGTGATGCCTGAGAGATAAGCAGCTTGGTAAGGGTTTCCAACTGTTTCGCTTGGATCTTCTCGTTACCTTTACTGATCACGACCGTATTTTTAATCGTTACAACGAACATGGTAGCCAACAAAATAAGGGCTAGCATTCGTAAAGCGTTACGTATTGAGAACAATGATTCATTCATGTTTCACGAAGCCTGAAATAAACAAATGTTATGATTAAGACATATTGAGACTTGCGTTTTCAAATTGCAATAGGTTAACGTTTAGCATAGTTAATTAGGAATCATACACATGGACGCTCAGAAATATCTGCCGATAAAAAGGCATACGACATTATTAACTCGACTCCCCGAGACTCGTTTCGCTTCTCAACTCGCTAAATCCAAAGCTAATTGGATTGTGTTTGGTGAGTACCTATCTCCACAATTTTTCGATGACATCGACTTTTTCACTGGCACTTACAACACCATCCTCGATACGTGGAAAGTTGGGCATTATGAAGTGGCTTTGATGTCAGGCAACCTAACACCAGCACATGAAGAAATCCTCCAAGCGCTAAAGCTTGATTATGCTTGCCTTAGCGAGGTCCCAGACTTATCTAAGCCAGGTTTGATTGTGATGGATATGGATTCCACAGCGATTCAAATTGAATGTATCGATGAGATTGCCAAACTGGCTGGAGTGGGAGAGTTAGTCTCTGAAATCACCGAACGAGCAATGCAAGGTGAGCTCGACTTTGAACAGAGCTTACGCCAAAGAGTAGGAGCACTGAAAGGTGCGGATGAGTCGATATTAGAGCAAGTGCGCCAATCTTTGCCATTCATGCCAGATCTGGTTGGGCTTGTGAACACGCTTAATAAGCTTGGCTGGAAAACGGCGATTGCATCAGGCGGTTTTACTTACTTCTCTGACTACCTGAAAGATACCTTGGATCTTGACCATGCTCAGTCGAATACTCTAGAAATCGTTAAGGGTAAATTGACGGGGGAAGTGTTGGGTGACGTGGTTTCGGCGCAAACCAAAGCCGATATTTTGGTAGAGTTGGCTGAAGAGTACGAATTGGAACTGCACAATACCGTTGCCGTTGGTGATGGTGCCAATGACTTGGTGATGATGGGCTCTGCAGGTTTAGGCATTGCCTACCACGCGAAACCAAAAGTAGAGCAGCAAGCTCAAACCGCTGTTCGTTACGCAGGTTTAGGCGGTGTGCTTTGTATCTTGTCGGGTGTATTAGCTAAGCAGCAAAAAATCAGCTGGCAGGCAAAACCTTAAGGCTTGATTGGGAAGTTGTATTTGCCGGAAGTTATAGTCGAGATCAGATACAAAAAAAGCAGGCGATGAGCCTGCTTTTTCTATTTTCCAATCCAGTCAATGGAGATTAACCTAACGAGTAAGCTCTAATCGAATCAACACTTCATCTGTGATGTCTTCAATCTCACCATAGCCGATAAAAGCGGTGATCTCGTTCTCTAGTTTCTTAGCTTGATGCATGCTGATGCGTGAAAGCTCTTCTAAATCCGATTGGAATAAACTTGTTAGCGGGTTAAAGATAGGTGCCGTGGTGACTCGCAATACATACACATTACCCAAGTGCTGCGCCTTCTTGATGAATAAGATGCGCTCTTTTGCTGAGGTGAAATCTTTCACCAACTTGGTATGCACCGATTGGATCTTGTCACCAAACTTTACCGCAGCAATATACACGTCATGGTGTTTGGGCTCAGCGCCTTCGATTCTTTTCAGTGGCTCGGCCAGTAGCGAGTTAGTGTGGCCTTTAAAGATCGGCTCTAGAGAGAACTTTTGGTTGTGTCCAAGTTTAGCGAGCAACGTTAGGTGCTTATTCAATGGGAAGTTCACGCCTATGATCTTACAGCGCAATGTTGAGCTTGGCTTATCAATGAAGATAGGGTTACTGACCATCTTGCTAAGCAATATATTGTGTAACGATTCGAGCAACGAGTTGGTTGGCAGTATCTCTTTCTTTTTAATCAGCTTGCTTTGGTTCTGATCGATAAGCCCATTTAGGAAAGCGATAGTACGCATCGTCTTCGCGTTCTCAGCAATAACCAGCTGTACGTTGCGGCCATTCGGGCTCACTCGGATCACATGGTAAGGCACGGTGCTCAATGGCAGGTTCTTGTCATAGAGCTGCAGTTCATTGAAGTTCACCAATACCGGATCATTAATCTTGAGGACCATTGGGTGTTCAAGGTTAATGCTCAGTCCACGCTTCGAGATATCTAAAGTGTGTCCGCTTGCCGCAGCGCCATCTTGTGACGTAAGTTGTAACGGTGATTTAAATTGGTATCTCGGTTCTTTACGGCGAGTCTGAGAATCAAAGTAGATACTTTGAATATTCCCAACCACAGTGCGTGGGTGACGAAAGCGGTTCAGTTCACTGCTTGGAATACGTGGCTTTTCACTTAACAGATAATCAGCCGCACTTTCGTGATCGCCAATTTCTTGCAAGATACCGCAATGCGTCAGTTGCGCTGAGCTTTGAGCCAGAGTATCCGAGTGTTTGGCTAACGCTTGTTGCTCGGTGTCTGAAAGTTCGAAAACTGAGAACTTGAACGCCTTCCAACTTTTACGTTTACCGCCAATGTGCCAAAACAGTTGTCTTTGTTCGCGAGAGGCTTCAGGTAGCATCATTGAATAGAACAAGGTCTTGTTTTGGTGTTCATGGGTAAAAGAGTAGATAACGTTACTGGTTCCCTTCACTCCTGGTTTCGCCAGCAGGTTCATACGTTGCTCGTTGAACAGGGTGCCCAGCGCTTGTTGATTTCGCTCGTCGTGCCAGTATTGCCACAACGGATGGTTGTTATCCGTCAGTAGGGCAAGCTTTAGTTCACTGCCGCTGAAGAACAGCGGAAGGTTACAAGTATGCTTTAGATAGGTGTGTTCGATTCCTCGCGTACGAGTTCGAATGATCCTATCTTGGTTCTCATGGCTGGTTTTCTTACTGATGCTATTTAAAGACTCATCGAGTAAGCGAGCCACAACATTGTTGTCGCTTACCTTGATGGTTCTTAGAAATTTGACCGCGTTGTTCTCATAAGACTCGTCGATACCCAAAACACGAAATTCAACAGCTTGGTTAACATCGTTTTCTTGGGACTTTTCGATAAGCTCTGAGAATTTAACGCTGATGATCTCACCGAGGTTGTATCGAAAGGCGCTTGGCACCTTGAACTTTGCGCCCGACGGAGAAATATCAACCGTTACACCATGTAGGCTTTGCCCTTTCGATGTGGTGATCTCAACCTGTGAGCTAATCTTGAGTCTGTTCTCTTGACGCTTTAAGTCGTAACCTAGATTAATCGCTTCAGCTTCGTACGGGCTATTGGCGCTAGTAATGTCGTGGTTACCTTGAGAAGATGTTTTAACAACGCTCATTGGTTGAGTTCGCGGAGTCATTACTAACTCCCATGCGCCTTCTGTGTAACCTTTAAACTTTTTAGTGCCACGTTGATACGCGTTTAAAGCGATGTCATCGAGCCAGTGTTTACGGCCGTCTAACGTGAACTGACGACATTCATTATCAATGCGCCCACGTAAATCAATGCTCTTTGTACACGGAGCCATGATACGATTCAGTTCCATTTTAACCAGCAGTTTTAGAGACGGAGATTCGCCTTCTGTCATTTGAGAAAGAAGGAATTCGAAATCTTCGGCGTGGTAGGCCGGGATAAGACGTTCTGCTACAGATAGAATTTCAGATTGCTGCATACTTTTCTTGTTAGAATGGACGGTGCATTTATGTTATCGACTAGTTTAAATCGATCTTTAAGTATAAGTGGTATGACTGCAACGTTTATTTTCACCCGTACGGTCAAATAAGTCACAAATTGACAACATCATTGTGTAACTGAGTAAATTATTGAGGTTTTATGGCTAAGGCAAAACGAGCTTATGTGTGTAATGACTGTGGTGCTGACTTTCCACGTTGGCAGGGGCAGTGCAACGCATGTGGTGCTTGGAACACGATTACAGAAGTTAGGTTAGCCGCTTCACCTCAAGTAGCGCGCAATGAAAGATTATCTGGTTATGCAGGTGCAGTAACAGAATCGAGCGTTCAGACATTATCTGAAATTAATCTACAAGAAGTGCCACGCTTTAGTAGTGGCTTCAAAGAGCTCGACCGCGTACTCGGTGGTGGTGTTGTCCCTGGAGCTGCGATCCTGATTGGTGGTAACCCAGGCGCGGGTAAATCAACACTATTATTGCAGACCATGTGTCAGCTCTCTTCTCAACTGCCGACTCTTTATGTAACAGGTGAAGAATCCTTACAGCAGGTTGCAATGCGTGCCTCTCGACTTGGATTACCAAAAGAGCACCTAAAGATGCTCTCTGAAACCAACGTAGATAAGATCTGTCAGGTTGCTGAAAAAGAACAGCCAAAGATCATGGTTATCGACTCCATCCAAGTTATGCACGTTGCTGATGTTCAGTCTTCACCGGGCAGTGTTGCTCAGGTTCGTGAATCGGCAACCGCATTAACGCGCTACGCAAAACAAAATAATGTTGCGGTGTTCTTGGTGGGACACGTAACTAAAGACGGCACCTTAGCCGGGCCAAAAGTGCTTGAGCACATTATTGACTGTTCTGTTCTATTGGATGGCGGAACAGATAGCCGCTTTAGAACACTGCGCAGCCACAAAAACCGTTTTGGTGCGGTCAATGAGCTTGGCGTATTTGCCATGACAGGCCAAGGACTAAAAGAAGTTAGTAACCCATCCGCAATCTTCTTGTCTCGTGGTGAAGAAGAAACCTCGGGTAGTTCGGTGATGGTTGTGTGGGAAGGCACTCGTCCATTGCTTGTTGAAATCCAAGCGCTGGTGGATTATTCCCAGCTGGCAAATCCGCGTCGTGTCGCTGTCGGCCTTGAGCAAAACAGGCTTTCATTATTATTAGCGGTGCTGCATAAACACGGCGGCTTACAAATGGCTGACCAAGATGTGTTTGTGAATGTCGTTGGTGGTGTTAAAGTAACCGAAACCAGTGCTGATCTTGCGTTGGTGATGGCTCTACTTTCAAGTTTCAGAGACCGCGCATTGCCAAAAGATGTGGTGGTGTTTGGAGAAGTAGGTCTAGCGGGTGAGATTCGACCTGTACCGAGCGGACAAGAGCGTTTAAATGAAGCATTTAAACACGGCTTTAAGAAAGCAATCGTACCGGCAGCGAACATGCCTAAAGGTGGCATTCCTGGAATGCAGATCCATGGTGTGAAAAAATTATCGGAAGCAATTAATGCTTTTGATGAGTTGTAATTGAACTCACTTCAGCTACTCTATACAGCAGCAATTCAGCCTAACCTTAACGCCGATTAGGCTTTGGGTTAGCACTATAATTAACAATCATTTAGATTGTTACTACTGAGTGCCTTTTTCTATATGTTAGAAAAAGGCAAAGTTTTTTAGTCCCAAATGCATGCAAAGCTATCAGTCTTCACAGATTGTGATATACTCTGCGCGCATTTTATATCCTATTAACAGAGTAAGACAATGGCAGATTTATCGAAATACAGAAACATTGGTATTTTCGCGCACGTTGATGCGGGTAAAACAACTACCACTGAGCGTATCCTTAAGCTAACTGGTCAAATCCACAAGACTGGTGAAGTACATGATGGCGAATCAACTACTGACTTCATGGAACAGGAAGCTGAGCGCGGTATTACTATCCAATCAGCAGCTGTAAGCTGTTTCTGGAACGGTCACCGTCTAAACGTTATCGATACTCCTGGACACGTTGACTTCACAGTTGAAGTATACCGTTCTCTTAAAGTACTTGATGGCGGTATCGGTGTATTCTGTGGTTCTGGTGGTGTTGAACCTCAATCAGAAACTAACTGGCGCTACGCTAACGAATCAGAAGTATCTCGTCTGATCTTCGTTAACAAACTAGACCGTATGGGTGCAGATTTCTACAACGTTGTTGACCAAGTTAAAAACGTTCTAGGTGCTACTCCTCTAGTTATGGTTCTACCAATCGGCCGCGAAGATGAATTCGTGGGTGTTGTAGACCTTCTAAGCCGTAAAGCATACGTTTGGGATGACACTGGTCTTCCTGAAAACTACGAAATTCTAGATGTTCCTGCGGACATGGTAGATGACGTAGAGCAATACCGTGAAGAGCTAATCGAAACTGCTGTAGAGCAAGACGATGACCTAATGGAAGCTTACATGGAAGGTGAAGAGCCTTCTATCGAAGACGTTAAGCGTTGTATCCGTAAAGGTACTCGTGACCTAGCATTCTTCCCAACTTTCTGTGGTTCTGCATTCAAGAACAAGGGCGTACAAATCGTTCTTGACGCTGTTGTAGATTACCTACCTTCTCCAACTGAAGTTGATCCTCAACCTCTAATGGACGAAGCTGGCGAAGAAACTGGCGAACACGCTATCGTTTCTACAGAAGAAACTTTCAAAGCGCTTGCATTCAAAATCATGGATGACCGCTTCGGTGCTCTAACTTTCGTTCGTATTTACTCTGGTAAACTGAACAAAGGTGACACGATTCTTAACTCATTCACTGGCAAAACAGAACGTGTTGGCCGTATGGTTGAGATGCAAGCTGATGACCGTAACGAACTAACTAGCGCACAAGCTGGTGACATCATTGCGATCGTTGGTATGAAGAACGTGCAAACTGGTCACACTCTATGTGATCCTAAGCACCAAGTAACGCTTGAGCCAATGGTATTCCCAACTCCAGTAATCTCAATCGCTGTATCTCCAAAAGATAAAGGCGGTTCTGAGAAAATGGGTATCGCGATCGGTAAAATGGTTGCAGAAGATCCATCTTTCCAAGTTGAGACTGACGAAGAGACTGGCGAAACTATCCTGAAAGGTATGGGTGAACTTCACCTAGACATCAAGGTAGATATCCTTAAGCGTACATACGGCGTTGACCTAACTGTAGGTGCTCCTCAAGTTGCTTACCGTGAAACTATCACTCAAGCAATTGAAGATAGCTACACGCACAAGAAGCAATCTGGTGGTTCTGGTCAATTCGGTAAGATCGATTACCGTATCAAACCAGGCGAAGCAGGTTCTGGCTTCAAGTTCAACTCTGTAGTTGTGGGCGGTAACGTTCCTAAAGAATTCTGGCCTGCAGTTGAGAAAGGCTTCGCATCTATGATGGAAAACGGCGTACTAGCTGGCTTCCCAACTCTAGACGTTGAAGTTGAACTTTTCGATGGTGGTTTCCACGCAGTCGATTCATCTGCAATCGCATTTGAAATCGCAGCGAAAGGCGCATTCCGTCAATCTATGCCTAAAGCTGGCGCGCAACTTCTTGAGCCTATCATGAACGTTGACGTGTTCACTCCAGACGATCACGTTGGTGATGTTATCGGTGACCTTAACCGTCGTCGTGGTATGATCAAAGATCAACAAGCTGGCGTAACTGGTGTTCGTATTAAAGCTGACGTACCTCTTTCTGAGATGTTCGGCTACATCGGTCACCTACGTACTATCACTTCTGGTCGTGGCCAATTCTCTATGGAATTCGCACAATACGCACCATGTCCAACTAACGTTGCTGACGAAGTGATTGCAAAAGTTAAAGCTGAAAAAGAAGCTGGTAAGTAATTAGCCCTTTTCTAAATTAGCTAAAAAAAGCCCCGCAAGTGAAAGCTTGCGGGGCTTTTTATTGCTTGTAACATACTGCGAGAGATGAGAGATGAGAGATGAGAGATGAGAGATGAGAGATGAGAGATGAGAGATGAGAGATGAGAGATGCGAGATGTGATATGGTCCCTAAAAAGTAGACACAGGGGTTGTCCCGTATTTAATCAACACGGGACTGATAAAGCAGGGAGAGACTAACGCTTTAAGTCGATGTAAATCTGCTCTACCTTGGTGCGAGCCCAATCTGTTTTACGCAAAAATTTTAAGCTCGATTTAATGCTCGGGTCTTTTTTAAAGCAGTTGATGTTTACCATGTAACTCAACTCTTCCCAACCGTAATGTTCAACCAATTCAGTCAGTAGCTTTTGTAGAGTGATACCGTGAAGTGGGTTATTTTCTTGTGTCATGAGATGTTCTCGCCATTTATTTGAGCTCAGTATACCAGTTTCGCTTTATGAATTATCAGACCATTTAAGTTCGTAATCGGTGTGGATAATCGACAATTCTTCTCTACCTGTATCACCAAATAATTTAACTTGAGTCTGCATCCATTCTTCGAAGCGTTTTATCTTTTCTCGATGGAAGTAACCTGGAGGTGCACATAAAAAATAATTGTATTTAGGCTTCAGTGCTATGTTTCCGATTCGGACGAGTTTCTTTTCCTGCAAGTAGCGATACACCAAGCTGTGCTTAACCAAGGCTACGCCTTGAACGGATAGCGCACCTTCTAACACAAAATGAGAGCCATCAAATTGCAATGATGTACGGCCAGCTTTTACTCCTGCGACTTGTAGCCAAAGATTCCAATCCATATCAGGCCAGCGGTCTTCAATCAATTCTGCTTTATGCAGATCGTCGATCTCATAAATACCATGTTTCTCTTGATAGATAGGATGGCAGACAGGGTAAACCACTTCGTCCATTAACCAACGTGATTCGATGTTTGGGTAGTTACCGTGACCGTAGCGAACACAAATATCGACATTGGAATCCTCAAAGGTGACCAGTTTGTTGGTCGGTTCTATCAACATAGATAAATCTGGATGGCGATCGCGGAAGTCGCCAATTCTGGGTACGAGCCAATGCTGAGCAAAGGAAGGCACGGTAGAGATCGACAGCTGAGTAGGGTTAGGATCTTGGTTGATTCGTCTCACCCCATCTTGAATATGAGCAAAGCCTTTCTTCGCTTGCAGGTACAGTACTTCGCCTTCATGGGTTAATACTATTTTTCGGTGCTGGCGAATAAAGAGGTCAGCTCCTAACCATTCCTCAAGTTGACGAATTTGTTGACTCACCGCGGCAGCAGTAACAAATAGCTTTTCTGCTGCGAGCTTAAAACTGCCAGTTTCAGCTGCAGTATAAAAATAGTAGATCCCTTGGAATGGTGGAGTTCGCTCTCTCACATTAGTTTTCCTTAACTGAATGCCAGTATCTATCGTTTGTCGATGTTGCTCTGTTGGTCGATTATTGACCATAACAAAGCAAAAGATCAACAGGAGAAAGGGTATGAATACGATCACAGTAACAGCAAATACCAACCATTCACTTTTGTCATCGTTATCAACTAAGAAATTCTATTCTAAATTGAGACTGTATATTCGGAATCGTAGAACCAGAAAGCAGTTGTCTGAGCTTCCCGACTATTTATTGAGAGATATCGGGGTTACTTCAGAGCAAGTCGAGAAAGAACTGAAGAAGTCATTTTGGGAGTGATTCAGGGCAGCGTAGCTTTTAACTCAACGTTGCTTTTGCTCAACATAGTTTTGTCGGTGTCGGGAGGTTTACGTTACAGTTCTATGTTGAGTTAAGCTTGTTGCTTATTTAAGCTCATTGCTTATTTGAGGAATCGATAGTTGAGAGCTAATTCTCCAATAGCTCGTTTACTTCTTCGTGTAACCAATTGGTGAACGCTGTAATACGCTCTTTTCTCGGGGAGTTGGGGTCAAAACATAGGTTTACTTGAACACCAGGCGTCATGCCTATATCAAAGGGTTTTACTAGCAAGCCGCGTTCGATGAAGTCACCAGCCAAGCTGTCCGTTGCTAGGCAAACGCCATGTCCCGCCATGACTGTGGTTAGCCCCATATCAAATGTACCGACTTCCATCCATTGAATGGTGCTGCTTTGGGTAGATATGTTTGCTTGTCTAAACCATTCCTCCCAAGGGAAACAACCGCTATCAAACTGAATCAGCCAACACTTGAGGAGTTGTTCTGGTGATGTGAATTTCAGAGATTTTGCTAACTCGGGGGAGCAAAAAGGGTAGATAGGCTCGTTAATTAGCATCTTAAGAGTCAAGCCTTCTTCCACATATAAGTCTTCACCTTGTCGAATAGCTACATCAATCTCGCCATGCTTTAAATTTGGTGTGTCGCAGCCTGTTAGCACCTTGATCGGGATCTCTGGATGCTTCACTGAGAACTTCCAAAGCCTAGGCAGCAACCAACGCGTCGCAAAAGAGGGTGGACTTCTAACAACAAGTAGCCCTTGAATGGGTTCAGACTGGATCTTGTTCAATCCCAGTATCACCTCTTGAAATCCATCAGATACATGTTTAAAAAGCGTGTGTCCTTCGTGTGTCAAAGTCATTGCTCGCCCCTTACGAATAAAGAGCTTACATCCAACCTGCTGTTCTAACTGTCGAATCTTCTGGCTGACGGCAGCTTGACTGACGAACAGCTCTTCAGCAGCTTTGCTGTAACTGCTTAAGCGAGCCGCAACTTCAAAGTAACGGAGACCTGAAAGGTAGCGCAGTCTATTGTCCATAATCTCAGCTTATAGTTCTTGTTAATAATGGTTGTTCGCTTATCGAACAGGTAGTTTCCATAATAGCGACAAATAAACAGGGAATACAAGAGAGGGAAAATGAAAGCAATAACCTGTTGGGTTGGCAGATTTGTTACTCAGGCACTTAAAACTATTGATAAAAATAAGATGAGGAAGGTGACTAAATCGAGACAAATTATTTGCTCGGAATCGCTAAGTAGCCGAATGAGAGATGATATCGGTTTGGATAATGAGAGTAGTGATGCTGCGGATTATACTAAGTACTTATAATTTGAGCTTACAAAAAAGGAGCCGTAATGGCTCCCTCTCGGTTTTGATTATTCTTCCCAAACCACCAATTTATCTTTTGGCCAGTTATGTCCGATTTCATGGTATTTCTGCTCAAGAATATGTCGCTTGATTTTGAGAGTAGGGGTTAACACGCCATTCTCAATGCTCCATGGTTCCTTAATCATCAGTACACCCTTGATCTTCTCATGTGAGCCGAGCTGCTCGTTCATTTTCTCGATAACGCGCTTTGTCGTTCTCTCATAACGAGCTCGGTCAAAGTTAGGGAAGTCATGCGGTACCACCAGTAGGATTGGGCCTGGTAGACCAAGACCTATCAAACACATCATTTCTACGCGGCTGTACTCAAAGAGTTTATTTTCGATAGGCACAGGAGCAACGAACTTACCTTTAGCGGTTTTAAAGGTATCTTTCTTACGCCCGCGAATCGTTAGGTAACCTTCACTATCGATATCACCGATATCACCGGTATGAAGCCAACCATCGGAGTTAAAAGATTCTTGGGTTGCAATATCATTTTTGTAGTAACCAGAGAATAAGCCTTTGCCTCGAACTAGAATCTCTTCATCTTCAGCTATTTTGAGTTCGATCCCTGGACCTGCATTACCAACCGTACCAATTTTATCGGCTCTGAATGGGTAGTTGAGCGTGCTATAGGCGAAAGACTCTGTCATGCCCCATGCCTCGGTAATGTGCAAACCAACACTCTCATACCATGCCAGTAGAGCGGGTGATACTGGAGCTGAGCCACATCCAAGAACACGAGCTTGATCTAATCCTAAACCGTCAGCCAGCTTCTTCTTAATGATGTTGTTGATAAACGGAATCTTAAGTAAGAAGTTCAGTTTCTTCTGAGGCAATTTGTCTTGGATTCGCTGCTGGAACAGCGTCCATAAGCGAGGAACTGAAATAAACAGAGTAGGACGATGCATTTTCACATCATCAATAAACGTGTCTAAAGATTCAGGGAAAGCCGTGACCACGCCACCCATGACTGAAGAACCAAAGATGTAAACGCGTTCTGTAATATGAGCAAGTGGTAGGTAAGAAAACAGGCGATCGCCGGGTTGGATACCAATATGGTCGATCAGTCTTTGAACTGACCATGTAAAGGCGCCGTATGTAAGCATTGCCCCTTTTGGTAATCCAGAGGTGCCGGATGTATACACTAATGACATTAACTTGTCGTCGTGATGTTGAGGACGTTTGGTGGATGGTTCATGCGTATCGATCAGCTGTTCAAATGTGTGTTGGCATTTGGCAGCCGTATCGTATGGTAGAGAGATGCTGATTAAGCTCGGATTGTCATCCAGTACCTTTTGGGTAGCAGCAGGATCATCTAGCTTACCTGCAATCACTATTTTACTTTCACTGTGCTCAATACAGTATTGGATGGTATCTGCACCAGCTGTTGGAAAGATTGGGACGCTGACAAAATCTCCTAACATCATGGCAAGGTCGCAGATGAACCACTCTGCACAGTTTTTCGATACGAGAGCGACTCGATCGCCCGGTTGGGCGCCGAGCCCTTCTAGTGCTGACGCCAGTTTCAGTGCTTTGTCGGCTACTTCTTTATAAGTAAATTCGACAAATTGGCGGTTAATAATCTGTTTCAAATAGACTTCGTTTGGGCGTTCTTCTGCCCATTTTAAAATCATGTCATTGGGTGTAGGGAGAGCTGTTGCTTGTTCTTGGCTAAACTCGTTAGGCTGAATCATTGTCTAACTCCATGTTTTTCGCTAAGTTATTTTTGTTAAAATCATGTTAAATGTACCATGATTTTTTCTTTTAGGGAGTAAAATTAGCGTTTTCTGTTATCTGTGCAGGCACGCCTGTAACTTGCTGGGGTTACACCAGTCCTTTTCTTAAAAATTCTCGAAAAATACGACACATCCTTGTATCCACATTGATAGGCAATTACAGCAATTTTTGACTCGGTATCCGCCTCAATCAACTTTTTAGCTAGTAGAACTCTTTTGTCACAAACAAAGTCTCTAAAGCTTACCCCAAAGTGTAGATGAAACTTTTTCGAAAAGTAGGTTGTTGAACAATGGCACTTCTCGGCGATCTCCGTTTCTCTGATTTCTTTGTTTATGTTATCCATAACATAGTTAACAACCTCAGAAGTAAACAATTTGGTAGGCAGTTGATTGTTGTTATTTATGTCTCTGTCGAGATCGAAGTGAGGTTCGAAGATATGCTGTGTTTTACGCTTAAGTTCTTCGAATGTACTGGTCAGATGATTGCCAGGGCAAGATCATGAACATTTTTCGCCCAATGGTTGACTAACGTTGACCTGATGGGTTGGTTGTGATCTTATTCTCCTCTTTTGAGGAGCACCCATGAATTTAGATACCATCAAAACGTATTTCAGCATCATTCGAGACGAACGACAAAGCGCAAAAGTAGACTATCCTCTGTTCGACATTTTATTTGGTTCAATTTGTGCCGTAATAGCCGGAGGTCAAGGCTGGACTGATATTCGCGAGTATGTTCTCGGACACCATGAATGGTTTCTTAAACATGGTTTATTCGAAAAAGGTGTGCCGGTTGATGATACCTTTGCTCGTCTGATTTCAAACATCGACCCGGCAGAGTTCCGAGATTGCTTTCTAGCCTGGATGAAAGCAGTGCACAAGTTAACTGGTGGTGAGGTGGTAGCCATTGACGGCAAAACTTTACGGGGTTCCTATGACAGAAACGACAGGCAAAGCACCATTCACATGGTGAGTGCTTATTCCTGTGCTAATCAACTCGTATTAGGTCAGCTAAAAACCGATGCTAAGAGTAATGAAATCACAGCGATACCTGCACTCCTCCAGATGCTCGACTTACGAGGTGCTATCGTGACGATTGATGCGATGGCCTGCCAGACTAAGATAGCAAAGGCTATCACGAGCAAAGGCGGTGATTACTTATTATCGGTTAAGGGTAATCAAGGCAAGTTAGCGGCCTCGATTCAGTCCGCCTTCTCCTCACGCCGGCGAGATCCGATTGACTGGGATAGGTATCAAGTTGAGAAGCAGAAGGGCCGGATTGAAGCGCGTACTTGTCATATCCTGAGTGCTCGTGAGTTGGAGGGTGACTTCTCCACTTGGGATAGGTTAACCAGTATTGTGATGGTCGAAAACTACCGAGCAACAAAAGGCAAGGCTCCAGAGTTGGAGTATCGTTACTACATTAGTTCAGCAGAACTGACCTCAGAGCAGGCAAGAGAGGCTATCCGTGCCCACTGGGGCATTGAATCCATGCATTGGATTTTAGATGTCAGTATGGGTGAAGATGCTTGTCAGATTTATAGAGAAAATGCTGCTGAAAACATGGCGGGATTAAGACATATGGCATTGAACATGCTCAGAGCTGAGTCAACCAAGATTAGCGTACCGATGAAACAGAAGCGGTGTATGATGAAGCCTGCCTACTTGGAACAAGTTCTTATGGCTGGATTTACATCGATGGCTAAATCTTAACCATTCATGCGGACGCCCTGAGATGATTGCTGTTTGTTTCGATAATGAAAAATATATTCTTATGATTTCGAACGATATTAGGTAACTGGTCCGAGCAAATAATGACTATTCGCTTGTTCAAGTTTTCACAAATAGATAATGCCATTGTAAGTAGTTGAAGTTTATCCGGTCTATTCAAGATAAAAAATACCAGTCTGACATCTAAGTTACTGATTATAGATATATCTTGCTTATAATTTTCAATGGGGAAGTAGTGGTTTATTTTATTGATAATAACAGCATTAAATTCACTGTCTTTATCTGATAATAAAGGTGTGACTACTTTCATATAAATGCCAACTCTATTTCATATTCAACTTCGAGTTTAAAAATAGATAAATTAAGATGCGTAATAATTAGATTAGAAGTACCACAAAAAAGTGCAAGTAAATGGCAAGAAAATCCTAACCTAATATATCTCTCACCTCTAGATTTAGTTTACAGGTAAACAAAGCCTGATACGTAAATCAAGGAGAGGTTCTCATGGATAAGTTTTTGAATAATTGTAAAGAATTCATGAAAGATGAAGAAGGGTTGACTGTAATCGAGTATGTAATCGGTGCAGCTTTATTGGTATTAGGTTTAACAACCGTATTTTCTGGTTTAGGGGCTACACTCGCAGCGAAACTGAACAGTATTGTTAATGGTCTATGATCGGTTAGGAGTGAGACAGCAAAGAGGGCTTACTTCGGTTGCCTACATTGTCGCTGCTGCGTTACTTGTCATTGCTATAGGATTGGTTTTTTCTGGGATGGCAACAGCCTTACTTAGCAAAATCCAGAGCATTTTTTCGAGTGTATGAATTGAATATATGATTAATGAGCCTTCAGTTTTTTGGGCGTTGCTAATTGCAGTTTCGGTATACGATGTTGAGAAACATCGTATACCAAACAAAATATTGATACTGTTTTTGTTTGTGTACTTTTTATCAATGTTTAACCGCAATTACACCTTTGATGTTTTTTTAATGTCCTTAGTTGGATTCGTGGTGTTTTTTTGTTTTGGATTACTCTTATATTTTTTAAGAGCTATTGATCTGCTCCAGTTAGACTGGACACCGCATTAAGCGACATATTGTTTTTCAAAGTTAACTGGACTTAGATACCCAAGGGCACTGTGCCTTCTTGTTCGATTATAATCAACTTCGATATATTCAAAAAGTGCTTGGCGCATCTCTTCTCGCGTCATTATCGGCTCGTATTGAACGGCTTCTACTTTCATTGAGTGGAAAAAGCTTTCAACACAGGCGTTATCCCAGCAATTTCCCTTCCTACTCATACTTTGTTTTAGATTATGGGCTGAGATTAAGTCTCTGTAATCTTTTGAACAATATTGGCTACCTCTATCACTATGGATAATTACCCCTTCGGGCATGCCTCTACGGAACAATGCCATTGATAGCGCATCACAGACCAGAGTCGCGGTCATTCTGGTGCTCATTGACCAACCAACTACTTGCCGTGAGTACAAGTCGATAACAACCGCCAAATACATCCAACCTTCGCTTGTCGCTAGATAGGTAATATCTCCAGCCCATTTTTGGTTTGGTGCTGTCGCATTAAAATCTTGCTCTAGCAAGTTCGGGGGCAACAGGAAGCCTATGCTTGCTGTCTGTCGTACATTTAAACTTACGGGCTGCCTTCGCGACTAAGCTCTGGCGCTTCATGCTCGTGGCAATGGTTTTTACATCGTGCTTATTACCATTTGCCTCAAGTTCTTTTTGAATACGCCTTGCACCGTCGCGTTCCTTTTTATCATCAAAGACTTCTCGAACTTTGCTGTCAAGCTGCTTTCGGTGCTCGTTGCGTTGAGTGACTTTATGGCGATTATCAATCCAATAATAAAACCCACTTCGAGAAACCCCAAACACCTTAGCCATACGGACAATCCTATATTGCATAAGGTGTTCGAGCATAAACTCATAGCAATCTACTTTAGATTTTTCGCGAAGTAGGTGGCGGCCTTTTTTACGATATCTAGCTCTTCAGCTTGCTCAGCCAATAACCGTTTGAGTTTGGCATTTTCAGTGGCGAGTTCCCTTTCTCTATCGCTGATTTTCGCATCTTTTTTGACGGCTTTACGCCATCCATAAATTTGAGATTCATACAACGATAGCTGTCGTGCCGCAGCAGCGACACCGACTTTCTCTGCCAACTTAAGTGCTTCGGATTTAAATTCAGGAGCATGTTTGATTCGTGTTTTCTTAGTTGTCATTGTTCACCTCGTTAGTGATTGTACTCACTTAACTCAGTGTCCAAAACTTCTGGTGCAGATCATTGCTCTGCGAGACAACAATATAGACTTGGCTTTATATGAATATATACGCTCTTTGTCCTTCCCTGAAAAAGAGTTTCACGATAAAACCTTGTTCACTATTGGCCAAATACATTCGTCTCGCGGTAACTATGCGTTGGCCGAGAAAGCTTACCTAGCAGCGCTAGATTTTAATCCTGCCCACACCGAAGTATTGGAGCAGTTAGGTGTTTTGTATACCAAGCAACGCCGTACCGATGAAGGTCGAAGCTATTTCTTTAAAGCGATTAATTCAGACCAGGTTCGTTTAAAAAGCAGCGAAACTATCCAAAATTACCAAGCGTTGAGTCAAAGTGAAGTGGCCAGTTTGAAGGTAGACAGCATGTCCCCAGCATTGGCTTATATGGGGATTGGTGTATTGGAAGATGTTGACGGAAAGCATCAGATCGCACAAGAGTACTTCAAAAAGTCACTGACGATAGATAAAAGCTCAGTCAAAGCTTTGTTGAATATGGGCTACTCCCACTACATGTATGGTAACTATAAGGAAGCGTATCAATACACGCGTTCAGCCTTAGAGTTAGAACCGAATAATGAAAAAGCTCAGAATAATCTAGCACTTATTTATTTAGCCTCTGGGGATATTAAAAAGGCAACCAACGTGTTCATGAGGCACATGGATGCCCCGGAAGCGTTGAATAATGTTGGCTACTTCCTCATCTTACAAGGAAAACCTGATCAGGCGGTTCCATATCTACAGCAAGCTATCGATAAAAAATCATCTTACTACAAAGTAGCAAATGAAAACTTAAACAGAGCACTAGCGGAAGTGAGAGAGATGGAACAATAGTGAATTGATTTTGGCTTAATGAAAAGGATATTCATATTGCCTAAAAGTGAGAGTTTTAACAAAGACATCATAGCTATTTCTGTAATTTGGCTCGTATGTGCCATTTTTATATTTATTTATAAGTGGGAGAGCATTTCAATACTCAACCTGAATGACAATGACGATTATATGCGTTTTGTTCAGTTTCAGGAGTGGATGAGGAATGGTCATTGGTACCTAGAGCCAATGAGTAACTTTAATGCCGATGACGGTATTATTATTCATTGGTCTCGATTTCCTGATCTAATGCTCTCTTCAGTCGCTTTCCCATTGATATTTATGGTTGATGATAGCCTTGCTAAGGCAAGATCATTATAAATTTGAACTTTTCCTAATTTAAGGGATCAGATCTGGTAACTATTATCCATTTAGAGTCTTTTCCATGTCTGATTCGTTTCTAGAGCATTTCGAAAACATCGTTGACCCTCGCATTGAACGATGTAAAAAACACCAACTCTTAGATATTCTTTTACTTGCTATTAGTGCGGTGATTTCTGGCGCGGAGGGCTGGGAGGACATCGAAGATTTCGGCCATAATCGTTTAGATTGGCTTCGTAAATACCGTCCATTCCTCAATGGCATCCCTCGTCACGATACAATTGCAAGAGTTATCACCAAACTCAGAGCAGATGAGATTGAGCAAGCGTTTCAGTCGTGGATGAAGACGCTAGTTCAAACGACAGG
The DNA here is from genome assembly GCF_002874195.2 of Vibrio sp. 10N.286.45.E10. NCBI lineage: Bacteria > Pseudomonadati > Pseudomonadota > Gammaproteobacteria > Vibrionales > Vibrionaceae > Vibrio > Vibrio sp. 10N.286.45.E10. The sequence goes on along the minus strand of NZ_MCWD02000001.1, from coordinate 2,403,382 downwards.
CACTGATATCATTGCCGTAGATGGCAAAACAGCACGCCACTCTTTCGATACTCGCGGAAGAAAAAATCCGCTTCATTCGGTGAGTGCGTGGAGTTGCTCCAACCAACTTGTTTTAGGTCAGGCCGCCGTTGACGATAAAAGCAATGAAATAACCGCTATTCCTAAATTGTTAACCTTACTTGATATAGAGAACTGCATCATCACACTCGATGCGATGGGTTGTCAGCGCAAGATTGCCAAACAAATAGTTCAAAGCAAAGCGGACTATGTCTTGGCCCTAAAAGGGAATCACTCAACGATGCAGGCAGAGCTAGAAGCTTGGTGGCATAAGGCGTGTCGAGAGCAATTCACCGAGAAGAACTATGCTCAACACACGGATGTAGACGCAGGACATGGTCGAATCGAGACGCGACACTGTGAGCACCTTGTGGTTGATAAAGAATGGCTGACTAAACAATATCATTGGGAGGGACTTAGAAGCATTATTAAAATCACTTCTGAGGTCGAGCACTCCATAACATGCAAGGTTAGCAAAGAGACTCGTTGGTATATCAGTTCACTGGAATTAGATGCAGAACAAGCACTTAAAGCTGTCCGTGGTCATTGGCAAGTAGAGAGTATGCACTGGATGTTAGACATGACCTTCAGAGAAGATGAATGCCGAATTAGAAAAGGAAATGGTGCGTTGGCTTTTAATGCGTTAAGGAAAATAGCCCTCAACTTGTTTAAGTTTGATACAACCCAAAAGATGAGTATGGCTCGAAAGAAAAAGAATGCAGCACTGAATGATGAATACCGCTCAGTGCTTTTAGAGTCTGCGGTTAAAATGCGCTAGCCTTAATAGCCTTGCTTATACTATCTCGATTTCTATTGTCCCTTTGCTTTATTTATTGTTCTTCGCATTATCGTGCTTTTACCTATGCGAACGTTTCTTAGGCGCTAAGTACCGCTTTATCAGCACGATGTTTGCTATTTTTTCTCCTGCGATAATACACTTCTTACCTGGTTCTATTGACCATCATAATATTCAACTTATTTTGGCAACGCTCTTCTTATCAGTAACACCGACTTCTATCAACAACCTAAGGCAATCATGGCGAGTGTATGCTCAGGCCGTTTTCGTGTCTCTATCTCTATGGACTGGGATGGATAATGTTTTGTTGTTTATGATTTTCTTAATTATTTATACTGTGTATTACTGCTTCGTTCGTGACGAGTGGTTTAGTTATGTCTCTAAGTTATACGTAACTTGTTCGATTTTTGGAGCTTGTGCTGTTTTATTAAATAGGCCTTATGATGAGTTCTTTGCTTTTAAATATGATGAAATCTCATTTATTATCATCATTCTTTTTTTTAGTGGTTGGGTGTTTGTCAATGCTTACAACCTATTGAATAATAATAGAAAAAACTTAACTCAAAGATTTTTATTGTTTGTTTTTCTTGGTTTGTTGTGTTTACTTCCGGTTGTTATTCTTTACCCCTCACTGACTAGTGCTTTGTTTATTGATTACCCACCGATATTAAAGTTGTATTGGCTTGATCAAGTTGCCGAAGCTAAATCTGTCGCAACATACATAGCAATGAATGGCTTTTTTTCAGTGGATAATTATTTGTTGCTATTAGTTCCCGCAATGTTGTATCCATTCTTTCGAAATAAAAACCCACACTGTGCAATCTTGTATCTCATTTTTATGTTTAATTTAGCCCTTGCGATGTTTTGGCAGATTAGAGTGATGAGGTTGTGTTTTGTTTTGGCGGCACCTTTTCAAGCATATTTTGTAATTAAAGTGTCTGAATACGTTAGGTATTCACTACTGAAAATGCTGATTATTTTCTCAGGTACTCCATTGGCGTTAGCGTTTGTCATTCTCGCTTTATCTCCAGCAGAGGAAGTGACTACCAAACTTGATAAGACCGATAAGTTACCAGTCATCTTTAAGGTGCTGAAAGATAACGGTATTAACTCTCATACAATTCTTTCAGGAATAGAAACAGGTGCACCTGTATTGGCCAAAACGAACAACAATATAATCGCCGCGCCTTATCATAGAAATATTGTGGGTAACCAATTTTTAATCGAAGTGATGTTAGAAGAGGACATGCTTCTAGCAAGAAACAAAATAGTCGATAAAAAGGTTGATTATATATTGATCGGTAATGACCCTCATTTAACTCTCCTAAAGGACTCTGGAAGCGAGGACTCTTTAGTTAGGAGACTTCATGGGGATAATATCCCGGCTTGGTTAGACGTTACATATGATGGAATTGAGGATGGTTATCGAGTTTTTAAAGTAAGGAGTGAGCATGAATAAACAGAAAGTCGCAGTATTACTCCCATGTTATAACGAAGCCGGAGCCATTGGTGAAACGGTCACGTCTTTTCAACAAGCCTTACCTGATGCATCCATTTATGTTTATGACAATAATTCAACCGACAACACGGTCAACGAGGCGTTACAAGCAGGGGCGATTGTGCGACATGAGCCGCGCCAAGGTAAAGGGGAGGTTGTGAGGCGGATGTTTTCTGATATCGACGCCGATATCTATGTGATGGCTGATGGTGATGATACCTATGACGCCTCAATATGCCCCGAGCTGATCGACCAACTAAATAATGAAAAGCTCGATATGATCATTGGCAGTCGCGAGCGAACTTCAATGGCTTATCCCAAGGGACATATCCTTGGGAACAAGATGTTTTCATCTCTGATTAACTTAGCATTCAATGCGCAATTGAATGATGTGTTTTCTGGCTATCGAATTATGAGCCATAGATTTGTCAAAACCGCACCTATCTTCAGCGATGGTTTCCAGATAGAAACAGAACTTACCGTGCATGCGTTACACCATAATATGTCAATCAAAGAAGTCTCGACTCAATACCAATCTAGACCTGAAGGGACTACCAGCAAACTGAACACCTTGAGCGATGGTCTCAAGATTCTAAATTTTATCTTGTTCTTATTGAGAGATGTAAAGCCGATGTTTTTCTTTGGCTCTCTCTCGATATTGCTAGGTTTTATTTCATTGATCTTGGGTATCCCCGTCATTGTTGATTTTGTTGATACAGGATTGGTTGAGAGGCTACCTACAGCTGTTTTGTCTAGCTCAATAGCTTTGATCGCGGTGATGTCTTTTTTCTGCGGTTTGATACTCGATAACGTATCACGAGGTAGGCGAGAGATGAGAATACTCTCTATTTTAAGATTTAAGGACGATGAATGACTTAGCTGAGATATTTGGCTAAGAGATCAATCCTCGAGAGCATGAGCTTTGAGATGGAATTACCAACTATATAGCGGGTGATAGGTAGATTAAATTATGAAAGACGAAAGTAAGAAGCAAGCGGTTCGCTTACTTCTTACCTTAAACCTATTAGACCGCCAGTCCTGTCATTGCGCCAAAGACAATGAACAACCCTACTAACCCAACAATAGGTAACTTCACGGTTTTCAATAACCACACACCAACAATGATCAGAGCGAAATCTAAGCCACTACTCACTACACTTGTGAAGATGGGTTGATATAGTGCTGCCAATAACAAACCTACAACCGACGCATTCACACCTGTAAGTGCACCAGCCACTAAAGGTTTGCTTGCAATCGCCTGCCAGTTCTTCAGTACACCCATTAGCAATAATAAGCCCGGTAAGAATACAGCAATCGTTGCGAGTAGGGCGCCGGTGATCGGTGCTGATGGCATCAACACATAACCTAGATAAGTGGCTAACGTAAACATCGGGCCAGGTACTGCTTGCGCCGCTGCATAACCTGTTAGGAAGGCATCTTGAGACAGTTGGTCGCCAATACCATTTTGTAGTAGTGGAAGTACCACGTGGCCGCCACCAAATACTAGGCTGCCTGCTTGATAGAACAGGCCAAACACTTCAATGCCTTGAGAGTAAGCACTGAATAGAGGCAAGCCAACCAGCAAAGCAACAAAAATCACGAGAGGCGTTACCGATATTTTTTGTGTTGAAGGTATCGTTTTAAGCTCTTGTGAGGTTAAGAACTTACTGCCAACGATCGCTGCAAATAGAAGCACTAAAACTTGAGGCCAGATGCCAGGAATCAGTAGCAGAACAATTGCGGTAATCACACATAAGGCGGTCGCGATCTTCGATTGGCAAAAGTTTTTGTACATGCCGAAAGTGGCATCAGCCACAACCACAACGGCGAGTAACTTAAGCCCGTGGATGACAGAGATGAACAGCGGAGCTTCCAACAATTGGTTACTCACTAACGCCAAAATCAGCATCAGAATGACAGATGGAGAAGTGAAGCCGACAAATGCAGCAATCGCACCTGTTAAGCCTCCTTTCTTGTAGCCAACCGCAAAGCCAACCTGACTTGAACCTGGGCCCGGAAGAAATTGGCTGAGGGCGACAATTTGCCCGTACTCTTCGTCGGACAACCAATTCAGTTTTTCAACAAAGGTTTTACGGAAGTAGCCAATGTGTGCTGCTGGTCCACCGAAGCTAATCCAGCCAAGCCAGAAAAAGGTTTTAAAAATTGAAAGCATGATCGATTCCAGATAAATGTTTAGCGTAATTTAGGTGGAGTTAAACTATGATTCAAATTAATTGTTTTAATTATAACTATGAATGAAATGGGTTGTTTGGCATGGCTGATTTTAATTGGAAAGGGATCGACCTTAACTTGTTGATTGCACTGCAGGCTTTGTATAAAACGAATAGCGTGAGTAAGGCTGCTGAGCGTTGTTATGTCAGCCAATCTGCGATGAGCCATAGCTTACAAAGGCTACGAAAGTTGTTTGATGACCCTTTGTTTGAGCGTGTAGGTAGCAAAATGGAGGCGACCGACCGAGCCATTGAACTATCAAGTACCGTGGATGCGCTACTGAATACCATCCAGTCTGAGGTGCTGTTGTCAAAATCGTTTGATGCAGAAACTTATAAAGGGACTTGGAAGATTGGTCTCACTGATTATGCCGAGCAGATGTTCGCTCCAATATTGTTTGACCTGATTAAGCAATCCTCTCCTTACTCCCAAGTAGCGTTGTTCAATGTAAACCGGAGTAACTACCAGCAAGTCTTTGAAGATGCCAAGCTTGATATGACGATAGGCAGCTTTGGTGAGGTATCAAAGCAGTATCGAACAAAGCATTTGTACACGGAGCAACATGTTTGTTTACTTGACCAATCGGTTCTATCTATTGAGGAACCTATGTCGCTAGAACAATTTGTTGCTGTCGAGCACGCACTCGTTTCCCCGGCAGGGGCTTTAAAGACGGGAGTAGATACTCGTTTAGCTGAACTCGGTTTAAGCCGGAAAGTCGCGATATCTTCCAGTAACTTTTTAACTGTTAAGCGGCTCATTCGTGGTAGAGAACTATTGTGTATTGTCCCCAAGCTAGTCGCGCGCAAGGATATTGATAGTGAAGAAACCTTACTAGCTGTGAAGCCACCAATTGATGTTCCAGATTTTGATATCCAGCTTGTTTATAGAAAGGCAAAGCATTTAGATGATAAAAATAAACGACTTAGAAAGCTGATTACTAATGCGATCTCATCTGTGATTTCCGAATAGTTTATTGTGTCGGTTAATCGTCAAATTCATATGAATTAATTTTAGAAAAATCCGGTTTATTATAAGAATCCGACTATACTTAATTTACGACTCAAAGCAGTCGCAAAGAATAGGTTTTTTGATTTACCTAAGTAAAAAAATTGGTTATATCTTCATGATATAGCTTAAAAATCTACCAGGCTAAACGGACTTAGTTGGTCTTAAAAGCGCTAGCTCCCCCTAGCGCTTTTTTCTTTTGGTCGAGATAAATTTAGACGTATCAACAACAACCTAAAAAGAGAATCGAGTCCATTTCTTCGCTCGCCAGCGATAGGCCATGATGATTCCACGGAACCACTCGTCCATCGCTATTGCCATCCAAGCCCCTAATACGCCATAACCCCAATGCACGCCAAGCAAGTAGCTCATGGCAACCCCAATGCCCCACATGCTGAGAATACCCATTTTGATCGGGAATTTAATGTCGCCAGCGGCCTTTAGACAAGAGATAAAGATCAGGTTAAATACTCGGCCAGCTTCAAGAATGATGGAACCTGCAATCAGCGCGGCAGTTAGCGCAACGATCTCTGGATCTTGCGTGAACAGATCGAGAATTTCGAAACGGAACACATAAACCATGCAGGTAATCGCAGTTGAGGCGATAAAACCAACCACAAAGTAGCGTTGCACGCGCTTGGTGATCTCGTCGATCCAACCCTTGCCAATGTAATAGCCTGTTTGGATTTGGCTGCCTTGACCAATCGCCAGTGCAAACGCAAAAGAGAGGCGAGCGATGTTTTGTGCGTAAGTAAACGCAGCCAGTGAAGAGGTGCCCATCTGCACTACAAAGAAGGTAATGCTGATCTGAGCCATGTTATAAGAGAGCACTTCTCCTGCGTTCATCGAGCCGATCTTAATGATTTTTTGATAGATGGCTTTCGGCACAGATTTAAACTGCTTCACTGGTAGATCTATCCCTTTGCTTCTGACCACACCAATTAAGATCAACATCCCGATCACTTGGCTGATTACAGTCGCGGTCGCAACCCCTTGCACGCCGTATACAGGCAAACCAAAAGGTTGATATAAGGCACAATAGTTGCCGAATACGTTGATGACGCCAGCAATCATGTTGATCACCATTGGTGACTTTGAATAGCCATGACTGCGCAGAATAGTAGTGAGAACCACACCAATGGTTACATTGAAGGTGAGAGCACCACTGATGAATAGGTATTCTTGTGCGTATTGCTCGACTTGAGGTTCGAGTTGATAGAGCGGGATAAAATATTCAGCAACAAGAACGGCAATCACACTCAGTAGCACACCGGCAATAATGGCCAGAATGATGCTCGCTACGCCCACGTGAGCGCTCTCTTGAGTGCGGGAGGCACCGTTGTACTGCGCGATTAAAATCCCTGTACCACTGCTGACCATAGTTGAGACAATGATCAGGAAAAAGGATATCTGAGAAATAACACCAACGGCAGACACGGCTTTGTCCGAGTATCCCGATAACATGAATACATCACTGGTGTTGAGTGCGGTTCTTAAAAGAACTTCGATAAAAATTGGCCAGGTGAGCGCAACGATTCCCATACGTTTGTTTAGGGTGGAATCAGTATTAGGCATTTAGGTTTTCTCAAAAAAGGGGTAGGCGACACTATAGTTTAGCGATTATTTAGTAAACGACTATCAAATTAATGTCCGGAAGACTAATAAGGATAAATAAAATTCGAATAAGTCTTCAGAACCCAGTGTTTCAGTGAGAGTGATGAAACTTTTGAGCGGGATTTCATAGCATGAGCACTCTTTGTTTTTTGTGAGTAAAAGCTTGCGAGTGTTAGCGGACTACAGCAAAAGGATCATGGTAGGCCAAATAGTCTAAATGCTTGTTCGCTTATTTGGCTTCAGGTGTAAAAAAGGCACTCAGCGAGATACTGAGTGCCAAAGTCTGAAATTTATGAGTTTATCTTTTCATTGAATTCCAGAAGACAGGTATAGGTTTGATTTACTCTGCGTCAGTAAAGAAATCGTTGTAAAGCATGTACAGGTGAGCTGCACTCCAAGAGAAGTTTGGTGCGCCTTGTTGTTCACCGTTCAATGGGTTGTAGTTCTCACGGATAGGACCGTCTTGAACTAATCCATCGGCATGGTCAAAGAACGCACCTGCCATTTCAATTGCGTCATCACGGTAGCCGTAGCTGTCCATGCCTTTTAGACCGAAGTAGAATTGGTCTACCCAAACGCGTCCACGCCAGTAAATGTCTGGGCCGAATGCTGGGCTAGAAAGCGCTGCCGTACCCAGCGGAACGTAGGTGTTGAACTCTGAGGTATCTTTCATCACAGAAACAACCGCATCAGCGTGATCTTGCGTTGCTGCGCCATTGAACAGTGGTGACCACCCTTCAGGGCCTTTACCACGTTCTACAATCGGTTTACCTGCACAGCCATTGGCTAGTGGTTTGTCTTCAATGCGAATGTCGTAGAAGAAGTTAGTGCCTTCGTCGAACATACAAGTGTTGATGTAGTTCGATAGGTGTTCTGCTTTTTCACGGAACTCTTTTGCTTCTGCGTCTTTACCTAGAATGTCAGCCATTTCTGCTAGGTACTTGTTATCGCTGTACATGTAGCTTGCTTGGTCGACAGATTCTTGCAGTAGCGAGTAGCCTAGCAGTGTGCCGTCTTCAGCGCGGTTTTGAGCGAACTCAACATCCCAATCGCTGCGCTTACCACCGTTTGCAACGTATGCGTCTAGCTGGTCTTTATCAATGAAGCCAAATGCGGCTGCATCGTCACGGCCTGATTCCCAAGATGCAGCCGTTTGTGCGGGGCTCTCGATGTAATCGTAGTTGCCTTCTGCTACCACTTTATCCAGTGCTGCTTGTCCTACGACTGTTTCGTGCTTATCGCCACGAACCACGGTGAAGTACATTTCACCTTCAGGTGTGTTGTGTGCTTTGTCGCGAGCAGCGCCATACTCTGGAACGCCATTGCCGTTGTTGTCACGGTTGCGTAGCCACCAGTCGTGGTATGCCACTAACTTTGGATACATCTCTTCTAGCCAAGCTTCATCGCTGGTGGTCTTATAAACTTCCATTACCGCCCATGCTGCTAGGCTCGGTTTGGTGTTACGCTCATTCCAGTTACCGCCGTCGCCGCCACGTTCTGGGCTTAGGTTGTAAGCGAGTAGATCTGGCACGTAGCCCTCATCCCAAGGGCGAACGGCATCGTCGGCTTGGATTTGGTAAGCGAACATTGCACGGATGTTATCTTTCGCTACGTCTGGGTTGAAGTGAGCCATTGCGTAGGCTTGTTTCCATGTGTCCCACGGCCAAGTTTGGTTGCCCGAGAACCAACGCGCCGTTACTGATGGTGTTACAGAGTCAAACTCCATCGCACCTGCAGCGCCGCGCCAGTTACCGTTTAGGGTTTCCATCGCCTTAACCGCAACACGCTCTTGTTCTGGTGTTGCGTTCGGGTTGGTTAAACCCATCTCAAGATAGCCTTCCCAACGCTCTGCTGATGCAGCTAAGAAATCGGTAGGGTTTGCCATGATCTTTTTGATTTCGGGCTGTTCTGCTTGCGCTTCTTCTGCCGTTAGAACATGTGAGTATGTGGTGTAGATAGTTGTCGATACTTCAATGTTTGCCGTTGAAGTAAACGTTAGGCCATCCACTTTAGTTTGCGTTGGAATCGATTTGTGAACTTGGTACTCAGACTCACCTGAAGTCAGCAGATCCCAAGTTGAACGCACTTTACCAAAGGTGACTTTCAGGCCATCGTCGGTTGCGACGATTTGACGGTCATACTCAGGGTAAGTTTCAGCGATTGTTTTGTCGGTTTGCGCCACGCCTTCTTTCGCGTGCGTCTTTTCTAGTAGTTCACCATCCCACACTAACTCAACCGGCGAGTCGGTAGTGATTTTGGTTTCTAACAGAGAAGTACGGTTTGAAGCAAAACGCATCGTCATCTCTACCGTTACATCGTCAGATTTTAGTGTCTGAACTAATGCGCCCGGTAGGCTGTAAGCTTCCATGGTGAATGCGACTTTTTTGCCATCTTTGAACACGCTTAGGCGGTCAAAGTTATCTGCCATGAAGTTAATGTATTCTTCAGTAAGCAGCGCCGTACCCGGGAAGCCGCCCATGCCTTCAGCCGTGTCTGGCAACAAGTGACCGTGCCATGCACCTAGGTCGAAGAAGGGGTTAAAACGTTGGTGGTCATCGAAGTCGTAGTCACGCATGTATTCTGGTGAACCAGTGCGGTCGATAACGTTCTTAAATTGGTTCGCTTGAAGCTCTTCAGAGCCTGTATTTGTAGCGCAACCAGTAACAACAAGTGCTGCACCGATAGCGAGAGCTGCGAATGATTTATTCAGTTTCATGATCAATTCCTGTTATTACCAGTAGAAGTATTGCATTGCGAACACCTGAGCGTCACCGATTTCAGTATCGCTGCCTACGCCAAAGCGGCTATCGAAAGCAGTCGCAAATGTGCCATTTCCGTATTCGTACCAAACGCCCGCGTTGATGTAAGAGGTGATTTCTTTGTCGCCGTTGTCACCACCAAAGTTTGCGTAGTTGTAGGCTGCCGAAAGGTAAACGCCCTGAGCCGCTTCGTACCAAGCACTGGTTTGAATACCGGATTCACTGCCAAATGATTCTTGGTTGCCTTTATCTGTGTCGTGCCAAATACGAGTCGCAAAGTTTTTGTATTCAGCACCCAATAGCAATAGTTCACCGCCATCGTTGTTACGAACTTCACCACCACCCATTAAAGTTAAGTCGTCAGTCAGATCGTATTGGAGGTAACCGTTGACCATGGCGTTCTTATCTTTCCATTGGTCTGCGAAGTTGTCGTATTTACCGAAATGAACCAGAGCATCGTCTTCAGAGAAGTCAGATTCTGGCGCGAAAGAAACGCTGTAGCGTAGCTTGCCTTCTAGGTTTTGGATCTTCACACCAACATGTACGTCACGCGTGTTTGAGATCGCGTAGCCGTACTCGACGGTAGGGTCACCCCACCATTGAACGTCATCCAATGAAGAGTCCATACGACCAACAATAAACTCTGTTTTAGCGTCGGTGCGGTAGCCAGCGTAAAAGCGGTTAAAACCACCTTCAAAGCCGCCCCAGCCGTGGCCAGTTGCCCAAGCATTGCCTTCGTCGTCAGCTTGTACTGTCCAGCCTTCCATGTAAGCAAGACCGAACCAATTACCGTGCTCGATAGCCAAGCCTGCTTCGATGTAAGTACCGTCTGCATAACGGCCTTTGTCGTCGCCTTCTAGTGCAACGTGACCACCAAGGCCAAGCTCACCATAAAAGTTAAATAGGGTTTCTGTTTCTGTTTTCGGAGGCTGAGTATCACTGTGGTTTGCTGCGGATTCTTCCGCATGGGCCGTGGTACTTAGGGCAGCAAGAATACAGCTTGTAATAAGAGTGGTTTTAGTAAAACTACTATTCATTTTAATCACTTCTGTGTCGGGGTTATAAATGAAGGTTCGTAAGCAGTTCTGACTTCTAATATGGGGTGCTCTTCAAGGCGTATTGGTCAGGTTACTTACGATCGCAAAACCGATATTAATGATTATTTTTGTGTTTAAAATTAAATCGATCTAAAAGTGTGATCTATTTTTAGTAAATTTTTACTTTTAATTTATTTTGGTTTTTAGTTGAATTTGTAAGCTAATGCTTGGGGTGGGAGGTATTTGGAGTGTGAATAAAATTTTGAACAAATAAACAGGCTTGTAAATAAAAAGGCACTCACCAAATGGGAGTGCCTTAAGTTTTCGATCTGAGTGTAGGGTAAAACTAAGCGTTCGCTGGTTCAGGTTTCGCTTCTAGTTTTTTCTCTTCTGGAGATAAGCTTTTCTCGTATTGACCGTACTTCCACCATGCGTAGCCAAGGAAGATCACAATCCCCCCCACGTTGTAGAAGATGATGGTCATGATGTCTGCGCCTGTAGGGAAGGTAGAAGCGAAGAAGCCAACGGTAAAGATAGCGATAAGAATCGATACTGCAGTAATACCGACCGTACGAGAACCCATGCGGAAATCACGTGGTAGGTGGTCCAGTTTCACGCGCAGGTGCAGGTAAGCAATCATGATGAACAGTGGCGGTAGCATAGAAGCTGCTGCGGTCATGTTGATGATGGTGCTCATCAAGTCTTGAACGGTGTCAGACGCCAACGTTGGGATGAACATCAGTGGAATCACGATGAAGAACTGAACCCAAGCTGCACGCTCTGGTACACCTTGTTTGTTAAGCGCGACAGTCTTCTCGCCAAAGATGCCTTTAGGGATTTCAGAGAAGAAGATCTTAACCGGTGTCGCCGTCCACATAAGTAGAGAGCCCAACATCGCAGTGAATGAAACCACACCAACGAAACGGTTCATCAGGATTTCCGACAGTCCAAAGTGTCTTGCTAGTCCTTCAAATACCTGAACTGAGCCGCCAGTGAATTTAAGTTCTTCACGAGCAACAAATACGTTCGCTAACACAGATCCTACCGAGTAAAGCGCACCGATGAAGATACCCGCGATGATGATCACTTTAACGAAAGACTTGTGACCGCCTTTGATGTCGTTAACGTAAACCGCGACCGATTCCGCACCGCCCGCCGCCATGAAAATCCAAGTAATTACGCCAAGGAATGCCCAGTTGAAGCTTGGTGTCATTGCTTCGATGGTGATTGGATCAGCTGGCTCGATACCACCTACTAAAGCCCCGCCAGATAACAAGATGTAAGACATCGTTAGCAGCAGCATCAGTGAGGATGTTAGTGAAGTGATAGGGCCCAGTAATTTCGCGCCGTTGTTAGAGATATGAGTCGCGACCGCAAACAAAATGGTACTCAGAATCGCGGTGGTCATTGGCGTGAATATGTACTCGAAACCTAAGAACGCATACGACGCATAAGCGATGATTCTAGGCAGCAGAGAGGTGAAGAAGAATAGGTTAACAAACCAGTAGGTGTAAGCTGAAATAAACGCCCAGCGACCGCCTAGAGAGCTTTTAACCCAAGAGTAAACACCCGCTTCAGAGTCTTTATTCAGTGACACAAACTCTGCAACGATCAAACAAAATGGCACAAAGTAGAAGATGGTTGCTAGAAAGAACATCGGAGCCGAGGAAAGACCGATCTCGATGTTGTTATTAATGATGTTATTGAAGCTGTATACCGCCGCGAAGGTCATAGACAGTAGGGCAAATTTGCCTATCGTACTGCGTTTATTTTCGGACATGATGTTCTCCGGTGAATCACGTTGATGATCGTTATAACTTGGTCCTAGAGAGGGAAGCTCTAGGCCGCACTTTTATTGTTATGTTGGTTTGGCAAACACCCGCTTTGTTTTGTCAGGGTTGGCTCATTGTTGTTTTTATAGATTTACGATCGGACTTCTTTGGGCTTTTTCTCTCTGGTATTTCAGTAAACTTATTACCAAAACAAAGAGTTAAAGATTAAGAAGTTCATTGAAGAGATTGCTGGTTTCATGAGCGACGATTTATAAGGCTTGTAGGGGCTTTTTGTCGCTTTTTTTATATGAATCAGTTTGTCTCTTCAGCAAGAAGATTAAAGATTAAGCGGCGGGAAGTTAATCGAAATTGATCAAATATGTGACCTTGAGTAAGTAAATTTAGTTAATGTTTTACCTTGGTTTTTATTCGAGTTTTATTACCTATTAATTGGTGTTTTTCGTGAACTGAAACCTTGACGGAACACCGTTTTTATTTTTTGAGTTCTATTTTAATTATCTGATTTAAAACAAAAAAAGCGCCTTGGTAGGCGCTTTTAAAGTTGGGGGGGATGCAGAGTGCTACGATTGCTTAGCTGTTTCTAGCTTTGCGTCTTTACCTGCCTGCTTTTTTTCAAAGCGCGAGATCCACCACCAAGCGAGACCAGAGAATACCGCTGTCATGAATACGTTGATAAAGAAGGCTTGAACTAGGTCAACACCTGTTGGGAATGCAGATGCCGTCATACTCACAACGAAGATGCCGATAAGCACAGAGACAACAGCCATACCTTGAACTCGAGTACCCATGCGGAAATCACGTGGTGTGTCGTCATGCTTCAAGCGGAATACAAAGTACGCCACCATGATGAAGATCGGCGGAAGCATTGCTGTACCAGCGGTTAGGTTGATTGCTGTGTTCATCATGTCTTGTACTGATTCAGAGCCGAAGCCATTCACCACAAGCATCACGAATACAAACGCGAACTGCCACCAAGCTGCACGTACTGGCACGCCGTGTTCGTTAAGCTCTGTTGTCTTCTCGCCGTAAACACCTTTAGGAATTTCAGAGAAGTGAATTTTTACTGGAGCTGCTGTCCACATCATCATCGAACCGAACATAGCAACGAATAGGATAATACCGACGAAGCGACCCGTTAGAGATTGTGAAATGTCGAAGTAGTTCGCCATACCAGTGAAGATTTCAACCATGCCGCCAGCGTAGGTCAGTTCATCACGAGCAACGAATACGTTAACAAGTAGAGAGCCCACTGCGTACATTGCGCCGATTGCGATACCTGCGCCAATGATAACCTTGATGAAAGACTTGTGACCGCCCTTAACATCGTTTAGGTAAGCGGCTGCGGTTTCAGCACCACCGGCTGCTTGGAAGATCCAACACATGATACCTAGCGTTGCCCAGTTGATGGTCGGTGTCATTGCTTCAAGCGTGATTGGTTCTACTGGTTCATGGTTGCCGCCCAGTGCCATTAGTGCACCGATAACGTAGATTGCAAACAGAGCGAATACACCGTATGCCACGATCTCGGCAATCTTACCTAGCCAGCTCGCGCCTTTGGTTGAGATGTGAGTCGCTGCTGCAAACAGAGCAATCGAGATAGCCGATGTGACGACTGGCGAGAAGGCGTATTCATAGCCCAACATCGCGTAAGATGCATAAGCGATTACGTTTGGTAGCAGTGATACAAACCAGAAAAGGTTTACGAACCAGTATAGGAACGAACCTAGGTAGGCTGCTTTTGAGCCTAGCGGTTTTTTAAGCCAGTCGTACATGCCTGACTCAGAATTTTTATTTGCGGATACGAATTCAGCAATGATGAACACGAATGGAATAAAGTAAATAAGGGTAGCGAGCAAAAAGATAGGGGCTGAACTCAATCCCAATTCGATGTTGTTGTTTACAATGTTGCGAACGTTAAATACCGCTGCAAATGTCATGGAGAGTAGGGCAAATTTGCCTAACTTACCGCGTACAGATTCAGACATAGTGTCCTCCAAGGGTCACGTAATTATAGTCGTTATATCTTTAAGCTTCCTTGTAGGGAAGAAGCATAAAGGCGTTTGCAGTGTGACTGAGTCTTGAACGGCAAGCCTCGGTCACACTGTGAATAGATTTTGTTGTTGCTACTTTCAGCTGTTTGGCTTCGGTAGCTTAATGTCGGTTACTTCTTTAGCTTCAGTTACTTACTTATTAAGGAAGTAGCCGTCTTCGATAGTCACTTTCAGCACCACTTTGCGAACTCGGTTATCACCGTGAAAGCGATAAGCTTTGCTGTTATCAAAGATCGCCACTTGGCCTTCAACTAACTCACGAGTTTCACCGTTACCCAGTAGGTGTTCACGGTCGGTTTCATCGCTGTAAGCTTGGGTCTGTTCAAGTTGAGACTTATCAGCAAACTCAACCGTTTCACGACCTTCCAAGTAGTAGTGCACATCAAAGTAACGACGGTTGCCGGTGAAGTTTTCTGTGTTACGAGCCACACCGTCTTCAATCATGTAAGCCAGTGAGTCACCAATCGAATACATCACGCCATCTTTGATGTTGCCGATGTTTTCAATCGCTTCTACACAGCGTTGCCATTTACGACCGTCGCGGTAAACGACTTTAAATTGCTCTAGGTTGTCTAAAACGATCATCGCTTATGCCTCGTTCTGTTGTGGTTGAGTTGTTGGCGTATTCGCCGTGAAGAACTCGTCACCAAAGTTATGATTGATAAGTGCTTGTGCATTACAGTCACCTGCTTGGAATGGCACTAGCGTTAGACCGTAGCGGAACTCATCCATGTATACGCGGTAAGAATCCAACACTTCACTGCCCCAAGAGTTTGAGCCTAAGCCCATCACTTGGTGATCTAGATTTAGCGTGATGTAGCCACTCTTCTCTAGCTCAATCGTGTGCTGTGCTTGATGCAGATTTTGGTTGGTGTAGAACCACGCGCTGAAGTTGATTTCTTGTTGTGGTTTCACCGCAATACCATTGCCAGCGCGACTTGAAAGCGCAGCCCAACGAACGTGTTGGCGGTTGCCGTTGTTTTGTGGGAATGGGTAGTTCTCGAACATGTCAGCCACGGTTGATTGGTAAACGTCAATCATGTTGGCTTGCTTGCTGTCTTGGTAGTTCTCTTCAGGGCCACGTCCGTAATATTGGACTTGGTCGAAGTCGCCGTTGATGCCCATGTCGAAACCAATCACTGGAATCACGTGTGGGTAATCACCGTAGCGTTCGCCACCTAGCTCAACGTTTAATTGACCTTCGGAACTGATCTGGTAGCGATATTCACAGCGCATGCCGAAATCGAATACTGGTGGAGCAATGATACTGGTGGTGGTGATCTCAATCTTGCCGTTGTTCTCTTCCACGTTTAGCGTGCGGAAGTGCTCTTGCATGATCTGCAGGTGTGCAGGTTCCCAGTAACCATCGTGCTCTTGCTTATGGTTATCGATCATTGGCTTGAAGAAGTTCAGTTTAGGCTCCGACTTAATCAGTTCTTCGCCATTGACTAACCAGGACGTCAGCTTGCCGTTCACTTTTGAGAAATTCAGAGCAAAGTTGTGGCCTTTGATTAGGTAAGCTAAGCGAGACTCTTCAACATTCAGTGCAGTTGCATTGTTGTTCGTGAAGGCTTCAAGTTGTGCTGTGTTCTCTTTCACTTGGAACTGATAAACCGCGATGTCGTGGTTCGCCTCGCTGTATGAAGTACGAGAATCCTTACGAACCGTAAAGTTCACAAACACTTCGCGCGCATCAAGCTGTGGCAAGTTAAGCGTTAGTTCACGGCTAGAGTTCTCAGCCAGTTCTTCAACCTTGATGTGTTGTACGGCAATGGTTTCACCCTCAGCGCGGATTTCCGCAGTGATGGTGTAGTCATCGATGTTTGAGAACCAAAGCTTGTTGTCTACCGTAAAGGTGCCCGTTTGTGCATCGAAATCGCGAAGCTTCACAGGGGCAATCACTTGCTTGTACTCTTTCAAGCCTGGGCCTGGCGTTTGATCCGGGTAGATCAAACCGTCCATGCAGAAGTTGTAGTTGTTCGGGTAGTCACCGTAGTCACCGCCGTATTTGTAGAACTCTGTGCCTGCTTCATCACGCGCTAGAATGCCGTGGTCACACCATTCCCAAACATAGTGACCTTGAATGGCATCATGCTTGTAGAATACGTTCTGGTACTCGGTTAAACCGCCCGGGCCGTTACCCATTGCGTGTGCGTATTCACAGATGATGCGTGGCTTTTCGTGCGGGAATTCACCGAAGGCATTCATCAGTTGAGCTCGTGAGTACATGGTTGAAATGATGTCGACCACTTCAGCATCACGGTCTTCTTCGTAATGAACCAGACGCGTGTCATCAATGGCTTTTGCTGCATCGTACATAGAACGGATGTTGCAGCCGTAACCAGACTCGTTACCCAGTGACCACATGATGATAGAAGGGTGGTTCTTTTGAGCGTGAATATGACGCTCGATACGCTCAACAAACACCGCTTCCCATGCTGCATCGTTAGTGATGCGGCTTAAGTCGCCAACGTTAGCAAAACCGTGTGTTTCAACATCGGTTTCGCCCATCACGAACAGACCGTAGATATCACACAGTTCGTAGAAACGTGGGTCGTTCGGGTAGTGCGCTGTACGTACTGAGTTGATGTTGTGTTGCTTCATCAACACTAAGTCTTTTTCTACGCGATCCATCCCAACAGCACGACCTTTTAGGTGGTCGTTGTCGTGGCGGTTCACACCATGCAGCATCACGTATTTGTTGTTGATGTAGAACAGACCATCACGAACTTTAATGTCACGGAAACCAACGCGTTGTGGGATTACTTCTAACACTTTGCCGTCAGCGTCTTTCAGCGTCAGCAGCAGTTGGTAAAGGTATGGGTTTTCAGCGTTCCATTGAACAGGGTTCACTACATCGATAGAGAATTGAGTATCGGCATTGCCGCCAGTCTGTTGGTTAGGAACAGTTAGGTTATCTACTGAGCCTTGCGAGATAACTTGGCTGCCATCAAGCAATGCGTACTCAAGGGTTGCGTTTGCCGCTGCTGCTAGGTTTTCTAGTTCCACTTTGCACGACAGGGTAGCGCTTTGGTAAGCGTCGTCGAAATCAGTGCGAACGGTAACGTCTTGAATGTGCAGCTGTTCTTTACCTACGAGGTAAACGTCACGGAAGATACCGCCCGTCCACCACATGTCTTGGTCTTCAATGTAGGTTGAATCGGCCCACTGCATCACACGAATAGAAAGTAGGTTGTTGCCTGCTGTTACCTGGCTAGAGATATCGAACTCAGCGGTTAGGCGGCTACCTTTGCTGAAACCTACATATTCGCCGTTTACGTAAACTTCGAAGTAAGTTTCAACGCCATCAAATTTGATGATGGTTTGTTTTTCGTCCCAGCTTTCGCCAAGGAAGAAAGAGCGTTGGTATGCGCCGGTTGGGTTGTCTGATGGTACGAAAGGCACGTCAATTGGGAATGGGAAACCTTCATCTGTGTATTGAAGATCGCCGTGGCCTTCCATTTGCCACATGTTTGGAACCGTGATGTTGCCCCAGTCGCTCATTTCCTGAGAATAAAACTCTTCAGGAACCAATAGCGGATTGGTGAAGTAGCTGAAATTCCATTGGCCACTCAATAGTTGGAAGTGGCTGCTCAGTTCACGCTGAAACGTTTTTGCATTTGTTTCTGATGCGTATGAGAAGAAGTATGCACGCGGTGCCATACGGTTCTCATGTAAGTTCAGGAAGTTTTCCCAGTTGTTCACGTTGCCTCTCTCTCGGTCTGAATGCAGTTTGCTGACCGACGTTCTTATGCGTAATTGGGTCGTAGTGAATACGAGTATTTTTGGACTGAGGTAATTATTAGTAAAAGTTTTACTAAATGAAATTAGTGAGAACGTTTTACTTTAACTTCATCACGTTTTTTATGGTCTTTTTGCGGTGCTGTGTGATCCACTTAAAAGAATGCTATTAGCTGATTTATACAGCAGGTTAAAGAGGGGCATATGTGTCGATTGATGTATGTGATGGGCACAAAAAAGGCCACCTTCAACAAAGGTGGCCTTAATTTATCTATTTGATATATTTAATTATTTTGTTGTATCACGCAGCTTGAGTTTGCTTGGAACATAGACGCGTAATGGGATAGTGCGACCGTCGCGTACTTTCTCGATCAACAGGTTAACGCCTTGAATTCCCATGAGTTCAGAGTGAATACGAACAGTCGATAAAGATGGGAAGGTAAATTTAGCTGTTGGGATGTCGTTTACACTAATCAGCGCAATATCTTCAGGAATGTTTAATCCGTGCTCATGAACTGCTCGTAAAACGCCAATTGCGATGGAATCTGACGCAATAAACATGGCTTTAGGGTAGTCGCCTGTCGCGAGCATCTGCTTTGCAAGCTTGTAACCTGAAGAGCTAGAGAAGTCACCACGGTAGATGTCTTGCTCACTGACAACGTTCTTGAGGCTGCCATATTCAGCAAAGGCCACTTCACGAATATCAGGGGTGTTGACGTCGTCTTGGCCACCAATAAAGCCGATGCGCTCATAGCCTTGATTGATAAAGAAGTTGGTGATCTCTTTGCTGATCAAAGCCAGGTCGATATCGACAGAGTCATAAGGTTCTGAGTGATCAGTAAAATCGACATAACAGATATTATCGCTCAGCTTTTTAGCTTGCTCGATAACCTCTGGTGTCATTCTTCCGACTAACAAAATACCTGTGATTGGCGCTGAATTAATTTGTATTTTGCTTTCATAACAGTTGGTTAGCTTAACTTCCATCTTTTCGCATTGGGTTTCAATCCCGTGACGAATCGACAGGTAGTAAGGGTCGTTAACCTCAGCTTCTTGCTTGTAGTTATACAGTGCTAGGAAGTGATGGTTTTGTTTTTTACTGCTAACGGTTTTTCGTGAGCTGCTGGTTTTGTATTCCAACTTCTCTGCAATTTCAAAGATACGCCTTTTGGTCTCTTCCTTGACGCTTAATGTTGGATCTTCATTGAGAACCCTTGAAACTGTAGCCAATGATACATTCGCTTCAGTCGCGATATCTTTTAACGTTGCCATACTCACTTCCTGTTATTGGAACATTGCGCTGCTTTGAAATTGGTATTTAGTAAAAAAGCAATGCACCTCTTTATTCTACAGACCTATTGTAATCAAACTGGACGTCATTGCATTAACTTTTAGTAAAATAAATGCTCAACTCCTCTGTGATGTCTCAAATCTAACTATCTATAATTATCTTATTAAAATTCAATGAATTAGAAGTTAATGGCTATACGTTATCTCGATGTCATGATCGGTACCAAGGATGAAAGTTGGTGTAAACGTTTACACTTCGTGGTTTTGATCACAGAATTATAGTCAAAATGGCTGCTACTATTTCTGACATACGGTGCTACTGAGCTGAATGTCAGTCCGAGTTAGCCCACGAATGACGACAAAGAGAGGTTGATTGTGAAAGTACTGGTTACGGGCGGCATGGGTTACATCGGAAGTCATACATGCATTCAAATGATACAGGCAGGTATGGAGCCAATCATTGTTGATAACCTTTGCAACAGCAAAGAGCTAGTGCTGGAACGAATCGAATCGTTAACTGGCAAGCGACCAACGTTTTATCTTGGCGACATTCGTGACCAATCTTTTCTAGATAGCGTGTTTTCAGAAAACGATATCCAAGCGGTGATTCACTTTGCTGGCCTGAAAGCGGTAGGGGAGTCGGTTGCTAAGCCTTTGGAATACTACGATAACAACGTCAATGGTTCACTGGTGTTAGCTCGAAGCATGAAGAAAGCGGGTGTGAAAAGCATCGTATTTAGTTCTTCGGCTACTGTTTACGGCGATCCAGAAGTGGTGCCGATTACTGAAACTTCACCAACTGGCGCGACAACTAACCCTTATGGTCGCAGCAAATATATGGTGGAAGAGTGCTTAAGCGATCTGTTCAACGCGGAGAATGATTGGAGCGTTACTTTACTGCGTTACTTCAACCCAGTAGGTGCACATCCATCGGGCACTATGGGTGAAGATCCACAAGGTATCCCAAATAATTTAATGCCGTTTATTGCTCAAGTAGCCGTCGGTCGTCGTGAAAAACTGGCTGTTTTTGGAAACGATTACCCAACAGTCGATGGCACAGGCGTTCGTGACTATATTCACGTAATGGATTTAGCGGATGGCCATGTCGCAGCACTAAAAGTGGTTGGTGAGAAAGCGGGCTTACACATTTACAACCTAGGTACTGGCAAAGGCTCAAGTGTACTCGAGATGGTTGAAGCCTTCGCACAAGCATCGGGCAAACCGGTTCCTTATGAACTTTGCCCACGCCGCGCAGGTGACATTGCCGAATGTTGGGCAAGCACTGAAAAAGCAGAGCGCGAGCTTGGCTGGAAGGCGACGCGTAGCGTGATGGAGATGACGGCGGATACGTGGAACTGGCAGTCGAATAACCCGAACGGCTATTCCCCTTCGTAATTGAAGCCGCAGCGTTGTTAGCTGCATCTCTAATTTCTTTGGGAAAGCAGAGATAAGAGATGAGAAAAGCGAGATTCCAGATATCTCGTGCCTCGATTCTGGAATGACGAATTTTAAAACTACGATTTCTGAACGTCATTCCCTACTGCGAGGAACGAGCGTGATAGGGAATCTCCTTGTAGAAGAATTATTCATTTTGGTGAATTGACCAAGACACAAAATTTGAGAGCAATCTAAACATGTCAAAAGTTGAATTTAACCCAGTAGACCACCCGCATCGTCGTTATAACCCATTAACGGGTCAGTGGATCTTAGTATCACCGCACCGAGCAAAACGTCCTTGGAGTGGTCAAGATGAAAAGCCATCGACTGCGCAGCTTCCTGCGTACGAGAAAGAGTGTTTCTTGTGCCCAACCAATACGCGTATCTCGGGCGACGAAAACCCAGATTACGACGGCACTTACGTATTCAGTAATGATTTCGCGGCGTTGATGCCTGATTCACCTGATGCTCCAGAGTCTGAAAACCCTCTATTCAAGACTCAAGGTGTTCGCGGGTTAAGCCGTGTGATCTGTTTCTCTCCGGACCACAGCAAAACGTTGCCAGAGTTACCAGTAAACAAGATTCGCGGTGTGATTGATACATGGAATGAACAGATTGAAGAGCTAGGTAAAGACTACCTATGGGTTCAAGCGTTTGAAAACAAAGGCGAGACCATGGGCTGCTCTCAGCCTCATCCACACGGTCAAATTTGGGCGAACAGCTTTCTGCCAAACGAGATTGAACGTAAAGAAAAGCTTCTAAAAGAATACTTTGAGCAACAAGGTTCAAACCTATTAGTGGATTACGTTGAAGCTGAAATGAAAGACGGCTCACGCACTGTCGTTGAAACCGAACATTGGGTTGCTGTGGTTCCTTACTGGGCTGCGTGGCCATTCGAAACCATGTTGCTGCCAAAAACACACATTCGCCGCATGAGTGAACTGACTGACGAACAACGTGATGACTTGGCACTTGCGATTAAGAAGCTAACGAGTCGCTACGACAACCTATTCCAATGTTCATTCCCATACTCGATGGGCTGGCACTATGCGCCATTCTTTGAAGAAGGTACGGATATCGATCATTGGCAGTTGCATGCCTTGTTCTACCCGCCACTGTTACGCAGTGCTTCGGTTCGTAAGTTCATGGTTGGCTATGAAATGCTGGCAGAATCTCAGCGTGATTTAACCGCAGAACAAGCAGCGCAACGTCTTCGTGATTTGAGTGACGTTCACTATAAAGAGCAGTAATACGTTGCTTCGTAGATAACGAGCGAGATTCCTGATATCTCGTCCCTCGATTCTGGAATGACGGCAGGTGAGAAGCTTGGTTGCTTCGTTACTTAGGAGTCGATATTGTCATTCCCTATTGTGAGAGATGAACGAGATAGGGAAATCTAAAAGAATTAAAGTGGTGCCGTGAAGGGGCCATAACCAATTGAACAAAGAGTTTAACCAGAGAGTTTACTTATGTCTGACCTAATCCAAAACGTGAAAGCATCTTTTGAGCAAGTCCTTGGCTACCAAGCGACTCATATTATCCAAGCACCAGGTCGTGTGAACCTGATCGGTGAACACACTGACTACAACGATGGTTTTGTTCTACCGTGTGCCATTAACTACCAGACGGTAGTCGCAGCGGCTAAACGTGACGACAACATCGTGCGCGTAGTGTCGGTGGACTACGGCAATGCTGTGGATGAATTCGACCTAACTCAAGAGATCACATTTCAACAAGACAAGATGTGGGCTAATTACATTCGTGGTGTGGTGAAGTGCTTAAAAGGTCGCGGTTTTGAATTTACAGGTGCAGATATCTCTGTAACGGGCAACGTGCCTCAAGGTGCTGGCTTAAGTTCTTCTGCGGCACTGGAAGTGGTGATTGGTCAAACATTCAAGGTGCTTTACAACCTAGAGATCAGCCAAGCCGAAGTGGCGCTTAATGGTCAGCAAGCTGAAAACGAATTTGTAGGCTGTAACTGCGGCATTATGGACCAGATGATCTCTGCAGAAGGTCGCGCAAATCACGCAATGCTTTTGGACTGTCGTAGCCTAGAGACTCAAGCGGTTTCAATGCCAGAAGATATGGCTGTGGTTATCATCAACTCAAACAAGAAACGCGGCTTAGTCGACAGCGAATACAACACGCGTCGTGAACAATGTGAAGAAGCGGCGCGCATCTTTGGTGTTCCGGCACTTCGTGATGTGACCATTGAACAGTTCAAAGCGAAAGAATCTGAGTTGGACGAGATGGTTGCTAAGCGTGCTCGTCACGTGATTACTGAAAATGACCGTACCGTTGAAGCGGCTCAAGCTCTGCGTACTCACGACATGAAGCGTATGGGTGAACTGATGGCAGAATCGCATGCATCAATGCGTGATGACTTTGAAATCACAGTGAAAGAGATTGATACGCTGGTAGATATGGTCAAAGAAGTGATCGGTGAGCAAGGCGGTGTGCGTATGACGGGCGGTGGTTTCGGTGGTTGTATTGTGGCTTTGGTTCCACCTGCATTGGTTGATGAAATTAAAACAACTGTGGAGCAGAAATATCAAGCGGCGACGGGTCTAAAAGAATCTATTTATGTGTGCCAAGCGAAAGACGGCGCCAGCCTAATTGAAGTAATCTAACTGCTTCGAGACTTAATATAGAGCTTACCAAGTAAAAAGATCATGGTAGGCCAAATACTAAAGCCTTTACCTCAAACGTAGAGGCTTTTTACTGGCAGTAGAAGGAATTTAGAATGACACAAGCGCAGAACCTGCATCAATCCATGACAGAAACTGCAGCCTATGATGGCCAACCTGCTCAGCTTGTCACGCTGTCGAATGTACACGGCATGGAAGTGACATTCATGGATATTGGCGCAACGTGGTTGAGCTGTATCTTGCCAGTAAAAGGAAATAGAAGAGAAGTGCTATTGGGTGTTAACTCAATGGATAATTTCGAGAAGCAAGCCAGCTATATGGGCACAACCGTTGGCCGTTATGCTAACCGCATTGCCAATGGTCGCTTTAAAATTGATGGTCAGAACTACAAGCTGGAAACCAACCAAGCGGGCAATACCTTGCATGGTGGTCCGAACGGTTTTGATAAACGTCGTTGGAATATTACCGAGAAAACCGAAACGTCAGTGGTGTTTACTCTTGAGTCTGCTGATGGCGACCAAGGATTTCCGGGGAATTTGAATGTGTCGGTGCGTTATGACATCACCGAAGACAATCGAGTTTCCATTAATTACTCTGCAACCACCGATAAGCCAACCGTGGTTAATCTAACGAATCATGCTTACTTCAATCTACTTGGCGCAGAAGCCGGACACGATTGTTTGTCACACATTGTCAGCATCAACGCCAATCAATTCTTACCGACCAATTCGGTGGGTATTCCATTAGGTAACCTTAAATCGGTGAAATCGACCAGCTTCGACTTCAATCAGCCTATGATGATCTCAGAGCGTTTGTTGGGTGATGAACAGCAGAAAGCAGCAAAGGGTTACGACCACTCTTTCTTATTGGCTGACGGCTGCAAGCGCACTCAATGTGCCGCTACCGTAACCTCACCAGATGCGCTCGTCACACTAAAAGTATTTTCAACCAAACCTGCGATGCAGCTATACACCGGAAACTGGCTTGGTGGCACACCAAACCGAAGTGGTGGTAGCTATGAAGACTACGCTGGTTTGGCGCTAGAAACTCAGTTCTTACCTGACTCTCCTAACCACCCAGAGTGGAAGCAGGACAGTTGTATTCTCAAGCCTGAACAAGAATATAACTACAGTACCTGTTACCAGTTTGAATTTTCGGGGGATTCTTCAAACTAGTACGCTCTAGTTCAAAACGGTTACGCCAATGTCTTTTGCTTGTGAATAGGACGATGTGAATTATCGCGTTGTTCTTGGGGGATGAGCAAAAGTGGCGCTCAACAAGAGTGCGGTTTATTAAGCGCGATTGTTGAGTATCCGAGTAAGGTAGGAAAGCCCTAACAGAAGCGATTCTGTTAGGGCTTTTTTTTGTTTATTGCTTGGTGAGTAGACTAGAGCTTAGACTTTCTCTACCGAATTACGGCGTACCAAAGTCGGAGAGAACATCATTGGCTCAGTTGAGGTGTTTTCACCTTTGGCTAGGTGCAACGCGAGTCGTGTCGCTTTCTCTGCCATCATCTGAATTGGGTAGCGAATGGTGGTTAGCTTTGGATGAACATAGCGGGCAATCAAGCCATCATCGAAGCCGATGATCGACATTTCGTCCGGCGCTTGAATACCGTTTTCATCAAGGACAGATAAAGCACCTGCTGCCATGTAATCGTTGTATGCAACAATACCGGTGATTGGCAGTGATTTAGTCAAAAGGTTAGTCATGGCGTATTCGCCACCGTCACTGGTGGGTGCTGAGTATTCAATATAGCTGTCAGAGAGCGCAATTTTGTAATCTGAGAGTGCCGCTAAGTAACCTTGGATACGTTCATCGGCATCTTCAATGCTATGCGATGAGGCGATACAGGCAATATTCTGATGACCATGGCGGATCAGATATTCAGTCGCAAGATACGCGCCTTTTTTGTTGTCCAAGAAAATACAACGGTTGGCAATCTCTGCAATATAACGGTTGATCAGCACTAAGCCTTTGACTTCTTTTGCATAGGCAATCAGTTCTTCGTCTGTCAGGCCTTTTGAGTGGATCACCAAAGCATCGCAACGGCTGTTAATCAGTAACTCAATCGCTTGTCTCTCTTCTTCACGATCGTGTGAGCCATTACCGACAAGGATATGTTTTCCGTTCTCACGAGCGACATTATCGACAGCCTTAACTAGCGTGCCAAAAAAGGGATCGGAGATGTCACCGACCAATACACCAACAGTGTTTGTGCTTTGGCTTACCAGAGCGCGAGCATTGGCATTCGGGCGATAGCCGAGTTTAGACATCGCTTTAGTTACAGACTCTACCGAGCTTGCACTCGCCTTGGGAGACTTGTTGATCACTCGAGATACGGTTGCAACAGAAACACCAGCTTCCTTTGCTACATCTTTAATTGTTGCCATTTTTAACCTCTATACATTGCTGCATCTATTTAACACCGACAATGATAGTAAGGCAACGAAACTCTCATTTTACTTCCAGTAATGAGATCTTTACCGCTTGTAATTATTAGGCTTAATGCTAGTGTAAACATTTACATTTTACTTAATTTTAGTAAATGATTTAATGGGTGAAAATAAATCAATATAGGAAGTGAGAAATGGATACTGTCTCTTATGGTGACTTTGCTAAGTTAGAAATGCGTGTCGGTAAGATCATCGAGGTTGTGCGTCATGAAAATGCGGACAAGCTTTACATCGTGCAAGTGGATGTGGGTGACAAAACGCTACAAACGGTGACCAGTTTAGTACCTTATTACACAGAAGAAGAGTTAATGGGCAAGCAGGTTGTTGTTTTGTGCAATCTAGCGAAGGCGAAGGTGAGAGGCCACACTTCTGAGTGCATGTTGTTATGTGCCGAAACGGAAGATGAATCTGAAAGTGTATTACTGACACCTGAACGTGCGATGCCAGCAGGTATTCGTGTCGTTTAAGCTCTCTTTAGGTTGGTGATCTAATGTGTTCACCAACCTAAATTAACTCGCTATGTATATTCATTAACAAGGTACATAAGCTAGCTTCGTACAGTCAGTATCAAGCCATCAATTACACTGTGGTGGTGATCGGAAACCCCAGCAAGATTGCCGTATTTAGGCTGGTGGCGATCATTTTCTAATGGGTGATGCCAACCTTGTGTGTGTTTAACAAAGTGCGCCGCAAAGCTTTCAGACACCTCTAAACATCCTGCCAATACCGTGTCGACATAGGTTTGAACGATAGGGCTGTTTTCGCAAGGAGCCTCAATCTCGTCTTTGATGTAAACCCAGATCGATTGATCCTGTTTGAACTCATTTTGGCTTTCTATCTGAGAGGCCTTTAATTCGATTCGATGATAACCTCGCTCACGGCGATCAAACTCAGCCAGTGCAATATCATCCACCTCAAGCAACACACCATTCACCTGTCCCTTGCCGAGATTGACGATCAAAGGTGATAAAACATAACTGTCATCGATCTTGCTCCAATGGCGAATTAAGCCATGAACAATCGCAGGGATCGCTTGCCCAGTCTGACCGGTAAGCTGGCGTGAAGATGAGTTGATTAAGCTACCATAACCAAAAATATACATCGCATTCCTTGTCTGAGTTGTTCCATTTAAGTCTAGTCTTACTATATGTGTCGTTTCATCAAAAGTCAGCCGTTTTTATTTTTATACACTTGCGAGTTAAATTGACTCTTTTGATTGTGTTTAATTGACTCGCTTTTGACTTGAAAAAGTGCGTTGATTGTTGTTTTTAAAAGGTTTCTATGTTTGGCGCGTTTCGTGCATTGTTGAAAGTAATATGGCAGTAGAAATTACTGCATCACGAATTTGACTATTAAATAGCAATTCCCAGAAGCCACACTTGGCTTGTTATCTGAAATGAGGAACGAGTTTGTTAAATATCACAGATAAAAGTGTAGAAGATGCAATTCCTGCTTATCTTCGTTTGGGGTTTAGACCTTTCTTCTTTTTAGGCAGTCTCTATGCTGTGATCGCGATTGTGGCTTGGGTCATCATGTTCCAAAACGGTCAGCCAGAAATGCTAAAAGTACCGGCGCTTTGGTGGCACGTACACGAAATGCTGTTTGGTTTCTCAATGGCGATAGTGGTCGGTTTTGTGTTAACGGCGGTACAAACGTGGACGGGTGTCAACGGAACCAAGCACTATCGGTTAGCTGCCCTTGTTGGCTTATGGATCGCACCTCGCATTCTGTTTTGGACACCTGCTCCGTTATGGTTGATCTCGTCGGTTGAGGCGTTGTTCTTAATCTTCGCCGCCTACGAAATTGGTTTTCGTGTCGTGAAGTCGAAAGGCTGGAAGAACCTGTTCTTTGTACCACTGTTTATATTGGCTATCGTGGCGAACTTTGCTAGTTACGCGACCATTAAGGGGATGCCTCCATTTCCTTCATCAGCGGTATGGCAAGCGATGTTGTGGTGGTTTACGTTGTTGCTGTCTGTAATGGGTGGGCGAGTTATTCCATTCTTCACGGCGCGTCGTTTTGATTTTGAAAAAGCTCAACCCTTAGTTTGGTTGGAATGGCTAGCGAATCTACCTTTGGTTGGTTTATTTGTGTTGAGTTTCTTCCCATTGACCTTTGCTCAAGTCGGCAATGAGTTGATGGTATTTGCAGGTGTAACCCAATTGGTACGCTTTATCCGCTGGAAGCCTTGGACAACTTTGTCTGAGCCTTTGGTGTGGTCGCTGCATGCGGCTTACCTATGTATCCCTCTAAGCTTGCTGCTACGTGGTCTGTTGGACAACCCGTTCGCGAGCCACAATATGCTGCACTTGTTTGCGATTGGTGGTCTGAGTGGGTTAATTCTTGCGATGATTACACGCGTGACGATGGGGCACACCGGTCGTGCTATCTATAAAGGGCCAAGTATGGCTTTGGCGTTCTCGGCTATTTTTATCGCGGCGCTAGTACGTAGTCTAGGTGTGACCTTTTTCCCGGCGTACTTATTTGAGATAGTCAACATCAGTGCGGGTTTATGGACGTTAGCATTTGGGCTATTTATCTGGAAGTTCGGCATGATGCTATTAACACCAAGAGTGGATGGTCACCCGGGCTAAGCTAATTGGTTATCTACCCATACTGAAAGGGAAGCTCTGAGCTTCCCTTTTTGATCTTCATAACTCATTAAGTATTTGCAACAAGGTATTGGCGTACCTGTGTAATGAGATCTTCTTTGGCGTGAGGCGAGATGAAACTGGCTTCGATGGCATTAATACTGAATTGCGCTAATTCGTTTTTCGTCACTGGGTGAGCATTGGCGACGGCGAGGAAGTTATCATTCATATAGCCGCCGAAGTAAGCGGGATCATCGGAATTGATGGTGACGCACAGCCCTTTTCTCAACAGCTCGACGATGTTGTGCTCTTGCATGGTGTCGAAGACCTCGAGCTTAGTATTCGAGAGTGGGCAGACCGTCAGCGGTGTGCGTTTGGCTATTAGCTGCTCCATCAGTTCTTCATCTTCTATACAGCGAACGCCATGATCAATTCGGGTAATGCTTAGCAAGCTCAGAGCGTCGATAATATTTTGCGCAGGGCCTTCTTCTCCGGCGTGCGCGACAGTCAGAAATCCTTGGTTGATCGCTTCTCGGAATACATGTTTAAACTTCTCTGGCGGGTTGCCTTGTTCTGATGAATCTAGCCCAACCGCAATGATTTTGTCTTTGTAAGGTAAGGCCTGTTTGAGTGTCTCGAACGCGCTGCCTTCATCGAGATGACGCAGGAAACACATGATAAGTTGGCTGCTGATCCCGAGTTCCTGTGTGGCTTGCTCTAGTGCTTGGGTAATGCCGCCTACAATCGTGTCAAAGGCGATGCCACGTTCAGTGTGGGTTTGAGGGTCGAAGAATATCTCAGTGTGAACCACATTATCTTGCTGGCACTTCAACAGATAAGCCCACGTCAGATCGTAGAAATCTTGCTCATGAATCAGTACGTTAGCACCTTGATAGTAGATATCGAGAAAGGATTGAAGATTGTGGAACTGGTACGCCTCTCGTATTTGTTCAGGGGTCTCAAAGGGAATCGACACGTTATTACGCTTGGCGAGCTCGAACATCAGCTCTGGTTCTAATGTACCTTCTATGTGTAAGTGCAGCTCAACCTTCGGTAAATGTTTGATGAAGCTATCCATAGCAACTCCTTAGCTATTTTAATTATGGGCGGAGTAGGTGAGGCAGTAGAGTCTATAAACCTGAGCAAGCAGGTATCTCTTTCATTTATCTCTGTTTGAGCATAGTTCATTTCATTGTTGTCGATAAAACAGGGCAGAAACTGATGATGAATTGGAAGTTATGAACTAACAGAAATCAAGCGCAAACGATTTGCAGCATTGGAGTGTGATCCGCTGCAAATATTTGCAGCAATATTCATTGATTTGTGCTCTAATACCGCGCTTACCAAGGGATGGTGTTAAAAGATGCTCACTTAGATGGAGTTATCAAAGTTGACCGATCCCTTAATGATCTCCCTTAGGAAAAAATAGAACATGTCTAAGAACAAAAAATTTGATATCCGCCTTACAGAAAAACGCAACGGTTGGTGTGCTGAGATTACTCGTCAAGTAACGTCTCGCAGCACTACAGTATCTAAGCGTGAGTCTGGTTTCGAAACTGAAGCTCTAGCACAAGAGTGGGCAGAGAAAGAGCTAGCATCTTTCATCGCTAACCAAGCTGAACGTAACGAGCGTAAATCAGAGCAGCGTAAAGAGCGTGACGAACTACGTCACACTAAAGAGCTTAAAGCTGAGCAAGCACGTGAAGCGCGCGCTAAAGCTCGTGCAGAAGAGCAAGAAGACGCTGAGTAATTCAGTGCATGATTAATTTATAGATCCCTTAATTTTAAGATAAGGGATTTGTAAAAAAAGCCCCGATATAACTTTTCTCTTTCTAGTTAAAAGTATATTGGGGCTTTTTAGTTTGTGGAGTTCTGTTTTATTGTGTTTAAGAGCACGGTTTGGCTTCTCGCTTTTAACGTCGAGCTCTTAAACTTTTAAGCATTGCCTGATTAGTTATTCAGCGCAGTTAGCCAATCGTCTTCTGCTACTTCTTCAATGTAGCTTTCTACTGATTGTCCTACTTCTTCATCGTCTTGCTTAAAGTAAGCAATATGGAACACAGCATCACCTTCGTTTACCAAAGGTAGAGTTTGTTGACCAATCACGATACCGCCTTTGGTTGTGATCACTTGGCCCTCTTGGTGACCTAATGGAGAACTGATGTAAGCAAGGGTTTGTCCTGCTTCAACTTGTTCGCCAAGTCTTACCATGTTACGCAAAATACCGTCTGATTCCGCGCGGATCCAGCTGGTGGATTTACTCAACACAGGCTCTGGCAACTTTTTGCGGTTAGGGCGCAGCATGCCGATTTCTTTCATCACTTGATGCACACCAAGATAACCCGCACGAATCGCTAGATGATCAAAACGCAGCGCTTCACCACCTTCGTAAGTTAATACAGGAATCCCCAGTTTTTCTGCTTCGCTACGCAGTGAACCGTCACGCAGTGGTGAATCGATGATCACTGGTGTTGCGAATGCTTTCGCGATGCGCATTGTTTCTGGATTTGATAGGTTTGCACGAATCTGAGGCAGGTTGGTGCGGTGAATCGCGCCCGTGTGTAGATCCAAGATGTAATCACAGTGCTTTGCCACGTTCTCGAAGAAAGTGTAAGCGATACGTGATGTTAGCGATCCTTTCTCACTACCTGGGAAGCAACGGTTTAGGTCGCGACGGTCTGGTAGGTAACGAGACTTATGGATAAAGCCGAACACGTTAACGATAGGCACGACAATCAAGGTACCTTTCAGTTTTTTTGGATCGATAGCATTCGTCAGTTGTCGAGCAATCTCAACACCGTTTAGCTCATCGCCGTGGATCGCCGCATTTACCATCAGTGTTGGGCCTGCTTGGCGACCGTGAATAATTTCAATCGGGATCGAAAGTGGAGAGTGCGTGTAAAGCTGAGCCGCTTGCAGTTCAATCTCCATTCGTTGTCCTGGCTGAACAGTATAACCAAGTAATTCGAATGGTTGATTAGGTTTTAGTCTTGCCATTTAGGTTGTTCTCAACATGGTGATAATTCGTTAACACGGAATGTATCAATCGTTGATTTTTAGTACGAATCAATCGCTTTACGGTGACGACAAAAGTTTTTTATGAAGGGGCTTATGAATTGGTTTCAGTTTTTTATTTGGTTAATTGAAGGGTGTTTCAAATTGTGAATTTTCTGACAATACATTGATTTAGCGCTGATATTTGTCATTTGGTTCGTTGGTATTATCCACCGCCATTTTTTGGCGGCCAAATTCAAATATCGAGATCAAAATGAAAAAAACAATTTCAAAAGTTGTAGCACTAGCAGTGGTATCTGTTGCTTTGTCTGGCTGTGTTGGTAGCAACGCAGTAACGGGTTACCTAATGAAGTTCAACCTTAAAGCGGTTGATAACCGTTACGCACGTGGCGGTTTGAACTTACTGTTGGCACCTGCGTACGGTCTAACGGTTGCAGCGGATTACCTAGTATTCAACTCACTAGAGTTCTGGACAGGTAGCAACCCACTAACGGGTGCTCCGCACATCTTTGATACTAAGGTTGATACTTACCTTGATATTAACCATCAGCTAGATCCGTCTCTAACAGAAGCACCGATAGGCCCAATCACTAATGTAAATATGATCGAAAAAGGTCAGATGCAGCAGATTGATGAAAATACAATCCAAATGGATATCACTTACCAATCTGGTGAGCGAGCGACACTAATCGGTGTTCGTGATGGTGAGATGGTAACGTACTTCATCGATGGCGAAGTGGTTGCACAAACTTCAATTGATGAGCTAGAGAACTACGCAGCTTCACGCGCTTAATTTTTTTGCTTATTACAAAAATTAGATACAAAAACAGGTACTCAATGAGTACCTGTTTTTGTATCTAATAAACGGCATTTACTGAAAAGTACTATTTATTGAAAAGTACTATTTATTGAAAAGCACGGTTCATTGAACAAACATAGCTTATCGAATTATGCTTTTTCTGGGATTGCTTCAAGCAGTGCAACCATTTGGTTCCAGAATAGCTCAACGGTGTCGATCTTCACTTTCTCATCAGGAGAGTGCGGGAACTTGATCGTTGGGCCGAAAGAAACCATATCCATATTCGGGTAAGGTTCTTTGAATAGACCACACTCAAGACCAGCATGGATAACCATGATGTTTGGCTTGTGACCGTAGATACCTTCGTACATGTCGCGGAAGATGTGCATGATTTCTGAATCTGCGTCTGGCTTCCAACCTGGGTAAGCGCCAGAAAACTCGATGCTCGCGCCTGCTAGTTCAGCAACAGAATTCAGCATGCTTTCAACTTGGCTACGGCCAGAATCGATCAAAGAGCGAATCAGGCAAAGTACAGTGATTGAGTTCTCTTCTGTTGTGATAACACCAACGTTTAGAGATGTTTCAACAACACCTTCAATCTCGTCGCTCATACGAATCACGCCGTTTGGCGCAGCGTTTAGTGCAGCGATAAAGCGAGCTTGGTCAGCTGCTGCAAGAGCGCCCATTTCAACCGAAGCTTCTTCGTTGAAAGTAACAATGCTGTCTTCTACTTTACCTAGCTCAGTTGAAAGAAGCTCTGTGTAGTAGTTGTATAGAGAAGCCAGTTTCTCTTGGTTTGCAGCAGGTACTGCAACCGTTACGAAACCTTCACGAGGGAGCGCATTACGTAGGCTACCGCCTTTGAATTCGACGATGCGTAGGTCTAGCTCTTTCGCGTGACCCGCTAGGAAGCGAGCAAGCAGTTTGTTTGCGTTTGCACGGCCTGTGTGGATATCACAACCAGAGTGACCGCCTTTAAGGCCTTTCAACGTTAGCTTGCGTGTTACGAAATCAGCAGGAATTGCATTACGTGCAACTTCAAATGTCATTGCGCCGTCGATACCGCCAGCACAACCCATGTACACTTCGCCTTCTTGCTCTGAATCGGTGTTAAGAAGGATATCGCCTTCTAACCAACCCGCTTCAAGACCGAAAGCACCAGTCATGCCTGCTTCTTCATCTACTGTTAGTAGAACTTCGATAGGGCCGTGCTGGATTTCGTTTGAAGCAAGAACCGCTAGGCAAGAAGCCATGCCCATGCCGTTATCAGCGCCAAGCGTTGTCCCTTTTGCTGTAACCCACTCACCATCGATGTATGGTTGGATTGGATCTTTAGCGAAGTCATGAACGGTGTCTTCGTTCTTTTGTGGAACCATATCGATGTGAGCTTGTAGCACCACACCTTTTTTGTTTTCCATACCCGGCGTTGCTGGCTTCTTGATGAATAAGTTGCCCGTTGGGTCACGACGTACATCTAGGCCTTGCTCTGTTGCCCAAGCAATAATGTATTGAGCAAGCTCTTCTTCATGCTTTGAAGGGTGTGGGATTGAGCAAATCTTATCGAAGAACTGCCAAATAGGGGCAGGGGATAATTTACTGATCTCAGAATGGAATTCAGACACGGATGACTCCTTTTTTATTTGATAACCATATATTTAGGGTTTTTATAGGTGAAAACTTAGAACAAAAATCTAAAATATGGGTCTGTTTTGATGGCAACAGCATACCACTAGAGTGTTTTGACGAGTAGCGGTTCTAAACCTCAAATAGCTCAAATTTTGAAAGCGATCTTGTCCATCTGATCATGATTAAGCGCTTTGATGCTTATAAATGACACGGGCAAACGTTTGTTTAATTCTTTTTTGTAATTTAATTACAAAAATAAGTTTGCAAAATAACCATAAGTAGCCAAAAGTGTGATGTGTAGCAAAAAATACTTGTAATCTTTTTTCTTTGGGGTATATTAATAACCAACTTCTGAGACGAAGAGTAAATGCTCAAAGGATGAGTCCGTTTTATCGCCTCCAAGGAACCGAGAAATCAAATTTGTTTTTTATTGATTTATTAAGGTGATAGTTATGAAAGGTTTACCATCTGCAATGTTCTGGCTTAACAGCTCTGTTTACACTAGCAACTTTGCATACCCTACAAGCTTTGGTTACTAATACCGTAAGCATGTAACTCGAACAGTTTTGTTCACCCCTATATATTGGAATTCTTTTACAGCCCTTTTGGTTGACAGATTCTACCGCCACTCAGTTTTGAGTGGCGTTTTTTTTGCCTGCTACTTTTCCAAACCGCTTTATCTCGTCTCTTTTCCTGCTGCTCTGCGTGGTTGTTTTTTAAACGCCAAAATATCAATTTGCGCCTTATTACTGATCCTGTTGAAAAATACACAACTCTTGTGGGTTTGAATTCAGAATTTAATGGTTAGATTCTTTATCAAAATAACAGATGGTCGAAAAAGTAACCAAGATTTTTCATTGTGCTTAATGGGCTTAATTAACTGTTTATTATGATTATTTCTTGGTGATTACTGCGTTTTTAATCGCTTTGTTTCATACGGCATTCTGATAAATATCGATTAGAGCCTTAATTCTATCTGGAATTTGTTATTTGATAACTTTATAATCCACAGCCAATCGATTACGCAACCGTTTACTTTTTACCCTTATAGGATTCGATAATGTTCGAAAAGCTATTCAAACTCAGTGAAAATGGCACCAATGTGCGCACTGAAATCATCGCAGGTCTAACAACCTTCCTAACAATGGCTTACATCATTTTTGTAAACCCAATGATTCTAGCTGATGCTGGTATGGACCATGGCGCTGTATTTGTAGCAACCTGTTTAGCGGCTGCTATTGGCTGTTTCATCATGGGCTTTGTTGCTAACTACCCAATCGCTCAAGCACCAGGTATGGGTTTGAACGCCTTCTTTACCTACGCAGTTGTTATGGGTATGGGTTATACGTGGCAAGTTGCTCTGGCAGCGGTTTTCGTATCAGGTGTAATCTTCATTTTCTTAAGTATCTTTAAGATCCGTGAATGGATTATCAACTCGATCCCCATGTCTCTGCGTGTTGGTATCTCTGCAGGTATCGGTCTTTTCCTAGCGTTTATTGCTCTTAGCAATGCAGGCATCGTTGTTTCTAACCCAGCAACTAAAGTTTCACTGGGCGACATTACTGCGATTGCTCCTATCCTTGGTTCATTAGGCTTCTTCCTTACGATTGCTCTTGTTCACCGTGGTGTGAAAGGCGCAGTAATGATTGCAATCCTAGCAATCACGGCTCTTGGTATTATTATTGGTGACGTTCAATACGGCGGCATCATGTCTACACCACCAAGCCTTGCTCCTACATTCATGCAGCTTGATTTCTCTGCTGTATTTGAAATCGGTATGATTTCAGTGGTATTCGCATTCTTGTTCGTCGATTTGTTCGATACAGCTGGTACTCTGGTTGGTGTTGCAACGAAAGCAAACCTAATCAAAGAAGACGGCAAACTACCTCGCTTGAACAAAGCACTGCTTGCTGACTCTACAGCAACATCTATTGGTGCACTGCTAGGTACATCAAATACTACTTCTTATGTTGAGAGTGTTGCGGGTGTCGCTGAAGGCGGCCGTACAGGTCTAACAGCGGTTGTTGTTGGTATCTTATTCCTACTGGCTCTTTTCTTCTCGCCACTTGCAGGTATGATTCCGGCTTACGCAACATCAGGTGCACTTTTCTATGTAGCAATTCTGATGATGTCTGGCCTAGTTGGCATTGATTGGCGTGATCTTACGGAAGCAGCACCAGTCGTGGTAACATGTCTGCTTATGCCGCTGACGTACTCTATCGCTGAGGGTATCTCACTAGGTTTCATCGCTTACGCTGCAATTAAGCTGCTAAGTGGTAAAGGTCGCGACGTTTCACCTGCTGTGTGGGTAATGTCGGCTATCTTTATTCTTAAATACATTTTCGCTTAATCGTCTAGATTTCTGCTTAATCGCTGAAGAGGCTATGTTTGAGATAGCCTCTAATAACATGACAAAATTATTAGGTTTTATACTATGAGCAACAAATTCGTTATCACTTGGGACAACATGCAGACTTACTGCCGTCAACTTGCTGAAAAGCAAATGCCAGCAGAGCAGTGGAAAGGCATCTGGGCAGTAAGCCGTGGTGGTTTGGTTCTGGTGCAATCTTGGCTCGTGAACTAGGTATTCGTCACGTAGATACGATTTGTATTTCTAGCTACGACCACGATCACCAACGTGATATGACAGTAGTTAAAGCACCTGAAGGTGACGGCGAAGGCTTCCTAATCGTTGAAGACTTGGTTGATAGTGGTGACACTGCACGTAAGCTTCGCGAAATGTACCCTAAAGCGAAACTGATCGCTGTATGTGCAAAACCATCTGGCGCTGATTTGCTAGACGAGTACATTGTTGATATCGCTCAAGACACATGGATTGAGCAACCTTGGGATACTAGCCTAAGCTACGTTGAGCCAGTAAATCGCAAGTCAAAATAAGCGTAAACTTAGTTTTTTGAGAAATGACCCTTTATAGGGTCATTTTTTTTTATATGATTAGTGACAACCATTTCTTATTAAGTATCCCAATGTCTGAACCAGAAGAAACGAGCTCGAACCTTTCGGAAACTTTGTTTGTAAAGCACAAGCAGGCGAAAGAGACCTCAATGTTGACACAATACATGCCAAGCTCTGAAGAGTTATTGGATGAGAAGCGTGAACAGCAAAACTCATCATGGTACCGAAACCTAAGACGTCTTCAGTGGGTATGGCAAGGCGTTAATCCAATAGAGCAAGAAGCGGTATTGGCTCGCATCGCGTCATCAGATAACTCTCGTACAACCGATGAGTGGCTTGATACGGTTATGGGTTACCGAAGTGGTAATTGGGCATACGAATGGACCAAGCTGGGTATGCAACATCAGAATCGTTCTAATGAAAAGAACGGTGAAGAGATGGCTGAAGAGCTGTTTTCAGCATCGTTGTGTTTCAGTATTGCGGGTTACCCACATCTCAAGAACGACAATTTGGCAGCTCAGGCTCAAGTGTTGGCCAACGCAGCCTATTCTGAAGCGATTAAGCACACCAAGTTGATCGTCAAACAGATTGATATTCCGTACCAAAACAAGAAGATCAAAGCGAACTTGCATCTAACTAAAACAGACAAACCACAACCAGTTGTGATTGTCAGCGCGGGTCTCGATAGCTTACAAACTGATATGTGGCGCTTGTTTAGGGATTATTTAGCACCTAAGAACATTGCTATGTTAACGGTAGACATGCCATCGATAGGGCACAGTGCGCATTGGCCTTTGACAGAAGACTCGTCTTGTCTTCACCAAGCTGTGCTGAATGAGCTACCTAACATTCCATGGGTGGATCACCACAAAGTGGGTTTATTTGGCTTCCGCTTTGGCGGCAATGCGATGGTCAGATTATCTTTCCTTGAGCAACATAAGATAAAAGCATGTATCTCTTTAGGCGCGCCAATTCACGATATCTTTGTTCATGCCGACAAACTTAAGCAGATGCCTAAGATGCATTTGGATGTGTTGGCTTCGCGTCTTGGTAAAGGGGCGGTCGATATCAATAGTCTTTCTGGGCAATTGATGGCGTGGTCACTGAAGGTGCAAGGTTTGCTGTCAAACAGTAAAACCAGTGTTCCTATCTTGGCATTGGCCTTAGAGGGTGATCCTGTATCACCACCGATGGATAATCAACTGGTTGCTATTTACAGTGATTACGGAAAAGCGAAGAAAATCAAAGCTAAGTCAATTACACAAGGTTATGAGCAATCCCTCGAATTGGCGATAAAGTGGCTTGAGGATGAATTATTTAGATGACATTTCTCCTAAATTAGTTAAGCATGAAAAGTGTACAAACTAAGTACCTGATACTCAGTAATAATTTATAAAATCCAATTGCGTAGTTTCTACGTATAACAGTCTGAGTAACGTCATTCTTAACATTGAAACTGGAGATTCAATATGTCAGAAGTGACACAACAACCTACGCATTACCGCTTGTTGAATGTTTTAAAGGCGATCGGGCCTTACTTGAGGGAACCGCAATCAGAAGAAGGTCACTATATCTTTGATTGCTTGTCTGTATGTGTGAACGATAAAAAATCACCAGAAGAACGCGAGTTTTGGGGCTGGTGGCTGGAATTAGATAAGTCGGAAGAGGGATATTCGGCGAAGTACAATATCGGTAAATACAACATCGATGGTAACTGGGATTCTTTGCCGTTACCTAAAAAGGCGGTCGCTGAGGTCTCTCGAACTCAAGAAGCCTTCCACAAAAAACTGGTTGATGAACTTCAAAGTAAGTTTGAAATCAGTATCCAATTAGACGAAGAGTCTGTCGAATTCGTCTAATTTTAAAGGTTACTCTTCTATATAAAGCAAAAAGGTGCGATTTCGCACCTTTTCTGCTTGTGAATTCCCCTTTTGATTGCTAAAACATCACCTCTTATTTGTTTTATCCATAAAAGACTTCATGACAACAAATCATCAAAGCGGGACAACAACACAGCGTAAAACTGTCGTTGTTAAACTGGGTACCAGTGTCTTAACTGGTGGAACATTGGCATTAGATCGTGCTCACATGGTTGAGCTAGTTCGTCAATGTGCAGAATTAAAAAAACAAGGCCACTCTGTGGTTATGGTTTCGTCTGGCGCAATTGCAGCAGGACGTGAGCACCTTGGTTACCCCGCACTTCCCAACTCAATGGCGAGCAAACAGTTGCTTGCGGCAGTTGGGCAAAGCCAGTTGATTCAAGTTTGGGAGTCTTTGTTTGCTATCTATGGCCTTAAGATTGGTCAGATGCTACTGACTCGTGCTGATCTCGATGATCGCGAGCGTTTTCTGAATGCACGTGACACGATCAACGCACTTGTTGAACACGATATTATTCCGGTAGTAAACGAAAACGATGCAGTAGCAACCAACGAAATTAAAGTGGGCGACAATGATAACTTGTCGGCATTAGTGGGTATTTTGTGCGGTGCTGATAAGCTTTTGCTACTAACAGACCAAAAAGGCTTGTTTACGGCTGACCCTCGTAAAGATCCAAATGCTGAGCTCATCAAAGAAGTGAAAACCATTGATGACACACTGCGTAAGATCGCAGGCGGCAGCGGTACGACGTTAGGTACTGGCGGCATGGCGACAAAACTGCAGGCTGCGGATATTGCTCGTCGCGCTGGCATCGAAGTGATTATTGCTGCGGGCAGTGCTGAAAATGTGGTGTTTGACTCACTGAGTGACAACCCACAAGGCACACGTTTCTTGCCGTTAGCCGAAGCGCTTGAAAACCGTAAACGCTGGATTTTAGCGGGTCCTGCTTCAGCTGGTGACATTGTGGTCGACGACGGTGCAGTAAACGCAGTCAACACCAAAGGCAGTAGCTTGTTGGCTAAAGGTGTTGTTCGAGTTAAAGGCGAGTTCTCTCGTGGTGAAGTTACCCAAGTCACAGACAGCAAAGGCAAAGTAGTAGCGCGTGGTATCGCTAGCTACTCAAGCCAAGACCTAGCAAAAATAGCAGGCAAGCACAGTAAAGATATTGGCGACATCCTTGGTTACGATTACGGGTCAGAAGTCATTCACCGTGACGACCTAGTCGTGATTCAAGAGTAGCTTGTGATGATAAGGCGATGAGCCGCGAGTTTAGACATCGCGAATCGCCTTTGTACATCCAAAGACAGACAGAATTTAGGGAGAGTTAAACGTGGATTTAACTAACATGGGTATCGCAGCAAAAGACGCTGCTTTCCACCTAGCGACCGCATCTACGGCGCAAAAGAATAAAGCATTGGCGATCATCGCTGATGAGCTAGAAGCAAACGCAGCAACGATTTTAGAAGCGAATGCGAAAGATATCGAACTAGGTCGCGAAGCCGGTTTAACTGACGCATTGCTTGACCGTCTACTTCTTAACGAAGAGCGCTTAACAGGCATTGCTAACGATGTTCGTAACGTGATTAGCCTGAATGACCCAGTAGGCAGCGAAATTGACAGCAAGGTACTGGAAAACGGCATGTCATTGTCTCGCCGTCGCGTACCGCTTGGTGTGGTTGGCGTTATCTATGAAGCGCGTCCGAACGTAACCATTGATATTGCGGCATTGTGTCTGAAGACTGGTAACGCAAGTATCCTACGTGGCGGTAAAGAGACGTTTTTCTCGAACATGGAACTGGTTAAAGTTATCCAGTCTGCATTAGAGAAAGCGGAACTTCCTGCGGCTTCTGTTCAGTACATCGAAAAACCGGATCGTGAACTCGTATCTCAACTGCTTAAGCTAGATGACTATGTTGACATGATCATTCCTCGTGGTGGCGCTGGCTTGCACAAGATGTGTAAAGAGAACAGCACCATTCCAGTGATCATCGGTGGTTTCGGTATCAGCCATATCTTTGTTGATGAAAGCGCTGATCTTGAGAAGTCTGTCGATGTGGTTGAAAACTCGAAAGTTCAACGTCCATCTGCATGTAACTCATTGGATACACTGCTAGTGCATGAAGCCGTTGCTGAAGCTTTCCTTACTAAGCTGAAACAGCGTTTAGCGGGCAAGGTAACCTTGGTTGCTGATGCGAGTGCAAAATCACTGCTAACTGGCTTTGAAGACCAACGTGATGCGGTTGAAGGTGACTTTGACACTGAATGGCTA
This sequence comes from Vibrio sp. 10N.286.45.E10, assembly GCF_002874195.2. Lineage (NCBI taxonomy): Bacteria > Pseudomonadati > Pseudomonadota > Gammaproteobacteria > Vibrionales > Vibrionaceae > Vibrio > Vibrio sp. 10N.286.45.E10. The sequence goes on along the minus strand of NZ_MCWD02000001.1, from coordinate 2,361,871 downwards.
AGCTACACGTTAGGCGTAAAAGTGGTTGCTGACGTTGCAGAAGCGATTGACCACATGCGCGTACACAACGCGAGTCACTCTGATGCGATCATGACTAACAGCCTAGAAAGCTCAGAGCGCTTTATTAACTCGGTAGGTTCTGCGGCGGTATATGTAAATGCATCAACTCGCTTCACTGATGGTGCGCAGTTTGGTTTGGGCGCTGAAGTAGCAGTCTCTACCCAGAAATTACATGCTCGCGGCCCTATGGGCTTAGAAGAGCTAACAAGTTACAAATGGGTAGGTAAAGCGAACTATTTAGTTCGCGGTTAACGCTGGTCGTTAATTTTACTCCTCAGCTCATTTTTGAAATGGCGATCGAGTAGCAATAATCAATGAATCACCACACAAAAGGGCCTTAATTGGCCCTTTTTCTTTCCTAACGTTTGGCAATTCCGTTACACTGATATTCAATTATTTGGAGGTGATATGCATTGTCCTTTTTGTTCAGAGAACGACACTAAAGTAATCGATTCAAGACTGGTTGCCGATGGACATCAGGTTCGTCGTCGCCGTCAATGCCTTGCATGTAGCGAGCGTTTTACTACGTTCGAATCGGCAGAACTTGTGATGCCTAAAGTAATTAAGTCGAATGGAAACCGCGAACCATTTAACGAAGATAAAATGGTCGGTGGTGTTCAGCGCGCCCTCGAAAAACGCCCAGTGAGTGCTGATGCAATTGAACTTGCGATCAGTACGATTAAGTCACAACTCCGTGCAACTGGTGAGCGTGAAGTACCAAGCGAGATGATTGGTAACCTTGTGATGGGCCAATTGAAAGAATTGGACAAAGTGGCGTACATCCGTTTTGCCTCTGTTTACCGTAGTTTTGAAGACATCCGAGAGTTTGGCGAAGAAATCGCTAAATTAGAGGATTAACTCCTCAATCATGTCAAACTTTACTCCCCTAGATTTTCAAATGATGTCGCGTGCTATTCAGTTAGCAAAACGCGGCATTTACACTACTGCACCAAACCCGAATGTGGGCTGTGTCATCGTACAAACCGATGGTCAGATCGTCGGTGAAGGTTTTCATGCTAAAGCGGGCGAACCTCATGCCGAAGTGCATGCCATGAGAATGGCAGGCGATAAGGCCAAAGGCGCGACAGCTTATGTCACACTTGAACCTTGTTCGCATTATGGTCGAACGCCGCCTTGTGCCGAAGGTTTGATTAAGGCTCAAGTTGCAAAAGTAATTTGCGCTATGCAGGACCCAAACCCAAAAGTCGCAGGTCGTGGTATCAAAATGCTACGCGACGCGGGTATTGAGGTTGAAATTGGTTTGTTAGAGCAAGATGCTCTTGATTTGAACCCTGCATTTATCAAGCGTATGCAAACTGGCATGCCATTTGTTCAGTTGAAGATGGCGGCTAGCCTTGATGGTCAAACTGCATTGGAAAATGGCCAAAGCCAGTGGATCACATCGCCAGAAGCGCGTCGTGATGTTCAGAATTACCGAGCAAAAGCGGGCGCAGTGTTATCCACAAGCCAAACGGTGATTGAAGATAACGCCTCGTTGAATGTTCGCTGGGCAGAGTTGCCAAGCAGTATTAAAGCTCATTACGCTGAAGATGAACTTCGTCAGCCAATTCGCGTGATTCTTGATCGTCAAAATCAACTGCGTCCTGAGCTCAAGTTATATCAGTCGCCAACACCAGTGTTAAGAGTGGCTGAAGCGTCTGCGGATATTGAAGTAGGAACCACAGATGCAGGTCAGCTCGATTTGCACGATCTGATGCGTCAATTACCTGCCAATCATATCGACCATATTTGGGTCGAAGCGGGCGCAACATTGGCAAAAAGCTTGATTGAAGAACAGCTGGTGGATGAGCTAATCCTCTATTTAGCACCTAAACTTATGGGCAGTGACGGACGAGGTTTGATGGGCGCATTAGGGCTCACTTCAATGTCTGACGTTATTGACCTAGAAATTAAAGATGTTCGACAGGTTGGTGTGGATATTCGCATTGTGGCGAAACCAATTGTGGCTAAACCAATAGCAGCGAAACCACTCTCGAAATAGTTACTCCAACTGCATACGTGTCGTTGACAACAAAAAGAGTTTTAAAATGTTTACAGGAATTGTAGAAGCCGTAGGTACATTGAGTGCAATCACTCCCCGCGGAGAAGACATCACCGTAACGGTCAACGTTGGCAAGCTTGATATGGCTGACGTTCAGTTAGGCGACAGTATCGCAACCAATGGTGTGTGTTTGACAGTCGTTGAATTCAACGACCACAGCTACAGTGCAGATCTTTCGCTTGAGACCCTGAAAAAAACGGGTTTTGTCGATTACCAAGCGGGCGATAAAGTTAACCTTGAGAAAGCAATGTTACCAACCACGCGTTTCGGTGGACACATTGTGTCTGGTCACGTTGATGGCGTGGGTGAGATTGTTGAACGCAACCAAGTTGGCCGTGCAATTGAGTTTTGGGTAGAAATGCCAGCAGAGATCTCAAAATACGTCGCTCAAAAAGGCTCAATAACGGTCGATGGCATCAGTCTGACTGTGAACGATTTACGCAAGAACGCATTCAAGCTGACTATCGTTCCTCACACCTCTTCAGAAACCACCATCGACCAATTCAATGTAGGTCGTAAAGTGAATTTAGAAGTCGATGTATTAGCGCGTTACATGGAGCGTTTACTGCAAGGTCAGCAACAAGAATCTGAGCCTGAATCTCGATTAACGATGGAATTCTTACAGCAGAATGGTTTTGCCTAACCGTTAATACAAAGTAATTAAGCGAGACTTTGTAAAGCGAAGCAATATCATCAGGTTTAAATAGTGTCGGTTCTAGGAAGCAGAACCATTTCAAAGGATATAGAACAATGCCAATTAGTACTCCTCAAGAAATTATTGAAGACATTCGCCTAGGAAAAATGGTTATCCTGATGGATGATGAAGATCGCGAGAATGAAGGCGATCTGATCATGGCAGCAGAACATGTTACGCCAGAAGCGATTAACTTCATGGCAATGTACGGCCGCGGTTTGATCTGTCTAACGCTGACTAAAGAGCGTTCAAACCGTATGGGTTTAGCACCTATGGTTCAAGACAATAATGCACAGTACACCACTAACTTTACGGTTTCGATTGAAGCGGCAGAGGGTGTAACAACCGGTATTTCAGCATCCGATCGTGCAGTGACGGTTCAAGCTGCAGTAGCGAAAGACGCAAAAGCGGCTGACTTAGTTCAACCTGGTCATATCTTCCCACTGACTGCTCAAGAAGGTGGCGTATTAACGCGTGCTGGCCACACTGAAGCGGGGTGTGATTTAGCTCGATTAGCAGGCTGTGAACCAGCATCGGTTATCGTAGAAATCCTAAACGACGACGGTACTATGGCGCGTCGCCCTGACCTTGAAGTGTTCGCAGAAAAGCACGACATCAAGCTTGGCACTATTGCTGACTTGATTGAGTACCGTAACAACACTGAAACGACAATTGAGCGCGTTGCACAATGTCATTTACCAACAGAGTTTGGTGATTTCGAGCTTGTGACTTACCGCGATACAATTGATAACCAGATCCACTACGCAATGCAAAAGGGCGACTTGTCTGTAGGCGCTCCTTTAGTGCGTGTTCACCTGCATGATACATTTACCGATCTGCTTCATTCAGACCGCGGTACCGAGCGCAGCTGGTCGTTAGATAAAGCGATGAAGCGCATTGGTGATGAAGGCGGCGTGTTGGTTATTCTTGGCAACGAAGAGTCGTCTGATTCTTTGATCCACAAAGTGAAGACATTCGAAGCGCAAGATAAGAACGAGCAGCCAACCATGGCTAAGAAGCAAGGTACTTCTCGTCGTGTTGGTGTCGGTTCTCAGATTCTTCAAGACCTAGGCGTACACGATATGCGTCTGCTTTCTTCGAGCACTAAGCGTTACCACGCATTGGGTGGTTTTGGTCTTAACGTTGTTGAGTACGTTTGCGAATAAATCCTATGTCAACAAGCAGACGTTTCTCCGTTTGTAGCGACATAATTTACCGATGATTTCAGTGGCTCTTTTGGTGATAAATCTTGCCAAAAGAGCAAAGTAGCCAAGTTCGACTCAAAACGTGTTCAATACACAAACTTGGCTACTCGCTGTTCCTATATGCTTGGGATTGGCGCTGCATTATCATCTTTACATTGCCGGTGTCTGTTCTTCTAAATTACCATTAGATATTGCTCACAGTTTTGTGCTAGAATCCGGCGATTCTCACTTGATGAAAATAGTTAAAGGAAGGCTTATGAAAGTGATCGAGGGTGGCTTCCCAGCGCCAAATGCAAAAATTGCTATCGTTATTGCTCGTTTCAACAGTTTTATTAACGAAAGTTTACTTTCTGGTGCAATCGATACTTTAAAGCGTCATGGACAAGTAAGCGAAGACAACATCACTGTTGTTCGTTGCCCTGGTGCAGTTGAACTTCCACTTGTAGCGCAGCGCGTTGCAAAAACAGGCAAGTTCGATGCGATTGTATCTCTTGGTACAGTAATTCGTGGCGGTACACCTCACTTTGACTATGTTTGTAGTGAATGTAATAAAGGTTTGGCACAAGTGTCTCTGGAATACTCTCTTCCAGTAGCGTTTGGTGTTCTTACTGTTGATACGATCGATCAAGCTATTGAACGCGCAGGAACCAAGGCTGGTAATAAGGGTGCAGAAGCAGCACTTAGCGCACTTGAGATGATCAACGTTCTTTCTGAAATCGATTCCTAATGGGGGCCAGTGTGAAACCAGCCGCACGTCGTAACGCACGTCAATTTGCTCTACAAGCAATTTATTCTTGGCAAATTACTAAAGAAAATATTGCTACCGTTGAAGAACAGTTCTTATCTGGTGGTAAGTATGATGAAGAAGAGCATCATGCTGCAGAACCTGCACTTGCTATGCCAGAAACAGACGTTGCATACTTCCGCGACCTGCTAACTGGTGTTGCTCTTAGCCACATGGAACTTGATAGCAAGCTTCGTCCATTCGTATCTCGCCCTATGCAAGATCTGGATCTGATGGAACTAGCGCTTCTACGTTTAGCTATGTACGAGATGACTCGTCGCGAAGATGTACCATACAAAGTGGTTATCAACGAAGCTATCGAGCTTGCGAAAGTATTCGCAGCAGAAGACAGCCATAAGTTTGTTAACGGTGTGCTTGATAAAGCTGCACCGCACGTTCGTAAGAAATAATATGTTCGTATATTGAATCTAAAGGTCAGCTATCATGCTGGCCTTTTTTGTAACTAAATTTCTGTAATATCAATAATTACGGTGATTTGTATGAAGACTAAAGATAGGGCATGTGATGTCTGGCGAATTTAACCTGATTGAAAAATATTTTGTAAATCGACAACCACAACGTAAAGATGTACATCTGGCTGCGGGTGATGATTGTGCTTTGGTCAAAGCGCCAAGCAATGTTGAGATAGCGATCAGCACGGACACCTTAGTTGCGGGTACTCACTTCTTAGCGGAAGCGAACCCAGCTTGGGTTGCACATAAAGCCTTGGCGTCTAACATTAGCGACCTTGCTGCTATGGGGGCGACGCCTGCTTGGGTTTCATTTGCGTTAACCATGCCTGAAGTGGATGAGGCATGGCTTGCTCCTTTCTGTGACTCCTTTTTTAAACTCGCAGACTACTTTGGTATCCAGTTAATTGGTGGTGATACAACTAAAGGGCCACTAAGTCTGACATTGACTGTACAGGGCTTTGTTCCTGAAGGACGAGCACTGCGTAGAGATGGCGCTAAAGTGGGTGACTGGATTTACGTAACGGGTAACCTAGGTGACAGTAAAGCTGGCCTCGAAGTGCTACTTAACCCTGAACAGAACAAAGCTAAGCCTTATGCACTTGAGCTTGAAGAGAGACACTACATCAGCTCTCCACGAGTGCTCGCGGGCCAGGCGCTCGTTAATCTTGCTTCGTCTGCTATTGATATCTCTGACGGCGTGATTGCTGACCTAAAGCATATCCTGAAGCGTTCAGAGGTTGGTGCAAGCATTGATGTGAGTTGCCTTCCTATCTCTCCAGAGCTACGCCAGTTTGCTTCTGATGTCGCTTCGGCTCAACAGTATGCGCTCACCAGTGGTGAAGAGTACGAACTGTGCTTTACTGTGCCGGAAGAGAATAAAGGGTCATTGGAAAGTGCTTTGTCACACACTGGCACAAAAGTCACCTGCATTGGCCAGGTAAGACCTGTAGAATATTTTGAATTACACAATAATGGTGAACCACTGAGTTGGAACTTAACTGGTTACGATCACTTTAAGGTTAATTGATGACAAACCCACTTTCTCTTATTTCTCTTAAAAACCCTTGGCATTTCTTAGCAACGGGTTTTGGTAGTGGCTTATCGCCTATTATTCCCGGCACCATGGGTACGCTCGCGTCTATTCCGTTGTACTTATTGTTGGTTCAGCTACCGTTCCCTGCTTACGTTGCTGTGGTGGTTGTAAGCTGCATTATTGGTATTAAGATCTGCCAAGTAACGTCTGATGATATGGGCGTGCATGACCACGGTTCTATCGTTTGGGATGAGTTTGCGGGCTTTTGGATCACCATGAGCTTGGTGCCGATGCTGAATATCCCTGCTGATGACTGGAAATGGCTTCTGACTGGTTTTGTGCTTTTCCGCTTCTTTGACATGGTAAAACCATGGCCGATTGGTTGGTTAGATGCGCGAGTTCATGGTGGTTTGGGTATTATGATTGACGATATTGTGGCGGGTATTATGGCGGCGATTTCGTTGTATGCCGTAGCGCATTTCGCAGGTTGGTTAGTGTGAGTTAGCTGAAGGTTTAGTTGGTGGTACACTAAACTAATTAACGGATACTAAAAAGGTTGACCCTAGGGCCAACCTTTTTGTTTTGTCGTTTATGCCGTTTGCTTGTGAAAGCTATTTAGCAAGGTAGTCAGAAATAGACTTCTCAATACCTTTCGCGTCTAAGCCTAGCTCTTCATGTAGCTCGCCTTGAGTGCCTTGAGCAATGAATTTGTCAGGTAGGCCAAGGTTCAATACTGGCATCAGTAGTTTCTCTTGCATCAAGAATTCAATCACACCCGCACCCGCACCACCTGCGATTGCGTTTTCCTCGATAGTAACCAGTACATCGTGGTCAGCAGCAAGTTGCTTGATCAGAGCTTCGTCTAGCGGTTTCACAAAACGCATGTCTGCAACGGTCGCATCGATAGCGTCAGCGGTTTGAAGTGCGCTCTCAAGGAAAGTGCCGAAGCTTAGGATAGCGACTTTCGAGCCATCTTTTGCTTTCGCACTTTCACGAACGATACGACCCTTACCAATCTCAAGCGCAGTAAACTCACTTTGGATCTCAGTGCCCATGCCATTACCTCGAGGGTAACGAACGGCACTTGGACCTGTGTGTTGGTGGCCAGTGTATAGCATTTGGCGACATTCGTTTTCGTCACTTGGTGCCATGATCACCATGTTTGGAATACAACGCATAAAGCTTAAGTCGAACGCACCTTGGTGTGTTTGACCATCGGCACCGACAAGACCTGCACGGTCAATCGCGAACATGACCGGTAGATCCATGATAGCTACATCGTGGATCAACTGATCGTAGCCACGTTGTAGGAAAGTCGAGTAGATAGCCACAATCGGTTTATCACCCGCAATCGCCATACCGGTTGCTAGCGTCACAGCGTGCTGCTCAGCAATAGCAACGTCGAAGTATTGTTCTGGATATTCTTTAGAGAAACGTACCATGCCAGAGCCTTCACGCATTGCAGGCGTGATCGCCATCAGCTTAGGATCTTGCGCGGCCATATCACACAGGAAGTCGCCAAAAATCTTAGAGAAAGTTGGTTTAGAGCTGGTGCTCTTAGGCAGACTTGAGTGTGCTGGATCGAATTTCGGTACGCCGTGGTAACCGATTGGATCTTTCTCTGCTGGCTCGTAACCTTTGCCTTTCTTAGTCATGATATGCAGGAACTGAGGGCCTTTAAGGTCTCTCATGTTCTTCAGCGTTTTAATCAGCTCATTCACATCGTGCCCATCAATTGGACCAATGTAATTAAAGCCTAACTCTTCAAACATGGTGCCAGGAACAACCATGCCTTTTAGGTGTTCTTCTGTACGACGAACCAGCTCTTTAATCGGCGGAACGCCAGATAGCACTTTCTTGCCGCCCTCACGAATAGACGTGTAAAGACTGCCAGAAAGAACTTGAGCTAGGTGGTTGTTCAGAGCACCTACGTTTTCAGAGATCGACATCTCGTTATCGTTAAGGATAACCAGCATGTCATTGTGAATATCGCCCGCGTGGTTCATAGCTTCGAATGCCATACCCGCAGTAATCGCGCCGTCACCAATCACACTCACGACTTTACGATTCTTGCCTTCTTTCTTTGCACTGATAGCCATACCAAGTGCAGCACTGATCGAAGTTGAAGAGTGACCAACCGAAAGGGTGTCGTATTCGCTCTCTTGACGCCATGGGAATGGGTGTAGCCCATCTTTTTGACGGATAGTCGACAAGCGGTCGCGACGACCAGTAAGAATTTTATGCGGGTATGCTTGGTGGCCAACATCCCAAACCAACTGGTCAAAAGGTGTGTTGTACACGTAGTGCAGAGCAACGGTTAGCTCTACTGTACCTAAGCCTGACGCTAAGTGACCACTTGATTGGCTCACCGAGTTAAGAAGATAGGTACGTAATTCATCACAAAGCTGTGTAAGCGTCTCTTTCGGGAGGAGACGCAAATCCTCTGGCTTATCAGCTAAAGCAAGAGTTGGGTACTTTGATATATCAAGAGTCATAGGTAATGCGCGCTTATTGTCTTAGTTCTTGCGCTCGATGACGTATCGGGCGAACTCTTCGAGTAACTGGGTATTGTATGGGATTGCAGCCAAAGCTTGAAGCGCTTCCTGTAGCAGAGTTTGCGCTTTTTCTTGAGCGCCCTCTAAACCTAGCAAAGAAGGGTAGGTGCTTTTGTTTAATTCTTGGTCAGAACCCTGTGGTTTACCCAAAGTTTCAGTATCGCTGGTGATATCTAAAATATCATCTTGAACCTGGAATGCTAATCCAATGGCATCGGCGTACTTGTCTAATTGAGGCATCACTTCAAACGCTTTTTCGCCAGCAGCGAGTGCACCTAAACGAATCGCACATTTCATTAGAGCGCCCGTTTTATTGCGGTGAACTTCTTCTAACTCTTCTAGCGTGACAGAGCGGTTTTCAGCTTCAATATCAAGTGCTTGTCCAATACACATACCTTGTGCACCAGAGGCTTCAGCTAGGCGTTGAATCATTCGAACGCGATTGCTTTCCCCGTCAGCACTTAATGTGCCTTCCGCAAGTATAGTAAACGCGAGAGTTTGTAGTGCATCGCCCGTTAAAATTGCCGTTGCTTCATCGTATTTGATGTGGCAAGTCTGATGGCCACGACGCAGTTCATCGTCATCCATAGCTGGAAGGTCGTCGTGAATCAGAGAATAGGCATGAATACATTCGATTGCAGAGGCTGGAGTATCGAGTTCTTCAGCGGAGCAGCCGAGCATTTCCCCTGTAATGTAGACAAGAAATGGACGTGCGCGTTTACCGCCTAAAAGTAACCCATAACGCATCGCGTTGATCAGGTTCTGATTTTGGTGTGGCAGGCGATCAAGCCAAAGGTTCAGTTGCTCGTTATTACGTGCTTGATAAGACAATAAAGTCTCGATCATAGGGGATCTCATACAATTCGTTATTCTGGTTGTGGGTTAAAGTCACTAAGTTCTGCGTTTTCATCATTTTGCAGTAGGATGCTAACACGCTGTTCAGCATCGTTTAGTTTGCTTTGACCGGCACGAGCGAGGGAGATACCTCGTTCGAACTTCTTCAGCGCATCATCTAAAGCTAGATCACCATTTTCTAGTTGATCAACCAAGCCATCAAGCTCTTCGATTGCTGCTTCAAAGCTCATATTTTCAGGTTTCTTAGTAGCCATAATAAATCTGCGTTTGGAAAGATGAACGAACGTTACCCTAGGCCGCTAAGATGGTCAAATGTAACCAAGAAATTTTGCTAGAAAGTTTGTTTTTAAGGGGCTTGAACTCACTTTGCTTGAATAACCTTAGCTTTATCGAGTTTATGCGCTACCTATAAGAGCAAAGTAAGCCAATAGTTGGGATTCAAAAACGAAAAGTGTGATACTTAGGCCAAGAATTTACTAAAAGATCTTATAGTCTTGCCGATACAAAGATTATCGTCGACATAGAGCTACAAAAAAGCATGAGGAGTGCTCAGTGGATTTAGCAACCCTAATAGGTTTGATTGGTGGATTTGCCTTTGTAATCATGGCAATGATCCTAGGTGGAAGCCTCGGGATGTTCTATGACACGACATCCATTTTGATCGTGGTTGGTGGCTCAACCTTTGTTGTTCTGATGAAGTTCACCATGGGGCAGTTCTTTGGTGCGACTAAAATTGCAGGCAAAGCCTTCATGTTTAAAGCCGATGAACCTGAAGATCTCATCGCTAAAGTGGTAGAGATGGCGGATGCAGCGCGTAAAGGTGGCTTCTTAGCACTCGAAGAGATGGAAATCAGTAACAGCTTCATGCAAAAGGGCATCGACCTGTTGGTAGATGGCCATGATGGAGATGTAGTACGTGCAGCATTGCAAAAAGACATCGCATTAACGACTGAACGTCACGAGCAGGGCGCGAAAGTGTTCTCTGCATTTGGTGATGTTGCTCCTGCGATGGGTATGATTGGTACCTTGGTTGGTCTGGTAGCCATGCTTTCGAACATGGATGATCCAAAAGCGATCGGTCCTGCGATGGCGGTAGCACTTTTGACCACTCTGTACGGTGCGATTCTTTCGAACATGGTGTTCTTCCCAATTGCTGACAAGCTTGCGCTACGTCGTGACCAAGAAACACTTAACCGTCGTCTAGTTATGGATGGTGTACTGGCTATTCAAGATGGTCAGAACCCACGAGTTATTGATGGTTACCTCAAGAGCTACCTCAACGAAGGTAAGCGCACGATTGATGGTGAACCCGCGTAAGAGGAGTTTAAGATGGATGAAGAGAATCCATGTAAATGTCCTCCTCCGGGGTTACCTCAATGGATGGGGACATTTGCTGACTTGATGTCACTGCTGATGTGTTTCTTCGTACTGCTGCTCTCATTTTCTGAGATGGACGTACTGAAGTTCAAACAGATCGCTGGCTCGATGAAATTCGCGTTTGGTGTACAAAACCGCTTGGAAGTGAAAGACATTCCTAAAGGCACCAGCATTATTGCACAAGAGTTCCGCCCTGGTCGCCCAGAGCCAACACCTATTGATGTGATCATGCAGCAGACTATTGATATTACGCAGCAAACGCTTGAGTTTCATGAAGGTGAATCTGAGCGAGCTGGCGGCACCATGCGTGACCAAGGCAAGATGACCGGAGGCAAGTCGCCAGAGGTTTCGACTCACGATAATCAAAACTCTGAGTCAGACCAACAGCAACAACAAGCTGAAGCTCAATCGCAAGAGATGGAAACCTTGATGGAAAGCATCAAGAAAGCGTTGGAACGAGAAATCGACCAAGGCGCGATTGAGGTGGAAAATCTTGGCCAGCAGATTGTTATTCGAATTCGTGAGAAAGGCGCATTCCCATCGGGTTCTGCTTTCTTACAACCTAAATTTCGCCCATTGGTGAGACAGGTCGCTGAACTAGTAAAAGATGTACCGGGCATTGTCCGAATCTCAGGACATACCGATAACCAACGTCTTGATTCAGAGCTTTATCGCTCAAATTGGGACTTGTCATCACAGCGAGCAGTGTCTGTTGCTCAAGAGATGGAGAAGGTTCGTGGGTTTTCTCATCAACGCTTGAGAGTGCGTGGCATGGCCGATACTGAGCCAGTCGAGCCGAACGATACTGAATGGCAACGTAGCGTTAACCGCCGCGTTGAAATCAGCATCATGCAGGGTGAACCGCTTTACAGTGATGAAGTGCCTGTTATTAATGAGTAGCCGATATGTGCACGCGGTAGTGAACAGATAGCATCGAAAGCCCAACCTTACAATGAGGTTGGGCTTTTTGTTTGTTGGTCTTCAATCATCTCTCTGCTGTATTTATGTCGTTTCGAAACCTGCTACTTTTAATAACAGGCAGTTTAATGATGGTGTTGCAGCAAGCACTCTTTTCCTTGCTTCACTTTCTCATGTATAATTCGCGCCCTTAGGTTTAGATATGATCTATTCTTGCTTCAAGTGCTGGGTAAATTCTCTAATTTGTTTGGCGATGAGCGTTTTCAAAATTTTGAACATTAATGTTGTGAAAGTACTATGAAATTTATTGTTAAGCCCCATCCGGAAATTTTTGTAAAAAGTGAATCGGTGCGTAAGCGCTTCACAAGGATTCTAGAGTGCAACATTCGTAACGTTATTCAACGTCGCTGTGAAAGTGTTGCGGTATTCAACCGTCGCGATCATATAGAAGTGACGTCTGAGAGTGACCAGTACTACACAGAAGTGTTAGAGGCTCTGACTCACACTCCAGGTATTCACCACTCTCTTGAAGTACAACAGTCTGAATTCAAAGACTTGCACGATATTTACGAGCAAGTACTAGAACGCAGCCGTGCTGACATTGAAGGCAAGACTTTCTCTGTTCGTGCTAAGCGTCGTGGTAAGCATGACTTTACATCTATTGAACTTGAACGCTACGTAGGTGGTGGTCTAAACCAAGCGGTTGAGTCAGCTAAAGTTCGACTTAAGAACCCTGATGTAACCGTTAAGGTTGAAGTGGCTAACGATAAGCTAAACCAAGTTCTAGCTCGCCATAAAGGCCTAGGTGGTTTCCCTCTTGGTACTCAAGAAGACCTACTGAGCTTGATCTCTGGTGGTTTCGACTCTGGTGTTTCAAGCTACCTGCACATCAAGCGTGGCTCTAAGGTTCACTACTGTTTCTTCAACCTTGGTGGCCCAGCGCACGAGATTGGCGTTAAGCAAGTAGCTCACTACCTATGGAACAAATACGGCTCATCTGCAAAGGTGAAGTTCATTTCTGTAGATTTTGAACCCGTGGTTGCTGAAATCCTAGAGAACGTTGAAGACGGCCAAATGGGCGTTGTTCTTAAGCGTATGTTCATGCGTGCTGGTGGTATGGTTGCAGAGCGTTTCGGTATTGAAGCGCTAGTAACGGGTGAAGCACTTGGTCAGGTTTCTAGCCAAACGCTAACTAACCTTCGCCACATCGACAACGTGACTGATACTTTGATTCTTCGTCCGCTTATCAACTGGGACAAAGAAGACATCATTGACCTTTCTCGTATCATCGGTACTGAAGACTTCGCTAAAGTAATGCCTGAGTATTGTGGTGTTATCTCTAAGAAGCCAACAGTGAAAGCGAAGAAAGGCAAACTGGAAGCAGAAGAAGCTAAGTTTAACTTTGAAGTGCTGGATCAAGTGATCGAGAACGCTCGTGTTATGGATATCCGTGACATCGAGAAAGAGAGCCAAGAGCAAGCGCCTGAAGTTGAACAAGTTCAAGCTGTTGCTGAGCACGCTATCGTTCTTGATATCCGTAGCCCAGAAGAAGAAGACGAAAGCCCACTAGAGATCGATGGTGTTGAAATTAAACACATTCCGTTCTTCAAGCTTTCGACTCAGTTCGGTGACCTAGACCAAGATAAAGAGTACTTGCTGTACTGTGACCGTGGTGTAATGAGCCGTCTGCAGGCGCTTTACCTACAAGAGCAAGGCTTCCATAACGTTAAGGTTTACCGTCCATAGTGGAGTGTTGACCAACCGTTAATCATTTTGCAAAGCCGCTTACTGAAAAGTAAGCGGCTTTTTTATTTTCTATTGTGAATGATTTACAGTAGTCAGACAGAGTCGTGAGTTTGGGCGTGCTATCGTCATGCTCAGATTCAAAATTTTTGATTGATAGAGAGAGTGAGCTCTAAACGGGTTTATAAGTACCGAAGAAGTGTGAGTATCTTGAAGTATTCTGTTACTTTTTAGTGCAACTCAATGGTGCTATTTGTATGTGTTCAGTTGATTATTTGAGTGGGTATCTGATTCTGTGATTAGCGATGAAAAATAATAAAGATTAATTAGCACAGCTATTGATAAACTTGTTGTTACATTTCTTTGCACATAAAAAAACACCGCCCATAAGGCGGTGTAAACAAATTTGACAGACAGGTCAAAATAAATACAGGAAGTACATGCCTCGTTTCAGTATAGAACTGCAACAAAACATTTGGTAGAACTCTACCCAACTCGAAAAGAACGAGTTTGCAAACACAACATCGCAGGAGCTAAGCCAATTGATTCTAGAGAGAATCAAGCCGTTCAGGCTAGCTGCTGCGGGATGAAATATAGAATTTCTCTGGCCGCTAGGCAATGGACAAATTATAATGTTTCAGATAAAAAAAACTAATGCTTATTTAGAGAGTAACTATGTCTCGTCGATTACCCCCATTAAACTCGCTAAGAGTGTTTGAAGCTGCTGCTCGACACTTGAGTTTTACGCGTGCCGCAGAAGAGTTGTTTGTTACTCAAGCGGCGGTCAGTCATCAGATCAAAGCGCTTGAAGAATTCTTATCTTTGAAGCTGTTTCGCCGAAGAAACCGCTCTTTGCTGCTGACTGAAGAAGGCCAAAGCTACTTCTTGGATATCAAAGATATTTTCACATCACTGGCAGAAGCGACGGACAAAGTGCTTGAGCGAAGTGAAAAGGGCGCATTGACCATCAGTTTACCGCCGAGTTTTGCCATTCAATGGTTGGTACCAAGGCTTGCCGACTTTAATCAGCAAGAACCTGACATTGATGTAAGAATCAAAGCCGTTGATATGGATGAAGGTTCGCTGACTGATGATGTAGATGTGGCTATTTACTATGGCCGAGGTAATTGGTCAGGGCTTAGAGCTGACAAGCTGTATCAAGAATATCTGATTCCACTTTGCTCACCTTCCGTGCTGCTAGGAGCTAAACCATTAGAATCTCTCAGCGATTTGGCATGTCATACGTTACTGCATGATACTTCTCGAAAGGATTGGAAACAGTTTGCTAAGCAAAATGGCATTGACGGGGTTAATGTTAATCACGGTCCTATCTTCAGTCACTCAACCATGGTGCTGCAGGCGGCTGCTCACGGCCAGGGGATTGCTCTTGGTAACAATGTGTTGGCGCAGCCTGAAATCGAAGCAGGTCGTTTGATTGCGCCTTTTGATGAAGTGTTGGTGAGTAAGAACGCCTTCTATGTGGTTTGTCATGAGAAACAAGCTGACATGGGTCGTATCGCCACTTTCCGTGACTGGATGCTAGCGAAAGCGCAAAGTGAACAAGAGGACTTACTCGATGAATAACGTCATCATTGATGGTGAAAACAACCCAATCACCTTTATCTTCGCTCACGGCGCGGGTGCCGGCATGGACCACGAGTTCATGCAGTCAGTGACAAAAGGGTTGACCTTTAAAGGGATACGAGTGATTCGTTTCAACTTCCCTTACATGATCAAGCGTGCTGAAGATGGCAAGCGTCGGCCACCTGACAGAGCCCCTAAGCTCCTTGAAGCCTACCAAGAGATCATAGAGCAATGCGACGCTGATAAGCTTGTGATTGGTGGTAAGTCGATGGGAGGGCGCATGGCGAGTCATTTGTCTGAAGTTGATAAAGTGGCAGCGATGGCGTGCTTGGGTTTTCCTTTCCACCCTCCGGGCAAACCAGAGAAATACAAAGGCGAACATCTCGCTGAGTTAGCTAAGCCGTGTCTTATTTTACAAGGCGAGCGCGATACCTTTGGTAAGCGAGAAGAGTTTGCTGACTTCAATCTATCGGATTCAATTCGAGTTGAGTTTATTCCCGATGGCGACCATAGTTTTAAGCCTCGTAAGAGTTCTGGTTACACCGAACAGCAGAATATTGCGTTAACCGTTGAGAAGTTGTCAGCGTTTATCAAAGAGGTGCTCAATGAAAAGTAAGTATTTACTCACTTTTTCAGGCATTTCTGGTGCGATCGCTGTGATGCTTGGGGCATTCGCCGCGCACGGTTTGAAGGCTATCTTGCCAGAGTATCTTTTAGGTGTGTTCGAGACCGGTGTTCAGTACCAATTTATCCATACTCTAGCGATATTGGCGTGTGGTGCTCTGCTACAGATGAAACTTGGCGCTAAATCACAAAAATATTTTTTCATTGCGGCAATTTGCTTTATCATCGGCATCCTTTGTTTTAGTGGCAGCCTTTATGGCTTAGCACTGACAGGAATAAAATGGTTTGGCCCTATAACACCGTTTGGTGGTCTACTGTTTATCATTGGTTGGGGAGTCTTCTCCTTCGCTGCTTTGAATATAAAAGAGGTAACTCAGTGAAACACGTACTACTTTATTGTCGCTCTGGTTTTGAAAAAGAATGTGCTGGCGAAATTCAAGACAAGGCAACACAACTGGAAGTGTTTGGTTTTCCTCGCCTAAAGAACAATACAGGCTTTGTATTGTTTGAATGTTACCAAGCAGGTGAAGCGGATAAGTTGATCAAAGAGATCGATTTCCAATCACTGATCTTTGCTCGTCAGATGCTAGCAGTGGCAGTTGAAATCAAAGACCTGCCAACCGATGACCGTATCTCTCCAATTCTTGAAGCGCTTTCTGAAAAAGAAGGTTTCCCTCGTTGTGGTGATATCCGTATCGAAACACCAGATACTAACGAAGCAAAAGAGCTTTTGAAGTTCTGCCGTAAGTTTACTGTGCCGATGCGTCAAGCGATGCGTGGTAAAGGCCTGATGACAGCGAAAGATAACGCTAAGAAGCCTGTGCTTCATTTATGCTTCATCGCTCCGGGTCACTGCTTTGTGGGTTACTCTTACCCAACCAATAACTCACAATTCTTTATGGGCATCCCTCGTTTGAAGTTCCCTTCAGACGCACCAAGCCGTTCTACATTGAAGTTAGAAGAAGCATTCCACGTATTTATTCCTCGTGATGAATGGGATGAGCGTCTTGCTCCAGGTATGTGGGGTGTTGATTTAGGTGCATGTCCGGGTGGTTGGACTTACCAATTGGTTAAGCGCTCGATGTTCGTTCACTGTGTTGATAACGGCATGATGGCAGACAGCCTAATGGAAACGGGTCAAATTAAGCACCACATGGTGGATGGCTTTAAGTTTGAACCAGACCGTAAGAACGTAACTTGGATTATCTGTGACATGGTTGAGAAGCCAGCGCGCGTTGCACACCTTATGGGTGAGTGGATCATCAAAGGCTGGGCGAAAGAAGCACTATTCAACCTTAAACTGCCTATGAAAGGCCGTTACGATGAAGTACTGCAAGATATCGAGAACCTAAAAGTGTTCCTTATTGAGAATAAAGTGAAGTTCAAGATGCAGGCTAAGCACCTTTACCACGATCGCGAAGAGATCACGGTTCACATTCAGGCGCTTTCAAACATCTCACCGCACTAATATTTACGTTAGGGTGTCAGTGAAAAAAATGCTCCTTTAAGGAGCATTTTTTGTATCAATACCATCGAGTCACAGCGACTTAAGCGTGTGCTTCGTAGCGAATATCTTGCAGATTGAACCCTAAATCGATATCGGTTTTGAGTGCCGATACTTGCTTACATACACGAGCGGATTCGATGTGCTCGTCGAACTTCTTACGGTATTTTTTCGGTAGATCTTCTGCTTGGTAGGCCGCTTCGATATCTGAGTAGGTGGTTAATATCTCTTTGGCTGCTTTTGGTCCGACACCTGGAATTCCCGGTACTTGGCTAGAGCTGACACCTGTTAACCCCCAGTAATCCGCCAGTTGTTCAGGCTTAACGCCAAACTCAGCTTCGATAAAGGGTTTGTCTAACCAACGGTGCTGGAAGTAGTCACGGATCTGCAGAGTGGGTGATAGCAGTTGGCAGTAGCCTTTATCCGTCGAAATGATGGTGACGGTTTCTCCGTGGTCAGCCACTTTCTTTGCCAGTGTTGCTACTAGGTCATCCGCTTCATCGCCATCAGACAGCAGTGAATCAATGCCTAATTCCCACCAAGCTTGTTGAATAGCATCAAGACCTTTCATCAATGGCTCTGGCATCGGTTTACGGTTCTGCTTATAAGAAGGGAGCACGTCTGCGCGCCAGCCACGGTCTTGTAAATGGTGATCAAATACCGCGATGATGTGGGTGGGTTTTGATTCATTCAGAATCTTATTGAGAGTGCGAGTTGTCGTGGTGATGGTTCTTGCTATATCGGTTGGGTCCGGCTGAACAGAGTGCACGCGTCGGATGAGGTTTAAGGCATCGATAATAACAAGATGGATAGACATAAGTTTCCACTAAATAGGCAATAAAAAAGGGGCTGCTAGCCCCTTATAGTAACGTATCACTTGGTGAGTTGAAACGTTAGCGACGTATACGTCATGACTTGTTTAGTTTTACGCTTGTCACCTGTTATCAGTTGCTTGCCATTATTAGCTACTAGACACAATCTGATAGCAAGGCACGTAGTCCGTACCACCCGGTAGCTTCATTCGATGTTGCTCCACAAAGTCATTTAGCAGTTGGTCCATTTTGGTCATTAGCTCTTTGTCGCCATCAATCAGGAATGGACCGTGCTTCTCGATCTCTAGAATACCCTCAGCTTTGACGTTACCTGCGACAATGCCTGAGAACGCTTTACGTAAATTAGCGGCTAGGCTCTCTGTTTTTTGGTCCATATGAAGATCAAGCGCCGCCATAGATTCGTGTGTCGGATCGAATGGCAGTTGGAACTCCGGCTCAATATGCAGTGACCAGTTATAGCTGTAGGCATCGCCGGTCTCTTTACGGTGAGATCGCACATCTGGCATCGCTTGTTTCATGATTTTTGCAGCGCGAGCAGGATCATCAATCACGATCTCATAGTGTTTCTGCGCATCAGGCCCTAAGGTTTCACCGATGAACTTATCGATAGAGCGGAAGTAAGCCTCACTCTCTTTCGAACCCGTTAAGACAATCGGCATTGGCTGCTCAGCGTTGTTCGGGTGCATCATGATCCCTAAGATGTACAGCAGCTCTTCGGCTGTGCCTGGGCCGCCTGGGAAAATGATGATGCCATGCGCCATACGAACGAATGCCTCAAGACGTTTCTCGATATCTGGCATGATCACCAGTTCGTTCACGATTGGGTTTGGTGGCTCAGCAGCAATGATTGAAGGTTCTGTCAGCCCTAAGTAACGATGATCAGTATAACGTTGCTTAGCGTGACCAATAGCCGCGCCTTTCATTGGCCCTTCCATCGCACCCGGTCCACAACCGGTACAGATGTTCAGCTCACGTAGGCCAAGTTCATTACCCACTTCGCGAGTGTATTGGTATTCAGTGGCATTAATAGAGTGACCACCCCAACATACAATCAGGTTAGGCTCGATACCCGGTGTAAGTGCGCCTGCATTTCTCAGAATACCAAATACGAGGTTGGTAATGTGAGTGGCATTAGTCAGGTTGAGCCTTTGGTTATCTGCGAGGTGCATGTTGACGTAAACAATGTCACGCAGCACTGAAAATAGGTGCTCTTGGAGACCTTTGATGATTTCACCATCGACAAAGGCATGCTCTGGAGGGTTGCTCAGCTCGAGTTTGATACCACGCTCACGTCGCACTACCTCAACATCAAACGATTGATACTTGTCGAGTAACTCTTTGGAGTTGTCGGTGTGGCTACCTGAGTTGAGTACCGCTAACGTACAGTTACGATACAGTTGGTACAGATCACTAGACGCGGTTTTCTTAAGACGCTCAACCTCAAGTTGAGAGAGTAAATCCATGCTACCGGCAGGGCTGATATGAGTGATCATAGTGCCTCCTTGTTGAAAAGAGCAGGGGACGTTGAAGTGACCCTCTGGCTCGAGAGTGAGAAGCAAACGTTGAAAGTGTTTGGTTAAAGGTGGGAGAGAGTTAACCAGACGAAACGGATACGACAGCGTTGCTTGCCAAGAATGCTTGTTAAGCGAATGTTAATCATTAGCTTAGCAAACATTGAGGGAAATGGTATGTGATAAGTATTTGAAAAAATGAAATAAATTAAATCTAAGGTGGCTTAGTTCCAAACAAGTTGGTTAGTGCCGCGTTGTTTTGCTTTGTTTAGCGTCTTATTGAGTCTTTCCAATACTTCTTCTGGTGTATCTGACTCTTTAAACTGAGTGCTTGCCGCACACAAGGTAATCGTGATTTGTTGGTCACGGAACTTAAAGGGCAAACGACTTACTTGAGTTTGGATGTTTTGAATGACCTGGTGGCAATATTCATCAGTTTGCTCTGGCAGCAATAAGACAAATTCTTCACCTGAAAAACGCGCCACAGTATCAGTGGTGCCTGCTTCTTTGGTGATGGTTCTTGCGATGATTTTGAGTGCTTTGTCGCCCGCGGTATAACCAAAGCTATCGTTAATCGCTTTGAAGTTGTCTATATCGAGCAGTACTACGCGCAGTGAGTGTTGTGCGCGGATCCAGCGGCGATACTCAAGCTCTAAGCGGTCAGTAAAGGCGGTGCGATTGTAAACCTTTGTTAGCGGGTCAAGCAGCATGCGTTGAGCCTGATCTTCCAAACGCTTACGGTAATCTTGGGTGACTTCATACAGTGAATCTAACTGAGTCTTTCCGTAATTCATTCTCTCTATTAGAGCTTGTTCTTTTTGCTCTGCGTGGTTCAATCTTTCCGAAAGAGAGGCTATTTCACTGAGCAGCGGGTTAATCGAGCGCTTTAAACTATCAATATCTTTTGCTTTCTCTACAGAGTTTTGGCTCTTAGTGACAAGTTCATTTAACTCAGAGTTAAGCCCTTGGCGGTGCTCAAAGTAGCTTTGGCTCTGGTCGGTATTTTGGTCTGCCGTTTTGATGCTGGAAGCTAGAGATGAATTAAGCTGATCAACAAATTGTTCAGACTTCTTACGTTCTAGGTTGGTGCCTTCAATGACCAGTTTGAGGATCTGAAGTGTCAACTCAAGTAGGTTTTGTGTGGAAACACCAAGCAGCAGCTTCGCTCGAATATCGGTAAGGAGATCACCCGATTCACCCTCGAAATCAAGTTCAGTGATCAGATGTTGTAATTCATTTGATAGGTCGGAAAGGAGCTCTTGTTCCGGAGAATACGTAGCGTCGGCAAAATGAGTGCGTGAGTTATTCGCCATAATCTTAATGGCACGCTCATAAATACCGAGAAGTTTCATGGCATGATCGACTTTTTGACTGCCATTGCATTCGGAGAAGCTAAGTAAGTTTCGTAGGTCGCGTTTAAGCTGCGCTGGAAGGCCTGTTATGCGCTGCAGCGTTTCCCCACTGTGCTTAATGCTATCGTCCAGATATCCGTTCTGTTTATCCATAGCCAACGTTTTCTGCTTAAGCATCCTTTCTAATACTGCCAGCTTTGGGATCATTGAGCTAATGTCTTTTTGCTTTTCTAGCTCTTCCCTAAGGGCAATGAGGTTTTCATCTAAATGACTGTTACTGCCAACACATGCGTCACTTAAAGATGTGACGATACGCTTTAGAACTTTCTGTTCTCTAATAAACTTGAACGAGGTGTCTCTTTGCGTCAAACGAACCTGCTCCAACTGAGATTTCAGCTGGTGGAGTTGCGCCTGAATGTCTTTTTCAAGAATGCCCATAGATGTATTAATTAGCGCCGCGTAGACCGATCTCGATCATTTTGATGAAATTCCGTTACATCGATAATAACAAAACTAAAAATAAGGTCACGACTTGCCGCTCTTAACCGCTCGCAAATCAGTCATCTTTTAGCATTTTTTTGATGTTGTCCTCATTCTGGTACGACGATTGTATTTTTATTAACCCTTGATTAATCGCATGTTTACACGCTTCTCTTATGTTACCAGTTGCAAGGCTCGCTGCTGGTGCATTATCGATAGCTTTTAGGTATACCCATTGGCTGCTGCGCTCTTTGAGACTGATCTCACGAGCTAGATTGGTCGACATTAACAATACGTCGAGCAGCTCTTGATCGTTAATTGCGGTGTAAGCGCGTGGTAAAAACGGGTAGTCAGCGATGCCCATGCGGACCGTTCGATTGATGTTACGCTCTGTTTCGAAGTCATTCACCCAAGACTGAATCTTTCTGAACATGGCCTCAGGCGATAAATCACGGTCGGCGTTGGGCTCGATATAAAGCAGGTTCGCATCCGAGAAATGGTAAACACGAGCTGGACCTTCAAGCTTAGATTTGAGGAATTCACCGAAAGCATCTTCCAGTTCTAAACCGGCTTTGTAACCGTTCTGCGTGTACATGTTGCGCAAGAACGGCAAATCAATCATCACAAAGCGCAAACGGTCGTTCAGTGGTTCATGAATCAATTCCCCCATCTGCCATTGCTCAAAGGTCTGGCTGGTTTGCTCCAAAGAGTTCGAGAGCTTCGCATTGAGCATTCTTAGGTTAGGAAGCTTCGAACGCGAGTGCGTAAAGAGATCTGTGCGTAGTGAGTCCACTTCTTTGGCCAAGGTTTGAATGAGGTAGCCTCGGCGTAGCACAAAGAAGAACAAGACAATGCTGAACAAGAATAGGGCGAACGATATTTTTTGGAACTTACGATGCTCCAGTTTGTATTTTTCTAGCTCTTGCGCTTGGCCTGCATAGTGCAAGGTCTGCTCGGCAAACTCTTTCTGTTGGCGGAATGCATCTTCGCCAACACGGTTAAGTTTTTGCTGCTCTAAAGAAACAAGGCTGTTGTACTGCTTGAGGTTTGCTAGCGCCTGCTGTGGACGACCAGCCTGCTCATAACCTAAAGAAAGTAAGTAGTACGAGCGTTGTGAAAGGCGCATGTTTTCTATCTGGCGTGAGATCTCAAGTGCGCGTGTTGCATGCTTAATCACGTCTTCGCTTTCTTGCAGGTGATAAGCCAACCCAGCCGATAACAGTGCGGCACGACCTTCCAGCTTTGGTATGTCGGTGTATTCCAGCAGCTCAAGGGCACGTGTTAGGTACTGTTCTGCTAAAGGGTAATTATAAAGGCGTAGGTAAGTCGCTGATAGGCTTAGGCGAATATCAATGACTTCGTGGATATCTCGGTCAGTACTTTCGTGATCAAGAACGTTGAAGAAGTGCACCAGGGCAAGGTTATATTTCCCTTGATAGAAGTACACGTCACCCATTTTCTTAAGCACTTGCGCTAAGACAGGTGAGTTTTCAAAGTTATCATAGAAATCAGCAGCTTGAGAAAGGTGCTCTAGCGCTTTATCTAAAACTTGGCGCTCAAAGAAAAGCTGAGCAAGTAGGCGGTTTACCTTGGCCAAGCGTGAACTCAGGTTGCCTTCGACTGATTTCCAATAGCCATACAACAACTCAGACAGCGCGTGGTTGTACTCTTTGTGGGTCAGATAAAACTCACCGACTGAGATGTGGTAGTCGATGGTGACTTTTTCAGAGTAGCGCTGGTCGAGGTAGGTTTTGGCTTCTTGATAGAACTTCTCAGCTTCGTCGACCTTGTTGTCGTAAGAGGCGATGTCGGCTTTTAACATGATCAAGCGATAGGTGATGCCTTCCGTCAAGCGTAAGGTTTTATTCACCGATTCTAGGTTTGCTTCAATACCTGCTAGCTCTGATTTTGCTTTGGCTGATTTTCTATCATTAAGCCAAACCAAGCGAACTTTTAGGATCTGGAGATCCAGCTTTAGGTAATCAAGCTTATAGGTTTTCGCTAGCTCAGAGGCCTTTTCGATGTGCTTGATAGCAATGCGAATATTGCCAAGGTTGTACTCTGCTTTAGCTAAGATCTTATACGCATCGATACTGCTGTTTGGTGTTCGAATAGAAGAGTCTGTCTCTTCGCGAGAAATAGCAGAAGGGCTTTTCTCGCGTTGATCGGAAAGGACACGAAGCGTTAGGTAGCTGTTGGCCATTTGTTTTGCTTGGCTCGGCTCGATCTCAACCAAGTTATTGGCTTCATTGAGCAGCGCCGACGAGTAGACCGACGCATTAACCGATGTGCTTAAGCTTAAAATAAATAGGCTAACGACGTATAACCAACGCATTTCAATGTCCCTTTAAAGATGAGGTAGGTTCCAATAAGTGTGTGGTTTGTATGCCTATTATTGGCGAGCCATACGCTTGTTGTGGCTTGGTCTATCTTGCTCTGTTGAACGGTACGGGTTGATATCCAGACCACCACGACGCGTGTAACGAGCAAATACGGTTAGCTTCGATGGACCACAGTATTTCATGATGTCAGTGAAGATACGTTCGACACATTGTTCGTGGAATTCGTTGTGTTCACGGAAAGAAACTAAATAGCGTAGCAGAGCTTCACGGTCAATTTGCTTACCTGAATATGCGATCTTAACGCTGCCCCAATCCGGTTGATTAGTGATCAAACAGTTCGACTTCAATAGGTGGCTGTGCAGTGTTTCTTCGACTTCTTGTTCGCCAGCAGCGCCCTCAAGCAGTGATGCTTCAAAGTCATAGCTAGTGATGTGGATGTCTTGGTTGTCGATACATTCGCCTTCCATCGTTACGATAGGTTGGTTGGTGTAGTCGGTTACTGAGTTTACATTCACAATGACGGTTTCGCCTGCACATGCTGACAAATCTTGGGTCAGGCGCTCAGTGACTTGTTCCCAGTTTTCAAATTGAGTCTGGTTGTAGCTGTTCAGGTACAGTTTGAAAGATTTTGATTCAATTAAATTTGGGCTGGTTGCCGGGATGAAAACTTCGCCAACAGCCACTTGTGGTAGGCCATTGGTGTTTAGCCACGAAAGCTCGTACATAGTCCAAATATCATGACCAACAAAAGGCAGCTCGCCGTTTAGCGCAAGATCATCGCGATTAAGGCTACGAGGCACTGGTTGCAATAAACTTGCATCGTATTGGTTAGAGTACTCAGTTTTTTGGCCTAGGGTTAAACCCGCTAGCTCTTTTGCGTCAGAATATTTGCTCATACTTTCGTTTCAAATTCGATTAGAATGGGGTCGATTTTACTGAATCCCCATTACCCTGTCATTAAGTCATCGCTTATTCGGCAAGGAAAGGCCCAGATTCTATTTATTATTATGTGTTTAGGAGATTTTCATGACTCAACGTGCTCAAGACGCACTACTTTCTTTCAGTCAGCGATACGTTGACGCGTGGCAGCAGCAACACCAAAGCTTACCTCGTAATGAGGAGTTGGTGGACATCGTATCGCCATGCGTAGAAGAAAAGAGTGGCGACGCCGTGTTGTGGAAGCACTATCCACGTGAGCAATTCGCGGATTTCACCAACGTTGAAACCGGTATTGAGTTGACTCTGCATGAAGACATCAAGACTTTCTATGGCGCACAATTCAGCGCAGATATGAATGCGACTTTTGATGGTAACGAGCTGACTCTATTACAGATTTGGAGTGATGAAGACTTCGAATGCCTACAAGAAAACATTTTGGGTCACCTAGTGACTCAGCGTCGCTTGAAGCTAAAGCCTACGGTTTTCATTGCCGCGACCGATGCAGAGCTGGATGTTATCTCTATCTGTAACCTAACGGGTAACGTGATTTTGGAGCGCTTAGGCACCAAAAATCGTGATGTACTAGCCGAGACATTGGCAGAATTTTTAGAAAAGCTACAACCAGCGGTATAAATAGATGTACGTACTAGAACTTCAATTTGAGTGTTTTGACAACACAACGGTAAGCGCTGTCGACAAGGCTGTTAATGGCTTAATGGATGCACTTCGTTATAACGGGCAAGTGTTGGGGCGTGAATTTCCTATCGTGATGGGTGACGGCGAATTTTATGTTCGCGTTGTCTGCCCAGAGCAAGACAGCTTGCACCCGCGTAACCACTCAGATTTCGTAAAAGTGTGTTTTGATCGCTTGTCTAACGCGAGCCTGCTTGCGCCTAAAATACGTTTACTGGGGCGAGATCTTAACTCTGAAGAAGTGGCCGAAGACGAAGCGCCAAGCTGGCAGGTGTTGTACACGACGTTCGTTCATACCTGTTCGCCGCTACGCAGTGGTGACAGCTTGTTGCCGATCCCTCTGTATCGCAACCCGCCAACCTTCAATGGTGACCATAAAGCCGTATTGAAATGGCAGACTGAATGGCAAGCTTGTGATGAAGTCCAAATGGGTGGTGGTTGTCGTGCTGAACACGCAACTCTGACAGAGATTAGTGATACTAAAAGTGTGTTGTTCAAACGCGGTTGGGGCTTGAGAGGACGCATTGAATATCTCACGAAGATCCCGACTTATTACTACTTGTACCGCGTGGGTGGCATTAGCTTAAAAGCTGAAAAAGAGCGCAAATGCCCGCAATGTGGTGGCGAATGGCTGCTAGATGCGCCTATCCACGATATTTTCTATTTCAAGTGTGATGACTGCCGTCTGGTATCAAACATCTCTTGGGATCATCTTAAGTAATCCATAAAGCTTAATTTTCGATTCAAGGTATCGAAGTGTTGATCAATACTTCGATACTTATTCCTCTGTTTTCTCTCTGCTAGCTTCTCGTCTGTTTCTCTTTCTTTGACCTCCATATTGAGCATTAATCAGTATTGGGCTTTTCCAATATTGTCGAATCTATTTCGCCCTTAAGTACGCTCATTCTGTGCTGTATGTCTCTCTCTGTAGTCCTCATGTATTCACCGAAATAATTCCACACCCATCAACTTTTGATCATTTCAATAGTTAACTGGATCACAGTAATCAATCAGTTCTCTTTCAATTTATATTCTGCTCAATATAAATGGGATCGATCCCATGGGAATGTTCCCATTTATAAGTGATAACCTAATTCTAGATCTGAAAGGAATGGACGATGAAACTGTTACCTATTGCTGCTGCACTCTCTACTGCTTTACTTGCACCTAATTTATACGCTGATGAAACCACACCATTAGAGTTCAATGGCTACATGCGCGGAGGCGTTGGCCTGAGTAATGAAGGCGGCTCAAACAGCAAGTGGGAGGTGAGTAAAGTTGGACGACTCGGCAACGAAAATGACCTGTATGGCGAGTTTGGTTTTAGAAAAGAAGTGTATGCTGAGGACGACGTTTCATTTTTAGTTGATTCCATGTTGTCGTACTGGCAAGGCCAAGATGAGAACGCGGCGGATAAAAGCGTTGATGTAGTTCAACTCAATGTTCAAGCAGTAGGGCTTTTTGAAGATAAAGATATTGGTATTTGGGCGGGTGAGCGCTACTACCAACGCCATGATGTTCACATCGTTGATAACTACTACTGGGATGTAAGCGGTATTGGTGCGGGGGTTGAACACATCAATATGGGACCAGGTAAATTATCGGTGGCTTTGATTCAAGACACGGTTACTGGCGATGTGTTTGATGGCAAAGAAACCACAGCCATGATTGCTGATATACGTTATGCGGGTATTCCATTGTGGAAAAATGCTGATCTTGAGGTCGGTATTGATATGAACTTCGCCAATGAAAAGCAGGGCCAAACGGTGGACGCGGATGATAGCGTGATGCTGACTGCCAGCCTAAATCAAAAACTAGCGGGTGGTTTCAACAAAACCATTCTCCAAGTGGCTAACTCTGGTTATGCGGAGCAGATGATAACCTTTGGTACAGGTAAGGGCATCGTTCGTGATGTAAATAACAACGATGCGGATGGCTTCCGATTGATTAACTGGGGTGTGCTTGATATCGGTGAGAACATCGAATTTGGTCACACGGTTCGTTATGCCGCGTCATCGGATGTTGGTGCGAATAACAGTGATGATGAGTCGTTCAGTGCTGTAATCCGTCCGCTTTATAAGTGGGACAAGCGCATGCGTACCATTCTTGAAATTGGTGGTTTTGTAGAAACGATTGATAACAAAGATGGGGCGGGTGGTAAATTTACAATCGCTCAGGCTTGGGTTCCACAAGTGGGTTTCTGGTCTCGTCCTGAATTTCGTATCTTCGCCACTTACCTAAATGATGCAGAAAACGACAATGCCTTCGGTGAAGGAAAAAACAGTGAAATGAGCGTTGGTATGCAAGTGGAAGCTTGGTGGTAAGTCGAGCCTTTCTAACTAATTGCGGTACATAAAAAACTGCCGTAAATAAAAAGGGGCTGACGTTATGTCAGCCCCTTCGGGTATCTATACGATGCTGCAGTTTAGGTGATTACCAACCTTTAACTACGCCACCTTGGAAGATATCAGAAGCTGCGTTGTACACTTCTTCAGTTTGGTAAGCTTTAACGAAGTTCTGTACGTTTTCAGCGTTTAGGTTGTCTTCACGAGAAACGATTAGGTTTACGTAAGGAGAATCTTTGTCTTCAACGAATACGCCATCTTTTTGTGGAGTCAGGTTGATAGAGCTCGCGTAAGTTGTGTTGATGATAGAAAGCGCTACATCATCAAGAGAACGTGGCAGTTGTGCTGCGTCTAGTTCAACAATTGTTAGGTTCTTAGGGTTCTTAACGATGTCACGAACAGTTGCTAGAAGACCAGCACCTTCACGAAGCTCAAGAAGACCTTGTTGCTCAAGAAGCAGTAGAGAACGACCTAGGTTTGTAGGGTCGTTTGGTACTGCAATACGAGCACCGTCTTGGATTTCGTCTACAGATTTCACTTCTTTAGAGTAACCAGCAATTGGGTAAACAAACGTGTTACCAGCGATAGTCAGTTTGTAACCACGGTCAGCCACTTGCTGATCTAGGTACGGTGCGTGTTGGAATGCGTTGATGTCGATAGAGCCATCATCCAGTGCTGCGTTTGGTGTTACGTAATCTGTAAAAGTAACCAGTTCAACGTCTAGGCCGTACTGCTCTTTTGCTACTTTAGCTGCAACTTCAGCAACTTGCGCTTCAGCACCTGCCATTACGCCAACTTTTACTTTAGAAGTATCCACTTCTTTATCACCACAACCTGCTAGTACTAGCGCTGATGCTGCTGCTGCGATAGTAAGTAAACCTTTAAGGCTAAATTTCATAATAATCTCCTTTTAATAAATCTATTTAATTTGGTTCAGACGACTCTTGTCTTAGATAGTTTGCGTTTAAACGCTGAGTCTTTATCTGTGGTCAACGCGGCGAACTAATGAATCACCGATTGATTGAATAATTTGTACAAGCACAATCAACATCACTACCGTTACAGCCATGATGGTCACATCGTAACGGTGGAATCCGTAACGAATCGCGACATCACCTAGACCACCACCGCCTACAGTACCTGCCATTGCCGAGTAGCTCACCAACGTCACTAGCGTAATCGTTACTGAGTTGATAATAGTCGGTAGTGCTTCAGGAAGCAGAACCTTATTGATGATTTGTGTTGGTGTTGCGCCCATCGATTGAGCTGCTTCTACTAGACCTGTTGGTACTTCAA
This sequence comes from Vibrio sp. 10N.286.45.E10, assembly GCF_002874195.2. NCBI lineage: Bacteria > Pseudomonadati > Pseudomonadota > Gammaproteobacteria > Vibrionales > Vibrionaceae > Vibrio > Vibrio sp. 10N.286.45.E10. The sequence continues at coordinate 2,332,609 of NZ_MCWD02000001.1, read as the reverse complement.
GTAGTGCACTTTCGATAAGTCGAGCTACGAATGGGATAGCGCCAATTGTCAGTGGAACAATCGCTGCTGTTGTACCGATGAAGGTACCAATCAGCATCTTAGTCAGTGGGATAATCGCAACCATCAACACTAAGAAAGGCACTGAACGACCGACGTTCACAATCGCACCTAGAATCTTGTTTACTTTGGTGTTCTCTAACAGGCCACCTTTTTTAGTCGTGTGTAGAATCACGCCTAGTGGAATACCGACAGCGAAGCCTACAATGCCAGCGACAGCAACCATGTAAAGTGTTTCGCCTGTTGCGCCTAATAGAAGGTTACCGTTAAGGCTGATCCAGTCAGCAATCTCGTTGAAACTAAAGGACATAACCAAGCACCTCTACTTTTACATTGTTATCGCGTAGGAATTGGATAGCAGCATTATCATCTGCTTCATTACCGAACAGTTCAGCAACCATCATGCCGAACTTCACACCGCCGGCGTAATCAAGGTCAGAGCTTAGGATGCTGACATCGATATTGAATTTGCGTGCAATCTGCGTCATCAACGGAGCATCAACCGTTGCGCCTGTAAACTCAAGGCGTACCAGCGGGTAGCTGCTGTTTACACGAGTCTGTTGCAAGCGTGCTTGGTAATCTTCGGGAATCGTCAGATCCAGCGTTGAACGAATGAATTGATGCGCAAGCTCAGTTTTAGGGTGAGCAAAGATGTCACCAACTGTGCCTTTCTCTACCAATTCACCACCGCCGATGATCGCCACTTCGTGACAAATGCTCTTAACCACATCCATCTCGTGCGTAATAAGCAGGATCGTGATGTTCAGCTTGCGGTTGATTTCACGCAGTAGCTCAAGAATCGATTGGGTAGTCGCAGGATCCAATGCGCTGGTCGCTTCATCACACAGAAGTACTTTCGGATCAGAGGCCAGGGCACGAGCAATCGCAACACGCTGTTTTTGACCGCCACTTAGATTTGCAGGGTAAGTGTCACGCTTATCAGCTAAGCCAACGAGTTCAAGTAACTCACTCACTTTCGCTTCAATAATTGCTTTATCTTTACCAGCAAGCTCTAAAGGCAGTGCTACATTGTTAAATACAGTACGAGAAGACAGCAGGTTGAAGTGTTGGAATATCATGCCGATATTACGGCGCGCTTCGCTAAGTTCAGATTTGCTGAGTTTTGTCAGGTCGATACCGTCAACAATCACTTCACCTGAAGTCGGGGCTTCCAACATATTTACACAGCGGATTAGGGTACTTTTGCCTGCACCTGAAGAGCCGATGACTCCAAAGATTTGACCTTGAGGAATGTGGAGGTTGATATCAATTAAGGCATTGATTTCTTTAGTGCCTTGATAAAAAACCTTGTTGACTTGATTCACTTTAATCATAGAGAAACCCGTGCAGGTAGAACAGAATAATATGTCGATAGCTCGCTCGATTTACAGACGATGCTATGGTGTTCTATGATCTAAGTCAATAGATATTTTTACGTCTAGACGGCTAAACGTCGATTGTATTGATAAGCTAGAAACAAATCGTTAACGAACGCAAAACTAAATAGATAGTGATGAAGCAAATAAAGCGTGTAATAATTAATGATTAATAGAGAGTTGATAGAGAACAAAATTTTGTCTAAACCTGCTGTTTTTTTAGATCGTGATGGTGTGATTAACGTTGATCACGGCTACGTACATGATGAGCATGACTTTGAATACATCGATGGTGTGTTTGAAGCGGCGAAAGCGTTTAAAGATATGGGTTATTTATTGGTGCTAGTGACCAACCAATCTGGTATTGCTCGCGGCATGTTTAGTGAAGACCGTTTTCTTTCTCTGACGCAGTGGATGGATTGGAACTTTGTCGATAACGGCGTTGAGCTTGATGGCATCTATTACTGCCCGCACCACGCTGAACACGGTATTGGTGACTACAAGCAAGATTGTGAATGTCGTAAACCAAAGCCAGGTATGTTCATTTCTGCTCGTGACTTTCTGAAGATTGATATGGCTAACTCGGTCATGATCGGCGATAAAGCTGAAGACATGATGGCTGCAGAAGAGGCAGGTGTTGGCACAAAAGTACTGGTAAGAACCGGTAAGCCAATCACTGAAAAGGGTGAAGCGTTAGCTAGTGTGGTACTTGATAGCATTAAAGATGTACCTGCTTTCTTAAAAGGTTAAGACACTAAGTCTCTTTCACTTAGATATAAGTGTTGTTCACTATATAAAGATGAGGAACGTAGCATGAAAGCATTGTTGATAGCATCTCTATGTACGGTAGCGTTGTTCGGGTGTTCTAAATCCGCAGCGCCTGATGGTGCAGTATCGGACGATCAATTCGTGACTTATCAATGTGAGTCTGACGCTTCATTTAAGGTCGCTTACCTTGGTAATGAAAAAGCGGTATTACGTTTGCCAGAGAATGAATATCGCCTCACTCAAATAGCGGCAGGTTCAGGAACGAAGTACATCTTAGATGATGGAACCTCTGAACTGATCAATAGCGTCACTTTACGTACTAAAGGTGACAACGCACGTCTAGAACTTGGTCGTGTCGTCTATAAAAATTGTCGAAAGTAAGTCATAGTTAACTCCTAAGATTTACAAACAGTTAAGTGAGGGGATCTACCCTCACTTTTTTTTCTCTTCCCTTTAACGTTAGACTTTTTATGAGCAAAAAACTCACTATTCTCGATATTGCTAAGCTGTCCGGTGTTGGTAAGTCAACCGTATCTCGCGTTCTGACCAATGATCCAAAAGTGAAACCTGAAACCCGTGAAAGGGTGGAAAGAGTAATTCAAGAATCTGGGTACACGCCTTCAAAGTCTGCGCAATCAATGCGTGGTGGCAGTCAAAAAGTCATCGGCGTGATCATCTCTCGTTTAGATTCTCCCTCTGAAAACAAAGCCGTTAGCACCATGCTAGCTGAGTTGTATCGAGCGGATTACGACGTGGTGATCATGGAAAGCCAACTCGATAGAGATAAAGCCAACGAGCATCTTCAGGTTCTTAAGCGTCGTAACGTTGATGGCATTATTGTGTTTGGCTTTACGGACTGTGACATTCCAGCGATCGAAGCGTGGGAACACAAAGCCGTTGTTATCGCTCTGGATACCGAGAACGTAACGTCGATTAACTATGATAACCAACAGGTGATCAATAGTGCGTTAGCGCATCTATCGGATCAGGGTATCTCAGATGTCGGTTTTATTGGTGTTGATCCTAGCGATAAATCAACCGGTGAGTTGCGTCTTAAGGCTTACCTCGATTGGTGTGAAAGCACTGGAGTGATTGCGAACTATCGTACTGGCCAACTTCATCATGAAAGCGCTTATCAGCTGGTGGATGAGGTACTGACTCCTACAACTCAAGCACTTGTTTGTGCTAGTGACACATTGGCTCTTGGCGTGATCAAGCGTCTACAAGAACTACAACGTGAAGATGTGGTTGTAACAGGCGTTGGTGGCAATGATCTTCTCTCTTTCTTGTTCCCTCGCGTATTTAGTATTGATCCAGGCTATCAATCTGCAGGTAAGTTGGCGGCTAATCTATTGATCTCTCAGCTTTTAGGCAATTCAGAGATCTCTCATCACACTCAATCTCCGATTCTATAATCCACTCAATTAAGCGAAATTTAACCGCTTAGATTAAAATTAGAGTGTGATCTCTTTCAATTAATGGGACTGTTCCCATTTGAATTTATCATTCATGCGGGCATTATAATAACTGTAATTGGGAATGTTCCCATAAATCTGAATCTTGAGTGGTTATCACTGCATGGTTTAGATGAGTAATTGAATGAAACCAGGGTGGGGTAGTATGAGTAAGATAGCGAAGCAAGACGTTGCGCGTCTTATCGAGTTAGTCGGTGGCAAAGAAAATATTGCGAGTGTCAGCCATTGTCTGACTCGACTGCGTTTTGTATTGAACGATACAGAGCAGGCCAACAAAGCTGAACTCGAAAAACTGAAGCTAGTAAAAGGCTGTTTTACTAACGCAGGCCAATTCCAAGTCGTGATTGGCACTGAAGTTGATGAAGTGTACGCACTTCTGATTGAGCAAACGGGTAAAGAGGCGTCATCAAAAGATGAGTCTAAGCTGGCCGCTCGTCAAAATATGAACTTCCTTGAGCGTGGTATCTCCCATTTAGCCGAAATTTTCGTACCACTGCTGCCTGCCATCATTACTGGTGGTCTGATTCTTGGTTTCCGTAATGTGATTGGCGACATTCGCATGTTCGACGGCAAAACCCTCGTTGAAATCAGCCAATTCTGGGCAACTGTTCACTCTTTCTTATGGCTGATTGGCGAAGCGATTTTCTTCTTCCTACCGGTTGGTGTGTGTTGGGCGACGGTTAAGAAGCTTGGCGGAACCCCTATTTTGGGTATCACGCTCGGTGTAACCTTGGTTTCCCCGCAATTGATGAACGCTTACATGATAGGTAAATCGGTACCTGAGGTGTGGGACTTTGGCTTGTTCGTGATTGAGAAAGTCGGTTATCAAGCACAGGTGATCCCTGCGATGCTAGCGGGTGTGGCTCTGGCGTTCATTGAGACTAACCTTAAGCGTATTGTACCTTCTTATCTGTACCTTGTTGTCGTGCCATTTGTATCGATTATTTTGTCTGTGATTTTAGCTCACGCTTTCATTGGTCCATTTGGCCGTATGTTAGGTGATGGCGTAGCATTCGCGGCTAAAGCAGCAATGACGGGTGACTTTGCGATTCTTGGTTCAGTGGTATTTGGCTTCCTATACGCACCTTTGGTTATTACGGGTATTCACCACACAACCAACGCAGTCGACCTACAATTGATGCAAGACTTAGGCGGCACGCCAATCTGGCCTTTGATTGCGCTATCAAATATCGCACAAGCTTCAGCGGTCGTTGGCATCATCATCTTAAGTAAACGCGAAGGTGAACGAGACATCTCGGTTCCAGCAGCAATCTCTGCTTACTTAGGTGTAACAGAGCCAGCGATGTACGGCATCAACCTTAAATACAAATTCCCAATGCTGAGCGCAATGATCGGCAGTGCTGCAGCGGCTGCAATCTGTGGTAGTGCAGGTGTGATGGCGAATGGTATCGGTGTTGGTGGCTTGCCGGGCATCTTATCGATTCAACCGCAATATTGGTCTATTTACTTAATTGCGATGCTGGTGGCGATTGTACTACCCGTCACGTTAACACTGTTCTTCTATAAACGAGCACAGATGAAAGGCGAGCTAGAAACCGCCAACGCGTAATGCATTAAATAAGCGATGGCTTCAAAGTGAGCCATCGCTTTTTCTCTTAGTTATAGCTTTTTCTTTTAGTTATAACGGCTATTCGACCATGATTCACATGGTGATTTTTATTTTATATTTTCTGGTAAGTGAGTGTTAGAGATGGCGATGACTGAGCATGATGAAAGTTGGTGGAAAACCGCAACCATCTATCAAATCTACCCAAAGAGCTTTTGTGATAGTGGCAGTAAAGGTACTGGCGATATCAAAGGGATCATTTCAAAACTGGATTATCTTAAACACTTGAGTGTGGATGCAATTTGGTTAACCCCAGTTTACGCTTCCCCAATGATCGATAACGGCTACGATATTTCAGATTACTACGCGATTAACCCGCAATTCGGCACCATGGAAGAGTTCGACTTATTGCTGGCTGAAGCGCACCAACGTGGTATTCGTATCGTGATGGACATCGTGGTAAACCACACTTCAACAGAACATGCGTGGTTTCAGTCGGCATTGGGTGACAAAAACAGCCCATACCGCGACTACTATATCTGGAAAGATCCAGTAGATGGCCAAGCACCAACTAACTGGCAGTCTAAGTTCGGTGGTAATGCGTGGGAACTAGATGAGTCGACTGGGCAATACTTCCTACACTTATTCGCCAAAGAACAGGCTGACCTCAACTGGGAGAACCCAGTTGTACGCGAAGAAGTGAAGGACGTTATCAGCTTTTGGGCAGAGAAGGGCGTTGATGGTTTCCGCTTGGATGTGATCAACCTTATTTCGAAACAACAAGATTTTCCTAACGATGATATCGGTGATGGTCGTCGTTTTTACACTGATGGCCCACGTGTACACGAATACCTGAAAGAGATCAGCGAAGCAGTATTCCAGAAGTACGGCAGCGTGACTGTAGGTGAGATGTCTTCAACTACGTTGGAGCATTGTCAGCAATACTCAAATGTTGATAACAGCGAGCTATCAATGGTGTTTAACTTCCACCACCTTAAGGTCGATTACACCAATGGTGAGAAGTGGACTAATGCGCCGTTTGATTTCTTACAGCTCAAGTCGATCTTCAATCATTGGCAAACAGGCTTGAACGGCAAAGGGTGGGGCGCATTGTTCTGGTGTAACCACGACCAACCGCGAGTGGTGAGCCGCTTAGGTGATGATCAGCAGTATCGTGTTGAGTCGGCGAAGATGCTGGCTGCGTCTGTACACATGATGCAAGGCACGCCGTATATCTATCAAGGTGAAGAGATTGGCATGACTAACCCGGGTTATACTGAGATAAGCCAGTATCGTGATGTAGAGAGCACCAACATGTATGACATCATGGTTAACCGTGATGGTGTGGCTCATCAAGATATGATGGCGATTCTTGCACAGAAATCTCGTGATAACTCTCGTACGCCGATGCAGTGGAACAGTGAAGCGCACGCGGGCTTTTCGAAGGCTCAGCCATGGTTGGATGTTGCGAACAACTACCCTGAGATCAATGCTGAGCAAGCGCTAGAAGATAAAGACTCTGTTTTTTACTTCTACAAGAGTTTGATTGAACTTCGTAAAGAGGTGCCTGTGATTACTCATGGTAGTTATCAAGATTTGCTACCTGAGCACCTATCTATATTTGCGTATTCTCGCGAGAGCGAAGGGCAGACTCTGCTGTGTGTTAATAACTATTATGGTGAAGAGACGGAATGTGTTTTACCGGAACGTTTTGATATGACGAATGCCAAGTGCTTGCTTGCTAACTATCAAGAGACAGACGACTCAGTAACATCGCATCATCAAGTATTGCGCCCTTATGAGACTCGTATTTTGTTGATTGAGGGCTAGGTAGCTAGGTCACTTTATTAAGGTATATCTAAACACAAAATAAAGCTCATGACCTTTAGTACCCCAGTAGGTCATAAGCTTACCAACAAGGCTTTGGATTGCTCCCCAAAGCCTTTTTTACATCAGTGTGCTGCAGTTAGTATCACTACGTTTTTTCTATTGCTGTCAGCTTAGCTGCTGATTCCTCAATAGTAGATTGTTCCACTGACATCAATTCAATCTGCTCAATCAGGCCAATCGTTGGGTTGAACCAGCGCTCAGACGATGTGCCAAACTCTGCTGAATCCATACCGACACAGCCAATGTAGTAAGTGTTTTTCTCCGTAAGATTCGCAGCTTCGATCGATTTACCCGAAACAGTGAAGCTTTTACGTACACCTGTTTCATTGATTTCTTGCTGCCAAGTAACTTGGCATGACGCATCAGTTGGCAGTGATTGCACCCACTGGTGATCCTCAAAGTCACTCAACATATTCGCGACGGCTTCTCCATCAAGCGTAATTTGCATTGAAATGGTTTCTTCGCTGATATCAATAATTGGGTTGCTCTCTTTTACGTCTGTTCCTTTCAAACGGAACAGTGGGCTGCTGTACATCATTCTTGTGATGTATTGGCTACCAATGAAGTAAGCATTGGTGATTTCGTGTAACCCACGGTCAGGACCTGCAAAATAAATGCTGCCGTCTTCTTGTGTGCCTTCAGCATTCGTCATGATGTCTTCAGAGACATAAAACTCGGTGATGCCGTAATTGATCAGGTCGTTGATAACTTGAATTTCCGCTTCATTGCCTGACTCTGATTCTAAACCTGCAATGACGAGCTCACCACTTAACGGCGTGAAGTTCATCGTCATCGAGCCTTCAGTTTCACCATCTTTGGTAAATGCGTATTTTAATGCTGTGCTTGCTTGAGGCGCGAATTGAGAGTCATTGATTGGGTAATCGACTTGATTGCTTGGGCCTTTATTGCCATTGGTTGAACCAGACGAAGAGCCGCCTCCGCCGCCACAGCCATAAAGAGCAAAAAGAGAAGTCGCAAGCAGCGTCATGGTTTTTTTCATGTGAAGCATTCCTAATAATGTTGTTGACCGTGAGCGGTCGGATGTTTTTAGGAATGCTATTGATATGAGGGTTTGTAGGGCAAAAAATGAAGATACATGAAACCTTAATTTATATTTAAGTTGCTGTTATTAATGATTTTATATTATTTAGTTCGATAGTTGATGCCCGACAGCGGTACAGTAATTTAGCATCAGATTCTCCCACTGCTTGATGATCAGCGGCTCATTGACACTGAGTTTTAGATTTTTCCAAGGCTGAAGGCAGGTCGATTTTGACTCTGGCTTGGATAAGCGCGCAAACAGTTCTTCCGATGGAACGACTCGTAGTAAGGCAACCAAAGACTCCATGTAGTTGAGGCGAAACTTATCCATGTCTCCTTGCTTATAAGCGATGTGAGATACCACCATATAAACCAGAGCATTTTCGATAGTCGAGTTTCCGGCGGTGTTGGTTAAGAATTCCTTCGAAGTTTGCAGATCTCTCAACTTGAAGTGAATAATCCCCAGCCACAGCTTAAGTTCGTCTGGAATCAACTTAAAGTGGGTTTGCACTAGGCTAGTAAATCGAATCAGTCGCTGGTGATCTGTCTCAAATAGCGCTAGCTGGCGAGCGATCAGCGTTGAGGTCATCACGTTGAGTGGTACGTTCTCAAGATCGATAGTCGTGCCATTCAATAGAGCACTTAATGCGTGATTGTCGACAGACCATTCCGGATAGAGCGGAGCAGGCAGAGCAAAGTAGCTCGCAAGTTCTTGGTTAATCTCCATCAAGCTCTCGCTGAGATTATCTATCTCAATAGAGTAAACGCCACGAAAGGCAAGCTTACCTGAGCTCGGGTAGATAAGGCTGACCTTGGCTGCGAGTCGTTTGTCGACCTCTTGGTCCTTCAGCTGAATATTAAGCAGATAGTCACTGGTGCGCATGTTCTTTGCGCCAGGGAAGAAAGGAGAGCTATCTACCGGGTCTAGGAAGTAACTTGGGGCATCTTGGTTGGCTAAATCGGTATAGGCGTACTCAATTTGTTGTTGAAGCAACAGAGCTTTAACCATCTTGCGATAATGTCTTGCATTGTCACCGACCGCATCGATGCGATTGAGTAGCAGCTCAACCTTAGGAATTAACCTCTGTTCACGTTCAACCTCAGAGGCATGGTTCGACGAATGCCATAACATGTAACCCAAGCTTGCTGTAGTGATCAGTAACACCAGAGTCGTTAACAGGAGAACAGAGGTCACTAGCGTCGGAGTCTTTCGCGCTTTAGGTTGTTCTGTTTCCAAAACTGTTTCTGCTGTTTCAGATGCTGCATTAGATAAACTGACCGAGCTAGGGCTAAGAAAGTAGCCTTTGCGTGGGTAAGTGACCAAAATTTTGGTAGCGTCGTTCTCTGGCAAGTGTTTTTGTAGTACCGAGCGAAGTGTGCTGATTCGGTTGGTGAGTACGTTTTTGGATATGAAATTACTTTGCCAAACCGTCGCGATAATTTGCTCTGCCGCTAATGGCTCTCCGACGCTCGTGAGAAATAGCTCAAGTAACTCGATAGAACGAGGCTCTAAATCGATGACCTGCTCGTTGCAACTCAAGACACGTGTCATTGGGTTGAATTCTAAACCTTCAATGAAGATCGAGGTTTGAGTGTCTTTGGCGCTGGAGAGGTAATCTTGCATAACGAAAGAGGGGTAGCTTATAAAAGCTAAATACTAGCTGTTTTCGTTATGAAAAACAGCTAGTAATTCATTGATTGGATAGCTGGCGTTAAGACGCGTAGTTCACCGAATAGCGTGTAGGCTTATGATTCATCGCTAATACGATGTTCAATACCGCAGTGCCCAATACAGAAACCGCAATCACCCAAGGCGATACGAAGAAGAATGATGCAAACAGAATACACGCATCAATAGCCATTTGGGTTTTGCCTACTGAGATACCGTAGCGATCCTGAATGAATAAGCACAAGACGTTGAATCCACCCAAGCTTGAGCGATGACGGAATAAGATCAGCATACCCAAGCCCATCAATAAACCACCGGCTACTGCACAGTAGATCTCATTATGAACTTCGAGCGAAATAACCAAGTATAAATGATCGGCAAACACAGACACTAAAGCGCCGGAAATCGCACTGCTGATCGCAAAGCTGCGACCAAAACGTTTCCACGCCAATAGATAGAATGGACAGTTAGCGACAAAGTATAGAATACCGAAGGTTACAGGCAAAAATTGACTCAGCAGTAGAGCCAAACCAGTAGTACCACCGGTAAGCAGGTGCGCAGACTGTAAAAAGAAGACGCCTAACGCTACTAAAAACGTGCCCGTCAGGACTGCAATCCAATCTTCTTTACGTGAGTGTTTTTCCATCGTTTTAATAATTACCTAATCAATAAAGGCGTGCATAGTAGAGAAAAACTTAAGCTTTCGGTAGCTAGAGGGGCAAAATTAAGGTAAACCTATGTAATCTGCGTTTTACAGGGTGTAAATCGTAAAATTGACAGTAAGGAACATCTTTGGTTGGATAAGCCCAATAACCATGATGAATCTTATTTGTGATTATGAAAAAACTGCATGATAAAATTGCAATTAGCTCTTTATGACCTAGATCAAATTATGTAGAATGCGTCACATCAAAACGGTGACGGAAACGTTTGCTTTCGGTCGTTGTGTGGTTTTTTTGAAACTTTCAGTACAATCTGAGTCAGGAGATACAGATGCTTAAGCGTGACATGAACATTGCTGATTACGATGCGGATCTATTCGCAGCTATCCAAGAAGAAACTCTTCGTCAGGAAGAGCACATCGAACTTATCGCTTCAGAAAACTACACAAGCCCACGTGTAATGGAAGCTCAAGGTTCTCAGCTAACAAACAAATACGCTGAAGGCTACCCAGGCAAGCGTTACTACGGTGGTTGTGAGTACGTAGACAAAGTTGAAACTCTAGCAATTGAACGTGCATGTGAGCTGTTTGGTGCCGAGTACGCGAACGTACAGCCTCACTCAGGTTCTCAAGCAAACAACGCTGTATACATGGCGCTACTGAACGCAGGCGACACAGTTCTAGGTATGAGCCTAGCGCACGGTGGTCACCTAACTCACGGTTCTCCAGTAAACTTCTCTGGTAAGCTTTACAACATCATCCCTTACGGTATCGACGAAGCAGGCCAAATCGATTACGAAGAGATGGAAAAGCTGGCTATCGAGAACAAACCTAAGATGATCATCGGTGGTTTCTCTGCTTACTCTCAAATCTGTGATTGGAAGCGCATGCGTGAAATCGCTGACAAAGTAGGTGCTTACCTATTCGTAGATATGGCTCACGTAGCGGGTCTAATCGCGGCAGGTGTTTACCCGAACCCAGTTCCACACGCGCACGTTGTTACAACAACAACGCACAAAACGCTAGCAGGCCCACGTGGCGGTCTAATCCTTTCTAACGAAGGCGAAGACCTTTACAAGAAGCTGAACTCAGCAGTATTCCCAGGCGGTCAAGGTGGCCCTCTAATGCACGTTATCGCTGGTAAAGCAGTAGCGTTCAAAGAAGCTCTAGAGCCAGAGTTCAAAGAATACCAAGCACGTGTAGTTGCTAACGCAAAAGCAATGGTTGCTGAATTCCTTGAGCGTGGTTACAACATCGTTTCAGGTTCTACAGAGAACCACCTGTTCCTAGTTGACCTAATCAACAAAGACATCACAGGTAAAGAAGCAGACGCAGCACTAGGTGCAGCAAACATCACAGTAAACAAGAACTCAGTACCAAATGATCCACGTAGCCCGTTCGTTACTTCAGGTATCCGTATCGGTTCTCCTTCTATCACTCGTCGCGGTTTCTCAGAAGCAGACGCGAAAGAGCTAGCAGGTTGGATCTGTGACATCCTAGATAACATGGGCGATGAGTCTGTTATCGAAGCAACGAAAGCAAAAGTACTAGAAATCTGTAAGCGTCTACCGGTTTACGCTTAATTTTTCTGGCTCAAATAGCTTAATTTCTGTGTCAAAGGTGCTCATTTACATTCGTAAACTCCGCGCCTTTTCCTTGAACTAAAGCTATTTGATTGAAAAATGATGATTTTAAAGGCTCCTTGATAGGGGCCTTTTTTGTTTTTGAGGTACTTCGTTGTCGAGCATGCTCACTTACATCCGTAAGCTCCGCGTGCTCTCCTAGAATTTCAAACGACTACTTTGAAAAATACTTTTAAAGGGGCTCATTGAGTCTCTTTTTGTTTTAGGGAAAGGTGCTGAAAACTCCGCGCCTGTTCCTTGAACTTAAGCTATTTGATTGAAAGTACGATTTGAAGGGCTCCTTGTTAGGGGCCTTTTTGGTATCTGTCGGTATGGAGTTGGGTTATATGAGAATGCAGAAAGGCGGGTACTAAAAAGGGCTGATGTCTGCACATCAACCCTTTGTGGTTTTCTTATGTTGGTTCTACTTTCTGATGCTAAGCAGGGTGCCAGACTTACACTTGAATGAGTAATAATGGCGGCTCTCGTTGAATTTTCCTAAGCCTTCGCCGTCACAGTAGTCGATATTGATGTCACGCATCACTTCTAGTGTGTCTTCGCTTTTCAGAGCGAATTTAGAGCCATCAGAGCAGACAATACGCACTCTTTCATCATGGCTTACTGAGTAAATATCGACTTCGGTGTTACACAGCTCAAAAGAGGCTTCACGAAAGTTGTCTTGCTGTGTATTTGAAGCGCAACCTGCAGTCAGTGTTGCTGCGAAAACTGCCAAAAGTCCGAGTCTTTTCATTGTTAATCCTTCGCTATCATCAGATTGATTGATGAGTTTTATATGCTATTTCAGGTAGCCTATACAACAATACGCTTTGGTTCAAGGAGCGCTCGTTGACTCTAAGATATAAAAGTATAGATGTAGACAGACAATTTATAATTGGCTAACTGCATGTTTATCCAATACGTATCACCAATAAAAAAGACCAACACTGAGGTTGGCCTTTCAAAATCAAGCTTGTTTTAAATGACTATCGAAACTGTTTGGCTTCTGGAAGGAATTCAAAACCAGCTGACGCAAGTTTAGCGATCAATGCTGCTTTGTCGATCTCGTAGAAGTTGACCACTCGATCTATATCACCGCCGAAGTCGTCACGTAGCTTCATGTTGACGATGCTCATCAACATTACAGGATCCATTTTTTCAAAATTAGCGAGGTTCATATTAGTCCTCGAAATCTGAGATCAGCAGGTTTGCAGCGGCAAAGGCTGCACGCTCACGCGCTTCTTTAGGAAGAGATTCGTCTGCAGCAAGGTCATTCAATGTTTTTACCGCGCAGGTGATCGCTTTCGGGATATAGCCTTGGTCGCCACTGCCAATTTGAGAATACAGTTCACGCACCAAATCACAACAATCGTATACTTTCATTTTTATACCTAACCAAATGATAACTGATCTCAATATACACATAGAGATAAGCAAAAACAAAGTGGATCTGATTAAGTTCAGAGTTAGTTTGTTCTTGCTCAATATCTCATTCTGTTGATGCTCAACATATCACTTGCTAGCTTGCCAATTAGCCGGATATTGACCACTTAACCAGATATTTGCTGTTCAAGTTGATAAGTCACTTCATCAGCAAGGTTGAGTTGTTTGGCTAACTCTTTGAGGTACGCCTTTTCCATGAAGTTCTGTTCGTCGGCTACGATCAAAGAGGCTAAGTAGATTTCGCTGGCTTGTTGCGGTGATGTCGCGAGTTGAGCGATTTCACTTGGATCGAGTGGTTTGTGCAACTCTTCAGACACCAATTTAGTCAGTTGATAATCGGCACCCATGTTCTCGACGGCTTGTTCAATCTTAGCCATCTCTTCTTCATCGACATGGCCATCGGCTTTGGATGCGGCAATCATTGATCTGAGAATCAGTACGCTATGGTTTGAGTCGTTCTCATCAAATTGAGCTTGCTCGGCATTCGGTGTTTGGCCTTGTTTAGATTGGTAGTCGTTGTAGACCTTGTAAGCGAGAGCGCCCAGAGCTGCTGCGCCACCAATACCTGCGGCTTTCTTACCCATTTTCTTGGTTTTATTAGAACCCATTAATGCACCTAATAGCCCGCCACCAACAGCGCCTGCACCGAAGGCTCCGAGTGTACTTTTACTGCTACTCTTGCCATTGTTGCCTTGAGAAAGGCCACTTAAACTTGAAGACCCTTGTGAAAGTTTCTGAGTGCCTTGTTTAACGAGATCTGACTTAAGTGCTTGGTTAAGTAAGCTTTTGATATCCATCGATACCTCCAATGGTGAGCATGTCCAAAAAGTTGATGACACCAATATACGGATTTGAAGATGAACAGGGGATTAACTTACCTTATTTACTCTACTGATAAATAGAAGGGAGTTTGAAGGGAAAAAATAGGTATAAAAAAGGCCACCTGATGGTAGCCTTTCAATGTTTATCTAGTGAGTAATCTGATTACTAAGCTAGTTGAGCTTTAAGGTGCTCGATAACCGTGTCCATTGCGATAGCTTCTTTATCACCAGTACGACGGTTTTTGTATTCGAAGTTACCTTCGTCCATGCTGCGATCACCGATAACGATAGTGTGAGGAATACCCACTAGCTCGATATCTTTAAACATAACACCTGGGCGCTCTTTACGGTCATCGAATAGAACTTCGATACCCATAGCTGTTAATTCAGCGTATAGCTTCTCAGCTGCTTCTTTAACGCGCTCAGATTTGTGCATGTTCATTGGTACGATAGCAACTTGGAACGGTGCTAGTGCGTCTGGCCAAGTGATACCGAATTTATCGTGGTTTTGCTCGATAGCAGATGCAACAACACGTGAAACACCGATACCGTAACAACCCATTTCTAGGATTACGCTCTTGCCGTCAGGACCAAGCACGTTACAGTTCATTGCTTTAGAGTAAGTATTACCCAGTTGGAAGATGTGACCAACTTCGATACCGCGCTTAAGTTGGATTGTACCTTGACCACATGGGCTTAGGTCGCCTTCAACTACGTTACGTAGATCTTCAATTTGAGCAAGCTCAACATCACGACCCCAGTTAATACCGAAGTAGTGCTTACCGTCTACGTTTGCGCCAGCGCCAAAGTCGCTCATTACAGCAACAGAGCGGTCAACGATGAATGGTAGCTCTAGGCCAACAGGGCCAAGTGAACCTGGACCTGCACCAACAAGTGCGCGGATTTCTTCTTCAGAAGCCATCTCTAGCGGAGCAGCAACTTGTGGAAGGTTCTCTGCTTTCACTTCGTTAAGCTCGTGGTCACCACGGATGATCAGAGCAATAATATCTGCTTCTACTTCATCAGAAGCTTTAACGAATAGAGTCTTAACTGTCTTCTCGATTGCTAGACCGTGTTGCTCTACCAATTCTGCGATAGTTTTCGCGTTTGGTGTATCAACCAGTTCCATCTCTTGAGTTGGTGCTGCAGCATCTTCAGTAGGAGCAAGTGCTTCTGCTTTTTCGATGTTTGCTGCGTAATCTGACTCAGTTGAGAATGCGATTAGGTCTTCGCCGCTTTCAGCAAGAACGTGGAACTCTTGAGAGCCGCTGCCGCCGATTGCGCCAGAGTCTGCCAATACTGGACGGTACTCAAGGCCCATGCGGTCGAATGCTTTACAGTAAGCATCGTGCATCGCTTGGTAAGACTTTTCTAAGCCTTCTTTATCGATATCAAAGCTGTACGCATCCATCATAGAGAATTCACGTGCACGCATTACGCCAAAACGAGGGCGGCGCTCATCACGGAATTTAGTCTGGATTTGGTACAGGTTTAAAGGTAGCTGTTTGTAAGAGCTGATCTCGTTACGTACTAGGCTCGTCACTACTTCTTCAGCTGTTGGGCTAAGAACAAACGGACGAGAGTGACGGTCTGTGAAACGAAGTAGCTCAGGACCCATCTTTTCAGAACGGCCAGTCTCTTCCCAAAGCTCAAACGGTTGAACTACGGGCATCAAGATTTCAACGGCACCTGCATTATCGATCTCTTGGCGAACGATATTTTCGACTTTACGCAGTACACGTAGACCAGTAGGTAGCCAAGTATATAAACCTGAAGCTAGCTTACGGATCATACCTGCACGTAGCATCAGCTGGTGGCTGATAACTTCTGCGTCGTTTGGAGTCTCTTTCAGAGTAGAAAGAAGGTAGTTACTGGTACGCATTCTATGGTATCCGTTTCATCATTGACAAAAGAAAACTTGCTGTCGTTCGTGACCACAGCAAATCTGATATAGCCGCATATAATATCAGCCTATTTGGGATCTCAAAAGCGTTCAATGTCAGTTACATTGATGAAAAGTGTTTCAACTACGAATTTCACGTTAAGATCGAACAAATTTACCGCATATTCCTTGTTGTCAGGTTTACCTTTCTTATAGGCAGGACGAGGATCTTGGCCTAATACTTCTTTGATCACCTGAACGATATGGCGCGCTTGTGGATGACTGGCTAGCTTACTTTGCGCTTGCTGAGAAAAGTTAACTTCGAGCACTTCTG
The DNA here is from genome assembly GCF_002874195.2 of Vibrio sp. 10N.286.45.E10. NCBI lineage: Bacteria > Pseudomonadati > Pseudomonadota > Gammaproteobacteria > Vibrionales > Vibrionaceae > Vibrio > Vibrio sp. 10N.286.45.E10. Next base: position 2,316,006 of record NZ_MCWD02000001.1, on the reverse strand, counting down.
GTTCATCGGCAGCAAACCCTCCCAATGCGTCCGGAATCGAATCTGAGTAGGGGATATAAGGCTTGATGTCGATGATCGGTGTGCCATCTACTAAGTCGACGCTGCCGAGATCCAACCAAGTTTGTCCTTTCTCTTGAGACACACCTTTTAGTTCAACCGCAGACATGCCAATTCCATTCGGTCTGAATGTGGCACGAGACGCGAATACACCAATACGTTCATTCCCGCCAAGGCGAGGTGGCCTCACGGTTGGTTTCCAGCCTGCTTCAAGGTTCTTGTCGAACAGAAATAGTAACCAAACATGGCTAAATTGCTCAATACCACGAACAGACTCAAGGCAGTTTGCTGCATCAACTAACCTGACTCTTGAGGTGGATGTGGGTACCAACCTAGGCTGCCTTGGCACAGCGAACTTCTCTTTATAAGGAGAGTCAATAAAGCCAACAGGTTCAATGGTGTACATAGTTGGGTGTTCTCTGATTACGATTAAGACGGAAAAATATCATAAAATTGCTTGTTTTTCCTTTGATAATAATTATCATTTGAAATGTTATAACATATCAAATTAGTTATTGAGGGAAATACAATGAAACCGAATATCCATCCAGATTACCGTCCCGTGGTCTTTCATGACACCAGTGTCGATGAGTACTTCTTAATCGGCTCAACGCTAAAAACAGACCGTACTATCGAATGGGAAGACGGTAATATTTATCCTTACTTCACGATTGAGGTGTCGTCAAAGTCGCACCCTTTCTATACCGGTAAACAGAGAGTGCTACATAAAGAGGGACGTGTTGCGAACTTCACTCGTCGTTTTGGTCAACTAGGTAAGGGAGCGAAATAAATGAAAGTCGTGAAATCACTGAAAAGTGCAAAGAGCCGTCACCCGGATTGTCAGATAGTAAAACGCAGAGGCCGACACTATGTTATCTGTAAAACTAATCCGAGATTCAAAGCGGTTCAGAAATAAGCCGTCAATTTGATGTGACACGTGTGTAAAAAACGAGGGGAAAGTCAAACTTCATTCATTTGCCTGCTTTTCTTTTCCCTCAAGAGGAACCTGATTAAAGATAGAGTGTTTATTTAGCGTACGATGTGTTTTATTTTTAAGTGAATCAATAGGTTATATCGTTAGGTATATTTGTAGTGAATGCGTAGTTGTGAATTATAAATCTAGATTTTGTATTTAATGTAGATTTATTTGCTAATTAATTGTTCAAATAGAGTTAAACATCGTCGTTTGTTACACATTTTGTAACATTTTGAATTTCTAATTGATAATTTTGTCGCGTACCCTTCGCTGGCAATTTGAACATTTTTGTCACAATTGCATAGGAATCACTACAAGGAGGGAACTGATGAGTTCATCAGCTTCAATAAAAAACAACTCGCCAAAGAAACCTATTTTTACCCGTTTTCTCGATGGTGTTGAATATTTGGGGAACCTATTACCCCACCCAATCACTCTTTTCGCAATCTTCTGCGTCGCTATTCTAGTTACTTCAGGTATCGCTGGATATTTTGAAGTGTCTGTTATGGACCCTCGCCCAGAAGGTGCTCCAGGTCGTGCTGCTGACGGCATGATCTACGTTGTAAGCTTACTTAACGCTGAAGGCTTACAGCTCATTGTTACTAATCTAGTTAAAAACTTTGTTGGCTTTGCGCCATTAGGTACCGTGCTTGTTGCAATGCTAGGTGTAGCGATTGCTGAACACTCAGGTCTATTATCTGCGGCGATGCGTGGCATGGTAATGGGCGCATCTAAGCGTATGGTTACGGTAACCGTAGTTTTTGCCGGTATTATCTCTAACACGGCTTCAGAGCTTGGTTACGTAGTACTTATCCCTCTTGCAGCAATGCTTTTCCACTCTTTGGGTCGCCACCCATTAGCGGGTCTAGCGGCAGCATTTGCTGGTGTATCTGGTGGTTACTCTGCAAACCTTCTAATCGGTACGGTTGATCCACTGCTTTCTGGTATTACAGAAACAGCAGCACAAATGATCGACCCGACTTACAGCGTCGGTCCTGAATCAAACTGGTACTTCATGTTTGTTTCGACTTTCTTCATTGCGATTACAGGTGCATTTGTAACTGAGAAGATTGTTGAGCCAAAACTGGGTAAATACAACGATGAAGAAGCGTCTGAAGACCTATCAAATGATTCGATGGGTAAACTAACAGACGTTGAGAAGAAAGGCCTTAAGCTTGCGGGTATCGCAGTGCTAGCGGTATCTGCACTTCTTGCTTGGACGATTGTTCCAGCTGACGGCGTTCTACGTTCAGCCGCAGGTACGGTTTCAGGTTCTCCATTCCTGAAAAGTATCGTAGCGTTCATCTTCGTATTCTTCGCAGTTCCTGGTTTCGTTTACGGTAAAGTTACCGGCACAATGAAAACCGACCGTGATGTAATCGATGCAATGTCTAAATCTATGTCTTCAATGGGTATGTATATAGTACTTGTGTTCTTTGCTGCTCAGTTTGTTGCTTTCTTCAAGTGGACTAACTTCGGTCAAGTATTCGCAGTTGCAGGTGCTACGTTCCTACAGGATATCGGCCTAACGGGTCCAATGTTGTTTTTCGCATTCATCCTAATGTGTGGCTTCATTAACCTGATGATCGGTTCGGCTTCTGCTCAGTGGGCCGTTACAGCACCTATCTTCGTTCCAATGCTAATGCTAGTAGGCTACGCACCAGAAACGATTCAAGCGGCTTACCGTATCGGTGACTCAACAACGAACATCATTACTCCAATGATGAGCTACTTCGGTCTTATCCTTGCTGTAGCGACGCGTTACATGAAGAACTTAGGTATCGGTACTTTGATTGCAACTATGCTTCCATACTCAATCGTATTCTTGGTTGGTTGGAGCTTAATGTTCTACGTTTGGGTATTCGTATTTGGCCTACCAGTAGGTCCGGGCGCTGCAACTTACTACACGCCTTAGTGGTCGAGTAGGGGAGCCCCCTTTTAATCGACAATAAAAAACCTGCATTGATTGCAGGTTTTTTTGTTCTTGTCATGAAGAGATAGAACTAAGTTAATCTAGAATTAGATTGTTAGCGTTTTGCTAGCAGGCGATCGAGGTGGTTGGCGAACTCACGGCGATCGGTCTGTGATAAGGCACTTGGGCCACCCGTTTGGATGCCACTTGAGCGCATGGTATCCATAAAGTCACGAATATTCAGACGTGCTTTGATGGTCTCTTTGGTGTAAAGCTCACCACGAGAGCTGAGAGCTTGGCCACCTTTGGTGATCACTTCGTCAGCCAGAGGGATATCGGATGTAATCACAAGATCGCCAGGTTCAGTGCGCTTTACGATTTCATCATCAGCAATATCAAATCCGCTTGGTACTTGAATCGAGTGAATGTTATTGCGTTTAGGAACGGGAACCAGATGGTTTGCCACAAAGGTACATTCAACCCCTGTGCGCTCAGCTGCGCGTACGATTGTTTCTCGGATAACCTTTGGACAAGCGTCCGCATCAACCCATATCTTCATAGTGTTCTATTTCTCTATTCGCTTATTTATCTGTCAACTTATTGCTCGGTTAACTTATTACTCAGTTAATTTGGCTTCAAGCGTGGCAACGCGAGCAGTAAGTTCAAGGATTTGCTTTTCCAGTTGGCCAACACGGTCTAGTGCCGGCTCTTCTTGTGTCGCGACTTCAACTTTAGGAACGCGATTCGCACTTTTCCAGCTCTTGATGGTTGTGATTAAAGCAGGCATTGGAACCGATGTACTCATACGAGCTTTCACTAATGCAACGGTCGGCTCTTTACCTTGTGCTTGCAGTCCTTCAAGCACTGATTTCAACTCTTCAGAAACATCTTTTGTCAGCATGTTGACCTCCATTTTTAGTCTTCAATCATTTTACTCGCTCCGCTGGATGATAGCGAATCATAAAACATCCCATGGCGTGTGAGAGATCTCTTACAAAGGCTGTGAGATAACACGAATAGTTGTCTAGAGAGATTGATATGCATATAGTTAACTTTTTGAATTTTAATTGTTTTATATAATTAACAACTCGGATGAATTCAAAGTGTGATGCAAATCTATTGTCCGAAACCCTAAATCGCGTAAATTAAACCTTGTCGGAAGGATTCTGACACGGAACAGGAAAGCACCAAGGATTTGGTTATCTTCAGGATGAAGATTTGGTTACTTAGGATTGAGTGATCAAGCATGGAGCGTAAGGACATTGTAGGGATACAGTCAGTTAACAGGAAGTTAGCTGCAACGGAATGACAATGGACACCTTTAGGATTAAAGGGTTGGATTAGCATCAGGACGATGCAAAGGACACCGCTCACGGAACAAGTGATGTGCGCTAACTAGGATTGTTAGCTTTCAGGATGATTGGACACCGCTAGGACGGCGAAGTAAAGGAAAGAGCTGAAGGATTACAGCCACTATTATGGATGATGCATGGAGCATTAATTAGTAGCCGGACTGCTGCGAGTAAGACCCTAGCCCTGACACTTCGGTGTCGGGGCTTTTCTTTTCCTGAGGCTTTTCTCTATCTAGGAGACTCTTTTAAATCTAGAGCGTCTTTATCTAAGAGCTTCTTCATTTAAGAGCGCAACATCTGCTTTTCTGCTAATGGTCAACACAAGGAGTGTTTTATGACGATAGCAACCTCAAGAACGCTGTTGGTACCTTATACTGAACAGCTAGAACTCGACTTTATCAAGTTAAATTGCTGCCCCATTAATCGTGCCGAAATGAATGGGCCTCACTCTGTCGCCTCTGCGAAGCACCTTTTTCAAGAAATACTGCAAGATAACGTCGGCTTCTGCCGCGCGATCATCCACAACCAAACCCGTGAATATCTTGGGCATGTCTTTGTTTCATCGGAAAAGGGTAAGCATGAACTTGGCTTTATTTTGGATAAAGAATACTGGAATCAAGGTTTTGCTAGTGAGGTACTGAAACCTTTCTTTAGTTTGGTGCGCTTTGAAGAGCGTTTAACGAATGTTGTTGCGACTGTGAATGTCGGACACAACCCATCCATTAAGCTATTAGAAAAATTAGGTTTTGCATTTAAAGAGACCAAACAAGATCAGTTTGGCCCTTACCATGAATATCGTTATACCGAGTATTGCGACGTTACATTCTATGAGGCTGTAGCTCAAACCGCATAGAGCGGAAACCGACCATGGTCAGTTTACCTTGGTATAGGTCATCACCTAACGCTGAAAATTCAAATTGGTACACAGTATGCCAGCGCCAAATCGTGGTTAACTCATGGCGCATCTTAAGCTTATGACCACTAAAAGCGACACTCAACAATTGTAAGTCCAGCTCTTTACACTTTCTCGCAATGGCAGCCTTCGCAAGCTCTGATTGCCTGCGCTGCTGCCAAAATAAAAAGCAAAAGAAGCACAGAAACAAAATAGCCAATAAGTTATCTATCATTTAATCCATACTTCCTTTTTATCTATTCATTCCAATTGTGATAGTTGCGCATTTTGATGAACTACAGAGTGAGTCTCTTTGTGAACTTATTTAGCTTTAGCCGCTTGCTGCAGTTCGACCAGTGCGTTTGCAAGTTCTGGTGATGGATTTGAGTTCAGTAGCGGTAAAAATACCATTCTCAGAGTTGGAATCATCACTAAATCTGCAAATAACTGATTGAACAAGTTTTGGTTACCTGTTTGTGCGAGGCGCAGCAAGAATTGCTCAGCAATCGCAGGATCTTGCAGTGCGTGCCAGCTTCGACCAGCCAAACCAATTAACACTTCTTGGTGACTCAAGCGTGGGCTCGCCAGAACTTGGTTAATTACGGCATTCGTTGTGCTTGGTTCTGCACCAGAAAGTGCACGAACCAACGCAGACAGCAAGAACAGATCCGGTTCTTGGCTATTAATCTCATTTTCGGCCATCTCTTGTAAGCGTTGAGCCAGCTTGTCATTGATTTGCGTGTGCTCAAGAGCCCCTAGTGTTGCGTATAGAGGTTCTGATGGTAGTTTGTTCAATGCTTTACGAATCGCGACACCGTTTTGTTGGCTGCCTAGGCGAGCACACATATCGGTGATGCCTTGAAGACCAACAGTTTTCCAGTTATCCCAGGTTAGTTCGCCCGTGAAGTAGTGTTGAGCGTGTTCGTAGTATTGGCTAGTCGCCAGATCTAAACCTGCTCTTACTTGGCTATGGAACACGGCCATCTTGTCTTCTGAAGGCTTAAACGTGTATGGGTTGTTAGACAGCTTTTGTTGTTGCTCTTCGCTGATCTCGCCGTTTAGACGTGTGCCCATTGCTTCTATGACAAACTTAAGGAAGTTACCTACATCGCCTTGATGCAACAGGCCCCTTTCGTCCAGCTTGAACTTTAGAAACCAAATCCAAGGCTGCTTGTGTTCGTTCCAGTAACTAATGGCTAAGTGAGCTTGTTTCTGAAGTGGAAATGGGTACGGCTGTTTCCCTTGCTCAACATCAGAGAATAAGGTGTTGTCGATCTTCTGAATGCGACGACCTAGGTCGTAGATATCGTATTGGCAACCGCTATTCTTGAGTAACTGAGTGAGCGTGTGAATCGTTTCCATAGTAATAAAGCTCCTAACTTTCTTTCCTAAATAGATGGTACTCTATGCCCCAATTTCAAGGTCACTAGATAAATAACTTGGTGAAAAATGACAGCTGCCACAAAGTTACCTCCTTTACTTCAACAATTAGAACAACAAATGCGCCAATGTTCGCTGTGGAGTGATGTTCCACCTTCGGACGAAGCTCTGGCCAGTGTTGAACCTTTCGCGATTGATTCGTTACAACCGGAAGAGTGGTTGCAGTGGATCTTTATCGTTAAGATCAACGCAATGATGGATGCGAAAATGCTCCTACCGAAGGGCTTTGCTATCCATCCTTATTTTGGTGAAGTTTGGAAAAATGAGGCAGACAAGGCTGAACTGCTAGTGACGATTCAGAGCATTGATGAGGTATGCGCGTAATGTTAGAGATCATTTATCAAGATGAGTATTTTGTCGCGGTGAATAAGCCCGCTGGCATGCTTGTGCATCGCTCATGGTTGGATAAACACGAAACGCAATTTGTGATGCAAACACTGCGTGATCAAATTGGTCAGCACGTATTTCCTCTGCATCGCTTAGATCGCCCAACGTCTGGCGTTTTGGTGTTTGCGCTATCGAGTGAGGTCGCCTCTGAGGTGATGCCAATGTTCGCTAACCATGAGATGCAAAAGACTTACCATGCAATTGTTCGTGGTTGGATAGAAGAGGGCGATACGCTAGATTACGCACTTAAGGTTGAGCTGGATAAGATCGCAGATAAGTTCGCGAAAGAAGACAAAGAAGCGCAAGAGGCTGTGACGGTTTATGAACCGATAGCAAAAGTCGAAGTACCCTATTCAACGGGACGTTTCCCAACGAGCCGCTACTGCTTGGTTGAGATGATGCCAAAAACAGGGCGTAAACATCAGCTGCGTCGTCATATGGCTCACCTAAGACACCCAATCGTGGGTGATACCTCACATGGTGATGGTAAACACAACCGACTGTTTCGTGATGATTTAGATTCGCACCGTTTGTTGCTACATGCCTCTGAATTGCGCTTCATTCATCCTTTCACTAAAGAAGAGTTGGTCATGAAGGCGAACCTGGATGAAACTTGGCTAAGGTTGTTTGAAACCTTTGAGTGGGATACCAACTTAATCGATGCTCAAACTTGCTTGTCGAAGTAAGTCACGCGTATTTAAGCAATCGCGAGTCTAAGTGAAAAGAAAAATATAATAAAAACAAAGGGCTGATAGTGATATCAGCCCTTTTTGTATCTGTACAACCTTAACGGCATCACGATTGTTGACTAGTTCGTCGTTAATCGTGGGATCATTTTAGCTTTTCTAGATCGGCTTCGATCTCAGCGATCTTGCTTGATACCACTTTCTCTAGATGGCGTAAGTCGGTAAGGATCTTCTGCTTCACATCCACCTCAGCCGTTGGCGTCGGTTTGGTTATCTTGTTGAGTTCATCAATTACAAGAGTGAGGTTTCGGTTAATCTCGGTCACTTCTTTGTATTGATTATTGCCACCGCTAACAAGCACACTTTTCACTTGTCGTGGGTATTTAAACTTAACGCTTTTTGCGAACAGTTCACCTTTCTGCTTACGAAAGTAAATTTTCAGGATATCTTTATGAGCTTCTTGGCGAAGGGAATAACGTTCAATCTGTTTAGGTTCGTGGATACCTAAGCCAGTGAGGTTTGGATACATAAGCGACCTCTAGGTTATGAATGTAATACTTTTATGTAATTGACTTGATCAATGTAGCAGCCTAACGACGAGCTAGATAGTTGATATCTGTGAATTGATTGTAAGTTGTGGGCAAGATCGCTCTCTATCTTTACCCACACTTATTTGGCTATTAAAGCTGCCCTAAGACCTAATTCGACTTCTAAGGAGCGAGTTCCGAAACATGCTCGGTTAGCCTTTCTCTTAGCGCTTGTTCTTGTTCTTCAGAAAGCCTACCTCCTGCTTCACTGGTCAGAATAAACAAATCCTCAGCTCGCTCACCTATGGTGGTGATTTTCGCACCGTGCAAGTTGATGCCTAGCTCCGCAAAGGTAGCACCGACTTGAGCCAATAGTCCTGGCGTGTCTAGAGCTCTTAACTCCATTAAGGTGCGTTTTTTGCTCTTGGTTGGTAGGAATTCAACCAGAGTCTTCACCTTGAAGTGCTGTAAGTTACGAGGTGTGCGACGTGTCTTGATCTTAGTTGGACGACCATCAGCCAGTACATGAGTCAGATGCTTGGCAACGGCTTTGTGTCTGGCTTCATCGATCGCTTCACCATGTTGGTCTAGTACGATAAAGGTATCTAAAACATGGCCATCTTTGCTGACCATGACCTGCGCGTCATGAACGTTAAAGTTGCGCCTGTCGAGCTCTGCAACCACGGTCGCAAACAGTGCCGCTTGGTCTCTACAGTAAACGAATACTTCTGTACCACCACGTGTCGCTTTTTTGCTGATCAGTACTAGTGGTTGGCTTGGGTCTTCTAGGCGAAGTAGGTGCTCACAGTGCCAAGCGATTTGTTTGTGTGTGTGGCGTAAGAAGTAGTCGGCTTTGAAGCGTTGCCATAACACTTCAATTTCACGAGCGGTGAATCCCTCTTTACGCAGCAAAGCTGACGCCATTTGTTGGTTATGACGAATACGATCTCTGACATCGACAGGGTTTTCTAATCCGCGGCGTAGTGCTCGCTGAGTAGAGTGGAATAGCTCTGCTAACAGCGTTCGCTTCCAGCTGTTCCATAGCTCTGGGTTAGTTGCACAGATATCGGCAACCGTTAGGCAAACCAGTAGCTCGAGTGATTCTTCATCACGGACCTTTTTTGCGAATTCAGTGATTACATCAGGGTCGTAAATATCACGACGTTGAGCGGTTACAGACATCAACAGGTGGTTTTGTACCAACCACGCGACTTGCTTGGCTTCAGGTTTTGATAACCCGTGTTCAATACAGAAAGAGTATGCTTCAACAGCACCAATCTCTGAATGGTCTCCACCGCGGCCTTTGCCGATGTCGTGGAAGATAGCCGCCAGAATCAGCAGCTCTTTCTTCTGTACGCGTGGGTAAACTTCACAACAGATCGGGTGCTTGTCGTGGTTCTCAATTTGGCCAAAACGGTTAATGTGCTTGAGCAGGCGAATACTGTGCTCATCCACCGTGTATACGTGGAATAGGTCAAACTGCATCTGGCCAACAATCTGGCTCCACTGCGGTAAGTACGCTGAGAGCACGCCTAGCTTATGCATTAAGCTAAAGGCTTTGTGTAGTGCATTTGGGTGGCGAACTAGATCCATGAACTTGTCACGAGCTTCAGGAATAGTATGCAGGAAGCGGTTCAATCGACGACGTGCCGTTCGCAATTGTCGCAATGTTGGTGGGCTTACCCCTTCGATAGTAGAGTCATTAGCGATATGGATAAACATATCGAGAATCGTTTCTGGTCTAGCTTGGAATAGGGCCGGCTTGCGTGCTTCGATCAATGACCCTCGGCGTTGGAAGTCATTGTCGAGAATCTCAGCTTCTTGGGTCTGGCCACCATTGATGATTGCCTGATCGAATAATTTAAGCAGCATTTTGTTGAGCTCGGCAACGCGACGAAGTGTTCGGTAGAACTCTTTCATCATCATCTCAACGCCACGGTTACCTTCGCCAGTATAACCCAAATGTTCAGCGACTTGAGCTTGGTGGGCAAAGGTGAGGCGGTTGTCGTAACGGCGCAGCTCTATGTGCAGTGCAAAACGAACACGCCATAAGAAATCTTGGCACTCAACTAACTCACGATACTCAGCATCGGTTAGAAAACCGTACTTGCTCATCTCTAACAAAGAGGTCGCACCGAAGTGGCGACGCGCTACCCAGCTCAGGGTATGGATGTCTCTGAGTCCACCTGGAGTCGATTTAATGTCCGGCTCTAGATTGTAAGTGGTGTCGTGGTAGCGAGCATGACGTTCTCTTTGTTCTTGAATCTTAGCCTTGTAGAAGGTTTCACTTGGCCAAAATGAATCGGAATGAATTTTCAGCTTTAGTTCTTGAAAAGTGTCTTCACTACCACACAGCAATCGAGACTCTTGCAGGTTGGTTGCAACGGTTAAATCATCAATACCGATATCAAGACATTCGGCAATGGTACGTACCGCGTGACCAACTTCGAGTCTCAAATCCCAGAGTAGGGTGATGAACTGGCTGACTTTTTCGCCAAGTGCTGGTGGCAATGTTTTTTGCGAGACGATAAGGATATCAATGTCGGACAAGGGGTGGAGTTCACCACGGCCATAACCGCCTACAGCGACGAGTGAAATATGAGGCAGTTTGTTGAATCCGAAATTTTCCCACAAACGATTGAGAAGTAAATCCATGTATTCGGAGCGCAGTAGAACCAAATCGGTGACGGGGTGGTGGTTAAGAAATTCATTTTTTTGATACTGCGTGAAGATATCGAGCTGATTTTTTAATTCGCAGATTTCAATTTGTTCGTCATTGAACGTAAGAGGGCATTGATAAGGCATAGTCTGCTATCCGTGCAAGCAAATGAGAATAGTAAACAATTTAACAGAAGCTGATGGAAAATCGAAATTGAGCGGATAAAAAAATATCCTCGACAAGGCGAGGATATTTTTAAAAGTCTGAAGCGTTCAATTTGATGAACTAAGCGTTCTTCATGATACGTGGGATCGTATCGTCGCTGCGTAGTGTTAGTACTTCACAACCTGTATCTGTCACAACCAGTGTGTGTTCCCACTGCGCCGAGTTTTTGCTGTCTGCTGTGTACACTGTCCAGCTATCTTGGTCATCAAGACGGCAGCCAAACTTACCCGCGTTGATCATTGGCTCGATAGTGAAACACATGCCTGCCTTCAGCACTGTGCGGTCACTGTTCTTGTAGTGAACCACTTGCGGATCTTCGTGGAACTCAGAACCAATACCGTGACCACAGTAATCTTTAACAATAGAGAACTTAGCACGTGGGTTATTCTTGTTGTTTGTTTTGATGTACTTCTCGATAGCAGTGCCGATTTGGCCAAGTTGAACACCTGGCTTAACTTGGCGCATGCCTTCGTAAAGTGCTTCTTGAGCAACCATGCATAGACGCTTGTTTGCTGGTGAAACTTCACCCACAAGGAACATCTTAGATGTGTCACCGTGGTAGCCTTGTGGACGAACGCTTAGGTCTGCGTTTTCGTCATCAGGGATGATTACTGTGATATCAACGTTAAGAATGTCACCATCCTTTAGTACCGCAGGTTTGAATTGACCAGTGCTGCCAGTCTCATCTTGTGATGCTGGAATACCGTGGCACACAATGTGGTTGATAGAGGTACAGATTGACTTAGGGAAACCGTGATAATCAAGTGGTGCTGAGTATGCGCCTCTTTCCGTAGCGTACTCATGACAGATTTGGTTTAGCTCTTCTGTCGTTGTACCTACTTGGATGTGAGGTTCAATCATCTCTAGAATCTCCGACGCCAGCTTGCCGGCGACGCGCATTTTTTCAATTTCTTCAGCAGTTTTAATTTTTACAGCCATTGCATATCTCTTAATTTGGTAGCACCTAAGTGTGCATATTGGGGCTATTCTATCAGTGCAGCATTTTAGCGCAACATTCCCATATCCATACAATGCTGGTGGATACTACTCAACCTGAGTGGTTTACGTCCGGTCTATTGAGATAGAAGTGAATGAATAGCGACACTATTTATAGGTAAATTTCGCCGATAGGGATCAGTATAGCAGTCTAAGGCTAGCGCATTTTAACCGCAGACTCTAAAAGCACTGAGCGGTATTCATCATTCAGTGCTGCATTCTTTTTCTTTCGAGCCATACTCATCTTTTGGGTTGTATCAAACTTAAACAAGTTGAGGGCTATTTTCCTTAACGCATTAAAAGCCAACGCACCATTTCCTTTTCTAATTCGGCATTCATCTTCTCTGAAGGTCATGTCTAACATCCAGTGCATACTCTCTACTTGCCAATGACCACGGACAGCTTTAAGTGCTTGTTCTGCATCTAATTCCAGTGAACTGATATACCAACGAGTCTCTTTGCTAACCTTGCCTGTTATGGAGTGCTCGACCTCAGAAGTGATTTTAATAATGCTTCTAAGTCCCTCCCACTGATATTGTTTAGTCAGCCATTCTTTATCAACCACAAGGTGCTCACAGTGTCGCGTCTCGATTCGACCATGTCCTGCGTCTACATCCGTGTGTTGAGCATAGTTCTTCTCGGTGAATTGCTCTCGACACGCCTTATGCCACCAAGCTTCTAGCTCTGCCTGCATCGTTGAGTGATTCCCTTTTAGGGCCAAGACATAGTCCGCTTTGCTTTGAACTATTTGTTTGGCAATCTTGCGCTGACAACCCATCGCATCGAGTGTGATGATGCAGTTCTCTATATCAAGTAAGGTTAACAATTTAGGAATAGCGGTTATTTCATTGCTTTTATCGTCAACGGCGGCCTGACCTAAAACAAGTTGGTTGGAGCAACTCCACGCACTCACCGAATGAAGCGGATTTTTTCTTCCGCGAGTATCGAAAGAGTGGCGTGCTGTTTTGCCATCTACGGCAATGATATCAGTGCCTGTCGTTTGAACTAGCGTCTTCATCCACGACTGAAACGCTTGCTCAATCTCATCTGCTCTGAGTTTGGTGATAACTCTTGCAATTGTATCGTGACGAGGGATGCCATTGAGGAATGGACGGTATTTACGAAGCCAATCTAAACGATTATGGCCGAAATCTTCGATGTCCTCCCAGCCCTCCGCGCCAGAAATCACCGCACTAATAGCAAGTAAAAGAATATCTAAGAGTTGGTGTTTTTTACATCGTTCAATGCGAGGGTCAACGATGTTTTCGAAATGCTCTAGAAACGAATCAGACATGGAAAAGACTCTAAATGGATAATAGTTACCAGATCTGATCCCTTAAATTAGGAAAAGTTCAAATTTATAATGATCTTGCCTTATATAGCAGTCGCCATTTTTAGATTTTTTTCTAGCCATAGATAGACAAAATATGGTATAAAGCGCGCCGGACATCAGGAGTGTTTTCTCCAATAGGCGAAACAAGCTTTGTGTCCACTAACTTATTTCTTTAAATCACACACATTCCGACACATGTTCCGGGGTGCCTCAACAACACAGATAACGGCTGAAAAGTGGTTAGTTGTTAGGGGTCGGATTCATGGGGGATGTGGAGGCCTAACCCCATAGAGGATTTTAAAATGGCAACTGTATCAATGCGCGATATGCTTAAAGCTGGTGTTCACTTCGGTCACCAAACTCGTTACTGGAACCCAAAAATGAAGCCATTCATCTTTGGTGCTCGTAACAAAGTACATATCATCAACCTAGAAAAAACTGTACCAATGTTCAACGACGCTCTAGCTGAAATCGCTAAAGTTGGCGAGAAGAAAGGTAAAGTTCTTTTTGTTGGTACTAAGCGCGCTGCATCTGAAGCTGTTAAAGAAGCTGCTATCAACAGCAACCAGTTCTACGTTAACAACCGCTGGTTAGGCGGTATGCTAACGAACTACAAAACTGTTCGTCAGTCTATCAAGCGTCTGAAAGAACTTGAAGCGCAAGCTCAAGACGGTACTTTCGACAAGCTTACTAAGAAAGAAGCTCTAATGCGTACTCGCGAAATGGAGAAGCTAGAGAAATCTCTTGGTGGTATCAAGAACATGGGCGGCCTTCCAGACGCTCTATTCGTAATCGATGCTGATCACGAACACATCGCAGTTAAAGAAGCAAACAACCTAGGTATCCCAGTTTACGCTGTAGTTGATACTAACTCTAACCCAGACGGCGTTGACTTCGTTATCCCAGGTAACGATGATGCAATCCGTGCAGTACAGCTTTACCTAAACGCTGCTGCAGACGCGGTTAAAGAAGGTCGCAACAAAGATGTTGCTGCTGTAGCTGCTGAAAAAGACGGTTTTGTAGAAGCTGAATAATAGCGGCTCTGAGCCATGTTTAGTTCATATTAAGCGGTCATAATCGGTGGCTTAACGGACTGAATACAGTCAATATCAGGGGCCAATTAATTAGGCCCCTGTTTTTTATCTTTTTTAGAATTTACTGAGGAATAGAGAATGGCAACTGTAACTGCAGCTCTAGTTAAAGAACTTCGCGAGCGCACTGGCGCTGGCATGATGGAATGTAAGAAAGCGCTTGTAGAAGCAAACGCTGACATCGAACTAGCAATTGAAAACATGCGTAAGTCTGGCGCAGCGAAAGCAGCTAAGAAAGCTGGTAACGTTGCTGCTGAAGGCGCAATCATCATCAAAGAAGAGAACGGCGTAGCTGCTCTTCTTGAAGTTAACTGCCAAACTGACTTCGTAGCAAAAGATGCTAACTTCACAGCATTCGCAGAAGAAGTTGCAGCTGCTGCAGTAGCTTCTCAAGCAACTGTTGAAGAGCTACAAGCACAGTTCGAAGAGACTCGTGTTGCTCTAGTTGCAAAAATCGGCGAAAACATCAACATCCGTCGCGTACAGTACGTTTCAGGTGTTGCACTAGCTTCTTACCGTCACGGTGAGAAAATCGGTGTTGTTGTTGCTGGTGAAGGCGAAGCTGAAACTCTTAAGCACGTTGCAATGCACGTTGCTGCATCACGTCCTGAGTTCCTAAACCCAGAAGACGTACCTGCAGACGTAGTTGCTAAAGAAAAAGCAGTTCAAGTTGAAATCGCTATGAACGAAGGCAAACCAGCTGAAATCGCAGAGAAAATGGTTGTTGGCCGTATGAAGAAATTCACGGGCGAAATCTCTCTAACTGGTCAAGCTTTCATCATGGAGCCTAAGCAAACTGTTGGCGCTATCCTTAAAGAGAAAGGCGCTTCAGTATCTAACTTCGTACGTCTAGAAGTTGGTGAAGGCATCGAGAAAGCAGCTGAAATGAGCTTTGCTGACGAAGTTGCAGCGGTACAAAAAGGTTAATCCTTAGCGTATTGTTTGAAAAGAGACCGTGGCAAATGCTGCGGTCTTTTTATGAATAGTGAATTATTTTTTAGCTGTTATGAATGCAAACTGAGCTATTCAGTTTTTATCCATGACTGTTAATCATCAACTCTTTGGAAGGTAAACTCCATGACTACGAACCCTAAACCGGCGTATCAACGTATTCTGTTAAAACTTAGCGGTGAAGCACTACAAGGCGAAGAAGGTTTTGGTATTGACCCGACGATCCTTGATCGTATGGCTCAAGAAGTGAAAGAATTGGTTGAACTAGGTGTTCAAGTAGGCGTTGTTATCGGTGGTGGTAACCTTTTCCGTGGTGCAGGCCTTGCTGAAGCAGGTATGAACCGCGTTGTTGGTGACCACATGGGTATGCTTGCAACGGTAATGAACGGCCTTGCAATGCGTGACGCTCTTCACCGTGCTTACGTAAACGCACGTGTAATGTCTGCAATCCCTCTTAAAGGTGTGTGTGACGACTACAACTGGGCAGACGCAATCAGCCAACTACGTCAAGGTCGCGTTGTGATCTTCTCTGCTGGTACTGGTAACCCATTCTTCACTACGGATTCTGCTGCATGTCTACGTGGTATCGAAATCGAAGCTGACGTAGTTCTAAAAGCGACAAAAGTAGATGGTGTATTTACTTCTGACCCTGTAGCAAACCCAGACGCAGAGCTGTATGATACGTTGTCTTACAACACAGTTCTTGATAAAGAACTTAAAGTAATGGACTTGGCTGCATTTACGCTAGCTCGTGATCACAAAATGCCAATCCGCGTATTTAACATGAATAAACCAGGCGCACTACGTCGCGTGGTTATGGGTGAAACTGAAGGTACATTAATCAGCGACGCTGACTAATTTTTCGGGCTTACTGAGGTGTTAGACTTTAGTAAGCTTATCCTTATCACTCAAATAAAAAGCTTTCTTGAAGAAAGAACATAATCAAGGTGAAATTGTGATTAACGAAATCAAAAAAGACGCTCAAGAGCGCATGGTAAAAAGTGTTGATGCACTAAAAAACAGCCTGCAAAAGATTCGTACAGGTCGTGCGCACCCAAGCCTACTTTCTGGTCTTACTGTTGAGTACTACGGTGCTCCAACGCCTTTGACTCAAGTAGCTAACGTTATCGCTGAAGATGCACGTACACTAGCTATTACAGTGTTTGATAAAACACTGACTCCTCTAGTTGAAAAAGCAATTCTGACATCTGACCTAGGCCTAAACCCTATGTCTGCTGGCACAGTTATCCGTGTTCCACTTCCTCCGCTAACGGAAGAGCGTCGTAAAGACCTAGTTAAAATCGTTCGTGGCGAAGCTGAAGGTGGCCGTGTTGCTATCCGTAACATCCGTCGTGACGCGAATGGCGATCTAAAAGCACTTCTTAAAGATAAAGAAATCTCTGAAGATGAAGATCGTAAAGCACAAGACGAAATTCAAAAGCTAACTGACGCTGCGGTTAAGAACGTAGATGAAGTTCTAGCTGTTAAAGAAAAAGAGTTGATGGAAGTTTAATTTTCCATATTCTTTTCTTTCCGGAAAAACGCTGTACTCACGGTGCAGCGTTTTTTTATGCTACTCTGTTCGACTATTAGAATTTGATTCACTCTTTTATGCATAATTCTCAAGCGTTCACAGACTCTCTTCCTAAACACATTGCTATCATTATGGATGGTAATGGTCGCTGGGCAAAAGCTCAGGGCAAGCCTCGCGTCTTTGGCCATAAAAACGGTGTTCAAGCCGTTCGTAAAACTATCTCTTCTGCAGCCAGACTTGGCATTAAAGCCGTTACTCTTTTTGCGTTTAGTAGCGAGAACTGGCGTCGTCCTGAAGAAGAAGTCGGTATTTTGATGGAACTGTTTATTTCAGTGCTGTCGAGTGAAGTAAAAAAGCTTCATAAAAATAATCTACAACTTCGTGTTATTGGTGATAAAAGTCGTTTCAATGATCGACTACAAAAGAAGATAGAAGAAGCGGAAGCTTTGACTAGCACCAATACCGGTATGGTTATTAATATTGCGGCTAACTACGGCGGTAAGTGGGATATTCAGCAAGCAATGACCTCTATTGCTCAACAGGTAAAGTCTGGTGATATTAATGTAGATGACATTGATGAAGCTATGATTACACAGCACCTGACGATGGCAGATATTCCTGAAGTCGATCTACTTATCCGTACCAGTGGTGAATGCCGCATTAGTAATTTTATGCTTTGGCAGTTGGCTTACGCCGAAATGTATTTCACTGAACAATTCTGGCCAGACTTTAATGAAGACAGCTTAGTAGAAGCTGTGACTTGGTTTGTAAACCGTGAGCGTCGTTTTGGATGCACTGGTGAGCAAATTAAAGCTCTGATGGACAGTTAATAAGGATTTTTTGGTTTGAAACAACGAATTATTACGGCGTTGATTTTAGCTCCCCTAGTTATTCTAGGCATTTTCGAGTTATCACTTCCTACATTTATTCTTTCATTAGCGGTAATCTCGCTATTAGGTTTTTGGGAGTGGACTCAGTTTGTTGAAAGCAAATCGCGTTATTTAGCGTTGATTCCAACGGTTGTGGTCAGTGCCGCAAGTTTTGCTTTTATCCCTTTTGATGCATTTAGCCTTAATAACTTGTCTACTGCTCACTACGCCATTCTAACGATTGGCTCAATTTGGTGGGTAATAGCGAGTGGTATGGCGGTGACTTATCCTAAGTCTATGCCTGCATGGAAAGATTCTTCTCTTCTTCGTCACGCCTTTGGTGTGCTGACTCTGCTGCCATTCTTCTGGAGTGTGGTTATCCTGCGTGCTAACGGTATCGATGTTGATCCTTACCACGGTGCAAAATTGGTGATGTTTGTTTGCTTGCTCGTTTGGGCTGCAGACAGCGGTGCTTACTTTTCAGGAAAGAGCTTTGGTAAGCGTAAAATGGCCCCAGCGGTAAGCCCGAATAAAACGATTGAAGGTCTTATTGGTGGCATCATTACTGCAGTGATCGTGGCTTGGATCTTTGCTGACTTGTTTGATATTCAATTCACAAGTCCTCTTCACATGATTGTTATTACTCTTGTGACCGTCGTTATTTCTGTTCTTGGTGACCTTGTTGAAAGCATGTTTAAACGTGTGTCTGGGGTGAAAGACAGCAGTAATCTGATTCCTGGTCATGGTGGTATACTAGATAGAATAGATAGCTTAACGGCTGCATTCCCTGTCTTTGCTCTGCTTTATTTAGCATTCTAATAAAAAAGGGCAGTGATTCTGCCCTTTATTACATTTCTACGGTCATATGTGATGCGAAATCTAACTATCCTTGGCGCTACCGGCTCTATTGGTGCAAGTACACTAAAAGTCGTTGAGCAAAACCCAGATCTTTATACGGTCGTAGCACTAGCCGCCGGTTCGAATGTTGAAAAGATGCTGGCGCTAGTTGAAAAGTGGCAACCAAGCTATGTTGCTATGGCTTGCCCCGATGCAGCGTCTCAACTGAGTGATGTGTTGTCTTCGGATTACCCAAACATCAAAGTACTTTCAGGCTCAGAAGGCATGTGTCAGGTCGCTTCCCTAGATGAAGTAGACACTGTTATGGCTGCGATTGTTGGCGCAGCAGGCTTGCTTCCTACTATGGCTGCGGTTAAGGCAAGTAAGCGTATCTTGCTTGCTAACAAAGAAGCTTTGGTGATGTCTGGGCAGCTGTTTATAGACGCCGTAGAAAAGTACGGTGCAGAACTACTTCCTGTCGACAGTGAGCATAATGCTATTTTCCAATGCCTTCCGCAGAACGTACAAACCAAACTAGGCCGCTGTGACCTTGAAGAAAACGGCATTAACCATATTCTTCTGACTGGTTCTGGTGGTCCTTTCCGTTATACCGATGTGGCTGAGCTCGAATCAGTGACTCCTGAACGCGCAATTGCACACCCTAACTGGTCTATGGGTCCTAAGATCTCTGTCGATTCTGCGACTATGATGAATAAAGGGCTAGAGTACATTGAAGCGAAATGGCTATTTAATGCTTCTCAGGAGCAGTTAAAAGTCATCATTCATCCGCAGTCTGTGATTCACTCTATGGTCCAGTACAAGGATGGCTCTGTGCTGGCTCAAATGGGCGAGCCGGACATGGCAACGCCAATTGCTTTGACGATGTCTTACCCTAATCGCACCGAGGCGGGTGTTAAGCCTTTAGACTTTACGAAAGTGGGCGAGCTTACCTTCTTAGAGCCAGATTTTAGTCGTTACCCGTGTTTGAGATTGGCGATTGAAGCGTGCTACTTAGGTCAGCATGCGACAACAGCCATTAATGCAGCAAATGAAATTGCAGTCGATGCTTTTTTGAATAATCGAGTGAAGTTTACCGATATTGCTGTCATTAACGAACATGTTATGAGCAAAGTATGTGAACAACATAACTCTGAGGGCTTAGATAGCTTGGAAAGCCTTCTCGAGCTAGATAATATGTCTCGTCAATTAGCCAATCAATTTATTAAAGAGCAGCTAGCATGAGTGGAATTCTGTGGAACTTCGCATCCTTTATTGTAGCGCTTGGCATTCTGGTCGCTGTTCATGAGTTTGGACATTTCTGGGTTGCTCGTCGCTGTGGTGTGAAAGTTGAGAAATTCTCGATTGGTTTTGGTAAATCAATCTGGAGCAAAGTTGGCCGTGATGGTACGGAATACAGCTTGTCAGTCATTCCATTGGGCGGCTACGTTAAGATGCTTGATGGTCGTGTTGACGACCTTTCTGAAGACGAACAACAATACGCTTTTGATAAGAAGCCATTGTGGAAAAGAACGGCGATTGTGGGTGCAGGTCCTGCGTTTAACTTTATCTTTGCCGTCTTTGCATATTGGCTAGTATTTTTGATTGGCGTGCCGGCGGTTAAACCTGTAATCGGTGAAGTCACTCCGCAATCTATTGCTGCACAAGCCGGAATTGAAACTGGGATGGAACTTAAATCTATTTCAGGAATCAAAACCGCAGATTGGGAATCAGTCAATATGGGTTTGATATCACACATTGGTGATCAATCCATGACAGTGACGGTTGCTTCTCAAGACGACATCGGCTTTGAGCAACAAATGACATTGGATATTTCAGACTGGTCGTTCAACCCAGAAACTGAATCTGCAATGACAACGCTGGGTTTTAGACCGTACTCTCCAGAGGTATCGACTGTACTGGCTCAAATCATTGATGATGGCGCTGCATACGATGCAGGTCTTGAAGCCGGTGATAAAATTGTTGAGATTAACGGGCAACCTATTGAACAGTGGCAGTCGGTTGTTGAGTTAATTCGTGCAAATCCAATGACACCCTTGGACTTGGTCGTATTGCGAAATGGTGCTGAGCAGTCATTGGTTATGACACCAAAAAGTCGAGAGCTTTCTGATGGTTCGACAATCGGCTATGCAGGTATTGCTCCGGAAGTCGCAGAATGGCCAGAAGATTATCGCTTTGAGTTACAATTTGGTGTAATTGAGTCTGTAGGAAAAGCATTTGATAAAACAGGTCAAATCATTGGTTTGACACTGACAATGCTTAAGAAGCTTATCGTTGGTGATGTTGGCTTAAACAACTTGAGTGGCCCTATTTCAATCGCGAAAGGTGCAGGTACAACCGCCGATTATGGTTTGGTTTACTTCTTAGGCTTTTTGGCTCTGATTAGTGTTAACTTAGGGATTATTAATTTGGTTCCGCTGCCTATGCTTGATGGCGGACATTTGCTGTTTTTCGCTATTGAGGCCGTTACTCGTAAACCGGTACCTGAGAAAGTTCAGGAAATGGGATACAGATTGGGAGGGGCAATCCTCTTCTCATTGATGGCTCTGGCAATATTTAACGATTTTACTCGTCTGTGAATGGTTTCTCACAGGCATTGGTAGTAGCAAGGAATAATTAGAATAAGTATGGCGATTAAGCAAATTCTGTTCGCAAGTCTATTGGCCACTAGTGTGGCTGCGAACGGAGCACAAAACTTTGTAGTTCAAGATATCAAGATCGAAGGTTTACAGCGTGTTGCACTTGGTGCGGCTCTACTGAAAATGCCAGTACGTATTGGCGATGAAGTGGATGAAAGCGATGTATCTGAGATCATTCGTGCATTGTATGCTTCGGGTAACTTTGAGGATGTTAAAGTCCTTCGCGATGAAGGTGTTTTAGTTGTTCAAGTCAAAGAACGACCGACCATCGCGAGCATTTCATTCTCGGGTAACAAAGCGATCAAAGAAGAGCAACTTCAGCAGAACCTAGATGCGTCTGGTGTTCGTGAAGGAGAGGCTCTTGACCGTACGACGCTGAGTAACATTGAGAAAGGCCTTGAAGATTTTTACTACAGTGTTGGTAAGTACAACGCGACAGTAAAAGCGGTTGTGACGCCTTTGCCACGTAACCGTTCTGACCTTAAGTTTGTGTTTACTGAAGGCGTATCCGCTAAGATTCAGCAAATCAACTTTATCGGTAACGAAGTTTTCTCTGACGCTGAACTCCTCAGTCGTTTCAACTTGAACGTTGATGTTGCATGGTGGAATTTCCTTGCGGATGAAAAATACCAGAAGCAAGTATTAGCTGGTGATATCGAAGCGCTGAAATCTTACTACCTTGACCGTGGTTACCTTAAGTTTAAGGTAGATTCTACTCAAGTTGCGATCTCTCCAGATAAGAAAGGCGTGTATATCACGCTTGGTATTGATGAAGGCGAAGCTTATACCGTTAAAGATGTCGCATTTCGTGGTGAGCTCATCGGCCGTGAGGCTGACTTTGAGGCGTTAGTGCCATTTGAAGACGGTGATACTTATAACGGTTCATCGGTAACGTCTTTAGAAGAGAACGTAAAACGAATTCTTGGCGAATCTGGCTATGCGTACCCACAAGTTCGTACTATTCCAGAGTTCAATGATGAGACCAAAGAAGTGTCGTTGGTTATCAATGTAGAAGCGGGCAGCCGTATCTATGTTCGTGACATTCGATTTACGGGTAACAATTCAACGAAAGATGAAGTTCTTCGTCGTGAAATGCGTCAAATGGAAGGCAGCTGGCTTAACTCTAAGTCAATTGATACTGGTAAGAGCCGTCTTAACCGTTTAGGTTTCTTTGAAACGGTTGATGTACAAACCGTTCGTGTTCCTGGCAGTGAAGACCAAGTTGATTTGGTTTACAACGTTAAGGAAGCGAACTCCGGCAGCATCAACTTTGGTGTCGGCTACGGTACGGAATCAGGTGTTAGTTTCCAAGTTGGCCTACAACAAGACAACTTTGCGGGTTCTGGTAACCGTGTTGGCGTAAGTGCCATGATGAACGATTACCAAAAGAACGTGAGCTTAGACTACCGTGACCCATACTGGAACCTTGATGGTGTGAGTCTAGGCGGTAAGATCTTCTACAACGAATTCGAAGCCTCTGAAGCGGGTATTGTCGACTATACCAACCAAAGTTACGGTACGAGCCTTACATGGGGTTTCCCTATGGATGAGCTGAACCGTATCGAGTTTGGTGTTGGCTATACACACAACAAAATCGGTAACGTTCCGACTTATATCCAAGTTGAACAGTTTGCGAGAAGTATTGACCAATATGGTGACGAGCACATCTTAACCGATGATTTCGATATCAATATCTCTTGGACGCGTAATAACTTGAACCGTGGTTTCTTCCCAACAGAAGGTAACCACCAGCGTGCTTTCGCTAAAATGACGGTGCCAGGCTCTGATGCTCAGTACTTCAAAATGCAGTACGATGTAAAACATTACATCCCGCTGACCAAAAAGCATGAGTTCACACTATTGATGCGTGGCCGATTAGGCTATGGTAATGGTTATGGTCAAACGGATGGTAACGATAACTTGTTCCCATTCTACGAGAACTACTACGCAGGTGGTTTTACAACCCTACGTGGTTTTGGTTCTAACTCGGCTGGCCCGAAAGCCGTTTACGGAAGCAGCACAGGTAACAACCCAACCTACGATACTGCTACTGATGATTCAGTGGGTGGTAACGCGGTTGCTTTGGCAAGTCTAGAGTTAATTGTACCTACGCCGTTTGCTTCTGATGAAGCACGCAGCCAGATTCGTACCAGTGTCTTCTTCGATATGGCTAGTGTATGGGATACCGAATTTGTAGACCGTGGCGCGCCTAATAGTGGCGGCCAGTACTACTACGATTACTCTGATCCAACGAATTACCGTTCATCTTATGGTGCAGCCCTTCAATGGATGTCACCGATGGGCCCACTGGTTTTCTCTCTAGCGAAACCAGTTAAAATTTACGAAGGTGATGATGAGGAATTCTTCACATTTACCATTGGTAGAACTTTCTAATATTTAAAGGACAATATTTTGAAAAATATGATTAAAGCAGCAGGTTTAGGCCTTGTAGTTCTTAGCTCTTCTTTCTTTGCAACAGCTGCTGAAGCTGCGCAAAAAGTGGGTTATGTAAACACTGCACAAGTATTCCAGGCTCTACCTCAGCGTGAAGTTGTTCTTCAAAAAATGCAGGAAGAGTTCAAAGACAAAGCAGCTGAGCTGCAGAGCATTCAAGCTGAAGCAAAAACGAAGATTGAAAAGCTTAAGCGTGATGGCGAGCTACTAGGTCCTGACGAAGTTGAAAAGCTACGTATCGAAGTAGGTCAACTAGACAGCAAGTACAAAATCAAAGCTCAAGCACTAGAAAAAGCAAGCCAACGTCGTGAAGCACAAGAGAAGCAGAAGCTATTCAAAGTGATTCAAGATGCTGTAACGAAAGTTGCAGAGAAAGAAGGCTACGATATGATCGTTGATATTCAAGCTCTGCAATACGGCAAGCCAGAATACAACATCTCTGAGAAAGTAATTAAAGCACTGAAATAAGTTTTATGAAGAATCTAACTTTAGCCGAATTGGCAACGATTACCGGGGGAGAGCTACACGGAGATGGTACTATTACCGTTTCAGCAGTCGCTCCTATGGATAAAGCGCAAGAAGGTAACATTACGTTCCTTTCTAACGTAAAGTACAGCAAGCACCTAGGTGACTGTAAAGCATCCGCTATTATGGTTAAAGAGAGTGAGCGTGAACTTTGTAAGACGAACGTGATTGTGGTTAATGACCCTTACGTTGCTTTTGCTAAAGTTGCTCAAGCGCTTGATACTACTCCAGCACCCGCTGCGGCTATTGCTGATTCAGCTTCGATTGCAAGTGATGCGACCATTGGACAAAATGTGTCTATTGGTGCAAATGCTGTGATTGAGTCTGGTGTGGTACTTGGTGATGATGTGATCATCGGTGCTGGTTGCTTTATTGGTAAAAACGCGAAAGTTGGCTCTGGCACTAAGCTATGGGCTAACGTAAGTGTTTACCATGAAGTTGTGATTGGCGAAGCATGTTTGATTCAATCAAGCACGGTTATCGGCTCTGATGGCTTTGGTTATGCGAACGAGAAAGGCGAGTGGATTAAAATCCCACAAGTCGGTTCAGTTCGTATCGGTAACCGCGTAGAAATCGGCGCGTGTACTACCATCGACCGTGGTGCATTAGACGACACAATTATTGAAGATAACGTTATCTTAGATAACCAACTTCAAATTGCGCACAATGTTCACATCGGATATGGTTCAGCCCTTGCGGGTGGTACTATTGTAGCTGGCAGCACGACGATAGGTAAGTACTGTATTATTGGTGGTGGCTGTGTGATTAATGGTCACATTGAAATCATTGACGGCGTTACAATCACCGGTATGGGGATGGTAATGCGCAGCATCACTGAGAAAGGCATGTACTCTTCGGGTATTCCTTTACAGCCAAACAAAGATTGGCGTAAAACAGCAACGCGTGTTCATCGTATTGATGAAATGAACAAGCGTTTGAAAACCGTTGAAAAACTTATCGAGAAGAGCGCGGAATCATAATTCCAGCATTTCTAATAAAAGGCTCGCGTATAGCGAGTCTTTTTCGTTTATAATCCTTCTAATTAAATAAAGAATATACATAGGAATACGACTTTGACTACTGAACAGACAACGATGAACATTACTGAAATTCAGGAACTATTACCTCATCGCTACCCATTCTTAATGGTTGATCGTGTGACTAGCTTTGAAAAAGAAAAAACACTGACCGCAATTAAGAATGTCTCTGTTAACGAACCTCAGTTCACAGGCCACTTCCCTCAGCTTCCTGTATTCCCAGGCGTGTTGATCTTAGAAGCAATGGCACAAGCAACAGGCCTTCTAGCATTTAAATCTTTTGGTGCGCCTTCTGGCAACGAACTTTACTACTTTGCAAGTGTTGATAAAGCAAAATTCCGTAAGCCAGTCGTACCTGGTGACCAACTGGTTATCGAAGTTGAATTCTTAAAAGAGCGTCGTGGCATTGCATCGTTTAACGGTGTAGCGAAAGTTGACGGCGACGTTGTATGTTCAGCTGAACTTAAATGTGCTCGTAGAGAGTTTTAATATGATTCATGAAACAGCGAAAATTCACCCGGCAGCAGTAATCGAAGGTGATGTAACTATCGGTGCTAACGTGACAGTTGGGCCTTTCACTTACATTGCTGGTAACGTGACAATTGGTGACGACACTGAAGTGATGTCGCATGTTGTGATCAAAGGTCATACAACCATTGGTAAAGAAAACCGTATCTTCCCTCATGCTGTTATTGGTGAAGAAAACCAAGACAAGAAATACGGTGGTGAAGAGACAACAGTTGTGATCGGTGATCGCAACGTGATCCGTGAAGCGGTTCAAATCCACCGTGGTACGGTTCAAGACAAAGCAACCACTGTAATTGGTGATGACAACCTACTTTGTGTTAATGCTCACGTAGCGCACGATGTTATTGTTGGTAACCATACTCACATTGGTAACAACGCTATTCTTGGCGGACACGTGACGGTTGGCGACTACGCTGGTGTTATGGCACTGTCTGCGATTCACCCATTCTGCTCAATTGGTGCTTACGCATACATTGGCGGCTGTTCTGCTGTTGTTCAAGATGTACTTCCGTACGTACTTGCACAGGGTAACCATGCTGCTCCATTCGGTCTGAACCTAGTGGGCTTGAAGCGTAACGGTTTTGAAAAACCAGAAATTCGTGCACTACAGAAAGCGTACAAAGAGTTATACCGTTCAGGTAAAACACTTGAAGAAGCGAAAGCGGCTTTAGTTGAAATGGCGAAAGAGTTTACTTCGGTGGCTCCTATGCTAGAAATGCTAGAGAATTCTGAGCGCGGTATTATTCGTTAATACTGGATGTGGTTGTGTACCAATCCGCGCAAGTATGACAATAATTACTTAATCAGATTGGTATAACAAAAAGATCGCTAATCATTAGGCGATCTTTTTTGTTTTAGGCAAGAAGGGAATTGGAAAACTATGGCACAGCAAGAAGCAGCAACCAACAGCACGGACTTTGTTTCGAATGAACCTCTGCGGGTAGGTATCGTTGTCGGAGAACTCTCTGGTGATACGCTTGGTGAAGGTTTTATCAAAGCAATCAAATCACAGTACCCGAATGCTGAATTCGTCGGTATTGGCGGACCCAAAATGAAGGCGCTTGGTTGTGAGTCTCTTTTCGAGATGGAAGAGCTAGCTGTCATGGGCTTAGTTGAAGTACTTGGCCGTTTACCTCGTCTGCTAAAAGTAAAAGCAGAGTTGGTTAAGTATTTCACTCAAAACCCACCAGATGTGTTTGTTGGTATCGATGCACCTGATTTCAACCTAAGACTTGAACTTGATCTTAAGAACGCAGGCATTAAAACGGTCCATTACGTGAGCCCTTCAGTGTGGGCTTGGCGTCCCAAGCGTATCTTTAAAATCGACAAAGCAACCGACTTGGTTTTGGCCTTCCTGCCATTCGAGAAAGCGTTTTACGATAAATACAACGTTGCCTGTGAATTTGTTGGCCACACGCTGGCAGACGCAATTCCTTTAGAACCAAGTAAACAAGATGCACGTGAGCTGTTAGGCTTAGACCAAGACAAACAGTGGTTAGCCGTATTGCCGGGCAGTCGAGGTGGTGAGATGGGGTTGATCGCTCAACCATTTATCGAAACGTGCCAGCGCATTAAGCAAAAATACCCTGACATCAATTTTGTTGTTGCGCTCGTGAATGAACAGCGTAAAAAACAGTTTACCGAAATCTGGCAAACAACAGCGCCTGAGCTTGAATTCACGTTAGTCGAAGATACGGCAACCAACGTGATTACCACTGCTGACTCTGTGCTTCTGGCTTCCGGCACAGTGGCTCTTGAGTGTATGTTACTGAAGCGTCCAATGGTCGTTGGCTACAAAGTAAATAAGCTGACAGGCTACATTGTGAAGAAGCTAGCAATCACTGATTTCGTATCACTGCCGAATATTTTGGCTGGTGAAGAGATCGTGAAAGAGCATATTCTTGAGGAATGCCACCCAGACTTCTTGTTCCCATCTGTCGACAAAATGCTATCAGCCGACAACAGTACATTGATCGAACGTTTTACCGAGATGCATCACTGGATTCGTAAAGATGCTGATAAGCAAGCCGCCAACGCAGTACTGAAATTGATTGGTCGAGAGTTTGTTGAATCATAAAGTGCAGCTTCAGAAAGCACTGACTTATAAGTTACAAAGAGAATTGTCATGGCAGTAAAAGAGAAAAAAGAGCTTCCTCCATTTGAATATCCGCAAGGCTACCAGTTGTTTGCTGGTGTGGATGAAGTAGGTCGTGGGCCATTGGTAGGCGATGTGGTGACTGCTGCGGTTATCCTAGATCCAAATAATCCAATCGAAGGCTTAAACGATTCAAAAAAACTGTCTGAGAAAAAGCGTCTTGCTCTGCTTCCTGAAATCAAGGAGAAAGCCTTGGCGTGGTCTGTTGGTCGCTGTTCGCCACAAGAAATTGATGAGCTGAATATTCTACAGGCAACTATGGTCGCTATGCAGCGCGCTATCGCTGGGTTGAGCGTTCAGCCTGACATGGCACTGATCGATGGTAACCGTGTTCCTGAACTGCCAATGGACGGTCTGGCTATTGTAAAGGGCGATTTACGAGTAGCAGAGATAAGTGCAGCGTCTATTATCGCTAAAGTGGTTCGTGACCAAGAGATGGAAGAACTCGACAAGTTGCATCCAGAGTTTGGTTTCGCGAAACACAAAGGTTACCCAACCAAAGCGCATTTCGAAGCGATTGAAAAACATGGTGTTACCGAGCATTACCGTAAGAGCTTTAAGCCAGTAAAACGTATCCTTGGCATAGATTAGAGCGTATTGATTAAGCTCTATCTAAACTAGAGCTTTACGTTAGCTAGACCTGGGCATCGAATAAAGTTGCTTACTTGCGTCAGAAAAAAATAGAATACACACAGTTGTAATCCTAGGCTCCGGTCTAGAACTCAGGAAAAATAATGTCAGATCCAAAATTTGTTCACCTACGCGTACACAGTGACTTTTCTATGGTGGATGGCCTCTCTAAGGTGCCGCCATTAGTTAAAAAAGTCGCTGAAATGGGTATGCCTGCTCTAGCACTTACCGACTTTACCAACCTGTGTGGTTTGGTGAAGTTTTACGGTACTGCTCATGGGTGCGGGGTTAAACCAATTATTGGTGCTGACTTCTTGATGCAGTCTCCGGAATTCGGTGACGAGCTAACCAAGCTCACCGTCATTGCAACGGACAATAAAGGTTATAACAACCTAACGCTGCTTATCTCAAAAGCTTACCTTCGTGGTCATGTACAGCATCAGCCTGTTATCGATAAAGAGTGGTTGATTGAGAATGCCAAAGGCCTGATTATTCTATCGGGTGCCAAAGAAGGTGAGATTGGTAAGGCGTTACTGAAAGGCAACCGTGAGTTGGTGGCAAGCAGCGTCGAGTTTTACAAAACGTACTTCGCCGATCGTTTTTACTTGGAACTGATTCGTACCGGACGACCGGATGAAGAGTCTTACCTGCACTTTGCGTTGGAACTGGCTGAGCAAGAAGACCTGCCTGTTGTCGCAACCAACGAAGTGGTTTTTCTAACTGAAGATCTGTTTGATGCTCATGAAATCCGTGTGGCGATCCATGACGGCTTCACTATGGTCGATCCTCGTCGCCCTAAGAACTACAGCGCGCAGCAATATCTACGCAGTGAAGAAGAGATGTGTGAGTTGTTCTCAGATATCCCTGAAGCGCTAGAGAACAGTGTTGAGATTGCCAAGCGTTGTAACGTGACCGTTCGTCTAGGTGAGTACTTCCTACCTAACTTCCCTACGGAAGGTTTGGCGATTGAAGACTTCTTGATCAAGAAATCTGAAGAAGGTCTTGAACGACGTTTGGCGTTCCTATTCCCTGACGAAAAAGTGCGTGCTGAACGCAGACCTGAATACGATGAGCGACTTAAGATAGAGCTCGAAGTTGTCAATAACATGGGTTTCCCTGGCTACTTCTTGATCGTAATGGAGTTCATCCAATGGTCAAAAGACAACGATGTGCCAGTAGGTCCAGGGCGTGGTTCTGGTGCTGGCTCTCTAGTAGCTTACGCCTTGGATATCACCGATCTCGATCCACTTGAATACGATCTCCTTTTCGAACGTTTCTTGAACCCAGAACGTGTCTCCATGCCCGATTTCGATATCGACTTCTGTATGGATAAACGTGACCAAGTTATTGATCACGTGGCTGAGATGTACGGTCGTGATGCGGTATCTCAGATCATCACTTTTGGTACTATGGCGGCAAAAGCGGTAATCCGCGATGTAGGCCGTGTATTGGGTCACCCGTTTGGCTTCGTCGACCGAATTTCAAAGCTTGTACCGCCAGATCCGGGTATGACGCTTGAGAAAGCCTTCCTTGCTGAACCGGCACTGCCGGAGCTTTACGATGGCGATGAAGAAGTTCGTGAACTGATTGATAAGTGTCGCATCCTTGAAGGTTGTACGCGAAACGCCGGTAAACACGCGGGTGGTGTTGTAATATCACCAACCACGATCACTGACTTTGCGCCAATTTATGCCGATGCTGAAGGTAACTTCCCAGTAACGCAATTCGATAAGAATGACGTTGAAACTGCTGGCTTGGTTAAGTTCGACTTCTTGGGTCTGCGTACCTTGACCATCATCGACTGGGCGTTAGGCCTAGTGAACCCACGTTTGAAGAAAGAGGGTAAAGAACCAGTTCGTATCGAGTCGATTCCTCTAGATGACCAAGCGTCGTTTAACCTATTACAAAATTCTGAAACCACCGCGGTATTCCAGCTGGAATCGCGTGGTATGAAAGACCTGATCAAACGTCTACAGCCCGACTGTTTTGAAGATATCATCGCATTGGTAGCCCTGTTCCGTCCGGGTCCTCTGCAATCAGGCATGGTAGATAACTTTATCGACCGTAAACATGGCCGTGAAGCGGTTTCTTACCCTGATGAAACGTGGCAACACGAATCACTGAAAGAGACACTAGAACCTACCTACGGCATCATCCTGTATCAAGAACAGGTAATGCAGATCGCACAGATTCTGGCAGGCTATACGCTTGGCGGCGCGGATATGTTGCGTCGTGCGATGGGTAAGAAAAAGCCAGAAGAGATGGCGAAACAGCGTGGTACCTTTAAAGAGGGTGCTGAAGCCAACGGTGTTGATGGCGAACTTGCCATGAAAATCTTTGACTTGGTAGAGAAATTTGCGGGCTACGGCTTCAACAAATCTCACTCGGCGGCATACGCACTGGTTTCTTACCAAACGCTGTGGTTGAAAACGCACTACCCAGCGGAATTTATGGCTGCGGTAATGACGGCTGATATGGATAACACCGAGAAGGTTATTGGCCTTGTTGATGAGTGTTTCCGTATGAAGCTCAAGCTGCTTCCACCTGATATCAACTCGGGCTTGTACCGCTTTAACGTGGATGAAGATGGCGCGATTGTTTATGGTATCGGCGCGATCAAAGGGGTAGGTGAAGGCCCTATTGAAGCGATTATCGAAGCACGAAATAAGGGCGGTTACTTTAAAGACTTATTCGACTTCTGTGCGCGTCTTGATCTGAAGAAGGTCAACAAACGTGTTATCGAAAAGTTGATTCTATCCGGTGCCTTAGATAGATTAGGTCCTCACCGTGCAGCGATGATGGCTTCATTGCCGGATGCGGTTAAAGCGGCAAGCCAACATCACCACGCTGAGTCCTTTGGACAATCAGATATGTTTGGCGTGTTGACCGATGCTCCGGAAGAGGTTGAACACAAGTATACCCAAGTGCCTAAGTGGCCTGAGAAGGTTTGGCTTGAGGGCGAACGCGAAACGCTTGGTTTGTATCTAACTGGTCACCCGGTTAACGCTTACATCAAAGAGTTAGCGAAATACACTAGCTGTCGCTTGAAAGATGCCACGCCAACGCGTCGTGACCAATCATTAACGATTGCCGGTTTGGTGATTGCTGCGAGAGTGATGACCACTAAGCGCGGTACACGAATCGGTTTGATGACACTTGATGACCGATCTGGGCGAATGGAAGTGATGTTGTTCTCTGATGCGCTCGATCGCTACGCAGAGTTGCTCGAAAAAGACAAAATTGTGGTCGTTTCCGGACAGGTCAGCTTTGATGATTTCAATGGCGGGCTTAAAATGTCCGCGCGCGAGGTCATGGACTTAGGAAGCGCCCGTGAGAAATATGCTCGTGGGGTGTCGATATCTATCGACCAATCCCAAATTAACGGTCAATTTTTTGAACGCTTTAGTCAAATCTTAGAACCTTATAGAGCCGGAACGGTCCCAGTCAATGTATACTACCAGCGTGCCGACGCTAGAGCGCGGTTAACATTGGGCACAGAATGGCGTGTGACGCCAAGTGATACATTACTAGACGAATTAAAACAGCTGCTTGGAAATAGCCAAGTAGAACTCGAATTTAACTAAAATTTAGCTTCGCGAATACGGAGCTGAATCAACAAGGATTCATAGATGAGCCTGAACTTTCTAGAATTTGAAAAGCCTATCGCTGAACTTGAAGCAAAAATCGAAGCGCTACGTGACGTTTCGCGTCATGGTGGTGACACAGCGGTAGATCTAGACAAAGAAATCGAACAACTAGAGAAAAAAAGCTTAGAGCTTAAACAGAAAATCTTTAGTGACTTAGGTGCATGGCAGGTTGCTCAACTTGCTCGTCACCCTCAACGTCCTTACACAAAAGATTACCTGGAGCATGCATTCACAGAGTTTGAAGAGATGGCGGGCGATCGCGCTTACGCTGACGACAAAGCTATTGTGGGTGGTATGGCTCGTCTAAATGGCCGTCCTGTTATGGTTATTGGTCACCAGAAAGGTCGCGAGACTAAAGAGAAAGTGATCCGTAACTTTGGTATGCCAAAGCCAGAAGGTTACCGTAAGGCGCTACGTCTAATGGAAACCGCTGAGCGTTTCAACATGCCTATTATTACTTTCATCGACACAGCGGGCGCATACCCAGGTGTTGGTGCTGAAGAGCGTGGTCAATCTGAAGCTATCGCGAAAAACCTAAAGGTTATGGCTGGTCTTTCTGTTCCAGTTATCTGTAACGTTGTGGGTGAAGGCGGTTCTGGTGGTGCACTAGCGATTGGTGTTGGTGACTACGTGAACATGCTTCAGTACTCTACGTATTCAGTAATCTCTCCAGAAGGTTGTGCTTCAATCCTATGGCGTGATTCAGATAAAGCCCCACAAGCAGCTGAAGCGATGGGCCTGATTGCTCCTCGTCTTAAAGAGCTTGAGCTTATCGACGAAATCATTCCTGAGCCTCTAGGTGGCGCGCACCGCGACCCTGCACAAACCGCTCAGAACATGAAAGACATGCTAGTTAAACAGCTAGAAGAGCTAGAGCAGTTTGATAACGAAACGCTTCTTGAGCGTCGTTACCAGCGTCTAATGAGCTACGGCTACTGCTGATAAGTTACCTTAGTAATAAGGTCTGCTTAACGTAACAAGTTGATGAAAGGGTTGGACTCAGTGCCAACCCTTTTTTATTATTAAAACATTATCCTTTCACACACGACCTCTTGGTTTAGTAGCCTCATGACACACTTAATTGATACTTTCACATCTGTACTTGATCAAAGCGCGCTTAAGCCTCGTAGTAGGTTGGTCGTCGCTTTCAGTGGTGGTGTCGATTCACGAGTGTTGTTGGAGTTATCCGCTCAATATGCCCAAGCGCACGACATTGAGTGCCATGCGGTTCATGTGCACCATGGCTTAAGTACAAATGCAGACCTCTGGGTAGAACAATGCCAAACATGGTGTGATGGTTTGTCTATTCCATTAGCTATTGAGCGAGTGTCGTTGGATGTTAACAGTGGAGAAAGCATAGAAAAACTCGCTAGAGATGCTAGGTATCACGCCTTCAAACAACATATTCGATATGGGGATGTGCTTGTTACAGGTCAACACCTCGATGATCAAGTAGAGACTTTCTTGTTAGCGTTGAAGCGTGGCAGTGGGCCTAAAGGCCTCTCTTCAATGGCGAAAGTGATGCCGTTTGTTGATGCTCATATTGTTCGCCCTATGCTATCGGTAACTCGAACCGAGATTGAAGCAGCTGCTTACGGCATGGGCTTAACTTGGGTAGAAGATGAGAGTAATCAGGATGTGCGTTTTGACCGAAACTTTATTCGTCATCAAGTGACTCCGGTGCTGACTGAGCGTTGGCCGAGCTTTCGTGAGTCGGTCAGTCGTAGTGCTCAGCTTTGTGCGGAGCAAGAGTTATTGCTCGATGAGTTACTTGAGTCACACTTTCAGCAAGCTTTGGGAGATAGTCAGAGCTTAAGCACTGAGGCGTTATCTCAACACTCAGACTTGTTACGAGCACGACTGTTAAGAATGTGGTTGAGTCATTGTAATCAAGCAATGCCGAGTCAAAAGCAGCTCAAACTCATATGGGATGAGGTGGCATGTGCTCAGGCAGACGCCAATCCTAAGCTCGTGTTGAATGAGGTTGAGATTAGACGTTTTAATCATCAGCTTTATGTCGTAAAAGAGACCAAAGATTTGTCGAGCTGGCAAAGCAATATATCGATGGGAGATAGCTTAGTTCTGCCTGATGGCTTGGGGGAACTTTATTTTAATGCTGCAGCGACTGATAACTTACCTAGTAACAGTTATGTGCAAAGTTTTAGCTTGCCCAAAGTAAACGGAACACTGCGAGTTATCCTTAATCCTGAAGGGTTGTCGGCTCACCCTGTTGGGCGCGGTCATAGCAGAAAGCTTAAGAAGCTGTTTCAAGAGTATCAAGTCCCCAGTTGGTTGAGACGCAGAACGCCGATATTAATGGATGGCGATCGAGTGATCGCTGTTTTAGGCTTATTCGTAGATAAAAACTACGAAGGTCAAGATTGTGAAGCGCTTTGGAGCAAGTAGAAAAAGTTTGTGTCACAATTCGACGTCACTTTAATAAAAATAATTAATGGAATATACAATGAAGAAAATTACACTAGGATTAGTTCTTGGATTTGGACTATTGAGTGGTAACGCTCTGGCGGGTGATGTTGCTGCGGGTCAAGCTAAAGCAGCAATCTGTGCAGCATGTCATGGTGCTGACGGTATCGCAGTGATCCCAGGTTACCCAAACCTTAAAGGTCAAAACGAGCAATACATCGCTTCATCAATTAACGCATATAAGAACGGCCAGCGTACCGGCGGTTTGGCCGCTGTAATGCAGGCTCAAGCTTCAATGCTGAATGATGCAGATATTGCTAATCTAGCCGCTTACTACGCAAGCCTTAAGTAAAACCTTCTTAAAGCGCTGATTAAACAAGATGATAAATTTCGAGCCAGAGCTTTAAAGCTCTGGCTTTTTTCATTGAATGTTTACTATAGCTAACCGATAATGAGCCATTCGCACAGTTTAAGGGATGAACATGAAAAAGATTGAAGCCATTATCAAGCCATTCAAACTTGATGATGTACGTGAAGCACTTGCAGAAGTGGGTATTACGGGTATGACAGTATCTGAAGTGAAAGGCTTTGGACGTCAGAAAGGTCATACTGAGCTATACCGCGGCGCAGAGTACATGGTCGACTTTTTACCTAAAGTGAAATTGGAAATTGTTGTGACCGACGAAGTGGCTGACCAATGTGTTGATACCATTATCGAAACGGCGCAAACAGGCAAAATTGGCGACGGTAAGATCTTCATTACTGACGTTGAACGTGTGGTACGTATTCGTACTGGTGAAGAAGACGAAGACGCCATATAAAAAAACTATTACCCTAAAAGGAGCGTTTATCGCTCCTTTTTCATCTCTGGTAGGGTGTTGCATGTTTAAGAAAACCATCATTGTTATCACGCTATTGATAACGCTTGCTGTCGTTAGTTTTCATTTAATCTTCGTGATCCCGAATAAACCCAACCTGATCACCTCTTCTCAAAATACCAGCAATGATATCTACAGTTGCTATCAAAATTCTGAGCCGAGAGCAATTGATGTGTCTGATGGCTTAGACATTACGGTGTGGAATATCTACAAGCAAAACCGAAGTAATTGGCAGAGTGAATTAAATAAGCTGTCGGCTGGTAGCGATTTAGTCTTGTTGCAAGAAGCGAGTATGACAGAAGAACTTCGCCAATGGGTAACGAGTGGCCAGTGGGGAAGCACTCGTGTTAATGCGTTTGAAGCCTTTGAGCAAAGTGCTGGTGTACTTAACCTAGCGACGCATTTGCCTATCGAAGCTTGTGCTTATACTCATGAAGAACCTTGGCTTCAATTACCAAAATCCGCGCTTTGGTCGCGTTACCAACTTAGTAACGGCGAACAACTGGCCGTGATTAACATCCATGCTGTGAACTTTACGTTTGGTACGGAAGATTACAAAGCTCAGCTCAAGAGCTTAACTGACAATCTGCAAAAGTATCGTGGGCCTGTTATTTTTGCTGGGGATTTTAATAGTTGGAGTGAAGCCCGCTTTGCTGTCTTGAAAGGTGCATTGGAACAGGTAGGTTTGACGGAAGTAGCCTTTGACCCAGACAACAGAACTCAGTTCATTACAGGACTGGTGCTCGATCATGTGTTCTATCGAGGGCTAGAGGTAGAAAAAGCAAAAGCGCCCATTACGGACGCTTCTGATCATAACCCTATGCGAGTGACTTTTAAGGCTAAATAGGCTAGAGAGTTTTCGCTAGCCTTATATCTTTAACTTAAAAGATTAAAATGTAGAGCGCCCAGATTAGGTAGTAGCCGACCCATGGTAAGCCAGAGATGACCAGTGCCTGACCACGCTCAAACTCAGTCCACGTCAATACAGCGGCATAACCCAACACAATGTACCAAGGCAACAACAGTGGTAATGAGCTAGCAAACTGCGACCAATCATTGGTTAGCGGTAACTTGATTAAGCCGTTTAAGCTATTCAAATCAGCGGCGTAGTTCATCACATGCCCATGCTTGAGTATCAGGCTTGCGTAGCTCGCAATGTCGCCTAAAACTGCAGGGAAGATGATAACGGATGCCGCTGCAAACCATCGCCAAAAGCTATGTTGATGTTGGCTTGGCTTTGTTGCTAGGTTAAACCAGAATGCCAACAAAACGATGGTTAGCGTTCGGCTAAATACGTCGTTGATGATTTCACTTGCGAGTAGGGTGTTGCTGTCAAGTAACGCCAATTGGTCAGGGTTAGTTTGAGCCAATTGCTGTGATAGCTCTGCACTTAACCATGCAAAATCGACATTCGAAAAATAAGCACCCCAAAACAAAAATGGGCTGAGCATTAATACGACGTAGGGTTGCCATCCCCAAGCACTTCGCTGATAAAGCGCTAAGAAACACGCTGTTGGTGAACGGAATATATCCAACAGCATGACGAGTGGGTTACTTGACGGGTTCATACACTTACCTTAGTTACATCAACATACAGCTTGAGTTTTTGTCCTGGCTGTAGGTATTTCTTGTTCTGCAAAGCGTTCCATTTTACAACATCTGTACTTTTTACTTTGAACTTTGATGCAATACCGCTGACTGTGTCACCAGATCTTACGTTATAGAAGATCGTGCGGATGACGGCGCCGTCTGAACCATTCTTCCAAATGACCAGTTCTTGACCAACTCTCAGCGTGTCGCGTGGTCCCATACCGTTCCACTTAGCCAGTGATTGGTGAGATACCTTATTTGCGCGTGCAATCGTCCATAGGCTGTCACCACTTTTTACTGTATGGCTGAGCTTATATTGACCACGACTCTTCGACTGGGTGCTTGCTAGGCGGTTTGAAGCGCTTAGTGCGTATGTCTTGTCATCTTTAGTTGATGTTGGGATTAGCAGGTGCTGTCCAATACGAATATTGTTGTTGCTCAAACCGTTTGCAGAGCGAATCACTTTACTGGTGGTGTTGTATTTGCTTGCTAGCACGCTAATGCTGTCACCAGATTGAACTTTGTAACGCACCAACTTCATGCCTTTGCCTTTATTGGCAGCGACTTCTTTGTTGAATTTTTCAACTGAGTCTAGAGGAAGTAATAGCTGTTGGTGTTTCTCTGGTGCCGTTGCCCACTGGTTGTAAGCAGGGTTGTAGCCTTGCAGCTCTTTAACTGGAATGCCTGCGTAGTTCGCAGCAATCGCTAGATCAAGCTGTTCTTCAGGGTTAACCAGAGTCAGCACTGGCTTGTTCGGGATCGCAGGGATATCGATGCCATACTTTTCTTGATTGGCAATGACATCAGCTAGAGCAAGCAGTTTAGGTACATAGCTGCTGGTCTCTTTTGGTAAATCGAGAGAGAAGAAGTCGATTGGTTTACCCAACTTCTTGTTCTTACGGATTGCGCTGTTTACTCGACCACCGCCACTGTTATAGGCAGCAATCGCATGGTTCCAGTCGCCATCGAAACGTCGGTTAAGGTCTGATAAGAAATCCAATGCGGCGTCGGTAGAGGCGGCAACATCACGGCGGCCGTCATACCAAAAGTTCTGTTCAAGCCCGTAGTCTTTGCCTGTGCCTGAAATGAATTGCCATAGACCTGCAGCACTGCCATGAGAATAGGCAAACGCATCGAAAGAACTTTCTACAACGGGCAATAGGGCCAGCTCTAGTGGTAAGCCTTTTTCTTCAATCTTAGTGGTGATCAGATACAGGAAAGGTTCAGCACGTTTTGATACGGTTTTTAGATGACTCGGGTGCTTGAGGTACCAAGTTCGGTAGTAGTCGACCTTCTTTTGGTCTGGTACTTCCATTTCAAGTTGCATCGCAATGCGTTTCCAAACATCTTGTTGTGTTTGTGGAGTTACGACAGGTGCTTCAACTTTTTGATCTTCTTTGGCTGTGGCTTCTGATGAAACGTTCGCTTGAGAAACTTCTTTAGTAGGAGATGTGTTGGTTTGCTCGGAAGCTTGGTCTGGATTCTCTGACTGAGTTAATTGGCAACCAGAAAGTAGTAATACCAAAGCCCAGCTGTACTTAACTCGCATGTTACAGCCTTTTTAATTAACGGCCGATGATAATACTTGCCACCCCCTATGAGTGACAAGTCTGTATTTGTTAAAATTCGTTCTTCCACGCACGTAAAGCGGTGAATACCGATAAAGGGTCGGTCTGCTCGGTGCGATTAGACACTGATTTCACTACACTTGGCTCGGTATAGCGCAAGAAGGGGTTCACAAACTTCTCTTGTTTCAAATTTGTGGGGATGGTCGACTTATTTTGCGCGCGAAGTCGGTTCACTTGGTCGCGATATTGCTGCAAATGTTGGTTGTCAGGTTCAACCGCTAATGCGAAAGCGATGTTTGCGGCAGTGTATTCATGCGCACAATAAACTTCGGTTTCTTGAGGTAGCGCCGTGATCTTATTCAGTGCATCGAACATCTGTTGTGGTGTGCCTTCCATGATTCGGCCGCAACCCGCAGAGAACAGCACATCACCACAAAACAGTTTTGCATCACCTACATAACCAATATGACCCGCGGTGTGGCCACTGAGCCCTAGGACGAGGAATACTTCGTCAAACAGTTCTAATTGGTCACCATCATCGACTGGGTGAGTTAAGGTGGGGATTGGTTCATTCCTTGGACCCACGACATCAACGCCGGGAAATTGTCTAACTAGTTCTGGAACGCCACCAATGTGATCGTGGTGGTGGTGCGTAATCAAGATTGCATCTAAAGTTAGCTCATGGTGTGCTAAGTACTCTAATACTGGAGCCGCATCACCGGGGTCGACGACAGCACAACGGCGATCGCTATTTTCAATCAGCCAGATGTAATTGTCGTTAAATGCAGGTATGCTTTTGATATGTAACATTATTGGTTCTCCAGTCACTTTTAGTGCGACAGAATAAGTGAGACAGATTATTGATGAAGCCAGCACGTAGCAGAAAGAAGTTTGAACGTCCTTATACTTGGGCGCAATTGCACAATGGGGACTGGTTGAGAGAATCTATTCAAACTCGACTCGATGAGTGGTGCCCAAAGCTATTTGGTTACCATATGCTCAAGCTCGGCGGCCTCAGTAGTGAGATTTCTAGCTGCACATGCAACATTCAACATCAAGTAAACCTAGATATCCAGAACCCATTACATAATGTGATAGCGGATGGCTATAATTTGCCCTTTTTGGAGAAAAGCTTTGATGTTGTGGTGTTGAGTCATCAGTTAGATTATAGCAATGACCCACATCGCTTATTGAGAGAAGTTGATCGAGTCATGATGGACGATGGCTATATCATTATCACTGGCTTTAACCCGATTAGTGTCACTGGGCTT
Source organism: Vibrio sp. 10N.286.45.E10 (assembly GCF_002874195.2). Taxonomy (NCBI): domain Bacteria; kingdom Pseudomonadati; phylum Pseudomonadota; class Gammaproteobacteria; order Vibrionales; family Vibrionaceae; genus Vibrio; species Vibrio sp. 10N.286.45.E10. The sequence continues at coordinate 2,275,918 of NZ_MCWD02000001.1, read as the reverse complement.
GCCAGTTTGATGCCTTGGCGAAAGAACAGTTTGCCTTGGAGTGGGCGCATGTACACGCCTAACCGAATAAAAGATTGGTTAGGGGTACTTAATTATGAAGTGATTCATTGTGACACCTACGCGCTGTTTCCGATGAGTAAGTATCAAGCGATGTGGACGTGGTTGGAGAACAGCTTAGGTGGATGTGCATCCTTCGCCGGAAGCCAATACTTTATTGTTGCACGTAAACGTACTTACCCGCTTAAACCTATCAAGCCACATTGGCACCTTAAGCGACGTTTCTCACCTGTTGGAGCAAGTTTTAGAACCAATACGCGTCGTACAATGGATTCCGCCAAAGCGTCATATCCGCTAAAAACAGAAAAAGCCGACTAGTTGTCGGCTTTTTATCTACTAGTTCGGTTAAGAAATTATCAATTAATTTAAGGCGTTATCAATCAGTTTCAGGAACAATAAATCATTTTCTGAAATGTACGTCTAATTCTAAAAGACGATTAACTTGGCTGATAGCCCGTATCTTCTTTAGTCGGATTTTCCGCTGCGTTTCTTGCTAAATCATCACACATTTCGTTTTCTCTGTGTCCTGCGTGTCCTTTTACCCAGCGCCAATCAACGCTATGGCGAGCGGTTTCTTTATCAAGCCTTTGCCACAGATCGGCATTTTTAACCGGTTTCTTGTCGGCTGTTTTCCAGTCACGCTTTTTCCAGTTGTGAATCCACTGTGTGATGCCTTGACGCACGTATTGGCTATCTGTGGTCAGAATCACAGAACAAGGCTCTTTGAGGGCTTGGAGAGCAACGACAGCGGCGAGCATTTCCATACGGTTATTGGTTGTTAGCGTGAAACCTTCTGCTAGCGTCTTCTCGACTTTTTTGTAGCGAAGTACGATGCCATAGCCGCCAGGACCAGGGTTGCCTAAACAAGAACCATCAGTGAAAATTTCAACTTGTTTCGTCATGATTTGATACTATTACCTCAAGCACATTATCGGCATAGTCTGACACAGTTATCCTTATGAATACCAGTAGCACTCCAGAACAAAGCACGAACGAAAAAAACAGTTCGAACGAAAATAAGCGCATTGTTGTACTCGATACCGAAACCACCGGTATGAATACAGAAGGTGGCCCTCATTACATGGGTCACCGCATCGTTGAAATTGGTGCAGTAGAGATCATCAACCGTAGGTTGACCGGGCGTCATTTTCACGTCTACATAAAACCTGATCGTGCGATTCAAGAAGAGGCGATTGGCGTTCACGGTATTACCGATGAGTTCTTGATTGATAAGCCTGAATATCAAGACATACATAAAGAGTTTCTCGACTTTATAAAAGGTGCAGAGCTGGTGGCTCATAACGCGCCCTTCGATACCGGCTTTATGGACTATGAGTTTGAGAAGCTTAATCCAGCGATAGGTAAAACGGATGACTACTGTAAAGTTACCGATACCTTGGCGATGGCGAAGAAGATATTCCCAGGTAAAAGAAACAACCTAGATATCTTATGTGACCGTTATGGTATTGATAACTCGCACCGTACTCTCCACGGCGCATTACTCGATGCGGAGATCCTAGCCGACGTCTACTTATTGATGACGGGTGGCCAAACTTCGCTGCAATTTAACGCTGGTCAACAGGAAGGCGAAGCCGAAAGCATACGAAGAGTAGAAAGTGGTCGAAAATCCCTAAAGGTTTTACGAGCTACGGCCGATGAAGTAGAAGCGCATCAAAGTCGTTTAGATCTCGTCGAGAAAAGCGGAAGCTGCCTCTGGCGTCAGTAGGGAGAGAGTATGTTAAGGGTATTGGCTACCGGTTGTTTATTGCTGTTAAGCTTTAGCTTGCATGCGGCAACAGAATCCGTAATGAGTTTATTGGACAACCGTTTTCGAGTTGATTCCAGTATTGAACAAGTCACCTTTGTGATTTATCGAGCCGATAACTCTAAACCTGTCGTTTTGGTTCGTCCTGATGGCAAGAAATACTACTCTTGGCGCAATGCTGATAATGTCCGTTGGTACGAAGAGTCGTCCATGGACATTATATCTATCGACAATCCGATGCCTGGCCCTTGGCAAGCGATAGGTAAAGTTTCCCCTAAGAACAACATCAAGCTCCTGTCTCATCTTGTTTTGGATGCTAATGAGTTTCCCGACAAGTTGTATCAGACTGAGCGCATTAAATTTACCGCCCGTCTCACCTCTGATGGCAAGCCGCTTGTGCTGCGTGATTTTCTCGAGCGCGTGAAGCTTAAGGTTACCTTTACTAAGTTTGTTGAAAACGAAGAGTCTTTAGTGAGAGAAGCTCGCCCGGTTCCGGTTGTGATGGGCGAGTTTGCTGATGATGGTGTTGATCTTGATGAAAAAGCGGGAGACGGCGTATTCACAGTATCCTTACCAATTGATATCGAGCCCGGTAAATACCGAGCGCGAATTACCTCTGGTAATGGTGTGTTCCTGCGAGCGCAAGAGCAAGAAGTCTTGGTTTACCCAACACCGCTCACTACCACCTTTATTCAGTCTCGAAAAGAGGGTTTACCTCATACTATTGTGGTGTCTGGTGAACAGGGGATGATCGCACCGAGCTCTTTGGCGGTTCATGTTGAGCACAAGGCTCCTGATGAATATGTTATTTACAAGCAGGGGCAAGCTGAAGTCGACGCAATGAAAGTCGCTTTAGAGCTGCCTTATAATGGCGATTTAGGGATTTATAATTGGTCAGGGATGGTTTATGCCACTGATGCTTCAAGTCAGCGCCCGCTTATCTTTCCAATTACTGAGCAGTCGTACAGCGTTGTTGAAGATATCGACTTAGCAGAGTCACGACGCCTTCAAGAAGAAGCACTTGCTGAACAGAAGCGTATCGCAACAGAGTTGATGATCCTTCAAAAACGTGAAGATGACAGACAGCGCAGTATGATCATTATTGCGGTGGGTAATGTGGTCGCTATTCTATTGGGCTTATTGATTTGGTTTGTGGTTCGTAAGGTCAAGGCGAAGAAAAAAGCGTTACCTGAGATGCAGCTTAAAGCGCCTAAGTAACTCGCTTAGATGATTAGGTTGTCTGGAGAGAATAAGCCGCCAGAGATAAAGCATTAGAATTTTTGACAACGATGTCATGAACAAAAAAACGGGACTCATAGGAGTCCCGTTTTTGTTTCTATTTTTGACCTTAAGCGACGTTATCAATCGATTGGTCTGGGTACTGAGACTTTGCTGCAAGCTCCTCTGGTGAGAAGTCATCAACGTTAATCGTGTACAGTCTGTGTTCCTCAGCGCTAATCAGAAGATTTGCTTCGTCTTGCGTTAAGATACCTTTTTCAAGTCCCAACTGAGCAACAAGATCAAGTCGTAAGAAGGCACGTTTTTGATGCGTCTCTTTGCAGACTTTGTCGAACAGAGGTTCAGCTTGAAGAATCACTTCTAGCGCTTTTTCAATCTTACCTACTGGGTTGTATTCCGTTGCTTCTAGGTATTGGCCACGACCGATACGAGAGCGTGTTTCACTTGGTGTTTGTAGAATGTGCGCGACTTTGCTATCCAGCTTGTCGTTTGGTGCACGACGGATACGGCCAAATGGCATTAGCACAACACGAAGCAGACGACCAATCACAGGGTTAGGGAAGTTCGCTAAGAACTCATCAATCGCCACTTCAGTTTGGCGTAAGCTATCTTGCATACCCCAATGTACTAACGGTAGATCTTCAGCGTGGCTGCCTTCGCTTTCAAAGCGTTTCAGCGTTGCTGAGCCGAGGTAAAGTTGACTCAGGATGTCCCCCAATCTTGCTGATAAACGTTCTCTACGCTTCAGTGAGCCACCTAGAACTGCCATTGAGATATCAGACAGTAGCGCTAGGTTTGCACTGTAGCGGTTTAGCTGTTGGTAGTAACGTTGTGTCTGTTTATCGGTTTTATTTGAAGGTGTTGGCGCATCTGAACCACGGCCATCGGTTAAACCAAACCACAAGCTGCGGACTAGGTTACTCATAGTAAAGCTAACGTGTCCTGCTAACGCCGAATCAAACTTATCTAGAGCATCACTGCTTTCAGAATAAGCCGCTTCCATTTCGTTAAGTACGTAAGGGTGACAGCGAATCGCACCTTGACCATAGATGATCATTGAACGAGTCAGGATGTTTGCGCCTTCAACCGTAATCGCGATAGGCGAACCTTGGTAGCCACGAGCTAGGAAGTTCGATGGACCTAAGCAAATACCTTTACCGCCAACAATATCCATAGCATCGATGATGCTGCGCTGACCACGGTGTGTACAGTGGTACTTAACGATTGCTGAGATAACCGAAGGTTTTTCGCCAAGATCGATACCTGCAACGGTTAGATTACTTGCCGCATCCATCACATAAGCGTTACCCGCTAGGCGTGCAAGTGGCTCTTCAACCCCTTCCATGCGGCCAATCGGTTGTTTGAATTGACGACGAATACGAGCATAAGCGCCCGTTGCTAATGCAGCAGACTTAATACCACCCGTTGAGTTTGAAGGCAGTGTGATACCACGACCAACCGACAGACACTCAACCAGCATACGCCAGCCTTGACCTGCCATTTTCTGGCCACCAATGATGAAGTCGATAGGCACAAAGATATCGTCGCCTTGCGTCGGACCGTTCTGGAACGGCACATTCAGCGGGAAGTGGCGATTGCCAATTTCTACGCCTTTTAAATCCGTTGGGATAAGCGCACAAGTGATGCCTAGATCTTTTTGGTCACCAAGCAGACCATCAGGGTCACGCAGTTTAAAGGCCAAGCCTAATACCGTCGCGACAGGTGCTAGGGTGATGTAACGCTTGTTCCAAGTTAGGCGCATGCCCAATACTTCTTCACCTTGCCATTCGCCTTTACATACCACACCGTAATCTGGGATTGAACCTGCATCAGAGCCAGCTTCTGGGCTCGTCAGGGCAAAACAAGGGATCTCTTTACCTTCTGCTAGGCGCGGCAGGTAATGATTTCTTTGTTCTTCTGTACCGTAGTGTTGTAATAACTCACCAGGGCCTAATGAGTTAGGTACGCCAACCGTTGATGACAATACGCTAGAAACGCCGGTTAGCTTCTGAAGAACCAAAGACTGAGCGTAAGCCGAGAATTCTAAACCGCCGTATTTTTTCTTGATGATCATGGCGAAGAATTTATGGTCTTTCAGGTATTGCCATACTTCTGGTGGCAAATCTGCAAGCTCATGGGTGACTTGGTAATCATTGACCATTTCACACACCGTGTTTACCGGGCCGTCTAGGAACGCTTGTTCTGCGCCTGACAGTTTTGGATCAGCGATGTTTTGTAGCTTTTTCCATTCAGGCTTGCCTTTGAACAACTCTGCTTCCCACCAAACGGTGCCGGCTTCCAGTGCTTCTTTTTCTGTTTGAGACATTGCCGGTAGTACTTTCTTAAATACAGAAAGCGCTTTTTGGCTGATGAGAGTTTGACGAATGGCTGGCACAGCAAAGATCGCAACGGCTAACAAGTAACAAAGCCAACCAGTGACTGCCACGCCGCCGAACAGTGTTAATGCTACCATTGCGCCAGTTAATACAACTAATGCACGTACCAGACTAACTCTATGGTAAAGACAGACGCCTAAGATGGCTGTCATGCCGAGTAGGGAGAGCAATATGTTCATGATCGATTTCCTTTTCAGAGATCACTTATTGTTATTAAGTTTTAGGTAAGAGGTCTAACCAGTCAAGTGTAAACAAAATATTAAATATTTGTAAAACTCCAAAGTGAATAAAAAGTGATCTCAATAGAGTTAAAGTTCTAATTGTGAGAGGTTGGTGGCGAATATTTGGACGGATCGGCAGCGAGACTCTAATTAAGGTGGCAATCTTTGGGCTTAAGTGTCGACACTATTTCATGTTTGTGGGTAAACTCAGGTAAAAGAGGGGAAAACCCTCAGCTCTCATTTCACGTACTTTAAGTTGCGTAAAAAAATATAAGAGATAAGCCTTATGTACCATGACCTAATCAAAAGTGAATTGAACGAAGCTGCTGACGTTCTGAATAAGTTCTGAGTGATGACCATAACATCGCTCAAATTGAAGCGGCGGCAAAACTGATTGCTGACTCATTCAAGCAAGAGGGCAAAGTGCTTTCTTGTGGTAACGGTGGTTCACACTGTGATGCAATGCACTTCGCAGAAGAGCTTACTGGCCGATACCGTGAAAACCGTCCAGGTTACGCTGGTATTGCGATTTCAGATCCAAGCCACCTGTCTTGCGTGAGTAATGATTTTGGCTACGACCACGTATTTTCTCGTTATGTAGAAGCGGTAGGTCGTAAAGGTGATGTGTTGTTCGGTCTGTCGACTTCAGGTAACTCTGCCAACATTTTGAAAGCGATTGAAGCTGCTCAAGCTAAAGGCATGAAGACGATTGCATTGACGGGTAAAGATGGCGGTAAAATGGCGGGTTGCGCTGATATCGAAATCCGAGTGCCACATTTTGGTTACGCAGACCGTATCCAAGAGATTCACATTAAGATCATTCATATTGTGATTCAGCTTGTTGAAAAAGAAATGGAATAATAGTTTTACAGACATTTGGAGCCCAGGTTTGTGGCTCCATTGGTTTTAAAAGGGAGTAGATTAAACCATGTGTGAATTGCTCGGTATGAGCGCGAATGTGCCAACTGATATTTGTTTTAGTTTCACCGGCCTGATGCAGCGTGGAGGTAATACCGGACCACATCGTGATGGTTGGGGAATCACCTTTTATGAAGGGAAGGGCTTTCGAACGTTCAAAGATCCTAACCCTAGCTGTGAATCAAAGATTGCTGAGTTAGTTCAAAACTACCCAATTAAAAGCCAAGCTGTTGTCAGTCATATCCGTCAAGCCAATCGTGGTGGCGTTAATCTAGAAAATACTCACCCATTTACCCGTGAGCTATGGGGACGATACTGGACCTTCGCTCATAATGGCCAATTAACGGATTACGATGATCTGGTTAGTGGTCGTTTCAGACCTGTCGGCGAGACGGACAGTGAACTTTCTTTTTGTTGGTTAGTGAAACAGCTAGAAGATCGTTTCCCTGAACCACCACAAGACATGGAAGGTATGTTTCGCTTTGTCGCGGAATGTTGTGACCAGTTGCGTGAGAAAGGTGTCTTTAACATGCTACTCAGTGATGGTGAGTATGTGATGACCTATTGTACGAATCACTTGTACTGGATAACAAGACGTGCACCTTTTGGTAATGCGAGTCTGATTGATGAAGATGTTGAGATTAACTTTCAAGAAGAGACCACGCCTAATGATGTGGTTACGGTAGTGGCGACTCAGCCTCTAACTGACAATGAAGAGTGGTTTAGAATGAAGCCAGGCGAATACGCACTGTTTCATTTTGGTGAGCTGATTGGTAATAACCATAAAGCGTTGGAAGATGTTGCTTACGCACCTAAAAAGGTTGCAAGCCAAGCACCAACTGAGCCATTGAGCTAAGTATTCCGAATAGTATTAATTTGAAACGCATAAAAGAAAGGCCGCTTACTGAACTAATGAATCAGTAAGCGGCCTTTTTATTTGGTTTAGTTTTAACGAATCACTCTTCTGCGTAACCGTGTTTGCCCAATGCCTTGCTGTCTAAGATAGCTTGTCCGTTTGCCATTGATAAACGATCTTCCGCGAACCACTTGCAGACCAGAGGATAAATGCAGTGTTCTTGAGTAAGCACTCGGCTTGCCAGCATGTCAGCATCATCATCTTCAAATACAGGAACCTTAGCTTGTAAGATTACAGGACCACCATCGAGCTCTTCGGTAACAAAGTGGACGCTGGTGCCATGCTCTTTGTCCTGAGCATCAATAGCACGCTGGTGGGTGTGCAGCCCCGGATACTTAGGTAACAGAGAAGGGTGGATATTGATCATTTTACCCGCGTAATGACGAACAAACTCTGAACTCAGAATGCGCATATAGCCAGCGAGTACAATCAGGTCGGGTTGGTAAGCATCGATCTGAACCATCAATTCATGATCAAATTCTTCACGCGAATTAAATTCTTTTGGATTCACCGAATGAGCGTCAACACCTGCTGACTTTGCTCTCTCTAGACCAAAAGCCTCTGCTTTGTTTGAGAAAACGGCCTTAACAGAGGCATCAATCGTGTGGCTCTCACAGGCATCCAAAATTGCCTGCAAGTTACTTCCGCTTCCTGAGACTAAAACGACGATGTTTTTCTTAGAGTGACTGTTATTCATAGAATGGCTGTTCTTCATAGAGTGGGTCATGCGATTGGTTAACTGGACTGTTTACAATGTACCTACATAAACTAAGGTTTTCTGCGGGCTAAATAGCAAAATGAGGACCATTAGGTCCTCATTGATTAACTAAGTAAGTGAGCGTATCACTTATTTGATTTCTACTTGCTCTTCGCCAGCTTCAGCGTTTGCGATCTCACCGATAACCCAAGCGTTTTCGCCTTCTGCTTTCAGTAGTTCAACAGCAGCGTCTGCTTGATCTTTAGGTAGAGCAACAACTAGGCCTACACCACAGTTGAAAGTGCGGTACATTTCAAATGTTTCCACGTTACCTTTCTCTTGTAGCCAGTTGAAGATAGCTGGCCATTCCCAGCTCTTGCCATCAATGACTGCTTTAGTGCCTTCAGGAAGTACGCGTGGGATATTTTCCCAGAAACCACCACCTGTGATGTGCGAGATAGCATGAATGTCATGCTCAGCAATCATCTTAAGTGCCGATTTGATGTAAATCTTAGTAGGTTCTAGTAGGTGCTCACCGATAGTGCGACCTTCTAGTTCTTCACTCTTATCAGCACCAGAAACTTCTAGAACTTTACGAATTAAAGAGTAACCGTTTGAGTGTGGACCACTTGAACCAACAGCGATAAGTGCGTCGCCTGCTGCTACTTTAGTGCCGTCAATGATGTCAGCTTTTTCTACAACACCAACACAGAAACCAGCTACGTCGTAGTCGTCGCCTTCGTACATGCCTGGCATTTCAGCCGTTTCACCACCGATTAGTGCACAACCAGCTTGAACACAACCTTCAGCGATACCAGAAACAACGTCTGCTGCTGTATCTACATCTAGCTTACCTGTTGCGTAGTAGTCTAGGAAGAATAGCGGCTCACCACCTTGAACGATTAGGTCGTTCACACACATTGCCACTAGGTCGATACCAATGGTGTCGTGTTTTTTCAGATCCAAAGCAAGGCGAAGTTTAGTACCAACACCATCAGTACCTGAAACAAGTACCGGCTCTTTGTATTTCGTTGGAAGTTCACATAGGGCGCCAAAGCCACCAATACCGCCCATTACTTCAGGGCGACGAGTGCGTTTAACAGCACCTTTAATACGGTCTACTAGTGCATTACCTGCGTCGATATCAACACCAGCGTCTTTGTAGCTTAGAGAAGAAGTATTACCACTCACGGGATAGTCCTCGAACTTAAGTTGGATGTGAAAACGGCGCTATTCTAACAGGGCTTGATTACCAAGAGCAAACGTTTGCGCGGTTTTTTTTATTAGAATAAAGATTCTGAAATAACCTTAGAGTTCGTGTATAATCTACAGGTTTGTTTAAATATTGCCGGAGTTGGAAATGAAAGTTGTTGAAGTGAAACACCCGCTAGTAAAACATAAAATTGGCCTGATGCGTGAAGGTGAGATTAGCACTAAGCGTTTTCGTGAGCTAGCGACAGAAGTGGGTAGCCTTCTAACATACGAAGCGACATCAGACTTTGAAACTGAGCGTGTGACGATTAACGGTTGGAACGGTCCAGTAGAAGTTGACCAAATTAAAGGTAAAAAAGTAACGGTAGTGCCAATCCTACGTGCTGGTCTAGGCATGATGGACGGCGTTCTTGAGCACATCCCAAGTGCACGTATCAGCGTTGTTGGTATTTACCGTGACGAAGAAACACTTGAGCCGGTACCATACTTCAACAAGCTTGCATCTAACATCGACGAGCGTATTGCTCTAGTGGTAGACCCAATGCTTGCGACAGGTGGTTCTATGATCGCGACTATCGACCTAATGAAAGAGAAAGGTTGTAAGCACTTTAAGATTCTTGTGCTTGTTGCTGCTCCTGAAGGTATCGCTGCTCTAGAAAAAGCGCACCCAGACGTTGAGCTTTACACCGCTGCAATCGATGAGAAGCTAAACGACAAGGGCTACATTGTTCCTGGTCTTGGCGATGCTGGTGATAAGATCTTCGGTACTAAGTAATTCGGTTTCAGCTTAAGTGACTCTAAACCGTTTCTTAACTCGCTGAATTAGCCGTATTAGTAAAAAGGGAGAGCATTCAATGCTCTCCCTTTTTTGATCTTGTTGGTTTGTGATTCTTTTGAATCTAGCCTTACCGATTCATTAATCGATTTGAGCTTTGTCTACCACAGTGTTGTCACCTAACTCTTCTGGAAGCACTAGGTTAAGTAGAATCGCCACGATACCGCACAAGCTTACGCCCTGTAGGCTGAAATCACCGATACCAAAGGCCATGCCGCCAATACCAAAGACTAAAGTAATGCCGACAATCACAAGGTTGCGTGATTTGTGTAGGTCAACTTTGTTTTGAATTAGAGTATTCAAACCTACGGTTGCGATAGAGCCAAACAGTAGAATCATGATGCCGCCCATTACAGGAACCGGAATCGTTTGAAGTAGTGCACCTAGCTTACCGACCAATGCAAGAACGATGGCTGTTACAGCAGCCCAAGTCATGATCACTGGGTTGAATGCTTTGGTCAGCATAACTGCACCTGTTACTTCACTGTACGTAGTGTTTGGTGGCGCGCCCAGCATTGAAGCGGCAATGGTTGCCACGCCGTCGCCAGTAATAGTGCGGTGTAAACCTGGTTTCTTAAGGTAGTCTTTGCCTGTTACATTAGAAATAGCAAGCATGTCGCCTACGTGCTCAACAGCAGGTGCAATCGCGACAAACACCATAAAGAAGATAGCGTTGATGTTGAACTCTGGCGCTGTGAAGTTTGGTAGTGCTAACCAAGACGCTTGCGCTACTGGTGTGAAGTCTACCGCGCCGTATACCAAGCTAGTGATGTAACCCGCAACAATACCACCGAAGATTGGCAGCAGCTTAAGGAAGCCTTTTGAGAACACACTGATGACAATCGTCACTAACAGTGAAATCGAAGAGATCCACAGTGCAGCGTCTGCATCAACAAGTTGAACCGCGCCGTCGCCTGTCTTACCTAGCGCCATGTTAACTGCAACAGGTGCAAGACCTAAACCAATAACCATAATTACTGGGCCAACAACGACTGGTGGGAGCAGTTTATGGATAAAGCCAACGCCACGAACTTTAATTAACGCGCCCATTAGTACATACACAACACCTGCCGCCATTAGGCCGCCCATGGTTGCACCGACACCCCAAGTTTGAATACCAAACATGATAGGCGCGATGAATGCAAAAGAAGATGCTAAGAAGATTGGCACTGAACGGCGTGTAATAAGTTGGAATAAAAGGGTACCAATACCTGCGCCAAAGAGTGCAACGTTGGGGTCAAGTCCTGTTAGTAGCGGCACGAGTACAAGCGCACCAAATGCTACAAACAGCATTTGCGCACCTTGCAGAGCATTTTTCATGTTATGTCCTTAAAATGGTCGTTATATGAAAAGCGAAAAATAAAATTCGCGGGATTCTATCACTTAGCAATCGATTGCCACACCAAATAGATCAAATTTATTTATCTTAATGATGTTTTATATCCATCTAAGCCCTAGAAATTCAGTTTATAAGTGAGCGATTTATCATGGCCAGGTGATATTTTGTGGTTATTAAACACAGTGGGCGCTATCGACCTTGCCCCTCAATCCATAGTTGCTTATCATCTAGGCACAAGATTTGAATATTAGGATCAGTATGCGCTACATAGCATTGTTGTTGATGGGACTATTAGCCTCTCCGAGTTATGCCTTAACTCAAGTAGATATTTTTAGTGCTGAAGTTGCGATTAACGCTGAAGACAAACAGCCAGAACAAGTGGCAAGAAATACAGGTATGGAGCAGGTATTGATACGTGCGACCGGCCAAACTGATGTCGCTTCGAATGAGACGATTCAAAAGGCGATGCGCAAGAGTTCGCAGTACATGTCTCAAATGAGTTTTGGTGAAAGCAATGACCAATCAACATTGCGTATGCGTTTTAACGGTGCTCAAATCCGTTCGCTATTGACTCAAGCACAGTTACCGTACTGGCCTGACACGCGTTCAAACATCCTTGTTTGGCTGGTAGAAGAGGACAACTACGACAAGAATATCGTCTGGGAACACTCTAACTCGCAGTTAGCAGCGGGCTTGCAAGCAAACGCAAAAGAGCGCGGTTTGCCTCTAACGCTGCCTGTGGGTGACTTTGACGATATTACGGGTATTGCAACTTCTGATTTGTGGGGCAGCTTTGTTACGCCAATCAGTAAAGCGAGTCAGCGTTACCCTGTTGATGCTGTATTGGTGATCAAGGCTCAATCTTCAGGTCTACGTTGGACTCTATACGATCAAAAGCCAAGTCAATTGACGAGCGCACCAACATCGCCTGTAAGTGGTTCTTTATCAGGTAACAGTGCCACGACTTCTAAGAAGTTAGTCGACCAAATCAGTAACTACTACGCAGGAAAAAGTGCTGTGACGGTAGCGAGTGAGTCATCAGAATCGATTTTAACGCAGTTTATTAGCCTGAATAATGCTCAAGACTTCTTTCAGTTGGAAAACGCACTTAAGCGTCTCAACTCGGTGGCAAGCCTAGATATTCTGAAGATTCAGAACAACGAAGTAACTTTCCGAATTCACTTATTGTCGACTCAACAAGAGTTTGAGCAAGAAGTTGCAAGTATTCGCCAAGTTGCGAAGGTTGAAGAATCTTACATTGAGCCTGAAGTGAGCCCTGAATTTGAAACTCAAGACAACACCATGTCTGTAGGCGATGATTCAACAGACGCTGCTGAAGTCGTTGGTGACGAAACTGACTCAGGCGTACAAGTGATTAATGGCGACGAGGTATCTGAGGATACTGAGCTAACGAACACGCCTGACGCAACGCTAGAGGAACCTAACACAGCTGATACTGCGCCTGTACATGCTAAGCCAAGCTTGGTCTACGAGTGGGTTCGCTCATAATTGTCTGCTGACATGACTGATTAAAATGAAACATTAAAAAGCCCTGCAAGAGCAATCCTGCAGGGCTTTTTGTTTATCTAGTGTCTGTGTTCAAGAGCAACGTATCAATATTATTGCTCGAATTTCGCTTTTTCTTTCTTTTCTACTTCCGAAAGGCGCTTCAACTTGATGCCTAACTCTTTAGCCCTAAAGCGAGTAAATAAGATATTGCCCGCGAAACCAAGAGTCGTCAGAAGCAGTTCTACAGCCGCTAACAAGCGTTCACCATCATCTACATACAAAATAGTTAATGCGTGTAGGAAATAGAGCATCAGGACGAAATTCGCCCAAGCGTGCGTATAAGGCTTACCGGCTAAAATGCCTGGTAATGGCAGTAACAGCGGTATTGCCCAAGCAATTGCCAGTGTTACATTACTGAGATGAGGATGCGGTGAAAGCGTCATCTGCCAAGCCACAACCCAACCTAACAGCAATAGGTTGCCTGCTAATGCGAGATAGCGGAATAGCTTAGTCTTAGGAGACATCGCCTTCTCTGACATGTACATCATTGAGAGATTCCTTTCTGATTCATAGCAATGCGCGCGAGGCGTTTACCTAGGTTCTGCGCCAACTCAATTTCTTCTTTGCTTAATGAAGCACTTTCGCCTGTGCTGCTTGCACCATAAGGCGTACCACCGGTTTGAGTGGTGTGCAGCGCAGGTTCTGAGTAGGGGATGCCCACGACTAACATGCCATGATGCAGCAGGGGCAACATCATGCTTTGTTGTGTCGTCTCTTGACCACCATGCAGTGATGAAGAAGAAGTGAATACACAAGCTGGCTTATCGATGAGATCGCCATTGATCCACAGTGACGTCGTGCTATCCCAAAAGTGCTTCATCGGCCCGGCCATGTTACCAAACCAAACCGGACTGCCTAGCGCTAAACCATCACAAGAGCGTAACTCTTGTAATGTTGCAATAGGGTCGGTTGGTTGATGACGCGCATCAGGCTGCTCTTCTACGGTATACACGTCGTTCACTGTTCTCAGCATAGCTTCACACTCAGGGATGGACTCCACCCCTCGTGCAATCTGTCTTGCTAAAGCTTGTGTGTTGCCGTGGCGACTATAATAAAGAACAAGAATGTTAATGCTCATATCGGATTACAGAATCTCTAATACTTGCTCTGGTGGACGACCAATCTTTGCTTTGTTGTTCGCAACAACCACAGGGCGCTCGAACAGTTTTGGATTTGTTGCCATTGCTGAGAAAAGATCTTCATCAGTTACTGATGCATCATCCAAGTTTGCTTCTTTGTAGTCCGCTTCTTTGGTACGCATCATGTCGCGAACATTGTCAAAACCCAGTTGAGTGAAAAGCACTTTTAGCTGCTCGACAGTTAAAGGCGTGTCTAGGTACTTGATAACTTCAGGTTGTACACCGTTTGTTTCAAGCAATTCGAGAGTTTGACGGCTCTTTGAGCAACGTGGATTATGATAAATCACGACAGACATGGTTCTTCCTCATTATTATTTTTGATTTAATTGTTTAGCTGAAGCCACCAGAGGCGACTTCTTTTTTGTGTAACGTTGAGCTTTCTTTTTATTCTTGCAACGAGCGGTTACCAGTAAATATATTATTGTAGCGACAAGAAGCGCTCTCGTTGAATCATTAGTTGATCAATTCGAGCGTCGTAGCGTGCTTGTTTTAGGCTGCCTAGTTCTGCGATTTGGCTCGCCTGCGTGTAGTACTGAATCGCTTTGTTCCAGTTGGCTTGTAGTGCCAAAATTTCTGCACGAGCAGCCAGTTCTTCGTCGCTATTACCAAGGCTCGTATTTACTTTTGAAAGTAGGTGCCAGCCATTGGTGTCATTCGGGTTATCGTGCGTGTAACGCTGCAATACGCGAACTGCTTCTTGTAGATTTTCATTTTCAATTAGTGCATTGGCGTAGTTGATGGTCAGAACTGGGTTGTTTGGCTGACGAACCAGTGCCGACTTAAGTTCTTTAATCGCAATCTCAGGCTGTTTCTTCTCGATGTGCAGATCGGAAATAGCATCTAGATAAAACAGGTTGGTCGGGTCGCTGTTAATCAGTTTGTTCAGAATTGGCTCTGCTTTGTCTAATTTTTTAGAATCTAGGTAAACCAGCGCTTGCCCATACTTTAACGATGGAACCAAGGCTTTAGGGGCTTTCTTCAGCTGACGCTCAAACCAATCAAGAGCAGCATCGTTATTAATGCCAGCATAGCGCGCAACAATGCGGGCTCTTGCAAGATGGTAGTCCAAAGACGGAGCTAGTTTCAGTGGCGGGTAACTACGAGCACGAGCACGTGAATCTGTAATTCGGTCTTCTGGTAATGGGTGAGTCAGTAGCATTGGAGGTGGTGTGCTCGCATAGCGGTATTCATCGGCTAAGCGGCCAAAGAAGCGTGGCATTGCATTCACATCAAAGCCAGCTTTCGCAAGCGTGTTGATACCAAAGCGGTCAGCTTCTTTTTCATTACTACGTGTGTAGTTGATCTGGCTTTGCATATTACCCGCTGTCGTTGCCGTTAGGGCTGCAATGCCCGCTTCAGGAGCTGCAATCGCCAGTAATACAGAAGCCGCAAGTGCAGCAATGGTTGCTGGAGAACGGCGAGCTTGATCTTCCATGCTACGTGCTAAGTGACGTTGGGTAACGTGCGCGATTTCGTGCGCTAATACTGAAGCCAATTCACTTTCAGATTGTGCATGCAGGAATAGACCTGAATGCAAAGCAACATAGCCACCAAAGAAAGCAAAGGCGTTGATGTTGCGGTCACGGATCATAAAGAACTGGAAAGGCGTCTTTACATCATTTGCGTTAGCGACCAGACGATGACCAAGCGTATCAATATATAAGTTTAAAACTGGGTCGTTTACGATAGGCTGGCTGCTTCTGATGATACGCATGTAGGCATCACCATAGATAAGCTCTTGGTCGATAGAGAGTGTGCCGCCAGCAGCGGTACCGATATCGGGTAGCTCCAAACTATTGGTATTCGCCAACGTTGGGGTGCTTAATGTAGCTGCGATGCATAAGCAAGCAATTGAGCGAGCGCGTTTAAACATATTAGTCAGTAATACTCCGTTTCTTCTGACAGTAAGACAAGTGCAATGCAAATTGGTTCTTTATCTGATTTAACCTTTGCCAAGTGCGTGCGCTATCATGAAGGAAGATGAATGAATGATGGCGCGTTTTCAAAAACAGATTACAATACGACCCTTATAATAAGCATCGAGCTCAAGAATGACACCTAATATTCTAGATTTACGCCAAGAGCGCTGTCCAATGGCACTATTATTAGCCAAGCGTCACAGTGTAAAGTTAGAAGTCGGGCAATCATTGTCAATTTATGTCTCTGATAACAGCTCGATGAAAGATATTGTTACTTTTTTGTCTAAGCAAGCCTATGACGTCATCACTGAGGTTTGCTCTAATTACTATCATCTCCTCGTCACTAAAAAGGAATTGCAGTCAGATGCTTGAAATGGTCAATCGTTGGTATAAACGACGTTTCTCTGATCCCCATGCTGTCAGTTTGGTTGCCATCATTCTATTCGGCTTTATTACCATATACTTCTTTGGTCACCTCATTGCGCCATTATTAGTGGCCATTGTGTTGGCTTACTTGCTTGAGTGGCCTGTTACCCAACTTCAAAGACTCGGTGTTCCAAGAACCCCTTCGGTGATGCTGGTTATCATGATGTTCTTTAGCGTGATGCTACTTGCGATCTTTGGCTTGGTACCAACCATTTGGGAACAAGTGGGTAACCTAATCAATGATATCCCAAGTATGTATGGCAGCTTACAAAACTTCATCGCGACTATTCCTGAACGCTACCCTGAACTTGCCAACTTGCAGATCGTTGAGTCCATTATGTCTAATGCCAAGAACAAAGCGTTAGGTTTTGGTGAAAGTGTTGTCAAAGGCTCACTTGCTTCTCTTGTGAGTTTAGCGACCTTGGCGGTTTACTTGATTCTCGTACCATTGCTTATCTTCTTCTTGTTAAAAGACAAAGAAGAAATGATCAGAATGGCCAGCGGTGTACTTCCTCGAAATCGTCGTTTAGCGACTAAAGTATGGGAAGAGATGAACCAGCAAATCTCTAACTACATCCGCGGTAAAGTGTTAGAAATTCTAATCGTAGGCGGCGTGAGTTACGTAACCTTCGCAATTCTGGATCTTCGTTATTCAGTATTATTGGCTGTAGCGGTTGGCTTCTCGGTACTGATTCCTTATATCGGTGCGGCAGCTGTGACCGTTCCTGTGGCGATTGTTGGTCTGTTCCAGTGGGGATTAGAGCCTCAGTTTTATTGGCTGCTTCTCGCTTACGGTATTATCCAAGCGTTAGATGGTAACGTACTGGTTCCGGTTCTTTTCTCTGAAGCGGTAAACCTGCACCCAGTCGCAATTATTGTTGCCGTGTTAGTGTTTGGTGGATTGTGGGGATTCTGGGGTGTGTTCTTTGCTATCCCGCTAGCAACGCTAGTTAAAGCGGTTTGGAATGCCTTACCGAGCCACGCATTAGACGATGACCCCGAACATCAAAATTAATTGATCTTGTTATAGAAAAAGGCCGAATATCCATGATGTTCGGCCTTTTTGCTCTTAGCTTAATTATTAGCTAAATGAGTGCTGCTCTTGGCTTAGTGAGTGGTGAATCTAAGTTATTAGCTCACTCAAATCGACCTTAAGCTTCTTGATTGAAGTAATCTAGAACCACTTCGTGGTGCGTCTTAGTCTTGAACTTGTTGAAGACGTGCTCAATCTGACCTTCTTCGTCAATTAGGAAGCTAATACGGTGCAGGCCGTCGTAGATTTTGCCCATGAATTTTTTCTCGCCCCAAACGCCAAACTGCTCAGCAACGCTGTGGTCTTCGTCAGACAGCAGTGTGAAGTTTAGAGATTTCTTCGCAACGAAGTTTGGTAGGCGTTTTACAGGGTCAACACTTACACCTAAAACAACCACATTTAGGTCATCAAGCTGTGCTTTGATATCACGCAGGCCTTCAGCTTGCACAATACAACCCGGAGTCATTGCTTTTGGGTAAAAGTAGAAAAGTACTTTTTTACCTTTGAAGTCACCAAGAGATACGATATTGCCATCTTGATCTGGAAGAGAAAAAGCAGGTGCTGGAACACCAGCCGTTAGCGTATTCATGACATTTCCTTTTTAAAGACTGTTTTTGATAAAGTTGAGCGAGCCTTGGACTGATAGGCTCTGACACAGCGAATTGAATTCTTCTTGTAGCTGCATCAAATTACATTCTGATTGCACAGAAGCGGTAATAGAGATATGGAATTGGTCGTTATCGAGCTGAACCTTGGACTTATTGATGGTCTGCGCGCTAAGCGAGTCGAGGCCGATATTGCGGTTTGCGAAGAACTGAGTGAATTGCTCGGTCAGGCCGAGTTTGTCGTCTGACTCAACGAAAACTTCCAGCGTGTAGGAGTTCTCAATAACATCATGAGGCGAGGTTCGCTTCATAATCGTAATCAAGTCGTGCTCTTGGCCAAGCAAGGGCAGGGTGGTTTCAACGCGGGTAATGTTATTTGCCTTTCCAGACAGTAGCATGATAAGCGTAAATTCTTCGCCAAACAGAGCGATACGGCTATCAATAATGTTACAGCCTGATTGGGTGACTAAATGAACCACTTGGTTGCATACACCTGGGCGATCAGTGCCCACAGCTGTGATTACTAGATGTTGAGTCATAAAATCACGTCTCTTTATATTCCATTGATTCATGCATGTTAGCACAGTTAGCTTGTGGAATAAGCGTGCGTAAGGGGCTTTTTATGAGCCACCTTGCTTCTAACATGTAACCAATGATAAGAATGTCAGGTGCGTTAAAAAACGAGATAGAGTGATGAGAGCACAGCTTACTTGTTACTGACATCCAGTTAGGTGCTATCCGCTAGATTGAGCGCAGGTTACCCAAATTCTAGGTAGAACGCTGTTAGAAGTCGTTTTACCTCAAACATACGACAATATTTAATGCAGATGTTGCCGGTAAGCCACTTTAATGTCTTGTGTTTATTGATTGGCTTACAGTAACATGCAAAAAGAATAAATTAAGGGAGATAGACATGTTTTCAGGAAGTATCGTTGCGCTAGTTACGCCATTTAACGCAGATGGCGAAGTGGATTTCGACAGCCTTAAAAAGTTGGTTGATCACCATGTTGCTGCAGGTAGTGATGGTCTGGTTGCGGTTGGCACAACAGGTGAGTCTTCAACACTCACAATTGAAGAGCATGTCAAAGTCGTCAACAAGATCGTTGAATTTGCTGATGGTCGTATTCCCGTTATCGCTGGTACAGGTGCAAATGCAACTCACGAATCTGTTCTATTCAGCCGTTTGTTGAATGGTTCTGGTATTGCAGGCTGTCTGAGCGTAACGCCTTACTACAACAAACCGACTCAAGAGGGTTTGTACCAACACTACAAAGCGATTGCTGAAGTCAGTGACGTTCCACAAATCCTATACAATGTTCCTGGTCGTACTGCTGTAGACTTGTTGCCAGAAACGGTTGCTCGCCTTGCTGAGATCGAAAACATCGTTGCACTTAAAGATGCGACGGGTGATCTCGACAGAATTGCAATTCACCGTGAACTTTGTGGCGAAGACTTTATCTTACTAAGTGGTGATGACTTAACAGGTCTAGAATTTGTTAAGCGTGGTGGCGATGGCGTGATCTCTGTAACGAATAATGTTGCAGCCGCTGATATGGCAACCATGTTCAAGCTAGCAAAAGAAGGTAAGTTTGAAGAAGCAGAAGCGATCAATGAGCGTTTGATGCCTCTACATAAGAATTTGTTCGTTGAATCTAACCCTATTCCCGTAAAATGGGCGGTTCATAAAATGGGTCTGATCGCTGAAGGTGGCTTACGTCTACCGCTGACTGAACTGTCAGAACCAGCTCAACCTGTTGTTGCTCAAGCAATGACTGAAGCGTGCATTTACTAAAACGTATGAAGTGATGCCGAAGCGAACTTTCGGCATTTAGGAGTATAAATGAAGTATTCTCACCAGCTAGTGATTGGGTCACTGGCTGTTTTCGTTCTTACAGCATGTTCTGGCAGCCCGACTCAACGTCGCCAAGCCAAAGATGATTTCGAATACTTAGAAACACCTGAGTTTTCACAATGGCAGTTGCCTGAAGATGCTCAGCCTCAGTTCTACCCAAATTTTGACATCCCAAGCGGTGAGTTCAGTGGTGGTACAGGTCGTGAAGTTGATATTCGCCCACCGCAACAGGTTCTTGAATTGATCCCGGGTGCTCGCGCTGAGCGTCAAAATGGTGAAGTGACACTATGGCTTCTTCGTGCTGAAGAGGCAGACAGAGTGTGGCAAACAGCAGTAGATATGCTAGCTCAACGTGGTATTGGTATTCGTGAGCAATCCGAGAATGAGATTGAGACTGATTGGGTAACTTGGGTTTCTGAAGATGAAGACGTAGAGCTTGGCAGCCGCTACTCTATCTCTCGTTTCCAAGCGAACAACCGTCATGGCTTTAAGATTAACCTTATTGATTGGCGTGAAGGTACTGAAGAGAAGCCAGTAACGGCAACCAATAAAGAGCGTTACAACGCGTTCTTAACTAACTTAGTGATGGCTAAGTACGATGAAAACCTTCGTGCTGAAGCAGCTTTGAAAGCACAAGAGTTGGTGAAGCGTATTCCGATCTCAATGGGTGCTGACCGTAGTGGTTTCCCTGTGATTATTGCTCGTACACCATACAATGTATTCTGGCAGCGTCTGCCAAACTTGTTGCCTGCTATGGGCTTTGAGCTTGAAGAGCGCAACCAGTCTCAAGGTACAGTGAAAGCTAAGTACGCCGCACCAGATGATGAGTTCTGGGAAGAAATTGGCCTACAGCCTATCGATTTAGCGCCAGGCACTTACAACTTCCTATTTGGTGACCTTGGTAACCGTACGTCGATTAACGTAACGGATGCATCAGGTAAGCCAGTAGAGGAAGAGCTGCTTAAGTCAATGGTTCCGGTACTAGCGCATATTGCTGACCAGACCAAAGATGACAAAGAAGCGAAAGCTGAGTAGTAGCACTTAAGCAATCACAGAGCTGGTTTCAATCAGCTCTGTGATTAGCTAAAGCCAATAAAAAAGAGGACACATTGTGTCCTCTTTTTTTTGTTCTTTGTTATCAGACTATTAGTTAATCAAGTGGATACCCAAAGTAAAAAGCTATGCGTCTTTGTTGTCTTTGGATTCTTCTTTTTCAGCTTTCTCTTGGTTAAGTTTATCCAAGCGATTGAGTTTATCTAAATCTCGCTCTGTTTTACCACGACCTGTCAGATCCATATTGGCAGTCTGTTTAAGAGCTGCGATGTTACCCACCACGACGCTAACCACGATGATGATGATAACCCAAGGGTTTGTAAGCCACTCCAACATAAGCGCTCCTAATGATTGATATTCGCTACGAAGCGTGCGTAGATCTCGTCTAGCTGCTCCATAATAATCTCATACCCTAATATTGGCTTAGATTGGAGTTGCTTGCCAAGTAAAGTGGGAGATAACTGTGATAAACACGACTCCGAAACGTTACGATGGCTAATATGCCAAGGTTCTATCGCCACACCACCCAGGTCTTGACTGTAAGGGAAGAAGAACCCAAATTGTTCAGCATGAACCGATAGCCATTGGTAAAACGCTTGCTGGTGGCCGGTAAGGTATTCCCATGGTTCTAATTGCAGCTGTGTGCTTTCAGGTAAGAGGTTACGAGCAAAGACATCGAAGTCACACCCCCAATGGTGACGACTCGCACCGGGAAGCGCAGACCATCTCAAGATAGCCGACAACTTTTGATGTTCAGTCAGTGTTGAAGCATCAAGTGGTTGGCTCTCTGAATCTAATATCAGAGCTTCGCCAGAAAACTTACGGTTCCAAATCAAAGATTGTCTTTCATAGTCGCGAAAGCCACTGGCAATCTCCATTTTAAAACCAGCGAGTTGAGCAGCTTCAATCAAATTGTTTAGGTCATTCTTAACCTCACTGTGAACCAAGAAGGTCTTGGTACCGATCAGGCTAGGTTCTAGATGAGAATCTGATTGTCCGGTAAGCTGCTCTGGTGTCATAACGAGTCTCTCAATAATTAGATGCTATGAATCGCTGATGAAAGACTATTTAGCGAACAGGTTCACTAATGTTCTTTCGTACATGTCAGTTAGCTTTTCTAAATCAGCTACTTTCACGCATTCGTTAACTTTGTGAATCGTCGCGTTCACAGGGCCTAGTTCAACGACTTGTCCGCCCATGCGCGCAATGAAGCGGCCATCAGACGTACCGCCAGTCGTTAGTAGTGCTGGTTTAACATCATTCACGTAACCTACTGCATCAACAATAGCATCAAGCAGTGAACCTGCGTCCGTTAGGAACGGGTCGCCATTGAATGTCCACTTAAGATCGTATTCGAAATCATACTTATCGAGTGTTGTTGTGATTCGCTCAACGATGATGTCGTTGCTTAACTCGGTACTAAAACGCAGGTTAAACTGAACATTAAACTCACCAGGGATCACGTTTGACGCGCCAGTACCTGCACTTACATTTGGAATCTGGAAGCTTGTTGGTGGGAAGTAATCATTACCCTTGTCCCACTCAGTTGTTGCCAACTCGTTGATAGCAAGCAGAGAGCTGTGTACTGGGTTGTTCGCTAGGTGAGGGTAGGCAACATGACCTTGTGTACCTTTAATCGTTAGATCGCCTGTGATAGAGCCACGACGGCCGTTCTTCACAACATCGCCTACGAACTCAGTGCTTGATGGTTCACCAACAATACACATGTCGATGTTCTCACCGCGCTCCATCAGTGCTTCAACAACACGTACGGTACCGTTGATGAACGGGCCTTCTTCATCCGATGTGATAAGGAAACCGATTGAACCTGTGTGGTCTGGATGCTCCGCAATGAACTGCTCGACTGCAACAATCATTGAAGCCAGAGAGCCTTTCATGTCCGCCGCGCCGCGTCCGTGTAGGAAACCGTCTACGATAGTCGGTTCGAATGGCTTAGTGTCCCACTGTTCAATTGGGCCTGCAGGGACAACATCTGTATGGCCAGCAAAGGCAAACAGAGGCGCCTCGGTACCACGACGAGCCCAAAAGTTCGTCGTATCTTCAAATACCATTACTTCGATTTCAAAACCGAGCGCTTTTAAGCGATTAATCATCAGCTCTTGGCAACCTGCATCTTCTGGTGTTACCGATTGACGGCTGATTAGGTCTTTTGCCAGAGCCAAAGTTGGGCTATCTGTCATCCTTGAATTCCTTGTTTAAATAAAACTTCTAGTCATTGATTTCAGGCGTTGAACAGGCGAAGTTCAACGCTTTGTTATCTGTTCTAATATTACTTATTACGTAAATTGCTGATTACGCAAAAATAGCCGCGTATTGGTCAGCTTTGAAGCCAATATGAAGCTTGCCATCGACTTTCAAGACAGGGCGCTTAATCATTGCTGGTTGTTCAACAAGCAGAGTGATTGCAGTTTGCTCCGTTAACGTGTCTTTTTGCTCTTGAGAAAGTTGGCGATAAGTCGTACCACGTTTGTTTAGTACAAGCTCCCAGCCAAGCTCTGAGCAAAAGTTTGTTACTAGCTCTTCAGTGATGCCTTGTTTGCGATAATCGTGAAATTCGAACTCGATACCTTCAGATTCGAGCCATTTCTTTGCTTTTTTGATGGTGTCGCAATTTGGGATACCAAACATAGTGATAGTCATTATTCTTCCTTTGGGTGATTTTATTTCATTGTTATGAGTTGAATCCTATCAGGAAGCAGCAATTCAGACAAAATAGAGTGAGGAATATTTCATTGAGCGAAAAAAAACAGTAAGAAAATGTCACTATTGGAGAGTTATTGATCAGCCTCAACATGTTGTCAGCGAAAAAAGAAATAATTGAGTTGCACATATATAGGAGGTGTCAATGGAGTTGAGTCCTGTTTTTGCAAGGCGGCTATATTTAGCATTGTTAGTCGAAAGCCTTGATAGGCCAAATGTGCCTAAACTCATCGAAAAAACGGGTTGGCCTCGTCGTACTATTCAAGATGTACTCAAGGCGTTACCGGGGATCGGTATCGAACTTATGTTTGTTCAAGATGGGCGACGTCATAATGATGGTTATTACCAGTTATCCGACTGGGGACCATTTGACAGTCAGTGGGTTCTAGAACGTAAAGGCGATATAGCAACAAGCCTTGGATTTAGTGCATAAGCCAGCGAAAGCTGGCTTTCTTTTGGGCGTCATAAAATCGAAGCATACCGATATGCCGATTTATTTGCTTACTCGCACAGGTAGGCGGTGCCAAGCATGGTAACCGAAGTCGCAAAATCTTGAGGTAAGGTAAAGATGACGGTATCTGCGCCTAGCTCAATGGCATTCGACTTAAGCTCATTAATCGCACCTTGAATCAGGGTGTCATTGGGAAAGAACAAATAGCTGTACCAGTGACCTTCGCTGCCAGTGACTTCCCCTTTATACTCGCATTGGTCGATATTAATCAGGCCGTGGTAGTCCATTTGTACTTTGTCAGCTTCGCTATGGGGCATTGATGTGGGTGTCGTGCAACCTAGCAATGCACCACTTATAATCAAAGCGACTAATTCCTTTTTCATACGATTACCCTGTTATTTCATCAAATAAATTGCGAAGCCTATCCAGCTAGCGACCAATAGTAGCCACGGCAATTTATTGGCGTGATTTGATGCGGTTTCAACACTTGTTTCGATCGTGTCTTCTTGGTTTTGGTTAGCTTGTTGAGTTTGCTTCTCTTTTTGTACGCGCTTCTTCGCTTTATCGGCTTGGCGGCTGCGCTCTTTTTGCTGTTTCTTATACAAGGCGATGCCTTTCTCAATACCTTGAGCAATCAGTTTAGTTTGTTCTTTGGTTTGAGCTGGCTTTTGAGTCGCTTTGGCTATCTTCAGTGCTTCTTGTTGAGATTCAACAGACGGCGTATTAGTTTTCTTTTTCATACTGAGTTCGATAATTAAAACGGATTGGCTACTAAGATAACGCAAAGCTAGTTAAGTATGAATGATTTGCGTTAAAGTGTTGGTTTGAAAATAAGTGAAAGTGAGATTTGTGCGGTACTCCATAGAACAATACGACAAGCACGGCTTTTTGAAAGCCCCGATCTTGCTCTGGTTAGGTTGGTTGTTTCTTGCTAAAGCCTTGGTCGTTTTCATTGTTGCAGGCGCAAGCCGAGAATCGGGAACGGATATCCTCGAGATAGTCTACCCAGATCATCAGATGTTTTATGTTGGAATTGCGTTGAGTATTCCTAGTTTGCTAATCATGTGGTTATTTGGGCTAAGATCTCCAGATAGAAAGCGCCTTAACAAAGTCGTGTCATGGGGGCGCGGGGTGACCATGATGGCTATCTTGGCACAGAGCTCCCATACGATTTATTTAATCTATTTGGATAACGGATGGTTCCGTTGGTCAAATGGCATCACCCTATTGTTGCTGCTGTGGTTGGCGCTTTACCTAACCAATAGCCATGCTGCAAGGGATTGCTTTAAAGTGGTTGAGCTCGAAGACTGATTCTCATCAAAACATTTGTCCCATTCACAATTATACTTAGAAGCTAAAACTGGAAGGAATAATCTATGCTTAATGTTTCAAATGAGCAGCCTAACGTTCAAAGTGCTATTTTGCCTGAAGCTGGGCCTTTCGCTCTTTACGTTCAACTTAAAGTGAACGCTAATACTGCTAATGTACTAGCAGAAATTCAAAAGCTTCCGACTCTAATCGAAGAGCTAAACCAAACTCAACCTGATGCGAACCTAACGGCGTCGGTTGCGTTCTCAAAAGCTTTTTGGGATAAGTTCGAGCAAGCTGCTCCCTCTGATCTAATTGATTTCCCTGCGCTTGGCGAAGGTGATGTGACAGCACCGAGCACACTGTCTGATGTTTTGATTCACTGTCATTCAAACCGACATGATCTGCACTTCTTCATCCTACGTAAATTGCTATCTGAAGTAGCGGCAGACGTTGAAGTAGTGGATGAAACTTACGGTTACCGCTTCCTAGACTCACGTGACATGACTGATTTCGTTGATGGCACTGAAAACCCGAAAGACGCACAGCGCGCTGAAGTGGCGATTGTGCCTGAAGGTGAATTCGCGGGTGGTAGCTACGTGATGGTGCAACGTTTTGTGCATAACCTACCTGCTTGGAACCGATTAAACGTATCGGCACAAGAGAAAGTGGTTGGCCGTACTAAACCAGACTCTATCGAGTTAGATGATGTTCCAGCAGCGTCTCACGTTGGCCGTGTGGATATTAAAGAAGAAGGCAAGGGTCTTAAAATCGTTCGTCACAGCCTGCCCTACGGCACAGCAACGGGCGATCACGGTTTACTGTTCATTGCTTACTGTAACGTTCGTCATAACTTTGATGCGATGTTAGAGAGCATGTACGGCGTAACCGATGGCAAAACCGACCAACTGCTTCGCTTTACTAAAGCCGTTACTGGCGCTTACTACTTTGCTCCTTCAACTGAGATGTTGAGTGCATTAACGATTAAGTAAGCCGTCTCAAAAAGAATGAACAAAAGGAGCCTCAGGGCTCCTTTTTTATTAAAGCTTTATATGAATTGGTCGATATAAGAGCAATCGTGAGTTTTATTCATCTTTTTGTAAGTGAAGGTCTATGGCTATAACTGTTAATACAAATGTCTCAGCGCTGGTGGCTCAGAGAAACCTCTCTAATGCCAACAACATGCTGAACCAATCTTTGGAGCGCTTGGCTTCAGGGAGTCGTATTAACAGCGCTAAAGACGACGCTGCAGGCCTGCAAATCTCGAATCGACTTGAAGCGCAGATGAGCGGTATTGATGTCGCTGTTCGCAATGCGAATGACGGCATCTCCATTATGCAAACTGCAGAAGGTGCGATGAATGAAACCACCAATATCATGCAACGCATGCGTGACTTGTCCCTACAAGCGAGTAACGGCTCGAATAGTTCATCAGAACGAATCGCCATTCAAGAAGAAGTGACCGCCTTAAATGACGAGTTGAATCGAATTGCAGAAACCACCTCATTTGGTGGAAAAAAGCTCCTTAACGGTAGTTTTGGTAGCTCGTCATTTCAGATCGGTGGTAGTTCTGGTGAAGCGGTGCAAATCGGCCTGAAAAGCATGCGCACCGATGACATCAACATGGGGGGCTTTAGTTATGTTGCCAGTGGCATGGCAAGTGACTCGTGGGAAGTAAAATCCAACCAGAATGATATGACGATGTCTTTTACCGACCGTTTTGGTCAGCCTCAAGAGATCGCCATTAATGCTAAAGCGGGCGATGACATTGAAGAGCTGGCGACTTACATCAATGGTCAAACAGATCTGGTATCGGCTTCCGTCAATGACGAAGGGCAACTTCAGATCTACATGTCTGGCGAAGATACGGCCGGCACGATCTCTTTCTCAGGTTCGTTAGCCAGTGAACTTTCGATGTCGGCGGGTTATTACGAATCTGTCGACGACATCAACGTGACCGATGTGGGTGGTGCGCAGCGTGCTGTCTCTATTTTGGATACAGCGATGAAGTACGTGGATAGTCATCGTTCTGAATTAGGCGCAATGCAAAACCGCTTTGATCATGCGATTAATAATCTCGAAAATGTTCATGAGAACTTGGCGACATCAAATAGTAGAATTAAAGATACTGATTACGCCAAGGAAACCACTCAAATGCTTAAGCAACAAATTTTGCAGCAGGTGAGCACCACAATATTGGCCCAAGCAAAGCAGGCGCCGAACCTTGCCTTAACCTTATTGGGTTAATAAATTGCCTAAAATATTATAAATGTGTTTCGGCTTAATCAGTCCGTTTGGTTAATTAAAATACAAATTGTCACTCGACCGACTTCTCGGCAACTTTAGTGTTTTTCTCATCTTTTTTTGATAATTTTACTGCCAGTCACGCTTTCTTCTCCTTTATCGCTATTTCTTTAATTTTGTTGTTTTTTTCCTAAAGGTTTCGCCAATCACGCCGTTATTAAAAGTAACTTAGAGATAACTACTTGGTTTTCCGAGACGTCGGAAACCGCTATACCGGAAAATCAATTGGAGAAGTCACCATGGCAGTGAATGTAAATACAAACGTATCAGCGATGACAGCGCAACGTTACCTAAACAACGCAAACAGCGCACAACAAACATCAATGGAGCGTCTAGCTTCAGGTTCTAAAATCAACAGCGCAAAAGATGACGCTGCGGGCCTACAAATCTCGAACCGTTTGAACGTTCAGAGCCGTGGCCTTGATGTTGCTGTACGTAACGCGAACGACGGTATCTCGATTGCACAAACTGCTGAAGGTGCAATGAACGAGACAACGAACATCCTGCAACGTATGCGTGATTTGTCTCTGCAATCTTCAAACGGCTCAAACTCAAAATCTGAGCGTGTAGCGATTCAAGAAGAAGTAACAGCACTGAACGACGAGCTAAACCGTATCGCGGAAACGACGTCTTTTGGTGGTAACAAGCTGCTTAACGGTACTCACGGTACTAAATCATTCCAAATCGGCGCGGATAACGGTGAAGCGGTAATGCTTCAACTGAAAGACATGCGCTCTGATAATGCTCAGATGGGTGGTAAGAGCTACCAAACTGAGAACGCGAAAGACAAAGATTGGAACGTTCAAGCAGGTTCTAACGACCTAAAATTGTCTTTCACTGACAACTTCGGTCAAGCCCAAGAAATCGACATCAGCGCAAAAGCGGGTGACGACATCGAAGAGCTAGCAACGTACATCAACGGTCAACAAGACTCTGTGAAAGCGTCTGTAACTGAAGATGGTAAGCTACAAATGTTTACTGGTAACAACAAAGTTGAAGGCGAAGTGGCATTCTCTGGTAGCCTTGCTGGCGAACTAGGCATGCAACCTGGCAAAGACGTAACGGTTGATACTATCGACGTAACGTCTGTTGGCGGCGCACAAGAGTCTGTAGCGGTTATCGATGCGGCACTTAAGTACGTAGACAGCCACCGTGCTGAGCTAGGTGCTTTCCAAAACCGTTTCGACCACGCTATCAGCAACTTAGATAACATTAACGAGAACGTTAACGCATCTAAGAGCCGTATTAAAGATACCGACTTCGCGAAAGAAACGACTCAGATGACTAAGTCTCAGATCCTTTCTCAAGCTTCAAGCTCGATTCTTGCTCAAGCGAAGCAAGCACCGAACTCGGCACTTAGCTTACTAGGTTAATCGATTGAAAGGCCACGTTGACCATAAGTATTTTTGATCATAAGCGTTAACGCTAGGCTTCCACAAATTAGCTCGTGGTGAGAGATGAGCGCTAAACAGACCCAGCTTCGGCTGGGTTTTTTATTGCCTGAAATTTGGTGAAGGTGTATTTGGAAAAGTGTAGTGCGGGTAAACAGAAGCAAAAGCGAGATTCCCTATCACGCTTTTTCCTCACTGTAGGGAATGACGACTACAGGGTGGTATTGATCTTCTATTGCTTACCTGAATCGAAGTCTTTAGTCGTCATCTCAGAATCGAGTAGAACGAGATATCAGAGAACTGCTGTTTGTTACACATCACAAGTGTAATTTGATGTATAGGCGAAATGCATTGAATAGCGCTTAATAACGTTTAGTCAAAACCTAGTTGGATAGTAGGGCGCAAACGGTCAGTGTGGTTGTGATTCTTTGAGGGAGCTTGGAGAAGAGTTTTGGTGTGATAGTCAGTATTGCTATCTGAGGTATTGAAAAAAACAGCAGGCACAAAAAACGCCACCCTTAGGTAGCGTTTTCATTAAAGCAGATAAGTAATCGAGATTACTTCGTTACTTTAAGAACTGGAGTTTCGCCAACAGTTACAGAACCAGAAAGCTTGTTCAGCTCCTTGATTTCGTCCATGTTAGAGATAACAACTGGAGTAAGCGTAGATTTCGCTTTCTCTTCTAGAAGCGCTAGGTCGAAAGTGATGATAGTGTCACCAGCTTTAACAGATTGACCTTCTTCAGCTACACGAGTGAAGCCTTCGCCTTTAAGTTCAACAGTATCGATACCGAAGTGAACGAAAAGCTCAACACCGTCGTCAGACTCGATAGAGAATGCGTGGTTAGTTTCGAAGATCTTACCGATAGTACCGTTAACTGGAGCTACCATTTTGTCGCCAGCTGGTTTGATCGCGATGCCGTCACCAACGATTTTTTCAGCGAAAACTACATCTGGCACATCTTCGATGTTTACGATTTCACCAGAAAGAGGTGCGATGATTTCGATTGCACCAGCATCAGCGCTGTCATCAGATACAAGCTTTTTCAGTTTGTCAAACAGACCCATTGTGTCATGCTCCTAACGTTTAGTTTTATTCTGTAGAATATACTATACCAATCTAACAAATTAGACGACTATTTTTAGCCGTCTAACTTTATTAAGCATTTGGCGATTACTGAGTTTTCTCAGCGATGAATTTTTCTACGCAAGCTTCAATTTCTGCAGCTGTAGGTAGAGATAGTGCTTCGTCAGCCATAGCTTTAACTTCAGCGAAGTTAGAGTTACGAATTACCTTCTTAACTTTAGGGATAGAGATACCGCTCATAGAGAACTCATCTAGACCCATACCAAGAAGAAGTAGCGTTGCACGCTCATCACCAGCAAGTTCACCACACATACCAGTCCACTTACCTTCAGCGTGTGATGCGTCGATCACTTGCTTGATTACTGTAAGAACAGCAGGAGATAGTGGGTTATATAGGTGAGAAATCATTTCGTTACCACGGTCTACCGCAAGAGTGTATTGCGTTAGGTCGTTAGTACCGATAGAGAAGAAAGATACTTCTTTCGCTAGGTGGTGTGCGATTGCAGCAGCAGCTGGAGTCTCAACCATTACGCCGATTTCGATTTCTTCATCGAAAGCTAGGCCTTCAGCGCGAAGTTCAACTTTGTACTCTTCGATTGCTTTTTTCAGTTCACGGATCTCTTCAACAGAAATGATCATTGGGAACATGATACGTAGTTTACCGTGTGCAGATGCGCGTAGAATGCCACGTAGTTGGTCACGTAGGATTTCACGACGATCCAAGCTGATACGTACTGCACGCCAGCCTAGGAAAGGGTTCATCTCTTGTGGAAGGTCCATGTATGGTAGGTCTTTGTCGCCACCGATATCCATAGTACGGATAATCACTGACTCGCCTTCCATTGCTTCAGCTACTTCTTTGTAAGCAACGTATTGCTCTTCTTCAGTAGGAAGCGCGTCACGGTCCATAAATAGGAATTCAGTACGGTACAGACCAACGCCTTCACCGCCGTTACGCAGGATACCGTCACAGTCTTTTACTGTACCGATGTTGCCACAAACTTCTACACGGTGACCGTCTAGAGTTTCAGCATGCAAATCTTTTAGTTTTGCTAGTTCAGCCGCTTCTGCTTCGAAATCTGCTTTGATTTTCTTAGCTTCCGCTAATTCAGCTTCAGAAGGGTTGATGATGATCTTGTTGTTCATCGCGTCTAGCACAAGCATGTCGCCGTTCTTAACTTGCTTAGTGATATCGTTAGTACCAACGATAGCTGGAAGCTCAAGAGAACGTGCCATGATTGAAGTATGAGATGTACGACCGCCGATGTCACAAGCGAAACCAAGAACGTAGTCTAGGTTGATTTGTGCAGTTTCAGATGGCGTTAGGTCGTAAGCTACTAGGATAACTTCTTCATTGATGTCTGCTAGAGATACAATGTTGATGCCTAGAGCATTTTTAACGAAACGAGTACCGATATCACGGATATCAGTTGCACGTTCTTTTAGGTACTCATCATCAAGAGACTCTAGTGCAACAGCTTGCTCTTCGATCACAGTGTGGATCGCGTTGTCTGCGTGCATTTTGTCTTTCTTGATGAGTGCTAAAATCTCTTCTTCTAGCTCTTCATCTTCAAGCAGCATGATGTGGCCTTCAAAGATTGCTTCTTTTTCTTCGCCAAAAGTTTCAAGTGCTTTTTGCTTAACAACTTCAAGTTGCTGAGAAGATTTGTTACGAGCGTCAAAGAAACGCTGTACTTCTGCTTCAACTTGGTCGTCAGAGATAGATTGAGTGTTTAGGACAATTTCATCTTCTTGAAGTAGTAGTGCTTTACCGAAAGCAATACCAGGAGATGCTAGGATGCCTGAAATCATAGCCTTACCTTAGTTGTTCAACTGTAAACGGGAGAGTGTGTGACTTTAAGTCGTCGACTAATGTCGCGCTTATTCCTATCTATTTCGAACAAAGCCACTTTGCTATGCAAAATGGCTTTGAAAGAAGGAGACCGTATTAGTGTAGTTGATCCATAAGAGCAACTAGGTGGTCAACTGCTTGCTGAGCTTGAGGACCTTCAGCTGAAATAGTAACGTTAGTACCTTTTACTAGGCCTAAAGTTTGTAGTTTGAACAGGCTTTTCGCGCTAGCGCTTTTGCCGTTAGAAGTCACTGTGATGTCAGCGTCGAAAGATTTTGCTTCTTTAACGAACTGTGCAGCTGGACGAGTGTGAAGACCGTTTTCTGCTGTGATTTCTACTTGCTTCTCGTACATTTTATATACCCCAATTAATTTATTTTTTGTAAGTTTGTAACCAGATTAGCTTAACTGCTTTAGCCCAAATGCGCTAGAGGCTAGTACGCCATGTTCGTGTTAGAACTTAGACTGGTTATAAATTTTTATCCAGCCATGGTCGTCTTTTGTTGAGTACTCATGACTTTCAGAATTTGTTTATTGCTTCTTTTATTTTGAAGCGAAAAATAAAACAGACCCGATATTACCAAAGGTGGGGCAGGGATCAACAAAAAAGCCCCTAAACGGGGCTTTTTTGGACGAAAAATTGATTTGACCACATATTATTGTTGGTTCTCTTTTTCCGTAAAGATGCCAGCAAATAGGGCTGTACTTAGGTAACGCTCACCAGAGCTTGGTAGTACGGTAACGATAGTTTTTCCTGCAAATTCAGGTAGTTCTGAGATTCTGTTCGCAGCTACAACTGCCGCGCCAGATGAGATACCTGCAAGAATACCTTCTTCTTTCATTAGGCGTTGAGCCATCTCAATCGCTTCTTCAGAAGTTACCGATTCAACACGGTCAATAATATCTAAATCTAGGTTTCCAGGGATGAAACCTGCACCGATACCTTGAATTTTGTGTGGAGCTGGCTTGATTTCTTCGCCTGCAAGCGCTTGTGCAATGACTGGAGACTCGGCTGGTTCAACTGCTACTGAAGTAATCGCTTTGCCTTTTTCACCTTTAATGTAACGACTTGTACCAGTGATAGTACCACCCGTACCAACACCCGCTACAAACACGTCGATTTCGCCGTCTGTTGCTTCCCAAATTTCAGGGCCAGTCGTCTGCTCGTGAATCTGTGGGTTTGCTGGGTTGTTGAATTGTTGTAGTAGTAGGTATTTACTTGGATCTGAAGCAACAATCTCTTCTGCTTTAGCAATCGCGCCGTTCATGCCTTTTGGTGCTTCAGTCAGCACTAGGTTTGCGCCAAGCGCTTTAAGCAACTTACGACGTTCTAGGCTCATTGACTCAGGCATAGTTAGCGTTAGCTTGTAACCGCGCGCCGCGGCTACGAAGGCAAGAGCAACACCAGTGTTACCACTAGTCGGTTCAACAAGCTCAATACCTGGCTTCAGAGTACCTGCTTTTTCTGCTTCCCAGATCATGTTTGAACCGATACGACACTTAACACTGAAGCTTGGGTTACGAGCTTCGATCTTAGCTAGGACGTTACCTTTGCTTACTTTGTTAAGGCGGACTAGAGGTGTGTTACCAATCGTTAGGGTGTTGTCTTCGTAGATCTTGCTCATGCGATATTCCTTCATTTAATGACAGAACTAAACGTAGTATATCAATCACTTTACCGTCTAGTGTCTTTCGATGTTTGTTTAGCTTGAATTTAGATTAAACAAGTTAAAAAAAAGGTAAAAGGATTAAAAAGTTATATCATATAGATATGTAGCAGAATTGACGCCTATCTTTATTGAAATCAGAACTTCAAAAAGATAGGCGAAACTAGGAAGTATAGGCAGGGTTAAAGACGAGAACTATAGACGTGAGCGTAGGGCTTGGTCTTTAAACTCAGCAACCCACATTGCTGTTGCGCCACAAACGGCAACGGGCATTACAATCAGGTTTAAAATTGGAATGGTCGTGAAAACAGAAACAAGCGCACCGAAGCAGTAGCTCTTACCTTGTTTTTGTTTCAAATTGTTTCTCATGTCATCGAACTTGATTTTATGATTATCGAACGGGTAGTCAGCGTATTGAATCGCTAACATCCATGCTGTGAAGATGAACCATAAAAACGGTGCAACGGTTTGCCCTAGTGCTGGAATTAACAAAAGTAGGAATAAACCGATCGCTTTTGGCAGAACGTAGACAAGCTTGCGCCATTCTCTCGCTAATATACGTGGGGTATCTTTGAGAACATCAAGTAAACCATCGTCATTCACTTTTTTACCGCTCAGCAACTCTTCAACTTTTTCCGCGAGCAAGCCGTTGAACGGTGCGGCAATGAAGTTAGCGAGCGTACTAAAGAAATACGAGAACGTGGCCAAGATGGTTAACACTAGTAATGGCCATAAAATGTATGACAACCACGATAAGAAGCTTGGTAACGCACCAATCCAACCTTCAATCCAAGTGTTTAGGTTGGAGAAGATATAAAACAAGGCACCACCAACGAGTAACACGTTCGCGATAAGTGGCATGAGTACAAACTTACGAATGCTCGGTGACAAAGCGATTTTTATTCCGAAAATAAAATAGCCAAAGCCGGAGCGGGGAACAGATTCAATAGTCATATTTAAATTAGGTCACATGTGAATTTGATTAAATAGCAAACATGTCTAGTGTACTCGACCAAAATTAAGAAAAAAAGCGTGGTGAAAATCACACCATGTAAGGAACTAATTGTATTAAGTTGTTCTAAAACAGTGGCTACTTTTGATAGAGTAGTGAGATTAGCCAAATTAACCCAACTTAGTGACAGCGTGTTTATCGCTAGTTGACTAAGAAAGCTGAGAGCGAAAAATGCAGGAATTGCGATTTGTACTCATTATTGTTGGCGCATTAGCTATCGCCGCATTATTGTTCCATGGTCTATGGACGAGTAAAAAAGAAGGGAAAGCAAAGTTTGGAGATAAGCCGCTTGGTAAGCTTGATAACGATAGCTTAGATGAAGCAGAAACTATCCCAAATCGTTCATTCGCCCCAGAAGATGATTTTGAGATAATCCGAAAAGAACGCAAAGAACCGGATTTTGCTGTTTCGCCATCTGCGACTGATCCTCTAATCGATTCAGATCCGCTTACAGCGCCACAAGTGAAAGAAGTTCACGAAGACGACATCGAATTGAATGATCTTCCTTCTTTCAGCGTTGAAGACCCAATCAAGGTTGAAAGTGAACCGGAAGAGCTTAAGGAGGAGAAGGTTATTGAGCCTGAAGTTCCAAGCTTTGAGTTGACCGACGAACAAAAAGAAAACCATGCAGGCTTTAAAGAGCAGTACGGTTCGTTTGAAGAAACTTCTGAGACGGTTGATGAGCCACTTGTTCCAAACGAAACGTTCACCCCTGGTGAGCCTGTTGTTGCGAAAGAAGTTGTTACTCCGCAAAGTGCGCCTGTTGAAGAAGCGAAGTCAGATGAAGAACTTGGTTTAGAAGTTATCGTTCTTAATGTTCACTGTGCTGGAGAGATCCCATTCGTGGGTACTGAGCTGTTCCGCAGCATGGAAAACAACGGTCTAACTTATGGTGAGATGTCTATCTACCACTGCTTTGCACAATCGAGTGACGAACCAAAAGTTATTTTCAGCGTAGCGAACATGATGCAGCCAGGTACTCTAGAACATGACGACCCTGCTGACTTCACGACTAAAGGTATTTCGTTCTTTATGACGTTACCTTGTTACGGTCAGGCTGATCAAAACTTCAATGTAATGTTGAGTGCGGCGCAGAAAATTGCTGATGATATGGGCGGAAACGTATTGGATGAGTCACGTAACTTAATGACACCAAACCGTTTATCTGATTACCGCAAGCAAATCAGAGACTTTATGACGGCATCGAACGCCTAGCCGTATTGTTTAGCCTTGTAAATAATCTATATTTATAGAAAAGGGCTCCTAAGGGAGCCCTTTTTGATATTTCAATCACGACAGAGAATGATATGAAAGAATCGATTCAAGTTACCTTAGAGCAGTTAAGAGAAACTCTGCATTATCACGCCGTTCGTTATTACGTAGAAGATAGCCCTGAGATCCCTGATGTCGAGTACGATCGATTAATGCAGCAATTGCTAAAGATCGAAGAAGAGAATCCAGAGCTTGTTACGGTGGATTCACCAAGCCAACGTGTTGGCGGTCAGCCTTTAGATGGCTTCACGCAAGTGACTCACGAAATCCCAATGCTTTCTCTAGACAATGCATTCTCTGACGAAGACTTGGATGCGTTCAATAAGCGTATGTCCGATAGAGCACCAACCGCGAACCTTAAAACTTTCTGTTGCGAGCCTAAACTCGATGGCCTCGCTGTGAGCTTGCTTTACGTGAACGGGACATTAGTTCAAGCGGCGACTCGTGGTGATGGCGCAACGGGTGAAAACATCACGGAAAACGTACGTACGATTAGCTCAATTCCACTTAAGCTACAAGGCGAAGGTTGGCCAGAACGTATTGAAGTGCGTGGCGAAGTGTTTATGCCAAAAGCCGGCTTCGATAAACTGAACGAAATGGCGCTGAAGAAAGGCGAGAAAGTCTTTGTTAACCCACGCAATGCCGCTGCAGGTAGCCTGCGTCAGCTTGATTCTCGTATTACAGCGAAGCGTCCACTGGCTTTCTACGCATACAGTGTCGGTGTTGTAGAGGGCGCTGAGCTTTCTAATAGCCACTATCAACGCTTCTTACAGCTGAAAGGCTGGGGTTTACCTATGTGTCCTGAGACTAAGCAGCTTAGCTCACTTGAGGACGTAAAGGCTTATTATCAAGATATCATGACCCGCCGCGATGCTCTGGCTTATGAGATCGATGGCGTGGTGATCAAAGTCGATGATATCGCGGCTCAAGAAGTACTTGGCTTTGTTGCTAGGGCTCCTCGTTGGGCGATTGCTTACAAATTCCCAGCGCAAGAAGAAATCACTCTGCTTAACGATGTTGAGTTCCAGGTGGGCCGTACTGGCGCTATTACGCCGGTTGCTAAACTAGAACCTATCTTCGTAGGCGGCGTGACGGTTAGTAATGCCACTTTACACAATGCCGATGAGATTGCTCGTTTAGGCGTGAAGGTAGGCGACAGCGTTATTATTCGCCGAGCTGGTGATGTAATTCCACAGATCGTTGCGGTTGTACAAGATCGTCGTCCTGAGACTGCGAAAGACATTGTTTTCCCTGATGCTTGCCCTGTATGTAGCTCTGCGGTTGAGCGTGAAGAAGGCGAAGCGGTAGCGCGTTGTACCGGCGGTTTAGTGTGTCAGGCGCAGCGTAAAGAAGCCCTTAAACACTTTGTTTCTAGAAAGGCGCTAGACGTTGATGGACTGGGCGTGAAAGTAATTGAGCAGCTTGTGGACCGTGAAATGGTCGAAACACCTGCTGATTTATTTAAGCTAAGTGCTGGCGTGATTACTGTTCTTGACCGAATGGGGCCTAAATCGGCACAGAACGTCGTGAGCGCGCTGAA
This sequence comes from Vibrio sp. 10N.286.45.E10, assembly GCF_002874195.2. Taxonomy (NCBI): domain Bacteria; kingdom Pseudomonadati; phylum Pseudomonadota; class Gammaproteobacteria; order Vibrionales; family Vibrionaceae; genus Vibrio; species Vibrio sp. 10N.286.45.E10. Next base: position 2,238,123 of record NZ_MCWD02000001.1, on the reverse strand, counting down.
TAAAGCCAAAGACACGACATTAGCGCGTTTCCTCTATTCACTCGGTATTCGTGAAGTCGGTGAAGCGACAGCGATGAACCTAGCGCAACACTTTAAGACGTTGGAACTGGTTCAAGCTGCAACTCATGAACAGCTAGTGGAAGTGTCAGATATTGGTGACATCGTTGCTAGCCACATCACCAGTTTCTTCTCACAAGAGAAAAACAGAGCGGTTGTTGATCAGTTAATCGAGCTTGGTGTGAACTGGCCTGTGATCGAAGAAGCTCCTGATGACCAAGAACTGCCTTTGGAAGGTAAAGTCGTTGTGTTAACAGGTTCATTGTCGCAATTAGGTCGAAGTGAAGCTAAAGCTGCGTTACAAGCATTAGGTGCGAAAGTGACGGGTAGCGTATCGAAGAAAACGGACATCTTGTTTGCCGGAGAAGCTGCGGGTTCTAAATTAACCAAAGCACAAGATTTAGGTATCGAAATAAGAACCGAAGAAGATCTAATAGCCCTTATTTCGTAAGTAAATACAGATAAAAAAAGCTCAAAGGCACTTCTTTCAAGGGAGTGCCTTTTTTGTTTCTGATATAAAAATGAGGGCTTTTTAATTGTTGAGAATTTTGTTCCTATACGAACTCTAAAATCAGGACAGTGACGCTGCTCAACATTAATGAAATACCATTGTAGTTGTATCAAAAATGCGAGTCACTTCTATTTTTACAAGAGCGCAATCCATTCAAGTGGTTGATATTTATTGTTTTTATTGTTTTTGGTTGTGAGCTTTACAATTTATCGATCTGGATCACTAAGTACCTACTAAATTTGCACCAACTCATATTTTTTTAGATGAAAATTAAGTTCTCATTGATCTTTTTGAGGGCGAAGTTAGTCTTAATGCCATGGATGCACACGATGTGTATAACCAGAAAGGAAATAGAGAATTCAGAGTTTAGGGTTCTCAAACAAGAAAAGGTATTTCTCTCTACGGCGGCCAACTTTAGGCGGGGAATATTCAAACAGCTATATCCATTTTTAGGAGTTTTATTCCATGGAAAACAAAATTTTCAAACGTACTCTACTAGGTGCATCTGTTGCACTTTTATCGACAGGCGTAATGGCGAAAGAAGTTGGTATCAACTCTGACTTCAACGTTGACGTTTACGGTGTTGCAGCTATCTCTCTAGTGAACTACAACACAACTGACAACAATGACTCTAGCTCTGGTTACGCAGTAGAGAACGAATCTCGTATCGGCTTCCGTGCTCACAAAGATATGTTTGAAGACGTTACTATCACAATGCAGATCGAATCTGGCTACGTAGATAGCACAGACTGGTCTCACGGTGGCGTTTCAGGTGGTGTTCTAGGTTTCCGTGATACGTTCGTTGGTGCTTCTGGCTCTTGGGGTAACCTTCGTGTGGGTCGTGTTCTTACACCACTATACGAAATCGTCGACTGGCCATTCTCTAACCCTGGTTTAGGTTCTGTATTCGATTGGGGCGGCATCAACGGTCACTACGATCGTCAATCTAACCAAGTACGTTACGATTCAGCTAAATTTGGTGGTTTCTCTTTTGCAGCTTCTGTTGGTCGTGATGATAACGACAACGGTGGCGGTGCAGCGACTCGTGATGCAAACTTTGTTGGTGCAAGTGCTAAGTACAGCTTCGAAAAAGTAACATTCATGGGTGCGGTTGAATCTGGTACTCGTGTAGTAGCGGAGACTGGTGGTGAGTATGTTGTAGCTCAAGAAGACATTAAAGATGCAAACGGCAACGTAACTACGCCTAAAGGTGAAATTTACCTAACTGATACTGTAGCTGGTTACGATGACGATACATTCGCATACATCGTAGGTTTTGAAGCTAGTCTACCAGCTGGTTTCGGTATCGCAGCAGCATATAAAGGCGAAGAGCTAGATAACGGAATCCGTAAAGTGACTCAAGATTCTTACTCAATCATTGGTCAATACTGGAATGGTCCAATCGGTTTCAAACTAGGTTACGCAGCTAACCTTGAGTCTGAAACAAATGGTTCTAAAGATGCTAACTCAGACAGCAACACTATTTCTGGTCAGCTAATGGCTGTTCATAACGGTTTCGTACCTTACCTACGTGTAGCGGGTCGTACTGTTGGTGACGCTGATACAGATATCGTAACTCGCGTTGGTCTTGAGTACGGTTTCTAAGCTAGAATCTTTAGCTTAAACAGTTAGATAAAAATCAAAACGCTGGTAAATTTTGTTTGCCAGCGTTTTTCCATAGTGAACATAAGGAATTAGTCATAATGAATAAAGTTAGTGTAGTTGTATTATCATTATTTTTGGGAGCTTGTAGTTCACTCGATTCACAAAGTAATTTTGCAGACTCAGTTGCAGATGTACAGCCAAAAGGTGGTTACATTCAAGTGACTGGACAATCTTATGTAGCGGAAAGTAAAGCGAACGTCGGTGCTGATATCCTGAAATCGTCACTTTACTTTACATACAACAAAGAAGTAACACAGAACTCGGCTCCAGAATCTTCAATTATCATGGATGTGAGTTACTTCCAGAGCTATAAAGAATACGAAACCGTAAGCTTTTTTGGAAAGACGATAGACCTTGAAGAGAGACAGGTTCCAAGAGAGAGCTGCAGCGAACACTGCACAAAGACTCAATATATTGAATTTACATTGAGCGAAGCTGACATTCAGCAAGCAAGAGAAAAGAACTTAGAATTTACACTTGATGGACAAAACTCAGTAATGAGTACAACTTTCATTGTGCCGAAAGCGTATATCGACACAATCTATAATGGCGCAAATAATCATACAGCTATCGCTGTTGCTCCAGTAGCGGTGCCTGTTGCGGCTGTAGTTGCTGAAGAACCAAAAGCATCACAAGCACAAGAGATGGTGAATTACTGGTATGTTGAAGCAACCAAAGAAGAGCAAGCTGCAGTGACAGATTGGGCATTCAAGAATCGTAAGAACGCGAACCCAGCACCACTAGAAGGCTCAAAAGAGATCGAAATGGTTTCATACTGGTTCAACAAGCTAGATAGTGAAGAAAAATCTCAAACTATTATTTGGTTGTTAGAGCAAGAGTAAGCCTTTAACGTTACACCCTAACTATGTTTTTCAACCGCAGTATTGTATAACAACAGTACTGCGGTTTTTCATTTTAGGCTTACAGGTAAGATTGTGAATATTGGTGAAGTAGCGAAGCGTGTTGGTACAACAGCGAAATCCATTCGTTTTTACGAAAGTAAAGGCATGATGAGTCCTCCACATCGTTCAGAAAACGGCTATAGGCAATACGGCGAGATTCACATCGAACAGTTGGAGTTTGTACTAAGAGCTAAAATGGTTGGATTTACCCTTGATGAGTGTAAAGCACTAGTTGATTTGGCAATGAACCCCGATAGAGAAAGCTACGAGGTAAAAAAGAAGGCAACGCAGAAGTTAGACGAAATAGAGTTGAAGCTTGCTGAATTAAATAAGATGAAAGCTCAACTGCAATCTTGGGTTCATGATTGCCCTGGTGATGCTTCAACGGAATGTCCTATCTTAAACAATTTATCTGGCCGCAGTTAGGTTATGTCAGCTAAAAAGAATCGTCAGGCCGCAATTACATTACTAGCCTGACTTTAGTCTCCTATCACAGCACTTTTCCGCCGTAATGTTTACAGATCAGCAATGGTACGTGAGTGACTGCATTACCATCTGAGCATTTTACAATTGGCCCCATGTTTCCGTTACCAGGAGACTGACTGCTCGCGAGAGCACTTCCGAATGATAAGCTGAAAATAGCCGTTAGAATGATTAAAAAATGTCTCATACAAACTCCATTAGGTTTATCTCTGATTGAGATAAATGAAAGTATGGACAAGGGAAAGAAAATTTCAAAAATTGGACGGACTTAACATTTTTAATAATTATAATTAAGCGAGAGTCAGGCTAATTATTCATATATATCTTGGGCAAGAAATCTGGCTTTCTTATACCTTTTTAGCTTAATCAAACTTTTTAGCTTTACGAAATAAGAACTTATTTTTTTTTCAATTCAATCTATCGCAATGATAATTCGAATATTATTAAGGTTCAAAAATAGAAAAAGCCTGCATTTATTGAAAATGCAGGCTCCATATAGCACTTGATTATAAAGGTTCTATTATTAGAACTATTCCGTCTAAAGCGACAATCTTAATTTCGGTGCCTGATGGGATATCTTGACTCGCCTTTGCAGACCAAGAAGAGTCACCGAACTTAATTCGACAGCTACCTTTCTTTACGTCTTCACTTAGAATTACGGTTTGACCTACCAGTTGCTTTTCTCTTTGGTTTAACTCTCGCCCTGCATCCGATTGCTTGTCATTCGAGAGTTGTCTTCTCCACCACAACCAAGTCGTGATAAGTGAGAAGCTTGCAAAGGACAGCCATTGCATCTGCCAACCAATTGGTAGAGCACCCAAAAGTGCACCGACCAACATGGCAGATATGCCTATCCATAAAAAGTAACCAGCGGTTCCAACCAGTTCAAGTGCAAGCAGTGCTAGACCAAATGCCAGCCAGTGCCAGTGGTTTACTTGTTCTAGTAATTCGACCATAAGTTAGTCCTTACTACCTTTGTCATTCTTATGTGCAAACATCTCTGCAATACCAGCCACAGAACCCATTAGGCCTGTTGCTTCAAGCGGTAGCATGATGATCTTGCCGTTTTCTGCTTGGCCAATTGATTTCAGTGCGTCGGTGTAGCCTTGTGCAATAAAGTAATTTACAGCTTGCATGTCGCCTTGAGCAATCGCCGTCGATACCATTTCTGTCGCTTTCGCTTCTGCTTCTGCAGCACGTTCACGAGCTTCGGCTTGAAGTATTGCAGCTTGTTTTTCACCTTCCGCTTTCAGGATTTCTGACTGCTTGTGACCTTCTGCTTTTAGGATCTCTGCTTGTCTTACGCCTTCTGCTTCTAAGATATCAGCACGTTTGTTTCGTTCTGCCTTCATCTGAGCATTCATTGCAGCGGTAAGATCGGCTGGCGGTTGTACGTCTTTAATCTCAATACGCGTAACTTTTACGCCCCAAGGATTAGTTGCTTCATCGACGATGTTAAGCAATTTGGTATTGATCATGTCACGCTGGCTGAGCATTTCATCCAGCTCCATCGAGCCAAGCACAGTACGGATATTGGTGAGGGTTAAGTTACGGATCGCGTGCTCAAGGTCATTTACTTCATAAGCTGCTTTAGGGGCGTCGATAACCTGAACAAAACACACCGCATCAATAACGACGTTCGCGTTGTCTTTAGAGATGACTTCTTGTGCTGGGATGTCGAGTACACGCTCCATCATGCTGATGCGCTGTCCAACTTTATCAATAAATGGAATGATTAAGTTAAGACCCGGTTTGAGAGTATGTGTGTATCGTCCGAAGCGTTCAACGGTCCAGTTGTTGCCTTGTGGAACGGTTTTTACACCAGCGAAGATAAATAACAGTGCGACGGCAGTAAAGACGCCAATAGTAATCAAGGTATCAATAGGCATACAAAGTCCTTTGCAAGTTTAAGTTTTTGAATGTTTATTACTCATACTGGCGCATATTTAAAGGCGGGGCAAATTTATAAATGAGAAATGGGCCATAAAACATTGATTTTATGGCCCATTGTGATGTTTTACATTCGAAAATCTAATAGGTGGATTTGCTTGAATTTAGATTTGATAGTTAACTTACGACTCAGCTGTTACAGAACCTGACTAGTAAAGCAGAGAGTACAACTGTCGACGGTATTTACTCGCAACCGCGTTACCTTGTCCAAGCGCACTCAAGATATCCATGAATTCTTTCTTCATGTCACCATCGAGAGTATTAAGATCTTTTGCTAGGAAAGACCACAGTAGATCCATTGCTTCTTCGCTACGGTTCACTTGGTGGTATTGCAGTGCTAATTCAGAGGCCGTTTTAGCATCGCTTGGGTTTTGCTGAAGAGCGGATTCTAGGGCTTGAATCTCAGGGCTGTCTGCTGCCTGTTTATGAAGTTCAAGCTTCGCAACTAAGCCTTTGTAGTAATTATCTTGGTACTCAAGAGGGATGGTTGCTAGCTGAGTTTCAGCAAGGTCAAACTGTTGTGTTTCTAACAAACACTCTGCTATCGCCAGTCTTACTTCACCTTTGCTTGTAAGCTCAGAAGGAAGTTGCTGCATTGCCGCTAGAGCTTGAGTGTGATCGCCTGCTTGCATTAACTCAAGAGCTTGGCGCAGCGCGAGTTCATCTTGACTAGGAAGGTGTTTGCTTAGCATCTCTACAATCGCGTCTAAGCTTTGAGGACCACCCAGTCCATCGACAGGTTGACCGTTAACAAACAGTGCAATCGTAGGCAGTGCTTGAACACCAAACTGGCTAGCAATCGCTTGTTCTTGCTCGCAATTCAGTAGGGCCAAAGTAAAAGCACCGTTGTATTGCTGAGTTAATGTTTGGAGTTCAGGAATGACTTGGGCGCTCTCTTGGCTCATTGGTGCCCAAAAATGGATGAGTACAGGGGTCTGCATCGAACCTTCTAATACTTGACGAAAGTTCTGCTCATTAAGTTCAACAATATGCGGAGATTGCATTTACGTTCCTTGAGGTTTGTTTTGTGGATACGTTGCAAATATGGGGTGAGAAGTCGGTAACTTCAAGATCTAACTCAGTTATCTCAGATAAAAAGCGCTAAAAATAGAAAAACGCCATGCTTCGATGTTGATAGAGTTGTTATCTCAACACGGAAGACACAGCGTTCTCATTGAGGTGGCCAGTGAGGTATTACTTAAGATATTCAAAACAGAATAAACAACGTAATAGCCAAACTCACACCTACCCAATTAAGGCGGTTTAAAGTCATGAAATATCCAGAAGTAGCTTCATCAATTGGGAATAATTGATGAGATAGCCTAAATCATGACATCTTATTGTTACGAATAAATTACATCGTTACATTAAAGTTTGCGACTGTGCATTCAAAGTTACTCATTTATGCTGCTTTTCTTAAAATAGGGTCTAGCAAGCGGCTTGGTAGGAGTCTTTTTAACACAGCGAATACCTTGGTTGGTGTCGTAACTCGGTACCTTAACTTAGGTTTATCGGCAGTCAGCGCATGAAAAACGGGTTCAATGCAGCTTGCAGCAGGCAGGACAAAAGCGTTGTTCGACGACTCTTTTTCAAGTCGGTCTTTTTGCTGTTGGTAAGCTTCTTGGTGGACACTGCCAGAAATGTTGATCCATTTATTGAACGCTTTCAGGGCGTTGGCTCTAAACTGGGTTTCGATAGGGCCGGGCTGAAGTAATGAAATGTGTATACCGCTGCCATGTAGTTCTAAACGTAGAGTATCAGTCCAACCTTCAATAGCGAACTTTGAAGCGTTGTAGGCGCCGCGATATTTCATAGCGGCGAAGCCTAACACTGAACTGTTTTGTACGATTCGGCCTTCGCCACGTTCACGCATATGCGGAAGGATCTGACAAACAAGATGGTGCCAGCCGAAGAAGTTGGTTTCGAATTGCTCTCTGAGGCCTTGAGTCGGTAAGTCTTCTAGCGCCCCTGCTTGGCCGTAAGCACCGTTGTTGAATAATCCATACAACCCGTCAGGTGCGAGTTCAATCGCAAGCTTGGCACCATTTTCAATACTTTCTTGGTTGGAAAGATCGAGTTGGATGCAGGTGAGACCTTCATCTTGAAGGCGTTGAACATCTTGTGGGTCACGACAAGATGCAATGACATGAAAGCCGCGCTTTTGAAGTGCATGGGCACATGTATAGCCAATACCTGTTGAGCAACCGGTAATAAGAATCGACTTGTTCACACTTAATCCTTTATTAGAGTCTCTATCGCTCTAGGGTAAAGAATTAGTCTTGATGTTGTAACAAGTTTTTTAATGCAGGTTCGATCCTAGAGTAACTAAAGTTGAATCCCGTTTCAGTGAGCTTCTTCGGTTTGGATCGAATGCTGTCAAATAGCAAACAAGATGATTCTCCCATCAGAAGCGACATAGCCCATTTCGGAGTGAACAAGAAATGCGGTCGGCGTAGTTGCTTGGCTAGTGTGCTGCTGAACAGTTTATTGGTGACAGGGTGCGGAGCACACATATTAAACTCCCCTTGAGCGTGAGGAATCGACAATAAGTGGTTGATGGCTCTCACCATATCAAGCATGTGAATCCAAGGCATGTATTGTTCCCCAGAGCCTAATGGGCCGCCTACTCCGAGCTTGTACGGCATAAGCATCTTCTTGAGTGCACCGCCATTTTCTCCCAATACAATCCCCGTTCTGAGTAGTATCACTCGCGTGCTATCTGATTGGGCTCGCTTAGCTATCTCTTCCCAGTGAGCACAAACTTTATGAGGGAAGCTCTCATCCTCCACTTGTAATGATTCATCAAATGGGTGTTGTTGTTGATCGCCATAATAACCTACGGCGGAACCACTAATGAAAACCTCAGGTGGGTTGCTGCTGGCCTGAATTAATTCGACCAGTTTTTCAGTGATGTGCCAGCGACTATTACAGATCCTCTCTTTTTGCTCTGTACTCCAACGCTTATCTGCAATCGGTTCACCTGCGAGGTTGACTACAACGTCAAAATCATTGAGATCACTGAGCTCATCAATGGATTGAATGTAATGAAGATTATTCTGGTTGAGGTGATTTAGGTTTTGTTTCGCATTTTCAGGACTCCGCGTCAGCAATGTTACGTCGTCAGTGTTCCAACTCTTGACCAATTCAGAGCCAATAAATCCAGTACCACCCGTTAACAATATCTTCATACCAATCTCCCTATTAAACATAATTATAGACACGGCTTGTTTTTAATCGCCAACCAATACGAAAAAATCACTATAACGATCAGTTGGTTTCAATAGTGTGATCCCCAAATTACGCCTTTTAAATTTAAGAATGAGTGAAATAAAATTCATTTGGCTAGGAAGTATACCGCTATCACATTTATGGGTTTTACTCGGATATGTTACCAACTGCGTAATATTTATCACATAAGGAATGATAAGGATTTGCCATGATTATTAGTAACTCATAATCAGCGACAAGGAATTGCGATGACGGCGGTGCTTGCTTTGTTTCGAGCCATGTTAGGTAGCCTGAGAGATCTATTGCCGATCGTGGCGGTGATCGCTTTTTTCCAGCTTGCTGTCTTGCAAGAGCCACTTCCTCATCTGTTATCAATTCTAACTGGCTTAGTGCTGGTGGTGTTTGGTCTGACTTTCTTTATCTTTGGCCTTGAAATGGGGTTGTTCCCGATTGGCGAATCGATGGCTCAAGCTTTTGCGCGAAAGGGCAGTGTGTTCTGGCTATTAACCTTCGCTTTCTGTTTAGGTTTTGGTACCACCATTGCCGAACCTGCGTTAACCGCAGTGGCGGCCGAAGCCGCGGAAGTGGCCGCCGAGGGAGGCGTCATCCCTAATACGTTAGATGAAATGGAAGAATATGCAGATGGTCTGCGTTTCACCGTAGCATTGTCTGTCGGTATCGCTATTTTACTTGGGGTGCTGCGAATCTTAAAAGGTTGGCCAATTCAGTACATGATCATCGGTGGCTATATTGGAGTTGTGGTGCTTACTGCATTTGCTCCGGAAAACATTATTGGGATTGCGTATGACTCTGGTGGAGTGACAACATCGACGATCACCGTTCCGTTAGTGACGGCATTAGGAGTGGGGTTAGCCTCGGCGATTAAAGGACGAAATCCTATGATTGATGGCTTTGGATTGATTGCATTTGCTTCGTTGTTGCCGATGATGTTTGTCATGGTTTATGGGATGGTGGTGACATGATCAGTGTGCAGCAATTTGTCGACACCTTTTTAGGTACCGTGGTGGATGTAATTCCGATTGCGGTGATCATCTTTGGTTTTCAGTTGGCGGTATTACGTAAGCCCGTGAACAATTTAGCTAAGGTGCTGATTGGTTTCTTTTACGTCATCCTTGGTTTGTCTCTTTTCTTGATGGGATTGGAACTTGCACTGTTTCCCTTGGGAGAGACGATGGCCATGCAACTGACCGAGCCAAGTTTCCTGACTGAGTTTAAGGTCAGCTCTGGCCTTACGTTGGTTTGGTTTGACTATTATTGGGTTTATCTTTTTGCATTCTGTATTGGTTTTAGCACCACAATCGCCGAGCCTTCGTTGATTGCTGTGGCAATTAAGGCGAATCAAGTCTCGGGCGGTAGTATCAGTGTTAATGGGCTGAGAATCGCCGTGGCATTGGGTGTCGCTATTGGTATCTCGCTTGGAAGCTATCGGATTGTTGCTGGAGACCCGATCCATTACTACATCATTTTTGGTTATGTCGTCGTGGTCATTCAAACCTTTTACGCCCCAAAACTCATTATTCCATTGGCCTATGACTCGGGCGGTGTAACCACATCAACGGTGACAGTCCCTTTGGTGACAGCGCTCGGGCTTGGGCTTGCTTCAACCGTACCAGGAAGAAACCCTGTCATTGATGGTTTTGGATTGATCGCTTTTGCCAGCTTATTTCCCATTATTTCAGTGATGAGCTATGCCCAAATAACACAATGGTTAAACCGTTTACACACCTCTAAGGAGAGCAAAGATGCGCTTTAAACTTATCTTAGCGTTTGTAGAAGAGAGCAAGACAGACAGTGTGCTCGATGCCGCGCGTGATGCGGGCGCAACCGGAGCAACCGTGATTAATAATGCCAGAGGGCAGGGCTTAAACCAAAAAACCACCTTCTTTGGCTTAACGTTAGAGGTGCAAAAAGATGTGTTGCTGTTTGTCGTCGAGGAGCATCTAGCAAGGCATATTCTCGAAAGAATTAGTGACGTGGGTGAGTTTGACCAAGAATCGGGACAAGGTATAGCAGTGCAGATTGATGTCGAAGATGCAGTCGGGGTAGCACACCAGGTCGAGACATTAACTAAGGTTGTGGAGGATGAACTATGAATACCAATGACAAGATTCGAGTCAGTGACGTGATGGCAAATACCTATGTGATTATTGATGGGCTAACCACAGTGTTAGAAGCGATAGAGATGGCTAAGAAGCATAAAGTGAAAGCCATCATTGTCGATAAGCGCCACGAAGGTGACGAATACGGCATCGTATTGATGAATGATATTGCTAAGAAAGTACTGGCTAAGAACCGTTCTCCGAAGCGAACCAATGTTTATGAGATCATGACCAAGCCAGCGCTAAGCGTGTCTGCTGAGATGAACGTAAAATACTGCGCTCGCCTATTTGAACGCTTTGGTATCAGTCGTGCGCCAGTCGTTTGTGACAACAAGATAGTCGGTATGGTTAGTTACAATAATATCGTAATCAACGGTATGGCGAGAGATGACGTGTAGCATTTTGATACGTACAATAGGCTGATAAATTTTATGGAGAAGTACGTGTGAAATTATTTTTTGCTTCAGACCTACACGGTTCGCTGCCAGCAACAGAAAAAGTATTAGAGCTATACCAAGCCTCTGGTGCACAATATTTGGTTCTATTGGGTGATATTCTGAATCATGGTCCAAGAAACCCGATCCCAGAGGGATACAACCCGCCGGCGGTTGCAGATAAGTTGAATGCGTTTTCTCAAGAGATCATTGCCGTTCGTGGTAACTGCGATAGCGAAGTGGATCAGATGTTGTTGTCTTTTCCAATGATGATGGATTACTCGTGGGTGCTATTAGAATCAGGCCAACGTATCTTCCTAACCCATGGTCATTTGTACAATACCAATAAACGCCCTGCGCTGAAGGCAGGCGATATTATTGCACACGGCCATACTCATATCCCAGTTGCTGAATACCAAGATAATATCTTTATCTTTAACCCTAGTTCGGTGACATTCCCACGAGATGGCCACGCAGCGAGCTATGGTATCTATGAAAACAATACCTTCAAAGTTATTAGCCTTGAAGGTGATGTTCTCGTGAGTGGCCAGCTTTAAACCATTGGATCGGCGGTTAAAGGGCTTATTTTGAGTCTACGTGGCCGAGGTCTCTGTCTGGAGCAATGATATTTCGCACTCTTTGTTTCAGAACTTTCGCCTCAGGAAAGCCGCCATCTGCTTTTCTTTCCCAGATTTGCACACCATTGCAAAAGATTTCGAACCTGCCTCCTGTGTCTGGATGTAAACTGACTTGTTCAATTTCTTCACTGAAGGTATGCAGTAGCTCTTGGCATAACCAACTAGAACGAAGCATCCAATTGCATTGACGGCAATAGTGTATGGTGATTGTTGCTCTAGTGATAGGGGAAGCTGTTTGATCTGACTCTGTACTCATGGGTAATCCTTTTAAATGCGAGTAAATTCTTAATACCAATATCACTGTATCAATGAAAAAACAGATGCTAAGGGTAATAAAAAAGGAGCATCATGCTCCTTTTTTATTACTATGCCGTAAAGAGCTATTCGATTTTAGTTCGAAAACAATACGGTAGAACCATGATTTAAGCTAGTCAGTAACAGTGCCTTCGGGTTAACAATGTCTATGCGGCGGCTTTGCTCTGCGTCCATCTTAATGACTTGAGTGATAAGCTCTAGTTGCTCTTCTGAAAAGTCTTGGCGCTGAGCCGAAGTCACATCTTTAAACTCTGTTGGCGAAACCAGTAAGTAGTTATCGTTAATATCCCACTGACCCGTTTCAGAGATGTTGATGACATTCGCAGGCTCAGTTTGATTACCGTAAAGTCTAACCACTGACATTCTCAAATATGTACCATTTGGCAGGTACTTCGCATTCGATGATAGTTCAACTCTACGAAGTGGGCCGATTGAGTCAGCTTGCTTGTTATCGCTAATCAGCGTCACCATCTTAGATTGCCATTCATGCTGAGTGAGCAAGCGCTCTACTTTTGCATCGCTGCCCCAATACAACCAACCACTCAAAAATGCAGATAGAACCAGTAAAATAATCGATACTTTTAATTTCATGTTACTGACCACCGTTACAAATGTCGTTTACATCCGACTGGTTTGCGTAAATTCTTAGAGTTACATTTTCGCTTGAGTATTCTTGCGGGTGAATGTAGTTGAGGGCAAGGTTATTGGTTTGCCCACCTGTTGCAATCACTTCAGTCGGCTTTAGCATGCCAGTGTGATTCGTGTTGTAACGTAATACACACTTCTCTATCGCTGGCAGCCAACTGCTAAGATCTGGGTGGTTAATCGGTGATTGAACCTTTACGCCATCTATTTCAGCCAATGTTTTGAACTCGGACTCTGCCGGGTTGGTAAACGTCAAAACGAGAATTGGCATGATGAAAGCGGCAAGCAGTAACCAAAATGTTAGCCACTTATTGGTGTTTTTAGCGGGAGCCGTAACAGGAGCGGTTGCTGGTTCTAGTTCTACCTTGGTCTCTTGAACTTTTGCAATTGGCTCTGATTCAACCGTTTCAGTGATCGTTTCTTCAGTCGCTGCAGGCGTTGCAAACGTCAAGATAGGTTCTACGTCATTTTCGGTAATTTCAGCAGCTACTGGCTGATCATTTGATGAAAGTGGGGCAGAGCGCTCAACGGTTGCAATAAATTGATAACCGCGTTTAGGCACGGTCTTTACGAATTCTGGAGATTTGGTCGAATCTTTCAGCATCTTTCTTAGTGTCGATACTGCTTGCGTTAAGCTAGAGTCATCAACCTCAAAGCCTTGGTCTCGCCAAACATACTCGTGTAATTCATTACGAGTGATAACTTCATTGGGTCTTTCTGACAGCATCAGGAGAATGCGGCTTTCATTGCTGCCAAGGCGTACGACTTCGCCGTCGCTCATTTGGTCAACAAGTGAGTTGCTGTTTGGATCGAAGACAAACCGCTGTGCGAGAATAAACTTTGTGCCGATATTGCTCATTGAATTCTTCTACTTTTGGATGATTTGGGGTGCGAAATAGACAAATCTCAGGTGAAGTTCAGTTAATTCTTCACCAAATCATGGCTTCTTTTATGTTCTTTTATATTTATCAGACTCAAGGATAATAAAAACAGATCAAAAAAACAGTGTTTTTATGATTTTTGACCTTGAATTTACATTTGTCATCCTCATGTTAATGAACATAAGAGTGGCATCAAGTGTTACTCCCCCTATGGTTATTCAACATAAAGTATAGATGTTTTGGAGTAAAAATGAGCGAAACGGCAACGCAAAATAAAGAGACTCGTGGCTTTCAATCTGAAGTAAAACAACTACTTCATCTAATGATTCACTCACTGTATTCAAATAAGGAAATCTTCCTACGTGAGCTGATCTCTAACGCATCTGACGCGGCTGACAAGCTTCGTTTTCAAGCTCTATCTAATGGTGACCTTTACCAAGGTGATGCTGATTTAGGTGTGAAACTTTCATTCAATGCTGAAGCAAACACCTTAACGATTTCTGATAACGGTATCGGCATGAGCCGTGACAATGTTATTGAGCATTTAGGTACGATTGCTAAATCAGGCACTGCAGATTTTTTCTCAAAGCTATCTGAAGACCAAAGCAAAGACTCTCAATTGATTGGTCAATTTGGTGTTGGTTTCTATTCTGCGTTTATCGTTGCTGACGCGGTAACGGTTCGCACTCGTGCAGCTGGCCTAGAAAACAATGAAGCCGTTCAATGGCACTCTGCTGGCGAAGGCGATTACACCATCGAAGACATCACTAAAGAATCTCGCGGTACTGACATCATTCTGCATATGCGTGAAGACGGTAAAGAGTTCTTAAACGAATGGCGCCTGCGTGAAGTGATTGGTAAGTACTCTGATCACATCGGCATCCCTGTTTCTATCTTCACAGCCGTGAAAGATGACGAAGGTAAAGACACCGAAGAGAAGCATTGGGAACAGATTAACAAGGCGCAAGCGCTTTGGACTCGTAACAAATCTGATATCGAGAAAGAAGAGTATCAAGAGTTCTACAAGCACGTATCTCACGACTTTGCTGATCCACTGACGTGGAGCCACAACAAGGTTGAAGGTAAGAACGACTACACAAGCTTGCTTTACATCCCAGCGAAAGCACCTTGGGACATGATGAACCGTGACCACAAGAGTGGCTTGAAACTTTACGTGCAGCGTGTATTCATCATGGATGACGCAGAGCAGTTCATGCCATCTTACATGCGTTTCGTTCGCGGTCTGATTGACTCAAACGATCTGCCATTGAACGTGTCTCGTGAAATCCTGCAAGACAACAAGGTAACTCAGTCTCTTCGTGGCGCATGTACCAAGCGTGTACTAACTATGCTTGAGCGCATGGCAAAGAATGACAATGACAAGTACCTAGAGTTTTGGAAAGAGTTCGGCCTAGTATTGAAGGAAGGCCCAGCTGAAGACATGGCGAATAAAGAGAAGATCGCTGGTCTACTCCGTTTCTCGTCAACGGAAGTGGATTCTGCTGAACAAACCATCAGCCTTGAATCTTACGTTGAACGCATGAAAGAAGGCCAAGATAAGATTTACTACCTAACAGCGGATAGCTACGCTGCAGCTAAGAACAGCCCACACTTGGAGCAGTTCAAAGCGAAAGGTATTGAAGTGGTTCTAATGTACGATCGCATTGATGAGTACGTAATGAACTATCTAACTGACTTTGATGGCAAACAATTCCAATCGATCACAAAAGCAGGCTTAGATCTAAGCAAGTTTGAAGGTGAAGAAGAGAAAGAGAAGCAGAAAGAGACTGAAGAAGAGTTCAAGTCTGTTGTAGAGCGCACTCAATCTTACCTAGGTGGTCGTGTTAAAGAAGTTCGTACGACCTTCAAGCTAGCAACAACACCTGCGGTTGTAGTAACGGACGACTTCGAAATGGGCACGCAAATGGCTAAGCTTCTTGAAGCTGCTGGTCAAGCTGCGCCTGAAGTGAAGTACATCTTCGAGATTAACCCTGAGCACGCTCTGGTTAAACAAATGGCCGATGAAGCAGACGAGCAAGCGTTTGGTCGTTGGGTTGAGTTGCTACTTGGGCAAGCGATGCTGGCTGAAAAGGGCTCAATGGAAGATCCGTCACAATTCTTGGGTGCAATCAACGAGCTACTGACAAAGCGTTAGTCTTTCGACTTTAGGTTAAGCCAAAAATTGTAATAAAAAGCTCGCAAATGCGGGCTTTTTTTTATGAACGTCGCTGAAAATCTATTAAACGTGGTCAACGTCACCGTTATCGTCACAACAAATGTTGCCGATACATTCTTTAGTCGTAAATTCAGCCAAATTGAATATTAATGTGATAGAATGCTCGACCTAATCAGCTGGAGCTAGGAACCAATTTCTTCCAGTTGTATGATTTTTAAACGTTATACCGAAACTTACCGTTTTGCTTCTGTTTACAGTTTTGCTTAACCTCAGCTGTTACCTAACTTTTCCTGTTTATCTTAAATATGAACGAGGAAGGTGGGATAGTGAGCTTCGGTATAAATCATAATTTTATAAGAGGATTAAACATGCGCATCATTCTTCTAGGTGCTCCTGGCGCGGGTAAAGGTACTCAAGCTAACTTCATCATGAACAAATTTGGTATCCCTCAAATTTCAACTGGTGACATGCTACGTGCTGCTATCAAAGCGGGTACTGAGCTTGGTAAGCAAGCAAAATCAGTAATCGACGCTGGTCAGCTAGTTTCTGATGAAATTATCCTTGGTCTTATCAAAGAGCGTATCGCTCAAGATGACTGTGAGAAAGGTTTCCTACTAGACGGTTTCCCACGCACAATCCCACAAGCTGATGGCCTAAAAGAAATGGGCATCGCTGTTGATTACGTTGTTGAATTCGACGTTGCTGACGATGTGATTGTTGAGCGTATGGCTGGTCGTCGTGCTCACCTTCCTTCAGGCCGTACATACCACACTGTGTACAACCCGCCTAAAGAAGAAGGCAAAGATGACGTAACTGGCGAAGAGCTAGTTGTACGTGATGACGACAAAGAAGAAACCGTTCGTGCACGTCTAGGCGTATACCACGATCAAACAGCTCCGCTAATCTCTTACTACGGTAAAGAAGCTGAAGCAGGCAACACTCAGTACCTTAAGTTTGACGGTACTAAGCAAGTTGCTGAAGTTAGTGCAGAACTTGAGAAAGCACTAGCATAATTGGCTAACAGCCAGTTTTAGAATTTGATATATTGGAAGCGACCTTAAGGGTCGCTTTTTTTGTTTCAGTTTTTAGTACGATACCAATCTAGATAATTCGATTACACACCATTCAAGATGAAACCGTTTTTGATGAAGGTGGCTCACAATCGAGAGTAGATGTTGCGATATCCCATTTAAAGAATGATTATTCAGACATTTAGTGGGAACCAATGATCTTAAACTTATGCAGATTAGTATATTACTTTCCAGAAAATCACATATTGGTCTCAGGTATCTATGGAAAATAATAAAAAGCAGGGCGTTTTACTGGTGAACTTAGGAACACCAGATTCGGCGACCCCAGCTGGCGTTCGTCGATTTTTGAGTGAATTCTTACACGACAAGCGAGTAGTAAACCTAACCCGTTGGCTTTGGTGCCCAATCTTGCACGGGGTGATTTTACCGATTCGAGCACCCAAAGTAGCCAAGTTGTATCAATCTGTCTGGATGGATGAAGGCTCACCACTGTTTGTGTATTCTCAAAGACAAGCTGAAAAGCTCCAGAAGAAACTAGAGATGCCGGTTGCACTGGGTATGACCTATGGTAACCCAAGCATTAAGACTGGTGTTGAGCAACTGATGGACCAGGGCGTTGAGGACATCATCGTACTGCCTTTATATCCTCAGTATTCTGGCACAACCACAGCGGCAGTTTCTGATGGTTTAACCAAAGCCTTTAAACAGATGCCAGTTATCCCAAGCTATCGCTTTATTCGTGACTACTACTCACACCCTAGCTATGCCAAAGCATTGGCTGAAAGCGTTCGTAGCCATTGGGAACAAAATGGCAGAGCCGATCACTTGGTTTGTTCGTTCCACGGTATTCCGAAGCGCTTAGCTGATGAAGGCGATATCTACCCACAGCATTGTGAAGCAACGACAAAGCTGCTTGCTGCTGAGCTAGGTTTATCTGAAGAAGACATCACCATGACCTACCAATCGCGATTTGGTCGAGAGGAGTGGTTGAAGCCATACACTGACGAGACACTTGAATCACTGCCAAGCAAAGGTATCAAGAAGATCGACATCATGGCACCTGCATTTTCGGTTGACTGTTTGGAAACGTTAGAAGAGATTTCAGACCAGTGTAAAGATACTTTCATTGACGCTGGTGGTTCGGACTTTAGCTACATTATGTGTTTGAACGACAGAGACTCGCACATCGATATGATGGCAGAGTTAGTCGCTCTATATCGCTAACAGCTGCTGAGCCTTGATTACGTCTTATCGCATAAATAACAAAAGGGCTGCTCATTGAGCAGCCCTTTTTGAACTTGAAGTTTCTTCTTGAAATAGCTCTAGATATTAAGCAACAGACGTTTCTGCTGTCTCAGCTTTTGGCTCTGCTTCAAGCGTCATGTTGGTTTCTACACCATGCATCCAGGATACGAGCTTACCAGCACAAAGAAGCAATAATACGCCACTAATTGTTGCTGTAATCGCGATACCACCAAAGATAGACATCGCGCCAAGCTCACCAACGTGAGAACCCACTAGGCCTGCTACGTAGTTTGCAACCGCATTGAAGCCAAACCAAGCACCCATCATTAGTGATGCTAAACGAAGTGGAGCTAGCTTAGTGACCAACGACAGGCCAATAGGCGATAAACAAAGCTCACCAAGTGTATGGAAGAAGAAGGCACCTACTAGCCATAACATCGATGTTTTCACTGTTAGGTCACCACCTTGCTCCATTACCGCACCCATCATGCACACAAAGCCAAGTGCTAAGAAAAACAGCGCCATCGCAAACTTAACAGGTGAGTTTGGCTCACGCTTACCCAGTTTCACCCAGAACGCAGCAATGATTGGAGCAAGTGTAATGATGAAGAATGGGTTCAAAGATTGGAACCACGCAGCAGGAACTTCAAAGCCACCAATCATACGGTCAGTATATTGTTGAGTGTAGATGTTCATTAGGCCGCCAGCTTGTTCAAAGCCCGCCCAGAATACAATCACGAACAGACCCATAATCAGAATAACTTTTAGTCTGTCGAATTCTTCTTTAGTTAGTGGCGCTTTCTCTTTCGATTTGTTCAGTTCTTTTGCTCGAGCAGCCGCAGGTACAGAACCGATGTTGCCTAACCAAGATTGAGCCATCGTCATTTGCATGATCAAGCTAATAACCATACCGATACCAGCAGCCAAGAAGCCCGCTTTCCAACCGAATGAATCCACTGCTGCACCGGAAATCAAGCCACCAAGTAGTGCGCCTAAGTTGATGCCCATGTAGAAAATGGTGAAAGCACCATCACGGCGGTTATCACCTTCTTGGTACAAGTCGCCAACCATGGTCGAGATGTTTGGTTTAAACATACCGTTACCACTGATAAGCAGTGCTAAACCAAGGTACAGAGCGTTGACTTGGTCTAAGCCAATAAAGCCGTTAGGTAGAGCCAGTGTGAATTGGCCTAGAGCCATCAATACACCACCAATTAGGATCGATTTACGTTGTCCTAGGTAGTTATCGGCAATCCAGCCACCAATTAATGGTGTGATGTAGACTAAACCTGTGTAGATCCCGTAGAGATCGAGAGCGTCTTTTGTTGACCAACCAAGGCCACCATTAAGAGTGGTATCAGTTAAGAATAAAACAAGAATTGCACGCATTGCATAGTAGGAGAAACGTTCCCATAGCTCTGTGCTAAATAGTAGAAATAGGCCTCTAGGGTGGCCAAAGATGTTGTGAGTGCTTGGCATAAGTTTTACTAATTTTAGGTATTAAAAGATTTTATAGTCACTTATGTATACAGAGTGGAATAACCATCTGCAATAGGCGTCTTTTATGGTTACGATAACTAATTTTTTATAACTGCATGAAAATAAGGGGTTTTCTATGCAATGTTACCCAGATAATGCGTGCTGCAAACTAATTTTCCAGTTTTGGGCTGGATGCATAGTGAGCTTTTTAAAAGAATTACCGAATAATAAAAGTGAAATGCATTGACTTGTTGTATCATTTTGATCTTCATAGGGTATGGTGTGTTTTATTTATCTGGCATACATACGCTTACAAGAATGCGCCTTTTTATCTGTAAATGATCCCTGTACAATGCTTAACCACTTTTCGGACCTATGACTTTTTGTTGATAAGTTGGTCTGTTACGCATAATTTCTTGCTTATCAGTCTTCATTTTATTAACGGTGATTAAACCGTTTTAGGCTTGTGGTAAAATGTTCAAAAATAGAAAATGGCTAGTAAAATGAAACGTTGGTATTTGCTCTACTGTAAGCGTGGTGATCAAAAACGCGCTCAACAGCACTTAGAGAATCAAGGGGTAGAGTGCTTTTATCCTCAAATAGAAGTCGAAAAGGTGGTGAGAGGGAAAGAAAAGCAGGTCAAAGAGCCGCTGTTTCCATCTTACATCTTTGTTCGCTTTGACTATGAGCAAGGTCCTAGCTTCACGACTGTTCGTTCAACGCGCGGTGTGGTGGACTTTATTAAGTTCGGCACAAGACCGCATGAGGTCCAAGGTGACTTGGTTTTTGAACTCAAAGAGTTTGAGAAGTGCTACAGCATCGAAACTGAAGATTGTTGTGTTGAGTTTGAATCTGGGCAGGTGGTTAAGATTCAGAGTGGCCAGTTTGCCGGGGTTGAGGCTATTTTCGATCAGAAAGACGGTGAGGCTCGATCGATTATGTTGGTAAAAATGATCAGCCACGTGGTTCCTATCAGTATTGAGAACGAAGCACTACAAGCTCACGCATAACTGCAACAATAAAAAATAGGCTTAAAAATAAAAAGGCGCATCATGCGCCTTTTTTAGTCTTTAGGGTTTGTTCAAAACGCTCTAAGCGTTGTAAGCATCGTTGTGAACGGCTTGTACTGCACGGCCCGATGGGTCGACACAGTTTTTGAATGACTCATCCCACTCAATCGCTTTTGCTGATGAACAAGCAACTGAAGGTCCACCTGGTACACATTCTGCCGCTGATTCTAGAGGGAATAGCTCCTCAAAGATTTCACGGTAAGCATAACCTTCCTTGGTTGTTGGCGTGTTGTAAGGGAAACGGAACTTAGCAGCCTCCATTTGTTGATCCGTTACTTTTGCTTCAGCCGTTGCTTTCAATGTATCAATCCAATCGTAGCCAACACCATCAGAGAACTGCTCTTTTTGACGCCATGCGATTGAATCTGGTAGGTAGTCTTCAAAACACTCACGCAGGATGTGTTTCTCCATCTTACCGTTACCACACATCTTGTCTTCAGGGTTCAGGCGCATTGCGACATCGATAAACTCTTTGTCTAAGAATGGTACACGACCTTCAACGCCCCATGCTGCCAATGATTTGTTTGCGCGAGCACAGTCGAACATGCTTAGAGCAAGTAGCTTACGTACTGTTTCTTCGTGGAACTCTTTTGCGTTTGGCGCTTTATGGAAGTAAAGGTAGCCACCAAAGATTTCATCAGCACCTTCACCAGACAATACCATTTTGATGCCCATTGCTTTGATCTTACGAGCAAGCAAGTACATTGGCGTTGATGCACGAATCGTCGTTACATCGTAAGTCTCGATATGGTAGATAACATCACGGATCGCATCTAAGCCTTCCTGAATGGTGTAAGTCATCTCGTGGTGCACAGTACCGATCTTGTCCGCAACTTCACGAGCAGCGATAAGATCTGGTGCGCCTTCAAGGCCAACTGCGAATGAGTGTAGTTGTGGCCACCAAGCTTCAGATTGCTCATCATCTTCGATACGCATTGCAGCAAAGCGTTTAGCGACCGCTGAAGTAATTGATGAATCAAGGCCACCAGATAGAAGTACACCGTAAGGAACGTCAGTCATTAGTTGGCGTTTAACAGCTGCTTCTAGTGCTTCAGTCAGTTCTTCTTTGCTTGTGCTGTTGCCTTGTACCGCAGCGTACTCGTTCCAATCGCGGATGTAGTAGCGTTGAGGTTCTGCATCTTTCGAAGAGTAGAAGCTACCAGGAGGGAATTCACTGATCGTCTTACATACTTCAACCAATGCTTTCATCTCTGAAGCAACGTAGTAGTTACCGTGCTCATCGTAACCTTGGTAAAGCGGGATGATACCAATATGGTCGCGGCCCACTAGGTATTCGTCTTTCTCTTCATCGTATAAAACGAAGGCGAAAATACCGTTAAGCTCTTCTAGAAGGTCTGCACCCATCTCTTGGTATAGCGCTAGGATAACTTCACAGTCAGAATCAGTCTGGAACTGGTACTTATCTTCATAGCGTGCGCGAAGTTCTTTGTGGTTATAAATTTCACCGTTCACTGCAAGAATGTGCTTTTTGTCTTGGCTGTATAGTGGTTGAGCACCACTGTTCAAGCCAACAATAGCAAGACGTTCATGAGCAAGGATTGCTTTTTCACCAGCATAGATACCAGACCAGTCCGGACCACGGTGACGAAGCTTCTTAGACATTTCTAAAGCAATAGGGCGAAGTGCTGCGGCATCACTTTTAATGTCGAGAATGCCAAATACTGAACACATAGAACTTCCTTTTAAATAATTTCTAAATCAACTGCATTCAATTTGCCATTCTGGCTAAAAAAAGCAACCGGATGTGAGCAAAAAAATAATATAAAGGGTGTTCTGTTAGAAATTATCTAATTTTTATGTGCTTTTGGTGTGTGATGTTTAATTGCGGTTGGTTTTTTAAACAAAAACCTCTCAAAAGTGCGAAAAATAGTCAGTTTTGAGAGGTTTAGTTGAACACGGTCTAATACTAGATTTTATTGATATTTGGATTTAACTGTTCGCAAACGTGGCGAGCAAAACCACTACCAGCCTCGCTGTAAATGTTAAATGCCGCATCAACGCCATTCTCTTTCAGTGTTTCGAGTTGATCTGGATATTCAGCAATAGCCGCAATTTGGCCTTTAAAGTTACGTGACTTCAATTGCTCTAAAGCGGTTTGATTACCTTGGTGGTGAGGCATAGCCAGGATCACTAGCTTTACGTTTGCTGTATCTAGAATTCGTTCCCAGAAATCCGGGTCAGTCGCGTCACCAGAGATCACGTTCCTGCCATGGCTTCTGTGATTGTGCGCGGCTTCTTCGCGAACTTCAACACCTAGGCTGACTTTGCCATAGCGAGTGCGTAATTCGTCATAAGCACCAGTACCAATTCGTCCCATACCAAGAATCAGCACTTGGGCCCGACCTGGGTCAATTCGCTTATCACGTCGGTGAAGCTTTTCTGACGCATGCTCTTTTAGCCATTTACCTGACTGCTGATAAAGCTTGTGACCAGCTCGGTTTAAAGGTGCTGCGATTAAGAACGACAGTGAAACAGCAATTGCCACAGCCACCAAGATGTCACCTGACATCCAGCCCATCTTGAAGGCGAGACCACCAACGATGAGGCCAAACTCGCTATAGTTAAACAGTGATAGCGAGGCAAGTAGAGACGTTCGAACACGGAACTTGAAGCGGTTGAGTACCAAGAAGTAGAGAACACCTTTCACTGGCAGCATCAGCAAGAACAAGATTGCGAGCATAAAGCCTTGAATGGTTGGTTGCTCTGACAAACCAATGTTCAAGAAGAAACAGACAAGGAAAAGTTCTTTAAGGTTAAACAGCGACTTTGATAATTCTGAGGCTTTTGGGTGACCAGCAAGTAACATACCTAAAACAAGAGCCCCCAAGTCTGGTTTCACACCAACCAAATGGAATAAACCAGCACCGACGACTAATGCGAAGAAGATGCCGGAAAGAACCAGCATCTCACCGTGACCAACCCAATCGAGCACTTTGTAGAACAGTGGGCGTAATAAGGGTAGGGCAAACAGAGCAATCGCATACCACTCAGGTATTTTGCCCGTAGAAGCCGTTAAGAATACTACGGCGAAGATATCCTGCATGACCAAGATACCAATCGCTAACGTTCCGTAGGTCGCATTCATTTCGCCTTTCTCTTGCAGAGTCTTAACCGCAAATACGGTACTAGAGAATGAAAGAGCAAAACCGAGCAGAACGATCTGTTCTACCGACATGGCAGCTAGCGATGAAATACCTAAGAACTTAAAGCCAAACAGGGCGACGGCGAAAAACAGAGTGGACAAAAGGTTGTGGATTGTCGCGCCAGCCCAGATCTCTTTAGAGAGTAGGGTTTTGATATCGAGCTTTAAGCCGATAGTAAATAGAAGCAGAGTAACACCAAGGTCAGCTAAAGTAATGATGGTGTCATTGGTTTCAAAGCCAAAGGCAAAAAGCCCAAAGCCTGCAACCAAAAAACCAACTAATGGGGGAAGGTGACACTTTAAAGCAATAAATCCTGCGATAAACGCAGTGGATATTAATATAAGTTCCATAACTTGTTGTTGTAGTTCCCTAGCTTAAAAAAACGGGCCGTGTTTATACAAACACGGCCCGCGGAAAATCAGAATTGTTTTTCTCTAGTCTTCGAGAAGCTTCTGCAGTAACACGCCGTTGAGCATGGCGCGCTTAATCATGGCAAAAGCTCCCATCGTAGGATGTTTATCGATCTGTGATGCTACAATAGGCAAGCCGCTATGGAAAGTCGTTAACGACTGATTCTCTACATTGCGCTTAATTGCAGGGAAAACAATCTCTTGTGCCTTGGTAATATCACCAGCAATGATAACTTTTTGAGGGTTAAATAAGTTAATCGTCATGGCGATAGCCTTACCTAACTGGTTTCCTACTCGAACTAAGCTTTGCTTCGCCAGTTCGTCACCATTGATTGCATGGTCACACACATCTTGAATCGTAATACGGTCAAGCTCTGTTAAAGAAGACTCATAGCCTTGTTTAATCAGTTTTTGAACTCGTTCAACGATTGCTGGGTTTGCCGCTACGGTTTCAAGACAACCGAAGTTACCACATTGGCATTGCTCGCCTAGCGGATCGATTTGGATATGGCCAATCTCACCTACGTTGCGGTTGTGACCTAAGAAAACCTGACCATTTACGATAATACCTGCGCCGGTACCACGGTGAACACTCACTAAAATAGAGTCTTGGCTGTCTTTACTTGCACCGAAGTAGTGCTCTGCAAGCGCCATTCCGCGAACATCGTTACCCACAAAACAAGCGACATGGAATGTGTCGCGAATAATGTCACTTAAAGCCAGGTTATCGATATCCGTGTTTGGCATGTACTCAACAACACCAGTCGTTGGGTTAACCAAGCCTGGAAGTGTGACACCAATAGCAATCAGCTGATCGATCTTTGGTTGGTGTTCAGCAATAAAAGCCTTCAAATTATTAACCAAGCCTTGGGTAAGGTCTGACTGGTCTGAATAATTCAGGTCTTGCTGTTGGAAAGCCAACTCACGACCGCCAAGGTCATGAAGGCTTATTTGAATGTAGTCTCGACCTAAACGCACAGCGACAGAATGAAAAGGTTCTACTTCTGTGGTTAGGGAGATAGCGCGTCTACCGCCAGTAGACGCTTGCTGCGCAACCTCTTTAATTAGGCCGCGCTCTAAAAGTTGGCGGGTAATTTTTGTAACACTTGCCGGTGCGAGTTGGCTTACATCAGCCACTTGTATACGACTGATAGGCCCTTGTTGGTCTATAAGTCGGTATACCGCCGCACTGTTTAGTTGTTTAACTAAGTCTACGTTACCTATTTGTCCGCCATTCATACTTAATTGTGCTCGTATTGTCCGTTAACAACAGTCGCTTTAACGTTAAAGTCTCGGTCAAATACAGCTAGGTTTGCAACCATGCCTTTTTTGATTCGACCTAGCTTGCTTTCTACACCGATAGCCGTAGCTGGGTATAGCGTAGCCATGCGAAGAGCTTCGTCTAAAGCGATACCAGCGTGCTCAACTGTATTCTGAACTGCTTCAATCATAGTCAGAGCTGAGCCGCCCAGTGTGCCGTTTTCATCAACACACTTACCATCACGGTAATATACTTTCTTACCGACAAAAATAAAGTATTCCATGTCAGCACCTGCAGGAGCTGTGGCATCCGTCACTAATACCAACTTTTCTCCCTTGATTTTATGCGCAATTCTGATGTTTGCGTAATCAACGTGGAAACCGTCGGCAATGATGCCAGCGTAAACCTCTGGTGTGTCGTAAATCGCGCCTACAACGCCCGGTTCACGACCGACCATAGGGGTCATTGCATTGAATAGGTGAGTAGCGAACGTGATACCAGATTCAAAACCTTGGCGTGCTTCTGCGTAAGTTGCGTTGGTGTGGCCGATAGAAACCACAACGCCAGCTTTGTGCAGGCGTTCAATGTGTTCAGGGTCGTTTAACTCTGGAGCTAATGTAACTTTTGCAACAAGGTCACTGTTGTCACAGATAAGCTCAATCATTTCGTTGTCAGACTTACGAATGTGATCGACGCTGTGGATGCCTTTTTTCGCAACGTTCAAGTACGGACCTTCTAGGTGCAGACCTAAAGATTGGTTTTGGTACTGGTTGTGGTACTCACGAGCTGCCGTAATAACCGCACGCATATCTTCGTCTGAAGAGGTGATAAGCGTTGGTAAGAAGCTAGTACAGCCAGATTTCAGATTTGCTTTGTGCATGATCTGCATGGTTTCTGCAGTGATCTCATCGTTAAGCATTACACCGCCACAACCGTTCAGTTGTAGGTCAATGAAACCTGGACTTAGGTTTGCTCCGTCTAGGTCGCGAACCTCGATTCCCTCTGGCAATTCAGAGATAGGACAGACTTTTTTGATCAGTTCGTTTTCGATTACAACAGCATGATCGGTCAGAACATCACTACCAGTGTAAATTTTACAGTTACTTAGCGCGTACATAGTCAGCTAATCCTTATTTCGTGAGATCTTTTAAATTCGTTCGTTACCTAAATGCGGACTTAGTTTGCGAGCATCATTTACGTAACGATTTATCTTTTATGGGCAAACGGCTTCAATATGGGAAGCTATTTAAGTATTTGAAAAATATATGAAAAACTGATCATTATTATACATTTAGGTTCATTGTTAATGATTATTCATACGGCAATAGAAGCCCGCAGATACCATCTTTTTACCTAATGATTAGATTTGGATTTTATCTATAAATGTTCATTTTTTTGAATGATAAAATAAGTTTTATGATCTCGCTAGCAAAAACCTCTGGATTTGGTAAAAACTGGTGATTAGGATCACAAATGGTAAGGTTTTAATTTGCGGAGCAAAATTAATTGAATACACTGAATAGGACTAAATTGAGCGACTAAAATAAGTTTCTCAAACGAATTCTAAAAAATCCTATAGGGGGAAACAACTGGTGAATATTCTAGGATATGCACAGAAGCTTGGTAAGGCGTTAATGCTACCAATCGCAACGCTTCCGATTGCGGCGCTTCTTTTACGTTTAGGTCAAGGCGATCTACTTGATATTCCATTCATGGCGCAAGCTGGTGGTGCTATCTTCGGTAACCTACCATTGCTCTTTGGTCTAGGTATCGCGATTGGTCTTTCTAAAGACGGTAACGGCGCAGCAGGTCTTGCTGGTGCAGTTGCTTACTTCGTACTAACTGCTACAGCAACGACAATTAACGCAGACGTTAACATGTCATTCTTCGGCGGTATCTTCGCAGGTATCATCGCAGGTCACTCTTACAACGCTTTCCACGCGACACGCCTTCCAGAGTGGCTGGCTTTCTTCGCGGGTAAACGTTTAGTACCTATCATGGCCGGTCTATTTGCACTTGTTGCAGGTGCTGTGTCTGGTGTGGTTTGGCCTGGTGTTCAATCTGGTCTAGACGCACTGGCTCACGCAGTATCAACGTCTGGCGCTATCGGCCAATTCGTTTACGGTACTCTTAACCGTGCACTTATCCCTGTAGGTCTACACCACGTATTGAACTCATACTTCTGGTTCGGTATGGGTACATGTCAAGAGATCATCGTTGCTGGTCAAGGCGCATTCGCTAACATCACTCAACTTTGTGTTGACCCAGCACTGGCTAAAACTCTAGTTGTTGGCCAAGAGCACACATTCACATTCGCTAACTCTGTAACTCCAGAAATCACTACTGTAGTTAAAGAAGTGACTGAAACTGTTAAATCTGGTGACCTACACCGTTTCTTCGGCGGCGATAAAGGCGCTGGCGTATTCATGAATGGTTTCTTCCCAGTAATGATGTTCGGTCTACCAGGTGCTGCACTTGCAATGTACCTAGCTGCTCCTGCTGAAAAACGTAGCCAAGTTGGTGGCGCACTATTCTCAGTTGCATTCTGTTCATTCCTAACAGGTATCACAGAGCCGCTAGAATTCATGTTCGTATTCCTAGCTCCTGCTCTATACGCAATGCACGCTGTATTTACAGGTCTGTCTCTAGTAGTTGCTAACATGTTTGGTACTCTGCACGGTTTCGGTTTCTCTGCTGGTCTTATCGACTTCGTATTGAACTGGGGTCTAGCAACTAAACCATTCGTACTACTACTAATCGGTCTTGGTTTCGGTGCTCTATACTTCTTCACTTTCTCTTTCGCAATCCGCGCTTTCAACTTGAAATCGCCAGGTCGTGAAGATGATGACGAAGCTGTTGCAGCTCCTGCTGGCGACGCACCAAAAGGCGACCTTGCACGTCAATACCTGAAAGCTCTAGGTGGTCACGATAACCTAACTTCAATCGACGCTTGTATCACTCGTCTACGCTTAACTCTTAAAGACCGCTCTGTCGCTGATGAAGTTGTTCTTAAGAAACTAGGTGCTAAAGGTGTGGTTAAACTAGGTGAAAATAACCTACAGGTTATCCTAGGCCCACTAGCTGAAATCGTAGCTGGCGAAATGAAAGCTATCGGTGCAGGCGAAGACCTATCTGATGTAAAACTTCCATAGTAAAGGAAGTACTTAATTAAGACGTAAAGTTACTCTTAAGTAAGTGTCAAATTGAAAGCCTCCCACATGGGAGGCTTTTTTGTGCCTGCTGTTTAAGGCTAATGAACACGGTTCGTTCTATTCTTCATCGAATAGCAGAAATATTCGCAATTAACGGACGGTTCTTATTGTGCAAAGGCAAAGAATTGTGGATGATTAGCAACAATGATCTTTCAATCTTTGACCGGCGCTATAAGCGACCGTTTTCTTGGGGATGAAAGATAACTTTCTCTGACAATACTAAATACATAGAGGTGCTATAGATGAGTGAAGCTGAGGCTCGTCCATCGAATTTCATTCGCCAAATTATTGATAAAGATTTAGCGGATGGTACACACAGTAGCGTGCATACTCGTTTCCCGCCGGAGCCAAATGGCTACCTGCACATTGGTCACGCTAAATCTATTTGCTTGAACTTTGGTATTGCTCAGGACTACCAGGGACAATGTAATCTTCGTTTCGATGATACAAACCCTGAAAAAGAAGACGTTGAATACGTTGAGTCAATTAAGAATGATGTAAGCTGGTTAGGCTTCGAATGGTCTGGTGATATTTGTTACTCATCAAACTACTTCGATACGCTTTACGCTTATGCTGTGGAATTAATTAATAAAGGCTTAGCGTATGTTGACGAGCTAAGTCCTGATCAAATCCGTGAGTACCGTGGCACGCTAAAAGAGCCAGGTAAAGCGAGCCCATACCGTGACCGCAGCCCTGAAGAGAACCTAGCGTTGTTTGAAAAAATGCGTGACGGTGGCTTTGAAGAAGGTAAAGCGTGTTTGCGTGCTAAGATCGACATGAGCTCTTCGTTCATGGTTATGCGCGATCCTGTTATCTACCGTGTTCGTTTTGCTCACCACCATCAAACAGCTGACAAGTGGTGCATTTACCCAATGTACGACTTTACTCACTGTATCTCTGATGCGCTGGAAGGTATTACGCACTCTATCTGTACGCTTGAATTCCAAGATAACCGTCGTTTGTACGATTGGGTTCTAGATAACATCACGATTGATTGCCAACCTCGTCAGTACGAGTTTAGTCGCCTGAATCTTGAATACACAGTGATGTCTAAGCGTAAGCTGAACCAACTTGTGGTTGAAAACCTAGTTCAAGGTTGGGATGACCCACGTATGCCTACTATTTCTGGCCTGCGTCGTCGTGGTTTTACTTCAAGCTCTATTCGTGAATTCTGTAAGCGTATTGGCGTGACAAAGCAAGAGAACATGATTGAGTTCGGTTCACTTGAGTCTTGCATTCGTGATGATCTGAACGAAAATGCACCTCGTGCAATGGCCGTTCTGGATCCAGTTAAGATCGTTATTGAAAACTACGAAGCAGATGCAGTAGAAACGTTAACTGTTGCAAACCATCCAAACAAGCCAGAAATGGGAACTCGCGAAGTACCATTTACCCGTGAAGTTTGGATTGAGCGTGATGACTTCCGTGAAGAAGCAAACAAGAAGTACAAGCGTTTGGTTCTAGGCAAAGAAGTTCGTCTACGTGGCGCTTATGTGATCAAAGCTGAACGTATCGAAAAAGATGCAGAAGGCAACATTACGACTATCTTCTGCTCTTACGACAATGAAACATTGGGTAAGAACCCTGCAGATGGCCGCAAAGTGAAAGGCGTTATCCACTGGGTATCTGCTGATAAAGCGCTGCCTGCTGAGATTCGTTTGTACGATCGTCTATTCACAGTGGCAAACCCAGCCGCTGCTGATGACTTCGCTGCAACGCTAAACCCTGAATCACTTGTTACGCTAAATGGTTTTGTTGAACCTAGCCTAGCAGAAGGTGTTGCAGAGCAAGCGTACCAGTTTGAACGTACAGGCTACTTCTGTGTGGATTCGAAAGACTCTAAAGCAGATGCACTAGTCTTCAACCGCACGGTTGGTCTGCGCGATACTTGGGGTAAAACTGAAGCTTAATGCTTGAGCATTTAGTTTGTTAAAAACGACCCAATAAAAAACCGGCTTAGAGCCGGTTTTTTTGTGTCTGCGGATATGTGCCTAGAGAGGACGTTGCTAATTTACTCTACTCGCTCAAGTTATATATCATCTGGTCGAGAGTTCGTGATTTCACCAGTGCGGGAGTTATACCAAAATACGTATTCAGCTCTGTCTGGATTTCTATGATGACCTTCAGCTGTGAAGATGTAATAGCAGAGCGCTTGAGCAGTAACAGAATCGCCCTCTTTAGTTAAAAAGGTTAGATTTTGGCGGCGCGATACAAAATCGAATCCATCAAAATTGTCTCGATCGGTTGTAACCGTAAGATCGCTGTTCATAATTGCGTCCCAGATAGCGACACAACCTTGATGGCCTTGACCTATATTGTAGGGCGCGCCCATTGGCGAATTTTTATCAACACCTAAAGGGTAACCCTCATCGTTGATATCTAGCTGTGGGTTACCGTTAGCATCCTCGCCGAAGCCTGGAAGGTCGTTCATTTCTGAATTACCGCCTCCATTCACTAGCCATTTACTATGCGCGAACGTTATCGCAGTTTGAAATTGAGATTGAGCAGCGTCAAACAGAGCGATACGGCCATCGGTTTGAATGTTAAGAAAACGGGGAAGGGCAACAACAGCAAGTACGGCGATAATCACCACAACAACCAACATCTCAATTAAAGTAAAAGCCTTAACTAGCGGGATTCTTTTCATGGATACTTTATGGAGCCCTATATAAAAAACGCCGGCCTAAGCCAGCGTTCTGTATTACTTCTTCGCTTTATGCGCGTCTGGATTGCCTTTGCAATCTCCGCTAATGCTTTTGCCGTACAAGTACAAACTGTGGTTTGTCAGTTGTACGTTGTAACGCTGAGCAATCTCTTTCTGTCTTTCTTCGATGATGTCATCAGAGAATTCGATCACTTCGCCACAATCTAAACATACAAGGTGGTCGTGGTGGTGCTGTGTAGAAAGTTCAAATACAGACTTGCCGCCTTCGAAGTGGTGACGAGTTACAATGCCAGCGTCATCGAATTGGTTAAGTACTCGATAAACGGTTGCAAGACCGATTTCTTCACCTAGGTCGATCAGCTTCTTATATAAATCTTCAGCACTAATATGTTGGCAGTCTGGCTGTTGTAATACTTCTAAAATTTTGAGCCGTGGAAGGGTCACTTTAAGACCTGCATCTTTTAGCGCTTGATTATTGTCTGACATATACTTTCCTGTTGATGATCTGCAGCAATTAACAGAATTCAATATTAATACCATTATAGTTTAGTCAGGCATAACAATAAACCACGAACTTCAAAGGGTTACTTACTGACATCACAATCTGTTTTGTAAATTGGAAGTATCTCACTTATAGTGGAGGTACGACCAGTCAAGGTGACGGTGTTTCTGATATGAACATGGAATGTTGTTATGAATAAGCAACTCGCAAAAATATATAAACCCAACATTGTAAAATTTGCTCTTAATATTTGGCCTCCCTTTTGGGGAGCGGGTATTCGAATAGCCCACATTAGCGCTGACTTTAGGGTTGTTAAGACGGTACTTAAGCTACGCTGGTGGAATAAGAACGCCAATCGTACTCAATATGGCGGCAGTATCTTTTCTCTTACCGATCCCGTTTACTCATTGATGTTAATGGGAATTTTAGGTGAGCGATATTATGTTTGGGATAAAGAAGCGAGCATTAACTTCATCAAGCCGGGGCAATCGGACTTGTATGCAGATTTTGAGATAAGCCAAGGGCAGCTTGACGATATCTATCGTCAGACACAGCTCGGTGAAAAGTGTTTTCCTGAATTTATTATTCACGTGAAAGATAAGCAGGGTAATGTGGTCTCAGAAATTCAACGCACCCTCTATGTAAGAAAGAAGCCGCAATTTAGAGATGATGATGAAGCATTAGAAGCTGAGTGCTAATTAATAGATTTTAAATAGCAAAAAACCTCCCATAAGGAGGTTTTTTCATATCTACATAATGGTTATTAATTGTAACAATTAACAACCACTAGAGAATTAGTCTTCTAGCTCTGCTAGGCACATTTCTGCGTGGATTTGTTTAACCCAGTTAGATACGCGCTCATCAGTTAGCTCAGGTTGACGGTCTTCATCGATACATAGACCAACGAATTGGCTGTCATCGCCTTCAACTAAACCTTTCGATGCTTCGAATTCGTAGCCTTCAGTTGATGTGTGACCTAGGATAGTACCGCCTTTCGCTTCAACGATGTCACGGATAGTACCCATAGCATCACAGAAGTATTCTGCGTAATCTTCTTGGTCGCCACAACCAAAGATAGCAACAAGCTTAGTTGAGAAATCAATAGCTTCTAGCTCTGGGAAAAAGTCATCCCAATCACATTGTGCTTCGCCGTAGTACCACGTAGGGATACCAAGCAGCAGTAGATCGAAGTTATCGATATCTTCTTTGCTGCTTTTTGCAATGTCTTGAACGTGAACGAGCTGTTTGCTCAATTGCTTTTGAATCATCTTAGCAACAGCTTCAGTGTTACCTGTATCGCTACCAAAGAAGAGACCTACACTTGCCATAGAATCATTACCTTTCATTTTGTCTGTTGTCGGTGTGATAAAGTTCGGAAGAGAATCGTTAGATCCCAGTTCCTTCCCAGCTTAGTTGGATTATCCCTTTGGCGATAAAACCCGCACAGCCAAGGAAAAGTACTAACCATACGATGCGACGACCAAATGGAGGAACATTTCCCTGCTTGAGAACGTCCTTAATTGCCATACCGATTAAAAAGAAAATCGCGGCAAACAGGAGATCTAAACCAACAGATTCAATGATGTTCATGTAGTCGTAAAGCATGGGAACCTTATATACCAATTTTGCTTGGGCGCACTATATCACTGTTGCGAGATAAAGTTAATCTGCAGTGATTACTCAGCTCTCATTTATCTGCATGAAAAAGCGCGCTTAAGCGATGAATTTTCGTATTGCTCTGAGTACTTCAGCTGGCTTTTCTGCGTGTAGCCAATGACCCGTATTGGCAATGACGTGCGCCTTTGCGTTAGAAAATTGCTGCTGAACTGCAGTTTGGTGCTCAGCCGTGAGGTAGTCAGAATCCCCACCTTTTATTAGCAAGGTTTTGACCGAGGTTTTGTCGATCGGTTCCCAGCCAATGATGTGAGCGTAGTTTGCAAGTAGTGACGCGACGTTAAAGCGCCACTCCATAATGCCTTGTTCTGACTTGAATAGTGATTTCGTTAAGAACTGGCGAACCCCGTCGATTTCAATATGTTTTGCGAGTACTTTAAGTGCTTCAGAGCGAGATTCTGGTTTTTCTTCTATCACGGCTTGAAGGCCTGCGAATACGTTATCATGGCGACTTTGGGTGTAAGCGACCGGTGCCATGTCCAGTACGATCAGTTTACGTAGCTCTAGGTGTTGGGTGAGTGCCATGGCAACCTTGCCACCCATCGAGTGACCAATCACAGTGACGTCGTCTAACTCGAGATCTTTCAACAGTTGAGAGACATCTTGCGCCATCGCTTGGTAGTCATGAGTGTCACTATGGAAAGATTGGCCGTGGTTACGTAGATCGATACTAAGCACTTGATGATCGGCTTTTAGATCCCTAGCGAGCAAGCCAAGGTTGTCCAGATTACCGAATAATCCATGGATCAAAACAATGGTGTGACCCTCACCTTCAATTTTATAGTTGAGCTGTACTGACATTTTTATCTTATTCATGGTGGGTTTGACGTAGAGTATCCGCGCGGATCTCGCTATAATCCCCCAGAGTTTAAACATTGAGATTGTGAAAAGCGAATGAAAACAATTGAGGTTGATGAGGACCTATACCGTTTTATTGCGGGTCAGACAGAACGTATTGGCGAAAGCGCTTCAGATATTCTGCGCCGCTTGTTACAGGTTGATAGCCAAGGCATGGCTCCGATCGAAGAGATCGTTGAGCCAAAAGGTATCGTTGTTAGCAAAGAGGTAGGCTTTACTCCAGAGAAGTTCGATGGCGTTAAAGAAATGCGCTCACTACTAATATCAGATGAGTTTGCATCACTAAAGAAAGCCATTGATCGTTTCATGCTTGTGTTATCAACACTGCATAAAATCGACCCTTTAAGCTTTTCAGAAGCAACTCAAGTAAAAGGCCGTAAGCGCGTTTACTTTGCAGATAACGAAGCGACGTTGCTAGCAAACGGCAACACGACTAAGCCTAAAGCTATTCCACAAAGTCCTTTTTGGGTTATTACTAATAACAATACAAGCCGAAAAAGACAGATGGTTGAGCAGCTTATGAGCCGCATGAGTTTCCAAGCAGAATTGATAGAAAAAGTAACAGGTTCAATTTAACGAAATCTGATTTAAACCTCATAATATCCATGGATAAGAAGATATTATGAGGTTTTTTTGTTTTTAAATTTTATATATAAGGATGTCGAAAAATGGCTATGCACCCTCGTGCTGGGCAGAAAGCTCAGCAGGAAGATCTTCATAATATCCCGGCTTTAGTTGCTAACTATTTCTTACAGCAACCGGATGCTACGAACCCAGATCATAAAGTACTTTTCGGTACTTCAGGTCACCGCGGTACAGCAGACAAATCAACATTTAACGAAAATCACATTCTAGCAATTGCACAAGCGGTTGCTGAAGTTCGTGCCGAGCAAGGTACAACTGGCCCTCTTTTCTTAGGTAAAGATACTCACGCTCTATCTGAGCCTGCGTTCTCTACGGTTATCGAAGTGCTTGTAGCGAACGGTGTTGAAGTTATTATTCAAGAAAACAACGGCTTTACTCCAACACCGGGTATCTCGCACGCGATTCTTACGCACAACCTAGTGAATGACAAAAAAGCCGACGGCATTGTTATCACGCCTTCACATAACCCACCTCAAGACGGCGGTATTAAATACAACCCGACACACGGTGGCCCAGCTGAAGCTGAATTGACTCAAGCGATTGAAGACCGTGCGAACGTGATCATTGCTGAGCAAATGCAAGGTGTTAAGCGTACGCCTATCGCACAGGCTAAACAGTCTGAGCTAGTAAAAGAAGTCGACCTAGTGGCGCCATACGTCGCTGATTTGGTTAACGTCGTTGATATGGAAGCGATCCAGAAAGCAAACATCAAGATTGGTGTTGATCCACTGGGTGGCAGCGGTATTGATTACTGGCGTCAAATTGGTAAAGCGTACAATCTAGATCTTACTCTGGTAAGTGAAGCGGTTGACCCTTCATTCCAATTTATGTCTCTAGATAAAGATGGCGTGGTTCGTATGGACTGTTCTTCCCCATACGCGATGGCAGGCTTACTGGCTCTTAAAGACGAGTACGCTCTAGCGTTTGGTAACGACCCAGATTACGATCGCCACGGCATCGTGACACCTAAAGGCTTGATGAATCCAAACCACTTCTTAGCGGTTTGTATTGATTACCTATACCGTAACCGTGAAGGTTGGGGTAAAGACGTTGCTGTTGGTAAGACACTAGTATCAAGCGCATTGATTGACCGTGTTGTTGCTGACTTAGGTCGCGAACTTTGTGAAGTGCCAGTTGGTTTCAAATGGTTCGTTGATGGTCTTTACAAAGGCCAGTTTGGTTTTGGTGGTGAAGAGAGTGCAGGTGCTTCTTTCCTACGTAAAGACGGTACGCCTTGGTCAACAGATAAAGATGGCCTGATTCTTTGCCTACTTGCGGCTGAGATCACAGCGGTAACGGGTAAGAACCCACAAGAATACTACGAAGAGCTTGCTGCTAAACACGGTGAATCTAAGTATAACCGTATTCAAGCGGTAGCAAATGGCGCACAAAAAGACGTGCTTAAAAAGCTATCTCCAGAGATGGTTTCTGCTGAAACACTTGCTGGCGATGCGATTACTGCTCGCTTAACGCATGCTCCAGGTAATGGCGCTGCGATTGGTGGCCTGAAAGTGACCACTGAGAACGGTTGGTTTGCTGCTCGTCCATCAGGCACTGAAGACATCTACAAGATTTACTGTGAAAGCTTTAAGGGTGAAGAGCACCTGAAAGCAATCGAAGCAGAAGCTCAAGAGATTGTGAACCAAGTATTTGCAGCGGCTGGTCTGTAATCGAAATTTGATTACTGGATATAAAAGCTAAATAGATAGAAGGGTTGATGTGAAAACATCAGCCCTTTTTATTTGTGCTGGTTGCGTGTAATAAGCGGGAAAAGGTAAGTGAGTTAGCTTAGACGACTAACCGTGTGGCCAACTTTGTGGCATCACAAACCAGAATTGCCCGGACTTGGTTTGCCCATGGACGAAGCGATCACCAAACTCGGTGATAGGCTTACTGCTGAAATCATCCGTCCCTGCCGCCCATTGTTCTTTGGTGAGAGGGTAGAGCGCTTCAGTGATTAGATGAGCTTGGTTTTGATAGCACCAAAAGCCGTTTACTTGGCTCGGGTTAATGTCGTAGCCCAAACATTCAGTAGGTACGTTTTGCTCTAAGAATGGGTTGGTGTATAGACGACCTTGCATGAGGAGATGTTTTGAGTCGACATCGATCTCTGGATACTGCTCAATAAAAGCGGATGAAGATGACATACCAAGCTGGTGGCTGAGCATCCTTTCGAGCTTCTTATCCAATTGATCGTGAGAGTTGGGGCCAAACCAAGTTTGTTCGTGGAGCAGATAAAACTTAATCGCCACTTCCCAGTGTTCTAACTTTTGGTCGTTCGCTTTTTCGAGAATAAAGTCGATTGCGCCGAGTGTTCTACCCTCAACATTAATCTGGATCTCATCGTGCTTGATTGAATAATTATCCGAAGCAGTGATGACTTGTTCACATAAGTGTTGGTAGAGAAAGCCTAATCTAGGATTACCATCATAAGTATGTGCGTCGTCGAGCTCTTGGTGGTTTGAGAATGCTGTGAGATCAGAAATCGGTGGCTTGATTTCTAGTAATGGTGGTGAGTCGATGACCCATTGGTAAAAACGTTGCAGTGCTGTCATCTCTTCCTCATAAACATAGCTCTTTATAAACATAGCCCTGGGGCTTTCGACATTCTACCCGTAAATTGATATAACGACGTTATTATAAAGGTAAGCTGGAAATAAAAATGAATAACTTACAATTAGAAAAGCTACTTAACGAAAAACTGCAGCCACAACAGATTAAAGATTACTGCCCGAATGGTCTTCAAGTCGAGGGTGCATCTGAAGTGAAGCGCATCGTTACTGGTGTAACAGCCTCTCAAGCTCTGATTGATAAAGCGGTAGAATTGAATGCCGATGCTTTGTTGGTTCATCACGGTTTCTTTTGGAAAGGTGAGTCAGAAGCGATTCGTGGCATGAAGGGCAAGCGCATTCGTACTCTGATTAAGAATGACATTAATCTTCTAGGTTATCACTTACCTCTCGATATCCACCCTGAACTTGGTAACAACGCCAAGCTCGCTGAGCTGCTTGATATTGAGGTAGAAGGTGGCTTGGAAGGGCACCCACAATCGGTTGCAATGTTTGGTAAATTAAAAAAACCAATGACAGGTGCTGAGTTTTCAGAAAAAATTGATCATGTTCTAAATCGTAAACCACTGCATATTGCTCCTGAAAACGCCGATAAAATGATTGAAACGGTAGGTTGGTGTACTGGTGGTGGTCAAGATTACATTGAGCTGGCGGCTTCTCAAGGTATTGATGCATTTATCTCTGGTGAAATTTCAGAGCGCACAACTTACTCGGCTCGTGAGCAAGACATCCATTACTTTGCCGCAGGTCACCATGCAACAGAACGCTACGGTGTTAAAGCATTGGGCGAGTGGTTAGCAAAAGAGCATGGATTGGATGTTGAGTTTATCGATATCGATAATCCGGTTTAAGAACAGATGCGAGATGAGGGATACGAGTCGATTGTATCCCGTAGAAAAGAAAAGGGGTTGATGTTCTTACATCAACCCCTTTTAACATTATGCTTTATAGCGACTATTCACGTTCGTAAAGTGCTTTAAAGTCACGTTGTTCTTCACCAGTATATAGCTGACGAGGGCGACCGATACGGTTCGTCGGATCGCTGTGCATCTCGTTCCAGTGTGCAATCCAACCGATAGTACGAGACATCGCGAAGATTACTGTGAACATAGACACTGGAATGCCGATTGCTTTCAGAATGATACCTGAATAGAAATCTACGTTCGGGTATAGCTTCTTAGAAACAAAGTACTCATCAGATAGAGCGATACGCTCAAGTTCCATTGCTACGTCTAGTAGTGGATCTTGGATGTTTAGCTCTTTAAGTACTTCGTGACACGCTTCGCGCATTACTGTTGCACGTGGATCGTAGTTCTTGTAAACACGGTGACCGAAGCCCATCAAACGGAATGGGTCATCTTTGTCTTTTGCTTTCGCAACGTATTCTTCAATGTTATCTACGCTACCGATCTCTTCAAGCATACGCAGACAAGCTTCGTTTGCACCGCCGTGAGCAGGGCCCCAAAGTGATGCGATACCTGCAGCGATACATGCAAACGGGTTAGCCCCAGATGAACCAGCAAGACGTACTGTAGACGTAGAAGCATTCTGTTCGTGATCAGCGTGTAGAGTAAAGATTTTATCCATTGCACGAGCGACGATAGGGTTCACTTCATACTCTTCACATGGGTTTGCAAACATCATGTGTAAGAAGTTTTCTGCGTAGCCAAGGTCGTTACGTGGGTAGATAAACGGCTGACCGATTGAATATTTGTAACACATTGCTGCCAGTGTCGGCATTTTTGAAATCAGGCGGTATGCCGCAATTTCACGGTGTGTATCGTTGTTTACATCAAGTGAGTCGTGGTAGAACGCCGCTAGAGCACCTACAACACCACACATTACAGCCATAGGGTGAGCGTCACGGCGGAAGCCGTGGAAGAAACTAGCAATTTGCTCATGCACCATAGTGTGACGTGTCACGGTAGTCTTGAACTTTTCGTACTCAGCTCGAGATGGGGCTTCACCGTAAAGAAGTATGTAACATACTTCTAAGTAATCAGCGTTATTGGCAAGTTGGTCAATTGGGTAACCACGATGTAAAAGAATACCTTTTCCACCGTCAATAAAAGTGATTTGAGACTCACAGGATGCAGTGGCAAGAAAACCAGGGTCAAAAGTGAAAAAACCATTAGAACCTAGTGTACGAACATCGATCACTGGAGTACCAAGTACACCTTCTGTAATCGGCAGCTCGATTGGCGCTTGACCTTCAATGTGAAGGGTAGCTTTCTTATCCGCCATAACAATCTCCTTTGTTTATTATTTAATCCGTCCAGGATGTTTATGTGCCATTTTTTTACTGGTCTTACGTGGGAAAGTCAATTTTTCTGCAGCTTTGTGTGCACTTGTTAGTGTTTTTTACATTAAATTCGTTAAAAATCTGGTCTGTGTAGCATTATTTGTTACATCAATTGTATTAGAATGTTGCCAGCCGTATAGTGGCGCTGAAAAGTTTGGTTAAAACCTTATAAATGCAAGGCTAAGAAGAAATGTGAGGTGTCTTTCTTAATCGAGCAGTTAACAATTATTTTACAATTATCTAAGGCTCAACTTCAGTTATTTGTTAAGTTAATGTTAAATTTTGAAGGTTAGCAATCAAATTTTGTCCATAACAATATCATAAGGTTATTTAATGACCATAATGCTCAATGGAGCTGAGTGAGCAAGCCCGTGAAAGAAAGAAAGACAAGACCTGTTAATTTAGATTTACAGACCATCCACTTTCCAATCACAGCAATAGCTTCCATCCTACACCGTGTGTCTGGGGTGATAACTTTTGTCGCGATTGGAATTTTGCTTTGGTTACTATCCATTTCCCTCTCATCCCCAGTAGGCTTTATGGAAGCTAGCGACATTGTCGATGGTTTCTTCGTGAAGTTTATTCTGTGGGGCATTTTAACCGCTTTGGCTTACCACATTGCTGGTGGTATTCGTCACCTTCTTATGGACCTAGGTCACTTTGAAGAGCTGGAATCTGGCGCTAAGAGCGCTAAGGTTGCATTCGCAGCAACAGCGGTATTGTCTCTACTAGCGGGGATCTTAGTATGGTAAACAACGTTTCTACTTTTGGTCGTAATGGTGTTCATGATTATCTACTGATTCGTGCAACTGCCATCATTATGACTCTTTACACTATCTACCTAGTAAGCTTCTGTGCTTTCTCTGGTGATATCTCTTACGCATCTTGGACGCAATTCTTTGGTGGAACATTCACTAAAGTCTTCACCATGTTAGCGCTTACTTCTGTTTTGGTTCACGCGTGGATCGGCCTATGGCAAGTACTAACTGACTACATCAAATGCGCAAAACTGCGTGTTGGTCTTCAAGTTGGTGTTGTTGCAGTTCTTCTTGGATATTTCTTCTCTGGTCTGTTTATTTTGTGGGGTGCGTAAGTGACTATTCCTGTTCGTGAGTTTGATGCCGTAGTTATCGGCGCTGGTGGTGCAGGTATGCGTGCCGCACTGCAAATTTCTGAGCAAGGCCTATCTTGTGCATTGCTTTCTAAAGTTTTCCCTACTCGTTCTCATACGGTTTCTGCGCAAGGCGGCATCACTGTTGCTCTTGGTAACGCGCACGAAGACCATTGGGAACAACACATGTATGACACAGTAAAAGGTTCTGATTACATCGGTGACCAAGACGCTATCGAGTACATGTGTAAAAACGGTCCTGAGTCGGTAATCGAACTTGAAAAAATGGGCCTACCTTTCTCACGTTTTGAGAACGGTACTATTTACCAACGTCCTTTCGGTGGTCAATCTAAAAACTTTGGTGGTGAGCAAGCGGCTCGTACCGCAGCTGCAGCCGACCGTACTGGTCACGCACTGCTTCATACGCTTTACCAACAAAACATTAAACACAAAACGACGGTTTTCTCTGAGTGGTATGCACTGGATCTTGTGAAGAACGAAGATGGTGCAATCTTAGGTACAACCGCGCTTTGTATGGAAACTGGCGAAGTTTGCTACTTCAAAGCGAAGGCAACAATCCTTGCTACTGGTGGTGCTGGTCGTATCTACGCTTCGACAACTAACGCACACATCAACACTGGTGACGGTGTTGGTATGGCGATTCGTGCTGGCGTTCCAATGCAAGACATCGAAATGTGGCAGTTCCACCCAACGGGTATTGCTGGCGCTGGTGTATTGGTAACGGAAGGTTGTCGTGGTGAAGGTGGTTACCTTCTCAATAAAGACGGCGAACGTTTCATGGAACGTTACGCACCAAACGCTAAAGACTTAGCGGGTCGTGATGTTGTTGCTCGTTCAATGATGGTTGAAATCCGTGAAGGTCGCGGCTGCGATGGCCCTTGGGGTCCACACATCAAGCTGAAACTTGATCACCTAGGTAAAGAGACGCTTGAATCTCGTCTTCCTGGTGTATGTGAACTTTCTCGTACCTTTGCTCACGTTGATCCAGTGAAAGAGCCAATCCCAGTAATCCCAACATGTCACTACATGATGGGTGGTGTTCCAACACAAGTTTCTGGTCAAGCTATTAAGCAAACTGAAGACGGAAGCGATGTTGAAATACAAGGCCTATTTGCTTGTGGTGAAATTGCATCAGTTTCTGTACACGGTGCTAACCGTCTAGGTGGTAACTCACTGCTTGATTTAGTGGTATTTGGTCGTGCGACAGGTCTACACCTAGGTGAGACACTGAAGAAGCAAGACGAAGCTAAGCCTGCAACTGAAGCTGACATTGAACGTTCACTAGAGCGTTACAACCGTTGGGAAAACAGCACAGACGGTGAAGATCCAGCGCAAATTCGTAAAGATCTTCAGCAATGTATGCAGAACAACTTCTCGGTATTCCGTGAAGGTAAAGCAATGGCTGAAGGCCTAGAAGAGCTTAAAGCGATTCGCGAACGTCTGAAGAATGCACACCTATCTGACAAGTCGACAGAGTTCAACACTCAACGTATCGAGTGTCTAGAGCTTGAAAACTTGATGGAAACGGCATTCGCAACGGCTGTTGCTGCAAACTTCCGTACAGAGAGCCGTGGCGCACACGCTCGATTCGATTTCCCTGACCGTGATGATGAGCAATGGCTATGCCACTCACTTTACAACCCAGAGTCAGAGAGCATGACTAAGCGTGGTGTAAACATGGAACCTATCCATCGTGAAGCGTTCCCACCAAAAGCACGTACGTACTAAGGAGATATGACCATGAAACTGAATTTCTCTTTATATCGTTACAATCCAGATGTCGACCAGAAGCCTTATATGAAGGAATACACTCTAGAAGTGGATGAAGGTTCAGACATGATGCTTTTGGATGCGCTTATTCTGTTGAAAGAGCAAGATCCAACAATCTCATTCCGTCGCTCATGCCGTGAAGGCGTATGTGGCTCTGATGGTTTGAACATGAACGGTAAAAATGGCCTAGCGTGTATCACGCCATTGTCTGCGCTTTCTGGCCAAGACAAGATTGTGATTCGCCCACTGCCTGGCTTACCCGTTGTTCGTGACCTAATTGTAGACATGACTCAGTTCTACGATAACTACGAAAAAGTGAAGCCATTCTTAGTGTCTGATGGCAATGTGCCACCGGCTCGCGAAAACTTACAAAGCCCTGATGAGCGTGCTCATTTAGATGGATTGTACGAATGTATCATGTGTGCATGTTGTACAACGTCATGCCCATCGTTCTGGTGGAACCCTGACAAATTCATCGGACCAGCAGGCCTGCTTGCAGCGTACCGTTGGCTAATTGATAGCCGAGATACAGCGACAGACGAACGTTTGTCCGATCTTGATGATGCATTTAGCGTTTTTCGTTGCCATGGCATCATGAATTGTGTAAGTGTTTGTCCTAAGGGATTAAATCCGACGAAAGCG
The DNA here is from genome assembly GCF_002874195.2 of Vibrio sp. 10N.286.45.E10. Taxonomy (NCBI): domain Bacteria; kingdom Pseudomonadati; phylum Pseudomonadota; class Gammaproteobacteria; order Vibrionales; family Vibrionaceae; genus Vibrio; species Vibrio sp. 10N.286.45.E10. The sequence continues at coordinate 2,194,486 of NZ_MCWD02000001.1, read as the reverse complement.
ATTGGTCACATCAAGACCATGCTAGTGAATCGTTCGGTTTAAGTTATATAAAAATTGCCGCCCTAGAAGTTTTGGGGCGGCCTTTTAATAGCTCGGCATAGACCGCAGCAAACGTGAAAACTACTGGTTAAGGGAAAATATGCACAACGGCGTGATGAAGGCATGGCTCGAGTCTTCACACTTGGCTGGCGCCAATGCAACGTACGTAGAAGAACTCTATGAACTGTATCTAAGTGACCCAGATTCGGTAAGTGACGAATGGAGAAGTGTTTTTGAAGAACTGCCTGTGCAAGCTTCAGAGACAGTGGAACAACCACACTCTCGTGTTCGTGAATACTTCCGTCGACTCGCTCAAGAAACAAAGCATTACAGTGTCCAAGTTAGTGATCCAGATGTCGATGCGAAACAAGTAAAGGTTCTGCAACTTATTAATGCCTATCGATTCCGAGGGCATCAAGCAGCAAATCTAGACCCCCTAGGTTTATGGAAAAGAGCGACAGTTGATGAACTGGACCCTTCTTTCCACACTCTTACCGAAGATGACCTCAATGAGACGTTTAACGTCGGCTCTTACGCCATTGGCCAAGAGACGATGGTGCTTAAAGATCTCTACAAATCTCTAAAGCAAACTTATTGTGGCTCTATTGGTGCAGAATACATGCACATGACAAATACAGAGCAAAAGCGTTGGATCCAACAACGTTTAGAGTCTGTATCTGGTCAACCCTCTTTCAACAAAGAAGAAAAACAAGCTTTCCTAGAAGAGCTAACTGCTGCTGAAGGTCTTGAGCGCTATCTTGGTGCGAAATTCCCAGGCGCAAAACGCTTCTCGTTGGAAGGTGGTGATGCGCTTATCCCAATGACGAAAGAAATTATTCGTCATGCTGGCGGACAAGGCATGCGCGAAGTTGTTGTTGGTATGGCTCACCGTGGTCGTCTAAACATGTTGGTCAACGTGCTTGGTAAAAAGCCACAAGACCTGTTTGACGAGTTTGCGGGCAAGCACGATGACACGTGGGGTACTGGTGACGTGAAATACCACCAAGGTTTCTCTGCGGACTTCGCAACGCCAGGCGGCAACGTTCACTTAGCACTTGCATTTAACCCATCTCACTTAGAAATCGTAAACCCGGTAGTTATCGGTTCAGTACGCGCGCGTCAAGATCGCCTTGGTGATAATGACGGTAGCCGTGTACTTCCAATTACTATCCACGGTGACTCAGCTATCGCTGGTCAGGGTGTAGTACAAGAGACGTTTAACATGTCTCAAGCGCGTGGTTTCTGTGTGGGTGGTACGGTTCGTATCGTTGTAAATAACCAAGTTGGTTTTACAACGTCTAACCCACGCGATACTCGTTCTACGATGTACTGTACTGATATCGCGAAGATGGTTCAGGCTCCGATTTTCCACGTTAACTCTGATGACCCAGAAGCGGTCGCTTTCGTCGCTCGTTTGGCATTGGATTACCGTAATACGTTTAAGCGTGATGTTGTTATTGATTTGGTTTGTTACCGTCGCCACGGTCACAACGAAGCCGATGAGCCGAATGCAACACAGCCTTTGATGTACCAAAAAATCAAAAAGCACCCAACACCACGTAAGCTTTACGCTGACGTGCTAATGGAGCGCGGTGAGTTTGGTATTGATACAGCAACTCAGCTAGTTAACGAATATCGTGATGCACTTGATCACGGTGAAGTTGTGGTTAAAGAGTGGCGTCCAATGGCACTTCACTCAGTAGACTGGTCTCCTTACCTAGGTCACGACTGGAACATCGAGTGGGATAACAAGATTGATATCGAGCGCCTGAAAGAGCTTGGTACCAAACTTTGCCAATACCCAGACAGCCACAAGCTGCAAAGCCGAGTCAATAAACTGTACAACGATCGTACTGCCATGGTGAATGGTGAGAAACAAGTCGATTGGGGTATGGCTGAAACTCTGGCTTACGCAACACTTGTTGACGACGGTAAGCGTATTCGTATCTCTGGCCAAGATTCAGGTCGTGGTACGTTCTTCCACCGTCACTCAGTACTGCACAATCAATCAGATGCAAGCACGTATGTTCCTCTTGCGAACATTCATGATAAACAAGGGCCATTCCAAGTGTTTGACTCTGTGTTATCTGAAGAAGCGGTACTCGCATTTGAGTATGGTTATGCAACAGCAGAACCAAGCGGTCTAACCCTTTGGGAAGCACAATTTGGTGACTTCGCAAACGGTGCACAAGTTGTTATCGACCAATTCATTTCATCAGGTGAGCAAAAGTGGGCACGTTTATGTGGTCTAACTATGCTGCTTCCTCACGGTTATGAAGGTCAAGGCCCAGAGCACTCTTCTGCACGTCTTGAGCGTTACCTTCAGTTATGTGCTGAACAAAACATGCAGGTTGTTGTTCCTTCAACACCGGCGCAGGTTTACCACATGATTCGCCGTCAGGTTGTTCGACCAATGCGTCGTCCACTGATTGTAATGTCACCTAAGTCATTGCTTCGTCACCCTCTGTGTACTTCTTCTCTTGAAGATTTGGCAGAAGGCACGTTCCAACCAGCTATCGCAGAAATTGATGATCTGACACCTGAGAACGTAAAACGCGTCGTGTTCTGTTCAGGTAAGGTTTACTTTGACCTGCTTGACCAACGACGTAAGAACGAGCAAGACGATGTCGCTATTGTGCGTATCGAGCAACTTTACCCGTTCCCTTACGAGGACGTGAGAGCTGCCATCGCACAGTACACAAATGTAGTCGATTACGTTTGGTGTCAAGAAGAGCCACAAAACCAAGGTGCTTGGTACAGTAGCCAACATAATTTCCGAGCTGCTATCCCAGTGGGTGCTGATATTCAATACGCAGGTCGCCCTGCATCAGCATCACCAGCTGTTGGCTATATGTCGGTACACTTGAAACAACAAAAAGCGTTAGTAGACGACGCTTTGACCCTACTTAAGAACTAGAAGTAAAAGGAAAATACAGACATGACAATTGAAATTCTGGTTCCAGATTTACCTGAATCTGTGGCTGATGCAACAGTAGCGACTTGGCACAAAAAACCAGGCGAAGCGGTTGCACGTGATGAAGTCATTGTAGACATCGAAACAGATAAAGTAGTTCTAGAAGTACCGGCTCCTGAAGCGGGTGTTCTGGAAGCTATCATCGAAGAAGAAGGTGCTACGGTACTTTCTAAACAGCTTCTGGCTAAAATCAAGCCGGGTGCTGTCGCTGGTGAACCAACGAAAGATACAACGGAAGATACAGAAGCTTCTCCTGATAAGCGCCACAAAGCGGCTCTTACAGAAGAGAGCAACGACGCACTAAGCCCAGCTGTTCGTCGCTTGCTTGCAGAGCACAACCTACAACCAGCTGACGTTAAAGGCACTGGTGTTGGTGGTCGTATTACTCGTGAAGACATCGACGCACATCTAGCAGCAGCGAAAGCGGCTCCGGCAGCAGCATCTGCACCAGCAGTTGAAGCGCCAGCAGCAGCTCGTAGCCAAAAACGCGTACCTATGACTCGCCTACGTAAGACAGTTGCAAACCGTCTTCTAGAAGCGAAGAACAGCACAGCAATGCTGACTACTTTCAACGAAGTGAATATGAAGCCAATCATGGACCTTCGTAAGCAGTACAAAGACCAATTTGAGAAGCGTCACGACACGCGTCTGGGCTTCATGTCTTTCTATGTGAAAGCAGTAACAGAAGCGCTAAAACGTTTCCCAGAAGTGAACGCTTCTATCGACGGTACAGATATCGTTTACCACAACTACTTCGACATCAGCATGGCAGTATCAACGCCACGTGGTCTAGTAACTCCAGTACTGAAAGACTGTGACACACTAGGTTTCGCTGACATCGAAAAAGGCATCAAAGAGCTAGCAATCAAAGGCCGTGACGGCAAGCTAACTGTTGATGAGCTGATGGGCGGTAACTTCACTATCACAAACGGTGGTGTATTTGGTTCTCTAATGTCTACGCCAATCATCAACCCGCCTCAAGCGGCAATTTTGGGTATGCACAAAATCCAAGACCGTCCAATGGCTGTTGATGGCAAGGTAGAGATTCTACCAATGATGTACCTAGCGCTTTCTTACGACCACCGTTTAATCGATGGCCGTGAATCAGTTGGTTTCCTAGTGACCATCAAAGAGCTTCTAGAAGATCCTGCACGTCTGCTGTTAGACGTTTAGTATCGCTAAAACGTCTAGTTAACCCCGTTAGCTAGACGTAAAAAGTTTCAAAGGCTAGGCTGCTCAACGTCTGGCCTTCACTTGAACTGTAAAGCCATTAGAAAATGGACAGCAGTTTATTTGAGAAGACCCTACAGACGTAACACAGGAAACTGTGTCGTTATGGAAATAATAATCCCTTAAGGGAAAATAAACGGAATATCAAAATGAATTTGCATGAATACCAAGCCAAACAGCTGTTTGCAGAATTCGGTTTGCCTGTACCAGAAGGTTTCGCATGTGATACTGCACAAGAAGCTTTCGAAGCTGCAGGTCGTATCAGTACAGCCAAGAAAGTCGTTAAGTGTCAAGTACACGCTGGTGGCCGCGGTAAAGCGGGCGGTGTAGAGCTACATGACACCAAAGAAGGCGTTAAAGAGTTTGCACAAAAGTGGCTAGGTAAAAACCTAGTGACTTACCAAACAGACGCTAATGGTCAGCCTGTAACCAAGATCCTAGTTGAAGAAGCATCAAACATTGCTAACGAACTTTACCTAGGTGCTGTTGTTGACCGCGCAACGCGTAAAATTGTATTCATGGCGTCAACTGAAGGCGGTGTGGACATTGAGAAAATCGCTGAAGAAACTCCAGAGTTGATTCACCAATCAGCGATCGATCCTCTAGTGGGCCCTCAAGCTTACCAAGGCCGTGAACTGGCGTTCAAACTTGGTTTAGTTGGCGATCAAATTAAACAGTTCGTTAAGATCTTCATGGGTCTTGGCCAAATGTTCTCTCAGTACGACCTAGCGCTGCTAGAAATCAACCCGCTTGTAATTACTGGCGAAGGCAACCTTCTTTGTCTTGACGGCAAGATCAACATTGACTCAAACGCAATGTACCGTCAGCCAAAGCTTCGTGAAATGCACGATCCTTCACAAGAAGACGAGCGCGAAGCGCACGCAGCTCAGTGGGAACTGAACTACGTAGCACTTGATGGCAACGTTGGCTGTATGGTTAACGGTGCAGGCCTTGCTATGGGTACGATGGATATCGTAAACCTACACGGCGGCAAGCCAGCAAACTTCCTTGATGTAGGCGGCGGCGCAACAAAAGAGCGTGTAGCTGAAGCATTCAAGATCATCCTTTCTGATGACAATGTTAAAGCAGTACTAGTAAACATCTTCGGTGGCATCGTTCGTTGTGACATGATCGCTGAAGGTATTATTGGTGCAGTTAAAGAAGTTGGCGTAACAGTTCCTGTCGTTGTTCGTCTAGAAGGTACAAACGCAGACCTAGGTCGCGAAGTACTTGCTAATTCTGATGTTGATATCATTGCAGCTGAATCTCTAACAGATGCTGCTCAGAAAGTTGTTGCTGCTGCGGAGGCTAAATAATGTCTGTATTAATTAACAAAGACACTAAAGTAATCTGTCAGGGTTTCACTGGCGGTCAAGGTACATTCCACTCAGACCAAGCTATCGCATACGGCACGCAAATGGTTGGTGGTGTTTCACCTGGTAAAGGTGGTCAAACTCACCTAGGCCTTCCAGTATTCAACACAGTACGCGAAGCAGTAGAAGTAACTGGCGCAACAGCAACAGTTATCTATGTACCAGCTCCTTTCTGTAAAGATGCAATCCTAGAAGCAATTGATGCAGGTATCGAACTGATCGTAACGATCACTGAAGGTATCCCTACAACAGATATGATCGACGTTAAAGTGAAGCTAGAAGAAACTGGCGTTCGCATGATCGGTCCTAACTGCCCAGGTCTTATCACTCCAGACGAGTGTAAGATTGGTATCATGCCTGGTCACATCCACAAGAAGGGTAAAGTAGGTATCGTATCTCGTTCAGGTACTCTTACGTACGAAGCAGTTAAGCAAACAACAGATGAAGGCTTTGGTCAGTCTACATGTGTTGGTATCGGTGGTGACCCTATCCCAGGTTCAAACTTCATTGATATCCTAAAACTTTTCCAAGAAGACCCAGAGACTGAAGCAATCGTAATGATTGGTGAGATCGGTGGTACTGCGGAAGAAGAAGCTGCTGAGTTCATCAAAGCAAACGTAACTAAGCCAGTTGTATCTTACATCGCTGGTGTTACTGCTCCTCCGGGTAAACGTATGGGCCACGCTGGCGCAATCATCTCTGGCGGTAAAGGTACTGCTGAAGATAAATTCGCAGCACTAGAAGCAGCAGGCGTTAAGACTGTTAAGTCTCTTGCTGACATCGGTAAAGGCCTACGTGAAATCACGGGTTGGTAATCAGCTGGCTTTTATCGATTGAGATAGAAGTTAACTGAACGATATTAAAAAGGCTTGGTCACTGACCAAGCCTTTTTTGTCTGTTTTCAATCTTACGAGATACGAAAATCGTACGCTTAAGCGCGACTTCTAATCATTTGAGATAACATAAACATTGCTGCAGCACTAATAACAACAGACGGGCCTGCAGGCGTATCATAGAACCAAGACAAGCTTAGTCCTCCGAACCACTGCGATAGAGCCAATAATCGATGCGATGAAGGCCATTTGCTCGGGTGTATTCGCGAATTTCCTTGCTGTAGCCGCAGGGATGATCAGCAGCGATGTCATGATTAACGCACCAACAAACTTCATACCGACAGCAATCACGATACCAACAAGCAACATCAAAATCAGACGCATTAAATCAATGTTGATGCCATCAACTGCCGCTAGGTCTTCGTTAACCGTCGTGGATAGTAGTGGTCGCCAAAAGATAGCAAGCACCAATCCAATCACAGCAGCACCCGCATAGATGAACACTAAATCAGTCGGCGATACCGCAAGCAAGTCGCCAAATAAGTAACTCATTAGGTCAACTCGAACGTTGTCTAAGAAGCTTACCGCTACAAGGCCTAAAGAGAGCGCACTGTGCGCCAAAATACCGAGTAGGGTATCGGTCGCGACCAGTTTTTGTTTTTGCAATGTTACGAGCAACACAGCCAGCATCAAACAACAGATCAGCAGCGCGAAGTACAAGTTAATGTTGAACAGGAAGCCAAGTGCTAATCCCATCAAAGAAGCGTGAGCAAGCGTGTCACCAAAGTAAGCCATCTTGCGCCAAACCACGAATGAACCTAGTGGGCCTGCAATCAGTGCAATACCCAAACCCGCCATAATAGAGGGAAGAAGAAACTCAAGCATTAGTGGTGTCCGTGTTTATGGTTTGAACATTCATGTGCACCGCCCGTTACTGGTTGGCCTGCAAGATCATGATGGTGATGTTCGTGTTGGTGGTGATAAAACGCTAGCGTCTCTTGGGTCGCGGTGCCAAAGAGCGCAATATACGAAGGATGGTGTTTGATGTCTGCAGGTGCACCTGAACAGCAAATGTGGTGGTGCAAACAGATAACATCGTCTGTTTTTGCCATCACTAAATGCAGGTCGTGCGAAACCATAAATACGGCACAACCAAAGCGGTGACGAATGGTGTCAATCAAGTCATACAGGTCAATTTGCCCTTGAACGTCGACTCCTTGAGCCGGTTCATCAAGAACCAGTAGGTCTGGTCTTCTTAGTAATGAACGAGCAATGAGCACACGTTGGTTTTCACCGCCTGATAACTGGTGCATGTTGCTCTTTTGCAGATGTTCAGCACCAACGAGCTTCAATGCTTCAAGGATTTCTTGCTGACTGAACTTGCCAGTGAGCTTTAGAAAACGCTCTACGTTGAGCGGTAGTGAGTCATTGAGCTTTAATTTTTGTGGTACATAGCCAATTTTCAGTTTTTTGGCTTTTGTTATTGTGCCTGAAAATTTGGTCTGTAAACCCAGTACCACTTTTACTAATGTCGACTTTCCTGCACCGTTTGGCCCAATCAGGGTGGTGATTCTGCCGCGCTCTAAATTTAGAGAGATGTTGTCTAGAACTTTTCGACCGTCAAATTCGACGCTCACAGAATCTAGTTGGATTAAGTTATCCATGAATAGAACTCATTTGCAATTCGCTGATGTTATAATGTAACATTTACCTCAAGCCTAAGCTACTTTTCTATTATCGAGGGATTATGTCACGTTCATCTTTTATACTTGCTACTTTGCTTTTAGCGCCAAGTGTCGCAAGTGCCAATACTATTCTAACAAGCTTTAAACCAATTCAAATGATTGTGACGGAATTAACGCAGGGCGTTAGTGAACCGGATGTGTTGATGAACAGCAATGCTTCGCCGCACGATTATGCGCTTAAGCCATCTGATGTCAAAAAAGTTCACAGTGCCGATATGGTTATCTGGTTTGGCCCTGACCTAGAAGCCTTTTTGACTAAGGTGATTGGTTCAAAAGAAAACGTTATCAAGATCAGCGAGATTCCAGGAATTAACTTGCGAGAGTTCGGACACGATGACCACGATGCTCATGAAGGACATAATCATGGTAGCCATGACCCGCATTTTTGGTTAGGTATCGATCAAGTTGAAGTGGCCGCAAAATACATCTCAGCAAAGTTGATTGAATCTGACCCTGATAACGCAATGGCGTATCAAGAGAACCTAGATTCATTCCTGATTGCTTTAAAAGAAAAGCAGCAGTCTATTCATGAACAACTTGCGCCAGTGAAAGACAAAGGTTACTACGTATTTCACGATGCGTATGGCTACTTTGAGCAAGAGTTTGAACTAAATAACTTAGGCCACTTTACGGTGAGCCCAGAGCGTAAACCGGGCGCAAAAAGCCTGATTGCTATCAAGAAAACCTTGGTGCGTGACAATGTTCAATGTGTATTCGCAGAGCCTCAATTTACTCCGGCTGTGATCGAATCGGTGACTCGTGGAAGTAACGCTAAACAAGGCCAGCTTGATCCGATCGGTTCAACGGTTGAAGTGAAGAGTGGAAGTTATTTCGATTTTCTTCAGCAACTTACAGATAGCTACACAAGCTGCTTAAGTGGGAAGTAATTCATAACGAGTATTCTTTACTCTACTTTGCTCTCGTTAATTTATGAATGATGCCGCTTTTTGCGGCATTTTCGTGACCGTTAAGATAAAACCTCCTAACAAATAGCAAACCTCCTTTCTCCTTTTCTAATTTCCGCTAAAATAGAAAGATAATAATAATCACAAAAAAACTCAGTTTTTGGTTCAGCAACGATAAGACGTTGTGGTGCCCAAAATTTCATGCGTTGTTGCTGTTCAGGATTAAGAGTTGTATCGAATTATCTTTAAAATGTTCATGTTTATGAGCATTTCATTTAGCGTTCTAGCGGTAAATACATCACCCTCCGTTTTCTATCCTTTGCCCGTTCAAGCGCAAGGGAATTTTCTTGCGGCTAAAAACTTGTACCTAGGTGCTGGAGGTGGGCTTTGGGTTCATGATGTGCATGGAAAAATACTTTTTTACGATGGCCGAACCTTATTTCCTCGCAAAGGTAGCTTGCTGCAATTTTCTTCAGAAAGAGTCGCGTTTCTTAATGATGAGTTTTGGACATTTTTCGACAACGAGGTGTATCGACATAGCCCAGGAATTGGCAATGAATTGGCGTTTAGCCTAAGTCCCGGCGCTGAAATAACGAATATCGGTGCATCAGGCGATTATATTTGGGTCACTGACGGCAGTAATTTTTATACCTACAACACTCAATCTTTAGAATTCAACACGTACTCTTTACTTAAATTGTACCGATACAATAACAGTAGTGACATTGCGATTAACGATGCGGAGTGGGTGCTGTCAAAGTGGGTACTGGCGACCAGTTCAGGTGTTTACCTTTCAGAGAATCAAGAGTTTACCCATGTCACCGCATCAAACAAGAGCCATATTGAGACGGTTTATTTTTCGAATGCTCGACGTGAGTTAGTGATTGGTACCTTAAATGGTGCTGTGATTGTTGATCTCGCGAACCCAGATAAAGAGACCATCGTTAAAGGGTCGCATGTTCTCTCGTTGGCCGAAACTTCGGACCAGTATTGGATTGGTACAGAGCACGGCCTTATTAGCTACAATTTTATTACGGGACAAATTACTCGATTCAAACAAGCCGCCAATCAAGACTTCTCGTTACCGGGTGAGAAAATATATTCATTGATCAATGACCATGCTGGTGGCATGTGGATTGCGACAAACAACGGTATCCGATATTTCTCACTGTTCAGCAAAACTTTTTCGAGAACGCCCCTAACTGGTATGGGCATGCATTCGAGTAGTGTGGTGATCAACAAAGTACTGCCTGTCAGTGACCAGTTATCTTGGGTCGCGTCTTCAATGGGGCTCTACTTGGTTGATTCTGAAAGTGAAGAGAATCCAATTCGTGTTTACTCTAATTCCGTTAATGATTTTGAGATTTTTGGCTCGTCAATTTGGTTGGCGACCGAAGAAGGCATCATTAGTCTAAATACGGAAACGCTACAACCTGAAGCCCTTGATTTACCAAGGCCGATTAAGGGAGTACACGTTGAAAACTTTGCGCTTCAGGCAGACAACGTACTTTGGATGACTTCTGGGCAAAACCTTTATTCGTTATCTATCGAAACCATGAAACTAACGAGCTATGGCACTGACTGGTTAGTCGACAAGTTTTTGCCTGCGAAGATCACTGATCTCAATATAGGCTTGCTCGGTCGTATCTATATAGGCACTGACCATGGCTTCTACTCGTTCATTGATAAACGAATTAGTTTTAGTCGTTCCAGCGAGCGTTTTGGCAAAGTCGTCGATATTGAAAAAGCGAAGGATGGGGCTCAGTGGTTTGCAAGCAGTTATGGCGTGTATCGAATCCCTGATGACAGCTCTATTATTCAAGAAATCACGCTTGTTGAAGATAATATTAGCCCTAACTGCTTGATAAGCGATGATAATGGTGTGTGGTTAGGCTCTTCGAAAGGCATCAGTTATTACGGGTTGGATGGACAGTTGCATAAACACATCGGTTCACCATTTGGTTTGATCACCAATGAATTGGCGGCGGGAGCATGTGCTCTGTTTTACAGCGAAGAGAGCCAATCTTCGAGGTTGGTTTTCGGCTCAAAGTATGGCGTAGTCAGCGCATTATCCAACGAATTACTGGTATCAACAACACCTCATAGCCGTGCCTTATTGAGTAAGATAAGTGTCGATCAACAAACGGTATCTCTTGGCGGAAGAACGGCTGAACTGGATGAGATCCCTTATGGTTCCTCGATGGGTTTTAAGCTAGGCATCTTACCAGCAACGTTCGCGCCTGCGATGGAGTATCGACTGAGCGATGATGAACCTTGGAGTGAGTTTGAAGGGGGATTGTTAACGCTCGACCATCTTCTTCCTGGAGATTACACACTTGAAGTGAAGCCGGTTAAGGACTCCCATTACCGCTTTGTGTCAACGAACCAAAGTTTTTCGATTGCGGAGCCTTGGTATCTGACGAATTGGGCTGCAGCAAGCTCTCTGATGTTACTGATTGGCGTTGTAACTATCTTGGTGTTTTGGCGTTCGCGTTATGTCACTTTTGCCAACAGGCACTTAAAAGCGCAAGTTGCATTGAAGACGGATCAATTGAGACACCAAAGCCGTATACTACTTACGACCAATCAACAGCTTAAAAAGCAGCTATCGGTTAAGAATGCGCTTGTATCTCACACTGCCAATGAACTCTCTTCTGAAGTGAATCATATTGCTGCGATGATCCCTAATTGGAATGACGAGCACGGGAAGTCGCCAATTCTAACCTTGAAAAATGGCTTAGCTCAATTGAGTAATACCCCTCAAGGGGAAGGGCAAGTTTGTTACGATATAATTTTAATCTTAGAGGCGGTACTCAAAGCTTGGCAAGATGACTTAGCCAAAGCCGGTATTGAACTGGATATTAAAGTCGAAACAAAGCAACGATATGTCTCTTTGCTGTATTTTAATCTCGATATTATCTTCAATAGCTTGGTTGCGAGCATCATCAAGAGAAACTTTAAGTCTCAGAGTATGGTGGTTCTGGTTGAAGAGGTTAAGGAGCATCTTGTTGTTACCATTCGAGATCATGGGATGCCTTTCCCTAAACTGGCATCAAGTATGAGTGACAATACCGGAAAGTCGACCGATCTTAACATCGAAAAGCTGCCTCTATTGATGAATCAAAGCGGTGGCGAGCTTAACGCCTTTGTTTCGGAATCTCAAAATAAGGTTCAGCTTTCGTGGCCAATTGAATATCAAGTACTCGATAATCTTGAAGCCAGCACAATTGAACAGATTGAAACCATTAAACTTACCGCTTCAACGCCAGAGCAGCAAAAACTGACAGCGGAACAAGAGTGGAAGAACAGAGTGTCTCAGCTTGTGAGTGAAAACTACGCTGATGCTGAGTTCAGCACTGCAACTGCTGCCAAGTATTTGTTCATGTCTGAGAGAAGCTTGCAGAGGCGCTTTAAATTGGCTTACAACAAGACCTTCAAAGAGCACTTGAATGAAGTACGTCTAGAGCATGCGTGCGAGCGCTTACTCGCTGGAGAAAAGATATCTGACGTCGCTTTTGATTCGGGTTTCAATGACCCTTCCTATTTCAGTCAAAGGTTTAAGCACCACTTTGGTATGTCACCATCTAAATTTGCGGAAAACAACGAAGAGTAGTGAGCTGCAGATAATAGAACATAGATAAAGATACTTTAGCCTCGACATTCGTGTTGGGGCTTTTTTATGTTCCTACGAGATACGAGATACGAGATACGAGATACGAGATACGAGATACGAGATACGAGATACGAGATACGAGATACGAGATACGAGATACGAGATACGAGATACGAGATACGAGATACGAGATACGAGATACGAGATACGAGATACGAGATACGAGATACGAGATACGAGATACGAGATACGAGATACGAGATACGAGATTAATATGGAGTGCAAAAAGGTTGTTGGGATAAAACAAAAGAGAAGAAAAAAAATATCGTGGTATAGCCGGGGGGACTATACCACGGGTGCCAATGACACCTTCGCTTGCTGCCGGAGTGATATAGCAAAGCCATATCACCTCTGGAATAAAATTAAAGAGAAGGAGTTTCTCTTCGATGGAATAACTATACGTTCAGGTACTTATTTTACTTATAAAATTAACGACAGAAGGCTATGAGAAAACCGACATTATTTTAAGTGATTGATAATTTTCAGTTTGTTTTTAGCGGGGGCGACTTGTACTAGTGAGGTAGTTCTCGCTAATTGTTGAAAGTAACGTTTTTGACGTAAACGTTTTTAACGAAATTTACGAGTATGTATTTTCGAAAACATTGATTTCACACAATGGAATTGTGGACATGTATGTGTATCATGGCGGTAATAACAATCTTTCTCATTATCAGTCACGAATTGGGTATTTATGAAACTCTCACAACTAGAGCAAGGAAAGGCGGCTTCTATTGTTGCACTAACAGGTTTAACTCCAGACGTAAGAAAAAAACTTATGGTCATGGGTATGTTGCCAAAAACCGAGGTGACGCTTATCCGCCGTGCACCTATGGGGGATCCGCTTCAAGTTGAAGTGAGAGGTGTTTCGATCGCCATTCGTGAAAGCATTGCAGAACAAATCGAGGTTATCTAAATGGATTATCAAGTTCTTACCGTTGGTAACCCGAATAGTGGTAAAACAACACTGTTCAATGCACTAACTGGTGCCAAGCAGCACGTTGGTAACTGGGTTGGTGTCACCGTAGAAAAGAAGACGGGTTTATACTCACACGCAGGTGATCAGTTCCAGCTTACCGACTTACCCGGTATTTATGCGCTAGACAGTGGTAATGACGCGAACAGCATCGATGAATCTATCGCGTCTCGCGCTGTTCTGACTCACCCTGCAGATGTGATCATCAATGTTGTTGATGCTAGCTGTCTAGAACGAAGCTTATACATGACATTACAACTACGTGAGTTGGGTCGCCCAATGATCGTTGTGTTGAACAAAATGGATGTATTAAAGCGCGAGCGTCAGGTGATTAACCTTAAAGCGCTAGAGAAAGAGCTAGGTTGCCCAGTTCTGAGCTTGTCCGCAAACGACAAAGGTCAAGTAGTTCGCTTTAAAGAACGCCTTCATAAACTGCTTGTTCAGGGTGTGAGTCTTGACCCTATCTCTATTGATTACGATGTCGCGTTAGAAGCTCTCATCCCTTCTGTTGAGTCACAATTTGATGATGCTGACGTATCTCACCGAGCGCTCGCGATTCGTGCTTTAGAAAATGACTACTTGGTATTGAATGGACTGGCTCCACAAACTCGCACTCAAATTGACAATGTGCGTCTAGGTGCCGATTTCGATATTGACCTTGCTGTTGCTGACGCTAAGTACACTTTCTTACATGACCTTTGTAAACGTGTTCGTCGCAGCGAAGGTAAACTAAGCCGAAACTTTACAGAGAAAGCAGACCAATTCATTTTGAACAAATGGGTCGGTATTCCTTTCTTCTTCGTCATCATGTACTTAATGTTCATGTTCTCTATCAATATCGGTAGTGCGTTTATCGATTTCTTCGATATTGGTGTTGGGGCAATATTAGTTGATGGTGGACACCACTTATTGGATGGTCATTTGCCGGTTTGGTTAGTTACTATACTTGCTGATGGTATTGGCGGCGGTATTCAAACCGTTGCGACCTTTATTCCAGTTATCGCAGCGCTTTACCTATTTTTAGCGGTGCTAGAAAGTTCAGGCTACATGGCTCGTGCTGCATTCGTACTCGATAAAGTGATGCAAAAGATTGGTCTGCCGGGCAAAGCATTTGTCCCACTTGTACTAGGGTTTGGTTGTAACGTGCCTTCAATCATGGCAACTCGTACTCTTGACCAAGAGCGCGAACGTAAATTGGCAGCATCAATGGCGCCGTTTATGTCATGTGGTGCTCGTTTACCGGTATACGCATTGTTCGCAGCGGCATTCTTCCCTGGCGCTGGCCAAAACGTAGTATTCGCTCTGTACATCATGGGTATCGTTGCTTCTGTATTTACGGGGCTGTTCCTGAAAAATACGATCTACCCGGGTAGCAGTGATAGCTTAGTGATGGAAATGCCAGATTACGAACTGCCGACAGTGCAAAACGTAATGCTGAAAACTTGGCAGAAGCTAAAGCGTTTCGTACTGGGCGCAGGTAAAACCATCGTGATGGTTGTGGCTATTCTTAGCTTCCTAAATTCACTAGGTATTGACGGTAGCTTTGGTAACGAAGACAGCGAAAATTCAGTACTTTCTAAGGCAGCTCAAGTAGTGACCCCTGTATTCCAACCAATTGGTATCACAGAAGAAAACTGGCCAGCAACAGTAGGTATCATCACTGGTATCTTCGCGAAAGAAGCGGTAGTCGGCACGTTGAATAGCCTTTACACAACACCATCAGACGAAGAAGCAGCTGAATTCGATTTGGCAGCAAGCTTGCAAGAAGCGGTAATGACGATCCCTGAAAACCTATCAGGCTTGAGTTACTCAGATCCGCTAGGTATTGAGGTTGGCGATTTAAGCGATTCAGGCGCAGTTGCTGAAGAGCAAGAGGTAGACTCATCAATCTTCGGTAACCTAAAAGACAAATTTGTTTCTGGTCATGCTGCATTTGCTTACTTAATCCTTATCTTGCTTTACACGCCTTGTGTGGCAGCTATGGGTGCTTACGTTCGTGAATTTGGTCAAATGTTTGCACGCTTTATTGCGGTTTGGACAATGGCGCTTGGTTACTTTGGTGCGACCTTCTACTACCAAGCAGCAAACTTTGCTGCACATCCGGTGACAAGTGCAGTGTGGATGGTGGCAATTGCTGGTGGTTTTGTGGTGACGTATCGCGTGTTCAAGAAAGTCGGCAGTAAGCAGAAAGCGCTAGAGGTGCAAGTCGTATGATTTTAACTGAACTTCATCAATACATTGATAGCCAAGGTGTTGCGGCTCGTAAAGAACTCGCTGCAAAGTTTGGCATGAGTGAAGATGGCGTCGATGCGATGTTGAGTGTGTGGGTTAAGAAAGGGAAAGTATCTCGCTTGGTCGACACCAACAAGCATGGTCATACAACACGTGTTCGCTACACCATCAGCAAACAAGATGGCCTGTCGCTGAATGTGATGATGTAGTTTGGTCAATATCTAATAAAAAACCGCAGCCTATGAACTGCGGTTTTTTTGTTTGTGTTTATAGACTTAAGACTCTTTGGTCTCACCTAACCCAAGAACTTTAAGGCCGATACTCAGTAACAGTATGGATACTGGAAGAACCAAAATGTCCCATCCAATGCTGTCGAAATTAACGAGCACAAGCTCCAAAAATTTCACGAAGAGAATGATGATAATCACTTCAGCCAAAATGTTTTTCAGGTGACCAATGTTGGGTGTTTTTATCCAACTCAGTACTTTGCTTTTATTGATTTGCTGGTCACTTTTCGCGGTATTACTTTTATCCGAGATGAATAAAGTGAACACACCGTGAGAAAAGATGAAGAGTACAAAAGCAATCAAGAATGTATCCAGAGACTTAATCAAGTACGAGATCGCGATATCTGTTGTGTCTAAATGCGCGAGCGATTCTGGTGGTACCTGATTGAGCATGAAGATCGCAAAAGCAGAGTAAGTCTTGGTTGCTCCCATAAAGAATAAGAGTAGGGAAGCGAGCATAGAACAGATGATGGCGATCCAGCTGATATGACGAAATAAGTTGAAGGTTTGTTTCATGATGCTCTCTCTATGTTGTGTGCAAGAGAGTATACGTGGGAGTCTATGTTGTGATAATTGGGTGTTTTTGTGAATCATTATTACGCAGTGGTAATAATGGTGATACCTAGCTAGGAGGCATCACCTGTGTCAGAAGGTTAAGCTTTCTTAAAGATAGAGCTTAGTGACAGAACGTTCTGAATACGAGTCAGAATAGCAGCTTGCTCTTCTTCACTACGTTGTTCACCTTTGGTGTTGCCCCATACAGGACCAGGCCAAGCAATGTCATCTTTGAAACGCGCAATATGGTGAATGTGCAGTTGTGGCACCATGTTACCCAGCGCGCCTAGGTTGAGCTTATCCGGTTGGAACGTTGCTTCTAGTGCTTGGCTTACCGCTTGAGATTCATGTAAGAACTGCTGTTGCTCTTTCATTGGTAGGTGGTGCAGCTCTTTCAGGTTGGCACGTTTTGGTACCAAGATAACCCAAGGCACTGCGTTATCTTTGCTTAGTAGTACTAGGCTCAGAGGAAACTCGCCGATAAGCGTGGTGTCTTTCGCTAACTGTGGGTGAAGTTCAAAGCTCATTATTATTATCCATTTCGATTTCTTGAATTCAGTATACGTTAGATAAAACAAAAGGTTGATGCTCTCACATCAACCTTTGTATTTATTCTTTGTAACCCTAAGGGAATTACATACGCTCTAGAGTATCGATACCTAGAAGCGATAGACCTTGCTTGATAGTCTTCGCTGTTAGTGCAGCAAGCTTCAGACGGCTCTGCTTAACAGTTTCGTCTTCAGCAACTAGGATAGGGCATGCTTCGTAGAAGCTAGAGAATTGACCCGCTAGTTCGAACAGGTAGCTACACATGATGTGTGGTTGACCTTCACGAGCAACAGACTGTACCGCTTCTTCGAATTGTAGAAGTTTCGCGATAAGTGCTTTCTCTTTCTCTTCAGTGATTTTAATTTCACCCTCAAGAGAGTCCATAGAAATGCCAGCTTTAGCAAAGATTGAAGCAACACGAGTGTATGCGTATTGCATGTACGGTGCTGTGTTACCTTCGAACGCAAGCATGTTGTCCCAATCGAACACGTAGTCAGTAGTACGGTGCTTAGAAAGGTCTGCGTACTTAACCGCTGCCATAGCAACCGTGTTAGCGATCACTTTCTTCTCGTCTTCTGCTAGTTCTGGGTTCTTAGATTCGATCAGTTGTGCTGCACGAACTTCTGCTTCATCAAGAAGATCAGCAAGACGAACAGTACCGCCTGCACGAGTCTTGAATGGCTTGCCGTCTTTACCTAGCATCATGCCGAACGCGTGGTGCTCAAGAGAAACAGATTCTGGGATGTAACCTGCTTTACGAACGATAGTCCAAGCTTGCATTAGGTGTTGGTGCTGACGTGAGTCGATGAAGTAAAGTACGCGGTCTGCGCCTAGCTCTTCAAAACGGTATTTTGCACAAGCAATGTCGGTTGTTGTGTATAGGAAGCCGCCGTCACGTTTCTGGATGATAACGCCCATTGGGTCACCATCTTTGTTTTTGTATTCGTCTAGGAATACAACTTGTGCGCCGTCATCTTCTTTAGCAAGACCTTGCTCTTTCAGATCCGCAACGATAGTTGGCAGCATGTGGTTGTACATGCTTTCGCCCATTACGTCATCACGTGTTAGAGATACGTTTAGACGATCGTAGTTGCGTTGGTTTTGAATCATTGTAACGTCAACAAGCTTCTTCCACATCTCTGCGCAGAACTCGTCGCCGCTTTGCAGTTTCACAACGTAGCCACGTGCTTTAACTGCGAACTCTTCGTCTTCATCGTAAAGCTTTTTAGACTCACGGTAGAAACCTTCAAGGTCAGCAAGTTCCATTGAAACTTCGCCAGACTCGGCCTGAACGCGCTCAAGGTTTGCGATAAGCATACCAAATTGAGTACCCCAGTCACCGATGTGGTTAGCACGGATAACGTTGTGGCCTAGGAATTCTAGAGTACGAACAACTGCATCACCGATGATAGTTGAACGTAGGTGACCAACGTGCATTTCTTTAGCAACGTTTGGTGCAGAGTAATCTGCAACAATAGTTTGCGTTTCAGCAACTGCAACACCAAGGCGAGAGTCAGCCAATGCTGCGTCTGCTTGTTTTGCTAGGAAAGCTTCATCTAGGAAGATGTTTAGGAAACCCGGACCTGCGATTTCAACTTTAGACGCGATACCGTCTAGGTTTAGAACGTCCAATACTTTTTGAGCAAATTCTCGTGGGTTAGTGCCTAGTCGTTTAGCAACGCCCATAACGCCGTTTGCTTGGTAGTCACCAAACTGTGGTTTTGCAGATTGACGAACAGCAGCAGGAGAGCCTGCAGGTGCGCCAGCGGCTTCTAGAGCCTGAGATACTTTGTCATTAATAAGTGCTTGGATATTCACACGCGTTTCCTTCAATTCAAGGATGATAAGAGTGGCCGTTAATTCTTGGTCATTAAACTGGTTAATTATGCTTCTAGTTAACGATTTAATGCCAAAATCAGCAGCAGACTCTGTTTAAGTTCACAGAAATGGCGGTAATCATACCAATTTTGTGGGGTTTCTTATAGGTCGAATTGATAGAAAATTAACATTTCCTGAGTGGTTTTTGACAATCGACTTTTACCAAGACGCGTTTGCATGTTTAAGGATCGGAAAGAACATAGTTATTGAGTATCTTTTGTAAAAGCAACGCTTGTTGCAAAAGGCAAAACTGATAACATGCAGCCATTATTTGGAGAACGCAGACAATGATGATGAGCCTGAAGCAAGCTGAACTAGAACCACAACAAATGATCGCCCGCCTTGATACCTTTATGGCAAAAATCGAGAACCTAGGAAATACACTGGGTTTAGATTTAAGCTTTGCTCAAGCGGATCATATTGCGCTGCGAGTCAATGACACTGAGTTAGCCAAATCTGCGCATCAAGCATGGTCTGAGTACGGCTCTACCATTTCAGAGGCGATGATCAATGGTCGTCCAATTGTGGTGTTGGCTTTCGATGAACCCTTGCAAAGCCTTGGCTGGAAAATTGAATGCTTGGAGTTGCCATATCCAGCAGAAGGTAAGATTTACCCAAGCCAAGATTGGGAACATGTAGAGTTTGTGATTCCGTCTCATGCCCAAACGGCTGATGAGTATCTAGCGGATCTTAAAGAAACTTACCCGCAGTTCGCTGCTAACTTTGAAACGCTGGCTGAGCAAGGTATTAAGATCAAACTCTCTAGTCCGAAAGGCGAGGGGGAACGCTTGAATAACCCAACAGTGGCTTTTAAACATCAAGGGATTTGCATCAAGCTGCACCCACACTCACTTAAGCGTATTGTTGAATCTGAACAGGCTTAATTTGAGTAGAGAGTCGCTAGGAAAAGATTCCTGAACTCGCCTAGGCTCGTCGGAATGACGGATGTGGGCTAGGCTTGTGCCTTACAATCATTCGGTTTGAGTGGATTGTTTCCGAGCCATAGTTTTTGCTAGCTAGAGAACGACGTCATTCCCGATAGCGACGAAGGAGCGTAGTCGGGAATCTCTTAAAGTTACCCTGAACATTAAATATAAAAAACGCGCAGTGGGTTAACCCTATTGCGCGTTTTTTATTGGATTCTAGCTGGAAGTCGAACTTAAATTAGCAACTTACAGAATCACAGTCTTGTTGCCGTAAACAAACACGTGATCATTGATCACCTTGTTTAGCGCCTTACTCAATACGTTCTTCTCTACGTCACGACCCGCTTGCGCCATGTCTTTCGCGCTGAAGTTGTGATCCACTGGAATAACGTCTTGCTTAATGATCGGTCCTTCATCGAGATCATTAGTCACGAAGTGTGCCGTTGCACCAATGATCTTTACGCCACGCTCATACGCTTGTTGGTATGGCTTCGCACCGATAAACGCTGGCAAGAAGCTGTGGTGGATATTGATGATCTTGTGGTTGTACCTTTCAACAAATCCCGGAGTCAGTACTCGCATGTACTTAGCCAAAACAAGGTAATCAGCCTCGTATTGGTCAATCACTTCTAGCATCTTCTTCTCATGCTCTTCACGGTTTAGCCCTTCGTGAGAAACATGGTGGTAAGGGATGTCAAAACGCTCGGTTAGGCTTTGTAGAATGTCATAGTTGCCAACCACTGCTGCGATTTCCACGTCTAAACTGCCATCGAAGTTCTTCATTAGAATGTCGCCAAGGCAGTGCGCCTCTTTGGTCACGAGTATCACAACACGCTTGCGAGATGAATCAACAAGTTTACGCTTCGTATTTTGTGGCAGCGCCTGGTCTAAATCGGCAAGCAAGGTTTCGTCATTGAAATACCCTTCAAGCTCGGTGCGCATAAAGAAGTGGCCACTTGTGTTATCTACGAACTCATTGTTGTGAATAATATTGAGTTGGTGCTTATAACAAATGTTGGTGATCTTAGAGATGAGGCCCGGGGCATCAGTACAATGTGTTAGTAAAGTTTTTCTTTCCATTTGCATCTTACTTCCATGAAATATTTTTATTCTTCAAATTAAATGCAGGCCGTCGAACGGTGAACTGAGCCGCAATATCACCGTTATAATTAATCTATTATCAAGTTGGTTTCAACAAATTCTGCTGCTCATTTATCGCTTTGATAAATTGTTTGATGTGGAAATATCAGTTTTTAGATAGGAAAACAGGCAGAAGCTTCATTTTTAAAGTTTTGACCGTAGTACGCATTTGAACTTCAACCGAGGCATTTACGCCTTGGCCAAAAATAGAGGTGATACTTATGGATAAAGAGTTACTAGCCAAAAAACTGTACTGCCAACGAGTGAATTCATTGGCGAGAGGTACCGAGTTAGATGGTAATATTCTAGATGAAATGTGGGAAAGTAAGACCCCACCAACCGATGCAGTGAAGGCCATACAACCTTGTGATAACCATTTTGAAGGCGCCTCTTGGTTGTCACGTTATCTAAGTCGAAAATAAAAATGACTCTCTAATTCTTACTTCTTCAGTTCTTACCTTTAAGGTAACTCAAGTCACGTCAAACTAAACCAAACACCTCCGGTGCGAAGTCATTCTTGATTCGCGCCGGCTCACTAAACCTGCCATAATTCGTCTTCTATTTTTCTAAACTTCGTACTCTATGATATCTAAAACGTTTTCTGCTGATGGTGCTCTGGGTAAAGCGATCCCCGGGTTTCAGCCACGACAAGCTCAGCTAGACATGGCTGAAGCGGTTTCACAAGCTATTGAGCAACAGAGCCAATTAGTTGTTGAAGCGGGAACGGGTACCGGTAAGACCTTTGCTTACTTAGTGCCAGCGTTGCTTAGTGGCAAGAAAACCATCATTAGTACGGGGTCTAAAAACCTTCAAGAACAGCTGTTTCACCGAGATTTACCATTGATGGTCGATGCGCTTGGCTTTTATGGTCAGGTTGCGTTACTTAAAGGGCGTTCAAACTATTTGTGTTTGGACAGACTCAGCCGTCAAATGATCGAGAGTCATGGTGCTCATACCGATCCAACACTGCTGGCTCAGTTAGTCAAAGTTCGTAGTTGGTCGTCATCCACTCAAACGGGGGATTTAGGCGATTGTGATGATATCGCTGAAGACAGCCCAATCATTCCTACGATTACTTCCACTAACGACAACTGCTTAGGTAAAGAGTGCCCAAGCTACACCGATTGCTTTGTGCTTAAGGCGCGTAAAAAAGCGATGGATTCGGATGTGGTTGTTGTAAACCATCACCTATTCTTAGCGGACTTAGCGATTAAAGAAACCGGGTTCGGTGAGCTAATCCCAGAAGCAGACGTGTTTATCTTCGATGAAGCCCATCAGCTTCCCGATATTGCCAGCCAATACTTTGGTCAGTCCGTGTCGAGCCGACAGATTAATGAGCTCGCTAAAGACATCGAGATCGCCTACCGAACCGAAGCGAAAGACATGCGTCAGTTACAAAAGGTGGGGGACAGGCTTGTTCAGTCAGCTGCCGACCTACGTATTGTGTTGGGCGATACCGGCTTTCGTGGTAACTGGCGTGAAGCACTAAAGTCTGAGTCAATTGCACGAGAACTTGTTCGTCTACAAGATGCGTTGCAACTGGCCGTCGATGTATTGAAGCTAGCATTGGGTCGAAGCCAACTGTTAGACACCGCTTTTGAACGTGCGAACATGATTAAGTCACGCATTGAACGTGTGTGCGATGTGTCGATTACGGGTTACTCCTATTGGTA
This sequence comes from Vibrio sp. 10N.286.45.E10, assembly GCF_002874195.2. Lineage (NCBI taxonomy): Bacteria > Pseudomonadati > Pseudomonadota > Gammaproteobacteria > Vibrionales > Vibrionaceae > Vibrio > Vibrio sp. 10N.286.45.E10. The sequence goes on along the minus strand of NZ_MCWD02000001.1, from coordinate 2,171,501 downwards.
TGACACAACACCAAGGCAATTCGCTTTGCACATCACACCACTGTCGGTTGCGGATAAATTCCATGAGCAAATCGAACTTAAACCGGGCGCTTGGGTATTTACCTCAGCAACCTTGGCGGTGTCAGATGATTTCGATCACTTTACCTCTCGACTTGGCTTAAAGCCGTCGGCTCAGTTTTCACTGCCGAGTCCATTTGATTATCCGAATCAGGCACGTTTATGTGTGCCTCGTTATCTTCCAGAACCCAATAGTCCGGGTTTGGCGGATAAGTTAGTTCGAATGCTGACTCCGGTGATTGAGCAAAACCAAGGCCGCTGTTTTTTCTTGTGTACTTCACACAGCATGATGAAAGAGTTGGGTGAGCGATTCCGAGAAACCCTCACTGTACCAGTCCTATTACAAGGTGAGACAAGCAAGCAAAAAACCTTAGCCGAGTTCATGGAATTAGGTAACGCATTGCTCGTAGCTACCGGTGCTTTCTGGGAAGGGATAGATGTTAGGGGCGACGCATTAAGCTGTGTTATCATCGATAAATTGCCCTTTACCGCCCCTGATGACCCTTTACTTAAGGCTCGAATCGAGGACTGTAAATTAAAAGGGGGTGATCCTTTTGCACAGGTACAGTTGCCAGACGCCGTGATTACCTTGAAACAAGGTGTAGGCCGATTGATACGTGACAAGCGCGATAATGGCGCTTTGATTATTTGCGATAACCGATTGGTGACTCGCGATTACGGTGGCATATTTTTGGCGAGTTTACCGCCTATCCCACGTACCCGTGATTTAGGGGTCATTAAAGAATTCTTAGCTAAAGACCATTCAATCGCTGCTGAGTAATTGGCATTGTTGAGCTTAGCCATTATTTTTAGATTAGATAACAGATATTTGAGACACAAATGAGCGCGAAAATTCTTGCAGTAGATACCGCAACTGAAAACTGTTCAGTTGCATTAGTAATGGGTGACCAGGTGTTCGCACGTAGCGAAGAGGCTCCTCGAGACCATACAAAAAAAATTCTACCTATGGTTGATGAAGTACTGAAAGAAGCGAATGTCGCTTTAACCGATATTGATGCTATCGCGTTTGGCCAAGGTCCAGGCAGTTTCACGGGTGTACGTATTGGTATTGGTATTGCTCAAGGCTTGGCTTTTGGTGCGGATTTACCGATGATCGGTGTCTCTACACTGGCTGCGATGGCGCAAGGCAGCTACCGTAAATTTGGTGAAACTCATGTTGCGACAGCGATTGATGCGCGTATGAGTGAAGTGTACTGGGCTCGCTACAGCCGTGAAGAAGATGGTCGTTGGACTGCGGTTGATGCAGAGTGTGTTACACCACCGAGTGAGTTGGCAGCGCAGCTTGAAGCGGACTCTGAAACATGGGCAAAAGTCGGTACAGGTTGGGAAGCGTACGCAGAACATATGGATACTCTAGCGATCAACACCAAAGCATGTGAAGTGCTATTCCCAGAAGCTCAAGATATGGCTTTCCTTGCTCAATTCGCTTATGCAGAAGGCAAGGCGGTTGCAGCAGAAGAGTCTGAGCCTGTTTATCTTCGTGATAAAGTGACTTGGAAAAAACTGCCTGGCCGCGAGTAAATACATATTATTTTGGCTCTGCATTTACTTTGCGGAGCCGCTATTAAAGCCAGACACAAAGTCATTAAATTAGGTACAAAATTTCTTAAGCATGGTTTCAATAAACGGCTTACCTCCTTCTTCGATAGGCAATACATCCAAAACCAATCGAACCAATAAAAAGAATGAGGTAAAAAAAGGCGATGCAAAAACCTCAGTTGGTCAGCCAACTAAGGTCGCGAATGCTGTCTCGCATTCCATTCGCCAAGTCAAAGAATCTGAGATTCACAAAGCTCAGGTTCAGTATGATCTTCCAGAAGGGCGTGGTCGACGTGCGATGGAAGAGTATATGGATGTGATGAATCAAGCTAAAAAAGAGGAACTTGCGAAGCTTATTGGAGTCGATATTTACATCTAGCTTTGTGCTTTTATTTATCCTGTTCTAAGGACCGGCATTATGTTTTCTCTCATTTCTAAATCTCGCTTATTCTTCCTTATCGCTTTCTCTTCGATGGTGATGGGGTGCTCCTCGCTACCTCAAGAACTTAATGCAAACTCTGAACAAGTGGTCACCGATTACCAAGAGTGGGTTAACACAGTGCCTGATGCGGGTGACGTTCGCTTGGGTGGCGTGATTGCTAAAGTAACCAACTTGAAAGATAAGACTCGAGTTGAAGTGGTTAATTTACCTATTTCAAGCAATGGTAAGCCAGATATTGACGCCGAGCCAAAAGGACGTTTTGTTGGTTACATTGATGGCTACGTTGAACCATTGAGCTTTGCTGAAGGCCGCTTAGTCACTTTAGTTGGCACATCAAATGGCACTGAAGATGGCACCATTGGTGATTACCCTTACACCTTCCCAGTCATGAATGTCTACAATCAACGTTTATGGCAGATCACTGAGCGAGTGGTTATCAACGATTTTTCGCCGAACTATTACTCTTGCCGCAGTTTGCATTGTCGCAGTTTTCAAACCATGCCTAAGTCAGGGCGTGTGATTCAAGATGTGGAATAGTCGAACCTTACCCCGACACACTTAACGACAGGGACAACTTAAAATCAATGATTGAAAAGTCATACTCCCTTGCGAGCGGGACGCTTGCCACACAACAGATAGGCAACCCACAAACGACCGCAACGACGGTCGTTTTTATTCATGGGTGGTTGGATAATTCGTCCAGCTTTAATCAGGTTATACAGCAAGTCGCTAAGTTTGCGCCCAATGCTCACCTTGTTGCTATCGATCTCTTCGGACACGGCTTCTCGTCGCATAAATCGGGAAGTTATTACCCATTTCATGATTATATTGATGACTTGCATCAGTTGGTGACTAAATTATCGCCAAACAGACTGGTACTGGTAGGACATTCACTTGGTGCATTGATAGCAAGTTGCTATAGTGCCGCCTTTCCTGAAAAGGTGTCAGGATTAATTCAAATTGAAGGTCACGGACCTCTTTCTGAAGCTCCCCACGAAACAGTCTCTCGCTTGAGGGATGGGGTACTCAGTCGTCTTCGACAGCGAAGAAAGCCTTCACGTCCTTTGGCAAGCCTTGAGGATGCTATTAAGCTGAGAGCTCACGCCAACCAAATTAATGCTGAATTAATCGCTCCTATTGTTGAGCGAGGTATTGTCGAGTTCGAGAACTCTTGGCAATGGCGATGCGACCCTAATCTAAAATGTGACTCGTTATATCGAATGTCACAGGCGCACGCTGAAGCGATTATGGCGGCTATTGAATGCCCTCAATTAATAATCCTAGGGAATGGTGGATTCCGACATTTGCAGCATAATCGCTACAAATCAGTGCATAGTCCTCTGCATATAGAGACTGTTCCTGGCGGACATCATTGTCATTTAGAGAGCCCAGAGCTAGTTTCAGAGCTAATTCTTGGTGTAGTTAACAAAATTTAAACAAGTGTTTGAGCCTTTTAGTGCTCATGCACTAAAGCTGTGCTGTAATACCGCAATGATAAAAAGCGGCGAAGCAGTCGTCAGCTGATAAACGAGGAGTAACATCGTGGATAAACCTTGGCTTTCACGTTATCCAAGTGACGTACCAGAAACGATCAACCCAGATCAGTACCCATCTCTTGTAGAAATGTTTGAACAGTCGGTACAGAAGTACGCAGACCAACCTGCATTCGAGAACATGGGCTCGATTATGACATTCCGTAAGCTAGAAGAGCGCAGCCGTGCTTTTGCCGCTTACCTGCAGAATGACTTGAAACTGAAGAAGGGCGATCGCGTCGCGCTAATGATGCCAAACCTACTGCAATACCCAATTGCACTGTTTGGTGTATTGCGTGCCGGTATGATTGCAGTGAATGTCAACCCACTGTACACACCTCGTGAGCTTGAACATCAACTGAACGATTCTGGTGCAAAGGCGATTGTTATCGTATCTAACTTTGCGAGCACGCTAGAGAAAGTGGTTGATAACACGCCGGTTAAACACGTAGTTCTAACTAGCCTAGGGCAAATGCTGCCACGCGCGAAAGGTACAATTGTCGATTTCGTAGTGAAGTACGTAAAAGGCATGGTGCCTAAGTATGACCTGCCGGGTGCTATTTCATTCAGAAAAGCACTGCACAAAGGTCGCCGTCTTCAGTATGTGAAGCCGTTTATGGCGGGTGATGACATTGCATTCCTGCAGTACACGGGTGGTACAACGGGTGTAGCTAAGGGCGCAATCCTAACGCACCGCAATATGATTGCGAACGTACTTCAAGCGAAAGGGGCTTACGGTCCTGTTCTGCAAGAAGGCCGCGAGTTGGTTGTAACAGCACTGCCGCTTTACCACGTATTTGCACTGACCGTGAACTGCTTACTGTTTGTTGAGATGGGTGGTCGTAACCTTCTAATTACTAACCCTCGTGATATTCCAGGTTTCATTAAAGAGCTACAAAAGGTTCCGTTTACCGCGATTACTGGCGTAAATACCCTGTTCAATGCGTTGGTAAATAACGAAGATTTCCATGAATTGGATTTCAGTAACATGCGTTTATCTGTTGGCGGCGGCATGGCGGTTCAACGCGCTGTTGCTGAGCAATGGAAGAAAGCAACAGGCGTTCACCTATTGGAAGGCTATGGGTTAACCGAGTGTTCACCACTGGTAACGGGTAACCCATACGATCTAAAAGACTACACAGGTGCAATCGGCCTACCTGTACCATCGACAGAAGTTCGTATTGTTGATGATGAAGGGAAAGTAGTAGGCAATGACCAAGTGGGTGAGTTGCAGGTTCGTGGCCCTCAAGTGATGCAAGGTTACTGGCAGCGCCCTGAAGCGACTAAAGAAGTGATCGATCAAGACGGTTGGCTATCTACAGGTGACATCGTTAAGTTTGATGACGAAGGCTTGTTGTACATCGTAGACCGTAAGAAAGACATGATTCTTGTGTCTGGATTCAACGTTTACCCGAACGAGATTGAAGACGTAGTGGCTCTGCATGGCAAAGTGTTAGAAGTAGCAGCTATCGGCCAGCCTCATGAAGTGTCTGGTGAGCTGGTTAAGATCTACGTTGTTAAGCGTGACCCTAGCCTAACCAAAGAAGACATTATCGCGCACTGTCGTGAGCACCTAACGGGTTATAAGATCCCTAAATTAGTCGAGTTCAGAGATGATCTTCCAAAGACTAACGTAGGTAAGATCTTACGCCGCGTACTGCGTGAAGAAAACGATGCAGAACTTGCGAAACGCGCTAGCGAATAATTAGCCCGTTTACGCGAAAGTACTGCACCATAACCATTGAGGCGCTTAATCTAAGCGAGCGCTGAAAAATGGTGTTAGAATGCCGACAGTTAATGTCGGCATTTTTGTATCCGGCGATCAAATAGAAACCAGTGAGAGTTTTTGTGGATTATCAAATCATTACCCAATTGAAAGACCTTGAGCGAGTTTGCCAACAAGCACGTGAAGCCGATGTCGTTATGCTTGATACGGAGTTCGTTCGTACAAGAACCTATTACCCTCAATTAGGCTTGATTCAGTTATTTGATGGTGAAACGCTGTCACTGATTGACCCTATTGCTCTTGGTGAAATGACACCATTTGTTGGATTGTTGAAAGATGCTTCTGTTCTGAAAGTACTGCACGCTTGCGGTGAAGATTTGGAAGTGTTCCAGAACGCATTCGGTTGTACGCCAACTCCAATGGTCGACACACAGATCATGGCGGCTTTCTTGGGTCATGGTTTATCAACAGGCTTTGCTGCTCTGGTTTCAGAGTTTGTCGGTGTCGATCTCGATAAGAGTGAATCTCGCACTGACTGGCTAGCGCGTCCGCTTTCTCAAAAGCAATTGGACTACGCGGCGGCAGATGTGCATTACCTGATGCCAATGTACAACAAGCTTCTTGAAAAAGTGATGGAAGCTGGCTGGTGGGAAGCGGCTCAACAAGAGTCTGATTTACAAGTTGCCAAGCGCATCCGTAAAGTAAACCCAGATACTGCCTACCTTGATATTAAAGGGGCATGGCAGCTTAAACCTAAGCAGCTAGCGATCTTACGACCTCTAGCAACTTGGCGTCTAAAAGAAGCAATCAAGCGCGATTTAGCGCTGAACTTTGTCTTCAAAGAACAAGACCTATGGGCTGTGGCTCGTTTCGCGATGAAAGATCCTAAGCACATGGAGCAAGAAGGTTTTGATTACCGCTCTGTACGCCGCCATGGTGCGAAGATTAGCTCAATCGTTAAGTTGGCGGAACACACGCCTGAAGAAGAGTACCCAGCACCAGTAGAACGTTTAATGGACTTCCCTGGCTACAAGCAACTTTTCAAAGTGCTGAAAGATGAAGTGAAAACAGCATCACAGCACAGCGGTTTGGCTACGGAATTCTTAGCATCTAAGAAGCAACTTAACCAAGTGTTAAGCTGGGTGTGGAAGCACGATCGTAACCCAGAAAAACTGCCTGATGTTATGCAAGGCTGGCGTTTAGATCTGGTTGGCGAAAAGCTGAATAAAGCGATTAAGTAACCTGTTCTTGTTCTAAGAGTTAGCCAGCTACAGATATAAAATGCAGACACAAAAAAGAGAGCCTAGGCTCTCTTTTTTATTTAATCTGCTGACTACTTACAAGATAACGAAGATCACTTATCGTCTTCTGGTAGCTTAACATTCAGCTCTAATACTGAGATGTCGTCATCTTTGTGTTCGAACGTCAGATCAACCATTGATGGATCGACCTCAACGTACTTTGCAATACACTTCAAGATGTCTTCTTTCAGTTGCGGTAAGTACGATGGAGCAGGGTCGTCATGACTGCGGCGCTCAGCAACAATGATCTGCAAACGCTCTTTGGCTAGGTTTGCGGTCGTCTTTTTCTGTGGTCTGAAAAACTCTAGTAATGACATTGCGTATTAGCCCCCGAACAGTCTTTTGAAGATGCCTTTCTTCTGTTCCGTTAAGAAACGGAAGTCCACTTGGCTACCTAGTAGTCGCTCTACAGTATCATTGTAAGCCATACCTGCGTCGGTTGCTTCGTCAAAGATAACTGGAACACCCTTGTTCGATGCATTCAGTACCGCTTGGCTCTCTGGAATCACGCCCAGTAGAGAGATGTGTAGGATCTCTTCAACGTCTTCAACACTTAGCATCTCACCTTGAGTTACGCGTGCTGGGTTGTAGCGAGTCAGTAGAAGGTGTGTTTTCACTGGCTCTAAGCCGTCTTCTGAACGACGAGATTTAGAGTCAAGAATACCTAGAATACGGTCTGAGTCGCGTACAGAAGAGACTTCAGGGTTAGTCGTTACAATCGCTTCATCAGCAAAGTACAACGCCATTAGAGCGCCTTGTTCGATACCCGCAGGAGAATCACAGATGATGAAATCAAAGCCCATTTCATCTAGCTCATCAAATACGCGACGAACACCGTCTTTGGTTAGTGCATCTTTATCACGAGTTTGAGAAGCAGGAAGAATGAACAGGTTCTCTGTGCGCTTGTCTTTGATCATCGCTTGGTTCAGCGTAGCTTCACCATTGATAACGTTAACGAAATCGTAAACGACACGACGCTCACAACCCATGATTAAATCTAGGTTACGCAGACCGATATCAAAGTCGATAACTGCGGTTTTCTTCCCTTTTAAAGCCAGACCTGAGGCAATAGCTGCACTAGAGGTCGTTTTGCCTACCCCGCCTTTACCTGACGTTACAACGATAATGCGTGCCATTCTGTTTTCCTTTTATTTCTCTTATATTGCGAGGACGTCAACGTGTAATACATCGTTTGCCATACTGAACATGGTTTTCTTCTGCCAGTACTCGCTTTCAATTTGATCGCTGAGCCAGTAATTTCCCGCAATGGAAACCAGCTCGGCTTGTAAATCATTACAAATTATTTTTGCTTCAGTTTGACCACTTGCACCTGCAATCGCGCGGCCGCGTAATGTGCCATGTATATGGATGCTGCCATCGGCAATCACTTCTGCACCCGCACTCACATGGCTAAGGATCAACAGATCGCCATCTTTCGCATAAACCTGCTGACCAGAACGAATTGGGGTTCGAACCACCTTAATCGGCGCCATCTTAGCCGGTGCTTGCGATGGAGATTTACTTGCCGTCATGACTGCAAAGCCCGCTTCTTTCGCTAGATTTTGCATACGCTTATCAGAACAGCCAGCCACGCCAACCGGGATCATGCCCGCTTGAGAGATACCATTTTTCAGTTGCACAAAATCGATATCGCCTGCGACTTTACTGATGTTGATAACAACAGGCGCGGCGGCGAAAAACGTAGGTGCTTGGTCTACCTTCTCTTGAAGAAAAGACACTGCATTTTCGACTTGATCATCGGATAAGTGCAAAACAGATAGCGTAAAGCTGCTACCTTTTAGATCTGGGTTACTAGACATCGAAAAACTACAGGACCTCAATAGCGAATTGGTACAATTTCTTTATCAATAAAATAAAGGGCATTGCCTGAAACTAGGTTTATCATGTTATATTCCCAAACCAAGCACAGCAAGTAATCTTGTTGTCAAATGGACGTTTTGTTCCCAATATTTCCCTAACATAAACTATTGATCTCGCAAGTGAGAGTTTTGTAGTCATAATCAATTAAAAAGGTTTGTCATGCTGTGTTCTATATATAAAAGCTCAAAGAAAGAAGGAACATACCTTTATATCCCTAAGAAGGATGATTTTTCACAAGTTCCTGACGCATTGATGCAAATGTTTGGTAAACCTAGTTTTGTAATGGTAATTAAAATGGATGGCCGTAAACTGGCTCAAGTGAACATCGAAAAAGTGAAAGAATCACTGAATACCGATGGTTTCTTTTTGCAGGTTCCGCCACCACCAGTTAACGAACTTGAGCTTCATAAAGAGCGTAAAGCTCAACAGAAATCTCAAGACGAAGAGTGATAGCCACCTCAATTCAAGGAGGAGTGATTGTTGAGTAAATTTTCGAAAACCATATTGGCTGTGTCGGCATTACTATTGGGTAATAGCTTGACCATTAGCTCAGTGCACGCTGAAGAATTGAGCTTCGAACAATATGTAGAAAAACTAAAGCAACAAGGCCGTGAAGAAGGCATCTCTGAAACGATCATTGATGAAGCCTTTGATGGTGTAACGTTTAAGCCAAGAGCGGTGAAAGCCGACAAGAATCAACCTGAGAAAAAACTGACTCTGGATGAATACATTCCACGAGCAGTGCCTGATTGGAAAGTGAAGCAAGCCAGATCACTTTATAAGAAGCATTACACAGCGCTAAAGCGTATTGGTGATGAATATGGTGTTCAACCAAGATTCATTGTCGCGCTATGGGGTGTTGAGAGTAACTTTGGTAAGTTCACTGGTAACTACAGTGTTATCGATGCGCTAACGACCATGGCTTACGAAGGACGCAGAGAAGCGTTTTTCCGCAGCGAAGCGATGGCGGCGTTGAAGATTCTTGATCAAGGCCATATTGCACCAAAAGAGATGAAAGGCTCTTGGGCGGGCGCAATGGGTCAGCCTCAATTTATGCCAAGCTCATTCTTAGCATATGCGGCTGATGGTAATGGCGACGGTAAGAAAGACATTTGGGGCACTGAAGAAGACGTATTTGCTTCAGCGGCAAATTATCTCAGCCAATCAGGATGGGATGACAAATATACTTGGGGTCGTCAGGTTCATGTTCCGTCATCTGTGTCGATCGATTTACAAGGTCGAACTGAAGACAAAGCGAAATACTTAAAAGAGTGGTCTGAACTCGGTATTAAGCGTTATGACGATCGCCCACTGCCAACACTTGATGAAGACATTAAAGCTTGGTTAATCATGCCGGATGATGAAACCGGACGTTCGTACCTCATTTATAACAACTACAATGTGTTAATGAAGTGGAATCGTTCTTACTACTTTGCTTTGGCAGTAAGCCACCTAGCCGACAGAATTAAGTTTGATTAATTGGCATAGCTTGCTTTGATAGCATTTGGCTTACCATAGGCAGAACGAACTAAAGGACTCTTCGGAGTCCTTTTTGATTTTATATTTTAGAGATTTGAGAAGGTGGCCTTGTGCTAACAGATAGAGCTGCACAGATGGTGATATTCCATGCGTTAATTAAGCATGAAGGCTTTACCAGTGCTGCAAAGAGCTTAAATGTTTCAGTGTCTCATATCAGCAAGCAAGTCGCTTTGCTTGAAGACTCGATAGGAATCAAGCTGGTGCAAAGGACGACACGAAGCCTCACGCTTACCGAAGCGGGAGACGTGTTCTATCAACACTGTGAGCAGCTGTTTAACACGGTGAAATCAGCTCAGATGGATATGGACAGCCAGCGCGATGATATCTCTGGAATACTGCGCGTCGGTTTGTCGCAGTCATTTGGCACGCTGCATATCATTCCCGCGATCGACCAACTCAGACAGCTTTACCCACAGCTGAGAATCGAGGTTCACTTGTTCGATTATAAGGTGGATATGATTGAAGAGCGTTTGGATCTCTGGATCACCAACAATGAAGACTTGCCTGAAGGTTACATTGCGCAGCGATTAGCCGACAGCCAGTTTGTAGTGGCTGCATCACCGGATTATCTGATTAAGGCCGGGACGCCGCATGTGCCTTCTGATCTGATTGACCACAATTGCCTTATCTATCGCAGCCGAGAGCGAGATTACACATCGTGGGCGTTTGATAACGGGCAAGAAAACCTTAGTGTTAAAGTCGCGGGCGATTACTCAGTCGATTTGGCTGAGGCTGTACGAGACGCAGCAGTATCAGGGTGGGGTGTTGCTTATTTGGCGACTTACTTAGTGAAAGAAGAGTTTAGAACGGGTAAGTTGATTCAAGTATTACCAGAGTGGAGAGCCAGTCAGCTGATGCCATTCTATGCTGTTTACCCAAGCAGAAAGAACATGCCGAAGAAGCTTTCAGCGGTGATTGAGTTCATTAAAGATCATATAGGGTCGCCGACGTATTGGGACAAAAACCTCAAAACTTGTGTTGAACTGCATCGCTAACTGTTTCCTAATCTATAAATATAATTTCCATATGGAAAAAGTACGCTTTTTAATCAAAGTTAATTATTAAAATTCAATAACTTAATTATACTCATAGTTAAACCTTGATTATCCCAACATCACGTTAACAACCTCAGCTTGCCGCAAACGATTTCCTCTATAGAATGCGTCGCCTTTCCTATCTATAACTTTTAGGTTGACGCACATGGCTTCCCTACTTGGAATTATCACTATTTTAGTTGCCGCTTGGTTACTATCTACGGACAGAAAAAATATTCCACTAAGAACAGTCTCTTTGGCTTTCTTATTACAAATCTCATTCGCGCTGTTGGTTCTGTATGTACCAATGGGTAAAGAAGCGTTGAATGCAGCCACAGGTGCGGTATCTAGCTTGATCAACTACGGTCAAGAGGGGATTAACTTTCTATTTGGTGGCCTAACGAATAACGGATTTGTTTTCGCGATTAATGTTCTTGGCATCATTATCTTTTTCTCTGCATTGATTTCAGGTTTGTACCACATTGGCTTTATGCCAAAGGTGATCAACCTTATTGGTGGTGCGCTACAGAAGTTCTTGGGTACAGGTCGTGCAGAATCACTGTCTGCGACTGCCAATATCTTTGTCGGCATGATTGAAGCGCCATTGGTGGTTAAACCTTACCTAAAGCACATGACGGATTCACAACTGTTTGCTGTGATGGTGTGTGGTTTGGCTTCTGTAGCTGGTGGTACGTTAGTGGGTTATGCATCTCTTGGCGTTGACTTAAACTTCCTGATCGCTGCGGCATTCATGTCTGCACCAGCCGGTCTACTGATGGCTAAAATCTTAGTACCTGGCAGCCCAGATGACGCTCAAGAAAATATTGAGTCTGATGTAGAAATTCCACGAGCAACAAACGTAGTTGAGGCAATGGCAGATGGGGCTATGTCTGGACTTCGTATTGCCGTTGCAGTGGGTGCAACACTTCTTGCCTTTATCAGTGTGATTGCAATGCTGAATGGCTTGCTAGGTATTGTTGGTGGCTGGTTTGGCGTAAACCTAAGCTTCGAACTTATCCTAGGTTATGTGTTTGCACCCGTTGCATGGCTAATCGGTGTACCGTGGTCTGAGGCTGTGGTTGCAGGTTCATTGATCGGTAACAAGATTGTCGTGAACGAGTTCGTGGCTTTCATCCAACTAATGGATGCTAAAGAGGCACTGAGTGAGCACTCTCAAGCGATCGTAACTTTTGCTCTATGTGGCTTTGCTAACATCTCTACCATGGCAATTTTGATCGGTGGTTTGGGTAGCTTAGTTCCAGAGCGTCGCTCTTTCATCTCACAATATGGCTTCAAAGCAATTTGTGCGGGTGTGTTTGCTAACTTGATGAGTGCAGCGATTGCTGGTGTTGTACTTTCTCTGTAGCTAACTGATCATGACTTTACTCTCCCTATAGTAAAGTGACTGATTAATCACAATAATATTCGGTTAGCGTGAAAAAGAGAGCCTATAGTGTAAGAACGTAGGCTTTCTTATTTCATTGAATAGTTTGTACCACAGGGTGTGGTGCAAACCTTTTAGGGGCACAAATGGATTTGTCGATTACTTCTTCTTTGGCGTTAATTGGACTCTTGTCTTTAGCTTGTCAGCTGCTCGGTTGGCGTTTACGTCTTCCCGCGATTCTTCCTCTCCTTATCGTCGGCCTATTGTTAGGTCCTGGCTTGAATATCTTAAATCCCGATGCCATTTTTGGTGATGTGTTGTTTCCTATGATTTCATTAGGGGTTGCCATCATCCTGTTTGAAGGGGCATTAACCCTAAATTTTAAAGAAATCAGAGGCCATGGCCGGATGGTGACTCACCTCGTGAGTTTCGGTATGTTGATTACCTGGGCCTGTATCGTGGTGGGTGCTTACTACTTTGTGGACTTTAGTTGGCCGTTAGCCGCATTGTTTGGTGCATTAGTCGTGGTAACTGGCCCAACGGTGATCGTACCCATGCTTCGCAGTATTCAGCCTAAATCTTCTCTAGGCAGTATCTTGCGATGGGAGGGGATAGTGATTGATCCCATTGGCGCTCTGTTTGCTGTTCTGGTTTATGAATACATCGTCTCTTCGGCCGACCCTACAGGACATGTACTTTCAGCTCTGGGACTAACCTTAACCATTGGTTTAGGTTTAGGGATCATCGGTGGCTATTTGATTGCCAAGATGCTGCAAGGGCATTGGGTACCGCACTATTTACGTAATGTGGCTGTATTGACGCTAATGCTCGCTGCGTTCTCTTTCTCGAATGACTTGAGTGAAGAATCGGGTTTATTAACCGTGACCATCATGGGGATCTGGCTTGCCAACGTGAAAGGCTTGGATATCGAAGACATCATCGAATTCAAAGAAACCCTGACCGTATTACTCATTTCAGCGTTGTTTATTCTGTTAGCGAGTAGACTCGATTCAGGAACCTTCCTCTCGATAGGTTGGGGCGGTATTGGTTTATTAGCGGTGGTTATGCTGGTGGCTCGCCCGTTAAGTGTGTGGATCAGCGGGATCGGCACGGATCTTACCTCTGCGGATAAATGGTTTTTGAGCTGGATGGCGCCGCGCGGGATCGTTGCAGCCGCGGTTTCTTCTCTGTTTGCAATCAAGCTTCAAGAAAAACAATTAATAGAAGGCGCAGACCTGCTGGTACCAATGGTGTTCTTGATCATCATCGGTACAGTTGTGATTCAAAGCCTCACCGCGAGTTGGTGGGCAAGAAGGCTAGGTGTGACTCAAGAGAAGGCACAAGGCGTTATCTTCTTTGGTGCGACTCAGTTTTCACGCCAGTTTGCCAAAGTATTGGCGACACACAACATCAATAGTGTGCTTGCCGATACCAACTGGGAAAGCATTCGCTTAGCACGCATGGATAACTTGAATGTCTACTTTGGTAACCCAGCTTCGAGTCACGCTGAAAATAATCTGGAATTGGATGGAGTAGGGCGTGCGATGATCGTCTCGCCTTATCGTCAAACCAACCCATTAGTTAGCATGCACTATCAAGACGAGTTTGGTGAAAATAAGGTGTTTGAGCTTGAGTCATCAGAGAATAAACATGAAAGGCATCAGGTGAACCGCGATGGCAACAGAAGCTTGTTTTCGGAAGGAGTTACCTATTCCAAGCTTAACTCGTTGATGGCTCAGGGTAGCCAAATTAAAAGTACAGGTTTGACCGAGGCATTTGATTTAAACGAGTTTAACGCGCTGTACCCTAAAGCCATTCCTCTTGGGGTGATTACTGGCGGTGATTTCCGTGTAATTACACAAGGATCTGAGTTGGAAAAACTCATATCAACGGAGTGTGAGCTTATTAGTTTATTACCGCCTTCTGAACAGACGGAAAAAGTCGAGAATCCAGATAAGTAGCGAATAGCAGTGCATCAAAAGCGAGTCGCCCTGTTTCAAAACGAATGTCTAAGTATCAAAAAAGCCGCAGCGTTCATCACGTTGCGGCCTTCTAATTTTATTTATATGCGCTGCGGATTACTTCGAGTGAAATTGCTCACAAGCGATCATGGTGTTCTCGATTAGGCTCGCCACCGTCATTGGACCAACACCACCCGGTACAGGCGTGATGAAGCTTGCGCTTTCTTTCGCTACGTCGTATTCAACGTCACCCACTAGTTTGCCAGATTCCAAACGGTTGATACCCACATCGACCACAACAGCGCCTTTCTTGATCCAAGCACCTGGAATGAAGTTTGGCTTACCTACTGCAACTACAACAACGTCTGCTTGACGCACGTGGCCTTCAAGGTCTTTGGTGAAGCGGTGACATGTTGTCGTTGTACAACCTGCTAGAAGGAGCTCTAGCGTCATTGGGCGACCTACGATGTTTGATGCGCCAACGACAACCGCGTGCTTACCACGTAAATCGATGTTGTAACGGTCAAGCAGCGTGATGATGCCTTTTGGCGTACAAGAGCGAAGCTTAGGCATACGCTGAGCCAAACGGCCGACATTGTATGGGTGGAAGCCATCAACGTCTTTTTCTGGCGTGATACGCTCAAGAACGTGAGTGCTATCAATACCAGCAGGTAGAGGCAGTTGAACCAGAATACCGTCGATCTCTGGGTCTTGGTTCAGTTGGTCTACCAGTGTTAACAATTCGTCTTCTGTCGCAGTGGCTGGCAAGTCGTAAGATTTAGACACGAAGCCAACTTCTTCACACGCTTTACGCTTACTTCCAACGTAAACCTGAGAAGCAGGGTCTTCACCCACTAAAACAACCGCTAGGCCCGGAGCGCGTAATCCAGCTTCAGTACGAGCTTTTACACGTGCAGCAACTTCGGAGCGAACCGTTTGAGAAATTAGCTTTCCATCAATATTTTGAGCAGTCATGAATTTCCTTAGTATTGATATTCAAGTTAGTGGCTGATGTTTTTGGCGCATTATTCCAGAAAATCTTTTTGATTACCATCAAGCAAACGTTTGCTTTGTTCTATTTTCCAACACTTATATGTTTGTTGCCCTTTTTTTACTCACTTAGATCAGAATGTTACATAAAGCCGTTGCTTTACTGATTCGAATTCGTATAATTCGTTCCTGTAGCGCGCCCTTAGCTCAGCTGGATAGAGCACCTCCCTTCTAAGGAGGTGGTCGAAGGTTCGAATCCTTCAGGGCGTGCCATTATTTAAAGAAACCCGATAACTCTCCGAGTTGTCGGGTTTTTTGCTTTCTTACCATAATAAAAATACTCTTCTCAAAGCGCCACTCATTTCCCCGCGTTATTCATTTCATTCGGCTCATGTAATAGAAAGTTAAAATTGTTCGTTTTTTGGGGTTTACATCATTTGGTAATAAAGCCACTATGAATTCACGAAGAATAGACAAGTAAAGCTGTTAGCCAGTCGGTTTCGGAATCAAACCTTCTGCTCAATAGCTGATTTAGAGGAAGTAATGGCAGGAAACAGTATCGGACAACATTTCCGCGTGACCACGTTCGGAGAAAGTCACGGTATCGCACTAGGATGTATCGTAGATGGGTGCCCACCAGGATTAGAAATTACCGAAGCAGACCTTCAAAGAGATTTGGATCGTCGTCGCCCTGGTACTTCTCGTTATACAACGGCTCGCCGTGAAGCGGATGAAGTGAAAATCTTATCAGGTGTATTTGAAGGCCAAACTACGGGCACTTCTATTGGTCTATTGATTGAAAATACAGACCAACGCTCTAAAGACTATTCCGAAATTAAAGACAAGTTCCGCCCAGGCCACGCTGACTATACGTACCATCAAAAGTACGGTGTACGTGATTACCGAGGTGGTGGTCGTTCTTCAGCTCGTGAAACTGCAATGCGCGTTGCTGCAGGTGCAATAGCGAAGAAATACCTAAAACAAGAATTTGGTGTTGAAATCCAAGCATACCTTTCTCAAATGGGTGATATCTCAATTGATAAAGTGGATTGGAACGAGATTGAAAACAACGCTTTCTTCTGCCCAGATGCCGACAAAGTACCAGAATTTGATCAACTGATTCGTGACTTGCTAAAAGAAGGCAACTCGATTGGTGCGAAGATTCAAGTGGTTGCGACTAAAGTGCCTGTAGGCCTTGGTGAGCCAATTTTTGATCGTCTAGATGCTGACATTGCTCACGCTCTAATGAGCATCAATGCGGTGAAAGGTGTTGAGATTGGTGATGGCTTTGACGTCGTTAATCAACGCGGTAGTGAACACCGTGATCCATTAACGCCAGAAGGTTTCAGCAGCAACCATGCTGGCGGTATCTTAGGTGGTATTTCTACTGGCCAAGATATTGTTGCAAGCATTGCGCTTAAACCAACATCAAGCATTACCGTTCCTGGTGACACGATCACTAAAGACGGTGAAGCAACGCAACTAATCACTAAAGGTCGTCATGACCCATGTGTAGGTATCCGTGCCGTGCCGATCGCAGAAGCGATGTTAGCGATTGTATTGCTTGATCACTTGCTACGTCACCGTGGTCAAAACTTTGGTGTGACAACTGAAACGCCAAAAATCTAGTTCTGCTTCGTTGTAATCAGAACAGATTTGAAACTGATTTGATAAAAACAAAGAGGGTTGCTTCGTGATGAAGCAACCCTTTTTATATTCTGCGTAATTGAGAATATATCATTTAATGTACCGAGCTTTCAGGATCAAGCTGGAACGAAGGTAAACGCCACTTGAATCGTACAGCTGCCATACGCAGCAAGTAACCAACTACAAGCGTCACAATCGTCGCGGTTACGTCGTTAATGCCAAGTTCAAGCAAACCTAGATATAAACCTGAAGCGACAAGTGCAACAGAGGCATACAGCTCTTCATGCAACACCAATGGTGTTTGACGACAGATAAGGTCGCGCAGTAAACCACCAAAGACACCCGTGACTAGCGCAGACACCATGCAGATCATTGGATGTAGACCCATGGTCATCGCTACTTTAGTACCAATGATACTGAACACGATAAGCCCTAGTGCATCTAAACGAATGAATAGCCCTTTGAGCTTGATAACCCATTTAGCCAGTCCGGTTGTAATAACACCTGCGATACAGGTGATTGCCAGATACTGTGGGTTTTCAACCCAACCTAAAGGGTAATGGCCGAGTAAGATATCTCGTACTGTACCGCCGCCAATTGCCGTTGCACTGGCAACCAACATTACACCAAACCAATCCATTTTTTGTTTGCCAGCACTGAGAGCGCCGGTCATGGCTTCTGCCGTGATGCCAATGATATACAAAACACTTAGTAGCATTGCTGTAGCTCTATAATATAGGTCTATAAATTGGAGTCTTATAGGCCTTAGGGATATAAAAATGAAGCGCGAGTGTAGTAGTAAAAACGCTGATTGACGAATGAATATTTGTACCGTGAATGGGTGTTTCAGATTAGCTAAACTAATCATTCGCCTCAAAGTAGTGTAATCTGGGATCAGCAATCGATTGTCACAGTAAAGTATTGGGGGCAACCTAATGCCATTGCTCGTGATAGGGCTTTACCGAGCGCTTAAAAAAACGCAAAATGCCCCGGTTCTTTTTACTTAAATTTGATTTTATGACGCACCAATACCCAGACATCATCGATATTTTCAATCAAACCTTTTTCGAGAGTTACAATACCAAACTCGAACTGGGTGCAGACGAGCCTATTTACCTGCCAGCCGATGGGGAGGTTCTTCATCACCGTATCGTATTTGCTCGCGGATTTTATGCGTCTGCACTTCACGAGATAGCGCACTGGTGTGTCGCTGGTCCTGAGCGTCGTTTGTTGGAAGATTTTGGCTATTGGTATGAGCCTGATGGTCGAACTGAGTCGGTTCAAGCTGAGTTTGAAAAAGTAGAAATTCGCCCACAAGCGTATGAATGGATCATTGCGATGAGCGCAGGCTTTCCTTTTAATGTCAGCTGTGACAATCTACACGGCGATTTTGAGCCAGATCGTTTGGCCTTTATGAATAAAGTACACAGCGAAGTCATGGGTATCTTTGAAGCTGGCCTTCCGCCTCGCGTAAAAATGCTCTCTGAAGCATTACGCAGCTTCTACGATGTAGAACCTTTATGTACTAGCCAATTTATTGTGAAATAAGAGAATATTATGATTATCGAATTTGAAGAAAAACTACTTGAAGTAATTGATGCTCGCATTGAAAACGCATCAGACGATGAACTGTTTGCTGGTGGTTACTTACGTGGTCATATTTCTCTGTCAGTGGCTTCATGTGAAGAAGAAGGCATTGAAGACGTAGCTGAAGTAAAAGCACGCATCGAGAAGAGCCTAGATGACGCTCGCTCTGAACTAACGCCAGCAGATCGCACCATCGTTAATGACCTTTGGGTTGAACTGCAAAACCAAGCTTAATAGCTAACAATTTATCACTATCCGCTCAGTCCCTTCCTTTCCATTTTGCTGAGCTGTTAATTATTTGAGACTCATTCGAAATTTTTGAATGAGTCCGTTCAATCCTTGTGATGGTTCCATTTTCTGACTACGTTATTCTAATCCCACTTAACGGATTTACAGAAAAGGTCACATCATGAAAGTTATCGCATTCGGCGCAAGCACAAGCTCTACTTCTATCAACAAAACTCTAGCAACTTACGCAGCTAACTTGATTGAAGGTGCTGAAGTTAAAGTTCTAAACATCAACGATTACAACGTTCCTATGTTCAGTGAAGACACTGAAAAAGAGATTGGCCAAGCGGAAGGCGCACAAGCATTCTTACGTGATTTAGCTGAAGCAGATGCGTTTGTTATCTCTTTTGCTGAGCACAACGGCCACTACCCAGCTGCGTACAAAAACCTATTTGATTGGGCGACACGCATTGAGCGCTCTGTGTTTGGCGAGAAGCCGGCGGTTTACTTAGCGACTTCACCTGGCCCAGGCGGTGCACAAACGGTACTTGGCGCAGCAACAGGTTCAGCGCCATACTTTGGCGGAAACGTAAAAGCGTCAGTTTCAGTACCAAGCTTCTACGATAACTTTGATTTTGAGTCTGGTTCTATCAGCAACGAAGAGATTGCTCAGCAGATCAAAGACGCGGTTGCTAAGCTGTAAATACAAGTTAGATCAACACGAACAACAAAAAGCCCGAGGGACATAATGTCGCTCGGGCTTTTTAGCTTTTAGTTTCAGGTATTTCCAATATTTAGATATTCAGAATAGTTGAACTAGAAACTACTGATTTGTTTTTGAGTGCTTATCTGCAACCCAGCCAGCGGTTAATGCTTTACCTTTACGCAGCCTGCGTACCCACATTCTGCTTGGGTGAATCGCTTCAAGCACATCGACAGGTAAGGGAAGCGGATCGCCACAAATTTGTGATGCTAACACTTCAGCCAATAATGGCGCAGAGCTCAAGCCACGTGAGCCTAATCCGATAAAACAGTATAGGTTAGGGAAGCTTGTCACCGTTTCAACATCATCAACCGAGTCACGCTGTGGGTTAAAGTTGTGTAGATCTTGGTACTGATCTTTAATGGCTTCGAAATCGCCCACATTGCCAACAAATGGCAAGTGGTCACGGCTCACGCTACGGATACCTTGGCGCGCTAGGTTGCTACTGGTATCGACATCTTTTGTCCATGCTTGGTCTGGCAGTGACCCATGCAGACGCTCGCCATTATGTTGCTGAACCTCAATATCAAACTCTTGGTCGATGTTGGTTTTGTCGTAGTTTGCGCCAATACAATGGTGTCCATTGTTTGGGTTTTGTGGTGTTAAGTAACCATCAAAGCACAACACGGTTTTTAGTTTACTGAGGTTATCCGTGGTCGGAATGTGGCTCACTTGACCTTTAACCGGTGTCAGTGGTACTGGCTGAGTCTGCTCAAACTGAGTGAACTTGTGGCCGTTCGCAACCACCACTTGGTCATGCTTGGTTTGAATCTCACCTTGTGGTGTCTCAATGATGAGCAACCATTGTTGTTCAGTTTCGAGCCATTCTAGTTGAGTCACTTGATGTTGATAGTGAGTGCTAACTTGGTGGGTCTCTTCTAACTTCCCGATCAGGCCTTGTGTCAGTTGCAGAGGGCTCAACCAACCACCCAGTGGGAAGTAAACGCTCTCTTTATCGACCGGTAGGCCAATCTTTTCATTCGCTTGTTCTGGCGATAAACGCTGAATCAAATCTGTATGGAAATTGCCTTCCAACATGCGGTTGAGCTTTTTAGTGGAGCCTTCGTCCCACATCAAAATGTTCACGCCACACCAACTGTGGTCAAACTGAATAGATTGCGCCGCCTGATTAATGAACTGGCGAGCAAACAGTAAGCCTGGTCCAAACACGCGAGACACGTTCGAGGTGGCTTCGCTTAACAATGGATAAATCGCACCTTGATTGTTGCCTGATGCATTACCCGCTGCTTGTGGGTGCTCACAATAAAGCGTGATGTCTTTACCACGGCGGCTCAGCGTTTTAGCGAGTGCTGCACTAGCAACACCACCACCGATGATAGCGATGTCTTGCGATTCGTTGTGCTGTGATAGGCCATACCAAGGTTTGATGTTGGTGTGAGCATGCTTTTCGCCAAGTCGGCCTGCAATCATTTCTCGCTTGGTGCCAAAACCTTTGACCTTCTTCATTTCAAAGCCAGCTTCAATTAAGCCACGGCGCACAAAGCCAGCCGCGGTGAAAGTCGCGCAACTACAATCTTGCTTGGCGAGCTTGGCCATACCGTTGAATAGGTTTTGATTCCACATCTCTGGGTTCTTGCTCGGAGCAAAACCGTCTAAGAACCAAGCATCAACCAAACCTTCACGTGGGGTTGGTACGTTAGGCATGCAATCTTTAATATCGCCAAACCATAAATCAAGCGTGATTGCACCGTCGCCAAGCACAATGCGGTGACATTCAGGCAGGGCGATAGGGTAGTGTTGTTGGAGTTGCGTCGCATACTCGGCTAATTCTGGCCACGATTGGTGTGCTTTGATGAGATCCTCTTTATTTAAAGGATATTTTTCAAAACTGATGAAATGTAACTCTTTGGTCATCGCTTGTGGGTTATCTTTAAGAAAAGCATCGAACCATTGCCAAACTGCAAGAAAGTTCAAACCTGTGCCAAAGCCGGTTTCTGCAATCACAAAACGGCGTTGTTCATGTTCAAGCCAACGCTCTGGAAGGTGGTTTTGCTTTAAAAAGACGTAGCGAGTTTCTTCTAAACCGTTAACATTGGAGAAGTAAACGTCGTCAAATTGGTCTGAAACTGGCGTGCCAGACTCATTCCATTCCAGTTCTGCATTAGTAATTGAAGTCATAAAATCTATCATTTTGTGATTTGAAGCGATATGTTGGTAGGGATTGTACGAATTTCTAGGAAAGCTGACCACTTTTGTTAGGCTTCTTAGTTATCATCTAGCTGAATTTAGAATTATAGGAATGTCACATGAAACGAGTCGTAATCACCGGTATGGGTATTGTTTCAAGTATCGGTAACAACGTCGAAGAAGTTTTAGCATCACTGAAAGAGGGTAAATCTGGTATTACCGCTTCAGAGCAGTTCAAGGAAAATGGCTTGCGCTCTCAAGTATGGGGTAACCTAAAAATGAACCCTGCTGACCATATCGATCGCAAAAAAATGCGCTTTATGGGTGATGCAGCGGCATTCGCTTATCTTTCAATGGAGCAAGCAATTGCTGATTCTGGTTTAACTGAAGATCAAGTATCTAATGACCGCACGGGTATCGTTGCGGGTTCAGGTGGTGCTTCATCTCTAAACCAAGTAAACGCGGTAGACATCATTCGTGAGAAAGGCGTGAAGCGCGTTGGTCCATATATGGTTCCACGTACAATGGCTTCTACGGTTTCTGCTTGTCTAGCAACTCCTTTCAAAATCCGTGGTGTGAACTACTCTATGAGCTCTGCATGTGCGACATCTGCACACTGTATTGGTCACGCAATGGAGCTTATCCAACTTGGTAAGCAAGACGTTGTATTCGCTGGTGGCGGTGAAGAACTGGATTGGTCTCTGACTATGATGTTCGACGCAATGGGCGCACTTTCTACTAAGTACAACGACACTCCTGAGCTGGCTTCTCGTACTTATGATGCAGACCGTGACGGTTTCGTTATCTCTGGTGGTGGCGGCATGCTAGTAATCGAAGAGCTTGAGCACGCAGTTGCTCGTGGCGCAAAAATCTACGGTGAGATCGTAGGTTACGGCGCAACTTCAGATGGCTACGACATGGTTGCTCCTTCTGGTGAAGGCGCGGTTCGTTGTATGAAGATGGCTATGCAAAACGTTGATGGCGTTGACTACGTGAACACTCACGGTACTTCAACTCCAGTTGGCGACGTGAAAGAGCTAGGCGCTATCCAAGAAGTTTTCTCTCAAGGTAATGGCGGCGGTAACAGCCCAGCAATTTCTGCAACTAAAGCGATGACAGGTCACGCTCTAGGTGCAGCTGGCGTACACGAAGCGATTTACTCAACGCTAATGCTAGACAACGGCTTCATCGCTCCAAGCATTAACGTTTCTAACCTAGACGAAGCAGCTGCTGGCCTAGATATCGTAACTGAAGCTCGTGAACAAGAGCTAACAACGGTTATGTCTAACAGCTTTGGTTTCGGCGGTACGAACGCAACGCTAGTAATCAAAAAGTACCAAGCTTAATTTAGGCTTGAGTCAGATATACAAAGGTTAATCGTTAAAGGGTTACGCGAGTGTAGATTCAACACGCACAGGTAACTCATTAATTATGAACCACAGAACAAAGCTTTATAAACATGGGTTTTAAATCTAGGTTTAAAAGTTGAAAGGTTTCCAGAGCTTGATCAGTAGTGACTTAGTTAGTACTGGTTGAACAGACGCAAGACTCTGTCTCCTGGAGAGCGAGATAGGATCCTTTTGTTCTGGATGTTTGCCCGATTGTTTATTCAATCGGGCATTTTTCGTTTTAGCCGTTTGATCTTGGGTGTTCACTTTGGTTTCGGTTCTTGTCTGTCAAGGCTAGCCGATTCAGCCCTTTATTTATAATGTATTCCAATTGCTACTCGACACCGTGTGTGGAATTTTGCACAATCATTTCAATTCACATTTAGGTCGATAGACCCCAACGAAAGTACTCGCCAAATGAAAATCTTAATCGACGAAAATATGCCTTACGCTGAAGCGCTATTTAGCCAGCTAGGGGAAGTGACAATGAAGTCTGGTCGCACATTAACAGCTGACGACCTAGTTGACGTAGACGCATTGATGATTCGCTCTGTTACCAAAGTAAACGAGTCATTAATCAGCAAAGCCAATAAGCTGAAGTTTGTCGGGACTGCGACGGCTGGTATGGATCACGTTGACCAAGAATTGATGAAAGAGCGTGGCATTTTCTTTACTGCGGCTCCTGGCTGTAACAAGGTGGGTGTTGCTGAGTACGCGTTCAGTGCGATGATGGTTCTTGCGCAGCAGCAAGGCTTCTCTGTTTTTGATAAAACGGTTGGTATTATCGGCTGTGGTCAAGTGGGCAGCTACTTAGCGAAGTGCTTAGAAGGCATAGGTATTAAAGTTCTGCTGAACGATCCTCTAAAACAACAAGAGGGTGATTCTCGCGAATTTACTGAGCTAGAGACTCTGCTTGAGCAATCAGACGTTATTACATTGCACACGCCAATCACTAAGACGGGTGAGTTTCCAACGCATCACTTGATCAATGATCAAGTGCTGAACAACTTACGTGCTGATCAAATTCTGATTAATGCCGCTCGTGGCCCTGTGGTGGATAACCAAGCGCTAAAAGCTCGTTTACAAAAAGCTGATGGATTTACTGCGGTTCTTGATGTGTTTGAATTTGAACCTGAAGTCGACTTTGAACTTCTTCCGTTACTCGCTTTTGCAACTCCTCACGTAGCGGGCTACGGTTTAGAGGGTAAAGCGCGTGGTACCACGATGATCTTCAACAGTTATTGTGAGTTTTTAGGTACTGAACAGCGTGCGTATGCAAGTGACTTATTGCCGACAGCGCCTGTACCTCAAATGAAATTAGATAGAGCTTGGGATGAAGCAACACTGCACAATTTGACTCAGTTGATCTATGATGTGCGCAAAGACGACGCCTTATTCCGTCGCAATATCGCTACGCCGGGTTCTTTTGACAAGATGCGTAAAGAATATTGGGACCGCAGAGAATACAGTGCAGTCGAGTTAACGGGCGACGAATCTTGTAATTTAACGCCGTTATCTAAACTCGGTTTTATGGTAAAGCCAACTTTATAAAAGAGAGAAACAATGAGCCAAGAATTTAATATTGCTATTTTAGGTGCGACTGGTGCGGTTGGTGAAACCATTCTTGAAGTACTTAAAGAGCGTAAATTCCCTGTCGGTGAACTGCACTTACTAGCAAGTGAACGTAGTGAAGGCAAAACTTCCCGTTTTAACGGCAAAACAATACAAGTACAAAACGTAGAAGACTTCGATTGGTCTCAAGTACATATTGCGTTTTTCTCTGCAGGTAGCGAACTTTCAGAGCGTTGGGCTCCAATTGCTGCTGATGAAGGTGTTGTTGTTATCGATAACACATCACGTTTCCGTTACGAATACGATGTTCCTCTGGTTGTGCCTGAAGTGAACCCTGAAGCAATTGCTGAGTTCCGTAACCGTAACATCATCGCGAACCCTAACTGCTCGACTATCCAAATGGTAGTAGCGCTAAAACCAATTCACGATGAAGTGGGCCTTGAGCGTATTAACGTTTCAACTTACCAATCTGTGTCTGGTGCAGGTAAGCCAGGTATCGATGAGCTAGCGGGTCAAACGGCTAAGCTTCTTAACGGCATGCCAGCTGAAAATTCAGCGTTCTCACAACAGATCGCTTTCAACTGTATTCCTCAAATCGATGAATTTACAGAGAACGGCTACACGCGTGAAGAGATGAAGATGGTTTGGGAAACTCAAAAAATCTTTGCTGACTCTTCAATCACAGTGAACCCGACTTGTGTTCGCGTACCAGTATTTTACGGTCACGCAGAGTCTCTACACATTGAAACTCGCGCGCCTATCGGTGCAGAGCAAGTCGTTCAGCTTCTAGAGAACACAGAAGGTGTTGAAGTATTCCAAGCGCTAGACTTCCCAACTCAAGTTCGTGATGCAGGCGGTAAAGACCACGTAATGGTTGGTCGTATTCGTAACGACATCAGCCATCACAGCGGCGTGAATATGTGGGTTGTAGCTGATAACGTTCGTAAAGGCACAGCAACAAACGCAGTGCAAATCGCTGAAGTTCTGATTCGCGATTACTTCTAAGCTTTATTGCTTTGATAAACAAGCCTCACTCTTTAGTGGGGCTTTTTTAATCGATTAAAAATATTGTTAGTCAAATTGTGTGAAATTGCTGCGAATATTGTTGCTGCAACACATTTTTTGTTTTCATCTCTATAGTTTTACGTCATTTATCCGATATATTTAATAGATCATCACTTTTCCGAATTTAAGCACCTAGCTGAGCCTTTTATGTTTCAAATTTTCAAGCCGTGGTTAATGCCTTTTGCCTTTATCATTGCGACTCAGATTTCCGTTGTTCGTGCAGATTCCATTCGAGTTGTAGGGCCTAATGGTCAGATACAATCAGCGCCTACGTTTTCAGAACCTCTTCAAAGAGCGCAATCGAATAGCGCTGAGCCTTCACGTTTCTATGGTCCAACTCGCGGCTCAGAGACATTGTGGTCTATTGCTTCAAAGTTACGCCCTGATAACTCCGTTTCAGTCCAACAAACCCTGTTGGCTATTTATCGCTTAAACCCACAAGCGTTTGAAAACCAGAATATCCATAGTCTGCTATCTGCCAGCAATTTACGTGTGCCTTCTTTAGAACAAACACGTGCAAGTTCGACGCAGCAAGCTATCAACATCATGAACTCACATCTTGCTAAGCTTGATGCTCCTGCGAGCAAGCCTGTCGCTTCAAAACCAAAAACCTCGAGTTCTGATGCAAAAAATACTACTCCTGCCAAGCAAGTAAGCTCTGCTGAAACTGCAAAAAAACCATTGTCTCCAACTCAGTCTTCTCTAGAACAATCCGCTCCAACCCAAGAGATGAACAAGTTAGAGAAGCAGCTAGAGCTTTCAGAAACTGAACTCTTGTCACTTGAAGAGAAAAACCACCAACTTCGTTTGATGTTGTCGAATGTTCAATCGGAAGTTGATGAACTAAAAACTGAGCTCAGTGATGAAGACCGCATTCGTAGCGAAGTGGAAAAGCTGCTTGATGAAGAGCGCAGAAAGAACGCCGAAATTGAAAAGATGGCACCAAGTGCCATGGACGAATTGTTATCGAATGGTTGGTTAGTGGCGGCTCTTGCGATTATTCCAGGTCTGCTACTTGGTTTGATCATTGTGATGTTGTTAGGCCGTCGTTCTAAAAATGATGAGCAACAGCAAACTATTCAAGAGCAACCGATTCAGCCAGAACCAAGCGTCGTCGCGCCTATTGCATTGGGCGACGAGATGGATGACCTTAACGAGCTGTCGTTAGACGATGATTTGTTTGGTACGGAAGATGACGCCAACAAGTTGTTTGACGATCAAGCGCTAGCTGAAGAAGACGATGTCTTTGCCGGTTTAGATGAGTCGGATCTCGATTTTAACCTCGACGGTGAAGATGATGACCCGTTTGCCAGCATTGGCGAAAACGGTGATTTAGACACCAACTTCGATGATCTTGATTTAGACAGCAGTAACGGCATTAGTGTTAATGGCGAAGAGAAGGCTCTTGGTCTTGAAGAGATGGAGCGCGCGCTCGATAAAACCGCGGAAAGCGCACTTGATACAGATGAAGTCGATTTTGACCTTTCTGATGATAACGCAATGTCTGCTGATGACATTGAAGCCTTGTTATCTCAAGAGGGTGAAACTGAGGACTTAGGCTCTAACGAGCTAGACCAATCTTTATTAGATGATCTGTTTGCTCTTGATGACGAAGATGATGACAGCTTTGATATTGATGCGTTGATTTCGGAAGAGCAAAGTAATTCGCCGTCTAACACTGAAGCACCAGCAAGCGATGATTTTGACATTGATGCACTTATCTCAGAGCAACAAAGCGATACCAAGCCTGCTGATTTGAGCAATGACGATTTTGATATTGATGCTCTAATCTCTGAACAACAGAGCCCTGAGCCTGCGTCACCGACAGCAAATGATGATATTGATGACATCTTTGCCCAGGTTGCCGCTCAGAACGATCAGGCGAATGACCCTTTCAACCTCGATAATGACGATGAGATTGCCACTAACCTAAACAGTGGTTTAGCGTCTGATGATGATATCGAAAACATTTTGTCTCAGTTCGATAAGCCAATCGTAGATGAAGAACCTCAAGACAGCGTTGATCTGCTTGATGAGCAATTGGCTGGGGATGACGTTGATCTAAGTAACTCGACCGACCTTCTTGATGAAATGTTGGAAGACGAATCGGGTGATGAGTCTGAAAGTGAGCCTTTAGGTTTTGATTCATTATCTGAACTTGAAGAGCTTTCTGGTTTGTCGACCGATGATGACCTAAACATCGCAGAAGACAGCACGGAAACCTTGGATGAACTGATAGGTGATTCTGACGATGATGATTTCGAACTTGATGCCGAAAGTACCGACTTATTGGATGACTTCCTTGATAGTGAATTGTCAGATGATGGGCTGTCAGCAGACGAAGCAGATGCCCCAAAAGCGGAATCTTTAGACCCGTTTGATGACTTACTGACAACTGGCATTGAAGACGAGCTTGAATCTGAAGAGAATGCGTTTGATAAAGAGCTAGACGCAGCCTTTGGTTTTGACAACGCTAACGATGAACCTGAAGTGGGCTCAGACGTTGACCTTACTCCGTTAACCTCAGAAAAATCTGAAGTTGAGCCTGAGCACGCGTCGGATATTAGTGAAACACCACAACCTGAAGCAGTTAGTGATGAATCGTTAGATTCGGAACTGATCCAAGAAAGTGCTGACGTTAAGCCAGAAAATGATGAAGACTTTAATCGTGATGACTTTAT
Organism: Vibrio sp. 10N.286.45.E10; assembly: GCF_002874195.2. NCBI lineage: Bacteria > Pseudomonadati > Pseudomonadota > Gammaproteobacteria > Vibrionales > Vibrionaceae > Vibrio > Vibrio sp. 10N.286.45.E10. The sequence goes on along the minus strand of NZ_MCWD02000001.1, from coordinate 2,143,015 downwards.
CGATGATTTGTTCGGTGTCGCACCGGCAACGGATGCTTTACTTGATGACTCGCTAGAAACGACAGACGAAGCGTTGATTGATGAGTTAATGACTTCTGATGACAACGATTCGCTGCCAGCGACAGAAGAGCCAGCTGAACCATCTCTTGAAAATACGGTTGAACCAGAGCAAACGTCTCTTTCAGATAGCAACCAAGTATCAGCGGAAGAAACTGAATCATCGGTTGAAGATGATGAACTGGATATCGACTCGCTGTTATCTGAGAATTCTGATTTTGACAAACCAGATTTTGAAGAGCGAGTTCAAGAAGAAACCGCACAACAAGAACCAGAGCCGAAAGAAGCCGACGTCCAAGAGCAACGTGAAGACATCGCTGCTAGCTTTGAAGATCAAGCTTCACCATCCTCTTTAAATGATATCTCTGACGATGATGAAGAGACGGTTGAAGATTGGTTAGCTGAAGCGATCGACGATGTAGAGTCGCCTGTGAACGTTACCTCTGATTTTGACTTTGAACCGAAGATCCAAGGTAGCGATCAGTTTGAAGATGTCGTTGAATCCTTGCCAGAGCCAGAGCCAGAGCCAGAGCCAGAGCCAGAGCCAGAGCCAGAGCCAGTTCGTGCTGCCAATATGCCAGAAATTATTCCAAATGAATTTGGCGTACCACAAGACGACGATTGGCTGATTGAAGATGAGACGTCTGCACCACAAGCATTAGCAGAAACTGACGCAACACCAGAACCTGTAGCACCTGTTGTTGAACCTAAATTAGACGCTGAATCGCAAGTTGAAGCTACTCCACAAGCGGAAGTAGCAGAACAAGAAAGCGAAGACGAATTCTCGTTTGATGACTTCGAATTACCTGAGTTTGGTGAAGAAGACGCACTGGCGGAAGCTGATGCTGAAGCAACACCAGAATCAGTAGTACCTGCTGTTGAGACTCAAGCTGAAGCTAAGAGTCAAGACGACGAAGAGTTTTCGTTTGATGACTTTGAGTTGCCAGAGTTTAGTGAAGAAGACGCACTGGCGGAAGCTGATGCTGAATCAACAGCAGAGCCAGCAACGCCTGATATCGACTCTCAACCAAGTGTTGAATCGCAACCAACCGCTGAGCCTCAGCTAGAGGCTGCACCACAGGCTGAAACTGCGAAACCAGAAAGCGAAGAAGAGTTCTCGTTTGATGATTTTGAGCTGCCAGAATTCGGTGAAGAAGATGCATTAGCTGAAGTTGTTAGCGAACCAGACGAAGCTCAATTAGAACAAGATCTATCTGATGGCACTGAGAAGTTCGAATTCGATGACCTTGATCTGCCTGAATACGATGAAGAGAGTGCGAAAGCCGATTCTGTCTTAGATGATATTGAGCAAAGCAGTGCTGAGCCAGTAGCAGAAGATGAAGGCGTAGAGTTCAATGAACTTGATTTACCAGAATACGGTGAAGATGAAGCCATCTCTGATGCTTTTGCTGAGAAGCCAACACCGCTAACGTCTTTCAGTCCACAAGGCGAAGAGCAGGATGCGTTGCATGATTTGTTCTCAAACCCGCAGAGCTTCAGTCACGCTGAAGATTTCTCGAATGCACAAGATTCTGAGTTGGCTGGTTTTGCACAGCCAGAAGAATCACTGAGCGCTGCGTCAGAGCTAAACTCAACGCCTGCAGCGGTTCAAGACGAGCCACTAGAAGGCTTTGATGACTTTGATGAGACAGCATTAGCTGAGTTGCTTTCTGAAGATGTTCAAGACTCTGTCGACAACATGTTCGATAAGCCATTGGATGCAACATCGATTGATAGTGCAGGGCTAGATATTGATGCCATGCTAGAAGTTGGCGGCGAAGACTGGAAAGGCTTTAACCTAGCGCCAGAGCAACAATCGAGCATGCATAATGATGTGCCTGATGACCAACAAGAGATTTGGGCGTCGGCTGAACAGCAAGCTGAACCGAAGATCAAAGAAGAGAACTGGGCTCAACAAGACAACCTAACCGAATCAGGCAGCAGCCGTGATAAGCAATACATGACCATTGATGAACTGATGGCTCAAGTCGAGCAAGAAGGTGAAGAGGTCATTAATCCGGATGATGAAGAGCTTAAACTGGATGTTGGCCTAAATGAATTCCCAGACGTTATCGGCGACATTGGCAACTATGATGTTGATAGCAACGCAGAGGCTGCAGGTAAGCTTGATTTGGCTAAAATTTACATCGAGATGAGTGACTCGCAAGGTGCAATTAAGCTTCTAGAAGAGGCAATCGTTGACGGTAGCGATGATATTCGTCGAGAGGCAAAAAACCTGATCGATTCGTTAAACGGTCGATAAATTAAAAATCATAAAGGGTAGCGTTGGCTACCCTTTGTTTTAAGGCGATACAGAGCGCCATTGTATTATTTGGTTTCTTAAAAGTATCGTCTCGGTCGATGCTGATTGTTTATTGAAGTTTTAGCCCCATCCTATTTGGGCTAGCACTGATTTCCGTATATACTTCTCGCCCATTTTCAAAGAGAACAAGAACATGAAAATTGCTTTAGGTATTGAATATAACGGTACCCACTACTTTGGTTGGCAGCGCCAACGAGACGTGAAAAGTGTCCAAGAAGAATTGGAAAAGGCTCTTTCAGTTGTCGCGAATCACCCTGTAGAAGTTATGTGCGCAGGTCGTACAGATGCCGGTGTTCACGGTACGGGACAAGTCGTTCACTTTGAAACTAATGTCGATCGTAAAATGGTGGCATGGACAATGGGCGCGAATGCCAACATGCCAAAAGATATTGCGGTTCGTTGGGCGACAGAAGTGAATGAGGATTTCCATGCTCGTTTCTCAGCAACTGCCCGCCGTTATCGCTACATTATCTTTAACCATGCACTTCGCCCAGGCATTTTGAATTCAGGCGTGAGCCATTATCATGGTCATCTTGATGAGAAAAAAATGCACGAAGCGGGTCAGTACTTACTTGGTGAGAATGACTTCACTTCGTTCAGGGCAACACATTGTCAATCCCGTAGCCCATGGAGAAACATGATTCACTTGAATGTGACTCGCCATGGACACTACATTGTGATCGATATTAAAGCGAATGCGTTTGTTCACCACATGGTGAGGAATATTACTGGTAGCCTTATTGCCGTTGGTAAGGGTGAGCAGAAACCAGAGTGGATCCAGTGGCTTTTAGAAGCTAAAGATCGAAAAGTAGCCGGCGCAACTGCAAAAGCGGAAGGTTTGTATCTGGTGGATGTTGATTATCCCGAACATTTTGAACTACCACGAGAGCCAATTGGTCCTCTATTTTTGCCGGATAATTTGAACTAAATGTGAGACTTAGGTTCAAAAATTATTACGGTTTAGTGCGTAAGATAGTCCCAGAAAATAGGTACAACCAGTTTTTTATCTACAGTCGCTGTTTTATGTGCTTTAATTCCCACGCATAATTCCCAAATTTATTTCTTTCGCAATCAAGCGGAAGAATCGAAACAAAAAGGTCTTCCATGAGTTGGCTTGAAAAGATTTTAGAAAAAAGCAACATCGTAACATCTCGTAAAGCGTCTATCCCTGAGGGTGTTTGGACTAAATGTACTTCTTGTGAGCAGGTTCTGTACCATGCTGAACTAGAGCGTAACCTAGAAGTATGTCCAAAATGTGACCATCACATGCGCATGAAAGCACGTCGTCGTCTGGATACATTCCTAGACAAAGGTGAACGTGTTGAACTAGGTACTGATCTTGAGCCACAAGATAAGCTGAAATTTAAAGATTCTAAGCGTTACAAAGAACGTATCTCTGCTGCACAGAAAAACAGTGGTGAGACAGATGCACTAGTTGCAATGAAAGGCGAACTGCTTGGTTTACCTATCGTAGCGTGTGCTTTTGAATTCTCATTCATGGGCGGCTCAATGGGTTCTGTTGTAGGTGCTCGTTTCGTGAAAGCGGTAGATGCTGCTATCGAGAACAACTGTGGTTTAGTTTGTTTCTCTGCTAGTGGTGGTGCGCGTATGCAAGAGGCATTGATGTCTCTAATGCAAATGGCGAAAACCAGTGCTGCTCTAGAGCGTTTATCGGCGAAAGGCCTACCGTTTGTTTCAGTAATGACTGATCCAACAATGGGTGGTGTTTCTGCAAGTTTGGCGATGCTTGGCGATATCAACATTGGTGAGCCAAAAGCTCTTATCGGTTTCGCTGGACGTCGTGTAATTGAACAAACGGTACGTGAAGACCTTCCTGAAGGTTTCCAACGCAGTGAGTTCCTACTAGACCACGGTGCTATCGACATGATTGTTGACCGTCGTGAGATGCGTCAGCGCGTTGCAAGCCTTGTTGCTAAAATGACCAACCAGCCTTCACCATTAGTAGTTTCTGTGAACGATTCACCGAATGAAGCTACTTATGAAGTACCAGAAGCGCCAGAAAAAGGGTAAAGTACCTTCTAACAAACCAACTTAATTATGGTTATGAGTTAGATGAGTCAACAACCTATTCCTCAAGCCACATCCTCTTTGGAGATGTGGCTTGATTATTTATCAAACATCCACACAAGCGCTATTGATCTTGGATTAGACCGAGTTCAGGCCGTCGCCTCTAAGGCAAACCTCACCAAACCTGCTCAACATGTTATTACTGTTGCCGGAACCAATGGCAAAGGCTCAACATGTGCACTGATGGAAGCGATTCTATTGGACGCTGGTTACTCAGTTGGTGTCTACAGCTCTCCTCACTTAATTCGCTATAACGAACGTGTTCGTATCAACGGCCAAGATCTCTCTGATGAAAAGATGGTTCAGTCTTTCGATTTTATTGAGAAAGAGCGTGGCGAAATCAGCCTGAGCTTTTTCGAATATGGCACTTTAGCGGCGTTACGTGCATTTCAAACTGAAGCGGTTGATGTTGTGCTATTAGAAGTTGGTTTAGGCGGACGTCTAGACGCGACCAATATCGTTGAGCATGATGTTTCCGTGATTACTAGTTTGGCTGTCGACCATGTTGACTGGCTAGGTGATGACATCAATGTGATTGGTTTTGAGAAAGCGGGCATTTATCGTAGTGGTAAACCCGCTATTTGTGGTCAACCTAAACCACCGGCAACGGTTGCAGCGCACGCTGATGACATTAAGGCTGAGTTCTATCAAGTTGGTATTCAATACACTTATGATGTTGACGGTGATACGTGGGACTGGCGCAGTGGTGCATTCCAGCTGGAATCGCTACCTATTCCGAGCTTGCCGTTACCTAACGCTGCAACAGCGCTGATGGCATTGGGCACATCAGAGCTTAATATTAGCGACGTGAACGTTGTTAACGGCATGAAGAATGCGAAGCTTCCTGGGCGTATGCAGCAAATTAGTGATCAACCCGTGATTGTGCTTGATGTGGCGCACAACCCGCATTCCGCTGAATACTTTGCGCAGCAAGTTACGAAAAAGTATGCGGGTAAAAATTTACACGTTGTAGTCGCCATGCTTCATGACAAAGATATCCCTGCGACATTGGAAGTATTAGCGCCAATCGCAACTCATTGGTATCCAGCTTCATTGCAAGGGCCACGTGCAGCGACAGCAGCTGAATTGTGTCAAAGCCTGCCTGAAGGTGTAGAGCAGTATCTAAACCCTGTAGCAGCGTTTGAAGCGGCTTTAGCTTCTGTTAAAGGTGATGATGTTGTGTTGGTGGTCGGTTCTTTCCATACCGTAGGCGAAGTCTTGGAGCATTGGCAGAAAAAAGGAAACTAAATGGCAAGTAAATTCCAAAGCCGATTAGTCGGCACCATCATTTTAGTGGCCATTGGCGTGATTGTATTGCCCGATGTGCTAGATGGTAAGAAGCTCCACTATAAAGAAGAGTTTGCAAGCATTCCGATTAAGCCAGAGCTTGATAGTAATGTTGAAGTGTTTGAAGTACTCGATCCCGTTGAAGATCAGATAGCGCTACCGGATTCTCCAGTTGAGCAAGTGGTTGAAAGTGGTCGTACTGATAATTCAAACACGCAAACCGCGTCTTCTTCCAATAATAAAGAAGCTGACAAAGTGGCAGTAGTAGTTAAGCCAGTACCGGAAAAAAATGAATACCAAGACAGTGCTTGGATTATTCAATTGATGGCTTTGAAGAATGCTGACAACGCAAAAAATGTTGTTGAGGATCTGCAAAAGCGTGGTTATCAGGCTCACACCAAGCAAGAAAAAACTTTTACGCGAGTAATTATTGGCCCGGATGTCTCTAAATCCAAACTTGAGCGACAAATTAAGGAATTAGAAAAAATTACGGGTTCAAAAGGCCAATTGCTCAAATTTAAACCGTTAAATCCATAAGAAAACGTTTGCGTCAGCATTTTTTCTGTTAAAATGCGCGCCAACTTAAGATGAAGAATTCATGAATTGGTTAGATTTTGTCATTTTAGGCGTGATCGGCTTCTCTGCCGTGATCAGTTTAGTTCGTGGTTTCGCTAAAGAAGCCTTGTCACTCGTAATTTGGTTTGGAGCATTTTTTATTGCTAGCCAGTACTACGCTAAATTAGCGATGTACTTCACCAATATCGAAGATGAGATGTTTCGAAACGGAACTGCGATAGCAGCATTGTTTGTTGCAACGTTAGTTGTTGGTGCCTTAGTTAACTATGTCATCGGTCAGCTAGTTCAGAAAACAGGCCTGTCAGGTACAGACAGAATCCTCGGTGTCGTCTTTGGTGGCTTACGTGGTGTTTTGATTGTTTCTGCAGTGTTGTTTTTCATGGATGCGTTTACTGCATTCCCAAGTTCTGAGTGGTGGAAGAATTCGCAATTGGTTCCGGAATTTAGTCGAATCATTGCGCCGTTCTTCGAGCATTTACAAGCAACATCTAGTTTCTTATCTGGCGCGCTCTAGCGCCAGTTAATGTCGAAAAATCGAGGATTAGGACATGTGTGGTATTGTTGGAATCGTGGGTTCAACACCTGTAAACCAGTCTATTTATGACGCTTTAACGGTATTGCAGCATCGTGGCCAAGATGCCGCTGGTATTTGTACCATAGAAAGCAATCGTTTCCGTCTGCGTAAGGCGAACGGTTTAGTAAAAGATGTTTTTGAAGCAAAACACATGCAGCGCCTACAAGGTGAAGTTGGTATTGGCCATGTTCGTTATCCTACAGCGGGTAGTTCAAGTGCGTCTGAAGCTCAGCCTTTCTACGTAAACTCTCCTTTTGGCATTACGTTGGCGCACAACGGTAACCTGACGAACGCAAACGAAGTTCGTGAGAAGTTGTTCGAAAAAGACCGTCGCCATGTAAACACAACCTCTGACTCTGAAGTTCTACTGAACGTATTGGCTCATGAGATCGATACTGTTAAAGGTAACGTGACTTCGGATGATGTTTTCCGCGCTGTGGCAAATGTGCACCGCACAATTCGCGGTGCTTACGCCGTAACTGCGATGATCATCGGCCACGGTATGATCGCATTCCGTGACCCACATGGTATTCGTCCACTGTGTCTTGGTAAGCGTGAAGTTAATGGTAAAACAGAGTACATGGTTGCGTCTGAATCGGTAGCACTCGATGCTGTTGGCTTCGACTTCATGCGCGACGTAGCGCCAGGTGAAGCTATCTACGCAACATTCGACGGTGAGCTTTTCACTAAGCAATGTGCAGACAACCCACAACTAAACCCATGTATCTTTGAGTTTGTATACTTTGCACGCCCAGATTCATTCATCGATAAAATCTCGGTTTACAGCGCACGCGTTGAGATGGGTGAGATGCTTGGTAAGCGTATTAAAGAAGAGTACGCAGACTTAGATATTGATGTGGTTATCCCAATCCCTGAAACATCAAACGATATTGCGCTGCGAATCGCTCAAGCGATCAATAAGCCATACCGTCAAGGTTTCGTAAAAAACCGTTATGTTGGCCGCACGTTCATTATGCCTGGTCAGCAACAGCGTAAGAAGTCGGTTCGCCGTAAGCTGAACGCAATCCGTTCTGAGTTTAAAGGTAAGAACGTTCTATTGGTTGATGACTCTATCGTTCGCGGCACAACATCAGAGCAGATCATTGAAATGGCTCGTGATTCTGGCGCAAACAAAGTGTTCATGGTTTCAGCAGCTCCAGAGGTTCGCTTCCCTAACGTTTACGGTATTGATATGCCGAGCGCGACAGAGCTGATTGCTCATGGTCGTGATAACGAAACGATTTGTAAGCAGATTGGCGCAGATGCCTTGATTTTCCAAACACTACCAGATCTGATTTCGGCAGTGGGCATGGGCAATCAAGACATTTCTCGTTTCGATACTTCTGTATTTAACGGCGAGTATGTAACGGGTGATATCGACCAAGCGTACCTAGATTTCCTAGACTCTTTGCGTAATGACGACTCAAAGGTTCAGCGTGAGATTCAACAAGATCTAGCGAACCTAGAGTTACACAACGAAGGTGCTTAGTTTTCGTTAGTGGCAAGAATATAAAAAACCAGAGCATCGGCTCTGGTTTTTTTGTTTACGGAGAAGGGGATTGACCTTAATGAATGTGGTACGCGATCACAAAATCAATAAACAATCTAACTTTCTCTGGTAGATGGTCTTTGTGGTTATAAAGCATGTAAATATCACGAGGGTTAGCGCTCCAGTCTTCTAAGACTTGGACTAAGCTGCCATCTTCAATGTATTCACGGATCATCACGTCAGGCATTAGGGTGATACCTAGGCCTTCTGAACAGGCTTGTCTCACGACATTAAGCGCATTCGCATTGAAACGGCCTTTCTCGCTATTCACCACCGTCTCTTCATTCGAATTACTCAGCTGCCACTTAATCAGCGGGTAGCCTTTGAGTAGCGAATGGTTCGCTAGCTCTTCAGCATGGCTTGGTGCTGGGTTCTTCGCTAAATACTCAGGGCTCGCGATAAGAATATCTTTTACTTCACTGATTTTTCGAGCGATTAGGCTTGAATCACGTTGTGGGCCGACACGGAAAATCACGTCCCACTCAGTTGGGTCCAGCTGATCCGCTTGGTTGTTCATCATCAGCTCAATATTGATATCAGGGTATTGAGTCATGAAATCGCTGAACATTGGCATCATCATGCGCTTGGTCAGGTTGGAAGGTGCCGTAATACGAATCTTACCGGAAGCTCCTTTGCACACGTCAGTTAACTCTTCAGCAGTAGAAGAGAGACGCTGCAATAACGGAGAGCATTCATTGTAGAAACGTTCGCCAGCCTCTGTTAAAGAAAGTTTACGCGCGTGTCTATTGAGAAGCCTAAGGTTCAAAGAGTCTTCTAAGGCTTGGATGCGTCGTGTGATGGTCGCAACCGGAATCATAGTCTTGCGCGATGTTGCGGTGTAGCTCCCATTTTCAACGACGAGTCGAAAGAGGTTTAAATCATCTAATTTCATAAATCCAGACACATTTGTTTACAATCTCATCTAATTTATACGTAACAGTGAGATCAATGTTTGCGTTACGTCAACTCGTTGCACTATTTACAAGTATTCCAACCCTCGTCACGAATTACCAGCAAAGAGTGCAAATTTGTGTATTTAGCATTTTATTACTAAGTTTTATATTAGTTCTTAGAACAGATAACAATAATAATTCGACTTAGTTTTGTGAGGTTATAGATTATGTACAAAACTCACAGTCAGCCAGTAATGACCTCGGCTCAGGAAGTAATTAACCAAAAATGCGTGATGTTGGTTGATGATGATCCTATTTTTCGCCGGATAACCAGCGCATACCTAGACAAGGTTGGTTATAAAGTGGTTGAGGCTGAAAATGGGCTGGACGCTCTGCAAAAGCTTAGAGACTCAGCGCCAGATTTAATTGTGTGTGACTTATCAATGCCGATACTTGATGGCATCGAGCTTGTGGAAGAGCTCAGTTTAGAGTACCCGTCGCTGCCTATGATCGTTGTGTCCGGCACAGATGACATGTCTGATGTGGCGAAAGCATTGCGATTTGGTATTAAAGATTTTTTAGCGAAACCGTTAGAGGATCACGGTCACTTAGGAAGTGCGATTGCGAATACATTGACAGATTCGTTCGATAACATTTCAGACCAACGAGATTTTTCAAGCCAATGGTTCTGCGTTGATGACGGGGGAGAGATCCCTGAAGACCAAGAGCTACATTGGCACCTGAATTACCTGCAAGAGAACCCTAGTGCGGCAAGAGACTTATTGCACGCGTTGCTACCAGAGAAAGACACACGACAAGGTTCATGGCGTTGCAGTTACCGACTACTGCAATCAACAGAGATGATGCCACTCGTCTTTGATTATGCTTGGATGATGAATGGGCAATTTGCTTTTTACCTCGTTGATTCGTCTTCTGCCGATAATGGCAGTTCAGCGTCAACACTTCTGGTGAGAGCCTTATTCCACGATTACATAAGAAATCGAAAAGATTTTAATGTTGATCTCAAAGATATTGCCGAGATTTTAGAGAAGGGGATTGAGTGCTCGAAATGCGCAACGCCCGTTAACGCTTTGTTTGGTGTCGCCAATCTTGCCGAGGGTACTATCTCTATTTTGCCTGCGGGTTTAGATGGACAATGGTCTAATGGTGAATTGAATCAACATATTGCCGCGGGCGAACGCTTAGGTGAGAATTGTAAGAAGAACTTCATTACACGGGATCTGCCGATTGAACAGGGCTGCCAACTTTCGTTGAGCCTGCTTGGTTCGGCGAGTTTTAGCTTAGACATACATCAAGGGTCTACTGATTAACCCTATATTTCCTCGGTTTTTGTGAATAATTGATTAAGGTATAGTTGCGCAAATGGTGTTGCTATGCCTTTTTTGTTAAATGTCGATTTAGCAAAGCGGGTTTGGTTCGCCAGACACTTACCTTTACTAACAAAAACAAGAAGTAATCATGGCAGATAACAAAGACTTTCAAGACCCGTTTAATGTATTCTACTTTTTAGGATTTTTAGCCGCATTTTTAATGATTCCATTGCTACCAGCAACACTTACGTTGATCCGTGTATTCAATGGTTACGCAACATTCTAGTGACGTTATCGTCGCCAATTGGCGATAGCTAACTCAAGGAGGCCACAATTAGCGTTCGAGTTTTAAGCCTCAATATTGCTGGTGGCCTTTGTATATTTCTTGCAGTTTTAGGGATAGTTTTACCCGTTCTGCCCACAACACCTTTCCTCCTTCTTGCTAGCGCATGCTTCATGCGAAGTAACCCTAAAGTTCACAAATGGATGCATGAGCATAAAACGCTCGGCCCGTTACTGAACAATTGGTATCAGCACGGTGCTGTGACTAAACAAGTTAAAACGCGTGGCGTATTCTTTATCTTGTTGAGTTTTGCGTTATCGATCTACTTTGCCCCTATCATTTGGGTCAAGGCTTTCCTAATTTGCGTACTTGTTATTCTTCTCACATGGTTTATGCGACTTCCAACTCATGAGTTGGTTGCTGACAGCAAAGAAAATCACTACCATTAAGCCAGTGTGCCTGCTTGTATAGCGGGCGTTTATTATTTCAGCAACCAGAGTTATGACTCTCGTTGCAATGAATACCAATCGTACCTTTCCTTAATTTCGAACGTTGATGTTTAATTCGTTAACGAGAGTTTGGAAAGCGGCCTAATGAAGTGCATAAGATTATGAACACAGAAAAAATCTCTCTGATCAAAGCAAGCATCAAAAGCATTCCTGATTACCCTAAAGCGGGTATTTTGTTCCGTGACGTAACAAGCTTGATGGAAGATCCAGCAGCTTACAAAGCGACTATCGATCTGCTAGCGGAAACATACAAGGACATGGGCTTTACTAAGATCGTTGGTACTGAAGCTCGTGGTTTCCTATTTGGTGCGCCTTTGGCACTTGAGCTAGGTGTTGGTTTTATCCCTGTTCGTAAACCGGGCAAGCTGCCTCGTGAAACTGTGGCACAATCTTATGAGCTTGAGTACGGCACTGATACGCTAGAAATCCACACTGACGCTATCGTTGAAGGCGATAAAGTGTTGATGGTTGATGATTTGCTAGCAACGGGCGGTACGATTGAAGCAACAACAAAGTTGATTCGTCAGCTAGGTGGTGTGGTAGAACACGCTGCATTTGTTATTAACCTTCCAGAAATCGGTGGTGACAAGCGCTTACAAGGCTTAGGTCTAGAAGTGTTTAGCATCTGCGAATTCGACGGTCACTAATCCTTTTCGGAATTATTCATGAGCTATCTTGCGTTAGCGCGAAAATGGCGACCAACCAAATTTAAAGAAGTGGTTGGTCAAGCCCATGTTTTAACAGCATTAGAGAATGCACTTAGCCAAAACAGGTTGCATCATGCATACTTGTTCAGCGGGACTCGAGGTGTCGGTAAAACGACTATCGGCCGTTTATTTGCTAAGGGTCTAAACTGTGAAACAGGCATTACCTCTACACCTTGTGGTGAATGTGCAACCTGTAAAGAGATCGATGAAGGTCGTTTTGTTGACTTGCTAGAGATCGATGCGGCATCACGTACAAAGGTAGAAGATACCCGCGAGCTTCTGGACAATGTTCAGTACAAGCCGGCGCGTGGTCGCTTCAAAGTTTACCTTATCGATGAAGTACACATGCTTTCTAGGCATAGTTTCAACGCGCTTCTAAAGACGTTAGAAGAGCCGCCTGAGTATGTGAAATTCTTGCTCGCAACGACCGATCCACAAAAGCTTCCTGTGACTATCTTGTCGCGTTGTCTGCAGTTCCATCTTAAGCCGATCAGCGTTGATAATATTCACGAGCAGCTTGACCACATTCTTGAACAAGAGAGTGTGACGTCTGAGTCTCGTGCGCTTGGGATGATTGCTCATGCTGCTGACGGCAGTATGCGTGATGCGCTAAGCCTTACGGACCAAGCTATCGCATTAGGTAACGGCAATGTCGTGACAGACACCGTGGCTCACATGCTTGGCACGCTAGATACCGACCAAGCTATCCACTTGCTTGAAGCGATCAGCAGTAAGCAGCCACAACAAGCGATGGCGTGTATCCAAAGTCTTGCTGAGAATGGCGTAGAGTGGGATGGTTTGTTGAATCAGCTTGCGACTCAACTGCATCGTTTGGCGATGTTCCAAGCTCTGCCGTCAACCTTAGATAAAGCACAGCCGGATGCTGAGAAGCTAGAACTGTTGAGTAAAGCGCTAAGTCCACAAGACATTCAACTCTACTACCAGATCGTGTTGAAGGGTCGTGAAGACTTACCATTATCGCCAACCGCTCGCGTTGGTATTGAGATGGTGGTTTTACGCATGTTGGCATTTAGACCGGCTGAACAAGCGGTTGCTACGGTAATCTCGACTCAGTCAACAAGTCCAGCGCCAGCAGCTCAAGCTCAGAGCGTTGCTCAGCCTGTTAGCCAATCTGCGCCAATGGCAGCTCCGAGACAGCCTCAGATGCAACAACAGGCGCCTCAACAGCAGCCTATGCAGCAGCAACCCGTACAACAGGCTCCGCAGCAGAATCAAGCACAGTATTCAGATTCGCAAGGTTACGCTGATCACTCAGGCAACCAAGGTTATCCAGAGCAGGATTACCCGCATAGCCAGTATGACGCGCCTCCTGCTTATGATGAGCGTCCAAGTTACGGTGCAGAGCAGCCTCAGCAGCAACAAACGAATTATCAAAACCAGAGTCCGGTTCAACAGCCAAGCGCTGCACCTTCTGCTCCGCAAGAGCAGCCAGCGCGTGCAACTTCGCCTGTGAGTGGTTTACGCCACCAATTACGTTCTCAACGTAGAGGCAGTTCGGCAACAGAAAACAAAGGCTCGGCGCCAAAAAAGGCTAAAGCGACACCAGCTAAAACTTCAGTTCTTGATCGAGTTGCTCAGCAACACGGTGGTTCTGAGCGGGTGTCGCCAGCTTCTTTGTCAGCCTCTTCGACAGAAAATGTGACCAACGATAATGAACCTTATCGCTGGAAACCGTCTAAACCTGTAGTGAAAGAGGTGAGCAAAGAGCTTACACCTACTCAGATCAAGCGTGCGTTAGAGCATATTAAGACACCAGAAATGGTCGATAAATTGCTTCAAGAGTCGATTGCTCAAGATGAATGGTCCGCTACGATTCAAAAGCTAGAGACAGCCAAGCTTGTTGAACAGTTAGCATTGAACTCAGTGTTTGCTAAAAACGACACATCAATCACTTTAACGTTAAGGGCGAGCCAAGCTCACTTGAATACGGACCGTGCACAGAGTGAGCTATTGCAGTCTCTCAATACAGTGCTCGGAGAAGAGTGTCATTTGAGTGTTGAAATCGGTGATGGTGGAGAAACACCACTAGAATTACGAGAAAGGTTGTACCAAGGCAAGTTGAAAGACGCGTTTACCAGTTTGGAAAACGATGCCAACGTACAGTTTATCGAAAGACGTTTTGCTGCAGAACTCGACAGAGACAGCGTTCGTCCTATCTAGAACATTTTCTCGTTTAGTGACTTGCATATCATCCCAGATAAGCAAATCTGAGAACTGAACATCGAGGGGTTGAATCGCACTGGCTTAACCCCCATTTAAGCACGTATAGCTTAATTAATTTTAATAAACCAATTAGACCAGAGAGTATTAACATGTTTGGTAAAGGCGGTATGGGCAACATGATGAAGCAAGCCCAGCAAATGCAAGAGCGCATGCAAAAGCTTCAAGAAGAAATCGCAAATATGGAAGTTACAGGTGAGTCAGGTGCTGGCCTTGTAAAAGTAACGATCACTGGTAGCCACAGCGTTCGCCGTGTTGATATCGATGAAAGCCTAATGGAAGACGATAAAGAGATGCTTGAAGATCTTATCGCTGCTGCTTTCAACGATGCGGCTCGTCGCGTTGAAGAAACTCAAAAAGAGAAAATGGCTAGCGTAACTGGCGGAATGCAACTTCCACCAGGTATGAAGATGCCTTTCTAAGAAACTATTTCTAAAGGTTTATTCAAGCTGCGGTTTATCTTGAGTAAATCGTTACTTGAAAATTAGAACGGTTAAATATGCGTACCAGTCATATGCTGGAGCATTTGATGGAGGCCTTACGTTGTCTACCTGGGGTTGGCCCCAAGTCGGCGCAGCGTATGGCCTTTCATTTGTTACAGCGCGATAGAAAAGGCGGCCTACAGTTGGCTGAAGCTCTTAGCCAAGCAATGACCGAAATTGGTCACTGTAATGAGTGCCGTACTTTTACTGAAGAAGATACCTGCCACATTTGTACCAATCCCAAACGTCAGGAAAATGGTCAAATCTGTGTAGTAGAGAGCCCAGCAGACATTGCAGCTATCGAAGCAACAGGCCAATATTCTGGTCGTTACTTTGTGCTTATGGGTCACCTTTCACCACTTGATGGTATTGGTCCAAGTGATATCGGTCTCGATGTTCTGGACTACCGCTTACGCCGTGGTGATATCTCTGAAGTAATCCTAGCGACTAACCCAACAGTTGAAGGGGAAGCGACAGCGCACTACATTGCTGAGCTATGTAATGCCCATGAAGTGAACGCAAGCCGTATCGCTCATGGTGTTCCCGTTGGTGGTGAGCTAGAGCTGGTGGATGGCACCACGCTTTCGCACTCCTTACTCGGTCGTCATAAGATCTAAAAAAGCCGCTTGGTGAATCATCACTAAGCGGCTTTTTCTTTATTAAGGCAGTCTGAATATCTTCCCTATATTCACTTCAACTGAATATGACTAACCCAGTTAGAATCGGTAGTCGACAGACACGGTAAATTCGCTGTTATTTGGAACCGATAGTTTCACATCTTCTACTGACTCAGAATATGATTCAAACATATGGCGATATTGGAAATCGGCAGAAACGTTTTTCATGATCTTGTATTGAACACCTGCTTGAAGACCGAAAACAAAATCGGTTTCACTTCCACTTTCCTTTCCAAGCTCTGTATCTTTAATGGTTAGCTTATTTTTAACAAAACCTGTTGATGCACCACCGAAAACTGAGAAATCATTGTTCAGAGCATGAACATAGTCGTATGAAACTAAGAATTCAGTTTGGTTTAAGTCAAGAGTCGTAACATCTCCTTGTCCCCAGTTATAGTTGACCAGTTCATTGTCACCGGTGAAGTTAACTGTACCAGTAATTCGGTGATTTTCTTGAATATAAGCACCGCCACGAATGTGAAAAGCAGTGCCTTTGGCTGTTTCACTTTCTTTAAAGCCAGGCCCTGAAATTTGAGCTTTAGCAGAGTGGTAGCCTAAACCACCACCTACAAAAAACTCGGTCTTAATTGGTTCTGGCATTAATTCTGGGGTTGGTGCTGATTCACTAGCGAAAACTGTTGTTGTCGTTAAAGAAGAGATTGCTAGTACAAGTAATGTTTTTTTCATTGTTATGTCCATCGGTATAGGGAATGAGGTGCATTATGCGTAGCCCAGATACCTGCGGCTAATGATTCGATGGAATAGTCTTGTTAACCAAAAGTTATTAAGCTAATGGTGACAGGTGTGATAGGAAGATACAGATAGAGCTTGATAAGTAACTAAACGACATAAAACACAAAGCCGCTAATTTAGCGGCTTTGTGTTGATTGAATGTGTTTTTTGTGAATCAGAGAGCCTAATCAGAACCTCTTACCGCTTTGTAGATCATCGCGCCAATCACAGCACCAATAATCGGTGCCACCCAGAATAACCATAATTGCGAAATAGCCCAATCACCTACAAACACCGCCACACCAGTACTTCGAGCAGGGTTCACGGAGGTATTGGTTACAGGGATGCTGATAAGGTGGATCAAGGTTAAACAGAGACCAATTGCGATCGGTGCAAATCCAGCAGGTGCTTTCGAGTCCGTTGCACCCATAATCACGAAAAGAAACACCATGGTCATGACTACTTCACAAACGAGAGCTGCTGTGAGCGAGTAGCCGCCCGGAGAGTGCTCACCATAACCATTTGAAGCAAAGCCTGACGAGACAGCATCAAAACCAGCTTGGCCTGAAGCAATAACGAATAAAACGCCACCCGCAATAATACCGCCAATTACTTGGGCAATAATGTAGGGTGCAACATCTTTAGCATCAAAGCGACCACCACTCCACAGCCCGATAGTAACAGCAGGGTTGAGGTGGCAACCGGATATATGGCCAATAGCGAAAGCCATGGTGAGAACGGTTAAACCGAAGGCGAGGGAGACCCCGAGTAAGCCGATACCTACATCTGGAAAAGCAGCGGCCAACACGGCACTACCACAACCCCCTAATACCAACCAAAACGTACCGAACATTTCTGCGATATACCTATTCATAACTATCCTTATTAATCTTTACCAGTATCAATAAGATAGTTTAGATCTATCAAAGTTGTGAAATCTTGGGCATATATAAAAAGAAAAGTATTGTTAGGTTATTGCTTCGAGTTCAATCAGGTTATCAAGCGCTTCTTGATCTGTTTTACCACAGATGACAGGGCAAGCTTTAAATTGGTGACACACCTTAGGGCGTGAAGGTTGACCAAATAACTTACACAGATCTTGCTCATTTAATTGGATGCAGCGTACGCCAGCAGGCTTACCATTAGGCATTCCAGGAATTGCAGATGTAATACTTGGAGCGATACAACATGCTCCACAACCTAGGCGACATTCCATCAAATTAAACTCACTAAATAACAGGGTGCGCGATAGTAGCAAAAAATGATGAGAGTGACAGCTGTTGATTGAATCAAAGAATGAACAATTATTATCCTTGAACTTTTTATGGGCTAGCGGTATAACACGCACCCCAGTAAAAGAGTAAGAAGTAATCCTATGACGAATCCATTTTGGCAAGAAAAGACACTAGAGCAGATGACCGAGAACGAGTGGGAATCACTGTGTGACGGTTGTGGTAAGTGTTGCCTACATAAATTAATGGATGAAGATAGCGATGAAGTTTACTACACCAATGTGGCGTGTAGCTGGTTAAACGACAAAACATGTTCGTGTAAAGATTACCCGAACCGCTTCACTTCAGGTGAAGAGTGTTTAAAGCTGACTCGTGACAAGATCGATGAGTTTCACTGGCTACCAGACACTTGTGCTTACCGCCTTCTATCAGAATCTAAGCCGATCCCTGAGTGGCATCCATTGATCACCGGATCAAAAACGGAGATGCATGCAGCAGGTGAAAGCGTTCGTAATAAAGTGGTATACGAAATTGATGTTGTCGATTGGGAAGACCACATCCTGAATCACCCGAATCGCTAATTATTTTAAAACAGCCGCTCTTGAGCGGCTGTTTTGCTATTTGGCGTCGCCTAAATTTAAACTTACTTAGTTTAAAGGTTTAAAGGTTTTAAGACTTAAAAAATTAAAACAAAAAACGCCCCGAAGGGCGCTAAGTGAAACGAGCAAAAGAGATTCAGGCTAGTTTACTTGTTGTTTAATGTACTCACCCAGTTCTGAGTGGTGCATGATTTTTGAAACTGGCAATATCTTCTCTGCTGGGCCCCAAGCAAACACGTTCACTGGTGTGTGAGTATGTGTACCTGTACCCCAAACGATGTTTTGGCCTGTTGCTTGTTCGCGAGCAAGCAAGTTGCCACGGTCGTTATATGGGAAGAAAGCATCGAAATCGTTGATAGCAGGCACTTCTTCTGCTGATAAATATTTGTGTTGAGCCAATCGGTATGGATTCGGCTTACTCGCTAACACGTTTTTCGCTTGTTCCGCTGTGATAGGGAACTCACTACTTTTGTTAACGATTTCAGCGAGCTTTTCAGGTGTTTGCTGCGCTTTATCCAGCTTCTGAAATTCACTGATCATGCCGTAGTAGCTTTGCTTCTGATTATATAAACCATCAAGAATATTGAATGCGCCAAAGTTAAAGTTAGGTGCATAGTCGCGGTCGGCGAAGGCTTCACCAGAGCGTTTCTGTGGTTTTGGTAGGTCGTTAGAAGAGTAGCTGAAGCCAAAAGATCCTGTTTCGTGGTCTGCGGTCACAATCACGAGCGTGTCTTCACGATCTTTCGCCCATTCATACACAGTTTGGATCGCTTCATCGAACTTTAGTAATTCATGCAGCATCGTACCTGCATCGTTACTGTGGCCTGCCCAGTCTATTTGGCCACCTTCGACCATTAGGAAAAAGCCATCTTCATCTTTGGATAGGATGTTGAGCGCTTTTTGTGTCATCTCTTTCAAGCTTGGCTGAGTTCGTTCGCCACTCTTTTTCTTATTGCTATAAGCGATGCCATCGTCCATGCCTGAGTAGGCAAACAGACCAAGTAACTTTTCGCCTTTAGCGTCGTCTAGCATGTTGCGGTTAAACGCTAATTGGTAGCCGTCTTTCTCTGCTTCGGTAAGAAGGTTACGGTCGTCTTTACGCTTTGATTTTAGGTAAATGTCACCTTGAGTCAGTTGCTCAAGTTGCTTATAAGTTTCACCTTTGTCGTTGGTCGATTTAGGAATCCAATGACGTAGTCCTCCAGATAGCATCACATCGGCGCCCGTTGCTAGCATATCGGATGCGATTTGATTCTCTAAAGATCGGTGAGGTTGGTGAGCGGCAAAAGAAGCTGGAGTCGCGTGAGTTAAGCGCGTGTCGGAAACTAAGCCAGTCGCTTTGCCTGCTTTTTTCGCTTTCTCAAGTACTGTCTCAACATGGTTACCTTGGGAATCGATACCGATTACTTCTGAACCGCTGTAAATACCCGTTGCAAGCATGGTCGCAGAG
Source organism: Vibrio sp. 10N.286.45.E10 (assembly GCF_002874195.2). Taxonomy (NCBI): domain Bacteria; kingdom Pseudomonadati; phylum Pseudomonadota; class Gammaproteobacteria; order Vibrionales; family Vibrionaceae; genus Vibrio; species Vibrio sp. 10N.286.45.E10. Next base: position 2,123,425 of record NZ_MCWD02000001.1, on the reverse strand, counting down.
CAAGCTGAATCCACTACGATTGCGTCTTCCGGATGTGTTAGGGATGAACCAATAACCCCTTCTTGAGCAAGTTGATAAAGGGCCGTTTTTTTCCCTTTATAGATGGAGTTTGGCGCTTGGTTTGCGTAGGTTTCCAATAAACCAACTTGCTGAGGTCCCATACCATCGCCAATCATCAGAATGACATTTTTGATTTCTGCTGAAAGTACGTTGAATGAGAGTGTAGAGGTTACCACTGCGGTAACAATTGGTTTCATAAAGTGCTTCATTAGTTATCCCTTTTTATATAAGCGGGATGATTAGAACACCGATTTGTGTCAAATTCGTTTCATATTTATTTCATCAATATGAAATTGAGCATTAACTCAAGTTTTTAGAAAAGCATAAAAAAAGGCTCACATTTCTGTGAGCCTTTGTCGTATTTAGGAGGGTCCAAATCAATGGACTGTGTCATGGCTAATGTCAAGCAAGCGGTAAGTCTGCAACCACCTGGTTGAACGTGATACGAGCATTCTGAGCTTGCTCAGATAACTCGATCTTTTTCGCTTGTGCGGCACTAAGATTACTCTCGGCCTGCTCAAGTGCTTGTTGTAGGTTCTCTGGTAACTCGTGAGTTTCCATTTGTGAACCTTGTTCTAACACATAAGCGCGAATTTCTTTCTTCACTGCGGCAAGTTCTGTGTAAGCAACACGCTCAAGTTCTGCGGCTTCTTGCGCAGCATCTTTTTCTTTCTCAAATTGAGCCAGTGCCATACCTTCAGCAGACCAAGGGTCCATGTCTGGTAGTTCTTCGATGTTGATCGTTGGCTCGATGTACGCATCTTGATGACGTAGGTCGAGGTTAGTCGCACGAACGGCTGAAATCATCAACATGACAGAGATAGCAAGCAGCGGTAGGCCACCAACAATCGCCGCCGTTTGTAGTGTACTTAGACCGCCTAGGAACATCAGGATCGTTGGCAAAAACGACAGAGTAAATGCCCAGAACATACGGTTCCAACGCATTGGTTCTTCAGTCACGTTGTTTTGAACCACAGACGCAAGAATGTATGAGATAGAGTCAAACGTCGTTGCTGTAAAGATGATACAAAGCAAAGTGAATACTGCGATAACTAGCGTGCTCATTGGCAGTTGTGCAAGCATCGAGAAGATAGCTTTGGTTGCGCCTTCTGCATTCAGGATGGCAACCACATCTAGCTCACCAGAAAGCTGAAGTGATAAGCCGTAGTTACCTAGAATCATGAAGAATAAGAAACAACCTAGAGAACCGAAGAAGATAGAACCTGACACCATTTGTTTGATGGTTCTGCCGCGAGAGATACGCGCAACAAACAGACCCATACTCGGTGCAAATACTAGCCACCATGCCCAGTAGAAAATCGTCCAGTCTTGTGGGAAGTGAGTGTTTTCGAATGTACCGTAGCCACCAAATGGTTCAGCCCACGTTGCCATCACGAAGAAGTTAGACAGTAGACGACCAATTGAGTCTAACCCCGTTTCTAACATGAAGATTGTTGGACCTGCAATCAGAACGAAAGCCAGTAGGCCCATCGCACCCCAGAAGTTGATGTTACTTAGGATCTTGATGCCTTTTTCCAATCCAGCATAAGATGAGTAAGCAAAAATCGCAGTACACACTAAAAGCACCATCACTTGCGTTAGGTTATTTTTAGGTAGACCAAATAGGTGATTCAGACCTTCAGTGATAAGAGGAGCGGCTAAACCTAGCGTTGTTGCAGCGCCGCCTAATAGACCGAAAATGAAAAGGATATCGACGATTTTTCCAGGTACGCCTTTACTGCGGTGTTCACCAAGAACAGGCATTAACGCACTAGAGATCTTTAGAACTGGCTGTTTACGTACATAGAAGAAGTAAGCGATAGGAATCGCAGGGATCAGGTAGATAGACCAAGCGATTGGTCCCCAGTGAAACAGACCGTAAGTTGCCGCCCAACGAACTGCTTCTTCACTGCCAGGTTCTAGTTGGAAAGGCGGTGATTGGTAGTAGTAAGCCCACTCAATACAGCCCCAGTACAAGATACTAGCACCGATACCGCCACAAAATAGCATTGCAGCCCATGATGCTGTTTTGAATTCAGGCTCTTCATCAGCTTCGCCTAGTTTAATTTGTCCCATATCACTGAACACAACGTAAACCATAAATGCACAGGCAGCGAGGCCTAGCGCAAGATATAGAAATCCTAGTTGATCCGTCATGAATGTTTTCGCAACCGCAATCCAGTCTGCGCCCTGAGCTGGGAACAAAATGAGCGGGAAAACTATCGTGAGTAGGAGTGCAATCGCACCAAAGAAGGTAGGCTTATCAATAAGCTCAAAAGTGTTTTTCACGAGTATTATTCCATTAAAATGAGAGCGGAATTATGGAATGAACTCGTTTTTTAGACCAAATCTGGTCTGTTGTCGTGACGACAAATCGCTTTAATGCAGAGAGGAAGGTGCAGTAACAGAGGGGGAAGTTAGATTAAGGCAAGTAGAATGCCACCCACGGTTGCCGCTGCGGATAAGTATTGCCCAGCTGAATAAGAACCATCGTCCTCTTCTTCAATCTTATCTGGATGATCCATACCTAAAGCGCCATGAGCAAATGACTCTACTTTATCGGTTACGGTCGCGTTTTCAGCTTCGACCTTCTTGGCTTCTTTATCGATTTCTTTAAGGGCAGATAATAGGGCTTTGCCTTCATCAGAAAGCTTGACGGTATTTTGTTCAACCTTAAGCGGTGCAGGCTTTTCAGCTTCAGTGCTTTTAGCTTGTGCATTCATTTGCGAAGGTGAATACAGCTGAGTATTACTCGTTCCTACTGGCGTCATATCGCTCTCCTTACCTATCCTTAAATATAGTATCGGCAGAGGTGTGAAAAACTTGTGCAATTAATCATCGGTAGTGATGTTTTTTTATTCGCACATTACATTTTCATCTGCTTGGTTAAATCGTCTATTTACTAAGCAAATCTTGTGCCGATAAGAATGTTTGATTTTAGATAGAGTTGGGATGAATGATGGGAACGTGATCAAGTTGTGACGATGGGCTAATTATCTAGGATTAGCCCACCGACTCTTCAGCTTAGAAGAGTGGTTTAGTCGCATTCTAGGCTAGCGCTGCGTTTTGATAGGTGCTTGTATGCCTTCATTCGGTTCTCTTTCTTAACAAAGCGAGCCGGTGGCGAAAGCACTTCAAGCTGATAATCGCTGCTATCCGATGAGATCTCTTCAACTGGGCTGATGATGGCGATTTTCAAATCAGGGTTACGACGTAGAATTGATGCCGCCGTCCCTAAACCACCTTCTGTGTGGAATTTACCGGCTACATGAATCACTTGTTTCTCTGGGTTTGATGCTAGGTAATCCACAATCGATTCGGCCATGGTCTCGTCCCATGTGACCTGAGCGGCAAACTGCTTTTCCGTTTGTTCTGGTGTACCGTGATGCATGGAAGCCATAAACTTTTCTTTGTAAGGGCTATCACCCGTATCGACTTCGGCGGCAATCCATTGGCGTTGCTCGGTCGATAACTGATCTAAGTAAGGTAACCCTTTACGGCCAATACACTGAACGAAAGGCTTTGGTGCGTTTGCTGCAATAACATCGATGTCGTTGGTTTTGGCGAACTCAACGAGCGCACGGTAATCACTTTCGTAGTTTGGCCACGCTGCCGCTTGAGACAGGAGAATTTGTTCGCCAATTTCACCGTTTAAGTATTGGTCGAGTGTGGCTTGGTGCTCTCGAGTAAACTGTTCCATTGAAAGAGCAATGTTTGATGTCGCGTTAAAGCGCGCTTTTAAAAAATCGGTTTGGAAGCGGTGAATAGCAGAATGAGTGTGCCATTCGCCAATAAGAATTACATCAGCGTCAATTAGCTGTTTAGGTAATGCATCGAGAGGAAGTATTTCGCCTTGTGGAGAAGCGAACTGGTAGTCATAGAATGTGGAAACAGATTCCTTTTGAGTCACTTTTTGAGAAGTGTCTTTTGCTGGTTGACTAGCACAAGCCGTGAGAAGAGTCGCTAATCCGATAAGAATAATACGTTGCATGAAATGCCTCCTTGAAGAACACGCATACTAAAGGAGGCAAGATAAGAATTCAATGCAAACGATAATCAATATCAATTAATTTTGTTTGCGATACACCCGCAGCATAAAGTCAGCTTCACAGTTGAATTGCTCGGCTTCGGTGAGTTGTTGTTTAAACTCTTCACTCGCCTTCCAAGCAAACGGCGTCATCTGTAGCAGGTCGAATGCATCTGACCCCGATAGTTCCATCATATAGTTTAGTTGCTCTTGATGCTCAAGCATAAAACCTTCGATCATCTCTGGATCTTCATCGTGCAAACGAACGCCATCATAAATCGCATCACGCAGCTGATAAAGGTGTCGGCTAGCGGGTGTTACGGTGATCACCACACCATTATCTTTGATGGTGCGTTGTAACTCTTCAGCCTTGCAAGGTGCGTAAATGCGTAGAATGCCGTCTAAGCTATTTTCCGCAAAGGGAAGACGATGGCTTGATGCAACTGAGAAGTCGACAGCAGGGTAGCGCTTAGCGGCGTATTTGATAGCAATTTTAGAAATGTCTAGGCCAAAAGTAGCACCATTCTTTTCTTGAAGATTCACAGCAATTTCGTTGGTGTAATACCCTTCGCCACAACCAATATCCAATAGGCTAGGCGCCTCTTCTGGTAGGTAGCGAGAACACAACGTCACCACCGCTTGGCGCATTGGGTCATAGTGGTTACCTTCAAGGAAGCGACGACGTGCCTGCATCATCTCTTTGTTGTCACCTGGATCTTTTGAGCGTTTGTGGTGCGCAGGCATCAAATTGACATAGCCTTCTTTCGCTAGGTCGAACTGATGGTTCTTTTCACACTTAAACGTACGATCGTTTTGAGATAAAGGTTGGTGACACAAAGGGCATTGGTAGGTCATGACGATCTCAGAGGCATAGAGTTGGGCGAAGATTCTATCAAAAAGGTCTGCATCAGGCTAAATAAAAAGGCGAGAATATCCGCTTCTAGAATAGTGAGCTTATGGCTTATTACAATAAAAATCAGAGCTTAGGTTTAGGTCACGTTTATCTGCGTTTTTTCTGGGTATCGTCTACGCTTTCCTACTGTTTAATTAGAAGCTGATATGACAAAGAAAATCATTCTAGATACAGATCCGGGCATCGATGATGCAATGGCCATCCTATTTGCGGAAGCACATCCTGATATTGAGTTAGTGGGCATCACTACTGTTTATGGTAATGCGACGATAGACAACGGGACTCAAAATGCCCTTTATCTGAAGCAGAAGTTTGGAATGAAGGCGCTTGTGGCTAAGGGAACGGATAAGCCGTTAATAAGAGATCCTGTTGGAGCCACGGTTGTGGTGCATGGCGAGGCTGGATTTGGGGATGTGAAAGCGCCAAGTTCATTAGATGTTACAGCGCTTGATAAGCCGGCTTACCAGTTCATTATCGATAGTGTTCGAGCTGAACCGGGAGAGATCACTCTTGTGGCGGTTGGCCCTCTTACTAACCTCGCGCTCGCTCTGGAAGCGGACCCTGAAATTGTCGACTTAGTAAAAGAAGTGGTCATTATGGGGGGCGCGTTCGGTGAAAATGACCATCGAGGTAACGTGACGCCATTTGCTGAAGCGAATATCCATGATGATCCTCACGCTGCGGATAAGGTGTTTACGGCATCATGGCCTGTCGTGATTATCGGATTAGATGTCACTGAGGAGAGCTTCTTTACTGGTCAATACCTTGATGATTTACGAGATGATGCTGGAGAGGTAGGGCAGTTTATCTGGGATGTTAGCCGTTACTACTTAAAGTTCTATTCTGAAAAAGTAGGAATGGAGGGTTGTCATGTTCACGATCCTTCAGCCATTGCTTATGTTATCCAACCATCTCTATTTACCTGTCGTAGTGGCTCAGTCAGAGTAGTGACTGATGGCCCCGCTGAAGGGATGACAATTCAGAAAGTTGATCAACGTAAATATATGAATGATGAGTGGAGTTCATTCCCTGCACAAAAGGTCGGCGTTCAAGTGGACAACAATGCTCTATTGTCACTCTATAGAGAAACTTTAGTTCACTATTCACAGCAGTAAAGCTAACTAATCGTCATCGTAGTGTTGTAAAAAATAGCTGTAAAAAAGGCCGGATAAACCGGCCTTTGAAGAGTTTTTTGAGTCGCTTACTGAGCTGAAATCACCGTAATCAGCTGGTGGCTTTCGCCAGGCTGTAATGTTTTTCCTGCTTCTAGGCTTGGTGCGTGCAGTGTTGATTCAACACATAGCATGGTTAGGTAACCGTCGTCTTGCATGTCGCCCATACTAGCGGCGCCTTCTGCCCACGGGTTCCACAGTACTGCAGAGTTATGACCGTGGTTTTCAACGGTTAGCGTGCGATCTAGCTTCTTGTCAGCAACAAAAATTTGCGCTTCTGGTTGCGTGTAAACACGGTCAATCGTGTCGGTTAGTACCAGTTCATCACCGCCTTGGCAGATCTTGCCACCTTGCAGGCTGTCGATGTACTTAGCGCCCATACCTGTGGTGGTGGTGTTATGAATGTCTGCAACGTTTAGGTAAGTGTGCAGCGCACCAGAGAAAGTCCATGGTTGTGAATCTGTGTTCTTCACGTCCAGGGTTACTTTTAGTTGCTCACCGATCTCAACATTCAAACGTGCATCGAACTGATGAGGCCATACTGCTAGCGTCTCTTCGCTTGGCTTCAGACCTAAGCTAACAATCACGCCAGCTTCGCTTTCACGGTGCTCAACCAATTGCCATTCACTTGAACGAGCAAAACCATGTGCAGGTGCTGCAATGCGACCAAACCAAGGCCAACATACTGGAATACCACCACGCAGAGCCGTTTTACCATCGAATTTAGCTTGTTGGCTCATCCAAATCAGGTCTTCTTGACCTTGCGGTTGGAATGACACCACATGGCCGCCAAACAGTGAAATCGCTGCGTTTGCTTTATCGTGGATAACGCGAACCAGTTTTACACCTTCGTGTTCAACGATAGTGACGTTGTCAGAAAGTACCGCCAGTGCAGGTAGAGTAGATAAATCCATTACATGATCCTTCTAAGGAAATTGAATTCAAATGCTGACTAGAGTGATGCTTGTGTTTTCATAAGTAACAAGCAGAGCCAGTATTAGAATTGAATTTTGCATTTGGGCTATCTTTATGAGCTTAGATAGACGCGGTTTAAAAGATAGCAGGTATTAAAAAGGCGACACTAAGGTCGCCTTTTTCAAAGTCTGCTCAAAACAGTCTTCGCTAATGCTTATCTAAAGCTATTTCTAAAAAGAAATTACTTAGAGATGTGAGCGATTAGGTCTAGAACTTTGTTTGAGTAACCGATTTCGTTGTCGTACCAAGATACAACTTTAACGAATTTGTCAGTTAGAGCAACACCAGCTTTAGCATCGAATACTGAAGTTTGAACTTCACCGATGAAATCTTGTGATACTACTTGGTCTTCAGTGTAACCAAGAACGCCAGCCATTTCGCCTTCAGAAGCTTCTTTCATTGCAGCACAAATTTCTTCGTAAGATGCAGCTTCTTTTAGGTTAACTGTTAGGTCAACTACAGATACGTTAGCAGTTGGTACACGGAAAGCCATACCAGTTAGAAGGCCGTTTAGTTCTGGAAGAACAACGCCTACAGCTTTAGCAGCACCAGTTGAAGATGGGATGATGTTTTGAGAAGCACCACGGCCACCGCGCCAGTCTTTAGCAGAAGGGCCATCTACAGTTTTTTGAGTTGCTGTAGTAGCGTGAACTGTAGTCATAAGACCAGACTCAATGCCCCACTTATCGTTAAGTACTTTAGCGATAGGTGCAAGACAGTTAGTAGTACAAGAAGCGTTAGAAACGATGTCTTGACCAGCGTAAGATGCTTGGTTAACGCCCATTACGAACATTGGAGTTGCATCTTTAGAAGGACCAGTAAGAACTACTTTCTTAGCGCCAGCAGTGATGTGCTTACGTGCAGTCTCGTCAGTTAGGAAAAGACCAGTTGCTTCAGCAACTACGTCTACGTCGATAGCATCCCACTTAAGATCTTCTGGGTTACGCTCAGCTGTAACACGTACAGTTTTACCGTTAACGATTAGGTTACCGCCTTCAACTTCAACAGTACCGTTGAAACGGCCGTGAGTTGAGTCGTACTTAAGCATGTATGCCATGTACTCTACGTCGATTAGATCGTTAATACCTACTACTTCGATGTCTGCACGCTCTTGAGCTGCGCGGAATACGAAACGGCCGATACGGCCAAAACCGTTAATACCTACTTTGATAGTCATTGTAGTTGCTCCACAACTTAATTTCTGATTAAAGATAACTGGTAGTAAAATTACAGAATCCAGTATACATCTGCAATAGATAATCCGACTTAACTTGTTTAATGTCAAAAAAAAGCGACGCTTTTCTTAACAATTGGGTGTAAGTGGTTGAAAATTGACCATTGCAAGTGGCTCTGTACCCTTCCAGTTGGGTAAAATACCCCTAAATGATGATTCACTTATGAGTGTATATGTACAATGTTTCCTGGTGAGAAAGTATGTGCTACAAAACGACTGATATGCAAGCCTTTATAGAAAAAAGTAAATATAATAACTGAGAATGTGGAGAAATATTAACGTGATTCAAAAGGGAGGAAATATGATAAAGCCTGATGAATACTGGCGTGAGCGCCTAACAGACGACGAATTTGCAGTGTGTCGTGAACGTGGTACTGAAGCCCCATATAGCGGTAAGCTACTGCACAACCATAAGACTGGTGTCTATAGCTGCACATGCTGTGAAAGCCCTTTGTTTCTGTCGGATAACAAATACGACTCTGGGTGTGGTTGGCCAAGTTTTGATGCCCCAGTGAATGATGAAGCAGTACGCTATATAGAAGATCTAAGTCACGGAATGAAGCGTGTAGAGATCCGTTGTAACGCCTGTGATAGCCATTTAGGTCACGTTTTTCCTGATGGTCCGAAGACCACAGGTGAACGATTCTGTGTTAATTCGGTGTCGTTAATTTTCAACAAAAATGACGAAAGTACGAAATAACTTGTAACTATTGTCTAATCCTTACAGGTCGCATTTGCCGATTTAGGAATGCTGAATGACCCAAGATTTCAGAATTAACTCTAGTACAAATAAAAACAGCTACCAGAAAGGTAGCTGTTTTTTTTTGAAAGCGGGTGAATGAATCGGAAGCTTAGGTTAGAACACACTAAATGGTGCGCTCAGTAACTCGGGACGATTGAAGGGCTGTAAACTCCATCCTCAATAGCTTCGACGATCTTGTCTGCGTCTTTATTTAGCTTCTTATAGGTTGCCTTGTCGAAACGGTACAGCACAGTTAGCTCTGCTTCAGAAGCAATCGGCACGTCAAAGTCTTTGGCAACCATCGCCCAAATGTACGCTTTTTCCATATGGCCAAGGCTATGGTTGATACTTGCCATCGACTTGAAGATTTCAGTGTTGGCTACTGAGCCATTAGAAAGCGTTAGCGCATTATTGAGTAACTTAAGTGTCTTTGCATGATCGCGGGTGGTGTAGAAGGTTGCCAAGGCATATTGCATCTCTGCTGTATTTAATGCTTCTTTTCCTTCTAGCTGTAGGAAACTGCGTCTGGCGTTGGTGTCCCCAGTTTGCGACCACAAGAAGTAAAGCGTTTCTGGTGTATCGGATTTCGATAGCTCATCAACAATGCGCTCAGACTCTTCGATACTGTGCATTAAAGAGGTAAAGCGACGCTCTTGCAGCTTAGATTGATCGATTGTTTCGATCTGCGCCGCGAGTTCTAGGCACTTTTTGTAGGCCGTGACTAATTCGAATTCTTTAATTTTGTTTATTTCGGTGGGTTGCTTCTGAACTTCAAATCGATGCCAGATAAGATCGGTACGTGCTACGCGACATTGCCCATCGTTCATATTCAATTGTTCACACTGAAGGCCCGGGTTGCTTTGGCACAGTTGATCGGTATTTTTGTTCCCTTCAAGACACCCAACCAGAGTGAAAGGCAATAGGCTAATCGCCAACCATTTCATAATTTTCATATTCCTTCACTTGTGATCAAATGCACTTATTATCGGTCAGGTTCTTGACTCAATTTTGTTACGGGTTATTTTCTGGTGAAAATTGTTAAAACTAAGGCTTTACCATGGATGCAGAACAACTTCTTAGCGCAATGACTCCCGAGGTCTACGAACGTTTAACCTACGCAGTTGAAACGGGTAAATGGCCAGAAGGTACGGCGCTCTCAAAAGAACAGCGTGACTCGTGTATGCAAGCGGTTATGTTATATCAATCTAAACATAACTCTGAAGCTCAACATATGACAATTGCAGCTGGTGGTGAAATTAGCTTTAAATCTAAGTCTGAACTAAAGAAACAGTTTAAGTCAGATCAAGAAGACATTGTTAGGGTTAACCCGAATCATTAAGCTTAAATTACAACAAAGGTGTGGCAATGTGCCACCCCTTTTAGTTTAACTCGTTTATTTATAAGCAATAAAACGATTTAGTTCACGTTAAGCCGCCGTTGCTATCATCGAATAACTGGGTTTAACATGAATCTGTGAACTGGTTATAAACTCATCTCGCCACGCAACACTTGTTGCATTTGAGCCTTCACTTCTTCGTAGCCTAGGTTTTGGCTTAGTAGATAATGTAACTTCGCCAGTGCCGCTTCCGGTGTCATATCATAACCGCTGACAACGCCAGCTTCTGCCAGTGCACAACCTGTCGCGTAACCCCCCATATTCACTTTACCCGCTAAACACTGAGTAAGGTTCACCACGATAACACCACGCTCTGATGCGTCTTTAAGGTGTTGAAGCAGTTCTGGGTTTTGTGGTGCATTACCAACACCAAAAGTAAGCAGAATCATTGCGTTCACAGGCTGCAATAACGTGTTGCGAATCACTTCGTGTGAGATGCCAGGGTACATTGTGATTACGCCAATAGGTTGCGGAGTAATGTTATGAACCTTGAAAGCGCCTTCAGGTTGTTCGTTTACCTTTACGTTATTGCTAAGTTGGATATTGATACCCGCTTCTAGCAAAGGATTCAGGTTTGGAGAAGTAAACGCATTGAAGCCATCTGCGTGTGATTTTGTGCTGCGGTTACCACGCATCAACTTGTTGTTGAAGAACAGTGTCACTTCGTTGATAGGGTAGTTTGCTGCAATGTGCAGTGCATTCAGCAGGTTTGCTTGTCCGTCTGAACGAAGCTCTGCTAGGGGGATCTGAGAGCCCGTAACAATCACAGGTTTGCCGAGGTTTTCAAGCATGAAAGACAGTGCAGAGGCGGTGTATGCCATAGTGTCTGTACCATGCAGGATAACGAAGCCATCGTACTTATCGTAGTTCGCGCGAATGTCATCAGCGATGGTCTGCCAATCAAGTGGCGTCATATCTGAAGAGTCCATTAATGGAGAGTATTCGTGAATGGTGTACTCAGGCATCTCTGGGCGATGGAATTCAGGCATGCCGGCTAGCTGCTTATCCATGAAACCTGCGACAGGAACATAGCCGTGGTCAATAGACTTCTGCATGCCAATTGTGCCGCCGGTGTACGCGATATAGATGTGTTTTCTTTCCATGGCGATTAATACTTAGTGTGATATAGGGAACAGGGGGGCGATTATAGCGAATTATCATGCAATAAAAAGAGGCGCCTCACACAGAGGTGCCTCTTGATAATAAAGCGTTGAGCTTATCTTATTGAACTTGGCAGTTTAAGCAGAAAGCGTATCGGCCTTGTGGGTCGTTAAAGTTGCCTAACAGCTGGCTATCTTGAGCTAACTGTTGAGTAACGGGCTGTAAACTGCTTGGAATCATTGACTGAATATCAAGGCCTATCGACATCTGAATTTGGTTCATAAATTCTTGAATAAATTGCTCAGTCGCCGAAAGTGGTTCTTCAACCCAGTAGATGTTGTAACTTTCAAGCTCTGCAAGTGAAGCCGCCGCTGCAACCGCATCATCGAAATCGCCAATCTCATCGACTAAGCCTTTCTGAATCGCATCTTGACCTGTCCAAACTCGACCTTGAGCAATCTTGTCGACCGCATCGACTTCCATGCCGCGATTTTCTCCAACTAGGCTGATGAATCGACGGTATCCGTTTTCAATGCCCATTTGGAACGCGTCTTTCGCGCCATCGCTAAGTCCAGTTGTAATCCCAAGACCTGAGAAAGGTGACGTACCAACGCCATCTGTGTAAACACCAATATCATTCAGTCCTTTTTCGAAGGTAGTGATAACACTGAAGATACCAATCGAACCCGTTAGTGTGGTTGGCTGAGCTAGGATCTTATCTGCGCCCATCGAGATCCAGTAACCACCTGAAGCAGCAAGACTCGACATCGACACAACAACTGGCTTACCCGCTTGCTTGATCGCTTCTATTTCATTACGAATAACTTCAGAAGCAAAGGCACTGCCACCTGGGCTATCTACACGAAGTACAACGGCTTTCACTTTATCGTCGTTACGTGCTTGGCGGAGTAGGGCTGCAGTGGTATCTCCGCCAACTGTGCCACGTGGCTGCTTGCCATCCATAATTGCGCCGCTGGCAACAATCACGGCAACGTCGTGTGATTCACTGGTCATGTCGGGAAGCATGGTTGCACGGTATTCGTAGTAACCAAACGCGTTGTAGCTGTCTTGACCGTCACTGCCGAAAACATCTGCAAGCTCTAGGCGAACTTGTTGGCGTGTCGCTAACTCATCCACTAAGCCAAGTTTTTCAGCCAGTTTTGCAATGTCACCATCGACAGACTCAAGTTCTTTCAAGAAGGTGTCCATGCTTGGGTTCAGTGTTTTAGCATCGATCTGACGGTTGTTACTGACGTCATCAACGTACGCACCCCATAGTTGGCTTAACCAACGAGAAGCGGACTCTTTCGCTGCATCTGACATGTCGTCACGAATGAAAGGCTCAATAGCTGACTTGTAAGTACCAACGCGGAACACATGAGTGTTCACATCGAGCTTCTCTAACAAGGTTTTGTAGTAAAGCGAATAAGCGCTGTAACCTTTAAGAAGAACGCCGCCATCTGGTGATAGGAAGACTTTAGTTGCGTAGCTTGCTAGGTAGTATTGGCTTTGGTTGTAAAAGTCACCCACCGCATAAATAGGTTTGCCTGCCGCTTTGAACTCATTCAACGCTTTAGCGATGTAGCGCAGCTTGGTTAGGTTGGTTTCTGGCAACTCTTTGAGTGCTAAAACGATACCTGTAACCTTGTCATCGTCTTTTGCGTAGCGAATCGTTTCAACGATATCAAACAGGATGTTCTCTTTTGGAAGGTCTTTGCCAAGCAGCGAACCCGTGACCGAATCCATCGGATTGATATAGCGACTTTGTTCTACAATAGGACCAGACAGGTTAAGCACCAGAGCTGAATCCTGTGGAACCGTCGGTTGAGCCGTATCTGAATGGAAGTACACAAAGTAGATGATGGCGATACTGAGTAAAAAGACTAGGTTAACCAGCGCAAGACGTACAAACGTAATGAGCTTCCAAATCCCTTTAAAGATCATACCTATAAATTTGAATATTTTTTTCATTCTGTCTCCGCAGTGAGATCAAGTCGCTTTAACAAGCCGTAGTACCATTAATCTCAATCATATGAACTGCTTAGTATCCTACGATAATTCCCAAGCTCAAACTACACCAAGAATTGTTAATCGATATATATTCTCATTAAGTGTAGTCAAATTAAGGGGTTCTGAACGATTAATACCTTCAGCATTATGATCGGTGTTACAAAAATGTAAACGGTTGTTTGAACTTTTGGTGATTGAACTATACTGTGGTCAGACCACAAGGATAAAATAATAGAAGTGATGTCTGCCATGTACCCACATTTACTTGAACCACTCGATCTTGGATTTACTCAGTTACGTAACCGTGTATTGATGGGATCAATGCACACAGGTTTAGAAGAAAATAAAGAAGGCCTACACAAACTTGCCGCGTTTTATGAAGAGCGAGCAAAAGGAGGCGTTGGTCTTATTGTTACCGGTGGTTTCTCTCCTAATTTACGTGGCAGATTAACCCCATTTAGTGCTGAATTCAGTAAAGTAAAGCACGCCAAAGCGCACCAAGTTGTTACCGAAGCCGTCCACAAGCACGGCGGTAAAATTGCGCTTCAACTATTGCATGCCGGTCGTTATGCGATGCACCCATTCGCGCAAAGTGCTTCTGGCATTAAAGCGCCAATCGCTAAGTTCGCACCCAGTGAGATGAGCCCTCGTCAGATCAAAAAGACCATCGGTGCCTTTGCCAATAGTGCAGAGCTCGCTCAGGTTGCTGGTTATGACGGCATTGAGATCATGGGCTCGGAAGGTTACTTGATTAACCAATTCATTTGTAAGCGTACCAACATGCGTTACGACGAGTGGGGCGGTTCTTACGAGAAGCGTATGCGTTTCCCGCTAGAGATCGTCAAATCGATTCGCGAAGCGGTGGGTAAAGATTTCATTATTATTTTCCGACTGTCGATGCTGGATTTGGTTGAGCAAGGTAGCACCTTTGAAGATGTTGTTCTTTTGGCTCAAAAGCTAGAAGAAGCGGGCGTGACTATCATCAATACTGGTATTGGTTGGCATGAAGCTCGTGTTCCGACTATCGCGACGCAAGTACCACGCGGTGCATTCTCTTGGGTAACCGAGAAAGTGAAACCATACGTGTCGATCCCAGTGGTGACATGTAACCGAATCAACACGCCAGAAGAGGCCGAACGTATCCTCAGTTCAGGGCAGGCCGACATGGTTTCAATGGCGCGCCCATTCTTGGCAGATCCGGACTTTGTTAATAAAGCCGCTCAAGACCAAGCGCAGTTCATCAATACCTGTATCGGCTGTAACCAAGCTTGTCTTGATAACGTGTTTAAGGGTAAGCGAGCGAGCTGTTTGGTTAACCCACGAGCTTGTTACGAGACTGAAATTGTTGTTCAGCCAGCGCAAGCGACTAAGTCCATTGCGGTTGTCGGCGCAGGCCCAGCCGGTTTAGCCTGTGCAACGACTTTAGCGCAGCGTGGACACAAGGTTGACTTGATTGAGAAAAATGACCGTATCGGCGGCCAGTTTAGATTAGCAATGCAGATACCGGGCAAAGAAGAGTTCAGAGAAACGATTCGTTATTTTGCTAACCAAATCGATGCATCCGGCGTGAATCTGAAATTGGATACCGAAGCAACGTTTGAGATGTTGTTGAAGTACGATGAAGTGGTGATGGCTGCTGGCGTAGAGCCAAGAAAGCTCGATATTGAGGGCATTGACCAAGAAAACGTGGTCGATTACCAAACCTTGATTCGTGAAAAGACACCAGTCGGCGAAAAGGTCGCGATTGTTGGTGCTGGTGGTATCGGTGTCGATGTGGCAACCATGCTGACAGAGCCGACTTCACACAGCCTAGACGATTGGCTGCATGAGTGGGGTATCGATAAGAACATGGAACACCCTGGTGGTTTGTATCCTTACCCGGATTCATTCAGCGACAAAACGGTTTGGGTGATGCAGCGTAAAGCGGGGCGCGTTGGTAAAGGCCCGGGTAAAACCACAGGCTGGATTCATAAACGTACGCTAGAAAAGCGCGGCGTGAATCTACTGGGTGGCGTGAGCTACAACAAAATTGATGACCAAGGTCTGCATATCAGTATTGGCAAGAAAGAACAGGTCCTCGATGCCGATTCCGTTATCGTGTGTGCAGGTCAGGTGTCAGTTCGTCCATTTGAAGATATGTGGCAAGAGTTTGGTGGCAAACTGCACGTGATAGGCGGTGCCGATTATGCCGGTGAGCTGGATGCAGTACGTGCTATCCGTCAAGGTGTTGAGTTAGCTATTAAGTTATAGAATCATCTATCAAACTGTAATCTTATCGGTAGATATTGTTACTTAATTTGCTGAGCTAGATTTTGAACAAGGCTCCTAAGTCATAGATTTAGGAGCCTTTATTGTTTCTAATCTAGCCCAAATTGACAGCCGTTGAGATTTATTATCGTTTGTATTCTGTGCTAAAGTTCAACTATACAAACAATAAAAATTAGTAAGGACTTCAAATGGATGCTTTGGATCTATTGCTCAACAGACGCTCAATCGCAAAACTCTCTGATCCAGCACCTGAAGGTGTGGCGTTAGAAAACATCATTAAAGCAGGGCTGCGCGCTCCAGACCACGGTGCACTAACACCTTGGCGCTTTGTTATCGCGCAAGGTTCTGGTCTACAAAAGCTTTCAGACATCTTGGTGCGTGCCGCTGAAGCGGATGAAAGCGAAGAAGCGGTTATCGAGAAAGTAAAAAAAGCGCCGTTCCGAGCTCCGATGGTGATCACCGTGATTGCTAAAGTAACCGAGCATGAAAAAGTACCAGCGATTGAACAACATCTTTCTGCAGGTTGCGCTGCTCAAGCGATGCAAATGGCTGCAGTCGCACAAGGTTTCCAAGGCTTTTGGCGCTCAGGTAAATGGATGTTCCACCCAGAAGTACACCAAGCATTTGGCCTCGAAGGCGATGACGAAATTGTTGGCTTCTTATACCTAGGTACTCCGGGCTGTACGCCAATGAAAGTGCCAGAGCGTGACTTCTCAAAGTTTGTTGAGTTCTTATAAAGAAAGCTGAAGCTTGAATAGTGGAATGCTAACTGTATAAACAACCAGTTTTTCTTGATTTATTAGGGCCACATTAGATAATGTGGCCCTAATTGTTTGTAGCATCTGGAAAAACATGTCTCGCCTTATTATTGCTGAAAAACCAAGCCTCGGCCGCGCGATCGCCGCTGCACTGCCTAATCCACAGAAGAAAGACCAAGGGTTTATCAAATGTGGCAATGGGGATGTGGTGACTTGGTGTATTGGACACTTATTGGAGCAGGTTGAGCCGGATGCTTATGACGACCGCTACAAGAAATGGAACTTGGCCGATCTTCCTATCGTGCCAGAGCAGTGGCAGCTAAGACCTCGTAAGACATCCAGCAAACAGCTTACGGTGATCCGAAAGCTACTGAAGGACGCCACTCAAATTATTCACGCCGGAGACCCGGATAGAGAAGGGCAGCTGCTGGTTGATGAAGTGATTGATTACTGCAAAGTGTCCAAGGCCAAAAAAGAGTCGATGGACAGGTTATTGATCAGCGACTTGAACTTACCTGCCGTAAAACGTGCACTATCCCAAATGCGCAGTAACCGTGACTTTATTCCACTGTCTATTTCTGCATTGGCACGCTCTAGAGCCGATTGGCTGTATGGCATGAACATGACCCGAGCTTATACCTTGCTTGGTCAAAAGGCTGGCTACCAAGGCGTGTTGTCGGTAGGGCGAGTACAAACACCTGTACTTGGTTTGGTCGTAAGGCGTGATGAAGAGATCGAAAACTTCATTCCAAAAGATTACTTCACTTTGCATGCCTTGATTCCTTACCAAAACAACGGTCAGAGTTTTGATATTCGTGCTCGTTGGAAACCAAGTGAAGCGTGTAAGCCGTGGCAAGATGAAGAAGGACGCGTGCTCAATCGAAAGCTGGTTGAGAACGTTGCTCAGCGAATTGCGAATCAACCCGCGACGGTGACGGAATCAGAGCAAAAGCAAAGTAAACAAGCTGCGCCACTGCCTTACTCGCTGTCAGCTTTGCAGATTGATGCGTCTAAGCGTTTTGGTATGAGTGCTCAGCAGGTGTTAGACACTTGTCAGTCTTTGTACGAGAAACACAAACTCATCACTTACCCGCGTTCTGATAGCCGCTATCTACCTAAAGAGCACTACTCGCAGCGAGAATCGATCGTTGATGCTATCGCTAACAATGCGAAAGAGCTGCAAAGTGGCGCTCAAGGTGCGGACCTTTCTCTTAAATCAAAAGCATGGAACGACAGTAAGGTGGATGCTCACCACGCAATAATCCCAACACCGAAGAAGTCATCGGTGAATGGTTTATCTGCCAATGAGATGAAAATCTATCAGCAAATCGCTCGTCAGTATCTAATGCAGTTCTACCCACCTGCGGTTTTTGCCGATGCTAAGCTGGTCTTTGATATAGCTGGTGGTGTGTTCATTGCGAAAGGGCGTCAGCTTATCAACCCAGGTTGGAAAGTGTTGATGGGCAAAACGGACACCGAAGAGAAAGGTGATGGCACGGATACGGTTCCTCCATTGGATAAAGGGACTGTGTTGACGTGTCGTGAAGGCGTGATTGGTGATAAAAAAACTGAGCCACCAAAACACTTTACTGAAGCGACCTTGCTTCAAGCGATGACAGGTATCGCGCGTTTTGTTGCGAACAAAGACCTCAAAGCCATTTTGAAAGAGACCGATGGCCTTGGCACAGAGGCAACCCGTGCAGGCATTCTAGATACCCTTTTCAAAAGACAACTGCTAACGCGTCAAGGTAAGAGCATACATAGTAGCCCTGCGGGTAGAGGTTTGATTCATGCTCTACCGGAGGATTCTACCTTTCCTGACATGACGGCACACTGGGAGCATCAGTTACAAGGTATGGCTGAGCGTAACCAAGCGTACCAACCTTTCATGCAAGCGCTAGAAAGCAAGATTGATGGCTTAATGGGGACAGTGAAAACAGGGGAAGTGCCTGAATCACTCCGCCACCTTCCTAAAGTCGAAAGACCAGCGTTTAAACGTCGTAAAGGTGGTGGTGCTAAGAAGTCTTATGCCAACAAAGGTACGTATGCTAAGAAAGGCTCTTCCGCTAAAAAGGGCACTAAAAGCTAAGACTTATTGAGGTTAGGATTAACGTCCGACTTTACGCCCACAACGTTTAAACAGTTGCTGCCAATAGTCCACATGGCGGCGAGTTGATGCGCGAAAGGCTTGGTGCGTATCTTTGATGGGGAAATAATAGCTGTGAAGTTCTGGCTGAGCATCAAACATAACAAGCTGCGATGCTAACTGCTGATAGTAGCCATCCAGCTGAGCCATGTAAGGCTGAACCTTGCCAATATACTGTTGTTCGAACACATTGTTGAGATAACGAAATTTAGTGGTGTCTCGTTGCTTACCACAGATGATATTGGCATCAAAGGTGGTGAGTTGCTTAGTAATGGTATCCAATTCTGCCGAAGCACGAGCGAGCGAGTAGTACAAATCTCCAAGCGTAGAACTTTTCTCCAGTACTTCTTGCACCTCAATGGTTTTACCCGAAACGAGCGACGTGTTTAACGCTTGATTAATATGTTTTAGGGCGTCGCTTGTCTGTCTTACTTGATCGCCAATATCCGCACGCAACCACTGACTCCCCCGCATTTGCGACTGCATGGCATCACTGGCATAGATGAGATTCCATTGATGTAGCGGAAACTGTGCGAGTTTCTGTTGCTCAATTTCTTTTAGTAATTCTACGATCTCTGGGTCTAGCTTGTGATTAGCTAAACATTGACCCACACCTTCCAGTAGATCGACCTGATAATCATAATTTCGGAACTCGTCCGCGACTTTTCCGAGTACTGAATTTCTTTCTGCAATCAGATTGAACAATCCACACTGACGAAGGTGGTAGCTGTCGATGAGGCCGATAGAGAGTGAGGGCACGTCAAGCAGCAGCTCTCGTTTTCTCGGTAGGCTTTCAAATTCCCATTTCTCTTTTATCTCGTCAGCGTCTTGTACCCTGGCTATTTTAGTTTGATAGTCGTCAAATAAGTCTCCAGGGCCTTCCCCAAAACACCCACCGAGCACCACGGTTAACAAAACCAGTGGCGAACGTCGCAGTAAATTTGCAAGAAGGCGAGGATTCATGGGGAGCCTACCAGTCTATCTCGGTGCCATCGAAATTGAAGAAGTGACCACTTACTTCGGTATTGGCAGATTCGATGACTTTGATAAGGCCTGATGCCGAAGTGTCTGTATCGATTAGAGCATTTGGCCCCCCCATTTCAGTCTGTACCCAACCTGGGTGCAGCGCTAACACAGTAAAGCCATTATCGGTTAGGTCGTTGCTTAAACTCTTCACAACGGAGTTAAGAGCCGCTTTAGAGGAACGATAGATGTAGCCACCGCCGGAGGTGTTCTCTGCCATGCTGCCTACTCGAGAAGACAAGCAAGCGACCTTTTTCACGTCACTGTTTTCTAGAACAGGTAATAGCATTTCGACAAGCTTCAATGGCGCAATCGTATTGACTTCAAAAACACGTCGCCACTCTTCGACATCGGTGTTACCCAGTCCGTAACCTTTTGGCCCATAGTAGCCAGCATTGTTAATCAAGATATCTATCGACGGAATCTGAGAGGGAAGTTGGCTCACCGTTTGGTAATCGGTTATTTCTAACTGAATGCAGGTTAAGTTGCTGTTGTGGTCTGCGAGTGAGAGCAGTTCTTTTGCTGAAGAGGCGTCACGGTAAGTTGCGTACACCTTGTGATTACCTTTCAAGTATTGTTGAGTCAAACTTAAGCCAATGCCGCGGTTCGCTCCAGTAATAAAAATAACGCTCATGGTGATTCCTTTTCAGTTCAATTAGTTAAGTTTGATGGCTTAACACGAGAAAATCAACGGCCCACCAACTGGCCATTAGCATTCCTACAAAAATCATTACTGCAGCCATCGAGCCGCAGATCACCCCAAGGATGAGTATTACGTTTTTCATTGTTGCCTCTAAAATGGATTTAAGGTAATGATAATTGTTATCATTAATTAAGGTTGTCGCCAAGTCTGAGGCTGTTATGATTTTGAGAAAGATACGCAATTAACTTGATTATGATTCCTTTAATTTACCACCCAATCTATTCGCAACTGCCTTTACCTGAAGGTCACCGTTATCCGATTAACAAATATCAGTTGTTACACAGTGCTGTTGAGGCGCTAATGGATAGCGAACCCTTGTGGAAGAGCAAGTTTGAAGTGTTCCAACCAACGCCCGTTTCGGTTGAGCAAGTAAAACAGGTACACGATAGCGAGTATGTCGATTTGCTTGTTTCTGGAAACCTGCCTGCGGCAAAGATGAGGCGTATCGGCTTTCCGTGGAGTGAGCAACTTATTGAAAGAACGCTCTATTCCAGCGGAGGAACTTGCTTGGCCGCAGAAATGGCGATAGAGAGTGGTTTAGCGATTCATTTGAGTGGTGGCTACCACCACGCGCATCATGACTTTGGCAGTGGCTTTTGTCTGTTGAATGATCTTGTGCTGGCAGCAAAGCACGCGTTGACCTTTGAGCACATAGATAAAGTGTTGATTGTCGATAGTGATGTTCATCATGGCGATGGCACTGCGACGCTTTGCCAAGATAGCGATGAGATTATTACTCTGTCTTTCCACTGTGACAAAAATTTCCCTGCACGAAAGCCATTATCGGATTTAGATGTGCCATTAAGCCGTGAAACTGAAGATGAAGAGTTTCTAAGGTGTTTCGAACAAGTCACTAAGCTGGCGATTGCCCATCATCAACCTGATCTCATCATCTATGATGCGGGTATCGACATCCATCAAGACGATGAACTGGGCTATTTGAATGTGTCTACTCAAGGCATATTTGAACGCGACTGCTTGATGATCGGCTTAGCGAAATCAGACTCCATTCCGATGGCGTGTGTTGTTGGTGGTGGCTATCGAACACAGCATCAAGATCTGGTTCCTATTCACATGCAGTTATTGAAAGCGGCACTAGCCGTGAATAGTTGACCTGTTGAACTAGGTTTTCTCCAGATACAAAAAAGCCGCTGATTTCTCAGCGGCTTTCTTTAATGTGGTGGAGGGATAGGGATTTGAACCCTAGAACCGCTATTAACGGTTGCCGGTTTTCAAGACCGGTGCTTTCGACCACTCAGCCATCCCTCCAATGGCGCGTATAATATAAGGGTGGCTTTCGCTTGTAAATACCCTTATCAACTGACTGCTTTTTTTATGAACGCTTTTTGGTGTTTTTGTTCTGGATGGTTGTTTTTCGCTCGGTTTATTAAGAAGCAGACCAAACCTTATATTCAATAAGCCAAGAATTCTTAACTTTCGTTATACGCGAAGTGTTTCCGTGCCATTAAAAAGAAAGTATCTATTTGGCTTGCAGGTAAAGTTATGAGGGAAGTGGTTTAGGCATAAGAACTTTCAGCTAGGGACTCTTAACTAGGAGCTTTTAGCTTAGAACTCTGAGATCGGAATTTAAGAGTAGGTATCAAGTGAATGGGTTTGAAAATGAGAGTGGATAGAGTCTTGTTAGATGAGCTTTATATTTTAAAAAGCTTCAGATGCAAAAAAGCCGCTGATTTCTCAGCGGCTTTCTTTAATGTGGTGGAGGGATAGGGATTTGAACCCTAGAACCGCTATTAACGGTTGCCGGTTTTCAAGACCGGTGCTTTCGACCACTCAGCCATCCCTCCAGTGGCGTGAATAATATAAGGGGCAGAGGATCTTGTAAACCCTTAATTTTCATAATTTTGTTTTGTTGCTTGTTTTCTAATCACTCACGGCAATAAAAAAGGGAAGCGCTTGGCTTCCCTTTTCTGTGTGCTGATTATTTAGTCATTTTTTGTGTAGAAACGCTGTAGCTCGGTTAGGCCTTGCATCAACACAGGTAAGCGAGGGCTTACGTTTTTCAAGCGTTTGTAATTCTGGTCGTACAATTTGTAGTTGCCAAATTTATCTAATACCGTTGTTTGTTGGTCAGTAACAAGAGCAAGTTCACGAGAGTCGCCCGCTAGGATCCACTTTCTCTTACGCTCATTAAACAGGCTGCGACCACTACTGAAGTCCGTTGGGTTCGAAGATACGCCCAATAGCTCTTGCATCAGTGTTACTGATACGTCTAGATGACTAGAACGGTGCGTGTATTCAGAAGCAGACTTACCTGGCCAGCTGATAAACAGCGGTACTTGTAACTGATAACGACTGTAGTTGGAGTTTGCACCCCAGCTGTTGGTTTTGGTTTCGTTAAACTCAGTACCGTGGTTAGAGGTAATGATAACTACTGTGTTGTCGGCGAGCTCTAAGCGTTCCAGTTCAGCGTAGATAGTTGCTAACTGAGCATCGGCCGCTGTTGCTGACTTTTGATAATCTGCAGCAAAACGTTCTGCTGTTGTTAACGTTGAGTCCGACTCTGAACTTGAATCGTAGCTGGCGAAGTTATCCAGTGTAGTCAGTTCAATAAAGTTAAACCAAGGGCGTTTAGCTTGTGGTGATTGAATCCAATCAGACCAAGCTTTGATTGCACTCTGGTCATCATAAGTTGCTTGCTGTGGCATAACATCACGGCCTCGGAAGATAATATCCGAGTAAAGTGTATCGCTAAAGTTGTCGCCGCTGAAAGCAGCAAACTTATAATCGTGATTATCTAATACATCCAACAGTACTGCGCTTGACCCTTGAGCTTCGATGCTGCTTGCGTAGCTGCTCGGCAGGCCGTAGAACAAGCCGAAAATACCAAACATATCGTTACTTGAACTGTAGTGGTTGGTGAAGTTGATCGACTGTTGTGCGTAAGCATAGCTGTTTGGCATCGCTGTCGCATTTAGTGCGTCAGCGCGAAGGTTGTTCACACTCACCATCAGGATATTAAGATCATCACTGCGGCGGTTGTATTGAATTTTTTCTAGCGGATAGCTAACTAGGTTTACGTTCTCTTTGTTCGCTTCTAAACGCTCAAGGTACTCTTCACGATCTAATAGGCCATGTTTTTCCATAAAGCTTTTCGCTGTCATTGGGTAAGACAGTGGGAAGTTCGCTTTCTGGCTAGTAATTGGGTTATAGAAATACGCATCAGCCCACATGTAGGTCAAGTGGCTGCTGATGAAACACAAGAAGAAGACGGCAGTAATCGGACGGCCAATGTGTTTATGAGACAGTTTACGCTGCTTACGCCAAACCCACTCAGACAGACCAAGCTGTAGTAAGAAGATAAATGGCATAACAATGAAGAGGTGCTGCAAATCAGATGTGAATGCAGATTCCTCTCCACTGAATAAAACCTCCCACACGACAGGTGTCAGGTGGAGGTTTATATTTTGATACGTTTGGGTATCAATCAGTAGGACAGTTAAACCTATGGTCGCAAAACAAACCGCAACCAAACGTAATAACTTCCTCGACGGAAGAATAAAAGTGAGCGGGAACAGCACTAATAGATAGAGCGCGAACACTAAAAAGCCAAAATGACCAACCCACGATGCAGCCAAATAAAATTGACCTAGCAAGGTTTCTGGCCAAGCAGATTGAGTAATATAACGAGTACCAATCAACATCGCAGCAATGATGTTGAAAAATGCAAACCAGTGACCCCAACCAACCAGTCGAGATACACGATCGCTATATGAGTTTGCGCTGTCTACCATTTATAATTCTTTTATCCGTCAATCAAATTTAGTGAGACTTTTTATCTTCAAGAGAAGAAATTAAAGCCTCGGCAAATTTTTCAGCAATTCCTTTGCGTTGTGAAGCAGCAACATTCTGATTTAAGACATTGGTTGCGATATTTCCAGCGATCATCAGTGAAAGCTCTGGCGAAGCTTTGTGCTTAGATAGTACAGCACCTACTTCAGCTAGGATTTTTTCAACTTGATCATCTGTGTATTTAGATATAATCGGCATAAGGACTCTAATAATGATAGTAAAAGCGGCTTATGATAACCTACTATGCACGACAACTGAAACCTGAACGGTAATATTTTCACTATGAGCCTTCACCTTTCCAACGTAATTTTACACCAGCTGAGTAAGAACGATCAGGATGAGCTGATTGTTAACTATCGTGCTGAATCTCTAGAAAACGATGCTTCATCTGAAAGCCTAGTTGCTGAACTTCACCGTGTTTTTAATTCAAAAGCAGGCAAAGGGTTTGGTTCTTTCAAATCTGACAGCGAATTCCAGCAGTGGTTGCATCAACTTCGTGCTGGTGAGGCAAACTTTTACGATTTTTCTCAAAAGAGTGCGCAACGTCTAAAAGACGAACTATCAAAGTACCCATTCGCTGACGAAGGTATCTTGGTAATGGCTGAATATCAGTCACTTGCAACAGATTACCTTTTCATTGGTTTATTGCCTTCAAACCAAAGCCTAAAGGTAACTGAAGGGCTTGATATTAGTGCGACTGACTACCTTGATATCTCAAAAATGGATATCGCGGCTCGCCTAGACCTTTCTACTTATGAGACTGATAAAGAGTCAAACCGTTACTTAACTTATATTAAAGGACGTGTTGGCCGTAAAGTCGCGGATTTCTTCTTAGATTTCTTACAAGCTGAAGTCGGTTTGGATGCGAAACAGCAAAACCAAGTACTGATGCAAGCGGTAGAAGACTTCGTTTCTGACTCTAAATTGGAAAAAGAAGAAGCGATCAGCTACAAAAAGCAGGTTGCGGACTACTGTAACGAGCAGCTTAAAGCCGGTGATGAAGTACAAGTGCGTGAACTTTCTGGAGAATTGCCAGCAAGCACAGATGGTACCAGCTTCTTTGACTATACTAGTGAGCAAGGCTACGAGCTAGAAGACAGCTTTCCAGCCGATCGCGCAACTATGCGTAAACTAACAAAATTTGTTGGTGCTGGTGGCGGTTTGAATGTTAGTTTTGATAGTCTGCTTCTAGGCGAACGTATCTTTTACGATCCGGAGACAGACACGCTTACGATTAAAGGCACTCCACCGAACTTACGTGACCAACTGACTCGCAATAAGTCATAGTCCGAAGTTAACGGATAAAAGCGGCAGCAGGATGTTGTCGCTTATTTTGCGCTTAATCTTTTAGTAAGTGTCATGGCTTCAAGTTAACACGCACAAGGAATATAGATGGAACAATCAGTAGCAAAGCCCAAACGCTTTAAAAAACCAGCGACCTTCTTGGTTGTGCTCTTGGCTCTGTGGCTACTTCCTTCATTGGCTCTTCTTAATCTAAGCCGTTCCTACACCAATTCTCTTGCTCAAATCGAAGAGCTCGGTATTCGAGTCAACGAATTGAGGCAATCGCTCTATTTCTCAGAACCGCTTCGAGTCTCTCGTATCAATGATCTCGCACTCGACGCTCAGTTAGTTTATTCGATCCGACTGCAGATTGAATCTGATTTCCAACACGCCTTGTTTCGTCCTGATGTGAACCAACTGTTGTACGTAGCCGATCAGTTCCTAGAAAAGTTCGATGAGTTCATTCCGATCGAAAGCCAAGTTCAAGACATTGTTGATAACATTAAGATGTTGCGTGCTGATAAAGAGCTTTCCCCTAAGCTAAAGCCACTACTAAATGAATTCGGAGTTGTGGTATTTGAAGCAATGTACTCTGACAATCAAAGTTCGTCAGCGACTTATCGATCCTTTGATTCCATTCTAGAAAAATCTTATTCATTAGAAACCGAAGAACAAGATGCACTCCAACAACTACTGGCTGATGCGTCAGCATTGTTGAGTGATTATGCTCAGCTTAACTATTTGGTCGATAAGATTAAGAAAAACTCAGTGAATGAACAGATCATTAAACTCGAAGCTGAGTTCCACGATCGTCAGTTCAACTTATTGTTGGTGATGCTAGGTCTAAGCTTAGTGGCAATGAGCGGGATAGTGTTGTGGGGCGTTAGATCCAAAAAAACGATTACAGAAGCCGGTCACGAACTCAGTTCTGAGCCTGAAATTGATTCCAGTAAAGAAAAGGCTTCTTCAAGCGACGTGGTTTCCTCAGCCGTGAAACAAGCAGATAATGACGCTTATGTGCCCGAGAACACGTCAACGAACCAGTATTCCGACCCTCAACCTCCGCAGAGTGTTAGCGTCTCAAGGCATGTTCAGCAACACTCTGTTGAGCAAGGCCTTGAACCGACGCCAGTAGAAGAAAAGCACATTGCTAGTGTGACAGATTCAAAGCCTGCAATTGATATCGAAGACATGTTAGAAACACTCGATGGTGATGCTGAATCTGTCGAACTGTTGCTTGGTGTGTTTGTACAAGATCATGCCGGTGACTACGAGAAGTTTAAATCTTTGCTGACCAAAGATGAAACCTCTGCCGCTCGCATTGTACATAGCTTAAAAGGTGTGGCTGGCAGTATCAAAGCGTCTCGGTTGGCGATTATTGCCGCGAGTATTGAAATGACAATGAAGCAGTCCAGAGCCATCAGCGAACACGACTTAGAAGAACTAGAGCAGGCAATAAAAGCCTCTGCGGATTCTGCTCATGAATATTTAGACAGTCAGCGTTAACTTTTACAGGAATTTTGACAATACTCTGACGAAGCGCTCATACAATCCGCGCCCTTAGTCTTTGTCAGAGGTTTATATGTTACGAGTTTCGATTCGAAGTTGGATGGTGTTGGTGCTTAGCATTGTGCTAAGTGGTTGTTCTCTCTTAGAAGTTAAGTTAGATAGTCAAACGACGCCTCTCACTCAACAAGAGTTAAATGCTCGGCTCATGACGCGTGAATACGCCAAGATGTTTTTTACACGAGTAGAAGACTCGGCTGATTTAATCGCGCAATCTTATCCTGCCGATGACACTTTACATCAATCTTATGTGTTGCTTTGGAAGATCCATGCAGAGCAGGGATTACAACAAGCGGCTTACCAAACTTCCCCAATGTCTGCGTTAATTGACTCGTGGGTTTTCACTGCCCAAATGAATCAGTTTTATAGCCAAGGCGATGGCGCGGACCTGTTCGCGACGGATGATGCGGTAGAGGCTGCTCGTTTTCTTGACCAAGAAGCAGAGAAATTGGCAAAGGGTGTATTGAACTCCAGTGATTTCAAAAAAAGCAAAGCGTTCGTTGCTCAGTTTGCCGCTAGCCACCCATTTAAAGATCTCACATTCAGAAGCACGCCTGCTTACCGTGAATGGCTAAGTTACCTTGGTAAAGACGAGTCGCAAATCGTCCAGAGCTTAGGCACCATGCCAGAAGCAATGAGCGATGCATCAGATCGCTTAAGCTTAATGGCTGACCAGACACCGAAACTGATGACGTGGAAAGCCGAGTTGGTTGCATTGAATAGCTCGCTAACGGGTGAAGACCTATCGATGACGTTAGAAAGCCTTCGTCAAACATCAGCAAGCATGCAAGACTTTATTGAGAACAACCCAGAATACATGCAAACGCTAGCCTCTATTATGTCGACAGAAATGCAGCCATTGCTCAATGATCTTAGTGACAAAACAGACCAAAAACTGGCGATGTTGAGCGATGAACGTGTGGCTTTAGAAAAAATGGTGACACGTGAGAGAGAAGCACTTGTAGAGATGATAGCCAAAGAGCGCATCGAGATTGCGGGTATTGTGACTTCAGAGAGAGAACTGTTCACACAAGACCTTGATCGCGTCTCTCAAGAGGTGGTGGTACTTGCGATTGATAAACTGATGGAGTTAATAAAAGGTGTGATTATCTACTTCATCCTGTTTATCTTAGTGGTGTTCTTTGCTCCGTTAGGTATCGGTTACTGGTTGGGTAAACGAACCGCCAATAAATAGATAAATAGATAGATAAGTAAATCAGCAGATCAAAAAAGAGCGCTCTAGGGCGCTCTTTTTGCATTTAACCATTAACGTTTTGAGTTACGTTCGAAAGCGTTAGCTCCTGAACTTAAGCTTGTTGCTTGCTTAACTCTGTTGCTTCTTCAGCTTCAAACGCTGGTGCTGTTGGTTCACACTTATCAACGAACCAACCCATGTAAGATGTCACGATAGTCACGATGATACAGATGAAGCTTAACCACATGAACGGTGCGTAAGACAGCGTCGCAACACCAAGAATGCTCGCCATGTAGATACCGTTATCACTCCACGGAACCATACCCGACGTTAGCGTGCCACCAAACTCAGCATTACGAGATAGATTCTTACGCTTGTAGCCTAAACGGTCGTAGTTTTTCGCACAGATTTTTGGCGTAAGGATTAACGATACGTACATTGCAGAACCGAACACGTTACCCATGAAGGCCGTACCAATTGTGCTAGTCGCTAGTGAGCCTGCGCTGTTTACGCGGCGCTCAAACACCTTAGCGATTGTCTCTAGTACGCCCACTTTATCCAGTAAGCCACCGAAACCTAGACCAAATACGATAACCGCAACTGAACCCAGCATTGAAGACATGCCGCCACGGTTAAGAATCGAATCAATAAACTCTACGCCAGATGAGATTGAGAACGGTGCCCAAGCCGTATTGAATGCCGTTAGGAAGTCGATATCTTGGATCATGACCGCCCAGATAATACCCAGCAGAGAACCAAAGCTGATTACCGGGAATGAAGGCATACGGAAAGCCAACAGACCAAGCACGATCAGTACCGGAACGAATGAGTAAGGCGTGATGTAGAACTGAACTTCCATTGCTTTGATTACAGAGTCTACTTGGCTCATGTCCACGTTACCCGCATAGTGGAAACCAAACGCAGTAAACATGATGCCTGTAATCACGTAGCTGATTAATGCAACTGGAAGCATGCCCTTGATGTGTTCAACTACTTCAACACCAGACATTGAAGAAGCCAGAATCACTGAATCAGAAAGCGGAGACATCTTGTCACCGAAGTAACAACCTGACAGCACTGCACCTGCAGTAATCGGTGCTGGAACACCTAGGCCTTGGCCGATACCCATCATCGCGATACCTGCTGTACCCGCAGCTCCCCAAGAAGTACCGGTCGCCAATGCGGTTAGAGAACAGATAATCATGGTCGCTAAAAGGAAGATAGAAGGGTGGATAGCTTTCAGACCATAGTAAATGATAGTAGGTACGATTCCGCCTGAGATCCAAGTACCAACAAGAGCGCCAACGGCTAAAAGTATTAAAACCGCGCCTAAGCCATTGGATATTCCTTTGAGTGCTGCTTTTTCTAAGTCTTTGTATTGGTGTCCAAGACGAATACCAAGAACCATGATAATGAACCAGCCAATATACAAGGCAAGTTGAATTGGAAGGTCAAGCTTTGCAGTAAAGGAAAAAGCAAGGGATAGAAATAGTCCTAACGCGATGAATACCTGTAATAGGTTCGGTAGGCGAGTTTTACTCTGCTTCATAAAAGCCTCTTGTGATTTCGAGCATTTATAGTGCTTCGTTATAGTGTGTGGTGCAGGACGGACACTACAGTAATTAGTTTATTATATCGAAAAAATACGCCCAAGTTGTGATATTTAACTATTAACCCAATCAATTGTGGTTTCATAATCTAAAATATTGTTAAATTCATGATTGTTACATGTTGAAATCTGTCGCACGTTGTTTTCGTTTTGTAAAATAAAACTCTGATTAACCTTGGTTTGAAAGAGGGATTTACTGTTTGTGATGGGCGTCGACTCAATCGGTTTTGGCGTTGTAAATGTTTGAATTTGTCGATAATGAGCGCTTAATCAATGAGGTGGAGATGGAATGCCGATACAGAGATAACTGCACGATTCATTACGTTCACTTAAAAGAAACGAAAAAGTTACACTTTTTGACAAAAAGCACTTGAGTTCTGTTTCTGAAAAACTTATAGATGGGGGAGAGCAATTTTTAATTTATACATGGAGAGTGAGCGATGAGAGTAGGTCTAGTTGGTTGGCGTGGTATGGTTGGTTCTGTACTGATGCAACGTATGGTTGAAGAGAAAGACTTCGACTTGATTGAGCCTGTTTATTACAGCACATCTCAGATTGGTATTCCTGCCCCTGTTCTAGGCGGCAAAGATGCGGGTCTACTTCAAGACGCTTTTGATATTGATAGCCTAAAACAGCTTGATGCTGTGATTACCTGTCAAGGTGGCGATTACACATCAAAAGTATACCCAGCGCTGCGTCAAGCTGGTTGGAAAGGTTACTGGATTGATGCGGCTTCTACCTTACGTATGGATGCTGATTCAATCATCACTCTTGATCCTGTTAACTTGGCTCAAATCCAGCAAGGCATTCACAGCGGCACCAACACTTTCGTTGGCGGTAACTGTACTGTGAGCTTGATGCTTATGGCACTAGGCGGCCTATATGAAAAAGGCATGGTCGAGTGGATGAGTGCGATGACTTACCAAGCGGCATCGGGTGCTGGCGCTAAGAATATGCGTGAGCTGATCTCACAAATGGGTGTGATCAACGACAGCGTAAGCTCTGAGTTAGCAAATCCTTCAAGCTCGATTCTTGATATTGATAAGAAGGTTGCGGATACGATTCGTTCATCTTCATTCCCAACAGACCAATTTGGTGCTCCTCTTGCTGGCTCATTGATTCCTTGGATCGATGTGAAGCGTGAAAACGGCCAAAGCAAAGAAGAATGGAAAGCGGGCGTTGAAGCGAACAAGATTCTTGGCCTAGATGGTCAGCCAATCCCTATCGATGGTACTTGTGTACGTATCGGTGCAATGCGTTGTCACGCTCAAGCGCTAACGATTAAGCTTAAGCAAGACGTTCCAATGGACGAAATCGAAGAGATCATCGCGACACACAATGATTGGGTTAAAGTGATTCCTAATGACCGCGACATCACAGCACAGGAGCTAACACCAGCGAAAGTAACAGGCACTATGTCTGTACCAGTCGGTCGTCTGCGTAAGATGTCGATGGGTAACGACTTCCTAAACGCATTCACTGTTGGTGACCAACTGCTTTGGGGTGCTGCAGAACCACTACGTCGTACTTTACGCATTATCTTAGCTGAGAAGGCGTAATCGAAAGCTCTTTCTATTCAGAAGTTAAAGCAGGCGCCACTCTTTGTGAATGCTTAGCTTCGTGAGAGACAAAGGCCGGTGTTAATACATCGGCTTTTTTGTTTGCGGAAGGTTGATTAATTTCACTCGCGACTTCACTTAAATCTTCTCATTGGAATGGGACAAGGAAGAGATCCCCAACTCGTTCGTTCCTCACTCTTGAGGATGACGTTTTTCTTCTAACTTAAATTGCGTCATTCCCGATAGCGACGAAGGAGCGTAGTCGGGAATCTCGTTTTGGCTCAGTGAACCAACATCAAAAAAGGTGACGATAAACGCCACCCTTTTAGTATTTTTGTGTCACATACTCAAATCACGAAACTGCTATTAAATCTTTTTCGCATCTCGCTACCCGAATCTCGCATCTGCTTTTATTTCTCTTCAGTGACGACACGCTTGTCTGGATCTGCCAATTCGCTTGCACAGTGTTTGCAATACATGGCGTCAGAATCATGACCCGCTCGGTTGCAGTTAGGACACTTAACCAACTCTTTGTGTGAGTTCATTTCATTACTGAGTTCCGCAGTAATAATTCCTGTCGGCACCGCCAAAATTGAGTAACCCAATAGCATGGTCAGTGATGCTATGGCTTTGCCAAGCGCGGTCTGCGGCACCATGTCACCATACCCCACTGTCGTGATAGTTACGATTGCCCAATAGATGCTGTGAGGAATACTGGTGAAGCCATTTTCTGGGCCTTCAATAACAAAGATCAGAGCACCAAAGATAACGACTAAGATCCCAACTGTGCTGAAGAAGATAAGTATCTTTCGTCTTGCCATTAACAGTGAGCGCAACAGAATATTGGAATCTTGCAGGTAGCGAACCAGTTTTAGGATTCGGAAGATACGCATCACACGAAGCAGCCTCACCACACCCATAAACGAAGCACCAGGGAAGATGATCGCTAAGTAGGTTGGAAGAATCGCTAATAGGTCAACGACACCGTAAAAGCTGGTGGCATAAGATTTTGGTTTTGGAGAGCAATAGAGCCTCAACAGATACTCAAGCGTAAAGAGGGCCGTAAAGCTGTATTCAATGTAACGCAACTGCTGTGACCACTCGGTCATCACATTAGGGATCGACTCTAAGATAAGCACCAACAGCGAAGCCAAGATTGCAACGATCAGTGAAATATCAAATGCGCGTCCGGCTGGAGTGTGAGTACCAAAGATAATGACGTACAAATGATGCTTAAGTGGCTTACGTGACATAAGGAGAGATTCATCTTCTGTTAAATGCATTAACAGTCATTATACTAGCTTCATAATAACGAGGCGAGTGAAAGCCCAATTGCTTTACTCGCCTCATCTATATATCAATCTTGATTGCCCGCAATACACGAGCTAATACCGCTAAACGTTATGCTAACCCTGGGAATAGGTTACGTAAGCCGTTGGCGATGAATTCGATGCCTAGCGCACCAAGGATCAAGCCCATGATACGTGTAATAACGTTGATACCGGTTTGACCAAGGAAACGAACGATAACTGGCGCTGAACGGAACAAAAGCCAAGAGCAAGTTGCGAAGGCAATAATGCTAATGCCGATGCCTACCGTATCAATAGCAGCAGGGTAGCGAGAACCGTAAACAATGGTCGAGCTGATTGCTCCCGGACCTGCCATTAGCGGCATAGCCAGCGGAACAACGCCGATCTGCTCTTTACTGATGTATTCCGATTTTTCTTGTTTGTTCTGCTTATCTTCACCGAGCTTACCGCTCATCATCGAAAATGCGATGCTCAATAACAGTAAGCCACCTGCAACGCGGAATGAATCTAACGAGATGCTAAACATATCAAGAAGCATTTGCCCCGCAACAAGCGACACAATCAAGATAACGGCAACAGCAATGTTGGCTTGTAAGGCTGTCCTGTTTCGCTCTTCTGGTGGCATATGAGCAGTTAGAGAAACAAAAACAGGCATGATGCCGATTGGGTTTACGGCTGCAACAAGCCCAAGGAAGAATTGCATAAAGATTGCGAGTTCTAAACCTTGCATGAGAGCGATCTCCAGTAACGTTAAGTAGGATAGTGGGTTTGATCTGACCTTTGTCAGAGTGCGTAATGTAAGGGACAAATTCAATGAGAGCGAATGAAAAAAACTAACTTGAAGAAGGGGCTATTTTTTAGAAAAACTAATTGAGTGTGAGATGTGTAATGTCAGTGTTACAAATTGTTTTCTCGTGTTTCGTGCTGTAACGTAATTTGAACTAAATGTTATCTCACGCACGCTTTTAATAAAAATTATGACAGTTTCTAGCTCGTTGCAACGGTATGGATATACTCTCAGTAGCACGAATATAGCTGTATACATGTAATTTAACGGACTAGAAATGAAACTTTTTTACAGTTTATGACGCAATGTAGAAAAAAGTCGTCTGTTTGCTTGTTTTTTGTGCTGATGGAAAGTGTGATTTTAATCTATTTAAATCAGCGTCTTAGGTTCATTTTTGCGATTGCCTTACTACTTTTTGGTTAATTCTTTTTGGGTAACTGATCTGGGTCAATTTTTTTCATACAGTGAAATAATATACTCAGTCCTGAAAGCAATTTACTAAGAACGTTGTTGTTTGAGGTTAAAAGCAAGCAGCGAAATTAATAAAAAGTTTTTAATATTTATTATTTTAGGAGATCCACCATGCCTGTAACTAACTTAGCGGAACTTGATGCTCTAGTAGCTCGCGTTAAAGCAGCACAAGAAGAGTTTGCAACATTCTCTCAAGAGAAAGTAGACGCAATCTTCCGTGCAGCTTCTCTTGCTGCTAACCACGCTCGTATTCCACTAGCACAACAAGCAGTTGCTGAATCTGGAATGGGTATTGTTGAAGATAAGGTTATCAAAAACCACTTTGCATCTGAATTTATCTACAACAAATACAAAGACGAAAAAACATGTGGCATCTTAGAAGAAGATGACAACCTAGGCACAATGACTATCGCCGAGCCTGTAGGTATCATCTGTGGTATCGTTCCAACAACGAACCCAACTTCTACAGCAATCTTCAAATCTCTAATCTCTCTTAAGACACGTAACGGCATCATCTTCTCGCCACATCCACGTGCAAAGAACTCAACTAACGACGCAGCGAAACTGGTTCTAGACGCAGCTGTTGCAGCTGGTGCTCCAAAAGACATCATCGGTTGGATCGACCAACCATCTGTAGAGCTTTCTAACGCGCTTATGAAGCACGACGGTATCGCACTTATCCTTGCTACTGGTGGTCCAGGCATGGTTAAAGCAGCATACTCTTCTGGTAAGCCTGCAATCGGTGTTGGTGCTGGTAACGTTCCTGTAGTTATCGATGAAACAGCTGACATCAAACGTGCTGTAGCATCTATCCTAATGTCTAAAACATTCGATAACGGCGTTGTATGTGCTTCTGAGCAAGCAGCAATCGTTGTTGGTGAAGTATATGACGAAGTTAAAGAGCGTTTCGCTTCTCACAAAGCTCACGTTCTATCTAAAGCTGACGCTGATAAAGTACGTAAAGTGCTTCTTATCGACGGCAACTTAAACGCTAAAATCGTAGGTCAACCTGCTCCAGCAATCGCTGAAATGGCTGGTGTTAAAGTTCCTGCTGATACAAAAGTACTTGTAGGTGAAGGTCTTGGTAAAGTTTCTTACGATGACGAATTCGCTCACGAGAAACTATCTCCAACTCTAGGTCTATTCCGCGCAGACGACTTCGAAGACGCTGTTGCTCAAGCGGTAACTATGGTTGAAATCGGTGGTATCGGTCACACATCTGGTCTTTACACTAACCAAGATACTAACGCAGACCGCATCCGTTACTTCGGTGACAAGATGAAGACTGCTCGTATCCTAATCAACATCCCTACTACTCACGGTGGTATCGGTGACCTGTACAACTTCAACGTTGCACCTTCTCTAACTCTAGGTTGTGGTTCATGGGGTGGTAACTCTATCTCTGAGAACGTAGGTCCTAAGCACCTTATCAACAAGAAAACTGTAGCGAAGCGAGCTGAAAACATGTTGTGGCACAAACTACCTAAGTCTATCTACTTCCGTCGTGGTAGCCTTCCAATCGCAATGAGCGACCTAGAAGGTAAGAAACGCGCATTCCTAGTAACTGACCGTTTCCTATTCAACAACGGTTACGCTGATGACGTAGTTAGCCTGCTTAAAGCACAAGGCATCGAAGTTCAAACTTTCTTCGACGTAGAAGCAGATCCAACGCTATCTGTTGTTGAGAAAGGTGCTGAAGCAATGAAGAGCTTCCAACCTGACGTAATCCTAGCTCTAGGTGGCGGTTCTCCAATGGATGCTGCTAAGATCATGTGGGTTATGTACGAGCACCCAGAAACTCACTTCGAAGAACTAGCAATGCGCTTTATGGATATCCGTAAACGTATCTACAAGTTCCCTAAAATGGGTCAAAAAGCTGAGCTAGTATGTATTACTACTACTTCAGGTACGGGTTCAGAGGTTACTCCATTCGCTGTTGTTACAGACGACAAGACTGGTGCTAAGTACCCACTAGCTGACTACGAAATCACGCCAAACATGGCTATCGTTGATGCGAACCTAGTAATGAACATGCCTAAGTCTCTAACAGCGTTCGGTGGTTACGATGCAGTAACTCACGCTCTTGAAGCTTACGTATCTGTTCTAGCGAACGAATACTCAGACGGTCAAGCTCTTCAAGCTCTTAAGATGCTTAAAGAATACCTACCATCAAGCTACAAAAATGGTGCGGCTGACCCAATCGCTCGTGAGAAAGTACACAACGCAGCAACTATCGCTGGTGTAGCATTTGCGAACGCATTCCTAGGTGTGTGTCACTCAATGGCTCACAAAATTGGTGCTGAGTTCCACCTACCACACGGTCTTGCTAACGCACTACTTATCTCAAACGTTGTACGTTACAACGCGAACGATAACCCAACTAAGCAGACTGCATTCTCTCAGTACGACCGTCCACAAGCACGTCGTCGTTACGCTGAAGTTGCTGACCACCTAGGCCTAAGCCAAGCTGGTGACCGTACTGCTCAGAAGATTGAACGTCTACTGACTTGGTTAGAAGAGCTTAAGAAAGACCTAGACATCCCACTATCTATCCAAGCTGCGGGTGTTAACGAGTCTGACTTCATCGCTAAACTAGACGAGCTAGCTGTTGAAGCGTTCGATGACCAGTGTACAGGTGCTAACCCACGTTACCCTCTAATCACTGAGCTAAAAGAAGTGCTAACAACTTCTTACTTCGGCCAACCATACGTTGAAGGCGAAACTTTCGAAGGTACTACAGTTATCCTTAAGAAAGCAGACCAAAAGCCAGCTGAAGCGAAAGCGCCAAAAGCTAAAAAAGAAAAAGCTAACGCATAATAAGTAAGCATTAGTTTTGAGATAAGTTTTCGCTAGCACGATACTTATCTATCGGGAAAAGATGAAAGCCCCAGTCGAGAGACTGGGGCTTTTTTTATGTTTGGTTCGTTTATAAAACAGATTGAAAGGCGATAGCTCTTGTACTCAATATGAGCTGTGTTCGTCACTATATATTTTGGAGTCGGGAACGGGTTAAACCTCTGCCGCCACAACTCGCCCACTGAAGTAGTCGTTCGAGACAATGTATTCGGTTGTTCTAGTAAGTTCATCTTGCAGCTGCGCCCAATGGCATCGGTTGAGTTTGCCATCAGAGTTATGAACAGCGGGGACAACACCCCCGACTCGAATACCATATGGAGTCAGTTCTTTAGCCCAACTATGGGTAAAGCCAGTGATCATAGAGTTTGCGCTCTCTAAACCGGACATATCGTGAAAGTCATCATGAGATATCACATTCACAATCACGCCTTCTTTATCTTCCTCTCGCAACCTCTCGGCACTAATTTGCCCAAATGCAAAAAGGGTCGATGCCATCGATGAGAGATCATTAATAAAGCTGCTGACAGGCTGATCACCAATTAGGCTTGGCATTGGGGAGCTTATCCAATTGTTGACCAGCACATCAGGTGTAGTGTTGAAGGTCGATTGAATAAAATCATATACGCTGATAATCGCTTGGTTGTCATTGCCTTTGAGCGGGTAATGGTAAACAGAGTCAGAAAATCGGGCACATTGTAAATAAGTTGCCTGAAGTGCTTCTGAGTCCTTATCACAAAGGATGACTGTGGCTCCAAGGTTAACAAAGTGGTTCGCAATCGTCCCTCCCAGCCGCGAGCCAGCAGATGTCACCAATATGATTGAGCTTTTTATTTTCATCCCAGTACCTAAACAAATCGTCCATGTCGAACAAGGATGGGTTAAATTTCATACAATGGGTGTGAATTGGTTCAAACTAAGCTGTACCCATTAATAAGTTTTTATGAACTTAGTGGCACGTCACATTTTGCAGTAACTTCAAGCGGTAACCGACATCTAGTGTTTTTAGCTTGCCTAAGGCTAGTGGTTCATATCACTCGCATGAATGCTTTAATGTGCGCGAGTTAATTCAAGAATAGCGGTGGATAGACAGCGAAAAAGGGAAAGTTAGGTGACCGCTATACTTGAGCTTGAATTTGATACTGACGTTGCGCGGTAGTTAGATCATTGTAGAGCGTGGCATGTGGCAAATCAGGTGATTCCTTGCTTGCTAGTTTGCGTCGGTCATGACCAGAAAGATTTTGATAAACCTCTTCGGGTAAGTCGCCCGTATCTTCAGGCATGAAGGCAAGCGCTTCAGGCTTTAAGTAATGGCTGAGCTTGGCGCTGGCAAGGCTGGCTTGATGAAAATGATTAGATTGTTGAGCTGAAATTTCATACGACGACTGGTTTGAACGCAGTTGTTGAGGTTCTGCTACGCCGAATTGTTTACGGAGGCGATCTTCATTGGTCTCTGTGATTTCAATGGTGTCAATCGGCGTGCAATCACGAACATCATTAGAAAACATAGATAACAGCAACGCGAAATCTGCACGGCGACCTTGCTCAACCGCTTGGCTGATCCCGATGCCGAACTTCAGTTCATTGATGATTCCTGCTTTGTCTAAAGTATGTATTTGCATGTCGCCTCTCATTGGATACACCTTTAACGGCATGGAGTCGGCAAACTTTAGTGTTTAATGACAGGCAAATAGAGAATTTATACAACGGGGGGAAGAACGATATCAATAGGTCGAGAAGTAATCTCTATCGGCAAGTTGATTACGAAATGTCGAGATTTTGTGGAATACGACAGATACAAAAAAGCTCACGCCGAAGCATGAGCTTTCAATAGATAACTCGCTATAAATAGCGCAGCGTAAGTAATAATTACTTAGCTAGGTTCTCTTCTACGAAAGACCAGTTTACTAGGTTCCAGAATGCAGCCATGTAGTCAGGGCGAACATTGCGGAAATCGATGTAGTAAGCGTGTTCCCATAGGTCAACAGTTAGAAGTGGAGTAACACCTTCTTCTGTTAGAGGAGTAGCAGCGTTAGAAGTGTTAACGATGTCTAGAGAACCGTCAGCTTTCTTAACTAACCAAGTCCAAGAAGAACCGAAGTTGTTGATTGCTGAATCAGTGAATTTCGCTTTGAATTCTTCGAAAGAACCGAATGCAGCGTTGATAGCTTCTGCAACAGCGCCAGTTGGTTCGCCGCCTGCTTTAGGAGCAAGACAGTGCCAGTAGAACGTGTGGTTCCAGATTTGAGCAGCGTTATTGAAAACACCACCAGTAGAAGTCTTAACGATCTCTTCTAGTGTTTTGCCTTCAAACTCAGTACCTGGGATAAGACCGTTTAGCTTAACAACGTAAGTGTTGTGGTGCTTACCGTGGTGGAAATCTAGCGTTTCTGCTGAGATGTGTGGTTCTAGCGCGTCTTTCGCGTAAGGAAGAGCCGGTAGTTCAAATGCCATTGCTCAATTCTCCATTGATATGAAAGAGTTAACTCTTTCGATTGCTTCCAGTGATATTATTATTCATGGCTCGCTATACTGCCAACCATGGTCAATTTGCTGACTTGCGATATAGTTTAGCAAGTTTTTACTTTATTAAAAGCTTATTTCATCACTTTTGTGTGAATTGTTAGCTTAGCTTGTTAACCGCTTTTTTTATATGGTTTTTATTCTTTTGGTTTGGGGTAGAATAAAGACAATAAAAGCCGTAATCCATTAACGAGGAAGCAATGGAAACTATCGATAAAATCAAACAGCAAATTGAAGAAAACACTATTCTACTGTACATGAAAGGTTCTCCTAAGCTACCTAGCTGTGGTTTCTCTTCTCAAGCGTCTCAAGCTCTAATGGCATGTGGCGAAAAATTTGCTTACGTAGATATCCTACAAAACCCTGATATCCGTGCAGAGCTTCCTGCTTACGCACAATGGCCAACTTTCCCACAACTTTGGGTTGAAGGTGAGCTAATCGGTGGTTGTGACATCATTCTTGAGATGTTCCAAAAAGGCGAACTTCAGCCAATCATCAAAGAAGCAGCGGCTAAAGTTGCTGGCGATGACGCTGAATAAGTTCTAGCCTTTGCGCTGAATAGTTAAAATGAGGGGCCTTAATTAGGCTCCTTTTTTGTTTGAATTGATCGAATCATTGACTCGATAAGGAATGAACAATGAACGTAAAACTTCATTATGTGCATGATCCAATGTGCAGCTGGTGTTGGGGTTACAAGCCAACACTTGAGTTATTGAAACAACAATTGCCTGCGAGCATTGAGTTTAACTATGTAGTGGGTGGTTTGGCCCCGGATTCTGATGAGCCAATGTCAGAAGAGATGAAAGGCAAGCTGCAAGCGATTTGGAAGCAAATCGAAGCTAAACTAGGGACTGAGTTTAACCATGAATTTTGGACTGAGTGCCAACCTGTTCGTAGTACTTACCCTGCATGCCGTGCTGTGATTGCCGCTGGTTTTCAAGACCACTACGAAGCGATGCTTGAAGCGATTCAACATGCTTATTATCTTCGTGCGATGTTGCCACATAGCCAAGAAACGCATCTGCAGTTGGCTGAAGAGCTAGGTATGAATGTTCAACAGTTTGAAAATGACCTTTCTAGCAAGTTATTGGAAAGTGAGTTAGATGACCAGTTAGGCTTTAAAGAAGCGATGGGAGTATTCTCTTATCCGACTTTAATGCTTGAAGTGAACGGCATCTTTAGTGAAGTTGAATTGGATTACCATTCAACGGAAGCAACGCTTAAGTCTATTCGCGAAATTCTAGTGAGTAATGCTCCCGCTGTGTAATTCAGCGAGAGTTGTCTGTATTGGCGCAATGACTTCTAAGGCTTACTCATAAGAGTAAGCCTTTTCTTTTGTCTGACGTAGTTGGTTTATTTCCTCAGTAAATCGTTCAAATGTGGAATTCACTTCCTCGATTGACGCTTCAATTTTTGATTCGACTTGCTCTAAGTCCGTGTCTTCGGTTACCAGGTCGTTTGCTCGTGCCTCAATGATTGCGAGCGGAGAAGCAATCCTGTCACATGCGACCATTTTCGCTGCGCCTTTAAGTCGGTGCGCTGTGGTTTTTAGTTCCTTGTATTCCTTGCTCGCCCAATATGTTTTTATCCGTTCATTATCTTCAATAAAGCTTGCGGCAAACTCATTAAGCAAGGTCATTACGACATCGTGATCTTCGAAGAGATCGTAGAAGGCGGCGTAGTCGATCACTTGATTGTTGGTATCGCTGAAGGCGTCTTGGGTGATTGCAGGAACGAGATCTTCGCTTGGCTCTCGGCTCTGATTATCCTCGAAACTCTGTTCAATATCTTGGAACAGCATCGAAAATTCATTGGCTTCTTCGTCTTTAGGTGAGGAGTTTGATGAAGCACTGACTTCCTGATTCTGTGCCTTTAATTCCTTTGCATCGTAAACATCAGTTTCACGAACCGGGTTGGAATCGTCGATTGCGGGCAGCCACTTCTCAATGGTTAATCTCATCTGTTTAATAGAAACGGGTTTGACCAAGAAGTCATCCATACCGTGCGCGTAGCAGTTAGCATCTTCACCTTGCACAGCATTTGCCGTCAGCGCGACGATTGGCAGTCTTTGAGTCTCTTGGTTAAGTTCCTCTTTGCGTTGTTCTATTTGACGAATGCTTGATGCAAGTGTGTATCCGTCCATTTCGGGCATGTGGCAATCGGTTAGCAATAGCCCATAGCGTTTATCTTTCAAGGCATTCAGAGCCAGCACTCCGTTATCAACTATGTCGGCATGGACACCAATATTTTCAAGTTGCTTAGCGATGACTTGCTGGTTGATAGGGTGATCTTCCGCGACCAGAATCAGCCTACCATTGTTCTCAGCTTGTTCGCGAGTCTCTTCAGCGATAGG
The DNA here is from genome assembly GCF_002874195.2 of Vibrio sp. 10N.286.45.E10. Classification (NCBI taxonomy): domain Bacteria; kingdom Pseudomonadati; phylum Pseudomonadota; class Gammaproteobacteria; order Vibrionales; family Vibrionaceae; genus Vibrio; species Vibrio sp. 10N.286.45.E10. The sequence goes on along the minus strand of NZ_MCWD02000001.1, from coordinate 2,081,577 downwards.
CGCTTTAGCTTCGCTATCCACTGGTGAGATTAGATTGTCGTGACTGACGGGTTTCGTTAGAACATGCACAAGGTTATCGGGTAGCAGCGGATTGACCGACAAGCACCAAGAGTTGCCTAAAGGCTCAGGCGAGAGCATTGGATTTTGGTTGATCACCGTGAAGCGTGTTGAGCTTGTATGTTGTTGAATCCAGGCATCGGTAATCGCCAGTTGTTGCCATACAGACATCGCCACAAAGATGTGTTTTGGCTGATGTTTGACGACCATCTCTTTGAGTAGGTGCTTTTGATTAATATGCAGAACCTTTGGTTCAAGGCCGAAGTGTTTCAGATATCGGCACAGCTCTTCTTGTTGCAGAACGTAACCAACCACATACACCTCGTGAGAGTGATTGCCCACACCTAGTTCAATAGTATTTTCAACATCCGAAGTGCAGAGTAAAGTTTGTGGCAGAGCCAAAGCGTTGTTGACTGCCTGTTCAGGAGTACAAGTTGGGAGAGTAACGGTAACCGTAAAGTGGCTGCCTTTTCCTTCTTCACTCGACAACTCTATGGTGCCATTCATCTGTTCAATCAACTTCAAAGCGATAGACAGCCCAAGCCCTGTGCCCCCAAAACGGCGGCTGGTGGTTTTGTCGGCTTGTTCAAAAGGTTGGAATAAACTTTGTTGTCTGTCTTTCGGGATACCGATGCCCGTATCTGAGACGGTGAGGCTAATTCTCTGTTGATGTTCGTTTTTCTCAATAACGTCGACATGTAACGAAATAGTGCCATGTTCGGTGAACTTAATCGCATTATTGAGGCAGTTATTTAGAATCTGGTGGAGTCGTATGTCGTCTGCAAACAACCACTGAGCGAGGTTTGGGTCTTGCCAATAGTGGAAGGCCAAGCCTTTTTGTTGTGCATGAATGGATTGCGGTTGTACGATGCGCGCTAATACTTTGCCTAATTCAATCTCGGTAGGGTTAAGTTCTAGTTTTCCCGCTTCAATCTTGGAGTAATCGAGTACGTCATTAACGATGTGCAGTAAGTTACGAGCAGACTGATTCAATCCACCGTGTAAGTTCAGCAACTCTTCACTCAGCTGATGTTCCTGCATTAACTCTAATAGCCCTAAGATCCCACTGATTGGGGTGCGAACCTCATGACTGATAGTCGCTAGGAATTGCGACTTAGCAGCGGTGGCACTTTCAGCTTTCTGGCGAGCATTGTCTAAAGCTTGTTGTTGTTTCTTCAGCAGGGTGATGTCTGTTATCACCGTGTTCCATTCTATAGCCTTGCTGTTCGATATCTGGCTATTAAATTTCACCCATTTCACTTCACCAGACGCTAGTTGTACTTGTTGTTCGCTTTCCCAATGCCCAGATTTAATAGCTTCGAGCATACTGGTTTCAAAGTGGGGCAAGTCCTCCTTCGAGATAAGATCAAACAGGTGTTGAGGGTGCTCTTTTACGCTATCCACGGATAAGCCGAATATATCGGTTACACCTGCGCTGACGAAGCTAAACTGGATATTCAAAGCCAGTTTGGGGTTTGTTTGGATATGTTTGAGCACAACCCCGTCAATATTGTCGGCCAATGTTTGTAAATGAGCTTCTGCGGCTTTGGCTCGTTGTTCTGCGACTTTTCGCTGCTCGATTTCCGCTGCCATCTTGCGATTCCAGAATACGATCACGAAGATGACTATAAAGATCCCAAGCCCGATGATCACCGACCATTTAGCCACTTCTCGTGGCGACAAGCCTTCTTGGTATTCATAGGTCAGCCATTTATTTTCCAAGCGCTCAAGTTCATTGTCAGGCAATGCGCTAATGGCTTTGTTGATAATGCTCAGTAGCATGGGATGGCGGAAGTTGACCGCGAGAGCTAAAGGAGCGCTGTTTTGCTCATTAATGGTGCCAGTGATTTTGAATTGCCCTACATAGTTTTGATGCAATAAAGGCGCAGCATGATGAAGTGAAGCAAGCACAAAACTGATTTCGTCTTTCTGTAATGCTTGGAAAGCGCTCACGTGATTGATGTAAGGGACGGCTTGGCAAGTCAGGCAGAGAGAAGGTAGAACTGTTGTGCCTCCAGAATCTTCAATCACACCAATCGCTTCGTTGCCACTTGGCGCAAAGTTGCCTAAGCGATCAGAGCGACTCAATAACACCCATGGTTCAAAACTGTAGGCTTGAGTGAAGTCCATGTATCGCGCTTTATCTGTGGTTGGCGTGATGTTGGTTAGCACCATTGTCTCACCATTATTGAACGCGACCTCTGCCGCTTCTGGTGTTAGGTAAGTGGTACTTTCAAATGATACGCCGAGCACATTACTTATCAGATTTAACACATCAGCAGATAAGCCTGAGTGTTGTTGTTGCTCATTGGTAAAGTCGTAAGGATACCAATTGGCGTGTGTGCCTACAGGGATAGAAGGGTTGTTATCAAGCCAGTTCTTTTCGTCTTGGGTTAAGTTCAATGTTCCATAATCCAGCAACATCGAGTGTTGAGAGGGAGCAAGCCATTGATTGTAAATCGACTGCAGCGAACCTTGCTTGATGTCCTCTAAAGCAAAGTTGATTCGGCTGAGTAGTTTATGTTTTCCTTTTTTGACGGCGAAGTGCAAGTGGTCAGCTGGCAGATCAGGAAGGACTGATAGTGTGAGTGAGTCTTTAGGCTGTTCACGTAGCAGCGCAGAAAGGGCAAGCGCATCCCCAATGTAAGCGTCGACACGATTATCTTCAATCGCCGTGAAGGCCGCTTGCGTGCTGTCTAATGTTGTAATTCGACTATCAGGAAGCAGGCTAGGAAGAAGATCATTGAGCGCAAACCCTTTCTCTAGCGCTAAGTTTGCGGTTGCCAGTTCACTCAAGTCGTTTATTTTCAGGTTTTGAGTAATGACCGCTCGTCGAATCGAGAACATCGGTTCACTAAAGGTCATGTATTCTTGGCGCTCTTTGGTCGAAGAGACACCGACCAACAAATCTAATTCACCCTTTTCAAATGCACTAAGTACGCCGCTAAATGTTGGGTACAGCTCAATCTGATATTTGAAGCCTGCGTTTGCCGATACCTCATCCAACATGCTGATAAGTAGCCCTTCTGAAACTCTGTTCCCAGAGGGAGTTTGATGTTGATAGCTATAAGGAACCATGTTGTAAGAAGGCAGGCCGACACGTAATACAACTTGGTTATTCGACGAGTTTTCTAAAGGTTTGCTTTCAGCAAGGATCTGCAGTGGCCACATGAATACCGTAAGGCAACTCAATAGAAAGGCGACACACCCCGTTTTCGTTTTTGTAGCATTGTTCTGCATAAAGACATCCTGTCGTTTACGTATTCATTTGGGTTTGACTGTGTGCTCAACTAACGGCGGCCAAAGGCTTTTTGGTTAGTGTGGGTAATGCAAAATTGTCTGCTTGCTGTAATGCCATACGCTGCAAAAGGGCGAGGCTGGTTTGGTCTGCTTTTAGGTGGATCTCAATTTGGCGCTTAATTTGCTCGAGCTTGTCTTGTAGGCCCAAGGTTTGATAACACAATGCCAACAAGAAGAAGGCTTCGACATCATTGTCTGAGAACTCATTCATTGAGATGCTCTCAATACGCTCTTTCGCAACCTCTTGCTGATCAAGTTGAATGAGCTGCAAGGTACGGCAAAGCTTCAATAGTGGTTTACTAAGCGCATTCGATTTTTCGGAGTGAGAGAGCCTTTGCCAAGCGGCTTCTGGCTTCCAGTTTACTAACTCTTTTTGAGAGAGGGCTAAACTGTCTACCCACAAGATAAGGGCTCGCTTACCTGCTGAGTCCCAAATCGAATGCGGGACTAATTGGGCTAGCGATTTGAGGTACAGAGTCGCTTGTTCGACATTGTTATCGAGCAATTGAAGCCAAACCATGGTGTTGGTCAGTTCGATGTTGCTGCCATTGACGGTGAGCACTTGCTCAATGAGAGTGTTAGCTGACTCGAAGTCACTGGTATTTAAGCAGATCTTAACCTTAAGCTGTTGTAGCTTGATATTGCGAGGGTTGTCTTCAATCAAGCCATCTATTTGACTGAGGGCGTCGTGATAATGCTGTTTGGCGATATGGATTTCAACGAGCTTGATCTTTGCAGGCTGGTAATCATGGAGCTGCAGCAGTCCATTCAACATGGCTTGTGCTTCATCGAGGTGTTGGTTTTTTATCAGAATGTTCGCCATATAGATGATGGCATCTTTCAATGTCGACGAGTCAGGGGCTTGTCCAAAGAGTGGCTTTACCGCGTTGAGTCCGTTCTTGAGATAGGCCTGCTCTAATGTTGAAAAGTATTGTTGTCGAGAGAGTGCCGACGTAACTCTTTTTATTATGTCATCGGCACGTATTGGTTTAATCAAGTAACCATCAGGCTCGAAGTTAGCATAACCAAAGAAGGTATCTTGGCTGTCATTACCAGTGACGATAAAGACAATCGTTTGTGGCTTGACCAATTCTTTTTGCTGCAAAAACTCAAGCAGTTGTAAGCCATTACTTCCTGAGCCTAAATCGTGGTCAATCAATAAGATATCGAACCGATGTGTGCGGCAAGCCCCAATCGCATTTTGTGCATTGGAAGCACTAATTACATTGTTATTTGGTACGCCTAACTTGATAAGCAGTGCGCGTGTTGCACTTTGAATCACACTGCTGTCATCAATGATGAGATAGCGCGAACGGGCGAGTATATCCATATAGTAGCCTTCTGACGTATTGAGTCTTGCCACTTTATTACCCCAATCGTAGTAAACAACTAATCATCCTAGCTGGTTAAAACGCTCGATAACTGCGTTAGAATTTTTGATTGTAGAATAACTACTTACCAAAAAATCTGCCTTGTTCTCGAACCTTTTTCCTGCGCTATTTCTGAGCATTTACTTACTGTGATTGGTATTCTCTATGAATTAGCGGCTTATTTATTAACCACTTAAGTGTAGAAGTGATTTCAATGAATAGCCATAAGTTGCATATGAATGCGCGCGGGGTAATGTATAGAAAGTGACGTTGGTTCAGAAGGTTAGCGTGTTTGAAAAGATAGGTAAGAATCCAGATACAAAAAAGACCGCACGAGGCGGTCTTTATAAAAGATAGCGTAGGACTCTTTAACTACAGAACCATAGCTGCAATCCAACCGAATACGATCAGTGGGATGTTGTAGTGCAAGAACGTCGGTACTACGGTTTCCCATACGTGCTCATGTTGACCATCAGCATTTAGACCAGACGTTGGACCTAATGTTGAGTCAGAAGCCGGAGAACCTGCATCACCAAGTGCTGCTGCTGTACCTACTAGAGCGATCGTTGCCATTGGTGAGAAACCAAATGCTGCTGCTAGTGGAACGTAGATAGTTGCAAGGATTGGAATCGTAGAGAACGAAGAACCAATGCCCATTGTTACCAGTAGACCAACCACTAGCATAAGTAGCGCTGCTAGTGGTTTATTGTCACCGATGCTAGTTGAAAGAGCTTCAACCAGAGATTCAACGCCACCCGTTTGCTTCATAACTGCCGCGAAACCTGCCGCTGCAATCATGATGAAACCGATCATTGCCATCATATGAACGCCCTTGGTGAAAACATCTTGTGTCTCTTTCCAAGCAATGACGCCACCGAAGGTAAATACCATGAAGCCCGCTAGAGCACCGATGATCATAGAACCCGTCGACAGTTGAACTGTTAGCGCTGCTACGATACCAGCCGCTGCAACTAGGATGTGCTTCTTGTTGATCTCTTTCACTTCTGTTGAAACAACAGTGTGAGAGGTTTCTTTGTATTGGCGAGGCTTACGGTAAGTAAAGAATACTGCGGTAAGAAGGCCGAAGATCATGCCTGCTGCTGGTAACAACATTGCCATAGGTACTTGGCTCGCTACAACGTTTTCAAGACCATTGTCGTGAAGATTTTTAAGCAGGATGTTGTTTAGGAAGATGCCGCCAAAACCAATCGGTAACACCATGTAAGGCGTAATCAGACCAAAAGTAAGCACACACGCAACTAGACGACGGTCTAGGTTCATTTTTGCGAATACGCCTAGTAGAGGTGGGATTAAGATTGGGATGAAGGCGATATGTACAGGAATCACGTTTTGTGAAGACATGGTCACTAAGATCAACGACGCAAGGATGCCGTATTTAAGACCAGTCGATGCTGCACTGTTCTCTTTGCCGTGAATGCGTTTGATAACACTTTGAGCAAGGAGATCTGTGATACCAGAACGTGAGATAGCAACAGCGAATGTACCAAGCATAGCGTAGCTAAGTGCGATAGTTGCACCGCCACCTAATCCACTTTCGAAAGCCGCGACTGCGTCGTTCAAGCCCATACCAGAGGCTACGCCACCGATAATTGCGCTGAACGTGAGAGCAACGACTACGTTTACGCGCATCAAAGCTAAAACAAGCATGATGCAAACTGAAATTACAACAGGATTCATATTATTCTCGGGATGTTGTGTTTTTTATGAAGGCAATACGAGTGAACGTTTACCGACTCTATTTTTTATTCTTCGTCAACAAGAGGCCAACCACCAAGGGCTTTCCATTTGTTTACAATGCCGCAAAATAACTCTGTGGTTTTTTGCGTATCATACAAAGCAGAGTGTGCTTCTTTGTTGTCAAATTCCATCCCTGCAGTGCGGCAAGCTTTAGCCAAAACGGTTTGACCGTAGGCAAGACCACTAAGAGCAGCAGTGTCAAAAGTAGCAAATGGATGGAAAGGGACGCGTTTAAGCTTACAGCGCTCACTTGCCGCATTAACGAAGTTCAAATCGAATGTAGCGTTGTGAGCAACCATGATTGCGCGACTGCAATCTGAAGCTTTTTGTTCTTTTCTCACTAGCTTGTAGATTTCTTTAAGGGCTTCTTGTTCCGACACAGCACCACGTAATGGGCTAAATGGGTCTTTAATTCCGTTAAAGTCTAATGCTGCCTGCTCTATATTTGCGCCTTCAAAAGGCTCAATGTGAAAATGAAGCGTTGATGCAGGGTGCAGATCTCCGTTCTCATCCATTTTTAACGTAATGGCACAGATTTCTAATAATGCATCGGTTTCAGCGTTAAACCCTGCGGTTTCCACGTCGATGACCACTGGAAAATAGCCACGAAAGCGTTTTTTTAGGGTCAGAGCTTCGTTTTCTACAGTCATGTTAGCCCAAATAAGTGTGATTAAGGCTGCATTATTGCAGATAATAGCAGTGATAAAAACTAGGGAAGGGCAATAAATCATAAATTACCTAATCCATTGCGGCTTGATAATTGCATATTTAAACGTGAGAGAAAAATGCGGCAATTGGCTGCATTGTTAAACGAATTGCTTAAGAGATACTCCACTTTATGAAGAAACAACTCATAACAGGTTCAATGCTATTTTCGCTACTTATGTCGTCACCAGTAATGGCACAAGAAAAGCGTTACGGAGCATCTCCTCAACAGTCAACGTGGGAGATGGTGGCCAACACGCCACTCGAATGCCGCTTGGTTCACCCTATCCCAAATTTTGGTGATGCTGAGTTCTCATCTCGCGCGAGTAAAAAAATCATTTTGGACTTTGAGCTTAAAATGCGTCGCCCGATGGGTGCTACGCGTAATGTCAGCTTGATTTCGATGCCGCCACCTTGGCGTCCGGGTGAAAGTGCTGATCGCATGACAACCATTAAGTTCTTCCAACAATTTGATGGCTACGTTGGCGGTCAAACGGCGTGGGGAATCTTGAGTGAGTTGGAGAAAGGGCGCTACCCGACATTCAGTTACCAAGAGTGGCAGAGCCGCGACCAGCGAATCGAAGTGTCGCTGTCGTCGGTGTTATTCCAAGAAAAATACAATGTGTTCAGTGACTGTGTTGCTAACCTGCTGCCTTACAGCTTTGAAGATATCTCTTTCACTATTTTGCACTATGACCGTAACAGTGATCAGCTGAACAAGTCGTCGCGCAAAAGGCTGAGCCAGATCGCCGATTACGTTCGCTATAACCAAGACATCGATCTTGTGCTGGTGGCAACGTACACCGATTCTGTCGACAGCAAAGGTATTAGCCAAAACCTTTCAGAGCGCAGAGCGGAATCGTTAAGAGAGTACTTCAAATCTTTAGGCTTGCCAGAAGATCGTATCCAAGTTCAGGGCTATGGTAAACGTCGCCCGATTGCAGACAACAATTCGCCAATTGGTAAAGACAAGAACCGACGCGTTGTTATCTCTTTAGGTCGTACGCAGGTTTAAGCAGAATAATTGCTTGTTTTGAAATCAGATAGCCCGTCGTAATGACGGGCTTTTTTGTCTTTAAAATTTGGAGCCATTGTCTAAACGCAACTCGTTTAGTTCAAGCGGAAACGAGCGATCATTTCACAGTTGGTCGCGGTATCGATCTTTTCTACCATAGAAGCAATTTTAGGATTGGGATGGCGTTTCATGAAATCGATCAGCGCTTTCTTACAGCAACCAATAGAATCGATAAAGCTGGAACATTGAGTGTTTGGGCACTGCGGGATCAGTGTCAGCACTTTTTCTGAAGCCAATTGAAGATACTTGAGCTCGTATTCGGTATCACCAGCCCATCGCCAGAATTGCGCGAGATTGTGGCAAGAGATCGCAGAGATCAGTAGGCGTTCGTCAGCCTGAATATCGGTACGCTCAGTGATTTCTTCGCTCAAGTTCAATGCTTGCTGATAGTGGAGAATACTTCGTACAGGATCGTCGAGCTGCAATGCAGTATCGGCAAGTAACGTGTGTTTTTCCCATTCGCTAATCATTGTGTTACCTCACTAATCAATAGGCGTTTAATTTAAATGATAATCATTATCATGTAAGGTTTCATTGGTGAGATTGTTAATAATAATTGGTGAAGGGTATTGTTCGTGCGTGGAAACATAAAAAAGAAGCGAGCACAGTGCTCACTTCTTTTTTCATTTCATCAGGCGTTCAAGCCCAAATTCGCAAAGAGGTTGAGGAATTAACCTTCTAGACCGGCACTTGCTTGTTTGTTCTGAATAAGCTCAATCATGTAACCGTCAGGATCTTTAACGAATGCGATGTGAGTAGAGCCGCCTTTAACCGGGCCAGCTTCACGTGTCACATTACCGCCTGCTGCTTTAATCGCATCACACGTTGTGTAGATGTCATCAACACCGATAGCAACGTGACCAAAAGCTGAGCCAAGGTCATATTCAGTCGTGCCCCAGTTGTAAGTCAGCTCAATCACAGCACCTTGAGATTCGTCACCAAAGCCAACGAAAGCCAGTGTGTATTCGTACTCTTTGTTTTCGTTCTTACGTAATAGCTGCATGCCCATTACATTGGTGTAGAACTCGATAGACTTGTCTAGATCACCAACGCGTAGCATGGTGTGTAAAATACGACCGTTTGACATGATTTGCTCCTAGCTTTAATTATGTATACGTTTTTGTAATTCTGTTTTATGCCGCAGGATAAACGCGGTGCTTTTTTGGCCAATAGGCTTGTTAGCTTCTTTCGCTTAGGGCTAACAGCTTATGAGCCTAGACGTCCGTTTTCTCTTTGAACTCCAATTATATTCACTAAAAAATAATCTTACTTAGTGAGTGAGTGAGTGAGTTTCCAAGTATACAAGGGCTCACAAGGCCTTTCTATCTAGACTTTCCTTTACGAAAATAGAAAGATTTGTAAACCTAGTGCTTTAATGGATGAATTCTGTTCAAAATTACCTCCATTATTCTTTACAAAAATAGTAGCAAATTAAAAACGACTGCTCTATAAAATTTCTTTCCAGAAGGCTTTGTAAGGCGATGGCCTCACTGCGTGAAACCATCACCCTGCTAAAAGGGTATTTAGGGGAATGATGGTAAAGTAAAATAATAAAGCCACTCCTGACGCTCGCACAGCTCACTACTCGCTAGGCATATATGATTTTCCTTGACCATCGGTATAACACTCGTATAAGAGCCTCCGTAACTCGCTTTTGGACATTTCCAATTTAGCAGAGGAAAGTGATTCCCTGCCTGCGCATGACTTCTAGTATCCCAAAAAGCAAATGCTACCGTCTCGACCAGTTGCATTTTTGATTGGTTCTGGGCAATTCCTTCCATCCTTAGGCTGTAGTGATAGATTCACCTTATACGGAATTTGCCGCAAAGTATGCAGTATCTTACTCATCTAAGAATTTACATTTACCCTTATCGAGCAGGAGATACTCTTCTGTTTTTAAAGCACACTTCTCCACTACAATCTGTGACTGTTGTCACATTGCAACAAGATAGTTATAATGCATCTGTGTTCATTTGTATAGGGATTATAAAATGGCTAAAGGCTCAAGCATCAAGGGTAACGGCGGCGGATCTAAAGGTGGAAACAGCTCATACACAGTTGTTGGGAGAGGGGCAGTCTCTCGCAGTAAACTTGTAAAAGAAGTCAAACTCGGCAGACATCCAGACACTCATATTATCAACCTATATGGTGTTGAGTATGCTCGAAACAATCCTAACAAAATCAAATCTGATAATATTAATGACTAGAGAGGGAACTTGATGAAAAGAGATATGCACAATAGTGATTCACAGAGTGCCTTTGCATTAATCAAGTTCTTTAGTCAAAAAGAACACTATTTGAGCTTTAAACGTGGAATGAGTTTGTTTCGTACACCTCACTATTATCGTACATGTGAAGATGTTGGTAGAGGCGATAGAAATGAATCGTGCCTATCGTATTGGGATCATAAACTTGGCGGAGATAAGCCAAAGTTCCGAAAGCCAGATGGCTCTGATATTGACTACAATCAACTGAAAAGTGTTCTAGTTTATCCTGCTGACGAGCAATATGATTCTTGGATGCAATCATGGGCTGTTATTAGTCCCCATAATGGCTTTGAACACTCGCTGGAGCAAATGCAACAAGAGTTCGGTTTCTATTTTGTTATACTGCCAGCGAAGAAAATAAAAGACTATGCGAGACTGGTTGAAAAAATTAGCGGTTCTAGAGTTAGTTATGGCTTAGTTCAGTATTCGGATGATCCAAGAGAGCGCTCATTGACAGTGAAAGACGCTAAGCTGAGTTATCAAAAAGAGTTTCGTTTTTTTACTGGCCGATGCTCAAAGGAAGAACTTCAAGACAGATATCTTGATTTACCAGATCTTAATGAATTGCTCTTAGACGCTCAGAGTTTGAAGCTAACATCACCAGATGGTCTTACCAAATATTGCTCTGTTGGTTATAAAGGTACTGTAACTGTTGAGCCGTAAGCGTTGGAGAGACAAAATATGCTAAAAAACGACCGTGCCTTGCTGAATTTGACGTTATCTTTTTAGTATTTGACTCATTAAACATTTCTCTCCGTACTCTGAGCGCCCCCTCCAAAGGATTGGCATAACAATTCAAACGAAAATTACTGGTTGAAAACACCGTTTTACTAGGAATTGGAAGATTCCGTACATCGGTGTTGCGCATCCTGCTATTCGTAGTAATTGGGCTATTTTCTGGCGGGGTTTAGCTGCGTTCTGTTGTGTAAAATCGGAGTGGGACAATTATGTGTTCATATAAATCACGATTACTACTGCCACTATGAGAAGTAATATTGGTAGCTTTGAGGCGGTATTGTTTTTCTTGGACTCCTTAGCTGGCGTCTCCACAGCATTTAAAGTGGATGCGATGTTTCTATCACTTGAAGGGGTTCCTTTTTGTTCTAAGCTATTTCTTATCTCATCATCTTCTTTGAGTTCATCTTTGTAACGGTTAATCACCGTATCTAACGACACATTCAACAATGAACAATAGGTCTTTGCTGTATTAGTACCTTTAACCAATTCATAAACTTCGCTTGGATCAGTAGTTAGCTGGTCAATCAACATGTATTGCGGCCTGCCGATTCTATGCTCCAATAAGTAACCGTTAATAGATCGCTCACGCCCATAGCCAGTGACCAAAAGCCCAGCCACCAACTCTTCCAAAGGTGTTTTTTCTTGACTTTTCTCTCTTTGCACTTGCCTCAGCATAGACTCATAGGTCGAATAGACTAGATCCCAATCTTGCTTTTCGGTCGCTTCAGCTAGGTCAGTATGAGACTCTCTCCATCTAGCATCTGCAATTGGCACATTGACTTCATCAACATTCCATTCTTTTGCTAAATTTTTACGTGCATTTAATACGCCCTTATTAGCTTCATACCAGTCATACCACCAACCATCTGCTAGCGCTTTCAGTTCTTCCAACAGAAACAAATCGCCCTCACGATAGAGGCGTTGATCACCAGACAATGGTTCTTTTCTAGGGTAAATGGGCTTCTTACAAGATTTACACTTCGCTTTACGTTTAGGTGCTCTCTCTAGCTCGTAGTTACAGTAAGGGCATTGAGATGTAGTACCGCAATTAGCCGCTAGCACTTTTAACTGTTCTTTCCTTTTCATAAAACGCTATCCAAGAATCTAAGTCAAACCAATAATCTATCACCATCTTACATTAGAAAATGTTGGTCAATATGATCGTGCTTGTTTAGTGAAGAGCAACAACTCTAAGTAGGAAAGGGGCAGAAGCAAGCTTGCCACATACAGTTCTTAGCTTTAAACTAACGTTGAGAGCCTCGGGTATCCCTGCTTTTTCTTGGATGTACTATTTACTGTCTGGCCAGAAGTAATTGTATCGAATTGAACTTGGCTTAATTGCAAAGCAGACCACCGAGGACATATGATAAGTCTAGGTGCTTTCCCTTCCATATACTTTGGTGATAAAACACCCGACGCTGCACACAGAATGTGTTCCCTCTTCGTTTTGAATGACAAACATTCTGTAGCTGTTTACAAAGCCATAGGCATTGCCTGTGGCTTTGTCGTATCTGGGACTAAAAAAACTGGTGCAACAGGCTTACACACAAATTAATCTATTGATAGTTTCTTATGCTCTAAACGTTTAGGGGCAAAAGTGTGTCGCTTCGCGCAGTCAACACAATAGTCTGCCCCTATAGTGTGTTAATCAGAAGCACGTATGCCCCTTCTTACAGAAAGCAATATTTCAGGTGGTTTTAACTTCACATCGCAACCTGCGCATCGCAACTTGCGATGTGGGTAATCACTTAAGAAGCACCCGCGTAAACTACAAAGGATTAGTAATTAAAGTCAATAACTTAAACCTAATAACACTATGGTATTACTAATAATTAGGCTTCGAGTTGAGAGAGCACATCGCATAAAAAAGCTCTCCAGAATTGAGAGCTTTGATGGGTTATCGGTAGTATTGGTTTTGGCGCTTCGAGTTATACTTCCAACTTTTTGCTAGGCCATACACATAAGACGGGTAGTCGTCCCATGGGTTAGCTAATGCTCTTCCTCGCGTGGCGCGCAGCTTAACTGGGTACTCTCTGCACTCAATCTTATGAAGAAAGTAATAGCTCTTTTCCTGCTTGGTAGAAAAGTGCTTGTGGGTTCCACTACGAACGCTCGGATAAAGATCCAAAAGGTGTTGGCGCTGGTATTTAATGCGCTCTCGGTACTGCTGTTTTAGCTGTTTCATTTGCCCTCCAGGTTTACATTACCTAGAAGGGGTCCTCTGCAAAGTAATTCATTCTGGCCTCCCCAATGTGCCTTTAGTGAAAATGTAGCCTATGGTTTCTTCAATTACATGGAAGAGAAAGCCGAGATCACTCTCTGCTTAAATGCCCCAAGTCGAAGCTCATCAAACATTCCTAATGCTCCATAGAGACTATTTGAACTTTCTGTACTGCTTTCCCAAGATACTGTTGTTCTCGCGCTGTTTTGGGGCTCAAGCGGAGGCGCGACACTTAAGCTATTTCGTCGACCAGAGAACTCTGTTTCGATAGGTTTCCCCATACTTACATAGAGACGAGACTCAGGAATATCCTGTTCAATCCTTTCAGAAAACTCAATCAGGCTTTGCTCTGCAAAAGTGAATAACCACGCTTGTTGGTTTATTGTATTATTCACACGAAGTATTCGTCCGAGCACCTGCCTGAAATACAATTCAGTTTTGACTGAACTCATATGGCAACATACTTGAAGGCGCGGAATATCAGTACCCTCACTGATCATACCTACACTAACAATCCATTGTGCGTCGCTTTGTCGATAACGCTCTATTTCTGCTAGCGGCTCTTCATGTCGATAAGTGACGATAGAAACGGTTTGCCCAAACTTTTGAGATAGTATCTCTTTGATTGTTTGCGCATGTTGAACCGAAGCTGCAACAATCAGCCCACCGGCATTGGGTGATCTGAGACGTACTTTTTCTAGCTGCTCACATCCTAAACCGAGTAGATATTCCATCGCCTCTTGGTTGTGAATAACACTCTGGTAGGATGCTTTTGTCTGTTTAAGCATCTCTAATATTGATGAAAAGGATTCGACTTTTTCTCTACTACTAACAGACAAGTGTTCATTATCAACCAAGACGATTTTGGGCGTTCTACAAACACCATCAGCTATAGCTTGTTTAAGAGTGTATTGGTAATCGACAAGAAGCTGTCCGTCTGGGTCGCTGTACTCACCCATCACAATGGGTAAAGAGTCTGAACGCCACGGTGTACCTGAAAGTGCGAGGGTAAAAGTAGCAAGCCCTTGAATCTTAGTGAGAACTTGCTGCCCCCAAATGTTCGCATTTTCAACCTCAGAGCCAGAGCAATGGTGTATTTCATCAAAGACAACAAAGACCCTGTGATTCCGCAATGTTTGCCAAAATTCGTCATTGAGGATAAGGCTAGCGCATTTTAACCGCAGACTCTAAAAGCACTGAGCGGTATTCATCATTCAGTGCTGCATTCTTTTTCTTTCGAGCCATACTCATCTTTTTGGGTTGTATCAAACTTAAACAAGTTGAGGGCTATTTTCCTTAACGCATTAAAAGCCAACGCACCATTTCCTTTTCTAATTCGGCATTCATCTTCTCTGAAGGTCATGTCTAACATCCAGTGCATACTCTCTACTTGCCAATGACCACGGACAGCTTTAAGTGCTTGTTCTGCATCTAATTCCAGTGAACTGATATACCAACGAGTCTCTTTGCTAACCTTGCATGTTATGGAGTGCTCGACCTCAGAAGTGATTTTAATAATGCTTCTAAGTCCCTCCCACTGATATTGTTTAGTCAGCCATTCTTTATCAACCACAAGGTGCTCACAGTGTCGCGTCTCGATTCGACCATGTCCTGCGTCTACATCCGTGTGTTGAGCATAGTTCTTCTCGGTGAATTGCTCTCGACACGCCTTATGCCACCAAGCTTCTAGCTCTGCCTGCATCGTTGAGTGATTCCCTTTTAGGGCCAAGACATAGTCCGCTTTGCTTTGAACTATTTGTTTGGCAATCTTGCGCTGACAACCCATCGCATCGAGTGTGATGATGCAGTTCTCTATATCAAGTAAGGTTAACAATTTAGGAATAGCGGTTATTTCATTGCTTTTATCGTCAACGGCGGCCTGACCTAAAACAAGTTGGTTGGAGCAACTCCACGCACTCACCGAATGAAGCGGATTTTTTCTTCCGCGAGTATCGAAAGAGTGGCGTGCTGTTTTGCCATCTACGGCAATGATATCAGTGCCTGTCGTTTGAACTAGCGTCTTCATCCACGACTGAAACGCTTGCTCAATCTCATCTGCTCTGAGTTTGGTGATAACTCTTGCAATTGTATCGTGACGAGGGATGCCATTGAGGAATGGACGGTATTTACGAAGCCAATCTAAACGATTATGGCCGAAATCTTCGATGTCCTCCCAGCCCTCCGCGCCAGAAATCACCGCACTAATAGCAAGTAAAAGAATATCTAAGAGTTGGTGTTTTTTACATCGTTCAATGCGAGGGTCAACGATGTTTTCGAAATGCTCTAGAAACGAATCAGACATGGAAAAGACTCTAAATGGATAATAGTTACCAGATCTGATCCCTTAAATTAGGAAAAGTTCAAATTTATAATGATCTTGCCTTATCATTGAGGAATTGGATAGATTGGTATGTTAAAGATTGCCCGACAGATCCCATGCCACCATTAAACGTACACTTAAGTCTCGACGAAAAGGTTCTTTTTATACCATCAGAAACCGTCAACGATGGTGAGAAGCACAATACAAGGTCTACCATGTCACTTTGTAACAACCTTGACGCAATATTAGCGGCAAGCACTGTCTTACCTGCTCCAGGTGTAGCTTGGCAAAAGAAATGGGAGCAGTTGGATTGATATTTTTTCAACGCTCTGTCAGAGCATTCACTTTGCCACTTCCTTAACACTGTTCATTTCCTTCATAGAGAGTATTAAGAACCTTTGTTAAAACGTTCACTTTTCCGAGCAATAAAGCGGCGCGCTCTTTAGCCTCTTGATGCAAAGGGGCCAGTTTATTCTCTAGCTCAGGAAATCGAGATACGATCGACTGATACTCGTCAATCTCCCCAAGTATTATTTCCAATTCGCCCTTATATTCGTTACGTTCATTGCTTAAAATGGAATAGTTTTGAATGGGTACTTTAGGCTTCATATCCGCTTGGTTATTCGTTGTTACATTGTTATGTAACTCTTTAAATTGTTGCGTTTGAAAGTAGCGTTTTTTCCGGCCTGAGCCCTCACTTCGCAACCAACTTTTCTTTTCAAAGTGAAAAATTGCTCGGTACACCTTTTTGTGAGCTTCGGCAGAATTGGAGTCCACATTATCAAGGGATAGCCACAAATCTCTCGCTTCTAGCACGGTGAATCCATCTAACCCATTTTCTATCAATAACTTGTGCATGACAGCACTAATTCTTCGAGCCCGTTTCATTTCCAAAATTACACCAACCAAAAACTAAGGATTGCTTAGTATACAGAAATCCATAAAACTAAGAAAATCTTAGTTAACTTGAGATCAGAGAAATGAAATCTAAGTGTCATTTAAAAACCCAATCCCAGAGCGACTCAAACAAGCTCGAAAAAAAGCAAAGTTCTCTCAAAAATCCCTGGGAGAAAGCATAGGTATGGATGCAAGTTCAGCAAGCCCTCGAATGAATCAATACGAGAAAGGCAAGCACGCCCCAGATGTTCAAACCTTAAAGCTAATCGCCGATGAGCTTGGTGTGCCGCTCAATTATTTCTTCTGTGAAGATGAAAGCTCTGCTGAACTGGCGTGCATGATCTATGAAATGACAGAGAGCGAAAGAAAGAAACTTATTGCAGCACTGAGCCAGAAGAAAGACTTATAATAAGAGAGTTTACTTTAAGTAATACTGATGTTGCTTATGGCGGGAGAGTGAAGTAACGGCAAATTCAAAAGTTATGAACAAAGCTCTGGGTTTAGGTATGCTTATTAAGAACTTAACAGGTAGGTTATGTGAGGTAAGTGATTCCAGCCTGATTTTAAGTAATAACGTAGTGATAGCGTCTTATGCTATCCAAATTGTCTATGAGGTTCGTATCTATGCAGTTTCTGGACAAAAATGCGTTGGCGGTTTTACTAATTTAGTAAGTCATAAATTAGCTCAGGTATAGCAAAACCACCTGAGATCACTTTTTAGTATAAAAAGCGGAGGGAGGTGGTCAGTTCAATCACAAAGAAGGAATGCAAAGTACTGCCGAACAACTGAAACGCAACTTGTAGGCTTTAGGTACTGCTACCAGTACTTTGAGATACCGCCGCTTGTCTTCTTGCGATTTCTTCCATGGCGTACTGTAACATCTCAGGGCTTTGATTATTCGCTGCAGCAAGTAGAACCGCTTGAAGACCAAGGTCAACTTTTTTTCTTCCGACAGTTTGGTGATAACGAAGTAGTCCACAAACCTCGATGGTGTATCGCCCTTTCTCTGTTATATATCGGTAGGTCGCGCCTGGCACTGCAACCTCAATGTGCTCATCATAATTATCAAAATGAGGATGAATAATTCGATAATTTGCACTCTTGCTCGGAAACTTCTTGTACGACTTACTTTTTGTGACTGCTCGTGTGCCTTTCGCTCCATTGCAATCTTTACACGAAACACAGAGGTTTAATGGCTTGAACATCCATTGCGGTGAGCTGTCTTTATCGATGATGTGTTCTGTGTCCCACACCATACCGTGAGTTGTGTGCATATTTACCTGACAATAGGCACAGGTTTTATCTTGTTCAGCTATATAATGCTTCTTGATATTCGATTTCATTGTCGTCACGCGGCAGTCGTCCCACTTTTGCTGAGGGGAGAGGTCATCACATTGGACGCTCTTAACGATTTGTGACTCTTCTTCGCTCAATTCGTAGGGCTTTATCATTTGGAAAATGCCTCTAACGTCTGCTCTAAAATGGATAGTAAGCGTTTTACCTTATCTCCATCAGGCAAACGAGGTTCATAACTTAATAACCAATGCGCCTTAGTCTTTGTCTCAGATGCAATTTCCTTTGACTGACAAATGTCATCCAGCACCTCTATAACTTGGCTTAAGAGATACTCGTTGTTGTTTCCAGGGTTGTGAAATAGCGTTGCCAGCTGATAGTCCGAGGAACGTTCACCATATGGCGCCGCATCCACCAATGTATTCGTTGCCATATCGTACACACAGCAATTCTTTGCGCTTATGTCAGATACAATAAGCGGTGAGTGTGTTGCGATAAGGAAGTGACAGCCACGATAGCTTGAAAACGATTCACTTAATATATCAACGAAGCGTTCCTGCCATTGGGGATGGAGACTAATTTCAGGTTCGTCGATGCAGATCAGCGCATTGTCTTCGATGGACGATATAATACCCATAAACAGCAGGAACAAGCATTGTTCACCAGAACTACGCTTTGATAAAGACGAGATAGCGGAACTTTCGATATTTACAGTAGATTGGTCGTTTATCAGCGATTTATCTTTCATCGTTTGTATGCTTGAAAGAGTAATCAATCCTGCTCTGAGCATTCTTGAAATGATGAGCTTAGAGAAAGGCTTTTGTTCAGAGCCCTTCAGATGGATGAGATTAAGGTTTTGATTGCCCACGGTTAATGCAAATGCAGGAGCCTCTATAATTCTTTCGCAGTAACCCAGTAATTCAACCAACTCCATTTCATCGTGTTCGATATAGGCATTTTTCAAAATCAACTGAGTTTCAGGTTCAGTTAATGACTGATTTTGGATATTCTCCAGATCTTCGTTAGGGAATGTGAGTTCGAATTTCAGGAGCAACTTTTGACCAAAATCGAACTTCGATAAAAACCCGACCAGAGCCTTGTGCTTACGTTCTTCGAAATACTCTGCCCCTAACAACTGTTGAATGGCTTTTGATGCAATACGCGTCGATGGAGACAACGATGGCATATAAGGTTTAGAGCCGATATATGCGTAGAAACCTGACGGCACTAGATCATTTCGAACGCTCCAATTAGCTTTAAATTTTTCAAACTGGCTAGTGGAGGCTGCAATCAGTTTTCTAGGTAAACGGTGTCCATACTCACGCTCCACTGTTTTCCAATTGTGTGGTGAAAAGTCTTCTCTGAGATAGTGAACAGCAGATGCGACATGGGTATCCTTATCAAGCAAGGCACTAGTGTAATAACTGTGGTACTTGTTGCACGTATCAATCAAAAGCTCTGTTTTGCCACAGCCATTATTTCCGATGATAACCGTAAACGCATTACGATCGTCATTTTCCTTGTCCCAGAGAACGTGATTCCTTACCTTTTTAACTCTAAAGCCCATGAGCGTCACGAAAGTCTATGATTTAAATGCCTATTTTACACTTGCGCTCAATATAATCAAAATGCAATCAGATATTTTACTTATCGGTTACTTTAAGGGCTAGTAAGCGAGATTGAATGACGGCTTTCTTCTGTCGGAGGGTAATAAAGTTTGATCAACTTATTGCAAGGATTGGAGCTGAAGTGTGCCAGGATGACTTGCTGGCACGTAACTGGACATTTCCGAGTTTCGCTTTTGCTAATTTAATAAAGGATAAATTACCTGAAGTATGGCAAAGCCACCTATGCGAGTGCACAGAATCACTAGAGCAGATCAGAGCAACTTAATTTGATTAACTAGATTAGATGCGACCATAATGTAAGCCTTTGCATCATTTTCTGTTAACTCAACTTCTTCCGTATGCGCAAGTTGATTTCGCAGCTTTCGCAGTTCATCGAAAGAATTAAGTTGCGAGTCGTTCAGGACACCGCATTGATGAAGGTAATGTCCTAGCTTCGCATAGTTTTTAAATGGCGATGTATTTGACGAACTCCAAAAAGATGCAGCTATTGATGCAGCAACATTCTCGAGTTCTATCCATGCCTCCAACACCGCAGCTCGTGTAGAGAAAGAAAGGATATTCATTGCTGGAGTGTCAACTTCCGAAGTTTTATCGATTTCAGCTTCAGACTTTAATGATTGAACCTTTTCTGAGAATTCCATCTCGAACTCTTTAAATTTCAATTTGTGCATGAAAGGGACCAAAGAAACCAGAGGCTTACGCAATAGTAGTAAGACGACAATCAACGTTCCAGGCCAAGCTAACGCTTTAGTCATTTCAGATATAAATGTGTACTTATCCATTATTTTACCAGTGTACTTAGGTACAGTTTTGTAACTGGAGAGGGATAGCAATGCCAACCCTCTACCTTTTTCGTCGTCAACAAGAGTACTGAGCGATGTATGAAATCAATTGACATGCGAAAAGCTTATATAAGCCAAATATCACGATTACTAATACCGCTAGACCACTTACCAATAAGATAAAGAACGGAATTTTGTCTCGAAACAGAGTTAGATTTAGCTCACCTACAAACCACTGATTTTGCTGTTTTTTGACACCAAACATTTTGTAGTGAGCCAAAACATCACTAAACAGAATCTGTTGTCCAATGTTACCGCCATCAGAATAGTAGGCGTCCTTCAACTCTAGGAACTCTTTGTTAACCTCCTGTAAAATATCCAGTTCGTCAGTCTCTGATTTTCGGTACAGTGAAAGGAGCTGACCGGACAACTTAGTAAGGTGGACGCCTCGCTTCTCATAGTCTGTCTTCTTGGGCTCATACATGGTAATGAACAAGGCAGCTATCGAGAGCAGAATAAAGACCACAGAAGTTAAGTCAGTAGTGACTTTGAAGGCCAACCCGACGATACCGAAGGCTAGAGACGAAAAGCCAATCCACGCGGGAAGCCTAGATACAATGTCAAACGTCGCGAAATGTCGATTAGCCCCGTACGTAACGTTATAAGCTAATTCGGCGATGTCTTTTTTGAGTATTACTTTGTCCATTGGCAGCCTCAGTTAGATATCGGAACAGTAATTTCCGACCGAGCCACAACGACACCGTCTTTGATGGCGTAGCATTCAACGGAGTGCTCACCATTGAAGGAGGTTGATTCGCTGCGATTTCCATAGCCCGTATCATCTGAAATTTGACCTCGAATGCAATCTCTACGCTCTGCTTCCGGCCCTCGATTGAGCACTTTCCATTTAAGTAAATATGGCTGAGGCACTTCAATTTCACTAACACTGAAAGACAGAGACTTGCGAGCTCTTAAAGGAATGAATAAGCGTAACATCTCAGAGAGTGAATATTCGCGGTACCCATTTTGGGAAACATCGCAGTCGATGGCCATATGATACCGGATATCCACGGGGTACTTATCAGCAATAAACTCTTCCGTATCGCGCCAAGTCTGGCGATTTTCGGCGATTGCCTTAAGGTTCTCTGCATTTTGAGGGTAACCACGCCCGAAAACTTTCCGCCATCTTTCGTTGTTGTTGTCATCATCGATGGCTTCAACACAGAGATCAAAAGTTTTTTTGGCAGCTCTCTGAAAGTTTTTCTTCACTTTTACATGCTGATTGCTGCCTAAAGCGCCCCATCGTTCTTGTTTCGGTAAGTTGCCTAGGTATTCAAAGAAATCACGGCACATTTCGTCGTAATAAAGAGGCCCCGTGTTGTCATAGTCAGTGGTACCTTTTAGGAAATTATGGGCAAGAGTGTCTATCAGAAGGCCACCCATTGCTACGCCATGCTTATTCTTCCAAGCACGAGCCATCTTACAAAGCGGTCTTAGGTTCTTGTTTTTCGTCTCGTTGAGCTCTTTCATGGCTTTCATTTCATCCTTCGGCTTTGTGAAGCGCCATGAACCACCATTGTGCGTGTAAGGATATTTGAAACTGCCATCGTCCTGCTCGAAAACAGACTGCACCTCGACCTTGAAATTCTTGTACTTAACCACAACGACCAAGCTGTCGACTTTCACATCTGTTGTTGGGTAGCGTGCCAAGATGGCCTCTTTGGTGTCTTTGAGCAGTTGACTTTGCTTGTCCTTATAGGTTTCCCATTTGCAGCCAGGCATGATGTAAAGCATATCGAGGTCAGAGATACCTTTGATACCTGTGAATCGTCCATATGAGCCAACCTGAAGCGTGTTAGATGTTGTTGATTCAGTGTTACGAAACTTCTTGTTTAACGCTTTGGTGATTTGACCATAGCGCTCGCTGATACTCTCCGAGTTGTCGACTCGGATGTTTACTAAAAACTGTTTGAAATCTTCTGAAACTGACATTTTTCACCCATATGCACGCGATTACCTAATTTTATATGGGGTAGATGTACATAGCTTTCAATGCTTAACCACATAAAAAGTAAGAGAAAAGAGTCCAAAAATGAAAGTCTGCCGGTCAATAGTCATCGATATGCGAATATCACATACCTTTCGGATAAGAATTAGTAGGCAAAAACGTATCAAAATATTGAGTATGAGTAATTATGCTAAGAAGAAATGGGGCATAAACGAGTTTTAAATACCTACTGCAACAAAATACTACTGCAACAGCTTTTCCAGGTAACTGTTCCTCTTATGAGAGTGGCTAAGTGCTTCGGTAATCTGCTTCATTTCCTTGCTACTACCGACAATATGAATTTCACTTTCAGCCCTCGTAATTGCAGTATAGAGCCAAGCTCTATCAACTATTCTTCCTTTTTGCAGGGCGATAATGATGCGCGGGAACTGTGATCCTTGAGCTTTGTGCAAGGTGATTGCATAACCCAACTCCATGCAGTCTAGAACGGTTTGTGTTACCTCGACCTTTTCACCCGTATCCAGTGTTACTTCACCGTAACTGTCACCAGAAGGCTTGACGCTGGTTAGAGTGCCAAGAGAGCCGTTCTGAATGCCTTTCTCGTAATGATTCTGCGTGAATAAAACCGCATCATTCAAGCTAAGTGGTAGAAAGAACTTGTCGCCATTGATTTCGAATTCAAGGCTATCGCTGTTTGGATTGACCGCTTGTTGGGTGAGTTTATTAATTTCTGATACGAGCGCCTTGGTTGGAGCCATGACACGACTGCTTTCAGGGGACTCTTGGTAAAGCTCACAACAGACTTTGGCAATGTCTGTTGTGCTGGTTTCGTGAAAGTGTATTGTCCCCGTGCTTAATTGATCAGGTATCACACCTTGATTGATGAGCATTGAGTATTCAGGGATACCCGTTGAACCTTCCTGTCTCTTGACGATATCCAGCATCGTATTAGCCACCGTTTTTGCTTTAACGATATCTGCCAGTACCTTACCACAGCCGATCGGTGGTAGTTGGTCCGGGTCGCCAGTGAATATCAATCGTACAGAGGGATGAATGTGATTCACAAGGCGATACATCGTCGGCAAGTCAATCATGCTCGCTTCATCAATCACCAGTAGATGATTCGGCTGCTCAACACTTGGCTCAATCGGTTCCTTACGAAGTAACTTAGCAATAGTTGAAGTGATAAAGCCGATTGACTCATGTAGCCTCATTGCAGCGCGACCACTGAGCGCAACCGCGTGTATCTCAAAGCCGAGTTGACGGTAAGCCCTGAGAGCCGTTCTAAGTACCGTTGTCTTGCCAGTCCCAGCACCGCCAGTAATGCAGCTTACAGAGTTGTCCAGGCATGTTATTGCGGCCTCGATTTGCTTGGAGGTTAAGTCATAGGGCAGTTCCGCAGCCGCAGAGCAATAGGCAGCATTGGCGTTTTCATCAAATAAGTCATTTCGCTTAGTCAGTGCATTAAGCCGTTTGGCAACGACACTTTCCATCAGAAGTTGCGCCGTTGGGTGGTAGGCTCCTGTGTCGGGATTTAAAATATACTGAGCTTTATCATGGCCGGATTGGAACGACTGAGTGACCAGTGTTTTGTCTTTCAATAGTTTGTTGAGGTAAGGGCGCACATTGGCATGAGTGGTATAGGTGTGACCTTTTTCAATCTCTTTGCGAATAGACATTTCCAGAGCCGCGCTGAGCCTTCTTGGGTCATCCTTCGCAACATCGCTCTTAAAATCCGTTGCCTTGATAATATCTTCAATGGCACTGAACGAAAGACCAAAGCCCATCAAAGCATAAGGATTATCTTTAATTACCTCTATAGAGGCTTCACCGTGATGCTTGAGCAGCCGTTGCTGCACACTGGCGGGGATGTTGTGCTCACTCATCCAGTTGCAATGTGCCAGGTTTTTATATTTGGCGTACCCCTTAAAGAGCGCTTCCACTGAATCGTCACTCAGAATCGATGTTAGACGCTTTCTAGAGTCTGGGATGTCATTTTGCAGTGTGGCATGGAAGTCTTTACCTAAGAGCTGCCAGAGCGCCCTAGCTTTGCTTTCACCAATGCCTTTAAAGTCAGTTTCTCTTGCGATAAAACGAATGAGTTGTTCGCCAGTTTCGGGCAGCATGCATTCAACATGCTTGGGTGATTCATACGTGTGCTGCTGCATGACATAATCACCCATCTCCATATTTTCTATCTGGCGAGCGCCTTTGACTGACCAGTGCTGACCCAGCGTTGGAAGCACAGGGATACTATCGGGGTCGGCTTTGATAGTGACGTAATACTTCCCACTATTAGTTTTGTAAGAGTCTTTCGCCAGCGGTACACCGCTGAATATCACCATCTTGTTCGAGCGATAAGGGATACTGGTGACACGCATTTGGTCTTCATGCAAAGCGCTATTCATCGTGGCATCAACCCCATTTCGGATAAAGTTTCAGATAGCTCACCAAAGCGCTCAAGTCGCTTTTCAAGCTCCTTGACCTTGGCTTTCAATTCAATGTTCTCAGCTTCTAATGACGACACCCGTTTTGAATCGAGCAGCTTTCGATTTGCTGTGTTGTCGTAGGCTTGAGGTTTGCCCTCATTTTTGTTGGCAGCGTCGCTCAACGGTGGCAGGACACCTTTGCCGCGCAGTTTATCTTCTAAGGCTTTGAGCGCTTCTTTGAGGGCAGGGTTTTGGTTTAACGCCGATTTTCCACAGCCGATGCCCTTTGCCACCTCGTTTCGATTAAGCTGACCTCGGAACATGATTTGCTTAAAGTCATCGTCCGTCTGTGTGGCTTTCCACACTTCAAATGCTTCCAAGTTTTGCTGTGCTTTCTGCTGACCACTTGCCATGTTATCTCTCGCTATATCGTAATTCGAGGTTTAGCTCTATTTCTACTTATTGCTGCGCTCAACGTCTTGTAAGGTCTTTTGAAACACATCCATGACACTTGGGTTAGTTTTGCCTATGCTGGATAACTTTTGAATGAAAGCCTGAAGCTTACCAATCTCTGACTGTGCGACCGTAAGTTGCGCTTCCAGCTGTATCACCTTTTCTGCTAAATCCACGTCTTTTTGCAAGTAAGTAAGCAATTCCTTGTTTTCAGGCGAAACAGGCTTGCCCCTTAAGACTTGCTTTTTCTGTTTGTACTCGTGCTTGATATTGGCGTACTTGTCGAGCGTTTGCCTCGTGGTTGCAATACCTAAGCTGGATTCTACTTTTGTGACTAATAAATCCCATGTTAACTTGCCTTCCCAGCTTCGAATAAGGGCCTGTATGGAAATTTGTTGGTCGGTTTCTAGTGATTTAAGTGCCATATTGTTTACCCTAGAGTGAGTCCAGAAAGCCTAAGAAATTATCCGTTGCTTCATCTTGGTTTTTGTCGTTTTTTGCCTCAATAGCAGCTTGCAGGGCTTGTTCGGCATCAGGCAACGCTAACTTTTGCTCTTCCACCGTTTGGGTCTCTAAGTTAGTGATTCTTATGCTGTTTGAGCGAGCTAGCAAGCGCACCATACGACCTTCTTCTATTGCCTCATCGGACAGCACTTCAATGAGTTTTTTTAGCATGCAAGTATTGCGATAATAGGTTTTGTACCACTTGTGCTGCCCTTCACTTGTTTCAAAGTTGATAGACGCTTGAATCCTCTCCAAGTTGTGCGTTTGCACTTTCAAATCCTTTTGGAGTAAGTCTATTGCCTCCCTATCATGGGTTACATGACAAGAAGATGAGCATAACGCACATTGCGTCTCAAACTCCGACATATAAGTACAGGCTGAGAGGGCAAGGTTTTGATCGCAAAAGCCTGTCTCATGAACAAAAGTCGGCGTTTCATTGTCGATAGCCTCATTAAATTGTTCCATGGTCGAGAGACGAAGCTTTAGCTTATTTTCGACCTCGCTTTCTGGTTCATTAGAGTAAGAGATATCCCCAATGACAGAAGCGTTTTGAGCGTCAGTGGTATGGATATAGGTCAGTGTCTGCTCGGCGCTCTTTCTGCCTGACAACATAGAAATAAGGTGGTGAGGCAGTCCTTTTTTCGCAAGAAAATTATTTTGCCAATGGCGCAGTTGGTGCGGCTTGAGCAAAAAGCTGGATGAGAACCCGTGTCGCTCAAAGAGCGTAAGCCGATTTTTATTGCCTTTGATTAGGTCGTCAGAAAAGAGGCCACTTAGCGAGCTTATAGGCACTAAAAGGAAGGGGTGTGTCACTTGGCCGCCAAACTGCTTTTGTGTGTAGGCAAATAGTGCGCTCTCAAAATCGACATACTTAGTTTGTGCATTGTTGTAACCTTTTAGACGAGATAGATTCATCTTGATGATGTGATTCTGAAACCCTGCCACGGTGAGTTCTTTCTTGCCTGCTGTGTACTTATCGTATTGATACTGCTTTGAAAACGGACATCCTGTAAGGGCTTGAGAGTAAGGGCAATTTATTTTAAACACCAGTGTGTCGAAGGCTTCAAGCTGTGCTATCGGCTTGATGAACTTTGGATGCTGCGGTCTATACGTCCTATCTATTGCTCCATTCGTATCAGGCGTGACGCACACACATTTGTCACTACCGTCAAAAAAGCCCAGCAGCAAACCAAGGTGTAATAGGTTGGTTGATTTGCTCATGGAAGGATTAAGCAGGGCAATATTCTCATCGCTGGGCTTAAATTCACCGAGCACTTCTTTTAGAGGGCGGTTCGGCTTTTGATAGAACCGAGCCAGCGCTCTTGCAGGCTCTGTAGCGAGAATTGTGTAGTGCAAGGCTCTGTCTAAGCTATCGACCATTTCTGCATTAATGTGGTTTGCATTATCCTTGTACCCCTTCGAGCCTCGCCAGTTGAGGTAATGCACAGTTTTTTTCTTGCCATCGACAACTTGTGTATGAGGCTTTATGCGTTGCACTGTTAAAAGCACTTGCTCTGCGCCGATTCGATTGGGTGAAGCCATGCCAAGTGCTGCCATGGTGCAACTAAAGCTGTCTCGCTGCTCTTGCATTGGTAATAAAAGGGGTTGCCAAGCCTCAGCACCTTCCTTGTCACCATCCTGATAGGCTGGAATAACATCATAGAAGATAGCCCCGAGCGCCAGTAATGCGTTTTCCGACGGAAGCTTGTTTTGTTCCGCTTGCAATGCATCATCGCCACTTTTAAAGCGAAGT
This sequence comes from Vibrio sp. 10N.286.45.E10, assembly GCF_002874195.2. NCBI lineage: Bacteria > Pseudomonadati > Pseudomonadota > Gammaproteobacteria > Vibrionales > Vibrionaceae > Vibrio > Vibrio sp. 10N.286.45.E10. Next base: position 2,054,018 of record NZ_MCWD02000001.1, on the reverse strand, counting down.
GTTTCAGCGTTAGTATTGATGTAGGGCTGACAGCTTTTCGCGAGCATTTTATGTTGATGAAGCCAGTTGATAAAAGATGTTAAGTTAGCGCTGCATGTCATCAGGTTGATGGCAGATTGAATCCTTTCAAGGGTGGCGGTCGCGATATTCTCATTTAGGTGGCAAAGGAAGAGTCTTGCGACTGTGATTTTATTTCCTTTATAGTTTATAGATATGTTTTCTTTCAATATATCAAGTGCATAGGTCAATAATAAGTCATGTATCTCAGTTGCTAATCGATCTTCGTCCGTGAAGCGCGTTCCCACTTTTGGCATCTTTTTATTTAGATTATTAAAGAAAATATTCTGGGTTCTGTTGTCACTATCGGTAAATGTGACAGCAATATCTTCCCAAGATGCCTGCTCACCTTGAGCGTTGGTAAATCCAATCAGAGGCTGTGCTTTCTTTTTGGCGACATAAGCGCGTTGATTATCAATGTAGCGGTTAATCTGACTCATTTTTGCACTCCCACTTTCATGGTTTGTCGTTCTTCACACAGCATCATTGTCACTCTGATATAGAGAATAATGGTTTGCAGTCGTTTAACCGTAGCGGGGTGGCCTGATTGACTATTAATCGCCAGTTTACGCTCTGCCTTATCTAAATATTGCTGATGGTTTGCGGTTTCCAAAGGTCGAAAGTTATCACAGGGATAGCACCCCATTGGGGCGGCTCCCTTTGATTGACAGCTTGAGCAGTTGGCTGGGTTAAGCTTGTGCCCCATCTCTTCATTAAATGGGCTTTTCACTTTAAAGTCAGCGTGTTGCTGTAATTCTTTCGAAGATACGCTATCAAAACGTTGGATGACACTGTTACCCGCAAAGGCTTCGTCAATTTTGACTCGTTCAGGCGCTTTTAAATCAAGGTAATCTTGTATTGCCTCTACCGTGACACCTGTAATGGCAGCAACTTGCGCAGGGCTTAACCCCATCCAAGCGGCGAGGGTTAACTGGGTATGACGCCAGCGATTGTTTTTAAATGCAAGGGGCTTATGCGCTATTCGGTCACTTTTAATACTTAATTTTTTATTGAAGAGGTAAGCTATATTATGGGCAAGAGCAACCGAAGATAGGTGGAAAGCCTCTGATGTATCGCTCACGGATTGAAAGAGACTCTCCTTGGTATCAAATCCTACCGAGAATAAGCTTTGGTCTGGCAACAAGGGAAGTCGTTGCATCAGCTCTTTTGTTTCACTCTCAGAGAGGACAACGCCGCTCTTGCTCAATGAAGCGCAAAGGAAGGTTTCGTACACTTGGTAATACTGAAGCAACAATTCAGACAGACTTGGCTCCAGGCGATGAGAACGTGACTCGGCATCGACTCTAAACGCTCCATTTTTACCTTTGAAGGTTCGTAGGTGCAATTGCTCTACATCAGAAAAATGATGCTGTGTTAAAGGTTGCCAATCACGGTTGCTTTCTTTGTGCGACTTAAATGTTTGACCGACCCGCAAAAGGTCACACCATTTAATTTTAACCAGTTGCGTAGGTCTTCTTACAATGGCCACCATCAACTGACAAGCTAGAACGTTTCTAAGGCGAGTGGAAGGCTTTACTGTTGCAATCTCACTGCTGAGTGCATGGAGGGTTTCAATTCTTAGTGCTTCAAGAAGGTTATCTCGCTCGATTTCACTGTAAGCCCCCGTTGCTTCATCAAGGATATTTTTTTTGTGACCTTGTCTGCCTAAATTCTCATTCTTAACGATGTCAAAGAGCGGAGTAAGAAGACTGCTGCTGTACTCATGACTTCGTTTGTTAAATGCGTATAGGGCATCTTTTACATTTTTTTTATAGCCCGTGAGCGTTAACCACCACGCCTCAAAAGTCGTTGGCTCTAAATAATTGCAAATGGTTTTTAAGATGCTGACATGCCCATATAGGCTTATATAAGCATAATGTTTAGCAGCGTGCGCGATAGCCAGCCGAAGGTCGAGAAAGGTTTCGCTATCTAACGCATTTATCCAGTCAAGGTACAGGGTTTTCTTGTAGCCAAGCAGCCATTTATCAGAAAAAAGATCGAACTCGTAGCCTGTTTCTTTTGATTGAAAGGTTCGTTTACCTTGGTAGCTATCTTTTAAGCTTTTAAGTTCAGCGCTGTTCATTTGCGACCTCTCAGGTTGGGTACGGATTGGCTCTGGTTCTTGGATGAAATTTCAGCGATCGTCATGGCTAATTGGAACTCGTTGTAGACTGATGCCATTTTTGAATCTTCTACCCAACCCATCGCATATTTGCGAAGGTCTTCGATTTTATCTGGTGAGAACCCTTTCGCTTTGGCTTTGTTTTCAAAGATTTCATTCCATTTATGACGAAGTAGATGTGGGTGTAGTGCTATCCCAACGCAATCTCCAATCGTCTTAATGACCTTGTGAATTGCGTTGTAAGACATTGGCTTTCCGATAGTTCTTCCTTTTTCTGAGATGAAAAGGAAATCATGTTCATGAGAGTTTGGTGTACTTTTGCGCACTGTTTCGATGTAGAGCTTAATCAGCTTCATTAAATCGTGAGAGATTGAAACAGATAATGCTTTTGTTTTGTTTGCAGCGGGAAGACGCCTTGTGTCCGTTGGGTCATCGGGGGTTCGGGTGAGCAGGAATCTAGGATTGCCCCAATCGTCCACTAAATCACTCACTTTCAATTTCAAGACAGCCCCAACACGAACACCGGTATCAATCAATATTTGGGTGATAATTTGGTTTCGAAGCTTGCTCGACTTAAAGGGGTTGTTTGAAGAACGCTCTTGAATAACCTCTAATAAATTAAAAAATTTATCGGATGGAATCACCGATTCAAGGGGATCTTTTGTGATGGTATTGTCTTTTCGGGAGCTAGAAATTGCTGTACTGATGTAGAGTTTGAACTTATTAAATTGGTCATCCGTGGAGATTTGCTGCTCAGTCTCAGCTTTATCGTAGTGATGGTACACATATAAAAATTCAATGTAGGCTTTAAGACGGTTGAGGCGTTGATGAAAAGTATGCGCTGATACTTCTGGTTGACTGTTGGATGTCGCATGGATTGCATCCCTGATTCTTTTATCGGTAAGGCTAACTACAGTGCCGCTTTCGCTCTCATCCTCAGTGTCCACATAGAATTTACAAGCACGAATATAACCGTCTATTTCCTCGATAGATAGAAAAGTGCCACTTGCTACACGCTCGACAAGGTCAATGTTCTTTTGCATGAAGAAGCAGTACAAAAACTTCAACTCATAAGCATATTTCTTTCGAGTGTAGAATGATGGTGACGGTTTTGATTTCCCCTTTTTTGAATTCACCTTTGAAAGTGGGGACTTATGATTGCCATTAAGATAAGCGTTAAGGTACAAGCAGCAAGGTAGACCACTCCCCCGAACAACTACGGGAAAAGAAGTGTTATTTATATTCTTGTATATCTTAACTTGAATACTTTTACTCAAACCAACCATTGCAAAACTGACTATTAGTTACACATAAATATACCATATGTGTACTTTTAATATTTGTAAAGCAAAAAAAAAGGATTCCAACTGGAATCCCTGACTTTACCGCATGTTGGTTCTTTACGTTTTTTTTGGTGGAGAGTACTCACACAAGTCTTCAATGATACAGCTGCCACAGCGTGGTTTACGCGCGACACAGGTGTAACGACCATGAAGAATGAGCCAATGGTGGACATCCAGTTTGAATTCTTTGGGAATAACTTTGAGTAGCTTTGCCTCGACATCGTCGACGGTTTTACCCATCGCTAACTTAGTGCGGTTTGATACACGATAGATGTGTGTATCAACGGCAATGGTTGGCCAACCAAAGGCGGTGTTCAATACTACGTTTGCTGTTTTACGACCAACGCCTGGAAGGGCTTCTAATGCAGCGCGATCTTCCGGTACTTCACCATTGTGTAGGTCAAGCAGCATACGACACGTTTTGATAGTGTTTTCTGCTTTTGAGTTAAATAAGCCGATAGTTTTGATGTACTCTTTTAAGCCATCAACACCTAAGTCGAAAATTGCTTGTGGAGTATTAGCCACAGGGTAAAGCTTATCCGTGGCTTTGTTGACGCTGACATCGGTTGCTTGCGCAGATAACAGCACAGCGATCAGCAACTCGAAAGGGCTGTTCCAGTTAAGCTCGGTTTCTGGTTTTGGGTTGTTTTCTCTTAAACGCTCAAGTATTTCTACTCGTTTTACATTGTTCATAGCGACATTACTTTCAAATAGTTAGGGCATGAAGCTTGGATTGCTTCTTCTTTATCATCGGTTACGCGCTCTTATGAGCGTCATTATTATATATAATGTTTAGATCTGATTTTCCCCGCTGAGTGATTGAGCTAGCTCAGCGGGGTTTAAGCTAATTTAACTTATTAGGCATTGGTAACGCGAGCGCGTTCAATGACTGGTTTCTCTTGTTTTGGTTGTCTAGATTTTGCTTGGTTATCGATGATGTTTTTCAAAGCAATTAAGAAACCAACACCAATAAAGGCACCCGGTGGAAGCAGGGCTAACAAGAAGCTGTTATCAAATTGGAATATCTGGATTCGTAACACAGAAGCCCAGTCACCAAGCAGCAGGTCTGCGCCATCAAATAGGGTCCCGTTACCAATAATCTCACGCATCGCACCTAACACGACCAATACTGATGTCATGCCTAGACCCATCCAAAAACCATCTTGAGCCGCTGGTAGCACTTCATTTTTTGAAGCGAAGGCCTCTGCACGACCGATGATTATACAGTTGGTTACGATCAGCGGGATAAATATACCCAAAGATAGGTAAAGCCCATAGGCGTATGCGTTCATCAGTAGTTGAACACACGTTACTAGCGATGCAATGATCATTACGAATACTGGGATACGCACTTCTTTTGGTACATGGTTACGAACCAAAGAAACAGAAACGTTTGAGCCGACCAGTACAAGTAAGGTAGCAATGCCGAGCCCAAGCGCGTTAGTGACTGTTGACGATACAGCCAGCAGTGGACATAACCCAAGAAGTTGCACTAGGGCGGGGTTATTGGCCCACATGCCATTTTTGATCAGTGTTTTATGGTCACTCATTATTCACCACCACAATTTAGAGGTTGAGCAAGCAATGCTTGGTTGTTTTGGTTAACGTACTGAACCGCTTGTTTGACAGATTTCACGACCGCTCTAGGAGTAATGGTCGCGCCAGTAAACTGGTCAAAGTCACCACCGTCTTTACGAACCTTCCAACGGTCAAGATTAGAATCTGTTACTTGTTTGCCTGCAAACGAAAGAATCCAATCACTTACACGCAAATCAATCTTATCACCCAAACCTGGCGTTTCTTGGTGAGAAAGCACACGAGTACCTAAAATAGTACCGTCGATCTTCATTCCAACAATGACTTTAATCGCGCCATTGTAGCCGTCTGGTGCAATCGCTTCGATCGCAATCGCGCTTGGCTCACCGTTAAGTTTAGCGATGTAAGCTGGCATCGCTTGCTCAGTACCAAGCTCTTCTGCTTGTACTAAAGTACAAGACGAAAACAGTTCGTTGTCGTGAAGATCGTGCGGGATCACTTGGTTAAGAACAGACAGTAACTGAGCCTGTTCTTGCTGTTTGATCTGATCTTTTGTTAGGTAGTGGGTTACCGCCACTAAACCTGTCGATGCACACGCAAAAATCGCGAGTACAAGGCCGTTTTTCTTAATTGCATTTAGCATGGCATCCGCTCCTTAGTGACCGTATGTACGAGGTTTGGTGAAGTAGTCAATCAGTGGAACACACATGTTGGCTAACAATACAGCAAACGCCACGCCATCAGGGAAACCACCCCAACTGCGGATGATAAATACCAAACCGCCGATCAGAGCGCCAAATACTAAGCGACCTTTCACTGTTGTTGATGCTGAAACTGGGTCGGTCGCAATGAAAAATGCGCCTAGCATAGTCGCACCAGACAATAGATGAATGGTTGGAGAAGCAGTTTCACCTGGAGTTAAGATTAAGAACACTAGGCTAAACAGCGCAAGGCTGCCGATGAAAGCCACAGGAATATGCCATTGAATCACGCGTTGCTTAATAAGTACCAAGCCACCAATTAGGTAGGCAAGGTTCACCCACTCCCAACCCACGCCAGCTAGCCAGCTGAATTGCGGTTGAGACAGAGCTTCAGAAGCGGTGTTGCCTGCCGTTAATGCGGTTTTAAATGCATCAAGCGGCGTCGCCATTGTGGTGCCATCTATACCTAAACGAGCTTGCTGTAGAGACAGCCCCTCATTGTTGAAGCCTGTAAAGATCATCAAAAATGAGTCAACAAAACTCGTTGCTTCAGCTGTTAAACTGGTCGGCGCATTCCAACTGGTCATTTGAACTGGGAATGAGATCAACAAAACAACGTAAGCGACCATCGCTGGGTTGAATGGGTTTTGGCCGAGGCCGCCGTATAAGTGTTTCGCGATAATAATAGCGAAGAACATACCAATGACGAGGATCCACCACGGAGAGTGTGGGGGAATCGCGACACTCAGTAGCCAAGCGGTTACAACAGCACTGTAATCACGCAGTGCCATTACTGGCGGGCGTTTTCTCAATAGCATGACGGCTGCTTCAAAGGTAACAGCAAGTGCAATAGCAAATACTAACTGGATGAGGGTGCCCCATCCAAAGAAGTAGGTTTGAGCTAGTAGACCTGGCAATGCACAAATAGCCACCCATTTCATTAGATCTGGGGTGCTTCTACGGCTATGCGCGTGCGGTGAGCTGGCGATAAAGAAGGCCACTACTCTTTCTCCTCATTGTTCTTTTTGTCTTGCTCTTGCTGTGCCTTTCTTGCTTTAGCACGAGCAATAGCGGCAGCAACGGCTGCTTTTTTAGGGTCAACAGCTTCAGATTGAGTCTCAGCTGCCACTTCGAGCACTGGCTCTGGCGTTTCTACTGTTTCGTCTTGTTTCGCTTGCTGTGCTTTTTTCGCTTTAGCACGAGCGATAGCTGCAGCAACGGCTGCTTTTTTAGGGTCAACAGCTTCAGATTGAGTCTCAGCTGCCACTTCGAGCACTGGCTCTGGCGTTTCTACTGTTTCGTCTTGTTTCGCTTGCTGTGCTTTTTTCGCTTTAGCACGAGCGATAGCTGCAGCAACAGCAGCTTTCTTCGGATCGACCTGTTCAGATTGAGTATCAGTTTCTACTTCAACTACTGGTTCAGATGTTTCTGCTTGCTTAGCTTGCTGTGCTTTTTTTGCTTTAGCACGGGCTATAGCGGCAGCAACAGCAGCTTTCTTAGGATCGACAGCTTCTGGTTGAGTTTCAGCTACCACTTCGAGTACTGGCTTAGGAGTTTCTACTGTCTCAGCCTGTTTCGCTTGCTGTGCTTTCTTCGCTTTAGCGCGTGCGATAGCGGCAGCAACAGCAGCTTTCTTAGGATCGACAGCTTCTGGTTGAGTTTCAGCTACCACTTCGAGTACTGGCTTAGGAGTTTCTACTGTCTCAGCCTGTTTCGCTTGCTGCGCCTTCTTCGCTTTGGCACGAGCGATAGCTGCAGCAACGGCGTCTTTCTTAGCGTCGCCAGAGCTTTCAACCGGAGTTTCACTTTCTGTTTGAGTAACGGCTTCAGCTTGTTGCGCTTTCTTCGCTTTAGCGCGAGCGATAGTGGCAGCAACTGCATCTTTCTTGGCATCGCCAGTACTTTCAGCCGGAGCATCAGAAGCTGACTCCGCTTGTTGAGCTTTCCTGGCTTTAGCACGAGCAATGGCCGCAGCAACTGCGTCTTTCTTAGCATCGCCAGAGCTTTCAGCTGGAGCGTCAACAGCCAATTCAGCTTGTTGAGCTTTCTTCGCTTTGGCGCGCGCAATAGCGGCAGCGACCGCATCTTTCTTGGCATCGCCAGAGCTTTCAACCGGAGCGTCAGCAGCAGATTCCGCTTGTTGAGCTTTCTTCGCTTTGGCGCGCGCAATAGCGGCAGCGACCGCATCTTTCTTGGCATCGCCAGAGCTTTCAACCGGAGCGTCAGCAGCAGATTCCGCTTGTTGCGCTTTCTTGGCTTTAGCACGAGCTATTGCAGCAGCAACGGCATCTTTCTTGGCATCACCAGTACTTTCCGCCGGAGCATCAGCAGCAGATTCCGCTTGTTGTGCTTTGCGTTCTCGAGCTTGTCGTTTACGCTCTTCGCGCAGTTTTGATATTTCAGAGTTGTCTGGTTCAGCGCCTTCTGCTTTCTGAGCTGCAGCTTGTTTCGCTTTTGCCTTCGCAATAGCGGCAGCAACCGCAGGTTTCACTGCTGGTTCTTCATTCGGAGCCTGATCCGCAGCGGCTTTTTGTGCTTTAACACGAGCAATCGCAGCAGCAATAGCATCATCACCGCCGGATGTTTTCATGTCTTTACGGCGGTTATCTGCGGCTTTCTTAAAGCGGTTTTCACGTTCGGCTTTATCACGCTCCATACGAGCGTTTTTCTCTTCGAAACGAATCTTGGCGCGCTCTGCAGCAGCGGCTTCATCTTTTCGAGTTTTGATTTCGGCTTTCGCTTGGCGATAGTACTGAACAAGAGGGATTTCACTTGGGCAGACAAACGCACAAGCACCACATTCAATACAGTCTTTGATATTCAGTTCTTCACACTTATCCAACTCGTTGGCTTTTGCGTGCCATTGCAGTTGTTGAGGAAGAAGTGATGCGGGGCAAGCCTCGGCACAAGCACTGCATCGAATACATTCCATTTCGTAAGTGCTTGGTGAAATTTCACGACGCGTTGGCGCTAAAATACAGTTCGACGTTTTCGTGATTGGCACATTGGCATGTGGCAAGGTGAAGCCCATCATAGGGCCGCCCAAAATCAAACGCGGCAGCTTTTTATCGGCTTTGTAGCCAAACTCTTCAAGCAACTCATGTACTGGTGTGCCTAAGAGCGCCCAAACGTTACGAGGTTGCTTAAAGGTCTTACCGGTTAAAGTCACAACGCGGTTAACGACAGGTTCGCCGTCGATTACTGCTCTCTTAATTGAGTAGAGAGAGCCAACGTTCTGAACCAAAACACCTATATCCGCAGGGATGCCGCCAGCAGGAACCTCTTTATTGGTGAGGATCTTAATCAGCTGTTTCTCACCACCTGAAGGGTATTTGGTTGGGATAACACGAATGACGATATCTTTGTCTTTCGCGGCAATCTCAAGTGCTTTTATCGCGTCTGGCTTGTTGTCTTCAATACCAATCACGGTCAGTTTTGGTTGAAGGATGTGTTCAACCACTTCGATGCCTTTTAGTACTTCTTCGGCATGTTCTTGAAGCAACTTGTCATCAGAGGTGATGTAAGGTTCACACTCAGCAGCGTTGACGATCAAAATGTCGGTACGGCCAAGGCCTGACTGAAGCTTTTTCGCGGTAGGGAAGCCTGCACCGCCCATACCTGAAATACCAGCTTGGCGAATCACATCAAGCAGCTCGTCTGAGGTCTTTGTTGAAAAGTCTTCAACTGGGTGTTTTTCAATCCAAGTGTCTAAACCGTCAGGTTTAATAACCACACTGAGTTCACTTAAGCCTGAAGGGTGAGCGGTAGTTCTTGGTTCAATAGCGGTAATCACACCCGATGTTGGTGCGTGTACTGGCAAGGTAAAACCCGTGTCCAAGGCTGTCAGTTGTTGGCCTTTTAGCACAGTGTCACCCGCAGCAACCAATAAGTTACCTGGCTTACCGATGTGTTGTTTTACAGGAAGAACGATTTCTTCAGGAAGCCTTGCATGAACGATGTCAGTGGTATTGGACTGTTTCTTGTTTTCAGCAGGGTGCACACCGCCCGGGAAGTTCCAAATAGAGCCCGTACGAATTTGTTCAATTAAAGAGATCATACTAACCCTACGCCTTAGGCTCTGACGCAGTCGCATCAGTTGCTTGGTTAGTGATATCTGTAACAGGAATGATGTTCATCTGCCATTTCCAATTTTCAGTCGTTGTTGCCACTGGAATCATTTCGATACAGTCAGTAGGGCACGGTGCGACACATAGATCACAACCTGTACATTCATCTTTGATAACTGTGTGTAGTGCCTTGGTGCCACCAACAATGGCGTCAACAGGACAGGCTTGAATACACTTGGTACAGCCGATACACATATCTTCATGAATGAAAGCAACGGTTTTTACTTTGTTATCTAAGTCATGAGCGGAGTCTTCAACTTCTACGCCCATTAAGTCTGCTAGCTTCTCAATAGTTGCTTGGCCGCCTGGAGGACATTTGTTGATCTTGTCTCCGTTAGCGATCGCCTCTGCGTATGGGCGACAACCCGGGTAGCCACATTGGCCACATTGAGTTTGCGGTAAAATGGTATCGATTTGATCAACGATAGGATCAGCTTCTACTTTAAATCGGATAGAAGCAAAGCCCAAAATAGCGCCAAAAACAGCGGCTAAAACGGCTAGCGCAATGATCGCAATTAAAATGGTACTCATGCTTATTTCACCAACCCAGTAAAGCCCATAAATGCGAGAGACATTAGGCCAGCTGTGATCATCGCAATTGATGCGCCTTTGAATGGCATTGGAACATCAGCAACCGCAATACGCTCACGCATCGCAGCAAACAGGATCAGAACAAGAGAGAAACCCACCGCTGCGCCGAAACCATAGATGATCGACTGAATGAAGTTATGGTTTTCATTTATGTTCAAAAGTGCCACACCTAATACCGCGCAGTTGGTGGTGATAAGAGGCAGGAAGATACCCAATAGGCGATAAAGAGTCGGGCTAGTTTTGTGAACGACCATTTCCGTAAATTGAACAACCACCGCGATAACCAAGATAAAGCTCATGGTACGCAGGTATTCAATACCCAGAGGGGTAAGGATGTAGGTTTCTACTAGGTATGCAGATACCGACGCTAACGTCAGAACGAAAGTCGTCGCGAGGCCCATGCCAATCGCAGTCTCCAGTTTCTTGGAGACTCCCATGAAAGGACATAGCCCTAAAAACTTCACTAGCACAAAGTTATTGACTAGCACTGTGCCAACCAACAACAAAAGGTATTCGGTCATAATGGATTAATTCTTGAGATTCCGATCCCGATATTATCCTGCTTTGCTCACCTAATAACAACCAGTGAACGGTGTGGTTTTGTATGTCTGATGGAAATTTATACGCTTAATAAGAGGATAGCAGATGTAATCGCAACAAATCGGTTGGGCTAAAACCTACGACAAACGCTCGCGGCATGGAAGTACAACGGCTGTTGGGTATGGTTTTCTTGAGCATGAAATTAACAATTTTAACGAGTATGTTGTCAATCTTTCTTGTTTAAAGCTAGGAGTTTTACTTTGATTTAGGACTTATACGCATCAGCTTTTAAGAAATCGGTTTCACGATAGAGATGGTGGTGATAGCCAATATAGTCAGCCTAAAATGAGCCTAACGTGCGCAAAAACTTAATCTGTAAACATTAATTTGTTGTAAGTGAAACCTTTAGTGAACGTAGATAACCGGATGTGCTTATAAGTAAGAAAAAAAATTAAAAGACATTTCTTGTCATTGTTAGTCAATTTTTGAACTAAGTTTAAATATTTCTTAATAATCCAATGTAATTATCTGTTATTTTTTTATGAATTAGTTGTCAATTTTTAAATATCTGTATTTTAGTTTTTTTTGTTTCATGACGGTGTTTTTTATATATAGTTGCGTTTACAAAAAAGTTACTGATTTTGCCTTTTTAAATAACCATTTAATTAATCCTGTTAACGTTCGGTTAGTGGTAAATGGTTGAATGAATCAAGTGACATATAAAAATTATTTTAAATAACCCCAATATTTATCCATGGAAAATATATTTGTATAAATATTATGGTTATTCATTTTTCAAGGCTAATTTATGTACAAAGTAAATGATTGGTTAATCCACTTAGACCACCCGTTAGTGACTGATTTACTCAAAAATGAAGAAAAGCGCATCGGCTATCACGATCATCTTGTGATTCTAATGTTGTGTGAAAACGCTGGAAAAATTAATACTAAAGAAGATTTGTTGAAAAGAGCTTGGCCAGGAAAACATGTCTCTGAAGGCTCACTGACACAATCGATCAGCGCGATACGTACTTTGCTTGAGGATAATGGGAAGCAACAAAAGTATCTAAAAACGGTCGCTAAGGTTGGTTATAAACTCGAAAGTGAGGCGGTGTTGTGGCTAGAAGACGATGATGATAAATCAGATAACCAAGACAACTTATTAGCTGGAGACCCAAGTTGTAAGACTGAGAGCTTTGAAGAGAGTTCCGAAAAAAACACACGATTCACATTCGGACGTAAGGCTAGCGCATTTTAACCGCAGACTCTAAAAGCACTGAGCGGTATTCATCATTCAGTGCTGCATTCTTTTTCTTTCGAGCCATACTCATCTTTTGGGTTGTATCAAACTTAAACAAGTTGAGGGCTATTTTCCTTAACGCATTAAAAGCCAACGCACCATTTCCTTTTCTAATTCGGCATTCATCTTCTCTGAAGGTCATGTCTAACATCCAGTGCATACTCTCTACTTGCCAATGACCACGGACAGCTTTAAGTGCTTGTTCTGCATCTAATTCCAGTGAACTGATATACCAACGAGTCTCTTTGCTAACCTTGCCTGTTATGGAGTGCTCGACCTCAGAAGTGATTTTAATAATGCTTCTAAGTCCCTCCCACTGATATTGTTTAGTCAGCCATTCTTTATCAACCACAAGGTGCTCACAGTGTCGCGTCTCGATTCGACCATGTCCTGCGTCTACATCCGTGTGTTGAGCATAGTTCTTCTCGGTGAATTGCTCTCGACACGCCTTATGCCACCAAGCTTCTAGCTCTGCCTGCATCGTTGAGTGATTCCCTTTTAGGGCCAAGACATAGTCCGCTTTGCTTTGAACTATTTGTTTGGCAATCTTGCGCTGACAACCCATCGCATCGAGTGTGATGATGCAGTTCTCTATATCAAGTAAGGTTAACAATTTAGGAATAGCGGTTATTTCATTGCTTTTATCGTCAACGGCGGCCTGACCTAAAACAAGTTGGTTGGAGCAACTCCACGCACTCACCGAATGAAGCGGATTTTTTCTTCCGCGAGTATCGAAAGAGTGGCGTGCTGTTTTGCCATCTACGGCAATGATATCAGTGCCTGTCGTTTGAACTAGCGTCTTCATCCACGACTGAAACGCTTGCTCAATCTCATCTGCTCTGAGTTTGGTGATAACTCTTGCAATTGTATCGTGACGAGGGATGCCATTGAGGAATGGACGGTATTTACGAAGCCAATCTAAACGATTATGGCCGAAATCTTCGATGTCCTCCCAGCCCTCCGCGCCAGAAATCACCGCACTAATAGCAAGTAAAAGAATATCTAAGAGTTGGTGTTTTTTACATCGTTCAATGCGAGGGTCAACGATGTTTTCGAAATGCTCTAGAAACGAATCAGACATGGAAAAGACTCTAAATGGATAATAGTTACCAGATCTGATCCCTTAAATTAGGAAAAGTTCAAATTTATAATGATCTTGCCTTACATTCGGACGTAATCAAATCTATATTGTTCTAGGCTGCTTATTCATAGCGATTGCGGCATTGTTTCCGTTGGTGTTCACTGCAAAAGCCCCTAAGTTAACGAGCTGGCTTCCACTGACTAAAATGTTTTCTAGCGAAGCTTTAACTGTCTATTGTGATAATGAAGAAGAGGCCAAATTGGTTGCAAAAGGCGTTAAGCTTTTGGTTTCTCAAGAAGTTAAACAAGGTAGGTTAAGCCGATTGATCCTTGCTCATTCTCAAGAAAGTTTATCTATTGTAATACTCAAGCCACTGGCACCGCCTGTCAATTTAGTGGTTTTGTTTGAATCTCCTCAATCAACGGATGATCTGGTTGGTATGGTTAAAGCGGAGCTTAGTCGCTATGTTCACTAAAAATAAAAGTGTTTACTTTCTTCTGTGTTGTCTTTGTTTAATGCTGGTTTCCATTGCATATAGTCTACGTTCGAAAAATAATGTTTTGGTCAACTCTACGACCCTTTATATGACAATAGATGGTGACTATATGGCCACGGAGCACATGGACGTCGTGATCAGTGATGAAAATTTTGAGGCGGTTACGATTATAAAAGGAGCTGGACTCAATAACACCTTAGATATTTACACAAAAGGAAAATTTATTCGCAAGAGTAATGGGCTATTTAATGTAAGCTTGCATGAAGAACGCGTTGATCATGGAGACATTGATTTTGAACATGATGACGACATGCTCGTTTATGATAAATATATTGAAGCGCGAAAAAAGCTATCGTTTTTTAAATCGGTTCAAGTTGTTGAAGAGTTGCCGAACCAATATATGCTTATCATTTCAAATAGTCCTGTAAAGAAAATGGTTGCTGTAAAATTTGAGGATTTACCAATTGAAGGTTTTTATGATGACTATTAATATTTTAACTATGGCTTGATATTTTTTTTAGGTCTATTTCATTATTATCAATTGTGTCATTATGGGAGGATGCATCTCAGTTTAATAGGAGATGCACTAACCATGACTAAATATCTAATATCAGTCTTGCTCATACTGATCAGTCTTAATTCGCTAGCTGAGGAGATCAGCTCACCCCCCAAGATAATGAGTTATAACGTTTATATGCTGGATCATCGTCTCGGCGTTTTCGTTGGTGGGACTAATCCAAATAAACGAGCACAGTTATTGGCGAACTCTTCGGTTTTTGATGATACTGACGTGGTTATATTTAACGAAGTGTTCGACAACCAAGCGAGCCAAATACTTATCGATGCACTCGCTCAGAAGTTTGGATATTTAACTCCTGTCTTAGGCCGTACAAAAAATGGCTGGGATCACACTGAAGGTTGGCGATCGACATCTCTTGATGATGGCGGCGTGATTGTATTCAGTAAATATCCGATTGAGTACAAGTCACAAGTGATCTTCAGAGATGGGTGCGGTGCAGACTGGGCATCTCAAAAAGGTTTTATACATACCGTCATTAATAAAGGTGGAGAGAGATACAATATTATCGGCACTCACGTTCAAGCTGATGATGATACCTGCAAAACTCCTCCCTCTGTGGTTAGACAAGACCAGTTTGCACAAATAGAGAATTATATTTTCGGGGCAAATCGCTCAGCTGACGAAATGTTTTTTATTGCTGGTGATCTAAATGTAGCAAAAGAGTCACAAGAGTTTTCTTCAATGCTCGAGACCTTAAATGTAGCAGAGCCGACCAATTACGCCGGTGCGCCTTACTCATGGGACCCTGCAGTAAATGGTTTAGCACACGCAAACTATTCTGATCTAAAAGGGCAATTACTTGACTATGTTCTGGTCGAGCGTAGTCACAAGCAACCCAAGAACTGGCACAACCAAGTGTTAGATATCGCATCGGATAGAGTTGCTTTACCTGGCACACAGGAGCCGTATTACTTTTATGAGTATTCAGACCATTTCCCTGTCGCTGCGTTTGAGTATGCAGATGAAAGCACGCCAATTCATAGTGTGCGTCCAATCAATAAGCCATATAACTCAATCAGGCTAAAGCATCGATCGACTGGTGAATATGTTTACGCGGATCCAAATGTGCCTAATGGCTGGCTTACCTACGGTCGCGATGGAGAGCAATCCAACGCTAAGTTTAAGTTAGATAACTGGCATCCATATAATGGTACTTGTATTCACGACAATGACTATGTTCAGATCTCAAGGAAAGATGATTATAAAGATTACTACTGGACCTATAGTAGTAATACGTATTATACCGAAGATCACGACTCTTCTGACTTCATGAAGATCAGCCGCCCAACAGAATCCGAAAGCTGCATCCAGAATGGTGATGTCGTATATATTTATGATCATGCGCATCATTTGTGGACATCAGCGGACAAATATCTTGAGCCTATAAATACGTACATCAAAGCGACTAAGGAGCTGCCAGTTAGCGAAAATGGGCTGTTCATTATTGAGATGGATAACTTTGAATTCTCTGACTGGGAATTGAGTCTAACTTATAAATGAACATATTCTAAATGTTGATTTTTCTTGAAATTACTTGATTTTCAGTACTACTTGACTCATTTGGTTTATTGTAAATAGTGAAACATTAGAGTGTGTTTGGTGATAGTAAGCGGTGGGGTTGATTAGCCATCAATGCAGCCCAGAGGTCACCATCGTTAAATAAAAAGCCACTTTAGTGTGGCTTTTTACATTATAAAAAAATAATTCTCTCAATTATCGGTTGGTTAGTGATTGGCTAACCGAATTTTTGAAATTTGGTTTTTATAAGTACCTTAATTATAAAAACTAGTTGGTATGGTTTTTGGCTTTGGTAAGATGTTGAATTATGAACTTTGATGGATACTTTGAAAAAATACAAATTCAAATAGAGAAGGTAGATTCACTTGAAGACCTACTAATATGGCGGAAGAGAATTAACATAGGACATTCAGGCCTCTCGTATCGTGTAGAACAAGGTCGGCTTATTTCCCATTGTTATCGGAGGTTTAAGGACGAAGAATCTAAAATGAACGGTCTTAACTTCTCCTGCGATATATAAAATGTCCAATTTGGTATTTTCAGGTATATTCAACGATAAATAGATTTTTTTATTACAACTTTATTGTGAATATATTTTTTTTACTCGCTAATTTTAAAAGGCATCGATATTGGTGCAAATGCAGTTAAAAGGAACGAGTGATGAAATTAAAACACTTCAGTTTAAGCTTGATAACAGTCTCTATGTTATCTGGCTATGTTAATGCATCTCCTATCCCTGGGATTGATGATGCCTACTTCAAAGGGGCTGATGAGTATGTTGCGTACGATGATCCTGCGACAGCCTGTGATATCTTTAATGCCAAAGTAGAATACATTAACAATCACCTAGAGCAGCAGGGTTTACCTGGAAAAATTGCGAACCTCTGTCAGCATGCCAGAATAGAAGATGGTCAAATTGAAGAGCAATTTATTATCACTTCTCAGAATGGTGCTTATAGCTATGGTAAGGAGAAGTACAAAATTCATGAACAGGTTGATGTCGCACGTACCATCGATTTGTTGATGTTTTCTCAGTCAAATAAGACTAACTATATTATGGCGGTTGACGGTAGCATGAATGTCACGCGTCAAACCCTTGCCGACGGAGGCTATTTTTTCGAGTGGGAAGATGAGAAAGTTGCGCCACACTTTTATTACCCAGAAGGATACTTAGGTCAGATCTTCCATGGTAATTCTCAATTTAATTTCATGTCAGGTGACAATGCCTACAATTGGGCTCACAAGAAAGCCGTTGATGAGGCTCCTAATAATGCGAAAGAGCAATCAAGGCTGACTTGGAAGTACTTGTCTGAAGAGTGTGAAAACGATAAAAACAACGATTACTGTCTCCCTCAAAGACGACATGGAAATCTGTTTGTGAACCAGCAAAGCTTTCCAAGTTCGAGTAATTTGAACAAAGAGATTTCGTTAGCTGAGAGTACGTCTTTTAGTTTCGATATTACTGGCTCTTTTGAAGCGAGCAAATCAGATGGTCCGTCTGCTGGTCTGGGTGTTGGGTTTGGTTTTAGCCAAACTAAAGAATCGAGTCAGACACACAATATGTTGAATTACACCTCGGTTGATGAAGGCAATGATATCGGCCACTCGCTTGTCCAGACTATTAATACAAAAGCTGTGGGAGAAGCTGGGTATTACAGAGATGCTCCATCTGCAGAATTTTGGCATGTAAAGAACGCTGCTGAAATTTGGGGTGAAGACCTGTACCGAGTTTACGACCTAAAGAGCTATGAGACGTGGCAAGAAAACTACACTGCTGATTGGAATACTTGTGTTGACCAAAAACTGGTATTCGGCAATGCGGTGACGGTTTCGCGCGCCTATCTCAATATGTATGGCAGTAGTTGGTCAATTAATGAGAATGAGTCAACTTTATACCAAAGAGATTCTAACTACGGCATTACGATCGATACCGATTGCGATATTGACGATAAAGGTCAAACGTTCCGCATCATGAAAGAAACAATTCTTTAGTTATTAGAGGGTAAAGAGAATGAATTTTGTTAAAAGTACTGTTTTTGCTAGTACACTGCTATTGTCTTTGGCTTCTAATGCTGCGAGCCTATCTACCATTGGAACGCAAGATAATGGTGTGTTCAATGAGATGCAGCAAATCCAACTGAAGTCTGCTGGAGAGCGAAGCTCTGCGAAATCTGCGGATATCTTTTTTATTAATAGTAATGATGTTCAAGTTGAAGATCTGACTAAAGAGCTACTGAAAGATTTTAACTCTATCGTGATCGTTGGCGACTCATTCAAAAATAAAGAATTGATGATTAAGTTGGTTGGATTTGGTATTGAGAGAGAAGTGGTAGCCATCACTAATATCCACGATTCATCGAAGCGTCAGATCAATACCTACAGTAAAGGCGATCAAGCTGGCGATGATAAGGTAGCTGCGGTTTTGACGGACACGATCGCTCGTCACCTATAATGCAATATAAATGGATTCTACGAGATACCCATTACTTCTCGGGTAGTTTGTAGTCTCAAAAGTTAAGTGAGCCACGGATTAGTTCGTGGCTTTTTTGATCAACGATGAACGTGAGCGGCTAAGTTTGTGACATTAACTTGGAACAAGTTAGTCGCAGTTACATACGAAAAAAGCCCAATCGAAAGATTGGGCTTTTTTCTGAATTTGGCTCCCCTTGCAAGACTTGAACTTGCGACATACGGATTAACAGTCCGCCGTTCTACCAACTGAACTAAAGGGGAATTGCTTGTTAGCGACGCGAATTCTAATAATTGTCCGAATTTCTGTCAATAAAAAATATCAGAAAAAAGTAAGATAAAAAACTTTACTTTCTTGAACACCTTATTGGATTTAGCTTTGCTTTAGTTATCCACCAAAATTGTGGATAAGTGTGTGTGTGAAACTTTAACAACAATCATTGGGATAAATCGAAAAATGTAAAAATCTTATCTAACTCAATGTATTTAAAAGATTTATATCAAAATATCGCGATTGTATAACTTTTGTAGATTATAAACCGAACAGTAAAACAAGCGGTATTTTTAGATTTTTTGGGGAAAAGTAGTGGATTAAAAATCGAGTAATTTAGCTGAAGAGATCTTGCAGGGGCACGTATAATACCAAGTTCTAAAAATAAAAGCTATAACTGATATCTGATCTTAAGATGCATTTCTCTAGATAATAGTTGCAACGACACTCCACCTAGAGTGACAATGACCTGATTAAAAAAACAGTATGGAAATGGCGACCTATGAGCAAACTCTTTGACTTGGTATCGGACTACAGCCCGTCCGGTGACCAGCCGACGGCGATAACCAAATTATTAGATGGACTAGATTCTGGTTTGGCACATCAAACTCTATTAGGGGTAACGGGCTCTGGTAAAACCTTTACCCTTGCCAACGTCATTTCCCAATCTCAAAGACCTGCGATCCTATTAGCGCCTAACAAGACATTGGCGGCTCAACTTTACGGTGAGATGAAATCTTTCTTTCCAAACAATGCCGTTGAGTATTTCGTTTCTTACTATGATTATTACCAACCTGAAGCCTACGTTCCAACCACGGACACGTTCATCGAGAAAGATGCGTCTGTGAACGCTCATATTGAACAGATGAGGCTCTCGGCAACCAAAGCCTTACTAGAACGAAAAGACGCCATCATTGTGGCTTCTGTGTCGGCGATATACGGTCTTGGTGACCCTAAGTCGTATTTGAAGATGATGCTTCACTTGAGTCGTGGTGAGGTGATGGATCAGCGTGATATTTTGCGCCGTTTGGCTGAACTGCAATATTCAAGAAACGACGTCGCTTTTGAACGTGGTCAGTTTCGAGTCCGTGGTGAAGTGATCGATATCTTCCCGGCTGAATCTGACCAAGATGCGGTTCGAATTGAGATGTTCGATGACGAAGTCGATTGCATTAGTATCTTTGAACCACTGACTGGTGCGATTAAGCAAAGAGACTTACCGCGCTTTACCGTTTATCCAAAAACTCACTATGTAACCCCAAGAGAAAAAATTCTCGAGGCGATTGAGAACATCAAGGATGAATTGCGAGATCGTGCTCAATACTTAAAAGACAACAATAAGCTTCTCGAAGAGCAGCGTATTTCTCAAAGAACTCAATTTGATATTGAAATGATGACTGAGCTTGGCTTCTGTTCCGGTATCGAAAACTATTCACGATACTTGAGCGGCCGTGCGGAAGGGGAAGCGCCTCCAACGTTATTTGATTACCTGCCTGATGATGGTTTGCTGATCATCGATGAGTCACACGTGACTGTGCCGCAAATTGGTGCGATGTATAAAGGTGACCGTTCTCGTAAAGAAACCTTGGTCGAGTTTGGCTTTAGATTGCCTTCTGCATTGGATAACCGTCCAATGAAGTTTGAAGAATTTGAGTCTATAGCTCCACAAACGATTTTTGTGTCGGCAACGCCGGGTAATTACGAGATTGAAAAATCAGATGGCGAGATTGCTGATCAAGTGGTGCGTCCTACTGGCCTGTTAGACCCGATCATTGAAGTAAGACCGGTCGCGACTCAGGTGGATGACTTGTTGTCTGAAATCAGAATCCGTTCAGTGAAAGAAGAGCGCGTGTTGGTCACAACATTAACTAAGAGAATGGCGGAAGACTTAACCGAATACTTAAGTGAGCATGGCGTTAAAGTGCGTTACTTGCACTCTGATATCGATACCGTTGAGCGTGTCGAGATCATCCGAGACTTACGTTTGGGCGAGTTTGACGTGTTAGTGGGTATTAACTTACTTCGTGAAGGTTTGGATATGCCGGAAGTATCGTTGGTGGCGATTCTTGATGCAGACAAAGAGGGCTTCTTGCGTTCTGAGCGTTCTCTGATCCAAACCATTGGTCGTGCCGCGCGTAACCTCGAAGGTAAGGCGATCTTATATGGTGACTCGATTACTAAGTCGATGAGAAAAGCGATTGATGAAACCGATCGTCGTCGTGAGAAACAACAGGCCTACAACGAAGAGCAAGGTATTACACCACAAGCGCTGAAACGTAATATCAAAGATATTATGGAGCTGGGTGACATCACCAAGTCGAAACAGCAGCGTCAATCTAAGCAAGTTCCACTATCTAAGGTGGCTGAGCCATCTGAAAGTTATGCAGTGCTTACGCCACAGCAGCTTGATAAAGAGATCAGTAAGCTAGAAGCTGCGATGTATCAGCATGCTCAGAATCTGGAGTTTGAGTTGGCGGCGCAAAAGCGTGATGAGATTGAACAGATGAGAAAGCAATTCATTACCAACAGCTAGTCTCACTTCTTACTCAAGAAGTTCATACCCTCAAGATAAGAATTGAGAGTGGTTCAGACAAAAAAACAGCCAGTAGTAATTGTTCTACTGGCTTACGTTTGTGAACACTCGGTTCACTAACAACGTCAGTTGGCTAGGTGACCCGAAGGTCATTTATATTACTGCATCGTTCGTGCCAGATAGATAAAACATTGATTGTTTGAAGTAAGTAAAAAAATACATCACAAATATTGTGGCTAATTTGCATAATGCAAAGCGGAATGCGACTATAATAAGAAATGCAAATTATAAATGGCTAGGATATGCAATCAAAAACGTTAGATAACAAATCAAAGTATTTGTTGATGGTGGAGGATACGGCTTCAGTCGCAGCGTTATATCGCTCGTATCTTACACCGCTCGAAATTGATATCAACATTGTCGGCACTGGCCGCGATGCAATTGAGAGTTTGAATCATCGAATCCCTGACCTTATTTTATTAGATCTACGTCTGCCTGATATGACGGGTATGGATGTGCTCTTTGCTGTAAAACAAAAGTACCCTGAAGTGCCCGTTATCTTCATGACAGCGCACGGCTCTATCGATACCGCCGTAGAAGCAATGCGTCATGGTTCTCAAGATTTCCTTATCAAGCCATGTGAAGCCGACCGACTTCGTATTACGGTGAACAACGCAATCCGTAAGGCTACCAAGCTTAAGAACAGTTCGGAACATCCGGGAAACCAGAACTATCAAGGTTTTATTGGCAGTAGCCAAACTATGCAGCAGGTTTACCGAACTATCGATTCCGCCGCATCGAGTAAAGCGAGTATTTTCATTACCGGTGAAAGTGGTACGGGTAAAGAGGTATGTGCAGAAGCGATTCACGCGGCGAGTAAGCGTGGTGATAAGCCTTTCATCGCCATCAACTGTGCGGCAATTCCTAAAGACTTGATTGAAAGTGAGCTGTTTGGCCACGTAAAAGGTGCCTTTACTGGCGCGGCAACGGATCGCCAAGGTGCTGCTGAATTGGCTGACGGTGGAACACTGTTCCTCGATGAGTTGTGTGAGATGGACCTTGAACTGCAAACCAAGCTTCTGCGTTTTATTCAAACCGGTACTTTTCAAAAAGTCGGCTCTTCGAAGATGAAGAGTGTGGACGTTCGTTTTGTGTGTGCGACCAACCGTGACCCTTGGAAAGAAGTACAAGAAGGTCGCTTTAGAGAAGATTTATACTATCGTTTATACGTGATTCCGCTGCACTTGCCGCCACTGCGCGAGCGTGGTGAAGATGTCATCGAGATTGCGTACTCGTTACTAGGCTATATGTCGGTCGAGGAGGGGAAGGCGTTTGTACGTTTTGCTCAAGAAGTACTTGATCGCTTTAATCAATATGAGTGGCCGGGTAACGTTCGTCAGCTACAAAACGTGTTGCGAAACGTGGTGGTTTTGAATAACGGTAAAGAGATTACTCTAAACATGCTTCCGCCCCCATTGAACCAACCGATTGAAAACAGCCTGCGATTGAAAGAAAAGCAGAATGAAGACATCACGGTAAAAGATATTTTCCCATTGTGGATCACTGAGAAAACGGCCATCGAACAGGCCATTAAAGCGTGTGATGGCAATATCCCCCGAGCAGCAGGCTTCTTAGATGTGAGTCCTTCGACCATATACCGTAAGTTGCAAACGTGGAATGCGAAGCAGTAATCACCAAACAATAAGAAAATAATAATGACGAAAGTATTAAATCAGCAAAAAGTTGATGAACTTGCCGGCGAAATAGGGCAAGAGAATGTCCCAGTATTACTGGAAATATTTTTAGGTGAATTGAAGGGATACCACGAGCACTTAGAGCTAAACAAAGATACCGATACGTCTAAGTATTTGGCCGATATCAGCCATGCGTTGAAGAGCAGTGCTGCGAGTTTTGGTGCCGATTCTTTGTGTAGTTTTGCTATTAGCTTAGACGCAAAAGTGAAGCAAGCATTGCCTGTGACAGATATTGATTTTCAAGATATGCAGGAACTTCTACTATCGACTTATACTGAATATCAGCAGTTGATGACTGATCTCTAAAGCGGTTAATCGCTAAATATACAGGTAGAGATACAGAGACTAAAAAAGGAGCATGATGCTCCTTTTTCGTTTTTACCGGCTTCTGGTGTTTAGCTTAAGCCACTAAGCCACTAAGCCACTAAGCCAGTTGAGCCCGAATCGCTTGTTGAAGTTTTAAACGGTCATGTCGCCAATCTCGATTAGGAGAGGCAAGATCGGTGGTCACGCAGTTCCAAAGCCCTTCAAGTTCAGGGTGCGGCGCATTGCCCAGTACAACATCAATTTTTCTCGCTTTGCAGGTACGTTCACACCATTCAAGCTGTTCTTGAAGCGTCATTTTTCCTGCAGGACCGTGTTCTGGAGATAGGTTTTCAATGAAGATAACCTTAGCCTTGGTGTTCTCAGCGATGGCTTTCCCAATCTCTGGAAGGAGAAGAGGGGGCATCACACTGGTCAGGAAGCTGCCAGGGCCAAGAACGATACAGTCGGCTTGTTCGACGGCTGCAACGGCTTCTTTGGTTGCGGGCACTTCTGGAGACAGATCCATCATGCGCAGTTTTTCTGTCATGTCATCAACGTTGGTTTCGCCGGTTACCCAACGTCCGTCCATTGATAGGGCTGTGAGGTCAGAAGGGTGCTCGGTCATCGGCACGATATTGACGTCGACCTTGAGCATATTTCGAATTAGGTTAATCGCTTCTAGTGGGCGAACCGAGAGGTTGTCTAATGCCGTGAGCATCAGGTTACCCAAGTTATGACCGTCGAGTTCACCTTGGCCGCGAAAGCGGTATTCAAACATCATCGAGCTGATTGAAGGTTCAGTGATCAATTGGTTGATACAGTTACGAGTATCTCCCCAAGCGATACCACCTTGGCAGTCTCTAATTCGTCCGGTTGAGCCGCCATTATCCGTTGTTGCAACAATGCCAGTTGCGTTGTTACCAAAGTCTTTTAGTGCAGCAAGCATACGACCTAAGCCATGGCCTCCACCGATTGCTACGACCTTCTTTGAAGCGTAAATATTCATTTTTTGTTCTTGTTAGGTTATTACCAACTATAATTTAGGTTAAATGCTTCTCGCTATATACTCAACAAGAGTTATTTTGAGCGTTTGATACGTTTTTTTTGCCGATGTGACCCGTTTTTTACCATCAGAGCTAGATTCACGTACAAATATTAAGTATTTTATTACTCAGCTACTGCACGTATGAATATGACGTGCGGTTGCCATAACTCCGAGCTCTCGCATGCTAAGTCGCACAGTGGTATTTGCTGTACCGATACGCATCAAGAGCCAGTGACATGTTGTCACAAGGGCTTAATTGGAAATGATTATGCCTCCCGTGTTTGGAAAGGTGTTCCGTGGCGCAACAATTCGAAGATAGATTCCATCGCAAGTTTTATTACTTGCGCTTGTCGGTTACAGACGTTTGTAACTTTAAATGTACTTACTGCTTGCCGGATGGTTACAAACCGTCAGGGCAAAAAAACTCGTCTTTTTTAAGTGTTCCCGAGATCAAACGCGTTGTAAAAGCGTTTGCAGATTGTGGTACCTCAAAGATCCGCATTACAGGCGGAGAGCCGAGTCTGCGTAAAGACTTTCCTGAAATCATACATACCGTTGCTTCTACTCCAGGCATCGAAAAAGTGGCCACGACAACGAATGGCTACCGCATGGAGAAACAAGTAGGGCAATGGCGCGATGCTGGTTTAACCCATATAAACGTTAGCGTGGATAGTTTAGATTCACGTATGTTCCATCAGATCACTGGTGAGAATAAGTTTACTGAGGTTATGCGAGGCATTGATAAAGCGTTTGAGGTTGGCTATGAACAAGTCAAAGTCAACGTTGTATTGATGAAAGACCTCAACAGTCAGGAATTACCAGCCTTCCTTAATTGGATCAAAGACAAACCTATTCAATTACGTTTTATCGAGCTGATGAAAACCGGCGAGATGGACGAGTTGTTCGATAAACACCATGTCTCTGGCGTTGCGATTCGCAATCAGCTTATTGCTAACGGTTGGCTGTTAAAAGTCAAAGCGGTTAACGATGGTCCAGCACAAGTGTTTGTCCACTCAGACTACAAGGGTGAAATTGGTTTGATCATGCCTTACGAGAAAGACTTCTGTGAGAGTTGTAACCGACTGCGTGTTTCTGCGACTGGTAAACTTCACCTATGTCTGTTTGGCGACCACGGTGTTGAACTGCGAGATCTGATTCAAGAAGATCAACAAGAGCAAGAGCTCATTGATCGAATTCAGGCTCAGCTTCAAACCAAGTCTGTTAGCCACTTCTTACATGATGGCAACAGCGGCATGACTCCAAACTTGGCGTCAATCGGCGGTTAACCCGCTATATACTCTAAAGCATTTTATCGCTCAGCTTCTTTAGGCTGGGCGAATCAGTCTAGGGCGTGTTGCTCTTTCGAGCTGATTTTTGCAGCGAGTTGCTGGGTATTTATACAAGGCAGAGGCTTTGATGTGTAGCTAGCCTGCATGAGAAGCCGATAACGTAGTAGAAATGACCAGCAAACGCTGCCCGAAGGGTTCGGCTAAAAGCGTTTTACTCTTTGTTGAGGGAGATTTGCTTAGAATGACTAGGCTACTTCCCCCTCGCCGCGATTAAAACGCTTTTATCTCGAACAAAATTTAATCACGAAAGGTCAACACGCCCTCATAATTGAAAAATTTATATAGGTGAACAAATGGGTCACGCAGAAAGCAAATTCCAAGCAGCAAACATCGCAGTACTAACCGTTTCAGATACTCGTACAGAAGAAAATGACACGTCCGGTGGTTACCTAGCTGAGCATGCTAAAGAAGCAGGCCACAACGTGGTTGATAAGCAAATTGTTATCGATGACATGTACAAGATCCGTGCGATCGTATCCAAGTGGATCGCTGATGAAAGCGTACAAGCGATCATGATCACTGGCGGTACTGGTTTTACTTCTCGTGACAGCACGCCTGAAGCGCTTAAGCCACTATTTGACAAAGAAGTAGAAGGCTTCGGTGAGCTATTCCGTCAAGTATCTTATGAAGAGATCGGTACATCGACAATTCAATCTCGTGCGATCGCGGGCTTTGCTAACCACACAGTTATCTTTGCGATGCCAGGTTCTACAGGTGCTTGTCGCACAGGTTGGACTAAGATCATCAAGCAACAAATGGATGCTAGTCACCGCCCTTGTAACTTCATGCCACACCTTTCTGTATAAGGCGGTTTGAGTATGAGCCAATTTACACACATTAACGCGTCTGGCGAAGCAAACATGGTCGATGTATCGGCAAAAGCTGAGACAGTACGTGAAGCGAGAGCGGAAGCTTTCGTAAAAATGTCTGCTGAAACGCTAGAGCTGATTGTTTCTGGTAGCCACCATAAAGGCGATGTTTTTGCAACGGCACGCATTGCGGGTATTCAAGCGGCTAAGAAGACGTGGGATCTGATTCCACTGTGTCACCCTCTGCTATTAACCAAAGTAGAAGTGCAGCTTGAAGCTATCGAGTCTGAAAACAAGGTTCGCATCGAATCTGTTTGTAAGCTTGCGGGTAAGACAGGCGTAGAAATGGAAGCGCTAACTGCTGCTTCTGTTGCTGCGTTAACGATTTACGATATGTGTAAAGCTGTTCAGAAAGATATTGTTATCGAGAATGTACGTCTGTTAGAGAAGACGGGTGGTAAGTCTGGTCACTTTAAGGTGGAATCATGATTACAGTTCTTTTCTTTGCTCAAACTCGTGAACTTGTTGGTGTGGACAGCGTTGAAGTTGATGCACAGTTCAAGACGATTGCAGCGATTCGCAGCCACCTTGTAACACAAGAAGGCAAATGGGATATCGCATTGGAAGAGGGCAAGCTTTTGGCTGCGCTTAACCAATCAATCGTACCTTTGACGACTGAAGTGAAAGACGGCGATGAAGTGGCTTTCTTCCCACCAGTGACTGGAGGCTAGTCATGAATGATTCTCGAGTTATAGATCTAAGAGTAGTAGTTACTGCAGAAGACTTTTCTGTGGGTGACGAATACGATTATCTAGCTCAAGGCACAGCTGCAGGAGCGGTAGTGACGTTTGTTGGTAAAGTTCGCGACATGAACCTTGGCGACAACGTGATTGGTTTGTCTCTAGAGCACTATCCGGGTATGACAGAGAAGTCGCTGAGCGAGATCTGTGATCAAGCTGAAGCGCGCTGGCCTATTCAGAAGATGCGAGTGATTCATCGCGTTGGTGACCTAGATATCGGTGACCAGATTGTTTACGTTGGTGTATCAAGTGCACATCGTGGCGCTGCCTTCGAAGCGTGTGAGTTTGTTATGGACTTTCTGAAAACCAAAGCGCCGTTTTGGAAAAAAGAACGTACCACTGAAACAACTCGCTGGGTTGATTCTCGCGATTCAGATACCAAAGCTGCGGAGCGTTGGGAGAAATAATTCTCGCAATATGATGTTGCTTCAAAAATTTGTTCTGTTGATTGAGACAGTAAAAAGCCGACTATTATGGTCGGCTTTTTTGTGCGTGTTATAAAGCTATTTATAAATAATCGGCGCATTAATAAATGATTAATCACTCAAGTTGCATATAAATTCGGCGCGTGATTTTGTCTGTCTTGGTGCATTTCTAAATCTGTTTTGGTGCAGTGCATTATGCTGTTTTGTATAAAGTGATAACCCTCACAAATAGTGGAGTCTATTTAGGGGATATGTGATGTGCAATTAGATTTCATGTGGCATTAATGTTAATTTGCCGACAGTGTTCTAGCATAAGATGCTAAAAAAAAGTATCAACACAGATATATCAACACTAAAGGCTGTTTTTTAATTAATCCCTATGTGTAACTCACTATGCATTAGGTTTTTATTAGAGATTTACACTATTACCTTGAGTTAATCGGAGAATTATCCGATTTTTTGCGACTTGTTTATGGCAAATTACTTCAATGGTTGATAGTGTGTGCCTCAATCTTTGTAAGGTTTTAGATTTTTATGCTTAAATTTTGAGCTAAATAAATCTAAATCACTGCCGTTCAGTGAACCAAGCAAAGAAGTCATGGATGCAATACATAAAACTTGGAGTTTATTAAATGTACAAGAATAAAATCACTCAGGCCCTTCTTCTAGGTGCTGGTTTGGCAGTGGCTGCCTCTTCTACTCTTTCTATCGCTGCTGAAGTTCCAGCAGGCACAGAACTAGCAAAAGTTCAGGAACTTGTTCGTGGTAACGGTACTGAAGTTGCGACTATCGACCCACACAAATCTCAAGGTGTACCAGAATCTCACGTAATTCGTGATCTTCTAGAAGGTCTAGTGAACCAAGACGGCGACGGTAATACTATCCCTGGTGTTGCTGAAAGCTGGGAAACGACAGACAACAAAACATTCACTTTCCACCTACGTAAAGACGCAAAATGGTCTAACGGCGATCCTGTAACAGCTGAAGATTTCGTTTACAGCTGGCAACGTGCAGTTGATCCTGCAACGGCTTCTCCATACGCTTGGTACATGGAATATACCAAGATGGCGAATGCGAAGGACATCGTAGCGGGTAAGAAAGACAAGAGTGAGCTAGGCGTTAAAGCTGTAGATGCAAACACGCTTGTTGTTGAATTAGAAACAGCGGTACCATACTTCGTAATGATGATGGGCCACACAACAATGAAGCCAGTACACAAGGCTACTGTTGAAGAATTCGGTGATCAATGGACTAAGCCTGACCACTTCGTTGGTAACGGTGCATTCTCTGTTGATAAATGGGTTGTTAACGAGCGTTTAGTTCTAAAGCGTAATGACCAATACTGGAACAACGATAAGACGGTTCTAAATAAAGTAACCTTCCTACCAATCGAGAACCAAGTAGCGGAAATGAACCGCTTCCTATCTGGCGAAATCGATTTTACAAACGAACTTCCAACTGAGCACTTCAAGCGTCTTCAAAAAGAGTACGCGGAAGATGTATCTGTAGCGGGTAACCTATGTACTTACTACTACATCTTCAACACGAAGAAAGCACCATTTGATGATGTGCGTGTTCGTCAGGCAATCTCTTACGCAATCGACCGTGATATCGTAACAGGTGCTATCCTAGCGCAAGGTCAAAAACCTGCGTACTTCCTAACGCCTGAAATCACAGCTGGCTTCGATCCTGAGCTACCAGCTTACGGTAAGATGTCTCAAAAAGAGCGTAACGCAGAAGCAGAACGTCTTCTTGAAGAAGCCGGTTACGGTAAAGATAACCCACTTAAATTCAACCTACTTTACAACACTTCAGAGAACCACAAGAAGATTGCTGTAGCGCTAGGTTCTATGTGGAAGAAAACACTGGGCCTTTCTGTAACACTTGAGAACCAAGAGTGGAAAACGTACCTATCTTCTAAAGATTCTGGTGACTTCGAAGTAGCACGTGCTGGTTGGTGTGGTGATTACAACGAAGCGTCTTCGTTCCTAACGCTAATGAAGAGTAACAACACTACCGGTGGTGTTCACTACGACAGCGCGACTTACGATAAAATCATCGATAAAGCACTTAACTCAACTTCAGAAGAAGAGCGCAAAGCACTTTACCTAGAAGCTGAGGCGCTAATGGCAAACGACATGCCAATCGCTCCTATCTACCAATACGTGAAATCACGTCTACTTAACCCGCATGTTGGTGGTTTCCCAATCAACAACGCGGAAGACAAGATCTTCTCGAAAGACCTATACATCAAAGCTCAATAATAAGCTTCGATTCTAAAAAGTTAATATAACTATAACGATACAGACACTACATGCGCAGGGCGCGCATGTAGCGTCTTTCTAATTTTAATTGTCACAGACTGAAAGAGTGAGTTTATGCTTAAATTCATTATGAAAAGGATATTTGAAGCGATTCCAACCATGTTGGTGTTGATCACTATATCTTTCTTTCTCATGCGTTTCGCACCGGGTAACCCGTTTTCAAGCGAGCGTCCATTACCGCCAGAAGTTATGGCTAACATCGAAGCTAAATACGGCTTAGATAAACCAGTATTTGAACAATACACCACGTATTTGACAAATATCTTACAAGGTGACTTCGGTCCCTCTTTTAAATACCAAGATTACACAGTAAATGAGCTGATCGCGGTTGCTCTTCCAGTATCTGCGAAGGTAGGTTTCGTTGCCTTTATCTTCACACTATTGATGGGGGTCACCGTCGGGACGATTGCCGCCTTGAAGCACAATACCTGGGTCGACTACACCATAATGTCGACCGCCATGCTCGGGGTGGTGATGCCATCCTTCGTGTTGGCACCGGCGCTTATTTACCTTTTCTCCCTGCACTGGAACATATTCCCAGCAGGTGGTTGGCATGGCGGTACATTCATGTACATCGTGCTGCCTGTTATTGCGATGTCTCTTCTTTACGTAGCAACTTTTGCTCGTATTACTCGCGGTAGCATGATTGAAACGCTAAACAGTAACTTTATCCGAACTGCTCGTGCAAAAGGTCTAAGCTACCGTTATATCATTCTAAAACATGCACTTAAGCCAGCAATGCTACCTGTTGTTTCTTACATGGGCCCTGCGTTCGTAGGTATCATCACAGGTTCAGTTGTTGTTGAAACCATCTTCGGCCTACCAGGTATCGGTAAGCTGTTTGTTAACGCCGCGTTTAACCGTGACTACTCGCTAGTAATGGGTGTAACCATCTTGATTGGTTTCCTATTCATCTTGTTCAACGCAATCGTTGATATTTTGCTAGCGTTGATTGACCCGAAAATTCGCTACTAACAGGGACTGGTTATGTTGAAGAAAAAAGAAAATTTAGAAGCGATCGAAAAGTTCTCTGAGAGTTTAGAGATTGAAGGTCGTAGTTTGTGGCAGGATGCTCGCATTCGTTTTATGCGTAACAAAGCTGCGATGGTCAGCCTGTTCATCCTTACTATTATGGTACTGGCGGTTATCTTCTTACCGATGCTAGCTCAGTATACTTATGATGATACTGACTGGTACGCAATGCACGTGGGTCCTAATGCGGATCACTGGTTTGGTACTGATAGCTTAGGCCGTGACTTGTACGTTCGTACGCTTATCGGTGGCCGTATCTCACTGATGGTTGGTGTGATGGGTGCATTCGTAGCGGTACTGATTGGTACGCTTTACGGTGCCGCTTCTGGCTTCATCGGTGGTCGTACTGACCGAGTTATGATGCGTATCCTAGAGATCTTGTACGCGGTTCCATTTATGTTCCTAGTTATCGTTTTAGTAACATTCTTTGGTCGTAACATCATCCTAATCTTCGTTGCTATTGGTGCGATTGCTTGGCTAGATATGGCGCGTATTGTACGTGGTCAAACGCTGAGCTTACGTAGTAAAGAGTTCATTGAAGCAGCACACGTATGTGGTGTGAGTAAATGGAAGATCATTACACGTCACATCGTACCTAACGTACTGGGTATCGTAGCGGTTTACTCTACGCTGCTTATTCCAAGCATGATCCTTACAGAATCATTCTTATCTTTCCTTGGTCTTGGTGTTCAAGAGCCTATGACAAGCTGGGGCGCATTGCTTCAAGAAGGTTCGCAAACAATGGAAGTTGCAATCTGGCAACTGACGTTCCCTGCGGCATTCATGGTAGTTACGCTGTTCTGCTTTAACTACGTAGGTGATGGTCTGCGCGACGCGCTTGATCCAAAAGACAGATAAAGAAATAGCAATTAAAAGCTATAAAAGATTAAGGAAGCAATAATGAGCTTATTAGATGTCAAAGATCTGCGCGTCGAATTTACCACGCAAGATGGTATCGTAACCGCAGTAAACGATCTGAACTTCTCACTCAACCAAGGCGAAACGCTGGGTATCGTGGGTGAGTCAGGTTCCGGTAAATCACAAACTGTATTCTCTATCATGGGGTTGTTGGCGAAAAACGGCATCATCTCTGGTAGTGCAAAATTCGAAGGTAAAGAGATTCTTAACCTTCCGGAAAAGGAACTGAATAAAGTTCGTGCTGAACAGATCGCGATGATCTTCCAAGATCCGATGACATCACTGAACCCTTACATGAAAGTAAGTGATCAGCTGATGGAAGTACTTATGCTGCACAAAGGCATGGGTAAAGCAGAGGCGTTTGAAGAATCAGTACGCATGCTTGAAGCGGTGAAAATCCCTGAAGCACGCAAGCGTATCACCATGTACCCACACGAGTTTTCTGGTGGTATGCGTCAGCGTGTGATGATCGCAATGGCACTATTGTGTCGTCCTAAACTGCTTATCGCTGATGAACCAACAACCGCTTTAGATGTAACTATTCAAGCGCAAATCATGGAATTGCTGAACGAATTGAAAGATGAGTTCAACACGGCAATCATCATGATCACCCACGATTTGGGTGTAGTTGCAGGTTCATGTGACAAGGTACTTGTGATGTACGCTGGTCGTACAATGGAGTACGGCACGGTTGATGAAATCTTTTACGAACCAAGCCACCCATACGCAGAAGGCCTACTGAAAGCGATTCCTCGTTTGGATACAGAAGGTGAAATTCTACCGACGATTCCAGGTAATCCACCAAACTTACTTCGCCTGCCAACAGGCTGTCCTTACCAAGACCGTTGTCACCGTGTAATGGACCGTTGTAAGCAAGAAGCACCTATTTTGACGCCATTTGGTAATGACCGTCAGCGTGCTTGTTTTTCTGACTGGGAGACTTGGACAAAATGAGTGTAGATAAGCAGTTATTATTAGATATTAAAGACCTGAAAGTTCACTTTAGCATCGCAGCTAAATCAGCGTGGCCTTGGGCAAAACCGTCAAACCTGAAAGCTGTTGATGGCGTTGATATTCACCTTTACGAAGGGGAGACGCTGGGTGTAGTAGGTGAGTCTGGTTGTGGTAAATCGACATTTGCTCGCGCAATCATTGGTTTGGTTGAAGCGACAGACGGCGAAGTCATGTGGTTAGGTCAAGACCTAACTAAAATGCAGGAAGTACAGCGTCGTGAAACTCGTAAAGAGATTCAGATGATCTTCCAAGACCCACTAGCATCGCTTAACCCGCGTATGTCTGTTGGTGACATCATTGCTGAGCCTCTAGAGACTTTTTACCCAGAACTTTCTAAACAGGAAGTGAAGGACCGAGTTAAAGAGATGATGGCAAAGGTTGGTCTACTACCAAACGTAATCAACCGTTACCCGCATGAGTTCTCAGGCGGTCAGTGTCAGCGTATCGGTATCGCACGTGCACTTATCTTAAAGCCTAAGATGATCATCTGTGACGAACCTGTTTCGGCATTGGATGTATCTATCCAAGCTCAAGTAGTTAACCTTCTGAAGGAGCTACAAAAAGAGTTAGGTTTGTCTTTGGTATTCATCGCACACGATTTGTCGGTTGTTAAACACATTTCTGACCGCGTGTTGGTGATGTACTTAGGCAACGCGGTAGAACTTGGCGAGTCAGATGCTTTGTTCTCTGATCCTAAGCACCCGTACACCAAAGCGTTGATGTCTGCAGTTCCAATTCCAGATCCTCGCTTAGAGCGCAGCAAAACCATTCAGATGTTGGAAGGTGATCTACCATCACCAATAAATCCGCCATCAGGTTGTGTGTTCCGTACTCGTTGCCCACAAGCAACAGAGGCGTGTGCGCAAACTAAGCCAACGATTCAAGGCGATGACGTTCACGCAGTATCTTGCTTGCACGTACAAGTCTAGAGCCTATTTAAAACGGTTCAGCCTGTGACAGGCTTAAGCGCGACTAGTTATTAGAGTCGCGCTTTTTTTGTCTTAGGCTTATTGGTCCGCTCAACAAGCTTCATCAAAATATTCGAACAACTAAGCCAACTTCTTCTAGTTTTGAAAAAGTTGGCTTTTTTTATACTAGAGAAAAGTAAGCATCACAGAGGTTTGGATATGGGCAAGTTAGTTGAAGGTGTTTGGCACGATGTGTGGTACGACACCAAAGAAAGCGGTGGTAAGTTCGTTCGTGAAGATGCGGGCTTTCGCAACTGGGTTGAAAATAAAGCCGGAGCGCACTTTGAGCCAGAAAGTGGTCGTTACCACCTATACGTATCGTTAGCTTGTCCGTGGGCGCATCGCACGCTGATCTTCCGTGAACTGAAAGACCTAACCGATCATATTGATGTGACGGTGGTTTGCCCTGACATGATGAGTGAAGGTTGGCAAATGGGCTTGCCTGAGCCTCTGTTCGGTCACACTCGAATGCACCAAATCTACACCCAAGCCAAACCGGACTATTCAGGTCGAGTCACGGTTCCTGTTTTATGGGATAAGAAAACCAATACCATTGTGAGCAACGAGTCGTCTGAAATCATCCGCATGTTCAACTCAGAGTTTAATGAGCTAACGGGCAACACTGATGATTACTACCCATGGGAATTGGCGAGCAAGATTGATGAATGGAACGACTACGTCTATCCGAACATCAATAACGGCGTTTATCGTACCGGCTTTGCGACCACACAAGAGGCCTACGAAGAAGCGTATGACGCGTTATTTGAAGCGTTAGACAAAGTGGATGCCCATCTTAGCGAACACCGTTATCTGGCGGGTAACGAGATTACAGAAGCGGATTGGCGGTTGTTTACGACCTTGGTTCGATTCGATGCAGTGTATGTTGGCCACTTTAAGTGTAACAAGCAGCGAATTTCAGACTACGTCCATATTCAAGGTTACTTAAAAGAGCTCTACCAGATCGAAGGCATTAAAGATACGACCGATTTTTATCACATCAAACGTCACTACTATTACAGCCACACAGGTATCAACCCAACCCAAGTTGTACCGAAAGGACCTGTGCTAGATTTAGAATCGCCACATGGACGAGTCTAGGCTTACCAAATAGTTCTTTTACTCCAGACATAAAAAAACCCTAGATAAAAATCTAGGGTTTTTGCTTTCTACAAAAGAAAAATTAGTTAATTACTTTTTCTTCAGCTTGTGCAGCTTGGTCTGCTTGGATAGCCGTTAGAGCTACTGTGTAAACGATATCGTCTACTAGAGCGCCACGAGACAAGTCATTTACTGGCTTGCGCATACCTTGAAGCATTGGACCGATAGATACTAGATCTGCTGAACGCTGTACAGCTTTGTAAGTCGTGTTACCCGTGTTTAAGTCTGGGAATACGAATACTGTCGCTTTACCTGCAACTGGAGAGTTAGGCGCTTTAGAAGCTGCTACGTTTTCCATGATTGCTGCATCGTACTGTAGAGGACCGTCGATCACTAGATCAGGACGTTTCTCTTGAGCAAGTTTGGTTGCTTCACGTACTTTATCTACGTCTGCACCCTTACCAGATTCACCAGTAGAGTAAGAGATCATAGCAACACGTGGGTCGATACCGAATGCCGCAGCAGAATCTGCAGATTGGATAGCGATTTCAGCAAGCTGTTCAGCTGTTGGATCTGGGTTGATCGCACAGTCACCGTATACAAGAACTTGATCAGGCAGAAGCATGAAGAAGATTGAAGATACGATAGAAGCATCAGGAGCAGTCTTGATGATCTGGAACGGAGGAACGATAGTGTTCGCCGTTGTGTGAACAGCACCAGAAACTAGGCCGTCAACCTCACCAGCTTCAAGCATCATAGTACCTAGGAATACTGAATCTTCTAGCTTCTCACGAGCTACAACTTCAGTCATACCTTTAGCGCCACGAAGTTCTACTAGACGAGCTACGTAGTTTTCGCGAACTGATGCAGAATCGATGATTTCAACGCCAGCGCCAAGCTCAACACCTTGCTGTGCAGCAACACGACGAATTTCTTCTGGGTTACCTAGAAGTACACAAGTCGCGATACCGCGCTCAGCACAGATAGCCGCAGCTTTAACTGTACGTGGCTCGTCACCTTCAGGAAGAACGATACGCTTAGCCGCTTTACGCGCAAATTCAGTTAGCTGGTAACGGAATGCTGGTGGACTTAGACGACGAATACCTTGAGTACCTTCAGATAGAGAATCAATCCAAGGGCCATCGATGTGGCTTGCAACGTGATCGTTAACGAACTCGATACGCTCTTTATCGTCTGCAGGAACTTCTAGGTTGAAGCTCTGTAGGTTTAGAGACGTCTGCCAAGTGTTACCTTGAGCTTTGAAGATTGGTAGACCTGAAGCGAATGCCGGTGCACAAAGGTTAGCAATGCTTTCTGGAATGTCGTAACCGCCAGTAAGTAGGATTGCGCCAATCTCAACACCGTTTTTCGCAGCAAGAGCCGCAGCAACGATAACGTCAGGACGGTCTGCAGAAGTTACTAGCAGTGAACCTGGCTTAAAGTGCTCAATCATGTGCGGTAGAGAACGTGCACAGAAAGTGATGCTCTTAATACGACGAGTCGCGATTTCACCTTCGTTGATGATTTCAGCGTTAAGGTGCTTAGCCATATCAACCGCACGAGTTGCGATTAGGTCGATGCT
Organism: Vibrio sp. 10N.286.45.E10; assembly: GCF_002874195.2. Classification (NCBI taxonomy): domain Bacteria; kingdom Pseudomonadati; phylum Pseudomonadota; class Gammaproteobacteria; order Vibrionales; family Vibrionaceae; genus Vibrio; species Vibrio sp. 10N.286.45.E10. Next base: position 2,017,329 of record NZ_MCWD02000001.1, on the reverse strand, counting down.
CCATGGCACGCAGCCAAGAACACGGATAGGGCTAGAGTTGAAGATTTGCATTACTTCAAGGTTCGCTTGCTGAGCGCTGTCTGCATCATCAAAGATTTCAGATAGGTCAGGGCGAGTACGGCCAGCTTCATCAACAGGAGCGTTAAGCTTGTTGATGATTACGCCTTTGATGTTCTTGTTCTTAGTACCGCCGAAGTTAGAACATGCTACTTCGATACGCTCTTTAAGTTGCGTAGGGTTGTCAGTACCAGGAGTCGCAACGAATACGATCTCCGCGCCAAGTGTTTTCGCGATTTCCGCGTTCACTTGGTTAGCAAATGGGTGCTTACGAGTAGGTACTAGACCTTCGATTAGCGTTACTTCTGCGTCTTTGTTGATCTTGTTGTATTGCTCAACAACAGACTCAAGAAGCTCGTCCATTTTTTCGCTACCGATCAAAGCTTCAGCTTTAGTCATTGCGATTGGCTCACCAATCTTAATGTCGCTGTTTGCGCTGATGATAGTAGACGTTAGATCTGGCTGGTTACCACCGCTGCGAGGCTGAGCGATTGGCTTGTAGAAAGAAACACTTACGCCCTTACGCTCCATAGCGCGAAGAACACCCATGCTAACACTAGTAAGACCAACACCAGCGCTTGTAGGGATAAGCATAATAGTACGTGACATTGACGAACACCTTTGACTATTGGAAATAAAAAAAGCTCAACTGCTATTCCCACCGATATTTAAATTGGGGTAGGAATAGAAGTTGAGCCCCATTTTCTTGATATGAAAAACTGACTAGCTTCGAGTGAAGCTAGTCAGGAAAATCAATTAAAGACCTGCTAGTTTCGCAGTGTCTTCAGCAATTACTAGCTCTTCGTTAGTAGAGATAACCATTGCAGGGATACGGCTGTTAGCTGTAGTGATAGTACCTTCGCCGCCGAAACGAGCTTTAAGGTTAGCTTCACCGTCAACTTCGATGCCGAAGATGCCTAGGCGGTTAAGAACCATTTCACGGATTGGGCCAGAGTTCTCGCCGATGCCGCCAGTGAAAGTGATTGCGTCTAGACGACCTTCTAGAGTTGCAGTGTAACCAGCAACGTACTTAGCTAGACGGTGACAGAACACGTCCATTGCACGAGTTGCTTCTTCTTTCTCACCGTAGTTGTCTTCAACGAAACGACAGTCAGAAGTCACTTCAGTTAGACCAGCAAGACCAGACTCTTTAGTTAGCATGTTGTTGATTTCTTCAACAGAGTAACCAAGAGCGTCGTGTAGGTGGAAGATGATCGCAGGATCTAGGTCACCACAACGAGTACCCATTACAAGACCTTCAAGAGGAGTAAGACCCATAGAAGTATCTACAGATTGACCGTTCTTGATAGCACATACAGAAGCGCCGTTACCTAGGTGACAGTTGATGATGTTAACTTCTTCAACTGGCTTGTTTAGTAGGCCTGCAACTTCACGAGTGATGAATAGGTGAGAAGTACCGTGCATGCCGTAACGACGGATGCCGTGCTCTTTGTACAGGTTGTACGGTAGAGCGTATAGGTAAGACTCAGAAGGCATTGTTTGGTGGAACGCAGTGTCAAATACAGCAACGTTTTGTAGACCAGGGAAGTTCTGTTGAGCCGCTTCGATACCGATAAGGTGAGCTGGGTTGTGAAGAGGTGCGAAAGTCGCAGCGTCTTGAATACCCTTAAGTACTTCATCAGTGATAAGTGCAGAAGAAGTGAACTGCTCGCCGCCGTGTACGATACGGTGACCGATAGCGCCAAGGTTAGCTTTAAGCTCAGGCTTAGAAGCAAGAATAGTTTCTACCATGAAAGATAGTGCTTCTACGTGAGCTGCGCCCGCGCCTAGTTGTGCTTCATGCTTGCCATCAAGTTTCCACTTCATACGAGCTTCTGGAAGACCCAGACACTCAGCAAGACCAGTTAGGTGCTCAGCACCTGTTTCTGCATCAACCACAGCGAATTTAAGAGAAGAACTACCACAGTTTAAAACTAAAACTAGCTTAGACATTAATGACTACCTGTTAATTTTTCTGATCGAAATCAGTTAAGGATGAAAATTAATCTCAAGAATAGACGAAGCACGGTAGCTTGCGTACTAACCTTGGTCAAAAAAACGTTAATTTCCGTATAAAGTGAAAGCGCACTTTTTCAAAAAAAGAGGCTTGTGCATTCCTTGCAGAAGTCTTCTCAAAGTTGCTTAAATTGTAAATAAGGGCAACAATGAGATTGAGGTCTGCAAATAATAGCGATATTGTGCAAATATAACAAAAAAATTTGAAAGAATATTATTTTTCGTCAAATTTTTGTGTTTTTAGTTGATGATTTCAACTTTTTTTTAATGGGAGACTCATATGAGCAATAGAGTTGGTTTAGCTAGCAGTTTAAAAGATGGCCAAAAGTACATGGATCTCTGGCCTGTTCGAAAAGAGTTAAACGCTATTTTCCCTGAGCAACGCATCATTAAAGCGACGCGCTTTGGTGTTAAGGTGATGCCCGCGATAGCTGCTATCAGCGTTCTTACGCAAATGGTCTTTAATAATTACCAAGCGATGCCACAAGCTGTGGTTATGGCTTTGTTTGCTATTAGTTTGCCGCTTCAAGGCATGTGGTGGTTAGGTAACCGCTCAAATACACAACTTCCGCCAGCGTTAGTATCCTGGTACCGCGAACTGCACGAGAAGATCACTGAAACGGGTTTTGCGTTAGAGCCAATGAAGCCACGCCCTCGTTATAAGGAATTGGCGATCATTCTGAATCGAGCATTCCGTCAGTTAGACAAATCTTCAATGGAACGCTGGTTCTAAGAAAATCTCACTTCTCCCTATCTTCTGAGAACAGCTGTACATTGTGATGGCATGTTCTCAGATTCGTTCCTCGTGACACTTTTTGTTCATTTTACCCTTTATTGAGCGTTTCATTGTCCTCTTGTTATTCACTTCGTTTCTTACCTACGGATTCAACCTCAACAGCCTTTTGACGCATAATTCGAGCTTTGTTGTGTTTTTGTTAAATATCACTTCAAGTTATTAAAGGTTACTGGTAATAATATCAATAGTGAATTTGATGTTGTGTTCTCTCTAGATCGAGCAATAACAACGAGCGCTTGATGAAGGGAGTATTGATGGGGTCTGTAAGAAAAGTATTAACGGCAGCGTTGAGCAGTTGCTTGTTGCTATGGGCTAGTGGTGTGGCAGCAAATATTGCCAAGGTATCGGTGTCACAAGTCGTAGATCATCCAGATTTGAATGCAACACGCTTAGGGCTTCTCGAAGGATTAAGAGCTAAAGGCTATGAACCCGGAAAGAACTTAGAGTTTTCCTATGAAATGGCGGATGGGAATCCAGCGCAAGCTGCCAAAATTGCCAGAGAGCTTGTCAGTGAAAATCCTCATGTATTGGTTGGTATTGCAACACCGACTTCACAAGCCCTAGTTTCGGCGACTCGCTCTATTCCTATCGTGTTTACTGCGGTTACCGATCCTATCGGCGCTAGGCTAGTCAAACAACTGGAAAAGCCGGGGCGCAATGTTACGGGACTTTCTGATTTATCTCCGATCACTCAACATGTGTCATTAATCAAAGAACTGCTTCCTGAAGCTAATTCAATTGGTGTGGTGTACAACCCTGCAGAGGCAAATGCAGTTGCCTTGGTTGGGCTGTTAAAGAAAGCGACGCGAGACTTTGGTTTTACTCTTTACACAGAAAGAGCACTCACCGTTGATGATGTGGAATCAAAAGCAGAATCAGTGGCAAAGAAATCGGATGTTATCTACGCCTTAACGGACAATACTGTTGCGAGCGGCATGGAGGGTCTTATCAACGCGGCTAACCAAGCGGATACACCCGTCGTCGCAGGTGCCACATCTTATGTCGGAAAGGGCGCGATTGCAGGTTTAGGCTTAGATTACTATGACGTTGGTGTACAAACCGCAGACTATGTGGCTGCCATTCTGAACGGACAGAAGCCCGGGAAGCTAAGTGTCAAAACTGCGCAGAGTTCTCAGTTGGTGGTGAATTTAGAAGCTGCTCGTGAGCTTGGCGTGACAGTGCCTCAGTCTGTGATTGATCGTGCAATCGTTAGCCGGTGAATTGAGTTTGGTGTTAGGTGAACTAATAGGTCATAAGTCATATTATTAACAGCATAGGAATGGGCTCAGATAAACAGGACTAACCTGCTCTATATGTTCGCGCTTCTCTATTTTATTCATTTGTAAGCGGTTATTTGACCGTTAGGTGTGTCGTTAATATCAATTTACATTATTTTACGTCGAGCGAATTGCCGATTAATGTAATAATATTAATGGGACAAATGAAAATAGCTGAACGCTAAGAGCACACTATATGAAAGTAAATAGGCACTTTAGCCTTACCTTTGTCTTCGGGTTTCCCGCAGTGATCGCCGCGATGTTACTTGGCCTAATAGGAAAGAATCATTTTGACGCGGTAGAAAAAGATATCAGTAGTGAGTTTCATCGTATTGAAGATGTGTTCAAAAGAACCACAAAAGTGGTGACTGCCCTAGACTACAGCTTCTCCAACTACTACAAATCTGGAAACCCTCTCTTTCTCGATCACAACAAACAAGTTGTGGATGGGCTTTGCCAAATCTGGCCTATTGATGTGTTACTCCTCGCAGATGGTAAAACTTCAGACATTCCTTCTGTCGATATCGACTATATGCTAATCGGTCAAGAGTCTCTTTGTTCTGAAAGCAGTGATAGTTATAAGAGCGCGTCAGAAAAATAGCGTTAGCTCCTATTCTTTCATTTTTATCCCAGCTTGATGAATACCATGACGGCGTGCACTTTATTGATACGAGCGGCTATGTGATCTCTTCACCAGAAGATTTTGCCAAAGGGCTGAGCAAAGAGCTGCTCTCGACTATAAAGAGTCGTCCTTACTGGCAGAAAACAGCCAACAACCCTGACCAACTCACCCTTTCAGGCCCTGGTTATCGTTTTGATTCCCTTGACCGTATAATTAGTATGACGATCCCTGTATTCCATAAAGGCGTTCACCAAGGGATGCTGTCGGTGGATATTAATGTTGGCAGGCTGCTTGCTAATTCGAACCAACATCTAGCAGGTCGGATCGATATTATTGACACCACTTTAGCTACCCCGATAGATTCTGCAGCTTTTTACCATGAGATCAAACTAGATGGTGTCGCGTCTCACCATGCGATGTATTACGAGTTAGACATCGAGAAAGAGGTTGAGCACTTTTTCGTTTATGAGAAAGACAGTCTTATTGTTGCCATCATTGTCTATCTGTTCTCTGTAACTATCTTTTTCTACGTCAATTCCAATATTGAACGTGGTTACTTCAAAGATCTCGCGGCCAAAGACCCAATGACAGGTTTATTGAATCGTCGCGGCTTAGAAGCATTCTGGCGCAGCGTAGAGCACGATCAATTGTTTGCCTTAACTGTATTTGATATCGATGATTTTAAGTCAATTAACGACACCTACGGCCACGACAAGGGTGATGATGTGATTCGTTATATGTCACGTCAGATAGGTAACAGTGTACGAAGCAGTGACGTAGCAGCACGATTTGGCGGTGAAGAGTTTGTCGTTTATATGAGAGGCGAAGATCGTGAAACTTTGATGAGAACTTTAGAGCGGGTGAAGAATGCGATTTGTTCCACTTCAGCCGACATTATTCCAAATGGATTTACGGTATCTGGCGGTGTCTGCATTGTTGAAACTGAGCAAAGTAAGCTTAACTTCGATGAGATATTTAAGTACGCCGATGAAAAGCTGTACGTGGCTAAGACGACGGGTAAAGATCGTCTCGAATTTTAGCCACGTTGTTAAATCATTAAGTGCTTCGTCTTAAACAGGTTGACGGCGTTCTTCTTGATAACGTTGAAGACGTTCTACAATCGGCGGCGCCTTCTTGAAAGTGCGAATTTCTTTAAATAGTTCGTTCGCTTCAGGGTAGCCTTTACTTAAATAAACAAACCACTGCTTCACTCTATTGGGGTAGTACATACCTTTGTCCCCTTTAATTTGAAACTCTGAATAGCGCAGCAAAAGTTCAATGACTTTATCCCACGGCATTTTCTGGTGGTTGTGCTTAACGACGTTACCAAGGTTTGGAATATTGAAAGCACCACGGCAGACCATCAATGAATCGACGCCTGTTGCTTCTATGCAATCTTGACCATCTTGATAGTTCCAGATTTCCCCGTTAGCAATCAATGGCAGAGATGTTTTCTCTCTTATTTTATTGATGTAATCCCATTTAATTTCGCTGGCTTTATAACCGCCAACTTTGGTTCTTGCGTGCACGGTGAGTTCGTCAGCTTTAGCTTGTTCGATGGCGTCGACAATTTCAAAGCACTCTTCCGGATGCTCCCAACCTAATCGGATCTTTGCGGATACAGGAATGTGTGCAGGTACCGCTTCTCGACAAGATTTCACCACTTGATAGATGAGTTCTGGTTCTTTTAGCAATGAAGCGCCACCATTACTTTTGTTTACCGCCTTTGCTGGGCAACCAAAATTAAGATCGATGCCTTTAGCGCCTAAGCTAGCAGCTTGAAAAGCATTCTCGGCCATCCAATTTGGGTGTTGGCCTAGAAGTTGAAGATGGATTGGCACACCAGCCATGGTCTGAGAACCTTGGTGCAGCTCTGGGCAAATACGGTGGAACACATGCGGAGGAAGAAGTTGATCCACGACGCGCACAAACTCTGTCACACAGAGATCGTAATCATTTATCTCTGTGAGAATTTCACGCATTAGGTGGTCTAGAACGCCCTCCATAGGGCCAAGTATTACGCGCATGTTGCTTTACCTAAACTGAGTGAACCGAAAAAATCGAGGCGTGATTGTACGGTTTGCTTACAGGATTGTCACTATGAGTGTGGTGTGTCTACCTTAATGATGGTTTCGTCTCTTAATAGCGACATCTTGGAGAGTATGGCGTTATAATATCGAAAATGCCCAAATATCCAGAGCTTTCATGACATACCAATTATTAAGCCTACCAGAATCTATTTCAGACATTACGCCGCAGTTTATTGAAGGTGCAATCCTTGCGTCTAACTTAGCGACCAAGCCACTCGATCCTGAAGAATGGATTGCTATCGTAGCACCTGAAGCAGGCAAAGAGCTTGTAACATTAGTGACGGAACAGATTAACCGCCAGCACAATCTGATTCAGCGTAGTGAATACTTACTGACTGATGTGTTTGCAGAAGGCGACTTCAATGAGCAGTTCGCAGATTTTGCGGAAGGTTTTATGATGGTTTGGCCGACAGTGGAAGAGCAGTGGCAAAGCATTACGGTTGCGGACGGCACTCTGCGCATGCTGCAAGCTCTGCTGACTACATTAATGCTCGCGATTGATGAAGAGCAAACTCAACAACAAATGGTTGCGGCTGGGCTTCAAAACCCACCATCGCTTGCTGATTTAGTGGGCCAGGTCGATCTGATGATCTCAGAAGTGGCAATGGCAGCGGATGAAGCTATGTTGGGCAATAAGTCCCAGAGCGTGAACCCGTTTAAAGATATTGGTCGAAACGACCTTTGTCCTTGTGAAAGCGGCAAGAAGTTTAAACAATGCTGTGGTAAAAACAGCTAATCACGGCTTGTTGAGTAACAGACTTTCTTTAAGTGATAAAAAGTTTAAGTAATAAAAAGTCGACCTTTGGGTCGACTTTTTTGTTTCTGAAGATGATGAGCTAATTGTTAGTCATTTTTTGATTTAACGAATTGAGAAAGCGCTACAAAACCGAAAGCAACTAAGTTACCCGCAAAGATAATCACAAGCCATTGTGGCATCGAAAGTTCTAAGAACTGCCACACAACCTTGCTACAGTCGCCGTAAGCTTCAAACATCCACGGAGCCCATTGGTTTAAAGGTGCCCAACTTGGGAAGGTCACGAACAGGTCACAAGTAGCAAAAGGAGACGGATTAAACTGGTAGTCAACGTGCTCTAAAGCCAGCGTCAAACCTTTGTATGCGCCAAATCCCCAGCCAGCAAGGCCTAACCAACGTGATATTGGGTTATTCGGGGAAATAGCACCAATCATGGCTGCAACACCGATAGCAAGCATCGCAACGCGCTCATAGATGCACATTACGCAAGGGCCAAGCATCATCACGTGTTGAAAGAAGAGAGCACATGCCTCAAAAAAGACAATAAAAGCCAGCAGTAAAAGCCAAGATAAACGTCCCTTAGAGAAGTCTTTGATCATTGCTAAAAAGTTCACGAATTTAATCCCGTCTATAAAATAAAAAAGCCCTGATTACTCAGAGCTTTTTATCTTGGATAAGTTTCCTAATCAACTAATATTTTTGATTAGTTAGTTATAGTTATTTTGGTTTGCGACACAGTGTTTAGCTTAGTGACCACCAGAGATAACTGGAGCAACGACTTCACCAGTGCGTTGAATGATCCAACCTGCGTCGTAGAACCATGCTGTCATTGGCTCTACGAAGAACACGATACCTGCAAGGCCAACCAGTGCTAATACGATGGTGTATGGCAGTGCCATGATAACCATGCGGCCGTAAGACAGTCGAATTAACGGAGCAAGTGCTGATGTTAATAGGAATAGGAATGCAGCCTGGCCGTTTGGCGTAGCAACAGAAGGTAGGTTAGTACCTGTGTTGATAGCAACAGCAAGTAGGTCGAACTGGTCACGAGTGATGATGCCTTCTACTAATGCAGTTTTCACTTCGTTGATGTAAACCGTACCGACGAATACGTTATCTGAAACCATCGATAGAATACCGTTGGCAACATAGAAGAGAGCGAGTTGTGCACCTTTATCTTCAACGTGAAGTACTGCATCGATTACTGGCTTAAATAAAGCTTGGTCGATGATTACAGCAACAACCGCGAAGAAAACGGCAAGAAGTGCAGTAAATGGCAGAGCTTCTTCAAAGGCTTTACCCATAGAGTGCTCTTCTATAACACCAGTAAATGCAGTTGCTAAGATGATTACAGAAAGACCAATTAAACCTACTTCAGCAACGTGAAGTGCAAGGCCAACAATCAGCCAAACTGCGATTGCACTTTGAACCCATAGCTTTGCTACGTCTTGCTTTGTACGGTTTGCACGTTCTTTGTTGTCAAATTCAACCAAGATTTGGCGAACATTCGTTGGTAGCTCTGCGCCGTAACCAAACACTTTGAATTTCTCTACAAGTGCACAAGTTAGAATGCCGCAGAAGAAAACAGGCAGTGTTACTGGCAGCATACGGATGATAAATTCACCGAACTCCCAACCCGCTTGCTTAGCAATTACCAAGTTTTGTGGTTCACCTACCATGGTCATTACACCACCCAGTGCAGTACCAACACCGGCATGCATAAGCAGTGAACGTAGGAAAGCACGGTAGTTTTCTAGGTCATCACGAGTTAGCTCAGAGATCTCTTCATCATGAGTATGATCGTGTGCAGACGTCGTGCCCTTGCCCGATGCAACCTTGTGGTAGATAGAGTAGAAGCCTACCGCAACGCTAATAACTACAGCGATTACTGTCAGCGCATCTAGGAAGGCAGACAAAAACGCTGCAGCGACACAGAAAGCGACAGAGAGTAAGATTTTTGATTGGATGCCGAGCAGGATCTTCGTGAAAATGAACAGAAGTAGTTCTTTCATGAAGTAGATACCAGCAACCATGAATACAAGTAAGAGTAATACTGGAAGGTTTGCTTGTAGCTCGTGATAAACCATTTCTGGTTTGGTCATGCCAATGGCGACGGCTTGAATTGCCAATAAGCCACCCGGTTGAAGAGGGTAGCACTTTAGAGCCATAGCTAGAGTGAAAATAAACTCAACCACCAACAGCCAGCCCGCAACAAATGGGTCAACTAGGAAGAAAACAAACGGGTTGATGATTAAAAAGGAAATGATGGCAAGTTTATACCAATCAGGAGCTTTACCAAGGAAGTTCTTGATAAAAGCGTTTCCGAGAGACATCGGCATGTTAATACTCTTTTATGTTGATTATGAATAGACAAGCAATACAACATTTTGAGAATCGAGCTATAGAAATTGTTAAAAACTATAACTAACAGTGACTTAGAAAAACTACATTCCATGTAATGTTCTGTGGTCTTGCCAAGTCACTCCCTTAGAAACTCAAGCACTGCTTATTTTTGAGCGCAACTCTACTCTTCGATAACATTTAGTCAACAGGAAAAGCCCTGTAGCACTAAAAATACCTCTTTTTTGTTGAGAAACGCGATCAAAGTAGCGCAAGCATACCACTTAAAATGTGATAAAAACCGACTAGAATCAATATTTCAGCGAAATGATTGAAATTTACAGAATAACGACGGTTTATATATGATTATTACAACTTAATATTGCAAATTAATAACTTTGAAAATATGACTAATCTCATTGATTTAAAAGAACATTTATTGTGTTAATGGTTTGTTGAAATGGTGATTTATAGTCGCTTGCTTTCCAAACCTAGGGTGCAAACGTGTGCTGAACTTTAGAGTTTTAACTCTACTGCTATTTTGAGTGAGTAAAATTTTTGCGGGTGTTTCCGCTAGGTGTGAACTAGTGGTATGATGAGTAAATTAGAACAGAATAATTAAATTGGATTGAAGTGTAGATGGTCATTAAGGCGAAGAGCCCGGCAGGATTTGCAGAAAAGTATATCATTGAAAGTATTTGGAATGGCCGTTTCCCTCCAGGTTCTATCTTGCCCGCAGAGCGTGAGCTTTCTGAGCTGATTGGTGTTACACGTACTACGCTTCGTGAAGTACTACAACGTCTTGCTCGTGATGGTTGGTTGACAATCCAGCACGGCAAACCCACTAAAGTTAACCAGTTTATGGAAACCTCAGGTCTTCATATCCTTGATACGCTAATGACGTTGGACGTTGATAACGCAAGCAAAATGGTAGAAGACCTACTTGCTGCCCGTACTAATATCAGCCCGATCTTTATGCGTTATGCATTTAAAGCAAACAAAGAAGCTTCAGAGCGTACTATCAGCAACGTGATTGAATCTTGTGAAGCGCTACTTGCGGCACCGACTTGGGATGAGTTCTTAGAATCGTCGCCATACGCTGACAAGATCAAGCAAGCGGTAAAAGAAGATTCAGAAAAAGATGAAGCGAAACGTCAGACGATCTTAATCGCGAAGACTTTCAACTTCTATGATTATATGCTTTTCCAACGTTTGGCATTCCACTCAGGCAACCAGATTTACGGCCTAATCTTTAACGGTGTGCGTAAACTGTATGACCGTATCGGTAGCTACTACTTCTCTAACCCAGAAGCACGACGTTTAGCGATGGACTTTTATAAAGAGTTGTTCATTATCTGTGAAAGTGGTGAGCGCGAAACTTTGCCATTAGTGATTCGTAACTACGGTATTGCAAGTGCACAAGTTTGGAATGAAATGAAAACGACATTGCCAACGAACTTCACTGAAGACGACAGCTAAGCTATAGGTTTACTATTGTTGCTCCTGTTTAGTCAGTGACGTAAAGAAAACGAAAAAGCGGCGAGATAATTCAATTATCTCGCCGCTTTTTATTTATCTGTCGTTGCTAGAAAATTACCCGTGGGGCATTAATTTACCTACGAGTAGTTACTTACCTATGACGAGTAATTTATCTATGAGTAGCGACTTAACCCGCAAACTCTTCTGAGTCTGGACGGTTGGTAAATTGCACACCGTTTAGAAAATCGCAAAGTAGTTGGTCTTCGCACACTTTGTAGTTTTTGTTTTCTGGCTTGCGGAAGTAAGCGCCGATTTCGTACTTGCTCAAGCTAATGCCAACCACTTCTAGTACATCCAAAACATCTTCTGCTTTCATGTTTAATGCGATACGAAGCTTCATGAAGATCATGTTGTTCGTCAGTGCAACTTCAGGTTTAGGTTGCTCGCCCTCTTTTTTGCCACGCTTAAGGTTGATGAAACCATTTAGGAATACCGCTAACTCTTTGTCTTTCATCTTAGAGCATGACTTGTCGTTGTCGTCTTTTAGCCAGTTAATCACTTGGTCATGAGCAACGGTCACATCAGCTTGTTCGATAGCTTTGATGATTTGTGCATTTTTAAGGTTTAGTGCGTGTTGAATACGACGCAAGATTTCGTTGTTAGTCACTGGGGATTCCTAAAAAGGGTTTTAGAGTAAAGAGGTGTTGGTTAGTCCATTATCGTCGACAAACCAATTTCTACTCTACATAGCATAGTTGACGGCGACTCTAACAGAGAACGTAAATTTTCGGTAGATATAAAAAATCCCCAATACTTATTAACTCTTTCAAGTTATAAGTGCATTAGGGATTTAGCGATGAGTGCTTGTTATCTGACTGAAATCAGAATTACATTACACGCATACCAGGTTGTGCACCTTCGTGTGGCTCAAGGATCCATAGGTCGCTGCCGCCAGGGCCCGCGGCTAGGATCATGCCTTCAGACATACCAAACTTCATCTTACGAGGTTTTAGGTTTGCTACCATTACAGTTAGCTTACCTTCTAGCTCTTCAGGTTTGTATGCTGATTTGATACCAGAGAATACTTGGCGAGTCTCACCACCGATGTCCAGTTGGAACTTCAGTAGTTTGTTCGCTTTTGGTACTTCTTCACAAGAGATGATACGAGCAATACGCATGTCTACTGCAGCAAAGGCATCGAACTCAATCTCGTCTGCGATTGGCTCTTTGTCTAACTCAGTTTGGCTTGCTTGCTCTTTTTCAGCTTCTGCTTTTTCTTTCGCTGCTGCTTCAGCGGCTGCATCTTCTTTAGAAGACTCAACCATTGCTTCCACTTTCTTAGGATCAATACGGCTGAATAGCGCTTTGAACTTAGTGATCTCGTGATCAGTTAGCGGAGTAGCAATCGCTTCCCACGTTAGCTCTTCGTTTAGGAAAGCTTCAGTGCGAGCCGCAAGCTCAGGCATCACAGGTTTCAGGTAAGCCATTAGTACGCGGAATAGGTTGATACCAACAGAAGAAACTTCTTGAAGCTCTTTCTCTTTACCTTCTTCTTTTGCAAGAACCCAAGGTGCTTTCTCATCGATGTACTGGTTAGCTTTGTCTGCTAGTGCAGTAATTTCACGGATAGCGCGGCTGAACTCTCGAGTTTCGTATAGCTCACCGATACGCTCAGCAGCAGCAACGAATTCGTTGTAAAGTTCTGGTTCGGCAAATTCAGCAGAAAGCTTGCCTTCAAAACGCTTAGTGATGAAGCCAGCGTTACGCGAAGCTAGGTTAACAATCTTGTTTACTACGTCAGCGTTTACACGTTGAGTGAAGTCTTCAAGGTTAAGGTCTAAATCATCGATACGGCTGTTTAGCTTAGCTGCGTAGTAGTAACGTAGACACTCTGGGTCTAGGTGGTTTAGGTACGTGCTTGCTTTGATGAATGTACCTTTTGACTTAGACATTTTCGCGCCGTTTACAGTCACGTAACCGTGCACGAATACGTTGTTTGGCTTGCGGAAACCTGCGCCGTCTAGCATTGCTGGCCAGAATAGGCTGTGGAAGTAAACGATGTCTTTACCGATGAAGTGGTAAAGCTCAGTTGTGCTGTCTTTCTTCCAGTATTCGTCGAAGTTTAGATCGTCACGCTTGTCACATAGGTTCTTGAAAGAAGCCATGTAGCCAACAGGTGCGTCTAGCCATACGTAGAAGAACTTGTCTTTTTCGCCTGGGATTTCAAAGCCAAAGTAAGGTGCATCACGTGAGATATCCCACTGTTGCAGGCCAGACTCAAACCATTCCTGCATTTTGTTTGCAGTTTCATTCTGTAGAGAGCCAGAACGAGTCCACTCTTTCAGCATGCTTTCGAACTGAGGTAGGTCGAAGAAGAAGTGCTCAGAGTCTTTCATTACTGGAGTTGCGCCAGAAACCGCCGATTTAGGGTTAATCAGTTCAGTTGGGCTGTATGTCTCACCACAGTTATCACAGTTATCACCATACTGGTCTTCTGACTTACACTTAGGGCAAGTACCTTTTACGAAGCGGTCTGGTAGGAACATCTCTTTCTCAGGGTCGAAAAGCTGAGAAATAGTACGGCTAGAAATGAAGCCGTTCTTTTTAAGTTCTAGGTAGATGTGAGAAGCCAGTTCACGGTTCTCTTCGCTGTGTGTGCTGTGGTAGTTATCAAAGCTGATATCAAAGCCAGCGAAGTCTTTTTGGTGCTCTTCACTAACAGCAGCGATCATCTCTTCTGGTGTGATACCCATCTGTTGAGCTTTAAGCATAATTGGCGTGCCGTGAGCATCGTCAGCACAGATGAAGTTTACAGTGTTGCCACGTAGACGCTGGTATCGAACCCAGATATCAGCTTGGATATGCTCAAGCATATGGCCAAGGTGAATAGAGCCGTTAGCGTACGGAAGCGCACAAGTTACCAAAAGTTGTCTTGGATCAGTTGCCATACTTAATAATTCGCTTTTTTGATAGGTATAAATTTTGAGAGGTAATACTACTTTATAACGTGTGATACGCCAAGGTATCAGACAAAGGATTCCCCTAGTTTTTTAGGGGTTCAGTCTTCATCTCGTGGGTGATAGCATAAATAAAAAAAGGAGCCTCAATGCGTAACTTTACTTCTAAGCAAGATTTCTGTTCATGGTTGAATGAGTTCGAGTCACCAATCCTCATACCAGAGTGGGCGCTACACCAAAATATTGTATCGGTTGATCCGCGTGGATCATTTGTTATTACCTTGCCTTTTGCTGCCAATCAGCTTGCTGTTGATCTTGAAGATTGGATTAATGCCCAGATTGAGCAAAAGCTTGTGAGTGCTTTCCAATTTGAAGTGAAGGTGAAGCCATCTGCGTTAGAAACAACCGTCGCGACACCTTTGAAGGGCGTTAAGAACATTATCGCCGTGACGTCGGCAAAGGGTGGGGTAGGTAAATCCACAACCTCTGTAAACCTTGCGCTTGCTTTATCTAAGTCTGGTTCAAAAGTGGGCTTATTGGATGCAGATATCTATGGTCCATCAGTGCCTATGATGCTCGGCCAATTAGACGCAAAACCAGAAGTACAGAACAATAAATGGATGATGCCAATCGAGGCTCATGGCATTTTCACTCACTCTATTGGCTATCTTGTGTCGAAAGACGATGCGGCAATCTGGCGTGGCCCTATGGCAGCGAAGGCTTTGGGGCAGCTAGTTAATGAAACTGTATGGCCAGAGTTGGATTACCTTGTTATCGACATGCCACCGGGCACCGGTGATATTCAGCTGACGTTGTCGCAACAGATCCCAGTGACGGGCGCAGTAGTGGTGACCACCCCTCAAGATTTGGCATTAGCGGATGCGCGTAAAGGCGTAGCGATGTTTGATAAGGTGAGTGTGCCAGTCGCAGGCTTAGTTGAAAACATGAGCTATCATATTTGTAGTCACTGTGGTGAGAAAGAGCATATCTTTGGTGCTGGTGGTGCAGAAGCGATGTCAGAAGAGTTTTACCTCGATATCTTGGCCCAAATCCCTCTTCATATTGACGTGCGAGAAGATATCGATGCTGGTTGCCCGACGGTGATTCGTCGTCCTGATAGTGAACATACACGTCACTACCTAGAGCTCGCAGAAAATGTGGCTGCGAAAATGTTCTGGACAGGGAAAGCAAGGCCAGAAGCGATTAACTTCTCTATGGTTGAATAGCGCAAGTTAATTACTGGGTCGTTTAAATACAGTTTGGATTAGATAAACAACGGTTGGATTGGGCAGATAGCCATTGGGCTTGTGCAAATAGTTGTAGGCAAGTTATTTGAAAGCAAACGATTGTTTTAAGTAAATGTATTGAGATCATCAATTTGACTGCAATTAGCTAAAATCGCGACTAGAATCTATGTGCTTTAGCCCCTATAATCAGGCGGTTTATCTCTTCCCACCACCAAACCATATCGGGTGCAAAATTAATGTCTGATAATAATCAATGTGTCATCGTAGGTATCGCTGGCGCTTCAGCTTCAGGAAAAAGTCTGATTGCTAGTACAATTTATAATGAATTGCGCGAAAAAGTAGGCGACCATCAAATTGGTGTTATCACGGAAGATTGCTATTACAGCGACCAAAGCCACTTGAGTATGGAAGAGCGTGTTAAAACTAACTACGATCACCCAAATGCACTAGATCATGATCTTTTATGTGAACATCTACAGCAGCTAATGAGTGGCAACGCCGTAGAAGTTCCTGAATACAGCTACACAGAGCACACACGTACTTCTGAAACGACTACACTTACTCCAAAGAAAGTGATCATTTTAGAGGGTATTCTGCTTCTAACAGACCCGCGTCTTCGTAAACTAATGCACGCAAGTGTGTTTATGGATACACCATTAGACATCTGTCTACTACGTCGTGTTAAGCGTGATGTAGAAGAGCGTGGTCGTACAATGGACACTGTACTTAAGCAATACCAAGAAACAGTACGTCCAATGTTCATGCAGTTTATCGAGCCTTCAAAACAACATGCAGACATCATCGTTCCTCGTGGTGGTAAAAACCGTATTGCGATTGATGTACTAAAAGCGCACATTGCGAAGTTGTTGAAGTCTTAATCGAATAAAATTTTGCCTAAGTGACTCACTTAGCTTTATTTTTTACCGAATCAGTGGCACTTTTATAGTGCCACTTTCTTTTGGAATCTAAGCAAGGAATATGCGGATGAAGAAACTACTCATTTTCATAGCTGTACCAGTGTTTGTTGTCGTTGCAGCAATTCTGGCACTAGTGCTGTTAGTGAATCCCAATCAATTTAAGCCATTAATTGTCGAACAAGCTCAAAAACACACAGGCCTAGAGCTTGTGATTGAAGGGGATATCAGCTGGCAATTCTTCCCATCTATTGGCTTCGAACTTGGTCAAACTGAATTACGTAACCCTGAAGGGTTCACCCAACCAAACCTATTTAAGGTTGATACCGTTGGCGTTGATGTTTCGGTTACTCCGCTATTTAGCAACCAACTAGAGATAGGCAACATTACTCTAGATGGTGCAGAATTTTACTTAGAAACGCTTAAAGATGGTCGTAAGAACATTGATGCGCTAACGCAAGCGTCAGCGCCTCAAGAGTCTGAGCCTGTCGCTGGCGCAAGTTCTGAATCAACACCTGCACCTCAAGAGCAAAGTGCTACAGACGCATCTGCTTGGACGATCAACCTTGCAGGTGTAACTGTCTCAAACGCATTGTTTGAAATGGACGACAAGCAAGCGGGTTCATTCACTAAGCTATACGATGTGTCTTTGAACCTTTCTGAGTTTGCCGTTGATACATGGACAACCGCGACATTTGCGGCTTCTGGTGAAAACAACCAACAGAAGTTCTTAGCGGAGGGCAGTGCCGAATTCAAATTAGCTGAAGGCTTTGCAAGTTACGCACTTCGTAACATTGATTTAAACGCTAAGTTCAATGATCCAGCGACGTCGATTGAGTCAGCAAAAATTGGCTTGAATACGTTTGAGTTCGATAAGGTCAACCAACTGACTTACGCTGTAATCGGTAATGCAGCGGGTCTTGACCTTGATCTTAAAGGTGGCGGTGAACTTACGGTTGATAGCGCGATCTCAAAAGTAACGTTGAACAAATTGACGTTAGACTCAACATTCAAAGGCGACACGCTTCCTCAGTCTCCAATGAAAGTCGACATGCTGTCTGACTTAAGCTTTGATCTTAACAAGAGCCACCTGAGCTTTGTGTTAGAGAAGCTACAAGCTAACGCTATTGCATTAGACGGTAAAGCAGACGTAACCCTATCTGAAATACCAAAGGTGCGTTTCTCTCTTCATAGTCCGAACATCGACCTTGATGAGTTCTTAGGCTTAGGTAATACAACAGAAACGGCGAGCACGGCTCCCTCTGAGTCTGCTGGTGGTTCAACGTCAAACTCAGGCAGCTCTGCACCTGCGAAAGAAGTAGAACCTGATCTGTCGGCACTGAAAACATTAGATGTGAAAGGTGACATCACGATTGATAAGTTTAAGGCGAACAATGCGAAAATGCAGAATGTTAAAACAGCATTCTCGGTTAACCGTGGTATCGCAGAGCTTACCTCATTCACATCGAACCTTTACCAAGGCTCTATTTCTGCGACAGCTAAGTTAGACGCACGTAAAACACCAGCGACTTACACAGCTAAGAAGAAAATCAAAGGTGTGAAAGTTCAGCCGTTACTGGTTGATGTTGCAGATAACGATATGCTGGAAGGTACCGGTAATATCGATGTCAACGTGAAAGGTAAGAGTCTGACTCCGACGGGTATCAAGAAAAACCTAGTCGGTACTATCGCGATTAACTTTGAAGATGGTGCAGTTAACGGCATCAACGTAGCTCAACTGATTCGTGAGAATTACGCGAAGATCAAAGGCGAAAAAGTTGAAAGCACAAATGAAGCTCAAAAAACGGACTTCAGTGCAATGAAAGCGACGCTGAAGGTCAACAAAGGTTGGGTTTCAACAAACGACTTATCAGCACAGTCGCCACTGTTACGCGTGACAGGTCAAGGTAAAGCAAACTTCATCAATGAGACGGTCGACTTCCTTGTACGTACATCAATTGTGGGTTCACTTGAAGGTCAGGGCGGTAAGAGCATTGACGACCTGAAAGATGTGACCATCCCAATTAAGGTAACTGGCCAGTGGGCTGACCCGAAATTCGCACTTGTTTTTGATGATGTGTTGAAACAGAAAGCACAGAAAGAAATTGACCGTGGTGTGAACAAGCTAACGGACAAGATCAAAGACGAGAAAACTAAAGAAGCAGTCGATGGTTTATTGAAAGGTTTCTTTAACTAAACGTTTCTAACTCGTATATAAAAGAAGCGCCATTCCTGTTGTAGGAATGGCGCTTTTTTTTGGATGCTTATAATACTTTCGAGAGATTCCCTATGACACTCGGCCCTCGTTCTAGGGAATGACGACAGGTACTCGTCCTTTGTTTAAGGGCGTGCCAGTCTAGTGGTCGTCATCCTCGAGAGGGAAGAGTGGCCGAGTCGGGGATCTCTGGTTGCATGTGATTACCAGTCAACGCCTTGAAGCGCTTTAACACCAGATTCGAATGCGTGCTTCACATTACGAACTTCAGACACGGTATCGGCCATGTCCGTTAAAGTGCGGTGCGCTCCACGGCCAGTAATGATTACTGATTGCATTTTCGGACGGTTGTTTAGAGCTTGTACCACTTCATCCAGTTCAATGTAGCCATAACTCACCATGTAAGTCAGCTCATCAAACAGAATTACATCAATCGACTCATCGGCTAGCATGCGCTGACACTCTTTCCACACGCGCTGTGCGGCTTCGATATCTTGAGCCTTGTTTTGAGTTTCCCAAGTAAAGCCGGTACCCATCACTTGGAACTCTACGTCGAGCTTTTGGAGAACGTTCTTTTCGCCGTTATCCCAAGTGCCTTTAACAAACTGAGCGACGGCACACTTTTTACCATGACCGACTGCACGTGTAATCGTACCAAAACCGGATGTTGATTTACCTTTACCGTTACCCGTGATGACCAACAATAGGCCTTTGACTTCTTGGGCAGCAGCCACACGTGCATCGACTTGTTCTTTTACTTTCTGTTGTCTTGCTTTGTGGCGTTGTTCTTTGTTGTCTTCAGTCGACATAACAAATCCTTTTAAGTTGTGATTGCGCCTATCATAGCCTAACTTAACGATAGCAAAAACCATCGGAAGAACAGGTGATTAGGGATGAAAAAGATACTCGTAGTTTGTATGGGGAATATTTGCCGTTCGCCAACAGGTGAAGCGGTGCTAAGGAAGAAAGCGCAACAGCTGGATATTGACGTTGTGGTTGACTCTGCAGGGACGATTGGTTTTCATCAAGGCAACCCGCCAGACTCGCGTTCGAAATCTGCAGGAGAGAAGCGAGGCTACAGCTTTAAGGGGATTACTTCTCGTAAAGTGGTTGGTCATGACTTCGAAGAATTTGACCTGATACTTGCGGCAGATAGGGACAATTTAGACGACTTAATGAGCCAGTGCCCCGCCCACCTCCAATACAAGCTAGCGTTATTTTTAAGCTTTGGAGAGTCACAATATCAAGAGATCCCCGATCCATATTATGGTGAGGGAAATGGTTTTGAATTGGTGTTGGACTTAATCGAAGAGTCTAGCGAAGCGATATTACGTTCAGTGTAGTGTGGAAACAATGTACGTCGTTGGGTTATAAGTCTAAGGGCTGAGCGACAGGTATAAAAAAGGCCGACATTGAATGTCGGCCTTTCTAAATCTAACTTAAAGCTACAGCTAAGATTACTTAGACATTACTTTGTAGATTGGGTCTTCTGCAACGTTCGCTTCAACTAAGCTACCTGCTTTGTGCAGCATAGCAACACAGTCTTGGCTTAGGTGGCGAAGGTGAAGTGTTTTACCTAATGCCGCGTAACGTTCAGCAATCGTATCGATCGCTTCAATTGCAGAGTGGTCGGTAACGCGTGAGTTTGCGAAATCAACGACCACATCTTGTGGATCGTTGTATGCGTCAAACAACTCTAGGAAGTTAGCCGTTGAACCAAAGAAGATTGGACCGTTAACTTTGTACTCTTTAGAGCCTTCAGCGTTTACAGACGTGTCGGCGTAGATGTGTTTAGCATGTTGCCACGCAAACATCAGCGCTGAAGCTACAACACCAACGCCCACTGCTACAGCAAGGTCAGTCAGTACTGTTACTACGGTAACAAGAACGATAACGAAGAAGTCTTGCTTAGGAACGCGACGTGCAAGCTTGAAGGTTGCCCACTCAAATGTACCGATAACAACCATGAACATTACGCCCACAAGTGCTGCTAGAGGAATCATTTCAATCAGTGCAGAACCGAACAGGATGAACATCAGTAGTGCAACTGCCGCTACAATACCTGAAAGGCGACCACGACCGCCTGAGTTTACGTTGATCATCGATTGACCGATCATCGCACAACCACCCATCGCGCCAAATACTGAACACGTTACGTTAGCCATACCTTGACCAACACATTCACGGTTAGATTGACCACGAGTGTTTGTCATTTCATCTAGTACTGTCAGTGTCAGTAGAGACTCGATCAGGCCGATAGCCGCAAGGATAATTGCGTACGGTAGGATGATCTGTAGTGTCTCAAAAGAAAACGGAACAGCAGGAATAGAGAACGTTGGTAGAGAACCCGCTAGCGTTGCAGCTTCGTCACCAGACATTGTACGTAGGAAGTCGACAACAGTTCGAGTTTCAAGGTCAAGACCGACAACCAAAGCCGTTACTGTAACAATAGCAACCAGTGAAGATGGTACCGCTGTTGTTAGCTTAGGTAGGAAGTGGATGATAGCCATTGTAAGGGCTACTAAACCCAGCATGAGTGTCATTTGACCGCTTGGTAGCCAAGTTAATGCACCTGTTACGTCTGGCGCTTTAAACTGACCAAGCTGAGCTAGGAAGATAACAATTGCCAAACCGTTCACGAAACCAATCATTACTGGGTGTGGAACGATACGGATAAATTTACCCAACTTGAATACACCCGCCGCAATTTGCAGAAGGCCCGCGAGCATGACTGCTGCGAATAGGTATTGAACGCCATGGGTTGCTACTAGGCTAACCATTACAACGGCCATTGCACCGGTAGCACCAGAAATCATACCTGGACGACCGCCGAAGACAGAAGTGATTAAACCTACGATGAATGCTGCGTAAAGACCAACCATTGGGTCAACGCCAGCAACAAAGGCGAATGCTACGGCTTCAGGTACCAGAGCTAGGGCTACTGTAAGACCTGAAAGCACGTCATTCTTTACAGAGTGCTTTGAAAATTGTGGGAATTCGAACATGTTTGCTCAGCTATGCTTAAGATGGATTTACCGACACGGGTGTATTGCGTAGCCAAACAGTGATGGAAAAGAGCGGCAATAGCGAAGTGTCGAAAAGATAAGTGCGCGAATGCTACCCAAAAATGTGATTAAGTTCAAGGTTGAACCTAACTTTGAGTAATATATCTGTTAATTTTTATTCGATTAGTAGATATGAAAAAGGCTGCTTTAATAAGCAGCCTTTGATTCTATTTACTTGCGATTATCTATCAGTAATCACTAGTAGTTTGGCTTAGTCATCGCCGCGCCAGCCTTGTTCGACGCTGCCTGACTGCCTGCACCTTTCGATACAAAACGTTCAGTGCGGAACGGAGCTGCAATCACTTCAATCTCTTTGATCTCTTGAGGACCAGGAGCTTTAGTCATTGGTGAACTGGCTTGCTTCTTAGCAACTGCTGCCTTTGGTGCCGCTTTAGGAGCTTCTGCTTTTACGACAGGTGCTTCTTCAACTTTTGCACTTTCAGCTTTAGGAGCTTCAACTGCTTTTGTTGGTTCAACCACAGCAGTTTCAACAACTGGTGCTTCAACTACGACTTCTTCTGCTTTCACAGTTTCAACCGGAGCTTCAACTTTTTGTGCTTCAACAACTGGTGCTTCTGCAACTACAGCAGGAGTCTCAGTTACTTGAGCTTCAACAGCAGCATCTTCACGGCGGATGATAACTTTACCCATTGCAAGTTCAGGACATGCGAAACCACCTGCCATTACTACTGTGCTTTGTGGTGCCGTCTCGAGAGCAACATTCTGATCTTGAACAGATGTTTGAGCTTCAGCTGCTACTTGAACTTCAGTCACTTCAGGTTTTGCCTGCTTGTGGTGAGGTTTTGGAATGAAGCGAGGCATCACTTTACCCATAGCCATCTCAGGAGAAGCTACACCACCTTTACGTAGGCGGAATGGGTTAGGGCGACGATCACGACCGCGACGACGACGCTGACCACTTGCACGTAGGTGACGTGGAGAACGACGGTTACGACGTTGTTTCGGCTCTTCCTGTTCAGTTTGCTCTGCATTCGCTTGAGTTGCTTCTACTTGTTCCGCAACTTTTTGCTCTTGAGCTACTGACTGTTCTTTTGAAACAGATAGTTCTTTAGCAACAACTTGCTCTTTTGAAGCGTTATCTTCAGCTTGAGCTTGTTGGTCTTTAACGCGAACTTGCTTGTTCAGTTTACGACGCTGACGACGCTCTTTAATCTTAGCTGCTTTCGCTTCAGGCTTAGCCTTAGGCACTTCCGGTTTTCCAGCTTGTGCTTCTGCCGCTAGCTGTAGACCTTCTTCTGCTAATTTAGATGGAGCTTGCTCTTCGCGTTGCTTCTGCTCATCACGTGGCTTGTTGCGACGGTCTTGCTTTGGCTTACGAGGCTGACGAGTTTGCTGTGGAGCTGTTTCTTTTTGCTCTTCAGGCTTCTCATCACGAGCTGGCTTACGACGGCGTTTGTTGTCGCGGTTTTCGTTACGATTATCACCACGTTCGCCACGTTGGTTACGACGACGGTTATCGTTACGATCACGGCGTTGACGGTTGCCGTTGTTGCGATTGTTCTTAGGTTTTTCTTCTTCTTTCTGCTCTTCTTCTTTCTTCTCTTCTTGAGTTGAAGAGCCGAATAAGAAGCTACCGATAGCTTTGAAGAAACGACCAATTAGACCTGGTTCTTGAGTCGCTGCTGACTCAGCTTTCTTCTCTTCTGCAGCTTTAGGTGCTGGAGCAGGAGTTGGTGCTGATTGAGCAGGGGCTGCGAAGCCTTTCAGAGCTGGCTCTTCGATCTTCTTAGGACGAATAGTCTGTTCTGCTTGTTCTTTGCTTTCTGCTTCTTTTAGAGCTTCTAGCTTGTTAGGCAGCAAGTAAGACAGTAGATCGAACTCTTCGCCTTCACGAACACGGATAACCTCAAAGTGTGGTGTTTCCATGTCTGAGTTAGGAACAACAGTGATCTTAACTTCTTGGTTCTTCTCGATGTGGTTTACTGAGCGACGTTTTTCGTTCAGAAGGTAAGAAGCGATTGGCACAGGCACAACTGCAAGTACTTGCGCTGTGTTGTCTTTCAGAGCTTCTTCTTCGATCAAACGTAGAACAGACAGTGCTAGAGATTCGTTATCACGAACAACACCAGTACCTGTACAACGAGGACAAATGTGGTGGCTTGCTTCTGCTAGTGATGGGCTCAAACGTTGACGAGACATCTCTAGAAGACCAAAGCGAGAAATACGACCAATCTGAACACGTGCGCGATCTAAACGAACGGCATCACGTAGACGACTTTCTACTTCACGTTGGTGGCGAACCGGAGTCATATCGATGAAGTCGATTACAACAAGACCACCTAGGTCACGTAGACGTAATTGACGTGCAATTTCATCGGCAGCTTCTAGGTTAGTGTTAAGTGCTGTTTCTTCAATATCGCCGCCCTTTGTTGCACGAGCAGAGTTGATATCGATAGAAGTCAGTGCTTCTGTTGGGTCGATTACGATAGAACCACCAGATGGAAGGCGAACTTCACGTTGGAAAGCAGATTCGATCTGGCTTTCAATCTGGTAATGGCTGAATAGTGGTACTTCACCATCGTATTTCTTAACGCGATTCATGAAATCTGGGCGTATTAATTGAATGTGCGCTTGTGCACGTTCAAAAATAGTATTGCTGTCGATTAGAATCTCGCCAATATCACGACGTAGGTAGTCACGAATCGCACGAACGATAACGTTACTCTCTTGGTGAATTAGGAAAGGAGCCGCATTTGAATCAGAAGCTTGCTTGATAGCGCCCCAGTGATTCAATAGAACATTCAGGTCCCACTCTAGCTCTTCTGCACTTTTACCAACACCCGCTGTACGCACGATTAGGCCCATACCTTGAGGAAGCTCAAGAGTGCTTAATGCTGCTTTCAGTTGAGTGCGTTCATCACCTTCGATACGACGAGAAATACCGCCAGCACGAGGGTTATTAGGCATAAGAACTAAGTAACTACCAGCCAAAGAGATGAAAGTTGTCAGTGCAGCACCTTTGCTACCACGTTCTTCTTTCTCTACTTGCACGATTACTTCTTGGCCTTCTTTTAGCACTTCTTTAATGCTAGGACGGCCTTGGTATGTATAACCTTCAGGGAAGTATTCGCGGGCAATTTCTTTAAGAGGGAGGAAACCGTGACGTTCTGCTCCGTAATCAACGAATGCCGCTTCTAGGCTTGGTTCAATACGGGTAATACGTCCTTTGTAGATATTCGCTTTCTTTGACTCGTGACCTGGACTTTCGATATCTAGATCGAACAGTCGCTGGCCATCAACCAAAGCGACACGCAACTCTTCTTTTTGAGTTGCGTTAATTAACATTCTTTTCATTTAGAAATTCTCATTGTCTTTTCTTATTTTCATCATTGTTCTTATCGCTTTATTTCGTTTCTCATGGTGCCAGATCCCATGGCTTTATCGGTGCAGCCTCCCGGCTGGAGAGGGATGCTCTGGGGCACGTCAGTCATCATAGGGAGTTAGCCTATGATCCGCGATGTGGCGGTGAATACTCAACATGAGCGTACGTGAGTAGAGCGATAAGGAACTCAGTTGACCGTGTCTTACGCCGATTGCAGCACTGTCTAATCTGAGTTATCTACTCATTTACTTGCTTATGAATGGTTAGCTGTTTAAATAATAGTCAAACCACTGATAGCAGCTGTGAACTATAGCAGCGGTCGGTAAACACAGCAATCTGCTTTGTCGGAATGCTGTAAAAAAAACAGTTTTTGTTTGGGTTTTGATAGCTCTAACTCACTGTCTATAAATAATTTATCAATTGATATTTTAATTTGCAGGAATCTTGGTGCTTTTTTGTTCGAAGAATCAAAGAAATATAGAACTTCATTGAGCATTTGAGGATAGATCGGCAGGGATTATGAATAAATAAGTTCGGAATAGAGCTAAGAAAATCTCAATTATCAAAAGTGACAGTGATACAATAGCCCAATGAGCGAAATTAGAACCCAAGTCCAATTCGTCGACATTGACGAAGATATGGCTGGTCAGCGTATTGATAACTTCTTACGCAACCAATTAAAAAACATCCCGAAAAGCATGATTTACCGAATCGTGCGTAAAGGCGAAGTCCGCGTTAACAAAAAACGTATCAAGGCTGAGTACAAACTAAAAGCTGGCGATTTAGTTCGTATCCCTCCGGTTACTATTGAAGAGAAAACAGAAGAGAACGTGCCAAGCACGAAACTCAACAAGGTCTCAGAATTAGAACAGTGCATCATTTATGAAGATGATCACATGCTGATTCTAAACAAACCTTCGGGTACTGCCGTTCATGGTGGCAGTGGGCTGAAGTTTGGCGCAATCGAAGCATTGCGTGCACTTCGTCCTGATGCTCGTTTTCTAGAGTTAGTGCATCGTATCGATAGAGATACATCTGGTATTCTGCTTGTTGCTAAGAAGCGCTCGGCGCTAAGACACCTTCAAGCACAGTTCCGTGAAAAAACGGTTCAAAAATATTACTTCGCTCTAGTCATGGGCGAATGGAAGAACAGCTGTAAGGTTGTTAACGCTCCATTATTGAAAAATGAAGTGAACAGTATTGTTCGCGTGAACCCGAACGGTAAAGCCTCTGAGACGCGTTTTCGAGTTTTAGAAAAATTCAAAGATGCGACGTTAGTTCAAGCAAGTCCAATTACGGGGCGTACACACCAAATCCGTGTACATACTCAATATACTGGCCACCCAATTGCTTGGGATGATCGCTACGGTGATCGTCGTTTTGATGCTTACACGGGTAAGGTTGGTCTGGATCGTTTGTTCCTACACGCAGCAAACATTAAGTTCACGCACCCAGGTAGTGAAGAGAAGATGGATATCTCGGCGCCAATGGAAAGAAGGCTAGAGAAAGCCCTAACTGGTTTACGTAAGCTTTAAGAAGATACGAGATACGAGATACGAGATACGAAGGCATAGAGTGCCTCTAAATTTGTTCTTCAGTATCCATAAATGAGAAAGGTTGACGAATATCGTCAACCTTTTTTGTTGTGCGCCGAGCATGGCGTTGATCTAGGAGGTGAAAGTCCTCTACGGGCTCAGTCGAGCGAGAACCGTTAGCCTATGCAAGGGTGTTCACCGTGAGGTGAAATCTGAAGGAAGCAAATGGCAAAACTTGGTTGTGACGAACAGAAATCTGATAGTAGGTCATTACAACTTGGGCAACCTAGCAATAGATAGAATAGCCCGATGCCTCGACGGGAAGTGTGTAGTGATAAATCAGGCACGGCCAAGGGAAAGAGCAACGTCTTACCTCGGGAGATCTTATTACTTGTCTCGATAGAGACTAATACAGCAGCGATGCGGTATGACGAGCAATAAGAAGTCAGCAGAAGGCATAGTACCTTAAGGAAGTACAACTTAAGGGAAGGCCCGAACTGAATATATCAAGAAGCAGTCACTAGACACTCAATCATGTGGGGTCATAGCAAGATGAAAACCATCTCTACGTCCCAATGGGCGATACAGCAAGTAAAGCTCATGGTGATGAAGAATGACAAGCATGATTGGCGTAAACAGGAGGACGAGTCTTGGTGATCTCAACGTCGTTGATGGAGCAAATCTGCTCTTCAACCAACTTGAATCAAGCTCTACGAAGAGTGAAGAAGAACAAAGGATGTGCAGGTGTCGACAAACTCGACATAGATGCGACTATCTCAACACTTCGACAGGCTTCAAATGGGCAAGCGCTTCGCCAGAGTCTTCTGGAAGGAAGCTACCAACCTCAACCGGTACTTGGTGTAGAAATCCCTAAACCTAGTGGTGGCGTAAGGCAACTAGGTATCCCAACCGTGCTTGATAGAGTTGTCCAACAGGCAATGACCTCAGTACTGTCAGATATCTATGACCCCAAGTTCTCCAATAGCAGTTACGGATTTAGACCAAACCGCAGTGCGCACCATGCATTAACGGCAGCCAGTCATTACATCCGAGAAGGTCGAGGTTATGTTGTAGATATCGACCTAGCGAAATACTTCGACACAGTGAATCACGATAGACTGATGTACAGACTGTCACAGGACATCAGTGATAAACGAGTGTTGAAGCTCATCAGGTCATATCTACAGGCAGGCATAATGCGAAACGGGATGGTTGAACAGAGACAAAGAGGGACACCACAGGGTGGACCATTATCCCCGTTGCTATCCAATATCGTATTAGATGAACTGGATAAAGAGTTAGAGCGCAGAGGGCATAAGTTCTGTCGATATGCAGACGACTGCCAAATCTACGTTCATAGTGAAGAAGCCGCTTATCGAGTTAAAGAGTCGATAACGGAGTTCTTGGAGCAAAAGCTGAAGCTCACGGTAAATCGAGAGAAAAGTGGTGCGACAAGAGTGACAGAGCGGACTTACTTAAGCCACCGCTTCGGGATAGATGGAACAATCCATCTATCGAAGGCAGCACAAACTCAAATGAAGAAGCGAGTGCGGCAGATAACGAAGCGAAACCGAGGGCGAGAGTTGCAAGCAGTCATAGCGGAATTAACTCAATACCTAAGAGGTTGGCAACACTACTTCAAACTCGCCATACGGAAAAGCAGCTTGCAGCGCTTAGACGAATGGATACGGCGACGGCTACGATGTTACCGCTTAAAACAACGCAAACGCAGATACGGCATAGCGACATGGTTACAACAACAAGGTGTAACGGAGCGCAACGCGTGGAAGGTAGCGATGTCAGATAAAGGGTGGTGGCACTTGGCCTTAACGCCGCAGTTAAATCACGCCATGCCAATAAAATGGTTCGAGGAGTTGGGCCTGTACTCATTGCGAGATGGGTATGAGTCACTGAAAATATATTCGGAACCGCCGTATGCGACCCACGCTTGTACGGTGGTGTGAGAGGACGGAGGCCGTGAGGCCTCCTCCTACTCGATTGTGCGCCGAGCATGGCGTTGATCTAGGAGGTGAAAGTCCTCTACGGGCTCAGTCGAGCGAGAACCGTTAGCCTATGCAAGGGTGTTCACCGTGAGGTGAAATCTGAAGGAAGCAAATGGCAAAACTTGGTTGTGACGAACAGAAATCTGATAGTAGGTCATTACAACTTGGGCAACCTAGCAATAGATAGAATAGCCCGATGCCTCGACGGGAAGTGTGTAGTGATAAATCAGGCACGGCCAAGGGAAAGAGCAACGTCTTACCTCGGGAGATCTTATTACTTGTCTCGATAGAGACTAATACAGCAGCGATGCGGTATGACGAGCAATAAGAAGTCAGCAGAAGGCATAGTACCTTAAGGAAGTACAACTTAAGGGAAGGCCCGAACTGAATATATCAAGAAGCAGTCACTAGACACTCAATCATGTGGGGTCATAGCAAGATGAAAACCATCTCTACGTCCCAATGGGCGATACAGCAAGTAAAGCTCATGGTGATGAAGAATGACAAGCATGATTGGCGTAAACAGGAGGACGAGTCTTGGTGATCTCAACGTCGTTGATGGAGCAAATCTGCTCTTCAACCAACTTGAATCAAGCTCTACGAAGAGTGAAGAAGAACAAAGGATGTGCAGGTGTCGACAAACTCGACATAGATGCGACTATCTCAACACTTCGACAGGCTTCAAATGGGCAAGCGCTTCGCCAGAGTCTTCTGGAAGGAAGCTACCAACCTCAACCGGTACTTGGTGTAGAAATCCCTAAACCTAGTGGTGGCGTAAGGCAACTAGGTATCCCAACCGTGCTTGATAGAGTTGTCCAACAGGCAATGACCTCAGTACTGTCAGATATCTATGACCCCAAGTTCTCCAATAGCAGTTACGGATTTAGACCAAACCGCAGTGCGCACCATGCATTAACGGCAGCCAGTCATTACATCCGAGAAGGTCGAGGTTATGTTGTAGATATCGACCTAGCGAAATACTTCGACACAGTGAATCACGATAGACTGATGTACAGACTGTCACAGGACATCAGTGATAAACGAGTGTTGAAGCTCATCAGGTCATATCTACAGGCAGGCATAATGCGAAACGGGATGGTTGAACAGAGACAAAGAGGGACACCACAGGGTGGACCATTATCCCCGTTGCTATCCAATATCGTATTAGATGAACTGGATAAAGAGTTAGAGCGCAGAGGGCATAAGTTCTGTCGATATGCAGACGACTGCCAAATCTACGTTCATAGTGAAGAAGCCGCTTATCGAGTTAAAGAGTCGATAACGGAGTTCTTGGAGCAAAAGCTGAAGCTCACGGTAAATCGAGAGAAAAGTGGTGCGACAAGAGTGACAGAGCGGACTTACTTAAGCCACCGCTTCGGGATAGATGGAACAATCCATCTATCGAAGGCAGCACAAACTCAAATGAAGAAGCGAGTGCGGCAGATAACGAAGCGAAACCGAGGGCGAGAGTTGCAAGCAGTCATAGCGGAATTAACTCAATACCTAAGAGGTTGGCAACACTACTTCAAACTCGCCATACGGAAAAGCAGCTTGCAGCGCTTAGACGAATGGATACGGCGACGGCTACGATGTTACCGCTTAAAACAACGCAAACGCAGATACGGCATAGCGACATGGTTACAACAACAAGGTGTAACGGAGCGCAACGCGTGGAAGGTAGCGATGTCAGATAAAGGGTGGTGGCACTTGGCCTTAACGCCGCAGTTAAATCACGCCATGCCAATAAAATGGTTCGAGGAGTTGGGCCTGTACTCATTGCGAGATGGGTATGAGTCACTGAAAATATATTCGGAACCGCCGTATGCGACCCACGCTTGTACGGTGGTGTGAGAGGACGGAGGCCGTGAGGCCTCCTCCTACTCGATTCATCTGTTGTTGAAGATCCCCAAGTCGCTCGTTCCTCGCTCTTGAGGATGACGACTTTTTAAAATCAAGTTCTATATCATTAGCTGGTTAGATAAAATTGCGTGTTCCGTCATTCCCTAGACTGACGAAGGAAGGAGTAGGGAATCTCTAACAAAGAGAGCGTATCCGTTACAGCACATTCATTCCTTGCGCTTCTAACATATCGACCAGATCGATCAGCGGTAAGCCGATCAAAGTATTCGGGTCTTTTCCTTCCATCTGTTTAAACAACGCGATACCTAATCCTTCACACATAAAACTGCCCGCGCAGTAATAAGGTTGTTCCTTCTCAACATAAGAGATGATCTGCTGTTCGGTTAAATCACGGAAATGCACAATGAAGGTGTCGAGACGCGTGTCAGCTTTGTTGGTCTCGCTGTTCCAAACAGAAAGGCCAGTATAGAAAGTGATGCTCTTACCGCTTTGGCGCGATAACTGCTCAATTGCTTTTTCTCGAGTATGAGGCTTACCTATGATCTCTCCATCAATAACACAAACCTGATCAGAACCAATGACCAAGCTTGGTTGTTGTACCATGCACGACTTAGCTTTGGCCTCGGCAAGGCGCATCACTAACTGTTGAGGTGTCTCTTCTGGAAGCGGCGTTTCATCGCAGTCTGGCTTGGCTGTAATGAAGCTTAACTGTAGTTTTTTGAGGATCTCTTGCCTAAATGGTGATGTAGAGGCTAAAACTAGTTGGTAATTTCTCATTTTAATTTACAATTCAAGGAAGCATTTATCTCAGGATAACGTAACTTGTCCTGCTATTCATAATGCTCTGAATAGGAAAGGCAGGAAAGTACATTTTTTTTGCCATTTCCTTTGACTAAACATGATTTGGAAGATAAGATTCGCGCCCTATGCAAAAGGAAAAAATACCGCGTACAGTTGATCCGGCAAGAACGGCTCAAAAACGACTCGATGTGAATGGTATCATTCAGGTCAGTCTTTTAAAGCGTTTAACCGAAGCAACTGAAGGCGTAAAACGTGACGCGCAAGTCTCAATGTCATTTGGGCTTGATGAACAACGATTAGTCGTTATCTCTGGTAAAGCTAACGTCGAAGTCGATTTAGAGTGTCAACGTTGTAATGAGGTTTTCGCACATGAGTGCGATGTCCAATTTACTTATACTCCTGTTTACAGTGAGAAAAGTGAAGAGGAAGCACCGGAAGAGTACGATTTGGTAGATCTGAACGAGTACGGTGAGTTAGACCTGATTCAATTAGTTGAAGACGAGTTCATCCTTGGATTGCCACAAATAGCAATGCACGACGATGCGGACTGTAGCGTTAACTCAAATAATTTGGTATTTGGTGAACTTCCTGAAGAAATTGAGGAAGATAAAAAGCCGAATCCATTTGATGTTTTAAAAAGCTTAAAGAAGTAATTGCTTCTTTAAGAATTTACATAGGAGTAGGGTCAATGGCCGTACAAAAGAGCAAGAAATCACGTTCAATGCGTGGCATGCGTCGTTCACACGATGCACTAACTACAGCTGCACTTTCTGTAGACGCAACTTCAGGTGAAACTCACCTACGTCACAACGTGACTGCCGAAGGTTTCTACCGCGGCAAAAAGGTTATCAACAAGTAAGGTTGACCTTTGCAAAATCTAACCGTTGCGCTTGATGCAATGGGCGGGGACTTCGGTCCTCGTGTAACAGTGCCTGCCGCCGTGCAGGCACTGTCGTATTTCCCAGAGCTAAAAGTCATTCTCATAGGTGATCGAAACGCGATCACATCTCAATTATCTTCATTAGGTCGAATGCCTGATTCTCGTTTGAGTATCCAGCATTGTGATCGAGTTATTTCCAATTCTGAAAAACCTTCACTAGCCTTACGTAACAGTCAGGGTAGCTCTATGCGTGCCGCTATCGATCTAGTTGCCGAATCACAGGCTGATGCTTGTGTGAGTGGTGGTAACACTGGCGCACTGATGGCTTTATCCCGTTTCCGACTTAAACTCCTTCCTGGTATTGATAGGCCTGCATTGGTTTCAGCTTTGCCTACAGCATCAGGGAATCGCACATGGATGCTTGATTTAGGGGCAAACGTTTCTAGTGACGCGGATTCACTCTTTCAGTTTGCTGTCATGGGCAGTGCATTAGCGGAACAACATTTAGGTCGCGCTCCACGTGTCGCTATCTTGAATATAGGTGCAGAAGAAATCAAAGGTAATGACCTTGTAAAACGATGCGCTGAAATGTTGTCGAACACTCAGTCTGTGAACTTCATAGGCTATATTGAAGGTAATCAATTACTTCAAGATGCTGCTGATGTCGTCGTATGTGATGGTTTTGTGGGCAATGTCTGCTTAAAAACGTGCGAAGGTACAGCTCAGCTCTTTATTGATAAGCTAAAAACGCGCATGATGGCTTCAACAATAAAGGGTTGGATAGCCAGAATGTTGTTTTCTGAGCTATTTACTGAATTAAAAACCTTGAACCCCGACCAGTATAACGGCGCAAGTTTGTTAGGATTGCGCGGCATTGTCATTAAAAGTCATGGAAGTGCTGATGTGTCTGCAGTCGTCAACGCGATTGGTGAAGCAGTACACGAGGTCAAACGACAAGTCCCCAGCCGCATTAGCGATCGTTTGGAAGCGGTTTTACTCGAGAGGCATTATTAGTCTTCATGTATAGCAAAATTTTAGGTACTGGCAGCTACTTGCCATCTCAGGTGCGTACGAACGCAGACTTAGAGAAAATGGTAGAGACTAGCGATGAGTGGATCGTTGCTAGAACTGGTATTAAAGAGCGTCGTATTTCAGCGGAAAACGAAACCGTTGCTGATATGGCGTTTTACGCTGCTGAAAATGCCATTGAAATGGCAGGTATCGACAAAGAAGATATTGATTTAATCATCGTTGCGACAACCAGCAGTAGCCACACATTCCCGTCTTCGGCATGTCAGGTACAAGGTAAGCTTGGTATTAAAGGCTGCCCTGCGTTTGATTTGGCTGCAGCGTGTTCTGGTTTTGTTTACGCACTGTCTGTTGCTGATCAACACATCAAGACTGGCATGTGTAAGAACGTTTTGGTAATTGGTGCGGATGCACTGTCAAAAACCTGTGATCCGACTGACCGCTCTACTATCATCCTATTTGGTGATGCAGCAGGCGCGGTGGTTGTAGGCGCAAGCGAAGAGCCAGGTATTTTGTCTACTCACATTTACTCTGACGGTAAATACGGTGAGCTTCTAAGCCTAGAAGTACCAGAGCGCGGCGGTGATGCAGACAAATGGCTGCACATGGCGGGCAACGAAGTATTTAAAGTGGCGGTAACTCAGCTTTCTAAGCTAGTTAAAGACACATTAGCTGCGAATAATATGGATAAGTCAGAGCTTGATTGGTTAGTTCCACACCAAGCGAACTACCGTATTATCTCGGCAACGGCTAAAAAGCTGACGATGTCGCTTGATCAAGTAGTTATTACCCTTGATAAGCACGGCAACACTTCAGCAGCTACCGTACCAACGGCCCTTGATGAGGCTGTTCGCGACGGGCGAATTAAGCGTGGTCAAACGCTTCTTCTTGAAGCCTTTGGTGGCGGCTTCACTTGGGGTTCTGCGTTAGTTAAATTCTAACCTCAAGCGATAATCAACAAACAAGGCACATAACTTATGTGCCTTATTCAATTTTTTGCTTTGCTTAAAGGATAATTACAATGAGCAAGTTTGCTATCGTATTCCCAGGCCAAGGCTCTCAAGCTATCGGTATGCTTGCTGACCTAGGCGAACAGTATGATGTTGTTAAACAAACATTTGCTGAAGCTTCAGAAGCACTTGGTTACGATCTATGGGCATTGGTTCAAGATGGTCCAGTAGAAAATCTAAATGAAACTTTTCGTACTCAACCGGCTCTATTAACAGCGTCTGTTGCAATTTGGCGTGTATGGCAAGAGCTTGGTCTAGAGCAACCTGTAAACTTAGCAGGTCACAGCCTAGGCGAATACTCTGCACTCGTATGTGCGGGCGTTATCGACTTTAAAGAAGCGATCAAGCTGGTTGAACTACGTGGCCAACTGATGCAAGAAGCGGTTCCTGCTGGTGTTGGTGCAATGTACGCAATCATTGGTCTAGACGATGAAGCGATTGCTAAAGCGTGTGAAGAAGCTGCGCAAGACGAAGTTGTGTCTCCAGTTAACTTTAACTCTCCTGGCCAAGTTGTTATCGCGGGTAACAAAGCAGCAGTAGAGCGTGCTGGTGCGCTTTGTAAAGAAGCGGGCGCTAAGCGTGCACTTCCGTTACCTGTTTCTGTGCCGTCTCACTGTGCACTGATGAAGCCAGCAGCAGACAAGCTAGCAGTGGCTCTAGAAGCTCTAGAGTTCAACACGCCAGCACTGCCTGTTATCAATAACGTTGATGTTATTGCTGAAACAAACCCTGAAAAAATTAAAGACGCACTTGTTCGTCAGCTATACAGTCCAGTTCGTTGGACTGAAGGTGTACAAGCGATGAATGAACAAGGTGTCGAGAAGCTACTTGAATTAGGCCCTGGTAAAGTTCTTACTGGCCTAACAAAACGAATCGTAAAAACTATGACAGCTGCTGCAGTTAATGACACTGCATCACTAGAAGCTGCTAAGTAATAACCACTTAATAGAGAAGTTATGATGAATTTAGAAGGCAAAGTTGCACTAGTTACAGGCGCAAGCCGTGGCATCGGTCGTGCAATCGCTGAACTTTTAGTTGAGCGTGGTGCTAAAGTTATCGGTACTGCTACATCTGAAGGCGGCGCTGCTGCAATCAGCGAGTACCTTGGTGAGAACGGTAAAGGTCTTGCTCTTAATGTAACGGATACTGACTCAATTGCTGCTACACTGAAAACCATCAACGATGAATTCGGTGCGATTGACATTCTAGTTAACAACGCAGGTATCACTCGTGATAACCTACTTATGCGTATGAAAGACGACGAATGGAATGACATCATCGACACTAACCTAACGCCTATCTTCCGCATGTCTAAAGCTGTATTGCGTGGCATGATGAAGAAGCGTCAAGGTCGTATCGTAAACGTTGGTTCTGTAGTCGGTACTATGGGTAACGCTGGTCAAGCTAACTACGCAGCTGCAAAAGCTGGCGTAATTGGTTTTACTAAATCAATGGCTCGTGAAGTTGCGTCTCGTGGCGTTACAGTG
Organism: Vibrio sp. 10N.286.45.E10; assembly: GCF_002874195.2. Classification (NCBI taxonomy): domain Bacteria; kingdom Pseudomonadati; phylum Pseudomonadota; class Gammaproteobacteria; order Vibrionales; family Vibrionaceae; genus Vibrio; species Vibrio sp. 10N.286.45.E10. The sequence goes on along the minus strand of NZ_MCWD02000001.1, from coordinate 1,981,552 downwards.
AACACTGTAGCTCCTGGTTTCATCGAAACTGACATGACTAAAGCGCTAAATGATGACCAACGTGCAGCAACTTTGGCGAATGTACCAGCAGGTCGACTAGGTGACCCTCGCGAAATCGCTGAAGCTGTGGTATTTTTGGCGTCACCTGCGGCAGCTTATATCACAGGTGAAACACTTCACGTCAATGGCGGTATGTACATGGTGTAAATTATGTGCAACATTTGTGCATGATTTAAGTCAAGATCATACGTAATTTCGGTTAAAATCGTGAAAATTGTGGTTTGACCAGAAAAGTTGACCTTGCAACTTTCAATAGATTGAATAAACTACGGAAAACATCGCATAAAGCGAACTCTGTAAAGGAAAAGAAAAAATGAGCAACCTCGAAGAACGCGTAAAGAAAATCATTGTTGAACAGCTAGGTGTAGACGAAGCTGAAGTTAAAAACGAAGCTTCTTTCGTTGATGACCTAGGTGCAGATTCTCTAGACACAGTTGAGCTAGTAATGGCTCTAGAAGAAGAATTCGACACTGAAATCCCAGATGAAGAAGCTGAGAAAATTACTACTGTTCAAGCAGCTATCGATTACGTAACTAGCGCTCAGTAATAATCTCTCCCAGGCGGTCACCTCGACCGCCTGTGTTTTATCTAACTCATCTATCCTCATCTTAAATCACCTCAATCCCCGGAGTGTAAAATCGTGTCCAAGCGTCGTGTAGTTGTCACTGGCATGGGTATGTTGTCACCGGTAGGCAACACTGTAGAATCTTCTTGGAAAGCCCTGCTAGCTGGTCAAAGTGGTATCGTTAATATCGAGCACTTTGATGCAACCAATTTCTCAACTCGTTTTGCAGGTCTAGTTAAAGACTTTAACTGCGAAGAGTATATGACTAAAAAAGATGCTCGTAAGATGGACTTGTTCATCCAGTACGGCGTCGCAGCAGGTATTCAAGCTTTAGATGATTCAGCCCTAACTATTACTGAAGAAAACGCTCCACGTGTGGGTGTTGCTATCGGTTCTGGTATTGGTGGTCTTGGTTTGATCGAAGCCGGTCACCAAGCTCTAACTGAAAAAGGCCCTCGTAAGATCAGCCCGTTCTTCGTACCGTCGACGATCGTGAATATGATTGCTGGTCACATGTCTATCATGCGTGGCCTACGCGGTCCAAACATCGCGATTTCTACTGCATGTACGACTGGCCTACATAACATTGGTCACGCGGCTCGTATGATTGCATACGGCGATGCAGACGCAATGCTAGCGGGTGGTGCTGAAAAAGCATCTACACCACTAGGTATGGGCGGTTTTGGTGCGGCTAAAGCACTGTCTACTCGTAACGATGAGCCTCAAAAAGCTTCTCGTCCATGGGACAAAGGCCGTGATGGTTTCGTTCTTGGTGACGGTGCCGGCATGATGGTTCTTGAAGAGTACGAACATGCAAAAGCGCGTGGCGCTAAGATTTACTGTGAGCTAGTTGGCTTCGGTATGTCGGGTGATGCTTACCACATGACATCTCCAAGTGAAGATGGCTCTGGTGGCGCACTAGCGATGGAAGCGGCTATGCGTGATGCTGGCATTACTGGTGAACAAATCGGTTATGTTAACGCACACGGTACGTCGACTCCTGCGGGTGACGTAGCGGAAGTTAAGGGCATTAAGCGTGCTCTTGGCGAAGCAGGCAGCAAGCAAGTATTGGTTTCTTCTACGAAATCAATGACTGGTCACCTTCTAGGTGCTGCAGGTTCTGCTGAAGCTATCATCACGGCTATGTCTCTGGTTGACCAAATTGTTCCACCAACAATCAACCTAGATGATCCTGAAGAAGGCTTAGATATTGACTTAGTACCTCACACTGCGCGTGAAGTTAGCAACATGGAATATGCTGCATGTAACTCATTCGGTTTCGGTGGTACAAACGGCTGTTTGATCTTCAAAAAGATTTAATCATCTTATTAAAGACATAAACACTCGTAGATAGTCACAATTAGACTTGTTTTTAAACGGCTTGATGCTTTAGCATTGAGCCGTTTCTTTTTATGGGGAAAAACATGTTTTGGGTTGATGGAGAAAGCCAGCAAACTGTCGATATATTGGATCGCTCATTTCAGTACGGAGACGGCTGTTTTACAACCATGCTTGTAAAAGGTGGCCAGATTCAACATTTTCACGATCATCAGCATCGTGTAGATGAATGCCTGAAAGCGCTACGCATTTCTGCTCTTGATTGGGATGTTGTTAGTCCTTGGCTCGATACTGCGCTTCAACACATCCAACATAACGCTCTTCATGGCACAAAGAACCTTTCTGGCTCAAAGAAGTTCCATAACGCAAACAAACCTCATAATGAAAAAGCAGGGATTAAGCTGCACGTTAGCCGTGGAGCGGGTGGGCGTGGCTACAGCACCAAGAATATCGCTAAACCTACGGTCACCATCAGTACTTTTGATTTCCCAAGCCATTATTCAGCGTTGCAAGATTCTGGTGTTGAACTCGGTGTTTGCCATCAAGCGCTAGGTTTGAGCCCACTACTTGCTGGCCATAAGCATAATAATCGTCTTGAGCAGATTTTGATGAAAGACGAAATGGACCAAACCAATGAAGTGGATGGTGTGGTTCTTGATATTTCAGGCAATGTGATTGAAACCACAATGGCCAACCTGTTTTGGCGCAAAGGTCAGGCGATATACACACCTCAACTCACTCAAAGTGGTGTAGCAGGGGTTATGCGTAAGCAAGTGTTAACCGCGCTGAATCAAGCTGAACTTTCCGTTACAATTAGTGACTACTGCTTATCTCAACTCATGCAAGCTGATGAGGTTTTCATGACCAACTCCATTTTAGGGGTTGCCCCAGTTACCCGTATTAGTGATACCCAATTTAACGTTGGAACCGTTACTCGTAGCCTTCAAGGACAACTAAACTCGTGATCAAAAAGTTATTTATTTTTATTATCTTGTGCTTAATCGCAGCTGGTGCTGCTGGTTTTTATGTTTACAACCAAGCACAAGATAACCTGAAACAAGTTATTCAATTAGAAAAACCACAAGTCGTGACTGTTGCTTCAGGTAGCAGCTTTAACCGCGTTCTAGCCCAGTTGATTAACGAGGGGCTTTTTGAGGCTTCTCCTTACGAGAAGTTAATTCGTAAATTACACCCTGAGCTTGTAGACGTAAAAGCGGGGACTTTCCTGCTTGAACCGGGTTTAACATTAGAGCAGGCACTACAAGTGCTTGTTGAGGGCAAAGAGCACCAATTCACTATTACCTTCGTTGAAGGCAGTCGCTTTGATGAATGGCTTGTCCAGCTAAAAGACAACGAATTCATTCAACAGACGTTGGACGGCGTTTCTGAAAAAGAGATCGCTGAAAAGTTGGGTATTGAAAACGAGAAGCTAGAAGGTCTTTTCTTAGCAGAAACGTATCATTACACCTACGGCACCACTGATTTAGATTTGTTGAAGCGCGCGCATCGCGACCTAGTGAGCGTGGTGAATGAAGAGTGGGAAAATCGAGCGGATAAGCTTCCTCTTAAATCGCCATACGAAGCGTTAATTCTTGCGTCTATCATTGAGAAAGAGACCGCTGTTGCGTCAGAACGTGAGCGTGTCTCTTCTGTATTTGTTAACCGTCTGAACAAGCGTATGCGATTGCAAACTGACCCAACGGTTATCTACGGCATGGGTGACAGCTACGATGGCAATATCCGTAAAAAAGACTTACGCACGCCAACGCCATACAACACCTATACAATGAGTGGCTTGCCACCAACGCCGATTGCCATGGCAGGTCGAGCGTCAATTAATGCGGCTCTGAATCCAGAAAAGAGCAACTATCTCTATTTTGTCGCGAGTGGAACAGGTGGGCACGTATTTTCAAAGAGTTTGGCTGAGCACAACCGTGCAGTACGAGCTTACTTAAAACAATTAAGAAAAAACAGATAAAGAAATAATTATGAATCAGTCGAAATTTATCGTGGTTGAAGGCCTTGAAGGCGCAGGCAAAAGTACAGCGATCAATGCCATCGTTGAGACATTAAAAGCATCGGGTGTTGAGGATATTGTTAATACTCGCGAGCCGGGTGGTACTGTCTTAGCTGAAAAGATGCGTTCATTGGTTAAAGAAGAGCACGCAGGCGAGAAGCTTCAAGACATGACTGAGTTGCTGCTGATGTACGCAGCACGTGTTCAATTAGTAGAAAACGTTATCAAGCCTGCACTAGACAGTGGTCAATGGGTATTGGGTGATCGTCATGATATGTCTTCACAGGCATACCAAGGTGGTGGTCGCCAGATCGCACGCACTACTATGGAATCACTGAAAGCAACCACGCTAGGCGGCTTTAAACCCGATCTAACGCTATATTTGGACCTAGACCCTAGAGTAGGGCTAGAACGTGCTAGAGGCCGTGGTGAGCTTGATAGAATTGAAAAGATGGACATCTCATTTTTCGACCGCACGCGTGAGCGCTATCTAGAAATTGCAGAACAAGATGATTCTGTACTTGTGATTAACGCGCAGCAAGAAATTGAGCAAGTAGCCGCTGATATTAAAGTCGCGCTAACTGCTTGGCTCGACAAACAGTAGGTAGTCATGGCTGAAGTGTATTCTTGGCTCACACCGGTATGGAGTGAGTGGAAAAAAAGTCTCGATGCGGAGCGTTTTCCTAACTCTGTGATTGTTAATGCACCGGAAGGGCTCGGCGTTGATGCGTTGATTAGCCAACTTACCGACGCATTGATGTGCACGAACTATGAAAGCGAGTCGTGCGGGTTTTGCCACAGCTGTGAGTTAATGAAGTCGGGCAGTCATCCTGACTTTCATGTGATCTCACCAGAGAAAGAAGGTAAGTCGATCACGGTTGATCAAGTGCGTGCCAGTAACCGCTGGGCTCAAGAGTCTTCTCAGTTAGGTGGTTTGCGCGTTATCTTGCTCAACCCTGCTGAAGCAATGAACGAATCGGCTTCCAACGCATTACTGAAAACTCTGGAAGAGCCATCAAGCAAGTGCATCTTCATTCTGTCTACTCGCAACAGCAATCGCTTAATGCCGACGATTATTAGCCGTTGTCAGCAATTCAATGTGGTTAGCCCGCAGTTGGAGACAGCATCTGCGTGGTTAGATGGAGAAGTGGGCAAAGCAGTACCGCAGTACATTTTAGCACTCAATGACAACGCGCCTTTAAAAGCAAAAGCGATGTTTGAGCAAGGTGGCGTGGAAGCTTCAACAAAAGCGCTCGATGGCTTTGTAAATGTGATAAAAGGCACTCAACCTGACATGCTAAAGTTCTCTACAGAGCTTAGCAAAGACCCTTTAATTCAACTTGGTTGGCTTTGGCATCTATTGTCAGATGTACAGAAGCTGCATTTTGGTTTGGCGAATCAGGCTTTCACTCCGAGTGCGAAAGCACTGTGTGAGGTGATGTCTTATCAAAGTGCTTATGCAGCATCGAATAAACTGCTGATATTGATTGAGCAGTTAAAGCAACACCCTGGGCTCAATACGGAGCTACTCATAATGAATTGGCTGATAGCCACTTGCGAGGAAACATGTTCGTAGATTCCCACTGTCATTTAGACAAACTGGATTACCAAGATTTACACACCAGCGTAGAAGATGTGGTTAACAAGGCGAAGGCTGCTAACGTAAACCAATTGCTTTCTGTCGGTGTGACACTAGATTCGTTTGAAAACATGCTCGAGATGATCTCGCCGTTTGATAACGTTAAAGCCTCTTGTGGCGTTCACCCTCTCGATGTGGAAAGTGATTTCAGCCTAGAGACAATGCGTGAATACGCGAGCAACCCCAAGGTTGTGGCGATTGGTGAGACAGGTTTAGATTATCACTACCAACCAGAGACGGCAGAGCTGCAACAGTTACGATTTAAGCAGCACGTTGAGTTGGCCGTTGAACTGAATAAACCTTTGATCATTCACACTCGTAACGCACGTGAAGACACATTAGCTATTTTACGTGATGGCGGAGCTGAGAAGTGTGGTGGTGTGATTCACTGCTTTACCGAAGATCAAGCGTTCGCAGAAGCAACAATGGAACTAGGTTTCTATATCTCAATTTCAGGCATTGTGACCTTTAAGCAGGCTACAGAACTTAAAGAAGTTGTTAAAAACCTACCGCTAGACAGGTTGCTGATCGAGACGGATTCTCCATACTTGGCACCTATTCCATATCGTGGAAAGCAGAATCAGCCTGCATATGTCGTTGAAGTTGCGGCCTACATTGCGCAATTAAAAGGTGTGTCGATGAAAGAGGTTGCCGAACAAACGACCAAAAATTACCAAAAACTTTTTTTGCGATAAAAATCTAAGTAAACAAATAAAAGGGAGCGAAAGCTCCCTTTTTGTGTTTTTGATCACCAAAAATACGTTTTTTTTTAATGTTTACGAATTATGTTGAACTTGAGAGCGCTAATTATAACATTTGTAATTTTGTTACTAAAAATAACATTCGCTCCTATTTTATTTACCCAGTAAAATAATAGGACTCTTGAAAAATACTTATATATTTCAATCAATTAAATGCTTGTAAAGGATTGCATTTCTAGATTTGACATGTGATCCAAGACGTGTTTTGAAACTAAATTTCGTAAGTGACTAGAAAGTTAGTTCCCCATCAATATATATTTAGCGGCAGAAAATATAATGCAATACATGGTTACATTTTCGCAGGGTGCTAACATATAGGCTACGGGGGTGTGCCGTTAGAACCCATTATAATTATTTTATCTTTATCAGGAGCATAAACATGTTTAAGAACCTTTTTGCTAGCCTGCAGAAAGTTGGTAAGTCTCTGATGCTTCCAGTATCAGTTTTACCAGTTGCGGGTATTTTGCTAGGTGTCGGTGCAGCAGATCTTCCTTTCATTCCAGAAATCGTTTCAAACTTAATGGAACAAGCTGGTGGTTCAGTATTCGGTCAAATGGCACTACTGTTCGCAGTAGGTGTTGCACTTGGCTTTACTAACAACGATGGTGTAGCGGGTCTAGCTGCTATCGTTGGTTACGGCATCATGACTGCTACACTTGGCGTAATGGCTGGTGTAATGGGCGTTGATAAAATCGATACTGGTGTACTAGGTGGTATCCTAGTCGGTGGTGTTGCTGCTTGGGCATTCAACCGTTTCTTCCGTATTCAACTACCAGAGTACCTTGGCTTCTTCGCTGGTAAGCGTGCTGTGCCAATCATCACAGGTTTCTCTGCGATTGGTCTAGCAATCCTACTATCTGTAGTATGGCCACCAGTTGGCGGCGCTATCTCTGCGTTCTCTGATTGGGCTGCTCACCAAAACCCACAAGTGGCGTTTGGTATCTACGGTATCGTTGAGCGTTCTCTAATTCCATTTGGTCTTCACCACGTTTGGAACGTACCTTTCTTCTTTGAAGCTGGTACTTGTGTAAACGCTGCTGGCGAAACTCAAAACGGTGTTCTTACTTGTTACCTAGTTGCTGATGACGCATCTCGTGCAGCGGGCAATGGCTTCGGTCAGCTAGCTGGTGGTTACATGTTCAAGATGTTCGGTCTACCTGCTGCTGCAATCGCGATTGCACACTCAGCTAAGCCTGAAAACCGCGCTAAAGTAATGGGCATCATGGCTTCTGCTGCGTTGACTTCATTCCTAACGGGTATCACTGAACCAATCGAATTCTCTTTCCTATTCGTTGCTCCAGTACTGTACGCAATCCACGCTCTACTAGCTGGTTCTGCATACGTTCTTGCGAACACTCTAGGTTTTGTACACGGTACATCTTTCTCACACGGTCTAATCGACTTCCTAGTTCTATCTGGCAACGCGTCTAAGATGGGCCTAATGGTTGTATGTGGTATTGCTTACGCTGCAATTTACTACATCGTATTCCGCACTGTGATTAAAGCTCTAGACCTTAAAACTCCAGGCCGTGAAGACGAGACTGAAGAAGAGTCAGTTGCGACTGGTTCTGAACTTGCTGGTGAGCTAGTTGCTGCATTCGGTGGCAAAGCGAACATCACTGGTCTTGACGCTTGTATTACTCGTCTACGTGTTGCAGTTGCTGATACAGCAGTTGTTGACCAAGACAAACTGAAGAAACTAGGCGCTGCAGGTGTTGTTGTAGTTGCTGGTGGCGTACAAGCTATCTTCGGTACTAAGTCTGACAACCTTAAGACAGACATGGATGAGTGGATCCGTAACAACGGTTAATTCTCTGATTCAATAAATTGAAAGGAGGCCGAAAGGCCTCCTTTTTTGTTGTGCGCCGAGCATGGCGTTGATCTAGGAGGTGAAAGTCCTCTACGGGCTCAGTCGAGCGAGAACCGTTAGCCTATGCAAGGGTGTTCACCGTGAGGTGAAATCTGAAGGAAGCAAATGGCAAAACTTGGTTGTGACGAACAGAAATCTGATAGTAGGTCATTACAACTTGGGCAACCTAGCAATAGATAGAATAGCCCGATGCCTCGACGGGAAGTGTGTAGTGATAAATCAGGCACGGCCAAGGGAAAGAGCAACGTCTTACCTCGGGAGATCTTATTACTTGTCTCGATAGAGACTAATACAGCAGCGATGCGGTATGACGAGCAATAAGAAGTCAGCAGAAGGCATAGTACCTTAAGGAAGTACAACTTAAGGGAAGGCCCGAACTGAATATATCAAGAAGCAGTCACTAGACACTCAATCATGTGGGGTCATAGCAAGATGAAAACCATCTCTACGTCCCAATGGGCGATACAGCAAGTAAAGCTCATGGTGATGAAGAATGACAAGCATGATTGGCGTAAACAGGAGGACGAGTCTTGGTGATCTCAACGTCGTTGATGGAGCAAATCTGCTCTTCAACCAACTTGAATCAAGCTCTACGAAGAGTGAAGAAGAACAAAGGATGTGCAGGTGTCGACAAACTCGACATAGATGCGACTATCTCAACACTTCGACAGGCTTCAAATGGGCAAGCGCTTCGCCAGAGTCTTCTGGAAGGAAGCTACCAACCTCAACCGGTACTTGGTGTAGAAATCCCTAAACCTAGTGGTGGCGTAAGGCAACTAGGTATCCCAACCGTGCTTGATAGAGTTGTCCAACAGGCAATGACCTCAGTACTGTCAGATATCTATGACCCCAAGTTCTCCAATAGCAGTTACGGATTTAGACCAAACCGCAGTGCGCACCATGCATTAACGGCAGCCAGTCATTACATCCGAGAAGGTCGAGGTTATGTTGTAGATATCGACCTAGCGAAATACTTCGACACAGTGAATCACGATAGACTGATGTACAGACTGTCACAGGACATCAGTGATAAACGAGTGTTGAAGCTCATCAGGTCATATCTACAGGCAGGCATAATGCGAAACGGGATGGTTGAACAGAGACAAAGAGGGACACCACAGGGTGGACCATTATCCCCGTTGCTATCCAATATCGTATTAGATGAACTGGATAAAGAGTTAGAGCGCAGAGGGCATAAGTTCTGTCGATATGCAGACGACTGCCAAATCTACGTTCATAGTGAAGAAGCCGCTTATCGAGTTAAAGAGTCGATAACGGAGTTCTTGGAGCAAAAGCTGAAGCTCACGGTAAATCGAGAGAAAAGTGGTGCGACAAGAGTGACAGAGCGGACTTACTTAAGCCACCGCTTCGGGATAGATGGAACAATCCATCTATCGAAGGCAGCACAAACTCAAATGAAGAAGCGAGTGCGGCAGATAACGAAGCGAAACCGAGGGCGAGAGTTGCAAGCAGTCATAGCGGAATTAACTCAATACCTAAGAGGTTGGCAACACTACTTCAAACTCGCCATACGGAAAAGCAGCTTGCAGCGCTTAGACGAATGGATACGGCGACGGCTACGATGTTACCGCTTAAAACAACGCAAACGCAGATACGGCATAGCGACATGGTTACAACAACAAGGTGTAACGGAGCGCAACGCGTGGAAGGTAGCGATGTCAGATAAAGGGTGGTGGCACTTGGCCTTAACGCCGCAGTTAAATCACGCCATGCCAATAAAATGGTTCGAGGAGTTGGGCCTGTACTCATTGCGAGATGGGTATGAGTCACTGAAAATATATTCGGAACCGCCGTATGCGACCCACGCTTGTACGGTGGTGTGAGAGGACGGAGGCCGTGAGGCCTCCTCCTACTCGATTTCTGCTCTATGAAAGATCTATTGTGCTTAATCTCCATTAACTCAGATACTTATCATTCAACTCGATCAGTTGATGGTTGCTCTTAAATTTTTCGTGTCTTTTATCTTTTACCCAGCGATGACACCTTTCGTTATTATTCCAGTAAACTACCGCTTTTAAACACAGTCTGAGAATATTATGAAACATCGTTACTTGATCGGCCTTATGTGCTGCAGCGGAGCCTCGTTTGCTCACGCTTCTGAAGCTCCAGCTTTGGAAGTTGGACTTGCCATTGACCAAGACCTAAGTGTCGTTGTGGAATTTGATCAGAAATACCGTGCTACGATTGGCAATGACGGCGCTGCCTTTGATTACATTTTGAAGCGTGGTCAGTTCGAGACTGAAGCTCCGTTGAGCTGGTACGTTGGTGCTGGTGCTTGGGCTGAATGGAATGACGACTTTGGCTTACGCTTGCCATTAGGCGTGAAAGTGAATTTCTACGAAGGTTGGAATGCTTACGCTCAAGTTCACCCTGAACTCGACATGTATAAAGGTGTTGAGTTGCAAGTGGGCGGCGCTTTAGGTGTTACCTATAAGTTCTAACCTGAACTAAAACCGTTTTAATAATGAAAAAAACCAGCATTTAGCTGGTTTTTTCGTTTGGGCCGATCTTATATTTTTGCTTCATTGAGCCGCTTAGAAAGTAAAACTCAGTCCGACATTGGCTTGGAATTGGTTCATCCAGTCGGTATCAAAGCGAATGATGCACTCCTGCCCGTTACTTGGGATGTTACAAACACCGGAGGTATCGTTGTCGACAACCGTGCCTAACCAACGTACTTGTGTGTTCAACGCTAATCGGTCGCTAAATTTGTACTCTAAGCCGCCAAAGATAGAAGTTGAGAATCCATACTTATCTTTTGCCCAGTCTACGTCGACGTAAGAAGCACCCAGGCCTAACCCTAGATAACCCGACAACACAGGCGAAGCAGGGTAGTAGATGCTGCTTTGAAGGTGTAGGTATTGGATGGAGGAGCTTAGGTTGAGCGTTTCTAATTCCGAGCTCTGATTGGAGTAGAAGAAGCCGATGCGTCCTTTTTCAAGTGGCGTTTCAATGGCGAAGGTGTAATTTTCAGAGCCTTTCATGTCATAGGTTTTACCGTCCTGGTCTTCGACACTGCCACCGCCGGTATAACCTACCATAGGTGTAATGATGATCTCCGGCGAAGCATACGCGCTTGAAACGGAGAGAAGCGTAATCAGTGCCATCATATTTGCTTTGTTATTCATGAGTATATCCTTATCCATACACATACTAATTGTGATGGTTACATCAATATTGTGCGACTAATTTCGACGATTCTTGAAGATACTTCACACACCTGATAGTACTTAAATAGAGACTCGACAAATTAATAATAAGCCAGAGGTGTCTATGGACCATAATCTGAAAAATGCCCTACAAATTACCGTGTTTATCTACATGATCATTCTTTCATTTGGCTTTATTGCGATTGGTAGTTAATACCATCTATTGCGAGGCTGAGTTTTGATACTCAGGGAATAATGAATAGTGGGATTATAACCAATATTGATACAGCAATAGACTTGGATTATTACGCTAAGTTTATTGCTGGAAAAACAGCACTGGTCGCTCAAGGTGGCGGACAGAGAAGTATTTTTACTTCTGGAGTGTTGGATGCCTTTCTTCTCTCAAATTTTGACCCCTTCGACGAGTTTTTTGGTACCTCAGCAGGTGCTCTAAACTTATGTGCTTATCTGTGCCGCGATAAAGGCCTTGGCCGTTCTTTTGTTCTCGACCTCACAACCTCACCAGAGTTCTTCAATCTCTTTTCCTATATACGACACAGAAAGAACCTAGGATTAGAGTGGGCGCTAGAACAAATTATGGCTTACCCATATAAGCTCGATCTGGATTTAGGGCGACAAACGCTAGGCGATCGCCACTTCTATGCGGCTGTAACGGATTCCAAAGATTTACGAGACCACTACTTCCCATTATTGGGCGAAGATTGGTACAAGGTGATGATTGCGACCTGCGCCATTCCTCGTTTGTACAATGATGAAGTCTTTATTGGTGACAGTGCTTATGTGGACGGTGGTGTATCGGCGTGTATCCCGGTTCAGGAAGCGTGGCGAAGACAAGCCCGTTCTATTGTGGTGATTCGTACTGAGCCAGTGGTGGAGGAAGGTAATACCCATTTGGTTGAAGCATCAATCAAGGGATCTTCAGTCAAAGCGCCTAAACCAATCTCTGCCGAAGAACTGGAGTGGTTCCGCGAATCTTTCGACAGTGTTCAAGGTCATTGGCAACAGAAAGTGGAACAGTGGAAAACCGACTGGACCTCTTTCTTCCAACAACAAATTATGCGCTCAAAAGAGCAGAAGCGTGATCGTGGGCATTTAGATCTGCTAAATGGTGGTCGCTGGCTATTTGGTGCTGATGATATTTATCGCTTAAGTCATTTAATCGGGGATAAGTTTGATTCAGGCTTGGCTGACATGCTGATGGTGCATTATCAGACCTACTCATTGACTCAGGATTTTTTGAATTCGCCACCAGACGACGCGTTTGTGGTTCAGATAGCGCCAAGTCAGCCGCTAAAATCGAGTTCATTAATGAGCGACAAAGAAGACCTGTTGCACGATTACGAAATGGGCTTAAAAGCCGGTTACCGATTTGTAGAAACCTACACTTCAACGGAGAACGCTCGCAATTCTTATATGCCACAGTTAGCCACCATTGCTGCGGGCAAGTAATTCTCGAAGTTGATGAGCTAGCATGCTGTGATCTCGTTATGCTGCTATAAGCAGGTTGCAGTGAGTCGTGTTCTGAAATGAAAAAGGGTTATTGAACTTGGTTCGATAACCCTTTTTGGCCTTTGAGGAAAGGCAAATCGTTTCGCCTTAAGGTCAAATATTAGGTGACAGGCAAGATTCTCATACAGTTGGTTGACCCTGCTACATCCATAATGTCGCCTTGAGTGACGATCACTAGGTCGCCAAACTTAAGGTGTCCTTTCTCTTTCAGGCAAGTGAGTGTAGATAGTGCAATGTCAAAGCTGTCTTCGGCTTCTGTCTCGAAGTAGATAGGTGTCACACCTCGGTACAAGGTACAGCGATTAAGCGTTCCTTCGTTTCGAGACAGCGCGTAGATAGGCATGTCAGCACTTAGGCGAGACATCATCAGTGCAGTGCGGCCTGACTCGGTGAGAGTGACAACGCCTTTAATGCCTTCCATATGGTTCGCAGAGTAGATGGTCGCCATCGAAACGGTTTCTTCAGCGGTAACAAAGGTGCGGTCAATACGGTAATTCGATTGGTTAACCCCCGCCATCTTCTCAGCTCCAATACACACTTCTGCCATCGATTTTACGGTTTCGACTGGGTAATCACCGGCAGCAGTTTCACCGGAAAGCATGACTGCGTCGGTGCCATCGAGTACTGCATTGGCAACGTCCATCACTTCGGCACGAGTGGGCATTGGCGCAGAAATCATTGATTCCATCATTTGAGTTGCGGTGATCACCGTTCGGTTAAGCGCTCTGGCACGGCGTATAAGCTGTTTTTGTACACCGACCAACTCAGGGTCACCAATTTCCACTCCGAGGTCACCACGAGCCACCATGACCACATCTGAGGCCATTATGATGTCATCCATGTTCTCAACAGTGGCGACTGTCTCTGCTCGCTCCACTTTTGCGACGAGGTGAGCTTCTAAGCCGGCTTCTCGTGCAAGCTGACGAGCGTAGTGCATGTCTTCACCATTACGAGGGAAAGACACCGCTAGGTAATCCACTTTGATTTGTGCGGCGGTGACGATGTCGCGTTTGTCTTTTTCTGTTAGCGCTTCTGCGGAAAGGCCGCCGCCTTTTTTGTTGATGCCTTTGTTATTTGAGAGTGGGCCGCCAATGATAACTTCGGTGTGAACACGGCAACCTTCGACCTTGGTTACTTTGAGTTGAACACGACCATCGTCAAGCAACAAGATATCGCCGGCGGATACGTCGTTAGGCAGTTCTTTGTAATCAAGGCCAACGGCTTCTTGATTGCCTTCGCCTAAACCTAGGCTGCTATCGAGAGTGAACAGGTCGCCTACGGCAAGTTGGATTTTGCCATCTTTGAATGTCGACACACGAATCTTGGGACCTTGTAAGTCTCCGAGAATGGCGATTTGAGTACCGTGTCTTTTTGCTATTGCTCTGACTTTTTCTGCGCGTTGTATATGGTCGTCGCTGGTGCCGTGAGAGAAGTTCATACGGACGATATTGGCACCTGCTTTGATGATTTCTTCAAGCACGTTACCTTTATCTGTTGAAGGGCCTAGCGTTGTGACGATTTTCGTTTTTCTTAATTCGGCTGTCATGAATACTCCTAGAGTGAGACCAAGTAATCTTTTACAAGACTGAATTAAGTATATGCATTAATTGATAATTTATTGGGAGCTAGGAAGATATTTCTGTATTTACTGATATTTATTGTATTTAGCACTCAAGCGCGATGTTTTTTTATGAAAATTAAGTCTCGATTTATCGATGTGGGTGTTAATTTTCCTCGAACAATTTGACTCGATACACAAAGATTCATGTATATACGTGATACTGGTCACGGCGATATACCAAGTGACTTCACAATTACTTCGCAAAGTAAAAAAATTACCTCGTTGATGATTTCTGGAGCGTAAAATGTACATGGCTCAACCGGGCCATATTGATCATATCAAACAGGTCAATGCTGGTCGTGTATATAAACTAATTGACCTTAAAGGTCCTATTTCTCGTATCGATCTGTCCAAGCAAAGTGAGTTGGCTCCGGCGAGTATTACTAAAATTACCCGTGAACTCATTGAAGCTCACCTTATTCACGAAACCACGGTTCAAGAAGCCACGACTCGTGGACGTCCTGCTGTCGGTCTACAAACCAATAACGAAGGTTGGCAATTTTTGTCGATGCGTCTTGGTCGCGGATACTTGACGATCGCGCTCCATGAATTGGGCGGCGACGTGCTTATCGATACCAAAATTGATATCCACGAACGTGATCAAGATGATGTGCTGGCGCGTCTTCTTCATGAAATCGATGAGTTCTTCCAAACCTATGCTGAGCAACTCGACAGGGTGACGAGTATCGCTATCACACTGCCAGGCCTTGTGAATTCAGAGCAGGGTATTGTGTTGCAAATGCCGCACTACAACGTTGAAAATTTAGCGTTAGGGCCGGAGATCTACAAAGAAACCGGTCTGCCAGTTTTTATTGCCAATGATACCCGAGCATGGGCATTAGCAGAGAAGCTGTTTGGTAACTCACAAGATAACGACAACTCTGTTCTTATCTCTATTCACCACGGTTTAGGTGCCGGGATCATTCTCGATGGTCGCGTTCTGCAAGGGCGTCACGGTAATATCGGTGAACTGGGTCATATCCAGATCGATAAAGAGGGTAAGCTTTGTCATTGTGGTAACCGAGGCTGTTTAGAAACGGTGGCGAGTTCTCAGGCAATCCGTGAGCAAGTCAAAGAGCGACTGGTAAATGGTGAAGAATCAACGCTAACTGTGTTTGAAGACGTCACTATTGAACAGATCTGCGCTGCCGCTGCTGATGGTGATCCATTGGCTGTCGAAGTGATTGAGCAGTTAGGCCGTTATCTAGGCTCTGCGATTGCGATTGTGATTAACCTATTCAACCCAGAGAAAATCTTGGTGGGTGGTGTTATCAATCAGGCGAAGAGCGTGTTATACCCAGCGATTCAAAAGTGCATCGAAGAGCAGAGCCTATCGGTTTACCATAAAGACTTAGAGCTGGTGGAATCTCGTTTTTATAAGCAGGCAACCATGCCAGGTGCTGCTCTCATCAAGCAGGCTTTATATGATGGTCAACTGCTAATGAAAGTTATTGAAGGCTAACTCTTTTTCTCTTCTTTAAGCCTTACCCCGAACCTTTCCATGTACTTAAGCTTTGTATAACATCATTTGTTGTACTTAGTTTAAGCATTCTGTGCATTAGCGCTTTGCTTTAACCTATTGAAGTAGGCTATTGTAGCCACAGTTATTATTTGTCACTAAGGTGTTGTATGTCTGGCGTTTTAAATTCGGTTGATCAGAGAACCAAGCTAGTCGGTGAAAACCGTCTGGAACTCTTATTATTCAGCTTAAATAGTCGTCAACTATTTGCGATTAACGTATTTAAAGTGAAAGAAGTCCTAAAAGTGCCAGTACTTACTCGCTTACCGGGCTCTCACCACCATATTACGGGGGTTGCTTCTCTACGTGGTGAATCGGTACCTGTGATTGATCTGCGAAGTGCCATTGGCTTTCCGCCATCTCGTGCGGAATCTCAAGAGAGTAACCTGATCATTACTGAATACAACCGAACCGTACAAGGTTTCTTGGTTGGGCAAGTTCGTAATATCGTCAATACGACATGGACAGAAATCCAACCGCCGCCAAAGACAACAGGCCGCGCAAACTACCTAACCGCTATCACGCATATTCAAGAAGAAGAGCAGCACAAGATCGTCGAGATCATCGATGTTGAGAAAGTGTTGGCTGAGATCATTGATTACGATGTATCGATCTCTGAAGGTGTGTTAGATCAGCAGTTAGCTCAGGAAATGATAGGACGTAACGTGCTTATCGTTGATGACTCTTCAACAGCGCGTAATCAAATCAAAGGCACCTTGTCGCAGCTTGGGTTGAATATTATTGAGTGTTGTGATGGCTTAGAAGCACTGACCTTACTTAAGGGCTGGTGTGATGAAGGCAAAGACATCAATCAAGAAATATTGTTGATGATCACCGATGCTGAAATGCCTGAAATGGACGGCTATAAACTGACACACGAAGTACGTACTGACCCTAGAATGCATGATCTGTTCATTACGCTAAATACTTCATTAAGTGGAAGTTTTAATGAGGCGATGGTGGAGAAAGTAGGGTGTAACCGCTTTATTTCTAAGTTCCAACCAGATTTGCTGGTTGAGGTAACTCAAGAGCGTATGCGTCAGATCCTGTAATTTATACCGACATGCAGTTTGTTTTGAGTGACCTTATAGAAAACGTTTGCTATTATTGATGCGGCATATTTATCGTAACAAAATATGCTCAATTACTCACGTAACTTTTCACACACAATCTAAGGTAGTTCCTTTTAATGATATGGTTAACGTCTAAAGTCGTTATGACTTTGAGCTTATTACTATATAGGGAATTTAAGAAAAGACGTACGGAAGCTGACGTTGAGGTGTAACTCAACAATTTGAAATGAAGGGAAGCAGATGCTTCCCTTTTTCGTTTCTAGCGTTTCTGGTAGGGCGATTTGAATCGTTAATGAAAATCTCGTGATTTGGTTTTCAAACCAACAATTTCATCGGTAATATCGATAAGTTTCCCCGCGATAACATGCACGACCTCTCCTTCTTTTTCTAATATCCCTTGTACTTTTAACGCCTTGGCTGTGAGGTAGGCTTGCTGTTGAGCGCGCGCGGTTGCTCCCCATACCACGACATTAATATTACCAGTGCTATCTTCTAGTGTGACAAAGGTGACACCTGCCGCGGTTCCGGGAGATTGTTTTCCTGTGACTAATCCGACAACGGTGACCATCGATTTGTGTCTTTGTTGTATTAAATCTTTCATGTGTGTGAATCGACCTAATCGTCCCGCTTCTGCGAGCAAAGTGATTGGATGCTTGTTCAGTGAAACTCCGACACTGGTGAAGTCTTCGAGTAGATCTTGCATTTCGTTGGGCTTGTGCAGTGTGTGTTCGCCATGCTCATCCTCAGTATCGTCATAGACCTGGCTAAACAGAGGTAGATCAGACGCGGAATCCATTATCGCCCAGCGAGTTTGGAAGCGGTCTCCAGAGACGTTATGTAGCGCATTGGCCGATGCCAGTAGCTCGATATCTTTCTTATTCATCGATAACTGTTTCACCTGGCTAGGGTGGCGATAACCGGATGGTGGACGATTGGCGATCACGCTTTGAATCCCATGCTCGCTGAACCCTTTGATTTGTCGCAGCCCTAAGCGAATCGCTAGACCATTCTGATGAGAGACAACCGTGTGGTCGTTTTGAGAAGCGTTCACACATACCGGAAGTATCACCACATTATGTCGCTGTGCATCTTGTACCAACTGTGATGGGCTATAAAAGCCCATGGGTTGGCTGTTCAACAAAGAAGCGTAGAAACATTCAGGGTAGTAGCATTTCAACCAAGCTGAGCAATACGCTAACACCGCAAACGAAGCCGAGTGGCTTTCCGGAAATCCGTACTCGCCGAAGCCGCATATCTGTTTAAAGATCTGTTCGGCAAACTCTGTCTCATAGCCGCGCTTTTGCATTCCCTCGATGAGTTTGTTTTTAAACTTAAAGACGTTGCCATTTTTCTTCCAAGCGGCCATTGCGCGTCTGAGTTGATCTGCTTCACCACCAGTGAACCCTGCAGCCACCATCGCGAGTTTAATCACTTGCTCTTGGAAGATAGGTACACCTAAGGTGCGCGACAGTACTGATTCCACGTCTTTAGATGGATAACTGATTGGCTCAATGCCATCTCGACGCTTGAGAAATGGATGCACCATATCGCCCTGAATAGGACCTGGGCGTACGATAGCGATTTGAATCACCAAGTCGTAATAAGTTCTCGGTTTAAGCCTTGGCAGCATGCTCATTTGCGCGCGAGACTCAATTTGGAATATCCCGACGGTATCTGCTCGCTGAATCATGCCGTAAACCTGAGGGTCGTCTTTAAGGCGAGTGATCTCAGCAATAGTCAGTGATCGCCCGTGAATGCGTTTGATCAGGTCGAAACATTTACGAATCGCAGACAGCATACCCAACGCGAGCACATCCACTTTTAGTAGCCCCAAGGTTTCAAGATCATCTTTATCCCATTGAATAATGGTGCGATCGTGCATAGCAGCGTTCTCGACA
This sequence comes from Vibrio sp. 10N.286.45.E10, assembly GCF_002874195.2. Classification (NCBI taxonomy): domain Bacteria; kingdom Pseudomonadati; phylum Pseudomonadota; class Gammaproteobacteria; order Vibrionales; family Vibrionaceae; genus Vibrio; species Vibrio sp. 10N.286.45.E10. The sequence goes on along the minus strand of NZ_MCWD02000001.1, from coordinate 1,962,491 downwards.
GGAACCAATTCATACAAGGGCCCAGAAGAGATCACAAAGCCGCCCACATGCTGAGACAGATGACGTGGGAAGCCGATGATCTCATTGACTAAGTGGATAAACTGTTGCCCTTTCAAAGAATCAGGTTGTAGCCCCAATTGAGTTAACTGAGCTTGCCAACCTAGGTTTTTGTCCCTGCGATTGGTATTCTTGATGAAGTAGTCGAGCTGAGTTTCTTGTAGTCCCAATGCTTTACCGACATCTCTGACCGCACTTTTGAAGCGATAAGAGATGACAGTTGCAGCAAGTGCAGCCCGTTCTCTGCCGTATTTCTGGTAGATGTATTGGATGACTTCTTCACGGCGTTCGTGTTCAAAATCGACATCAATATCAGGCGGCTCATCACGCTCTTTACTGATGAAGCGTTCTAACAGTACTGAGATCTGCCTTGGGTCAACAGAGGTGATTTCTAGGCAGTAACAGACTACAGAATTGGCCGCTGAACCTCGACCTTGATAAAGAATGCCTTGGCTTTTGGCAAACATGACGATGTCGTGAATGGTGAGAAAGAAGAAAGGGTAGTCAAGCTCACCAATCAGCCCGAGTTCTTTATCTATGATTTGTTGAATGTCATTAGGCACACCTTGTGGAAAGCGAGCCTGTTTCCCTTTCTCGACCAACATGCGCAGATAACTCATGGGTGTCTCACCCTGAGGAATCAGTTCACTTGGGTATTCGTAGCGTAGGCTACCTAAATCAAATTCACACAGCTCAGAAATTCGGTTGCTCTCTTCCAGCCACTCAGCTTTGAATATATGAGAGAGCTTATTGATGCTTCGTAAACAGCGCTCGGCATTCGCCAACAGATGGCTTCCCACTTCGGTTATTGGCTTTTGGTATTTAATCGCAGTGAGTGAGTGCTGTAAGGGCAGGCGGTTAGCATTGTGCATCAACACGCCACCGCAAGCTGTAATAGGCAGTTGGTGATGTTGTGACAGAACAACGCAGTAATCAATGTACTGTTGATCGGTCTGTTTCAGGTGTCGTTGTAAGCCAATCCATAACCGACCTGAGTGGTGCTGAGAAAGCCACTGCCCCCAATGTGCGTCTTCATTTTTCTGTTGAGGCAACCACAGGATGAAGCAGTGCTTAGCCGACATGATATCCCACTCAGAGAGCTGATAATGTCCCTTGCTGCTACGACGTCTAGCGTTGGTAATAATACGGCACAGTTCGGCATAGGCTTGTCTATTTGGACATAACAAGACAACTTGGCACTCTTCATTTAACCAAAACATGCTTCCGACAATCTGCTTGAGCGACAGTTTGTGTTGCTTGATTGCAGAGTGAACCTTAACGATACCCGCGACCGAGCACTCATCAGTGACTGCGAGTGCTTTGTAACGTAAAAAGTCGGCCTGTAAAACCAGCTCTTCCGCGTGTGAAGCTCCCTCAAGAAAGGAGTAATTACTTTGGCAGAAAAGCTCTGAGTACTGCTGAGACATAACGTAATCTCACTTAATCATTGTGAGTAAACATGATTGAAAAAGGGGCGTTTAAATGGGACAAGTGGCAAGAACGACTTACCAAACTGCCTTACTAACTGAACAAACCGTGCAAGAACCACTGTTTATCGGGTGTTCTGAATACCCATAGCCATCGACCGTTTTCACTGTGAGCAATAAAGTAGTCACGAATGATTTTCTCGCCATCCCACCAGCCAGAAACAATACGTTCAGGGCCCTGAGATAAGGTAATTTTCTCGGTTAAGGCTTCTGGCTCCGGCAGCAAAATACTGGGCCTGAGTCGCTGCTGATTGACGCTGAGAACTGTGGTTTGTTGCTCGAACTCTGAGGGAGTTTTACTCTTTGACACAGATTTACTCAGTGTTGGGATCGAGTACTGATTGGCTTTTTCTGGCCTTGGGTCATGCTGTATTTTCGGTGTTTGAATACTGGCCTGCCCAAGCTTCGCTTGTAACAGTGAAAGCAGGTCTAGCGCAGCAAGTGTTCCGGTATTGCCATCAAAAAGATCATGGTAGGCCATTTGAGGCTCACCATGACGAGTTAACGAGAGAGTGAGCCCTTGAACCGGCGCTGTGAGCTTTAGTGATTCTAAAGTTAGATGGGTAAGGTTCGCCCATTTTCCAGCAAGGTAATCACCTTGTGCCGAATAAAAAGAGACAGGGTGGTCGTCTTTATCTCTTAGGTGCAAAGTCAGTGTTAACTCGAAAGCCACTCGGTCGCGTAGCTTCAAAAAACACTCGAGTTGATTTAGTAATTTCAGTAACGGCTTTTCAATGAACAGAATATTTTCAATATCAAACAACAGCTCCAGATATTGTTGGAAATTCTCTGGCGGGTGATAAAAATCAATCGGGTGCTTGAACTGTCCATTAAGACGACCAACATAATTGACCAAGTCGATGTCAAAGCGACGCGCGACCTCTTGCAAAGGCAGCTTTAATAGGTCTTCAACGATATTGATACCGACACGGTTCAGGCGTTCAACTTGCTTGGTCGGTAGTTCACTGGAACTCAATGCTTGCTGATTGACCCAAGCTTTCATTTGCTCAACATTGTTTGTTGCTTGGTTGATCGCTTGCTTACCCAAAAGGGTCGCAGCAAGCGGCGAGTAACCTGTGGCAAAACTGAACTTAATGTTGAGGGCTGCAATATGGTTTTTGAGTTCATGCCAGTAGTTATCTAACCCGTCGTAAAGTGACAGCATGTTAGAGGCTTTAATCAATAAACCATTAGGTGGCAATAGTGCCATGTCGGAAGTGACTAGATAAGCCCATTGAGCGATCTCTTTGAGCTTACTTTTCTCCAGTTCAATACTGTAAGGGTGGACGTGTAAATTGTGACACAGCGCCGCCGCAGAGCCTAAGCCCATACCAAGCGAAATTCCCGATTGCAGCGCAGCTGGATTAGCTTGCAGCACACGATGATCTTTTTCATCCACGATGATAATAGGTTGTTCGCGTGAGTCTTCGCTCGAACCCAATTCATTAGAGTTAAACAAGGTATCCAGCTGCAGAGATGGAAAGTGAATATAAAGCCACAACATACGCTAGCCTTGCTTCGCAATAGGAAAAGCCAGTACAGTGTTACCAGACAAAGTGCGGTCTGAACTGTCTTCATAAACGACTTTCTCTGTGAGTAACGGCCAGTTGTGTGTCATGTCTAGAATAAAGCTGCCATATGACCAACTGCCTTTTCTTTTTGTTACCTCTACCTTCAATCCTTGGGCGTGAGAAGACAGCTTCATGCTCAAAGAAACGGGTAGGGATAGTTGATTATGGCTGGTGGCTTTAAAGTGAAACTGCAGGCACTTACCGGTTTCACTGGCTGCTTGTAAGCGCTTGGTTTGGTGGATTTCTAGATCGGCTCCCCATAGCAATACAGAGTGACAAGCGCCGCTTTTGAGGCACTGCTCAGCCGCCCACAACGCATCGAGTTCGCGTTGCAGCTGGATAATGAGAATGTTCTCTAATTCAATGCCTTGGCTGCTAAAAAACTCGGCACAAATCTTCCCTGGCGGGTTAATGAATATGGCCAGTTTTTGCGAGTTTTTCTGAGCTAAATAGGGCGTAAGTAGGCGAAGTTCACCGATCCCTTGCTGTGATTCAACTTCAATAACGCCGTGTGTCGGAAAGCCACCATCAAGCTGTTTATCCAATTGCGGATAGCCTGTAGAAGTGGTACTTCCTAGCGTTGTTGATTGTAGCCCTTTCCAGATTAGCTGGCGGTCTTGTAAGTTTTTTATGAGTTCATGCACAATTAAATACCTGTATATTTGTACAGTATATTTAACAATATAAAAGATGCAAAGCAAAATGATGAAAATCAGAGGAACTAAGTTTTAGGTGCTTGATTTAGATACAAAAAAAGCCGCTATTAAAGCGACTTTTTACGATTGATTATAATATCAACTACTTAGGTTGAGCATCGATACATTGGCCATTAATGTCCGTCACACTTGGGTTCATTAAGTGTAGGTATAGCGGGATGATGTCGAGTGGCGTTTTTAGCTTATTCGCATCTTCTCCAGGGTACGCTTTTGCACGCATACGTGTTTGAGTGCCACCTGGGTTGATTGCGTTAACACGGATATTTGTGTCTTCAAGCTCGTCCGCTAGGATTTGCATCATACCTTCGGTAGCAAACTTAGAAATTGCGTAAGTACCCCAGAATGCACGGCCAGAGTGACCAACCGTTGAAGAGGTAAATACGATACGACCCGCTTCAGCTTTCTTAAGTGCAGGCAGTAGTGCTTGAGTCATCAAAAATTCCGACTTCACATTGATCTGCATAACATCATCGAAGGTTTCTTCATCAATTTGCTCAAACGGGCTCAGAGTACCGAGAACACCTGCATTATGAAGTAGACCATCTAAGCGACCAAACTGTGACTCAATGGTTTCAGCCATATCAACGTAGTTCTGCTTTGTCGCACCTTTTAGATCCAATGGGATGATCGCAGGTTGTGGGTAACCAGCGCTTTCGATTTCATCGTAAATGAATTCAAGGTTTTTAACATTACGGCCTAACAGAATGACAGTTGCACCATGTTGAGCGAAGCTTAGTGCTGCTTGACGACCAATGCCAGCACCGGCACCTGTAACCAAAATTACTTTATCTTTGAGGGCATCTGTAGAGATTGGGTAATCCACTGTGCTTATCCTTCTTTCTTTTATTATGTTCGTCATTCCATTGATGTTTAATCACACAGATAACCGCAGGAATGATGAGAAATTCTTGGTAATCGTGACAAGATGGTTACAATACACTAATTCATACAATAGGGGATATGACATTGGAATTTTTGTTGGACTACGGCTTGTTTTTAGCCAAGATTGCGACCGTTGTAATCGCCATCATCGCAATTTTAGTGATTGCTAAATCTGTGGGTGGGAAATCAAGCGCAATTAAAGGTGAGCTGGAAATCACGAACCTATCTGAACACCATAAACAGACGATTGAACAACTAGAGCACCATCTACACGATGATGCTTTCATCAAAGCCCGTGATAAAGCAGAAAAGAAAGCGGAAAAAGAGAAAGTAAAATCACGCGGTAAAGAAGTGAAAAAAGCTGCGAAAGAGGGTGAGCTTGATAGCAAGCGTGAACCACATCTATTCGTTCTTGATTTTAACGGCAGCATTGATGCGAAAGAAGTGGCTTCATTACGTGAAGAGGTAACGGCGGTTCTGGCTGTTGCTCGTGAAGGCGATGAAGTATTACTTAAACTTGAATCTGGCGGTGGCATGGTTCACGGCTATGGTTTAGCGTCTTCTCAACTTGATCGTATCAAAGCGGCAGGTTTGCCTCTGACTATCTCGGTAGACAAAGTAGCAGCAAGCGGCGGTTACATGATGGCATGTATTGCAGACAAAATTGTGTCAGCGCCTTTCGCTATCGTTGGCTCTATTGGTGTTATCGCTCAATTGCCCAACTTCAATAAACTGCTTAAAAAGCATGATATTGAGTTTGAACAGTTAACAGCAGGTGAGTACAAACGCACGCTAACCATGTTTGGTGAGAACAGCGATAAAGCGCGTGAGAAGTTTAAAGAAGAGCTAGAAGAGACACATGGCTTATTCAAAGACTTCATTCACGACCATCGTCCAGCTTTAGACCTTGATAAGGTCGCAACTGGCGAGCACTGGTTTGGTACACAAGCACATGAACTTGGGCTGGTGGATGAGATCCGTACTTCTGATGACTTAGTTGTTGAAGCATGCAAAGACAAGACAGTGCTAGCGATTCACTACGTACAGAAGAAAAAGCTGTCAGACAAGCTAGCTGGCGTGGCAGGTAAATCTGCAGACAGCGTGCTGATGAAGCTGATTGAACGTGGTCAAAAGCCGATTGTTTAAGCTTATTCTGTTTTAGCTCTAGGTTTAGTGCCTTACGTTCATTTGCAGACGTTTGAGCTTTAAAAAGAAAGCGCATAAGTCATCAGACTTATGCGCTTTTTTATTGCTCCACTTCCGAGCGGGTGACCACTATGTTGTAGGGGGAGCGGAGTTTTATACCAATCACTTATTTACTGTGATTGATATTAAATCTTGGCTCCATAATCATTACGTTTTGGGCAAGTCGTCAGAATCTCTCTGTGTCCAGTGTCTTTGAGTTCTTCCAAAATCACATCAAAGCCCCATAAGCGATAGAGATGCTTCATCACTTCATCGTAGCCTTTGTCAAGCGGGATACGGTCATGAGGCACATACTGTAGTGTCATTGAACGATCACCACGAACATCGACGTTAAATACCTGAATATTAGGTTCAAGATTACTTAGGTTGTATTGAGCCGCAAGCTTTTCACGAATCAGGCGATAGCCCGGGTCATCATGAATAGCACTTACCTCAATGGTGTTTTTACGGTCGTCGTCGAGCACTGAGAACAGCTTAAAGTCTCGAATGATCTTTGGAGAAAGGTATTGGCTGATAAAGCTTTCATCTTTGAAATTGTGCATCGCAAAATGCACCGCTTCTAACCAATCACTTCCGGCCAGGTCTGGGAACCACTCTCGGTCTTCATCGGTTGGCTCTTCACAGATGCGTCGTATGTCTCTAAACATCGCGAAGCCGAGTGCGTAAGGGTTTATCCCGCTGAAGTAAGGGCTATTGTAAGCAGGTTGTGCGACCACACTGGTATGGCTGTGCAGGAACTCTAAGATGAACTTATCACTCACCAAACCTTCGTCGTAAAGGTGGTTGAGAATGGTGTAGTGCCAGAAGGTCGCCCAACCTTCATTCATCACTTGTGTTTGTTTCTGAGGATAGAAGTATTGGCTCACCTTGCGAACAATACGAACACACTCACGCTGCCAAGGTTCAAGTAGTGGTGCATTCTTCTCGATAAAGTAGAGAATGTTCTCTTGAGGTTCGCTAGGAAAGCGGATTTTGGTCTCTTTTTCCTTGTCTTGATTTTTTGGCACAGTTCTCCATAGCTCGTTGACTTGAGATTGCAGATAAGCCTCTCGCTCTTCCTGCCTTGCGGTTTCTTCGGCAATGGAAATCTTCTCAGGACGTTTGTATCGGTCTACGCCGTAATTCATTAATGCATGGCAAGAATCAAGGAGTTGCTCGACCTCAGCGACGCCATACTTCTCTTCACAACCACTAATGTACTTCTTAGCGAACAGTAAGTAATCGATGATAGAACTAGCGTCTGTCCAGGTCTGGAACAGGTAGTTGCCTTTAAAGAAAGAGTTGTGGCCGTAACAAGCGTGTGCCATTACCAGTGCCTGCATCGTGACCGTGTTCTCTTCCATCAGATAAGCGATACAAGGGTCTGAATTGATCACAATTTCGTATGCCAAGCCCATCTGACCATGCTTATAGTTTTGCTCGGTTTGAATGAATTTCTTACCAAATGACCAGTGGTTGTAATTGATAGGCATACCAATGCTTGAGTATGCATCCATCATCTGCTCTGAAGTGATCACTTCAATTTGGTTCTGGTAAGTATCTAAACGGTAATGCTGCGCCACACGCTTAATTTCGACGTGATATTGTTCCAAGAGATTGAATGTCCAATCTGGACCATCAGGCAGCATCTTGTTGTTTTTCTTTTTTGCAGCTTTGTCTTTCTCTGCAACGTTTGATTTCGCTGTCATGGCAAACTCCCTTACGCTGTCTCTTTCTGGAACAGTTCTCTAAACACAGGAAAAATATCATCCACCGTTTTAATGTTTTTTATTGCGAAGTTGTCGAAGCTTGCTTCTAACTTCTCATACTCGTGCCAAAGCGTTTGGTGAGAGCGGCGTGTGATTTCGATATAAGAGTAATACTGACAAGTTGGCAGAAGCGTATTCACCAATAGCTCTTTACAGCGAGGCGAGTCATCAGCCCAGTTATCGCCATCAGAAGCTTGTGCCGCATAGATGTTCCACTCGTTAGCTGGGTAGCGATCTGCAACAATTTCTTTCATTAGTTTCAATGCACTAGAAACGATGGTGCCGCCGGTCTCTTGCGAGTAGAAGAATTCATGCTCGTCGACTTCTTTTGCCTGAGTATGGTGACGAATAAACACCACATCGACATTCTCATAGGTGCGATTGAGGAATAAGTAAAGCAGTACGTAGAAGCGTTTTGCAATGTCCTTGGTGGCTTGATCCATAGATCCGGACACATCCATCAAACAGAACATCACGGCTTGGCTAGATGGAATAGGGCGCTTCTCATAGTTTTTAAAACGTAAGTCGAAGGTATCAATGAATGGAACGTTTTCAATTTTTTTGCGTAGCTCGGCAATCTCTTCTTTTAAGCGACTCTCTTCGAAGGGTTGTGCCGGTTCCGTCATTTTAACTTGGTCAAGTTGCTCCATCAGTAGGTTAAGCTCGCGCTTTTTACCTGCTGTCATCGCGGTTCTACGAGCTAGAGATTGCTGAAGTGAACGAACGATAGCGATGTTGGATGGAATCCCCGCGCTTTGAAAACCAGAGCGGTGCGTTTTCCATTCGGTGATTTTATTGACCTGATTTTTCTCTAGATTAGGTAGAGCTAAATCTTCAAAGAGAATATCAAGATACTCATCTTTTGAAATTTGGAAGGTAAATTCATCTTGGCCTTCGCCATCAGGGCTTGCGTCACCTTGGCCTGAGCCACCACCTTGACCGCCCCCTTTGGGACGTTCGATTTTATCGCCAGTGATGAACTGATCATTACCTGGGTGAACGCGTTCTCTTACGCCGCCTTGACCTTGGTGAAAGCTTGGCTCTTTGATGTCTTTATGGGGAATAGTGACGTCTTCACCAGTTTCAGTATTGGTGATTGAGCGTCGGTTAACTGCATCGGCCACAGATTCTTTGATTTGCTCTTTATGGCGTCGTAAGAAACGCTGTCTATTCACAGCACTCTTATTCTTGCCATTGAGCCTCCGATCGATAAATTGTGCCATAAGAACTCCCTCTCAGCTGATGTCACGATCCTACTTTTTATTAGGGTATAAGAGTTATTGCTTTGTACGAGCTGCTCACTTGAGCAGCTCAATACAGTTTGGTTATGAGGATTTACGAACTCTTAGGTACCACTCGGATAGCAGTCTCACTTGTTTCTCGGTGTAGCCTTTTTCCATCATACGAGCAACGAAGTCGTCGTGTTTTTTCTGATCATCCGTTGAGGTCTTAGCGTTGAATGAGATAACAGGAAGTAGCTCTTCTGTGTTAGAGAACATTTTCTTCTCAATCACAGTGCGCAGTTTCTCGTAGCTCGTCCACACAGGGTTTTGACCGTTATTGTTGGCTTTGGCACGAAGCACAAAGTTCACAATCTCATTTCGGAAGTCTTTAGGGTTACTGATACCGGCTGTTTTCTCTATTTTCTCAAGTTCACCATTCAGAGAAGCGCGGTCAAATAGCTGGCCTGTTTCTGGATCGCGGTACTCTTGGTCTTGAATCCAGAAGTCTGCGTAGGTCACGTAGCGGTCGAAGATATTTTGACCGTACTCAGAGTAAGACTCTAGGTAAGCGGTTTGAATCTCTTTACCGATGAACTCTACGTAGCGTGGTACTAGGTATCCTTTCAAGAACTCTAGATACTTCTCGGCGGTTTCTTGAGGGAACTGCTCACGTTCGATTTGTTGCTCAATAACGTAGAACAGGTGCACTGGGTTAGCGGCCACTTCGGCTTGGTCGAAGTTAAACACGCGAGACAGGATCTTAAAGGCGAAACGTGTTGATAGCCCAGACATACCTTCGTCAACGCCAGCATAGTCTCGGTACTCTTGGTAGCTCTTCGCTTTTGGATCGGTGTCTTTTAGAGTCTCACCATCGTAAACCCGCATTTTTGAGAACAGAGAAGAGTTTTCAGGCTCTTTCAGTCTCGATAGGATGCTGAATTGCGATAGAAGGTCGAGCGTGCTTGGTGAACAAGGGGCTTTGGATAGCTCACTGTGTTCAAGCAGCTTCTTATAGATCTTAACTTCTTCAGAGACTCGTAGACAGTAAGGGACTTTTACAATGTACACACGGTCAAGGAAGGCTTCGTTGTTTTTGTTGTTACGGAAGGTCTGCCACTCAGATTCGTTCGAGTGAGCCAGAATCATACCGTCAAATGGCAGTGCAGAAAGCCCTTCGGTACCGTTGAAGTTACCTTCTTGTGTTGCCGTTAGTAGTGGGTGTAATACCTTGATTGGCGCTTTAAACATCTCCACGAATTCCATCACACCTTGGTTGGCTTTACATAGCGCACCAGAGTAGCTGTAGGCATCAGGATCATCTTGAGAGAAGTGCTCAAGTTTACGAATATCCACTTTACCAACCAGAGACGAAATATCTTGGTTGTTTTCATCACCAGGCTCTGTTTTAGCGATCGCAACTTGATCGAGAATCGAAGGGCGCAGTTTGATGACTTTGAATTTGGAAATATCACCGCCAAAATCGTGCAGACGTTTTGCAGCCCACGGAGACATAATTGAGCGAAGATAGCGTTTCTCAATGCCATATTCGTTCTTCAATAAGTCACCGTCTTCGTTGACATCGAATAGACAGAATGGGTGATCGTTTACTGGGCTTCGTTCACCGTCAGCAGACAATACATAGATTGGTAGTTTCTGCATCAGGGCTTTGAGTTTTTCAGCAAGAGATGATTTACCACCGCCCACAGGGCCAAGTAGGTAAAGGATTTGTTTACGTTCTTCTAAACCTTGTGCAGCATGTTTTAAGTAAGACACAATCTGTTCAATCGCATCTTCCATGCCGTAGAAATCTTTAAATTCGCTGTAGCGTGAGATGACACGGTTCGAGAAAATACGACTCAGTTGAGGGTCTTGAGCGGTGTCAATGACCTCAGGTTCGCCAATGGCTAGTAATAAGCGCTCGGCAGCATTCGCGTAAGCACTTTTATCGTCTTTACACAGCGCTAAGAACTCTTGCAATGTCAGCTCTTCTTCCTTGGCTGCTTCATAACGTGATTGATAGTGGTCAAAAATACTCATAGTCACATTCCCCTTGTTAACCAGTCAAAACTGACGAGCGATTGAAAAATAGGCTCTCCCTACATTTTAAGGTTAGACCCGCTTCGACAATTTTGCTTAACAATTATGTATTTATTTACAATTTTGTGTGTGAAAAACGTAGCGAGCTCAATAGGCAACTTGAGGCGTGTAGAATCAAATTATTTTACATTCGAGGGGATCTAGCCGTTTGTTTTGTGATTTTAGGTCGCTTAACAATACTCACACTGGATTTATGTGTATTAGATGTATAACTGGGCTCTATTGATTTTCTGGAACGAAGTACCATATAATACGCGGCGTTATCAAAAATTGCTCAATAAATAGGTAGATGTAGTGAAGAACAATGGGTTAAAAATAGTGGCTATCAGTGCTGCGTTACTGGCTTCGACAGCAACACATGCAAAAATCTCGCAGTGGTCACTCGGCGTTGCTGCCTCTTATTCTCCTGCTGTTTACAAAGACACTCCGTCAAACCGTGCCGTGATCCCTATGATTGGTTATGAAGGTGAGCACTTCTTTATGCGTGGTTTCAGTGCAGGCTATCGCTTATTACCTGCAGGTTCACCGCAAAATATTGTGTTTCGAGCCGTTTATGATTCAAGAACATTAAAGCCGGGTGACTCTGATAACGTTGATATTCAAAAGTTGGATGAACGTGATGCCTCTGTATTGGGTGGTATCAGTTATCAAGTGATTACTCTGGTTGGGATGTTTGAAGCGACAGCAGGTTCGGACTTAGGTTTTAAGCATAACGGTATTTACGCAGAAGCGGCATGGCGCCTACCTATTCGCCGAAATGGTTGGGCGATTACTCCTTCTATTGGTTACGCCTATAACAGTGAGCGTTTGAACAATCACTTATATGGTGTGAGTTCAGCTGAAGCGGCAAGAACAAACCTCAATGAATTCGACGCAGACTGGGATGGCCAGTACTTTATTGGTTTAGGTGGTTACTTGCATGTGACGCCAAATATCCGAGTGACGGGTGGCGTTCGTTATACCAATCTAGAAGGGAATATTGAGAACAGCCCAATACTTGAAAGTGGTATCAACATGGCTGCAAACGTCGGTGTTGCTTACGTTTTCTAGTTACTTTGGTTTTCTCTTTGTATACGAATATTAAAAAAGGGTTACTCGTGATGAGTAACCCTTTTTTGAAATTTTTTAAGCCAGCTGAGGCTTATCTTTTGATGCATTAAGCACTGAAGATTTGAGATAGCTCTGTCGCACATAGGTGGTACTGACGAGGGCAGTTGCGCCATGTTGTTAGCATGCGACGGTATTTGTCTAGCATTGGCATTTGGCTATTGAAGTGGTGATCCGCTTTGTCGAACTGAGGGTAAAGACCTTCAGAATCTACAAGGAAACGCACGTAATGTACGATCTGTGCTTCAGAAGCGATATCAAAACCTAAGAACTGTAGGCGACGTTGGTCTACTTCAGCACGTTCTTGCTCTGCAAGCATTTTGTTTGACTCTTGCATTGCATGATACATCTCCATGATGTCGATAATTTCGCGACATTCTGCTTCAGTCAAACAACCAAACTCTTTGTTAAGCTCACGCATTTGGAGTTCGTAACCGCGTTCTACAATCGTTTGTAGGCGTTGATATTTAGCGGAGTTCTCAGGATCCATTTGAGACATTAGGTAGTATTGATTTGATAGAATTAGACGCTGAGCATTGGTCATTTCCATGGGAGGAGCCTCACTAAAAAACTAAATGTTGTATTCTTTTGTTGCAGTAAGAGTAACAGCATTCCTACGAGTGGAAACATGATCTCAACACGGATTTAATATGATTTTTTGAATTGATAAACAAAAGTTGTAAAGAAAAGTGAAAGGGTTGTTTGGCTCGAAAAGAAAACGCCCCAATCGAAATTGAGGCGTTTGAAATCGCTATGGACGTAAGTCTAGATTAGTATTTTACGTTTGAATGGTACTGGCTTAGAACCTCAACAATCTCGTCCATTTTTTCTTTGCTTGGTGGGTTTGTTCCTTCAAGCGGGTAGTCAAAACCAAGCGCTTCCCATTTATGAGCACCAAGCTTGTGGTACGGAAGCAGTTCTACTTTCTCGATGTTATCCATATCTTTGATGAATTCACCTAGAAGATGAGCATCTTCAGGCGTATCGGTGTAGCCAGGAACAATCACATAGCGAATCCAAGTTTTCTTACCGATTTTGTGCAAGTAGCGCGCAAAATCCAGAGTACGTCGGTTTGATACTCCAATGAAATCGTGGTGAATTTCATCTCGCATGTGTTTAAGATCTAGCATTACTAGATCAGAGGCTTCTAGTACTTCATCGACCACTTCAGTGTGCTTACGAATGTAGCCATTAGTATCAAGACAAGTGTGAATGCCTTCAGCTTGAGCTGCGCGGAAAAAGTCACGAACAAACTCAGGTTGTAGCATCGCTTCACCACCAGAACAGGTGATACCACCGCCCGATGCTTTCATAAAATGACGGTATGATTTTGCTTCTTTGATGATCTCTTCGACCGTTACTTCCTTTCCGTCATGAAGATCCCATGTATCACGGTTATGACAGTACATACAACGCATTAAGCAGCCTTGAAGAAACACAATAAAGCGGATACCAGGGCCATCGACAGTACCACAAGATTCGAATGAGTGAATGCGACCAGTTGTAGACATGAGCTATTCTCGTAGAGGAATTTATACCCTTTATTTTATTACAAAAACGGTACATAAAATAGGGTCAAATGGTAACGAGGTCTTTAAAAATAAAGGCAATCACCCGTTAAGATGATTGCCTTTATTAAACTTGGAAAGTAAAGGACGAAAGCTCTTACTGGTGGCTAGAAGAAAGCAAACATTGTGATACCGCCAGTGGTGTACACTGACTCTTTTGCTTCTTCGTAATCTGGTGTTTTTGCTGTTAGTGCGAAAGAGGCACCAACGTATCGGTTATACCAAGCGACACCCAATACAGCAGTCGCTTGAATATTCTCTAAAGTCACATCGTAGATAGCGGGATCTTCGTTGTTTTTATGAGCGTACTCATCAACACCTGAGCGATCGCCTTCAATTGTTAGGTCGTTGAATCGGTAACGACCTTCAAGGCCTGCATAGGTAAACCAACCAGCGTTTGATGCGCCGATCATGCCAGGTTTGAATGGGTTTTCTGTGGTGATGTTGGCTGCACCAAAGTTACCGCCCAAGTCAGTACCCCAACGGAACATAAAACCAGTCGAGATATCACTTCTAAAGTTACCCACGTTGATTTCTGAAACGTTAGAGATTTCGTAGTCAGTATTCGCTAGAGCTTGATTACGCATTAAGTTGAAATGGCTTAGGTAGCCAACGCTTCCCGCCCACTCATCATCAACTTGATATTCCCAGCCCATAGGCTCATCTGATTTTGTGATTGAGTGAACCAGCTTTTGAGCATCTTCTGAAAGTGCACGCTCACCAGTCGTACCAAACGTGATGTTAAAACGCTGAGCTTGTTGTGGATTTAAGCTGATGTAGTTGAATTCGGTGTGTAGGTAACCTGCATACGGGCGATCATTGGCAGATGGTGTTTCCAATTCAATATCTGAAGGCGTATACATTTTGTGGCCAATGGTGATTTCCCACTTATCTAGAGAGCTTGCGCCCCAGTAAGAAAGGCTCAGTGGTTTTACCCAGTTGTATGGTGTAATACTTGATGATGTGTAACCCAGAAATAAGCCGTTGGTATAGTCTTGGTCGACACCAAAAATACCATCGTTATCTAAAGCGAAAGTTAACGTAGAACGATCAGATGCCAAAGATGAAAAAGAAAGGAGAATCAGGGGTAAACAACGCAGGTATTTCATGGAGCAGTTACTCTTAAATTATGAACCGAGATATTACCGTAATTTGACAGGATTTGTGGAAAAAAAGTGAATGGCAGGGTGCTTTTTTGCTCAATCTAACACTTCGAGGGATGGGTTAAGCTTGTGCGATTTACAACGGATATAAAAAAGCCCCGCACATTGGCGAGGCTAATATTATTTACTGTCTATTAAGCAGTGAGCTTATAGAGACTCAGTAAATGTACGTGCGATTACGTCAGCTTGTTGCTCTGCAGTTAGAGAGTTAAAGCGAACAGCGTAACCAGATACACGGATTGTTAGCTGAGGGTACTTCTCAGGGTGCTTAACTGCGTCTTCAAGAGTTTCGCGGTTAAGAACGTTAACGTTAAGGTGTTGACCACCTTCAATGCCAGCTTCGTGGTGGAAGTAACCATCCATTAGGCCTGCAAGGTTAGCACGTTGGCTGTCTTGTTCTTTACCTAGTGCGTTTGGCACGATAGAGAACGTGTAAGAGATACCATCTTGTGCATCAGCAAACGGTAGTTTACCTACAGACGTTAGTGAAGCTACTGCGCCTTTCTCATCACGACCGTGCATTGGGTTAGCACCAGGAGCGAAAGGAGCGCCAGCACGACGACCGTCTGGAGTGTTACCTGTTTTCTTACCGTAAACCACGTTAGACGTGATAGTAAGAACTGACTGTGTAGGGATTGAATCACGGTAAGTCTTAAGCTTACGGATCTTGTTCATGAACGTAGAAACTAGTTCACAAGCAATGTCATCTACACGAGAGTCGTTGTTACCGTATTTAGGGTAATCGCCTTCGATTTCGAAGTCAGTTGCGATGCCATCTTCGTCGCGGATTGGTTTAACAGTCGCGAATTTGATTGCAGACAGTGAGTCAGCTGCAACAGATAGACCAGCAATACCACAAGCCATAGTACGACGAACGTCACGGTCATGAAGAGCCATTAGAGAAGCTTCGTAGCTGTACTTGTCGTGCATGTAGTGAATGCTGTTTAGTGCAGTCACGTATTGCTTAGCTAACCAGTCCATGAAGTGATCTAGACGGTCCATTACTTTATCGTAATCAAGAACAGCGTCAGTCATTGGAGCTTCTTTAGGACCAACTTGCATCTTAAGTTTTTCGTCCACACCGCCGTTGATTGCGTAAAGCATTGTTTTCGCAAGGTTAGCACGAGCACCGAAGAACTGCATTTGCTTACCAACGATCATTGGAGATACACAACAAGCGATAGCGTAATCATCAGACTCAAGGTCAGGACGCATTAGGTCATCATTTTCGTACTGGATAGAAGAAGTATCGATAGATACCTTCGCACAGAAACGCTTGAAGCCGTCAGGTAGTTGCTCAGACCAAAGAACAGTGATGTTTGGCTCTGGAGAAGGCCCCATAGTGTATAGAGAGTTTAGGAAACGGAAGTTCGAACGCGTTACTAGCGTACGACCGTCGATACCCATACCACCCATAGATTCTGTTGCCCAGATTGGGTCGCCAGAGAATAGCTCATCGTACTCAGGAGTACGTAGGAAACGAACCATACGCAGCTTCATTACGAAGTGGTCGATCATTTCTTGTGCTTGGTCTTCTGTGATTTTGCCAGCAGCGATATCACGCTCGATGTAGATGTCTAGGAAAGTCGAAGTACGACCTAGAGACATTGCAGCACCGTTTTGAGATTTAACAGCAGCTAGGTAGCCGAAGTAAGTCCACTGGATAGCTTCTTGAGCAGTTTGAGCTGGCTCAGAGATATCGAAACCGTATTTCTCAGCCATTTGCTTGATTTGACCTAGAGCACGATGTTGCTCAGAGATCTCTTCACGCAATTGCATTGTTGCAGAAAGATCTTCGCCGTTCTCGAAACGCTCTTGTAGAGAAGCGAATTGAGCAGCTTTGTCTTTCATTAGGAAATCAATACCGTAAAGTGCAACACGACGGTAGTCACCAATGATACGACCACGGCCGTATGCATCAGGAAGACCAGTCAGAACACCAGACTTACGACATTTTAGGATATCAGGAGTGTAGATATCGAAAACGCCAGCATTGTGTGTTTTGCGGTATTCTGAGTAGATTTTTGAAACCATTGGGTCAAGAGTTTCACCGTATGCTTTACAAGAACCTTCAACCATACGTACACCACCGTTAGGGATGATTGCACGTTTTAGTGGCTTCTCAGTTTGTAGACCAACGATAGTCTCAAGATCTTTCTCAATGTAACCTGCATCGTGAGCAGTAATGGTAGAGATAACAGAAGTATCGAAATCTACAGGTGCTTTAGTTGCGTTTTCCTGTTTGATACCTTCCATTACCGAAGACCAAAGCTTGTTAGTTGCTTCAGTACCCTCAGAAACTAGGAAAGACTCGTCGCCTTCATACGGCGTGTAGTTCTTTTGAATGAAATCACGAACGTTTACTTCGCTTTGCCACTCACCTGCAGCAAAATCTTCCCAAGCTTTAGCAAATTGCTCTGCCATGACATACCTACCTTTTTAGTAGAAAAAATACGTACATTAACACTGTTGAGCCAGCGCCCCTCGTAAGGGTAGTACACTCTTATTAATAACAATATATATGAGCATATAAGCGTCATATGGTTATATATATTGTCACTACTTTTTATATGTTGTCTTTACTCTATGAATTCAAGACTACGCTAAAAAATTCCTGCAAACCTTAAACTAAATCAATAAATGCCAAAAAAAGTTGAAAAAATTTGAGTGACAGGGGTTGCCACCCAAACTTTTTTTTAATCTGATTACTACTTTTGTGTAGTAACGACCATTATAGCCAAGCTTTTAGACCATATTGGCTTTCTAGCATACCAACTGCAAGCATTGCTACTAGACAGATAACTAAAACACCAACTGGGATAACAATCTTGTCTACAAATGATAGACGCTTCGCACGCTCTTTATCACCAATTAGGCCGTTGTTATCAAGAAGCATAGTCAGTGCCCATGCTAGTACTGGGTTAACAACCGCAGAACCGAAGATACAGATACCAGCCGCTTGAGAATCTTTTGAATCCTTAACCATTTGCATACCCGCTTCAAGTAGAGGTAGAGATACACCTACAAGTAGCGCGACACGCATCACTGGTGGCCATACCGCAACGTCCATTGGGAAGCCAAGAATCGCAACAATAATACATAGAGAACCAAGCAAGATTGCGCCGCCAGGAATTGGACGTTTCGCGATAGCTGCTGGGATCATGTAAGTACCCCAAGAAGAAGTGATGTTACCACCACCAACCGCAGTACCCACCATTTGACGAACAGAACACATAGTCATTGTGTCATCTACGTCCATAAGAACTTTTTCAGACTTTTTAGGGTAGTTCAGCTCTTGGAAGATACGGTGACCTAGGAAGTCAGGTGACCACATCGCTACTGCAAGAATTGCGAATGGTAGAGAAGCGATGAAGTGTTCGACGTTTGGCAAGCCAAGCATCCAACCTTCAGAAGTAGAACCCCACCAGTAAACTGGGTTTAGGTTTGGAATGCCCATTTCAGTTTCGAATACGATGTCGAAGCCAGCGCCTAATACTAATGCAATAGCAAGGCCTGTGAATGCACACACTGGGATAGCCAACCAACGCTTGTTCACTTTTGCTAAGAAAGCGTAGATAGCAATAGTAATAGCAAGAACAATTAAACCAACGTAACCCATACTGCCCGCTTCAACAGTAGAAGATTGAAGACCAACCGCCCATGTTTGAATTGAGTTAATTTGGCTCATGGTGCCCGTTAGGCCTAAGAAAATGAGCAAGCCACCAGCGGTACCTTCCGAAGTTAGGTTAACCAGCTTGGAGCCGCCTTTTAGGAAACTTAGGATTAGACCGAAGACACCAATAAGAATTGCCAATGCAAGAGGGTGAGCACCAGCTAAAGCAATGGTACCGATAAGAGGAATCATTGGGCCGTGGTTACCGGCAAGGTTTGCTTTAGGGTTAAAGAAACCAGAAGCAAGGATACAGAACAGCAGTGCAGGGATAAGCATTTCTACACGAGCGACTTCAATCGCAAACTCTTTACCTAAGTTTACGTGATCCCAAGCTTGAGTTAGGCCATCAGCCCAAGACATCATTACTGCTGAGTACATCGCGATGATACCAATGGTACCAGCAAGTGCAGGAACAAGGTCTTCAAGTTCAAAGCGGAAGTCACGACCAGGAAGGTTTAAACCGAAGCGGCGAGGCTTCATGATTTGAAGCTCATGATCTAGATAATCTGAGCGGCTCTCAAATTCAGAAGCAGGGCGGTGTAGCTCTTTATAGCTTTTCTCTTCTACTTCAGAGTTCGCATTGTTCACAACGTCTGACATAGATTCCTCATATTTTTATGTTAGTAATTCTAAAATTGAATTCTATAAGTTCGCGTAATTGCGTTATTTCTTAGTTATAACTCATTAACATTATGTTGCACGGTCTTGATGTGCTTTATGCAGCTAAGTTAAAAGAAATGTTTGGCATTTTTAATGCCTTATTCTTTGCTGAGGAGTCTAACAAGCTTACCCTTTAGGGTGATTGATCTTGATCACTTTATGAGTGTATGTGAAAGAAAGCTACAAAACGCAGCGATTCATTAACTTTCCATTGATGAATCGTGTAATTAGTTTTCACAAATTGACGTTTTCTTATCTTCTCCGAGCCTTTACCGCTATGGCATTGGCTGAATGCTTTATGTTTACTGAGTTATCTCACTATTACTCGCTTGCCCACGCTCTGAGTAAAATACATTACAATGTAATAACCTTAAAATAATTGTGCATTATGGTGAGGATGGTGTGCTGAATGTTCGCGCTATATTTTGTGGGTCGCGATGTTTCTAAGTTCACAAAACCTGTTTTTCTTGTGAGACATCAAGCTACGAGAATCTCATTTTGGTTAACTTTATTTAAACAATGTAAGGGGTGTAATTACAGCTTATTGATAGAACTCATTCATTAAATTGAGGTGAAAACGCTACCTTTTGCATAATAAGTCAGAGTGAATCGCTATTTATTCCAATTTATTAGGTTAATAATTTGTTGCATGTTTTTTCGTGTGGTGCTAGTTTGTATCGCATGAAAAGGTCGGAGTACCTTGCATTTTCACAAACTTGGGAGAGAAAGCGCATGAAAGATGTACCAGCGCTGGACATAAAGGATCTACACAAAACGTTTGGTCAAAATGAAGTTTTAAAAGGAATTTCACTTTCTGCGCATAAAGGCGATGTTGTATCGATTATCGGATCTTCTGGGTCGGGTAAAAGTACTTTCCTTAGATGTATCAACCTTTTAGAGACACCAACCGCAGGCGAAATTTGGGTTAATGGCGAATTAATTCAAATGAAAAACAACCGCCAAGGTGTATCTGTTCCTGCTAATGAAAAACAAGTACAGCGAATCCGTTCTCGCTTAGCGATGGTTTTTCAAGGCTTCAATCTTTGGTCTCACCTGACCGTTCTCGAAAATGTTATCGAAGCGCCTGTTCACGTCTTAGGTGTACCTAAAGCTCAAGCGATTGAAAATGCAGAACTACTACTTAAAAAAGTAGGCCTGTATGAGCGTAAAGATTACTACCCAGGTCATTTATCAGGTGGGCAACAACAACGTGCGGCAATTGCTCGAGCGTTAGCGGTTGATCCTGAGGTGATGCTGTTTGATGAACCAACATCAGCACTTGACCCTGAGTTAGTAGGGGAAGTACTTGGTGTAATGCGTGATCTAGCAGAAGAAGGAAGAACCATGCTTGTGGTAACACATGAAATGGCTTTTGCTCGTGACGTATCAAACCATGTGATGTTCCTGCATCAAGGCTTAGTGGAAGAACAGGGCGATCCAGCTAAACTGTTTACTGAGCCTGAATCTGAGCGATTACAACAATTTATCTCATCGATTTACTAATCAGAATTGAAATGCTGTTGCTAAGGTAAATGGCGACAGTGTTAACAATGAAACACAACAAGTAAGTTAATAAGTAACAACAAACACAATATTAAAATTAGCAAAACATAAAAACCTAAATCACAGGAGTAGGGATATGAAAAAGTGGTTATTAGTCGCGGCACTTGCTGCAACTGCTGCAACGGGCGTAGCTCAAGCAAAAGAATGGAAAACAGTACGTTTCGGTATTGAAGGTGCTTACCCTCCATTTAGCTGGACAGAAGCTGACGGTTCACTAAAAGGCTTCGATGTCGATATGGCTAACGCACTTTGTACTGAAATGCAGGTGAAGTGTAAGATCGTTGCACAAGACTGGGATGGCATTATCCCTTCTCTACTTGCTCGTAAATATGATGCGATCATCGCGGCAATGTCGATCACGGAAGAGCGTAAGAAAAAGATCGATTTCACTGGCAAATACGCACTTATCCCAAACAAGTTCATTGCTAAAAAAGGTGCAGGTCTTAACTTCGATGATCTAAGCGGTCAAAAAATTGCGGTTCAACGTGCAACAACTCACGATAAATATCTAACAGACAACTACGGTGACACAGTAGAAATCGTTCGTTACGGTTCATTCGATGAAGCTTACCTTGATCTAGCTAACGGTCGTGTTGCTGCTGTACTGGGTGATGCATCTGCTCTAGAAGAAGGCGTACTAAACAAAGCTGGTGGTGAAGCTTACGAGTTTGTTGGTCCATCACTAACAGATCCTAAGTGGTTCGGTGAAGGTTTTGGTATTGCTCTACGTAAGCAAGACAAAGATCTGACTAAGCAATTAGATGCTGCAATCCTTTCACTACGTGAGAAAGGCATCTACCAAGATATCGCTGCTAAATACTTCAACTACGACGTATACGGTCAGTAATTTCTAGCGTCACTTCTTAAGGGAGAGGTTCTCCTCTCCCTGTCTTACCAACTTTTTCGCAGTTCTGTTGGAATTCATTATGTTTGATTTACAAGGATATGAAGCTTCGATCCTGAAAGGGGCGGTGCTTACAATCGAAGTTGCCTTGCTGTCGCTAATTTTAGCTATGGTTCTTGGTATGCTAGGTGCCTTAGCAAAACTAGCGCCTTATCGTTGGGCTCGTGCTATTGCAACCCTCTATACAACTGTTATTCGAGGCATTCCTGATCTCGTCTTGATGATGCTGATTTTCTTTGGTGGACAAATCCTTTTAAACAACAGTTTGTATTCCATCAATGAGTGGCTCAATGAGTGGTTCACCTCAAGTGATCCTAACCACGAATGGACCTCTTACTTACCAGATTATATTGATGTCAGCCCATTCATTGCTGGTGTCTTAACCATTGGCTTCATCTTTGGCGCTTACATGGCTGAAACCTTCCGTGGTGCAATCATGGCTGTTGATAGCGGTGAAATGGAAGCCGCAAAGGCCTATGGCATGGGACCCGTTTTAGCGTTTCGTCGTATTCTATTACCGCAAATGATTCGTCACGCACTGCCGGGCTTTGGTAATAACTGGTTGGTTCTGCTTAAGACGACTGCGTTGGTTTCGATTATCGGCCTAGAAGACATGGTCCGCGTTAGCGCATTAGCGGCAGGTTCAACCAAAATGCCATTTACCTTCTACATGACGGTGGCGCTGATCTTCTTATTCTTCACCAGTGTTTCGACAGGCTTACTTAAGTTGGTTGAACGTAAATTCAGTATCCACGCGAGGTAGTTATGGACTTTTCATTGATAATTGAAAGCCTGCCGATTTACCTTGGTGGTTTATGGACAACGGCTTGGATGGTTTGTGTCGCTTTGGTCATTGGCTTATTCGTAGCCATACCGTTAGCTATCGCTCGTAACAGTCCAAATATGATGATTAATGCTCCAGCTTGGTCGTTCATCTATTTCTTCCGTGGCACACCATTATTGGTTCAGCTGTACCTGATTTACTACGGTATGGATCAGTTTTTCCCAGTGAAAGACACATTGTGGGAAAACGCATGGTTCTGTGCTTTAGTGGCATTCATTCTTAACACGTCAGCTTATACTGCAGAGATCATTCGTGGTGCGATCAACGGGTTACCGAAAGGTGAAGTGGAAGCTGCAAAAGCATACGGCATGAGTACACCGAAGACTTACCGTCGTATCATTTTACCAAGTGCTTTACGTCGCGCACTGCCAGCTTACAGTAATGAAGTCATTTTCATGCTTCACGGCTCTGCGGTAGCAGGTATCGTAACCATTATGGATCTAACGGGTGCAGCTCGTTTGGTTAACTCACGTTATTACGCTCCATTCGAGTCTTTCCTGACTGCAGGTCTGTTCTACATGGCGCTCACGTTTATCATCATCGCGATTTTTAAATTCGCAGAGAAGCGTTTTCTTGCTTACCTAAGGCCTCTTAGCTAATCGCACCCTGTACAAATCATATTAATAAAACGGCGCTTCTATAGCGCCGTTTTTTGTATCGAAAAGGTAACACAGTCATGGTTTGGGCAGAGACTCGTCAATACGAACTGTAGATTTTTAAAAACAGTTAACTTGCTTCAAATTGCGTTCACGCATTCATAAGAATAATTGCTTTAGACTTAACTATAGATAGACTCGGAAAAATTTTGTTCTTGTACGGAATGATGATGAAAAAGAGTAACTTACTAGCGAACTTGGTTCTTTGTGTTATCACGTTATCACTTTTAGGATGCGGAGGTGGTAGTGGCGGTGAAAGTGCCCAAACTGGTTCTGGAGGTTCTGGAGGTTCTGGAGGTTCTGGAGGTTCTGGAGGTTCTGGAGGTTCTGGAGGTTCTGGAGGTTCTGGAGGTTCTGGAGGTTCTGGAGGAGGAGGTAATGACGGTGATGGAAGCGGTGAGCCAGATATAAACCCAATTCCGCAAACCGCTGTTCAAAAAGCCTTGTCGACTGGTAATGCTTCTTATGTTGTTAATTCCTTGGAGTTTATTGAGGCAAGCCAAGCATTAGTTGCTCAATACAACGAGGACTACAATCATATTAAGCAAGCTTTATCCCAAAACTCTGAAGGGGAACCTCTACGTAATCTTCATTGGGGTCCAACACATGACACGGCAATTATCTTACCTACCTATGGCTTTAACGATGTCATCTTAAAAACCAATAAAGCGATGCAAGATGGCTATGCCAACCAAGAGCTTGTCATTGGTATTGCGGGTTATACGTCAGACGACAACCGCTATGCAGCATTAGCAAGTAACCCGTTTCGAACTAAGCAGCGCTTTCCTGATTCTGTCAACGAAGAGATGGATACTTGGTTGAAGAACTTAGTTAGGTGGACTTCTAGTACTGACTCGCCACAAAATGTTGTGTTAGCTCAGCTTGATCAGTCTCATTATTTTCCTGATGATCAAGCGACACGAAACTGGTTAACCGACAATGTTAATGCTTCTATGGTTATCAACGCTGACAATACTTGTGATGGTAGTAAATTAAGTCAATGTATTGAAGCCAATAACCCTGATTTGCTAGTTTTGTCTCAAAAGTTAAATGATGGTGATGACATTGAAGATGTGATTTCAGGGTTACGTTTGGCGTTCACCAAAAATATTCCAGTGTTATATCTACATCTTGATGGCGGTATGACGGACTTAGGTAATGCCTTGTTTGCTGAAATGCACATGACCTACGTTGGTGATAACTATTGGCGCAAGCTTGGCCTGTCTAATTGGGATTCTACACAGCTCATTAATCAGGTACCGGATAACATTGTTCAACAACAAGCGCTTTTACAGAGACTGAAAGATGATAGTTTTACCGTTGACTTGACTACCTGCGATGACAAATCTTGCCCTGATGAATCCAATATGGATGAAGAGTTCTATACTGCAGCAAACAGTATTCGTTCGCACTTAACATCACTTGATAGTAACAAAGTTGACCTATTTTCAACCGATGATTACGAATATGAAAAGTTGTTACTGTTACTTGCGGATCGCTATCGCCAAGACGTTCAGTACCCAATGGGTAAGGGCGTGACAGAGAGAATTGATTTTCTTCGCTCTTATTACAGTGATTACGCGACCTACAACAGTCGCGTGTATAACGCGGCGCAACCAAGTCTAGGCAATTTCAGTACCAAGAGTTTTGAAAACGTACCGCTCGTCACCAAAACAATTGCCTTTGAGTCCAAGAGACACTTTCGATCAGCTGGAGTGTACGCATTGCCAGGTGAGACGATTAAGGTGACTCGCTTAGACAGTAACGAAGTGGCTACGTCTATTGCATTTAATACATTGCGTAGTGGCGCGACACACGAGTTTTCAGGCAATGACGGTTACGCTCGGCCGAAATTTTTAACCTCGGTAACTTATCCAGTGAAACCAGGCGAGACGATTTATCTCACTTCAGCCTATGGTGGAACATTACAGGTTCATTTTGATACCAATGATATCGATGTGGAGTTGCGTTTTGAAAATGTTGCTCAACACCCGGTTTGGCGAAGTGAGGCGGACAACGATAGTTTTGTGGCACAACTTGAAGAAGGAAAGTTTGACTGGGCAGAACTGGTAACACCTGGATTTGAAGTCCACTCTAAACTAGACAAAATGAAAGAGTCTATCAGTGCTGCTGATTGGGCTCAGCCTCATGATATGGCTCTTGCCACAGAGCGTTATGTACATAACTTTCCTCATGCACTTGCAGGCTTTAAAGGGCCGGGTATTGATGAAATTGCTGAAATACACCAATACGGGGAAGACAAGGGCTGGGAAATTGCAACCATTGACATTGTAAAGCATATGAATGCAGACCAAGCTAACTGTGGCTATGGTTGTTCAGGAAACCCGTATGATGCCTATTGGTCGTTTCATCCATTAGGGCATGGTGATCTTCACGAGTTAGGGCATGGTTTAGAGCGTGGTCGATTTAGGTTTAGCGGCTGGGATGGGCACTCTACAACGAACTACTATTCGTATTTTAGTAAATCAAAATATTATAAAGACACCGGAAAAGTATCGTCTTGCCAAGGCTTAGATTTTAAAGGGCAGTATGAACTTTTGCAGCAGAGCCGAGCTCAATCTGACCCAAATGCTTTTATGGCAGCTCAGAATCAAACCGGTTGGAGCTGGGGAGCGAGAGTCTTCATTCAAATGATGATGTTAACTGAGCAGCAAGGTGTATTGAGTTCTGGTTGGCATTTGCTAGGGCGTTTACACTTGATTGAGCGTGAGTTTAATCGTTTAAAGTCGAGTGACGAGTTGTGGGTTGCAAATAGGCAAACCATTGGCTTTGACAGCTATTCAAGAGAGGAAGCAAATCAGATCACGAACGACGATTGGCTGTTGGTTGCGCTGAGTTATGTCAACGAGCGGGATATGCGGAATTATCTAGATATGTGGGGCTTTAGTTTTACGGATAAAGCAAAACAACAAGTAGTGACACTGAATTTGCCACCAATGCCACTAACGTACTTCGCGAGCTCAAACCAAGGTTATTGTGTCGATGAGTTTGCCACAGCACCTATTAGTATCGACGGGACAACCCCTTGGCCAATCAACTAATCTAAGTAGAAAATAGGGAGCATGAGCTCCCTATTTTCTACTTAAACGTCGACCAAATTGGTGCGTGGTCAGATGGCTTTTCAATGCCACGTAGTTCGTAGTCGATGCCTGCTTCAGTACACTTATCAGCAAGTTTCTGAGTTGCTAGGACTACATCAATACGTAGGCCGCGGTTGTCTACGAAACCTTTTGAACGGTAATCAAACCACGAGTATTGATCATTCACTTCAGGGTGCAGTAGACGGAAGCTATCCACAAAACCCCAATCCATTAGAGTTTTTAGCCATTCGCGTTCTTCAGGTTGGAAAGAGCACTTACCGGTTTTCAACCAACGTTTCGCATTAGGTTCACCAATGCCGATGTCTGCGTCGATAGGGCTGATATTAATGTCGCCCATCACGATCACTTGTTCATCTTTGTTGTGGTGATCGTTTAGGTAAGTCATCAAGTCTTTGTAGAACTCGCGTTTGTACGGGTATTTTGTTTCATGCTTGATGTTGTCCCCTTGAGGGAAGTAGCCATTTAGCACGGTAACCTTTTCACCATTTTCATCTTCAAACGTCGCCATGATCATGCGTTTTTGATGGTCTTCATTATCTGTTGGGAAACCCTTCTGAACTGAGATTGGCTCTTGCTTACACAACATTGCCACACCGTAGTGTGCTTTTTGGCCGTGGAAATAAACCTTGTAACCCATTGCTTCAACATCAGCAATTGGGAAGGCTTCATCGTGTACTTTTATCTCTTGCAGACCAATTACGTCCGGTTGGTGTTTGTCGATAACAGCTTGCAGTTGATGAAGGCGGGCTCTCAGGCCGTTGATGTTGAAGCTAATTACTTTCATTTGTTTTTATACCTCTCGTAAACCTTTGTCACTGCGAGTTTTCAAAGATTTTTTGATTTGGTGGATTTCATGGTTAATCGTATTTAACCATGCTTAATAATTTCTGTCGCCATTTTGTCGAGATTAAATGGCGACGTTAAGTTGTGTGAATACCTACAGTTACGCTGAGTCTACTGAGTTTTTAATAAGTCTAAAAAGAAGGCGTATTCAAGAGCATCTTCTTTTAATCGCTTAAATCGACCAGAAGCGCCACCGTGGCCGGCTTCCATATCGGTTTTGAACACCAGTACATTGTTGTCTGTTTTCATTTCACGCAGTTTCGCCACCCACTTCATTGGCTCAAAGTATTGTACTTGTGAATCATGTAGGCCTGTTGTCACCAACATGTTCGGATAGTTTTGTACCTTAACGTTGTCGTACGGTGAGTAACTTAGCATGTAGTCATAGTAGGTTTTATTGTTAGGGTTGCCCCATTCGTCGTATTCGTTAGTCGTAAGAGGGATCGACTCATCAAGCATGGTTGTTACCACATCGACAAACGGAACATGTGCTCCAATGCCTCTATATAATTCAGGAGCTTGGTTGATGATCGCTCCCATAAGTAGACCGCCTGCCGAACCGCCTACCGCAAATACTTTATCTTTAGCGCCATAACCTTCTTCAACTAGGCCCTTAGTTACATCGACAAAGTCATTAAATGTGTTTTGTTTGGTCAGCTTTTTGCCGTCTTCATACCAAGGGCGCCCTAGCATTTCTGAACCGCGGATGTGAGCGATCGCAAAAACGAAGCCTCTATCAAGCAGGCTGAGACGAGTCGAGCTGAAGGTCGGTTCAATGGTTGAACCGTAAGATCCGTAGCCGTATTGGTAAATTGGGTTAGTGCCGTCTTTTTTGAATAAGTCTTTGCGATAGACCAAAGAGACAGGTACTTGCTTACCATCGCGAGCCGTTACCATGATTCGCTCTGATTGATAGTTATCCGCTTTGAAATCACCTAATACGGGTGTTTGCTTCTTGATTTCAGACTCACCTGTACTTAGGTCGAAATCATAGTAAGTTCCAGGCGTAGTCAAGCTGCTGTAATAGATTCGAACTTTTGAGTTATCTAACTCATAGTTACTCGTTAAGTAAGCGGCAAAAGCGGTGTCGTTAAATTTAAGTGGGAACTCTTTACCTGTTGAGAGTTGGCGAACCGTGACTTTAGACAAGCCATCCGCACGTTGCTCGTAAACAAGATGGTCATCAAACAACTCGAAATCAACAAGCTGAGTGTTATCGTCTGCTGCAATGACATCGACCCATTTTGAGCGGTCATGCATCTCTTCGGCTGCGACTTTCATTAAACGAAAGTTGACCGCTTGGTAGTTGGTATAAATGTAATACCAATCACTCAATTTAGCGATGCTGTACTCTATGCCTGTCTCTTTTGGGTAAAAAGCTTCGGCTTTAGCCTTTGGGTTGTTGGCATCGATGACTGAAACACCACTGGTTCCTGTGCTCGAGTGCCAAATGTAGACCTGTTCACCATCTTTGCTTTTACTCAAAGAGGTGTAGTAAGCGCTGTCGGTTTCTTCGTAGATTAACTCATCGCTTGTTTGAGGTGTGCCTAATACATGGCGGTAGACTTGGTAACCCAGCAGCGTTTGTGGATCTTTCTTGATGTAGTAGAAGGCTTGGTTATCGTTTTGCCACGCGATAGCACTTGAAGCACCTTCAATTTCATCTTTTAGGTATTCACCAGTGGTGAGGTCTTTGATCTTGATGGTGTAAATTCGGCGGCTCAGCGTATCTTCGCCATAGGCCAACAAGTTTTCGTCTGGGCTGATCGTTAAGCCACCAATACTGAAGAATTCATGTTCTTTTGCTAGTTCGTTAACGTCTAAGATGACTTGCTTGTCTGTGCCTAAAAAGTCTTTTTCACGCAAGTGAACTGGGTATTCGTTGTCACCTGTAACTTTATTCGAGTAGTAGTAGCTGCCTTTGCGCACCGGTACCGAATTGTCGTCTTTCGCGATTCGGCCTTTTATCTCTTCAAATAACTGTTTTTGTGTTGATTCTGTATGCTTCAGCACGGTCTCTGCGTACTGGTTCTCTTGTTCAAGATGTTGCAAGATCTCTGGATCTTGGCGTTCATCATCACGCATCCAGTAGTAATTATCGATTCGAGTATCACCATGAATCGTCATTGCATGAGGGACTTTCTTAGCAACAGGAGCTTGTGTCTGCTGAGCGACGAGTTGCGATGGAGAGTAGTGTTTCATGGTTGTTATTCCTTGATTGCTGCATCCGGCAACAAGCGCGGCCGATACGGCTAATGTGGTTAAAGCGAAACGCATCTGTAGATCCTTAGTGTGCACCTTACTCGTTTTAATGCCAGCATCCTTTAGTTAGTGGTTAGTTTTCTTCCAGTGATGTTATTTATAATTGGATTCTGGATATGCACTTTCAACGTAAGTGTCTGTTATTGTTTTCAAAAAATCAAAGTAATGTTAAATGAAATTTAGGCAAGCGTGAGGTGAGGGAAAACGGGCAACAAAAAAGGGACACACTTATCAATATGTCCCTTTTCTTCGTTTGGGGTGGATTCGAGCTTTACTTTAGATAGCCAATGGCATTTCGTTTGAGTGGTCAGGCTTGCGATTGACCCAACGTAAACCAAGCATCACGATAAATGACATAGCAATCATCAGGCAACCGAGCGGCAGTTGATCTTGAGCTGGGAAGAACGATGCCAATAGTGTTGCGATACCAGCACCTAGGTTCTGCATACCCCCTAAGATCGCGCCTCCTGTACCTGCGTGGTATGGGAATGGCGAAAGTGCTCCCGTTGTTGCTGCTGGGAATAAGATACCAGCGCCCAAGAAGTAAATGGTTGCACCGCCAATCAAAGTTAATGCTGTTGTTTGACCAAACAGACCCGGTATCAGCACCACGGCTGAACCGACTAAGATCGATACTAGGCCAACATTCAGTGCGCGACGCTCAGAGCGACGTTGTGCGATGTAACTCGATAGACCAGCACCCACTAAGTAACCCGGAATAGGCAAAACAAACAACAAGCTGACTGTGGTTGCAGGTAAACCCAGTACGCCACCAAGTAATACACCAGCCGCGGCTTCAAATACTGCGACCCCCGCGAATGTTGCTACTAGAACTAGTAGTAAACCTTGGAAGCGTTTGTCAGACAGAACGAATTTGTAGCTGTTTACAACAGACTCATTTTTGCGTCGTTCTTTTGGCAGAGTTTCCATCATGCTCGTCATCATGGTGATCACAACCGCGATACCGAACAGCGCGAGGAACAAGTAGCTAGAACGCCAACCGAAAGCTTCTGTTAAGTAACCGCCCAAAACAGGAGCCATCAATGGTGAGAAAATCACACACATGCTGATTAAGCTATTTGCACGGTGCAGTTCTGCGCCTTCAAAACAGTCACGAGTCAATGTTCGAGACATCGCACCGCCACAACCAATGCCTAAGCCTTGGATAAAGCTACCCGCTAGGAACCATTGATACTCATGAGCGAATAAGGCTACCAAAGTACCTATGATGTAGATGATCAAACCTACCACGATGATAGGTTTACGACCTAGGCGATCAGAAAGCGGGCCGTAGACAAATTGCGACAGACCATAAGGGATCAAGTAGCACGCCATCACAGCTTGAAGTGAAGACGCAGAAACCAAGAACTCACCCGCCATATGACCGATAGAAGGCACGTACATCGTTTGAGTCATTTGACCTACGGCTGTCAGAATAGCGATTAAAAAGGTAAGTTTCGCTAATGGAAACGAGGCAGACATTTGCGTATCTCTCCAAAAATTAAAGACGTAAAAAGCCTTAGCACTCCATTAAAGAGAGCCAAAAGAATAAAGTATTCAGGGAATCTAGGCGCGAGATATTAGAGCTTGATTGCCGACTTAGCAATCAAAAAATGTGAAGTTGATCAAGATAAAAACCTATAACTTGGATTAGAAAAAGTAATCCGAAATTGCGGCGTTTTAAAGATGTAGGGAGAGTCAGCTTCCTTGAAATATCGATGCTAGGTTATACCCAAAATGTTAGAGCAATAGGCCTATTGGCAATGATTGTATGAGTAGATTATTTTGAAATCGCAGAAGCAATAGGTAAAAGGCATGGCTTGTTAACATTTATGTAAACTTTCGTTTTATATGTAAGCGATTTGTGCTGTAATTATTCGCTAAGCTATTCGTCTAACTCATTTACATTGTGTACAGAAATTTGTTGTCGGTGTGATAGTTATGGTTATGGAAGTCTTTTGGCTTAAATAAGGATATTAAATGCGCTCTCTATCGGTACAGTGGAAAATAACTCTCTTAGCAGGTTGTTGCCTAATCATTACTTCACTGTCTCTTATTGGTTTCTCGATCTACAACGCAACGAGTAATCAACAAGTCATCAAATCTCAAAGCTCAGAATCAGTTATCAATAAAACTCAGCAGTTATTGGCGTCTGTTTCTCAGCTCAATGCTCAAGAAACTCAACGTTACGTCGACGAAGCTATTTATCGTGCTGAGATGCTAGCGGCGAATGCTCAGTTTCTAAAGAACAATGCCGATGAAAACTTTACCCCAAGTGAAGAGCTTCGTACTGCGTTGGACGAAATGGTGCGTCGTTCAGTTTTAAACTTTGATTCGATCCAAGGGGCTTACTTAGTCTTTAAACCAGACTTGCTCGATAGTGAAGACGCGAACTATGTGGATGCCGATTATGTCGGCTCTAACGAAAAAGGCCGTTTTGCACCTTATTGGAAGGTGGCAGACAACGGTGAGAATGTTCTGCCGAACGTGCTTTCAGAATCTATATTGAGTGATGACGGCAACAGTGAACGTTTCTACTGTCCTTTGTCATCAGGGCAAACCTGTATTAGTACACCAAGGGTTGTAAACAGCGGGGGTAAAACCTTACTTACTTCTTCAATCTCAGTGCCAATTTTAGTCGATGATACGGCGATTGGTTTTCTTGGGATTGACCTAAGGTTAGATGGCTTAACCAATGTAGTGACTCAATCTGATCAAAGCTTGTTCGATGGCGCAGGTGCAGTTTACGTGGTGAGCCTAGACGGTTCTGTTATTGCTTCTGATGATTCAAGCATTGCAGTTGGTTCGAGCTTCCAAAGTAACAACACAAACAGCGACTTGATGACCGATTTTATCTTTGGTGGCGAAGTGACAACGCAATGGAGTGAGAACGGTGAGTGGTTACTCGCATTTGCTCCAGTTGTTGCGGCTAACCAAACTTGGGGCGTGTTGTTCGAGATCCCAAGAGAGAGTGTTGTCGCTGATGCAAATAAATTGGATTCCATCATTAGCACTAAGTTAAGTGAAGGCATTAAGACGGAAGTAATTGCCGGTACCGTGTTCACTTTCTTTGGTCTAGCCATTATCGCATTTGCTTCACTTTCAATTGTTAAGCCTATTCGACAAGTGGTCGAGCGACTTAATGATATCGCTTCTGGTGAAGGTGATTTGACTCAGCGTTTGGAAGTGAAATCTCAAGACGAAATTGGTCAGTTATCTAAAGGGTTTAACTTATTCTTAGATACGCTACAACACACGATCAAAGAAGTTATCCATACCACTGAACAAGTGGCGAGTACGACCAGTCAGGCTAAAGCATCGGCATCAAGCACTCGAGAGAGTAGTGAATCTCAGTTTAAAGAAGTCGATCTGGTAGCAACAGCGGCAGAAGAGATGACTCAAACTGCGGGCTTAGTGGTACAAAATGCAGAAGTGGCCGTTGATGCAGCGTGCGAAGCGAATCGTTCAGCTCAACAAGGGCAACAAGTCATTGAGCTCTCAGCTGGTGAAATGAGAAAGCTGGTGGAGCGTATGTCGAGCGCTGTACCTATTGTTGAAGAATTGGCAAAAAACAACGGCAACATCACCGAGATATTAAGTGTTATTGAAGGGATCTCTGAGCAAACTAACTTACTGGCATTGAATGCGGCTATTGAAGCGGCGAGGGCGGGTGAACAAGGTCGAGGTTTTGCTGTTGTTGCGGATGAGGTAAGAAATCTCGCAAGTCGCACACAGTCATCGGTTGGTGAGATCAGAGCGGTGATCGATAAGGTTCATGCTGGAACTCAAGATGTCGTTGAAGCGATACAAGAAGGCAATATACTTGCAAACGACACAGCACTCCACGTTCAGAAAGCAGTTGAAGATCTGGGTTCGATCTTTACTTCTATTGAGGCGATCAGTGATATGAACAGTCAGATCGTTCGAGCAGCCGAAGAGCAACAATCGGTTTCCGGTGAAGTAAATCAAAGCGTGGTTAATATTCGCGATTTGAGTGCGAAGATCTTGGAGCAAGCCGCAGCTTCTGAGCAAGTCGGTAATGAGATTGACGAACTGTCTCAACAACAACAGAAGTTGGTTAATCAGTTCAAGGTATAGTTTTTCAAGGTATAAGCATTAAGCCTTAACTAATTCTTGAATAGAAAAAGGGACAAATGAAGATTTCATTTGTCCCTTTTTTATTTGTTGCTTTAGAAGATGGTCAATAACCAGCGGTTGACGCTGCTTACTCTTCGATAAACCAGTAGCCTTTGTTCACCAGTTCAGTCACGACCGTTACGCCCGAAGGAGATAGAGCAGCAGCTGAAGTAATCAAGGTTTCATCGCAAAGTGTGTTGAGTAATGAAGAGTCCGCTTCATCAACCTTAACCACTTCGCCATTGATGTAAGCCGTGTTGTTTTCATTTTCGTGGTAGAGCGCCTTTAAGCCAGATACACGGTGGATTTCACCTTCAGACTCTAAATGTTGAGCAATCTCTTCTTGAGTCCATAATGGCTCAGGAGCGACGATATCAAGTTGGTGGCGTGATTGGCTTAGCAGACAACCCATGAATTCACTGATGGTTTCAGGTTGCTCTAGTGCAGATTTCAACATGTCAGTGAGATTGCTTAAATCCGATGAACGAATTTTTCCGTAGCCTTCTTGCGTTTTGAATTCTGGATCGTGCAGGTGTACGTCACCCATATCATGAGCAAGCACAAAATCGGCAAAGTTGCTGATTAGCTCTTGTTCTTTAGGGGAACGGTAGCCAATAGAGTAGCTCATCGACGGCTCTAATGTGTTCCCTTCATGTGGGAAACCTGGCGGGATATAAAGGATATCGCCCGGCTCTAAGGTTTCATCAATGATTGGCTCAAAGCCTTCTATTTGGCGTAGAGCAGACGCTTGAACGGTCTCTTTGTACTGACCAACATCTTTCGCGCCCACTTTCCATTGACGTTTACCTTGGCCTTGAATGATGAATACATCGTATTGATCAATATGAGGGCCAACACCGCCTTCAGGTGCTGAGTAGCAAATCATGAGATCGTCGAACAACCAGTTTGGTAATTGTTGGAACGCTTCAGTCAGCTGATTTGCACCTTGATGCCAATGGTTGGCTGCTTGAACGATCAATTGCCAATGTGTTTCAGTGAGTTCACCAAACTTCTCTTCAGTGAATGGACCGTGTTCGGCTGTCCATTTGTTGTCGAGGTTAGAAACAAAGCGAGAATCCACTTCTTCTTCCATCGATAAACCAGCAAGTTCTTCCGGCGAAATTGGGTCGACGAAGTTCTGGAAGCCACCTTTTAAGATGGTTGGTTTCTTATGCCAGTAATTTTCAAGAAACTCGGGCATAGAAAAGCTAAGTTGGTACATGTGAATCCTGTATATTTTTTGCTAGATGCTAGATGCTAGATGCTAGTTTGGCTTGTAAATCTTGCTGGACAATCTTAATTGCTTCTAACGCCACCTTTGGGTCGATCTCGTTGCTTTCGAGTAAGTAGATCAAGTCGACAGCTAACTTAACTTCTTCAGGTGCGTTATCCAGTGGTGATGATGTGTTATCAGTGCTCATTTCGCGTAGGGTTCTCTAAGTTAATCAATCTCTCAATGTTCTTCATTGAGTCCTCACAGCGTTCCAATCGTTCTTTTGCGAGTTGCCAAGCCTCTTCCGCTTTTTTCTTATGGTGGCGTGGCGCTGAATCAAACGCTAACTTTCGTGTTTGAACTAAATCGACGAGCCGCTTTTGCCAATCTTGGTGTTGTGCGAGTTCGTTGTATAAGTCGTTTAAGCTTTTTCCTGATTTACTTTTCCTGTCTAGGCGCAAATCGTGATTGGCTAACTCTCGTTGAATCGCTGCAATCTGGTTGGTCAGCCTTTCAGTCAGGTAATTCGCTCGTGATGAAGTGAGTTGATTGGTGCTCTGTTCACGAATAATGGTGTTATAAGTTGCCTGAGTTTCAAGGGCATAAGGAAGAAGAGTCGATGCTCCACACTTAAACAAGGCTCTATCAAACAGTGCTTGATGATAAGCGCCACGAGACTTATCGACCTGAGAGCAATGGCCAATCAAGGTATCAATAACGCTTTTTAGCTTTGAAAACTGATTCATTTTGCTTCTCGTTTGTTGGTGGCTATAAGTTTACAAACCACGCTTCGTAAGCCAGTTTAATTGCAAGTACGCTTACAACTGTAACAAAAACCGGTCGTATAAACGTCGCACCAAAACGAATTGCAGAGTGTGCCCCTACAAACGCTCCGGCCATTAAGCAAACACCCATGGTTAAACCAAGAACCCAATCAATATGACCAAGAATTGCAAAGGTCACTAAAGAAGTGAAGTTACTGGTAAAGTTCATTGCTTTGGATAGGCCTGAAGCAAGCAAGATATTTAGGCGGTAAAGAGCCATAGAACTTACTGTCCAAAACGCGCCAGTTCCCGGGCCTGCGACGCCATCGTAAAAGCCCAGAATGAATCCTTGGTACTTTTGCTTTTTCTTCAGCACAGGACAAGGTTTCGGTGACACGTTGTGATTGGCATTCGGCGTCTTGTGAAAAATGGTATAGACCGCTGCAGCAAGAATAACTAATGGTAGTACTTTCTCTAACCACTCAGTGCTGATTGCATCAACTGTTAAAGTACCAATTGTTGCACCTATCAAGGTGGCGATGAATGCATTGATCCAACATTCTGGCTTAAATAGCTTTTTGCGATAGTAAGTAAAAGCCGCTGTCGATGAGGCAAACGTTGCAGCGAGCTTGTTCGTCCCTAGCGCGATATGTGGCGGCAGGCCAAGCGACAGTAAAGCTGGAACGGTTAACATCCCACCACCACCGGCGACGGCATCAATAAAGCCCGCTGCAAATGCAACCAGAGCGAGGATAACCAACATGGTTGGCTCAATCATTTCCATAAATAGCTAGTGTTCTCGTTATCGGCTGTTAGGGCAGCCACACGAATAATCGATGGATTAATCATGTTGGGTTGTGAATGCAGGGCCTAGCGATAACTGGCCCATAACTACCTTTCGGGTAGGAAAATTAGTATTTTATTGTTCTTTTAAAAGGCGGTAGTGAGTCGAGTAGGGATTTCCCGTATCGCTTCGTGACTATGCGTCTATCAAGGATCGTGACTTTACCAGAATCTCGTTCCTTACGCAGTAGTCTACCGACAGATTGAATAAGCTTTTTACTCGCTTCTGGAACAGTAATCTGCATAAAAGGATTACCGCCACGTGATTCAATATATTCTGAATGTGCTTGTTCTACAGGTGACGTAGGAACGCCAAAAGGAATCTTAGTAATAACTAGGTTTTCAAGAAGCTCTCCAGGTAGATCAAGACCCTCTGAAAAGCTGCCAGTTCCAAAAAGAACGCTTGTTTTACCTTGGTCTATGAGTTTTTTATGTTTTTTTAGGATTTCGGTGCGTGAAGTATCACCTTGAACCTGTAAAGCCCATGACTTTTTAACGAAATCTGTTGCCAAAGCTTCTGCAACTTTATTCATTTGCCAGTAAGAAGAGAATAGAACGAGATTGGCTTTGTTGTCTTCTATTACCTTAGGCAAAATTTCAATAAGATATTCGGTAAACTGAGGCGCTTGCGGTTCGTATTTCATAGCTCGCACGATCAGCTCTGCTTGATTCTGATAATCAAACGGTGATGCCAAAGCCAGAAACTGCACGCCATCGTCTTCTTTTTGACTGATTCCTGCTTGGTGACAGAAAAAGCTGAAGGAGTTGAGTGCTCTCATGGTCGCGGAAACAAGCACCGCACCGACACAACGGCTCCAAATCTGTTGGTCAAGCTGCCAGCCAACTTCGAGTGGTGAAACATTGACAACAAAATCGCCTTCGCTCTCTTTATTGAGTTCAAGCCAGCGCGCCAAAGGGGCTCCTTTTTCTCGTTTAGGCTCGGCCATTAAGCGCCAAACCTGCGCAAGGTTTTCTGTTCTTTGTATATAGAAGCCGATTTCAGCAAGCGCGGGCTCGGCTAATTTTGCTGAAAGTTCTCCATCTTTAACACGTTCAGCAATAAGGTCTGCAATCTTCGCAACCGCTTGGCTCGCCTTTTGTGTGAGTTGCTTGAGATCTTTAGATTCATTCTCTAGCCACTCAGGTAAGTCACCATGTTCAAAACGGTACAATCCATCTTCAAAATGGGTGGCGTCAAACTGCTTGCTTAGCTGAGTCAGAGTAGGAATCAGCTGTTGTACAGAATCCTGCAATTCATTTCTAAATCGACCCACTCGCTTTTCGTCCGCTAAGCCTGAAAGTTTGGTTATCGATTGGTTTAAACGCTCTAACCATGAAGCGGCACCTTTTAGACTTGCCGCCGCAGAAGAGTGATCTCGGGCTACGTGTGGTAAGTGGTGAGCCTCATCGAATATATAGATGCTGTTTTCTGGCTCAGGCAGTATTACGCCGCCACCTAAGTCAGCATCAGCCATCACTAAACTGTGATTGGCGATAATCACGTCTGCTTTATCTAGCTCTGAGCGCGCTTTTTGGAAAGGGCAGTCTCTATGAGTAGGCATACTGTTATTACAGCTGTGCTTATCACTGACAATCATTTGCCAAATCATGTTGTCGATTGGTTTCGGCCATGAATCACGGTCACCATCCCATTTTCCTTGAGTTAAACTGCGGTACATGGTTTGTAATTGTTCGATGTCCTTTTGCTTTGGCTTGGATTCGAACATAGCCATCTGACCACCATCAACCCCACAAGCAGCGGCTAGTTTCTCGGCACAGCAATAACGCTGTCTGCCTTTGGCGAGTATAAAAGAGAACTCTCTATCAGTCAGTCTTCTATATAGAGGGAGATCTTTATTTACGAGCTGTTCTTGAAGTGCAACCGTCGCCGTTGAAATGACGATTTTTCGATTGTTGAGTACTGCAACAGGAATCGTTGCCATTAAGTAAGCCAGTGATTTGCCGATCCCTGTCCCGGCTTCTGCAACGATCATGCGATTACTTTTGTGGTATTGACCACAAAGTGTCTTCGCTATTTCTGCAACAAGGTAATTTTGAGCACGTCTAGGTACAAAGTTGTCCAACTGATCTTGGAGGTTTTGATAACTGGTGCGAATAGAATTTTGAATTTTAGTAGTTAGCATACTGTGACCTACGTAGCGGAGCGAGGATAGTAGCACATATCACTAGTCGGTACATTTACGGCGAAATAGCTTGCTTTTGAATCAAAGGTAGATCTTGTTCACAAAAAAAAACTGAACCATCAGGAACTTAACTATTTTATTTATGTTGCGAAATATAAATATTAAAAAAGACTGGCTTGTAGGTGTTAAGTTCTGAAATTTGGCTTCATTGTGAACTGTTTGTGGTTTTAAGTTCTGTTTGTTACATTTTTTGGATTATTATATTTGCTGATAAAACTAAGGATAAGCTGCTCGTAAAATGATGAAAAAAATGTAAGTGATTGATTTTAATTGTTTTGTGTTTTTTTAGGTTTGTTTTTAGTTTATTTGACACGCAGGATAATCTTTTGCAATCTAGACCCCGAAATTTAGTGACGGTGATTAACCAACAAAGAGTGGTAATGACCAGTCGCAAAAAATAAAAAAAGGGAACCGGGCAAGGATCTCCCATTCTTAGAAAAGGCAGTGGATTTATTATGAAAAAGACTCTATTAGCGCTAACAATCGCAGCAGCTTCAACTTCAGCTTTCGCGAACGTAGGCCTAGGCAACGCAAAACCAACATTTGAATTTGACCCAATGCACAAAGAGCAGTTCTCTGTTTCTGGTTCAGTTGGTCTTGGTGGTTACTACGACACTAAAACTAAAGCTATGTATGATGACTGGGCAACAGCTCTTACTTTAGCAGTTAGCTACAAAAACAACCGAGTATTAGGTTACTTCGAAACTGATTTCGAACTTAACTGGTCAACGGATGAGAGAAAAACTTACGACAAAGTTAAGAAAAAAGGTATCAAAAACGATTTCGGTACTGACGTAGATAAAGCTTGGTTGGGTTTCGACACTGGTGTTGGTGTTCTTTCTTACGGTTGGGAAAATGACACAGCTCTTGATAAAGTAGACGGCGCTGGTGACTTTACTTACGAGTTCGGTTCTTCTGCTGGTGATGCATCTGACCAATACAACGTAGTTAAATTCCAAGGCGCGACTTCTGGCTTTGCTTACGGTGTGTCTTACTTTGAAACTGATGACGATCACGATGCTGCTGATAAAGGCGTGAACGGTTACGTTGGTTTTGAAAGCGAAGTTGTAAACGTATACGGTGGTTACGAAACTCGTGATGATGCTGATTACCAAGTTTACTCTTTATCTGGTAACTCTAAAATTGGTGAGCTAGACTTAGGTGTTAACTTCTGGATCAATGAAGGTGCAGATGACGTTGCTAAAAATACTTCTAACCTAGAAACGGTTGGTTACTACCTGTCTGCTGCTTACCCAGTAACTGAACAGCTGACTCTTGCTGGTGGTTACAACGCTAACTCTACTACAGCAGATGGCGTAGCTGACAAAGATAACTCTCGTCTAAATATCGCAGCAATGTATACGCTTAACGACCGCGTAGATATGGGTATCGATATCCTACAAGACGTCGACGCTGGTAAAGGCAACGACGAAGAAACTGCAGTATTTGCTGCAATGTTCTACAGCTTCTAATAGTTACTTAATCAGTAATTGTTAATGTTGATAAAAGCCAGTCTGATGACTGGCTTTTTTGTGTCTGATATTTGTCAACGCATATAAAAATGGCCGCTAGTTTGAGCGGCCATTTTTATATTCTCGGTATTTAGACTTTAAATCTCTTTCCACTCGCCAGGCTGAAGCTGACCTACATTCATGTCACCCATTGAATAACGAATAAGGCGCAGAGTAGGGAAGCCAATATGGGCTGTCATGCGTCTAACCTGACGGTTACGCCCTTCAATGATAGTAATCGCTAACCATGTTGTCGGTATTGCCGCTCTGAAACGCACTGGCGGGGTTCTTTCCCACACAACAGGTTCAGACATCACCTCAACCTGAGCAGGCAGTGTCATACCGTCTTTTAGCTCGACACCTTTTCTCAATTTATCTAAATCTTCCTCAGAAGGTGCGCCTTCAACCTGTACCCAGTAAGTCTTTGGGGATTTTGAGTTGGGTTGAGTGAGCTTCGCTTGAAATATCCCATCATTGGTCAAGACCATTAACCCTTCGCTGTCGCGGTCAAGGCGACCTGCAGCATAAACGTCTTTCACTGGAATAAAGTCAGCTAGCGTTTTTCTCCCTTCGCCATCTGTAAATTGGCTGAGAGTATCGAAAGGCTTGTTGAACAGAATTACTTTGCGATCTTCGAGTGCCACCTTAGGTTTCGCATTGGTAGGTTTACCTTTATATCGGTGCTTACTGGAGTGCGTTTTTTTGTACGAACTGCCAGTGTTATTTTTATCACTGCTTCGGTTCTGTCTATTACCGCTTTGTTTTAATTTGGCGCCAGAACGAGCCGGTTTGTCTGAATGAGATGCGCTGCGTGAGCGAGTAGACATGTTAACTACCTTGCAAAAATGTAAACGAAGTGTGCTGAAAAGTTTTCACTGAAACGGAATTGAGCTATCATTTGCGCGCCTAAAAGACACAAAATAGAACAAGTTTATGGACTCTTGAGCCTGATTTGTTTAATTATACCTACGTGTTTTATTATAACAACGCACTCACGGATTTGGTTCATGCGGTCATTAGATTGCATGAAAAATAAGATAGAGTACGACTATCGAGTAAGCAGTTTTCACTTTTAGAGTGGCTTACTGGTCAATTTATAACACTCTCACTATTCAAGTGAGCTTGTAAGAACTATAGGGAAATTTCATGCCTACTGAAAAACCAACGATCATCTATACCATTACAGACGAAGCTCCGGCGCTAGCAACTTACTCTCTGCTGCCAATCATTCAATCTTTTACAGCGTCTTCTGGTATTAACGTTGATACTCGCGACATTTCACTTGCAGGGCGCATTATTGCCAACTTCCCTGACTACTTGAACGAAGAGCAACGTATTGGTGATGCATTAGCAGAACTAGGTGAATTGGCTAAGACACCTGAAGCGAATATTATCAAGCTTCCAAACATCTCTGCATCTGTACCTCAGCTGCAAGCAACAATCAAAGAACTACAGTCAAAAGGCTACGCACTTCCAAACTACCCAGAAGAAGCAAACACTGACGAAGAGAAAGCAGTTAAAGCGACTTACGATAAGATCAAGGGTAGTGCAGTAAACCCAGTATTGCGTGAAGGTAACTCAGACCGCCGTGCACCTCTTTCAGTTAAAAACTACGCGAAGAAAAACCCGCACTCAATGGGGGCTTGGTCAGCAGATTCTAAGTCGCATGTTGCAAGCATGGAAGATAAAGACTTCTTCGGTAGCGAAAAATCGACAACAATCAACGGTGCGACAGAAGTAAGCATCGAGTTTGTAGGTAAAGATGGCGCTAAGAAAACATTGAAGCCAGCATTTGCACTGCAAGATAAAGAGATCATCGATGCTTCAGTAATGAACAAAGCCGCACTAGTAGCATTCTTTGAAAAAGAAATCGCATCAGCGAAAGAGCAAGGCGTACTGCTTTCTCTACACATGAAAGCAACCATGATGAAAGTCTCTGACCCTGTTATCTTTGGTCACGCGGTTAAGGTTTACTACAAAGACGTTTTCGCTAAACACGGTCAGCTTTTTGAAGAGCTAGGTGTTGATGTTAACAACGGCATCGGTGATGTATACGCTAAGATCGCGTCACTGCCTCAAGATCAAAAAGCGGCAATCGAAGCTGACGTACAAGCGGTTTACGAGACTCAACCGCCACTAGCGATGGTTGATTCGGATCGTGGTATTACCAATCTACACGTACCAAGCGATATCATTGTTGATGCATCTATGCCGGCAATGTTGCGTTCTTCTGGTCAAATGTGGGATCCAGAAGGTAAGCAAAAAGATACCAAAGCAATGATCCCAGATCGCAGCTACGCGAGCATCTACCAAGCGGTTATTGATTTCTGTAAAGAGAACGGCGCGTTCGATCCAACAACGATGGGTAGCGTACCAAACGTTGGCTTGATGGCTCAAAAAGCCGAAGAGTACGGTTCTCACGATAAGACTTTCATCCTTGAAGCTGCTGGTCAGGTTCAAGTTGTTGACGCTGCAGGCGCTGTGCTTCTAGAGCAAGACGTAGAGGAAGGCGATATCTTCCGTATGTGTCAGGTTAAAGATGCACCAATCCAAGATTGGGTTAAGCTTGCGGTAACGCGTGCTCGTGCATCGGGTGTTCCAGCGGTATTTTGGTTAGATGCGTCTCGTGCACATGATGCTCAGCTTATTAAGAAAGTTGAAGCGTACCTTCCTGAATACGATACCGATGGTCTTGAAATTAAGATCCTTGCTCCACTTGAAGCGACTCAATACTCACTGGTTCGTATCAAAGAAGGCCTAGATACAATTTCGGTTACTGGTAACGTATTACGTGATTACCTAACAGACTTGTTCCCGATTCTAGAGCTTGGTACATCAGCTAAGATGCTATCGATTGTTCCACTAATGAACGGTGGTGGTCTGTTTGAAACAGGTGCTGGCGGCTCTGCTCCTAAGCACGTGCAACAAGTAGAGAAAGAAAACCACCTGCGTTGGGATTCCCTAGGTGAATTCTTGGCATTGGCTGCATCTCTAGAGCACCTGAGCGTAGTAACAGGTAACGCTAAAGCACAAGTTCTTGCTGATGCGCTTGATAAAGCAACGGGTGAGTTCCTTGATAACAACAAGTCTCCTTCACGCCGAGTAGGTGAGCTTGATAACCGTGGTAGCCATTACTACCTAGCAGCTTACTGGGCTAAGGCGCTTGCTGAGCAAACGGCTGATGCTGATCTTGCTGCTGAATTCGCAGGTGTGGCAAGTCAACTAGCTGAAAGTGAAGAAGCTATTGTTGCAGAGCTGAACAACGCTCAAGGTGTGGCTGGCGACTTAGGTGGTTACTACCTACTTGACGATGCATTGGTTTCAACACTAATGCGCCCAAGCTCAACGCTAAACGCGTTTATTGATGCATAGTGATTGGGTTCATCGTTAGTCAGTCATGAACGTGATTTGCGAACGAGTGGCTTAGTCTGACAGATAAGTCATAGATAAAGTCAAAACCAAAGACGCTTTAACGACAACGTTAAAGCGTCTTTTTTGTTCATCTATAATACTCCTAAGATCTAACTTAATAAGAGTACATCCTCAAACGAATTGTTTAGTGAGCAACTTTAGAGATCCCAAAACGAAAAAACCGCTCACGTAATCCTGTATTACAGGTATTAAATGAGCGGTTTCAATATTCTGTTTACCAGTCAGCCTTTAATGAAGATTGACGGAGGTTAACATGAGTTGGCATTCGCCTATTTTGCGGCGCTGCCTTCTACAGGAACAACGGAGCTAGCATGCGAGCCTTTAGGTCCACTTTCTACTTCATAGTCGACCTGCTGACCCGCCTTCAAGGTTCGATAACCTTCCATTTGTATTGTGGAGTAGTGCGCGAAAATATCGCCGTCTTCACCTTCTGGACAAATAAAGCCAAACCCTTTGGCATTGTTAAACCATTTTACTGTACCTGTAGCCATGCTATACATCCCTCATGCATTTTGTTACTAACGTTGTTATATCAATTGTTGTAAGTGCGATTGATATCATTCCTACCAGCTAAAGAATTTCAGCTAATAGCTTGAATCTCGTACATTGCTTACGGAAATTAACGCTACCCTGCGTAATTATTCCTTATTGTTAATTTTTGAAGCGTGTTACTGATCTTAAATCATGTTGCAAAAATGTATTAAAAAACCTTTTAGCTCCAATGTAGCTAATGATTGAGCACAGTCAATAGTAAATTGGTATAAAAGTGATCAATTTTAATAACAAATCACATTCGAGATTAACTGCAAACTATTAACTAAATAGTAACTTAGCAGTGATCTTATCGTTAGTATCAATAGTTATGGCGTCTTTTTAATCAATCACATATGTTAATCCTGTTAATCGAGATCTTTTATTTGCAGCGATGGAAATGGTGGATTAGGCTCAGTATAGAGGAATATTTTTTGGTACTGTTTCTCGGTGCAGTTTCTTAGTACACCGTAAAGCGTGAATGTGGTAAATTTGAGTTAGGTAAACACTCACGACTTCCGAAAAATAACCCTTAGCAAAGCGATATGAGCAGAAACTTTGAATGGGCATCTCCAGGCTCAGATTTACTGGAGAAAGAAGCAACAAAAGTAAAGC
Source organism: Vibrio sp. 10N.286.45.E10 (assembly GCF_002874195.2). Lineage (NCBI taxonomy): Bacteria > Pseudomonadati > Pseudomonadota > Gammaproteobacteria > Vibrionales > Vibrionaceae > Vibrio > Vibrio sp. 10N.286.45.E10. The sequence continues at coordinate 1,917,889 of NZ_MCWD02000001.1, read as the reverse complement.
CACCGGCGATGTATAACGTTGTGTTAAATAACGATGATTACACGCCCATGGACTTTGTAATCGAGATCCTAGAGCGATTCTTCTCACTAGATATCGAAAAAGCAACGGAAGTGATGCTCAAGGTTCATTATGAAGGTAAAGCTATATGCGGCACATACAGTGCTGAAATAGCGGAAACAAAGGTAGCGCAGGTCACGATGTACTCAAAGGAAAATGAGCATCCGCTACTATGTACAATGGAGCAAGTATAAATTGCTCGAACAACACTGTTGTTCCCTTAGGAGGTACTTATGCTAAATAAAGAATTAGAGACGAGTTTAAATGGCGCATTTGCTCGTGCGCGAGACAAGCGACATGAATTCATGACTGTCGAACACCTCCTACTAGCATTATTAGAAAATGATGCGGCCAAGGAAGCGCTCCAAGCTTGTCAGGCTGATCTCGATGCTCTTCGCAATGAGCTCGATATTTTTATCGATCAAACGACCCCACTTATCCCTGAAAGCGACGAAACTCGCGAAACTCAGCCTACGTTGAGCTTTCAACGAGTACTTCAACGCGCTGTTTTTCATGTTCAATCTTCAGGTCGCAGCGAAGTAACAGGTGCTAATGTACTTGTGGCTATTTTTAGTGAGCAAGAATCTCACGCGGCATATCTTCTTAAGAAAAACGACATTAGTCGCTTAGATATTGTTAACTTCATCTCACACGGTATTACCAAAGCGAGCAACGAAGGCGACAGCCCTTCATCATCTGATTCATTTGGTGGTGCAGAAAATGCTGAAGAAGCTAATTCTGAAGACCGTTTAGAAAATTTCGCGACCAACCTTAACGAAGTAGCGAAGCAAGGTAATATTGACCCATTAATCGGTCGTGACAAAGAGCTAGAGCGTACTATCCAAGTTCTGTGTCGTCGTCGTAAGAACAACCCTCTGTTAGTGGGTGAAGCGGGTGTAGGTAAAACTGCCATCGCGGAAGGTCTTGCATGGCGCATTGTTGAAGGACAAGTGCCTGAAATCATTCAGAGCAGCGTAATTTATTCTCTAGATATCGGTTCACTGTTAGCAGGGACGAAATATCGCGGTGACTTTGAGAAACGTTTTAAAGCGATTCTTAAGCAACTCGAGAAAGAAGAAGACGCGATTCTGTTCATCGATGAGATCCACACCATTATTGGTGCTGGCGCTGCCTCTGGTGGTCAGGTTGATGCGGCAAACTTAATTAAACCGCTACTAAGCAGCGGCAAATTGCGCTGTATCGGTTCAACAACGTACCAAGAGTACAGCAGTATTTTTGAGAAGGAGCGTGCTTTAGCTCGTCGCTTCCAGAAAATCGATATTATTGAACCATCGCTAGATGATACGACTAAGATTCTGATTGGCTTGAAGCCAAAATACGAAGCTCACCACGAAGTGCGCTACACCAACAAAGCGTTGCGTGCTGCTGTGGAACTGTCAGCTAAATACATCAATGAACGTCACCTTCCTGATAAGGCGATTGACGTAATCGATGAAGCGGGCGCTCGCAGTCGTTTGGCACCTGCAAGCCGTCGTAAGAAAACGGTAAGCGTGGCTGATATTGAGTCAATGGTTGCGAAAATGGCGCGAATTCCTGAAAAATCAGTATCATCTTCAGACAAAGATACGCTGCAGAAACTGGATGACCGCATGAAAATGTTGGTGTTCGGACAAGACCCAGCTATCGACGTATTGAGCGAAGCGATCAAGCTGACCCGTGCTGGATTGGGTGCTGACAATAAACCGGTTGGTTCATTCCTATTCGCAGGACCTACTGGTGTAGGTAAAACCGAGGTTACCGTTCAGCTGTCTAAACTGATGGGTATTGAGCTTCTGCGCTTTGATATGTCTGAGTACGGTGAGCGTCATTCTGTGAGCCGCTTGATTGGTGCTCCTCCTGGTTATGTCGGTTACGATCAAGGTGGTCTGCTAACTGACGCCGTAATCAAGAACCCACACTCTGTTGTGTTACTGGATGAAATTGAAAAAGCTCACCCAGATATCTTCAACCTGCTACTGCAGGTGATGGATAACGGCACACTAACAGATAACAACGGCCGTAAAGCGGATTTCCGTAACGTGATTCTAGTGATGACAACCAACGCGGGTGTGGCTGAAACTGAGAAGAAATCGATCGGCCTGATCCAACAAGATCATGCACCAGATGCGATGGGCGAAATCAAGAAGGTGTTTACTCCTGAATTCCGTAACCGTCTTGATAACGTCATCTGGTTCAACAGCTTGGATCCAAGCGTGATTAGCCAAGTAGTCGACAAGTTCATTGTTGAGCTTCAGGTTCAACTGGACGCACGTGGCGTATCTCTAGAGGTTTCTGAAGATGCTCGTCACTGGCTGGCAGACAAAGGCTACGACAAGACCATGGGCGCTCGTCCTATGGGACGTGTGATTCAAGAGAAGCTTAAGAAGCCCCTTGCGAATGAATTGCTGTTTGGTAGCTTGGTTGATGGCGGTACGGTGAAAGTATCTCTGAAGAAAGACGAGCTTGACTTCATCTATGTTGGTGCAAAAGAAGAGGTTATGCACTAACCGATTGTTAGAACGTTCAAGAGTTTAACTATAAAACGCATGACTTAGGTTGTGCGTTTTTTTTATGCTTGCGAGATGCCAGATGCCAGATGCCAGATGCGAGATGCCAGATGCGCGAGATAGGTTTTGCTAAAGGGCGATGTTCAGGCGATAAAAAACGGAGCATTAAGCTCCGCTTCTTATTGTATTCGCTAATTAATAATTAACGAGCACGGAAGACGATGCGGCCTTTAGAAAGGTCGTATGGAGTCATCTCAACAGTTACTTTATCACCAGTAAGAATACGGATGTAGTTCTTACGCATTTTACCAGAGATGTGTGCTGTCACTACGTGACCGTTTTCAAGCTCAACACGGAACATTGTGTTTGGTAGAGTATCAAGGACAGTGCCTTGCATCTCGATTACGTCTTCTTTAGCCATCTAATCCTCTTTCGAAATTTGGCGGTTTTCAACGGCTTGATTGTGCCGTTAAAATCAAAATATGTAAAGTTGTCGCGTATTCTACCCTTGCCACCGCTGATTTACTAGCCTTTGATGACGTTGAAATCGTACTTTATAGTTCATCGCAGGGCATTCATCGATTTGATAACCCAAATATAACCATTGTTTTTGTTCTTTCTGGGCATGTTGGATCTGAAATAGAACGCCAAGTGTTCCCATCGAAATGTCGATATCAGGATCGAAGAAAGTATAAAACGCGCTCGTACAGTGAGACATGATGTCGGTTACGGCGATACCGACCAACTTGTTCTCGTCGTAGATATGCATAAACTTTGTTGTAAGCCACTCATTTTGTGAGAATTGTAGAAATTCTTCTTTCTTAGGTGGGTACATGGTTCCCGAACGGTGACGAGCGGTGATATAGCGGCTGTATAAGTCAAACCAGTTGTCATCCATTTCATCTTTCAGCTCCCAACGCAGTGATTTTCCCTTGTTAAGGATTCGTCGCTGGCTTTTGGAAAGCTTGACCTCTGGGATTGAAAGCCGAATAGCTTGGCATGCTGAGCAATTATCGCAATGTGGCTTATAAATGGTTGCTCCACTGCGGCGAAATCCATTCGCAAGCAGAACTTCATAGTTATCTGAGGTGTGCATGTGTTCGTCAAGCGTAACCGCCACTCTTTCTTCTAGGTGAGGTAAGTAGCTGCAAGCGTGGTTGTCTGTTAATCCAATTCTGATTTGTTGTAAATCTGGATTCATTAAGGCATTTCCTTTAGCCATTGGGTTTGAAAGCATGCATCGTCAACGGAGAACTCTTTGAGCAATTGCAGAGAACCTAGGAATTCATCCCTATCAACCTCGATAGCGCCTAAGGATTCCAAGTGAGGGTTCATGACCTGACAATCAATCAGTTGTCCGCCGAATTGTGTAAAGTGTTCACAAAAATACCACAGCGCAATTTTAGAGGCATTGGTCTTCAGGCTAAACATCGATTCACCGCAAAAGACTTGGCCTCTTTGTAAGCCGTAAAGCCCGCCGATCAGTTTATCGTCTTGCCAAACCTCAACCGAGTGGCAGAAACCTAATGAAGCGAGCTTGCGATAGGCTAACTGCATGTCGCTGTTTAACCAAGTTTCTTCTTCGGGTCTTAGTGAAGAGCAATAACCAATTACTCTGTCCGTCGCTTGGTTGATGCTGACACGATAATTGTGTTTTCTTTGAAACTTTTTAAGACTTTTTGACGGTTCGAATGTCTTAGGATTAAATACCGCTCGCGGTGCAGGGCTCCACCAAAGTATAGGCTCACCTGGGCCATACCATGGAAATATCCCTTGGCTATAAGCGTTTAAAATTCGCATTGGTGATAAATCACCACCGAAGGCGAGCAGACCGTTGGGTTCATCAAGCGCGTCGAAGGGCGAAGGAAACTCTATACTAGTAGTATCAAGTTCGGTTAGGTATATAGTCATAAGTACCGCATTACAGATTAATCACTGACCAAGAGGTCTTTAGGAGTTTTACCATGAAGAAGTTGCTTTGGATTTTACTTGTTTTGCCTATGTTGGCAAATGCAGCTTACAACAGAAACGAAGCTCGACCAGTGAACGAAGTAGTTTATGGTGAGATCGATACGGTTAGATACATCACTCAACAAGAGATCGTTGAATCGAAAGCGAATGGTTGGGAAACCTTATTAGGTGCGGCGATTGGTGGCTTGATTGGTAATCAGTTTGGCGGCGGCACCGGTAAAGAAGTGGCGACAGCTGTCGGTGCAGTAGCAGGTGCGGGTATTGCTCGTAACCGAGGTAACACACAGTATAAAGTTGAGTACAAACTGGTCGAGTTACTGGTCAAAACCAAAGACGACAAGTTGGTCAACATCATCCAAGATGTCGATAACTCGATGTTGTTCAACCGAGGCGATGATGTACGAATTCTCTATTTTTCAGATGGTGTTCGAGTTGACATCGCGTACTAGTATGTAAATGCAATTGATTGGCTAATTAATCATCGGTTTGAGCGGGATTAGCTCTGGAGTTCGTTGGAAAAGTTCGTTAGTCTGCAAGTACGAAGAATTATTCATCACCCGAAAATAAATACGCGCCAGTGACTTCGGGTGGTACAAGGACTATAAGATTTAATGGAAAGCCTTACGTTACAACCAATTCAAAAAGTGAACGGGGAAGTTAACCTACCTGGTTCAAAAAGTGTTTCCAACCGTGCACTTCTTTTGGCTGCACTTTCTACGGGAACCACTCGCCTAACAAACTTACTAGACAGTGATGATATTCGTCATATGTTGAATGCATTGACGCAGCTAGGTGTTGATTACCAGTTGTCTGCAGACAAAACCGTTTGTGAAGTGACAGGTGTTGGTGGTGCATTCTCAAGTGATAAAGCTCTAGAGCTTTTCTTAGGTAACGCGGGTACGGCGATGCGTCCGCTGGCGGCTGCACTATGTTTAGGTCGCGGTGAATACGTTCTGACTGGTGAGCCGCGCATGAAAGAGCGCCCAATTGGCCACTTAGTAACGGCACTGAGAGAAGCCGGTGCCGACGTTGAATACTTAGAGAACGAAAACTATCCACCATTGAAGATCACAGGTACAGGCCTGAAGAGTGGTACGGTTTCAATCGACGGTTCTATCTCTAGCCAGTTTTTGACTGCATTTTTGATGGCTGCACCTCTGGCGGAAGGCGAAGTGACCATCAAAATTGACGGTGAATTAGTTTCTAAACCTTACATCGATATCACGCTACACATTATGAAACAATTTGGTGTGGACGTGATCAATAATGACTACCAAGAGTTCGTGATTCCGACAGGGCAATCTTACACAGCTCCGGGCGACTTCTTAGTAGAAGGTGATGCATCATCTGCGTCATATTTCCTTGCAGCTGCTGCTATCAAAGGTGGTGAGATTAAGGTCACTGGTATTGGTAAAAACAGTATCCAGGGTGATATCCAATTCGCTGATGCGCTTGAGAAAATGGGTGCGGAAATCGAATGGGGTGACGACTATGTTATTTCTCGTTGTGGCGAGCTGAAAGGCATTGATATGGACTATAACCATATTCCAGATGCTGCGATGACTATTGCGACAACAGCATTGTTTGCGAAAGGCACAACGGCAATCCGTAATGTCTACAACTGGCGTGTGAAAGAGACAGATCGCTTGGCGGCAATGGCAACAGAGCTACGTAAAGTCGGAGCCGAGGTTGAAGAGGGTGAAGATTACATCATTGTTAACCCTGTGGCTGAACTGACTCACGCGGCGATTGATACTTACGATGATCACCGTATGGCTATGTGTTTCTCGCTGGTTGCTTTGAGCGATACGCCTGTGACGATTAATGATCCAGGTTGTACGTCAAAGACATTCCCTGATTACTTCGATAAGTTGAAAATGCTGAGCCAGTAAAGGTTCAGGAACTAAAAAAGCTTGCCTAAATGGCAAGCTTTTTAATTATTGCTGAATTGTAAATTCTTTCGAAAGGTGGTGCGCTAAGTATTTAAACATGTTAAATACCGCGGTTGTATTCTCGGTCGGCATTCCATTGCTATCTAAGAAGTATTCACCTTTGAAGACGAGTACATCGTCTTTTTCTACTACGCTGTTTGCGCGCATGCCTTCAATGTAGTCATCATGTGATTGGATAATTTGGTTTGCGATAAGCAGTAAATCAAATTCTGCTATTACTTTCTTTGTCATGAGTTTATCTCTGATAACTGAATATAACGTTGAGTTTATGGTGTCGAACTAGAAATTCAATGATTTCACAACCGATTAAGAGAGTCTTTTCAAACATCCACAATTTATTTTGTGATTTACGGCAAAAATAATTGAATGGGGCTCGCGTTAGATTCGCGGACAAGCTTAGTATGAGCCCGTTTAGACGTAATGCCTGATGAATAGGCTCTTGCAAGTATTCTTAGTGAGTACTTTATAGCTTCTTTATATTGTGACCCTTTTATCTGTGAGTCGTCGAATTGTCGAGCGATCAGATCCAATTTTGAAAAAAGCGGTTGATCTTCTAGTAATCTCGCACAATAGTAAAAAAAGAAGCAATGAATTTAGAATATCATGCGTAAAAGCCCACAAGCTAAATTGTTGGTGCTGAAGCATCGTGATTAAGGACGTTAGAGTCAATATGGGTAAATCGCTCGTTATAGTGGAGTCGCCAGCCAAGGCTAAAACTATCAATAAATATCTTGGCAAAGACTTTGTCGTTAAGTCGAGTGTAGGTCACGTTCGTGATTTACCAACGGCGGGTCAAAGTACTGGTCAAAAGGCTGCTGCAGTTTCAACCAAGGGTATGAGCCCAGAAGATAAAGCTCGTATCAAAAAAGAAAAAGATCGCAAAGCTCTTATCAAAAAGATGGGTATTAACCCGTATAAAGAGTGGGAAGCGAACTACCAAATCCTACCTGGTAAAGAAAAAGTCGTTGCTGAATTGCAAAAACTTGCTGAGAACGCAGACCATGTTTATCTCGCAACCGATTTGGACCGCGAAGGAGAAGCTATCGCATGGCACCTTCGTGAGATCATCGGCGGCGATGAAACGCGATACAAGCGAGTGGTTTTTAACGAAATCACCAAGAATGCTATTCAACAAGCTTTCGAAACACCAGGCGAGCTAAACATCGATGGCGTAAACGCTCAACAAGCACGACGTTTTATGGACCGTGTTGTTGGCTTTATGGTGTCACCTCTGCTTTGGAAAAAAGTAGCACGAGGCCTATCCGCTGGCCGTGTTCAATCAGTAGCGGTAAAACTACTGGTAGAGCGTGAGCGCGAGATCAACGCCTTTATCCCTGAAGAGTTCTGGGATGTGCATGCTGATACTAAAACAGCAGAGAAAACCGATTTTAGACTGCAAGTAGCGCAGAAAGACGGTGTTGCGTTTAAACCTGAAAATGAAGCGCAAACACAAGCTGCTGTTAGCGTTTTAGAAAAAGCGCAATACGAAGTATGTAAACGTGAAGACCGCCCAACCAAGAGTAAGCCGTCTGCACCTTACATCACGTCGACGCTGCAACAAGCTGCGAGTACCCGTCTTGGTTATGGCGTAAAGAAAACCATGATGCTGGCTCAACGCTTGTATGAAGCGGGTTACATTACTTATATGCGTACTGACTCTACTAACTTGAGTTCAGAAGCTGTAGAAGCCGCTCGTGAATACATTGGTTCTGAGTACGGCGCGCAATATCTTCCACCTAAAGCACTTGTATACGGCAGCAAAGAGGGCGCTCAAGAGGCCCACGAAGCGATTCGTCCTTCAAGTGTAGATGTTAAGTCGGAAGACCTAAACGGCGTAGACGCAGACGCACACAAGCTTTACTCGCTAATTTGGAATCAATTCGTAGCGTGTCAAATGACGCCAGCTCAATACGATTCAACGACAGTAAGCGTTAAAGCAGATGAGTACACGTTAAAAGCGAAAGGTCGTATCCTTAAATTTGATGGTTGGACTCGTGTTCAGCGTCCAATGGGTAAGAACGAAGATACGATCCTTCCAGCAGTTCAGATCGGCGATAAGCTTGACCTGATCGCGCTAGACCCTAAACAGCACTTCACTAAGCCACCGGCTCGTTTCACTGAAGCGGCGCTAGTTAAAGAGCTTGAGAAGCGTGGTATTGGTCGTCCTTCAACATACGCATCAATCATCTCGACGATTCAAGACCGCGGTTATGTAAAAGTTGAACAGCGTCGTTTCTATGCTGAGAAGATGGGTGAAATTGTTACTGACCGTCTAGATGGTAGCTTTAACGACCTAATGAACTACGACTTCACTGCTCGTATGGAGCAGAAGTTGGACCAAATCGCAGAAGGCGAAGCAAGCTGGAAAGGCGTGCTAGATAACTTCTTCGAAGACTTTACTGGCGATTTGGAAAAAGCTGATTTAGACGAAGACGCTGGTGGCATGAAGCCAAATCATATCGTGGAAACTGATATTGAGTGTCCGACTTGTAGCCGTAAAATGGGTATTCGTACGGCTTCGACAGGCGTATTCCTTGGTTGTTCTGGCTATGCACTTCCACCAAAAGAGCGTTGTAAGACAACAATCAACCTTGGTGATGAAGAAGGCATTATCAACGTGCTTGAAGAAGACGTTGAAACAGCAGCACTTCGAGCTAAAAAGCGTTGTCCTATTTGTGAAACGGCAATGGATGCTTATCTAATCGATGATAAGCGTAAGATGCACGTATGTGGTAATAACCCGAACTGTGAAGGTTATGTGGTTGAGCACGGCGAATTTAAAGTGAAAGGCTACGATGGTCCACTTGTTGAGTGTGACAAGTGTGGTTCTGACATGGTTCTGAAGAACGGTCGTTTTGGTAAATACATGGACTGTACGAGTGAAGACTGTAAGAACACTCGTAAGATTCTGAAAAATGGTGAAGTTGCGCCACCGAAAGAAGACCCGGTACATTTCCCTGAACTTCCGTGTGAAAATTCAGACGCGTACTTTGTTCTTCGTGACGGTGCTTCTGGTCTATTTATGGCTGCGAGCAACTTCCCTAAATCACGTGAAACGCGTGCACCGTTAGTGGAAGAGCTGGTTCGCTTTAAAGACCGTATCTCACCTAAGTTTCAATACCTAGCATCAGCACCAGTTGCTGACCCTGATGGTAAGCCGACAGTGGTTCGTTTTAGTCGTAAGACCAAAGAAAACTACGTTCGTACTGAAGTAGATGGAAAACCGTCCGGTTGGACTGCGTTGTACATCGACGGTAAGTGGGAAGTTACGGATAAGCGTAAAAAACCTAAAGAGAAGTAACTGAACGTTATTGATGAAAAAGCAGCCTAATGGCTGCTTTTTTTGATCTCAATATGACTAAATATGCAACGTGTTGATTTGGTGTTTCGTCGACGAGAATTTATTAAATTCACACTGTAAAATAAATAAAGGTAATTAATCACATCTTCTTATGTAACTTTAACGAGAATGTAACTTAATTAAAATATTGTAACTCACAGATCAGTGTTTAGTTGTATACCTGATGTGTGTCGGGTGTTAATGTAATGTTTCGCCCGCACGGTGTAATGTGAGCTGCTTTAAGTCTTAGGAAAGCAATCAGCTTACGTACCACAGAATGGCGTATTAAAAATTGAATTCGGCCGAAAAGTCGATAACGTATATAAAACCAAGTGCAAAGAATAGTGCACACATAACAACGTTTGGCTTAGGATATTGTCACTGTATGTGAATGGATATTCGCTAAATACCGAAATAAGTGTTGGTGCTCATCCCCCAGAGGAAGATACCTCTACGAGTACTAACATCGACAAGCTATAGATATATGGAGAATAAAATGGCTGGTGTATTGGGAATGATTCTTGCTGGTGGTGAAGGCTCACGCTTAAGACCTTTAACTGAATCTCGCAGCAAACCCTCGGTTCCTTTCGGTGGTAGTTACCGCTTAATTGATTTCGCTCTGAACAACTTCGTTAATGCTGATCTGATGAAGATCTACGTATTGACACAATTTAAGTCACAATCACTGTTCCACCATATGAAAAAAGGTTGGAATATCAGTGGTATAACAGACCGTTTTATCGACCCAATTCCTGCGCAAATGCGTAAAGGAAAGCGTTGGTATGAAGGCACAGCAGATGCTATCTACCAAAACATGGGCTTTATGGAGCTGGAAGAACCAGATCAAGTTTGTATTTTTGGTTCAGACCATATCTATAAAATGGACATCAAACAGATGCTTGATTTCCATAAAGAAAAGAAAGCAGCTCTAACAGTATCAGCTTTGCGCATGCCGCTTGCTGAAGCATCAGAATTCGGTGTTATCGAGGTTGATGCTGATGGCCGTATGATTGGCTTTGAAGAGAAACCTGCAAATCCGAAGTCGATTCCGGGCGATCCAGAATCAGCGCTCGTTTCAATGGGCAACTACGTGTTCGAAGCGAAAGAGCTTTTTGCTGAACTAACGGAAGATGCTGATAGAGAAGGTTCGACACACGATTTCGGTAAAGACATTATTCCAAACATGTTCCCACGTGGTGATGTGTTTGTTTATGACTTCAGCACCAACCGTATTACTGGTGAGAAAGAAGAAGTTTACTGGCGCGATGTAGGTACGATTGACGCGTACTGGCAAGCGCATATGGACCTTCTTAAGAAAGATGCGCCATTCTCGCTATACAACCGTAAATGGCCTCTACACACTTATTACCCGCCACTGCCACCAGCTACGTTTACTGATTCGGCAAATGGTCGAATTCAGATCATTGATAGCCTTGTGTGTAGCGGTAGTTATGTACGTGGTTCGCGTATTGAAAAGAGTGTATTGGGCTTCCGCAGCAATATCGCATCAGCGTGTGATATTAGCGAAAGTATCTTACTCGGTGATGTAAAAGTGGGTGAGGGTTGTATCCTGCGCCGCGTTATCATTGATAAAGATGCAGATATCGCACCGGGTACACAGATTGGTGTGAATCTGACAGAAGACAAAAAGCATTACCACGTATCTGACGATGGTGTTGTAGTGATTTCTAAAGGAGCACGAGTTGGTTACTAAGACTCTCTCGGTACTTTTTGTAGCGTCTGAAGTTGAAGGCTTGATTAAAAGTGGTGGCTTGGCTGATGTAGCCAAGGCACTACCGAAAGCGTTGCAAACACTCGAACAGGACGTTCGAGTGACTATCCCCGCATATAGAAATATTCCAAACATTGATTCAGCAGAAGTTATTTTATCGACTGAACTCGATCATTGGCCTCATACGGCTTACCAAGTTAAAAAACTGAGCGTAGAAGGCGTTCCAGTTTTTGGTATTGAATGTGCCAAATATTTCGACCGTCAAGAAATGTACGCAGAAAACAATCAAGCTTATGCTGATAACGGAGAGCGCTTCTCGTTCTTCAGTGCAGCCTGTCTTGATATGCTTCCTAAGCTTGGTTTTCAACCGGATATCATTCATGCAAACGACTGGCATACTGGTTTTGTACCTTTCTTGCTTAAATCGCGTTATCAACAACACGATTTCTTTGAAAATACGCGCAGTGTTATCTCGATTCACAATGCGGTTTTCAAAGGTGTGTTTGCATACGACGAACTGCAATTCCTACCTGAGATGCACAGCTACAATGTGCCGGAAGCTTCAGTAAGTGACACTCATGTCACTATGTTAAGAGCTGGCGTGATGTGCGCAGATAAGGTGAACGCAGTAAGTCCTACCTATGCAGAAGAGTTGAAAACGGAGTTAGGTAGCCATGGTATGGCAGCAGAATTCCAACACAGATCTGCGGATCTTTTCGGCATTTTGAATGGTTGTGATTACGGTGCTTGGAACCCGGAAACAGACGCTTTCCTTCCTCGTAAATACAAAGCGACCAAGCATAGTATGGCTCGCGGAAAATCAGCTTGTAAGCAAAAGCTGCAACAAGACGTGGGTTTACCCGTTGCCGATTGCGCGGTTTATGGCATGGTTTGTCGCCTGACGAATCAGAAAGGTGTTCATTACTTACTGCCTATCATCGAACAGTTTTTGAAAAATGACCTTCAGATCGTGATTGTCGGTACTGGCGATCCGGTTTTGGCGAGTCAATTGAAAGAGCTATCAGCACTTCACTCAGATAAGTTCTCGTTCGTAGAAGCGTACAATAATGAACTTGCGCATTTGGTTGAAGCGGGCTCTGATTTCTTCTTGATGCCTTCGGAATTTGAACCGTGTGGTTTAAACCAAATCTACAGCATGGCTTACGGTACTTTGCCGATTGTTCGTTCTGTGGGAGGTTTAAAAGACAGCGTGAATGATTACGATGAGGATCCTGAAGTCGCGACTGGGTTTGCTTTTGAAGAGCCAAAACCGCAAGCGCTATTAGCTGTGTTACATCGTTCATTATTGCTTTATGCACAAAACCCATCTGAAATTAAGCGTGTCCAGCTTTATGCGATGCAGCAAGATTTTAGTTGGGAAGATGCGGCTAAAGAATACCTCACTATGTACCATTCAGCACTTTAACTTGTTGACTTAGCATTAAAATTAGCTAGCGGACAACAACAGCTCGCAATAAATGAAGGCGCTCTAATCGTAGAGTGCCTTTTTTATTTCCTGGTCAGAGCACATCACGTTTACGAAGACAAAGCTTGCAAACTCATTTTAGTCAGGTAGAAAAGGTGGGGTAGGTATTCACATGACTAATGATAGGTTTGACACTATTATCACTTAAAGTTCTTAATAGCGTGATATCCTTAGTCATCGCCTCGTGATGAGGCACAGCTCCATTCCAATAATTAAAGCGATAGGTATGTCTGAGAGTTTACTATTTCATAAAACATTTACTCACCCTACGAGCGATGAGTGGGTTGTATTTGTGCATGGCGCAGGAGGTAGTTCCTCCATCTGGTTCAAGCAGATCAAAGCGTATAAACAGCACTTCAACTTACTTCTCATTGATCTGAGAGGGCATGGTAAATCAGACAATATACTTAAAGGGCTGATTTCGAATCGTTATACGTTTAAATCGGTGACGCTTGATATTCTTAAAGTGTTAGACCATCTTAAAATCCGTTCTGCACATTTCGTCGGCATGTCTTTGGGTACGATTATTGTGCGTAACGTTGCAGAATTAGCGGCTGGTCGTGTACGCTCAATGGTGCTGGGTGGTGCCGTGACTAAACTCAACACTCGTTCTCAAGTCTTAATCAAGCTGGGTAACCTCAGCAAGCACATCATTCCTTATATGTGGTTATACAGCCTTTTTGCTTACGTTGTTATGCCACAAAAAAGCCAGAAAGAGTCTCGTCACCTGTTTATCCGTGAAGCGAAAAAACTGTGTCAAAAAGAGTTTAAACGATGGTTTATATTAACGGCTGATGTAAACCCATTGATGAAATATTTCAAAGACAGAGAGTTGCCGATTCCGACTTTGTATTTGATGGGTGAGCGAGATTACATGTTCATCAAACCAGTTAAAGAAATGGTCGCAGCGCATGAGTCGAGCGAGCTAGTAGAGATTCCGAATTGTGGGCACGTATGTAACGTGGAAAACCCTGAAGAGTTTAATCAGCGTTCGATTGCGTTTATTCAAAAACAAATCCAGTGATTTTCTAGGCGCGAAATCAAAGATAATGATTGAATCGAATTGAAATAAAAACGGGAAGCTAATTTTAGCTTCCCGTTTTTATTTGGAGGAGGTATCGGCCTAATTGTCTTATAGGGTCATTGAAACTCTGCTATTCGGGTGAAGCAGCACCGCACTGCCAACAAGAGCCGAATTGCGCTTCGTTGACTTCATGACACTCACCACAACGCCACTCTTCATAGATGATAGAATCTTGCTGTTTTTGGTAGTCATTGACGATCGTGCGAGCTTTACTGGCCAATTCTGGCTCATATAACCACACGTAAGGGTCAGTTTCTTCCGTAAATGGGATTTCCCCTTTCAATCCGAATAACCCCTCACCACGGACTTCACAGGAAATATTCTCACTTTCTAACAATCCACAGATGATATGAGCTTCTGTCGGATTCGATGCACTGAAGATTTTCATTGAAATAGAACCTTATTCGGCTATCTGTGTTGTTTGGCTATTATAAATTATTCAGCTACGGGTGCTGAGCGAAACTTACCCATCAACCATTTAGCAACTATTGGGAATATCCCCAATAACGCAAATGACAATAGTACTGAAGGGGAGACGATGCCTGAAAGTGAATCAATTTCTGCGAGCTGAGTACCAGCATTCAAGAAAACCGCCGTCCCCGGTAACATCCCGATCTGACTTGTAATGTAATAACGACTCACTGACATCGGTGTTAGACCCATCAATAGGTTGATAAGGAAAAATGGGAATACAGGAATCAGACGCAGAGAAAATAAGTAAAATGCGCCGTCTTTTTCAACTCCCTTGTTAATTGTCGCCAATTTGTCACCAAACTTGGTTTGAATCCAGTCACGCAACAAGTAACGGCTACTTAAGAAGGCTAAGGTCGCACCGATCGCACTTGCGAAAGATACTAGCAGCAAGCTATTCCAGAAGCCAAATAGCGCAGCCCCTAATAGGGTCACAACAGCGGCTCCGGGAATGGAGAAAGCTGTAATCATTACATACGCGACAAAATAGATAGCGGCAGCAGCAATAAAGTTGCTGTCAATATAGTCATTTAACACAGCTTGTTGGGCCTTAGCATTTTCAAGCGTTAAGTACTGGCCGAAATTGATGCCTAACACCACGATGGTTACGACCAACACAATACCCAATATCATTTTCTTACTCATTGATACTTCCTCTAAATTTTCAATGCATACCGATAGTATAGATAGACAGGCAAAGCATAGATTAACTTTCATCAGATATAAAAAAAGCCGCAGTAAATGCGGCTTAGTTATGTATATAGATTGCACTGACAATGTTAATTGACCCGATTGATAAGCTCTTCGCGACGCTGCTGCGGTATAACAGACCAATGTGTACCATTGATCGCGCCTTCTAGCGCCCAAAGTAGTTCAATACTGACAGAAGACGCATGCGATTCTTTGATGGCGTTAAATGCGTTTACAGAGCCAGATTCATATAAACGTTCTACAGAATCGATCCCTGCCTTTTTCAACATACGCTCGGTAGCGAGTCGAAGATTAGGCAGATCTTTGAGTCGGGTCGGCTTAGCAGAAGACTGCTCAGCTTTTTCTTCTTTAGCAAAACCTAGAGACGTGGTTGCAAGTTGCAAGATTTTTTCTTGGTCTTGCCATAAGCCTTCAGGTAAAGCGAAATATTTAGTAACGACAGGGAAACCACGTTTTTTGTAGACGTATGGTTGAAACCCTTGTTGTTCGAATTGTTTCGTTGTGCCTCTGTCTGCGCGTATGTGCAACTGGTCATTTACAACCAGAGCAAACATAGTGTCATCAGCAAAAAGACCGAAGCCACCAAACATTGAGCGTGATTTTATTTTTCCTAGGGACTCAAATAACTTCATCGAGTCCTTTAGTATCGGTTTATCCATGTTATTTATCTCGGTGTATTTGAACTACGCCACCAAATAAGCAGGTCCGAGAGATTAGCAAAATGTTGCAATTACATTGTCAATAAGCCGTAAATTACTAAATTATTAGTAGTTACTGCATTTTGCCATCGGTAACCCCGCTACCATACCAACGAGTGGTTTAGGCCGGAAGCTTTGCGTCTCACTCTTTCGAGTGGTTTGCCCTGTGCGTGACTGATTGAATAGAATAAAGTTTTTGTTGAATGAAGCTCACAGTTGATATTTCAAAATGTGACATTGCTTCAATTAATGATCTTTCCATTGTGCATATAGGTTCATTATAGTTGCTGATAAAAAAAGCGCACCTAAAGGTGCGCTTGATGACATTAAACTTGAATTATCAATTAATTTAACGTTTTAACTGTACTTCGCTCAACAATTTCAGGGTGCATTTCGAAGACGCGTTTTTCGTGGTCTTTGTCTTTGATGCGCTCTAATAGAATTTCGAATGCATTCTTACCAACACGACGTTTTGGTTGGTGAACTGTCGTTAACGGCGGAGAGAAGTATTCAGCCAGTTCGATGTTGTCGTAACCGATCACTGAGATATCTTCAGGAATGCGAATGCCTTTTTCTTGCAGGCGGCTCATTAGGCCGAGTGCCATTGTATCGTTAAAGCAGAATACCGCCGTTGGGCGATCTTCCATCTCAACGATTTGTTCTGCAGCAAGTACTGCTGTATCACACTCGAAGTTGCCTTCGATGATCATATTTTCATCGGCAGAAATCTTAGCTTCGTTGAGTGCGCGCTTGTAACCGGCAATACGTTCAACACATGCTGCTTTGTCTAAGTGGCCACTTAAACATGCAATCTTAGAGTGACCGCGTTCAATAAGGTAT
The DNA here is from genome assembly GCF_002874195.2 of Vibrio sp. 10N.286.45.E10. Lineage (NCBI taxonomy): Bacteria > Pseudomonadati > Pseudomonadota > Gammaproteobacteria > Vibrionales > Vibrionaceae > Vibrio > Vibrio sp. 10N.286.45.E10. The sequence goes on along the minus strand of NZ_MCWD02000001.1, from coordinate 1,901,040 downwards.
TTGGTCGCTAGGTAGCCACCTTCTTCAGAGTTATCGATGATCTTATCAGCCTGAGAGCTCTCAGGGCCCCAGTCCATGATAACTTTAGGGATGTCAGCGTGACGGTCTAACATCTCTCTTAGTTCTTCAGTTAGGTCAGAACACATAACTAAGATGCCATCTACACGTTTCTCTGCAAGCATTCGAATGTAGTCACGTTGCTTCTCATAGATACCGCCCGTATTACACAGGATCAAAGTGTAACCTTGACGGTAGCAGTAGCTCTCAACACCATCGATAACTTCAGAGAAGAATAAGTTAGTTGATTGAGTCACAAGCATGCCGATAGTGCGTGTGGTATTACACTTCAAACTACGAGCAACAGCACTTGGTGCATAGTTTAGTTCATCTACGGCTTTGTTTACTTTTTCTTGAGTTGCTTCTGCAACAAAGCGAGTTTTATTGATTACGTGAGAAACGGTTGTTGTTGATACGCCGGCTAAGCGAGCGACATCTTTTATAGTGGCCATGGTTTTATCCTATTAGAAGCTACTTTCCCCAAGTACGGAATAAAGTAGCCGTTAAGCTACCTAACTAAGAGCTTAAATTTGTAGGGCTCTTTGGGTACTAAAGTGCTAAAAAACAAAAAACCGCTATTGAGCGGCTTGTCTTAACACCGAAATGCTCTGAACTTTAATAAGCATAGCATTTCGTGAATGTTTCATATTTTATCGTTTGCGGTCACAATTTTAGACTGACTAGAAATTACTCGCAATAAAATTCACCCAGAAATCCGGGTGAATTGTCACATTCTACTGAATTTATTTACCTAGTCATCCAATAAGCTATTCACCAGCTAAATATTGAGTGTCTAATTGACAGAATGCGAGTAGCAAAGATGAGACGGAGGCGTAGAAACCGAATTCATCAACGTCATGACATTTCACGTTGAACTTTGGTACCCAAGTCAGCAGTTGTTGTTCGATAAACTGCTGTTGAACGGCAAATGAATTCTCTAGCTCTTCTTCAATATCCGTTTCGTTTGAACTAATGATCAAGTTACCAAGGAAATCGAGTTCGATAGCAATGTGGTCTGCTGGCTCTTTTAGATCTTGGTTCACCACTAAATTGTGCTTAGCCATGATCTCTTCCATATCTTTTGCAGGCTTATCATTCAAAAGGCCAGTTTCACCGATATACATAGAAGCGTAAGGAAGAGCACCGTGTTTATCTGTTTTTAAGAAAAGATCGCAAAAGTCTGCAGACAATTCTAGTTGAGCATCTTCACGTGTTTGTAGGCGGTTAAGCGCATCCACTAGCTTATCAATCGCTGGCTTTAGTGTTTCATTTTCGCCTAAACCAGTCAGGAAAGAACGAATTTCAACAGAGTGGTAGTGATCGAGTTCTTCTTGAGTGAGCTCTTTGGCAAATAAGCTTGATAGCCACCAGTATATTTCTGCTCTTTGCTCGTTGAACGCTTTCGTATCTTTCATTTGTTAGATCCTGACTTAGTCTTGTGATGTTACTTATATGCATCTTGAAGTCACTTGGGCATAAGCACACCAAGGCTGAATAACAAGGTTATTTGCGAAACGCAAAGTTACTCGTTAGTAGTAATGCCTATATTGAATTGCGATGGACGATAAATAGCAAGGTTTAAGATTGTCTTGTATCAAAAAAAATCCATGTTTCTGGCTTTTATCTTCTGTACTACTAGAATTGTTACGAGTTATGAATAGAATAGTCACTGAAACTATTAAATAAGAAAAGTGGTGTAGATGAGCTATCACGTATTAGTCGTAGAAGATGATGTGGTAACCCGCAGTAAACTGGTTGGATACTTCCAGAACGAAGGTTACACAGTGAGCGAAGCGGAAAGCGGCGCTCAAATGAGAAGCGTGTTAGAAGAAAACAACGTTGACCTCATTATGCTGGACATCAACTTACCAGGCGAAGATGGATTGATGCTAACTCGCGAATTACGCAGTCAATCAGACATTGGAATTATTTTAGTTACTGGACGCACGGATAGCATCGACAAAATCGTTGGCCTTGAAATGGGCGCGGACGATTACGTTACTAAACCCTTCGAACTCCGCGAGTTATTGGTTCGAGTTAAAAACCTACTTTGGCGTATTTCTGCCGCTCGTAAAACGGCAGCTGGCGCAGTAGAAGAAACATCAGACGAGTCTGTGGTTCGTTTCGGTGAGTGGACATTTGATATTCCTCGTCGTGCGCTAAGCAAAAATGGCGAGCCAGTGAAGCTGACTAAAGCTGAATACGAACTGTTGGTGGCTTTGTCTTCTTACCCTAACCAAGTATTAAGTCGCGAACGTATTCTGAATATGATCAGCCACCGAGTGGATGCACCGAATGACCGTACGATCGACGTACTGATTCGTCGCATGCGTGCAAAAATGGAATGCGACCCTAAGAACCCACAAATCTTTGTGACGGTTCACGGTGAAGGTTACATGTTCGCTGGTGACTAATGTTCTTCGTGAACTTCTAGTCAGCAACGACATATGAACGAAAAAGCCGAGACATCATTGATGTCTCGGCTTTTTTTACTTAATTGTACCGTCCTAAATGTTTTATGCGGTTTGATTATTGAGGCTGCGCTGCAGAAACGTCACCGCCATCAACTAGGCTGGACGCCTCTGGAACAACAATAGGATCTTGAATAGGGTCATTACTTGTATCAAGCCAATCGCGTAGGCTTTGCCAAACCAATCCCATGGTTTCGTGCCAATAGCGCTCAGTCTGCTCAAGGTAAAGAGCTTTTGGCATGTACTTATTCCAAGGCTCAACAATCCCTTCTTGTGCAAGGTAGTTAGTTGGTGCTGGTAGAGGTTTCATGCCGGCAGCATTGAATTCGTTCAGTGCACGAGTCATATGGCTAGCTGAAGTCACTAGCACCATTCTTTTATTCTTAACAAACGCAGCAGCTTGGCGGGCTTCTTCCCAGGTGTCTTTTGCTGTTTCAAGTAGAATGATATCAGGCTTCGCAACACCAAGTGCTAGTGCAACTTTAGCCATCATTCTTGCGTTACTTACTTCAGTGCCTGCGCCATAGCCAGACAAAATGAGTTTTGCACCAGGGTAAAGACGTAGAATACGAATCCCTTCACTTAAGCGCATCAGGCCGGTGCGGCTCAGTTCTGATGTCGGTGGAATTTGGTCATCTACGACGTGACCACTTCCGAGAACCATTACGTAATCGACGGTTTCATCGACAGGTAAAAAAGCGGTGTGTTGCCTTTCCATTGGCATTAAAAGTTGACTAGAAACTGGTTGGAAAGCGATTAGGAAAATACCACATAGGGCTGAAAGGGTGATTAGGCAACCCGTCTTCCTTTTGGTAGTAAACATCACTAGGGCTAAACCCAGAAAAGCGAGAATTAACATTGCTGGTAGTGGCATCAATAGCGAAGACACTACTTTTTTCAGCTCAAACATATCCGAATAGTCCGAAAAAACATCACTTAGTAGTAAAAAGAGACATCGCCTCTTTATTCCTGAAATTCCTGTGACAGAATAGCAGGCACGATAGGACATAATAACTCAAGTAGCCGTGACTGAAGACCGTAATTTCGACGATATTGCCCACAAATTTGCAAAAAATATTTACGGCTCTGACAAAGGAGAGATCCGTCAGATCATCGTATGGGAAGATTTAGAACAAGCTTTGAGCAAATTTGAGCATTTAGCATCACCACTGCATGTGCTTGATGCTGGAGGTGGCCTTGCGCAGATGTCGCAAAAAATTGCGTCGCTTGGGCATAAGGTTTCTTTGTGTGATCTATCTTCTGAGATGCTGAAGCTAGCAGAAGAGAGTATTAGCGAAGCGGGTTTGTTAGAGCAGTATCGATTTATCCATTCTCCGGTACAAAAAGTTGCAGAACATCTCGATGAGAAAGTCGATTTTGTGATGTTTCATGCCGTAATGGAATGGTTAGCCGATCCTAAAGAAGCGCTTGATTTATTGCTTGAACAAGTCAAACCGGGTGGCGTTGCCTCGATAATGTTTTACAACCACCACGGATTAGTCCTGAAAAATGTGATTTGTGGCAACATTCCTCATGTATTGAATGGGATGCCACATCGAAAACGGTTTAAGCTGCAACCACAAAAAGGCTTAAAGCCAGAAGAGGTTTATCAATGGGTAGAAGACGCTGGTCTAGAAATCTGTGGTAAATCAGGCATTCGCTCTTTCAGTGACTACATAGGTAATATGGAGTACATGGGCGATTACCAATTTGAAGATGTATTGGAACTAGAAAAACAGCTATGTCGCCAAGAGCCATACCTGTCGCTAGGCCGTTATATTCACGTTTGGGCTCAAAAACCTGCGCAATAATAGCGGTGAATGTGGTAAAAGAAGCCACAGCATGCGCTATGCAATCGCAAGAAGCCCGCGTCATAAAGAAATAGGCGTCATATCTAACATGTTCGATATGACGAAGAACAGTAACAGGAACCACAATGAGTGAAATGACTCAAACTGCCGAAGAGCAGCCAATTGATGAGTTGGTGGGCTGGGTCAAGCAGCATGATTTTTCATTAAATTTGCCACCAGAGCGCTTAGCATTTTTGATTGCTATCGCAGTACTAAGCAATGAAAGGTTCGATGAAGAGTTGGGCGAGGGTGAACTGCACGATGCATTTACCATCGTCACTCGACTGTTTGAAGATACTGGTGAAGCGTCCGCGTTTCGTGCCAACAATGCCATCAACGAGTTAGTTAAACAGAAGTTGATTAGCCGCTTTACCAGCGAAATTACCGATGGTGCGAGCATTTACCGTTTGTCGCCATTAGCGATTGGTATCTCAGATTATTACTTACGTCACCGTCAGTTCTCTAAATTAAAATTGTCTATCCAGCTTTCTATGGTTGCAGACGAGATGGCTAAAGCCATTGAAGCTGCGCAGAAGGGCGGAACTCCAGGACATTGGAGAAAGAACGTTTACGGCGTGCTCAAGTATTCTGTTGGTGAGATTTTCGATCAGATAGATCTTAACCAACGTGTTATGGATGAGCAGCAGCAAACCGTTAAGCAGCAAATTGCCGACCTTCTTAACAAAGATTGGCGTGAGGCGATCAACAACTGCGAAACCTTGCTATCAGAAACCTCCTCCACGCTAAAAGAATTGCAAGACACCTTGCAAGCGGCGGGTGATGAACTGCAAACACAGATCCTCGATATTCAAGAAATTGTTTACGGTGACGATGAACTCGAGTTCGTTGGCGAAACCCTATTCGGCTTGCAGATGAAGCTCGACCGAATTACTAGTTGGGGTCAGCAAGCGATCGATTTGTGGATCGGCTACGACCGCCATGTTCACAAGTTTATCCGTACCGCGATTGATATGGATAAAAACCGTGCCTTTAGCCAACGCTTGCGTCAGTCGGTTACCGACTACTTTGATGCGCCTTGGTTATTGACCTACGCCGATGCTGAAAAGCTTACCGATTTGCGTGATGAAGCCTTAGTACTTCGTGATGACGAAGTAATGGGCCAAGCACCAATCGACGTAGAATACGAAGAATTTGAGCAAGTGAATGATCTGCTTTCAGACCGAATAGCAGAGATGTTGAAAGCTCACAAACAGCAAGGTGCGCCAATTGATCTTGGCCTTGTGCTACGCGATTACCTCGCTGAACACCCTCGCACACACCATTTTGATTTAGCCAGAATTGTTGTCGACCAAGCCGTGCGCTTAGGTTACTCAGAATCTGACTATCAGGCTATTCAGCCAGATTGGCAGGCAATCAACGATTTCGGTGCAAAGGTACAAGCAAATGTCATTAACAAGTACTGATGATTACATGCCAGAGAAACTGGTAAAAGCGATAGCGAACCCATTGTTCCCTGCGCTAGACAGCATGCTGCGTTCAGGTAAGCATATTTCAACAGAAGACTTAGATAACCACGCGTTACTTTCTGATTTTGAAGTTGAGCTTCAGCATTTCTACCAACGCTACAACACCGAGCTTGTGAAAGCGCCAGAAGGCTTTTTTTACCTGCGTCCGCGTTCTACGTCGCTAATCGGTCGTAGTGTTTTGTCTGAGCTAGACATGCTTGTTGGTAAGGTACTGTGTTTTTTGTACCTAAGCCCAGAGCGTCTAGCACACGAAGGTATCTTTACTAACCAAGAGCTGTTTGATGAGTTGATGTCGTTAGCGGATGAGAAAAAACTCATGAAGCTTGCGACAAACCGTGCGTCGGGTTCTGATTTAGACAAAGAAAAGCTGTTTGAAAAAGTGCGTACTTCTCTACGTCGCTTACGTCGTATCGGCATGTTGATTGCGATTGGCGAGACGGGCAAGTTCCGTATCAGCGAAGCAGTATTCCGTTTTGGTGCTGACGTACGTGTTGGCGATGATATGAAAGAAGCTCAACTGCGTCTTATCCGTGATGGTGAAGCTGTGGTGCATACTCAAGAGCCTAACCAAGGCAGCTTGTTGAATGAAGAACAAGCGGAAGCCGTATCAGAAGTAGATGCAGGCGTAGACGAAAACGGTCAACAAGACATTTTTAACGATCAAGCTGACTTTGACCTTGAGTCAAACGACGGCGAACCAACAAAAGTAGAAGGTGAAGCATGATTGAAAGAGGTAAGTATCAATCATTAACCATGGTCAACTGGAACGGCTTCTTCGCGCGTACTTTTGATATTGATGGATTGGTTACAACGCTTTCTGGCGGTAACGGTGCAGGTAAGTCGACCACTATGGCGGCATTCATCACAGCGTTGATTCCTGACCAAAGCCTTCTGCATTTCCGTAATACAACGGAAGCGGGTAGCTCACAGTCATCTCGTGACAAAGGTCTATACGGTAAGCTTCAACCTGGCGCATGTTACGCTGCGCTGGATGTGGTGAACTCTCGTAACCAACGCCTACTGTTTGCAGTAAAACTGCAGCAAGTTGCGGGTCGTGACAAGAAAGTAGACATCAAACCGTTCGTAATCCAAGGCCTTCCAAGCCATGTGAAACCAACGGATGTGTTGATTCAGAACGTTTCCGACAGCCATGCTCGCGTATGTCAGTTGAACGACGTAAAAGCCGCGGTAGCACAGTACGAAGGCGCGCACTTCAAAGCCTTCTCTTCGATTGTTGATTACCACTCGCAAATGTTTGAATACGGTGTGGTACCGAAGAAACTGCGTAACAGCAGCGACCGTTCTAAGTTCTACCGTTTGATCGAAGCATCGCTTTACGGCGGTATTTCTAGTGCGATTACGCGTTCTCTGCGTGATTATCTCCTACCGCAAAACGGTGGTGTGAAGAAAGCATTCCAAGACATGGAATCAGCACTACGCGAAAACCGTATGACGTTAGAAGCGATCAAAACGACTCAGTCGGACCGTGACCTGTTCAAACACTTGATCACTGAATCTACGAACTACGTGGCAGCAGATTACATGCGCCATGCCAACGATCGTCGTAACAAGCTTGATCAAACCATGAAGTTTCGTGGTGAACTGTTTGGTTCGCGTGAAACCTTGCATGATCAAAATAACTTGTTGAACCGTGTTCAAGAAGAATTAGAGCTGTTGGTCGATCAAGAGTCGGCACTAGAGCAAGATTATCAAGCGGCTTCGGATCATCTTCAATTGGTTCAAACTGCACTTCGCCAGCAAGAGAAAATTGCACGCTACAGTGAAGATCTAGAAGAGCTTAATGAGCGTCTAGAAGAGCAGATGATGGTGGTTGAAGAAGCTCAAGAGCGAGTACTTCTTGCTGAAGAGCAGGCAACCATTACCGAAGAAGAAGTGGATAGCCTGAAAACTCAGCTTGCTGATTACCAACAAGCGTTAGACGTTCAGCAAACTCGTGCGCTGCAATACCAGCAAGCCGTTCAAGCATTAGAGAAAACCAAACAGTTACTTGGTGATGAGTCTATTACGGCAGAAAGTGCATTAACTCTTGTTTCTGAGCTAAAAGCACAAGAAGAATCAAGCACTCAAACGCTACTGTCTACTAAGCACAAGCTAGACATGTCTTCTGCAGCTTCTGCACAGTTCGACAAAGCACTGTCTTTAGTTAAAAGCATCGTTGGTGACGTTGAGCGTAAAGAAGCGTCTAGCAGCGCTAAGCAAGCTCTAGAAAAAGGCCGTAACGCAAAACACGTTGTTGAGAACGAACAGCAATGGCGTGCTCAGCACCGCGACATGGCTCGTGATGTGGCTCAGCAGCGTCAAGCAAAAGAGCTTGCGACTGAATACCAAAAACAACACAACATCTCACTGACTGATGAAGCGGTTTTCGATGAAGAACGTGAACGTCACGCTATGCAGATCGAGTCCCTTGAGTTCGCTCAAGAAGAGCTGCGTGAAGCGAAGAGTGAGCAACGTCGTGTACAACAAAACCACGACCAAGAGATTCAAAAACTTGAGTCAATTGCTCCTGCGTGGATCACGGCAAACGATGCACTTGAAGCTTTAAGAGATCAAACAGACGCTGAGCTAGAAGATAGCCAAGCGGTAATGACTCAAATGCAGCAAGTACTTGAAGACGAGAAATCTCAAGCGGTAGCAAAAGATCAGTTGGCAACGCGCCGAGCTGAACTTGAGCAAGAGATTGAGCGTTTAGCTTCGCCAGGTGGTTCTAACGATCCTCGCCTGAAAGGCCTGGCGGATACGCTTGGTGGCGTACTGCTTTCTGAGATCTACGATGACATCACGATCGGTGATGCGCCGTACTTTAGTGCGATGTACGGCCCAGCTCGTCACGCGATTGTGGTTTCGGATCTTGATGGTATTAAAGAGAAGCTGGTGGATCTTGATGATTGTCCAGAAGACCTTTACATCCTAGAAGGCGATGTAGACGCGTTTGATGACAGCTCGTTTAATGCCGATGAGCTTGAAGGCGCGGTATGTGTTCAGCTGAACGATCGCCAAATGCGTTACTCTCGTTTTCCTGAGATCCCACTGTTTGGCCGTGCGGCTCGTGAACAGCGCCTAGAGAAATTGCGCGAAGAGCGTGATGTTGTCGTTGAGAACCACGCGAAAGCAGCGTTTGACTCTCAAAAACTGAATCGCTTATACCAAGCATTCAACAGCTTTGTTGCGAAGCACCTACACGTTGCGTTTAACGCAGACCCAGAACAAGCACTTACTGCGATTCGTGATAAGCGCAATCAAATTGTTCGTTCTCTGGCTGAGCTTAACTCTAAAGAGCAGCAACAACGTAGCCAGCTTCTACAAAGCAAGCAGGCACTTGGTGCATTAGATAAATTAGCGCCAATGGTTCGTATTTTAGAAGACGAAACATTGGCTGAGCGCTTAGCTGAATTAGAAGCGCAACTAGAGCGTTTAAGTGAAGCTAAGTTTTATTTGAATACTCACGGTAAAGCGCTTACTTCTCTAGAGCAAATCGTATCTGCACTAGACGCTGACCCAGAGCAGTTCGAAGCTTTGGAAGCCGAATATCGTCAAGCTGATAACGCGCTACAAACTCTAAAAGGTAAAGTGTTCGCGCTGTCTGATTTGATTGAGCGTCGTCACTACTTTGCTTACGCGGACTCTGTTGATTTGCTTAACAAGAGCAGCGAACTGAGCGAACAACTGAAAGCAAAACTGGTTCAAGCGGAACAAGCAAGAACCAAAGGTCGTGATGGCTTGAAGCAAGCTCGTGAACAGATGAACCAATACAACCAAGTATTGGCGGCATTGAAGAGCTCACATCAAGCGAAGCAAGAAACGGTTCAAGAGTTCAAGCAAGAGCTTCAAGAGTTCGGTGTAAACGCTGATGAAGGCGCAGAAGAGCGTGCTGTACGTCGCCGTGACGAGCTTCAAGAGCGTCTACACACATCTCGCAGCCGTAAGAGTGAATACGAGCGTACGATTACGTCAACGGAACTTGAGATGAAAGCACTGGCTAAGCGTCTTAAGAAAGTACAGAAAGAGTACACAGAACTTCGTACCTTCGTAGTTGCAGCAAAAGCAGGTTGGTGCTCAGTACTTCGTTTAGCTCGTGAAAATGATGTTGAACGTCGTCTGCACAAGCGTGAACTGGCTTACCTAACGGCGGGTGAACTTCGCTCAATGTCGGATAAATCATTGGGTGCGCTACGTCTGGCTGTAGCTGACAATGACGACTTACGTGATTCGCTGCGTCTATCGGAAGACAACGCACATCCAGAGCGTAAAGTTCTGTTCTATATAGCAGTTTATCAACATCTTCGCGAGCGTATTCGCCAAGACATCATTCATACGGATGATCCGGTTGAAGCAATCGAAGAGATGGAAGTTGAGCTCGCTCGATTAACAGAAGAACTGACGCAGCGTGAAAATCGCTTAGCGATCAGCTCTGAGTCGGTAGCAAGCATCATTAAGAAGACGATTCAGCGTGAGCAGAACCGTATTCGAATGCTAAACCAAGGTCTGTCTAACATCTACTTTGGTCAGGTTAAGGGCGTGCGTCTAAACGTTAAGATCCGTGAAAGCCACGAAATCTTGCTGTCAGGGCTAGCGACTCAGCAAGAGCAGCACAAAGACTTGTTTGAATCAACGCGCTTCACCTTCTCAGAAGCAATGGCGAAATTGTTCCAACGTGTGAACCCACATATCGATATGGGTCAACGTTCTCCGCAAGTTCTGGGTGAAGAGTTGCTGGATTACCGTAACTACTTAGAACTCAGTGTTGAAGTTAACCGTGGTTCAGATGGCTGGCTACAAGCGGAATCAGGAGCACTTTCTACGGGTGAGGCGATCGGTACCGGTCAATCTATCCTACTGATGGTGGTTCAGAGCTGGGAAGAAGAGTCACGTCGACTTCGTAGTAAAGACATCGTTCCATGTCGCTTGTTGTTCCTCGATGAAGCAGCACGTCTGGATGCGAAATCTATCTCTACGTTGTTTGAACTGTGTGACCGTCTAGGTATGCAGCTTCTGATTGCAGCCCCTGAGAACATCAGCCCAGAGAAAGGTACAACCTACAAACTGGTACGTAAGGTCTTCAAAGATCACGAACATGTACACGTTGTTGGTTTGCGAGGTTTTGCTCAAAACAAACCTGCATCTCCAGTGCAAGAGCTTATCGAAGAAACTGAGCAATAAGCTCGATAGCGATTCAACGATATTAATTCATAGCCCCTAATCATTAGGGGCTTTTTAGTACCTAAGTCTAGCGTTCTGCAATTGTTCTAACTCCCTTTGTGCAATCCACTTAATATACTTCGTGTCTAGCCCTCTTTGACTTACTGATAAGACCACTCATACATTAGGGTTAATCTCAATAGAACTTGTTTGAAGTCACACGCACAAAACCACAATTAATGTATGGTAATGATATGACAGTAGTGTCTGCACACTGCTGAACGACTTATTAGTATTTTTGAGCGTGACTATTACGCAAACTGGAAGGTAGGACTCAATATGATTCAAATCGTTATTGATGGGAAATTTCGAATCGTCGAACAAGGACAAACCGTACTTGAAGCGGCAAAAACATGTGGTTTAGAGATCCCATCTCTATGTGGTTTGAACAAAACAACTGATAAGATTCCATGCGATTTATGTGTCGTCGAGATTGATGGTGTGGGTATGAAGCGCTCGTGCGAGCTTGAAGTGTCCAATGGGTTGAATATTACGACTCAGTCAAAGCAGTTGACCAACCATCGACAAGAAGCGTTGAACCGCATCATGACAGACCACTATGCAGATTGTGAGGCACCATGCCAAACTGCGTGCCCTGCAGGAGTCGATATTCAATCTTACCTGTATCATATTGCTCAAAATGATCATACCAAAGCCATCGAAGTGATTAAGAAAACACTGCCGATGCCGCTATCGATTGGCCGTGTTTGTCCTGCCTTTTGTGAAACAGAGTGTCGAAGAAACTTAGTCGATGATTCGATTGCGATTCGCCAACTCAAGCGACACGCAGCCGATGCCGATTTGGCTGCTCAAGAGAGCTACATGCCAGCGAAGAAACCCAATAAAGGTAAAAGCATTGCGATTGTTGGCAGTGGCCCTGGTGGCTTAACAGCAGGCTATTACCTATCTAATGAAGGTTATGATGTCAGTGTTTATGAGTCGATGCCCCAAGCTGGTGGCTGGCTGCGTTACGGTATCCCAGAGTATCGCTTACCTAAGTCGATTCTAGATAAAGAAATCGAACTGATGTGTCGTAATGGGATGTCGGTAGAGTGCGACAAGAAGCTCGGTGTTGATTTTACACTGTCTGATTTGAGCAACGATTTTGATGCGGTTTGTTTAGCCGTTGGTGCATCACAAGCTGTCGAGATGAATTATCCCGGTAGCGAGCTTGGCGGCTGTTATCTAGGCGTCGATTACCTTAAAGATTACGTGACCGATCAACAGTATGTCACCGGTAAAAAAGTTGCAGTGATCGGTGGCGGTAACACCGCGATTGATTGCGCTCGAACCGCAGTGCGTGATGGTGCGGATACCACGTTGATTTATCGTCGTACTCGAGAGGAGATGCCAGCAGAAGATTACGAAATTGAAGAAGCTGAGCATGAGGGTGTGAAGTTCCACTTCTTGACTAACCCGGCCGAAAATATAGCTGATGACAATGGTCATGTATATAAGATTCGATTAGAACGTATGGTACTGGGTCCTGCTGACGCTTCTGGTCGTCGTAGCCCTAAACCAACGGGTGAGTTCTTTGTTGAAGCGTTTGATACGGTTATCGCTGCGGTGTCACAAAAGCCCGACCTAAGCTTCATGGATAACGAAGAGATTGATATCCCTCTAACACGTTGGAACACCGCAGATGCTGATCCGCAAACCATGCATACCGGAACCGGAAATATTTTCAGTATTGGTGATTTCCGACGCGGCCCCGCAACCGCAGTCGAAGCCGTTGGCGATGGACGCATTGCAGCGCAGGCTATCGATCGTTTCTTCCACGGCGACATGGATAACATTCCGGCTAAACCGTTTAACTCTAGAAAGCACAAGCAGCTCAAAGGGATCGATCCTGAGCTGTACAAATCTATTCAGCGCATAGCGCGTAAGATCATGCCAGAGCTAACTCCTGAGCAGCGCGAGCAAAGTTTTGAGGAAGTAGAAACAGGCTTTGATAATGCTGATGCAATCGCTGAAGCTGCAAGATGTCTAGAGTGTGGCTGCCAAGCCAATACCGATTGCGACCTGCGAGACTACTCGACTGAATACAAGGCAACGCAAACACACCCAGAATACAAAATCGATGTGACTTCGAATGAGAGTTGGCAGGCGATTCGTGCAGAAGAAGCGAAGATCGGTTTAACCAGACAAAAATTCGCGGTTGATGATAGCTCTGAATTCATTATCTTTGATGCTAACCGCTGTATCAGTTGTGGTCAGTGTATCCAAGCATGTCGCGAGCAGAATGTTCATGGCGTTCTTAGCTTCATGAATCAATCCGATGGAAAGCCAGCTTCAAGGCCTGAATGTCGTCCTAATTTTGGGGCAGACAAAACGTTAATGGGCGACTCTAACTGTGTTCAATGTGGCTCTTGCATTCAGGCGTGTCCAACCGGTGCAATGGTCGATGCGAGAGATAGAAAGCAAGGCGACACAGACGTACTTAAGAAAGTCGATACCATCTGCACCTACTGTGGTGTGGGCTGTAAACTGACCATGCATGTAGACGAAGCGAAGAACAAAATCCGTTATATCGAGGGCGGTGATTCTCCGGTCAACGAGGGCATGCTGTGTGTTAAGGGACGTTTCGGTTTCGACTTCGTCGGCAGTGATGCCCGCCTTACAACACCGTTAATTCGTAAAGATGGCTGGTTACAACCAGCGAGTTGGGAAGAAGCCATTACGCTGATTGCCGATAAGTTCACGGCTATTAAACAAGGTTTTGGTAGCAATGCTCTAGCGGGTTTCTCATCGGCTAAAACCACCAACGAAGATAACTATGCCTTCCAAAAATTCATACGTCGCGAACTAGGCACCAATAACGTCGACCATTGTGCTCGCCTTTGTCATGCCTCGACGGTGACTGGACTTGAAGCATCGTTAGGCAGTGGAGCGATGACCAATGATATTCCAAGTATCAAGCATTCTGATGTGATCTTTATTATTGGTTCGGATACCACGTCAGCGCACCCAATTATTGGTTCGCATATTAAGCAGGCGGTGAGACATGGTGGAGCGCGATTGATCGTTGCCGATCCAAAACGAATAGATATTGCTGACCATGCTGAGCTTTACTTAGCGCACCGACCGGGTACCGATGTAATGCTGATCAATGGTGTGATGCAGCAGATCATCAAACATGGTTGGTATGACCAAGAGTATATCGAAGATCGTGTGGACGGCTTTGATACCTTGCTTCAAGAGGTGATGTCACCAAGCTATTCGCTAGAAAAAGTGGAATTGGTGACTGGCGTTAAAGCGGAAGACATCTTCGCAATGGCACGATTGATTGGTACTGCAGAACGAACAGCGGTGTATTACTCGATGGGTATTACCCAGCACACTACTGGGCATGACAACGTACGTTCAATCGCCAACCTGCAACTCTTGTGTGGCAACATCGGTATTGAAGGTGGTGGTATCAACCCGCTGCGTGGCCAATCGAATGTGCAGGGTGCATGCGATATGGGCGCGTTGCCAAATAATCTTCCGGGTTATCAGAAAGTGTATAACCCAATGGTTCGTCAAAAGTTTGCGATGGAGTGGGGCGTTACTGATCTACCCGCTGAAACGGGGTTAACGCTGACCGAGATTATTGATGGCGCGTGTCATCGAGATGTTCGTGGTCTGTACGTAATGGGCGAGAATCCAGTGCTGAGTGACCCGAACCAAGCGCATGTGATTGAAGGTCTTGAAGCGTTAGATTTCTTAGTAGTTCAAGATATTTTCTTAACCGAAACTGCTCAATATGCCGATGTGGTTCTTCCGTCTTGCTCGTTTGCTGAAAAGTCTGGTCACTTTACCAATACCGAGCGTCGTGTTCAGCGTATTAACCCGGCGGTATTGCCTCCAGGTGAAGCGAAAGAAGATTGGGTGATTATCCAAATGCTAGCCAACGCAATGGGCGGTGGTTGGGACTATAACACCGTTGCCGATATCACCAATGAGATAGCACGTGTAACACCACAGTATGGTGGTTTACGTTGGGAGAACATTACGGTCAATGGCGTGCAATGGCCGAGTAATAAGAATAACCCTGATGGCACTCGTATCATGCACCAGACCCAATTTACCCGTGGGCGTGGTCAAATGGAGGCGATTCCGTTTAGATACGCTGCTGAGCTACCGGATGAAGAGTATCCGTTAGTTCTAACGACAGGGCGTATCTTAGAGCAATTCCATACAGGCACTATGACGCGTAAAACCAAAGGCCTGGATAACTTAGCGGGGCCACGTGCAATGGTCAGTGTTCACGATGCTGAAGCGTTAGGAATCTCGAATGGTCAGATGCTCAAGGTGTCGACACGTCGTGGTGAAATAGAAATCGCGGCGTTTGTGACTAAGCGAATGCAAAAGGGTGTGGTGTTCATTCCATTCCATTTTGTTGAATCGCCGGTTAACCGTTTGACGACCACAGCGACCGACCCACACGCTAAGATCCCTGAGTTTAAGGTGGCGGCGGTGCGGATTGATCCAATTCGAGAGCCTGTAATTGAATCTACAGAGACTTAACCTAATCCGCTAATTTAACCGCAGATACTAAAAAGCCGCGTAACTCTCAGAGTTATGCGGCCTTTTTTATAAGCTCTATTAGGTATCAAGTGACCTAGTCAGCAAATCGCTTAGTTTGGAACAATCTCGTTACCGTGAACACCGAATTGCTTGGCAGCGTATGCAACGCGCTCTGCTGGTTTCGGGTATTCAGCCGGTGTACCAAGGTTCTCAATATGGTGCAATCGAGGCAATAAACCTGCGCCGTTCGCGATTTGGATAGCCAAACCTGGACGTGCGTTAAGCTCAAGTACCATTGGGCCTTCTTCTTGGTCTAGAACCATGTCAGTACCCATGTAACCAAGACCTGTCATTTCCCAAGCGCTTGAAGCTAGTGTTAGCAGTTTTTCCCAGTGTGGTACCTGAAGTAGCGCCAACTCTTTACCCGTATCTGGGTGGTGAGTTACTGGGTGGTCAAATTGAACCGCACGAACGGCTTTACCCGTCGCAATACAAATACCTACACCTACAGCGCCTTGGTGTAAGTTAGCCTTACCGTCGGAAGCCGAAGTAGATAAACGCATCATCGCCATCACAGGGTAGCCCTTGAATACGATGATTCGTACATCTGGCACACCTTCGTAACTGAAGCCATCAAAACACTCATCAAACTTGATGAGGTTTTCAACTACCGCAACATCGTTCTTACCACCAAGTGAGAAAAGACCGGCAAGAGCGTTACTTATGTGACGCTCTACGTCTTCTTCATTGATAGTAGCACCCGATGGCTTAGTGTAAACGCCGTCCTTGTGAGAAGTCACAACAAGGATTCCTTTACCGCCGCTGCCTTGAGCTGGCTTGATTACGAAACCCGGCCACTCTTTTACCATCTTGTGGATTGTTTTTACTTCAGCTTGATGACCAATAACGCCAATCAGTTTTGGCACAGTAGCGCCAGCCTGTTCAGCAATGATTTTAGTCTTAAGCTTGTCATCAACGAGTGGATACTTGGAACGATCATTGTAGCGACCAATATAACTATGGTTACGCTTGTTCATTCCCATTATGCCTTTGTCTTTCAACCTAAACGGTGAAGTAAACTGATCAAACATAACTTAGTCCTCCGCTAGCGGTTTAAAGCGACGAAGCTCGGTTAGACGGTATCCTGTGTAGTTACCTAGTAGCAAGATGGTCGCTAGAATAACAAGTTGTAAACCAATAAAGTTAAACGTTAAGTGCTGAATGAACGGGTTAGTCATGCCTAAGTAAACAAGAACCGCAGTAAATAGAGAACCACCACCTTGCAGCATTACTTCTTTCGCGCCTTCTTCTTCCCATAGGATAGACATACGTTCGATAGTCCAAGATAGGATAATCATTGGGAAGAACGTAATGGATAGACCTTCAGTCAGACCCACTTTAAACGCGACCACAGTGAATACAGAAATAATCATGATTACCGTGATGATTACGGCGGATATCCTGGCGACCAGTAGCAAGTTGAGTTTGGACAAGTAACTTCGAATAATCAGACCCGTACCTACGATAAGTAGGAAGCCGACAATACCCGTTACCAATTGTGTTTGCACAAAGGCTACCGCAATCAGTACTGGCATGAAGGTACCAGATGTTTTCAGGCCGATGATGACACGGAGGAACACAACAATCAGAGCACCGATAGGAATCAGCATGATGGTTTTAAACATCGCTTGTTCTTCTAGCGGTAGGCTGTGAATCGATAGGTTCAATAGCTGGTCTGCAGATACCTTACTGTTGGTTGCTTCCGTTGGTGAAACCTCTTGAGCAATCATAGAGAAGTGAACTTTACTGTTCTGACCGCCAACAACATCCAGTAGAGAAACGTTTGATTCGTCCCAGATGAGTAGGTTTGGTTGAACTTGTTGTTCGCTTGATTCCGGAGAGAACAGAATCCACTGGTCGTTATCCCAGATCTGAATCATGTTTTGAATCGACTGACGACGACGGCCGTCTTCTAGCTCGATAACACCAACGACTTTGTTGTGTATTTTCGCTGCTGAAAGTAGCTTGTGTGTCGCTTCCACTTTAGTCATGTTATTCAGAATAAGCGCTGAGTTTTGGCTGTCTGGATCGTTAAGTGTTTTGATGAGCTCACGGGTAAAAGTGAGGTTGTCTGCAGAACGCTTTGTCGCTCTATCAATCAATGCAAAAGAAGCGGCTTCTTCAGGGCCGTCGAAGCTTGGCTGTGCGACTTCGCCTTCTGGCGGTATAGCATCAACTTTTGCTTGGTTGTCGACTAGGAATTGTGTTTTGTAGTAGATAGTTTGAGGGCCATCTGCGTATCGAATAGACCACTCTGCGCGGCGACCTGATTCGGTATTCAAGTAAGAGATACCATAACCTGGCGATGAAGCCGATTCGCCGATAAGTGTGTAGTTAGACTGAGTATGAGGAGCCGCTAAGGAAACTTTTGCTTCTTTGCCTACTGCGTTGAACTCGATGCGAGCTTCAACGTCCCAAACCTGTCTGGTTTCCCCTGGAGTCCAAGGTACACCGTAGGTCGTATGTCTGAACATACTCAGTGTTATACCTGCCACGATAAGCAGGAATATAGAGATATAAAATGGAATTCTTGACGTCATAGCTTACCCTACTATTGTTATTTAACTTCCGTTTGTACGTACTTTTTACTTACATCTACTAGCGCTATGTCTTTGATAAATTCGCGCCCTAATAGTACAGGGTGACTCATTTGAGAGCGATCCGCCAATGTAAATTGCGCTTTTTCATGGATTTTTCCAACTTTCACCCATAATTCGATCACAGCTCGACGTTCTGCCTGATCATTGGTTGATTGACGGATTTTTACATAACGTACAACAGGCGCTTCAATCCATTTCTGGTCTTCTTCCGCTTGGGCTTTATCGTCTAGGTGGAATTTAACCCAGTTCTTGCCGTTACGTTCGAATTCTTTGATATCGACAGCGTTTAAAGAAGAGGTGGTTGCGCCTGTATCCACTCGTGCATCAAAGCTTTGCTTAATAGAGTCGATAGACACTTTTTCAATGCCGCCAAGGATAGTCGGTTGTGATGTAGGAGCGATAGGGGCCGCTGCAACTGCTACGGGTTCTTCTTCCTCTAGCTGTTCAATAACCTTGTGTTCCATGCTCGTTAGATGGACATCTAATTGGCTAGAAAGGGTAGTAATTTCGTCTTCTAAGCTTTCAATATAATCACTTTGATTGCTTAGTTGCAGTTCAAGATTTTGAACCTTATTTGCGATGTTTGTCTCTGAGCGGGCAATAGCATCGAGAGTTTCTTGGTGGTAGGTGGCACCGTTAGTCAGGGTACAACCAGAGAGCAAACCAACCGCCACAATCGGCGATAATCGCTTAAACATAAAAAAACCTTTGAGAATTAGAGAATAGTTCAGACTATTTAGAAGTTTAGCCCACAAAAAAGGATGCGTGAAGCATCCTATTGTAAGAGTCTGGTCATATTGAATCGCAATGTGAGCGCTACGCCAATTATTGCTATTTGAAATAGCTCACTTATTAAACATAAGTCAATTTTTGTTCAATTTGTGAGCTCAGGAAGAAAAGTTCATCGCGAAATCAACGGTGACTTTTTGACCATGGCAAGCCATTGTTTTGCTGTCTTATATAGGCTTGTGTTTTATTTACTCAATATGCCACTGCTTTGTGGGCAGAGATTCTATGGCTTTGTTGCTACCAAAATCGCACGTCTTGGCGCTGGGTGGCCTTCAACCGTTTTACCTGGATCGTTCGGATCTAGATAATCTGGAAGAGAGTTGTGCGTCATCCATTCTGTGGTGCGTTGTTCACCAATTGTCGTGACATTTTCATCAACGATACGTACGTCTTCAAAGCCAACTTGTTCCAGCCAGCGTTTTAGTGCGCGAGCTGAAGGGAAGAAGTACACGTTTCTCATCTGTGCGTAACGGTCAACAGGGACCAGTACCGCATTTTCATCGCCTTCAATTACTAAGGTTTCAAGAACCAGTTCACCGCCAGACACCAATTGGTCTTTTAGCTGAATCAAGTGGTCAAGTGGCGAACGACGGTGGTAAAGCACACCCATGCTGAATACTGTGTCGTAGGCTTCTAGCTTTGGCAGCTGCTCGATACCTAGAGGTAATAGGTGAGCACGTTGGTCATCGCCCATTAACTTACGAATTGCTTCAAACTGAACCAAGAATAGATGAGAAGGGTCGATACCAACCGTTAAGCGAGCACCTTCACCGAGCATGCGCCACATGTGGTAACCATTACCACAACCTACATCGAGAACCGAACGGTTTTTCAATGGGGAGATATGTGGAAGCACACGATCCCATTTCCAGTCACTACGCCACTCAGTATCGATATGAATATCGTGAACCGTGTAAGGGCCTTTTCTCCATGGGTGGAACGTCTTTAATAGGCTTTCTAGCTTTTTAAGCTCACCTGTGTGAAATGGTGTTGAGCTGCCAATCGTCACTGAGTTCTTCAGGTCAACTTGGTCTGGTACACCTTGTGGAATCTTGTTTAGTGCACGTAACCAACGGTCGAAGTCACCGTGCTCTGCATTTTGCCAATCTGTCAGTTGCTGTGGCAGAACATTGAGCCACGGCTGAAGGCGAGTGTCTTGGGCAATAAGTTGATAAAAATTGGCAAAATTAAACATAGTTTTTCACTGAGTTAATAGGGGCAATAAACCCTAAAATAAAAATTAAATTTGTCATTTCCTACAGTGAGGATGACGTTCTAATACGAGCTGACCAGGTTTGTAGGCTACTTAATCGCGAACATTGAACCAAAGTTGAAACATTGGAACCAAACTTCGCTGCTTGAGAAGCCAATCTTATCAAATCGTTCTCTGTGAACAGGGATCGAGTCTGGGCGCATTACGTTTTCAATTGCGCTGCGTTTCTGGCTGACTTCCAGTTCGCTGTATCCGTTAGCACGCTTGAAATCGTGGTGCAGGTCGATAAGCAGTTCGTTTGAGCTTTCGTCTTCGAATACGTATTTTTCTGACAGGATTAAGATCCCGCCAGGGCGCAGGCCTGCATGAATTTTTTCAAGTAGAGCGTATCGATCGTCTGGCGACAGGAATTGCAGCGTGAAGTTAAGTACCACAACCGAAGCGTCTTTGATCTCCACTTCACGAATATCGGCTTCAATCACCTCTACTGGTGTGTCACTACGGTAAGCATTAACGTGCAATTTACAGCGCTCAACCATGGCTTCTGAGTTATCGATAGCGAAAATCGTGCAGCCTTCTTGCTGAATGTGACGACGCATAGAAAGTGTCGCCGCACCAAGCGAGCAGCCAAGGTCGTAAATATTTGAATGTGGCTTTACAAAGCGCTCAGCCAGCATGCCGATTGCAGAGATGATATTGCTATAGCCAGGCACCGAGCGTTGAATCATATCCGGAAATACTTCAGCAACCCTTGCATCAAAGGTGAAGTCTCCAATTTTATCAATAGGAGCGGAAAAGATATTGTCTGTGTTGCTCATGGCATTTTCTCTCGACAGTCAGCGTAATTGGCACAAAATTCATACCAAATAAAAGGGGACGTATTTTACGTAAAAAAAGCGCCACTGTCACGAAAACTGAGATTTAGCTCAAGGTTCGAAGTTGCTGATAGGTGATGGGTTAAAACATCGAGATTTGATTATTGCCTTTCTGAGCCGGAAACTGAGCCAGATCAGGTAATAATAATGATGTACTTTCAGACACTTGCTTTTGTAGTTGTTTATAAATTGCGATTGCAAGTTCGGGTGCGTGATTATTGTCTGGTGTGTGGATCATTAAATAGGGCTGCTTGCCTTCATTAAGCCAGTTTGGGATTTTGGCAAACCAAGGCTTAAAAAACTCAATATTAGGTTCTTGGTCTGGGTGACCAATAAATCGAATCATTGGGTTATTGGCGGTCGCAATGGCATGAACAGGAACACGGGGTTTTTTCTGGTGTGCATCGATCACCGCTTCTGTGGTTGGTGGCGCAGAAAAAACGGGGCGGCTGTCCATAATGATGCGATTGATGCCTTCCTCTACCAGCCATTGATTGAAGCGCTTTTCCGCATCGCCTTTATCAAAGAACCCCAAGTGGCGAACTTCGACGCCAAGCTGCATATCTTTTGGGAACAAGGTACAAAACTTTTGTAGGGCAGGCAGCATGCTGGGTTCAAAACTGTGTGGTAGCTGAATCGTCCATTGACCAATGCGATCATGCAGTGGCGACATAGTCATTAAGAACTCTTTGAGTTCTGCTTGGCAGTGCCTGAGTTGTTGCTGGTGGGTGATGAATTTAGGTAGCTTGAAAGTGAACTTGAAATCATCATGACTGGCGGCTTTCCAGTTATGAACTGTCGACATACTTGGCGTCGCGTAAAAGGTCGTGTTGCCCTCAACGGTATGAAAAACTTGCGCGTACTTCTCTAAGCGTTCAGCAGGCTTTGTTCCTTTTCCGTAGAACTGACTTTGCCACTCAGAATGAGACCACATGGTTAATCCAAGTCTTAGAGGTAAAGTGTCCATCGTTTTTGCACCATTGGTCATCACATTACTGCTTTTAATCGAAATGAAAATCTACTGTACGAGAGTTTTGCTGATTAAGGTACTTTCGAGATATAATTATCGCAATTTTTTCGGTTTTGATGAATCTTTGCGCACTTGATGGGCTAAAAAGCAGCAAAGCCAGATAAAACACAATAAATTCGAATGTGGAAGGTCGATTTTAAGCGAGTTTCCGCGTATAAATGTTCCTTTGCTCTGTTGTGTGGAATGACCACTGACAGCCTGGAAATTAGTAAATTATTAAGAGATTGGGAAATTCATTATGCGTACCCATTACTGTGGTAACCTGAACAAGTCCCTGGCGGGACAAACTGTAGAATTGTGCGGCTGGGTAAACCGTCGCCGTGATTTAGGCGGTCTTATCTTTATTGATATGCGTGATCGTGAAGGCATCGTTCAGGTTGTTGTCGATCCAGATATGAAAGATATCTTCCCGATCGCTAACCAACTGCGTAATGAATTCTGTATCAAATTTACTGGTGAAGTACGTGTTCGTCCTGATAGCCAAGTAAATAAAGACATGGCTACTGGTGAAGTAGAGCTTTACGCGACTGGTCTAGAGATCATCAACCGTTCAGAAGCGCTTCCACTAGACTTCAACCAAACGAACTCTGAAGAACAGCGTCTTAAGTACCGTTACATCGATCTTCGTCGTCCAGAAATGAGCGACCGTATCAAGCTTCGTGCACGTGCTTCTAGCTTCGTTCGTCGTTTCCTTGATGAGAACCTATTCCTAGACATCGAAACGCCAGTACTAACGAAAGCGACACCAGAAGGTGCTCGTGACTACCTAGTACCAAGCCGTGTTCACAAAGGCAGCTTCTACGCACTTCCTCAATCTCCTCAGTTGTTCAAGCAACTGCTGATGATGTCTGGTTTTGACCGTTACTACCAAATCGTTAAATGTTTCCGTGATGAAGATTTACGTGCTGACCGTCAGCCTGAATTTACTCAGATCGATATCGAAACATCTTTCATGACTTCTCAAGAAGTACGTAACGTGACTGAGAAGCTTGTTCACGATATGTGGAAAGAACTTCTAGATGTTGAACTAGGCCAATTCCCAGTAATGCCTTTCTCTGAAGCGATTCGCCGTTTCGGTTCTGATAAGCCAGATCTACGTAACCCACTAGAGCTAGTTGACGTTGCTGATTTAGTTAAAGACGTTGAGTTCAAAGTATTCTCTGGCCCGGCTAACGACGAAAAAGGTCGTGTAGCGGTTATCCGTGTTCCAGGTGGTGCTAAGCTAACTCGTAAGCAAATCGACGGTTACGCTGAACACGTAAACATCTACGGCGCGAAAGGCCTAGCATGGATGAAGGTGAACGACCGTGCTGCAGGCATGGAAGGTATTCAATCTCCAGTTGCTAAATTCCTAAGCGAAGACGTAATCAACGGTATTCTAGATCGCACTCAAGCTGAATCTGGCGATATCATTCTGTTCGGCGCAGACAAAGCGGGCATCGTTGCTGAAGCAATGGGTGCACTTCGTCTTAAACTAGGTACTGATCTAGAGCTAACAGACACATCTGCTTGGGCTCCACTGTGGGTTGTTGACTTCCCAATGTTCGAAGAAGACGGCGAAGGTAACCTACACGCAATGCACCACCCATTCACATCGCCACTAGGTGTGAACGCGGAAGAGCTTAAAGCAAACCCAGCAGCAGCAAACTCTGATGCATACGACATGGTAATCAACGGCTACGAAGTAGGCGGCGGTTCTGTACGTATTCATAACGCAGAAATGCAAACAGCGGTATTCGGTATCCTAGGTATCGAAGAACAAGAGCAACAAGAGAAGTTCGGCTTCCTACTTGAAGCGCTTAAGTACGGCACGCCACCACACGCTGGTCTAGCATTCGGTCTTGACCGTCTAGCAATGCTACTTTGTGGTACTGAGAACATCCGTGACGTTATCGCATTCCCGAAAACGACAGCTGCAGCATGTCTACTAACAGACGCGCCAAGCCTAGCGAACCCAGCATCACTGGAAGAGCTAGCAATCGCAGTTAAATTGGCAGAGAAAAAAGAGCAAGCGTAAGCCTGTTATCTTTTCTTGTTGATGAAGAGATCCTAGTTGGTAGAGAGCTCTTAATTAATTAGCCAAGACTTGCCAGTAAATTAGAAAATGCCCGTTAATTTGACGGGCATTTTTTTTTGCGTTCGATATACTAAGCTCATAAAGCATGTATAAATAATCAGCATTTGAAGTTATGTCTATTATCTTAGGGATTGACCCTGGCTCACGCATTACCGGTTACGGTGTTATTCGTCAAAATGGCCGCCATCTATATTACTTAGGGAGTGGTTGTATTCGCACCTCAGAAATAGAGTTACCGGGTCGACTTAAGCAGATCTATGCAGGTGTGAGCGAAATCATCACTCAGTTTCAGCCGGATGTGTTTGCTATTGAGCAAGTCTTCATGGCGAAGAATGCGGATTCTGCACTTAAGCTTGGACAAGCTCGTGGCAGTGCGATCGTAGCGGCTGTAAATGCGGATTTGCCTGTTCACGAATACGCGGCTCGTTTAATTAAGCAAGCCGTGACAGGTAATGGTGGTGCAGATAAGTCTATGGTTCAGAACATGGTGATGAGTATGCTTAAGCTACCTGCTAAGCCACAGGCCGATGCAGCCGATGCTCTAGGCGTAGCGATCACTCACGCTAACACCAACAAAACATTGATAGCACTGGCTGGTAAGGCGACAGGCGCGAGAAAAGGGCGCTACCGTTAAACCTCGCTCTCTTGTTAGCTCCTAACATACAGCCTTTAGACCTATTCTATTGATGAGCCTTACACCCTGTTTGGCTCATATCAAAATACTACGCCGCTAAATCCTTGATGAAATGAGATCTTTCGAACAGAACCCAGATAATAACATTGCGTATCATTTAACATGTTATTAACATTGGTCGGAGGTCTAACAAGTTAATCAAGGATGATCACTGATGAACCCAATCAAGCTGTGGCGTGCGCTGTTTCTACCTAAAAGTAATGGGTGGAGTAACAACGAAGTCAGACAAGCCGATATCTTATTACTCTTCACTTTTATCGCCTTCTTTGTTGGTGTCTACAGCTTAATCAAATGGACCAAGCACGAAGAGCAACTTCTGATCGCTACATCTGTATTCCTTATCGCGTTTGAACTGATCTCCGCACTGCTGTTGCGTGTTACCAGTAAACCGAGCCTTGCACTCAATTTTGGCTTTGTTGGTATGGCAGTACATGCGCTGAATATCATCTACCAAAGCGGTGGTGTGGTGGCATCGACGCAGGCGTATTGGGTTCCTTTGTTAGTGGTCGCTTTTTTCTTGTCAGGAACACGTATTGTCGCCTTGGTATGGAGTGGGTTAGTGATTGGCGTTTCATTGATGATGACGTCAGCTCACCTTAATGGATTTGAATTTCCGCAGTTAGTACTTACTCCGGAAGCGGTGGTGGTTGAAACCTGGTCTGGTGTGATCATGCCGCTGGTGGTGATTTGTATTGCTCAAGCGTTTACTGCGAAGCAAAAAGAGGTTGCAATCGAAATGGCGGAAGAAGCGATTTCAGAAAGCCAACAGATTGCTAATCAAGCGACAAAGAGTGAAGGGCGACTCTCGGTGGTGCTTGACCAAGCTAATTCGAATTCGGAAAGCTTACAGGGCGTATCTGTGCATCTAGACCAACAGTCGCGAGATTTACATTCGCAAGTTGAGGTGCTGAATATCAATTGCGAATCTCAGGCCAGTGCGGCAGAACAGATGAGCCAACAATTGCACCAAATGACTCAAGGTATCGAAGAATCAAACTCATTTGTGGGTGAGTTGAAAGAGCGTAGTGAAGCGGTCGGAGAGAAAGCGCAAAAGAGCTCTGAGTCATTAGAAGCCTCAACCAGTGCTATCACTCAGATCATTCAAAGTAATCAAGAGATCATGAAAGTCGCTGACTTGATTACTTCAGTAGCGGAACAAACTAATTTGTTGGCATTAAACGCGGCAATAGAAGCGGCTCGCGCAGGTGAGCAGGGAAGAGGCTTTGCAGTAGTCGCCGACCAAGTAAGAGAGTTATCGGCGAAAAGCAGTCATTCCGCGATAGAAATTCGAACCTTGTTGGACCGTAGTAAAGACGAAGTGGAACATGGTCGAGCGATAATTGAAACCACGGCGAATGAGATGAACGGCATCATCTCAGAAGTTCAAACTATCTCGACTGACGTCAATCAGCTCACCAACATTATGGCGATGCAGATGAGTTCTTTGAAAGAGCTCGATCTCGCGAGTTCAGAAGTGGCACAGAGCGTTGCGGAAACCAAATCCGTGTCCGGCTTAGTCGCCAATTATGGTTCTGAACTCACAGGGCATGTTACCTCTGTCAAAGAGCTGGTCGAAAGCTTAAATAACGTGGTTTCACAAGCCAAACAAGCGTAAATAAATCACCCGAATAAACACAAAGAACTGGATAAGCATCCAGTTCTTTTATATTCTGTCCCTCAAATTATATTCCATCAAGAGAGTGAATTGTGATCGGACGTCTACGCGGTACATTAATAGAAAAACAGCCACCAGAATTACTAATCGAAGTGAGTGGCGTTGGCTATGAAGTTCAAATGCCAATGAGCTGTTTTTATGAATTACCAAATGTGGGCGAAGAGGCAATTATCTACACTCACTTTGTTGTTCGTGAAGATGCACAACTGCTTTACGGCTTCAATACAGTTAAAGAGCGTGCGCTGTTCCGTGAAGTTATCAAAGCAAATGGTGTTGGTCCTAAACTTGGTCTTGGTATTCTTTCAGGTATGACGGCGAGTCAGTTTGTTCAGAGTGTTGAACGTGAAGATATTTCTACGCTAGTGAAACTGCCGGGTGTCGGTAAGAAAACCGCAGAACGTCTGGTTGTTGAAATGAAAGACCGCCTGAAAGGGTGGGGCGCGGGTGACCTATTTACTCCAGCGACGGATGCAGCACCAATTGATTCTATGCCAACCGTTCACGACGCTGAAGAAGAAGCGGTAAGTGCGTTACTTGCATTAGGTTACAAGCCGACTCAAGCTTCTAAGGTGGTTTCTCAAGTGGCTAAAGATGGCATGACCAGCGAGCAGTTAATTCGCGAAGCACTGAAATCGATGGTTTAATACCTCATATACTTGTTCTACAAAACAGGCTCATTCACTTTGCCTTTACACAGAGTCAAGAAGCGCAGAGTCAACAAGCGCATAGTTAGGAATAGCAGAATTTATGATTGAAGCCGATCGCCTTATTGCACCGGACAACCCAGTATTCAAAGATGAAGATGTCATTGATCGTGCAATACGCCCTAAAGCACTTGCTGACTATCAAGGTCAGGATCATGTTCGTGGCCAAATGGAAATTTTCATCAAAGCGGCGCAATTGCGTAATGAGGCCCTCGATCATTTGTTGATATTTGGTCCTCCAGGCTTGGGGAAAACCACGTTGGCGAACATTGTTGCTAATGAAATGGATGTCAACATTCGCACCACTTCAGGCCCTGTACTGGAAAAAGCCGGCGACCTAGCGGCGCTGCTGACTAACCTTGAAGAAAATGATGTCCTATTCATTGATGAGATCCACCGCCTTAGCCCTGTGGTTGAAGAGGTGTTGTATCCAGCAATGGAAGATTACCAATTAGATATCATGATTGGTGAAGGCCCTGCGGCACGCTCTATCAAGATCGATCTTCCACCTTTTACGTTGATAGGCGCAACGACTCGTGCTGGCTCGCTTACGTCTCCGTTACGTGACCGTTTTGGTATCACTCAGCGTCTTGAGTATTACAAAGTTGAAGACTTGCAAAACATCGTGCAACGAAGCGCTGATTGCCTTGGTCTTTCTATGGAATCAGAAGGGGCGTTAGAAGTTGCTCGTCGTGCTCGTGGTACACCACGTATTGCCAACCGTTTACTGCGCCGTGTACGCGACTATGCGGAAGTGAAAGGAGATGGTCATATCTGCCCAGAGGTTGCCGATAAAGCGCTTAACATGTTGGATGTCGATGCTAAAGGTTTTGACTACATGGATAGAAAGCTTCTGCTTGCGATCATGGAAAAGTTTGGTGGTGGTCCAGTGGGTATCGACAATATGGCTGCAGCGATCGGTGAAGAAAGAGACACCATTGAAGATGTGTTAGAGCCTTACTTGATTCAGCAAGGTTACCTACAAAGAACGCCAAGAGGTCGAATCGCGACCGACAGAGCTTATTTACACTTCGGAATAGATAAGCCGTCTAATCGTTAAATTATTCATTTTTAAAGATCCCAGTTGCATAAGCGCTAGGATTTTTTGCATTTTACTGAATAACAACTCTTTGCGCTAATCGATAAAAAGGCTGAATAGCGGCTTTCAAAAATGAAAACTTTGATTTCAGGTTTGATTTAGCTAACAAAAATTGAAATAAGTTGTCATAACTTTTGTTAGTACTTTATGGGTAGTTGTAATTTGTATGTTGAAGTGGTGCTGAGCTTTTGTCACAGATATCATGCGCTGTTATTAACAGAGCTCAAATTGGTGTGATTTTAATCATGATTGTTCAAAAAGACCTCTAATTTGCGTGAATAAAATTGATACAAATCAACGCAGGCTTCTCCTATAAATCTTTTGAAACATACTGATTTTACCAGTAATATTAGCGTCAGCTATATTAGCTCATGCTTAACAATAATCTAACTATAACGGTACGTTTTTGCTACAAATTTCAATTTGTAATAACAATTGCATAAATTGTTTTAACATGGATTTTTGCGGTGAATAATCACACAAGTGTCATTCAGCCGACACAAAGGAGTTACCATGATTGATGTTGTTGATCTGTCGCGATTGCAATTTGCATTTACAGCGATGTATCACTTCCTATTTGTTCCACTGACACTAGGTATGGCATTTCTACTTGCCATTATGGAGTCAGTTTATGTAATGACTGGCAAGCAAATTTACAAGGACATGACTAAGTTCTGGGGTAAATTGTTTGGTATTAACTTTGCTCTTGGTGTAGCGACAGGCTTAACCATGGAGTTCCAGTTCGGTACTAACTGGTCTTACTATTCTCACTATGTTGGCGACATCTTTGGTGCACCGCTGGCTATCGAAGCGCTTGTTGCATTCTTCCTAGAGTCTACTTTTGTTGGTCTTTTCTTCTTCGGTTGGGACAGATTGTCGAAGCGTCAACACTTAGCGGTAACTTGGTTAGTAGCACTTGGTTCTAACTTCTCTGCGCTTTGGATCTTGGTAGCTAACGGCTGGATGCAAAACCCAGTGGGTGCGGAATTTAACTTTGAAACGATGCGTATGGAAATGGTGAGCTTCGCTGAAGTTGTACTAAACCCAGTAGCACAGGTTAAATTCGTACACACAGTAGCGTCTGGTTACACAACGGGTGCAATGTTCATCCTTGGTATCAGCTCATACTACATTCTTAAAGGTCGTGACCTTGCCTTTGCTCGTCGTTCTTTTGCGATTGCAGCATCTTTCGGTATGGCGGCGATCCTGTCAGTAATCGTGCTAGGTGATGAATCTGGTTACGAGCTTGGTGAAGTTCAAAAAGTGAAACTCGCTGCTGTAGAAGCAGAGTGGCACACTGAAGAAGCACCAGCTGCATTTACTGTTTTTGGTATTCCAAACCAAGAAACAATGGATACTGACTACGCAATTAAGATTCCTTACGTAATGGGTATTATCGCAACACGTTCTCTTGATAAAGAAGTAACAGGCCTGCGTGACCTGCGTGATGACCACGTTGATCGTATCCGCACGGGTATGTACGCATACGAGCTGCTTGAAAAGCTACGTTCAGGCGATAAGTCTGAAGAAAACATGGCGGCATTCGACGAAGTGAAAGGTGACCTAGGTTACGGTCTACTACTTAAGCGCTACACAGATGACGTTGTTGATGCAACAGAAGAGCAAATCCAAATGGCTGCGGATGATTCTATCCCAACAGTTTGGCCTCTATTCTGGTCATTCCGTCTGATGGTTGCTTGTGGCTTCATCATGCTGTTTGTATTCGGCGCAGCGTTTGTTCAAACATGTCGTCAGAAGATCGAACAGAAACCATGGGTACTTAAAGCGGCGCTGTTCTCAATCCCACTTCCTTGGATTGCGATCGAAGCGGGTTGGTTCGTTGCTGAGTTTGGTCGTCAACCATGGGCGGTTGGTGAAATCCTACCGGTTAACGTTGCAGCATCAGCATTAACTATTGAACAGCTTTGGACTTCTCTATTCGCTATCCTGGCACTGTACACAGTGTTCTTGATTGCTGAAGTTTACCTAATGCTGAAATTCGCACGTAAAGGTCCAAGTAGCTTAAAGACAGGCCGTTACCACTTTGAACAAAACGATAACTCTGTTGAAGACAAAGTTAGCCGTTCAGTCGAAGTATAAGTGAGGGAATATTATGTTTGATTACGAAAGCTTACGACTTATTTGGTGGGTATTGATCGGTGTTCTACTGGTTGGTTTCGCCGTAACTGATGGCTTCGATATGGGTGTTGCTGCTCTTTCACCTGTTATCGGTAAGAGCGACACTGAACGCCGTATTATGCTCAACACGATTGCCCCTCACTGGGATGGTAACCAAGTTTGGCTTATCACTGCGGGTGGCGCATTGTTTGCTGCATGGCCACTGGTTTACGCAACGTCGTTTTCTGGCTTCTACTTCGCAATGTACGCGACGTTAGCAGCGCTTTGGTTACGACCACTTGCTCTTGATTACCGTTCTAAGATCGAAGATCCAAAATGGCGTAAAACTTGGGACTACGCACTTTGCTTTAGTGGTACAGTTCCACCAATCATCTTCGGTGTAGCATTTGGTAACCTATTACAAGGTGTTCCATTTGACCTGAACGAATTTATGATGTCTAAGTACCATGGCACGTTCTTCGCTCTGCTAAACCCGTTTGCATTGCTTTGTGGTGTATTAGCTCTGATGTTGTTCGTGATGCAAGGTGCAACATGGCTTCAAATGAAGACTACAGAAGAGCTGCACGCTCGTGCTCGTAACGTTGCTCAGATCACTGGCCTAATTGCTATTGCTCTGTTCGTTATTGGTGGTTTCTGGGTTCAATCTATCGAAGGCTATGTTATTACAAGCACTATCGATACGTTTGCTGATTCAAACCCTCTAAACAAAGAAGTATCACTTCAAGTGGGTGCTTGGATGACAAACTTCGAAACGTATCCAGCAATGTGGGCTGCACCGATCCTTGGGGTAGCGATGCCACTGCTTGCTGTGATTGCATCTCGCTTTGAGCGTGGTGGTTTCGCATTCTTGTTCTCAAGTCTATCGAACGCAGGTGTTATTTTAACGGCTGGTTTTGCAATGTTCCCATTCGTAATGCCATCAAGCCTGAATCCTAGCCATAGTTTGACTATGTGGGATTCAACAGCGAGTGAGCTTACGCTTGGCCTTATGACTGCTGTTGCGGCGGTAATGGTTCCGGTGATTCTTGGCTACACAACTTGGACATACTACAAAATGTTCGGTCGTCTAGATAAGAAACACATCCAAGATAACGACGTTTCAGCTTACTAAGCTAGAAGTTAAATAACTTAGGAGAAATTTTATGTGGTATTTCGCATGGATTTTGGGTGTACTTCTAGCATGTGCATTCGGCATCATTAATGCTCTTTGGCTAGAGCATTCAGAAATGATGGACAAAGACAGTGAGTAATCTCGCAGAGCAAATCGCTAAACTGCATCAACCAATGGATAAGACTCTATTAAGAGCTTTATCCTTGGTATTGGGTTTCATGCATGTTGGTTTAGTGATGTGGGATCCTGAAGCGTATGCGACAAGCATCGGGGGCTTTAACGCGATCATCGGGCCAATGTTTATCTGGGCTGTTTGCTCAAGCATGGTTTACGGTATTGGATTTAAGCCAAGAGCTTGGATGTGGCAGCTACTGTTTAGCCCATACGTTTCACTCACAATTTTGCTCTACCTAACGGTGCTGCGCCTTCTATAAAAGGCAAAGGATTTAGGTTCATAACGATGTGAATCTTTATACTTGTTGGGTTTTTAGCCAAAAAGAGGTCATCTTATACAGATGGCCTTTTTTTTCGTCTGTTAAATCAAAAAATTCACAGCGATATACTATTAATGATAAGGAGTTAGGTTATAGTGAGATCTTTATCGTTTTGGATTGTGGTAGCAAATTGCAGGGATTATCTAAGCCATTTACGTGGCCAGTGACAGTGTATTACGAAGACACCGATGCAGGTGGTGTTGTATACCATTCAAACTATCTTAAGTTTTTCGAACGCGCTCGAACTGAGATGTTGCGCTCAATTGGCGTTTCTCAGCAAGTCTTGTTAGAACAAAACATCGGTTTTGTAGTCCGACATATGGACATTGATTTTATTCAAGGTGCGCGCCTTGATGATTCTTTACAAGTCATTACAAATATTTACGAGTTGAAGCGAGCTACCTTGGTCTTCTGTCAAGAGATCGTAAATCCTGATGGCAAAGCATTGTGTAAAGCAATGGTTAAGGTAGCATGTATCGACAATCAAAAAATGAAACCAAAGGCAATGCCAACATTTATTCTTACGGAGCTAACGAATAGTGACTGCTGAAATCTCAATCTTAGGCCTAATTTTAGAAGCTAGTTTATTAGTTAAAATGGTCATGCTAGTTCTTATGGGTATGTCTGTTGTTTCTTGGGCGATGATCATCAAAAGAAGTAAAGTATTATCTCAAGCTTCGAAACAAACAGAAGTGTTTGAAGACAAATTTTGGTCAGGCGTTGATCTTGCAAAATTGTACCAAGAGAGCAATAAACGCAAAGACGAGCTTTCTGGTACTGAAGAAATTTTCTACGCAGGCTTTACTGAGTTTGCTCGCCTTCGTAAATCGAATGCAACATCACCTGACTTCATTATGGAAGGCACTGGTCGTGCGATGCGCGTAGCTGTTGC
The DNA here is from genome assembly GCF_002874195.2 of Vibrio sp. 10N.286.45.E10. Lineage (NCBI taxonomy): Bacteria > Pseudomonadati > Pseudomonadota > Gammaproteobacteria > Vibrionales > Vibrionaceae > Vibrio > Vibrio sp. 10N.286.45.E10. The sequence goes on along the minus strand of NZ_MCWD02000001.1, from coordinate 1,867,994 downwards.
TCGTGAAGTCGATGAACTAGAAACTAACTTACCTTTCTTGGCGACCGTTGGTTCTATCAGTCCATACATCGGCCTATTTGGTACGGTTTGGGGCATCATGCACTCATTCATCGCATTAGGTGAAGTGAAGCAAGCGACACTCGCAATGGTTGCCCCTGGTATTGCAGAAGCGCTGATCGCAACCGCAATGGGTCTATTTGCTGCAATTCCAGCAGTAATGGCGTACAACCGCTTCAGCAGCCGAGTAGGCAAGCTAGAGCACAACTACGCGACTTTCTCTGAAGAGTTCCACAGTATTCTTCACCGTCAAGCGATGGCTGGCAGGGAATAATAGATGGCTGGATACCAACCTAAAAAACGCAAAATGACAGCAGAGATTAACGTTGTACCTTACATCGACGTTATGCTTGTTTTGCTGATCATTTTTATGGTGACTTCGCCGTTTGTTACTCAAGGCGTTGACGTTGAATTGCCTCAGGCTTCAACGGCTAAATCGGCACAAGACCTACTGGGTGACGACAACGCAAGTTTCATCATCGTTGAAGTGAACAAAGACGGTGAACTTGGCTTGAGCGTTAATGATGAAGAAGTACAGCGTGGTTTATCTATGGAAGATATTATCGTCCGAGTGAAAGCTGAGTTGTCTTTGAAGCCGAATTCTCCAGTGGCGGTTGGCGGTGATGCCGCAACGCCTTACGCTGAAGTGGTTTTATTACTTGATGAATTAAGCCGTGCAGGTGTGCCAAAGGTTGGCCTTTTAACGGATATAAGGGAATAGCTCCGTAGCATTCATGAAAGCGACTAATAAAAAATCCAATAGTTTCAGAAAACCGCTTCTTATTTCACTTGGGCTGCACGTCATTTTATTCGTTGCGCTTATTTGGGGAGCGGATTTCACGATGTCAGAACCTAAGCCGACAGGGCAGATGGTTCAGGCTGTGGTGATTGATCCTCAGTTGGTTCGCCAGCAAGCTCAACAGATTCGTCAACAGCGAGAAGCCGCGAGCAAGAAAGAGCAAGAGCGTTTAGACAAACTGAGACGTGAAAGCGAACGACTTGAAAAGAATCGTAAAGCCGAAGAAGAAAATATTCGTAAGCTAAAAGAACAACAAGCGAAAGAGGCTAAAGCGACTCGTGAAGCTGAAAAGCGCCGAGTTGAGAAAGAGAAACAACGCAAAGCTGAAGAAGCGCGTTTACAGCAAGAGAAAAAGAAAGCCGCTAAAGCCGAAGCTGATCGCAAGCTGAAAGAAGCTGCGTTGGTGAAAGCCGAGAACGAGCGTAAGGCCAAAGAAGCGGCAATCGCAAAAGCTGAACAAGAACGCGTGGCAAAAGAAAAAGCGGCGAAAGAGGCAGCAGACAAAGCTCGTAAAGAGAAAGAAGCCGCTGAACGCGCTGAAAAGCAACGCATAGCGAAAGAGAAAGAAGCGGCAGCCGCAGCAGAGAAAGCCCGTAAGGCAAAAGAAGCTGCAGCTAAAGCAGAAAAAGAGCGTAAACAACAAGAAGCAGCATTGAACGATATCTTTGCTGGTCTTGAAACTGAAGCGACTCAAAACTCTTCAGCAAGACAACAATTTATTAGTGATGAAGCACAACGTTACGGGGCTATCTATACCCAATTGATTCAACAGAATCTGTTGTTAGAAGACAGCTATCGAGGACGCTCATGTCGAGTGAACCTTAAGCTGATTCCAACGGGCTCAAACGCTATTTTGGGTAGCTTAAGCATCTTGGATGGCGATAGCCGTTTATGTGCAGCAACCAAGCGTGCCGTGGCACAAGTGCAATCTTATCCATTGCCTAAAGACCCAGACATCGTGAAATCACTAAAAGACATTAACTTAACTGTATCACCAGAGTAAAAGGACGAACTTGTGTTAAAGAAACTACTACTGAGTTTTGTTTTCTTAATAGCTACAAGCAGCCAGTTTGCACACGCGGCACTGGAGCTGGTTATTACAGACGGTATTAACTCCGCAAGACCTATCGCTATTGTCCCTTTCCGTTGGGAAGGTGCAGAGCCATTGCCACACGATGTATCAGCGGTTATTGCTTCTGACTTACAACGCAGTGGTAAATTCAGCCCAGTTGCAACAAGCAAAATGCCACAGACGCCTTACAGCGAAAGTGAGGTGGATTTTGATGCTTGGACTAACTTAGGCGTTGATTCACTCTTAACCGGCTCTATTTCTCCAAACCCCAATGGTACTTATACAATCAGTTATCAGTTAATTGACACTATTCGAGGGCAATTGACGAAAGGTCATAGTAAAGGGCTAAATGATGATGGTCATTTGGTTCGTACTATGGATCATGTTCTCTTTCATAAAGTGAAGCGTGATTTATCGGCAACGGACTTGCGCCGATACGCACATCGTATTTCTGATTTAGTGTATGAAGAACTGACTGGTGAGAAAGGCGCGTTTTTAACTCGTATTTCTTATGTGGTAGTGAACGACAAAGATAAATACCCATACCAACTTCGTGTTGCTGACTACGATGGTTTTAACGAGCGCTTGGTGCTTCGTTCTAAGCAACCTCTAATGTCACCGGCATGGTCACCAGATGGCAAAAAGCTTGCTTATGTGAGTTTCCAAAATGGCCAAGCTGAAATATTCATCATGAATATTTACACGGGTGAGCGTGAGAAAGTAACGTCATACCCTCGTCATAATGGTGCGCCAAGATTCTCGCCAGATGGTAAAACATTGGCATTGGTATTGTCTAAAACAGGCAGCCTTCAGGTGTACACACTTGACCTTGCTAGCCGTAAGCTGACTCAAATTACCCGCGGCCGCTCTAATAACACGGAACCATTCTGGCACCCAGATGGCAAGTCTCTTATTTTCACATCGGATCGTGGTGGTAAACCACAGATTTATAATGTAAATTTGTCCAATAATTCGACTTCTCGTATTACTTGGCAAGGTAGCCAAAACTTAGGTGGCCAGATCACCCCTGATGGACGATTCCTTATCATGGTCAATCGCAGTAACTCAGGTTTTAACTTGGCTAAGCAGGATTTGGAAACCGGTGCGGTTCAGGTGCTAACAAAAACACTGTTAGATGAATCGCCAAGTATTGCACCGAATGGAGGTATGGTTATCTATAGCTCTATCTACAACAAAACAAACGTGCTATCGATGGTTTCTATCGATGGTCGTTTTAAAGCTAGATTACCGGCAACCAACGGACGCGTACGAGCGCCTGCATGGTCACCGTTCCTCTAGTTCTCTTGATACATTCTTTTAGCTATTGATAGTGTTAACTATTGTGGCAATTAACTATCTATAGCACTTAGTCGCTGTAGAAACTAAGTTTGATAACGTAAGGAAAAAAAGATGCAACTTAACAAAGTTCTTAAAGGCTTGATGATTGCACTACCAGTGATGGCAGTAACGGCATGTAGCTCAACTGATGAAGCAACATCTGCAACATCTGGTACAGAAAGCAACCAAACAACTTCAGGTTCAGAAGGCAACGTAGACACAACTGTTGTAACGCCAATTGACGCTAACGGTCAACTGTCTGAGCAAGAGCTTAAAGAGCAAGCGCTACGTGAAACTCAAACAATCTACTTCGCATTCGATAACTCTACTATCGCTGGCGATTACGAAGAAATGCTAGCAGCTCACGCAGCATACCTAGTTAAGAACGTTGACATGAACGTTACTATCGAAGGTCACGCTGATGAGCGCGGTACTCCTGAGTACAACATCGCACTTGGCGAGCGTCGTGCACAAGCTGTAGCGAAATACCTACAAGCACTAGGTGTTCAAGCTGACCAAATCTCTATCGTAAGCTACGGTGAAGAGAAGCCACTTCTTCTAGGTCAATCTGAAGATGTGTACGCTAAAAACCGTCGCGCAGTACTAGTTTACTAATTTTAGTAGACTATATAATTGAGGAATTGCCTCATGTTCAGTAACACAAAGCGAGTCATTTTGCTTTCGTTACTGGCAAGTGCAGCGAACATCGCGTTCGCTGCACCAGCTCCAGTATCCGATCTCAATAGCACCGCAACCAATTCATCATCTTCCTCTCGAGCAGCGTCTGCATCTAACGAATCAGATATTGAGCGTTTAGAGCGCCTGCTTCAAAATCGCAACCTTGTTCAGCTTCAAATGCAACAGCAAATCGACGACATGGCACTGGAGATCAGTGAACTTCGTGGTGAGCTGGAACGAAACAGCTACGATATGAAGCAAATGCTAGAGCGCCAGCGTGAACTGTTCATTGAACTGGATCGCGTTAGGGGCGAGGTGAAAGCAGCAGGAACCGCAACGGTAGCAGTGGCAGCGAGCGAAGGCTCTAAAGATGCTTCTGGTACGTTCAGTACTGATGTCGATGAGCAAACCGCTTATCAAAATGCTGTAGATATGATTCTAAAGCAACGAGACTACACGGGTGCGATTGCCGCATTCCAAAAGTTTCAAAAAGACTTCCCAGATTCAACCTTCACACCTAACTCACATTACTGGTTAGGTCAGCTTTATTTCGCTAAGAAGCAAGATAAAGAAGCGGTGAAGAGCTTCGCAGCTGTTGTGTCTTACAAAGACTCCAACAAGCGAGCAGATGCACTGGTTAAGCTTGGTGACATAGCTGCGCGCAACAACAACGCGACGCAAGCTAAGAAATATTACCAACAAGTCGTAACCGAGTACCCAAACAGTGCTTCGGCTAAAGTGGCTAAAACCCACTTGTAAACAAAATAGAGGTGCTTAGGCGCCTCTTTTTTATACCTGTTCACTTCCGTTTAGTGTTTACTTCTCTTGCTAGTGATGTCAACGCATCGCCTTGTTTATGCGTTTTAAGCATTAGCTAGCCACCGCTTGCAACCAATCCTTTTTGATCCCAATCGCTGTCCTGTGTAGAATACTCGGATTCTCGGAAGAAGTTGCGTAGAGCAAGAGCAATGAGTCATATACTAGATAAAATCGATACAGTTTACCCGTTTCCGCCTAAGCCAGTTCCATTGAGCGACGCTCAGAAACAGGCCCACATCGCAAACATCAAAAAACTACTTCAAGAAAAAGATGCAGTTCTAATTGCACACTACTACACAGATCCTGAAATTCAGGCTCTGGCAGAAGAAACTGGTGGTTTCGTTGGCGATTCATTAGAAATGGCTAAGTTCGGTAACCGTCACTCAGCAAGCACTTTGATCATTGCTGGTGTTCGTTTCATGGGTGAGTCTGCAAAGATTCTTACTCCCGAAAAACGCATTCTAATGCCAACACTTGAAGCTGAATGTTCACTTGATCTTGGTTGTCCTGCTGACAAATTTACAGAATTTTGTGATGCTCACCCTGACCACACCGTGGTTGTATACGCGAACACCTCTGCGGCTGTTAAAGCTCGTGCAGACTGGGTGGTTACGTCGAGTATCGCTTTGGAGATCGTTGAAAGTCTAGATGCTGAAGGCAAACCCATTATTTGGGGCCCAGACCGTCACCTAGGTTCTTACATCGCAAATCAAACCGGCGCTGACATGTTGCTTTGGCAAGGTGAGTGTATCGTTCATGATGAGTTCTCAGCTGATGCTTTGAAGAAAATGAAATCGGTATACCCAGAAGCGGCTATTTTGGTTCACCCAGAATCACCAGCAAGTGTCGTTGAACTGGCGGATGCTGTAGGTTCAACAAGCCAATTGATCAAGAAAGCAAAAGAGCTTCCTCATCCACAGATGATTGTTGCTACTGACAAAGGTATCTTCTTCAAGATGCAGCAATTGGTTCCTGAAAAAGAACTAATTGAAGCGCCAACGGCTGGTGCTGGTGCAACTTGTCGTAGCTGTGCACACTGTCCGTGGATGGCAATGAACGGCCTTGAAGCGATTGAAAATGCGCTTGAGAATGGTGGTGAGCAACACGAGATCTTCGTTTCTGACGAGTTACGTGTAAAGTCTCTTATCCCATTGAACCGCATGCTAGATTTTGCTGAACAGCTTAACCTACAGGTTAAAGGCAACGCTTAATTTCGTTTCCGTGATGATATAAGCGGTCCAGCTTAATCACTGTTTTGCTTATACCATCAAGAGAAAAACCAGCCGAGTGCTGGTTTTTTTGTACCTGAGTATAGGCCGCCAATATCAATCTTGTGATCATGTATCTTTTTCTGATGATACATCTTGTTGATATCGCGTATTTTTTCTAGCATGTAAGTAAGTGATTAAGCTTGAGGCTCGAATGATAATCTGGTTACAACTCAAACGCTGGATCAAAGCAAACATCTTTGTTTTGAATGGCAAAAATTTACTGTTCACTTTTCTTGGCTACATCGCTCTATCGTGGCTGATGCTGTATTTGGCGGGTGAAACAGATTTAACCAGTTCGGTTACCGTATTCGCTTACTACTTGGTGGTAACGGCTTCTACAGTTGGTTATGGTGATTTATCACCGACCACGGTAGCCGGTCAATGGATCGTTATACTGTTTGTGATTCCGGGTGGACTGAGTCTTTTTGCGGCCTTGCTTGGTAAGGTTGCGACAGAAGGCGTTGAATATTGGCGAGCGGGCTTGTTAGGAAAAAGGAGAGTTAGAGTGGACAACCACATTTTGATGCTTGGATGGAATGAGCAAAGAACCATTCATCTCATCCGCATGCTGCAACACGAAGAAACAGGTAAGCGACCAATCGTATTATGTACGCGTTCAGATATAGAGAACCCGTTACCCGGTGAAATCAATTTCGTTAAAGTAAACAGCTACACCGATGGCAAAGAGATGGAGAAAACGGGCATTGAGTCTGCAAGTTGCATCTTGATTGATAACCCAGAAGACGACATTACGCTATCTGCGGCGCTTTACTGTGCCAACCGAAACCCTAAGGCACACCTTCTTGTTTACTTTAAAGACGAAGCGCTAAGCGATTTATTGCACAAGCATTGCCCTAACTCTGAATGTATTCCAGCGGTGGGTGCAGAGATGCTAGCAAAGGCAGCGGTAGACCCAGGATCAAGTGCGCTTCATCAAGAGTTATTGAGCTCAACAAGAGGCATGACACAGTATTCAACGTATTTCCCTGAAGACGCCGAGCCTGTCACCGTTGCGCCTATTTTCTCTGTGTTTAAAGAGAAGTATCAAGCAACGCTGATCGCGATTGATACGGGAAGTGGTATTGAACTGAACCCAGAACTAGACCAAGTTGTCAGCAGTGGTACTAAGCTGTTCTATATTGCTGATGAGCGAATTGATGACTTTGATTGGAAAGGCTTCTAAAGCTTCTATTTTCATTTCGTCTAAAAACTGAAAAGGCCTCATAGCGAGGCCTTTTGGGTATGTATAAAACTAACTGTTATTGAGCTTCAGCCAGTGCAATACCACGCTGAGTTAGACCGCAAAGCATGACCGGAACAGCGTTAAAGATCTCTTCGAACTGTTCTAGGCCTTCGATGCCTTGCTCTGCAAGCGTAGCAATTGAAGTTTCTGGATCGTAAAGCATGCTCAATGAAAGTAGGACGCCGCCAACAAGCGCGTTGTCTTCGCTCTCTTCAGGCATTAGCGTTTCCCAATCATCACGAGCAATCTGCCAGCCTTGAAGCAAGCCTTCACAAAAATCACGAGCGGCAGTGTTAACCACTTCTTCGTCGTCTAATTGACAAGCTTCAGGCCAAACCCAAGTACCTTCAATCAGTTCTGGGCGGGTTTTATTCCAAAGCTCGATGATAACTTCAATGTAGCTTTCTAGCTGTTCACCATCCGTAAAAGGCGCGACTTCTTCGCCACCCCATAAGAACGGTAGCCACTCATGCGGGGTTAACACATTGGGTGCCGCTGCCATTGCAGTGACAAATCCGATGGTTTTGTGTTCTGTGATTAGCTTTCCTTCCAACTCTGGAAGCGCAAGAATATCTTGTAAAGTCAAAGTGAGGTACCGTAAAAGGGAACATATTTGCGCTTATAGTACCAATGAACTTGTGCCAATCAAGCTTCAATCTAAAAAGGCTTGATGTCATGGATGATAAACACTAGTTTTAACAGAAAAGAAAACAATAAAAGAATTATGCAGATACGGTCGTCTTTAAAGAAAAAAAGCATGGTAGCGCTTGGACTGTACCTTGCTATGTTTATTGCCATTGTCGGTAGTGTGACGTATTACGTCGTAGAATCCCCTGTGCGCGCCAAATTACAACAAAACCTCGACTTACGTACGCAACTGTTATCCGCATTGATTACAGAGCCACTCAGTAGCTCTCAAGGCTTTGTTGATAGTTTAGTTGGTTTTGCTCAAGCACATCGCAAAGGTGAAGATGTCATCCCGCTATTCAAGTCGATGTTAGCCGCGAGCGATGACACAATTGTTAGCGCTGGTATTTGGCCAGAACCGTATGCGTTGGATTCCGACAAGCTCTTAAACAGTTATTTTTTCAACAAAGCTGACGATGGCACGATTGATCAACTGTTCTCTTACAACAATCCTAAAAACGCCCCTTATCACGAAGAGTATTGGTATACCTCGGTTGTAGACAAGCCACAGGGAACCATCTCTTGGAGCGATGTCTATATTGATCCCTATACTCACGTTCGAATGATTACGGCTTCGTCACCTTATTACTATGACGGCACCTTTGCTGGTATTGCGACGGTGGATCTCTCGCTCGAAGAGTTGTTGGGTTTCATTAAAAACCACGCCGAAGAGTACAATCTTGGTATCACCCTGAGAGATAAACTCAACCAAGTGTTGGTTTCTTATAACTTCAATCTTGTTGAAGGCATCTATATCAGTAGCAACCAATTTGGTGATTTCGGCTGGCAAGTGGATGTGGTGAACTCAAAAACACGTGTAGCAGACGAAGTATTTCGCCAGGTGATGAGCATTGAAGGCGGTATTGTTCCGCTATTGCTACTTTGTGTGATGGCAGGATATTACTTATTGAATCGTTATTTGATTAGTCCAATCACAAGGATTGCTGCACAGGTTGATAGCTCGAAAGCCGGCGAAATCATTGATGTGGATTACTCGAGTGATGACGAAATCGGCCATTTAATTAAAACCTTTAACGAAAAGACTATTTATCTCGAAGCGGAAAAGGTTAAAGCTCAGGCGTCTACCAATGCAAAAACCGCTTTCCTTGCAACCCTATCACATGAAATTCGCACCCCTATGAATGGTGTGTTGGGTACCGCTCAGATCCTATTAAAAACGCCTCTAAACTCCGAACAAGAGAAGCATCTTAAGAGCCTGTATGAGTCCGGCGATCATATGATGACCCTACTCAACGAGATCTTAGACTTCTCGAAGATCGAGCAGGGTAGGTTGGATCTTGATGAAACGCGTTTCCCGCTTGATTCGATCATCGGCAGTATTAACAGTGTTTACTACACATTGTCTTCCGAGAAAGGGCTTCAATTCAAAGTGTACTCCGAGGTGCCTTCTGGTCGTTGGTATTTCTCAGATAAAGCTCGCCTTCGCCAAATTTTGTTTAACTTGTTGAACAACGCGGTGAAGTTCACCTCCAGAGGCTTTGTTGAGGTGTACTTGAAAGAAGTCGTAGAGGGAAGTGACACCTACCTTAGTATTCGAGTTCGTGACACCGGAATTGGTATCTCTAAAGAAGCTCAAAAGCGTATTTTTAAACCGTTTGAACAAGCGGAGTCTTCCACTACAAGGCGTTTTGGCGGTACTGGTCTTGGCTTAGCGATTGTGAAGAAAATTGCCCAACTGATGGATGGCAGTATTACCGTCACCAGTGAAGAAGGGATAGGCACGAGCTTTGATGTTCGCTTGAAGATTCAACCTTGCCAGCCTGGCGAAATCGAGAGCTTGCCACATAAGAAGCTAGACTACTCAGGCTTAAAGGTACTGATCGTCGAGGATAACCGAACCAATACAGTGATCATTGAAACCTTCATGAGCAGTAAAGGATTCATTTGTAAGAGCGTCGAGAATGGTGAGTTAGCGATACAAGCCGTGGTTGCTGAGCGCTTTGATTTGATACTCATGGATAACCATATGCCTGTGATGGATGGTGTTGAATCAACCACTGCGATTCGTGCGTTGATAGGTGATGTGTCATCGGTATTGGTGTTTGGTTGTACGGCTGATGTCTTTAAAGAGACTCGTGAGCGTATGCTGGGAGCGGGTGTGGATTATATTATCGCTAAGCCGATTGATGAGCGTGAACTGGATGATGCTTTATTCCGCTATTCAAATAAGCTTTACCAATACCATGAAGTAAAAGCGGATGATCTCGAAAGTCAAGACGTAAAACAACACGATTCGAAAAGTAAAAGCGAGTCACTGCCTAAACCTGATCTTCGAAACAAAGATAACACTGAAGAGCTGTTAGTGACGCTGTATGTGGCGTTAGAAGACAACAACCTAGAACTGATTCAATTTGCACTAGAGAGTCTACGTGTTCACGTTGAACCTATGAACAATGCGGAACTTACTGAACAAGTCGATAAAGCGTTAGAGCAGGTTGCTTTAGGATCACCACCAACACAAGATGTCATTAATATTATTACTGTAAATCTACCGATGGCTTAAATGTTGTTTAATTACGGTAAGTAAATGACGAATTGTCCAACATTTGACCTTGGTTGGATTTTTTGGTGAAAGTAACTGCTTTTAAAGTGGTTTTTGGTTGTTAATTTACAACTTGATTTTTAATTTGGAATGTATGACTACTAATCTTGTGATTTAATAGCGACATTATCTGGTGAGGTGCAAATGTGCCTTGTTTATATGTTACTAAATCACTAATTAAGCAGTGATATATTTTAGGTTTGTCGTCAATGAAGTCTCGTGGTCCATTTTGTATTCGAAACGCAGCTGCGGATACATTTGCTATGGTCGTTTTCTGTTTTATTTCTGGCATGATCGTAGAAGTGTTTATTTCTGGTATGACGTTTGAGCAATCTCTTGCTTCTCGAACGTTATCTATTCCTGTAAACATTGCTATCGCTTGGCCTTATGGCGTTTTTCGTGATTGGTTCTTGCGCAATGGTGCAAAACTTTCACAAAGCTCATTGATGAAAAACTTGTCTGACTTGATAGCATACGTGTTATTTCAGTCTCCTGTGTATGCGGGTATTTTGTTGGCAGTGGGTGCTTCAGGCGAGCAGATCGTTACGGCTGTCACCAGTAATGCCGTTATCTCGTGCGGTATGGGCGTACTTTACGGCTACTTCCTCGATATGTGTCGTAAATGGTTTCGAGTTCCGGGCTACTATCAACAAGCTTAAGAAAAGCAACAAGCGTAAGTGCAGTAAGGCAAGATCATTATAAATTTGAACTTTTCCTAATTTAAGGGATCAGATCTGGTAACTATTATCCATTTAGAGTCTTTTCCATGTCTGATTCGTTTCTAGAGCATTTCGAAAACATCGTTGACCCTCGCATTGAACGATGTAAAAAACACCAACTCTTAGATATTCTTTTACTTGCTATTAGTGCGGTGATTTCTGGCGCGGAGGGCTGGGAGGACATCGAAGATTTCGGCCATAATCGTTTAGATTGGCTTCGTAAATACCGTCCATTCCTCAATGGCATCCCTCGTCACGATACAATTGCAAGAGTTATCACCAAACTCAGAGCAGATGAGATTGAGCAAGCGTTTCAGTCGTGGATGAAGACGCTAGTTCAAACGACAGGCACTGATATCATTGCCGTAGATGGCAAAACAGCACGCCACTCTTTCGATACTCGCGGAAGAAAAATCCGCTTCATTCGGTGAGTGCGTGGAGTTGCTCCAACCAACTTGTTTTAGGTCAGGCCGCCGTTGACGATAAAAGCAATGAAATAACCGCTATTCCTAAATTGTTAACCTTACTTGATATAGAGAACTGCATCATCACACTCGATGCGATGGGTTGTCAGCGCAAGATTGCCAAACAAATAGTTCAAAGCAAAGCGGACTATGTCTTGGCCCTAAAAGGGAATCACTCAACGATGCAGGCAGAGCTAGAAGCTTGGTGGCATAAGGCGTGTCGAGAGCAATTCACCGAGAAGAACTATGCTCAACACACGGATGTAGACGCAGGACATGGTCGAATCGAGACGCGACACTGTGAGCACCTTGTGGTTGATAAAGAATGGCTGACTAAACAATATCATTGGGAGGGACTTAGAAGCATTATTAAAATCACTTCTGAGGTCGAGCACTCCATAACATGCAAGGTTAGCAAAGAGACTCGTTGGTATATCAGTTCACTGGAATTAGATGCAGAACAAGCACTTAAAGCTGTCCGTGGTCATTGGCAAGTAGAGAGTATGCACTGGATGTTAGACATGACCTTCAGAGAAGATGAATGCCGAATTAGAAAAGGAAATGGTGCGTTGGCTTTTAATGCGTTAAGGAAAATAGCCCTCAACTTGTTTAAGTTTGATACAACCCAAAAGATGAGTATGGCTCGAAAGAAAAAGAAGAATGCAGCACTGAATGATGAATACCGCTCAGTGCTTTTAGAGTCTGCGGTTAAAATGCGCTAGCCTTAGTAAGTGCAGCGTAAGAATGAAATTTGGTTTGTTTTTGATCTAATGAGTTAATTTGTAATCGAACAAACCGAAAAAGGCACTTTTTTTGAGAATGCCCCTTGACCAAAGCAAGCAGAATCAATAAAGTAGCGCCTCGTTTAGTGACATGCTCAATACACAATTTGTGGAAGGATGGCTGAGTGGCTTAAGGCGCTCGCCTGGAAAGCGAGTATACGTTTATAGCGTATCTGGGGTTCAAATCCCCATCCTTCCACCACTATTCAAAACCCTAGCAGAAATGCTGGGGTTTTCTCGTTTTAGAGCTCCTATATTCACGTAATCTGCCTCCTTCCATGACGTCGCCTTTTCAAATCCCTTTTCGTGATGGCATTTTCTCTGTTTATGTTGAAACACATTGATCCAGATTAGCGATTGATGTCACCGATAAACGCTTGATTTCTTGGTCTGGATCTACAAGATTAAGAGTAAGCAACATTTTGAATAATCTTAACTTTTAGGAATCTATAGCATCATGACAGAAACCCTTGTTTCTCCAATGCTCTCCTTTACTATTGCGATCTCATTACTGTTTATTGGTAAAGGTTTAATCGAGCGCTCTGAAGTATTAAGGAAGTACTCTCTGCCAGAGCCAGTTATTGGTGGCTTTGTTTGTGCCGCTACCGTAGCGGCGCTTTACTATCTATTTGAAATCCAGATCACCTTTAGCCTTGATGTCAGAGATTTTTTGCTACTTTACTTTTTTGCTGGTATTGGGCTTCAAGCGGATATTAAGACGCTGGTAAAAGGTGGGCGACCGTTGTTCATCCTGCTCTGTCTGGCTTCGGCTTTTATTGTCCTTCAAAACTTAGTTGGCATGGCTGTCGCGTCGGGTTTTGGTATGGATGCGAAAGCGGGTTTGTTGTCAGGTTCTATCAGTCTGATTGGCGGTGTGGGTACGACACTAGCTTGGGCGCCAATGTTTGTTGAAGAGTTTGGTATTGCTAACGCGCTAGAACTTGGTGTGGCTTCCAACACAGTTGGTTTGATAGCGGCGTGTGTGATTGGTGGTCCAATTGCTAACTACCTACTCAATAAACACAAAGTAAGTCCTTCTAATGAAGAAGAGGTCACCGTTGGTGCATTCCAAGAGAGTGAAACAAAAACAGAGCTAAGCCACTACGGCGTTCTATGGGCATGGTTGATTCTAAATCTGACGCTGATGCTAGGTTATAGCTTGAGTGAAGTTATCGAATCAATGGGTTTGAAACTGCCGTTATTCGTTAGCTGTTTGATCGCGGGTATCTTAATCGGAAACGTTGGTAGGGCTCTGTTCAGGAAGCGCCGTACACAAGAGAAAATTGCTCAAGGTCGCAAAGGTTTAGCGATGATCTCTGACATCTGCTTAGGCATGTTCTTAACCATGGCTTTGATGGGACTACGAATCTGGGATCTTGACGGGCTGTTTGGCTACATCTCTGTGGTCATGAGTATCCAGATTCTACTTTCACTACTGTTTACTATCTTCGTTGTTTATTACTTGATGGGAAGAAACTACGACTCCGTGGTGATATGTTCTGGTTTCGGTGGTATCACTCTAGGTTCAACAGCAACTGCGATTGTTAACATGACAGCGGTAACTCATCGCTATGGCGCAAGCCCACAAGCATTCATTGTGGTGCCATTAGTGTGTGGATTCTTTGTTGATTTGATCAACGCGCTAGTGATCAGTTTCTTTGTTGGCCTGTAAGTGAAGTGACGGATTGTTAACTGCTTGAGACTAGCATCTGATTCATGACCACAAAGGTGATGACGAAAGTTGTCGCCTTTGTATTATCGACAGCAAACTAAAACACGTATATCAGCCTTTGATGTAGTGCCTTGAAGTGACTCGGTGCACAAGTTAGTAAGAGCAATTATGATCTTGATAAATTGGGATATATGTTCGCAGCAAATTTGTGAGACGCTTGATCAAGTGTCAGTTGAATCACAAGGAAGTTGAATGCACCACTTTAATATCCGCGCGCTGGAATACCTTAATGCTTTATCGAAATATGGGTCGTTACGTAAGGCATCTAAGATGATGAATGTTGACCCTGCCGCGATGAGCAGAATGCTGACACAGTTAGAAGCGCAAGCGGAAATGAAAGTATGGGAGCGCAACAACCGCCAATCACTGTTAACCGAAGCAGGTAATGAACTGTTGAATTACTACCGTTCCATAGTTCGTAGTGAAACGGCGGTACTGGCTCGTCTAACTAAGTTGAAAAACCTCAAGGGCGGTAACGTTAGCATTGCGATTGGGGAAGGTTTTATCACTAACTTGGTTTCTAAACCGATGCAAACCTTCATGGCTCGATACCCTGATATCAATTTATCGATTGAAATTGCAGGTGCATTGGATGCCGTGAAAATGTTAGAAGATCAACAGATAGATTTCGCGATCACCTATGCGTCTGCACCTCATCCTAAACTGCACTCCCATGTTGAACGTAGCCATCCGCTCGAATTGATTGCTCCGAAGGGGCACTTCCTTACGATGAAAGAAGCGCCTGTGGCACTGCAAGATGTTAGAGAGGCCTCTGTTGCTTTGATCGACAACTCGACAGGTATGGGGAGGTTAGTAAAGCAGGCTGAACAAAACTCTCATCTCACTTTGCAACCTAAGCTTCAAACTAACTCGGTTACCGCGCTAACTAACTTCGTTTCGGCTGGGTTGGGCGTAACCTTTATGCCCAAGCTCACCGTGATCGATGAGATAAAGTCAGGGCAGATTGAAGTGGTGGCGACCGAGTTGGAGATGCTATCGAAGGCGACGGTGAAAGTTCAATCTCTCAAAGGCCGCGGGCTATCATTGCAAGCCGAAACCTTTTTAGACTTTCTCATCGAGAACGCCACATTCTTGAGCCACGACGCCCATAATATTTAGATTGAAGTAGGTTGGTGCACATAATCACATCACCTAACTTCATTCCGCGATAGTTCAGTATTCCTATCCTCGTAGAGGGCTTTCTCTTAGTAATAAACCGATCCCTTGAAAGCTTTATAACCATCCAACATCACACTTCCCATATTCATTCTCCCGATTTACGACTGAATTGACTTTTTATCAACACTGTATGCATTGTTAAGTCAACGTGTGCTGAATAAGTTACAAATTATTAACGAAGGTAGTTTGAAACAGACAGCTGTGTTCGACATGTTTTGCTGTGTCGGGCATTAGGGGAAGAGAATGGAAGTAATTGTAATTGGCAGCGGTGTTATTGGGTTGACCAGTGCTTGGTATCTGGCGAAAGAGGGCCACTCGGTGACGGTTATTGAGCGTCAAGATAGTAGTGGTAAGGAAACCAGCTTTGCGAATGCAGGGCAGATTTCTTACGGTTATTCTTCACCATGGGCGGCGCCTGGGATTCCGTTGAAAGCAATGAAATGGCTTACCCAAGAGCACGCTCCCTTAAAGGTGAAACCGTCACTTTCTCCGGAATTAGTGGCTTGGGCGACTAAGATGTTGGCCAACTGTAATGAAGCCAAGTACGCCGTGAATAAGTCACGCATGTTAAGAGTGGCAAACTTCAGTCGAGAGTGTCTCACTCATCTAAGAATCAGTGAAGATTTGGCTTATGAGGGCAGGCAGAAAGGCACCTTGCAAGTATTCCGAAGCGAGAAGCAACTCGATGCGATTCAGCAGGATATGAAGCTATTAACAGAGAGTGGAATCAAACACTCACTGTTTGATGTTCAACAGTGTCTGTCAGTGGAGTCGGGTTTAGCGGATGTTAAAGACAAGCTGGTGGGCGGCTTATACTTACCTAATGATGAAACCGGTGATTGTCATCAGTTCTGTTTAGCGCTGACTGAGAAGGCCAAGCAACTTGGTGTTAGGTTCGTGTTTGATACTGAAGTGGTAAGTTTGAATCATCAGAACCAAACCATAAAGAGCATTACGACAACTCAAGGTGAATTCAAAGCGGACGCTTATGTGGTAGCTTCGGGAAGCTACTCTCGTGAATTGCTCAAGCAAGTGGATTTATCAATCCCGGTTTATCCAGTCAAAGGGTATTCGTTAACACTACCGATCGTGAATGCAGATAAGTCACCAACCTCGACTGTTATGGATGAAACCTACAAGGTAGCGATGACGCGATTTGATGATCGTATTCGCATTGCTGGTACGGCAGAGCTTGCTGGCTTCAATTATCTTATTCCTGAAAAACGTAAAGCCACGATTGATATGGTGATAAAAGATCTTTTCCCACAGGCGGGGGATTTCTCTAAGGCAGAATACTGGACAGGGTTAAGACCGATGACTCCGGATGGTACGCCTATAATCGGCGAGACGCCTATCAAGAATCTATTTACCAATACAGGCCATGGAACTCTAGGTTGGACAATGGCATGTGGCTCAGGAAAGATCTTGGCAAGCGTGGTCAGTGGCTCTGCTAGTGATATAAAAACTGATGACTTGAGTATCCACCGCTATATGTAAAAGCAAGCCGTTAGTTATCTTGCCTATGGTTTGATGATATCGACATTAGGAGCATAAAGCAGATGCACCTAATGTTGTAAATCTAGGTGCATTGTTTTAAGTCTCCTCTATTTATAATCACGAGATGAATTGAGAGTTAAATGACCTTAGCTCTGGCGGTAGGTCCTTATTTACGAGGTTAATAGCTTTGCGATGTTCTAATCCAATGGATCTCACTACGTCCCCGAAATGTTGGTTAAACAATAGCTCGAAATCACCACTGAGTTTGTAGTCTTGCAGTTTGTCCTCAAGTAATTGAGCCAGTTGAGCCTTGTTTGGGTGGACATAGAAGACCAGTGGAAGAGGGTAATAAAGCACAATACTTTTTTCTATGACTAACCCATCCAGGGAATAGGTATGTTCTTGGTATATGCTTTCAACTTCATTTGCTCCGAGTGACACATAATCACATTTTTTATCTGAGAGAAGTTTAAGAATCTCTGGTAACGTTCCTTGCTCTAGTACTCGATATCCATTTTCTCTAAACAGCTCAGCATCAGCCCATGTCGCAGGAATTCCAGCGATAAGTGATTTCAATTTATTGCTGTTGATATTATGGAATGTGGGTTGATCTTGTTCCCTAATTATCAGGATACGGTGTCCTAATAAGCCTTTACAAATTGGAGAGTTGAGTTTGATTGCAGGCTTATCAGCAAATTTACGGTTTCCCGCCACCGTGACGAGTACATCATAATTCTTGCGGAATATATTTCCTTCATCCTCAGCTCTTGGAAAGTCTGTATTATCGCTGTGAACGACAATAGGTTCGTTCGGATCCCAATTCAACAAGCTATGAATTAGCTCCAACTCATAGTGCTGTCTTTTACCTGATTTATTGCCATTCCAAAAGTTAAACATAGTTGTCCTAAGGGGGAACTTACATTTTATGACTGGTATGCTGACATAGGTTTAGCGCTAAAGAAAGCGCTTTCTTTTGTTTTTGAGAGAATCATACATAGATACAGTCTATGTATGTTGAGAATCGCGACGGAAAGGCTATTTTAAAGAAAGCACATAAGTTCATTGATGGGTTAGAGGTTCGACGATTAGGAAAGACGATGGGGGCACTATTAGTGAATCTTAACTTATTGTTTTTAAATTATTTTTTGTGTTAGAGAACAATTAATGTGACGAATGGCACTGTTGTGTATTTCTATTCTCAATCTATTCTAAATTTGTGATCTATGGTTCGTTTCATCGAAATGTAAGTTGAAGAATCATTCTATCGGCTTATTATCCATCTAAAGAAAGCGGTTTCTTGATGCGAGTTGCCGATAGTGAATACGAAAACACCCCCTTTTTTTAAAGTTAAAAGAAAGCGCTTTCTTTCTGGTTATTATCATTAAAAGGACAACGTGATGCACAAAAAGACATTGATTGCTTCGCTCGCCATTGGAGCTTTATTCGGAGCCTCTGTACAAGCAGATGAAGTTAAGCAGGGTGGCACACTAACGGTGCCAATTATCAATACTGGCTTTGTTGAAAACTTTAACCCTTATACAACTAAAGACTTGCTGCATGGGGTAATGTTTGAGCCATTGGTCGTATTCAACAACATGACAGGTGATGTTGATTATCGCCTGGCTGAGTCGGTTGAGTATTCAACTGACCTGAAAACATTGACGCTTAAGTTACGAGAGAATTTGAAGTGGTCTGATGGTTCAAAGTTAACTGCAGACGACGTTGTTTTTAGCTTTATGTTGACTAAAGAGGCACCAGCTTTTGACCAGAAAGGTATTTGGTCTTCAGGTAATTTAAAAGAAATCAAATCTATTGACGCGCGAACCGTCTTGTTTGAGCTGACGGAAGCGGATTCTACATTTGCTTGGAACTTAGAGCGTTACCATATTGTACCAAAGCATATTTGGTCGAAAGTTGAAGAGCTGACAACGTTTACCAACCTTAACCCGGTAGGTAGTGGCCCAATGACGACGGTTAAATACATTAAACCGCAACAGATGGAGCTGTGCCGAAACCCAAATTACTATTTAGAAAATAGACCTTATTTAGATTGCATCAACTTCCGTTCTTACAATGACAACTCTCAGATCCAACCTGCCTTAATCAAAGGTGAGATTGATTGGGGTTCAAATTTTATTGCTGACGTTGAGTCAACATTTGTCGATATGGATAAAGAAAATAACCATTTTTGGTATCCAGCGAATGATGCGATCCACCTTTATGTAAATACCAAAGAAGCGCCATTTGATGACCTAAGAGTACGACAAGCACTTTCTATGGCTCTTGATCGTGAAACTATCGTTGATATTGCTGCCTACGGTTATCCGACTGCAAACTTCAATGCTGGTGGCATCGGTGAGCTATACGAAACGCACATTGATAAAAATGTATCTAAGAAATATGGCTATCTAACTAAGTACGATGTTGAAAGAGCAAACGCTTTACTTGATGAAGCTGGCTTAGTTGACAAAAACGGTGATGGATTCCGCGACAAAGCAAACGGGGAAACGGTTGAGTTTGATATCGAGGTTGTAAACGGTTGGACCGACTGGATCCAAGTGGTTCAGATGGTATCTGAATACTTTGAAGAAGTGGGTGTGAAAGCAAACGTTAAGACCGTGGATTGGGCGGTATATGACAGCAATTTGAAAGAAAGCAAATATACCATGTCAATTAACTGGTCAATGGTAGCGACAAATCCAATCTTGGCGTACCAAGAGTACTTCTCAACGTCTCGAATCGGAAAAACTTGGCATGCTGGTCACGGTGTTAATTCACCAGAAATCGACGCATTGATCGACAGCTTCGGCAAAATTGGTGATGCAGAGCAGCAAGAGAAAGTGTTGAGTGAACTTCAGGAGTTTACGGCTGAAAACCTTCCCTTTATCCCTCTATTTTCTAACCCAACTTGGTTCCAATACAGTACTAAACATATTGTTGGTTGGCCAAGTGAAAAAGACCCATACGTACAGCCAGTATGGTACGACGGTGGTAAGAGAGTAATAATTCTCAACAATCTACACCTTAAGTAAGTTATTTTTGAGAGGGCTACAGCTTAGGTTGTAGCCCCTAGGTTAAAAGATTTTTATGTCGTTTTTAATTCGCCGATTTGGCTTCTATTTTACCGCTTTCTTAATCGCTATCTCGTTTAATTTCATGTTGCCTCGCCTAATGCCAGGAGATCCTGTTGATGCTCTTTTCGCTGCAGCTCAAGGTCGAATGGATCCTGCTCAAATGGATGCTGTTCGTGAAATGTACGGTTTTGTTGATGGCAATGTTTTCGAACAATACTTCGCGTATATGAAAAGCGTATTCACTCTTGATCTGGGACCTTCAGTGCTTATGTTTCCTGTAAGTGTTTCAGATGTCCTTGCTATGGCACTGCCGTGGACTATGTTCCTAGCGCTTGGTTCGCTGATTGTTGCTCTTATCATTGGTGTCAGTATTGGTACGTATGCATCGTATCGACGTGAAGGGCTATTTGGACAAATTGTTCCGCCAGTTCTGGCATTTATTAGTAACTTCCCGTACATCGTGACCGCGTTACTGTTGTTCTATTTCTTCGGCCTAAAACTTGAACTATTGCCTCTGGCATACACCTATGACCCATCGCTAGAGCCAGGTTTTACATGGGAGTTTATTTCCAGTGTGGCTAAACACGCAGTGTTGCCTATGGGCTCGATGGTCTTAGTTGGGATCGCAACATGGGTCTTCAATATGCGTAATGCGATGATCAATGTGTTGGGTGAAGATTACGTAACGATGGCTGAGGCCAAAGGCTTGAGTAGTTATCGTGTTATGTCTCGCTATGCTGGTCGAAATGCCATCCTTCCTGTTGCGACCGCTATTGCAATGGCAATCGGATTCTCATTCGCAGGCTCCATCATGACCGAAGTGGTTTTTAACTACCAAGGCTTGGGGAACATCCTTCTTAAAGGCATAGTTGCTCGTGATTACCCACTTATCCAAGCCATTCTTCTTATTTTGGTGACAGCGGTACTGACCGCTAACTTTATTGCCGACCTCCTATATGTCTGGCTTGACCCTAGAATCTCGAATTGAGGCGCATGATGGATAATTTAATGGATACTCAAAAAACCGCTAACCAGCCTAATATGCCAGTACGTGAGCCAAAATGGTCGTGGAAAAACGTAAAGAAAACTCTCGGTAAAGCTTACGCATTTTTCTACGGTAACCCTCCGGCCATTATAGGTACTTTTTTACTTACGATTGTTTTAGCTGGGGCGTTATTTGCGCCTGTATTATCGACTCATAATCCAGAAAAGCGCGTTGCACGTCCACATATTGCACCAAGTTCTGAGCATATTATGGGCACTACTCGTAGCGGGCGTGATGTATATAGCCAGGTTCTATTTGGAGCAAGAAAGTCGCTTACTGTTGCGATCTCTGCGGGCGTAATCGCGATGACAATAGCAGTGCTCGTCGGGGTTTCATCTGGTTACTTTGGTGGAAAAGTCGATGAACGCTTGAACTTCGTTACTAACGTATTTCTTGTGTTTCCACAGTTGCCCTTGCTGATTGTTCTCGCCGCATTCTTAGGGCAGGTCGGTTCGCTGGTTATTACCGTGTTGTTAGGAATAACCTCCTGGCCTTGGGGAGCTAGGGTGATTCGTGCACAGACCATGGCAATTAGAAGCAAAGAATTCATCATTTCTGCAGAAGTTATGGGTGAATCAAAAATCCGTATTATTTTAGTAGAGATCTTACCAAACTTAGTTTCGATTGTTTTTGGCGGCTTTCTAGGCACGGTTATCTACGCAATGGGCTCTGAAGCTGGTCTAGGTATTTTAGGTTTAGGTGATGCAACAGAAGTGAGTTGGGGCTCTATGCTGTATTGGGCACAGACCTCTTCATCGTTATATACCGGTGCGTGGTGGGAAATGCTGGTTCCTGCATTGGCGTTAGCGATTACTGGTGGTGGACTCGCATTGATTAACATGTCCATTGACCAAGTGAGCAACCCTAAATTACGTACGGGCCCACACATCAAACTGTGGCACAAACTTAAAAAAGAAGCAGATAAACGCCGAGGCCTATAATGAGCAATCTATTAGAAATTAATAATCTGTGTGTTGATTACGTTTCTCCTAATGGCGTAGCAAGAGCCGTTAATGACGTTAGTATTTCCATTGCGCCCGGTGAAACGCTCGGTATTGCCGGTGAGTCTGGTTGCGGTAAAAGTACATTGGCTTTTGCTATATCACGCCTACACAAAGCACCAGCGCTTATCTCTGAGGGTGAAATACTCTACAAAGGGCAGGATGTTTTAAAGATGAATAACAAGCAGTTACGTGACTTCCGTTGGAATGACGTTTCTATTGTTTTTCAAAGCGCAATGAACTCACTTAACCCTGTCATTACCATCGGTGAGCAGCTAACGGACGTTATTCTAGCGCACAGAAAAATACCTTATAAACAGGCTCACGATCGTGCGGTCGAGCTGTTAGGAACGGTTGGGATTCATGGCGACAGAATGTCGAGCTTTCCCCATCAACTGAGTGGAGGTATGCGTCAGCGAGTTGTTATTGCGATTGCTTTGGCGCTGGAACCTAAACTGATCATCATGGACGAGCCAACAACGGCACTTGATGTAGTGGTTGAACGTGAAATCTTGAATGAACTGTATGAGCTTAAGAGTAAGTTTGGCTTCTCTATTCTGTTTATTAGTCACGACTTAAGCCTCATGGGCGAAATTGCTGATCGAATTGGCGTGATGTATGCGGGTAACCTTATTGAATTAGGTGATGCGAAAACGGTATTTAGTGAACCTAAGCACCCTTATACAAAAGGGCTTATCTCTTCATTCCCGACTATTCATGGGCCAAAGGAACGTCTCTACGGGATCCCTGGGAATCCTGTCAACCTTTTGGATACACCTCAAGGATGCAACTTCCAAGAGCGATGTGGCGAATGCATTTCAATGTGCATTAAAAGTGAGCCTCGTTTGGGCGCTATTGCGACTGGGCATCACGTATCTTGTCACCTAGTTTGAGCGAAAGATTATGAATACTTTAAAGAACGTTGATAAAAGCGAAGTTATCTTATCAGTTAAGAATTTGGTAAAAGATTTCCCACTTGGTCAGTCAGTCAAAAGCAATATGATGCGAGCCGTAAATGATGTTTCATTTGATCTTCGTAAAGGAGAAGCATTAGCGATTGTTGGCGAATCTGGCTCAGGGAAAAGCACAGGAGCTCGAATTCTTACCCGAATTTACGATAAGACGGCTGGAGATATCGAATTCAAAGGTGAGCCTCTGTCTGACTATATTGAAAAATATGGTGAGCTTGAATATGCACGCCAAGTGCAAATGATTTTTCAAGACCCGTTTGGCTCGTTGAATCCTGTACATACGATTTACCACCATATTGCGCGACCATTACTTATCCATAAACGAGCAGAAAAAGAAGCGATTCCGAACCTCGTTTATGAATTGCTTGAAATGGTTGGGCTTACACCAGTTAAAGAGACCGCAGAGAAGTACCCCCATGAACTAAGTGGTGGACAACGACAGCGTGTCGCAATTGCACGCGCAATTGCTGTTAGCCCTGAAGTTATCCTAGCTGATGAACCTATCTCTATGCTTGATGTGTCTGTGCGGTTAGGAATCTTAAACCTAATGGCTGACTTGAAGGATAAGCATGGTATTTCCTTCATGTACATCACTCATGACATTGCGACAGCGCGTTATTTTGCTGAGAAAACGGCGGTGATGTATGTAGGACATATGGTCGAATGGGGCAATAGCGACAACGTCACTCAGAACCCACAACATCCGTATTCTCAGCTGTTGTTGTCAGCAGTGCCAGAAGTCGGGAAATCGGGCAAGCGTGACATGAACGTGAAAAAAGGCGATATCCCTTCTTGGAAACCAAGTAGCGTGGGCTGCCCGTTCGCAAGCCGTTGTCTGAAAGCCGATAAACTTTGCACGCAATCAATACCAGAACCGACTCAAATTGCAGAAGAGCATTTTGCTCGTTGCCATCATTTGTAAACTTTAAATCCTTTTTTGAAACGCAAAAGAAAGCGCTTTCAAAGTTTAAGTGTAAGAATTTTTTGGAATTTTGATATGAAACAAGACTACAACTCAACACCAGAGGTCGATGGCAAGTTCGTTGATTTAGATAGTGAGCGTTACTACCAAATCTCTAATGTTGACCAAATGACGCCATTCTTTATTAGCGTTGTATCGTCGAGCGATCACTGGTTATTTATTTCATCAACAGGCAGCCTTTCAGCTGGACGCATTCGTCCGGAAAATGCGCTTTTTCCTTACAAGTCTGTTGACCATATTCATGAAAATGCGGAAAACACCGGCTCAAAATCCATCTTCCGTATTGAACATGGCGACAAGGTTGTACTTTGGGAACCGTTTAATACATTCCATGATGGTATTTTTGATGTTGAACGCAATCTTTATAAAAATACGATTGGAGACAAGATTGTATTTGAAGAGATAAACCATACTTTGCAACTACAGTTCCAATACAGCTGGAATACGAGTGAAAAATACGGCTTTATTCGTCGTTCAAAACTGACCAACCTCGCGAGCTTTGAGCGTAAAGTCGAAGCACTAGATGGCTTACAAAATATACTTCCTTCAGGCGCTCCGTTATCAGCTCTTCAAACAAGAAGTGCATTAGTTGATGCGTACAAGTGGAATGAACAAGTTGATGGTAGTTCATTAGCTCTGTTCAGCATGTACGCGAAATTGAGCGATAGAGCCGACCCTGCTGAATCTTTGCTAGCGACGACAGTCTTCAGCTTAGAAACGGAAAGCAGCCAAATTTTATTGACGAGTGCTCAAGTTAATGCGTTCAGAAAGGGTCGAACGGTTAAAAGTGAACCTTTAACGAAAGGGGTTAGAGGGAGCTATTTAGTTCATAAGTCTCTGACGCTGCGAGCACATCAAACCAAAGTTTGGTCGATTGTCGCTGATATAGACAAGACTCATTCCGATATCTGTCAGCTTCAATCTGAGCTCTCTGTTCCTGCTAACCTAGCACTAGCTTTAGAAAAGAGCGTTGCAGATAATCAAGATGAATTGATCACATTAATGTCTGGCGCGGATGCGTGGCAAATAACAGCTGAAGAAAATACCAGCGTTCACCATTATGCCAATGTGTTGTTCAATAACATGCGTGGTGGCGTGTTTGAAAACGGCTATATGTTAGAAAAGGTTGACGTAGTTAAAACTATGGAAAAGGCCAACTCTCAGGTAGCTGGCCGCCATCAAGACTTTTTTGATCAGTTAGGGGATGTTTTCAGCCATTCTGAATTAGTTTCGCGCGCTAAAGCGACAGAGGATTCTCAATTAGTTCGATTGAGCTACGAGTATCTACCGCTTACTTTTGGACGTCGTCATGGTGACCCTAGTCGCCCTTGGAACCACTATGAGATTAAGCTTAAAGATGAAAATGGCGAACGCTTACTTTCTTATCAAGGCAACTGGCGTGATATTTTCCAAAACTGGGAAGCGATGGCTCTTAGTTATCCAGGGTTCATCAAATCATTCATCTCTAAGTTTGTTAATGCTTCAACGGTGGATGGTTACAATCCGTATCGAATTACTAAAGATGGTGTAGATTGGGAGCTGTTAGAGGCGGATGATCCTTGGAGTAACATTGGTTACTGGGGCGATCATCAAATCATTTATCTATTAAAATTCCTTGAGTTGGCAGACAAATTTGAGCAAAGCGATCTTATCGAATTACTAGAGAGTGACATTTTTAGTTATGCCAACGTGCCTTACGAGCTTTGTGGAGTTCAAGGCCTCTTTGATAACCCTAAAGATACCGTAGAGTTCAACCAAGACTTGCAGGAATTGACAGAGCAACGTGTAAAGAGCTTAGGCAGTGACGGTCGCTTGTTGATGACGGGTGATCAAGAAGTTTATATGGTCAACTTAATGGAGAAGATACTCGTCCCTTTGTTGGCGAAATTGAGTAACTTAGTGCTTGATGGTGGTATTTGGCTCAATACACAACGTCCAGAATGGAATGATGCAAACAACGCTATCGTTGGCAACGGCCTCTCAATGGTAACCTTGTACTACATGCGTCGCTATGTTGCCTTTATGCAGCGCCTGTTAGAGAAGTCACCATCGTCATACAGTATTTCCAAAGAAGTGTTTGAGTGGATGTCTTCTGTTACACAGATCGTTTCAGAGGCAAATACAGAGATTCGTCAAGATACGGTCACTCGTCAAACTCGTAAAGCAATGCTGACTAAGCTGGCTAAATCCGCTGCTAATTATCGTGAGCGCGTGTACCGAGTAAATGGATTCTCAGGGAAAACGAAAGTTGAGAAAGAAGCGATTGTTCAATTGATGGGCACGAGCTTAAAAGTCCTAGATTCTACGATTGCAAACAACTTGCGTGAAGACGGTTTGTACAATGCGTATAACATCTTGAGTTGTTCTGGTGAGAGCTTAATGGTTGAAGAGCTTTACCCTATGCTAGAAGGGCAAGTTGCAGTATTGAGCTCGGGTCTATTATCACCTAAACAAGCGGTTGAGTTGTTGGATAAATTGTTTGCCAGTGACATGTATCGTGCTGATCAAAATAGCTTCATGCTTTACCCTGACCGTGAGCTGGCTTCTTTTATGGACAAAAACTATTTAGACGCTAAAGACATTGACCAGAGCAAATTGTTAAGCATGATGGTTGTTGCCAAAGATAACCGATTAGTAAACCAAGACAGCAAAGGTTCTTACCACTTCAATTCAAGCTTTGAAAACAAAGGTTTCCTTCAGGCTGCGATTGATGAAATTAAAGCCGGTTACCCGTCAATTAGTGATGATGAATTTTGTCATGTATCTAGTTTGTATGAGCGTGTATTCAACCATAAAGCCTTTACTGGGCGTTCGGGAACCATGTTTGGTTATGAAGGTTTAGGTTGTATCTATTGGCATATGGTTTCTAAGTTGCTGCTAGCTGTGCAAGAAAACTATCAGTATGCTTGGAGTATGGACTCTAATAGCCAGGAAACTCTTAAATTAGCGGATTACTATTACAAAGTGAGAGCTGGTATTGGTTTCAACAAAACGCCGGAAAACTACGGTGCGTTTCCGACGGATCCGTATTCTCATACGCCAAAGCACTCTGGAGCACAGCAGCCAGGGATGACAGGGCAAGTTAAGGAAGAAGTAATTACTCGTTTTGGAGAGCTAGGTCTAGAGGTCGTTGATGGCACAATTGTAATTAACCCTTCACTTCTTAGTCCTAAAGAGTTCTTACAAAAAGCGGCGACTTTTGACTGCCAAAATATTGAAGGACAAATGCAGAGCTTTATTGTTCAGGCTGGGCAACTGGCTTTTACTTACTGTCAGGTACCGTTTATTTACCAACTCAATGATGAGCCAACACAGGGTATTGAAGTTCAGTTTAAAGACGGAACAAGTGAGGCATTTGCATCGTTAACGCTAAACCATGAAATGGCTTCACAGCTCTTTTCTCGTAGTGGTCTTATTGAGAAAGTCGTTGTCGTGTTGTCAAAGCACCAGTTACTCTAATTCTAATTTAAAGTGAAATAAAAAGGCTCTAAGTGAATACTTAGAGCCTTTCTTTTAAGTGTAAAAAATGGGGTGCTTGATATACAAAAATCAAAGCTTAGCCACGGACTCTCTTACAATCAATGTCGGGGTTAGTTTGTGCTTCAATGGGTAGTCGCGTTTATTAATTAACGATAAAACACCTTTTGCAGCTTCTTCTCCCATCTCATGAACTGGAAAGTCGACCGTCGATAAGCGAGGACGAATATGCTGGCTATGAGTATCGTTATCGAAGCCTACGACTGAAAGGTCTCGCCCAATAATGAGGTTTCGCTCTGCTGCTACGTCATATACAGCAAGCGCGATATTGTCATTTTGACAGAAAATCGCGGTGATCTCAGGGTCTCGGTCTAACAAGCGTCGCGCAGCTTCGTGGTTGCCTTGATGATCAAAGCGTCCCTCTACAAACAGCCCTGCGTCGTATTCGATACCGAACTCTAACAAGGCATTTCGATACCCTTGAAAGCGATCTCTACTATCAACTTTACTCAACTGGCCTGTGATACAAGCGACTTTTTTATGGCCGTTCTCAAGTAAGTGCTTCGTTGCAAGGTAGCCACCAAGCTCATTATCAATGTAAATACAGCGATCAGAAATCTCAGGAATAAAACGGTTGAGAATAATCATTGTTTCACTGTCTTTCGCTATTTTGATCAGTTCGTCATCACTGAGCTTGTCTGAGTGAACAATGAGGCCATCCACAAGTTTAGATTGCAAAAACTGGATAGAATCGAGCTCTTTGGTTCGTGATTCCTGGCCACTTGTAACGATTAAGTGAATATTATTTTGGCGAACGGTATCTTCGGCTGTATGCATTAATGGTCCATAGAAAGGCCCATCAAGCGAACCAACTAGCATGCCAATGCTATTTGAACGACTGGAGGCTAGAGCTTGTGCAAACGCATTAGGCTTGTAGCCCAGTTGCTCAATAGCTTTGAATACTTTTTCGCGATTGGCTTCCTTTACCGTAGGGTGACCATTTAATGCTCGTGAGACAGTTGATTGAGAAACTTGAGCAAGTTCAGATACTTCTTTAATGGTGATCAATGGTAGTGGCCTTATCTCTACAAGGAGTGAACTAAGCTATATTACCTTCGTGATCAATAAGAGCCTAGCAATCCAATGATTAATATTTAAAAACTCTGAACTGCTTAACGCTAAATTTGAAGGTTAAGCATACAAAGTAAGGTCACGAATATTTCCATATACTCGTTCAAATATCAAGCAAGCGCTTTCTTTGCATTGTGATAAAAGTGAATCTGTTTTTCTGAGCTTCGTTGTAAGCTAGAAAAAATAGAAGCCTGAGAATAAAAGGGATTCTAGGGTGTTATGCAGATAATCAGGTCAAAAGATTCTTGAGAATCTACACAAACCACAACGAATTTTAGCAAAATGTGAAATCCAAAAAGAAAGCGCTTTCTTAAGGTGAGCGTTGTCTCTTTTTTGAACTATGCACTTTTATATACTCATTTTGAAACAGTCGTGCATGGCATATTGGGTCCATGCTCGCGGACTTATTCATTTATCGACTTTCTGTTATGGGCTCCGATATTACGTGTCGCCTGCTTAGAAAGTCGTGATACAAGGAGTTGTAATGCAAGATCTAACCAATCAGGTAAAGATATTAACGTCTTTTATTTCTGCCGCTTTGATGTCTGGCTGCACGGCGATAGAGCTGCCGGTATCCGAAAGTGCTGACTTAGCTCAAACTGAAAAAGCGATTGTGCTATCCCATGCTCCAGTTACTTTAAGTTCAGACTGGCAATTGGTGTGGGAAGACCAGTTTGAAGGCGAGCAAATAAATAAACGTAATTGGTCATTAGAAGTGAACTGTTGGGGAGGAGGGAACAATGAACAACAGTGCTACACGGATGATCCTAATAACGCATTTGTTAAAGATGGCTTTTTACACATTGTCGCGCTGAAGCAAAGTCATACTGGGCCTGACAATGCCGAAGGTACGATTGGCGGAGCAACTAAAACACTCCCTTATACTTCTGCGAGGCTAAGTACAAGAGACAAGCGTGACACCAAATATGGCCGTTATGAAATCAGAGCAAAGTTACCCGGTGGACAAGGTTCATGGCCCGCGATTTGGATGCTGCCAACCGACAATAAATATGGTACATGGGCTGCTTCTGGCGAAATTGATATTATGGAAGCGGTTAACCTAAACACACTTTCAGATGCGGCGGGAGCGAAAAATGATGCTCTAGAGAGCCGGGTCTACGGGACGTTACATTACGGACGAAATTGGCCAGACAATGTTTATAAAGGGCAAGCCGCGACATTGCCAAATGGTGTGAACCCTACTGAGGGCTTCCATACATACGCGATTGAGTGGGAAGAAGGTGAAATTCGTTGGTATGTAGACAATATTCATTACGCGACTCAAACTCAAGAGGGCTGGTACAACCAATATGAAGCGGAAGAAGGGAAACTCATTAATGCGAGTGGAGCAGCTCCGTTTGATGAAAAGTTTCATTTGTTATTGAACTTGGCCGTCGGTGGGGCGTGGTCAGCAAACGCAAATGATAAAGGCATCGACGAAGGTTTGTTTCCGAAAACAATGCTAGTTGATTCAGTAAAGGTTTACCGTTGTAAGGTTGATCGTTGGAAAGGAAAAGGGTGTGCAAGTCGTTCTGAACATGCAATACAAGTGATAGGGCACGAAGCTCCAGAGATCTTAGCAACCGATGATAGTTATGCTGATGGACCAACGTTGGAGATTTTTACCGAAACTCTTAACGCAAGCTTGGCTTATGCAAGTTATGACCCATTGGATATTGTTGACTATCAAGAAGTGACCGAACCAGATCGTGGAACAGTGCTACAAGTGAATAAGAATCAAGGATCAGGAAATATCTATTTTCGTTCTCCTGTAACAGATGTGACACATTGGCAAGAAACGGGTGAACTGGTCTTTGATTTGAAAGTTGAGAGCATGGCCGACGGGGTTGAACTATTGGTTAAGATGGACAGTGGCTGGCCGAAAACAAGTGACTATACCGTGCCGCTATCAGCAATCAATGAATGGAAGACGGTACGTATTCCAATCGCTGACATTTTAAAGAGAGACAACCGTTTTGCTGGTGGGAATCAAGCTGATCCAACAACGATCACTAACCTTTTAGTGTTTGAGCCTCAAAGAGAAATGAGTTTTAAATTAGACAATATTCGATTTGAAAAGTAAGCTTTTTAACAAAAGGGTTTGAATAAAATTCTGAATATAAAGGGAACATACGATGTATGTTCCCTTTTTTATTGTGCGCCGAGCATGGCGTTGATCTAGGAGGTGAAAGTCCTCTACGGGCTCAGTCGAGCGAGAACCGTTAGCCTATGCAAGGGTGTTCACCGTGAGGTGAAATCTGAAGGAAGCAAATGGCAAAACTTGGTTGTGACGAACAGAAATCTGATAGTAGGTCATTACAACTTGGGCAACCTAGCAATAGATAGAATAGCCCGATGCCTCGACGGGAAGTGTGTAGTGATAAATCAGGCACGGCCAAGGGAAAGAGCAACGTCTTACCTCGGGAGATCTTATTACTTGTCTCGATAGAGACTAATACAGCAGCGATGCGGTATGACGAGCAATAAGAAGTCAGCAGAAGGCATAGTACCTTAAGGAAGTACAACTTAAGGGAAGGCCCGAACTGAATATATCAAGAAGCAGTCACTAGACACTCAGTCATGTGGGGTCATAGCAAGATGAAAACCATCTCTACGTCCCAATGGGCGATACAGCAAGTAAAGCTCATGGTGATGAAGAATGACAAGCATGATTGGCGTAAACAGGAGGACGAGTCTTGGTGATCTCAACGTCGTTGATGGAGCAAATCTGCTCTTCAACCAACTTGAATCAAGCTCTACGAAGAGTGAAGAAGAACAAAGGATGTGCAGGTGTCGACAAACTCGACATAGATGCGACTATCTCAACACTTCGACAGGCTTCAAATGGGCAAGCGCTTCGCCAGAGTCTTCTGGAAGGAAGCTACCAACCTCAACCGGTACTTGGTGTAGAAATCCCTAAACCTAGTGGTGGCGTAAGGCAACTAGGTATCCCAACCGTGCTTGATAGAGTTGTCCAACAGGCAATGACCTCAGTACTGTCAGATATCTATGACCCCAAGTTCTCCAATAGCAGTTACGGATTTAGACCAAACCGCAGTGCGCACCATGCATTAACGGCAGCCAGTCATTACATCCGAGAAGGTCGAGGTTATGTTGTAGATATCGACCTAGCGAAATACTTCGACACAGTGAATCACGATAGACTGATGTACAGACTGTCACAGGACATCAGTGATAAACGAGTGTTGAAGCTCATCAGGTTATATCTACAGGCAGGCATAATGCGAAACGGGATGGTTGAACAGAGACAAAGAGGGACACCACAGGGTGGACCATTATCCCCGTTGCTATCCAATATCGTATTAGATGAACTGGATAAAGAGTTAGAGCGCAGAGGGCATAAGTTCTGTCGATATGCAGACGACTGCCAAATCTACGTTCATAGTGAAGAAGCCGCTTATCGAGTTAAAGAGTCGATAACGGAGTTCTTGGAGCAAAAGCTGAAGCTCACGGTAAATCGAGAGAAAAGTGGTGCGACAAGAGTGACAGAGCGGACTTACTTAAGCCACCGCTTCGGGATAGATGGAACAATCCATCTATCGAAGGCAGCACAAACTCAAATGAAGAAGCGAGTGCGGCAGATAACGAAGCGAAACCGAGGGCGAGAGTTGCAAGCAGTCATAGCGGAATTAACTCAATACCTAAGAGGTTGGCAACACTACTTCAAACTCGCCATAGGGAAAAGCAGCTTGCAGCGCTTAGACGAATGGATACGGCGACGGCTGCGATGTTACCGCTTAAAACAACGCAAACGCAGATACGGCATAGCGACATGGTTACAACAACAAGGTGTAACGGAGCGCAATGCGTGGAAGGTAGCGATGTCAGATAAAGGGTGGTGGCACTTGGCCTTAACGCCGCAGATAAATCACGCCATGCCAATAAAATGGTTCGAGGAGTTGGGCCTGTACTCATTGCGAGATGGGTATGAGTCACTGAAAATATATTCGGAACCGCCGTATGCGACCCACGCTTGTACGGTGGTGTGAGAGGACGGAGGCCGTGAGGCCTCCTCCTACTCGATTCGACGAGCATTCGAGGAAGATAATCGACGATGTATTCCGAAACAGGTTCTGAGTGATTGAACGGAGTAATTCGTCCTTAATATGTGAACAGTGATATTTTACTTGGTTCCATGATTGTTCAAACAAAATACTTAACATCTCTATTTTTGTGACTTATGCATAAGAAAGCGCTTTCTTTGGTGGGGTTGATCACGGTTTATATTCACAAGATCCATTTATACTCTTTCCATACCAACTGAGCGGTTAAAGCCAATAAGGTTAAGAGTGCATAGTGAATGTGGGCTTAGATTTGATCTTCTTTAAATCTGTTCGATTGGTTTTTTTAAGAAAAACAAAGAAAGCGCTTTCTTTTTGAAAGTATAATTTGGAACATGGAGTTATTATGAAACTTTCTAAGCTTACCCTTGCTTGTTTAGTCGCTACTGCTGGCTTGTCTACTGTACCTACTGCATATGCCGAAAAATCGGATGGATTTGAATTTCACGGCTATTTCCGTGCTGGTGTTCTATTCAGTGAAAATGACGATTTTAAACGTGCAAAGTTCCCAGCATCTAAAGAGCGTTTAGGTCGATTGGGTGTTGAGTCGGACAGCCACTTTGAAGTAGCACTGCAGAAAAATTTTGAGAATGACGGTGGTCAGAAAATTCGAATCAAAACACGAGCTGCAGCCAATAATGCGGAATATGCAACTAACCAACTTGGTGCCAATGCCGATGCAACCAACAGCGAAATTGGTATGGCAGAAACTTTTGTCGAGTTTGAAGGTGTATCTGAAACCGGTGTTGTATGGGGTGGTAAGCGCTTTTATGGTAAAGATAATTACATCTTTATGACCGACTTTTTCTACACGGATATGTCAGGTACTGGTGTTGGTATTGAAGGTGTTGAGCTAGGTGGCAATAAGTGGGACTTTGCTTATATTGCAAGCGATGACTCTGGCGATACAAGTTTCTGGGGTGACAGCAACAACATCATGCATGCACTTCATGCTGGCGTGAACTTTGGCAGTGTTGAGCTTCACGCTATGGCTAAGTATATGCCAGACAATATGGTCGATTTAGGTTTTGGTAATGGCCCAGAAGCATTCGCTGAGAATGGCTATGAAATGACGGCAATTGTTCACACTGAGTCTGTCTTTGGGTTGTCAGATAAAGGTTTTACAAAATACATCGCGCAGGCTGGTAAAGGCTTAGGTTCGGGTAACCTTTTAGGCGGTACTCTTACGACTTACAACACGTACAAGCCTGGTAGTGACTATCAAAGTTGGTTAACGACAGGCACGGGTTGTGGTACGTCTTGTTTGAAGGCTGTTGATGAAAACGATGTATCACTACGTGCTTTAGCATGGGGTGGGTACTTTTTTGAAAATGGTGTGAATATTTTCCACTCTCTTCAAACCCAGTACAACGATTTTGATAATGGTGACACAGACGGCTGGGCATCAGCAATGGTGCGACCAACGTTCCCAATTTCAGAAAACTTCTTTATCGCTACCGAAGCTGGTTATATGTACAACTACGAAGACCGTAATGGTGAGTCAAAGAATTCTTATGATTACAAGCTAACAGTAGCACCGACTCTAGTTGTGCACTCTGGCTTCGGTCCATCTCCAGAAATTCGCTTCATGGCATCTTACCTTGATGGTGAAATGCAAGACGGCACGGGTAAAGAGGGTGACTTTGTTGTAGGTATTCAAGCTGACATGTGGTGGTAGAATTTTTACCTTCGGGTCTTAAGTGATATCGAGCATACCGGGGGAGTGGTATGACGGCCTTGCCTTTAGGGCGGGCAAGGTT
Organism: Vibrio sp. 10N.286.45.E10; assembly: GCF_002874195.2. Classification (NCBI taxonomy): domain Bacteria; kingdom Pseudomonadati; phylum Pseudomonadota; class Gammaproteobacteria; order Vibrionales; family Vibrionaceae; genus Vibrio; species Vibrio sp. 10N.286.45.E10. Next base: position 1,833,571 of record NZ_MCWD02000001.1, on the reverse strand, counting down.
CTCGATATCCCTATTTATTGCAATAGTTGAGCTCTTTCCTAGCAGCACAAAGAGTTTCATTTTTATTGCTATGAGTCTTCCATATTTGAATTTCATTTCAAATGTGTTCTTGCCAAAGATACTCATCGACCGCTTCGAAAGAAGCGGTTTTTTTATGTGTGGTATATCTAATCTTTTAAGGCTTAAGGGGTAAAGGATTATGAGTTATGGCAAGCATGTTGATTTCTAAACTCTCGAGGGCTGCATCCATTTTGAAGTTTAAAGCACTTGGAAAAATAGTTGCTGTCAGAAAACCCACAAGACTCAGCGATATGCTGGATACTGTTGCTGTCGTTTAATAATAGCGTCGCCGAATGTCTAATTTGAAGGCCTTTGAGGTATTGATTTGGGGATGTATTTAAAAATTGCCTAAATAGCCTTTCTAGTTGTCGTTTACTAATATAAGCCGCTTGCGCGATAGCTTCTGTATCCAATCCCACGTCTTTGTAATGACGGTCAATATGTGCGAGAGCACGGCTCAATGCCAAGGTTGTTTTTGGTAAGCTATGGGTCTGTTCTTGATATCGCCGAGAAAGTTCTATCGCAAGTTGCTGCATTGTGCTCGTCAATATGATTTCAAACCCCTGTTCTGCGTTGTCGTATTCCGATTTGATTTGTTGTAGAAGTCCATTAATTCGTTTCAACTGAGAAAGTGATAACGTAAGCTTTGCTTGATATTCAGATGCTTGTCGAGCAATTGGTTCTACCTTGAAAAGCGCTTGATAGCCTGGCATTTGACGCATTGAAGGGACCTCAAAAAAAGGCAATGCCGTATCAAACATCAAGTTTACAATCTTCAGTTTATTTACTTCGCAAAATCCATGTTCAATATCCCCATTAATAACAAATACATCTCCTGTACTTAAAGGGTAGGTGTGGCTAGCTACCGTATGCTTTCCACTACCGCTCACAACTAAGAAAAGTTCAGAAAAGTCATGGCTATGTACGTCAAAGTCGAAATCGTGATGACCATCGACATAGGCAAATTTTATCTGAGGATATCTCTGATGACTTTGGAGTCTAAACTTGGTTTTCATGTCGCTATTTTACCTACTTCTGTCGCTTATTTGGTAGTTACACGCCGTAGTTAATATTACTATTTTTTGAACAAAGACAATATTAACTTTTAGAGCGAGAGGCAAAACTTTTGCTCTAAGTAAAAAAATAGTAGGACTCAAAATGAATACTGTGGAAACTCTCGAAGCACAGAAGCAGCTTGCACCCATAAGTCGACAAGCGGCTGCTGAGGGCATTGTGCTACTAAAAAATAGTGATTCAATATTGCCATTGCAGGCTAGTGATACGGTGTCTCTTTTTGGTCGCTGTCAGATTGATACCTACCGAAGTGGCACTGGATCTGGTGGAGCGGTGAATGTGCCTTATTCCGTAAATGCATTACAGGGCTTGTATGAAAATCCAAACATCAATCTTAATCTCAGTTTGGTGGAGGTATACCAACGTTGGATCAAGGACAACCCGTTCAATGACGGCGGTGGTGGTTGGGCAGCTGAACCTTGGTTTCAAGATGAAATGCCTCTTTCAACTTCTGTTGTGATGGATGCCGCCGCCAAATCTAACAAAGCTATTATCTTTATCGGTCGAACGGCGGGTGAGGATCAAGATAATGCACAGCAGCAAGGCAGTTACAATTTAACCGCGCTCGAAATGCAAATGTTGGAGAAAGTGACGGAACATTTTGATGATGTCATTGTGATACTGAACGTGACCAACATTATTGATATGTCATGGACAACTTCACTTAAAGGTGCTGCTGCGATTAAGGCTGTTCTGTATAGTTGGGCCGCAGGTATGGAAGGTGGGCATGCTCTTACGGATGTCTTATCTGGTGATGTTAGCCCAAGTGGCCGTTTGACCGACACGATTGCGCACTCTTTATCTGATTACCCTTCGAGCCCGAATTTTGGAAACAAAGACCGGAATTTATATCAAGAAGATATCTATGTCGGGTATCGGTATTTTGAAACTTTCAATCCTAAAGCTGTTCAATTTGAATTTGGTTTTGGGCTGTCCTACACCCGCTTTTCCAATAAATTAAATGCATTGACGATTCTTGGTTCCGGCTCTGAACAAGAGTTGGTCTTCGATATTGAAGTTAAAAACATAGGCGAGAAATACAGTGGTAAGGATGTGGTTCAACTGTATGTTGAATCGCCTCAAGGTCATCTTGGTAAACCAACACGAGCACTGATCGGGTTTGTGAAAACACCGACCTTGGGCCCGCAAGATACGGTGTGTTTGACTATTTCATGTCCTCTATCTTCCTTCGCATCATTTGATGACTCCGGTAAAACGGGACATCCAAATAGTTACGTACTTGAAGCTGGAGAATATCACTTTTATCTAGGAGGAAGTGTTCGCCAGGCAAAGCTTGTTAGTGAGAGCGTTAAAATAGAAGAGCTGTTGGTTGTTGAGCAATTAACGGAAGCACTTGCTCCTGTCACCGGATTTAGTAGGTTGATCCCAAAAGGCAACGAGGAAAATGGGGTTTACAGTTGTGACTATGAATCTGTACCACTACGAACTATAGATTTGAGTAAACGTATTCTGAGTGAGCTTCCAAGCTCTATTCCTCTTGGTGAAGATACGGGCATTCGTTTACTGGATGTTAAGCAGGGGCGAGCGAACATTGACGAATTTGTCTCGCAAATGAACGTAAAGCAGTTAGCGACAATTGTTCGTGGGGAAGGTATGTGCAGCCCTAAGGTGACGCCAGGTACTGCTGCTGCTTTTGGTGGTGTTTCGCCGAGCTTATTTGATTTAGGCATCCCTGTCGTTGCAGCTGCTGATGGTCCGTCTGGTATCCGAATGGACAGCGGACATAAAGCATCTCAAGTCCCAATTGGTACATTATTAGGCTGTACATGGAACCCGGAACTGAATGAGAAACTATTTCATTTAGTGGGGAAAGAGATGCAAGCCAATCATATTGATACGTTGCTTGGTCCTGGGATTAACATTCACCGCCACCCTTTGAATGGTCGAAATTTTGAGTATTTCTCAGAAGATCCATTTCTCTCAGGGGTAATGGCAGCATCTCAAACTCTTGGTCTTAAAGCTGCAGGAGTATCTGGCACAATCAAGCATTTGGTGGCGAATGATCAAGAAACGTCACGGTTTGATGTTGATAGTGTTGTATCTCAGAGAGCGCTTCGTGAGATTCATCTGAAGCCTTTTGAAATAGCGGTAAAACAAGGAGGAGCTTCGAGTGTTATGACCTCCTACAATCCTATTAATGGTCACTGGGCTGCATCCAATTACGACCTCAATACCACGATTCTTCGTGGGGAGTGGGGTTATAAGGGGATAGTGATGACGGATTGGTGGGCAAAAATGAATGACCCAATCAAAGGTGGTTCTGAAAGTCGAAGTTACACATCCTTTATGCTTCGCTCTCAAAATGATCTGTATATGGTTGTTGAGCATGATGGTGCTGAAAATAACGTGTCGAATGACGATACGTTACAGGCGCTTGAAAACGGAACGTTGAGCTTAGGGGAGTTGCAACGAAGCGCGATGAATATTTGTCGTTTTATTATGGACTCTCCAGCAATGGGTCGCCCATTAGTCGCTTTTGATCCAGTTAAGAGCTTTGAGGCGACCCAAAATTTTAATAAACAACAGAGTAAAACTGATGGAGACTTTTGCTCTCTGACGGCAGAGCAACATGCAATAGTATTACCACTTAATATCAGAGAAAACCGTAGCATTGTTTTGGAAGTTAAACAGGCTGGTGTGTATCGATGTGCAGGTATTGTTAACTATGATAGCGGCACTTTGGCTCAATCTGCGTGTAGTTTAAGTATCAATAACGTGTACGCGATGTCTCTATCAGTGAATGGTACTAATGGCGAGACAGTTTCAGTTGAGGGGCTCTCCGTTAAGCTTGATAAAGGCTTTTATTCTTTGGATATTGAATTCATCAAATTAGGCTTAGAATTGGAGCAATTAGAATTTTCGTTTATGCCTGAATAGGGCTGAGGGATAACAGTCGTTTATTTAACTCTCGTTGCTCAAAAAAGAGGTAAAGTGAGAGAAAATAAACGACTACTTTGAGGCTGAGTTATTGTGCTTTTTGATATTGCTTCATCGCGTCAACAAAGGAGTTTCGCATCCCTTCGATTCCTAATCGCTCAGATTCTTCAACGTAAGTCAGTGCTGCACTAAAATCTCCAGATGAAACCGAGTTTTCTATAAGAGTTTGATAAACCTCTTTCTTATTCAGTGTATTTTCCGTTAATAAATCTGATTGGGCTACGGTTGATTCTGGAATAATTTGTTGAACTCGCTTTTGACGGTTTTGTTCTTCAACAACGGTGGTTACCGCTGTGAATTTAAAATCAAAGGAGACTTTCCCGATTGCAGAATGAGGGATGGCGTAGTCCGTGTTATGAGCGATGTTTGCCTGGATATCACCAGAACGTATCGCCATATCACTTGGTTTTTCGACAGGAGTTGTTTCCGCGAGTGCTTCGCTGGTTGTGAATACGACCAAGTAAGCAGGAGCCTCGCCGTTTAAGTAACGTTCTTGCAGTTCGATTTGCGCGCCATATTGTGCACCATCAAGCAGGCTAAGTGGTTGGTACTTAATACTTTCATTGCCAATGACATCTAGCGGCTGGTAATTTTTGTCTAAGACTAAAAGTGACGGAACGAATGCTGAATAACTAGCATTTGAAGTCACTGAAAAACGAATAGCATCTAGTGTTGCAGGAAGCTTTAGCCCTCCAGCAAAGGATCGGCCCGATTTGAACTCGATCTTAGGGCTTGCTGTGGTGATCGAAACAGATGTTTCTTCTGGGTTCGTAACGCTTTGATATTGAATTGTACTCAGGTTTTCACAGCAGTTTTCGTTGTTCTGTAGTGACTCTAGCCCCGGAGAAGTTTTGTGGTAGCTAACCGGTGACTCTGTCACTGTTGAACAGGCGCTTAGTGCGAATACCGCTGGTAGAATTGCTAAATATTTCATAATTTCTCACAGTTAAAAAAGCATATCTGATTCAGAGTGCCTGATTGATAATAGAGATACACTACAAGAAAGCGCTTTCTTTATTGGTGACGAACACCAAATTTAAAGAAATACTCGCTAATAATTAGTACGAATTAGGTAACAGGCTGCCGTTGGGCTGTTACCTAGATTGAAAGTTAACGAGATACCGAACTTAACAACTGAGTAAAGCGTTGCCATGATTTTTGGTCAGCTTCATGTTGATAGTTATTCGATCCGAATACTGTGAAGGCGTGTGGCGCACCACTATAAGTGATCATCTCATGCGGAACTTTGGTTGATTCAAGTTGAGCGGCGAGGCTTCCAAAGTCGTGCATTGAAATCATGGCATCAGCCGTACCGTGGAACACGACTACGGGAGCTTTAGTCTGCGAGTAGTCTTGGCTTTTTGGTGTTGATAAACCGCCATGGAAGGTTACGTAAGCCTTCGAAGGAATTCCCGCACGAGCAGCTTCCAATACAGCAGCTCCACCAAAGCAGTATCCCATTATTACGTTGTTATCTAAGTTGCCGCCAAGTCTTTTCGCTTCCATGGCTCCTGCGTTGAGTAGCGCACGCATTTTCTCTCTGTCTTTGTACAGTTCACCTGTGTGTTGTTTTTTGTCTTTCACTTCGGTTGGGCGAATGCCTTTACCAAACAGGTCGATAGCGAACACGTTGTAACCGAGTTCGTTGAGCATCTCAGAACGCTTCTTTTCGTAATCGGTTAAGCCATCCCAATCGTGAATTAGCAGTACCAAAGGCGCTTGGTCACTGGCTTCACTCCAATAACCTTCGTAGTCCATCCCGTCGACTTGGTAAGTGACGTTTTCTCCAGAAATAGCTGAAAAGGGTAGTAAGATTGAAAACAGGCCGAGTGTAGTGAGTTTTCGCATGCGTTATTCCTTCAGAAGACAATGACGTTCCAATCGAAAGTATAGATAACGCGATGATTCTCGCCAGATTACTGTCTTTAATTTGAAGTGTAAGAGTAGAGGTAAAATATGAAAGTGAAACGCTAAAACAGCCATCACGATCAAGTGTGATGCTTGTATGACGGTGTTCTCAGATTACGGAAATTCGAATATCCAGAGCTCGGTGTGACGGGGCAATTACCAGGAAGCGTTAGTCGTGCTACGGCACATATCTGGATATTTTCGCTGATAGCGTGGCAGCATCGATTCGTTACCTAAGATACCGCCTTGGTGAATGTAGATAATGGTTTTGGTTGGGTTATCTTTCTGCCATTGTTCTAAGCATTGCCACATCAATGGGTCGTAAAGCAGGTCAAACTCGATGTCGGTTTGCTCTTGTAGATCCAACCAAGTTTGATAATCCTGTTGATACAATTTCCCAAAGTGGTGTTTGGTTTCGAGCGATAAGATCTGTGGATGTTCGGTTTCACCTAGCTCATTAAATTGCTGCGTTAAATAGTCGCTGCCCCCAACACAAGCACAGGTTAATACCGGGATGTTGTGCAGCTTTAAATGCTTATGAAGATAGAGAGCTGTGCTGCCTGTCCCTGCGGGCAGTGCGACCACAAAATCGTGTTGGTTTTCGAAGCGAGTCCAGCTCAGTATCTCCATTGCCAATTGCTTAACACCATACTCAACAAGCTGAGAACGTCCACCCTCTGGTAACACAATGCAGTGGGAGTCAGGCTGCCTTACTTGCTCAATATACTCTTTAGGATGAAGCTCAGAGCCTGTCTCTTTGACTGAAATCACCTTAGCGCCAAGGTCTACTGCACCACGGTAATTACCTATTGGGCGTTCTAGTAGCCACTCGGGAAGATGATCGACGTAGAACTCAAGCGTCCAACCTTTGATCTTTGCCAGTGCCGCGAGTGAGAACAGAGAGTTAGCCTGCGCAGAACCATAGCTGATCAAGGTTGTTGTCTCTGGGTGCTCGTCTTCCAGCAGCTTCATGAACTTGCGGGCTTTGTTACCGCAAAAGTGTGAGTGAAGTTGATCGTCACGCTTTAAGAAAAAGGCGTGGTCGTTAAATTGATGCTGAGTTACAGGGCTATTATTTAGTTTCATCGCACTTAAACAAAATGCTGACTAAAGAGCAAGCATTTTTAAATCAAATAGGACGGACGAGTATCTAGTAGCCAGAGGCGGCTGTAAACCAACTAAATCAAGTTTTCGTTCGATATTGACTCGGATGAATCGGCTTGAAAGGTGATCTTGGCTGTGCATCCACTGCAGCTGCGATTGAACAATTCAAAGTCCCAATGAAAACGCTGACACAAGTCATCGACAATCAACAAACCTAGCCCATGTCCATTCGGGTTGTATTGCTCCTGCAGGCCTTCGCCTTGATCTTCAATAATAAGACTGTCTTGAGAAAGGGTGATAGTTACTGTACCGCTATTAGTTGCTGCAATCGCGTTTCTTAACAAGTTACCGACCAACATATTCATGATCGCGCTGGTGGCTTGAATGGTTGGTTCTGATTGAACTTGTAAGGTTATCGCGACTTCCTTCTCGTCAGCCTGCAACGAATTTTTAGAAACGATAGTCTCTAGCTCTTGCTGGCTGAATAAACGTAGAGGTGCATCGTCACTGTTTCTTTCATAGCGAACGAGACCAAGCAGTGCATCGACCATTTCAGACATTTGAACAATGGCTTCATCAATACGTTCAACCTGACGAGATTGAAATTCGGTAGTATCACTACGAAGTAATAGCTTATTAGCACCACGTGCAACCGTTAATGGTGTTCTCAATTCATGGCTTGCGTAGCGTGCAAAGGCTTGTTCTCGCTTGATTAGTGAGTTGATTTCTCGACGATATTGATTGAGTTGATCGGTCAGTTGACGGAATTCAATCGCAGCATCGTCACTCACTCCAAATTCCTCGTTGAGGTTGAGTTTGTTCGACTCAAGCTGGGCAGAGAGAGAGTTGAATGGTTCAATGAGACGTTTCGATAATCGATAAAGTAGCGAACCAAAGCCAAAAATTAGGATAGAAAGCAACGTGAGTATAAACATTGTCGCGTACACTGATTCTGTTTGATCCAGTTCGATAAGGTCTATCTCAGACAGTAGAATAATAGGATAGGTTTTTCCTTGGTCTGAATATTCCCCTACATAAACCATACGTGAATTCGGCTCTTGACCCACTTCGCCAAGGAAGTTTTCTCTGCCTTTTATAAATTTAAAGTATTCTTCCGGTATGAGGGTAGGGTCGTTATAGGCAGTGGTCAGCTCATCTATTCTTAGTTCGCCCCTCTCACCAGCTTGAAATAGACTGACGGCGTAATTGCGGTCAATCAGGATTCGTCTTTCGCCGACGCGGTCTTCAGACAAAAACAGTGCGGATATAAAGACTACATAGACAAATGCCGTCACAATCACCGCCATTAAGCCAAAGAAAAGCGCTAAACGGCCTGTTAGGGTCTTAGTGCTGGTGAGAACATTGAGAATCAATTGTAAGACTCCAGGCGGAATCCAACCTTAGGAACCGTAATTAACATCTGAGTGTCAAAAGGCTTGTCGAGTTGATTACGTAACTGATAAATGTGACTGCGCAACACATCATTGTTGGGCTCGTTTTCTTCCCATAACTTGTAGGAAATAGCTTCACGAGTGACTACTTCAGGTGCGCTTTGGCACAGCATCTCAAGTATGGTGTAAGTGGTTGGATTGAGCGCTAGTAGTTTATCTTGGCGGTAAGCTTTACGGGTTTTTTGGTCGATGGTGAGTTCATCGAACTGAAGTTTTGAAGAGGCGACTTTTCCGCGGTAACGACGGACTAACGCGTTCATTCTTGCTTCTAGAATATCCAAATCAAAAGGCTTGGTGAGGTAATCATCGGCACCGTGTTCAAAGCCTTTCAGCATATCTTCTCGGCTATCTAAGGCGGTCAGCATCAAAATAGGTGTCGCGTTACCTTGGTCTCGCAGTTTATTACAAACCGTTAGGCCGTCCATTCTCGGTAACATTAGATCCAATATGATGATATCAAATGAGTTTTCCAACGCGAGTTGTAGGCCAAGTTCACCGTTGTCTGCGTAATCGAGTTCCATGCCAATACACTCAAAATAATCAAACAAGACACCTGCAATTTCACGGTTATCTTCGACTAATAGAACTCGTTTCATTTTGATTCTCATACAGAAATAGACAGTAACATTATCCTGAGTGAGCGTGAAAAATATGTCAATAACATAACTTTCACTTATGGGAGGGTAGATTGGCTTCAGATTAAAAAATAGAAGAACGTATTATGTCTGAACTTCATATTAGCCGCCCTAAGATATCTACATCGCAGATCAATCCTGCGGTCTCTTTGTCTATCATTGTGCCTTTTTACGATGAACAAGAGGTATTGGAAGAGTTCCACTCTCGCCTTACCAAGGTGCTTGATAGCTTACCGATCACGAGTGAGATTGTTTATGTCGACGATGGCAGCAAAGACAACAGCTTGGACTTGGTGAGTTCATTCACTTCAATCAACAGCTCAATCTCGGTGATTGGTTTAAGCCGTAACTTTGGTAAAGAGTCAGCCATGAGTGCTGGCCTTGAGCATTGCCGAGGACAAGCGGTGATCTTGTTAGACGCAGACCTGCAAGATCCGCCAGAGCTGATCCCACAAATGGTTGCCAAGTGGCGCGAAGGCTATGACGTTGTGAATATGCAGCGCAGCCAGCGTGATGGTGAAACGTGGTTTAAGAAGTTTTCAGCGGCGAGCTTTTACAAAGTCATGAATGTGGCTGCGAAAATCGATGTTCCTGAAAATGTCGGTGATTTCAGACTGTTGAGCCGTGAAGTCGTCGACCATATCAATCAACTTCCTGAACGTAATCGCTACATGAAAGGTATTTTCTCATGGCCGGGTTTTAGGCAAGCAACGATTCAGTTTAAGCGCGACGCGCGCTTTTGTGGTGAGACTAAGTGGAACTACTTGAAGCTGGTTGGCTTGGCGATGGATGGCATCACTTCATTCTCTATCCGCCCACTGCGTATTGCGACGGCCGTTGGTGGCTTAGTGGCACTTACTGCTTTCGTGTATGGCGTCTTCATCGTGTTCAAAACCATGATGTTTGGTGAGCCCATCACGGGCTATCCGTCAATGATGGTCGTACAGCTTGCCCTTGGCGGTATCCAACTGTTGTGTATTGGTTTAATGGGAGAGTACATAGGTCGTATTTTCATTGAAACCAAGAATCGTCCTTTGTATCTGATCCAATCGGTGGTCGATACACCGGCATTAAAAACACATTTTAAATTAGAGGAGTCAGCATGAGCCGGAACCTGAACCGAACGCACCTATGGTACTTGTTGGCTTTTGCATTGGTTTTAAGGCTTTTATCTTTGGCAACCTATCCATTAATGGATACCACAGAAGCGCGCTATGGCGAAATGGCACGTCTGATGGTGGAAACTGGGAATTGGTTAACGCCTCAGTTTGATTACGGTATTCCTTTCTGGGGTAAGCCACCGTTGTTTACATGGATGAGCGCTGCCGGTATTGAGTTGTTCGGCCTGAGTGAGTTTGCCGTTCGCGCACCACATTGGTTAGCGGGTGTAGCAACGATTTTGTTGACCTCTTACATGGCGAAACGAACAGGGCAAAGTGCGTTGGTTGCCGCGGTAGTGTTGGCGACATGTGGTATTTTCTCTATTGCGGCAGGTGCTGTGATGACAGACATCGCGTTAACCTTAGCGATGACTATTGCCATGCTGGGTTTCTACCTATGTTGGCTAGGAGGAGATGCGGGGAAGGGTGAAGGGAGTGCGAAGACTAATCGATCTTGGGGTTACGTTGGTTTCATTGGTTTAGCACTAGGCTTGCTGGCAAAAGGGCCGGTAGCGATTGTCATCATGGGTATCGCAGTTTTCCCTTGGTTGGTATTACAACACGGCTTCTTTGGTGCTTTCAAAGCGCTTTGGCAACGTTTCCCATTGTTGTCTGGTTTAGGTGTGATGTTAGCGATTGCTCTACCTTGGTACATCATGGCTGAAATGGCAACGCCGGGCTTCATCGACTACTTTATTGTTGGCGAACACTTTAAGCGTTTTGTTGTGAGTGGCTGGGAAGGTGATCTGTACGGTTCTGCTCACGACCAAGCACGAGGTATGATCTGGGTGTTCTGGATTCAAGCCGCTGCGCCTTGGTCAATTGTTTTGCCTATATTAGCGTTTGTCCGCCGTAAGAAAATTGCAGAAATTAACACTGAGAATAGTGGGCTGTTTTCATTTCTTGTCTGTTGGTTGATTTCACCTCTGATTCTTTTCACTATGGCGGGCAATATTCTCCCAGCTTACGTCCTACCAGGTATTCCGGCTCTTGGCTTGTTGATTGCTATACTCGTAGTGGAAAAAGATAATAAGTGGTTCTCGAGCGTGGCTTTGGTTCTGCCTGTGTTGCTAATGATTGCGATGGTCTACCTGAATCTCGGCAAGGCGAACGAGAAAAGTGACCGTATTATTTTCGAACAGATTACGGATTCTTCGCCAAGCTTTTACGTGGGTAAACGACCATTCTCTGGGCAATTTTACAGTCATGGTCAAGCGAAAAGACTTCTCGATATCGAGCAGATAGAGGGCATTGATAAGTTCTATCTGATTGGTAAAAGATCTGAAGTGGAAACCAAGATTAAAGACAACGCGTTAACTTGTATTTTGGAACCAACGGTGAAAATAAAGCGTGCTTTGTTCAGCTGTCATAGCCAAAACATCAAACCAAATTTGTCGTTGAGCCACATTCGAAGTGAAAGTGATGTTCAGCATTAACTTAGGGCTGCAAATGTTCAATAATAAGCTTCAGGCACACAGTCAAAAGCTCCAATCCCATCACAGGATGGTTCGATTTGCTGTGGTTGGTGCTGGTGGATTTGTTGTTGATTGTGCGGTATTTGCCTTTCTGCATTACATTGCTGGTTTGCCTTTAATGACGGCGAGAATTGGTTCGTTCATTGCTGCTGCAACGACAACGTGGTTTGGTAATCGCGTGCTGACTTTTGGATTCAAAGGTCAGGGGAGTTGGTCCGAAAAGTTGATCCAGTGGCAGAAATTCATGTTTTCCGCATCGATATCGGCGATTCCTAATTTGTTGTGCTTTAAGTTGATGACGGAACTGTTGCCTGCATTTACTGGGGCCGTGTTTATCGCAATGGCGGTTGGTATCTTAGTGGGTATGGTCACCAACTATTTGTTTAGTCAGTATTGGGTATTTACTCGTTAGACAACTCAGTGAGATTTTTGATGAGTTGGCAAAAACAAAAAAGCGCAGCTAAATAGCTGCGCTTTGTGTTTTTACGATAACAGAATAAATTGGCTTGCGATATTAGCGTTGTGCTGCGCGCTGGCGGTTCTTGCCGTTACTTGCAGGTTTGCCACCTTGACCATTACCGCCTTTATTGCGGTTTGGTTTGCCGTTTCCGCTGCCATTACCTTGTGATTGCTGACTACCAGGACCTTTCTTAATGAAGCCTGTCGCTGGTTTACGACCGTTACCGTTGTTACTACCACCAGCGTTTTGCTTTCCGTTACCTTGGTTAGCATTGCCTTGGCTACCGTTACCAGTAGGCTTCTTGCCACCAGATTTAGAGTGATTACGTGGCTTCTCGCCGCCTAAACCCGGTTGAGATTTGCTGTGTTTAGTCGCAAAACGTTGTGAACCGTGACGACCAGACTTACGACGTTGTGCTGGCGTTTGAGCATCAAAGTCTTCTGCTGGTACTAGGCAGTTTACTTTGTCGCCGATCAAGTGCTGTTTGCCCATACTGATCAGCGCTTCACGGATGATCTTCCAGTTTTCAGGATCGTGGTAACGTAGCAGTGCTTTATGGAGACGACGTTGACGATCACCTTTAGGTACAGGAACATCTTCACGCTTCTTATATTTCACGCGTTTCAGAGGGTTGGTCTCTGAGTAGTACATCGATGTTGCATTACACATTGGCGATGGGTAGAAGTTCTGTACTTGGTCACATTCGTAGTTATGCTTTTTCAGCCACATTGCAAGGTTAAGCATATCTTCGTCTTCTGTGCCCGGATGAGCAGAGATGAAGTAAGGAATCAGGTACTGTTTCTTACCGGCTTCAGCGCTGTACTTCTCGAACATCTCTTTGAAACGATCGTAAGTGCCCATGCCCGGTTTCATCATCAGGTCCAACGGGCCTTTTTCAGTATGCTCTGGAGCAATCTTCAAGTAACCACCAACGTGGTGAGTCACAAGCTCACGAACGTATTCTGGAGACTCAATCGCTAGGTCGTAACGAACACCAGAAGCAATCATGATCTTCTTAACGCCCGGTACTTTTCTTGCTGAGCGGTACAGGTCGATGGTGTGTTGATGGTCTGTGTTTAGCTTTTCACAGATTTTCGGGAACACACATGATGGACGACGGCAGTTAATTTCTGCTTTTGGATCTGAACAACCTAAACGGTACATGTTCGCCGTTGGACCACCTAAGTCAGAAATAGTACCGGTAAAGCCCGGTACTTTATCTTTAATGTCTTCGATCTCATCCAAGATAGATTCTTTCGAACGGTTTTGAATGATACGACCTTCGTGCTCTGTGATTGAACAGAAAGAACAACCACCAAAACAACCACGCATGATATTAACCGAGGTTTTGATCATGTCGTATGCTGGGATTTTCGCTTTACCGTACATCGGGTGAGGAACACGCTTGTAAGCAAGGCCAAACACGTAATCCATCTCTTCTGTAGTCAGTGGAATTGGCGCTTGGTTAACCCAGAGCTCACGATCACCGTGACGTTGAATCAGAGCACGACCCGAGTACGGGTTTGTCTCAAGGTGTAGAATACGGCTAGCGTGAGCGTAAAGAATACGGTCATTGTTTAGCTTTTCGTAACCTGGGATACGAACTGCTGTAGTTTTTGCATCGTGACGAGAAGGGCGAATAGTAATAGGCTGCGCTTTTACTTCTTCTTTTTCGTCTTTCTTGGTATCACACTGGGTTTCAACTTCGTATGGGTTAACGGGAACATACGCTTTGTTCGGCTTTTCGATACGAGAAGAGTCAATGATTTTGAAGCCTTCAGGCGCTGCTGGAAGATTGATAGCAGTACCGCGGATATTGGTTAGCGTAGACATGTCTTCGCCGTCGGCAATGCGATGTGCCACTTCAACCAGTGCACGTTCAGCGTTACCAAAAAGAAGAATGTCGGCTTTTGCATCAAACAATACAGAGCGACGAACTTTATCCGACCAGTAGTCGTAGTGAGCAACACGACGCAAGCTCGCTTCAATACCACCAAGAACGATTGGCGTGCCTTTGTAAGCTTCACGACAGCGTTGAGAATAAACCAGAGTTGCACGGTCAGGACGCTTGCCACCTTCATTGTTTGGTGTGTAAGCATCATCGTGACGTAATTTGCGATCAGAGGTGTAGCGGTTGATCATGGAGTCCATGTTACCCGCTGTGATGCCGAAAAATAGGTTAGGTTTACCTAGCTTCATGAAGGCATCTTTATTGTCCCACTTTGGTTGAGCAATAATGCCTACGCGGAAACCTTGAGCTTCAAGCAGACGGCCGATGATAGCCATACCAAAGCTCGGGTGATCGACATACGCATCACCAGTTACAATAATAATGTCACAGCTATCCCATCCAAGAGCATCCATCTCCTTTCTACTGGTAGGCAAAAAGGGTGCAGTTCCGTAGCACTCGGCCCAGTATTTTTTGTGTTCGTGAATAGGAGTGATATCGCTGTACATATTTCAACCTCTGATTTTTGAGGCGGGAATTATAGCGGCATGAGACTAGACTAGCCAGTAGAACATGCCCCTGTTAGTTCTGGTGTCTTTCGCTATATCGCTTTTAAAAGCATCAAAAGAGCCATACAACAGCATAGTTGAAGCCTTGAATAACGTCGCTAATTTGTGATTTTGATTAGTGTTCGCAGCAGTTTTTGATATTATTCGCGAAAATAAGTCTGAAGAAGTAGATCCACAATGGTCGAAACGTTATTAGTACAATTTGCTCCGATGCTTTTAGGAGCCCAACTGATCTTAACCCTCATCTTGGTGAAAGGGGATATTTGCCCGGGACAACGTGGCCGTATTCACAAGATGTTACCTGCAATTGGCGTGCTTTGGCTGGCGGTTGCCTCAGTAAAAATTGAAGCCTTTCTGGTCGTGTTCGCAATTTTTTATTTCTATTCTCAAGTTCAAACTAAGAAGACTCGTGATTCTGGCCCTATCTGGGTTATGTATTTGGCGTGTGGTTTGGCGTTATCTTACGTTGCTATTCAAGCGACGGAGCAAGCAACCACAGTCGGCATCATTACGACTCTGCTGTTGGTCGTATTGTTAGGTGCTGCGTTTGGTCATTTACTGCTGACGATCGCAAGAACGCGTTTGCAAGCTTTCCACCGTGTTTTGCCAGTGGTGGGTGTATTGGCGGGTATGTTGGTGGTACTGGCAACAGTCGTGAATGTTTACTCACTCTCTGAAGCTCAGTTAGAGCCAGTAATTTCCACGTTACTATTTAGCTTCGCTTTGTTGATCTCTTCTATCGTGGTGTGGTGTTGGCATCTACTGTTCGTTAAGACACCTGAAAAGCTTCAACTTACGGTTTCATTGTTGATGTTATTAGCGGCTGCTGTTGGTTTAACGCCAGTTTGGGCATTGTAACTTCGGGCATTGTAACCACGTATATGATTTAAGAAGTGTGATCTGTTTTTTAGCGTGACCTTGGTAAGCGTTCTAAACTTAACTCTAGTCAGTGTGTTCGTAAGGAGTACGAGATGGATTTAAGCAACGTCAAAAGCCTGGATAGCATTATCTTGCTGGGAATAGTGAACGAAAAACTGCGCTTAGAGTGCGACAGTTTTGAAGAGCTGATCAGTATGTATGAAATGGATATAGAAAGTGTTGTAGGTAAGCTTGATATGCTTGGCTATCAATACGATCCATTAACTAACCAGTTTAAGTCTTATCCAAGATAAGCAGCAAACTGGCGCATCGTGAGTCAGCTATCGATTGTGAGCCAGTTATCGAGAATGAACTAGTTATCGAGAGTGAGCCAGTATCGTGAATGAACAAGTACCGCCATCGTCGGTACAAAAGCTGAAAGAAGAAAGTCACAGATAATCTGTGACTTTTTTGTTTCTGGCGCATGCCTATCTGGTTCAACGCTGGCATAAACTAACCCAACAACGCGCCTCTTAAACGACTTCAATGCCATCTAGGTGACTCTTACTTTGCTGTCTTGCCGTGCTAAAGAAAGCTTGTAGGTAACGTTTGTCTTTTTCTGAGTTTCTTACCGCTGCGAATAACCTTCTTGAAAGCCCTTTGCCTAATGGTTTGCTGGCAATGAGTCCTTGCCTTGAAAATTCACTGATCGCCCAGTTTGGTAATGCTGCGACCCCTAAGCCGGCTGATACCATTTGCACCAACATTAATGTGTTGTCTGCCTGTTTCCATTTCTTTGGTTCAACGCCTGCGGGTTGCAAAAAGTGTTTTACAACATCGAGACGCTGCTTTTGAACCGGATAAGAGAGCATCGTAATATCACTAAGATCTTGCGGCTCAATACTCGACTTTTCGGCTAAAGGAGAGTTGATCGCCGTGATCAAGCGCATCTCAAAATCGAAAAGCGGTTCATAGTGAACTTCAGAACGCGGTTGAATATCAGAGGTGATCACCAAATCTAACTCACCTGCCATCAATGCCGGTAGAGGCTCAAACCCGAACCCTGACGAGAAATCTAGCGTCACGCTTGGCCAAGCAACTTGGTATTCCTTCAAAGCGGGCATTAGCCATTGGAAGCATGAGTGACACTCGATCGCCATGTGCAATCGGCCATTCACATCCTCTTTTAGGCTCGCCAACTCATTCTCTGCTTTAGCAATCCTTGGCTGTATCTCATCCGCGAGCTTAAGCAAGATCTCACCCTCAGAGGTAAATTTCACTGGCCTAGTTTTTCGTAGGAAAAGCTGACCGCCAATACGCGCTTCAAGGTCTTTTAATTGATGAGAAAGCGCTGACTGAGTCAGGTGAAGAGAGGTCGCAGTGGCTGTTAACGATCCGCTGTCTCTCAAGGTGGTCAATGTTCGAAGGTGTTTAAGCTCTATCATGAGTATTCCTCATATTCCCTAAGCCAATTCAATATTTCTTAATAATCACCCTACGGTGTTTTTGATCTTTTGTAAACGTCTAGATGTCCAGATGGATTTAAACTGTTCATCTTTGGATGATTCAAGATGAATATTATTAATAAACAAGATGAATATTTGGACGTTGTCCATAGATCGGATTAAGGCGATAGTTTAGCCATCCAGACGCCTTTGTGGGAAAGTAAAATCATCAAAGGCAGTCTGACCGGAAATTAAAATTATCGAATAAGGAACAGACTCATGACGACAACAACGCATATTCTTGGCTACCCACGCATTGGTGAAAAACGCGAACTTAAATTCACGCTCGAGAAATACTGGCGCGGTGAAATCGATCAATTTGAGCTCAAGCAACTCGGCAGCGAATTAAGAAATCGTAACTGGAATGTACAAGCTGATGCGAATCTAAGCTTTGCAACTGCGGGTGACTTCGCATGGTACGACCATGTCCTAACTACGACTCTACTTCTAGGTCATGTGCCAAAACGTCATGCTGGTGGAGCAGAAGATGAAAAAGCCTTCCCAGATCTGGATACCTTGTTTCGTGTTGGTCGTGGGCAGTCTCAAGTTCAGTCTACCTGTTGCGGTGGTACGCATACGTCTAATGATGGCACTAAAGACAGTTCGGCGGCTTCTGATATGACTAAGTGGTTCAACACCAACTACCACTATATTGTTCCTGAATTCAGTAAAGACGACTCATTCGAAGTGAGCTGGCCGCAGCTGTTTGACGAAGTGAACGAAGCGATAAAAGCAGGACACAAAGTTAAGCCTGTACTTCTCGGCCCGCTGTCTTACTTATATCTAGGTAAAGAAGTGGAAGAGGGCTTTGATCGCTTAACTCTGTTGCCTCGCCTTCTTACTGCCTATCAAGCGATTTTGGCTAAACTTGCCAAGCTGGGTGTTGAGTGGGTGCAAATCGATGAACCTATCCTTTCTCTGGAACTTGAAAAGCAGTGGGCTGATTCATTCAAACTGGCTTATCAAGTGATTCAAGGCGATGTGAAACTATTGCTGACTACTTACTTTGATTCTGTGACTGATACGTTAGGCAAGATCGTGGAACTGCCCGTCAACGGCTTACACATCGACTTGGCTGCCGCACCGCAGCAACTCGATGAGGTGGTGAATAAGTTACCGGAAGATTGGGTACTTTCTGCGGGTGCAATCAATGGACGCAATGTTTGGCGAGCAGACTTAGCTTCTCAGCTTGAGTTACTGCAACCTGTGAAAGAAAAGCTAGGCGATAAACTATGGGTCGCAAGTTCATGTTCACTGCTGCATAGCCCGGTTGACCTTGAGTTAGAAGAGACGCTTAGCGAAGAAGTGAAGAGTTGGTTTGCCTTTGCAAAACAGAAAGTGACCGAGGTGAGCTTATTAGGTGCAGCGTTAGATGGCGATCAAAATGCCATTTTGGCGTGTGAGACTTACAGCCAACCTATCGTTGCACGTAAGAGCGCGACTCATGTGAATAAGCCGCAAGTTCAAGCTCGACTCAATACCATTACTAAAGCACTAGCAGAGCGCAGTGCTCCATACGCAGAACGCGCAGCGCATCAGTCTGAAGTTCTCGGCTTACCGCTGTTACCAACCACAACCATTGGTTCATTCCCACAGACCGGTGAAATTCGTGTTCAACGTAGCGCCTACCGAACCGGTCAATTGAGTGAAGCGGAATACACCACCGCACTAAAAGGTCACATTGCGGATGCAGTCAAACGTCAAGAAGCACTCGATTTGGATGTGCTTGTGCACGGTGAAGCCGAGCGCAATGACATGGTGGAATACTTTGCAGAAAACCTAGCCGGCTTCCAAACCACCAAATTTGGTTGGGTACAAAGCTATGGTTCTCGCTGCGTAAAACCTGCGATTGTGGTTGCGGATATCGAACGTGAAAAACCAATGACGGTAGAATGGTCGACCTATGCCCAATCTCTGACTTCAAAGCAGATGAAAGGCATGCTTACAGGGCCTGTTACTATCTTGTGTTGGACATTCCCACGTGAAGACATCTCACGCAAAGAGATCACTAACCAACTGGCGTTTGCACTGCGTGATGAGGTGTCGGATTTACAAGACGCTGGCATCAACATCATTCAAATTGATGAACCTGCCATTCGTGAAGGTTTGCCACTGAAAAAGCGTGACCACGCAGAATATCTAGAGTGGGCGGTCGATGCCTTTAAGATCTCAGCGGCGAGTGCCAAACCAGAAACTCAGATCCATACCCATATGTGTTACAGCGAGTTCAACGAGATCATTGATTCAGTGGCGGCGCTAGACGCCGACGTGATTACCATTGAGACTTCTCGTTCGAACATGGAGCTACTGAAAGCGTTTGAAGAGTTTAACTACCCGAATGCGATTGGACCGGGTGTTTATGACATTCACTCACCAAACATTCCGTCAGAAGAGTGGATTGTTGATTTACTTAAGAAAGCGGCAGAGAAAATTCCAGCAGAACGTTTGTGGGCAAACCCTGATTGCGGATTAAAGACTCGTAACTGGGCAGAGACAGAAGCGGCACTCACTAACTTAGTTTCGGCGACGAAGACACTGCGTAAAGAGTGGGAATCAGCTGAGGTATAATTCAGTCTAAGATTTTGATTGATCCGTTAATCCACGATGAACCACAACAAAGGCCTCGCATTTGCGAGGCCTTCTGGTTTTATACTTGTTCGAATTTCGAGCTAGAAACTAGCTGCTACTTTGACACGTCTCTTTACTGATCAGCTTCTCAACGATCAGTTGTCCGCGAGTGTTGCGAATCTTGATGTTGTAAGCCAAGCCCATGTCGAGGTTTGCTCTTACTTCAGAGTTGGTGCAGTAGCTATTCACACTCATGTCTACAACTTGGTTTAAAGGTTTAGCACCTTTTGCATCTTGGTTGTAGATCATCATGATTTCGATAACCGTGTTCTTTGCCAGCACGCGCATGACCGATAGCGGGCCATACTCAATCGGCAAGCCTGCGGATAAAACGCCAGCGCGATGTTGCGCCATCATTTCTAGCTGTCTTTGTTTGTCTTGTTCACTTGATGAGCTACAGCCTGCAAGCAGAACAGCAGCCAGTGAGCCGATAATCCATTTTTTCACGTTAAAATACTTTCTTGAATGGTTTAACAATCACATTTTGGTACACACCAGCAGCAATGTACGGGTCTGCGTCTGCCCATGCCTGCGCATCGTCTAAAGAATTAAATTCAGCAATCACAGTAGAGCCTGTGAAGCCCGCTTCACCAGGGTTATCTGAATCAATCGCTGGCATTGGACCTGCTGTCAAAAGGCGGCCTTCATCGTGAAGTGTTTGTAGGCGTTCTAGATGTTGTGGGCGAACACTTAGGCGTTTTTCTAATGAATTTTCGACGTCTTGAGAAAAAATCACGTACCACATATTGAGATATCCTTATTTTACTTCACTAAATTGAGGGCGTTTAAATTCGCTATCTTGCTAATTTACGCGAACTAATGGGTATTGGAAGAGCTAATGATAAGAAATTGTGAAATGGTGCGGCAGAGTGAGAAGGTCTTTAGCATTTTTAATCGAAACGAATAAAGACCTTAAAGTGCGATAGGGTCGTCGAAGGACTATTTGTTGATTGGGCGAGGTTTACCGCTTTCATCTACAGCAACGTAGTTGAATGTCGCGCCACATACCTTGTAACGATCGCCGATGCCGTGATCAAGTACCGGCTTAACCCATACTTCTAGGTCGATATTCATCGAGCTACGACCAATCTTGGTGCAGTCACCATAAACACATACCACATCACCCACTGAAACTGGTTGTTTGAACTCGATACTCGATACTGAAACCGTGACTATCTTGCCGTTAGAGATCTCTTTCGCCAGTATCCCGCCAGCAAGGTCGAGCTGAGACATTATCCAACCACCGAAAATCTGGCCTGCTGCATTGGTATCAGAAGGCATCGCCAAAGTGCGAAGAAGTAAAGAACCAATCGGGTTCAAAGTTGATTGAATAGTCATTGTTGTACTCTTAATGGTATTGATTGTTTTAAATTTAAATAGATGTGTTTGCGGGGCTCGCGGTGGTCGTATTTTTAACGTATTCACCGAACACAAACAATCAGTGGCCAATGATCACGAGTATCATTGGCCACTGTTAAATAGCATATTGATAATAATTGTATCAAAAAGGGGATGAGGACTCATCCCTTAGGGTTACTTCTCGTCGGTATTTTTATCCGTTAACTCTTTGTGCTGGTCTTTTGGTAAATGTTTATAGATATAAACACCAGTGAGCAAGGTGAAGAGTAAGGTAGCGATGAGCAGACCAAACACTTTGAAGTTTACCCAAACATCCAAGGGTAGGCTGAAAGCAACGTAAACGTTGAGAATGGCACATAGAGTAAAGAACAAAGTCCAAGCCCAGTTGATCTTGCTCCATACCGCTTCAGGAAGTGAAATCTCTTTGCCCAACATTCCTTTAATAGCTGACTTGCCCATGATGTGACTGACTGTCAGGCCGATAGCAAACAGCGCGTAAACGATGGTCACTTTCCACTTAATGAAGTTGTCGTCGTGCAAGAAGATGGTCATGCCGCCAAATACGGCAACCATCAGAAACGTGATGATCTGCATTTTTTCTACTTTCTTGTAGATGAAATACGTCAAAACAATTTGAACTGCAGATGCAACGATCAAAGCACCAGTCGCTGTATAGATGTCATACATCTTATACAGCGCAAAGAAAATAATGAGAGGAATGAAATCAAGGATTTGCTTCATGAGACACTGACTATCCAGTTAGTTGAGTTGCAGACAGTCTAACGAAAACTGTCTCGATGCTAAATAGCCCGAGACAATTGGGTGCCATTTAATTCCATCTAACCCTTCATCGTGTTTAACGAGTTTAGACCGGTTATCGCATTGACGAGGTTTGGTAGCGAGGTATCAGCTTCTTGATGTCTTCAAGATAACCTTCGCTTTTCAAACTGTCTAAGGTGTTTTCGAGTTCTTGTTCACTCATGGCAAAACATGTCGATTTACCGGTCGTTAAGTCGAGATACTCATGATATTCACGTTCTGTGAAGTGGCCAATTCTGTCCATTAATAAGGTTTTAATTCCATGGTGAATTAAGCCGTAATACGTATGTCTTTGTAAGGTCATAGCCTATCCTCCGTGACAAGCTGCAGTTCAAATGATGCAACCTGCTGTATATTGGTTGGGTTATCTATGACAAAGCAATTCGAATGCCATTTTTTCCAATTGAACAGAACCACTTTCCTACCAAATAGAATTGAATTTCTTTTCAATTAGTTAAAGGAACGTAAGTTCTATTCTCTAAACACCAATACGGAGCTGACGAAAAATAGTTTTATTTTGAGAATGGTAAAATTCTCATTATGACGATCTACTGAAGCTTTAAGGCTCCTGAATTGGCAATTTGATAACCGTTAATCGACTAGCCAATCGACTAAGGTTGATAGCGAGGCATTCTGACGGTTCTTGGGTTGTAATAGGAAGTAACCATTTCCAGAGAAGACACTGCCTTCACTCACTTTCACCAATCTGCCCAAATCAATATCTTGCTTAGCAAGCGTGATGTCACCGATTGCTATACCAAAGCCCTGAATCGCGGCATTCATCGCTTGGTCGAGTGTCGCGAATTGTTGGTTGTTCTTGCTTGAAAGGTCATGGCTTCCTATGTGCTCTAACCATAGTCGCCAGTCACTCTGCTCATTGTTAGCGTGCAACCAAGTGTACTGAGCAAGCTTGTGTGGCTTGATGACAGTTGAAGTGCTATCTATCAGGTGACTTGGAACAATACTCTGTGTTTGGCAGACAGGAGCTAGTTGCTCGTTGAACAGTAGTTGGCTAACAATTGAGTGTTGGCTTGGTTTCTTGCCATAAGTAATCACCGCATCGAAGGGATCAAAGCTTGGCTCAAAAACGTGCTTGATGGTCGAAGTGAGCTCGACATCAATATCAGGATAGGCCTGTTGAAATGACATCAACTTGGGTAAGAGCCAAGAGGTAATACAACTCGGAGCATTGAGTTTGATCTTAGAGGGAGAGCTAGCCACTTGATTCAGAGCCGATTGCAGTTGATGAATCGTTCCTTGTATCAAGGGAACCAGCTCTTCTCCTTTCGGCGTTAAAGACAATCCTCGAGCATGGCGATAGAAGAGGTCGCAGCCAAGGCTTTCTTCAAACGAGAGTACCTGACGACTCACTGCACCTTGCGTGACATTGAGCTCATGTGCCGCGCGCGTAAAGTTAAGGTGCCTTGCCGTCGATAAAAATGCGAGTAAGGTTTTGGTTGAAGGAAGTGTGCTATTCATATCTTTACCTATGACTTTTTATCATGGCTATTATGTGATTATTTCGATTCATTTATCAATAGTGTTCTGTTTGAATGTAAATACTTAATCATCATTTGTGATTCAATATGTGTATAAGTCGTATTTATTGAATATGAAGGCAGTGGTGAAGACATTGTGATTTTGTGAAAGGGATAGCTTCTTGACATCTTTTATCGATAGTTTAGTACCTCAGGCTGTAAAAAAATTAATACCTTATCAATCAGCAAGAAGAATTGGTGGTGATGGACGAGTCTGGCTAAACGCCAATGAATTGGAAAGCTCGTTGTTTCCAGGAGAAGCAAGCCACAATAGATACCCAGATTTTTTACCGCAAGATATTGCCAAAGCTTATCAAGCGTATTGCGGAACTGATGTTGCAACGGTTGCCGTTCGTGGCGCCGATGAAGCGATAGATTTACTGATCAGAACATTCTGTAAGCCAGCGAGTGACAATATACTTATTTGTTCACCAACGTATGCAATGTATGAGTTTTGCGCCGATGCATTAGCGATTAATACCTTGGATTCTCCATTGCAGGAAGACTTCAGCCTTAACGTCACTGATATTGTGAACAAAGCGAAGTTGGCTAATATCGTGTTTCTTTGCTCACCAAATAACCCAACGGGCAATGTGATTCCTAAATCGGATTTGATTCAGGTACTGGAAGGCACGATTGGAAAGTCTCTAGTGGTAGTCGATGAAGCGTATATCGAGTTTGAACCACAAACGTCAGCGGTGAGCCTTATTGAGCGTTATTCGCATCTGGTAGTGATTCGCACCTTGTCTAAGGCTTTTGGACTGGCTGCGGTTCGTTGTGGCTTTATCTTAGCGAGTCAAAATGTGATGCAGTATGTCGCGAAGCTGATTCCACCTTATCCGATGCCGGATTGCTCATCGAAAATCGTGTTAGACGCATTGTCTGATGAGCGAGTCTCAGTGATGCAAGACGCCACACAAAAGCTGGTCGAACTACGTAATTGGTTTGCTTGTGAGTTAACGCAGTTTGATTTCATCGAGTCTGTTTACCCTTCATCGACGAACTTTATTTTGCTGCGTCAAAAACCTGGGCATCAAGTGTTCAGTGTATTGGCGAAGGATGGCATTGTGACAAGGAATCAAAACCATGAACCTGCTTTGCGTAACTGTGTTCGAATCAGTATTGGTAGCCAAGAGAGCATGTTAGAAGTGATAACGTCACTAACACGTTACCAAACCGAATTAGAAAAGAATCAACAAGGCAAACAAATTCAACAATCTCAACATAAAGAAACTCAATCTCAACTCGATAAAGATCATATCTAGGATGGCAATGATGAAAAAGATAATACTAGGACTCGCTTGTGCGGCCGCTTTACTTGGTACAACGGTACAGGCGAAAGAAATCCGTTTGGCGTCAGACTTTACCTATCCGCCATTCAACTACAAAAATAGTGATGGTGTGCCTGTCGGGTTTGATATTGAGATAGCTGATGCCTTGTGTGAACAAGCCAAACTCGATTGTACTTGGGTTTCACAAAGTTGGGACTCGTTGATTCCAAGTTTATTGGCAAGAAAGTCAGATGTGATTATGGCTTCAATGCGTATTACCGAAGAGCGTAAGCGTAAGATCTTGTTTACTGATAAGTACTACCAAACACCAGCCGTATTTGTTGCTGCTAAAAGCGCGGAATTCAGCGTCGATGAGGCCGGCTTAGCGGGCAAAACCATCGGTGTTCAACAAGGCACTATCCACGACCGTTACGTAACAGATAAGTTTGGTGATGTGGCAAACATTAAACGTTATACCGGGCAAGATGAAGTGTATCTGGATCTGCAAAATGGCCGTCTAGATCTTACCTTCGGCAATTCCGATCAACTGTCGCTCGCTTTTTTAGATAAGAAAGAAGGTGAGGGTTTTGAATTTAAAGGTAAAGCAGTAACCGACAAAGCCTACATTGGCGAAGGTACGGCGTTAGCACTAAGAAAGCAGGATTCAAAACTGGCGAAACAATTCAATGCCGCGATTGAAGAGATCAGAGCCAACGGTACTTACGACAAGATCGCCGCTAAGTACTTCACGTTTGATATTTATGGTGCTGATTTGTAATTCGTCTAACGCCTAAAAACTAGAACACTAAAAACAAAAATCCGAGGGCTGTGAAGCTCTCGGATTTTTTCGTTTATGTCAGCGGTATCAATTCAATCAATAATCAGTAATCAATAATCAACCATCAATTTAGCGTTTAGTCTTTACGCTTGTTGCTTTTGTAGCTCAGCTTCTTGTTCTTCGTCTTTGATTAGAGAATCAACGATTACTGCACATGCTGCATCACCAGTGATGTTCAGAGCAGTACGAATCATGTCGAAGATACGGTCTAGAGCGAACAACAGAGGTAGACCTTCGATAGGGATACCAGCTGCTAGAAGAACCGCAACCACTAGGAAAGAAGGACCTGGAACACCTGCTTGACCAACTGCGCCTAGCGTAGAGGTTACGATGATAGCAACGTAAGCACCCATAGACAGGTCGATGTTGAACAGCTGTGCAAAGAAGATAGCAACTAGGCCGTAGTAAATTGCATTACCAGACATGTTGATCGTCGCACCAAGTGGTAGAACGAATGAAGCCGTAGAGTTACGAACGCCAAGTTCTTTCTCTACCGTTTCCATTGTTACTGGCAGTGTCGCCATTGAAGAGGCTGTTGATAGTGCAACCGCTTGAGGCTTCTTCATTGCCACTAGGAACTTCTTAGCTGAAGTCTTAGTGAAGATCTGAATCATCAGTGGGTAAGCAACAAAACCGAAGATCAGGATCGCAGCGATGTAAACAACGAACAGTTTGAACACAACCATAAGTGCGCCAAAACCGAATGTACCAACTGCTTCTGCCATTAGGCCGAATACGCCAAGTGGTGCAATGATCATAACCTTGTTGATCATCCAAACCATAGCGTCAACAATCGCGTTTACGCCATTGATGATAGGATCACGTTTTTCTTTCGCTTGTTTAGAAATCGCAATACCGAAGAATAAGCAGAAAACGAGAATTTGCAGAATGTTTGCTTCATTCAATGATTGGAAAACGTTGGTAGGGATCATGCCAGTGATGGTTGCCCAGAACGTTGGAAGTTCGCCTTTCGCAGCGTATTCAGAAGAGAACATGCCTTCTACGCCAGAAACATCGATACCACGACCCGGTTCGAATACT
The DNA here is from genome assembly GCF_002874195.2 of Vibrio sp. 10N.286.45.E10. NCBI lineage: Bacteria > Pseudomonadati > Pseudomonadota > Gammaproteobacteria > Vibrionales > Vibrionaceae > Vibrio > Vibrio sp. 10N.286.45.E10. The sequence goes on along the minus strand of NZ_MCWD02000001.1, from coordinate 1,806,912 downwards.
TCACCCATTACTAGCGCTAGCGCTACAGCAAGTGCAGACGTTAGTGCAAAGTAACCCAATGTAGTTACGCCGACTTTACCTGCAGATGAACTGTTACCTAGGCCTGCAGCACCTGAAATTAGTGCAACTGCGACTAGTGGAATTACCAGCATCTTGATCAAATTGATGAAGATCGCGCCCAGTGGAGCGAACATTGTCGCGCTGTCACCCATCATCGCACCGACTGCGGTACCGACGATCATTGCAATAACGACTTGAACGCCGATGTTGCTTAGTAAACTCTTTTCTTTTAACACTTCCATAACCTCTGTGCTACTAAATATAAAAATCCCAGAACTACTCACCAATGTACGATGTACCATTGGATTAATATTTCGCGACGAGTTTTACACGTATCCTTTACATTTATCAATATGAGCTGAGGTGAAAGTCCTTTAAAAAGAGGTGTTCCGATCTCATTTGGCGTTTTTTTATACCAGGGCAAACGTTTGCTTTGGTTTTTCGTGGTTCGGTTATTTATGAGATTTATAAAAGTGTTTTTCTTGATCGCTTTGTGAATGGATTGTGGTCTGCGCCGCACACTTACATTTGTTAACATTTAATCCATATTTCAGTGTTTTTTCTATACAGGCTAATCTGACTGAAAATGATAAAGCTTGTTGTGCGAAACTAAGCCTGAACTATGCTTAAGGTATCTATTTATTACCAAGATGTTACCTCTACGCTTTAAATAAAACGTCTATCTAGCATCTCAGTTGTAAGGAGTGGGGCTATGACTTTTATATTAAAGTACTTGTTTGCGTTTCTTCTGTTATTCAGCTCTACATACGTTCAGGCCGATGATGTCTGGGTGATTGAGGTGAACGGAGGGATAGGTCCGGCGACCAGTGATTACCTCACTAGAGAAATAGAACAAGCTCACGATGAGCAAGCAAAGCTCATTATTTTGAAAATGAACACGCCTGGCGGGTTAGATTCGTCGATGCGTGACATTATTCGATCCATCACCACGTCACCGATTCCAGTAGCTACTTGGGTTGGGCCAGCAGGTTCTCGAGCAGCGAGCGCCGGAACCTATATTTTACTTGCTAGCCATATCGCCTCTATGGCGCCCGGAACCAATTTAGGCGCAGCCACGCCAGTGTCTCTTGGCGGTGGCAAAGCGCCGACTAATCCTTTATCGCCTCAAGATGATGCCAATAAAGATGACAACACATCAGCGAGTGAGCAAGACGCAACGAAACAAGAGAACTCAGAACAAGTAAAAGCCACCACTGCGATGGAGAAGAAAGTCATCAATGATGCTGCTGCCTACATTGTTAGCTTGGCCAAATTGCACAACCGTAACGAAGAATGGGCAGAAAAAGCGGTAAGAGAAGCGGCGAGTTTGGACTCAGAGAATGCACTGACACTTAACGTGATCGATTTTGTTGCTAGTGACCTTCAGCAATTGGTTGAACTAAGCAACGGACGCACCATCACCATTAACGGTATCAATCAGGAAATCCAACTTAGTGATGTGGCTTTTGTCGAGCGTGAACAAGACTGGCGCTTTAGTTTGCTTTCGGTGATTACGAATCCAAATGTCGCTTACATCCTCATGCTCATCGGTATCTATGGTTTGTTGCTGGAGTTTTATAACCCAGGGGTCGGCTTACCGGGTGTATTGGGCGGTATCTGTCTGTTATTGGCGATGTACTCGTTACAAATGCTGCCTGTGAGTTACGCGGGTCTTGCTTTGATCTTGTTGGGTATAGCTTTAATGGTTGCGGAAGCCTTTAGTCCGAGCTTTGGTATTTTCGGTTTGGGTGGCGTTGCTGCATTTACATTGGGCTCAATCATGCTGATGGACACTGAAGTACCGGGTTACCAAATCGCATTGCCGTTAATTATCGGAATCAGTTTGTTCTCTGTAGCGTTTATTGTCGTAACAATATCAATGCTAGTCCGAGTCAGAAATAAGCCAGTGACGACTGGGATGGAAGCGGTGGTTGGCGAGACGGGTAAAGTTGTAAGCGGTTTTCCTGGCGCGGGTCGAGTGCTGGTTGAAGGTGAAATCTGGCAAGCTAAATGCGTCAATGAACTGAAAGCAGGACAGAGTATCAGAGTCACCAAGCTCACCGGGCTTTCTTTGGATGTTGAAGCGCTGCCCGATGAGACACCATCGAAGTCTGGTTAGCACGGGCTGTTAGCGCGGAATGCTAGGACAAACTTGATTGAATTATTTATTGCTTAACCATCGTTACCATTAGGGGGCGGTTATGTTTATACACACTATAGGTATTGTTATCGTGCTTGTTATCTTGTTGATAGCTAGTATGTTCAGAGTTCTGCGCGAGTACGAGCGTGCAGTAGTGTTCTTCTTAGGGCGCTTTTACGGTGTGAAAGGGCCAGGGTTAATTATCATCATTCCCTTCATTCAACAAATCGTGCGAGTCGACTTGCGAACCATCGTTTTAGATGTACCAACACAAGATTTGATCACCAGAGATAATGTGTCGGTTAAGGTTAACGCTGTGGTCTATTTCCGAGTGCTTGATCCTAAGATGGCAATCAACAACGTGGAGAACTATCTCGAAGCCACTAGCCAACTCTCACAAACCACGTTGCGGTCTGTTCTAGGTCAGCATGAATTGGATGAGCTGTTGTCTGAGCGAGAAGAGCTCAACAGAGATTTACAATCAATTCTTGATCAGCACACCGATAACTGGGGGATTAAGATTGCCAATGTCGAGATTAAGCATGTTGATCTTGATGACAGTATGGTGCGAGCTCTTGCGAAACAAGCAGAGGCAGAGCGTTCTCGTCGAGCTAAGGTGATACATGCAACAGGTGAGCTAGAGGCATCCACTAAGCTAAGAGAAGCCGCAGAAGTGCTGAACAAAGCGCCTAACGCCATTCAGTTACGTTATATGCAGACATTAACCGAGGTCGCGAATGAACGCACCACGACCATCGTATTCCCAATGCCTGTCGACTTAGTGGATAAAATCACTGATCCCATTAAAGCGACACTCAATGAGGCTGCGATTAAGAAGGCGATGAAAGTTGATGATTAGTGAGTTTTTCTGACGACAATAAAAAAGGCACCACATCTGTGGTGCCTTTTAGAATCTACAGTCGTGTTTAGCGAATGCTAAAGATTACTTCTGTGTTGCAGCTTTCATTGGCGTTACAAACTCAGCCAATGCTTTAAGCATTGCTTCTGGCTGTTCAACGTTGTTCTCAATGATTTTTACAACCGCTGAGCCTGAGATAGCACCGGCAGCGCCAGCTTGAATCGCTTCTTTTACTTGCTCAGGAGCAGAGATACCGAAACCAAGCAGTGCTGGTGGCGCATCGAACTTGTTCAAACGATCAAGTAGAGCAGTTACTGGCATGTTTGCTTTAGTTTCTGCACCCGTTACGCCAGCACGAGAAAGTAGGTAAGTGTAACCACCACCAAGCTCAGATACTGACTGAAGCGTTTCATCGCTCGCTGTTGGTGGAGCAATAAAGATTGGGTGAACGCCAAACTTCTTCGCTGCAGCAACAAACTCATCACTTTCATTGGTTGGTACGTCTGCAATCAGTACCGAGTCGATACCCGCATTTGCACAACGCTCGTAGAAGTTCTCAATACCACGTGCGTAGACCAAGTTCGCGTACATCAGTAGGCCGATTGGTAGCTCTGGGTATTTCGCGCGGATTTGGCCAATAAGGTCAAAACATACATCAGGCGTTACTTTAGAATCTAACGCACGAATGTTCGCACCTTGGATTGTTGGGCCATCAGCCAGTGGATCAGAGAATGGGATACCAAGTTCAAGCGCATCAGCACCTGCTTCAACCAAAGTTTCCATGATCTTAAGAGACTGTTCAGGGTTAGGATCGCCAACCGTTACGAATGGTACAAATGCACCTTGATTCTTTTCAGCTAAGCGAGTGAATAGTGATTGATAGCGATCCATTATAATGCTCCTTTCTCTTTAAGGATGTCGTGTACAGAGAAAATGTCTTTGTCACCACGGCCAGACAAGTTAACAACTAATAGTTGCTCTTTTTCTGGTTCGTCATGAGCCATTTTGATTGCATGAGCTAAAGCATGAGATGACTCTAGCGCTGCAAGGATACCTTCGTTACGTGCGATAGATTGGAACGCTTCTAGCGCTTCGTCATCGGTTACGTTTTCGTATTCAGCACGGCCAATTGCGTTCAGGTGAGCGTGTTGAGGACCAACTGATGGGAAATCTAGACCCGCAGATACAGAGTAAGACTCTTCTACTTGGCCGTTCTCATCTTGCATCAGTGGTGCTTTCATACCAAAGAAGATACCGGTTTTACCGTGCTTAAGCGGCGCGCCGTGTTGGTCGGTATCAATACCTTTACCAGCAGGCTCTACACCTATTAGGCGTACAGATTCTTCTTCAATGAAATCCGCGAACATACCGATAGCGTTAGAACCACCGCCGACACAAGCAATAACTGCATCAGGAAGGCGACCTTCACGAGCTAGAATTTGGTTCTTCGTTTCTTCACCAATCATGCGCTGGAAATCACGAACAATCGTTGGGAATGGGTGAGGACCCGCTGCAGTACCCAGTAGGTAGTGCGCGTCTTCATAAGTTGCAGACCAGTCACGTAGAGCTTCGTTACACGCATCTTTTAGCGTAGAAGAACCAGAATGAACAGGGATAACCTCTGCGCCCATTAGCTTCATACGGAACACGTTCGGGCTTTGACGTTCAACGTCTTTAGCACCCATGTAAACGCGACACTTAAGCCCCAATAGAGCACATGCTAGCGCCGTCGCAACACCGTGTTGACCAGCGCCAGTTTCAGCGATGATTTCTTGTTTACCCATACGTTTGGCAAGAAGCGCTTGACCCAGTACTTGGTTGGTTTTGTGTGCGCCACCGTGAAGTAGGTCTTCACGCTTAAGGTACAGTTTGGTTTTTGTACCTTTAGTTAGGTTGCGAGTTAGCGTTAGTGCCGTTGGACGACCCGCGTACTCTTGAAGAAGCGTCATAAATTCACTACGGAACTCAGGGTCGGCTTGTGCATCGATAAATGCTTGTTCAAGTTGGTCTAGTGCTGGCACTAGGATCTGCGGTACGTATTGACCACCGTATTCACCGAAGTAGGCATCGAGTTTAGCCATTATCTTATTCCTTCAATTCTATTGGCGTGTCTTCACACCAAGTCGTTTAGTCTTGTTTGAGCCTCGCTCAGGCAAAGCTCACAAATATGTTTTAGTTTCTGCGTTTAAAGCCAGACTAGTAATTACGAATCGCTGCAAAAGCACGTTGCAGTTTGTCTGCGTCTTTTTTACCAGGAGCGGATTCAACACCAGAGTTTAGGTCTAATCCTAAGCAGCCCAACTTAGCGGCTTGGTTAGCATTTTCTGGGTTTAGACCACCAGCCAACATGATTGCGCTTTGGTTGTTGATCAGGCTCCAATCGAACGCTTGGCCTGTACCACCCGTTTGCGAACCCACTTTAGTATCTAGCAGGTGACGAGTCACGTTGCTTTCCAGTAATTCTGGTAACGCGCTCCCAGCGCCGTTTTCAGCACCCGAAGCCACACCGTAAGCTTTCCAAATCTCAACGCCTTCAGGCAGTGATTGTTTTAGCTCATCGACATACGCTTGAGACTCATCACCGTGCAGTTGTACAGCAAACAAACCGAGCTCAGAAACCGTGTTAGCCACATCTGCCACGCTGTGGTTTTGGAACACACCCACGTAGTTCAGCGGTGCACCGCTCATCGTCAAACGAGCCGCTTCGATATCCAAATGACGCTTAGACGCTTCAACGAAAATCAGACCACCGAATACCGCACCCGCTTGATACGCTTTGGCAGCATCGTCAGAGTGAGTTAAACCACACACCTTGTTTTCGCCCAGCGTTACTTTACGAACGGCCAGTTCAAGGTTCTTTTCAGCCATAAGAGAGCTGCCGATTAGGAAGCCATCTGCAAATGTTGAAAGGTCACGCACTTGTTGGTGGGTGTAGATACCAGACTCTGAAATCACGATGGCGTTTGGAGCCAGCTCGCGAATCAGTGGAGCCAACTCTTTGGTACGGTTCAAATCCGTCGACAGGTCACGTAGGTTACGGTTGTTAATGCCGATCACCTTAGCGTTTAGAGCCACAGCGCGGTGAAGCTCTTCTTCATTGCTGACTTCAGTAAGCACACCCATGTTGAGTGAGTGAGCAACCTCAGCAAGTGCTTTGTACTCTTCATCATCTAATACCGATAGCATCAACAAGATAGCATCAGCTGAATAGTGACGAGCTAAGTAAACTTGGTAGGTATCAACTATGAAGTCTTTACACAGGATTGGTTGCTTAGCAATGCTGCGAACCTTAGGTAAAAACTCAAAGTCACCTTGGAAGTATTTCTCGTCGGTCAGAACTGAAATCGCATTAGCGTGGTTGTTGTAAACCGATGCAATGTAGTCCAGGTCAAACTCGTCACGGATCAAACCTTTTGACGGAGAGGCTTTCTTACATTCAGTAATGAAAACCGTCTGTTCGCCGCTCAGTGCATCATAAAAGCTGCGGTCTGTTGCGGTTAACGCTGCTTTAAACTCGTCCAATGGTTGAGTTTGCTTACGCGCTTCAACCCATTGGTATTTATCACGAACGATTTTTGCTAGTACTTCCGCCATTTCAGCTTCTTTGACTGAAACGTGGGTCGACAGTTTATCGGTAGTCTGTGTCATGTTCTTTGTCTCAACTCGTCGTTCGTTAGGCGTGCGCAGCAAGCTTTTGTACAAGCTCGTATGCTTTGCCAGAGTTCATCGCATCAATGGCTTGTTGCGCGTTGGCTTTTAGGTCTTCGTGACCAAATAGACGCATCAATAGAGCAACGTTCACCGCTACTGCGCCAACTTGGGCTTCAGTGCCTTTACCCGTCAGGATATCGGTTGTGATGGCTTTGTTCTCTTCTGGCTCGCCGCCCTTGATAGCTTCAAGAGGGTGAGTGTTCAAACCAAAGTCAGCTGGAGTCACTGTGTACTCGTGAATCTCGCCATCTTTAATTTCAACAACGATGGTCTCGCCATGAATCGCCACTTCATCTAGGCCGCTACCGTGAACAACCGCTGCACGCTTCATGCCCATTTGCAGCATGGTTTCAGCGATAGGGCGCACCAGCTCTTTACTGTAAACACCCATTAGCTCGATGTTAGGGCGAGCAGGGTTAATCAGTGGACCAAGGATGTTGAAGATAGTGCGTGTTTTCATTGTTTGACGAACCGGCATCGCGTGACGTACACCGACGTGATACTGCGGAGCAAATAGGAATGCTACGCCAAGTTCATCAACAGCCGTACGTGTGTCCTCTGCTGTCATCGCTAGGTTGATACCGAATGAATCCAGTAGGTCAGAAGAACCCGATTTGCTCGATACACTGCGGTTACCGTGTTTCGCGACTTTTAAGCCACACGCTGCGGCAACGAACGCAGAAGTCGTTGAGATATTAATGGTGTTGTGACCGTCGCCACCTGTACCTACGATGTCTGCGAAATCGTAATCAGGGCGAGGGAACGGGTTTGCATTCGCAAGCAGTGCTTTCGCCGCACCAGCGATCTCATCGGGCGTTTCGCCTTTGATTTTTAGTGCAGTCAGCGCAGAAGCCATCAAGATTGGGTCAAGTTCACCCTTGATGATCACATCAAACAATTGTTGGCTTTCTTCTTGAGTAAGAGACTGCTGTTCGTAAAGTTTATTAATCTGTTCCATGATCGTTTCCTATTTTCCAGTCTTTTCGAGACGAAGAGGTTTCTCAAGAGCCCATTCGATAGCGTTCGCAAGAAGCGTTGCACCGTAGGTCGTCATGATTGATTCAGGGTGGAATTGGAATCCACAAACCTTGTCTTGTTCTTGAACCACAGACATCACCAAGTCATCAACTTCAGCTGTCACGGTTAGGCTGTCAGATACATGCGTTGCTACCAAAGAGTGGTAGCGAGCGATAGCCAGTGGAGAAGGTAAGCCTTGGTAAGTCGCATGATTTTGGTGTTCCATCAGCGACACCTTACCATGAATGATTTCGCCAGCGCCTGCAACGGTGCCGCCGTAGGCTTCAACAATCGCTTGGTGGCCTAAGCAAATACCAATCATTGGTACTTTACCTTTTAGCAGCTGAATCAGCTCTGGCATGCAGCCCGCATCAGCTGGAGCGCCGGGGCCTGGTGAAAGCAGTGCAACCGGGTTGTCTAGTTCGTTGATCGCCGCTTCAACAACCTTTGCCGGAATGTTGTTACGGTAAATCTTTACGTTGTGACCTAATGAACGAAACTGGTCTACCAGGTTGTAAGTGAACGAGTCGAAGTTATCGATGAATACAATATCAGCCATGATTACGACTCCTTCTTGTTAGAAATGGTTTTAGTATGTGCAGCTTGAATCGCTGAGATGACTGCTTGTGCTTTGCCGCGAGTTTCATCGGCTTCTGCTTGTGGGTCTGAGTCGAACACCACACCAGCGCCAGCTTGTACTTGTGCCACGCCATCTTCAACGTAAGCAGAGCGAATTACGATACAAGTATCCAGAGTTCCTTCACCGGTTAGATAACCGACTGCACCGCCATAGCTACCACGACGTGTTTTTTCTACGTCACGAATAAGCTGCATTGCGCGGATTTTTGGTGCGCCCGTTAGTGTGCCCATGTTCATACAAGCTTGGTAAGCGTGCAGTGCGTCTAAGTCTTCACGTAGTTGACCAACCACACGAGAAACTAAGTGCATCACATGGCTGTAGCGATCAACCTTCAGCAAGTCTGCCACGTGGCGTGTGCCTGCTTCTGCAATACGTGCAACATCGTTACGCGCTAGGTCTACTAGCATCATGTGCTCGGCGTTTTCTTTCTTGTCGGTACGCAATTCAAGTTCGATACGGCTGTCTAGGTCGAAATCGATTTGGCCATTTGGGCGCTTACCACGACGGCGAGTACCAGCAATTGGGTAGATCTCGATTTGGTTGGTTTCGGTCTCGTACTTAAGCGCACTTTCTGGAGATGCACCAAACAGAGTAAATAGCTCGTCTTGCATGTAGAACATGTAAGGGCTTGGGTTACTTTGTTTCAGTTCTTTATAAGCTGCCAATGGAGCAGGGCAAGGTAGAGTAAAGCGGCGTGAAGGTACCACTTGGAACACATCGCCTTTAACTACGTATTCTTTTAAATCACGAACCGTTTGGCAGAAGTCTTCATCTGAAACGCTTGGTACCGCTTCAACATTGTCTAGCGGCGTTACTTCTGTGATGGCTTTTAGTGACTGACACTGAGTTTGAATATCGGCTAAGCGCTCAGTTAATTGCGCTTTGATGCTTTCATCTTGAGCGAACAAGCTCGCATGAAGTAGGCCTTCGTTCTCTTGGTGGTCGAAACGCAACAGTGTTTCCGCAACGTAGAATACAAAGTCAGGACAATTGTTGGTTGCTTCAGCATCACCGAGTGGTTCAAAGTTTGCCACGATGTCGTAAGCGAATAAGCCCGCCATGAATAACGCGTGTTTATTATCCGCGTCTTGCTCAAAGCTGTGCTGAACTAAACGCAGTGCGTCGAATGAAGAGGCTTCTCTTAAACGTGAGTCTTCATCTAATTCATTGCTTGGCTCGACAAAAGTCAGCGTCAAAACGTTATCAGTCAGGTCAGATTTAATTTCTGCTTTAACGTTTTGAGTAAGGTGTTCAATTAGCGCTTGACCGTTTTCAGTCAATGCTTGAAAGGTTACTTCATGTCCGCGACATACGATGCGAACAGCAGAGTCGATAAGGAGTAGGCTTGTCAGGTTCTGTTTAGATTCAATCTCAGCCGATTCCAACAGCAAACTGTCTGTTTTGTTTTCACACAGAGTATGGAAAACGCTGGTTGGATCTTGCGAGTAAGGAACTGATGAATTGATGACCTCAATGGTTCCCAGCTTTTTGATTTCAATGGCCTTGTTCACAAGACCTCCTTTATGATTCTTTAAATTTCCTGCCGTACATAGTCGCATAAAGATACCTTTCACCCAATCTAGAATATGGTCAATTCGATGATTTGTTAGTCAGTTGAATGTGAGATGTTCGACAAATTAAAAAGCCCGCTATGAAAGCGGGCTTAGTGATAACTTTTTTATAAACAAACTGTTTAACTAGAAGTACACGTTAGCCCACCAAGAACTTGTCCAAGTGCGCCACCAATTAAGCTCTGAACTTGCTTCTACTGAAGAAAGTTCTAAAACTTTATCTTTATGGTTTTGGTTAAATTCTTGTAACATGGTGAACCTATCAAATGTGATACTTCGTATTTGTGTACTAGTTAACTAGTTTTCTGCTTGCGGGTCAAGTGTGTTGACACAAATATAACGATAAAAATTGAAAACAATGAAAAAGAATATATGAGAATTGATCTACATAGTCATACAACAGCCTCAGATGGCCGACTTACTCCACCTGAGCTAATTGACCGAGCGCTTGGCTTTAACATCGAAGCGCTAGCGATTACAGATCATGATACGACTGATGGGCTTGCTGAAGCACGCAGCTATATTGCTGATAACAACCTTCCGATTCAGTTGATCAACGGCATTGAGATTTCGACTGTTTGGCAAAACAAAGATATCCATATTGTTGGGTTAAACGTTGATCCTGAGTCACCAGAACTCAAAGCGCTCATTGAACAACAGAAGCAACACCGTATTGGGCGTGCTGAGATGATCGCTCACCGTCTTGAGAAAGCGACTCGTGAAGGGGTGTTAGAAGAAGTTAAATTGATTGCTGGCGATGCACCAATCACTCGCGCTCACTTTGCTAAGTGGCTAGTCGACAATGGCTATGCGAAAACTATGCAGCAGGTGTTTAAAAAGTTTCTTACTCGTAATAACCCAGGTTATGTGCCGCCAACTTGGTGTTCAATGAGTGATGCTGTCACGGCTATTCATGCCGCTGGTGGTCAAGCTGTACTTGCTCACCCCGGGCGATATGGCCTTACAGCCAAGTGGGTTAAGCGCCTGCTAGCTGCATTTGTTGAAGCGAAAGGGGATGCGATGGAAGTCGCTCAACCTCAGCAAGCGCAACAAGAAAGACGCACACTCGCGGATTATGCTATACAATACAAACTATTAGCCTCCCAAGGCAGTGATTTCCATTACCCATCTCCGTGGATGGAACTTGGACGTAATCTCTGGCTACCTTCTGGGGTCGAAGAAGTATGGAAAGATTGGGAGTTTCAAACGGTTTCACCATCTGAATAGTCTTTAGGTGAACCAGCTCCTTCTGATGATAGAGTCGAGAGATTCGATAACGAGGATCAATAATGAGCCAGTTTTTTTATGTACACCCAGATAACCCACAAGCACGCTTAATTACTCAAGCGGTTGCGATTATTCGCAATGGCGGTGTTGTGGTTTATCCAACAGATTCCGGTTATGCGCTGGGCTGTCAGCTTGAAAACAAACAAGCACTTGAACGTATCTGTAAAATTCGTCGCATCGATGACAAGCATAATTTCACGTTGTTATGCCGTGATCTTTCTGAATTATCACTGTATGCACGAGTTGATAACGTGGCTTTCCGTCTGCTGAAAGCACACACGCCAGGTGCTTACACGTTTATCTTTAAAGCAACCAAAGAAGTGCCAAAGCGTTTGATGAACGCCAAGCGTAAAACGATTGGTATTCGTGTCCCAGACAACAAGATTGCACTCGACCTGTTGGAAGCGATGGGCGAACCACTGATGTCGACGTCTCTGATTCTTCCGGGTAACGAGACGACTGAGTCGGATCCAGAAGAAATTCGTGACAGCCTAGAGCATGCAGTTGACGTCATTTTGAATGGCGGTTACTTAGGTGAGCAACCGACGACGGTTATTGACTTCAGTGACGATGATGCCGTAGTTCTGCGTCGTGGTGCGGGCGATCCTGCGCCGTTTGAATAATCGCTTTACTGATTAACAGTCTGTAACGATACAGCAAACCTGCCACAGTAAATAACAAGTGCTTTTTGGCAGGTTATTTGCGATAATACGCGACCGCGATTTGGTCGCGAAAAATTCATTCGACGTCTGTGAAGACGACAATTAGGTAGAAAAGAGTAAATGAGCGAAAAATTACAGAAGGTTTTAGCGCGAGCTGGTCACGGTTCTCGTCGTGAACTAGAAGGTTTAATCAAATCTGGTCGTGTAAGTGTTAACGGTCAAGTTGCGAAACTGGGTGAGCGTCTTGAAGACGAGAACTCAGTGATCCGTATCGATGGCCATACTGTTTCAGGCAAGGCTTCTGAAGAAGTGGTTTGTCGTGTACTTGCTTACTACAAACCTGAAGGTGAGCTTTGTACTCGTCACGATCCTGAAGGCCGCCGCACTGTTTTCGATCGTCTACCTAAGATCCGTGGTTCTCGTTGGATTTCAGTTGGTCGTCTTGATGCAAACACATCGGGTCTTTTGCTTTTCACTACTGATGGTGAGCTTGCAAACCGTCTAATGCACCCAAGCCGTCAGGTTGAGCGTGAGTACCTAGTACGTGTATTCGGTGAAGTGACTGAGCAAAAAGTTAAAAACGTTACTCGTGGCGTACAACTAGAAGACGGCATGGCTCGTTTTGAAGATGTGGTTTACGCTGGTGGTGAAGGTATGAACCATACTTTCTACGTAGCGATTAACGAAGGTCGTAACCGTGAGGTTCGTCGTCTTTGGGAATCTCAAGAAACAACAGTAAGCCGCCTGAAACGTGTACGTTACGGTGATATCTACCTTGATAAGAAACTGCCTCGTGGTGGTTGGAAAGAGCTAGATCTTCAAGAAGTTAACTACTTGCGTGAACTTGTTGAGCTTAAGCCAGAGAAAGAGACTTTGTTGGATCTTGATCCTTCAAACACTTCTCGTAAGCGTGAGCGTTCTCGTAGCCAAAAAATTCGTCGTGCTGTTAAGCGTCACGAAGAGCGTGCTAACGCACCAAAAGGCCGCAGTAACCAAACTAAACGCAAGAAGCCTGCAACTCGCGGTACAACAACACCTGATTCAGGTCGTAGCGCTCCAGCTGCAAACAAAGGCAAACCTCAGGCTAACAAAAGTAAGCCTAAACTGAACAACGGTCGTCCGGCTAAACCAGCTAAGCCAAGAACACGTCAGTAATTACGTAAGTTCTTACGCGTAAGCTTCATTAGCTGAAAGCACTGAATACTAAAAAACCTGCTCATTGAGCAGGTTTTTTTACGTCTGAAGCAATAGAAGATGAGGGATGTTAGTAATTGAGTGGCGAAAACATACTGCTATAATCGACAGTAAGTGTGCTCTCGCATCTCTTACCTCGTTTACGCACATCTACAAATCTTTTCGAATCTTTTACTTATGATTCGAGAAGTTATCGCCTTTCGCCAGTCGGTCGTAAAGCACAACATTCACTGATGCTGCTAGATTCATACAGCCATTAGTCGGAACATAGATAGTTTCACGACAGAAGTCCGTGATCTCTTTCTTTAGCGTGCCGTCTTCAGGGCCAAAAATGTAAAACGCGCGTGGTGGGTGCTTGTAATCAGGTAGCGGCTTAGCACCTTCAATCAGATCAACAGCTACAGGTACGCAGCCTACAGGAATAATGTCTTTCAGATCTTCAACACCAATTAGAGGCAACGCTAGGTGCTTCTCTTTGGTGTCGGTATGGAATTTTCGCGCGTGGTCGTAGCGTGTGCCCGTGTAAAACACAGAGTTGGCGCCATAGCAGCCAGCCGCTCGCATTACAGAGCCTACGTTTTCCGGCGTCTTTGGGTTAACTAGGCCAATGCAGGCATAGCCTTTCGATTGTGTGTCCGTTTTTGCTTTGGTCATAATCAGTGAATCTAACGTTGATGATGAAAGTAGGTAGTCATGATGAGAAACAGCGTGATAAAAATAGCCGAGCAATGGGCTCGGCTAACTTTTAACTCGCGTACATGAATACTTGTTTACTCATGCAGATGAGTGTCAATAGCGGTACTAGTCGCGCTTCCACAGCATGTGACAGAACTTATGCTCTGGATCACGGCTGATTAGCATGCGAGCAAATACGTCGTCTAGAACGTCATCAGCTTCATTCACAAGACCAATGCGCACTTCAGCGTAGATCTCTTTGTCGACTTCAAAGCCAACATGTTCAACCCAATCATCGCCAGTTTCAACAAGCTCTGCTGCGCCACGATCTTCAAACTGAGCTGTGAAAAGAATCACGTCTGCAGGTTCTAGGTTGTCAGGTGCCATCTCTAGGAAGATGTCGTATGCAGTGTCAATTGCGTCGTCATAAGACATTAGGTCGTTAGCTTCGGTCATAATAAGTATCTTAGCTTGCGCGGTTCATGTATTTACGTTCAGCAGTGTTTACTACTACTTTGTCGCCAGTCGCGATGTATTCAGGTACTTGAATAGTAAGACCTGTAGAAAGACGAGCAGGCTTAGTACGAGCAGACGCTGATGCACCTTTGATTGAAGGATCAGTCTCTTCGATAACTAGCTCAACAGATGTTGGTAGCTCAAGCGTTGCAGCGTTGCCGTCGATAAGGATCGCGTACATGCCTTGAGTTTCTTCGTTGATGAACAGCAGTTCGTCTTCGATAGTCTCACCGTTGAAGATGAATTGTGTGTAATCTTCGTTGTCCATGAAGATATACTCGTTGCCATCAACGTAAGAGAACATTACTGCACGCTTAGTTACGTCAATAGTTTCAACAATTTCGTCAGCCTTGTGGCGAACTTCAGTTTTAACGCCAGTTGCTACATCGTTACCACGGAAGCGGTAAATCTTTTGGCCGCCACGGCCGCCTGGTGTTGTTACTTCGATATCTTTAACGATCACTGTTTTGCTTTCTACTGTGATAGCAAAACCTTTTTTAATTTCACTTGCTCTAGGCATTTTGTGTTTGTCCTTAGTGGGTCTATCCGCTGATTATATCTCGGAGATGCTATAAATAGGAATAGCTTGAATCATAAAGTCACCTAGGCGATCATAGAGTTACTGTTAAATCATGATTTTATTTACCGAAACGACCTATGCAGCTACCTGTTATTGACCCAACACAGCCTTTTCAACCTGAATTCCAACCTGTGGTTAACGATCTGATTACCTTCTTAAAAGGTGGATTAGGTTCTAATCTACACAGTGTCTATATTTATGGCAGTGTTGCTCGCAAGCAAGCCGTCGTCGGTCGCTCAAATCTTGATGTGGTTGTGGTGACACACCGCCCGTTTCCTGACCAGCGAACCACGCTGTTGAATACCATTAAATGGCGCTTCCAAAAAAGCTTCCCACAGGTGACTCAAGTGGCGATTAAAACCACCTTGGTGAGCGAGATAGTCGATTTCGACAACATCTTCACCTGGGGCTTTATGCTCAAGCATTTGGCCGTGTGTGTGCATGGTGAGGACTTGTCAGATTGCTATGGTGATTTTGAAACGAGTTGGGAAATTGCCAAGCATTGGAATATGGATGCGGAAAACTGGTTAGCGGTGTATCGCAACAAGATTGCCCGAACTACAACGCCAGAACAACAAGTGGCCGCACAAGTGATCATTGCCAAGAAGCTTCTGCGAGCGAGTTACTCTTTGGTGATGTATCGCGATAAGTATTGGTTCGATGATCCTGTAGAATGTGGTCAACAGTTCTTGAAGTATCACCCAGATAGAGAAGTCGAAATTCAAAGGTTGGGTATTTTACTCTCAGGTAGACCGATCCCTAAACGTTCGGTGATCGGTATTCTTGATGGCTTTGGTGAGTGGTTAGTTAAGCAATATCAGAAAACCGAGTTTAGAATCGGATAGAGCTTCTTAATCTATCGATATAAAAAAGCAGAGCGAATTGAACATTCCTCTGCTTTTTTGTTTTGATGAAACCTCGACAATAATCTTAGAATAAACCTAATTGCTGTCCACTGACTCTCTCAAAATCTAACCCGATGAAGGGTAAGATAGCTTCAGCGACGGGTTTAATCTGTTTGTCGATGTAATGCTGATAATCAATACCACTCTTTAAATACTCTTTAGGCTCAGGGCCGCTCAGAGTAATCAAATATTCAATACGTCCTTTGTTTTGGTATTGAAGAGGGCGCCCTAACTGAGCATTGATTTCATCGGCCATACGAGCTGCACGAACCTGCGGCGGAATGTTCTTTTGGTATTCATGTAGCTTACGACGCAGACGCTTCTGGTAAACCAGTAAATCGTCATGTTTACCCGCTGAAGTCTCATCTACAAACTGTCTGACATAGTCGGTAGGGTCTTGGTCATGAAACACCATCTCATATAGGGTTTGTTGAAACTGCTGTGCTAGAGGTGTCCAATCGGTTCGAGCACTTTCAAGGCCTTTAAAGATGATCTTCTCTTTGTCGCCTTGAGTGATTAGGCCGGCATAACGTTTCTTTGAGCCGGTTTCTGAACCTCTAATGGTCGGCATTAGAAACTTGCGATAGTGAGTTTCGTATTCCAGTTCAAGTATTGAGGTTAAGTTGTGGGTCTCTTTTAAGTGATTCGTCCACCAATCGTTGATGTAAGCGACCAGTTCATTCCCTATCTCGTCTGCTTTTTGCTGGTCATAACTGCCGTTCAGAGACACGAAGGTTGAGTCGGTATCGCCGTAAATTACTTGATAGCCTTTGTCTTCGATCAGAACCTTAGTTTGCTTCATGATCTCATGTCCACGCATGGTAATCGAAGACGCTAACCGGGTGTCGAAGAAACGACAACCGGACGAACCTAACACACCATAGAATGAGTTCATGATGATCTTAATCGCCTGAGAGAACGCTTTCTCGTTGTTCTTCTTTGCCACGTCACGTGCAGCCCATAGGTTTTCGATCATCTCTGGCAGAAAGTGCATTGAACGGTGGAATTGACCACCTCTAAAGCCCTCGATCGCTTGGTTTTCGTCTGGGCCTAGTTCCAGCTTCAACCCTTCGATTAATCCCATAGGGTCAATCAGGAACGAGCGGATGATTGATGGGTATAGGCTCTTGAAGTCGAGCACCAAAACAGAGTCGTACAGGTTGGGAATTGAATCCATCACATAACCACCGGGGCTCGCAATCCAGTTCTCAGGCTCTAAGTTAGGTGCGACATAACCCGCTCTGTGTATCTGTGGTAGGTACAAATTAGTAAAAGCAGCAACAGAACCGCCAACACGATCAAGCTCGACACCAGTCAGTCGCGAACGCTCAATCGCAAAATCGAGTAGGTGGGTATGTTCGAAGATTCGGTTTACCAACACACAGTCTTGAAGGTTGTACTTAGCTAATGAAGGCTTATCGAACTTAAACATCCGGTTAATCTCATCCATGCGGTCATGAACGTTGTGGATGTCTTTACCTTCTCCTAGTAGCTCTTGCGATACCGACTCCAGTGACCAAGACCGGAAGTGGTAGGTTGCCGTTTTAAGCATATCGATACCATCCAAGACAACGCGCCCAGGGATAGTGATAAAACCCTGCTGATTCTGTGCAGAGCTACGGAAAAAGCTCGGTTGATTGTCTCTGCCGATATTTAGCTTCACTTCGTTCCATTCTGAACGTTTGTGCAGCAGCCTAAAGTCGAAGTCGATAACATTCCAACCAATGATGATGTCAGGGTCAAATTCAGAGAACCACATAATCATGGCTTCAAGAAGAGCTTTTTCGTTGGCAACCCACTGGATATTAGTGCCGGCTTCTTGAGGGGCGCCGACCATGATCACTCGGCTATCCATTGGGCTGTCTAGACCAATCGAATAAAGCACGCCTTTTTCTGAACATTCAATATCAAGCGAGACGACAGATAGATTAGGTAAGTAGTCGCCCGCTCGGCATTTCGCATTTGATACTTTGCGATGCTGGTTCTTTTGTACCGCGGTACC
This sequence comes from Vibrio sp. 10N.286.45.E10, assembly GCF_002874195.2. Classification (NCBI taxonomy): domain Bacteria; kingdom Pseudomonadati; phylum Pseudomonadota; class Gammaproteobacteria; order Vibrionales; family Vibrionaceae; genus Vibrio; species Vibrio sp. 10N.286.45.E10. The sequence continues at coordinate 1,789,093 of NZ_MCWD02000001.1, read as the reverse complement.
CGTGAACTCAATACTTCCTTTGATAAAGCGTTCCATTAAGAATCGATCGGCGAGTCGAATATCGCTTTCAAAGGTTTGGATGTCTTCGCTGTGAAAGGCTTGCGCTAAACCAAAGCTACTTCTCGACAGCGAGGTGTAACACGCGGCGAGAGGTGTTTGCTCGAATGTGGCTAGTTCTAGAGGCTTAAATTGGCAATCAATCGACTCTTTCGCTGCGATTGTCTGACATGCTTCTAAATCAGATTGAGCGACAAAAAATACAGGTTTTTCATTTGGAATGGTCAGCAGAGTAGGGCCTTGAGGGGTGCTTAACCACAAGTCGATTTGCGTGCGCCCTGAAAAATCTCTCGCTTGTCTTGTAAGTACAAAGCCTTGCTGAATATCCAATGTAGTAACCTATTGAAATTGGGAATCGAATACTACCACTTAGCGACCCTTAGCGCACAACAGGCAGCAAAAATACTAACTAAATTCTAGTTAACAGAGGCAAATAACGGGACTCTATAAGCAAATAAGTGAAATTGTCGCGAATGGTTATTCAATGGTATTGAAAATATCTTTATCTTGTGTAATTTTATTGGGTGTTGTTTTAACTGGTTGATTTTTAGAAAAAGCTTGTTGTTTTAGTTAGCTTATTTGTTAATAAGTACTTGCTAAAGTTCGTGTTTCAGCACATATTCAACAGAGCTTTTTTTTAGTAATTAAGTTAAGATGTACTCAATGCTGCGATCCACTGTTCCTTTGTTCAATTGTTTCAAACAGATGAAACGACACAGTGGTTGCAGAGCCAATTAATAGTGTGGAGATACAAGTTTGATAAATGTTTTCCTTGTAGATGATCACGAGCTGGTTCGCACAGGGATACGACGTATTATTGAAGACGTCCGTGGAATGAACGTAGCAGGGGAAGCTGAAAGCGGTGAAGATGCTGCAAAATGGTGTCGTACTAACAATACTGACGTTATTTTGATGGATATGAATATGCCTGGTATTGGTGGCTTAGAGGCAACCAAGAAAATCTTGCGTTTCAACCCTGATGTTAAAATCATCGTTTTAACTGTTCATACGGAAAATCCGTTTCCAACTAAAGTGATGCAAGCTGGAGCTGCTGGTTACCTTACTAAAGGGGCAGGTCCGGATGAAATGGTAAATGCAATTCGAGTGGTTAACAGTGGCCAACGATACATTTCACCAGAAATTGCGCAGCAGATGGCTTTGAGCCAATTCTCTCCTGCGTCTGAAAATCCATTCGCAGACTTATCTGAACGTGAACTTCAAATCATGATGATGATTACCAAAGGTCAGAAAGTGACGGATATTTCAGAACAACTCAATCTAAGTCCTAAAACAGTCAACAGTTACCGCTACCGTTTGTTCAGCAAGCTGGATATCAGTGGCGATGTAGAGCTGACGCATTTAGCGATTAGACATGGAATGTTAGACACTGAGACCCTTTAACACTGAGATCGTATAGTGACCAACTTGTTTGACTCAGTCTCATTCCTCAAGACAGTAACAGAGCAGCCCGGCGTTTATCGAATGTATAACGCTGAGGCTGTCGTTATCTACGTCGGTAAAGCTAAGAACCTCAAAAAACGCCTTTCTAGTTATTTTCGTAAAAAAGTCGACAGTGAAAAAACACGCGCTCTAGTCAGCAATATTGACAAGATCGATGTCACTGTAACGCACACGGAAACCGAAGCTCTTATTCTTGAGCATAACTACATCAAGCAGTACCTACCTAAATACAACGTACTTCTGCGTGATGATAAGTCGTACCCTTATATTTTTATTAGCGGTCACAAGCATCCTCGTTTGTCGATGCACCGTGGTGCTAAAAAGAAAAAGGGTGAATATTTTGGTCCTTATCCTGATTCCGGCGCTGTGCGTGAGACGCTGCACCTAATACAAAAAATCTTTCCTGCCCGCCAGTGTGAAGATACGGTTTATGCCAACAGAACACGTCCATGTTTGATGTATCAGATTGGCCGTTGTGCTGCGCCATGTGTCAGCTCGATTATCTCTGACGAAGAGTACAGCGAGCTTATCGACTATGTTCGTCTGTTCCTGCAAGGAAAGGATAAATTAGTCCTTGAGACGCTCATCGAAAAGATGGACACAGCAAGCCGAGAGCTTCGCTTTGAGCAAGCGGCCGCTTTCCGTGATCAAATCCAAGCGATTCGACGCGTGCAAGAACAACAGTATGTATCTGACGATTCAATGGAAGATATGGACGTGTTGGGCTTTGCTCAAGAGAATGGCGTAGCGTGTATTCATATCTTGATGATTCGCCAAGGCAAGGTTTTAGGCAGTAGAAGCCATTTCCCTAAAATTCCAAACAATACGGTGCGAGAAGAGGTCTTTTCGAGTTTTCTAAGCCAATACTATCTTGCGCATAATGAAGCGAGAACCATCCCAACTCGTCTGATTCTCAATGCCGATTTGATGGAAGATGTGACACCGATTCAAGAAGCTTTGTGTGAAGTTGCGGGTCGTAAGATCCACTTCAATACCAACCCTTCAGGGACTCGAGGTCGTTACCTTAAGTTGTCGAACACCAATGCATTGACGGCTATTACTACCAAGATTAATCACAAGATGACGATTAATCAGCGCTTCAAAGAGCTTCAAGAAGTGCTGTCGATGGATGCTATCAAGCGAATGGAATGTTTCGATATCAGTCATACCATGGGTGAAAGTACGATAGCTTCTTGTGTGGTATTTAATCAAGAAGGCCCGGTTAAACCGGAGTACCGTCGTTACAACATCACCGGCATTACCGGTGGTGATGACTACGCTGCGATGGCTCAGGCGCTTGAGAGGCGTTATTCGAAGCAACTCGATGTCGACAAGATCCCAGACATTATCTTTATCGATGGTGGCAAAGGTCAACTAAACCGCGCTCATGAGATCATTTCTCAATATTGGGGGGATTGGCCGTTTAGACCAAGAATGATGGGTATTGCGAAAGGCGTGACTCGTAAACCTGGTTTAGAGACTCTAGTGACCCTAGAAGGGGAAGAGTTCAATTTACCCAGTGATGCGCCAGCACTACACCTTATCCAGCACATCCGTGATGAAAGCCATAATCATGCGATTGCAGGGCATAGAGCTAAACGTGGCAAAACACGTAGAACCAGTGCTTTGGAAGGAATTGAAGGGGTAGGGCCTAAACGTCGTCAAGCGTTGCTGAAATATATGGGTGGCTTACAAGAACTTAAGCGTGCAACTGTCGAAGAAATAGCCAAAGTGCCGGGCATTAGTCATTCTTTGGCAGAAAACATTTATCAAGCATTGAAACAATAGTAAAAATCCCGCACCATTAAAGCGCAATTAATAAGAGCCCAATAATATGCGTTTGAATATACCTAACATTTTGTCCTTACTGAGACTATTTTTGATCCCAGTATTCGTTGTCGTTTTTTATCTACCTTATCAATGGGCTCCTTTTGCTGCTGCGATGGTGTTTTGGGTGGCAGGCTTTACTGATTGGCTAGATGGTATGCTGGCTCGCAAGTTAGGGCAAACGTCTCGTTTTGGCGCATTCATTGACCCAGTGGCTGACAAAGTGTTGGTTGCTACGGCACTTATCCTGATTACTGAGCATTACCACTCAATCTGGGTGACGATTCCAGCGGTGACCATGATTGCTCGTGAGATCATCATTTCAGCACTTCGTGAATGGATGGCTGAAATCGGTAAACGTGCAAGTGTTGCGGTATCTTGGGTTGGTAAAGTCAAAACCGTTTCTCAGATGTTCGCCCTTTGGGTGCTTATCTGGCGCTATGACGACTGGATGGTTTGGGTAGGATACATTGCACTCTATGTCGCAACCGTTCTTACTTACTGGTCAATGGCGCAATACTTGATGGCCGCTAAAGACGATTTGTTAGACGAAAAACATCATTGATGAAGAAGCGAGCTGAGGCTCGCTTTTTTGATCTTTAACCTAAGGTTAAGCCATCAATAGCGGATATCTAATGTGATATAGATCTCCTTTGAATAACCCGCTCACAGTGTGTTTTGAACATAAAGTCAGCTATTTGGCCTGTTTCGTATGAAATCTATTCAAACGAATTAAAAATACAAAAATAATATTGACTCAATCGTCTGAATCCGTAGAATGCACCCCGTACCCAAGAGGATGGCAATAAGCGATTCGATTGGAGTTACTAAGGCGCCTTGGCAGAGTGGCTATGCAGCGGATTGCAAATCCGTGGACCTCGGTTCGACTCCGGGAGGCGCCTCCATTCTCTCTTTCTTCTAGAAAGAATATGAATGAAAATGCGATACTAGCTCAGTTGGTAGAGCGCAACCTTGCCAAGGTTGAGGTCATCGGTTCGAACCCGATGTATCGCTCCAAATTTTGTAATGTTGATTGGCGTCAGCATTAAGATGGTGTTTTACTTTTCAGTAATCGGCATCGCAATAAAGAATTGCGTGCCCTGGTGGTGGAATTGGTAGACACAAGGGATTTAAAATCCCTCGGCGTTCGCGCTGTGCCGGTTCAAGTCCGGCCCGGGGCACCATCTATTAAAGTCTTTATCTTGATAAAGCAAATGCGATACTAGCTCAGTTGGTAGAGCGCAACCTTGCCAAGGTTGAGGTCATCGGTTCGAACCCGATGTATCGCTCCAAATTAAAAAGCCCGAACAGAAATGTTCGGGCTTTTTGGTTTCTGGCGTTCAGCGTTTCCATATCTGTACTTTTGTTGTTTGAATCCATACTCAAAATTCACTTCTATTTTTATTTCAAAATTTCGCAATTAAGTTCGTTTAGAACAGTTAGTTTTTAAAAGCGAGATCCCCTATGAACTCGTTCCTCGTACCAGGGAATGATGTAAAGGCGGCACAGCCTCAAGCCATCACTAACACCGCCTATATACCTGTGTCGTCACCCTCGGGCATGAGGAACGAATGAACCGGAGATCTCTTTCTTAAACGATATTGCTGACGATATTTTCAGCAATTGCTTAGCCACCACTGCTATTTATCAGGCTATTATTAAAAACTATTGATCGTTCATTTCACTTTATGTTACTTTCCTGCGCAATCTCGGAATGAACAATGTTCAAGAAGAGCAACGATTGCTTCTGGGGGATACGCGTAGTGACCATTCTTGCTGATTGGGACATTACGTAGGGTAGGTATTGGCTAGTCCTTTAGCTGATAGACGGGATACTTATGGCGCAGTTCGCCATGTTAATGGGAAACCCAACATTGAACACACTAATTACAACATTGCTAATCAGCTCTGCATTTCCAAAGGGCTCAGCTCCTCATAGCTGCCCGATCCTGCAAAAATGTCCAATTCTTCAAAACAGTAGCATTACTGAACCTTGAGCTCACGCTAACAATTTATCGCTGTCTTAAGACGGCTTAATTTCGTATTCGTCATTTGACTTATGCGAGCGTACAGCTATATCTCATTTCTAGACAATACGCGTGCTTCACTATGAACTCTCTCCAAATTTAACGAGAGTTGGTGGGTAATTGCGTCTGATGGAGGTGAGTATGAACACATTCAAGGGGACTTTTATGACTACCGCCTTTGAAGTCGATATCAATACTATCGCAAATTCATTTTCAACTATGGTTCCTATCTTAGAGGGAACGTACGACCTAACACCTGACGCTATTTTGCTAGAGCAAGAACAGCATGAGTCGGATGTTCGCTCTTACCCAAGACGCCTGCCGATTGCTATTAAACGAGCATGTGGCGCTTTAGTTGAAGATACTCGTGGCCAACTGATTCTCGATTGCTTAGCCGGTGCAGGTACACTTTCTTTGGGTTACAACCACCCTGAGATTAACCAAGCACTTAAAGACCAGCTCGATTCTGGTTTGCCATACCAAACACTTGATATCACGACTCAAGCAAAAGAGACGTTTATCAAGCGAGTTAAAGCTTTTCTCCCTCAAGACTTTTCAGATAACTCGGTTCTTCAATTCTGTGGCCCATCTGGTGCTGATGCTGTGGAAGCGGCGATCAAGCTCGCTAAGCAAACCACAGGTCGTAACACCATGTTTGCGTTCCGTGGTGCTTACCATGGCATGACTAACGGCACCATGGGTATGATGGGTAACCTAGGTACTAAAGAACGTCGTAGCGGTTTGATGTCTGACGTACATTTCATGCCTTTCCCATACAACCTTCGTTGCCCGTTTGGCATTGGTGGTGAAGCGGGGGCTAACGCGAGCATTCGTTATATCGAACGTATGTTGAACGACGACGAGTCTGGCATCATGAAGCCGGCTGCGATGATCGTTGAGCCTGTGCAAGGAGAGGGCGGTGTGATTCCGGCTCCGGCGTCTTGGCTACAAGGTTTACGACGCATCTGTAATGAACACGGAATCCTACTGATTTTTGATGAAATCCAGTGTGGTGTCGGCAAAACAGGTCATCGATTCGCGTTTGAAGAGTCAGGCGTTAACCCTGATATCTTATGTTTGTCTAAAGCGATTGGTGGCGGACTGCCTATGTCGCTGCTTGTATTCGATAAGAGCATTGATACATGGAAAGCGGGTGAGCACACTGGTACTTTCCGTGGTAACCAATTAGCAATGGTGTCTGGCGCTAAGGCGTTGGAAATCATCGAACGTGATGGGTTGGTTGAGCACGCGAACATCGCAGGCCAATACTTACGTCATGGGCTTGAGAAGATTCAATCTCGCGTTAACTGTATTGCTGAAGTTCGTGGTAAAGGTCTAATGCTTGGCACTGAGATCAAGCAACCAAGCGGCGAACTTAACAAATTTGGTGAACCGAAATCAGACGGTGAACTCACCCTAGCGATTCAACGCGCAGCACTAGAGCGTGGTTTGATGGTCGAGAAGGGCGGTCGTGATGGTTCTGTGATTCGCTTCCTACCACCGATGATTATCTCTTTTGAGCAGATTGACTTTGCATTGCGCGTCATGGAAGAAGCGATCATCGCAGCAGGTGGTGGTTTACAAAAAGACCCAGCTTCAAGCGAACAAGCAAACCAAGAATGGAACAAGCATTTCATCCAGACAGGTTTAGGCGGTAGCGACGAATTCGCTAACGTGATGAACCAAACCACTCAAGCGATGAAAGCGGTTTTTGAGCAAGTTGAAACGCCATACTCAGGTCTAGAACCTAAAGTACTAGAGGCCGCTATCAAAGCTGTCGACCTCGATAACAATCAACACGCTTTGGTTGATGTTGTAGATAGCACTGCAGACCTTGTCGCTGCAAACTCCATCTTCGTGCAACACCCAGACTGTATTGCACACCTCCACACTCCTCCTCTTATGGCTTCGGTAGCGGCGGAATCAATCATCGCGGCGTTGAATCAATCAATGGATTCATGGGACCAAGCGTCTGCTGCGACTTATGTTGAGCAGCGAGTGGTGGATTGGATGTGTGACAAGTACCAACTTGGCGACCAAGCGGACGGTGTTTTCACTAGTGGCGGCACGCAAAGTAACCTAATGGGCTTATTGCTAGCGAGAGACTGGATTGCTGATAAACACGATGGTCACTCAATCCAAAAGCTGGGTTTACCAGATTACGCGAGCAAGCTTCGTATCTTGTGCTCAAACAAATCTCACTTCACGGTTCAAAAGTCCGCTTCACTACTTGGTTTAGGCGAGAGCGCGGTGTGCTGCGTTGAAACATACGCAAACGGAACTATCAAACCGGATTTATTAGACGCAGAAATCAAAGCACTTAAAGCTCAAGGCCTGATTCCTTTTGCTGTAGTCGGTACAGCAGGTACAACCGATCACGGTGCTATCGACGACCTTGATGCGATTGCAGACATCGCAAGCCAACAAGGTCTTTGGTTCCATGTCGACAGTGCTTACGGTGGCGCGCTTATCTTAAGCAGCCATAAAGCTCGTTTACAAGGCATCGAGAAAGCGGACTCTGTAAGTGTCGATTTCCATAAGCTTTTTTATCAAACAGTCAGCTGTGGTGCGGTGTTGTTGAAAGACAAAGCGAACTTTAAGTACCTTCTGCATCACGCAGATTACCTAAACCGCGAACACGATGAGCTGCCGAACTTAGTCGATAAGTCTATCGCGACTACCAAGCGTTTTGATGCATTGAAAGTCTTCATGACTATGCAAAGTGTTGGTCCAAAGCAGTTGGGCGATATGTACGACCATCTTCTTGAGCAAACGCTAGAAGTGGCAGACCTGATTCAAAACCAAGCTGACTTAGAGCTACTCGCGGAGCCTTCACTATCAACAGTGTTGTTCCGATCTAAGCCGTCAGCAAACGGCGAGCTAGATTTAGACAAACTGAATCAAACGCTAAGACTGGAAGCGCTGACTCGTGGCGTTGCAGTATTGGGTGAAACGGTCGTGGATGGTAAGAGTGCGCTTAAATTCACTATCTTGAATCCGTGCCTAAAGACATCAGATTTCAAATCTCTAATTAACAAAATTCAAACTCTAGCCACTGAGCTAGCAGAACAACAAGGGTAATTAATACTATGGCTATTCTACAAATTGGTGCAGGCGGCGTTGGTTGGGTTGTTGCACACAAAGCAGCACAAAATAACGAAGTACTGGGTGATATCACAATCGCTTCTCGCACAATCGCGAAGTGTGAAAAAATCATCGAATCGATTAAAGGTAAAAACAACCTTAAAGATTCAACTAAAAAACTAGAAGCTCGCGCAGTAAACGCTGACGATGTTGATGCACTTGTTACTCTGATTAACGAAGTGAAACCAGACCTAGTAATCAACGCTGGTCCTCCTTGGGTAAACATGGCGATCATGGAAGCGTGTTACCAAGCAAAAGTATCTTACCTAGATACATCGGTAGCGGTTGACCTATGTTCTGAAGGCCAACAAGTACCACAAGCTTACGATTGGCAGTGGGGTTACCGTGAGAAGTTTGCTGAAGCAGGCATCACAGGTATTCTTGGTGCGGGTTTCGATCCAGGTGTGGTTTCAGTATTTGCAGCGCACGCGGTTAAGCACTTGTTCGATGAAATCGATACGATCGACGTAATGGACGTAAACGCAGGCGATCATGGTAAGAAGTTTGCGACAAACTTTGACCCAGAAACGAACATGCTTGAGATCCAAGGTGATTCTTTCTACTGGGAAAATGAAGAGTGGAAACAAGTACCTTGCCACTCTCGTATGCTTGAGTTTGATTTCCCTAACTGTGGTTCTCACAAAGTTTACTCAATGGCGCACGATGAAGTTCGTTCAATGAAGGAATTCATCCCAGCTAAGCGTATCGAATTCTGGATGGGCTTTGGTGATGCTTACCTGAACTACTTCAACTGCATGCGTGATATCGGTCTTCTGAGCCCAGATCCGCTAACACTGCGCGATGGCACTGTTGTTCAACCTCTACATGTTCTTAAAGCTCTATTGCCAGACCCAACGTCTTTGGCTCCGGGTTACACAGGTTTAACGTGTATCGGTACTTGGGTTCAAGGTAAGAAAGATGGCAAAGAGCGCAGCGTATTCATCTACAATAACGCAGACCACGAAGTGGCTTACGAAGACGTAGAACACCAAGCGATCTCTTACACAACCGGTGTTCCAGCAATTACTGCTGCACTTCAGTTCTTCCGTGGTGAATGGGCTGATAAAGGCGTGTTCAACATGGAACAGCTAAACCCAGACCCGTTCCTAGCAACCATGCCTGAAATCGGTCTAGACTGGCACGTTCAAGAGCTAGAACCTGGGCAAGGTCTACCTCTAATCCATACTTTGAAGTAATTTTGGCTCTTTGCCCTCGTTGCGTTGCCCTAGCGACAAGGTCAAAGCTCTGCGAATTCAATTCAAAGTCATATGAATGACGAGAACGTATAACTACAAGCCGATGCATTAGCGTCGGCTTTGTTCGATTATCATGTGCCTTCGTGAACTCGAGGGCCGCAAGGTATTAACATGCAAAACAACGAACTAAAAACGCCTTATTTCATGATCAACGAAGACAAGTTGATTGCGAATCTAGAGAAAGCGAAGCAGCTGAAAGAGATTTCAGGTGTGAAGCTAGTATTGGCACTGAAGTGTTTCTCTACATGGGGTGTGTTTGACATCATCAAGCCTTACCTCGATGGCACGACAAGCTCTGGCCCGTACGAAGTAAAACTTGGTCATGAAACCTTTGGCGGTGAAACGCACGCTTACAGTGTGGGTTACAGCGAAGATGACGTGAGAGAAGTTGCGGATATTTGCGACAAGATGATCTTCAACTCGCAAAGCCAATTCGAAGCTTACCGTCATATTGTTGAAGGTAAAGCCTCGCTGGGTTTACGTCTAAATCCGGGCGTAAGCTACGCAGGACAAGACTTAGCAAACCCTGCGCGTCAATTCTCGCGTTTGGGCGTACAAGCTGACCATATCAAGCCTGAAATCTTTGATGAGATTAATGGCGTGATGTTCCACATGAACTGTGAGAACAAAGACGTCGATGCCTTTATTGGTTTGCTTGATTCAATCTCAGAACAGTTTGGGGATCACCTAGATAAGTTAGATTGGGTGAGCATGGGCGGCGGCGTGTTCTTCACATGGCCGGGCTACGACATCGAGAAACTTGGTCTTGCGCTAAAAGCCTTCTCTGAAAGACACGGCGTGCAGATGTACCTTGAGCCGGGTGAAGCTATCATCACTAAAACGACAGATTTAGTTGTGACAGTGGTTGATATTGTTGAGAACGTGAAGAAAACGGCGATTGTGGATTCAGCTACCGAGGCTCACCGCCTTGACACGCTTATCTACAACGAGCCTGCATCGGTATTGGAAGCGTCTGAAAACGGAAGTCATGACTACGTGATTGGTTCGTGTTCATGTCTGGCGGGCGATCAGTTTTGTGAAACAAGCTTTGACGAGCCGCTGAAAATAGGTCAAAAGCTTCACCTATTGGATAGTGCAGGTTACACCATGGTGAAACTGAACTGGTTCAATGGTCTGAAAATGCCATCAATCTACTGCGAACGCAGCAGTGGTGAAGTTCAGAAGCTAAATGAATTCGGCTATGAAGACTTCAAACGCTCATTATCACAATGGTCGATTAAGTAACTGAACATTGCATGAGAACAAAAGAGCAGCCGATGAGCTGCTCTTTTGTTCTGTACAGTGATAAACCTAATTAAATGTTTTCACTAAGCGAACAAGAGGATGTGGAATATCATCTGGGTCTGTAATGACTTCTAAAGCTTCTTCAAAATCAATAATTAAACCATCATAGTCACTGTTGATTTTATGAGCGTCAGGAGTATTAGTCCAATATGGTTCGTTGGTTGTAGTCGGGAAGTGTGTCAGGTTGATTGCTGGTCTAGTACAGCTATAGTCAACGATTGAACTTAACTCTTTGATATTAGGCAACCTAAAACCAACCTGACCTGCGATAGTGGTCAGATTCGAATCTTCAGTTGCGATAAGTGCATCCTGCCAATTTTGATATTTAATCGCGGTACCATCACATGTGTCATTGGATTGATTGTAGATTTCGCCTAGGTTGCATTTTGACCAAAGCAAATTAGTCGTTACGTCGAGTAATGTCCCATCTTTACGGTCAATAAATTGCCCGTCTTGGTGAGAGGGAGTTTGAGTTTGCACGCAGGTTTGCGCGATGGCATTTGCACTTAACAGAGAGGCAATTACACCTAAGCATAGTTTTAGTTTCATTACTCAATACCTCCACTTACAGCCACAATTCCTGTTGAGCCTGCGATGTTTTTATTACAAAGCTCAAGCTCTCCATTTTGAGAGTCGATACATCTAGCACTACCATCTTGTTTAACAGAGCTAGAGTGCGTGAAGAGTCGGTCTCCAAGATTAGGAAAGAAATCAATGGCTCCTACTGGTGCAGTGCCGACATTGAAGTTGATAAATGAACGAGCTTCAACAGGTGAAGGTAAGCGCCAATCTGTAATACCGCAAATAGAGCGACTGTTTAGACTACTAATATAACTACTTGTATTACAGTAGTTACTTCCTGAACCATCGTTAATGTATGCACATTGAGAAGAGATCGGGCCGACGCTGTACAATAGATCATTGCGTGCTCCGGCATAGCCACCATTGGTTGTATTATCAGAGTCGTGCCAAGTATATGTGTACGAAGCGCTTCGCCATGAGCTTGATTGACTGTCCCATGGATAAGGGTGGGCATCAGGGTTGTCTTTATGGTTCTTAACCCAGGTATCGACCGCGGACTGACTCGGCAGTGCTACCGGATCTTGTTTTGCTTCAATATATAATCCGGTATGCTCATCTTTAACACAGCGCCAATCAGTAGCGCTAGGTATTAGAGGGTTCCCGTGAGCATCTAGCTTGGTGTAGCGGAAGCCATATCCCCCATCCGAATGTTCACTTCCATTTGTGACATCTAAACCAAAATCGGCATCTTGATTTGGATGTGATACTGGAGGAGTGACGCTGTCGTAGTCTGTTCCATCAAAATAAGTGACATACCCAGTATCATTAAAACTTTTCTGCCCCGGAATATAGAACGCGAGAGTGTTTTTACTCGAATCGATAGTCGCGTTACCAACGGAAGCTATCGTGTAGATTACCGATTCGCCACCTTCATCGAAGCTATCATCACGAGCAGAAAAAGTGATATTTGTTGATAGGGTTTCTGCTGGCAATTTAAGAGTTAACTCTGATATATCAACAGTAAAGTCCTCAGGCGCGGCAATACCAGTTTGAGTTAAGGTAAGTGTTACATCTTGAGATGTGTAATGACTCAAAACAGCTTGTTGAATAATGCTGTCACCTTCTACAACGGTACTTAAGTCGTTACTAAAACTAACTGTTGGTTGAGTATCGCTATCATCAATGGTTACTACAGTTCGTTCGTTTGAAAGAGTGTAATTTGTACCGTTATCTGCGCTAATAGAGTAATGAAGTGTTTTACTGCCCTCATACAGATTATTGTGTATAAGGTTTAGTGGTAGAGCTGCGCTGGTTGCACCTGCCGCAATTTTGACGTTTTGACTTGATATAGCATCGTAGTTTTTGAAGGTGCCATTAGAGTGAGTTGTCACGTCACTAGTTAAGATAGTTAAGGTGAGTTCTTGAGCTAATGCTTCGGAAAGAGAAACGGTAATGGATTCTGTTTTCGACCCTGATTGTGGTTCAGAAAATGAGACACTACTTGGGATGCTAAGCGTAATAGGAGAAGATGACGTACTTGAAGTTGTTCCCGTAGTCGTTGTTCCACTATCGTTATTTTCATGACCACTTTTGCAACCGCTAAACAGTGTCGTAAGAAGGATTGCTGAGATGACATTGAGCTGCCAACTCGACCTTTTTCTTTCCATGTGTGAACCTAAGCTACTAAATTATATAAGATATCTATCGTATCAAAAAAATTATATAAATGCTTAATTTCATATGCTATGGCTATGTATTTTAGGTGTTTTGATGGTTTTTTTTGTAAGTAATGTAAGAGAGGTCTTATTTATGAGGTGACCTCCCAACGATCAAGGTATCGTCAGGAGGTAAGTTAAATTAGCTTTCAATCATCACACGAGTGTCTTCACTGAGTGTTTCGAGTTCATTAACTACATCATCGATTTGAACTTCGATTGGCAGCTTAACCGCTATTTTTGAAGTGAATAGGCTTGAGCTTACACCGCCGCCGCCTGCAATGAAGACTCGGTGGCAGTCCATGTCTAGAATGCTGATCCCTTGTCTATCTAATACATGTGTCACTTCATTGACGATACCTGCTCGGTCGTTAGAATCGAGTCTTAGGTGATGGATTGTGTCTTGGACATTATGCGTATGATCTGAATCGACAAACTGTACGATGAGATCTGGATTGGCGCTGAAAGCCTCTTTAACAATCGATTCGTTGATGGCTGGAAGTTGAACCTTGAGTACGCCTGCGACTTGGTCTTCAATAAAGTTCACTTTACTGATGAGCCATTTTCCGTCGTTTTCGTGAGTAACCGCAGCAAGCTGTTTGATTGTTGTTGGTGATGCTTTTCCGATAAAGTTTACGATAAATGTACTGTTCATATCAGCCCCCAAAGTTTCAATGATTTGTTGCGAATTAAATGTTTGATATCACGCGATAAAGTTCTTTAATTTCAGTGTAGAAGGTTACATCGAACAATGTTTGACCTACGTCAATTTTTGAAACTAAGCTGTGATGCAAAAAAAGAGAATGAAGAGTAGGGCACAAAAAAAAGCGGCTAGAGAGCCGCTTTTGGGATGAGTTGTCGTTTTTATTGGGAATGCAGTAACTTAAAACTTAGAGACTGAAAGCTGACTTAGAACGTTACTTTAAAGTTCATACCAACAAATTGAGAATCGTATCGTGCCCCAGCATCATAGGCGAATCGTGCTGCGTCTTGGTTATCCCACCAAGGGTTAGTATTCAGATTAACTTCTGCGTCACCGCCCCATGCATCACTTACCCAGTAGTGGATGTGACCAACAGGGTTTAGGAAGAATAGAGACACATCACCCATAGTTTGAGATCCCATCACTTCGCCACCTGAAGCAACGATGTCTTGCTCTGCTTCTAGCATCATTTCACCGACAACAGCACCAAAGAAAGGAGTGATAAAGAGGTCTTGCCATGAAGGTACTTCAGCAAACGCTTCTACGCCGTATTCCCAGAAGAACGTCGACATAGTCCAAGAGTATAAGAAAGACTCAAACTCATCGTAACCTGCGTGTCGAGCTGCAGTGTAGTAAACACCACCAAAATATGGGTGCATTACGTAGTTTAGGAAGTGTTCGTCACGGTCCCATACTGGGCCATCAGACACGTTATCTTTCCACTTTTTACCTAATGAGCTGATGTCACGTTGGTCATCATCCCACTTAGTGATACTTTCAGGTAGGAGAGTCATCAAACCCACCGTCGCGACACTCAGGCCAAGAATGGTGTAGGTTTGACCCATTAGGTAATCCCAATCCTTCTCCTGACTCACCAACAGGTGTTTTGGTTGTTGGATTGAGAAGTCGTACTCATCACTTGATTCGCTCAGTGCGTAATTGGTACTAGGCTTGTAGGTGTACAAGCTATCATTAACACAGTAATCTTGAGCACATTCATCCGAATAAGAAAGGTTGATTGGCTGGTCGAAGTCGTATTGGCTTGCAACCGAGTTAACTGACATTAGCATTGTAAATGCAGCAGTAACCTTTGCTAGTAACGGTGATTTGGCCACAAGGGTCTCCATGAGAAAGTTTGGAATTGATCAGGGTCACAATTATCTATTAAATGCCTGATTTAGGGAACTAATAATTTATAGCTTTTCCTAAGAAAACCTTAGGTTTAACATTATTAATATTAGTGAAAAGGCGGATTGCTCCAAATTCAACCATAGACCAGTTTGTAAATAATGCAGTGTCTTTTTATGACAACAAGGGATAGAAATATGACGAAAATCGCAATGTTAAGTACAGGTGAAGAAGTTCTTCATGGAGACATTGTAGATACAAACGCAGCTTGGATGTCTGGTGAGTTTTATCAGCATGGTTTTGCTCTTGCTAAGCGCTCAACTGTGGGTGATCAAATGAATGCTCTTGTTGAAGAACTGCTGATGCTGAGCTTTAACTATGATGTGGTTATCGTTAATGGTGGTCTAGGGCCGACAACCGATGATATGAGTGCAGCCGCCGCTGCAACTGCTTCAGAGCAGAAACTCGTCATGTTCCCTGAATGGCTGGCTCGTATGGAAGAGATGTTCTCAGGACGCGGTATGCCGATGCCTGACAGCAACCTTAAGCAAGCCTTGTTGCCAGCAAGCTCTGAGATTGTCGATAACCCTGTCGGTACTGCATGTGGCTTCAAGCTGAAAATCAACGATGCGACTTTCTATTTCACGCCGGGTGTACCGAGTGAGTTCAAACGTATGGTGACGTTTGAGATTCTTCCTGACTTGTCGCGTACCTACCCTCAAGTGGTTGCCTCTGAATGCAGTCGACTGTTTACGTTTGGTTTGTCTGAATCGGGTATCTCGGATGTGTTAGACCAGCTTAAGCTGCCAGAAGGTTATGAGTTGGGTTATCGCTCTTATTTGCCTTTCATTGAGGTCAAACTGTTTGGTCCTAAGGCAGACTTAGAAACTCGCGTTAAGCTTCTGCAAATGGTGTACAAGCTGCTAGAGAGTAACGTAGTCAGCGTTGATGAGCCGATGATTGACCATATTGGGCATATCATGGCAGAGAGAAAGAAAACCTTGTCTGTATCTGAAGTGTCGACCAAAGGTGCGCTTTCAGCTTGGCTACAATCGAATGAGCAGCTTGAAGATTGCTTTGGGCATTCTTGGGTGATGGCTGAACCCAAAGAGAGTGAGCTTGAAAAGAGCGATCCATTAGCCGTCACCTTTGCTCTGGCTGGCGCAACAAGAGAGAAGTGCGAAACCGAATTGGCTTTGGTGACTGGTAAGTTAGAAGGCAACACATTCAGCGTTGCATTGTCGACTGAAGCAGGCGAGTGGGGGCAGGTGCTTGAGTTTTATCGTCAGTACTCGCGTGAAGACCAACGCAACGTGATTAAGACCGTTGCCGCCGATATGCTGAGAAGGCATCTAGACAACAAACCGATGTTTGGTACTTACTCTTCGGTTAAGCGATTGAAAGACATGTTTATTCCAGCGGCTATCATTAAGTAACTATGTAAGCGAAATCGCAAAGTCTGTACTAAAAACGCTAGAAAAAACGCAATAAAAAGGCCCAACATCTAAATAGGTGTTGGGCCTTTTGTTTATCTAGCCTTCTAGATAACTAAACAAGCAGCGACTTTTACACGTAACTCATGTCTGTAAGAACTTGATTACAAACCGCTTGTCATATGTAAGCTGTAGAACAAACCACGGCCGATTAACTCTGAAGCCAAGAACAATACTAGTGCTAAGCCGAGGTTCACTGGGTTCACTTTTGCTTTGTTCAGCATAGGTAGAATCCAAATCAACAAGCTTGCCATTAGCAGTGCCACTTGAAGAATCACATAGCTACCTAAACCATCGACTAACTCAGACGCTTTTGCTGCTGAAGTTTGGATCTCACCGATTAGGTTCAGTTTTCCTACTGTTGCAAGCAAGCTGATAGCAACTGCGATAACAGCCAGCATGGTGATGTTACGGTCAACCGTAAAGCGGCTGTCGTTTGCGAACACAATCACGAACTGAGACAGCAGCAAGCCACCCACAACCATCGTCATGATGAAGCTTAGTGGTGTGTAGATGTTGTCCCATGTCGGTACTGTATTGATCATGTATACGTTGATCATCGCGTACATGAAGATAACACCCAGCACCATAGCGCCGACCACCAGTGCTTTTTGGATAGCTACGCCACCTTTCTTAACCACAGACAATAGCCATTGCAGGCCGCCTACTGCGAAGAATGCCGCACCGAAGAACACTTCGTTAGACAACCAAGCCGAGCCTAGTTGGTTAAAGGCATTAAACGCGCGCAGTGGAGAACCCAGGTGCGTTGTCGAGAACATGAAGCCAAGACCCATGAATGCCCACAGAATGAACATTGGAACCTTATAGCTGTTTAGTTTCTCTTCATCGTGACCAAGTACCAGTGCACGAGCACCAATCAGTAAGTAACCACCAACCGCAGTTTGCGCCAGCACCGTAAAGAAGATTAAAGACCACTCATGAAAAATCATCTTACACCTCCTTCGGGTTTGCTAGGTGACCACTGGTATCGCCAGTAGGCTTCGCGTTTTTGTTCAGCTTAATCACGATGTTTGGCAGTGTTTCGGTTGAAGATGGCAGTGGCGCCACATCTGCACCAGAGCCGTACTTCTCGCGAAGCGTATTGATTTCACCAAACTCCAATGCACGAAGTGGGCAAGACTCAACACAGATAGGCTGTTTGCCTTCTGAAACACGTTGGTAGCAACCATCGCACTTGGTCATGTGACCTTTCTTAGCATTGTATTGTGGTGCGCCGTAAGGACACGCATTGCTACAGTGCTGACAACCAATACACACACTTTCGTCAACCACAACCAAGCCGTCTTCATCACGTTTGTGCATTGCACCCGAAGGACACACTTTCACACACGCAGGGTTAGTACAGTGGTTACAAGCGATAGACAGGTAGTAAGAGAAAACATCTTTCTGAACCCAGGTATCGCCATCTTGAGTGAAGCCACCACCTGCGTATTCGTATACGCGACGGTAGTTCGTTTTGATGTCGAGATCGTTATAATCTTTACAAGCAAGCTGACAGGTTTTACAACCCGTGCATTTACTTGAATCAATGTAAAAGCCGTATTGTTTCATTCCAACCTACCTTATGCTTTCTTTAGCGCTTTGATTTGAACTAGGTTTGTATGCTGAGGGTTACCCTTAGCAAGTGGGCTCGGGCGCTGAGTGGTCAGCACGTTGATAGAGCCTGCATGGTCGATCTTCTGACCATCTGGTGCGTACCATGCACCTTCGCCTAGCGCGACAACTCGAGGAAGGATCCTTGGTGTCACTTTCGCTGGAATGTGTACTTCGCCACGGTCGTTGAAAATACTCACCATGTCGCCGTTTTCGATACCACGTTCTTTCGCATCAATTGGGTTGATCCACAACTCTTGCGGTGCTGCTGCTTTGATTTCTGCAACGTTGCCGTAAGTCGAGTGAGTACGAGCCTTATAGTGGAAACCAGTTAGCTGAAGTGGGTACTTCTCTGCTAGTGGGTCGTTGTGGCCTTCAAAAGAATCGGCGTAAATCGGAAGAGGGTGAATCACTTCGTCTTCTTTCAATTTCCAAGTCTTCGCGATATCAGCCAGTTGCTCTGAGTAGATCTCGATCTTGCCACTTGGTGTGGTCAGTGGATTCGCTTCAGGATCTTTGCGGAAATCTTCGTAAGCGATGTAGTGGTGGTCATAGCTACGTTTGTAGATACCCAGCTCTTTCATCTCTTCGAAGGTTGGCAGTGTTGGATCGTTCTTACGAGTTTCAGCGTAAAGATGCTCAATCCATTGCTCTTGAGTACGGCCTTCTGTGAATTCTTTTTCTACGCCCATGCGTTTCGCCAGTTGAGAACACATCTCGTAGATAGATTTCGCTTCGAACTGAGGCTCGATCGCTTTTTGCGCGTAGATGAAGTAAGGCATGTTCGATGCTTTACCATCCATACACCAGTCGTCTTGCTCTGACGTCGTTAAGTCTGGCAGGATGATATCGGCGTATTTCGCAGAAGAAGTCATATGGTTATCAACCACGACAATCATTTCACACGCACTTTCATCTTGAAGAATCGCGTGAGTCTTGTTGATGTCTGAGTGTTGGTTGATGATGCAGTTACCTGCATAGTTCCAGATCATCTTGATTGGGTTTTTAAGGCGCTCTGCACCGCGAACACCATCAGTGATGTCGGTCATTTCATGGTGACGGTAAATCGCATCTGTCCACATGAACATTGAAATTGACGTTTCAACTGGGTTTGGCACAGTAGGGAAGCGAACAAACGGAATGTTGATGTCACTTTCACGAGCACCTGTTGAACCACCTGATACACCCACAGAACCAGTGAGTAGCGACAGCATCGAGATTGCACGACAAGCTAGTTCACCGTTCGCTGTACGTTGTAGGCCCCAACCTTGGTGGATTGCACATGGTTTTGCTGTGCCCATTTCACGGCCAAGCTTAACGATAGTATCAACTGGAATGCCTGTGATCTTAGAGGCCCATTCAGGTGTCTTCTCTACGCCATCTTCACCTAAACCTAAGATGTAAGATTTGTAGTCGCTGTTTTTAGGCGCTGATGCAGGCAGAGTCTTCTCGTCGTAACCTACGCAGTATTTGTCTAGGAACGGTTGGTCGACAAGGTCTTCAGTGATCATCACGTGTGCAAGACCTGCTACCAATGCAGCATCAGTTGAAGGACGAATTGGAATCCATTGATCTTCACGACCACCTGCAGTATCGGTGTAGCGAGGGTCGATGATGATCGTTCTTGCGTTCGATTTGTTTTTGCTTTCTACGTAGTGGTGGATCAGACCGCCGCCAGACATACGAGTCTCAGCAGGGTTGTTACCAAATTGGATATTAAGCTTTGTGTTCTCTAGGTCAGAGAAAGAGTTGTTGTTTGCCCAACCACCGTAGGTGTAGCTCAAGCCTTTCGCGATTTGCGCTGTTGAGTAGTCACCGTAATGGTTTAGGTAACCACCACTTAGGTTCATTAGACGAGCAATCAGCGTTTGTGCTGGTGGCCAAGATTTAGTAACCGTACCGCCAAGGGTGCCTGTACCATAGTTTAGGTAGATAGTGTCGTTACCGTAGTCTTTGATAAGGCGTTGCATAGTACCAGCGACTTCATCATAAGCCTCTTCCCAGCTAATGCGTTTAAATTTGCCTTCACCACGTTTACCAACACGTTTCATTGGGTATTTCAGGCGATCTGGGTTGTAAACACGGCGGCGCATAGAGCGACCACGTAGACACGCACGAACTTGGTGATGACCATATTCGTCAGTACCTGTGTTGTCTGTTTCTACGTATTTGATTTCACCGTTTTGTACATGCATACGTAAAGGGCAGCGAGAGCCACAGTTTACAGTACATGCACTCCATACGATTTTCTCATCCACATTCTCAGCAACTGCAGCCGCTACTGGTTTGGATTTGAAAGGTAAAGCGATACCGCCCGCGAGTGCGGCTGCACTACCTACCGCAGAAGAAGCTTTCATGAAGCCTCTTCGAGTAAGGTTCATTACCCCAGATTCTTTCTTATTCGTCATTCTAAGATGCCTATTGTTATTGATGTATAGCACTTTATAGGTAGTTTTGTTTTTGTCTTTTAATATTTAAATATTGATTGATAGGTATCAAATAAGTATGAAATTTAAATCTTATGAATTGAATGTATAAATTAGATCAAAGAATGGAATGGTTTAATTAATATAATTATCTTTAAAACCTATTACGGTATAAATAATAATGATTATCGATACGCACAAACTGTTGGGTTCGCTATTTTATAAAGCGATAAATAAAGAACAGTTGTTAACCATTGTCGAAGCCTTGGTTGAGAGTGAAGTTCTATCAGAAGAATGTCTGCTGGCACTGAGAAGTGAGCAGGAAATCGCCTTGTCTGCGGAATTTAGTCGCTTGTTTGAAGGCGTTGGAGACATGCCAGCTCCACCTTGGGGTTCTGTATACCTAGATAAAGACCGTGTTGTATTCGGCGCGTCGACTGTGGAATATCGCCAATTCTTAGAATTGAATCAAATTGAGTTAGACACTGGATTAAGAGAGCCAGAGGATCAGTTTGGTTTAATGCTATTCGCCCATGCATATTTGTTAGAAAATAATAATATCAATTCAGCTAATGAATTACTTGAGTGTCATTTATTACCTTGGTCTTCTGTTTATTTGGATAAATTAAATACAGCATCAGATTTATCATTTTATAAGCAGCTATCAAGTGATATAATAGATTGGTTTAAGTATTTAACATCTGAATATAATTTAAACGTTGCTACTAAAAAGTTATATATCGACTAATGTCTGAACAAATAAATTCAAATAGACGCGGTTTCTTAACTCGACTTTCTAAACCGGTTAAAGCAGCCGCGAATTACGAAGAGATCTCACAGCGCTTGCATTCAAGACCGCCAAGAGCGGTTGATGAGGTGCTGTTTGAGCGTCTTTGCGAAGGTTGTGGGCTGTGTGAGCAAGCGTGTCCGAATAGCGTTATTGAGATGTTAGAGGGAAGTGCACTGCTGAATTTGGATTACAACAGTTGTTCTATGTGTAACAAATGCACTGAAGTGTGTACGACTGGCGCACTTCATCCAACGGTCACACCTTATATCGACCTCAAGCCAAGCTTTGCCGATACCTGTAACAATTACATGCAAATGGATTGCTCAGCATGCCAAACTGCGTGTTCAGCAGGTGCGCTACACATCGAAGTAGGAGAGTTGCCTACAGTGGATAAAGATAAGTGTAATGGTTGTGGAGAGTGCCGAAGCGCTTGTTATATTGGCTCGGTGACTCTAAACCTGACTCAGCAATAAACGTTTGGTTAGGTGGTTGAGAACTTAAGACACGAATAGAAAAAGGGTACGCATTCCTAAAGGAAGCGGACCCTTTTTAATTCTTATTGACGATATTCGAACAAGGTGACTTAAAGCCAGTTGGCTTATGCGCGTTTTTGCTTGCTTCTATGAATAACGTTACTCAGCGATAGCTCAGTCTTTGCTTTACAGATACAAGGCAATATTTCATTACCTTGCGTGTAAGCCATAGCAAAACCAACGTACTCGACCTCACCAGAATCCAACGTGCAGCGGCAAGCGCCACAGTGGCCATCTCGGCAGTTGTATTCTGGCTCTAACCCAGCTTGTTCCATTGATTCCAACAGAGTGTTTGAAGGGTTAGATTCAATTGAAGTCAGCTTGTTGATTTTGATTGTTGGCATTACAGCTCAAATCCTTCAAAGTCGTCAGCTTTTACTTCGTTGTCGATCTGACCAACTAGGTAAGAACTGATTTCTGCTTCTTGTGGAGCAACTTGCACGTTGTCTGAAGACAACCAAGCGTTAATCCATGGAATTGGGTTCGATGTTGCTTCTGGGTAAGCGGTACCTAGACCAACAGCCTGCATACGAATATTGGTAATATACTCAACGTATTGGCAAAGAATGTCTTTATTCAGACCAATCATAGAGCCGTCTTTGAATAGGTACTCTGCCCACTCTTTCTCTTGCTCAGCTGCTTCTTTGAATAGGTCGAAACATTCTTGTTTACACTCTTCAGCGATCTGCATGAATTCGAAATCATCTTGACCGTTGCGTAACAAGTTGATCATGTGCTGTGTACCAGTAAGGTGAAGTGCTTCATCACGAGCGATTAGCTTGATGATCTTCGCGTTACCTTCCATTAGCTCACGCTCAGCGAATGCAAATGAACATGCGAAACTTACGTAGAAACGAATCGCTTCTAGTGCGTTTACAGACATTAGACATAGGTAAAGTTTCTTCTTCAGATCGTGAAGTGAAATCTTAACGTCTTCGCCGTTGATGCTGTGGTTGCCTTCACCGTAGCGGTGGTAGTCAGCCGTCAGCTTGATTAGGTCGTCGTAGTAGAAAGCGATGTCTTTAGCACGCTTCAGGATCTCTTCGTTTTCAACGATGTCGTCGAATACTACGCCTGGATCATTCACGATGTTACGAATGATGTGCGTGTAAGAACGAGAGTGAATCGTTTCTGAGAAAGACCATGTCTCAATCCAAGTTTCTACTTCAGGTAGTGATACCAATGGAAGTAGGGCAACGTTAGGGCTGCGACCTTGGATAGAATCTAGAAGCGTTTGGTACTTCAAGTTAGAGATGAAGATGTGCTTTTCATGCTCAGGAAGCTTGTTGTAGTCGATACGGTCGCTAGACACGTCTACTTCTTCTGGACGCCAGAAGAAAGAAAGCTGCTTCTCGATAAGCTTTTCGAAGATTTCGAATTTTTGTTGGTCGTAACGTGCAACGTTTACCGACTGACCCAAGAACATTGGTTCTTTTAGTTGGTCATTTTTTTGCTGAGAAAAAGTACTGTAAGCCATAAATGCCTCAAATCCTTTAAAGACCCGTAATAAAACGGACCCTGTTAATGCTTTAAACCCAGAGAAGATAACTCTTCTCTGGGGTCTTAATGTTTATTGCGGTTTAGATCTTACAACCGCCGCCTTCACAATCTTCTTCCGGCACTTGAACTGCATCGCCTTGGTCGTCTTTAGCACCATCACGAGTGTTATGGTAGTAAAGCGTCTTAACACCGTACTTGTACGCTGTTAGTAGGTCTTGAAGCAGCTTCTTCATTGGTACTTTACCGCTGTCGTAAACACTTGGGTCATAGTTAGTGTTTGCAGAGATAGCTTGGTCAACGAATTTTTGCATGATACCTACTAGGTGTAGGTAACCGTCGTTAGAACCAATGTTCCAAAGTAGCTCGTAGTTCTCTTTTAGATTTAGGAAATCTGGAACAACTTGCTTCAGGATGCCGTCTTTCGATGCTTTCACTGATACGTAACCACGTGGTGGCTCGATACCGTTAGTCGCGTTCGAGATTTGAGACGATGTCTCAGAAGGCATAAGCGCTGTTAGCGTAGAGTTACGCAGACCGTGCTCCATGATCTCTTCACGTAGAGAATCCCAATCGTAGTGCAATGGCTCTTCACATACTAAGTCGATATCTTTCTTGTAAGTATCGATTGGCAGTAGGCCTTTCGCGTAGTTGGTCTCGTGGAAAGATGGGCAGCGACCTTGCTCTTTCGCTAGTTCAACAGATGCTTTTAGCAAGTGGTATTGAATCGCTTCAAAAGTACGGTGAGTCAGGCCATTGGCGCTGCCATCAGAGTACTTAACACCATTCTTCGCTAGGTAGTATGCGTAGTTGATTACACCCACACCTAGAGTACGACGGTTCATTGTCGACTTGTATGCTGCTGGAAGCGGGTAGTCTTGGTAATCAAGAAGTGCATCCAGTGCACGAACAACCAGCTCAGAAAGCTCTGCTAGGTCGTCTAGTTCATTGATTGCGCCAAGGTTGAATGCTGAAAGCGTACAAAGTGCAATTTCACCTTCGTCATCTTCTACGTTAGAAAGCGGCTTAGTTGGTAGCGCGATTTCTAGACATAGGTTCGATTGACGAACAGGTGCAACTTCAGAATCAAACGGGCTGTGTGTATTACAGTGGTCAACGTTCTGAATGTAGATACGACCAGTAGAAGCACGCTCTTGCATTAGCAGAGAGAATAGCTCAACAGCTTTTACTGTTTCACGCTTCACTGATGGATCGTTTTCGTACTTAACGTATAGCTCTTCAAAACGGTCTTGGTTTTCGAAGAACGCATCGTAAAGGCCAGGTACGTCAGAAGGTGAGAACAGGCTGATGTTGCCACCTTGAACAAGACGAGAGTACATAAGCTTGTTCAGCTGTACGCCGTAATCCATGTGACGAACACGGTTCTCTTCAACGCCGCGGTTGTTTTTCAGTACTAATAGAGACTGAACTTCACCGTGCCATAGTGGGTAGAACACTGTTGCTGCGCCACCACGAACACCACCTTGAGAACAACATTTTACTGCTGTTTGGAAGTATTTGTAGAAAGGGATACAGCCAGTGTGGAACGCTTCACCATTACGGATTTCAGAACCAAGCGCACGGATACGACCTGCGTTGATACCAATACCAGCACGTTGAGATACGTAACGAACAATTGAGCTTGCTGTTGCGTTGATAGAATCAAGGCTGTCACCACACTCGATCAGTACACAAGAACTGAATTGACGAGTAGGCGTACGTACACCAGACATGATCGGTGTAGGTAGAGAAATCTTAAACGTAGACGATGCGTCGTAAAAACGTTTGATGTAGTCAAGACGAGTCGATTTCGGGTACTTAGCGAATAAACACGCAGCAACTAAAATGTAAAGGAACTGAGCACTCTCGTAGATTTCTTTCGTTACACGGTTTTGCACGAAGTATTTACCTTCGAGCTGCTTAACCGCTGCGTAAGAGAAGTCTAAGTCACGTTTGTGGTCGATGTACTCGTCAAGCTCGTCAAACTCAGCTTTCGTGTAGTCTTCCATAAGGTGGCTATCGTATTTACCCATATCAACCAGTTTTGCAACGTGGTCATACAGTGCAGGCGGCTCGTATTCGCCGTACGCTTTTTTACGTAGGTGGAATACAGACAGACGTGCTGCTAGATATTGGTAATCAGGAGTCTCTTCAGAGATTAAATCCGCTGCCGACTTGATGATAGTCTCATGAATGTCAGTAGTGGTGATGCCATCGTAAAACTGAATGTGAGCTTTCAATTCTACTTGTGATACAGAAACATTGTGCAAGCCTTCAGCTGCCCATGTAATCACGCGATGGATCTTCTCTAGATCGATCGTTTCTTTGCGCCCGTTACGCTTGGTAACAGTAAGTTGTTGGTTCATTCTGCTTAATTTCCCTAACAAAACTGAACAAGGCCGTGTTTTTGTGTATTTCTGTGTAACTTTTGTAAATTACGTTTCGGCTTTGTGATCTTGGTCTACCCATATATTGTAGTTCAAACACAACATATAGGGGTCATTTGTTTGTTGGGTTACAAGATAGTGCTACAACTGATATTTTTCAAGGTAAAGAAATTGGGTTGCTTGTGGATAAGTGGTGGATTGAAAAAAAACTGTAAGTGACCACTAACTGATGAGGTTAGATGTGACTTGATTGTATAAAAGTCGGCTTTTAATGATGCTTTATTTTTGCACGCCCATAAAAAAAAATCCCTTGATCTTTGACCAAAATAGGCGATGGATTTTGGGCGATTAAATTTAAATCGAGGTGGTCAAAATGGAAGCTAGCGCACGAAATTTAGACTGAAAAAAGTCGCAAACTTATGGTAATTGCAACTCTTTTCATTCGTCTTTTTTACAAAAGGTTTTACGGTAGGGCTACCGATATTTTTTAGCCAAAGTTTTGCGTGTGGACGATGTAGTTTACGTCTACATTTGTGCCTAAACGGTAAGTGTCCGTAAGAGGGTTGTAGTGCAGTCCTGTGATCCCTAATTCTTGCAGCGGCGTGTTATCAACCATCTTGATAAGTTCAGCAGGGCGAATGAATTTCTCGTGTTCATGAGTGCCTTCAGGAACAATCTTCAATAGCTTCTCTGCACCAACAATCGCAAACAAGTAAGATTTGAAGTTACGGTTCAATGTAGAAAAGAACACGTGGCCGCCCGGTTTCACCAATTTCGAACAGGCAGTGATAACAGATTGCGGATCAGGAACGTGTTCAAGCATTTCCATGCACGTTACCACATCGTACGTCTGTGGGTTCTGGTCTGCGTGGTCTTCGATAGTGCTCTGGATGTAATCGAGCTTGGTGCCAGTTTCCAATGCGTGAAGGCGCGCTACTTCTAGCGGCTCTTTACCCATGTCTAGGCCAGTCACTATCGCACCTTCAACCGCCATGCTTTCTGCAAGAATACCGCCGCCGCAGCCAACATCGAGGACTTTCTTGCCAAACAGGCCTTCCGTCTTCTCTAATACGTAATTTAGGCGCAGTGGGTTGATTTGATGTAGCGGCTTAAATTCGCCTTCTAGATCCCACCAGCGTGACGCCATGTCTTCGAATTTCTTGATTTCTGCTGGGTCTACGTTCTGTGATTTAGTCATAATCGGCATTTCCAAGTTAAATAATGCATCCATGAAATTGCAGGCATTATAACTTGCCTTTTCGCGCTGACCAGAAGATCTACAATTTTGCTAGTTTATTGGATGTAAAGTGACCATGTTTCAGCAAGATATGATGCGGAGGTGCAATTTCTCATCAATTGATTGGCTACAAGGGTCACAAGATGGTAAAAGGAGAGGGAAAGTGATGCCTCCGTAGGTAAATTTGTGTTATATTTTTCGGTCTTATACGTATTCAAAAATACGATCTGACTATAGAGGGAAAATGGCTCTATGAGCGATCTAGCGAAAGAGATCACGCCCGTAAATATTGAAGATGAGCTTAGAGGTTCATACCTAGACTACGCGATGTCCGTCATCGTTGGTCGTGCCCTTCCAGATGTGCGTGATGGCCTAAAACCAGTACACCGCCGCGTTTTGTTCGCGATGAATGTACTAGGTAATGATTGGAACAAACCATATAAAAAGTCTGCTCGTGTAGTAGGTGATGTAATCGGTAAATACCACCCGCATGGTGATAGTGCTGTATACGATACAATTGTTCGTATGGCGCAACCGTTCTCACTGCGTTACATGCTAGTTGATGGCCAAGGTAACTTTGGTTCTATCGATGGCGACTCCGCGGCTGCAATGCGTTATACCGAAGTTCGTATGGCGAAAATTGCTCACGAGCTACTGGCTGACCTTGATAAGGAAACTGTGGATTACGTACCGAACTACGATGGTACAGAACAAATTCCAGCAGTACTTCCTACAAAAATTCCTAACCTATTGGTAAACGGTGCTTCTGGTATCGCAGTAGGTATGGCTACCAACATTCCACCACATAACCTTGGTGAAGTTGTTGATGGCTGTTTGGCTTACATCAATAATGAAGAGATCACTATTGATGAGCTAATGGACTACATTCCTGGTCCTGACTTCCCAACAGCAGCACTTATCAGTGGTCGTAAAGGCATCGTTGATGCTTATAAGACTGGCCGCGGTAAGGTTTACATGCGTTCAAAAGCGGATATCGAAGTAGAGAAGAATGGTAAAGAAACCATTATCGTTACTGAGATCCCTTACCAAGTAAACAAAGCTCGTTTGATCGAGAAGATTGCTGAACTGGTTAAAGATAAGAAAGTCGAAGGCATCAGTGCACTGCGTGACGAATCTGATAAAGATGGTATGCGTATTGTTATTGAATGTAAGCGTGATGCAGTAGGCGAAGTGGTTCTAAACAACCTATACGCTCAAACTCAACTGCAAACGACTTTCGGTATCAACATGGTTGCGTTGAACAACGGTCAACCACAGTTGTTCAACATCAAAGACATGCTTAAGTGCTTCGTAGACCACCGTCGCGAAGTTGTTACACGTCGTACTATCTTCGAACTGAAGAAAGCGCGCGATCGTGCACACATCCTTGAAGCGTTGTCTCTAGCACTTGCTAACATCGACGAAATCATTGAGCTTATTCGTAACGCTCCAACACCAGCTGAAGCAAAAGCTGGCTTAGTTGCACGCGGTTGGGATCTTGGTAACGTTGCTTCAATGCTTGAGCGTGCTGGTACTGATGCGGCTCGTCCTGATTGGTTGGAAGACCAATACGGCATCCGCGATGGCCAATACTTCCTAACGGAAACACAAGCACAAGCTATTCTAGAACTTCGTCTTCACCGCCTAACTGGCCTTGAGCACGAGAAGATTCTAGACGAGTACAAAGCACTTCTAGAAGAAATCGCTGAGCTAATGCACATCCTTGCAAGCACTGAGCGTTTGATGGAAGTTATCCGCGAAGAACTTGAAGCGGTACGTGAAATCTATGGCGACGAGCGTCGTACAGAAATCACAGCTGCAGTTCATGACATCGACATGGAAGAGCTGATTGCTCAAGAAGACGTTGTAGTAACGCTTTCTAACGCAGGTTACGTTAAGTACCAAATCCTAAGCGACTACGAATCTCAACGTCGTGGTGGTAAAGGTAAGAGTGCAACTAAGATGAAAGATGAGGATTACATTGAGCGTCTGCTTGTTGCTAATACTCACGATAACATCCTATGTTTCTCTACTCGTGGTAAGACATACCGTCTGAAAGTTTACCAACTACCATTAGCAAGTCGTACTGCTCGTGGTAAGCCTATCGTGAACATTCTTCCTCTAGAAGAAGGTGAACGTATTACGGCTATCCTGCCTGTTTCTGAGTTCTCTAACGAGAAATTCATCTTCATGGCAACAGGTGACGGTACAGTTAAGAAGACATCTCTGGATCAATTCGCAAACGTACGTGCTAACGGCCTAATCGCAGTTAACCTACGTGACGACGATTCACTGATTGGCGTTGACATCACTAACGGTGATAGCGACATCATGCTGTTCTCTAAATCGGGCAAAGTTGTTCGCTTTAACGAGGACAAAGTACGCGCAATGGGCCGTACTGCCTCTGGTGTTCGTGGTATGAAGCTTCCAGAAGACGATCAAGTGGTTTCACTGATTGTTCCTTCTAACGAAGGCGATATCCTAACTGTGACTCAAAATGGTTACGGTAAGCGTACTGAGCTAGCAGAGTACCCAACGAAAGGCCGTGCAACGCAAGGTGTAGTATCTATCAAAGTCTCTGAACGTAACGGCCCAGTTGTTGGCGCTGTTCAAGTTGAAGAAGGCGATGAAATGATGATGATCACCGACGCAGGTACACTAGTACGTACTCGCGTAGCGGAAGTAAGCCAAGTTGGTCGTAACACTCAAGGTGTAACACTGATTCGTACTGCTGAAGACGAGAATGTTGTAGGTCTACAACGTATCGACGAAGTAGAAGAAGCTGAGATTGTAGAAGGCGAAGCTGAAGAAGCAAATGCTGAAACTATCAACGCTGAAGTTGCTGAATCAAGTGAAGAGCAAGCATCAGATGCTTCTGACTCTGAAAGTGATAGCGAGCAAGACACTGAGTAATCTCGATTACGTTAAGTAATTAAGCTTACCATTGAAAAAACCGAGCCTAAGTGCTCGGTTTTTTATTGTCTGCTCGTTTATTCTGATTGGCGTAAATCCTAATAGCTAAGTCTCGATCAATATTGCCTGATTGGGAAAGTGGTAAACTTAAAGGGTTGATAAAGGAGTGTGGAATGGACATCTGGTTGTTGGTTGCGTTAGTACTAATTAGCCTGTTTTTGATCGTGGTCGTTATTGCCGCGAGCGACAATGGTAGTCATCTAAAAGGCAATGTGGTGATTTCCCTTACTGCAGTGGCTCTGAGTGTGCTTGTCTGGTCTCAAATGAAACAGGAGACACCCCAACTTCCTTTGGATGATAGCAATGGTTACACGGCAACAGATTTCGAAGGTGAGCTTCAACAAAGCCTCAAACAAGATCCGAATCAATCCGATTTGTGGTTTAAGCTGGGTGGTGTGTATATGCAGAAAGGGGAGTTTGATGCAGCGTTCACCTGTTATGACTACGCGATTCGGTTGGATCCTCAAGCACCATCGGGCCTTTATGCGGCCAAAGCAACCGCACTTTATTACCTCAGCTCTCAAGCTATGAGTGATGAAGTGAATGCGTTATTGGATCACTCAATGGAGCTTGATCCCAATGATCGTACGGCATTGATGCTGATTGCGACCGATCATTTCATCAGCATGCGCTATCAACAAGCGATTGATGCGTGGACTCAAATCCTCGACTCCAATCAAAAGGGGATTGATCGCGTTTCGATTATTCACTCGATCAACCAAGCCAAACAGATGATCCGCTAAGCTTGGTCAATAGGCTGTTCTTCCTGATTAGCTTTTGAAGCTATTTGTCTTTGAAACGATTAGCCTTTGAAACGACTTACCTTTGAAGCGTTTAGCCTCTAAAGCCATTAATCTCTCAAGCTATTGGCTTTCTTGCATTTCTATTAACCCACCTGCGTTGTGGATTTGAGTAAATCCTTGAGCTCGCAAGAATTGATAGGCTTGTCCTGAACGATTACCACTGCGGCAATACAAAACGATCGGTTGGTCTTTATCTATCTTGGCGAAGTGAGTAGCGACTTCAGAAAGAGGGTAGTTGATGGCGTTGTCCAGATGCCCTTGTTCGAACTCTGCAGGTGTTCTGACATCAACCACTAATGCGCCTTTCTCTATTAATTCCCACCCTGTCTCAGCACGCTCAGAGGCGTAAACGCCTGAACTGAGTAGTGCGATACATAATGCTGAAAGTGAAAGTAAGGTTTTCATTATATATTCCTTGAATTGGCGAGTGGATTGGGGAGGAGATATTAATGTGTATTGCCCCAAACCTAAAAAACCAGCCACACAATAATAGTGTGACTGGTTTTTACGTAATGGTCTAATTGAAGAAACTAGTATTCGTAGCTGGCTTCACGCTTTTCAGCTTGCTCTTCCCATTTAGGAACAACTGTGTCTAAGAAGTGTTGTTTTTCAGCGTTCATCTTATCCATGTCCATTCCAAGCGCTTTTTGAGCCGCCTCTTTGGTTGAGATGTCTGGAATCTCGATTGGATCAGTGATGCCTTTCTTCGCCAGTAGACGAACAATCTTAGTACGAGCATCGGCTGCGCGGTCAACGGCAGTGCCTAGCACTTCTAGAGCGATTTCAGGTGCATGCATATGAACGCCGTGAGATGCAATAGCGTAGTCCCAACGCCATTGAGCGTGACGGATATCCAGTAGGATAGGCTCCATCTCTTGCTCTGTCGCACCTGCTTCCCATGCCGCGCCTGCTTCAAAGTGAGCGGCAACGATTTGTTTCTCAGCGGTCAGCTTCATGTTTAGCACTTGAGCTTTACGGCTTGAAACGATGTTACGCATGGTTTCTTTAGATTGAGTGTGACAGTTTGCACACGTATCTTCGAAGCGGTCGAATGGGTTACCCACTTTATGGTCGGTATAAACGGTGCCATCTTCTTTGGTCACTTTCGGCATATGACAGTCAACACAAGCAACTTTGTTTTTGCCGTGAATGCCTTCACGCCACGTTTCATAGCCAGGGTGCTGTGCTTTTAGCATTGGCGCTTTAGATACTTTGTGCGTCCAATCTTTAAAGCCGATTCCATCGTAATACTCTTCCATTTGCTCAACACGAGTCCCTTTGTCCCAAGGGAATTTCACGCCTTTTGTTGGCCCTGTGAAGTAGTATTCCACATGACATTGAGCACAAACGGAAGCTTGTTGATCTAAGCGACCTTGGTCTTCAAACTTCTTACCAATCGCATCGAACGCACGTTCAACATAAGGACGCGTCACCTTCAGTGCTGGCTCACCATTTTTAAAGCCTTCGCTTTGGGTATCGTGACAGTCGGCACAGCCAATAGGGTTCACAATCTCGTTGCCAAGACGTGCCCATTTACCTTCAAAGTAACCGTCTTCACCACGCTCTTCGATAACACGTGCTACGTCTGGGCTTTTACAGCTCCAGCACGCCATTGGCATAGGGCCAGAGTTTTCGTCCGTTGGGCCGCCAGTACGAAGTGTTTGTCGTACATCGTCAATCGCATAAAAGTGACCACGTGCCTTGTTGTAATCTTTTGCGAAGCCGTAGCCAGCCCACATGATAACCATGTTGGGATCTTCTTTTAGTGCGTCTTCAATGGTTTCGCTTTCTGAAGTCTGTCTCCATGAATGATATTGATCTGGGTGGTTTTGCTCGAACTGGTCGTTACGAGGGTCGCCAATTTCTTTTTGTTCAGACGCAGCAAAACTGGTTGCGCTTGCTAGTGATGCGCTAACCATTAATAGTGCTGTGACCGAATTACGTATCCAATGCTTTTTCACAGTGATATCTCCAATATACTGATTCTTATACCAAGCGTTGTGAGTTTGCTATTCAAATTAAGAACTGGAGAATTCCTGTTTATATTAATTCATAAACAAACACATTTTGTTACGTGTTGGATATAGCTTGTCTTAGATCAATTAATGGTAGTGACTTCAATCACGTTGAAGTTTATATAACCCTAAAGGGGTACTGCTGGGTAGGGATATTAAAGTTCAATTGATAATTATTATCATATATAACAATCAATTACCTAGATTGACCATGATATAAACAGGGTGATTGCGTTCACAGATTAACCCATTCAAATTTCGTATTACCCAATTCGAGGTATATTCTAACTATAGAAAGCGTTGTGGCTTATCCAAAATAAGAATTGATATCATTTAAGCGGTAATAATATCGTTTAAGGGTACTTTTGTTTAACCGGAATATTATTTAGTTGAGAGTTAAATAATGCCGGTATAAGGAAAGGATAAAATGGGCAATATTAAATTGGCCATAGTCATAATGCTTAAATCCCTTCTAGCATTCTGCCTCTATGGTTATTCCATTCATGCTGTTGCTGAGCCTGCTGTTACGCCAGTAGGAGAATCAACAAGACATGAAGTCGAATTAATACGTGACAAAGACTACAAGTGTGTTCAATGCCATAAAGATTCAAAAGAAACGGTATTGGGTTCACATGGTGAAAGTGCACACGCTTTACTTGGTCGTGAAGTAAATTGTACCGACTGTCATAGTTCTATTAGCCCCGATCACCGTGAAGGTGCACCTGAAGTGGTGAAGTATCGCGCGGCTCAATCACAACCGGGAACCGAGAAGGTTTTCCTAGACCCTAGCTTAATTTTAGATGCCAATAGCCAATGTATAGATTGTCACAAACCGGATGATCTGCGCGAAGCGA
This sequence comes from Vibrio sp. 10N.286.45.E10, assembly GCF_002874195.2. Classification (NCBI taxonomy): domain Bacteria; kingdom Pseudomonadati; phylum Pseudomonadota; class Gammaproteobacteria; order Vibrionales; family Vibrionaceae; genus Vibrio; species Vibrio sp. 10N.286.45.E10. Next base: position 1,755,326 of record NZ_MCWD02000001.1, on the reverse strand, counting down.
GTTGGACCCACGATGTTCACGCGCAAAATTTAACGTGTTCAAACTGTCATGATGTTCATGCGACTGAAGCAAAGGTGCTGGGCTTAGATAAAAAGCAAACCATCAAGCTGTGTGTGGATTGCCATTCAGACTTCAACCAGAAGAAAGAAGAGGAGTAATCTATGAGCTGCTCAAGAAGAAACTTTTTAGCTGGCGCTGGTGCCGTTATTTTTACTACAGGTGTTGCGGGAACGGCGGCGGTAACAAGCCGTAAAACGCTAGCCAATGTTCAAGAGGACGGGGCTAAACGTTATGGAATGATTCATGACGAGACCGCGTGTATTGGTTGCACCGCTTGTACAGAAGCATGTCGTGAAGTAAACAAAGTGCCTGAAGGCGTGTCGCGCTTAGAAATTATTAAGAGCGAACCCCAAGGCGAATATCCAAATGTTGATTACCGTTTTACTCGTAACTCTTGCCAACATTGTGATAATGCACCCTGCGTGATGGTTTGCCCAACAGGGGCGGCCTACAAAGATGAAAAAACTGGCATCGTTGATGTGCATAAAGAGAAGTGTGTCGGTTGTGGTTACTGTTTGTTAGCGTGCCCGTATCAAGTGCGCTTCTTCCACCCTGAGAACAAATCGGCTGATAAATGTAACTTCTGTCGTGATACCAATCTTGCACAAGGGAAGCTGCCTGCTTGTGTCGAATCTTGCCCGACCAAGGCGCTAGTATTTGGCGATCTAAATGACCCTAAGAGTGAGATAAACCAGGTGCTTAAATCTGAGGTGGTTTACAGGGATAAAGCTTATCTAGGCACTCAGCCAAAACTCTACAAAGTGCCACACCAAAAAGGGGAGATTTGATTATGAGTGCATGGGACACAGCTTTTCAGTCTGGTACTGTGGTTTGGGACTGGGTTATAGCAATCTATCTATTTCTCGCGGGGATGTCGGCAGGTGCCGTAATGATCTCCATTTATCTAAAACGTAAGGTCATTGAAGGCGATCCTGCTCATAATGGGGTGTTAAAGGCCACGGCTTTTCTCGCGCCATTTGGGATCATTTCAGGTCTGCTTATTTTGGTTTTCCACCTGACAAAACCGTTATCCTTTTGGAAGATCATGATCTTCTATAACCCAACGTCTGTGATGTCGATGGGTGTGATCTTATTCCAAGTGTATATGGTGATCCTATTCCTTTGGATCGGCATTATATTCCGAGATCAAATTGTCGTGTTCTTGAATGACCAAGCTTGGTTAAAAGGGCGACTCGATTTCGTAGGTAACTGGATTGGCAAATTGGAAGTGTTTGAGAATGCTTTGGAAATCTTCTTAGCTGTTCTTGCTCTGATGCTTGCCGCTTATACCGGATTCTTGTTGTCAGCTTTGAATACTTTCCCACTATTGAATAACCCAGTGTTGCCGATTTTGTTCTTATTCTCGAGCTTATCCTCAGGAGCGGCGGCGTGTATTTTATTTGGTGTGTTGGTCTTTAAGGAATCACCTCATAGCCCGAGTATTTCATGGATCCACGGATTCGAACGTCCGGTCGTGATGTTTGAGTTGTTTGTTCTTATTACTTTCTTTACTGGGCTTATCTTCGCTGGTGGTCAAAGTGAGCAAGCAGTATGGAACGCAATTGGCAGTGGTTTCTGGGCGAGTTGGTTCTGGTACGGCGTCATCGGTGTCGGCATGGTTTTACCGTTGTTGCTGAATGCAGTGACACCAACCTCAATCCGCCATAGCTCGGTGTATATTTTTTCAGTGACTTCGCTAAGCCTAATGGGTGTATTAATGCTGCGAACTTTTGTCCTTTACGCAGGGCAGTTAACGATAGCTTAATTTTGCTCAAGTAAGCAGATGTTGGATACTGGTCATCTGCTTACTTGGTTCCTGTTTATTGGAACAGTATAAGCGAACAATTGTTTAACTTGGCTCTGCTCAAGCGGAGCCTTATTGAGGTGATATGGTCGGTTCTTTGGGGCTGTTTAGTTTGGTGTTGGTCGCTGTTCTTAGCAGCATTATTGGTGTGCATTCGTTTTATCAAATGCTAAACAAACGGACGCAAAATATAGGTTTAATCCGTAGTTTCTCTCTTTCAAGTGCATTGTTTTCTCTCACTTCTGTCGTATTGCTTGGTTATGCCTTTGTCAGTGATGACTTCTCTATCTTATATGTCGCTGAACATTCAAATACTCAATTACCCTCATTTTTTAAGCTAGCAGCCGTATGGGCTGGCCATGAAGGTTCCTTGTTATTTTGGGTACTTACGATTAGCGTTTGGTCTGGCGTGATTGCCCTACAAAAACACTATTCGAATGAATACCAAAGCCGTGTGTTGTGGGTAATGAATCTACTGCTCGCGATATTTGCTTGGTTCACCTTATTCGCATCAAACCCATTTGAAATGAATTCGATTTTGCCGCTAGAAGGGCGTGACCTAAACCCAATGCTGCAAGATGTCGGCCTGATTTTTCATCCTCCATTACTTTACCTTGGCTATGTCGGCTTTTCTGTGGTGCTGACGTTTGCTGTTGCGGCCTTATTGGTTGATCCTATTGAGTTTGATTGGGTTTCCCATTGTCGCAGTTGGTGTCTCGTCGCTTGGATCTTTTTAACTGCAGGGATCATTCTTGGTTCGTGGTGGGCGTATTACGAATTAGGTTGGGGCGGCTGGTGGTTCTGGGATCCTGTTGAAAATGCCAGTTTGTTGCCGTGGCTTACTTCGACCGCATTACTGCACAGCCTAGGTGTTGCAAAGGGCAAACAACAGCTCCTAAAATGGTCTCTCAGCCTTGCTTTCATTACGTTTTGCCTGAGTATCTTAGGCACCTTTATTGTTCGTTCTGGAGTACTAACATCGGTACATGCTTTTGCTGTCGACCCAACTAAAGGTATTGCACTGCTGCTTATATTAGTTCTGGTACTCGTAAGTTCATTTTCTCTGCTTATCGTCAGAGGTGAATCTTTTGAATCTAATCCGATTACCAGCTTCGCCAGCAAAAGCTTTTTGAGCTTAGTTGCGGTACTTATCTTTGTGCTGGCAACAGCCGTGGTTGTTTTCGGCACTTTCTATCCAATGGTATTTGAACTACTTGGATTGGGTAACATATCGGTCGGTGCGCCTTACTTCAATCTGTTGATTGCACCTTTAGCGTTACTCGCCCTTGGCGTGGTTGGCTTAGCTCCATTGCTCAGTATCAAACCTCAAGCAACTAAAGGCGTGATTGCCTCGTTAGCTGTGGTGTCATTTGTGCTTGGGTACATTTGTTATTCTTGGCAAGTGGAACAGGGACATCTACAAGTGATGGTGCTGCTGACTTGGGGGCTGGCATTCTGGGTTTTATTGACGCACGTTTATGGTTTAGTGGTTACGCGAAGATCCAAGTTCCAACGTAAAGTATGGGTGATGACCTTTGCGCATGTTGGAGTAGCGGTATTGTCTGCCGGTGCTGCTATGAACAGTTACCACTCGTTTGAGCGTAGCTATAAATTAAGCCCAGGTGAACAGGTGGAATTCATGGATTGGACGCTTTCTCATCGTGATACCGAGCTCTATGTCGCCTCCAACTTTACTGCAGAAAAAGCGATACTCGAATTAGATGCTAGCGAGCAAAGCTTTTCCATCGCGCCAGAAAGAAGACACTACCAAGTTCGTGTTATGAACATGAGTGAGCCTGCAATGAAGTGGTTCTGGCATGGCGATGTTTATATCACCATGGGAGAGAAAGTAGACTCAATAGCCTATGCATTCCGTGTTCAGTACAAAGCGTATGCGCGCTGGATTTGGTTTGGTGGGTTGTTCTCCATTCTCGGCGCTTTACTCTCATTAACTCATCGTAGAAAGAAAACCGTTAAGGCGTCACAGTATGCATACCAGCGTTCGTAACAAGCTCATCACGTTAATTGTCTTGGCATTAGTGATGGTGTTGGGTTTTGCCTTTGCACTCAATAATAAGCAGCAATCTACGACTGTGTCGGAGCAGAAGAGGGCATTTCCTGAATTCGTGTCTGCTGCGTTAGTCAATAGCGAAGGCATCAGTAGCAAACAGGAAATTACGTTGACTGATGTCACTCAGCACCCTTATCAACTAGTGAATGTATGGGCGTCGTGGTGTGGTATCTGCAAAAACGAACATGCTTTGTTACTCAAACTTAATGATAAAGGTATTCCAATTATTGGGCTCAATTATCGAGATAACCCCGGTGCTGCGCTTAATGTGTTGTCCAACGACGGCAACCCGTACTCAACTGTGATCAGTGATCCTCAAGGGAAGTTGGCGCTAGAGTTGGGCGTAATCGGCACCCCTGAAACGTATCTGGTCGACGCTGAAGGCCAAATCATTAAGAAGTTACTGGGCGTGGTCAATGAATCTGTATGGCAAGAAGAACTTGCGATGTATTTTGATGGTGCGAATGGATGATGAAGTCTTTAATACAAACACTCGTTATGCTGTCTACACTTATGTTTGTTAGTTTTCCGACTTTGGCGGAAGACCTGTTTACAGCCAGTAATAAAGACACGAGTATTCAAGTTGAACTATTCGAGTTTGAAAACCCTGAGCAGCAGCAGCGCGCAATTACATTGGCTAAAACGCTACGTTGCCCGCAATGCCAGAACCAAAACTTGATTGAGTCGAACTCTCCGATAGCAAAAGACTTACGTCTCGTTGTATTCAAAATGGTGAAAGCAGGGCAGAGTAATAATGAAATCACTCAATATATGACAGAAAGGTTCGGTGAATTTGTGCTCTATAAACCTGCAATGAGTGTTTCAAACTTATTACTTTGGCTACTTCCAAGCCTATTATTTCTCTTATTTATATATCTATCAGTAAAAAGTGTTAGAAAGAGCTCATAAAAATTATGTATTACTGTTTACCAATTGACCTGTATTTTGTAACATTAAAGGATTATAAAGGCTAAGCACTGTTATATAAGGATGTGTCTGTGGATAACGTAATCTCAAATTTAAAGAAAGAGTTCCATACTCATGTCCGATCTGACAAATGGGCAGAAAAATACAGTGCAAAATCGAGCATTTCTACGCTTACTCAAGAAGAGTTAACTGAATTAGAGAACGCTTGGGTTCAACTTGTCATCTGGAAGCAAACCCAAGTAAGCTGAACGTTCTGTAAAAATCGTAACTTCAGCCGCAACTGATTAATTTATAACCCCATGTTGGTCATTCCAATGTGGGGTTTTTTGTTACCTGAAAAATTATTGTTATAATATAACAATTTGAGCATGGTCGACCTTGAAAAAAATTGTTAACAGCCTCATAGTGTCTATCATTAGATAGTTAGCTACAAAATATTGCCTAGACATATAATGTAGTGTTGTTAAATACATCGAATTTTCAAGTGAGTATAGTTATGGCGGAAGTGCGTGCCAGAATAGATTTCAAAGTAGGGGTAACAAGCAGTATTGATGCTGAACTTCTGTCTTTTCATGGATTGAAAACAGACAAAGAGCATGTTGCTGTGATATTTAAATCAGCAGATAAGACACAAGACATACCTCTTGTTCGTATGCACTCTGAGTGCTTGACTGGTGATGTTTTCCATTCATCTCGCTGTGACTGTGGCGAGCAGCTAGACGAAACCATTAGAATTATGGGTGAGACGGGTGGAGTGATTCTTTACTTACGCCAAGAAGGTCGTGGTATTGGTTTATACAACAAAATCGATGCATACCGCCTGCAAAGCGAAGGTATGAACACTTACGAAGCCAATAACCACCTAGGCTTTGGTGATGACTTACGTGATTTTACTGAAGCAGCGGAAATGTTACGCGCTTTAGGTACTACAAAAATCCGTTTGGTGACCAACAACCCTAAGAAAATCAATGAACTTAAATCCTTTGGTATTGAGATTGAAGAAGTGGTGAATACCTCTGCTCATATCAAATCGGGTAATGAGAGCTACCTGAAAGCGAAAGTCTCACACGGTAAGCATAACCTGGATATCTGATTCGCTTACTTGTTGCGCTTAACATAAAAATGTTTAAAGACCTCACATATGTGAGGTTTTTTTGTATTTATCTTGCAATAAAATTGTAAGTTTGTATTATTCCAATCCGTAGTGCAAATGATAATGGTTTGCACTATTACTACGAATAATAATTTAAAGCTCAACAAGGATGCTTCATGACTATTAAATCTTTAGTGACAAAAGCAGTAACTTCGTCACTCATTTTTGCCTCTGCTTCTTCTTTTGCAGCAGTAACTCAAGATCAAGTTGTAGAACACTATGCAGATATTGCTCATGCCGTGTTTGCCGATTCAGTAATTACAGCAAAAGCGTTGAACTCTTCTATTGATACCTTTTTAGCTTCTCCTTCTGCTAGCAACTTCGAACAAGTAAAACAAGCTTGGCTTGAGTCTCGCGTACCATACCAACAGTCAGAAGTATTCCGCTTCGGCAACGTTGTTGTTGATGATTGGGAAGGCCAACTGAATGCATGGCCACTAGATGAAGGTCTGATTGACTACGTATCTTCTGATTACCAATATGAGCTTGGTAACGAAGGCGCTAGCGCAAACATCGTGGCTAATAAGACTTTCCAAATTGGTCAGACTACGGTTGATGCAACTAACATTACTCCAGAGCTAATCGCAGACTTGAACGAGATCGGCGGTTCTGAAGCGAACGTAGCGTCTGGCTACCACGCAATTGAATTCCTACTTTGGGGCCAAGATTTAAACGGTACAAACAGCGGCGCAGGTGAGCGTGCTTACACTGATTTCGTTGTTGGTGCTGAGTGTACTAACGGTAACTGTGACCGTCGTGGCGCATACCTAAAAGCATCTGCTGAGCTGCTTATCCAAGACCTAGAGTGGATGGAAAAGCAGTGGGCTGAAGGTGAGAAAGGTAACTACCGTCAAGAACTGCTTTCTGAATCTAGCGAAAATGGCCTACGTAAAATGCTATTCGGCATGGGTTCACTGTCTCTAGGTGAACTAGCGGGTGAGCGTATGAAGGTTGCACTAGAAGCAAACTCTACTGAAGACGAGCACGATTGTTTCTCTGATAACACGCACAACTCTCACTACTACAACGAGCAAGGCATCTACAACGTTTACACGGGTCTATATAAGCGTGAAGACGGCACTCTGCTTTCAGGTCCAAGCCTGTTTGACCTAGTTGAGCAAAAAGACGAGCAAGCTGCGAAAGAGATTCAAAAGCAGTTTGACCTAGCACGTGCACAAGTAGGCCAGCTAGTAACATCGGCTGAGAAAAACAACCAGCACTTTGACCAGCTAATCGCTGCTGACAACGCTGCAGGTAATGCATTAGTAAACAAAACAATTGTTGCTCTAGTGTCGCAAACAGCTGCAATTGAGCGTGCTGCGGGTGTGATTGGCATTGATAGCCTGAACCCAGACACAGCGGATCACGAGTTCTAAGAACCTGAGCCAAAAATAAATATAAGGGCTCTCATTGAGCCCTTAATTGTTTGATCCTCAAGAAAGCCACACCCACATAAAAACTAAAACCAAAAAACACAGCAAGGCAATGTATGAAGTCGTATCTATCAGCCTCACTATTAACCGCACTGTTTGTCTTATCGCCATTACATGCCCATGAAACTTACTCTGGCGGCAAAACGACCGTTAAGAAAGAGGGGGCGAACGCTTTTTCCCTTCCCGCAGCCAACCTACCAATGAGTAAACGCTTAGATTTCAGCGTAGGCAACAGTTTCTTTAGAAACCCTTGGGTTCCCGCACCGTCATCAACTGATGCTCGTGATGGATTAGGACCACTATTTAACACCAACGGCTGCCAAAACTGCCACATCAAAGATGGTCGTGGTCACGCGCCAGAAAAGGGCGATGAGAACGCGGTATCCATGTTGGTTCGCTTAAGCATTCCGGCTGAAACGCCAGAGCAAAGACAAGCCTTTATTCGCGATGGTGGCATCCCAGAACCGACTTACGGTGGCCAGCTACAAGATTTCGCACTTCAAGGTGTTAAACCTGAGGGGAAAGTGAACATCAGTTATACCGATGTTCCTGTTGAATTTAAAGACGGCACGGTTGTTACTCTGCGTAAACCCACTTTAAAAATTACTGAGCTTGCGTTCGGTGAGATGCACCCTAAAACTGAATTCTCAGCTCGTGTTGCTCCGCCAATGATCGGTTTGGGTCTGCTCGAGAGTATTCCTCAAGAGACGATTCTTGGTTTCGCTAAGCAACAAGCAGCGGATAACCAAGGCGTATCGGGTAAAGCCAATTACGTTCTTGATGTTCGCACAAACGAAATAGCACTGGGTCGTTTCGGTTGGAAAGCCGGACAGCCAAATCTAATGCAGCAAAATGCAGCGGCATTTAATGGTGACTTAGGCCTAACAAGCAGCTTATTCCCGAACGAAAACTGCACATCTGCACAATCGACTTGTGATGATTTCCCAAATGGCGGTGAGCCAGAAGTCAGCGACAACATCCTAGATTTTGTTGAGTTCTATTCGCAGCACTTAGCAGTACCTATTCGTCGTGACGTTGATAACCCTGCTGTCGTGCAAGGTAAAAAACTGTTCAAAGACGTTGGCTGTCAAAGCTGTCATCAAGCTGAGTTCCGCACGGCAGAGCGAGAAGGTCTGCCAGCATTATCTAATCAGTTAATTAGCCCATACACCGATATGCTGCTGCATGATATGGGTGAAGGCCTAGCGGATAATCGCCCAGAGTATCTGGCTAACGGTCAAGAGTGGCGCACCACGCCATTGTGGGGGTTAGGTTATACCAAAGAAGTGAATGGTCATACGTTCCTGCTTCATGATGGTCGTGCAAGAAACGTTATGGAGGCGGTACTTTGGCATGGCGGTGAAGCAGAAATGGCAAAACAAAACGTACTGTCTTTGAATGCGACTGAGCGTGAAGCACTGCTGGCGTTTTTGAACTCGCTGTAGTCGGACTGAGATTTAGCGTTTTAACTACTCAGCTAACCTAAAGAACACAACCGCTGAACTTGTAGGAATACGAGCTCAGCGGTCGTTTCATATTTAGTGAACTCATATAATTAAAAGAAAAATTAGGAAGTAAGGTAACAGCATGACACATAAATTTTTGTTAATGCCTTTGTCGGTATTAATCATGGCAGGCTGTCAATCATCGGGTGAGCAGACTGCTTCATCTGAGGTTAACGGTGTGTCCTATCAAGCCGATACGGCAAGTCATATTAGTCGCAGTGTCTATCAACAAGAGTTTGATTCTGCAGTTCTATTTGCCAAGCAAGCCAGTGAACTAGAAGTCTTGATGCAGGGTTACTGCCAAACCAATAGTGTTGAGCTTGATACGTTGAAAGCTCAGTGGCAGCTTACAATGAACAGTTGGATGGCACTACAAGGTCAAGAAAGAGGCCCAACAGCGGCACTGGAAGAGAGCTGGAATGTTCAGTTTTGGCCAGACAAAAAGAACACCACAGGTCTAAAGATGCGTCAGCTGACTCAGCAAGATAAAGCTTGGTCACAAGACGAAATTGCACAGCAAAGTGTGACCGTTCAGGGGCTTGGCGCCTTGGAGTGGTCTCTGTACGACGAGCAATCTCCACTGCTTCAAGACAAAGCTTCAGGCTGTCTATCTTCACCAGCTATCGCACAAAACTTGGCAATGAAATCGGCCTCTATTGCTGAAGCTTGGCAGGTTAACCCGTGGCTAGCGCTAGACGAGATGCGTTGGGAATCTGAATACATCGCTCTATTGACTAACCAGCTTGATTACAGCATGAAAAAGCTGAGTCGCCCGATGGCGAAAATTGGTCATCCGCGTCCTTACTTCTCAGAATCATGGCGTGCACAAACCTCGATGACTCAACTAAAAGCCAATGTAGCAGCACTTCAGAATTTGTACCTTGCCGATGGCAATGGCCTAGACGGCTTGTTGAGAGAGAAGGGCTTAAACGACCTTGCTGACCGTGTTGCTGACCAGTTCACATTGACGCTAGATACTTGGCCTACAGACTCAAGCTTGTTTGAGTTATTGCAGAGTAAAGAGGGCTACCGAGATGTGCTGACTCAATACAACAAACTAGAACGTTTGAAGTACCTGATTCATGAAGAAGTGGCGATAGAGCTTGGCGTGGTAATAGGATTTAATGCTACCGATGGTGACTGATACTACGCGAAGAACGCTACTCAAGGCTGCACTGGGTTGTGCAGCTGTTCCATTGCTTCCGTTTGGCTGCGCTAGTCGCTCTGGTGCTGTGAGCTCATCTAATGATCCTCAGCTGATAGGATGTGCGCTGAATGGGCGAGGTCAATATTCAGCGGTTGTGGCTGACGAATATGGAATGCCATTGAGTCAACTGCCGATTCCAGATCGTGGTCATGGCGTCGCGATTTGCCCAACCTCATCACATGCGGTGGTTTTTGCTCGTCGTCCTGGTGACTATTTTATGGTGTTTGACTATAAAAACGGTCAGCAGATCAAAATGGTCGTGAAAGGTAAGAACCGTCACTTCTATGGTCATGGCGTTTACTCATTAGATGGTAAGTTACTGTATGCCACTGAAGGGAAAACGGACAGCAGCCAAGGTGTGATTGGCGTTTACGATATCGCGCAAGGCTATCGTAAGGTCGAAGAGTTCAGCGGTTTTGGTATTGGGCCTCATGAAGTGATCATCATGCCGGATGGTAATCTCGCGATCGGAGTTGGTGGCGTTCATACTGATGGTAGAACACCGAAAAACCTAGATTCGATGCAGCCGAGCTTGAGTTATATTTCTCCTGAAGGTGCGCTGCTTGATCAGGTTGAATTGTTGGATAAGAAGCTGAGCATTCGACACTTAGCCCATGATGGTGCTGAAACCGTGCTTTGTGGCCAGCAATATCGTGGTGAACCAGATGAGTATCCTTCGCTATTGGCGATGCATACTAAAGGCGGGCAGTTTGAATCACTGAACGCAGAGCCAGAGCAATGGGCAAGGTTCAATCACTATATCGCCAGTATTGCGGCGTCAGATGATTGGATTATTGCGACTTCGCCAAGAGGCAACTGCTACGGTATTTGGTCCAAAGAGAGTAAAGAGTTAGTCGAACTTTCTGCGCTATCTGATGCCTCTGGTGCCGTGTTACTTGATGGAGAGTTTCGACTCAGCTCTGGGGCGGGGAGTGTGGTTAGCCAGCGAAAGCCTCATGAGAAATCGACCCAGCAATCTACGGTTCAGTGGGATAACCACTGGTCGTCAATTTGATGCATATAGCACCTTAAAAATTAACATGCTTACTCCAATTTCTTTGCCATACTTATTAGATTATGGGGATGGAGTTAAGCATGTTAGCGAAATACTTCTGTGGATTATTGGTGTTAGTTTCTGTGCACGCATGGAGCTATACGAGTTCTGACGAGAGCCGTTTCATTCCGGCTGATTCAGAGCTCTCTTTTATGCTGATTTATCCAGAGCTTACCCAGAGTATTTATCAAGACACTTCTCTTCCTATCCTTTGGGATTCGCCAGAACTGGTTAAAGCGTTTGAATTTCAATTGTCGCTTCTCGAACAAGCTCAAATGGCACCGCTCTTTGAACGACAACTTAAGCAAATCCGTCACTATCAATCCTACGCTCAATGGCAAGAGTTGGACATATTACTTACCGATACCTTTATCTACTACCTAAGCTACGTTGAAAATGCGCCACTTGCCGGTAAGGAGTGGTACTTTTCGGGTAAGCTACATTCCAAATTACCAGCGCCTTCGCCCCATATTCTGATGAGACTGAAAAGCAGTGTCGCCAATGATTACTTATTGGAGATGGTGTTGTCTTACGCACCGCCAGTGGGGGATTTCGACCAATTCAAGGCGACTTATTCAGTATTAGAAACCGCGTCCGAGCTCAAGATTGATCGGTACAGACAGAAAGGCTTGAAACGCTTGGGCGACCAGCTTTCAGATAAAGCCATTCTTGTTGAACGTATTGCCTTAGTCGGTGTTGATACTTCGATGATCGCGGTCGATTTCCCTAAGTTCGATCGAGATCTGCAAACGGCGATTAAGTCCTTCCAGCGTATGCACGGTCTTACAGACGATGGGATCATCGGCCCTGACACGATAAAGTGGATCAACATGGGCTTTGATGATCGATTAACCTCATTGGCTCTGAATGCTGAACGTGTTCGTTTGTGGCCAAGAGACAGAGACTCTCTTATCGTCGTTAACGTGCCGAGTTTTGACATGAAGTACTGGGAAGATGGCGAAGAGGTGTTTGAGTCTAAAGTCGTCGTGGGAAGAAAATCGCGAAAAACACCGCTTTTAGAGATAAACCTAGATTCTGTCATTCTAAACCCGACTTGGAATGTGCCATGGAAAATCATGGTCAAAGACATCCTGCCTAAAGTAAAAGCGGACGAAAGCTACCTTGAAACGAACAACTTCCAAGTGATTGACGGTTGGCGTTCAAATGGAAACGGTCGACACCACAGAGATCGATTGGCAGACAATCAACTTCAATTCGTTTCCATATCGGATGCGTCAGCAGGCTGGCTCGCGAAATGCATTAGGTTTGTATAAGTTCAACACACCTAATAAGCGAGCCATTTACCTGCACGATACACCAAGTAAAGGCCTGTTTAATGACGACTTCCGTGCTTATAGCTCAGGTTGCATACGTGTTGAACACGCAGAAGAACTGGCTGAGTTATTGTTTGCCACTAAGGTAAGGAAAGTCCCGAACCAAAATGCTGACCTCGCTCCGAATACTAAGGTTCGCCTCAAGAAGCGGATTCCAGTGCATATCATCTATCAAACCGTGTTGTTTGAAGAGGGCGGCATACAGTACCGCGGTGATATCTACCAATATGATAAAGAGGGTGGTTGATTGAAATGAGTTCAACTAAGGTGATCTTGACCAAAAAATGACAACCAAGCTTCTATTGATGAAATTATAATGAGTATCAATAACTAACCGTACAAAGGTTACAAATACTAACGTTTTGCGCGGTTTTTGTACGTTGACGCAGCAAATACCATTATGTATCGTGCATTTTTCGTTCGATCTAATTGGTTTTTTGCTGTATGTCTCAAAGTTTATTTTCACGCCGTCAGTTTCTGACTTACGCTGGTGGTACTGCTGTTGTCGCCTCTCTTACTCCTTCTATCGCTTTTGCTTCATACCCTGATCAACCAAGAACGATTAGCATGAACAATCTTCACACTGGTGAACGTTTAGAGACTTGTTATTTCGATGGCACTAACTATGTCGGTGACGAAATGGCACGCCTTAGCAAACTATGTCGCGATTTCCGTCGTAATGAAATTCACCCAATGGACAAGAACCTGTTTGATCAGATCACTCAGATTCAAAACGTGTTGGGTATTCAAAAAGAAGTTCAGATCATCTCTGGTTACCGTTCTCCAGCGACCAATGAAGCACTTCGTTCTAAGTCGAGTGGTGTGGCTAAAAAGAGTTACCATATGTTAGGTAAAGCAATCGACTTCCGTATTGATGGTGTTGATCTGAAAGAGCTGAGAGACGTAGCTAAAAGCCTGAACGCAGGTGGTGTGGGTTATTATGCGCGTAGCAACTTTATCCATATTGATACTGGTCCAGTACGAAGCTGGTAGCTCTAGGCTCTGTGGTGAACTGAAGCGGTAGGCACTTGTCAAAGTAGACATCCAATGTCATAGTTTGCCCAAATTTCAGTTTGCCCTCTAAGGTTTGTATATGTCTCTTAAGTATCAAGTTGTACCTGTTACCTCTTTCGCTCAAAACTGCTCGATTGTGTGGTGTGATGAAACCATGGAAGGCATCGTTGTTGATCCAGGTGGCGACATCCAACAGCTAGCTGCAATCATCGAAGAGCTAGGTGTGAAGGTGGTGAACTTGGTGCTGACTCATGGTCACTTAGATCATGTTGGTGGTACGGTGCCACTTTCAGAGATGTTGAACGTTGAAATTGTTGGCCCACATAAGGCTGATAATTTCTGGTTGCAAGGCCTAGAGAATCAAAGCCAAATGTTTGGTTTCCCACTGTGTAAAGCCTTTGAACCAAACACTTGGTTAGAAGAGGGCGACAAAGTGACTTTTGGTAACCAAGTTATCGATGTGATTCACACGCCGGGCCACACGCCAGGTCACGTTGTACTGTTCAGTGAGCAAGCACGTATAGCATTTGTAGGTGACGTGTTGTTTAACGGTGCAGTTGGCCGTACTGATTTCCCACAAGGTGATTTCAATACACTTATCGCTTCAATCAAGACTAAGCTTTGGCCGCTAGGCAGTGACGTAACATTCGTTCCGGGTCATGGCCCTGAATCGACATTCGGTCGTGAGCGTGCATCAAACCCGTTCGTCGCAGATGAAATGCCACTCTACTAAGCCTCTGACCTAGTAAAAGAACGATTGAAAATGAAGCTTAGCTTTTGTTATGAAAGCTAAGCTTTTTTATTGGGTGCGAGTTTATTTATGAACCGGTTTGATTTTAATCAGAGAGGCGCTCGGCAGCGGCTAAGTAGCGTCGAGCCAGGCCAACAAACTCTTCTCCACTAATATTCAAATCATGGGTTGATATGAAAATGTCATAACCGTGGAAGCCTCTTTGGTACTTCATCCTGTTGGCGAGCATCGCCTGTAACCCTGAATAGTCTTTGATTATCGCATTTTGATTATTTGCTTCATCGTGTGAATCCGCATCCATTTGTGCTTGTTGAGCGTTGAAATGCACCTCGTCATTACTCTTTGATTCTTTATATTGGCTCAATTCAACACATCCGTTTTCGGTACAACGCGTGTGGTAGTGCGATGAGTCTAAAACCATGTCTTCAAAGTTTGACTCTTTTCCCGCTTGTTTAGCACCTAGATACAAAAGTGCTCGTTGGCTCAGCAATAACTCACAGGTGATTTTGGGGCAGATCGAATCGAGGTAGGGCGAGTAATCTTTAACCTTGATACCAATCCAAGGCAGAGGTTGGTGCCAACCATCTTGTTCATAGGTGCAAAGGCCAATTTTTTGGATGTTGTTCCACTTTAAGACCCAGCCCCCTTTATAAAAATGTTGTTGAAAATGAGTCGGTGTGAGGGTGAACATCACTCTGCTGCGCAACATTAAATAATAGCCAGTTCCTAGTAGGGCAATAATGCAAAATGCACCCACGATCAGTAACTTTGGATTGTCGCTGTAGAGTGCAATGATCAAGCAAACGAAGCCTAAAATAACGGCGAGAATACGGTACGAACGTGTGAACGAGGGCAAAGAGAAATTTGTTAGGTGACGAGTGTCCATAGGCAACACCAAGTTTTCATATTTTTGTCTGGATGGATAACCAGTGTATATGACCCTGAATTGATAAGTCGATGTTTAAATAATAGACGCTAGTAGACAATATCGGTATTTTTCGTCGACTTTCGACGCTTCACTCTACAAATAGCTCCTGTTTTTTGGTATAAATCGCGCTTCAAATTTTCACCACTGCGAAAAGAGCAGTGAACTGGAGAAATATTCAATGAGACTTGCTCATAAGCGTAAGGTGCAGGCTAAACTGCAGAAACGCACTAAAGCGGCTGTAGTTAAAGCAGTGGCAACGCCGAAAAAAGCGAAGCCTGTCGCAGAGAAAGTTGTAGCAGAAAAAACTGTAGCAGCAAAACCAGCGGTAGAGAAAACAGTAGCAGCAACAAAAGAAGTTGCAGTAGCACTGACTCCTAAGCAACAACAAGTTCTAGACATCGTTGTTAGCAATGCTGAAGGCATTAACCCTAAAGGTATCGGCCTAGCAGCTGGTCAAGAAGACGCGAAAGCAGCTTCATGGGCAACAGGCGCATTGAAAAAACTTCTTGAAGAAAACCTAGTAGCGAAAGAGCAACTTGCAGGTAACAAGGTTATCTACAAAGCTATCTAATCCCGCGGTATTATATTCGCTTCGTTAAGTTTTTAAGCCTCGATTATCGAGGCTTTTTTGTATCTGTCATAAACTTCATTTATCGCTTATTCTCATTTACCGGTTATTCCCATTCCAATCTACCGTTTAACTTGTTCACTTTAACTTCTAGCTTTGCTTCTCATCAGCAAGCCCTAAAGTAGGGCGCCTTACTAAAAAGCGCGGGTGATTTTCCCTAAAATGCAGCAATGGATAGAGCTTCATCACGAAATGGGAATCAATTGTTAATCGCGGTTCATTATAACTACTTAGGTATTTATCAATACGCATTCCCTTGGTGAATATCCAAACTCCTTTAAAATCGACACTATTCAATCATCTCCTACGTAGTTCTACTTAATCCTTTGGTCTAATACGTAACTTTGCTCACGCCATGCGTGCGTGCTCTCCCTGATATCTTGTTGCCTCATCACGGTGCACTCTTATGTTGAATCATAAAAAATGCTCATAGAAAGAGTGTTAACCCAACAAAGGACGTGAACATGAGTCTCATTTCTAACTCCCTCACACGAGTTTTTAAAAACGTTGCAGTAACCGCTGCGGCTTGTTTAGCTTTGGTCGCTACTGGTGCTACAGCCGCTGATAAGGTTTACCGTTTAAAGCTTGCAGAAACGTGGGGACCAAACTTCCCAGTTTTCGGTGATGCTACGAAGAACATGGCGGCGATGGCTGAGAAGATGTCGAATGGTCGACTGCAAATCAGAATCGATTCAGCAAACAAACACAAAGCCCCTCTTGGCGTTTTTGACATGGTTAAGTCTGGTCAATACGACATGGGTCACTCAGGCTCTTACTACTGGAAAGGTAAAGTTCCAAACACTCTTTACTTCACTTCTATGCCTTTCGGTATGACGCCAGCAGAACAATACGCGTGGTTCTATCACGGTGGTGGTATGGAGTTGATGGAGCAGGTTTACTCTCCACACAACTTGATGTCGTTCCCAGGTGGTAACACGGATATCCAGATGGGCGGTTGGTTTCAAAAAGAGATCAACAGCGTGGAAGATCTACAAGGTCTGAAAATGCGAATCCCAGGATTTGCAGGCGAGATTCTTGCAGAGCTAGGCGCTAAGCCGACCAACATTGCCCCAGGTGAGCTATACACGTCTCTAGAGCGCCGAACGATTGATGCACTAGAGTGGGTAGGTCCATCACTGGATTTACGTATGGGTTTCCACAAAATCGCGCCTTACTACTACACAGGTTGGCATGAGCCGGGTTCAGAGCTTCAATTCCTAGTGAACAAACGCACATGGAACAAGCTGCCTGAAGACCTACAAGAAATCTTGCGTGTTGCAATGCGTACTGCGGCTTACGACATGTACACACAAGCAACGCACGAAAGTGGTAAGAACTGGGTTTCAATGAAGACAGAATACCCAGATGTACAAGTGAAAGATTTCCCGCCAGAGGTTATGTCTGCACTGAAAGAAGCGAACGATCGCCTACTTGCTGCACATGCTGAGAAAGATGAGTTAGCAAAAGAGATTCAAGCTTCACAAGCAAGCTACCTAGAGCAAGTTCGTTCATGGACGGATATTTCACATAGAGCTTACTTAAATAGCCAAGCGAAATAGTCGACAGTTGTTGAACTGAATCTAAATGAACCCAAAGCTTCCCATATTAGGCAGCTAAGAGTGAGCAAGTGGCGGGTTCATTTAAAACATAATAATTAAATGCTCAAGAACCCTTTCTACGTCGTGCCTATTGCTAGCTATAAACTGAATCGTTTTTAGTTGGGTTAGCTGTACTGCAAGATGTCTTTTCAAATTCCATGGAGTCGGGAATGCGAAGTCTAATTTATATTGAACGCGTGTTTAATCGTATCGGTGATGCACTGGGATGGCTTTCCAGTATGTTGTTTATTCTACTTATCGCTAACGTTGTGTATGACGTTGTCATGAGATATGCCTTCAATGATGTCTCAATCGCTTTCCAAGAAATGGAATGGCACCTCTTCTCAGCCGTTTTCCTATTAGGTGTTCCTTATGCCATTAAGGCTGGTGGTCATGTTCGAGTTGACGTGTTCTACGAGCAACTGAGCTTTAAAGCACAAGCGATAATTGACCTGCTAGGCACACTTATCTTCTTACTGCCGTTTTGTTTGCTGGTGGCTTGGTTTGGTATCGATGTTGCCAAAGAGAGCTATGAACTGGGTGAAACCTCAGGCGATCCCGGTGGCCTGCCGTATCGCTGGATCATCAAAGCCATGATCCCACTGTCATTCTTCTTAATGGCACTCAGTGGCGTAGGTTTGATCCTGCATTCACTGAACAAGATTTTTAATCCCCATCTTATCCATGCAAACAATATTCATACAAAGAATAAATAGAGGCTAAACATGATTGGAATAGTAATGTTTTTCGTAGCCTTGTTTGCGCTTCTACTTGGCTTCCCTGTGGCGTTCACCTTTGGTGGTATCGCGTTAATCTTTGGTGTTTGGGCTGAGGGCATTGAAATGTTTGCCTTCATGCCATATCGAATTCAATCCATTATGGAAAACACGGTGCTGATGGCCGTTCCATTGTTTGTTTTCATGGGGCTTGTTCTACAAAAGACCAAGCTTGCTGAGCAGTTGCTTGAGTCGATGGGACGACTGTTTGGTGGCGTTCGTGGTGGTATCGCGATTTCAACCGTCTTAGTAGGCTCACTGCTTGCGGCTTCTACTGGTGTGGTTGGTGCTTCTGTGGTTGCAATGGGACTTATCTCGTTGCCAGTAATGCTTAAGTACAATTACGACAAAGGCTTAGCGTGCGGCACCATTTGTGCGTCTGGTACGTTAGGGCAAATCATTCCACCATCCATCGTATTAATCTTATTAGGTGACGTATTAGGTGTGCCAGTAGGTGACTTGTTCCAAGCGGCGATTTGGCCGGGCGTGATGTTAGTTGGTGCTTATATCCTCTACATCTTGATATATGCCAAGTTACACCCTGAAGCGGCTCAACCGATTGAGCGAGACGATTCAATCAGCCGTAAGCAAGAGGTGTTGGATGCACTTAAAGCGATTCTTCCGCCTCTTGCGTTAATCATTGTCGTACTGGGTTCAATCTTTGCGGGTGTGGCTACGCCAACAGAGTCTGCTGCATTAGGTGGCGCGGGTGCGATGGTATTAGCACTGCTTTACGGTCAGTTTAGTTGGTCGATGGTGTATGACGCATCGAAAGAGACGGTGAAAGTAACGGCGATGGTATTTGCTATCTTGCTGGGTGCGACTGCGTTCTCGATGGCGTTCACTTATACCGGTGGTGATTATCTGGTTGAAGAGTGGATGCTACAGCTTCCGGGTGAGAAGTGGGGCTTCCTGATCATCACCATGTTAGTGATTTTGATTCTGGGTTTCTTCATCGATTTCGTAGAGATCTGTTTCATCATCGTGCCAATCATTGCGCCGGTTGCTGAGTTGATGGGCATTAACATGACATGGTTTGCTATCCTGATTGCGATGAACCTGCAAACCTCATTCTTAACACCGCCGTTTGGTTTCAGCCTGTTCTACCTAAAAGGCGTGGCACCAAAAGGCGTAACTACGAAGGATATCTACCGAGGTGTGATGCCATTCATTCTGATTCAGATCCTAGTACTTGGATCACTTCTCGCATTTCCAGCCTTCTATGGAATGTGAGTGACGCCAAGAATGTGAATGATATGTTTCAAGGGTTAACGATAAATTGCTAAAATAAAACGGCTTATTGATGTTCAGTAAGCCGTTTTTTGTGAGGAAAAGGAATGCCTCTAAAAGCCAAACTGATTTTGCTGACGCTGCTCCCGTTGCTACTGGTAACGGCGAGTATTAGTTGGATCTCGTTACACCAAACCAAAACGTTGGGCGCGAAAGAGGTCGAAATCTTCAGAGACAGCTTAATCAAGTCACGTGAAAACGCCCTCAAGGACACAGTAGACCTAGCATTCGATGCCATTGAGCACATCTACAACGACCCTGACATCCAAGAAGCCCAAGCCAAAACGGAAGTTCGAGCCATATTGTCTAAACTTAGATACGGGTCGGACGGGTATTTCTTTGCCTACGATCGCCACGGAACCAATTTAGTTCATCCGATTCAGCCTGAATTGATTGGTCAAAACTTACTTGAACTGCAAGACGAGGATGGTGACTTTCTGATAGAAGCCCTGCTAAGAGAGGCACAAACGGGCGGAGGATTTCACCAGTATTTATGGCAAAAGCCATCGACGGGTGAGGTGGTGTCTAAGTTGAGTTACGCCGCTTGGCTAGAACGCTGGGATTGGATGATTGGCACCGGTTTGTATATTGAAGATGTGCACCAAGAAGTGGCTTCAATGCAGGCTGAGATAAACAAGAATATTGAAACCACGTTCTTTTCTATTGTGGTGATTTTGAGTGTGACGGTGGCCGTTATTATCGTACTTACCTTAGCCATCAACATGCATGAACATCGTATTGCCGATAACAACCTCAAAGAACTGGCGCATAAGACGGTGATGTTCCAAGAAGACGAGAAGAAACACCTAGCACGTGAGTTACATGATGGTATTAACCAATTATTAGTGTCGAGTCGTTGTCACTTAGAGCTACTCGGTAATAAGCTACAGAGTGAGGACCTTAAAGCACATTTGAATAAGTCACAGCATTCACTTATGCGAGCGATTGAAGAGGTGAGGCACATTTCACATCAACTTCGCCCAAGTTCACTGGATGACATAGGCTTAGAAGCGGCATTGTCTTCGTTGTTATTAGATTTTCAGGCGCACTCCGGTATTGAGGTGGAAACTTTATTTAGCACTCAACCGGGTAAGTTAAAATCAGAAGCCGCAACGACCTTGTATCGAGTGGTGCAAGAGTCATTGAACAACATAGAGAAACACGCGCAAGCGACCAAGGTAACGGTTATCGCTCAGCAAATTGGCAACGTGTTGCAACTGCTTATCCAAGATAACGGTGTTGGTTTCAATACCTATAAAGCGATGGAGAAACGAGGGATCGGACTGCGTAACATGAGAGAGCGAGTGGAGTTCATCGGCGGTGATTTTGAGTTGATGAGTGAGATTGGTTTCGGAACGGAAATTACAGTGTTACTGACACTAGAAGGATTAGTGAATGAGTGAAGTTATTCGAGTTGTGATTGCTGACGATCACCAAGTCGTACTGGATGGCTTTATGGCGAGATTAGAACTCGAGCCTGATATTAGCGTGATAGGCACAGCCAGTAATGGATTAGAAGCGGTTGAGACAGTGAAAACGCTGCGCCCTGATGTGGTGCTGATGGATATTAGCATGCCTATCATGAATGGTATTGATGCGACCCACCTGATTAAAGAAGAAGACCCTGAAGCCAAGGTGTTGATGCTGACCATGCATAACAACCGTGAATACATTATGAAGGTGATGCAGTCGGGTGCGGTCGGCTATATGTTGAAAGAGATTTCGGCTGAAAAAATGGTGCAGGCAATCAAAACGGTCAATCAAGGCTCAACCTATTTCTGTGAAAAAGTAACGCAGAATTTGTTTACTCAGCCGATTACTCCGACGCCATCTGTGAAGAATCCATTGAGCAGACGTGAAGAGGCTGTGCTGAAATTAGTCGCAAAAGGGGAGAGCAGTAAAGAGGTCGCGAAGGCACTAAATATCAGCTATCGAACGGTCGAAACCCATAGACAGAATATTAAGCATAAGCTGGACATTCACTCTACAGCAGAGCTTGCTAAATACGCAGTCAGCTCCGGGCTTGTGGACTGATCTTACGCTAAATTACATTAAATGTGTAATTTAATTACTAAATGTGCAATTTAGGCCTCCTTTATGGAGGTTTTTTTAGTATTTTTGCGACAGGTTGATATTCTTCATTTCGAAATTTAAGCGCCGAATGCAATGTTGCAAACAGTGCGCTGCAAATTAGAGAGGAAGCATGGAGCCTGTAAAAGATAGGTATAGTATTGAAAATACCGATTATACAGTAGGACAAGATAACGTTCAGAAATGGGGTTTTGATGTTCATAACCCAGTATTTGGAATCAGTGCAGGGGCGATCATTATCTTCCTGTTGGCACTTCTAGTCTCAGACCCTGAAACCGCAAAAGCGGCGCTTGATGGAATCAAATGGAAAGTCATCGGTAACTTCGATGGTTTCTTCATGTGGGCAGCAAACATCTTCGTTATTTTCTGTTTTGCCCTCATTGTCTCCCCGTATGGCAAGATACGTATTGGTGGCAATGATGCCAAAGCAGAGCACTCAAACCTATCTTGGATGTCGATGTTATTCGCCGCGGGAATGGGTATTGGCCTAATGTTCTGGGGTGTTGCTGAACCAGTGGCTTACTTCACTGGCTGGTATGAAACGCCATTAGGTGTTGAAGCTTACTCTCCTGAAGCGGCGAAGTTAGCGCTCGGCGCGACCATCTACAACTGGGGTCTTCACGGTTGGGCGATTTACGCTGTTGTTGCTTTGGCGCTTGCCTTCTTCACCTTCAATAAAGGTTTACCTCTATCAATCCGCTCTATTTTCTACCCTATCTTAGGTGATAGAACTTGGGGTTGGTTTGGTCATATTGTTGATATCGTTGCTGTGCTTGCAACACTGTTTGGTCTTGCAACTTCACTGGGTTTAGGTGCTCAACAAGCAACAAGTGGTATTAACCATGTATTTGGTACCGATGGCGGTATTGGCATGCAACTGGTTGTTATCGCAGTGGTCACTTTCTTAGCAACAATGTCCGTTGTTCGTGGCATCAATGGTGGCGTAAAAGTACTAAGTAACGTCAACATGCTGGTTGCTTTGGGCTTGCTTATCTTCGTAACTATCGCTGGTGGCATGGCGGGTATTAAAGCTATCCCAACCGCTCTAATGGGCTACATTGAAAACTTCATTCCTTTAAGTAATCCTCATGGTCGTGATGATGAAACGTGGATGCAAGGTTGGACGGTATTCTACTGGGCTTGGTGGATGTCTTGGTCTCCATTCGTAGGCATGTTCATCGCTCGTATCTCTAAAGGTCGTACGATTCGTGAATTCATCGTTGCTGTATTGTTCATCCCAACGACCGTAATCATCATCTGGATGGCTATTTTTGGTGGTATCGCGATTGATCAAGTGGCGAACAAAGTGGGTGAGATTGGTGTGAATGGTCTGCAAGATATTACACTTTCTCTTTTCCATACTTACGATGCACTTCCAATGAGTTCTGTGCTTTCAGTGGTATCGATTGGGTTGATTATGGTGTTCTTTATCACCTCGTCTGATTCAGGTTCATTGGTTATCGATAGTATTACCTCTGGCGGTAAAGTCGATGCCCCTGTTCCACAACGCGTATTTTGGGCGTTGATGGGCGGTGCGATTGCAGCGGTTTTATTGTGGGTTGGTGGTACGGAATCTATTCAAGCATTACAAGCTGGAACGGTATCAATGGCGCTACCATTTGCCTTCATATTATTGCTTATGTGCCTAAGCTTATTGCTAGGTTTACGAACAGAAAATCAATTGGTTAAACACCAAAATACTTTGAGCTAAAAGTAATATTAAATAAAAGGCCGACATGTTCGGCTTTTTTTTAATCAGTAATTTGAGTATTTGCGTGAATATTGGATGAAAACCAAACGAACCGCTTCAGGTTTACTGAAAACAACAAGTTAACCTGCTAAACTTCAGACATCCAAGTATTTGAATTAATGTGACAACAGCTTGTACTACTTGGATTGTAGGTTCGAGTTTGTGATTGGGTCACAGGTAAGTAAGGGATATTAGTAGTATTCCGTAGAGAGGGATAATGACTAAAGGTATAGATAAATACAGTATCGACAGTACCGATTACACTGTTGGTCAGGATAACGTCCAAAAATGGGGTTTCGACGTACATAACCCAGTATTTGGTATCAGTGCGGGACTTATCGCCTTATTCTTGATCGGTGTTCTACTTACAGATACCGCTTCAGCAAAGGCAGCACTAGATGGTGTTAAATGGCAAATTATCAATTCATTTGATTGGCTGTTCATCTGGTCCGGTAACATTTTCGTTATTTTTTGCTTGGGCTTGATTGTTTCTCCATTTGGTAAAATCCGCCTAGGTGGCGTTGATGCAACCGCTGATTACTCATTCATGTCTTGGTTGTCCATGCTGTTCGCTGCAGGTATGGGTATCGGTTTGATGTTCTGGAGTGTGGCGGAGCCAGCTGCTTACTACACAGGTTGGTATGAAACGCCGTTAGGTGTTGAAGCGAATACACCAGAAGCGGCTAAGCTAGCACTAGGTGCAACCATGTATCACTGGGGACTGCACCCTTGGGCGATTTATGGTGTAGTGGCATTGTCACTTGCTTTCTTCTCTTACAACAAGGGATTACCTCTTTCAATTCGTTCTATCTTTTACCCAATCTTAGGTGATAGAGCTTGGGGCTGGGCAGGTCACATTGTTGATATTCTTGCAGTTCTTGCAACCCTATTCGGTTTGGCGACATCGCTTGGCCTAGGTGCACAACAAGCGGCAAGTGGTATTCAGCATGTATTCGGTATTGAAGCGGGCTTAGGGCTGCAAGTCATTGTTATTACAGTGGTGACTTTATTAGCGGTTGTCTCCGTACTTCGTGGTATTGATGGTGGCGTTAAAGTTATCAGTAATATCAATATGCTAGTAGCTTTCTTACTGCTGATCTTAGTTGCGCTAATCGGTTATGCAGTGACGCTGGGGTCAATCCCAACAACATTGATGGCATACATCGAAAACATCATTCCGCTGAGTAACCCTCACGGCCGTGAAGATGAAGCTTGGCTACACGGTTGGACGGTATTCTATTGGGCTTGGTGGATCTCATGGTCACCATTCGTAGGTATGTTTATCGCTCGTGTTTCTAAAGGTCGTACGGTTCGTGAGTTCATCACAGCAGTACTGATTGTACCGACTACCGTGACTATCATTTGGATGTCAGTGTTTGGTGGTATGGCGATTGACCAAATCGTGAATAACATTGGTATTCTTGGTCAAGAAGGTTTAACCGATGTATCGCTAGCGATGTTCCAAATGTTTGATGTATTACCATTTGGTACTCTGCTTTCAATCATTGCGGTTGTATTGGTTTTAGTCTTCTTCATTACATCGTCTGACTCAGGCTCTCTAGTAATCGATAGCATCACCGCGGGTGGTAAAGTTGATACGCCTGTGCCTCAACGTGTGTTCTGGGCGTTCCTTGAAGGTGCGATTGCTGTCGCTCTATTGTGGGTTGGTGGTACTGAAGCAGTACAAGCTCTGCAAGCGGGTGCAATCTCGACGGCATTGCCATTCACCATCATTCTATTACTGATGTGTGTGAGCTTGCTAATGGGTATGCGTACAGAAAAACGCTAGGCTTTCTAAGCTAAAATCTACTGCAATTTATACGCAGTAGAGCGGTAAATAATATGAAGGCAGAAGAGGAAACTCTTCTGCCTTTTTGTTTTTTTACCGTACTAAATCTGACATTATTTCTAATAATCACATAGTAAATAGCGCCTTAAATTTGGCGATATGCCAACTAATTGGCATAAGCTAAGGCTATGGTTTACATAAAAATATATTCCAATATTAAATTGTGAAATCGCTCGAATTTAATACTGATATTGGGTAGTATGCGCGGGATTTCCCACCACTCGTGAAACTTTGACATGAAACTAACACTAAAACAGAAGTTAATAGGTGCGAGCCTATCTGCTGTTGTCGTTATGGCTACAGCACTGACTTGGTTATCAGCAAACCAGTTATTTGAACAGACTCGTAATGGCGTATACCTACGAGCTGAAAGCGTATCAGAAGCAGCATCTGAAGGTATTAAAAACTGGATTGATATTCGTACGGATATCGCTTCAGCATTCAACGACTTTTCACGAGAGGATGATGTTGTTCCTTTCCTTAAGCAAGCTCGTGTAGCGGGTGGCTTTGACGATATCTTTTTAGGTACTCCAGAAGGTGGCATGTACCGCTCACACCCTGAACGTAACCGTGCTGGTTACGATCCTCGTCAACGTCCTTGGTACCAAGAAGCAAACGCTGCAGGTAAGCAAATCATTACTACTGCTTACCAAGATGCAATCACCAAAGCACTTCTAGTAACGATTGCAGAGCCAGTTCGCCACAATGGTCAACTTGTTGGTGTGGTAGGTGCTGACGTACTTATCGATCAATTGGTTAATGACGTTATCAGCCTAGATGTGGGTGACAACGCTCACGCAATGCTAATCGATGCGTCTGACGGCACATTCCTAGCGCACCCAGATTCAGCACTAAGCCTGAAGCCAGTAAGCCAGCTTTCTAATGACATCTCTATGCCTATTATCGAGAACGCAGTGCGTACTGGTAGCATCGAGATCATTAAAGAACGTGGCGCTGAGAAGCTGCTTTACTTCACGAAAGTACCAAACACTAACTGGATCTTCGCGGTTCAGATGGACCGAGCGACTGAAGAAGCAAACCACTCAACACTACTTACTCAGCTTATTATGACTGCTGTAGTGATCACGCTTATTGTGATCGTACTGGTTTCTTGGTTGGTGAGTTTCCTATTCCGCGACCTAAACCGAGTTTCTGCGGCACTTGAAGAGATCGCTTCAGGTGAAGGTGACCTTACTCAGCGTCTTGAGCCAAAGAGCGACGACGAAATTGGTCAGCTTGCACAAAACTTCAACCGTTTCGTGGGCAACATGCACACAATGGTGATCAAGTTAAGTGAAGTGTCTGCTGCATTGGGTAACCAAGCGCGTCAAACAGCATCACAAGCGGAAGAGCGTAGTGCTCGCATCCAGATGCAACAAGACGAAATCAACATGGTTGCAACGGCTGTTAACGAAATGGCAGCGGCAACACAAGAGATCGCGGGTAACGCAGACCACACGGCACAGAATTCATCTGAAGCGGTTGGTGCGTGTGAGCACGGTACTGGTCAAGTAACACAGACTCAAAGCTCAATTCAAAACCTTGCTCAAGAAGTTCAGATTGCGACGAACGTAATCCTAGAACTTGAAGAGCACGGTAATAGCATCAACGCTATCTTGTCTAACATTCAAGGCATCGCTGAACAGACAAACCTACTTGCACTTAACGCAGCGATTGAAGCAGCTCGTGCTGGTGAGCAAGGTCGTGGCTTTGCGGTTGTTGCTGATGAAGTTCGTGTTCTGAGCCAACGTACACACGGTTCAACACAAGAGATTCAACAGACTATCGAATTGCTACAAGGTACAACAGGCAAAGCGGTTAGCATCATGAATGACAGCCGTACTCTGGCTGAAACCAGTGTTGATGACGCAAACTCAGCGGCTGCAAGCCTAACGCAAATTCATGCTGCTGTTGAACGTATCAGCGACATGGCGACACAGATTGCTTCTGCGGCAGAAGAGCAAGCGTCTGTAACGTCTGAGATTACTCGCAACACTGAAGGAATCCGTGACGTGTCTAACGAGCTAGCAGACGAAGCACACCAAGCGGCAGAGCAAGCAGCTCAGCTGTCTGAACTGTCTCACGAGCTAGAGAGTGAAATTAGCCGCTTCAAGCTGTAAGCACTAAAACGTAAATTTAAAGCCGAATGTGATTGTCACATTCGGCTTTTTTGTGCTTATTCGTTAGAGGATTAGGCACCAAGAACTAGTTGTTCGGGTAACCTGGGAACTTTGCTTTAAGGTTCGCGCGAGTAGGGAAGTATTTCTCCATAAACTTCACCATCTCAGGGTCGTTCGCTTGAAGCTCTGTGAAGGTTGCAGAACTTAGCTCTTGAGCACGATAGCCTTTGTAGTTCACGTCGTAGTAGGCATACAGAGAGTAAGCTAAATACTCTTGATCGTATGACTCAGCATCTAAATCAGCCTCGACAATCGTTGAGTCTTTCCCATTTGGAAAGTAAGAGCCCGCAAGAATCGCTTTTTCATTCAGCTCATCGAGTTCTTTTTGCATCACACCCCACTTTGATGAAGGTGATTGCACCGCTAAATTCATCACACCGTAGTCGTGTACAAAGTGAATGATCTCTTCAAACGCAGCGTCTCGTTGATTTGCTAAGCCCGGCTTGTTTTCGCCTGCTGTAGTATCTGTCGTCTCAGTGGCGAATAGATCTTGGAAGCGGTAGTTTTCATCTAAGTAATCGCCCGCACCTCTGTTAGCCCAATCATCATCGTAAAAGAACGCCATCGCAGCTTTGCTGTCGTAGATCGCCTTGGTCACTTCAGCTGGGAAGTTATCAAGGTAGTACTGCATGATCTTCTTAACGTGCGCAACTTTGGCCGTGCCGTCATTCTGTGTTTTGTCTTCGATCAGTAACGGGATCTTGTACCCATGAGCTTCTACGCAACTGCGTTGCTTGATGCCATTGTTAAGCAAGTCGCCTGTTGTGTCTGAAATAACAGAACAATCACTCGTTGGTACACGAGCGAACGTCTCTGAAGCACTTTGAGCAAAGCTTGGAACAAATTGGATAGCGTTGCTTAGGGTGTTACCCACGCGAACGTAAAGGTTCATCGGTCTCATCTGGTCGATATTAAACTTGTCGCCAGTGCTATCGATGATGAATTGCTTGTTGATGGTTACGGTGTCGGCTTTTTTCCAAAGAATGATGTTCTTGATGTTGTTTTCGACTTTCGCAACAGCAAGTTTTTCTGGTGTTGTGGTTGAGTTGAAGTTCTCGTAGTAAATATTAAAGTTTTCAACGTCATACGTTTTACCAGACGAGTTTGTTGCTGTTACTGTGAACGTAATGTCTGCGTCATTTTGAGTCTTATAGTTGCGCTCTGGTACACCATGAACTTGAGCAAAACTGCCGCTTGATTTTAGATTATTACCGTATTGAGTAATATCAACGTTCACGTTTTTGTCTGCGCCATTTTTAATCGACTTTACGCTGAATTGTAGTGAGTAATTGCTTCCTAAACTAACCACTGAGCTAGCGCTTGATGCATCGATTACATTCTTTGACGCGCTAGTGTTATTGCTGTCGCTGCCGCCGCATGCAGTGAGCATCGTAGTCAGAACAAGAGTTGGAATTGTGAGTTTGTATACCATAGGGGACCAAGTTATCTGCAAGCTATAAAGCCTGCATGTTACAAGAAATGGCATTTGTTCTTAGTAAGCTTTTGTAAGCAATGTATTAGCAAGACTTACAAATTAGTGGGTTGTTATTTGTTTAGGTTATTGGTTGAGGGTTGTTCGGACTAGAATTACAGGCATAAAAAAGCCCGAGTATGAACTCGGGCTTTGAATGGTTTTCTTTATAGCTTAAAGAGAAGCTATAAAGGGGCTAGATTGCCTGACGAAGTTGGAAATAACGTCCTTCTTCGTTTAACAGTGTCTCATGAGAGCCGTTTTCAACAATCTCGCCTTGTTCAATCAGAACGATAGAATCCATCGACTCCAGACCAATCAAACGGTGCGTAATGAAGATAACCGTCTTGCCTTCAAAGTGCTTCTCGAACAGAGCCATGATGCTCTGCTCAGTTTGCTTATCTAAGCCTTCTGTTGGCTCATCAAGAAGCAGGATAGGGGCATCATGAAGGATTGCACGTGCAATACCAATACGGCGTTTCTCACCACCAGACAGTTGACGACCACCGTCACCTAACCAGCTATCAAGTGCATTATTCTCAAGCAGCTTTTCTAGGCCAACGTCTTTAAGGATGTTCGCTAGGTGATCATCATTGGCGTCTGGTTTTGCAATCAACAAGTTGTCACGCAGAGTGCCGTTTAAGATGTCGACACGCTGGCTTACCACACTGATAGATTCACGCAGTTGTGATTCGTTCCATTGTGTCAGCTCAATGCCCGCGATAGAGATGTAACCCTTTTTCGGATCCCAGTAGCGAGTTAGAAGCTGAATCAGTGTCGATTTACCAGAACCCGTTTGACCCACAATCGCAACTTTGTTCGTTGCAGGGATCGTTAGGTCGACAGCGTTCAGAACACTGCGCTCAGAATCAGGGTAGTTGAACGTTACGTTTGAGAACGTAATATCAAGCGGCTTGTTGATGTCTAGCTTCTCTTCAGCGAACTGAACTTCAGGTTCTGACAGAATAACTTCGTTCAAGCGACGAGCTGAAGACAGAGTTTGCCCTAAATGCTGGAATGCGCCTGCGATAGGCATCAGAAGTTCAAAACTTGCCATAGTAGCGAATGCCATTAGCGCGATGAACGGATCTGGAGCATTACCGCCCACGCCATCTGTCGCAAGCCAAAGCATAAGAACAAGCGTTAAACCGTTGAACAGCATTAGCGCTGCTGAAGCCATACCGGTTAGGTTAGCGTTCACAAACTGATTTGCTATCAGCTTACGTTGTGTCTCTAGAATCGCATTACGATAACGTTCTTCCGCACCGAACAGAGTCAGTTCGCTGTAGCCTTCAATCCAATCTAGCGTAGTTACACGAAGATCCGCTTTATTCTGAGTAAGCTCACCACCGTTACGTTTACCTAGCTTGTAGAACAAGACAGGCCAAACCAACAGCATGATAAGCAGGATAGAGCCTAAGATAAGTCCTAGCGAGGTATCAAACCACATCAAGAACAGAGTCAGGAAGAAGATACCCAACACACCAACCGTCACAGGGCTGACTAAACGTAAGTAAACGTGGTCCATGGCGTCGACATCGGCAACCAAACGGTTCAGTAGGTCAGCGTCACGAAGGTTTGAAATACGGCCTGGGATCAGCGGAGCTAGCTTCTTGAAGAAGAAGATGCGTAAATCAGTTAACAGTTTGAATGTCGCATTGTGGCTGACAACACGTTCACCCCAACGACCAGCAGTACGGCTCATTGCCAAACCACGTACACCACCGCCCGGTAGCATGTAGTTGAAGGTTTCACGCGCAATCGTAAGACCAGCAACCGCAGAAGCTGAAATGAACCAACCCGATAGCGTTAACAAGCCGATAGAAGCCGACAGAGTAGCAAAAGCCAATAGCATGCCTAGCGATAGGCCAAACCAATGCTTTTTATAGAGTTTCAGGTAAGGCAGTAAATCACGCATCTAAATTACCCTTATTGTCTTGTTGAGCTAAGTTCGCGTTTAGCATCTCTTCGAATAAACCACCCGCAGTCGAGAGCTGAGAGTAATGACCTTGTTCCACAAGACCACCATCGCGCATAACCAGAATGTTATCGACCGATTGAAGAGGAGCAAGTTGGTGCGTCACAAGCAGGGCAGTGCGACTTTCGATGTTGCTGTTAATGCCTTTAATCACAAGCTGTTCACTGCGAGTATCTAGGCTGGCAGTAGGTTCATCTAATAACCAGAATTGGCCGTCTTGAATCATTGCACGAGCCAAAGCTAAACGCTGAGATTGACCAACAGATAGGCCACCTGAACGATCAGAAATCATGTAATCCAAGCCATGCTCGTTTACAAATTCGTTAGCAAAAGATTGCTCTAGTGCGTTTTGAACAGTTTGGTCAGTGATATCTTGCTTACCTAGAGTGACGTTGTCACGAATGCTGCCGTGAAGCAACAGTGGGTTTTGACCAACCCAGCTGATCGTCTTGCGCCAAGATACCAAGTCTAAATCACGCAGTTCAATGCCATTGATTTTCAAGCTTCCTTCATAAGGCATGAAACCAAGAATAGCGTTGATCAAACTCGTTTTACCCGCACCACTTGGGCCAACTAACGCAGTCGACTGTCGAGTGTTAAGCGCGAACGAGATAGGACCAACCAATTGAACACCTTCAGGGCTTAACACTTTGAGATCTTGAGCTTCAATATTGATGCCTTGAGCCGGATCGAGCTGAGTGTCGCCTGATTTAACCTTAGTGATGTCTGTTTCTAGGAACTCGACAATACTTTCAGCTGCGCCAACCGCTTGTTGCTTCGCGTGGTAGAAAGTACCTAAGTCACGCAGAGGTTGGTAAAACTCTGGCGCTAAGATAAGGATAAACAAACCAGCGAATAGCGTAATGCCTGCACCGTAGTGGCCAAAGTTCAGCTCACCAATGTAGGTGAAACCAAAGTAAACTGCCGTCATCGCGATCGAGATCGACGTGAAGAATTCAAGCACAGCAGAAGACAAGAAAGCGATCTTCAATACATCCATAGTACGCGTTCTGAACACTTCAGATGCACCTTTCAATACTTCTGTTTCAGCGTTGGTACGATCAAATAGACGGATGGTTGTCATTGACTGCAAACGGTCGTAAAAGTGACCTGAAAGACGCTGAAGCGCTTTGAAGTTTTTACGGTTTGCATCGGCTGCTTTCATACCAACCAATGCCATGAACATCGGCACCAGTGGCGCAGTAATCAAGAAGATCAGACCTGCTGCCCAGTTTACAGGGAATACTACGACCAAAATAATGAACGGAATCATTACCGACAAAGACATCTGAGGTAAGTAACGAGAGAAGAAGTCTTGCATGTCTTCAACTTGTTCTAGCAATAAGGTTGCCCACGTACCTGCAGGCTTACCTTTAATGTAAGCAGGGCCTAGCTCACGTAATTTATCTAGGATGAGTTGCCTTATGTAGACACGGATTTGTTCACCACAGCGATAACCTGCGATTTCACGACCCCATGTACAGCCAGCACGGCCAACGACCGATAATGCCAAGCCTGCGAAATGACCAACCAGTTCAGACTTATCGACATTCTCGATGATCAGTTGGTGAAGAATAGAGGCGAGAAGAGCTGCTTGAGCAATTAAAAACACGCTTGAAAGTACGCCAAGGCTAATCGCAATCATAAGCCAGCGTTTCGCTAACTTACTCTGTTGCTTAAGCCACTTGTTCAAGCTGCGTTGTTTTTTCTTATCCATTATGAAGGCTTAATGATAATTATTATTTGTTGAGGGCGGCTAGTATACAAAAGAAAGCCCAGTGGATATACCACTGGGCTCTAGGGATTTACAACAAAATGTGATGACGCCCTGCATCTACTGAGGCGAGAGCACCGATAATCAAATCTGCAATCTCAGATTTACTTATCGTTAAGGCCATCTAGGAAGCGTTCAGCATCCAGTGCAGCCATACAACCTGTACCAGCAGAAGTGATTGCTTGGCGATAGTTGTGGTCCATTACATCACCCGCAGCGAATACGCCAGGGATGCTGGTTTGTGTCGCGTTACCTTCAAGACCAGACTGAACGATGATGTAGTCATCTTTCATATCAACTTGGCCTTTGAAGATTTCAGTGTTCGGTTGGTGACCGATAGCAATGAACGCGCCCATTACTTCGATATCTTCTGTCTTATCAGACTGAGTATCTTTAATACGAACGCCCGTTACGCCCATGTCGTCGCCTAGAACTTCGTCTAGTGTGCGGTCAGTGTGAAGAACAATGTTGCCGTTCTCGACTTTGTCCATTAAACGCTTAACAAGAATCTTTTCAGCGCGGAACGTGTCACGACGGTGAACTAGGTGAACTTCAGACGCGATGTTAGATAGGTAAAGTGCTTCTTCAACTGCTGTGTTACCACCACCAACAACCGCTACTTTCTGGTTGCGGTAGAAGAAACCATCACACGTTGCACAAGCAGAAACGCCGCGGCCTTTGAATGCTTCTTCAGAATCTAAACCTAAGTACTTAGCTGATGCACCCGTTGAGATGATCAACGCATCACACGTGTACTCGCCAGAATCGCCTTTAAGACGGAAAGGGCGGTTTGAAAGGTCGACTTCGTTAATGTGGTCGAACAGGATCTCTGTTTCAAAGCGCTCTGCGTGCTCTTTCATGCGATCCATTAGAGCAGGGCCCGTTAAACCTTCAGCATCACCCGGCCAGTTTTCCACTTCTGTAGTGGTTGTAAGCTGACCACCTTGCTGCATACCGGTAACCAGTACTGGGTTTAGGTTTGCACGAGCAGCGTAAACTGCAGCTGTATAGCCAGCAGGGCCAGAACCAAGAATCAATAAATTACAGTGCTTTACGTCGCTCATGAGGACTCCGAAATTGAAATTGTTTTTATTTATAATCGCTTAGGATTGTATGGAAAATATGGAGGCAATAAAAGTGTAAACAAGGGCTGAAGTGTAATTAATCGTTATAGTTTAGAACTTAATCGAGACAAACGTTTTCGTGGCTGGAAGATTGGCGAAAGCCAATGCATCAAGTGGTTTGCATTTAGCTAGCGATGTTTACCGTCCGTTGATTTGAAATCGGTCTTGAAGAAGCCTGCGTGTTTTAGTGCGCACGAGGTATGTCACAGGTTATTAAACTCACAATCGGACAAAAACGCGTCGGAACTATAGTCTTGACGCGTTTATACCAGACTTGAAAAAGTATCTTGAAACTTTAAGCAATTGTATGTGCATGGGAATCAAAAACATCATTTTTTGACAGAATTGTCTAATGTTGGCTTTTTTGCTTGCCTCTTAATTACAAGTGTTTAAAATGCACTAAAGTATCGACCTACAGAACTTAGGAAAAATAATGATCAAAAGGTTTGGTTTCAAAAACTTTTCAAGTTTTAAAGATGGAGCTGAAATTAGTTTCGAACTACCTAGTTCTCCTAATGAAACGAGCACCATAATTGGCATCAAAGGAGCTAATGGCTCTGGTAAAACAAACATTTTAAAAGCTATTACCTTTCTATACTGTTTCTGTTCAAAGCGAATGACCACTTCAGAAGAGAACTCAGACGGCTCAAAAAAAATAGCCATACCAATTGACCGATTTTTTCATAGTGAAGAGCCAGCAGAATTCTACGTTGAATTGCTCATTGACGGAACAACCTATTACTATGAACTTGATTTGACAGAACACGGAATCATTCGCGAAGAATTACGCCGAAAGAAACCTAAAAAAGAAGTAACTTGCATCGTTAGAGAGGGGCATAAAGTCACTAAATGCCTCAAAGAGTTTGAAGAGTTAAAAAGTTTAAAACTCAAATTAGATCAATCGATTATAACCCTTGTTTCAGATTACGACTTCTATGAACCAATGGAAGATTTAGAAGAGCTTCGTATTAACTTTTTAAAAATCCTCTACAATGTAGGTGCTGATGGCTATCGAACTCAAAGTGTCGATGACTTCTTTAAGGTCAGCAAGTTCTATCACGAAAAGAATGATGTATTTGAATTCACCAAAGAGGTTCTTATTTCTGTCGATAGTGGTCTAAGCGATATCATTATCGAGGAGACAACCGATTCTGCAACAGGAGAAACGATTTATTTCCCTGTTTTCTATCACGACAACGGTGAATACGACTATGCGGTAGGCCTAAATAATGAGTCGATGGGTACTAAAAGCTTGTTTTTATACCTATATCGTTATTGGATCACACTTACCGAAGGTAGTTTATTAATACTAGATGAATTTGACACGCACCTTCATGCGATGATTTTACCGGAACTGGTTGAACTGTTCGATAACCCTTCGATCAATAAGCTCAATGCTCAATTGATGTTTACTGCGCACAATACTGAAATTATCGATTCATTAGGGCGGTATAAGAGTGTCCTAGTAAATAAAGAAGAAAATGAAAGTTATTGTTATCGCTTGGACGAAGTATCAATGTTGCGAAATGACAGATCACTATCACCATACTATATGAAAGGAAAAATTGGTGGTGTTCCGACTAACATTCAGGGTCTAGCTAAAAAGCTTGCACACAGATTTGAGGCGAACTAATGGCTAAGAACTTTAAAGGCTCCCCGAGGAGCAGATTATTCTTAGAAACTTTACCTCAAGACTCTATTAAAGACTCAAACATTGAAAATCGATGTAAGTTTAACTTTTCATATTTAACTATTAAGGACGGTAGCCAGTCTTTTGAAGATTGGAATCAGTGTGCTGGAAATAGTAAGTTGGTCAAACTAATGGACAAGATTAAAGACTTTACGAAAGAGTCTCTTCTTCATTGGGAGCGAGAAAAAGTAGGAAAAGGCCGTCGTGGTGGAAAAGGCAAGCGTCAACACTATTTGGAAGTGTATGGCGAATTTCCAAAAAAATCTGCTTTCAAACACCCTGCGCATGTTCCTGAGAACGTTTCATGGGCGAGATTCCGTATAGATTGCGATACAAGGCTCGCTGGCTTCGTAATTTCTCAAGAAATAGCTAATGAATGCAGAAAACAAGGTAAAAATCTTGATGCAAATACATTTTATGTAGTTTTTCTTGATGAAGACCACCAATTTTATCAAACATAGTCGAGTGCTTAGTGTTCTAGGCACATAACACTTATTAGCCGTCTTTTGTTCTTACATAATGTATTCTCAATAACAGCGGCTTAACTAGTAATCAATTTAGTCGGATAAGTCTTAGTGGAGCAAACGTACGCCCTCAGAATTATGTAGGACATTTAACCTAAGTGATTTTGGCATGAACGTGTTAACGAAGAGTGCTTAACATTTGTTAACACATGCCGCCAACCTTGAAGTCGCGTCCGTTGTTATGGTCGATTTCAAAGCTTCATGCTCTAGGTTGCCAGAAACCACAAAGTAAATTCCCTCGCAATACCCCATTTCAAATTCTTCACATAAACCACATCATCAACTCGGATTAGATGCACACCGTTTAAAGCTGAGTATTTTCGTAATTGAAAGGTAAGTGACCGCTGCATGAAAGGAAGTAAACCATTTGGGGCGGCCGAGTTCCCCCCGAACTCGACCTGTTCCAGACGCGCAAGCAAAGGCGTTTGGTTTCTGGCTTAGTCATAAATTAACCAATTTCAGTTTGTTGTGTAAATAATCAATAGCTTGCCAACTGATAGGTAGGTCGTATTTCGCTGTGCAAAAGTATAGAAATGAATGATGGTGAATGTAATGCCTGAACTCATGCAAGGAGGCTGGCGTATTGAAGTAAAAGGGCTGACACAATATGAAATATCACTTGCTAGTTAATAATATCGTTAAATTTAAATTTGCAGGGATTTATAACTATCTAGTGGAGTGTGCTAGTTTTAAGAGTTGGTCATCTTTTATTCTGGTGCAATACACTGCTTTTGAATTTAAAGTTGGATTTAGTATCTGAATTATTAAATCTGACGGGATAAATGATTGTTTGATGTTGATTTGGCAAGATCTTCAAGTATCCTTTATGTAAACAAAACGTTAAATATCGAAAGTTAATTAACAATCATTAAGGAGTCGATGATGTTACATGCTCACGAAAATACCCTACATATTACCCACCTCAGTAACCACGCAGTTGAGGAGTTGTCACCGTCATTCTCTAAGCTTCCAAGCACAGAGCATGCGGATGGTCAGTTTCGATTGAGAAGGTACTCTGTGGTTGAATTCAGTAATGGACAAGTCGTTGAGCTAGACAAACATAACTTTGTTCAGTCTGAAGACATCAATCACTTTCAAGGTGATGTTGTTCGT
Organism: Vibrio sp. 10N.286.45.E10; assembly: GCF_002874195.2. Taxonomy (NCBI): domain Bacteria; kingdom Pseudomonadati; phylum Pseudomonadota; class Gammaproteobacteria; order Vibrionales; family Vibrionaceae; genus Vibrio; species Vibrio sp. 10N.286.45.E10. Next base: position 1,718,249 of record NZ_MCWD02000001.1, on the reverse strand, counting down.
CAATTCGAGCCAATTGAAGCACCCATTCTAAGCAGCCAAGGCATGCAAGAGATGTGTGAACTGTTTATTGAAACCAACGGGCTTGAAGACGGGCAAGAAATCGAAATCCACCAAATTCGTATCGCTGCCATTTTTGAAGAGACACAGGTTGCGCCAGAAGGTGTTCACCAAGATGGCTTCGACCACATCGCTTTAATTGGTGTTAACCGTCATAACATTGTGGGTGGCGAGATAATGCTGTACCAAGATTCACATGAAGCGCCATTCTTTAGAAAAGTGCTTGAAGACGGCGAAGTCGCAATGTTGGCCGATAGCAAGCTTTGGCACAACGCACAGCCGATTCGTACCATAGACCACGATGAGATGGGCTATATGGATGTGTTTGTTCTAACGGCTAAGGATGCGCGTAATGTCCTTCACTCTTAATAATGTGCGCCAGCAGTTTAGCGCGCTAGGCCAATACCATAACGGTAAGCCGGTGACCTTTTTTGATGGGCCGGGTGGCTCTCAGGTTCCTGAAAATGTTTTAGCATCCATGACGGAATACCTAGGGCACTTTAATTCAAACCTAGGCGGTCATTACTTTTCTAGCCAAAAGACTACAAGCTTAATGCAGCAAGCGAGAGAAGCGGCACAAGCGCTACTCAATGCTGAGTCTTCTGGCAACGTTGTGTTCGGTGCGAATATGACGTCGTTGACCTTCCAACTGAGCCGAGCGATCAGTCGCGATTGGAAAGAGGGCGATGAAGTTATCGTCACTGCTTTAGATCATTATTCGAACGTGTCGAGCTGGCAGCAAGCGGCAGACGACAAAGGTGCGATTGTTCGACAAGTTCGTGTCGACGAGTCGGATTGCAGCCTAGACATGGCGCATTTTGAATCGCTGCTTAACGAGAAAACCAAGCTTGTCGCGGTGACGTTTGCTTCGAACACCACGGGTTCGATTGTTGATATGGCGAAAATTATTGAGCTTGCACATCAGCACGGTGCGCAGGTTTATGTTGATGCGGTTCATTATGCTCCTCATCACTTGATCGATGTTCAACAACTGAATTGTGATTTCTTAGCGTGCTCGGCTTATAAGTTCTTCGGCCCGCATGTGGGTATTGCTTATATTGCACCTCAATGGCTGCATACGTTAAAGCCATACAAGGTTGAGCCTGCCACTAACATTGGCCCAGGTCGATTTGAAACAGGAACACAAAGTTTCGAAGGCCTAGCGGGTGTGATTGCGGCGGTGGATTACTTAGCGCAGTTTGGTGAGCCAACAGATTCACTGCGTTCTCGTTTAGAGCAAAGCTACGCGCTTTATAACAAGCATGAAAGCCAGCTGAGTGAGTACTTTCTAAAACGCTTGGGCGATCTGGAAGGCGCAAAACTCTATGGTAAAACGGAGTTTGATTCGAACCTGAGAACGCCAACGTTCGCCATCACCTTTGATAACCACTCTCCAGAGTTTATCGCTAAGAAGCTGGGCGAGCATAATATCTGTGTGTGGAATGGACACTTCTACGCATTAGGTTTAGTGAAGCAGTTGGGTATTGAAGAGCAGGGCGTGGTGCGTATTGGTTGTATGCATTACAACTCGATTGAAGAGATCGACTTGCTGTTCAATGTGCTTGAAGGGATCTTGCGAAGCCATTAGCAAGCAGTCACTAGCACTTAATAGCTAAAGAATTAGAAAAGAGCATACTTCTCTCATGAACATTGAGTAGGGAGTATGCTCTTTTTCGTTTCACAGCGCTCATTACTTATTTACGTAACGCCAGTGATTCGATTAAGACCGCTTTTAATCAAGACAGTTGCTCAACAATAGCTACACCCACTGCGTGTGCGCTGGTTGGGTTCTGACCTGTAATGACTCGCTCATCAACAATCACAAGCTCTTGCCAAGGTTGAACCTTGTTGAAACGTGCTGCGCTACGAGCAAGCGACTCTTCCAGTAGGAATGGAATGTCGTTGATGGTGCCAAAGTCGATCTCTTCTTCACGTGTAAAGCCCGTCACCGATTTAGAACTTAGTAGCTTCTCGCCGTTGCTCAGTACGATAGGAAGTAGGGCTGCAGGGCCGTGACATACTGCCGCGACAATACCGCCATCTTCATAATGCTTTGCTGCGATGCTAGCGAACTGTTCATTTGTTGCTAAATCTGAAAGCAAACCGAATCCACCTGGGTAGAAGATAACATCGTAACTTTCAGTATTGATTTGGCTTACTGGAATCGTATTGTTGATGCGGTTCTGGAAGTCATCATCCGCCAAGATATCAGCGTTAACCACATCTCCTTCAATATCCGTTCCGTAGAGTGGGGCTTTGCCACCATTGATAGAAGCGATGTCGTATTCGAATCCAGCAGCCATGATCTCTTTCAGAGCGTGGGTTAGTTCTGGAGCGTAAGTACCGTTCGCTTGGTCTGTATCGCCAAGTGTTGCGTGGTTAGTTACTGGAATTAGTATTTTTTTCATGATTCATCCCTTTGAGCTGCTGTTTTTTTATTTAGAAACGATGCCTGTAATTAGATGCTGACGCTTTTCGTTAAGCGCTAGGTATCGTGTTGTTACTTAGCTATCGCCGTCTTGTTGTATCTAATACTAGTTCCAAACCAATTAGGTGATAATATACTAAACAGGCAAAACATTGTTGCTATATAGCAAAGATAAGATACGGGTAGATTAAGTATGGACAGCTTTGAAGGTATTAATGAGTTTGTTGCGGTTGCCGAGTGTCACGGCTTTTCTGCAGCAGCAAAACAATTGGGTTGCAGTACCAGCCATGTCAGTCGCCAAGTTTCCAGGTTAGAAGAGAGAGTGGGTGTGGCGTTGCTTGCACGCTCTACACGAATGGTAAGCCTAACTGAATCGGGTCATACCTATTATCAGCAGTGCAAAGACTTGGTCATTGGGCTGCAACAAGCGAATGAACAAGTTACGTCTCAACAAACTCAGCTTAGCGGTACATTGCGTGTTAGTGCTGCGGGTGCATTTGCAGAAAATCATGTTGCGACAGCGCTGATGGAATTTGCCAAAGATCATCCTGAACTCACCATAGAAATGAACTTCAACACCAAGATGGTTAACTTCATCGAAGATGGTATCGACTTCGCGATTCGTTACGGACGATTAGACGATTCAGGGCTGGTGGCAAGAAAGCTTGTTGATCGCCCAATGGCAGCGGCAGCAAGTAAAGACTATATAGAGCAATTTGGTTCGCCTACTCATCCAGAGCAGTTGAAAATGCATAGCTGTATTATCGCTAACAGTGATCAGTGGTTATTTGAGAAAGAGGGCAAATCGTTAAATGCAGTACGAGTACATGGGCGCTGGCGCAGTAACAATTCGAGCGCAGTACTCAAAGCATGTGAAGAGGGACTTGGGATTGTTTATCTTCCTAAAAGCAGTTTCAATGGCGGTCTGACTAATGGAAAGCTGGTCCCGGTGCTTGAAGAATATTGGGGAGCAGGAACCAGCAGTTGGGTCGTATACCAAAACCGTCGTTTTTTACCCCAAAGAGCACGACTGGCGATCGACTTCTTAGTCGCATACTTTTCGGATTGGAATGAATAAGCGACAAGGTTTCAAGCTGGCAGCCAACAAGACAGAAGTTAATACTGAACGGGATTTGAAAAGAGTCGTGATTAACTCTAGCTACGCACTTTAAAGCCGAAAACAGAAAAGTTAATGCTTACATAGAGATAAATTATCTTTTTTTGTTTTTTGACGCGCGTAATAGGATTGAGATGCTTGTCTACTTTTGATAACTCGTGTTAGTGATTGAATTGTAGAGAAGCCCGCAACAGTACGATATACTAGATACCATATTAATGTCCCTAACGCGTGAAAGATTCTGTGGAAGCGTTGGCAGGATGTGTTGTTATGCTCCAGTTTATGAAGTGTAGCGAGAGTGCGGAGTTGGCAATGTCTTCAATAAATTTCGAATCCACGTACGGTGTGATAACTATTCAAGATATGAATGTAGTTAGTGTTGACGCTAACTATGCTCGCATCTATGGATACCAATCGCCCGAAGAACTACTTTCTAATATCGATAGCTTTCTAGATTTAATCTCAGAAGATTACCATGTTCTAGCCTATCAAAATTACCTTGAAACGGTGAGTGGTCAACGAGACCCTCAGGTTCATACCTATACCAATGTTGATCGTAACGGCAGAGAGTTCACCGTGTTTTCTATCGACCATGTGACGGAGTGGCAGGGAAGGCCTGCACTGCAAGTCACGGTTATCGATCTTTCCCCTGCAATTCAGCTGCAAAATGCGGTGCGTGAGCAAGATAAGATGTATCACGACATGATCATGCAATCAGGGCAGGGAATCTTGGTTCACCGAGATTTTAAACCGTTGATGGTCAATCAATCGTGGGTCAAATTACAAGGTGGATCGTCCATAGAGCAAGTATTAGCGCTGGATTCGATCCTTGAGTTGGTACCCAAGCAGAACACCGATGGCATCAATAAGCACTATCATGCGCTTATGTCTGGTGAGTTGTCTGGAACGAGCACTGTGGTCGAAAACATTGGGTTTGACGGTGTGCATCGATTTTTCAATATTTACGACAATGCGATTACGTGGAAAGGTCAGCCTGCGGTTCAGGTTGTGCTCGAAGATGTGACGCAAAAGGTGATGTTGGAAAAGCAGTTGGTTCACCAAGCTAATTACGATGAAATGACGGATTTGCTCAATCGTAGGGCTATTTATGAATGGCTAAGAGAGCATATTATCTCTGAAAATTACCTTGTGTGTATGTTGTTGGATATCGATGATTTTAAGTCGATTAATGACACTTACGGTCATATGGTCGGTGATGAGGTCATTTGTGCTTTGGCTAATATTGCCAAGCGCAATGCCGATAGAGTGGGTGGAGTCGCAGGCCGTTGGGGTGGTGAAGAGTTCATTATCTTTATCCCAAATGCGTCTCTTGAACTAGCATACGAGGTGTCAGAAGAGATTCGCCAACAGTTCCATCACGTTGAGTTCAAAATTGATGAACAGGTTCGATTTAATTCGAGTGTCAGTATCGGAATCAGTGATAGTCGAGCTTGTGAAGACGGTGTCACTATTGACGCACTCGTGAATTTAACCGATCAGTCTCTCTATCGCGCGAAAGCCAATGGCAAGAATTGTGTCGACGGAGATGTGGTTGCGCTCTAGTATTTGTACGTTGCTTTATTAAAGCTGATCGTCTCATCTGAAATGAAAAATGCCCTGAAGCTAAAGCGTCAGGGCATTTTTGTATCTCACTTGTGATGGCGCTCAGCTGATTAAGCAGAAACCTCAACTTCGTAAGAACCGAATTTACGGATGTTAATCACACCAGTATCCAAGATAAGGTATTGGCCTTTAATGCCTTGAAGTACACCGGTCACCTCAGGGTTCTTATCAAAGTTGTGCGATACAATCTTCACAGGGTGCTGTTCAACGGGGTAGCTCAATGAAGTGATGTTCTCACTTAGAATTTCGATCGCATCGTCACCAAATTTTGCTCTGATCTCTTGGATTTTATCCTCAACCAGTGGTAGCAGCTCTTTTGCTTTCTCTACCAATTCCATATCGTCGCCGTCGCCTTTTAGCAGCGTGCGCCAGTTGGTTTTATCGGCGATGTGTTTTGCTAATTCAACTTCGATAAGGCCAGAAATCTGACGCGTTTTTACCTTCAAGATTGGTAGGCCTTGAGTCGCACCTTGATCAATCCAACGGGTAGGGATCTGTGTATGACGAGTGATACCTACTTTTAGGCTTGATGTATTTGATAGGTAAACGAAGTGATCAACCATGCAGTTCTCTTCACCCCATTGAGGCTCACGACATGTGCCTTCATCGTAGTGGCAAGTCTCCGGTTTCATGATGCACATATCGCAGCTGGCTAGCTTTTTCATGCACACAAAGCAGTGGCCTTGAGAGTAGCTCTTCTTGGTTTTCTTGCCACACGAGCAGCAAAAAATATTGCCCGTGTGAGTGAGGTTGATGGTTTTACCAATCAGAGGGTTTAGTTCTACAAACTCTTCGCCTACAGGCAAACGGTAGGTTACCGCACCATCAAGGGAAGCACTCATCTTCTTGAGTGTTCCTTTCGCTAATAAAGACATGACATTACTCGTTGTATTTTGATTATTATTTCGTCGACTCGAATGCTCTGTAAGCAGCCTGTTCGGTTAACGATGATTATGCGATGAGTATAACAAATGGAGCCTATTTTTATACGCAATAATACTTGATTCTCGGCGTAAATAATCAGCATGAAATGTAAGCATAAAAATATAGTATGACATTTTGTTCAGGCGTGATATAACGTTTTTTAGTGAATTATTGGTATTAAGCTCACTAATTCACGTAACTTATTTTATATCGTAAAATCCCAACTCTAGGGATATAAGCCGGAAGCTTAGACGTGAAGTGGATCCATAAGATTGTTATCTTTCTAGTTATCGCAACACTTGCCATTGTGCAGTATTACCGTGTGAGCGGAAATCGTGTGATAACGGCAATTACGCCAGATAAATATGAGTTTATCGCGACCAGCGATCAAGTTGACAGGGGTGTCAGTACCTCTCAATTATCCTATGAAAATGGCCAATATGTTCTTAACTGTGAGCTAAAGGAATCAGAGTATCCTTGGCCTTACTGCGGCTTATCGATTCGTATCGATCCAGATATAACCACAGGTCTTGACCTTTCCCAGTATCACACTTTTAGAGTGAACATCGATTACCATGCTGAGGCTGACTCAAGCGGCCGTTTGAGAACCTACCTACGTAACTATAACCCTGCTTATTCAGTTCCGGATAACGAGTACACACATAAGTACAACGGGATGGAGTTTTCTCCGGGCGTTGATGGTGGTGTGATTGAGATTCCGATCAAAAACCTGCAAGTAATGACATGGTGGTTAGCTGATAACGACATTGCGCTAGAGCACTCAGCACCCGAGTATTCGAATGTGAATATGGTTGAGTTTGCTACCGCATCTGGTGCGAAGCTTGGCCATCATAGAATCGTTATCCGTAGCATCGAGTTTGAAGGCTCTTACATCACAGGCGAGAGCTTGTTCCTTATTTTACTGTTTGTTTGGGTCGGAACCGGCACGGTGTTCTTGCTTTCTGAATTAAACAGTTCAAGAAAGCGTATGCTGATTGCCGAAAAAAGACACCATCACCTTAAGAACGTCAACCGAGCACTGAGAGAGCAAAACTTTGAATTCTCTGAAATGGCACACCGTGATGAGTTGACCGGAATACTAAACCGACACGCGATTCGTGATTGGTTAAAAATGCAGTCTCAGCAGGTTAAGCAGGGGCATGGAAAGCTAAGTATGTTGTATCTCGATATTGACTACTTCAAGATCGTGAATGACAAATACGGACACCAAATGGGTGACCATATTTTACGCGAGTTTAGCATGGTGGTCGGCAGTTCGATCAGCGCTACCGACAAGTTGGTGAGGTGGGGTGGTGAAGAGTTTATTGTTTTTTGCCCGGAGACTGATCTTGGCGAAGCACAAAGAAAGGCTGAGAAAATTCGACTCTTAGTTAGCCAGCACCTTTGGGTTCATGGCGATCCACTGACATGCAGTATTGGTATCGCTGAGATGAAACAAGAGCGGGTGACTGAGACCATAGCTCGTGCTGATGAAGCTTTATATCAAGCGAAGCATTCAGGTCGAAATCAGGTGATCTTGAGTCACTGATCTGAAAATTGTTTTGATTAGTTTATAAGCCACACGTACATATGTGACGTGTGGCGTTTTTATGGGCGCTATATGAGTTTAACCTCTAAAGCTTTTGTTGGTTTGTTTGGATAACGTATTGAAATGATTTCCCTGTTCTTTAAATGCTTGTTGGGTGCTGCGGCTGTTTTATTGATTGCGCTGTTGTCGAAAAGTAAGAGCTTTTATATCTCTGGTCTTGTACCTCTGTTTCCGACTTTTGCTTTGATTGCTCACTACATTGTCGGCACTGAACAAACCATGGTGGAATTGCGCACTACAGCCTTGTTTGGCTTGTTTTCGCTTGTGCCATACGCGGCTTATCTTGGTGCTGTGTATGTGTTTAGTTATCGATACAATTTGGTGTCGACACTCTCGTTAGCGACCTTAGTGTGGGTATTGTGTGCTTCGATGTTGCTGCTAGGTTGGACGCGTTTGGTGCCAAGTGTGGCGTGAGAACCAGGTCTTAGAGCGGTAATGATAGGTTGATGGCGAGCTGATACAAAAAAGGTGGCGAAGAGCCACCAAAAGGGAAAAGCGTTTTATTGTTTTTTTGGATGCCCGCTCAGTGATAGCTTCAAGTAACTGAAAGCTTCACACTGAGCGGGTATTTTTGTACTGGTTGAGCCGGGGGAACTGCAACCAATCTAGGGGAGCACGACCTATAAGGCGTTATCCTTACCAGAAAATCCAAGCGAACAGTGTCAGAACTAGGATACAAACTAGGTTCAACACCATACCGATTCGCATCATCTCTTTCTGCTTGATGTGACCTGAGCCAAACACGATTGCGTTAGGTGGTGTTGCTACTGGCAGCATGAAGGCACAAGATGCTGCAACCGCAATCAGTGCAGACAAGATAACCGGCGACATACCCAGCGCTTCAGCAATGGTCGCAAATACAGGGACAAGCAATGCCGCGCTCGCTGTGTTACTTGCGAATTCAGTTAGGAATACGACGAACGCTACTACCGCTAGAATCGTTAGCAGTACGCCTGCTGTTTCTAAGAAACCGCTTAGAGAGTGTGCTAGGAATACACTGGTTCCGGTTGCTTTAAGAATGTTACTTAAACAGATACCGCCACCGAATAGGATTAATACGCCCCAATCCGTTGTCTTCTCAACATCTTTCCATTCGACTGCTCTAGAAGCGCCAAGCAATACAATCGCGCCAATCGCAACTAAGCTATCAAACTTCGAGAAGCCACCGATCATTGCATTGATTGGCTTACCGAATATCCAAAGCGTTACCGTTAAAAGGAAGATAGACAGTGTAATTTTCTTGCTGTTTGTCCATTCAACGGGAGCATGGTCTAGCTCGAATTTGTGGTCAAGCTTTGGCTTAGTCATCACGTAAAGAATAATCATCGCGATTGGCAGTAAGATCATTGAGATTGGTAGGCCAAGTGCCATCCACTCTGTGAAGCTCAAGCCAACTTCTGCCGCTGCAATTGCGTTTGGTGGGCTACCAACTAAGGTTGCGATACCACCGATTGAAGCACAGTAAGCGATACCCAGCAGTACGAACACGTAGGTGTTGCGGTCTTCACTTTGGTCGACTTTGTTCATGATGCCAAGAACAAGAGGAAGCATCATTGCAGTGGTGGCCGTGTTTGAGATCCACATGGATAGACCCGCACTCACACCGAACAACATGAACACAGCGACCGACATTCTGCCTTTTGCTATCAGCAGTACTTTGTCAGCAATTGCTTTGTCTAGCTCTTGCTTGTTCAGTGCGGCTGCCAATGCAAAACCACCCATGAATAAGAAGATGATTGGGTTCGAAAAGTTAGCTAGCGCTGCGGGCGTGTTGAATACACCAAACAAGACAGCCAATAGGGGAACGAGCAAAGCGGTGATGCTGACGTGAATCGCTTCTGTTAACCATAGAATGGCAACGAACACGAGAATACTTAAACCTGTATTCACTTGTGCTTCGAATGGCAGGGTATTAAGCAAAACTGCAAATAGCGTGAAATTACCAATTAATATCATGCTGTTGCGGGTAAACAACCAGTGTTTCAGTGTAGTAACAAGTGCCGTCATAAGGCGCTCCTTTTGTTTATCCTCGTTTTATTGGTGCACTACTTCGTTGAGTCGTGCTTATTATTTTCGAGGTATATAGCTTGATGTAGGGTCAGACTTTGTTGGAAGAATGTTACTCAAGTTAATAAAGGAGTGTTGGTGTGTTTTTGCTTAACAACGGGGAAGTGTGAGGCAACAAATTCAAAATGTGTAGTTTTCTACACATCGGTCTCTGTTGGGCCTGCAATCGGGCTTGCTGTAGGGTCTACATCAGGGTTTATAGTGGGGTCAGTAATAGGATTTGGAATCGGAAATGATTCCGGTTTTGGACTGGGTTGAATCGGCTCTTTAGGTCCAAGGAACTTTGGCGTTGTCCCCATAATATACAGATCAAGGAATGCTTTTGTACGCGCAAACACTTCTCGTAAGCGTATTGAGGTTCCGGAATGGTGGGTTGGACCTGAAACCGCTAAACACTGCGCATGAATATCGTAAGAATTGGCGATGAATAGTGCTCTTTCACAGTGGAACTTCTGGGTGATGATCAGAAAGTTATCGGTATCGAATATCTTTTTGGCGCGAACAATCGAGTCTAAGGTTCTGAAACCAGCATAATCTAGATTGATACGTTCATCGGGGACGCCAGCTTTCAACAAGTCGCGTTTCATCGTCCACGGCTCATTGTAAGAGCGATGAGCGTTATCGCCACTTAACAGAAACTGGTCGACTTTTTCACGGTCGAAGAGCTCAATCGCGGCTTCGATTCGGTGCTTATAATAATCGTTGAGTGTACGACCCAAATATTTGCTCGTGCCAAGCACAACAGCGACCTCAAGCTCGGGCACTTCATCAATATCGTAGATGATGCGATCTTCCGCTTGCCATGAAACCCAATAATCGATCGCAATAACCGCAGCGCTGCCTACTAAGAACACGAGGAAAGCGCCAAACAGAAAACCTTGCAGTTTTTTGTAAGCTTTATTTAAGTAGCTACGGATAATGTGAGAATCAAATTTCACTCTCGGTATGGTCCTTTGACTGAGCATTAATTTTTGAGTGCTCGATAATACCAAATAAAAATGAGAAAAATCAGTTAAAAAGACAAGACAGTGTAAAGAAAAAAGCCCCTGCAATGGCAGAGGCTCTTAGAAGAGGAGTTAACGCTCTTTATTCAAAGTACAGCACGCTTTATTAGAATGCCGTGCGCTTGTAGCGACGGTAAACTGGCTGCCAGAAGTGCTGGTCAATCGCTTGTTGCAGTGCTTCTTCAGTGATCTCTAGAGCAACGCCCTGTTCAATCGCCTTCTTACCAACAGCAAGAGCAATCTTCTTCGATACCGTGTGGATTTCTTCTAATGGCGGAAGTAGAGCGCCTGTGCCATTGATTGCTAGTGGAGAACACGTTGCAAGTGCACGGCTTGATTCCATTAGCATTTCGTCAGTGATGCGTGAAGCATTCACAGCTAATACACCAAGGCCAATACCTGGGAAGATGTAGCTGTTGTTACACTGAGCGATTGGGTAAGTCGTGCCATTGTGAACTACTGGCTCAAATGGGCTACCTGTCGCAACAAGTGCTTGGCCATCAGTCCAACGAATAATGTCGTTTGGTGTCGCTTCAACACGGCTTGTTGGGTTAGACAGTGGGAACACGATAGGGCGTTCACAGTGCAGGTTCATCTCTTTGATGACTTCTTTACTGAATAGACCTGGAGCACCAGATACACCAACCAATACGGTTGGCTTCGCGTGGCGAACAACGTCCAGTAGAGAGAAACCAGTGCCGTCGCTTTCCCAGTCTTTAGTGTTTTCGTTGGTTTGAACAAGACGCTGTTGGAAATCAAGTAGGTTTTGCATGCCTTCCTGTAGCAGACCCCAACGGTCAACCATGTAAACTTGAGAGCGAGCTTGTGCATCGCTGATACCTTCAGACACCATTTGAGCAATGATAGCTTCAGCAATACCACAACCTGCAGAACCCGCACCTAAGAAGGTAATACGCTGATCTGACAGTTTGCTGTTTGCTGCTTTACATGCTGCAAGTAGAGAGCCAACCGTTACGGCTGCTGTGCCTTGGATGTCATCGTTGAAACAACAGATGCGATCTTTGTAACGCTCAAGCAGTGGCATTGCGTTCTTTTGTGCGAAATCCTCGAACTGAACTAATGCATCAGGCCAACGGCGTTGAACCGCTTGGATGAACTCTTCAACGAATGCATCGTAGTCAGCACCTGTGATACGAGGGTGACGCCAGCCCATGTACATTGGGTCAGCAAGACGTTGAGGGTTGTTGGTACCCACATCGAGCACGATTGGTAGCATGTAAGCTGGGCTAATGCCGCCACACGCTGTGTAAAGTGCTAGCTTACCAATTGGAATACCCATGCCACCGATGCCTTGGTCTCCCAAACCAAGAATGCGCTCACCATCCGTAACCACGATAACTTTAACGTTGTGGTTTGTCGCATTATTCAGTAGATCATCGATACGGTCACGGTTCGGGTATGAAATAAACAGACCACGACCACGACGGTAAATATTTGAGAAGTTCTCACATGCTGCGCCAACCGTTGGCGTGTAAATGATAGGCATCATTTCAGAGATGTGGTTTTGAACTAAACGATAAAAAAGCGTTTCATTAGTGTCTTGGATGTTACGAAGGTAGATATGCTTATCCATATCACTTTCGAAGTTACAATATTGTTTGTATGCACGTCCTACTTGCTCTTGGATTGTTTCGGTTGTTTCCGGTAACAAACCTTCAAGGTTGAAAGAACTACGCTCTTCAGCAGAGAATGCGCTGCCTTTGTTTAGAAGAGGGGTACTTAGTAGAGCAGGACCTGCATAAGGGATATATAGAGGGCGTTTATCGTTGTTCATTGGATGCCTAATATGGGAGAAAGGGTAACTGAAAAATGATAACGGTTTAGTTATTCAATTGTAAATAGTTTCTCCACGATCTGAGCAAACAAAATGATATTCTTACCTCTGCCCCACACTTATCGAATTTCAACACGATAATTCGTTATACTTTGCTCACACTTTTTCGCGACGCTCCCTTTTTATGTCATTACTTCCCATCGATGCTTATCAAAATGTATTTCACCAACAAATCGTTAATTCTCACCTTGTAGTAGAGGCTGGAACCGGATCAGGTAAATCTACGCGGTTGCCAATTTGGGCTTCCCAACATGGGCGAGTTCTGGTGGTTGAACCAAGACGCATCGCGTGTACTTCACTGGCTAAATATCTCGCACAACAATCGGGCGAGAAGCTTGGTAGCAAAGTGGGCTATGCGATTAAGCTCGAATCGGAATATAACGAGCAAACTGACGTTGTTTTTGTTACGCCCGGTATCGCGCTGCGCTGGTTATCAGAAGATGGACTCGCTGGCTTTGATGTAATTGTGGTGGATGAGTTTCACGAGAGGCGCTGGGATATCGACTTGCTGGTGGCGATTTTGAAACAAAAAGCGAGTCATCGTTTAGTGATCACATCAGCAACCATTGAGGGTGAACGCCTTGCTCATTATTTGGATGCGAATCGAATTAGCTGTGAAGGGCGAACTTATCAAGTCGAGATTGAACACCGAGCGAATGAATCCAGAACACTGCCTGATAGTCGACATCTAGAACAGCGCATCGCGGAAGAGGTGAATCATCAACTGATAGCGTCTTCTGGCGATATGTTGGTTTTTCTGCCGGGTAAAAAAGAGATCGTGCAATGCGAACAAGCTTTAGCGAAAAATCCAGATATCCAAGTCGTTAAATTGCATGCCTCGGTGAGTGATAAAGAGCGAGATTTAGCGTTATCGGGTCGGAATACCAATACTGAAGGTGATGGCCAGAGAAAGGTCATCTTTGCTACAAACGTTGCGGAAACCTCATTAACCATTCCTGATATTGGTGTGGTGATAGATTCAGGATTAGAAAGACGCACCGTTCAACGCAACGGCAGAACCACCTTAATGTTGAAATCCATATCACGCGCTAGTGCCAAACAACGCGCGGGTCGTGCGGGTAGGGTAATGGACGGCGTTTGTGTTCGTTTGTATGGCGAACACGCAGCGTTAGAATTGGTTACGCCTCCTGAATTGCAGCGTGAAGAGCTGACCGAACCTATGTTGGCGGCGGCATGTTGTGGTGCGACTCTTGATAGTTTATCTTTCCTCGACCCTATTCCTGAGAAGTCGCTAAATAGCGCAACTCAAATCTTGCTGACGATGGAAGCGATTAACGCCGACCATCAAATTACCGAGCACGGCAAAAAGCTGTATCCACTGCCGATTGATGCTTTGTATGCAGACATTGTAACTCGCATCAAAACCAAAGCACTCAAAGAAGCGATGGTCGATCTCACAGCGGCGTTGTCTGTGCCTGCTCGCTTGTATCAATTACCGAACAGTGCAGAACATCTGGAAGCACTGGCGCAACAGGAGAAAGAAGGGTGTGATTTAAGCCTGTTAATTCAGATTGTGCGTGGTCGCGAATATCCGCATTTAGAAATAGACCTACAGGCACTGAATGAAGCTCAAGGTCTAGCTAAGCAAATGCGTGAGGTATTTGAACTTCCTCAGCTAGAAGTCGCGTCACGTTTTCAACGCATTGAACTACTTAAGACTATTGTGGATCTTCATCCTGAACTGGTGTTTGTGCGCCGGCTGAAAAGGAAAGAGGCCTTTGCTAATGGAGTGTTAGAGGTGGTACTTGGTCGCCAGAACCGTTTCCCGGACAATGCACAAGCTATGTTGGTGCTAGACACCCACAGCTTGCCGGGAAGAGGGGTTAAGCAAACACTGACCTTAGCGACGGTCACTGCACCTATTCCTCTTGAGCTTATAGTTGATGCTGAGTTAGGAGATTGGGAGCAAGGTGAAACCGTTGTGAATGATGATGGCGTCTTTACCGAGATGGCGTTGATGTACGCAGGCCGCACGATTACAACCAAGCTTGTCGCGGCTGAAGGGCAACTATCATTAAAGCCTATCGTCGATCTCGTGGTAAGTGGTGCTCAACTTCCTGGTTTTGCAAAGGTTCGCACTCAAGAGATTAAGCATTGGCAGCTGTATGTGAAACTCGGTCTCGATGAGCAAACACAATACACACCAGAAATTGAGAACATTAACTTTGAGCTATGGTTTATAGAGCAGCTTGAAGTGTTAGGGGTTACTGATGTCAGCGAATTGGAAATGTTTGACCACTCAGACATACCGTTCGATGGCATTCCAACTTGGCTCTATTCAGAATTTTCGGAAAAATACCCGTTTGCATTGAGCCTTGCCGACTTGCAACTCGATGTAGAATACTTGCCCGCGAGAAAGCTGATTTACGTTCACTATCAATCGGGTAGTCGAAAGTTATCGCCAAAACGTTGGGAGCTACCGACATGGTCAGGTTGGCGCATTCAGTACAAAAAAGCGAGCCGAATAATTGATATCAAATAGATGGATAAGTTTTATCTCTAAAATATTAATCAAATAGGTGCATATATGATTTTTCAGTGCTTATTTTGTTACAAGTTTGATTTTTATATGCCTTTTTAACCAATCAAAAGGTCATAAAAGACTATTCTTCTATATCCTATTGCTATAAAGAAAGAGTTGATAGATATTGAGTATATTGTGTTGCCAAAGTGTCGGGGGACATCATGGATAAACAGGAAGAGACGCGTGTAGAGTTCGATTACACAACATTTCTTGGCGCCTCATGCAGTAAAAAATGGACTTTTCTGGAAGCACTCACCACAATTGCGCCAGTATTCAGTACCGTCTGGCGAGATAGCATTAAAGAGCTAGCAAGCCCTGAAGATCGTTTATGGCAGATGGCATTGAAATCAATGTCGACGCGTAAAAGTGATGAGTCGAATATTGTGACCTTACTCAAGCTCGCGAAGCTGGAAGGAATCAATGAGCTCAAAGTAGTGATGCCATATTCTCTTGAAGAAGAGCAGATCGAGTATATTGAATCGCGCAGTCATTTAGTGATTGCGGGTAATTCTGGAGAAGAGTTCACGATTAGGCTGTAACTTCAGTTTGCCTATAACCTCTTTCAGGAATAGTAAAACGCACACGTAAAAAGGGCCTCAAATATTGAGGCCCTTTTAGTATCTAAAACTTGTGTATACGAGCTTATTAGCTTATTAGCTTTCTAGCTTTTTACTTTGAGATAAAGAAGCAATAAAGCGACTAGTCGATTAGACCATAGTCAGCGCGCAGAACATCAATGATCTCTTGCTTAGGGTTTTCGCTCAAGACAATCTCAGCACCTGTGATTTTCGCAGCGATATCAAGGTAAGTACGAGAAAGAGACATTAGCGAATCAAGAGGCAGTTCGTTGTCACGAGCTAGTGCTTCACGTTCTGGCATGCGTTCTTTGTTCAAAAGAATGTCGGCATCAGGGAAGTAGTTAAGCAAGAACTGACGGAACCCTTCTTTTGAGTTCTCAACGATGTTGCCGTTGTTGTATTCCTGAGTATCCCAAATGCGAGATGAATCTGGAGTACCAACTTCGTCCATGTAGATAAGTTTTTCTTTGCCTTGAGCATCGTTGACGTAGCCAAACTCAAATTTGGTATCAACAAAGGTTTGGTCTACTTTTGCTAGCGCTTGGCTGATTACGTTGAAGCCTTCTTTTAGCAGCTTCTCGTAATGCGCGATGTCACTTGCCTGAGTGAAGTTGAATGCTGCGAAGTTGTCTTCGATGTTGTTACGTGTGATGTTCACATCATCAGCTTCTGGAACGCCAGGAATACCTTTCAAAATCCCTTTAGTAGAAGGCGTGATAAGCAGCTCTGGTAGCTTCTTGTCTTTCTCTAGGCCTTCAGGCATCTCGATACCACAGAATTCACGTTCGCCGTTCGCGTATGCACGCCACATAGAGCCTGTGATGTATTGACGACAAATCGCTTCGATCATGACTGGGCGAGCTTTTTGTACAATCCATACGAATGGGTGAGGGATATCAAGGATATGACTGTCAGCAAGGCCGTTGTCTTTAAACAATTTGAACCAGTGGTTAGAGATAGCATTTAGAGCTGCTCCCTTACCTGGAACACCTTTCAGATTCCCTTCACCACGCCAGATACAATCAAATGCAGAGATACGGTCACTGATCACCATGATTGCTAAAGGCGCATCTGGTGCTACATCGTAACCTTTCTCTTTAATTAGTCGTTGGCTATCTTCTTCAGTTAACCAGTAGACTGAGCGAACCTTGCCACTGTGGACAGGTTTGTCAGTACGGATTGGTAGGTCATCATTTACGGCAAGAACTTGATCAGCAAGGCTCATTTAGACATTCCTATCTTTTATCAAACGTCATACAGAGAAGTGCGGTGTGCACATGATTAGACGGGCATTATACCCAATCTACTGTTTGCTTCCAGAGAAAAAGCAAACGATTGCTAAATCTATTAATCAAATAAAAACCCCCGCCTAACTATCCGCTGAATAATTGGCGAATTGTAGGGCAGGGGAAGGCAGTATGTTTGGACTGTGTTTTTGAGCGACGTTAGATTAGTGAATGCGCTCTGAATTTGCATCCATAAAGAAGACTTCACACTGAAAGCGCAATCCTAATGTTCTTAGGTACTGTTGGCTGAACTGATCAATCGATGCACTTGCAACAATCGCACTCGCATTCTTAGAGCGGATTGCTTTCTCGACGGTCTCTACTTCGGTCATTTGATGAGAGGCTTTCATATGAATAACACGGTCGCAGCAAACATTATGTTGCTTAAGCTGCTTAGCCGATGGTCTTGGTGTTTGAGCCGTAAAAAGTAGCCACTGGTGTTGATTGGACAGCAACGCCATTCTTGCAAACAATGCTTCCTCGTTTGAATTTTTGCTTTTACGAGAAACTGATGCAAATGCGCAGTGAACTAGCGGGCTAGAGTGTTGGGCTTTAACGTGTGCTTGAATCATTTTGCTGTCCTTATATACATGCTGTATGTGTATACAGTAGTTTTAGTTGCTTATAAGATCAAGCGTTTTTTGCGGGATTATTGGACGATTTCGTCTGGAATTATGGGTGGAATGTAATTAAGTTATTGAAACTATTTGATAAATTAAATTTGAATGAATTTGCTGTTTTGTCTCATAAGTTGAAAAAATGTGAGCTTTACACAGGTGTATACAGTGGTTTTGACAGAAAAGTGCTGTATATACCTGTATAGAAGAGAGAGAAGAGAGAAGAGAGAAGAGAGAAGAGAGAAGAGAGAAAACCACAAGCACAAAAAAAGCGCCTTAGGCGCTTTCTTATATTTCACGGTGTTGCTTATCTCAATGTCGCTTGGGAGAGTTTTGCTCTCATTTCCATTTCACCAATATTGAACTGGCGAACATCAATGGTTGCAATATCATTGCACTCTTTACATGCATGATGACACTTACCATCTAGGTAGTCGTGCTTTTTAACTAGGCTTGGCTTTTTGCACCAATCACAAACGCCTTCTATTGTGAACATATTCTCTCCTCACCTGTTTAAGTCAGGTGTATTTTCGGCGCAAATTATGACACAAGTAAGACCCATTAGTTAATAGTTTGTTACCCGTTTTTGAGAGGGGGATCGATTGCAACACCAATAAAATCGATATCTTTGAGATATAGGAAAATGAAGATGTGTGTTTGTTTACGGTTTTGTAACATTTTGTAAAATGGTTTTTAGCGCATTGTTCAAACGTTTCATTTCTTCGTCACATCCATGACCATCAGGGTGATAGATTTTCGACAGTTGTTTGTATCGAACTTTGATGCTTTTCTGGTCAGGTATTGAATTTGGTGTGTACCCAAATAGAGCACAAGCGACCTGCAAATTACTCAGACCTTTGCTGTTTTTCTGCTTCTTCAATTCGTGAAACATAGTGTGCAGCTGGCGTTTTTGTTGCCTAATCGTAAGGTCCTTTGAGCTAAGCTGCGCTTCAAGTGTCTGTTGCTGTTGATTTAACTCACCAGATTTCAGGCCTTGTCGCTTTCGCGAGATAACCAGAGTCGCACTGATACTCAAGATCGCAATCAGTAAGGCCAACGCAGCACCAATCATATATTCAGAGCTGGTTAGGTTAGAACTGGAGAGGTTAGAGCGTGTCGCTTGGCTAGATTGCACTTGCTGAGATAGCCCCTGACTGCTGTCGATTTCAGAGTCGATGCTGTCATCGAGCTGTTCTATTGAAGAGATCTGCTTTGCGCGTTGCTGGTTGAATCGCGCTTGTAGAACACGGGTGTAGCCATCTTCTGCATTAGGGTTGTCTTTTAAGGCCGCTTCATACCATAGCTGCGCGGCATCTAATGGTTGGAGTAGTTCTTTCTCAAGTGAGGACTCATAGATCTTTGCTACTTCCACTGGAGCTCTCTTGTTACCGTGCAATGCCGCTTTGATGAACCACTCTAAGGCAATTTTGTTATCTTGCTCGACACTTTTTCCTGCCAAGTACCACTCGCCGAGTTTAAATTGTGCATCTGCATTGCCATTATCTGCAGATTGAGAGTACCAATAGAATGCGTCGTCGATGTTCTCAGGCACATCCGTTCCCAATTCATACGCTTGCGCTAATTGGTATTGAGAAATGGGATCTTGAGGTTGTGACTGTAGTGAAAACTCATTACTACTTGCTGCGTGCACGAAATGTGGGGTGGGCAACAGTATCGAGGAAAAAACGAGGGCTAGAAATAGAGTTCTAAGAAGTGACGATGACAAAAAGTTGGATTGGATAAGCAAAAGATAAGTCTCGTAAAAAAGCCCAGAGTCGATATGTCAGTATGAATACGCTTTATGGTTGTTGGTTATTAGTATTACGCTAATTGAGTAACATAACTGATAAACAACTATATAGAGGTTAATTCAATAGATAAAGACGGACTGGGCTTTAATCGTGCTACTTAAGCGGCAAGATTTGAATTTCTACACGACGGTTACAAGCACGACCTTGAGAGGTATTGTTGTCACATAGAGGGTAACGCTCACCGTTACCACGAGCAATGGCACGGCCTGCTGCTACATCTTGAGAGATCAAGAATGCACGAACAGATTCAGCACGACGCTCAGAAAGGATTTGGTTAGTCGACTCACTGCCAGTGCTGTCCGTGTGACCTTCGATCACTAGGCTTGTGTCTGGGTATTCAACTAGGATGCGCGCAACGCCGCGAAGTGTGTTGTGAATGCTTGATTCTAAAGCGTAAGAACCAGAATCAAAACCAATGCCGTTTTCCAGACGAAGTAGAAGTTGATTCTCACCAACACGTTCTACTTGAACGCCAGAGTTCATTAGTTCTTCACGAAGGGCTGCTTCTTGTCGGTCAAAATAGTAACCAATACCACCACCAACAGCCGCACCACCTGCCGCACCAATAAGTGCACGTTTACCACGGTCTTTAGAGTCACCGGTAGCTGCACCAGCAACGGCACCAGCAAGTGCACCAATTAGAGCGCCTTGAGTTGCAGAGTTAGTCTCAGATTCGCCAGTTGTCGCGTTTTGGCGTTGAGTTGCCTGACAACCCGTTAAAGCGATAGTAAGCGCTAGGGCTAGTGTGATTTTTTTCAACGTATTTTCTCCATCATGTACTTCTATCAAACGAATGAATCCGAGTGACAAACATAGTCCTGTAAATCTTATTGATGGTTTTTATCAATACGCCGAAGTAATGTAAAGTGGCTCTATGATTTAGTTATCTTGTTAGCTGCCTGGGTACCGCCAACTGGTCGATTAACAGACAATTTACGACCTTTCTTCAAACCAACTTCATAATCGGCGGTGAGGTTTTTCATCGCTTCTCTCAGTTGCTGTTTGAACGTTTCACGGTCGATATTTTTGAATTCTTTATCAATGTAGTTATTGATCTTGTTGTTTGATTCGTCGTCTGGAGTAATGGTTGGCAGCTTTTCAAGTGCACCTTCAACCCAGCCTGAAACAAAAGAGTTCACGCGGCGTGTTACTTCTAATGATCCTGTGCCAGAGCCAGCAAAGCTATTTCTGAATTGGCCGGTGTGTTCATTCAGCTCGCGATAAATGATATCGAAAGCGAAGGCTGCGAAGATCGCGCGGTCGGCTTCACCAATGAATTCAACGCGCTTGAGGCCTTTGTGATTCAGTAACACGGCTTCTACGCCAAACTTGGTGTTGATACCGCGAATAACGCGCAGCAGTGTAGAACTGATATTTGCAGGTAACAGGTGACTGGACTGAGTTTTCCCCATCTTGATAAATTCAATATCGTCTTTTTCGAGACCATATTTCAGCATCAAGTTATGCGCCATTTTTATCGCATTGGCAGCTTCATTGACGTTCGCAGAATTTCCAAGCTCAAGACACTTGGCAATTTTCTTTAGGGCTTTTTTCTTATCCATCGACAATTTAATCAGTACCGCAAATTTTTAAAAGTCCAACATTTTACATGTTTTCGCGGGTAACAGAAAGGCAAAACTGGTTTGATGAACAAGTGAGGTGGTGAACATTGGACTGCACGAGCCGGCTTGGTGACACAAACAAAAACGCCATCAAGAGTATTGATGGCGTTGGTGACTCGATTTTTTAGAATGACTAGAGCTTTCGCAAACTAGATACCCAGTTCATCGAGTAGATCTGCTGCAGAGTCATTGCCAGAGCTTTGAGCTGGCTTGTTCGCTTCTTGCATTTTTTTCTGAGTCGCCTCAAGAATGCTATCTGGACATTCGTCTTCTGCGATTTCAAATTCTTCCAATTGAATGAATTCGGTCTTATCCATCGCAAGCTCAAGGTAGAAGATGTTGTTATTGGCGGTAGAGAAGGTCACACGACGAGCTTGTGGACGATCGAGATTGGTATCAACAGAAAGGTTTACTTGCTTGTTCAGAGCCAGCATTTTTGGTTGGTTTTGGGTGATGTTAGTTTGCAGCTCTTTGCGGATTTTATTGGTGAAGTCACCCACCAATTGGTTCATCAACTCACCCAATACATCACCCACTTCGTCTGAAGTATGCAGCACAGCGAGCTCGTTTTCAGGCATGCCCATATTGCGCATGTAATTGGTGTAGATCTCTAGCGCTGCTTTGGACGTAAAATTGATAACAACAAGACCAGAAAAGCCACCGTCAAACAGAACGAAGCAACCAAAGTCTGGCTTTAGGCTTGTTTTGTTGATCTTTTGCACCATGGCTGAATAGGACACCTGAGAAGCCGTCGCTGAAGTAAGTACGCTTGAGACTGATTGGCATAGTTTAAGAAGGATATCTTCAGTTGTGACTGTTTTGTTTTTTTTCATTGTGATGTGCTCGTGGAGATGTCTTAAACAAAATGTTATTCAGTATACTGTTACTGAATTAAGACGAAAGTGACTATTTCTCCATTCTTGCACTGAGATTCTGATTTGATCACCTTTTTATATGATCTTAATAGTAGTAAAGTGACGAAATTCAAAGAAAATTATTAAAAATCTCAGATAACCCAATGCTGATAGGATCAGCGAAGTAGGGGCAGGAAGCAAATGTTACCAAGACTTCAACTCAATGCTGATGTCGATCCAGTTGTCGTACGCTTTTTAGATGAACTAAAAACAGCGGGCTTTACTGGCGACATTGAATCTCAATATTCTAGCCGTTTGGCTGTGGCGACTGATAACAGTGTTTATCAGCAATTGCCGCAGGCGGTCATCCTTCCTAAAACAACGCAAGATGTTGTGCTTATCGGTAAAGTGGTTTCTAAATCTGCTTACGAACGTGTGACCTTTTCCCCTCGTGGTGGCGGTACCGGAACCAACGGACAATCTTTAACAAAAGGTGTCGTGATTGACCTGTCGCGATACATGAATAAGGTTCTTGAGATTAACGAGAAAGAAGGCTGGGTAAGAGTTCAGTCTGGTGTCGTTAAAGATCAATTGAACGACGCTGTTCGCCCGTATGGTTACTTTTTCTCTCCAGACCTTTCCACAAGTAACCGAGCAACCTTGGGTGGCATGATCAATACCGATGCTTCGGGCCAAGGGTCATTGAAGTACGGAAAAACGTCTGACCATGTATTATCGCTACAAGCGGTATTCGCAGACGGTTCATGTTTAGAGTCTGATTTATCACACGGCTTACCCGTTGAAGGTGAATTCGCTCACCATGCCCTTGAGGTGACTGAGGCTGTTTGTCGAGACAAGCGCGCTCAAATTCTGGATAAATTCCCTCCGCTGAATCGCTTCTTAACTGGTTACGATCTAAAGAATGCAATCAACGAGCAAGACGATAGCTTTGACCTGACTCGCGTTCTATGTGGCGCTGAAGGTTCGTTAGCATTCATCACGGAAGCTAAGCTAAACCTAACGCCGATTCCAAAAGCACGCACACTGGTTAACGTGAAATACAACACGTTTGATTCTGCATTGCGTAACGCACCGTTTATGGTGGAAGCGAAAGCACTGTCTGTTGAAACGGTTGATTCAAGAGTATTGAACTTAGCGAAGCAAGACATCGTCTGGCACACCGTGAGCGACCTGCTGACCGATGTCCCTAACAAAGAGATGCTTGGCATCAACATGGTTGAGTTTGCAGGCCAAGATGAAGCGGAAGTTGAACAACAAGTTCAAGCGCTGACGGCACAACTTGAAACCATGGTAGAAACCGAAGACGCGGGTGTGATCGGTTTCCAAGTTTGTAGCGATTTGGCGAGTATTGGCCGAATCTACAACATGCGTAAGAAAGCGGTGGGTTTATTAGGTGCGGCGAAAGGCCGAGCTAAGCCAGTCGCTTTTGCTGAAGATACTTGTGTACCACCAGAAAACCTCGCGGACTTTATCTCTGAATTTAGAGTGTTACTCGATTCAAAAGAGTTGAATTACGGCATGTTTGGTCACGTGGATGCGGGCGTATTACACGTTCGTCCAGCATTAGATCTGTGTGACCCGATGCAAGAAGCCTTGATGCATGAAGTCTCTGACGAAGTGGTTAAGCTAGTGGCGAAATACGGCGGCTTAATGTGGGGGGAGCACGGTAAAGGCTTCCGTTCTGAGTATGGTCCTGACTTCTTCGGCGAAGAGCTGTTTACCGAATTAAGACGTGTTAAAGCGGCATTCGACCCGCATAACAAGATGAACCCTGGCAAGATCTGTACGCCGTTAGAAAGTGACGCTGAATTGGTGAAAGTCACCGATACTAAGCGTGGTTTCTACGATCGTCAGATCGACGTACAAGTTCGTGACAGCTTCAAGCAAGCGATGGAATGTAACGGTAACGGCTTGTGCTTCAACTACGATACTAGCTCGCCAATGTGCCCTTCGATGAAAGTCACGGCTGACCGTCGTCATTCGCCAAAAGGCCGCGCAGGCTTGGTGAGAGAATGGTTACGCCAGTTAACAGAGCAAGGCGTCGATATTCTCGATTTAGAGCAAGAAGCGCTGAAGGACAATACTCCGGTTAAAACCATGGTGGAACGTGTTCGTAATACAATGAACAAACGCCACGAATACGATTTCTCGCATGAAGTTCACGAAGCGATGAACGGTTGTCTTGCGTGTAAAGCGTGTGCGAGCCAGTGTCCGATTAAAGTTGATGTTCCGAGCTTCCGTTCTCGATTCTTAAACATTTATTACTCACGCTACCAACGCCCTGCAAAAGACTATTTAGTCGCCAACATTGAAACCATGCTGCCACTGATGGCGAAAGCGCCAAAAGTGGTGAACGCTGCGTTGGGCCAAAAGTGGGTTCAATCCGCAACAGCGAAAACAGTCGGTTATGTTGATGCACCGCTTATGTCGGTCCCTACGCTTAAGAATCGTCTGGCGAGCAAAGAGCTGCAACTATTCGATATCCAATATCTAGAAGGGCTCTCTTCTGAAGAGAAGAAACAACATGTGTTGATCGTCCAAGACCCGTTTACTAGCTTCTATGATGCAGAGGTGATTGAAGACTTCGTCACTTTGGCTCAAAAGCTTGGCAAAACACCGGTACTACTGCCGTTCAAACCTAATGGGAAAGCGCTGCACATAAAAGGCTTCTTAAGTCGTTTCGCTCGTGAGGCGAAATCGACGTCTGATTTCTTATCGATGGTGGCTGATATTGGTATTCCTTTAGTCGGTGTTGATCCTGCTCTTGTGCTTTGTTACCGCGATGAATACGTCGAGATTTTAGGTGACAAGCGTGGCGACTTTGATGTGCTCACCGTACATGAATGGTTAATGCCGTCGCTCGGTGATTTTGAAGCGCGTTCTGCAAGCGAAGAAATGTGGTACTTGTTTGCTCACTGTACGGAGAAGACCAAAATGCCAAACGCTGAAAAAGAGTGGGGCGCTATCTTCAAACACTTTGGCGCTGCTTTAACCAGCGTTCCTGTCGGCTGTTGTGGTATGGCAGGTACTTTCGGTCACGAAGTCGATAAGCTACAAATGTCGAAAGACATATACGGTCTAAGTTGGAAGCCAAGGATGCAAGACTTACCGAAAGAGCGTTGCTTAGTGACGGGTTATTCCTGTCGAAGCCAAGTGAAGCGTTTTGAGGGTGAGAAGCTTGCCCACCCACTACAAGCGCTCGCAAAAATTATTTAATACATTTAGCCCAGCAATTGCTGGGCTTTTTTCTAAACTAACAATGGAATTGTTAATAAGGAAAGCTATGAGATTTCTTGAGTTAAAAGTACCACCCGTTGCACTTTTCATTATTGTATTTATAGCCTCATACTTCTGTGCGCAGCAATTGATCCTAGGAGCAATTGCACTGCCTTATGGAATGGTTGTACTCGGTATCGGGATTGTATTGAGTGGTGTGATTGGAATATCAGGCATATTGGAATTTCGAAAACAGAACACCACCGTTAATCCGATCAAAGTCGAAACCGCCTCGGCAGTTGTGGACAGCGGTATTTTCGGTTACACCCGTAACCCAATGTACTTAGGGCTATTCATCCTACTGTTTTGCTTTGGCTACTTCTTCCAAAACCTGTTCAGCGTTTTACTCAGTTTTGTATTTGTAATGTACATGACTCAGTTCCAAATCAAACCCGAAGAGCGAGCACTAGAAAAATTGTTCGGTGCTGAATATGTTGATTACAAACAAAAGGTTAGGCGTTGGATCTGATGTGGATTCAAAGACAATTAAGCAATTAGATAAGAACTATTATCATTTAGTTGATCTTCATCACAAAAAAATATAGCCAATGTTTCATATTGTGTTTTTATAAAATAGCCTGCACATCATTATTAAAAGATATAAAAGGCTAGGTAATAAAAATGGTTCAGGCTAAATGGTTGTCGCTAGGTATCTATGCAGTGAGTCTGTCTTCAACGTCGGTGTTGGCAGATGTTTCAGCTCGAATTATCAACGGTAAAGAAGCAACACAAGGCAATTGGCCATTTATGGCTGCGCTAGTCTCAAGGAACGTGAACGCTTATGACGGTCAGTTTTGTGGTGCGAGCTTCATTGGTGAGCGATATGTATTAACTGCCGCTCACTGTGTGGAAGGTAATGGTCGTGAAGATCTAGATGTGGTGATTGGCGTATCAAACCTTTCTGCCTCTCAAGCCGCACAACATAGATACGCTGTTGATAATATTTATGTACATGAATATTACAACTCTGCAGCGACAGGCAATGATATCGCCATTATTGAGCTCGCAGAAAAGCCAGCTGAGTCTGTGGTTAATCTCGTTGATGGTTATGTTCGAGGTAACCTAAATGATGGTCAGATGCTAACGGTGATGGGCTGGGGAGATCAGGACGCATCAGATGGTTATGCATCTAAGAGTGAACTATATCAAGTCAACATTCCTTTAGTTAATCAGTATGAATGTAATAGCGTTCCTCACAGTGGCTATGCGTCAATTGGCAGTGATGCATTCTGTGCGGGATACAGTGATGGTGGTTATGACTCCTGCCAGGGTGACAGTGGTGGACCAATCGTTGTGTCGACAAATGGAACATATGAGCAACTGGGCATTGTAAGCTGGGGTAAAGGCTGTGCACAGTCCAACGCCTACGGAGTCTATACCAATATTAGCTACTTTGATGATTGGATTGATGAGCAGCAATCAGGGCTTAGTTACCGTCAAATTGAAATGCTTGGTGCAAAATTATTGGCGCCTATTTCACATACCTTTGAATTCACAAATAAATCTGATCAAAACATTGCAGTAAACCGTGTTTATCCAATTTCAGGTAATGATACTGTTATAACAGACAACGGATGTAGCATTTTAACTGCAGGGCAAAGCTGTGAAGTTGTGGTTAGTTTCGACCTAAACTCAATTGGTGAACATGAATTTGGTATTAATGTTGACACTGATTTATTGGTAGGTACGGTTACTTCAACTGCTTCTGTAATCGGAGCGAGATCTGTAACGGATACGGTGAGTTCATATGTAAGCATACCAAACAGTGGCGTCTACAACACACAAGCTTGGATTACAGAAGGTGATTCGCTGTCCTCACCGTCCATTAGCCACGGTACATCTACAGCGCTTATTGTTGAGGGGATTCCTTCTGGTACAGTTTCGTTTGACCTAACTGCATCGTCTGAAGCTGATTATGATTTTGTTGAGGTTTATATTAATGGTCAAAAACTTGATAGTGTCTCTGGTGAGTTTTCTGGTTCGGTCAACCTACCGATGGTGAGAGATTCCAATAATAGCTTCATGATTACCTATGTGAAAGATTGGTTTGGTTCCACCGGAAATGACAAAGCTACGGTCAAGAACTTCTCTTATACAGATGAGATAAAGATATCTAAGTCTGAAGGAACGCAAAACGCAAAAAGCTCAGGGGGCGGTAGCGGCGGCTCGCTGTCTTGGCATTGGTTATTTGTGCTTTTAGGCGGTGCGACTGTACGTAAGTCATTTTCACCACTGAAGATGAAAGGTGATCAGTAAGCTATACCACTGACGCTAACTTAAGACTGATAGCCAACCTATCACCTTTAGTTAAACGCAAAAAGCCCAGCTGGATGAAATCAGCTGGGCTTTATTGATCTGAATTCACGGTTATAGCTAACTCCGATTTCCGTTTCTAACTTGGTTTCAATCAGTGCCAAATCAAACCAGAAGAGCGAGTACTAGGCAATTATTCAGTGCTGAATATGTTGATTACAAACAGAAGGTTAGGCGCTAGGTTTGATTTGTTAATGCAGTTAATAAGCTAGCTATTCACTAATGTTTGAAACCTATTCAAGGTAAGCCATATTTTGGTGTGCTTACCATTTATATTTATTTTTTATCAAATAACCTGTCAGTTATTATTAAAACAAATGAAAGGTTAGGTAATGAAAGTTATCCAAACAAAATGGCTGCCATTAAGTATTTATGCGGTTGGCCTCTCTTCAATGCCGGTGTTGGCAGATATCTCCCCTCAAATTATCAATGGTAACGAAGCGGCAAAAGGTAGTTGGCCATTCATGGTCGCGCTTGTTTCAAAAAACATGGATGCCTACGAAGGGCAGTTCTGCGGCGCAAGTTTCATTGGTGAGCGATATGTGCTTACCGCAGCGCACTGTATCGAAGCAAGTAGCAACCAAGATTTTGAGGTTGTCATTGGTGTCTCTGATCTTTCTTCGCCCGACGTAGAGCAGCACCGCTATTCTGTTGAGCAAATTTATGCCCATGAAAGTTATACTCAAGAGCCTGCGAGTAATGACATCGCTATTATTGAGCTTAATGATAAGCCCACGGAGTCTGCGGTTAACCTGGTCGATGGTTATGCTCGTGATAACTTGAATACAGGTCAGATGTTAACTGTCATAGGTTGGGGTAACCAGAATTCATCAGAAGAGCAATACTCATCCACGAGTCAGTTACATCAAGTGAATGTTCCGTTAGTTAGTCAGCGAGAATGTAACCTTGGTCAAGGAGACGGATATTCAGATATTGGCTCTGATGCTTTTTGTGCCGGTTACAAAGAAGGCGGACGCGATTCATGTAGCGGGGATAGCGGCGGTCCAATCATGTTGTCCACCAATGGTCACTACGAACAGCTAGGTCTTGTGAGTTGGGGAGAAGGTTGTGCACAGCCAAGGGCATACGGTGTCTACACCAACATAAGCCACTTTGCTGACTGGATAGGTAAGAAGACGGCAGGTTTTAGTTACCAAACTAAAGCGATGCTTGGTGCTCGATCTTTGGGCCCAATTGAACACAAGTTTGAATTTACGAACAAATCTGATCAAGAGATTAAAGTAACCAACGTATCTTTAGCTGTCGCCACAGACGATCCCATAACCTACAATGGTACTGCGATCATAAAGAGCAATAGTTGTACGACGCTATCGCCGAATGAAGGCTGTGATGTGGTTGTAAGCTACAACATAGATTCAGTGGGTAATCATGATTTTGGTATCAAGCTGTCAACCGACTCATTAGCCGGTGTGGTGACATCAAAGGCATATGCTATTGGCGCGAATGTGGTTTCTGATGCAGTGAATTCACTCGTCACGATACCTAAGAATGCAGTTTACAGCACAGAAGCTTGGGATGTTGAAGGGTATACGATAGCTTCACCGGATATTGGTAATAGCCAGTCCACCGCATTCATTGTTGACGGTATCCCAGCTGGTACCGTGTCTTTGGATCTCACCGTCTTTTCTGAAGAAGATCGTGACTATATGGAGATCTACATTAACGGCTTTGAAGTCGGCGCGTTTGCGGGGCAATTATCTGGGACTGTTGAACTGCCAATGGCGAGAGCTAAAGACAATAGCTTCATGATTGCGTACAGCAAAGATGAGGTGGGGACCGCAGGGCATGACAGAGTGACCATTAAGAACTTTGCTTATAGTAATGAGATTAAAGAGTTAAGCTTGGTTGAAGACCCAATCATTAAAAAGACAGGTGGTTCAATGGGTTGGTATTGGCTGGCGATGCTGTTAGGTGGCACGATGATACGTAAGTCACTTTCGTCATTGAAGAGGAAAGGTACTCAGTAAATACCGGTGACTTATATTAATATCTATTGTTTAGAATGAAAAAAGCCCAGCTTGATACCTCAAGTTGGGCTTTTTAATTCTGTGTTGGCTTACTTAAGCGGCAGCTGCGAACTGAGCTAGAAACATCTCTTTACGTTCGTTGAAGCGGTTTACTAGGTCATCGACAGAAGCTTGGTCGTATGGCTTAAGGCCACTTGCTACCATGCGTTTCACGCCTTTACCTACCACTTCGCCGTCCTCTTTGAAATCGAAGTTCAGTGTCACGATGCCACGCTTGCCTTCAACATCAAAAGTCGCACCAGAGAATTCAACTTCTGGGTGGGATAGGTCTAGGCGAGTAAATTCAACTTCCATGCTCTCGTAAATAACAAGAGGACGTTGGCAGTTGATCATCATCTGTTGCTCTTCCATAAGAGGAACCATGATGTGTGGGAAGTTCATACCAGAGAACTTAACGTAGTTTGTTACTACGTGTTCGATGAATGCTTGATCGTGGCTTTTCTCACCTTCACAAGACATGTGTAGGTATTCTTTGCCTTTCTCGTCAACCAGTGAGCTTTCTTTTTCACACTTGTTGTCAACGCTAAGCGCAATACCGTTACCAACCATACCTGAAAAATCAAAACGCATTTTTTGGCTGATGCCTTCTTTCTGCAGAAGAACTGCAAACAAAAGATCGCCAGGCACGCAGAAGCGCTTGTTGTCTTCATCGTGAATTGGGTTGAAGTCAGCGGCTACTTTTTTAGCAAAGTGGCTAGCCTGTTCACGAGTGAATTGAAATTGATTGTCTTCAGTAGAAAAGTAAGGTGTCAGAAACATAGTATCGCTATTAGTCATCAAATCTGGGGTGGATTATAGCTAACTAACTTCGTTCTAATGGTCTATCCAGTTAACTTTGCTTATATATCAGTCAATTAGATAAATACGTTGGATGGTATGTGACGATTTGAAGGGAGATATGGCCTTTGGCTCAATGCAACAAGGGCTAATTAATAGCCCTTGTTTATATGACACTCTAATGGGTGTTGTTCAGAATGTTTTTGCTTTAAAAGCTACACAAAGTGCCTTCTGGCATTAGGTGATTATGAACGGATAATTTGAGCAATAAGTTCGCTTGTTCAATATCCGGAGCAAAATATCTGTCTTTGTCGTAAAAGCTGACTTTTTCACGCAGAATCTGTTTCGCTTCTTCCACACGAGGAGAAGATAGATTCGGAGCGCGGAAGTCTAGCCCTTGTGCTGCTGCTAAATATTCTACTGCCAATATCCCACGGGTGTTTTCAGCCATGTATCTAAGCCTGCGAGCGGCAAAGGTGGCCATTGATACGTGGTCTTCTTGGTTTGCAGAAGTAGGCAGGCTGTCTATTGACGCCGGATGAGCCAAGGTTTTGTTCTCACTAGCGAGTGCTGCAGACGTTACTTGAGCAATCATAAAGCCCGAGTTCACGCCGCCGTTATCGACCAAGAAAGGTGGAAGTTTGCTTAGCGCACTATCAATCAACAACGCCATTCTACGCTCTGACAAGCTACCGATTTCAGCTATCGCTAGTGCAAGGTTATCGGCTGCCATTGCGACAGGTTCTGCGTGGAAGTTACCGCCCGAAATGATGTCGCCATCGTCAGCGAAAACAAGTGGGTTGTCGGATACGGCATTTGCTTCAATGTTTAAGGTTTCTGCTGAATTACGAATCTGCTGTAAACATGCCCCCATCACTTGAGGCTGACAACGCAGTGAGTAAGGGTCTTGAACCTTTTCACAACAAGTGTGTGATTCACCAATCTCACTCTTTTGATCAAGCATATGACGGTAAGCAAGTGCTGCATCCATCTGGCCACGATGACCACGAACGCGGTGTATACGAGGGTCAAACGGACGACGACTACCCAGCGCTGCTTCTACGGACATCGCACCACATACGGTTGCAGACGCGAATAAGTCTTCAGCTGCAAACAGACCTTCTAATGCAAATGCTGTCGATGCTTGTGTGCCGTTTAACAGAGCTAAGCCTTCTTTCGGAGCAAGTGTGATTGGCTCCAAGCCAGCGATCTGCATTGCTTCTAAGCCAGTGATGATTTTTCCGTTGTGGCGCGCTTGGCCTTCACCTAGAAGTACCGTACTCATGTGGGCGAGGGGAGCAAGATCTCCTGAAGCACCCACAGATCCTTTTTGTGGAACACACGGATAAACCTGTGCGTTCACAAGATCGATAAGAGCATTGATGACCTTGAGTCGGATACCCGAGTAGCCACGAGACAAACTGTTAATCTTTAGCACCATCATCAAGCGCACGGTTTCATCAGACATGAATTTACCAATGCCGGCCGCGTGAGAAAGCACGATACTTTTCTGTAATACTTCTAAATCTTCAGGGGCAATTTTGGTATTCGCTAATAAGCCAAAACCCGTGTTGATGCCATACACTGTGCGATCTTCAGCAATCACTTGTTCTACAACGTGCATGCTCGCTTCAATATCAGGAATGGCTGCAGGATCGAGTGATAAGTTCACAGGGCTACGGCTAATCTTACGCAATTCAGGTAGGCCTAGAAGTCCTGGTTTAAGTAATAAATTCAACATGTTTTCTCCAGACATTAAAGGCGACGAAGTTCTTCGTTTAGCATAGGTAAATCAAGCTTCTGCTCTTTAGCACACTGCTTGGCAATATCGTAACCCGCATCAGCATGACGCATAACGCCAGTGGCCGGATCATTATGAAGTACACGAGCAATGCGCTGCGATGCATCTTCACTGCCGTCACAACAAATCACCATACCTGAGTGTTGTGAGAAGCCCATTCCAACACCGCCACCGTGGTGCAGAGAAACCCATGTTGCGCCACCTGCCGTATTTAGAAGGGCGTTCAATAGAGGCCAATCTGATACGGCATCTGATCCATCCATCATACCTTCTGTTTCGCGGTTCGGGCTCGCTACTGAGCCTGAATCTAGGTGGTCACGACCGATAACAACTGGTGCTTTTAGTTCGCCATTTTTAACCATTTGATTGAATGCTTGGCCTAAACGTTCACGATCTTTCAAACCAACCCAACAGATACGAGCGGGTAAGCCTTGGAACTGTATGCGTTCACGCGCCATATCTAGCCAGTTGTGTAGATGTGGGTTATCTGGAATCAGTTCTTTTACTTTTTGGTCTGTTTTGTAGATGTCTTCTGGGTCGCCAGATAGGGCAGCCCAACGGAACGGACCGACGCCTTCACAAAATAAAGGTCGTATATATGCAGGAACGAAACCTGGGAAATCAAATGCGTTTTCCACGCCTTCTTCAAGTGCCATTTGGCGAATGTTGTTGCCGTAATCTACGGTCGCAGCGCCACGGTACTGAAGATCTAACATAGCTTGAACTTGAATTGCCATTGATTGCTTAGCGGCTTTCACTACTTTAGCTTCATCAAGGGTTCGTTCTTGCGCTGCTTTCTCCATCGTCCAACCTTGTGGCAAGTAGCCGTTCAGTGGATCGTGGGCAGAGGTTTGGTCAGTCACTACGTCTGGCGTGATATTGCGTTCAACAAGCTCTGGGAATACGTCTGCTGCGTTACCAAGTAAGCCAACAGAGATAGGTGTGTCTGATTCTTTAATCATTGCCATCGCTTCATCGATGCTGGTGGCTTTTTTGTCGACATAGCCAGTGCGCAAGCGATAGTCGATTCGTGATTCATCACATTCAACCGCGATCATTGAGAAGCCAGCCATTGTAGCAGCGAGAGGTTGAGCACCACCCATGCCGCCAAGACCGCCAGTTAGAACCCATTTGCCGTTTGCTTCGCCTTGGAAGTGCTTCTTGGCAATCGCGACAAATGTTTCATAAGTACCTTGCACGATGCCTTGTGAGCCGATGTAGATCCAGCTACCTGCGGTCATTTGACCGTACATCATCAAGCCTTCTTTATCGAGCTCGTTGAAGTGCTCCCAGTTGGCCCAATGTGGAACAAGGTTAGAGTTAGCGATCAGTACGCGAGGTGCGTTTTTATGAGTCGGGAACACGCCTACAGGTTTACCTGATTGAACAAGTAACGTTTGATCGTCTTCTAAACGTTCTAATACTTCAACAATCTTGTCATAACATTTCCAATCACGCGCAGCGCGACCAATACCGCCATACACAACCAGTGCATGTGGGTGTTCTGCCACATCTGGGTCTAGGTTGTTCATCAGCATACGCAGCGGTGCTTCTGTTAACCAAGATTTAGCGCGCAAAGTGGTGCCATGAGGTGCGCGAATTTCGCGAGTCGTGTCGAGACGAGGGTCACTGTTGTGGTGTTCCGTCATTTTGGAATTCCTTCTGTTTCACGTTATATCGTTGTAGTTGTAGTTGTAGTTATCGGTATAGCTGGATTAGTCGCCTGCCATTGCACTGGCAATATCCCAACACAAACGAGCCGCCAATCGAGCCGTTTGGCCATCGACGTCGTAGTCTGGGTTATATTCCGCAATGTCCGCGATAATGAGTTTTTCACTGTGTTTGAAAATCTGTTCTAGAAAAGGAGCGAGTGCTTCATAGTTCACGCCTCTTGCCGCTGGTGCACTGACACCCGGCGCAGTCGCCGCAGGGAAGACATCGAGATCGATGGTGAGATAGAGGTAATCACACTCATCGATGAATTTTTGCAACTTAACCAATTGAGCGACTTGGTTTACTTGGGTCATATTGCGGTCGTGTTCATACCAAACGCCTAGTTGATCGGCTTTGTTGAACAGTGCTTTAGTATTGCTGGCTGCACTCACACCAAGACACGCGTAATGAAATGGCCACTGATGTGCATGGCAGTAATCGCTGATCTGGTTAAAAGGCGTGCCTGAACTCGGTTTAACGTCAGCGATGTCGCTTTCAAATTCACGAAGATCAAAGTGAGCATCAAAGTTAACGATGCCGATCTTAGGTTTGTGTATAAGCTGATCTTTATCAAGACGTTCAGCTTTATGGAGGCGTTCCGCTTGATGTAAATGCTCAGCGAGCCCTTGGAACGATGCCCAAGCCACTTCGTGACCGCCGCCAAGGGTAATCACTTTGCTGGTAGCTAAAGCATTGGCAATCAAAGAAGCACACTGCTTTTGACTGACTTCTAATTGACCATCATTGCACTCGATATCACCGAGATCCGCGATGTGTGCGTCACTGTGCCAAGCCATATTCGCCAACGCTTGACGAATCAGGTTAGGTGCTTGTTTCGCGCCCACGCGTCCTTTATTTCTGGCAACTCCGGCATCGCTGGCAAAGCCAACTAAGGCGATAGCGCTGTCAGTCAGCTCGTCACTTGAATCACTACTTTGCACTTGCTTGGTAATGTGATGAACGCGAGTGCCGAGTGCGCCATCTTCAAGATCATTGCGGCCATTCCACACAAAGTTATGCACGGTTTCTACGTTTTCTTGAATACCGTTGGATTTAGATTGAGTCATGACACACCTCGCCATTAACAATGCGTTTATGCAGATGAGGAACACCGACTTGATAACTTAGATCGGCAGGGTGCTCGATATTCCAGATCGCTAAATCAGCGACATAACCCACTTCGACTTTGCCTTTGGTTTGTGAGTCGCCAATGGCAGCGGCAGCATGACAAGTCACACCGCGCAACGCTTCTTCAGGCGTCGTGCCAAACAGGGTGCAGCTCATGTTCATCATTAGCGTTAGGTCAGCAAAAGGAGAAGTACCGGGGTTTAAGTCGGTCGCTATCGCCATCGGAATGTTGTGTTCGCGAAGTAGGGCAATAGGTGGCTGTTGAGTCTCTTTTAAGAAGTAGAAAGCGCCGGGAAGCAAGGTGGCAACTGTGCCTGATTCCGCCAGTGCTTTTACTCCGGTTTCATCAAGGTATTCAACATGGTCAACAGAGAGTGCGTCGTATTTTGCTGCAAGTGCGCTGCCACCCATATTCGAGAGTTGTTCTGTGTGGCCTTTAATCGCTAGCCCATGTGCTTTGGCAGCTGCAAAGACTCGTTCGGTTTGTTCTAGGTTGAAGCCGATAGATTCGCAGAACACGTCAACTGCATCAGCTAACCCTTGCTCTGCAGCTTTAGGGATAATCTCTTGGCAAACCAGGTCAATGTAACGATCGGGTTGTTCTTTATATTCTGGTGGTACAGCATGGGCAGCGAGGAGAGTAGTGGTGATCTTAATACAACGATGATTTTCTAACGCTTTAGCCGCACGTAACATCTTGAGTTCATCATCAAGCGTTAAACCATAGCCAGATTTTACTTCGATGCTGGTTACGCCACTTTTTAGCAGGCCATCGAGTCTCGGTAACGCCATTTCAACCAGTTCAGACTCTTGTGCTGCGCGTGTGGCCGTGACTGTCGCTAGAATACCGCCGCCTTGCTTAGCGATGTCGGTGTAAGACACACCATTCAAACGCTGTTCAAATTCGTTGGCGCGGTTGCCTGCAAATACAAGGTGAGTGTGGCAATCAATCAGCCCTGGGGTGACGAGCTTGTTTTTGCAGTCGTAGATGATGTGATCAACAGAGCGGCTAGCATTCGCAGTTTCACAATGAAGTGACCCATCGCTTGAGTGAGACAGGGATACGATCTCACCGTCTTCGATAACGATATCTCGAGGGGAAGAGGGCTGATAACCGTCGACTCCCGAACTCATGGAGACCACTCGTGCGTTTTTGAGGATCAAATTCATAATCACCTAGATCTTTGTTAAACATTAAATGTATATACAAATAAATAGGCTAAACGCTGACCTGAATCAAGTTGATGTTGCAAAAATGTGATCAGCGATCAGGATGATGTTCTTTAATCTAGGAGTATCTTGGAGCTTAATTTGTATTTAGAGCCAGGATGATAGAGCAATGCAAAGCTGATGAGGCGTTCTTTGCTCCATGTTCTTCTATTCAAAAGAAGGCAAGGCTCTGATTCAGAAAGCTTTAGTGATGTTCTGATTTGAGAGTCTGGAATAATGGCTTCAACCGTGTGCTCGATAGCACTTAGCGGGCAGCTTTTTGAAAGATATTCATTGGGGGTAGAGATTGAAAAGTCTTGCTCTAGATATTTTGGAGCGGCTTGAGAATTCACCCAACGAGCTTCCAGTTGTATCGGCGTATTGTCGGCAAAGTGGATGATTTCACTATAGAATACTTCTGCATTGTTCATCACGCCTAACCGTGTGGCGGTGCTTTCATCAGCCTTGATGCTATCGTGTTTGATCACTTGGCTAGTATACGTTTGGCCACGGTCTTTGATCTCTTGCGCGATATTGTTGATATCAAGTAGCGGAGATTGTGCTTTTTCGTCGGGCTCACAAACAAAAGTACCGAGCCTTGGCTTCCTGATGAGCTTGCCTTCAGACACAAGATCTCGAATGGCTTTATTCACCGTCATTCTACTCACGTTGAACTGTTCTGTGAGTTCGAGTTCGGTGGTAATTTGATAACCCACCGGCCAGTGACCATTGGTAATTTTGTCATCTATGAACTGTTTTATCTGAAGGTAGAGCGGCGCTTTCGACATAATGAAACCTTATTTGACTATACAAATAGAGTAACGGAATTTTTCACGATTTCAACATTTCCTCGGGCAATGTGACCTTATTCAACATAGATGGGGCAAATTGCTTGATTCTGTGAGGCAAGTGTCGCAAATTGTCACGCAATAACTATTCGTAAATCAGATAATTAGAAAGAGAAATAATATGTTTAAGAAATTAAAGGCCTCGTTGGGCATTGGTGCAGCAAAGGTTGATACCGTCTTAGATAATATTGAAGTTTTCCAAGGTGGCGAGTTGTCAGGCAATGTTCACATTGTTGGTGGCGACGTTGAGCAACAAATCGACCTGATTAACTTGGTTCTCAACACAGAAGTAAAAGTAGAAACAGAAGACAGCACTAGCTATGAAACTTTTTCACTCGGTCGTATTCAAGCCGTAGAGCCTTTCGTTATCCAACCGGGCGAAGCCAAACTGGTTCCATTCCGTCTTAAACTGAATGATGAAACGCCAGTCACCGCGTTGAACGCACAAATGAACCAATGCCATGTGTGGGTCGAAACCAATCTAGATATCGGCTTCGCGATTGATCCTAAAGACCGTGACTTTATCTCCGTACACCCACTGCCAACGGTCGCTAAAATCATCCAAAGTGTAGAAGCATCGGGCATGGCAATGGTGAAAGCAGACGTAGAGAAGGGCTTCTTAAAAGGCAACAGCTTTGCTTCTCGCTCTGGCTGTTACCAAGAGATTGAATTTCGCAGCGGCGGCTTTATGAATAACAAAGAGATCGAGCTGTCATTCATCGTAGATGGTTCTATGGTTCACTGCTTAGCAGAAATCGACCGCTCAATGAGCTTCCGTGGCGACCAATACATCTCATTCAGTTTGCCAGCTAACGCGGCCGACTCAGACATCCGCAACGCTGTATCAAGAATCATGAGTGCGTAGTTCCCTCTCTGTTAGTAGTTGCTCTGTCTATTAACAGAGACAAGACAATACAACTTCTAAAGCCGAACTTAACCGTTCGGTTTTTTTGTATTGTAGATAAAGCCAACGAATTACTGATTGAGCTATGGGTTAGGCGTTAGAAGGATCTATATAGAAGAGACATTTCAGTCATATAGTTTTGTGGTGCTGCGGGACTAACATTGTCATTTCATATTATTTCGTTACAATGTTTGGCTACTCACAAATGGGGCATCTGTATTTGCTTCTATGTGGGTATATTTATTATGCATATATCCCCAATCAGCGTACTAGTTGATTGAAAGACATATATTAAACATTTTCATGTGTTGCTTGGTGTGCAACACCACTGTAAAGGACAAATAATGCCAATTATTACTCTTCCTGACGGTAGTCAGCGTCAATTTGACAACCCTGTATCAACTCTAGATGTTGCCCTATCAATCGGTCCTGGTCTTGCGAAAGCAACCATTGCTGGTCGTGTAGACGGCGAGCGTGTTGATGCTTGTGATCTTATCGAAAACGATGCAAGCCTAGAAATCATCACAGCTAAAGATGAAGTTGATGGCCTTGAGATCGTTCGTCACTCTTGTGCTCACCTTTTAGGCCACGCGGTTAAGCAGCTTTTTCCAGAAGCGAAAATGGCGATCGGTCCTACTATCGATAACGGTTTCTACTACGATATCGACCTTGAGCACTCTCTAACGCAAGAAGATCTAGAAAAGATTGAAAAGCGCATGAAAGAGTTAGCGAAGACCAAGTACCAGGTTGTTAAGAAGAAAGTTAGCTGGCAGGAAGCGCGCGACGCATTCGAAGCTCGCGGCGAGACTTACAAGATTGAAATCTTGGACGAGAACGTTTCTAAAGACGATCGTCCAGGCCTGTACCATCACGAAGAATACATCGATATGTGTCGTGGTCCACACGTGCCTAACATGAGCTTCTGTCAGCACTTTACTCTACTTAACGTAGCGGGTGCTTACTGGCGTGGTAACAGTGACAACAAGATGCTTCAACGTATCTACGGCACTGCATTCCACGACAAGAAGGCGCTTAAAGCTCACCTTGTGCGCCTAGAAGAAGCGGCTAAACGTGACCACCGTAAAATCGGTAAAGCGCTTGACCTATTCCACATGCAGCAAGAAGCACCAGGCATGGTGTTCTGGCACCATAACGGTTGGACTATCTTCCGTGAGCTAGAAGTATTTATTCGTCAAAAACTGACTGAGTACGATTACCAAGAAGTTAAAGGCCCATTAATGATGGACCGTGTTCTTTGGGAACGCTCTGGTCACTGGGATAAGTACGCTGAAGCAATGTTCACAACTTCTTCTGAGAACCGTGAATACGCTATCAAGCCAATGAACTGTCCTGGCCACGTTCAAATCTTCAACCAAGGTTTGAAATCTTACCGTGATCTACCGCTACGTATGGCTGAGTTTGGCTCATGTCACCGTAACGAGCCGTCTGGCGCACTTCACGGCATTATGCGTGTTCGTGGCTTCACTCAAGATGATGCTCACGTATTCTGTACTGAAGACCAAGTTCAACAAGAAGTTAAAGCTTGTATTGATATGGTTTACGATACTTATACAACTTTCGGTTTCGAAAACATTGTTGTTAAGCTATCGACTCGTCCAGAACAGCGTGTAGGTTCAGACGAAATGTGGGACCGTGCAGAGGCTGACCTTAAGCAAGCGCTAGAAGCATTAGAGATTGCATACGAGATTCAAGAAGGCGAGGGTGCGTTCTACGGACCTAAGATTGAATTTACTTTGCATGATTGTTTGGACCGCGCTTGGCAATGTGGTACAGTGCAGCTCGATTTTGCATTACCAGAACGTTTAGGTGCTACTTACGTAGGTGAAGATAACGAGCGTCACACGCCAGTTATGATCCACCGCGCGATTTTAGGTTCACTAGAACGCTTCATCGGTATTCTTATTGAAGAATACGCTGGCTTCTTCCCAACGTGGTTGGCGCCAGAACAAGCAGTTGTCATGGGCATTACAGACAAACAGTCTGAATATGTACAAGAAATTACGAAAAAACTGCAAAAAAGTGGATTTAGAGTCAAAGCAGACTTGAGAAATGAGAAGATTGGCTTTAAAATCCGCGAACATACTTTGAAACGTGTACCGTTCATGCTTGTGTGTGGTG
This sequence comes from Vibrio sp. 10N.286.45.E10, assembly GCF_002874195.2. Taxonomy (NCBI): domain Bacteria; kingdom Pseudomonadati; phylum Pseudomonadota; class Gammaproteobacteria; order Vibrionales; family Vibrionaceae; genus Vibrio; species Vibrio sp. 10N.286.45.E10. The sequence continues at coordinate 1,678,075 of NZ_MCWD02000001.1, read as the reverse complement.
ACCAAGAAATGGAAGCCGGCGAAATTGCAGTACGTACACGTAAAGGTAAGGACCTTGGCAAATTTAAAGTGGATGACTTTATTTCATACATCCAAGCCGAGGTTTCAAGCCGTAAGCTCAATCTGGAGGAATAGCTATTAAAGGCGGAAGACGTGGCCAACAACCGGCCAAACAAAACCAGCACCGTTTAAACGGTGACATTCGTGGCGTTCGTGAAGTGCGTCTAACTGGCGCAGACGGCGAAGCTGTTGGTGTAGTATCAATCGCTGAAGCGATGGAAGCTGCAAATGAAGCTGGTATGGATCTTGTAGAGATCAGCCCTAACGCCGAGCCGCCAGTTTGTCGTGTGATGGACTACGGTAAGTTCCTCTTCGAGAAGAGCAAAGCTGCGAAAGAGCAGAAGAAGAAGCAAAAGCAGGTTCAGATCAAGGAAATTAAATTCCGACCTGGAACTGATATTGGAGACTATCAGGTAAAACTACGCAACCTGACTGGTTTCCTAGAAGACGGCAACAAAGTGAAGGTAACAATTCGCTTCCGTGGCCGCGAAATGGCTCACCAAGAAATCGGTGTTGACGTTCTTAATCGTTTGAAAGCGGATACTGAAGAATTTGCAGTAGTCGAATCTTTCCCAACGAGAATTGAAGGTCGCCAGATGATCATGGTGTTGGCCCCTAAAAAGAAGTAATTAACGGCTTTGCAAGTAATTGAACCCTGCAGCCTCAGGTTGCGGGGTTTTATTCGCCCTAATTACTATGTTATTAACAACTCAACAATGCGGAGTTATTCATCATGCCTAAGATGAAAACCAACAAAGGTGCTGCTAAGCGTTTCCAGAAAACTGCTGGTGGTATTAAGTTTAAGCACGCTGGTAAACGTCACATCCTGACTAAGCGTACTACTAAGAACAAGCGTCAGCTACGTCCGAACTCGATCCTTCCTAAATGTGAAGTTGCTCAAGTTCTACGTATGATGCCATACGCTTAATTCTTTTTAGTTTATAAATTCGTTTAGTTTAGGAGAAGCATAATGCCTCGCGTAAAACGTGGTGTACAAGCTCGTGCACGTCATAAGAAAGTTCTAAAACAAGCTAAAGGTTACTACGGAGCACGTTCACGTGTTTACCGCGTAGCTTTCCAAGCAGTTACCAAAGCTGGTCAATACGCTTACCGTGACCGTCGCAACAAGAAACGTCAATTCCGTCAACTTTGGATTGCACGTATCAACGCGGCATCTCGTCAAAATGGTCTATCTTACAGCCGTTTCATCAATGGCCTTAAGAAAGCATCTATCGAGATCGACCGTAAGATTCTTGCTGACATCGCAGTATTCGACAAAGCAGCATTTGCTGTTCTAGTTGAAAAAGCGAAAGCATCTCTATAATTTAGAGTTAGCTTAAAGGTTTAAGAAAAGGAGAACTTCGGTTCTCCTTTTTTATTGCCTGCTATTTGGCTTTGCCGCATTCTCTCGCATCTCGCATCTCGCATCTCGCATCTCGCATCTCGCATCTAATTTTTTATTCGCTTGAACAAGCATTCTGGTATATAAACATTTACCTAACCTTTAAATGTTAAGCGACCGAGATAAATGACCGCACCTACTACTATGACGTTCTTCGAACGTTTTGAAACCGATATCCTTTCAGGCAAAAAGACCATTACTATTCGCGATGAATCTGAGCGCGATTACCAGCCGGGCAGTGTTGTAGAAGTATCCACGCTAGAGCAGGGACGTGTATTCTGTAATCTTAAGATCATTAGCGTTGAACCAATCCTGTTTGATGACTTAGGTGAGTTCCATGCTCAGCAAGAGAACATGTCGCTGCAAGTTCTGAAAGATGTGATTCAAGACATCTACCCAGGTATTTCTCAGCTGTATGTTGTCTCTTATGAGTTGGTAGCTTAAGCCAGATTGGATTAGATTGACTAGCTAGGGATGGCGATTTATGAGTAATAACCAGCAGACACTACTTCAGCTTTACTGTCGTGAACAGCAAGACCAAACGTTACTGTCTAAGAATGACCTTGATAGTGAACTGAGCGAGAGTGCCGATTATTTAAAGTGGTGCGAGAGCAAAAGAAACTTTGTTGAAGAAGATGTCTTAGGGCGTACTTGGGTAAAAAGTTGCCCAGCAGGGTATATTACTGAGGTTCACTTTCATTCGGATGGCAGTCTAACGGAATACCGCTTGTTTGATCGGTTTGAAACTCAAGGTCATTGGCTGTTGAAAAGCGGGTTGCTGCAAGTTGAAATCAGTAAAGGTGACAATCGTTACCAGTTTGATGCGGTTGCGTGTAAAGACTTGAATATCCACTCGGCGGTGGAATATAAAAACCAAGAGCTTCACTCCTACCTTAAGCTTGTTCAGGTGGAAGCTAGTTAACTCGGATTTGACTCATCAAGCTCCAAAAGCAAAAAAGCTAACGTCAAACGTTAGCTTTTTTCATTTCGATCGAACCTTGATTGGCTACTTAGGCTTGGCAGCCCTTATGCGTGATAGTTTTCAAGTTCCTTGTACAGTTCTGAATCTACGTCGTCAGTAGAGCAAACTGTCAACAGGTCTTCAATAAAACACTTGAGAGCGCGAGCTTCGATGCGTCGAATACCCTGTTGCTGCTCTTCAGTCAGGTAACCGTAGATAGTCGCCGCGCCAAAATCACCAAAGATCATTTGACCTTGTTCATTAACCAAGGTGTTGTGCGCATACAAGTCACCGTGGCAAACCTTGTTGTCATGCAGGTGATTAAATACATCAATCATTTGAGTAACGATGTTGTCGATTTGCGCGATTGGAAGTTCGAAACCTTCTGGGAAAGTATCACGCGTGCAAGTATCGAGTGTCGGTGGCAAGCCTAGGTTGTAATGGCAGCTTGGGATAAGCTCCATCACCAACGCAAGGTAATCTTGTTCGTCCACTTGCGCGATAGACTTCACTAAGTTGCTATGGTGACCAGCTTGAAGACACGCTTCGAGTTCATCATGTGGGTAACCGTCGCTTGTCACTTCGCCTTTGAATACTTTAACCGCCACTTCCTGAGGGAAATCAAAATCACTGTTTAACCAATTAGCATGAGATATCACGCCTGATGCACCTTGACCAAGCACTTGATTCAATGAGTAGCATTGCGAGCTTACTGCAGGCACGCTATCTAAGCTGCTCGGGTGTTTGCAAAATGGATTGCCCGCAAAGGCTAACCAAGCAAGTTTTGGTAGCTTAATAAGGAACTCAGGGAATTCAGTCAGTTGGTTTGCAGACAAGCGGACCAGTTCGAGGTTGGATAGGTCTTCCATACTCTCAGGTAAAGCGCGAAGCTGGTTGCCTGCGAGTGCTAGCTTTTGCAGTCTTGGTCTTTCACCCAGTGAGTTAGGCAGAACTTCGATGGCATTATCTGTCAGAATTAACCAGCGCAATTGAGCGGGTAGGGACTCTTCACTCACTGTTTTGATTTGGTTGGTCTTGAAACCGATCATTTCAAGCTTAGGAAGTGACCCAAGAACATCAGGAAGGTGCGTAAATAGGTTATTCGACGCAAAGATAATACGTAGATTAGTTAGCTGTGTTAACTCTTGTGGAAGCTCCGATAACTGATTCCCTGAAAGATCCAGAATCTCTAGCGAATCGGAGAGCTCTAAGATCTCTAATGGAAACTCGGTGAGACCTTCTGACAGTTTTAAGCGCTTAATACCTTTTAGTTGCCCTGATTTTAATTGTTCTAGAGTATGCAAACCTTAGCCTTATGAATAGATGTTCGAGGCGCGTAGTGTACTTGTCTCAAGTGAGAAAGGCGAGCACCGGAACGATGCTCGTTTAACTAAGCTTAGCGAATGAATTTACGAAGCTTAAAGTTGTATGTGATTTTGGCTTACGCCAACCTCCTCAACAAAATCGGTATCATGACTGACTAGGATGAACGCACCTTGATAGTCACGTAAAGCCGACGCCAATATTTGCTTTGAGTCGATGTCTAGGTGATTGTCTGGTTCATCGAGCAGCAGTAATGGCGAATCCTGTTTATGGCTGACGATCAACATCGCCAGTTTCATTTTCTCTCCACCACTTAGGTGAGCTACTTTGCGGTACACGGAGTCACGCCTAAATCCAATGCCAGCTAACAAGGTGCGTGCGTTACTTTCCGTCATGCTACAGCTATGTGCCATCAGGCTATCGAACATGGTGTCATTGGTGTCCAACAAACCAAAGTGTTGATCAAGGTACACCGTAGATCCTAAGCGTTTGATGGTGCCAGTGTAGTTCGAGTGCTCGTTGTGAATCGCTTTCAACAGTGTCGACTTACCACAACCGTTTGCACCGGTTAGATAACAGCGTTCACCTTGTGACAGAGAAAAGTGGATAGTAGTACCAGCCCCATACTCAAGTCGGCAATCTTCAACTGTTAATAGCGCGTTCTTTTTCTTGCTATTACTCTGCTGTAGATACAAGGCCTGAGGTTTCAGTTGCTCTTGCTGTTCTTTAAGAAACTGAAGCTTATCTTGATTTTGCTCCTTTAAGTTATTTTGACTAATGGCTGATGCTCCTTGCGTTCGTCCGGCTTTATCTTTCATCGCATCCAATAATATCTTGGGTTGGCTGCCTGACTTTCGCAGTCGGTTTCCTTGCGCCTCTCGCTGTTGTGCTTTTTCTTTGTTGGCTTGAGCTTGGCGTTCAAGTCGTCTCTTTTCGGATTGGTGATGCGTAATCTGCTTGTCCAATGCTTCATTTTGGCTCGACATTTGTTTGAAGTAGTCATCGTAGTTTCCTTTATAGAAACGTAACCCCAAACTGTTGAGATGGTAGATACCTTCCATGTGTCTCAACAGGCTTCGGTCATGGCTAACCATCAGTATTTTGCCTTCATATTGTTGGCACTGTTCTATTAACCAGCTACGCCCGTCATTGTCTAAATGATTCGACGGCTCATCGAGAATCAGTATGTCGTTATTTGATGTAAATAAGCGATGAAGTTGCAAGAGGGCAAGTTGGCCGCCGCTTAATGTGTTGCACGGTGTGGTTAACTCACTGGTTATTTTCAATGTAGCTAAAAGCTGTTGAGTGCTTTCTTGCAAACCCCAATCGTCGCCAACGATATTGAAGTGCTCAAGTTCGCAGCTACCTTGTTCGATAGCTCGCAAGGCATTGAGCTTTTCGTTGATACCTAAGAAGTCAGCAATGCTGATCGTGCTATCTAAAAGTTCTGAAGGCAACTGTGAGTAGAAACCAATCGAGCCTTGTCTAGACACACTCCAAGATGTCGGCTGCGCTTGCCCGGTGAGTAATGTAAGTAACAACGACTTTCCGGCTCCATTTCTTCCAACTAAGCCAGTTAATCGCGTGTTCAGATTAAAGGTGATGTCTTTAAATAACCACTCACCAGTATCGAGCTGAAATGAGAGATTATTGGCTAAAATAGTAGGCATAAAAATACCTCCCTTTACGTATAAACGAGTAAAAGGGGCGAGGCGCTTTTCTACATAGACTCCAACGTAGGACTCTAAGAATAGATCGCCCAAGACATTACTTAGGTAGATGACCAATCAAAGATAGAAAAGCTGTGCTGAGATGATTTCTGTCTTTGAGGTGCAGTTCTGCAAGATTCATGTTGTCAAAAGACGGATCTTTAAGAACTTGATTTGTCGCGAAAATAGATGACGAAGTAACGCCCACTAACCCCGAGTGTCCAAATGATTTTTATAAAAATAAATCGGATGTCAGGATGTTAGTACTTCATTATGGCGTTATTCTCTTTTGAAATGATGGTGGGATGTTACTGAAAGAGAGTGCTTAAAGTCAATATGATGACCTGATTAAAATGTATCCAAATAATTAAAGCGTCTCATGCCTATATAGATATAGCCATGAGGTGCTTTAGAGTGTTCTTTGAAAGCAAGAGCTTCAAATAATGTAAAAATTACAGGTTTTGTCCGCCGACAGCTCGCCAACACATGTCAAAGCTATCGCTGATGTACTTGGCTGACTGCTCTGGTGGTAACTCATTCTGCTCAATCAACCAGTTTGCACAAATCAAAAAATGGCTGTGGATGAAGTGCCTAACGAGATTAATGTCTAACACCATTAACTCACCGGCTTCCTGTCCTTTCAAAATGATATCATCGAGTGATGCGAACATCTGCGAGACAATGACTTCGCGAGTTTGAGTCGTTGGGTCAAAATGCACATTGGTGAAAAACTTCATGGCGACTGGGTTTTCTAATGCCCACTCAATCCCTGTCATCCACATGAATTTAAAGGCTTGATAGCGATTTTGTTCAGCGATTTCTGTGTGCTGAACAAGGGTAGAAAATAGCTCTATTTTCAGTTCACGAAACAGTTCATCAATCAGTAGAGATTTGTTCTCAAAGTGATGAAACAGCGTGGCTTTTGCTACCCCTGCGGTTTTCGCTATTTGACCTGTAGATGTGCCCTCTAACCCTTGTTGAGAGAAGAGTAGGAGCGCAGCATCTAGGATTTTTTGCCTTTTCGTAATCATCGATTCAGTACTTTGAACATCATTTTTTTGATTGGGTTGTTATATGGAGGGTGCATCAACTTAGTGAAATTGATTTTGCCTCGAGTCAATACGGTTTTCGCATGGCTGAAGGTTCTGAAGCCTTCAACACCGTGGTAGTGTCCCATGCCTGACGGACCAATACCACCAAACGGCGCGTCTTCTGCTGCGACATGTACTAGAGAGTCGTTAATACAAACACCCCCTGAATGAGTGTCCGATAGGAATAGGTCTTGAGTCTGTTTGTCGTGACTCATTAGGTACAGGGCAAGTGGACGTTCTCTTGTTGTGATGTAGCTGATTGCTTCTTCAATAGAATCATAAGGCACGATAGGAAGCACAGGACCAAACAACTCTTCTTGCATTGCCACCATGTCGTCATTCACTTCGGTGAGAAGGTGTGGCGTCATTCTGTGGTTCACGTCGTCTTGCGCTTGTTCGGTGACAGTATGTACTACAGCACCTTTTGATTGCGCATCTTCAACCACACCTTTTAATCGATTGTACTGACGCATGTTAACCACTGAGGTTAAGTCTTTGCTCTCAATTCCCGCTTTATACAGCTTCTTGAAGTAGCGTTTATAAGCCGTGATAAATGCATCGACTTTTTCTCTTGGCAGCAAGATGTAGTCAGGCGCGACACAGATTTGGCCTGCATTTAAGCTTTTTGCAAACAGGATACGTTCAACAGCGTCAGCCACATCAAAGTCAGGGGCGATGATGGTTGGAGACTTTCCGCCAAGCTCAAGTGTCACTGGCGTTAAGTTCGCGGCAGCGGCTTTCATGACGTGCTTACCTACCGCGGTTGAGCCTGTGAATAGGATATGGTCAAACGGCAGCTGGCTGAATTTCGCGGAAACATCGGCTTCACCTTCGATGATCGCCACTTGATCTTCACTAAAGCCTTCAGCCAACATCGCTTTTAAAACACGGTTGGTTGCAGGGGTAAACTCAGACATCTTAAGCATTGCAGTGTTACCTGCGGCCAATGCTGTGATGAGAGGCCCTAAAGCGAGCATCACCGGGAAGTTCCAAGGCACGATGATGCCAACCACACCTACCGGTTGATAATGCACAGTAATCTTGGCTGGTGTTAGCATCAAGCCGGCTTTTCGACGTGAAGGCTTCAACCACTTCTTAAGGTTTTTATCACTGTAATTGATCTGGTGTAGGGAAGGGGTGATGTCAGCAATTAAACTGTCGTGCTTTGCTCGATGGCCATAATCTTCTGATACCGCTTCAATTAACTGCTCTTGGTAGCGCATTAATAGTTTTTTCAAGACTGAGAGATCATTTCGTCTCTGCTCAAGTGTTGGATTAACGTTGTTACGGTAGTGATCTTGTTGTCGGTTGAACAGTTGATCCATGTCGTTGGTGCTTGACGTGTTTGGTTCAAGGTCTAGATTATGGCTCATAGTATCCCCTAAATTCGAAGGCTGACCGATTGGTCGGTCAGTTGAAATTACAAGAATATCCAACCGAATACAAGATGCGCGCAAGAAAAGTTCAATAATTGAGCGGCTACAACATTGAATTGGGCGATTTTTAGTAGGAAGAATGAAGTATTAGTAGGCATCGAATCGAGGGATACAAGCCGTGTTGGTGATAGCGAGAGTTGTGATCGGGAAGTGCGCATGTTTGTCACAAACCTGACTTAATATCACCAAATTAGCCAAGAATTTTAGGTGCAAATGCTATTTTATTCACCTAATTTTTTATGAGAAAGTGCTTTATATTTAATGCGCTTCAGCCTGCTTTTTGCCCTAAAACCTTGTAATTCCTTATCTGTCATTTTAAGTCGATCGGTCGATAAAAAAACGTAATCGTAACCACAAATATCTATGGTTGGACTCGCTCTTCATAATATCGGTTAATGCAGCCAACAAATCGTTTTTGAGCGTTTTTTGTTGGGTTATACCTCGCTATTCCAAAGAGGTATCTTCTGTCGATGGCCCTATAGTGTGAGGTCTCTAGAATTGGAAAATTCGGTTAATTTGGAACGCATCCGTGCTGAGTATAATGTAAAGCACTGGAGCCAAGGTTTTTATGGAATTGATGACAACGGTGAAGTGTATGTTTCACCGAGCGAAACGGATCATCAAGTTCCCCTCAGTAAGATCGTAAAACAGTTAGAGCAAAGAAATATTGGTTTACCTGCTCTTGTGCGTTTTCCTCAAATAGTGCATCAACGTGTGCACAATATCTGTAACGCATTCAACCAAGCGATCGACGAATATCAGTACGATAACCGTTACCTACTTGTTTACCCGATTAAAGTTAATCAACAAAAAGAAGTGGTTGACGAGATCTTAGCGAGCCAAGCTCAATTAGAGCAGAAGCAACTAGGTCTAGAGGCGGGCAGCAAACCAGAACTATTAGCGGTATTGGCGCTGGCTCAAAAAGCGAGCTCTGTGATCGTATGCAACGGTTACAAAGACAGAGAATACATCCGTCTTGCGCTTATTGGCGAAAAGCTAGGCCACAAAGTATTTATCGTTCTAGAGAAATTGTCAGAGCTTGATCTTGTTCTTTCTGAAGCGAAAGCGCTTGGCGTTAAACCTCGTTTAGGTTTGCGTATTCGCCTTGCTTCTCAAGGTGCAGGAAAATGGCAAGCAAGTGGTGGTGAGAAGTCGAAATTCGGATTGTCTGCATCACAAGTACTTACCGTTATTGAACGCTTGAAAGCCGAAGACCAATTGGATGTTCTAGAGCTAGTACACTTCCACCTTGGCTCGCAAATGGCGAATATTCGTGATGTGCGAAATGGTGTGAGTGAGGCGGCTCGCTTTTACTGTGAACTGCGTGATATCGGTGCTCAACTAAAGTTTTTAGATGTTGGTGGTGGTTTAGCGGTCGACTACGACGGCACACGCAGCCAATCTTCAAACTCAATGAACTACGGCTTGCTTGAGTACGCTCGTAACATCGTGATGACAGTGGGGGACATTTGTAAGCTCTACAATCAGCCACAACCTGTGATCATTTCGGAGTCTGGTCGCTCACTGACTGCGCACCATGCCGTGCTAATCACCAACGTGATTGGTACTGAAAGCTACTCGCCGGAAGACATGGCAGCGCCAGAAGCCGACGCACCACTGTTGCTAAACAACATGTGGAAGAACTTCTTGGAGTTAGATGCAGGCAATGATGACCGCGCGCTGATTGAGATCTACAACGATACGCAAAGTGATATCGCAGAAGCACACAACCAATTTGCGACAGGCATGCTGAACCTTCAGCACCGTGCTTGGGCAGAGCAGATGTCTTTGCGCATTAACTACGAACTTAGCTCTCGCATGAGTACTAAGAACCGTTACCACCGTCCAATCTTGGATGAGTTGAGCGAGCGTTTGGCTGATAAGTTCTTCGTTAACTTCTCACTGTTCCAATCATTGCCTGATGCTTGGGGTATCGATCAGGTGTTCCCAGTATTGCCTCTTAGTGGTTTGGATAATGCTGACGAGCGACGCGCTGTGGTGTTGGACATCACATGTGATTCTGACGGTACGATTGATCAGTATGTTGATGGTCAAGGTATTGAAACAACGCTGCCAGTTCCTGCATGGAACCCTGATGAACCATATTTGATGGGCTTCTTCCTAGTAGGCGCATACCAAGAGATCTTGGGTGATATGCATAACCTATTTGGTGATACGCACAGTGTAGTGGTCAACGTTGACGAAAGCGGTGAAGCGAACATCGATTACATTAACGAAGGCGACACGGTTGAAGACATGATGCGTTATGTTCATATCGATATGGACCTAATTCGCCAGAACTACAAAGAATTGGTAACGGCGAAAGTACCAGCTCAAGAGCAGCAAAGCGTACTTGAAGAGTTAGAGCAAGGCTTGATGGGTTACACCTATCTTGAGGATTTTTAATGAACGATCTATTTACGAAACCAGATTACTCACTGTACTCCAATGCGATGACTTTCATGCGCCGTCCATTGGTGCAGAACCCAATCGATAACGATGCTGATGTGGTGGTGTTGGGCGCGCCGTTAGATATGGCGACATCTGGTCGTCCGGGTGCACGTATGGGACCTGATGCGATTCGCCGTGCGTCGGTGAACTTGGCATGGGAAGGCAAGAAGTTTCCGTGGGACTTCAATGTATTTGAACATACCTCGGTGATTGATGCTGGCGACCTTGTGTTTGATTGCGGTGACGCAGAAGATCTAACTCAACGTTTAGAAGCGGCTGCTGATGCGATTCTAAATAGTGGTAAAACTCTGTTAGGTTTAGGTGGCGATCACTTCATTACACTGCCTTTGCTTAGAGCATATGGCAAGAAGTACGGTGAGATGGCTCTGATTCACTTCGACGCGCATACTGACACTTACAGTCAGGGCAGTCGTTACGATCATGGTACTATGTTCTACCATGCGCCAAATGAAGGTTTAATTTCGCCTGAACATTCAGTTCAAATTGGTATTCGTACAGAGTATAAGCAGGAAGGTCACGGCTTTAACGTTATTAACGCGATGCAAGCGAACGACATGAGCGTGGACGAGATCATTGCTCAAGTGAAAGGCATTGTTGGTGATAAGCCAGTTTACCTAACGTTTGATATCGACTGTCTGGATCCTGCTTTTGCACCGGGTACCGGCACGCCAGTGTGTGGTGGTTTGAATTCAGATAAAGTGCTCAAAATCATCCGTGGCTTACAAGGTATCAACATGGTTGGTATGGATGTGGTAGAAGTGTCTCCAGCCTATGACCAAAGCGAGATTACAGCATTGGCTGGTGCGACGATTGCTCTCGAACTACTTTACGTTTGGACGGCGAACCGCCTCGCTAAATAGTAGTGTGTCATTGCTAACAGCATAACGTTATATACTGATTTTAAAGCCCATTAAGGTTTAACTTAGTGGGCTTTTTTGTTTTTGGTGGTGGACAAATAGAGTAACTCATCGTTGGAAATGAGCAGTTTCTCCCTGTTATGAACTAATGCGCTATCAGGTGTGCCTTATGCAAGTCGTTTAATTGACTCTGGATAGAAATACATCATCTTTACTCTGGTTGCTGTCTCAAATGTGGGACTTACCTCTGCTTTGCTGTCAACGCATAACTCACCTCTATTAATGCCCCATATTCGCTAATGATTTATCAACCTTATTACTGTATATATTTATAAAACGAAGAGGTGCAATTACATTGTGCGTTTATTTGCATATAAATCAGCATCCTACTAACTTTTAACTCAGGTTTTCAAATCCCAGCCACAATACCTAGATTTGTGAAAAGACGTCTCGTCGCACAGACATGGCATTTTTTATGGGGAAGACTAGGCTTAAGGGTAAGTAAACTATAAAAAAACAGGTGAAATACTTCTCTCTTTTCAAGCAGATTGGGCATAACAATGGATTGCCATTGATGAGAGCTAAATATGTGTTTAATTAAAACCTGAAATTGCTATTACAAATAATTTTCACAGCTCTAGAGAATAGTGCTTTGTGACAACGGGGGATATATGGATATCGAAGTTTCGCGCCAGGTTGCGGTAGTTGAAGCTACCAGTGGAGATGTGGTTGTAGTTAAGCCTGACGGCAGTGCCAGAAAAGTTTCGGTTGGCGATATCATCCGTGAAAATGAGATTGTTATTACCGCGCATGATGCTGAACTCCTAATAGGCCAGCCTAGCGGCCCTGTTGAGGTTGAAGGTAATTGTGTTGGTTGTGTCGATCAAGACTTGGCTTGGGCAGATGCGCCTATCGCCGGAGAGGTGAATATCGATTTGGCGCAAGCTGCTGATGATTCATTTACTGATGATGACCTTGCAGCCATCCAAGAAGCCATTTTAGGTGGTGCCGATCCAACTCAAATTTTAGAAGCTACCGCTGCTGGTGGTGGTCTAGGTTCTGCAAACGCAGGCTTTGTTACTATAGATTACACCTACATAGAAACTCATCCTTCGACCTTCTTTGAAACTTCTGGTCTAGAAGTACAATCTGTTGATGAAGACAGAGAAGAGCTTAGATCGATCACGCTCTCATCGGGTGGTCAATCCATCGCTGAAGCACTTACCGAAGGTTCCATTTCAGGCAATACTTACCCTCAATCTGTGACGGTTACTGATACCGTTGTTGCGGGTAGTTTAGCGCTTGACCCAGATTCTTTTGCTCCAGAAACACTTTCTCTCGCCTCGCTCCTTAGTGAACTTAATAGCGACATTACCTCTAGTGGTCAACCGGTAACTTTTACGTTTGATTCAGCCTCCAATTCGATTATTGGTGTTCAAGGTACAGATGAAGTACTGCGCATCGATATTGATGCCGTGAGTGTTGGAAATGACGTTGAATTATCGCTGACCACAACTGTTTCCCAACCGATAGATCATGTTCCGTCGATTGGTGGCGGTCAGGTTTCCTTTACGGGCGACCAAATCAACATCGCCTTTGACATACAAGGTCAAGACACCGCAGGTAATCAGCTTGTCACACCTATCAATGCGCAAGTGACCGTCTTTGACGGGGTAGATCCGTCTGCTGAAAGTGTGAATATCAGTAACGTTGAAACAAGCAGTGCTGCAATTGAAGGCACGTTTTCAAATATTGGTAGTGATAATCTTCAGTCAGTTGTTTTCGACCCAAGTGCACTCGCTCAGTTTGATGGTGTCCTCAGCGATAATCAGGCGACCGTTGCATCCTTGTCTGCTGATGGAAGTACCATCACACTGTCAACCCAAGGTAGCAGCGACGTTATTTTAACCGTTAGCTTAGATACTGACGGTACCTATCGATTTGAGCAGTTGAGACCAATAGAACAAGTCGGCACTGATTCGCTTACTTTCTCTTTACCAATCACGGTTACCGATTTTGACCAAGATATCGTAACCAATACCATCAACCTCACTATTTCTGATGGCGATAAACCAGTCATTACCAATGTCGACAGTATCGATGTTGATGAAGCTGGCATTGTTGGTGGTTCTCAAGAGGGGACGGCAACCGTATCAGGAAGTGGCAGTGTCACCTCAGAGATTTTTGATAGTGACATTATCGATCATCATGAACTTGAACCTGCAGAGTTTAATACCGCTGGCACACTGATATCTAACGGTGAGGTTGTGTTACTTGAGCTGGTTGATGAAACCAATGGTGTGCGAACGTACGAGGGCTATGTCGAGATTAATGGCGCAAGAATTACGGTTTTTGATGTGAAAATTGATAGCCCATCTTTGGGTAGCTACGAATTTAATCTGTATGAAGAACTATCGCATCAAGGCGCTGAAGATGCACAGTTAACCTTTGCACTGCCTATCTATGCGGTGGACGCGGATGGCGATAGATCGGCGTTATCCAGTGGTTCAAGTACACCAGAAGCTGCCCAGATTCTTATCAACGTTAAAGATGATGTTGTTGAGCTCGTTGATAAGGTTGAGTCAGTCACGGAACCGACTTTAGCGGGCGATACCATTGTTTCGTATAACCTGTTCAATTTCGAAGGCGCAGATGGTTCTACAATTCAATCGTTTAACTATGATGGTGTTGATTACTCGCTAGATCAGAGCTTACAGCCCGATGCTGCTCAGACTTTCAGTTTTACTGAGGGTGTCGTCACTATCTCATTAAACGGTGATTTCAGTTTTGAAGTCGCTCGTGATATCGACCACTCAAGCAGTGAAACTATAGTAAAACAGTTCTCATTTTTAGCTGAAGATGGCGATGGAGATACTGATACCTCAACACTTGAGTTAAGTATTACCGATGGTCAAAACCCGGCAATCAATCTGATTCCACCTGTTACTTTATCTGAAACCAACCTAGCTGATGGCTCTGTACCAAGTGGAAGTGCAGTAAGTGCAACCAACACGATCACTTTTACTTCTGGTAGTGATGACGTGGCGAATTTCCGCATTGAGCCTACAGAGTTCAATGTCGGCGGCGCACTGAAATCGAATGGCTTTGTGGTTGAGATAAAAGAGGATTCGGCGAATCCAGGTACTTACATTGGTTTCATTACTGATGGCTCAAACACTGAAATCCCAGTGTTTACGATTAGCTTCTCGTCCACCACGCTTGGTGAATACACCTTTACTTTGTTAGAAGCGTTGGACCATGCCGATGGCCTAGCGAACAATGATCTGAGCTTTGATCTTCCGGTATATGCGGTAGACAGCGATGGCGATGATTCTGTTGTGTCCCAACTGAATGTGACTATCGGTGATGATGTTCAAATCATGCAAGATGGCACGTTAGATATTGTTGAGCCTAATCTAGCTGATGGCACGGTGACCACTAACACCATTGATGTGATGCCAAACCAAAGTGCTGATGGCGCGACGATTACTCAGTTTACTTATGACGGTGTCGTAAACACACTGGATCAAAGCATTTCAGGTGAACAGCAATTCAGCTTCACCGAAGGCGAGCTATATATCACTCTTGAAGGGGAATTGCGCTTTGAGCCAAACCGAAATTTAGACCACTCGGTGAGCGAAGACATCGTGAAATCGATTGTTGTAACCTCAAACGACTTCGATAATGACTCTCTGACTTCAACCGTAACGCTGACCATCACCGATGGTGATAACCCTACGATTGACGTTATTCCGAGCGTTTCGCTTTCTGAAACGAATCTGAGCGATGGCTCTGCTCCAAGTGGCAGCGCGGTAAGCTCCACTCAAACCATCACGTTCACCAACCAAAGTGATGATGTGGTTCGTTTCCGTATTGAGCCAACGGAGTTCAATACTAACGATGATCTTAAATCGAACGGTTTAGCCGTTGAATTACGAGAAGACCCACAAGGTTCGGGTAATTACATTGGTTTTACGACCAGTGCGACGAATGTCGAAACCACGGTATTTACGCTGAGTTTTTCTAGCACCACATTAGGTGAATACACGTTCACACTCATCGAAGCGTTGGACCATCAAGATGCCCTTGGTAACAACGAGCTCAGCTTTGATCTGCCTGTTTATGCGGTAGACAGTGACGGCGATGATTCAATGATGTCACCGTTAAGTGTGACCATCGGTGATGATGTTCAAATTATGCAAGACGGTACGTTAGATATCGTCGAGCCGAATCTTGCAGCTGGTACCGTGACAACTAGTACTGTTGATGTGATGCCAAATCAAAGTGCCGATGGCGCAACGATCACTCAATTCACTTATGACGGCCAACTTCGAACGCTTGACCAAAATGACACTGGCGAGCAGCAGTTTAGCTTCACAGAAGGTGAACTGTTCATTACGCTTGAAGGTGAAGTGCGCTTTGAGCCTAATCGTAATCTAGACCACACGCTGAACGAAGATATCGTGAAATTAATCGTGGTGACGTCTAGTGACTCCGATAACGATGTATTGACCTCAACCGTCACGCTGACCATTACCGATGGTGATATCCCGACCATTGATAATGTCCCAACTGTGAGCTTGTCAGAAACCAATCTGAGTGATGGCTCTGCACCAAGTGGCAGCGCGGTTAGCTCAACTCAGACCATTACTTACACCACTCAAAGTGATGATGTGACCAGCTTCCGTATTGAACCGACTGAGTTCAATGTTGGTGGTACTCTCACATCAAACGGATTAGCGGTCGAGCTGAAAGCTGACCCAACCACACCGGGTGGTTATATCGGTTTTATTACGGATGGTTCGAACGCTGAAACCAACGTATTCACGATTAGTTTTTCAGATACCAACTTAGGCCAATACACCTTCACCTTACTTGAAGCACTAGACCATGTAGATGGCCTCGCAAATAATAATTTGAGTTTCGACTTGCCGGTTTACGCGGTCGATAGCGATGGCGATGACTCGTTGGTGTCTCAATTAAACGTAACCATTGGTGATGATGTCCAAATCATGCAAGGTGGTACGTTAGATATCACTGAGCCAAACCTTGCAGATGGCACAATCACAACCAATACCATCGATGTGATGCCAAATCAGAGTGCCGATAGTGCGACGATCACTCAGTTCACTTATGACGGTCAACTACGAACACTTGATCAGAATGACTCTGGCGAGCAGCAGTTTAGCTTCATAGAAGGTGAGTTATTCATCACTCTTGAAGGTGAAATACGCTTCGAGCCAAATCGTAATTTGGATCACACTGTTAGCGAAGACATCGTGAAGTCGATTGTGGTGACCTCAAGCGATTCAGACAATGACGTACTGACATCCACAGTGACGCTGACCATTACTGATGGTGATATCCCAACCATTGATGCCGTGCCAAGCGTGACTCTGTCTGAAGCTAACCTTAGTGACGGTTCTACACCAAGCTCCAGTGCCGTCAGTCAGACCGAAACGATTACCTTCACGAATCAAAGCGATGATGTCGCGAGTTTCCGTATTGAACCCACCGAGTTCAATGTGGGCGGTGCACTGAAATCGAATGGCTTTGTGGTTGAGATAAAAGAGGATTCGGCGAATCCAGGTACTTACATTGGTTTCATTACTGATGGCTCAAACACTGAAATCCCAGTGTTTACGATTAGCTTCTCGTCCACCACGCTTGGTGAATACACCTTTACTTTGTTAGAAGCGTTGGACCATGCCGATGGCCTAGCGAACAATGATCTGAGCTTTGATCTTCCGGTATATGCGGTAGACAGCGATGGCGATGATTCTGTTGTGTCCCAACTGAATGTGACTATCGGTGATGATGTTCAAATCATGCAAGATGGCACGTTAGATATTGTTGAGCCTAATCTAGCTGATGGCACGGTGACCACTAACACCATTGATGTGATGCCAAACCAAAGTGCTGATGGCGCGACGATTACTCAGTTTACTTATGACGGTGTCGTAAACACACTGGATCAAAGCATTTCAGGTGAACAGCAATTCAGCTTCACCGAAGGCGAGCTATATATCACTCTTGAAGGGGAAGTGCGCTTTGAACCTAATCGCGATCTAGACCACTCAGTTAGTGAAGATATCGTGAAGTCGATTGTCGTGACTTCAAGCGACTTCGATAACGATCCGGTGACTTCAACGATAACTCTAACCATTACTGATGGTGACAATCCGATTATTGATGCGGTACCGAGCGTATCACTTGAAGAAGCTAATCTTGTTGATGGTTCCACGCCAACTGGTAGTGCGGTTAGCCAAACGGAAACCATTACTTTTACTAATCAAAGTGATGATGTTGAGAAATTCCGTTTAGAGCCGAGTGAGTTTAATACCGGCGGTACTCTGAAATCTGATGGCTTAGTGATTGAGATTCGAGAAGAGCCTGCGGGTTCGGGTAACTACATTGGTTTCACCACAGATACTTCAAATGTCGAGACTACAGTCTTCACGCTTGAATTTAGCAGCACGACTTTAGGTGAATACACCTTCACGCTTATAGAAGCGATTGACCACACACCAATTCAAGGTAATAACGACCTAACGTTCAACTTGCCAGTGTACGCGGTTGATAGCGATGGCGATGATTCTCTAATGTCGCCACTTGCTGTGACGATTACCGATGATATCCAAGTCATGGTAGATGGCGCGTTTACGATTGAAGAGCCAACTGTGGCTGATTTAGCAGCGGGTACGCCGACAACTACGACTGTGAATGTTCTTGATCTAGAAGGGGCGGACGGCACGACCATCACCCAAATCAATTATGACAACGGCACAGTGTTTACGCTTGACCAGAGCAATACGGGAGAGCAGAAGTTTGTGGTTGCTGAAGGTTCGCTTTATGTCACGCTGCAAGGTGATGTGCGCTTTGAACCAAACCGTAACCTCGACCACACAAGTGGAGACATCGTTAAGTCGATAGTCGTGACTTCAAGCGACTCAGATAGTGATGTTGTTACTTCTACAGTCACGTTGACTATTACCGATGGTGACATCCCAACGATTGATAATGTACCGAGCGTTACTTTATCTGAAACTAATTTGAGTGATGGTTCTACGCCAAGTGGTGTCGCTGTAAGTCAAACAGAGACGATGACCTTTACTAATCAAAGTGATGATGTGGCGAGTTTCCGTATTGAACCGACAGAATTCAATGTTGGTGGGGCGCTTAAATCAAATGGGCTGGTGGTTGAGCTAAAAACAGACCCAAGCACACCAGGTGGTTATATCGGTTTTGTGACGGATGGTTCGAACGTTGAAACCAACGTGTTCACGATCAGTTTCTCTAGTACTACCCTCGGCCAATACACTTTCACGTTGTTGGAAGCATTAGACCATGTGGATGGTTTAGCGAACAACGATCTTAGCTTTGATCTTCCTGTTTATGCGGTAGACACCGACGGCGACGATTCATTGGTGTCACAGTTGAATGTGACCATCGGTGATGATGTTCAAATCATGCAAGGTGGTACGTTAGATATCACTGAGCCAAACCTTGCAGATGGCACAATCACAACCAATACCATCGATGTGATGCCAAATCAGAGTGCCGATAGTGCGACGATCACTCAGTTCACTTATGACGGTCAACTACGAACACTTGATCAGAATGACTCTGGCGAGCAGCAGTTTAGCTTCATAGAAGGTGAGTTATTCATCACTCTTGAAGGTGAAATACGCTTCGAGCCGAATCGTAATCTCGACCATACTGGTGGAGATATCGTTAAACAGATCGAGGTCACCTCAAGCGATTTCGATAAGGATACAGTGACCTCTACCGTCACACTGACGATTACCGATGGTGATATCCCGACCATTGATACGGTGCCAAGTGTTACTCTGTCTGAAACTAATCTTGCTGATGGCTCAGCGCCAAGTAGCGGTGCTGTAAGTCAAACTGAGACGCTTACTTTTACTAATCAAAGTGATGATGTGACCCGTTTCCGTCTTGAACCTACCGAGTTCAATGTCGGCGGCGCACTGAAATCGAATGGTTTTGTGGTCGAGATAAAAGAAGATTCAGCGAATCCAGGTACTTATATCGGCTTCATTACTGATGGTTCAAATGCTGAAATTCCAGTGTTCACGATTAGCTTCTCGACCTCGACTCTTGGTGAATACACCTTTACTTTATTGGAAGCGTTAGATCATGCAGATGGTCTAGCGAACAATGATCTGAGCTTTGATCTTCCGGTCTATGCGGTAGACAGCGATGGCGATGATTCTTTGGTGTCTCAACTCAATGTAACCATCGGCGATGATGTTCAAATCATGCAAGACGGTACGTTAGATATCGTTGAGCCAAATCTGGCTGATGGTACGGTAACAACCAATACCATTGATGTAATGCCAAATCAAAGTGCTGATGGCGCGACGATCACTCAGTTTACCTATGACGGTGTCGTAAACACACTGGATCAAAGCATTTCAGGCGAGCAGCAATTCAGCTTCACCGAAGGCGAGCTTTATATCACCCTTGAAGGGGAGGTGCGCTTTGAACCTAATCGCGATCTAGACCATTCCGTTAGTGAAGATATCGTGAAGTCGATTGTCGTGACTTCAAGCGACTTCGATAACGATCCGGTGACTTCAACCATTACGCTGACCATTACTGATGGTGATACCCCGACTATCGATGCTGTTCCGAGTGTTGCTCTTGAAGAAGCGGCTCTCGCTGATGGCTCATCACCAAGCGGCAGTGCGGTTAGCCAAACAGAAACCATCACTTTCACCAATCAAAGTGATGATGTGGAGAAATTCCGTTTAGAGCCGAGTGAGTTTAATACCGGCGGTACTCTGAAATCTGATGGCTTAGTGATTGAGATTCGAGAAGAGCCTTCGGGTTCGGGTAACTACATTGGTTTCACCACAGATACTTCAAATGTCGAGACTACAGTCTTCACGCTTGAATTTAGCAGCACGACTTTAGGTGAATACACCTTCACGCTTATAGAAGCGATTGACCACACACCAATTCAAGGTAATAACGACCTAACGTTCAACTTGCCAGTGTACGCGGTTGATAGCGATGGCGATGATTCTCTAATGTCGCCACTTGCTGTGACGATTACCGATGATATCCAAGTCATGGTAGATGGCGCGTTTACGATTGAAGAGCCAACTGTGGCTGATTTAGCAGCGGGTACGCCGACAACTACGACTGTGAATGTTCTTGATCTAGAAGGGGCGGACGGCACGACCATCACCCAAATCAATTATGACAACGGCACAGTGTTTACGCTTGACCAGAGCAATACGGGAGAGCAGAAGTTTGTGGTTGCTGAAGGTTCGCTTTATGTCACGCTGCAAGGTGATGTGCGCTTTGAACCAAACCGCGATCTTAATCACTCGGGCGGGGATATCGTTAAGTCGATAGTGGTCAGTTCAAGTGACTATGATAGTGATGTGGTGACTTCGACAGTCACGCTAACCATTACCGATGGCGATCTGCCAATCATCAACGTCATTCCTGGCGTGAGTCTTTCTGAAGTCGATCTGGCTGATGGTTCTGCGCCAACGGGTAACCCAGTATCGATGACTCAAGTGATTACCTATACCGAGGGTAGTGATGATGTTAGTCATTTCAGAATTGACCCTGCTCAGTTCAATACTTCGGGGGCTTTGAAGTCGAATGGCTTAGAGGTTGAGATTAAAGAGCAGCCAGCGAACTCTGGAAACTATATTGGCTTTGTAAGAGACGGTGCTAACGTAGAAACCAACGTCTTCACAATCAGTTTCTCAACCACCAATTTAGGGCAATACACGTTTACGCTGCTTGAAGCGTTAGACCATGCGGATGGCTTGCAGAACAACTCCTTAAACTTCGATGTGCCTGTTATAGCAGTGGATACCGATGGTGATGAGTCTGCGATGTCACCAATGACAGTGACCATTACCGATGATGTACAAGGTGTACAAGACGGGTCATTGAATATTGTTGAGCCTTCATTGGCGGATCTAGTGGCAGGCACACCAACTACGCTAACCATCGATGTAATGCCGACTCAAAGTGCAGATGGCGCAAAGGTCACCCAATTTATTTACGATGGTGGTACTGCTGTCACCTTGGATCCGAATGTATCGACAGAGCAGGTGTTTACCGTAACCGATGGTTTACTGTACATCACGATTGAAGGCGAAGTTCGTTTTGAGCCAAATCGAAATCTGGATCATTCAGCTGGTGATATTGTTAGAACGATTGTGGTAACGACCAGCGACTTTGATAACGATACTGATACCGCGGATGTCACATTAACGATCCAAGATGGTATTGATCCGGTCATCGATGTTGTTCCTAGCGTAAACTTATCGGAAGTGAACCTAGCAGATGGCTCAACGCCGAGTGGTTCTGCGGTAAGTTCAACACAAACCATTACCTACACCGTGGGTAGTGATGACTTAAGCCACTTTAGAATTGCAACCAACGAATTCAATCCTGGTGATGTGCTGAAATCAAATGGTCTTGTTGTTCAGCTAAAAGAAGATCCTGCTTCACCTGGCGACTACATCGGGTTTACTGATGACGGGGCCGGTAACGTAACCAATGTATTCACCATTGATTTTGATAGTGTCAATAAAGGTCAGTTCACCTTCACGCTGATTGAGGCTCTCGATCACCTTGATGGCGCGCTTAATAACGACCTTAATTTCAATTTACCTGTTTATGCGGTTGATACTGATGGTGATGACCCAGTTAAGCGTGATGTTGTTGTCACCATTCAAGATGACCTCCAACAGATGCAAGATGGTACTTTAACCATCACAGAGCCAAATACTGGCACACCAACTACCTCGACCGTTGATGTATTGCCTACGCCAAGTGCTGATGGGGCAACCATTACACAGTTCACCTATGACGGTGGCTCTGCGATTACTTTGGATCAAAGCATCAGCGGTGAGCAGGAATTTGTTTTCACTGAAGGCTCGCTGTTTGTCACTTTGGATGGTGATGTAAGGTTTGAACCAAATCGTAATCTTGACCACTCTGCAGGTGATATTGTTAAGCTGATTGAATTTACTTCTTCTGATTTTGATAAGGATATTTCTTCTTCAACGGTCACACTCACTATCGTTGATGGTGATGGACCAACGTTGAATGTCGTTCCGAGTGTTAGCTTGTCTGAAAGCTTACTTGCTGATGGTTCAACGCCGAGTGGCAGCCCAGTCAGCGTGACCCAAACCATTACTTCACTCGCAAGCAGTGATGACATCGAGAAGATTGTCGTCGAAGTAGGGTTGTTTAATACCAGCGGTGTATTGAAGTCTGATGGCCTTGAATTGAGCTTGCGTGAAGAGCCTGCTGGTTCCGGTGATTACGTAGCATTCACAACGGACGGCTCAGGTGTTGAGAAAGTTATCTTCACCCTAGAATTTGATAACACTAACCCGAGTGAGTACACGTTTACTTTGTTAGAGCGTTTGGATCATGTCGACGGATTAGGAAACAACGATCTCAGCTTTGACTTGTCGGTATATGCACAAGACACCGATGGCGATATTTCACCGTCTAAACCGCTTTCTGTGACCATCAGTGATGATGTTCAATTGATGCAATCTGGTGCTCTTAGCATCACAGAGCCAAGCACGGGCACACCTACCACAACGACATTTGATGTGATGCCTGCGCAAAGTGCAGATGGCGCCACAATCACTAAGTTTACCTATGGCAGCCAACCTGAAGAGTCACTAGTACAAACCGACACGGGTGAGCAAGAATTTGTGTTCACTGAAGGTTCTCTGTTTATCAATCTTGAAGGTGATGTACGTTTCGAACCTAACCGTAATCTCGATCATTCGGGTGGTAACATCGTTAAGACCATTACGGTGACATCGGAAGATAAAGATGGCGATATTGTCACTTCAACAGTGACGCTGACTATTGCAGATGGTGCTCCACCAGTTATAGATACAGTACCAACGGTTGCATTGGAAGAAGCGAATCTGGTCGACGGCTCTTCACCGGGATTACCTGTGAGCCAAACTGAAACCATTACTTTCACAGCAGGAAGTGATGATGTGAGCCACTTCCGTATTGATACCACTCAGTTCAACACGTCTGGCGATCTGAAAGCGGATGGTTTGGTGGTTCAGCTAAAAGAAGATCCTCTGAACAGCGATAATTATATTGGTTACGTTGAAAGCGGCGGTGTCCAAACGGATATCTTTACCATCACCTTTAGCAGCATGGTTCTAGGAGAGTACACATTCACCTTGTTGGAAGAGTTAGATCATTTGCCAGTTCAGGGTAATAATGATCAAATATTCACGTTACCAGTGATCGCAGTTGACCAAGACAATACTGATTCTGTGATGAAACCTCTGACCGTTACTATAACCGATGATGTGCCTGTCATTACTGACACGACAGCGACCAGCACATTTGTGGTCGATGAAGATGATCTTGGATCTGTGGTGTCTCAAGCAACAGGTGCATTTGTTACCACAGAAGGTGCAGACCAAGTAGAGGTTTACGAACTGCGTAATATCTCTGCGCTTGAAGCGACATTGAACTCTGGAACCGAAGCGATTTCTATTACAGAAGTCACAGGAGCTGCGAACACAACGACCTATCAAGGTACGACGACAAGCGGGACTCCTATCTTCACGCTCGCGCTAGCGAATGACGGCTCTTATACCTTTATGTTGCTAGGTCCTCTAAACCATCCAACAAGCCCGAATTCCAATACCTTAACGATTCCGTTTGATGTTGTTGCGGTTGATGGTGACGGTGATGACTCTAATCAGTATGTATTGCCGATCGAAGTGCTCGATGATGTGCCAGTAATGAGTGCGCCAACAGGTGAGACGGTAGTTGATGAAGATGATCTTGCTGGGATTGGTTCTGATCAATCCGAAGATACCATTATTAATGGACTATTCACCGTTGATGAAGGTGCTGATGGTGTTGTTAAGTATGAATTGGTCGATGAAAACTTAGTGATTGCAGGCTTAACTTCTGATGGAGAAAGCCTAGAGTGGCTGCCTGTTTCACAAAGCGGTACAACCTTCACTTATGTTGCACAGACGGTAACTAGCAATCAGCCTGTGTTTGAAATCATTTTTGATACCTCAAACAACAGCTATCAATTTGAGCTGTTTAAACCACTTAAGCATCCTGATGGCGCGAATGAAAACACCATAGATCTTGATTTCTCTGTCGTGGCCGAAGATTTTGACCGAGACCAGTCGAACGCGATCGATCTGACTATTACTGTGACTGATGATGTTCCATTGGTGACTACTCAATCGATAACGCGAATTGAAGGGCAGGGTTACGGTAATTCCAAAGTTAACATGTTTGCTAATGCGACAGATGTGGGTGCGGATGATGCAGCACTGACTCGCATAGAGGGCATTACCAGCAATGGCGCTGATATCGTTTTCCGTACCGGAAATAGTGGGCCTTACAGTGATGGTTTCGATTTAAACAATGGTAGTCAAGAGGTTCGAGTATACGAGCAGACCAATGGAGGTGTTGATACTCGTGAGCTTGGTCGATTGCGTATTAACTCAAATGGTGAGGTTGAGTTTAGAGCTAACGGTTATCTAGAGCATAACGGTGAGACAATAGATTTCTCTATTAACGTGATTGCGACAGATGGAGATTTGGACACATCTGAAACACCGTTAGATATTACGATTACAGATAGGGACTCTACAAGAATCGCGCTGAAAGTGACGACCTTCGAGGATGCGGGTAGAGACTCAACCATACCTTACGCAACAGGCGATGAGCCGACTCTTGAGAATATTCAAGATAATCAAAGCGGTTTGCCTGATGCTCCTGCACAAATTGCGCTGCAGGTTAACATAAAGGACCAAGATAATAACGAGTCTATCGGCCAACTGACGATTCAGAGCGGTAATCACAGAGGGACGTTCTATTACTTTGATGGCGTGGAATATCACAAGTTAGTCGCTGAACCAAACGGTGATATCTTGTTTGGTCCGCCTCAAATGCAGCAGAGCTTTGCTCCAGACACGAATCAACCATTAGACACTATTGCGACAATCGACAACTTGTTCTTTGTTCCAGACCAAAACTACGGTTCGAATGACAATGGTGTGCGAATCAACTACGAGCTCGAAATTGATAACAACGGCACGCTTGATCATACAGTAAATTCAAACTTCAGAATTGAGATTGAAGCGGTAGCGGATATTGCAACTTGGGATGATGCGAATAGCGCGTATCAGTATCAAGTTAACGAAGATGAAGACAACGTTACGTTGCAGCTGAACGCAGAGTCGCAAGATAACAGTAATACTGAGACGATTACCTATGAACTTGAAGTTGTTCAGGGAGATGGCCAGTTTGAGCTTCTCGACCAAAACGGCAACGTCCTTACTCCGACTAACGGTGTTTACATCATTGCGGCTGGAGACATCAATAGTACGGTCGTAAACCCGATCGATAACTTCTCCGGTCAAATAGAGTTTAAAGCAACAGCGATAACGGAAGAGACGCGTAATCCGTACGATGATTCTGCAAATGGCGGGGTGGACAAAACGACCGCTCGCTCTGTAGAGCAAAACATCATCATTGATGTGACTGCCGATGCAGACCCTGGCTCGTTCAGCGTTAACCGAATCCGTATTAACGAAGACAATATCGATGATCCAGATTACGTCGGGCCTTTAGACAATAAAGACGCGTTCACGTTAGACGAAGTCATCACCATGACTGGTTCGGTAGATGCTGACAGTTCTGAAGAACTGTTTGTGCGCATCAGTAATGTTACGGAAGGTGCAGAGCTTTACTTCTTAGGTACCACGAATGTCGTTCCAACAGTCACTATTAATGGTATCGATTACCAAGAAATAGCGTATTCCGATTTGGCAAACGTTGAGGTTGTTCCAACTAAACACAGTAATGTCAATTTCACCTTCGATGTCACGGGTGTGGTCAAAGATACCGCAAATCTATCCACGGGCGCCCAAGTCGATGAGGAGATATTAGGAACTAAAACGGTGAACGTTGAGGTGAAAGGCGTTGCCGATACTCCTTATGGTGGAACGAATGGTACGGCTTGGACAGCAATTACTGATGGCACAACATCTGGCGTTCAAACCACAATCCAAGAAAGCCAAAATGGTGATACCTTTGCTGAGCTAGATTTCACTGTATTGTCGGGCGAGAGAAGACCAGATAGCGGCACAACACCATTACCTGACGATGGCTCAGAGTCGATAACGGTTATTCTTTCAGGCATCCCTGACGGCGTTATTCTGGAAGATGGCGATGGTACCGTGATTGACTTGAACTTTGTTGGTTATGAAACGGGACCGGGCGGTAGCCCTGATCTATCTAAACCTATCTACGAAGCGAACATCACTGAAGCGGGGAAAACTTCAGGTATCCGTATTAGACCTGTTGATTCGTCGACAGAGAATATCCATATCCAGGGTAAAGTGATCGTGACTGAGAATGATGGTCATACGCTCTCTTTTGATCAGGAAATTCGCATATTAGTTGAGCCTAGGGTTGATACCTCAGCAACCTACAATACGGTAACTCGTGGGGACGAAGATACGGCGATCAACATTGATTGGCACCCAGAGGGCACTGATTACATTGACGATGATGAGCACTTCACTTCAATCGTCATCAGTGGCATTCCAAGTGGTGTTGCAAGTGTGGTTGTAAACGGTGATGTAATTTGGAATTACGATGCAGCAGCAGGCACTTTAACCATTACTCCGAAGAGTGGACAGACGGCAGAAGAGTTTACTCAAATTGCGCTGAACAATAATTTTATTCAGATAACACCCGAAGAAGATTCAAGTACAGACTTTACGCTTAGTACGGTTGTCATGATTGAAGAGCGAGATCATGAGTATGTTGATGCAACTGATCCTGGTCAGGGCATCGTTACCGCGACGATTACAGGTACGATTGATGTGCGTGTAAGACCTGTCGTTGAACCTGGCGATGCCGACAACAAGATTGTCGTTTCAAACGAAGATGGCTCTGGAGATCTCACTACGATTACGGCTAATGCTAATGGTGTCATTAAATTTACAACTAACAGTGATAACACATCAATTTCGGATGAATACGTCGTCCGATACCAAGAAACGGATTTAAGCACAGTAGAAGAGCAAGTCGACGAAGTGATTGTTCAGTTGACTAACACCGACGGAAGCGCGTTATCTGATGATATTTTAGGGCAACTTTTGGTCACAGGCGCCTCTTACGAAGGCGGTGGCCGTTGGGTTGTGACCAATGAAGATGCCTTTAGCGTCAGTGCGCCCAATGGATTAGATTTCACCCCTGAAAATGATGCGGATGATGTGGCTACTGATTTCAATGATATCAAGATGACAATTTTCACCTTAGTATCAGATCCAGGTGATGCCAACAATGAAACTTCAGCCCAAGTACAGCGCACCGGGGAAGTAACGCTTTCTTACCCTGAAGTGCTGACGGCTCCTGACAAAGTTGCCGCAGATATTGCGATTGTGCCAGACAGTGTTATCGATGCGGTCGAAGATACACAACTTGATCTCGGCGCGGCACTAAACGGAATTTTAAGCTTTACGGGTCGCGATGATTCTACTGACCAAGTGACGGTGATCATTGATGGTACTCTGGTCATTGATGCTACTACATCATTCCCAATTAGCCTGTCGGGAACAAGTGATGTTGACTTTGTGAACGGGAAATATGTTTACGAGACGACAATCGAACAGGGCGTAGCCATCGATTCATCGGGTTTATTATTGAACCTGCCTGCTGACTATTCTGGCGACTTTAGGTTACCAATCACAATAGTAACCAAAGATACACTTTCTGGTGATGAGAAAACCTTGGTGACCGATGTAGTTATTAAAGTTGCTCCTGACGTTGAAGGTAATCCAGACATTGATGTTACGGTTGTTGGTTCGCTCGATGATTCATTTAATCCTGTCGATACTGATGGTCAACCTGGACAAGATCCGGTGGGTTACGAAGATACTTACATTCAGCTTGATTTCAGCACAACCATTACTGATCAAGTCAGTGGGGTTGAGGGTGGTGACGAAAAATTCACATCTATTACGCTGACTTTGGATGACACAAGTGTCGGTGCATTTTACACAAGCGCGGGTGTATCGCTTGGTACGTCCGTGACCTTCAATGAAGCGGAAATTAATGCTGGTGCTCTGGATAATGTATTGTTCCGTCCTGCTCCTAATTACCCAACGGGTAACGATATTAACCAAGTACAAGTTAATGTCAGCGGAACAATAACCGATACTGCTACCTACAATGACGCCTCATCTCCAGCCGGAACAGCAACCGATACTGATACGTTCAATACCAGTGTTAGCTTTGAAGTTGTCCCTGTGGTTGATGATGTGCTTGTAACAGGGCCGGGTAGTGATCCTGATGTCATTGAGATCACGGGCAATGAAGATCAAGCTATTTCTCTATCGGGAACAGGGCCAGTCTCCATTGCGCTCACTGACCTAGACGGCTCAGAGCAGTTCGTTTCGATTAAGTTCACCGGTGTACCCGATGGCTTCTTAATGAGTGCAGATCCGGGCTCTGCTTATACAGTGAAGAACAATGGTGGTGGTGAGTGGAGTGTTCAACTTCCTCAAGCTTCAGGATTGTCATTTGATTTGAGTGAGATTTCGATCCTACCGCCTAAAAACTTCAGTGGTACGGCGGAATTTGGCGTTGCTGTCTTTACTCAAGAATCCTTGTTAGGCGTGCCTACTGCAGCCTCGAACCTACCAAGCTTTAAGCTGCATGTGGTGCCGGTGGGTGATGATGTTGATACCAACCCGACGGACTCTGTTACAGGCAATGAAGGCCAAAACATTGATATCGAAATCAATGCGACTATTTTGGATAAAGAGCTATCTGCAACAGGCAGCGGCACGTATACCGAAAATGCGCCAGAGACACTTCGTGTAGAGGTGGCTGGTGTACCTCAAGATGCATCTATCTACTATCCAGACGGAACCACCTTGGCTAGCTATGATCCTGCGACGCAGATCTGGACGCTAGATGTTCCTACACAGTCACTAGATAAGATCGTATTCAACTCTGGTGAACATAACAGTGATGCAGGCAATGCACTGGGTATCAATGGCCCGCTGCAGATTACCGTTCGCTCTGTTGATACTGATGCTGATAACACGGAATACTTGGGGACTCCAACGACCTTCGATGTTGATTTGGTGATTGATCCTATCAACGATCAACCGATCTTTGTAAACGTAACGAATATTGAAACATCTGAAGACATCAGTGTTGCCATCGACAACTTTAGTATTTACGACGTTGACGCTAATTTTGATAATCCAGATGCGCCGTATGTTCTTACGTTGCAAGTGGATCAAACACTGCCGGGAGCGCAAGGTGTGTTTGAGTTTACCAGCTCACCTGAGGTAACGTTTGTATTGCAGCCTGACGGCTCATTGGTGATTACTGGTAAAGAAGCCGATATCAATACCGCGTTGGTGAATGGGGCTGTTACTTTCAAACCAGACCCAGATCAGAACTATCTCAACCAGAGTGGTTTAGTCACGATCAATGCAACGCTCGATGACGGTGGTAATAACGGTCTGATTGACGCGGGTGACCCGAATACCGCTCAAACCAATGAAGCTACCTTCACCATTAAGGTGACGGAAGTGAATGACGCTCCTGTGGCAAACAACGTTGATCTAGGCTCGATTGCAGAGGAAGGACAGCTTGTTATCGTTGAAGGTGACTTAATTGCAGCAAGCTCAGATCTTGAAAACCATAACCTCACCGTCACGGGTGTGACCCTTACTCAAGGCCAAGGTCAATTACAGCGCTTTGAAAACGCTAGTGGTGCTGACAACGCTGCGATTACGGGCCCATTCTGGATATTTACGGCTGCTGATGATTTTAACGGTGACGTTAAACTCGATTACAGCATTATCGATAATGGTACAACCAACGGCGTGGATGACTTCTTAACAGACACTGCGGAAATCAGTCTTGTAGTAACAGAAGTCAATGACCAACCAGTAGCAACCAATGTTGACTTGGGCACCATGCCAGAAGAAGGTCAATTGATCATCAAAGCTGAAGACCTGATTGCAGCGACGACTGATCCTGAGGGGGATGTTGTTACAGTGACTGGAGTCGTTATCGACCAAGGTCAGGGACAGATTCAGAAGTTCGAAAATGTCGGTGGTGCGGATGACAACTCGATCAATGGCCCATATTGGGTATTCACAGCAGCCGATGATTACAATGGCGACGTTAAATTCACTTATACCGTAGAAGACAATGGCACAACCAACGGCGTTGATGACTTCTTAACGGATACCGCTGAAATAAGCGTTGTTGTAACTGAAGTGAATGATCAGCCAGTGGCAACCAATGTTGACTTGGGTACCATGCTTGAAGAAGGCCAATTGATCATCAAAGCTGAAGACCTGATTGCAGCGACGACTGATCCTGAGGGGGATGTTGTTACAGTGACTGGAGTCGTTATCGACCAAGGTCAGGGACAGATTCAGAAGTTCGAAAATGTCGGTGGTGCGGATGACAACTCGATCAATGGCCCATATTGGGTATTCACAGCAGCCGATGATTACAATGGCGACGTTAAATTCACTTACACAGTGGAAGACAATGGCACAACTAACGGGGCTGATGACTTCCTAACGGATACAGCAGAAATCAGCGTTGTGGTGCAAGGCGTTAACGATACGCCTATTGTAAATGGTGACAACGTCACTGATTTGATTGATGAAGACGCCGGTCAGTTGTTGAGTGGCATCAATGTCAGTGACCCTGATTATGTAGATGCATTTTCTGATGACTTAATGACAGTCACGCTGACGGTGGATTACGGTACATTGAATGTATCACTTCCGGCTGTGACGACGGTGATGGTTAACGGCAACAATACCAGTTCGGTCATCTTAGTCGGTACTCTTAACGATTTGAATGCTCTAATTGATACGCCAACCAGTCCAAGTGGTGTCTACCTCGATGCGAGTTTATCTCCAACCAATAGTATTGGATTAGAAGTCATCGCTAAAGACAGCGGAAACCCTTCAGGTATCGCGATTGAAACTGCGCCAGTGGTGTATAACATCACGGTGACACCTGTGGCGAATGCGCCAACCTTGTCTATCGACCCGACATTTAACTACGTGAGAAACATTACGACCAGCTCATCAGTGGTCGCTAATAGTGGAGTCGCTTTAGTCGGAATTGTTGCTGCATTGACGGATATTACTGAAGAGTTAACGTTGAAGATCAGTGATGTTCCGGATGGTGTTAATGTGGCCAGTGACGCGGGTACGGTTTCGCTAGTAGGTGACACTTGGATAGCGACGGCTGATGCGATTGATAGTCTCAGACTCGTCGAGCAACCATCAGCTGGTAAGCCGTTAACTCCCGGTAACTACACGTTGAAGGTTGAGGCGGTATCTGAGGAAACGGAGAATAACGATATTGCGATATCTCAAAACATTGATCTAAACCTCAATATAGTTGCGAACCCAATCGATCTCGATCTGTCTTCTGAAACAGACGATGTGCAACTTTTAGCGAGTGACTTTGATACCAACCTCACTGGCGGGTCAGGAAATGACCGACTTGTGGGTGGAGCGGGTGATGATACGCTTGTTGGCGGTGACGGTAATGACACCCTGATTGGCGGTGGAGGCTCAGACATCCTGACTGGTGGCGCTGGTATGGATTCGTTCGTATGGCTTAATATCGAAGATGGCGTTGAAGACACCATCACTGATTTCAGCCTGTCTGAAGGAGACCAGATCGACCTAAGAGAAGTGTTGCCAGAGTTGAAGAATACTTCACCAGACATGACAGCGTTACTGCAGCAGATAGACGCGAAAGTGGACGGGGATGATATTGAGCTTACGATCAACCCTGATGGTGTAGGTACCACCGAACAGGTGATTGTGGTTGAAGACCTTGCGCCACAACTAACTTTAAGTGGCACTATGCCTTCGGATATTCTGGATGCATTAGTGCAGCAGAACGTGATCACTCACGGTTAACGTGAAGCATTAAACCAATACGAAATAGGCCAGCAATGCTGGCCTAATTTTTGTCACTGTATAAATTGAAAAGACGTTACTTAAGAGAGTTGTGGATCAGAAACTCTTCTTCCACGCCTTTCAATTTCATCTCATCCATAATGAAATTTACCGTGTTCAATAGGCGCTGTTCGCCTTTTGGAATCAGATAACCGAATTGACTGTTGGTAAACGGTGTCTCACAACGAGCCGCTTCAAGGCGCTCATCCGTCACTTGATAGAACAGACCTTCAGGGGTTTCTGTCACCATTACATCAACTTTACCTTCCGCAACGGCTTGCGGAACGTCTAGGTTGTTCTCGTAACGTGTGAAGTTTGCGTTCTGCAAGTTAGCGTCGGCAAAGATCTCGTTGGTACCGCTAATATTTACACCTACACGAACCGAAGACAAATTTACTTTCTCGATGCTGTCGTACTGTTCTGCTTTACCTTTTGCGACTAAGAAACACTTACCAAAGGTCATATAACCTTGAGTTTGTTCTGCGTTTAACTGGCGTTGCATTTTGCGCGTAATACCACCCATCGCGATGTCGTACTTATCGTCATCTAGGTCGCTCAGTAGATCTTTCCATGTGGTACGAACAATCTGTAATTCGACACCTAGCTGTTCTGCAATGTGCTGTGCGACATCGATGTCGTAGCCAGAGTAGGTTTTGCCGTCGAAGTAAGAGAAGGGCTTGTAGTCGCCAGTGGTGCCCACACGAAGAGTGCCTGATTTTTGAATGTCTTCTAACTGGTCAGCTTGTGCGACACCAGAAAGTGCCAGAGCAATCGAAGCAAGTAATAGTGATGTTTTTTTCATTGTAATTGTCTGTTGTGTTTGTGTTGTCATTCAAAGTAACAGAAACAATCAGAGAAAGAGATCAAACCATTGGAAAGGGTTGGAGTTGAAAGTTTATTGAAGAGTTGAGAGTGTGAATCAGCGGCTATTGTTAGTTCTACAAGTATTATAAAGCGATCTTAGCGATCGCTTTATATCTTAAATATTAATTACATTAAAATGCCAGAAGGTTAGGCCGCTTACTTATTCACGAATTCAACAGCGTCACGAACAAGCTTTCCGAGTTCGTTCCATTTTCCTTCATCAATAAGATTAGTTGGAACCATCCAAGTTCCGCCACACGCAAGTACAGAAGGGATAGATAGGTATTCATCTACATTCTTCAAACTTACGCCGCCAGTTGGCATGAATTTTACTGGGTAAACAGCCGTTAGTGCTTTAAGCATAGCTGTCCCGCCTGAAGGTTCGGCAGGGAAGAATTTTAAAGTGCGAAGGCCCATTTCCATTGCCTGTTCAACTAGGCTTGGATTGTTAACACCCGGTACGATTGCAACATCTTTGTCGATACAGTATTGAACGGTACGTGGGTTAAAGCCTGGACTCACAATGAAATCAACACCAGCTTCGATAGAGGCGTCAACTTGCTCGTTAGTCAGTACAGTTCCAGAACCGATTAGCATGTCTGGGAACTCTTTACGCATGATACGAATTGCTTGGATTGCACACTCTGTGCGTAGCGTGATCTCTGCACATGGCATGCCGTTTTCAACAAGTGCTTTCCCTAGAGGGATTGCGTCTTCAGCACGGTTGATCGCGATTACAGGGATTACTTTTAGGTTTGCTAGTTGTTCATTTAATGTAGTCACGAATCTTTTCTCACTATGAAGCGATCATGGAGGGCAACGGTGATAAAGCACGCCAAGCTTCGGTAAGTCATCTACAAGAGCTAAGTTAGCTTAATATGCAGCATCGTTATTTAAACGCACGCATTTAGCATGCGTTTTGTCCTTCAACTTTTCCTATTTGCATAACTCTATATTTAAGTTAATCCATTATAAGAAATAAACCAATGAGAGTCGATTTAGGTTTTTAGGTCAATCACCGCACGTTCTAATGAGTCGGTTTGTTAGACCACAGACGTTGCAGAAGCTGCGTTTTTTGACGCTCCCGTTACACTGGTTAGTGTTAGCTGCTTAATTGTACTCACGTTTCCAATGATCTCTGAGGTAACAGCGCTTTGTTCTTTCATTGCATTCGCCACTTCCAAACTGTTATTTAGAATGGTTTCCATATCCATGATGACCGAAGAGATTCTTGAATGCGCATTCTCACAAGAGTCGACACTGCGGTTGCCTTTCTCACAACAACTTTGAATTGTATTTACGACCATTTGTGTTTGGTCTTGAACGCCTTGGATTATCGTTGAGATCTCTTCGGTTGAAAGTTGTGTTCGGCCAGCCAAGGTTCTCACTTCATCTGCGACCACCGCGAAGCCACGGCCTTGTTCTCCCGCACGAGCTGCCTCGATTGCTGCATTAAGAGCAAGTAGGTTGGTTTGTTCTGCGATGTCTTTAATCACCTCCAACACGGTATTAATCTTCTCTGAGTGAACAGAAAGGCGATTTACTTCTTCAGTGGCACTGACAAGATCAGCCGAAAGGGTATTGATGGTGTCTCTGGTGAATGCCACATCATTTAGACCTTCGTTCGCCGTAGCGAAACTGGTTTGTGCGTTGGATGAGGCGTTTTCGCTGTTGGTCGCAACGTTTTCAATATTGCTGCCCATCTGGTTTATCGCGGTCGCAATATTCTCAGTTTGTTGCTGCTGTTTGTTTAAAGCGCTCTCAACTTCCATTCCGTCGTGTTGTAGCTGGTTCGAAATATTGCCGAGCTCTTTAATAGAGCCCTGAACTTGGCCGACAAGCTGACGAATATCGGTGAGGACTGTATTAAATGCCTTTGCGATATCGGCAATCTCGTCCGATCCCTTGTCTTCGGCTCTTACGGTAAAGTCGCGTTGTTGAGCGACGAGCATCATGGACGAGTTCAACGAGGCTATTTTCTTTGCTATGCGAGATGAGATGCCGAAAGATAGCAGCATTAATAATGCAGCGACGGTAATAATGGAGCTTACAATGAAGGTCGTAATGGTTTGCTGAATCGATTCGACTTGCTGTTCTAATCTGCCTTCAACGTTGATGAATATAGAGATGATATCTTCAAACAGCATTTTCATTTCTGATTTGAGTTCAGCGACCTTGGCTGGGTTGCGGTCGATGGCATCGACCATTAACGAAAAATCTTTGTTGTATTGCTTTACTTCAAGTGTCAGCTTTTCTAACTCTGGGACTGCGATATCAGACTCTTTAAGCAAGACAGAGAAACTGCCCATCAGTTGTTGAAAGTGAGAGTACTCTTGGACAAATACCGACTTGAGCGTTTTATCGTGGCTTATTAGAAACTCTAACTCTGTTCGATTGAGCTGAAGCATAGAGACTTCGAGTGACTTTACTTTGATCAGCGTTTTCTCAAGTTTGATCAGTTTTAGATTGGCCAGTTCTGTGAATGACACAACAACCAATAATGAAATAATCGACAAGCAAGTAAGGCTCAAAAGGGAGGTTTTAATTTTCATAGGCGGGCACCAAAGCAAAACAAAATGACTCAACAACGTATTTATAATCGTGTTTCTCTTATTTGCGTGTAGATAGCATACGGGTCGATAATTGAGATCTGACTCGCAAAGGAAACGTTTGCTAACAGTATTTTATAAAATGATTATTAACAAGTTAAATATTTATTATTTCAATGACTATTGATGATTGTTTTGTTATTAGTGATTATTTAGAGCGTAAAAGGAACCGGAAGAAGAAGGGGGCGGAGATGAGGTCGATAGATCTTGTTAATGGAGAATGCGGTGCTTACCTGAGATTAAAGAAGATGAGTACTTGTGCTTTGTCACACGAGCACTCATCCGTTTGTATTTAGCTTTCTGTCGGCATCCAAACTTGTTTAGACGTGATTTTGTGGTCTTTAAAGGTCAGTTCTTCAACCTTGTCTCCGTTAAGGTTCCAGCGCGTTAGTTTTCCATTCGCCACTTCGCCTTCATCGAATTTCGCTTGGCTTGCCTTATTGCCGTTAGGGTAATAGTCCGTTACCAGACCATCTTTTTGTCCGTCGCTGTATTCAGCGGTCAGGCTTTGTTCGCCATTTGGATACCATCGAGAAGCAACACCTGACAGCTCATTGTCTTTATAGTTGAGCTCGGCTTTCTTCTGGCCGTTAGGATACCAGGTTTCTGCTTTGCCTTGTAATTCACCTTTAACGTAATTCACTTTAGAAGCAACTTGGCCGTTCGGATACCAGTTGGTTTCTTGACCCAGTTCTAGGCCGTCAGAAAATTGAGCTTGGGTCGCGACTTGGCCGTTATCGAACTTCTCTTCAAATTGACCGGTAAAGGGTTTTGAGTGGTTTACTTGGTAAGCCACGCCTTTACGCATTTGTAAGTAGTCAACAGCATCTTCGCTGGTGGCCGCATAGCTCATAGAAGATACCGTACTAAGAGCAATTAAGATTGGAACGTATTTCTTCATAATGACACCTTTTTAATGGACGGGGAAAATGTAATCGGTGTGTTAAAAGCATTCCATTTTCCCGAACGGCTGTCAGTACTTATTACTGGTTTTCAAGTTTTCACTATTGGTGTGTCGTATTGGGGAACTTTATTTCATTTTTGATTTGATGGTGAAATCGAGCCATCGATAGGTACTTGAGCCTAAGGTTTGTATTTATGCAGCAGATCCCAAGGGATATGACATAAGTGATGATCTTCAGGGAAGTGACTTAAGTGATGCTGATGGATGTTGTCGCTGGCAACATAATTGGTCAATGGCAACACCTCAACAGCAATACGGTCGGCATCATCTCGCGCGGCGATATAACACTTAGCTTCTGTTAAGTGTTCGGCATTAGTGCTGTATACGCCAGTTCGGTATTTCTCTCCGACATCGATACCTTGTTTATTCACACTGTACGGGTCAATGATCTCAAAGAGGTGGCCCATTAGCGTGGTTACTGAAGTGAGGCTTGGGTCAAACTCAATTTGTACACATTCTGCGTAGCCATCGTATTCGCTTGGTTTGCTTCGGTTATCCTTTATCTGAGAACTTCCATTGGCACGACCTGCTTCTGTGCTGATAACGCCAGGAACGTACTTAATAAATTCTTGTACGCCCCACAAGCAACCGCCAGCTAAATAAATTTGTTCCATACTTCTCTTTGAGCTCTCTGTGTTTGTTGATGTTCGTTAGGTACGTGAATCAATACGATAATACCCGTACGTATAAAAAAGCGTCTATAAAAATGAGTGCGCAAATAAAAACAAGCGTTTAGGCATTGTAAACCTGTGCGACTGAACAAACATAAGTTTAATATGATTTGTGGTTATATAAGTCAGTATTGCTTTGTCATCAACCCGAATCTCAACATCAAGTGAGCGTTACTCTAAACATGTTTGATCAAATAAAAGACTTCATTAATCCGAGCAAGAACCCAGACTTGACTCAGGCCCATGAATATCAGCGTAAGCATCTTCCTACATTGTGGCTGTTGGGCAAAACGGGCGCGGGCAAGTCATCGTTTATTCAAGCGGTTACTGGTGACTCTTCTGTTGAAGTCGGCAATGGATTTGCTCCGTGTACCATGACGGCGATGTCATATGAGTTTCCGCAAGACAAACCCGTGATGCGCTTTCTCGATACCAGAGGTCTAAGTGAAGCGAATTATGATGCGAAAGAAGATCTGGAAGAGATTGGTCAGGCAGGTAATGCGCTCGTTGTGGTGATGAAAGCCGACGAGCCTGAACAATCCGCCGTGCTTGCTGCTCTAAAACAGATTAAGAAACAGAAGAAGATTAAACACTTGCTGCTTGTTCATACCGCTGTGTTGTCTTCCAGTGAAACAGATCGAGCAAGGCAAATTCAGTTCAACACCAACCAAGTAGAAAAGGTTTGGGGTAAAGGGTTTGAATCGGTAGCGGTCGATTTTGAAACCGATAATGGTGATGTCTATAACCTCGAATTCTTGTTAGATCGCTTGACCAGCATACTTCCTGTTATAGGCATGATGGTGCAAGACAAAGAACACGCTACGCAAGAAGAAGCCAACTTTGACCAAGTAGAAAACGAAGTGCTCTGGTACGCAGGAAGTGCAGCTGCGAGTGATTTGATTCCGGGTGTTGGCTTGGTATCGGTACCTGCGATTCAAGCCAAAATGCTTCATAGCTTGGCAAACCAATATGGTGTTGAATGGAACAAGAGAGTCTTTAGTGAGTTGATAGGTACTCTGGGAAGCAGCTTTGCTGTGCAATATGGAATGAAACTGGGTACTCGACAGTTGATAAAGCTGATTCCCGTTTATGGTCAAACGGTCGGCGCGGTTGCTGCTGCGGCAATGAGTTTCGGCACCTCTTATGGTTTAGGTCGCGCGGCCTGCTTTTACTTCTATCATAAGAACAAAGGCGAAGAAGTGTCTGAACAAGAGATGCAGAAGATCTACAAAGAATCCCTGAAAAAAGGTAAGGCGGCGTCGGGCTATGAAGAAAATTAGAAACTTATTTCGATTACTGGCGGTGCTATCGAGTGGCCGCTGGGGTATTGCTCTGATTTCGGCGATCTTCCCAAGCCTCATCATGATGGGCTTTGGCCTGTTTTTGGCCGTCAAATACGGCTATCTGTTGGAAATGTCGATTGCCATTGCCGTGAGTACATTGGTATTTACCATTCCTTTATACATTTCTAGTCGTTCTTCACGCGATTCTTCAAGCCGATCTTCAAGTACGGAGCCCTTCCCAAATAAAGAGAGCGATGACCTTGGCGAGGATATTGCTGAAGCTGAATCACAACATAAAAAAGCTGATATCAACGATGCATTGGTTAAGGCTTCGACTGATTGGTCTCAAAAAGAACTGTCGATCTGGAATGATTCAAAACATCATGTACGCCAACAATTAATGGTCGACATAGAGTGGGGCAACCTAGACCAAACCGGTTTAGAGGTACTTGAATTCGTTGCGAAAAAGTTTGATAAGAAATCGCTCGATTTTTCGATTCCTGAAGGGCTAAAACTGTTCGAAGAAGTAAGTCGACGTTACAAGTTGGTAGTGCGAGAGCATATACCCGGCATTGAGTATCTTAAGGTTTCCTACATCAAAGCGGGCTATGAAGCTTATGATAAATACGGCGAGCTAGGTCAGAAGATCTTCAAAGCGGCTATTTGGGGCAACCATCTTAAAAACCTATATTTGAATCCGCTAAAAGTGATTTCCGATTTGGGTCGAGAACAGGCGACGGCATCGATGACAAGAGGTGTGGTTGATGACATGCAATACGCCGCTAAACAAGCCTTGTTAGATGAAGTCGCTGCGGTTGCGATTGATCTCTACAGCGGACGGTTCAGCATTGAAGACGAAGCTCTAAGGGCGTCGGATGTGTCTGAAACCGATGAGAAACGCTTTGCTCCTGAGTTAGAGCCTGTGCGAATCGTGTTGGTGGGGCAAACCAGTTCTGGTAAATCTTCACTTATCAATGCACTCAAGCAAGAGTTGGTTGCTGAAGTCGATGTACTGCCATCAACCGACACTTCAACGGTATACAACACGTTTGTCGACGACAATGATGTTCGCGTTGTTGATCTTCAAGGGCTTGATGGCAACCCTAAAACTGAAGCCTTAATGTTGAAAGAGATGACCCAAGCCGATGTGGTGCTATGGGTACTAAAAGCCAATCAGTCTGCACGTGAGTTGGATAAGCAGTTGAAAGATAGGTTTGACGCTTTCTATGATGATCCTAAGAATATCTCACGTAAGAAGCCGATAGTTGTCTCGGTTGTCAATCAGGTAGACCGATTAAAGCCTGTAGACGAGTGGAAACCGCCGTATGACTTAGAGAATCCAACATCGGCCAAAGCGAAGATCATTGCTCAAGCGCTCGAATACAATCAAACACTGCTACAACCCGATATTGCATTACCGCTGGCGATTGCGCCAGAAAAGGTACAGTTTGGTTTAGATACTTTAAGGCAGACGTTGATTGAGCGTATTGCTGATGCAAACAACGTTCAGAGAAATCGCCAACGTTTGGAAGCCATGAAAAGAGGCACATCGGTTAAAGGCCAACTGAATAAAGCGGTCAATGTGGGTAAGAAGGTTGCCCCTAGTGCATTGAAAGCAGCGACCCCCAAATTGGCTGAAATGGCCATCAAGCAAGTCGTGAAAAAAAAGTAATCTACGACTGCGTTTGCAATACGGCTCTGGTGAGGTTTGAGCCTCATCAGAATCTTAATTTTTAAAGCTTATCTTTTTTAGTTAGAGCGGAGAGTTTTAGAGCTCGGATTTTTAGAAGATGACCTTTATAGAAATAGCTACCTTTGTCCTTTGCTAGAGATCATTGAATTTAAAAAGTAGCCACAATTATTAGCTCTCTCTTTGAACTAGTTTAATAGTATATAAACTGATGCTAATCACAGTTTATATAACACGCCATCATCTTTAATTACCATTATAAATATTGATCACATTTATACTTTTCTAAGCTTTATTTATAAAACAATTGCACTATATTTAAATTTCGGATCATCTTGATTTCAACGTAGGGATATATTGTGAACATGTATCTGAAATGGCAATCAACAACATGGCTAACCCTGTTAGCTTGGTATACTTTAGATCATCAGCTCTCGTTCCACCTTTCTTCAGAGTAGTACCCTCTAGGCGTCACACGCCAGCAAAGCAGCGTGCTTTGTTTACCTATCAGCAGCTTTGATAACCTTTGAACGTATGAATGTCGCACTTATTATTCCGTGCAGGGTATTCGTTGTTTTGTCGTTTTCGTTAATTATCTTAGCGTCTGTTTAGGTTTGATTAATAAGTCATTTTTTAACTTGTTTATTTTCACTGTTAATTCTTCGTGTGTCTTTATACGGACCGATTAATTTAATGGTGAGGATTCGTGACATCTAAAGAAAGTATATTTCGACCTAACCGGAATATACTGAAAGGTATTATTATGGAAAACTTCAAACATCTACCAGAACCGTTTCGTATTCGCGTTGTAGAGCCAGTAAAAAGAACGACTCGCGCTTATCGTGAGCAAGCCATTGTCGAAGCGGGTATGAACCCATTCTTGCTCGACAGCGATGATGTGTTTATTGACTTACTGACAGACAGTGGAACAGGATCTATTACTCAGCGTATGCAAGCCGCGATGCTAATGGGTGATGAAGCTTATAGTGGCAGTCGCAGTTACTACGCACTGTCGAATGCGGTGAAAGATATCTTTGGTTATGAGCTGACTATTCCTACTCACCAAGGGCGTGGCGCAGAGCAGATTTACATTCCTGTTTTGATTAAGAAGCGCGAAATGGAAAAGGGACTCGACCGCAGCAAAATGGTCGCTTTATCGAACTACTTCTTCGATACAACACAAGGTCACACCCAAGTGAATTGCTGTGTGGCGAAAAACGTTTATACCAAAGAAGCGTTTGATACCTCAGTGAACGCAGATTTCAAAGGCAACTTCGATGTGGTGAAGCTGGAAGAAGCGATCTTAGAAGCGGGAGTGGCAAATGTTCCTTACATTGTGAGCACCATTACTTGTAACTCTGCTGGTGGACAGCCAGTGTCTATCGCCAACCTAAAAGCCGTTTATGAAATCGCTCAGAAGTACGATATTCCAGTGATCATGGACTCGGCACGCTACGCTGAAAATGCTTACTTCATTCAGCAACGAGAAGCCGGTTATCAAGATTGGACTATCGAACAAATCACTCGTGAGTCTTACAAATACGCGGATGGTTTAGCCATGTCTGCCAAGAAAGACGCGATGGTACAAATGGGCGGTTTGTTGTGCTTTAAAGACGACTCTTTTATGGATGTATACACAGAATGTCGAACACTGTGTGTCGTACAAGAAGGTTTCCCAACCTATGGTGGCTTAGAGGGTGGCGCAATGGAACGCCTTGCGGTTGGCCTTTATGACGGCATGCGTCAAGACTGGTTGGAATATCGTATTGGTCAGGTTCAGTACTTAGTCGATGGCTTAGAAGCTATAGGTATCGTGTGCCAACAAGCCGGCGGTCATGCAGCGTTTGTCGATGCGGGTAAACTGCTTCCTCATATTCCAGCAGGCCAATTCCCGGCGCATGCTTTGGCGTGTGAACTGTATAAAGTGGCAGGTATTAGAGCGGTTGAAATTGGTTCTTTACTGCAAGGTCGTGACCCTGCAACGGGCGAGCAACATCCATGTCCTGCAGAATTATTACGCTTAACCATTCCACGTGCCACTTATACGCAAACCCATATGGATTTCATTATTGAAGCGTTCGAAAAAGTGAAAGAGAACGCAAGCAAAGTGAAAGGGCTCGACTTTACCTATGAACCGCCAGTGTTAAGACACTTTACTGCGCGCTTGAAAGAGGTAGAAATAAGCGAGAAACAAGCAGGAAAAAAGAATGAACAAACGCTCGAAGAAGCATTTTAGAATAAAAACATAAGCGAATAGTCACTAGAAATATAATCAAAGGCTCCCTCGGGAGCCTTTTCTTTTGGACCTTAAAATCGCTAGTCCATTAGGGCTTAAACTACGCTTGTTTGTTTTTCAGGGTCGCTTTCAGTATGCGTAATAACCACTGATTTAACGGTGCGTCTTTCTGCCATCTAGCCTTGGCATGGTGTGTAACGTGTGGCATTTTGTCTTTCTATTAACGTTAACTCGTGACTCGATGTGGTCTCAGAATGACACACAAGCAAACAAAGACTCGAAAAGGACTAGCAATGAATCGAAAAGAAACGGGAGTGATTCGTCATATTTTGCTGATTAAGTTTAAAGAAGATGCAGAAGAATCTGAAATAGAGAAACTGAAACGACTGTTTGAAGCGATGCCAAGTAAGGTTGAAGGCGTAACTTCAGTCGAGTGGGGGCTAAACGACAGCCCAGAAAACAAGAACCAAGGTTATACCCATTCGGTGCTAATGACGTTCGCTGATGAAGAAGGCCGTCAGAACTACCTTCCACACCCAGAGCATGATGCGCTGAAAGATGTGTTTCGTCCGCTTCTAGACGATATCATTGTGTTTGATTACTCCCTGTAACCAGCTTCTCAGTACGTCTCTTATGTTTTAGCCACCTTTGATAATGAAGAGTTAGGGCTTGTGTGATTAAGCCCTAACTAAACAAGGATCGATTTACTCTGTCGGTGAAATCGTAACAGGGGTGAACGAAGCAACCGCATTACCGCCAGCACCCGGGCGATCAACATAAGGAGTGTTTTGCATTAAGGTGTAATACACGTCTACGAAGTCATCATCATTCACTAATACGCCTTCAGGAATCACATCAATGATCTTACCTGTGATTTGAGGAATGATCGCATACCCCTGAACTTCAGGATCTGGAATCATCTTCAATATCTCTTCTGCGGCTTCAACTAGCAGTTTGGCTAGCGCTTTATAATCGGTGCCGTCATCGTGCTCCATCAAAATCATATCTGCTGCGCCCCAACGGTAGCGAGGCCAGAAGATTACCGTTTGATTTGGGTAGTATGTCTGTTTGTCGTAATCCAGATAAGGCATCTCAACCAGGTCGATCTGTGGTTCTATACGGCTTGCATTAACCCCAGTGACAATAGCGTAGATTTCAGCTTTGCCAGAGATCCACGGTTCTCTATCAATGGCCAAACGAATCTTAGACAATTGGGTGGTGTTCAGTTCTTCAGGTTCAGATTCTGAAATAGAGCGACGAACTTTATTCATTAAAGGCTGTTTTTGAGACTTGTGGGCGCTGATTTTATCACTGTTGGCATTGATTTGAGTTTCAGTACCTAGTTTGTTCATCTCAGTCTGCATCGCCATTAGGCCTGCTTTGAGTTCTTCTGCGCCGTTACTATCAATAACAAACACAGGAACGTCTGGTGTTTGGTAAACGTCTAGTTCGTGAACTTGCCCATACACATCATAAGCTTCGATGTATTGCCAGTTTGAATCATCGCCTGATGGTTCGAAAGCAAACAGCGGGCTCTCACCGTTTTTCCAAGCTTCAATCATCGCTTCATCAGCCATGCGAATTTCTAACACAGAGTCACTGAAGTCGTTGATCCCTTTCATCGTGCGATAACCAAGATCGGCTTTCTGCATTTTGCTTGAAAACGCGGAGTAGGGCTTGTCTGAGCTAAGCTTGTCTATCGGTGTAGACAGCTGTTTTTCTGTTATCTGGTCTTTTAAAGAAAGCTCAAGATCAGAGTAGCGGGTACTGATTTGCAACGCCAAAGATTGCTTTTGTGCTGAGGAGTTCTCTGAAACAGAGAGTGCGTCTGTCGTGTCGATATTGTTTGCATAGGACTGAAAGCCAACCACTGTCGTTGCAAGTACCATACTGATAGAAAAAGATGGTCTCATAAATAATCCTTATTTTAGTTTTTATCATTAATAGAGCATTTGCCCTATAAGGATTAACCTATCAGTAACGTGAATGTGTTTAAAAGTTAGACAGCTTAATTTTATTTCGTTGTGCAGCACAGGATCTCAATTTAAATAATTTATAAAATATTAAGTGTGTGACGACTTGATATATGTAAATTTATAAACCAATCAATAATTTAATGACGAAATTATTAACTAGCCTAGTGATGTGTGGTCTATTGGTGGAGGATTAGGGATCGTGAAGAATGACTTCTGATGGAGGTTTTAGAGGG
Organism: Vibrio sp. 10N.286.45.E10; assembly: GCF_002874195.2. Classification (NCBI taxonomy): domain Bacteria; kingdom Pseudomonadati; phylum Pseudomonadota; class Gammaproteobacteria; order Vibrionales; family Vibrionaceae; genus Vibrio; species Vibrio sp. 10N.286.45.E10. The sequence continues at coordinate 1,633,186 of NZ_MCWD02000001.1, read as the reverse complement.
GGGAGATCTATAGGAACCCCCTATATCTACTATAGCCAGTACGTTATTTCGGACTTGGTGTTTTTCGGTATAATTCGCCTCCCTTGATAAAAAGTAACCAATCAAAGCAGCGCCTAAACGATCCATAACGCTTACCAGATTGCTCTGAACATCAAACGCACTTTACACACCAACGTACTCTGTCCAACAACGTAGATTGCAATCGAACAACGTTAAGAAATTCCTTTACGTTGAATCGGTTCTAACACGATAGCTCCCATGTAACACTTAGCACCATTGAGGGTTTGGCTTAAACGCATCAGGAATACTGAATATGACGAATTTTAATGGCGCTTCATGCTTATCAAAAACATTGATTTTTCTCTCTATTATTTCGAAGTCCGCTTTCGGTTTAGAAGTACCTGACAACGCGCTCGAATCCTATGTGGGGGACTTCTCAGCGTTGCGTGAAAAAGGCGTTGTGCGTGTTTTAGTCTCTGGTGATATGGGCTTCTATCATATTGAAAATGGTAAGCCGAAAGGGATTCTTGCTGAGCAGATTTATTACTTTGATCAAGAGCTAAAACTGCGTGACCCTTTACTACGCGTTAAGGTTATTCCGGTTGAACGAAGTGAACTGCTGAGTGCCTTAAATCAAGGCCGAGGCGATATTGCGGTGGCGAACTTAACCGTCACAAAAGAGCGAGAGCAATTGGTCGATTTCAGTATTCCGATTCGTAGCGACATTGATGAACTGTTGGTGACGAACCATTCTACTCCGTTGATTACTGACATCACTCAGCTACAAGGTAAGGAAGTTTGGCTAAAACAGAACTCCAGCTATATCAGCAGTGTGCATACCGTGAATAAGCAGCTAGAACAGAACGGTATGGTGCCGATCTACATCCATTTGTTAAACAACAATATCCAAGATCTGGAACTGTTGGATTTGATTAAGCGTGGAAAAATCACCGCAACGATTGTCGATAGTCATAAGTTGGAGTTGTGGGGAAACCTAGAACAAGATATCCGAATTCATAAGGATCTCGCCTTTAGGCACAATGCGGATATTGCTTGGGCTATACGTAAAAATAACCCGCAACTGAAAGCCAAAATCGACCAATATTTGCAAGATTCAAAGCAGGGCACCTTATTGGGTAATGTCATCGACAATCGTTATCTCGAAAGTACGTCATGGATGAATAGAGCCTCTAATCCGATGCAAAACGAGAAGCGGGATAAGCTAGAAAAGCTGTTCATGGTTTATGGGGAAAAGTTCGAGATCGATTGGTTCATTTTGTTAGCTATGGCTTTTCAAGAATCAGGCTTGGATAACTCAAAAATATCGCATCGTGGTGCGGTCGGTATTATGCAAGTGATGCCAAAAACCGCCAAAGATTGGTATGTCGACATTGATAATGTTTACGACTTAGAAAATAATATTCATGCAGGCAGCAAGTATCTTCGTTTTATCTATGACCGATATTTTGATTTGCCTGAAATCTTGGATATCGACAAGATTCATTTTAGCTTAGCCGCTTATAACGCAGGCCCAGCTAAAATAAGACGAATGAGAGTATTGGCGGCCAAGCAGGGCTTTGATCCAAATAAGTGGTTTAACCATGTTGAGGTTCTTGGATTCAAGTACGAAGTGCGACACCTCTGAACATAAAAACAGTGAGATGCGATAATCATGAAGTTTGCTCCCGCCAAGAAGTAAAAAACATGAGATACACGCACCTCACTGAGAACGAAAGGTATATGATTTCTGCACTCAGAAAGCAAGGAATTAGTACCGCTATAATAGCTAAACAACTGGGTCGTCACAAAGCTACTATCTATCGAGAAATTGAACGCAATTCCCGATACAACAGACACTTTAAAAGGTACTCCTATCAGGCGTGGAGAGCCCAACAAATGGCTCGCAACCGGCTGAGTCGCTCGCGCAGAAATAAGCGCTACAGCGAAATCGACTTCAGGTTACCTGAAGCCTTGCTACGACTTGATTGGAGTCCTGACCAAATCGTCGGATACCTGAGGGTAAAAGGCTATCCAACAATGAGCCACGAGCTCATTTATCAGTACGTTTGGAACGACAAAACTCTCGGTGGAACACTATGGAAGCACCTACGCCAATCCACTAAGAAAAGGCGGAAAAGGTATAACTCAAAAGACAGCCGTGGACGGCTAGCTGCAAAGCGTCATATTACCGAAAGACCAGCAAATGCTGAGCATAGAAAAGAGCCTGGTCATTGGGAAATTGATACCGTCGTTGGCCGCGGAACCAAGCACTGTATCGTGACTTTAGTCGACAGAATGACAGGCTACACTTTTATTGGGCAAATGGACGACAGAACAAGCGAGTCGCTCAACGTAAGAATGAGCAAAATCATGACCCGCTCTGACTTACCTTTCAAGACGATAACTGCGGATAACGGCACTGAGTTTCATGGTTATGCACAACTAGAAAAACATCATAACTGTCTGTTTTACTTTGCAAATCCATACCACTCATGGGAGCGAGGGACTAATGAAAACACCAATGGCTTGATACGACAATACTTACCAAAACGAACTTCTATGTCACACGTGACACAGAAGCTCTGCATTGAAATTGCACATAAATTAAATACGCGCCCACGCAAAAGGCTTGGGTATAGAACACCAACGGAGTATATTCATGCGCATCTGTAAAAAGTGTCGCACTTCAAACTTGATACTAAGTAGTATCGCAGCGCAAGTAGCTTGGCTAAACGTTGGTTATGAAGTACTCCATGAAGCGTTATTCATTCCGCTAGCATTTATCTTTGGTAAGGTCGTAAGTGATGATAGAAAATTTCAAGAGAGGGTTAGCCTAGGACTAAAAATTATAGTATTCAGCTATCTTTTAGTCACTGCTGTTGTCCTGTGGTTTACGCCAATCTTTGTTACTGCGATGCAACAACAAAAAGAACTGTTCACTACGACGGTACAATATATCCAATTGGAATCATTAGCTATATTACTTTCTAGTGTTTACGCCTTTTTATCGTTAGTTTTAGTATTGAAAAATCAGAAGAAGACTCTGTACAAGTTGTTAGTCGTACAAATGGTACTAACGATTTTGTGTGATGCTCTACTTGTTAGCCAGTTACCAATTTCCTTTGAATTGGGCGTTAATGGTATCGCTTTTAGCAATATTATTGTCAATTTAATAATCGCCGCAGTCGCTATTACTTATCTTTTTAGATTAGGTGTATCTCTTAAGTTTGGACAAAGTAATCGAAACCAAAATATATGGCTAAAGGAGTGGGTAGTCATTGGGTGGAAGTCAGGCCTAGAGTCATTTGTTCGCAATGCCGCTTTTATTGTAATGATTTTGCAATTAGTGAACCAAGTACAACAAGCCGGAACGTTCTGGGTTGCGAATCAATTTATTTGGGGATGGTTGTTACTTCCTATATTAGCTTTAGGTCAATTAGTGAAACAAGACGCTGCAACCAACAAAGGGTTATCGATTGAACGAATAAATGGTTACTTTTGGCTAACTGTGGGGGTCATTGTCGCTTGGGCTATCACAATACCGATGTGGGATGGCTTTATATCAAATGTAATGGGGGTTAAGAACTCAGGTCCAATTATCGATTTAGTATGGTTGTTAGTCGGATTTTATATTGTGTTTAGCTTCAACAATGTCATCGACAGTTACTTCTATGGTATTGGTCGAACAGACCTCATGCTCTATCAATCTTTGGTGGTTAATAGTGTGTTTTATGGCGGTGCTTTTGTGTGTTATCAAGTCGGCATATTTGTTCCTACCCTTCAAACTATCGGTTTGATGTTCGGCTTGGGTATAACTCTAGACGCAATGATTACATGGGCTTTATACCTAATGATCTGCTCCAGTTAGACTGGACACCGCATTAAGCGACATATTGTTTTTCAAAGTTAACTGGACTTAGATACCCAAGGGCACTGTGCCTTCTTGTTCGATTATAATCAACTTCGATATATTCAAAAAGTGCTTGGCGCATCTCTTCTCGCGTCATTATCGGCTCGTATTGAACGGCTTCTACTTTCATTGAGTGGAAAAAGCTTTCAACACAGGCGTTATCCCAGCAATTTCCCTTCCTACTCATACTTTGTTTTAGATTATGGGCTGAGATTAAGTCTCTGTAATCTTTTGAACAATATTGGCTACCTCTATCACTATGGATAATTACCCCTTCGGGCATGCCTCTACGGAACAATGCCATTGATAGCGCATCACAGACCAGAGTCGCGGTCATTCTGGTGCTCATTGACCAACCAACTACTTGCCGTGAGTACAAGTCGATAACAACCGCCAAATACATCCAACCTTCGCTTGTCGCTAGATAGGTAATATCTCCAGCCCATTTTTGGTTTGGTGCTGTCGCATTAAAATCTTGCTCTAGCAAGTTCGGGGCAACAGGAAGCCTATGCTTGCTGTCTGTCGTACATTTAAACTTACGGGCTGCCTTCGCGACTAAGCTCTGGCGCTTCATGCTCGTGGCAATGGTTTTTACATCGTGCTTATTACCATTTGCCTCAAGTTCTTTTTGAATACGCCTTGCACCGTCGCGTTCCTTTTTATCATCAAAGACTTCTCGAACTTTGCTGTCAAGCTGCTTTCGGTGCTCGTTGCGTTGAGTGACTTTATGGCGATTATCAATCCAATAATAAAACCCACTTCGAGAAACCCCAAACACCTTAGCCATACGGACAATCCTATATTGCATAAGGTGTTCGAGCATAAACTCATAGCAATCTACTTTAGATTTTTCGCGAAGTAGGTGGCGGCCTTTTTTACGATATCTAGCTCTTCAGCTTGCTCAGCCAATAACCGTTTGAGTTTGGCATTTTCAGTGGCGAGTTCCCTTTCTCTATCGCTGATTTTCGCATCTTTTTTGACGGCTTTACGCCATCCATAAATTTGAGATTCATACAACGATAGCTGTCGTGCCGCAGCAGCGACACCGACTTTCTCTGCCAACTTAAGTGCTTCGGATTTAAATTCAGGAGCATGTTTGATTCGTGTTTTCTTAGTTGTCATTGTTCACCTCGTTAGTGATTGTACTCACTTAACTCAGTGTCCAAAACTTCTGGTGCAGATCATAATGCTCAGGAGGCAGCAATCGCTAAGCCAGTGCGAGTCTCTTTTAAGTTAAGTAATAGTTAGTGCAAATACAACGGCACACCTAAAGTGGATTCCTTATTCTTGGTTAATTTTGTTTAAAGTGCTTTTTGAAGTACAAGGAATATCATATGAAAAACATAGCTATGGCCGTGCTTGTAAGAGAAGGGAAAGTCTTAATCCAAAAGCGTTTTAGACATCGCCAAGGTCTGATATTTGAGTTCCCTGGAGGTTCAGTTGATCCCGGAGAGTCGGGGCGCGAAGCCGCAATCAGAGAGTTGTGGGAAGAAACGGGTCTTAAAGATTTACAACTGCTCGGAATTCATCAAGGTAAGAACGACTTCGGTGGTGAAATTCACTATGTAGTTTTGCGTGCGGATCAGAATGACGAACCTAAAATGGTCGACGCAGAAAGACAGCAAACTTTCTATTGGCTAGAACCCTCAGCGATACCTCTTGGTGATTTTTATCGTGCAGATATCGAGTTTATGGAGAAGTATTTGAGTAGATATGTGTAGTTCAAGGGTAGGTTTGTTCATAAATATTTGTGCGGATTGAGTTGGCATTATGTGGCAGGTATGGAATTCGAATATAAAAAAGTAGAACCAAATCATAGAGACTTTCAGTCATTAATCGCTGAGCTGAATTCGTCACTTCGCCAGATTACTAACGACACAGGTGAAAGCTCATTTGCGTCTGACGCTTTTGACCCATCAAAAGATGGATGTATCGTGGTGTATCTGAATGATAGCGCTGTGGCATGTGGGGTGTTTAGATATCACGAAAGTGAAGTTTGTGAACTTAAGCGGATGTACTCTAACAAAGCTGGTGCTGGCTCATATTTATTGAAACAACTCGAATGTCTTGCGATCGAAAAAAGGTATCGAAAAGCCGTTTTATCGACGCGGAGAGTTAACTCAAAAGCGGTGACCTTTTATTGTTGCCACGCTTATTCAGAATCCAGTGCGTATGGCAGATATGTTGGTGTAGATCGTTCAATTTGCCTCTCAAAGACGTTAGTCATATAACAACCAAACCTATTCTGTCTTAGTTTCACGGAGGAAACATGACAAGCGACCAACTATTGGAAAAGGCACTTTATAGCAGTGCCAGCATCCATCAACCTCATTCTTTAAAAGCTTATTTGGCTGCGAATTATCTAAATGGGTATGTCGCTAAATCAGACAATGTGTGGCTTAAAACGAGTGAGCTGATAGACCAAACCGAGATTGAAGTTTTAGGCGAGTACTCTGCAACGCTAAAAGCGCCCAAGTTCTCAGAATTTCGTATTCACAGGATATTGGAAAACGGGGTATACCCAGCGGCGTATGCCGCTTTAATGCAGTGGCATGAGAATCAGGGCTTTCAAGACATCTTCTCGCATTACGTTTCGCAGGCTTCTCAAACAAGCGAGTACCTTTCCCACAATGTGACTATCTTATTGGCGCTGAATCGTGTTTACCGTGAGTTACAGCCGCCTCAAGTTCCAGCATTCCTTAACCGCTTCACTGAATTTGTCACATCAACCCGTTCTGATGGCGACCAAAGCACTGATGCAAACGAAGCCGTAGATCTCGATAAGGTATCACGGGCATGCTTCAAACAGTTTGGCTTCTTTGGGCACAATCTCATTACGCTTACGTGGTTATTGCGTTGTAAGGAAGAGCTGTCGAAAGAGCAATATGACGCAATGCTTTCTAATCTTTATCGACAGGCCAATAGCCCATTGGAAGATCCTGACGATGAGATTGATCAAGCTATCTTGGCGCAGTGTCAAAGCTCAGATAATTCAGATGAGCTCTATGACAATGTCCACCGATTGGTTTTTGGGTATACGTCGAATTTACACCAGATAACGCTAGCGGATGCATTGTGTTTTCTTCACGAACGATTCCCTGAGCATGCAGCAGAGCTAAAATGTGTCGCAGAGTATCAGTGTAGTTTGTTAGAACAATAAATTTAGAGATAGAGCTACCCCGTTTGGTGGGGTTCTTAGTCGATACGACAAATTTCAGGCATACCTAACTCAGTGAGCTTGTTCAACGTTTTTATCAGAAGTGGCCCTCAATTTGTGGGCATGACTAGAAACGTAGAAACCACGCTCCTGAACTTAATTGCAACAATAAATGACATACAAACGTAGAGGTAGCGCACAAAAACGGAAAAGGGGATATCGTGATCACGTAATCATTGATCTAGCCGAGAGTGAGATAGTGACAAGAGTTCGATAATTCGTTGTCGGATCTAAATTAGAGCTGTAAATCTAATTTCTAAGTAGTTGTTATCTCAGGAAGAGTTTTTGTGCTATGCGCCCCTATATTAAATACATTATCCCTATTTTAATTCCTTTCATTATCCTCGTAATGCCGCTATCAGCGTTTCCATTTGAAGGCCTCACGATTATTCAACAACGCGTTATTGCGATCTTTCTATTAGCGGCATTGTGCTGGGTGTTCGAGCCTATCCCGATTTACGCGACGTCTGTTGTTATTATCGTTCTGCAATTATTGATGTTGTCGGATAAAGGGCTGATCTTTTTAAGGTTTGATCATGGGGAAGAACATTTTGGTGAGCTGTTAAAATACAGCGATATCATGGCGACATTCGCTAGCCCAATCATAATGCTGTTTTTAGGTGGTTTCTTCTTAGCGATGGCGGCCACTAAATATCGATTAGACGTAAACTTAGCTCGTGTGTTGTTGAAGCCATTTGGACAAGATCCAAAGTTCGTGATGCTCGGCTTAATGTTGATAACTGGTATCTTTTCGATGTTTATGTCTAACACGGCAACAACGGCAATGATGCTATCTATTTTAACGCCGGTACTGGCTGTGTTTGGTCCGAAAGACCCCGGTCGTGTCGCGTTTGCGCTTTGTATCCCTGTTGCCGCTAACATCGGTGGCATTGGTACCCCTATCGGTACCCCTCCGAACGCTATCGCACTTAAATATTTAGTTGGCGATAACCTCATTACGTTCGGTGAATGGATGGCATTTGGTGTGCCGTTTGTCGTGATTATGATGGTGTTAGCGTGGTTTTTAATAGGCTTTATGTACAAAGCTGACCAAAAGAAAATCGAACTAAGCATCAAAGGTAAATTCCTTAAAACGCCCAAAGCCATTGCGGTATACGTCACTTTTGCGCTCACCATCATTCTTTGGTTAATGGGTTCAAGCCATGGCATGAACTCTTATACCGTCGCTCTGATTCCTGTTGCTGTGTTCTCTCTTACTGGGATCATCAATAAAGAAGACCTGAAGAAAATCTCTTGGGATGTATTGTGGCTTGTATCAGGTGGTATTGCGCTTGGTTTAGCGCTCGATAAAACTGGCTTAGCAAAGCTGGTGGTACACAGTATTCCGTTTGATAGCTACTCACCCTATGTGGTGTTGTTCGGAGCGGCGTTCTTGTGTTTGGTAATGGCAAACTTTATGTCTCATACCGCAACGGCTAACTTGTTAATGCCAATTATGGCGGCATTAGGTTCGTCTATGGCTTCACTCACGCCACTAGGCGGTGAGTTAACGTTAATTCTGGTTGTGACTTTTGCCGCTTCATTAGGTATGTCGCTACCAATCAGTACGCCACCGAATGCGCTGGCTCATGCAACGGGTCATGTGCAAAGTAATCAAATGGCCAGAATCGGTATTATTTTGGGTGTGGTTGGTGTGCTATTGAGCTTTGTTATGGTGTGGCTGCTACATTCAATTGGTCACATAGGGTAACGATACGTGTATCAACAAAAGTTAGAAGCACTTATCGATCGCTATTTTAACCACACAGAACGTCGGGTGACGTGCTGTGCCGGTAACACCATTATTGAACAATCAGCGTTAAACACTCGTTTATATTATGTGTTTAGTGGAGAACTGGAAGGGTTTTATACCGATGCTAATACACCGCAAGTGCGAGTATTTAGCGCGGGTAGCGGGGCTTTTATAGGCGTTCATAGCTTCTTTTCAGGTAATTGGACTGCATCTTCAACGGTTGTTGCTAAAACCGATGTAGAGTTAGCGTGGATCGATAAAGACACGCCAGCAGAAGATGAACGTAAATTTGGTCCTCTTACCGCACAGTTCACACCTGTGATTGTCAATGAGTTGTCGCGTCGTCAACGCCGCGCAACACAGGAAGCGATCGCGAAACAAAAAGCGCTAGAGAAGTTACATACTGCTGAGCAAATGACGACCTTGGGTCAATTGGCTGCCGGGATTGCCCATGAGCTTAACAACGCTATTGGTGTCGTAAATAGTAAATCTGGTCGACTTGAAACGGTCATCATGGATCTGCTTGAAGAAGTGCATCCAGAAGCCAGTCAATTTTTCGATTTTGGGTTAATGCATGGTCAGAAAACGTCGTCGTTAGAAGCACGAACACGTGGGCGACAATTTGAAAGAAAATATGGTTTAGACAAAAACATTGCTCGCTCTCTTGCAAAGGCGATTCCTATTGACGCTTTATCTGCAACAGACGTTATTTCAAAGCATTGGCTGAAAAAACCAGAAGAAGCGATTCGTTTTTGGCAGATGGGTTGTGATTTACATGATTTACGTTTGGCATCTAGACACACTGTCGGCATCGTAAAATCGGTTAAACAACTTGGCAGAGTTGATATTGACACCGAAGAAGCGGTTGATATTAACGACTCCATTAACCATGCCTTATCGTTGTTACAAAGTGAGTTACGTAGAGTGTCTGTGCGATTGAGCCCTGCGGATTTACCGCCTTTTAAAGGCTCGAAAACAGAGCTCGTTCAGATTTGGGTCAACATTGTAAAGAATGCTTGTGATGCAATGTCGAATTCAGACGATGCCGCAATAGAGATTCAAACCAGATTAAGTAAGAAAAGAATATTAGTTACGATCGCGAATAACGGCCCTGAGATAGACGAGGCGACTCGTAGAAAGGTATTTCAGCCTAACTTCACCACTAAAAAAGGTGGTTTATCGTTTGGATTGGGCTTGGGTTTATCAGTAGTTAAGCGGATTGTGGCAGGTTATGGCGGAAGTATTATTGTGAAAAGTGATGCTTCTAAAACTGTATTTAGAATCAAGTTACCAATAGAGGGTGAACATGGAGAAGCTTAATTTAATCTGTGTCGATGACCAGAGAGAAGTACTGAGCGCAGTGATACAAGATTTAGAGCCGCTGGCGAGTTGGCTGAATATTGAAGATTGTGAATCAGCGCAAGAAGTGCTTGATCTCATTGATGAACTTGACGCAGAAGGCGAACACATTACCGTCATCGTGTCTGATCATGTGATGCCAGGGAAAACGGGTGTGGAGTTACTCACGGAAGTGTTCCATGACAGCCGCTTTCCGAATACAAAGAAAATTCTTCTTACGGGGCAGGCCACTCATACTGATACCATCAATGCGATTAATGCAGCAGGCATCGACCGTTACTTTGAAAAGCCTTGGCAAGCAAGCACATTAGTTGAGTGCATCCGTACTCTTGTCACTGAGTACATATTTGATCAAGGGCTTGATTACACGGACTATCAGAATGAGCTTGACCAGCAGGTTGTGTTGAGACGCTTACGCTAGTCTCTTATGTCAGTCGCTTGAAATTGTATGCACCGAAGGACGCTTTCTGAAGGATTTTGTCTTTGAAAGATGTAATCTTTCGGTGCCTATATTACCTATCTCTTTTAGTCGTTCAGGTTTTAGTACTCAGTGATTAACACACTGGTTGCTGGCTTAAGTCTAAAACTCATACGCTACGCCAACGCCAACGCCAACGCCAACGCCAACGGATGCATTGTGTTTTCTTCACGAACGATTCCCTGAACATGCAGCAGAGCTTCGTACGATGCCGCTTTCTCTATATTCAACATTTGAATGCAATTTGTGGAATATATCAAAATTAATTAAATTGATAGTAAGTTATTACTTTTCATTATGTTAGGGTTCTTTTCTTTAGGTCAGCGGATTAGGAAGAGGCTAATGAAAAAGGGATTTGTGATAGCGATATCAATCAGCTTTGTTGTCTTCTTCTTTGTTGGTCGTGAGCTTCAGTGGTTCGGGTCCAGTAATTCCGAGTCGTTTCCTAAACTTCCTGATAGTCCCCAATTTGTTCCTTCTACCGATTTCGACGGTGAGTGGCTAGGCCGCCGTATTAACACCACTGGCAATAATATGTGTGAACGCACAACTATTACCGGAACCATTCGTGAGGGTAAGGCTGCCCTAAGGCTGACCTACAACGGAACAACGTTAGAGGGTTGGGTTACGGAAAGCGGCGACTTACGTTTATATGCTAAACATCGCCAATGAGACTATCGTTTTTCAGCAACTGGCAGCAGCAAGCGATTTGATGGTCGTTGGTACTTAACCAATGGCCCGTGTCAAGGGACTTGGTTTATAGAAAAATTGGATGATAGTTTTGGCGTCTATGAATAGAGGACCATTTTCATGACATCCAACATTTGGCACTTTGACTATGTATTAAACTTGATTTTCTTGTTCAGAGGTGTTGGAACTGTATGTGTTCTATGTGCCGAAAACTTCACGTTACAGCTTATATCCTTATTGAACAATACCTTAAAGTAGGGATGAATCCTGTTATAGATAATAATCATGTACAAGGAATGTTATGAAAATTTTTAGAACCCTTTTATGTCTCGCTCTAAGTGCCCCTTCTTTTGCTTCTATAGCGAACTCTGATCAATTGGTTGGGGCATGGAAGTGTAGTACCGCATTACCAATATCTTGGCTTGATGCTTTAAGTATCTATTCACCAGATGGCAGTTTTACCGGAGTAGCAAGCTCAATAACAGAAACTAAAGTTCATGAGGGAAATGTGAACTTTGACTTGTTTCTCGTAGGGGTATGGTCGCTAAACGGGAAAGAGCTGACTACCAATATTAGCAATGTTGAAATCGTCCCTAGAAACCTGCAGACAAAAAAAGAGATCGAAACATTAAAGGAAGCAGTTAACCAGCCCTCACTATTATATTCAGTGCAAGAAGTGCTGCTCCTGACTAATGATAAATTGAGAACGAGGAGTGGTAACGGCACCATAGATAATTGTGTTCGAGCGATTTCTGCATCTGAATTGAGAACCAAAAGTGAATAGCAGACCGAGAATAGTTGGTGTGGTATCTATGGGTATATGTTTTAGTTTAAAAATATGGATGGACGAGTGAATGGGCATTGTGATTTTTATCGTTACAGTGATTTTAGTTAAATCAATTGAAGCAAAGTTTGGGCACACCTATAACATCTTTTCAGATCCATTTGATATCAAGTTAGCCGCTTTCGATTTTGTCTTGTGGGTTTCAGTCTACTTTGGCTTATCTCTTGTTTATGAGAAGGGCAAAGGTGCCCTGACTAAAATGGGTAAAGTTAAGAATCCTTAATGGGAAACTTGAACCCTATTACACGTAACGGAATATTGTTAGTTATTTGAACTAAGCGCAAGAGACGGTTTAGAAAGGAATAGTTATGAATGGAAAAATTGTTCGATGGGTTGATGATAGGGGGTTTGGATTCATCAACTCCGATGAATTAAAGGGCGATATTTTTGTTCATATATCCAAATTTCGAAAGGGTTATCGCTCTCCCAAAGTGGGAGATAGCGTTGAATTTCAACTATCACATAGTACTTCTAAACTCAGCGCTTCGAGTGCTCAGTTAGTTGGTATAGATCCACTTAAATCCAATCCTTTATCACTTATTTTGTCTGCACTTTTCGTCGGGCTTATTGGCGCAGGTTTGTATCTTTTGGTATTGGAGCCTAAGTTAAATCCCGCATATGAGAACATGGGGTTTAGCTGCCAAGGTAAAACGCATTGTAGTGAGATGCTATCTTGTGATGAAGCAAAGTTTTATTTGGCAAACTGTCCAAATGTGAAAATAGATGGTGATCGTGATGGTATTCCTTGTGAAAGCCAGCACTGCAGTCGCTGGTAAGCAGCTGCGTATAAAGAGCATGTACTAATATAGAAAAAACCTAAGCATCATTCGATACTTAGGCTTCAAGATTTAGCTTTTCTATTCAGATCAGCCGTTACGCTGAAAGCTCTTTACGAACGATCTCTGCGCCAGCGCTGAGTGCATTCAGCTTAGCTGAGGCAATGTCGCGAGGTAGGAGAGCCATACCGCAGTTGGTGCAAGGGTAGAGCTTGTCTGCATCAACATACTTAAGTGTTTCTCTTAGAGTGCTGGCCACTTCTTCCGGTGTTTCAATAGAATCTGTAGCAACATCAATAGCGCCAACCATCACTTTCTTGCCGCGAACAAGTTCAAGAAGTTCAAGTGGTACATGAGAGTTGTGACACTCTAATGAGATGATATCGATATTCGATTGCTGCAGCTTAGGGAAGACTTCTTCATATTGGCGCCACTCAGTGCCTAATGTCTTCTTCCAATCTGTGTTTGCTTTGATTCCGTAGCCATAGCAAATGTGTACTGCGGTTTCGCATTTAAGCCCTTCAATGGCCCTTTCTAAACAAGCGATACCCCAATCGTTCACTTCATCAAAGAACACGTTAAATGCAGGCTCATCGAACTGAATAATATCAACGCCTGCAGCTTCTAATTCTTTCGCTTCTTCGTTGAGGATCTTTGCAAATTCCCACGCCAGTTTTTCACGGCTTTGGTAATGTGCATCGTAAAGTGTATCTATCATGGTCATAGGACCCGGCAGAGCCCATTTGATCGGTTGGTCGGTTTGCTGACGTAAGAATTTCGCATCTTCAACAAACACGGATTTCTGACGAGAAACTGGGCCAACCACTGTCGGTACACTCGCATCGTAGCGGTCGCGGATTTTAACGGTTTCACGCTTTTCAAAATCAACGCCATTCAGATGTTCAATGAAGGTCGTTACAAAGTGCTGGCGGGTTTGTTCGCCATCACTCACTATATCGATGCCTGCTTGCTGTTGTTCATGCAGAGACACACGCAGCGCATCTTGTTTGCCGTCTGTGAGTTCATCGCCTTCCAGTTTCCATGGAGACCAAAGTGTTTCTGGCTGTGCTAGCCAAGACGGCTTAGGCAAGCTGCCTGCTGTTGAAGTCGGTAATAGTGTTTTCATAATAATTCTGCCTGTCCTTAGATTCCAAAAGTGGAGCGTATGTTTCCTATTGCGCGTAAAATCGAACGATTACAGCGCGTAGTTGGCAGACCAGTTTTCTAGCACCGACTGATATGGCTTAATGAAGTTTTCTTCTGCGAACTTACCTTGTTCAACAGCTAGCTTGCTTCGTTCTTCACGGTCATACACGATTTGAGTCAGTGAGTGATCCAAGTTTTTCAAGTTTGGTTGGTAACAGTTACCTGCAACAGCATTCGCGTTGTAGATTTCAGGGCGGTAGATTTTCTGGAACGTACCCATGGTACTGATGGTGCTTATAAGCTCTAGGTTAGAGTAATCGTTCAGCAGATCACCAAAGAAATAGAAAGCCAGAGGAGCAACACTATTTGGCGGCATGAAATAACGAACCTGTAATCCCATCTTCTTGAAATATTGTTCAGTTAAAGAAGACTCGTTAGGTTGGTATTCAAAGCCTAATACAGGGTGTTGATTTTCAGTTCGGTAATAGGTTTTATTATCTGAAACACTCAAACAAATAACAGGTGGTTTCTTAAAGTTCTCTTTGTACGCTTGAGAGTTAACGAAATATTTAAACAGCTTGCCGTGCAAATCACCAAAATCGGCTGGAATACTGAATTTATCTTGGTCTTTATTATGATCCAAAAGTAATACGCTGAAGTCATAATCACGAACATAAGAAGAGAAGTTATTACCGATAATACCTTCAATGCGCTCCTTCGTTTTGTGGTCCAGAATGTTTGTTTTCAGAACTTCAATTGAAGGGAAGGCTTCGCCGTTGCTTTCAATGTCCATATCAACAGAAATGATTTCAAGCTCTACAGAGTAGCGGTCGCCTTTTGGGTTGTCCCAATGTGCTAGAGCATTGAAGCTGTTATCAATCATCTGTAAAGCATTACGTAAGTTAGCTTGGCGGCTTTCACCTCTCGCCAAATTTGCGAAGTTGGTGGTGATGCGCGTGCTGTCTGAAGGTGTGTAGTTTTCGTCGAGGCTGATGCTCTTAATCGTAAAGTTAAATTCGCTATTCATACTTTTTTATTCCCAATTCGTTGTCTGACTTTCTCTCGGTCTTTTATACCAGTGCGTTATTTTCGCTTGTGACCGTATTAAGAGTGCTGGCTATATTCTTTAAATATGTCGCATTAAGTTAATCGTTTAATATTTTTATACTTGGAAGGTGGGAGGATTAACAATGGTAATACTTCACAATCAACATGAGGAATATTCATGATCTATCTGTTTGAAAATCAAAGCTGGTGTCAGTTATATTAATTATCTTGATGGAAATATAACCACATTAACTGTGTGTTATTTAAGACAATTAATTTAATTAAGAGATGGATGAAATGAGTGAATTGCTGTTGTTGATTTTCTACTGTGCGTTATTAGGCAGTGGTGTTGGGTTTCTAGCCGGTTTGTTAGGCATTGGCGGAGGGCTGATCATTGTGCCTGTGCTAAGCAGCATTTTACTGTATTTAGACGTTCTACCGTCCGACCAAGTGGTTGTTGCTGCAATTGCCACTTCGCTAGCCTCGATTCTATTTACTTCAACTTCTTCTGCGCTAGCTCACCATAAGAATGGAAATGTGCCTTGGAATATTGCGCCTTGGATCATGCTTGGTGTTGCTCTGGGCGCACTGATTAGTGGCTTTATGGCGGCTCTGTTGCCCGAGAAAGTTGTTCGTATTGTGTTTGCCGTGAGCGTGGTTCTTATTGCGATCAAGATGTTCTTAAGCAGCAAAAATGACGCATCTAAGGAACGAAAGCTACCGAATAAAGGTGTATTAACGGTTCTGACGACCATTACTGGCGGCTTGTCTGCAATGATAGGGATTGGTGGCGGTGCATTGCTGGTCCCGCTATTAACGTTCTTTTCGGTCGATATGAAAAAGGCGATTGGCTGCGCGTCGGCTTGTGGCATTGTGATCGCGCTATTTGGCTCGATAGGTTACATCACTTCGGGTAGCAGCCACTTTGCGCTAACCGACGGTTTTGCTGGCTTTGTTTATCTGCCTGCGCTGCTGGGTATTGTGTGCACGTCTTGGTTCACCGCACCTTTAGGTGCAAAAGCAACAAACCATTTACCCGTTCCAACCATCAAGAAGATCTTCTCAGTACTGTTGGTTGTTATCGCGGCAAGTATGGTGGCTCGTTAATGATGGTTAGTGACCTTCATCCGTTCGTAAATAAGAACACTTGATGATGCGTACATAACCGAACAAGGAGCAGTCCTCAGGCTGCTCTTTTTGTTTGCCTGTCTACATTTATACGATTATGTCTATGAGTCTGTTGACAAAATCTTGTTGTTTAACCGGATTCACTGCTATAGCTAAATGTACTTGTTCAGTTCAAGGGAATGCTAAAAGTGAGTGATTTATGGATCCGTTAACGCAGGGCGTGCTAGGTGCTTCTTTGTCACAATCGGCGAGTAAAAAACAACATTTGGTTGTTGCTAGGGTATTAGGTCTGCTCTCCGGGTTGGCACCAGATTTAGATGCATTGATTAAGTCTCAAAGTGACCCTTTATTGGCTTTGGAATTTCATCGACAATTTACCCATTCACTGTTCTTTATTCCCATTGGCAGTTTGATCTGTGCCTTGGTTCTACATCATCTGATTGCAAAAAGATGTGGGCTTTCTTTTAAACAAAGTTGGCTGTTTTGTGCATTGGGATACGGTACTCATGCACTGTTAGATGCTTGTACCACTTATGGCACTCAACTGTTCTGGCCGTTCACCAACGAACGTTATGCTTGGAATACCATTTCGATTATCGACCCTGTCTATACCATTCCTATCTTAATATTGTTGGTGTTGGCGACATGGAAGCGAACACCTTGGTTAGCGCGTATTGCGTTTCTGTGGGCTTTGATTTATCCGACGTTAGGCATGATACAAAGGGATAGAGTAGAAGCGATAGGATGGCAATTAGCACAAGAACGCCAACATACGCCTATTCGCTTAGAGGCTAAACCGAGTTTTGCGAATATCTTAGTGTGGAAAGTGGTGTACGAAACCGAATCTAGATACTACGTAGATGCTGTTCGAGTCGGCACTTCCGTTAAAACCTATCCTGGAGACTCTATTGCTAAACTGAATGTGAGTCAGGATTTCCCCTGGCTTGATCCTAATTCCCAACAAGCCAAAGACATTGAACGTTTCCGTTGGTTCTCGAATGGTTATATTGCACAGGATCCAACGGATGAGCTGCGTGTTATCGATGTTCGATATTCAATTGTACCGAACCAACTGCAAGCACTTTGGAGCATCAAGTTGTCTCAATCTGCCGTTGCAGAGGCACATATAAAGTACGAAACCCACAGGGACAACACGCCAGAATCCAGACAGATCTTTTTAGATATGTTGAAAGGCGATTAATGGTTAGAGGTCTTGAAAGCAAAAAGGTTGAGTCAGTGATCTGCTCAGCCTTTTCTTGTGCTGTCTAACCGAGAATTATAGGTAACGACTTCTCAAATGATCTTTGAAGTATTGAGCATTGAGTGTTTCACCTGTCGAG
Source organism: Vibrio sp. 10N.286.45.E10 (assembly GCF_002874195.2). Taxonomy (NCBI): domain Bacteria; kingdom Pseudomonadati; phylum Pseudomonadota; class Gammaproteobacteria; order Vibrionales; family Vibrionaceae; genus Vibrio; species Vibrio sp. 10N.286.45.E10. Next base: position 1,615,498 of record NZ_MCWD02000001.1, on the reverse strand, counting down.
CCTTTAACCAAATCATCAGTAGTTAGTAGGCTGCCTCTGATCCAAATGTTCGACTCAAACTAAGTGAATCGCCGAATGATTAGAGAGCGAGTCTAGAAACTAAAGTTATGAAAAATAATAAATAAGTTAAGGCTATTATGCCTATGGGTAAGTATTCCATACATCCTCCTCTTGTTGTCACTGGTGTTATCTCATTGAGTGACGACATAAGATATGAATTAGAGAAATGCATTATGGGTGGTTCTTAATTGGCAAATTTGAATTTCTCTAATTCATCGTATCTATGTTTTTCGACAGCAATAATGACCCCAGTTAGCCAATCGCGGCTTTGAAATTCACCTCTGGAGTTATTATGAAATTAAAACCACTACGCACAGTTGTTCCTGCATTATTGTTAGGTTTATCAAGCTCGGCTGCCTTCGCTAAAATGACACTGACAGAACGTATTATTCCAACCCCTACTGGTATTTCCGCCGAACTGGCTCAGATAATTGAACGCCGGGAAGTCACTCCGCCACTTCCGGTTCCATCTACAGCGAAAGAGTGGCTCGCCCTGCAAGCAGTATTTGATACTCCAGGTATGGAGATAGCGCAGGAAGCCCTCGAACGTTTAGAGGTGACATATGAAGCTAAGCAGTTTGCGGGGGTGGATACTTTCTTTGTTACACCGAAGAACATTACCCCCGAATACAAAGATAAATGGCTAGTACATATTCATGGGGGAGCGTTTGTATTTGGTGGAGGAGAGTCTGCGTTGCGAGAAGCTATATGGGTGGCTAACGGGTTAGGGGCGCAAGTGATTTCGGTTGATTATCGCCAGCCGCCACTGCATCCATTTCCTGCTGCTATTAACGATGTTGCAGCAGTATGGGAAGAGCTGATTAAAACTCAAAAAGCGGAATCTACCGCGTTGTTTGGCTCATCAGCAGGCGGGAATTTAACGCTTGCCACGACACTTAAGCTACAGGAGCTCGATTTACCTATGCCTGGTGCACTGTTTGTTGGAACGCCAGCGGTCGACCTAAAGGAGACCTCAGACTCCTGGCATACTTTAAAAGGACTTGATGCGCTTGGCCAGAGAGAGGGTTTGATTCAAGGTACGTTTGACTTATATGCAGGAGGCGAGCCTCTAGACTCACCGCTGTTATCGCCAATTTATGCTCAAATTGAAGAGTTTCCGCCAACGATTTTTGTCTCCGGGACACGGGATTTATTGCTAAGCGATACTGTACGCATGCACCGTTTGTTGCGTAGCGTTGATATTGAATCAGAGCTTCATATTTATGACGGCCAGTCACATGGTGATTATATGAATGGCATTTTGAGTGATATGCCAGAATCCGATGATGCCTTAAAAGAACTCGGGCAATTCTTCAACACTCATATAAATTAGTTTTTAATGCACAGGGACGTGGCTTCTTTATTTAGGAGACAGTTATGACTCATCTATTTTCTTCATTGTTTACATGTGTATTGACATTATTGCGCGCTAACCATCATTACTCTTGTAGTGGTACGCTGAATTTGGTCACTTAGTTAGAGGTGATATCATCACCTCATAAGTTAACAGGTGACACTATGACAAAACGTACAAGAAGACTATTTAGCGCTGAATTCAAATTAGAAGCGGCACAACTGGTTCTAGATCAGAACCACTCTGTGACAGAGGCTGCTCAAGCTATGAATGTTGGGAAGTCCACGATGGATAAGTGGGTTCGCCAACTAAAAGAGGAACGTCAGGGGAAAGCACCTAAAGCATCGCCGATGACGCCTGAGCAAATTGAAATACGTGAATTAAAAAAGAAGTTAGCTCGCCTTGAAGAGCATAATGAAATATTAAAAAAAGCCACGGCTCTGTTGATGTCGGACTCACTGAACAATTCTTGATAATCAAGAAACTCAAGCAGAGCCACAGCGTAAAAATATTATGTGAAGTGTTCAATGTTCATCGAAGCAGTTATAACTACTGGCGAAAACGTCCAGTAGAAATTGATGCCGAAACAGCAAAGCTCCGTAGTTTAGTTAGCGAGGCACATGCCGCAAGCAACGGTTCTGCGGGAGCGAGAACCATTGCAGACATAATAACGAGTCAGGGAACTAACCTGAGTCGCTACAGAGCAACGAAGTTCATGAAAGCCCTTGGTCTAGTGAGCTGCCAAGTGCCAAAACACAGGTATCGTAAAGCATCACAAGAACATATTGAGATCCCAAACCTCTTAGGCCGCCAGTTTGCAGTTACGGAGCCAAACAGAGTTTGGGTTGGTGACGTTACTTATGTTTGGACTGGCTATCGTTGGATGTACTTAGCCGTAGTTTTAGACCTGTTCGCTAGAAAAACGATTGGTTGGGCAATGTCATTATCGCCCGATAGTCGATTAACTCGTAAGGCTCTTGCCATGGCTTATGAGTCTCGTGGTAAACCACAGGGCGTCATGTTTCACAGCGATCAAGGCAGTCATTATACAAGCCGAAGTTATCGGCAATTACTGTGGCGCTTTCAGATCAAGCAAAGCTTATCTCGACGAGGAAATTGCTGGGATAATGCACCAATGGAACGCTTCTTTAGAAGCTTGAAGACGGAATGGATACCTACAGTAGGTTATCGGAGCTTTGCAGAGGCACAACAAGAAATTACTCGATACATTATTGGGTATTATTGCCAACTCCGCCCGCACCAATACAACGGTGGTTTGACTCCCAATGAATCAGAACGATTGTTCTGGTTAAACTCTAGGAACGTGGCCAATATCAGTTGACCACTACAAAGTACCGATCGAGAGACATGTAAAAATCCGAAGTGCAGCGACACCATATGACCCTCAACACCAAGAATACTTGGCTAAGAGAAAGTCAAAAAGGCAAGCTCGCAACTCTTGGAAGGAGCCTACTCTCGCTGCTTTATAAGTTGCTGGGTATCAAACGATGCCTTCGTGAAGGCTTGAGCCTAGTGCAGTGAAAGTTGCACGCTGGGTTCTTAGGGGGACGGCACTTGGTAACAAGTGTCGTCTACCCGACCATTATCATTTAGAGTTGATACTCATCAGCATCTTGCTAATACTGTTTTTACTTATTAATAGTTATCTGAATCATGACTACATATTATTAGTCATTTAGCGATTAGTTGATGAGATTTTTCACTAATGCATTGATTATATTGACAAGGCTAGCAATCAATGGCCTTGACAGAGATTAGTAGGATGAAAACTTTGAAAAGGTACTGCATAACGTGCCGACACATCATAGCGTCCAGACAAATGCTGAGTGACTAAATACTGACGTTGCTCCTCATTATAAAAGTGATCTGCTCCAGTTAGACTGGACACCGCATTAAGCGACATATTGTTTTTCAAAGTTAACTGGACTTAGATACCCAAGGGCACTGTGCCTTCTTGTTCGATTATAATCAACTTCGATATATTCAAAAAGTGCTTGGCGCATCTCTTCTCGCGTCATTATCGGCTCGTATTGAACGGCTTCTACTTTCATTGAGTGGAAAAAGCTTTCAACACAGGCGTTATCCCAGCAATTTCCTCTCCTACTCATACTTTGTTTTAGATTATGGGCTGAGATTAAGTCTCTGTAATCTTTTGAACAATATTGGCTACCTCTATCACTATGGATAATTACCCCTTCGGGCATGCCTCTACGGAACAATGCCATTGATAGCGCATCACAGACCAGAGTCGCGGTCATTCTGGTGCTCATTGACCAACCAACTACTTGCCGTGAGTACAAGTCGATAACAACCGCCAAATACATCCAACCTTCGCTTGTCGCTAGATAGGTAATATCTCCAGCCCATTTTTGGTTTGGTGCTGTCGCATTAAAATCTTGCTCTAGCAAGTTCGGGGCAACAGGAAGCCTATGCTTGCTGTCTGTCGTACATTTAAACTTACGGGCTGCCTTCGCGACTAAGCTCTGGCGCTTCATGCTCGTGGCAATGGTTTTTACATCGTGCTTATTACCATTTGCCTCAAGTTCTTTTTGAATACGCCTTGCACCGTCGCGTTCCTTTTTATCATCAAAGACTTCTCGAACTTTGCTGTCAAGCTGCTTTCGGTGCTCGTTGCGTTGAGTGACTTTATGGCGATTATCAATCCAATAATAAAACCCACTTCGAGAAACCCCAAACACCTTAGCCATACGGACAATCCTATATTGCATAAGGTGTTCGAGCATAAACTCATAGCAATCTACTTTAGATTTTTCGCGAAGTAGGTGGCGGCCTTTTTTACGATATCTAGCTCTTCAGCTTGCTCAGCCAATAACCGTTTGAGTTTGGCATTTTCAGTGGCGAGTTCCCTTTCTCTATCGCTGATTTTCGCATCTTTTTTGACGGCTTTACGCCATCCATAAATTTGAGATTCATACAACGATAGCTGTCGTGCCGCAGCAGCGACACCGACTTTCTCTGCCAACTTAAGTGCTTCGGATTTAAATTCAGGAGCATGTTTGATTCGTGTTTTCTTAGTTGTCATTGTTCACCTCGTTAGTGATTGTACTCACTTAACTCAGTGTCCAAAACTTCTGGTGCAGATCAAAGTGTTGTGTTGCTTCTAGTTCAATCGCATCTCCATCCCCAGCACAAATGAAATAGTCGTCGTCCATATCTCGAAATGCTATTGGGGTTTCATCTACCAATCCATATCTATCGGTCATCTTTCTTGACCTCCAAATATCTTTAAATGTACCTCGCTCAAAGCGTTTTAAATTTCGCCATTGTACGAACATATAAGTGTCTTGCGAGGGAATCGATGGAATGTCATTCATTGCCTCGTTCGGGCTTTTACAAGTATCAAACAAAACCACAGCATTGTTCTCAACTCTAAATGGCAATCTATCCTCATCTTGTATATAAGAATCCACCGTCTTCTTAGGCCAAGACTCATTTTTCGGGCTGAGATAAAAAGAAGGACTCTTTAGGTAAGACCCAAAATCGTCAGTTTTATTAGCGTCAACAATTTCATAAACAGGATTATCATGAAGTGCGTCATAACTAACACTATAATCGAACTCAATTTTAAACAAAAAATCTTCCATCTCAGGTTTAGTAAGAGAGGTAAAAGCTTTATCGACCGACGCTTTGATTTTCTCAATGGATTTGGGGTGAGTGAGGTAAATAGGAATGAGTCCGTGTCCCGCAAAGTCTAATTTACTCGGTGCTATCGTGGTGTTGGGAGGCGGAACGCTGCCTATCCCTGTAAAGTTCAGCCCATTAATCACAAGATCTGAGGTCGATAAAATATAATCACTGTCCGGGCTAAGGGTTGGGGAAGCGGGAGCGATGTGAACAACGTGAATGTTATCGGCACTGTAACCGTATTGGGATGTAACATGCTTGTATGATTCGTTTACCCATAAGTTCCCTTGTGAATGAGCGATGTAAATGAGCTTTTTTCCTTTCCACGTAAGAGAGTCATTTAAAAGATGATGCTGCATTCTAGTCTGGCTAGTTTCGGGGGCATCAACAAGTGAGGCTAATTCTTTTAAAAATGTCGTGATAGTTGCATTGATGGTTTGGTTTGTGAAGTCGAGAACAAACCCAGCAAACCAAGCAAAAGTGGCGCTGATTTTTTGGATGATAGCGCTGTTTTGCCTACCGCTCACAATGTCCCAAAAGGCCTCCCAACGGTCGAATTGTTTCTGCTCTAACTCGTAAGTTCTTTGGTCAAAGGTTTCAGCAAAATCAGCCAGTACGTTAAGGCCACTTCCTTCAATATAAGAATCGTTGTAGAAAAGCTGGTATTCGACAGACTCACCGTTGTATTGGTTGATATCTATAGTGGATTTTATTTCTTTTATCCCTTCTTTGGCTTGTTTTTCAGTTGTTGCAACACCGTTAAAAAAACCGATGGTGTAACCTTCAATTTTGCATGAGTTGGCGATTGCATTAAATGGCAGCAGAGCAGCAATCATGAGTGATATTGTTGGCTTATTCACAATATTGTGCCTCCGCAGCAAGGAGCGTACTTACGGAACCATTTAATAGGTGATTGTAAGCCAAGTAAGTCATAGTGCGGGCTTTGGTATTGTAAGTGAGCGCATCAACGGTTCTTCCTGTATTGGTTATATCTCTTACAGGAATACCAACAAACTCTTTACAAGCGAGTACTTTGTCGTATTTGTATGAAATGTCGAGTGCTTTTCTGATGTTCGCATCGGTCTTTGCATTCCAGTCGTGATAAAGACTTTCTTGTGCCTGCCGAGCCTCTTGTTTTAAGGCTTTTCGGACTGGCTCGGTCACTTCTAACGCATCGATAAACGCCTCAATGTCATCGCGGAGACCATCATTGTTTGCATCCGTACCAGTAAGAGAGTCGCTGCGGTCAAGCATGGGTTCAAAACGCTCATATAGAAGCCTAAGTTGAGCATCAATTGTCTCTTGTGCCTTTAATTCCGCGACTAGCTCAGGTGTTTTCTCTATGTGTGATATGACACTCGGTTGTTCCACTACAGCAGCGTTTGGCTCATTCGATTCTTTGCACCCTACAATTAACATCACTGCTAATGTGCAGACTAACCCATTTTTCATTTTTGTTTCCCTAGTATTTCAAATAGATACCAGAGAATACGGATAAATTAACTCACTGAATAATAAAGAGTTTGCATAGGGGCATAACAAACAAAAATAGAAAGTTAGATGTTCTTACCCTCCGCCTTTTCTGTGTTTCAAAAAAGGGGGAAAATATCAATTAAGGGGGAGATTTGAACGGGGTGACTAGCTTATTCACAGTAGTTAGCCTCAGCTTTCAGAGAGGAACTTACTGAGCCATCTAACAAGTGATTATAAGCCAAGTAGACAATGGAACGAGCTTTAGTATTGTAAGTGAGCGCATCGATAGTTCTCCCAGTATTGGTTCTATCTCTTACTGGTATACCAATAAACTTCTTACAAGCAATGACCTTCCCATATTTATTAGCGATTGCTAGTGCCTTCTTTATATTGGTTTCAGTCTTTGCACTCCAGTCGTGATAGAGACTTTCTTGTGCTTGCCGAGCCTCTTGTTTTAAGGCTTTTCGGACAGGCTCGGGCACTTCTAACGCATCAATAAACGCCTCAATGTCATCGCGGATACCATCTTTGTTTGCATCAGTACCAGTAAGAGAGTCACTGCGGTCAAGCATGGGTTCAAAACGCTCATAAAGCAGCCTAAGTTGAGCATCAATTGTCTCTTGTGCCTTTAATTCCGCGACTAGCTCAGGTGTTTTCTCTATGTGTGATATGACACTCGGTTGTTCCACTACAGCAGCGTTTGGCTCATTCGATTCTTTGCACCCTACAATTAACATCACTGCTAATGTGCAGACTAACCCATTTTTCATTTTTGTTTCCCTAGTATTTCAAATAGATACCAGAGAATACGGGCAAATTAACTCACTGAATAATAAAGAATTTTAATGACAGCATAAGGAGTGGTGATAGGTAGAATGAATCGTAAGCGAGCATGAACCAAGAACAAGAATTGCAAGTACTTATCGAGCAGTTTTAATCACGTTCATTGTCAAAATGACCTGCTCCATCAACACTGGATACCAAGTTAAGTGACTTTCCATACTTTTAGTTATTCATGTTTTGCTAATGTTCTATTTTCCGAAACGCATTTTTGTCCAATTCCGTGCTAGCAGGTACCAGGATATTCCGTGATTTTTAAGTTCGATTAAGGGATAAAGCCTTCAAATCAACCTAAGTATGTTTTGAAAATGTGATTAAAAAGGCTGAGTCAGTAATCTGCTCAGCCTTTAATTCATTCGCTGTTCTATACAGCCTATTCCATTAAAGGTAACGGCTTCTTAAATGGTCTTTGAAGAATTGAGCATTCAAGGTTTCACCCGTCGCGCCTTTCACCAAATCATCGGTACTCAGCAGGCTCCCTTTGCTCCAAATGTTTGACTCTAACCAAGTGAAGATCGGTGATAGATCACCGCTTTCAATTACTGAGTTCACATCAACCGTTTTCTTCATTGAAGCCATGAACTGAGCCGCGTACATCGCACCTAATGTGTAAGATGGGAAGTAGCCGAATGCGCCGTCTGTCCAGTGGATGTCTTGCATACAGCCGTTAGTGAAGTTGCCTTGAGTGCTTAAACCAAGGTAAGACTGCATCTTAGTGTTCCAAAGTTCAGGGACATCGGTGTGTTTGATCTTGCCGTTGATCAAGTCACGTTCAATTTCGTAACGTAAGATAACGTGAGCAGGGTAGGTCAGCTCATCGGCATCTACTCGGATGAAGTCTTTCTTCACGCGTGTGTAGATCTTCTGGAAGTTATCTTTCTCAAATTCCGAGCCTGAGAACTGCTGTCCTGCTAGATTCGCCAAGTGCCCGATGAACGGGTCGCTGCGGCCAACTTGCATCTCGAAGAACAAAGATTGAGATTCGTGGATACCCATAGAGCGTGCTTCGCCCGCCGGTTGGCCTGCTAGGTGTTTTGGTAAGCCTTGTTCGTAACGTGCGTGCCCTGTTTCATGCACAATGCCCATTAAGCTTTGAACGAATTCCGCTTCGTCGTAGCGCGTTGTGATACGCACGTCTGAAGGCACGCCGCCACAGAATGGGTGAACACTTTCATCCAATCGGCCGTGTTCAAAATCGAACTGAAGCAGCTTCATGACTTCTAAACCCAGTGCTTTCTGTTTCTCAGTCGAGTAGATACCAGATGGCGCGTTAAATTGCTCGCTCGATTGCTTTTCGATCACTTCGTCAATCAGGGTTGGAAGCCATGTTTTAACGTCTGCAAATAAGATATCCAGTGAAGCAGAGCTGGTGCCCGGTTCATAGATATCAAGCATCGCATCATAAGGAGTTAAGTTAGCGGCATCTGCGCGGATTTGTGCTTCTTCACGTGATAACTCAACCACTTCACGCCAGTTCTTTTCAAAACCAACCCAGTCGTTGTTACCGCGTTGGCTACGCCACGCATGTTCACATTTTGAACCCGCTAGAGATTTCGCTTCAACCAGTTTTTCTGGAAGTAGGTTTGCTTGTTGCCACTGGCGTTTAATTTCACGAAGTGACGATTGTTGCTCGGTGTTCAGCGCTTCGTTTTCAGCGTCTGCAATCCAATCGCCAAGTTGTGGCTGAGTCCTTAGGCCGTGAATATGAACAGAAAGCTCGGCCATCGCTTCACTACGTGCTTGGTTACCGCCAGCTGGCATCATGGAAGCTTGGTCCCAACCACAAATAGAGGCTAGGTGTTGAAAGCGTGAACATTTTTGAGAGTGTTCGACTAGTTTTTTGAATGCGCTCATTTGACTACTCTTAATTTGGTTTCTTTAAATGACCCATAAGGCTGCATCAGTTTAAGGGGCATCTCGATGTTTAGTACTTTGAAGTTGGTCACTTCACTTTGTTTCTGAGGCAGTTCTTCTTAGTAGAAGATATAGCCTAAACAAGGTAGGGCAGTGATATGCCAGTAATTTACTATTTGTTAACAAATTAAACTGTACCATTGTGCACAAAATCAGTGAGTTGTATAAGGCTAGCGCATTTTAACCGCAGACTCTAAAAGCACTGAGCGGTATTCATCATTCAGTGCTGCATTCTTTTTCTTTCGAGCCATACTCATCTTTTGGGTTGTATCAAACTTAAACAAGTTGAGGGCTATTTTCCTTAACGCATTAAAAGCCAACGCACCATTTCCTTTTCTAATTCGGCATTCATCTTCTCTGAAGGTCATGTCTAACATCCAGTGCATACTCTCTACTTGCCAATGACCACGGACAGCTTTAAGTGCTTGTTCTGCATCTAATTCCAGTGAACTGATATACCAACGAGTCTCTTTGCTAACCTTGCCTGTTATGGAGTGCTCGACCTCAGAAGTGATTTTAATAATGCTTCTAAGTCCCTCCCACTGATATTGTTTAGTCAGCCATTCTTTATCAACCACAAGGTGCTCACAGTGTCGCGTCTCGATTCGACCATGTCCTGCGTCTACATCCGTGTGTTGAGCATAGTTCTTCTCGGTGAATTGCTCTCGACACGCCTTATGCCACCAAGCTTCTAGCTCTGCCTGCATCGTTGAGTGATTCCCTTTTAGGGCCAAGACATAGTCCGCTTTGCTTTGAACTATTTGTTTGGCAATCTTGCGCTGACAACCCATCGCATCGAGTGTGATGATGCAGTTCTCTATATCAAGTAAGGTTAACAATTTAGGAATAGCGGTTATTTCATTGCTTTTATCGTCAACGGCGGCCTGACCTAAAACAAGTTGGTTGGAGCAACTCCACGCACTCACCGAATGAAGCGGATTTTTTCTTCCGCGAGTATCGAAAGAGTGGCGTGCTGTTTTGCCATCTACGGCAATGATATCAGTGCCTGTCGTTTGAACTAGCGTCTTCATCCACGACTGAAACGCTTGCTCAATCTCATCTGCTCTGAGTTTGGTGATAACTCTTGCAATTGTATCGTGACGAGGGATGCCATTGAGGAATGGACGGTATTTACGAAGCCAATCTAAACGATTATGGCCGAAATCTTCGATGTCCTCCCAGCCCTCCGCGCCAGAAATCACCGCACTAATAGCAAGTAAAAGAATATCTAAGAGTTGGTGTTTTTTACATCGTTCAATGCGAGGGTCAACGATGTTTTCGAAATGCTCTAGAAACGAATCAGACATGGAAAAGACTCTAAATGGATAATAGTTACCAGATCTGATCCCTTAAATTAGGAAAAGTTCAAATTTATAATGATCTTGCCTTAGTGAGTTGTATAGCTGATGGCAATTGTTGCTTGCGAATTGTTCAGATACACGGTATTGATGATAGATAGCTGAACAAGAATGACAATGATATGGATATTTTGAACTTTGAGGCATTTCTGATTGCCATCACTATTTTAACGCTAACGCCGGGTTTAGATACGGCTTTGGTAATTCGCAATACGAGCCGTTCTGGCTTATCTGACGGTGTGATGACCAGCTTTGGTATCTGTAGTGGTCTTTATGTGCACGCCTTTTTCTCTGCTGTGGGTATCTCTGCGATTCTTGCTCAATCAGCTGAACTCTTTCAAGCCGTTAAAATGGTGGGTGCGGTTTACCTGATTTGGCTTGGTTTAAGCAGTTTACGCGCTTTGATGAAAAATGGCGGCGGGTTGAAAGTTGGCGAGCAAGCGCATCAAGCCTACAGTGCAAAACGTTCTTTGCGTGAAGGTTTTTTATCTAATGTGCTTAACCCGAAAACGGCGGTTTTCTACTTGGCTTTTCTACCTCAGTTCGTAAACCCTGAAGGTTCGCCTTTATTGCAATCTATGTTGATGGCTTCGGTCCATTTTATGATTGCGATGGTGTGGCAGTGTGGTTTGGCTGGCGCTCTTAATTCTGCTAAAAACTTGCTCAAGAATGCGAGCTTTATGAAGTGGATGGAAGGAGTGACTGGCATGGTGCTGGTGGGGCTGGGCGTTAAGCTTCTGATGGAAAAACCTGTGTAGTTCACTGTTTTTTAATAGAACATATGAAAGCCCACGACGTGTCGTGGGCTTTTGCGTTTTATTGCTTGTAGAACTTTATAGCGCTCTTATTAAACAACGAAGTTCTTCACAGCGTAGTTATTTGCAGCCTAATTATTGACGGTGTAGCTATTCAACGACGCTGATGTTCATCTCAGCACCTTCGAAACCTAAGTCACTCAACTCATCAGCATTGAAGTTGGTGGTGACTTCGATATCGCCAATGCGTTCAGTAGTTTCGTTGACGGAATCAGTGCTTCTTTTGCTGCGTAGATTGTTGGCAATCGGTGTTGCTTGGCCAATCTCAATGGTGCCTGCAAATTGAGAGTCTGCGTAGAAATCACCCGATACGTAAGAGTGGAAGGGACGTAAGCTTCCGCCTGTTGCGTATTGCATGCTAGATAAGCCCGCTTCTTTAATTGCCCAGCCCCAGTCCCACCATTTGGTTTCACCTGGAATGTATCGGTGATCCCATTGGTAGCGAATGTCTGCAGATTTATCACTGCCGCGACCCATAGTGAAGGTGTGGGCTTTGTAAGGGCGGTTATCCGGATGTGTGTGCCATGCGTTGCCACTCCAACGAAGGAAACCGTTAAACTCAACGTCGTAACTAATGTCGGCGTTGAATCGGTAAGGGTAGGAGATACTTGAACGATACAACTCAACTCGAATCGGTAGCTCTGAGTTTGCTGGAACCATAGGGCGCGCTTGAAGTGTCACTTGCTCGCTAGTGGAGCCACCATTGGATTTAGAGAAGCTTTGGTTGGCTTCGAACTTAATGGTGAGCTTAGTTTCGCCAACAAGAGGCCACTTAAACGTATTCTCTGTTTGAACACTTTGTGAGAATCCGTAGCTGTTCGTTTTCGACCAGTTTGTTGATTCATCTACTTTCAGGTCGACAACCACTTGTTGCGCGATATTACTGTTGTTTCTTGCTGTCGCGTAAACGGTCTTCACTAGTTCACGGTCAGATTCAACAACATCGCCATGCCAAAAATTGTCGTCGTTAACGGTGTAGGCAAAGTTGTCGACGGTGATTTTGGTTTTCTCCCCACAGCGATAACCACTACAAGAACCACCATTGTTTCCTTGTATCACCCAGCTGTCGCCAGAGCGGTTGATCGTCATGTCTTCACCCACGTACTGACTATTATTGCCGCCAACCCATGCGTAACCAAGGTTGTGAGCTAAATAGCTTAACGGACGAACAAAGTCGTTACGGTTATTGACCAACTCGTATTGAACATCCAACTCGCTGCCTTCTGGAACCGATTTAGCAGAGTAGTTTGGAATTTCAGACTGGTCATTGTTCGGATAGCAGAACGTTTTGCCGTTGGTTGTGTCTTGTTTAATAAGGCCGTTGTATCCCGGGCCCATTATCACCCAGTTTCCTTTTAAGCCTGTGATCTGCCAAGTGCCCATTCTAGCCAGTAAAGCACTCTTTTGCTCTTCCGCTTCAAAACGGTCTAACGGGCGATAGCCAGAGCGACATACATCGTCACCAAGTTGGTCATGGACTATTTGGTCTGGGTAAATTTTTGCGTTTACGCCAGTAGATAGAACAGACAACACTGCGGTTGCTAAGAGACTTCTGTTTATTCGGATCATTAACAATTCCCTCATTTGTAGTTTTTCTATTTTGATAATGTTTTTTGTGCCGTGCAGTTAACAAGACAAGTTCACTTTTTCATGTTGATAAATAGATAGATACTGAAAAGGGTTGAATTAAATTACCCTTTTAATTCAATGGTTTGTATTGTCTCAATTGTTTGTTCGGTGAAAGAGGCTGTAACTAAAAAGAAAATGTTTGATAGGGCTCAAACCGTTTTTAGAAAAATGAGGCGTTATGACTGACACATTAACGTCAAATAGTTTTTGACGTGGTCAATCGCGAGCGAAATGAATGGTTAAGTACTAAAGGCGATATATTATTCATATCGTTTTTATTTGATGTAAATGTCAACAGTAAAGCGATAAATGAGACTTGGATGTTTAAATTTAATCCAGTGTTTTAAACGTTCGATTAATTGAATGCTCAAAATGCAAGAGATGTTTACTGATGCAGTAATAAATATAACCATTCGTTTTTTATGTGTAATATTTAGAACGGTGTTAATTAAAATGGAATGAATTCAGCTGGTGGCCGAACGGCGATAAATTATCGTTTAGCCAAAAGTTGAGTTCTTCCTGTATTACATGTTCGAATGATGGCAAATAGATCATTTGAACTTAATATATCAACCTTCAATGTTAAAGGGTCATTGTTGATAAGTAGGTAGGGCGACAATAAGCTGTCATTCATCGTTTTATTTATTTTTTGCACCGAGACTAAGTCGATAGTGCCAGCTATTGAAAAGAATAGGGATTGAGAAGGGCCAGCCTCACCTCTGAATCGTAGAACAATCGGGTCGGGCATGTTGTCATCTTGGACGGACATAAGATGCAGAACCTTATTATCACTTATTTTGGTGAGTCCATCAGTTCGTAATACATTTCCATCTAACACAAGGTCTACCACGCTATGTTGATAACGGTGGTCTTTTTGGGGAGGAGAAGAAGGAATACTCCATATACCAATCAATAACGCTAACGAGGAAAACAGAGCTACGAATGGCATCATAATTGGCCTCTCTTTAGGAATAATTTTATCTCTTCACTCGCTCGATCTAACTGCGTGGCTGTGTAAAAGATATTGATGGACTGACGTGTTGTCTTGTTGAGCATGGAGAGTTCTGAATAGCCTGGCTCATCGCTGATGTAGGCTACGCAATCGCATTGGTATTTGTAGAGAATAGCCTCGAGTTCTGGGCTCAAGGACATCTCTGTTTCTTGAAAAACTTGTACCTGCCCAACCCATTGTTCATTAAGTCGGTTAAAGGGGGCGATATCACCAAGGCTTTTATCGTGAACCTTAGCAAAAGCCAACAGTGCCGAGGACAACAGCAAACAGCCCGTTATGAAGTAACACAGTCTGTTTTTGTATAAGCTGACCTGAGAATAGGCAAGTGAAGTCGATTTGGATTCAGGTGTATCGTTGCTCGCAATAGAGGCTGCAATACTACTATGACCGAGTGGAACTTTGTCACTCACAGGAGTGAGAGGAACAGTGGTTTCGCTTTGTGGTTGCGAGTCAATAAAGACGCATTCATCAATTAGGCGGTAACCGACCTTTGGCACCGTGACGATGGGTGTTTCTCTGATACCAAGCTTAACGAACCCTTGGCGAAGTAAGCTGATACACTTCGCAAGTGACGTATCCCCAATGAACTCGCTTCCCCATGCGAAGCTAATAATATCTTGTTTGTTCACAATCTCAGGTGAGTTTTTGAGTAATAACTCTAAAACGCGAGTCTCACGATATCCTATCTTAATAGAACGTTCGTCGTTATAAATACGGTTTTTAATCGGGTCGAATCTGATCATATAGCCAACGTTTTATTTTTATTATAATTCTCTCAACAATTTAGATGACTATAAACTGACTATTATATGAATTAAAGTCACATGTTTTATTCTGGTGTGTTTTTGAGTGGTCATAACAAAAGCGTTCTTTATTTGTTTATGAAAGAAACTCTGCCATTTAGTCACAATCTGTTAAATATAAGTAACATCTAATTAAGTGTTGATTTTATTAGTGAGCTTTTAATTAGAGAGTTTTGGTTCAATCTTTACCAATAAATTAATTAGAACAGTGGTCTAATTAAAATCTTATTTTATTTGTGGATATACGATAGTAATAATTTAATCAGTTTAAGTATCGAAGGGATATAAAAAAGCCCGCATTTGAATGCGGGCTTTGGTTGAATCAATTCTGATTATGCTTTAACAACTTCACAATCTTTTGAAGACGTTAAAGGTTTGAAGAACAGCTTAGTTTCTTCGATAACAACATGGCGTAGTAAGATAAGGCCGATTAGGTTTGGAATTGCCATCAGGCCGTTGACGATATCTGCCAATATCCAGATCATGTCGAGCTTCAAGAATGCACCAGAAGCCACCAACGCAATGAAGATGATCTTATAAGGTAAGACTGCTTTAGTACCCAGCAAGAAAACAACACAGCGCTCGCCGTAGTAGTTCCAGCCTAAAATCGTAGTAAACGCAAAGAAGATTAGGCCAACTGAAACCAGCATAGGGCCAAGCGTGTCTGCATTCAGACCAACAGCAAATGCATGAGTGGTCATCGCAGCACCAGAAAGGTCAGTCTGCCAAGCGCCTGTTAAGATAAGTGCCAAACCTGTCATCGTACAAATGATGATGGTGTCGAAGAAGGTACCTGTCATAGAGACAAGACCTTGTTTTACGCATGAATCTGTTTTTGCAGCCGCCGCAGCCATTGGTGCGCTACCTAAACCAGATTCATTAGAGAATACACCACGAGCAATACCAGATTGGATAGCAAGCATGATGCTCGCACCAAAGAAACCGCCTGTTGCCGCAGTATTTGTAAACGCAGAGGTAACAACAAGGGCAATGGCATTCAGTAGTTGGTCTGCATTTGAAATCAGAACGCTTAAACACGCGACGACGTACATCACCGCCATAGTAGGAACAACTTTCCCTGCTACTTTAGCGATAGATTGGATACCACCAAGGGTTACCACCGCCACCAATATCGTAAGCACGACAGCAGACATCTCACGAGAAGCGCCAAATGAGATTTCAGTTGCATCTAAGATAGCGTTAACTTGTGGGAAGGTACCAATACCGAAGCAGGCAACACCCAAAGCGAACACAGCGAACATCACCGCCAATATTCTTGAGCCAACACCGTATTGAAGATAGTACATAGGGCCGCCAACCATTTCGCCATTGCTATCGGTTCTGCGGTATTTAACAGCAAGTAGACATTCTGCGTATTTGGTCGCCATGCCAAATACAGCGGCAAGCCACATCCAGAACAGGGCACCAGGGCCACCAATCTTGATTGCGGTCGCTACACCAACGATGTTACCAGTACCAATGGTCGCTGAAAGCGCGGTACACAAAGCGGCAAAACTTGATACGTCACCCGTACCGGATTTGTCTTTGCTGAATACCATTTTTAGTGCGGTTGGGAGGTGTCTAAACTGGAGTAAGCCTAAGCGAAAAGTAAAGTAGATACCTGTACCCACTAGCAGAATAAGCAGTGGTGGTCCCCAAACGAATTGGTTGATGGTTTGTAGTGTAGCTTGTAGGTGGTTCATAGATTCCCCTTAATAAATTAAAAAATTTAAGGAGAAGAGGGAAGGCAGTGCAGATCACAGGGATCGGTAGCACTACTTAATACATACGGATTTCTAGATAGAATTCTTTTGTTAATTAAGGCTTGTTGCTTTCCACTCCTCTGTCCTTTTGCCTGAGAGTTTCACTTAGCGAATCACTTATAGATAAGTGACGGGCACTAAGCTTGCTCCTTCGGCGACCGATCTAACGGTTCTCTCCAGAGGTTCCTCCAACGACAGTCCTCACTTTTCTGGATTTCTCCAGCATAAAGCACCTGAAAGATTTACTTCTTCGGCGGGTCAATCTAACTAAATGTTAAAGTTTAGTTAAAAACCACTCTCCTGCAGTCTTCATCGGAACAATTACCTAAACAATTAGGTAATCTGTAGGCGTATCCTAGATCATATAAAATGTGATGTCAGCTACAAAATATCTGTTTGCACAAATGTTGTTCAACTAAATGATCAAACAACGAGTCTCTGACGTAACTTGCTTATTTAAATGGTATAAAATAGAGAAACAAGGAGGAGTTATGACTCGACTAATAGCGATTGTTTTTTTATTGGCTTTGGCATTTGTACTATTTCGTTACCGGACAAACGAAAAACTGCAAAAAGGGGTAGTGATAGTTATCGTTAGCAGCTTCCTTTTGTATACTGCCAGCTTGATGATTTCGGAGTTAACTCGTTAAACCTCTCTATGAGCAGTTGGGATGAACGTGTTAGCAAAAGCTTAAGTGCTTCTGACTTGAGCGATAGGTTTAACTGAACCTACACTATCAGTATTGGTATTAGTGCCAGTGACCGCGTAACGTTAAACATATTTTTGGGAGTACCCGCTAGTGAACCAGCAATCTGGACAAAGCGAACAAGATGAAGTGGTTGTTATTGAAGAGCGCGATAAACGCAGTCAGCTCTATATCGGCATTGCTGCGGTTATAGGTCTAGCTCTGGGTGGCTTAATCGGTTCTACAGTCACTGCTTCTAAGTGGGAGTCCACTTATCAGGTACTCGAAACTCGTTATCAAGAACTGCGTGATAGCAAAACAGAATTGATGATGTCGGTTGAAGCTAAGGTGGCAAAAGTTGATACCGAGATCGACGCCAAAGTCGAAGTCGCGCTAGTAAAACAAGCGGAAGAGCATCAAAAAGAGCTCCAAGAGTTAGCGAAACAGTCTGCGGTTTTAGAGAAGGCGAACTACTCGTTAGAACAGCAAATAAACGAACAAAAGCAAACGCTAGACAAAACAGAGCAAGATAATCAAAAGCTAAACCGTCAGGCGGATATGCAGTCGACCTTGTTTGAACGTTCTCGTGAACTGTTCCGTAAAGAATTGCAAATATCTCAAGAGCTTGAAAAGCTTGAGAAAGAAAGAGACGAGCTTGAACAGAACCTTGGTTCACTTAAGAAAGCGTGTGATGTGTTCTTAGATGGCACATCATGGGATGCGAAATCTGACGCATGTGAGAAGCAAGACAACGCAAACTCTCGCCTAAGCGATATCAGACAAATGATTGAAGTCCACACCATGGATCTCAAGCAAATCAAAACGCTAACCGAAGAGATGGGTCTATAGACTCAAACCTTTAACTCATTCGTTTTTAGCTATAGCTATTCAAACGCCCACATCATGCAAATGGTGTGGGCGTTTTTCGTTCCAAATGGTTTATTTATGCTGTTAATCTGTTCCGTAGCTTAGTCCATAACCGTTTTCACACTATTACCAAGCTATCCGTGATTAGAGCCGTAAAATGGTTTTAATATGTGATTAATTGAATATCTGGTGACTTTGCACGCATATTTATAAGGTTGAGAAACAGCATAATAGCGGTGTTCTAGGATGAACACGCGGTCTGTTGTCATTCTGTGATTAGACCATCTCAATGGACAGGGATTAAACCATGAATGAATATCAGTGTGAGAACTGCACCGTAGCCTATTGTTTTGATGATTGTAACTCGCCATTAGCGCAACGAGATATGATTGAAGTAGAAGAGCTGGTGGATCGTGAAAAAGTAAGCCAAGATCCTGAACGGCTTGAACAAGAAAATTCAGAGACAAAAATCCCTACGAGCTAAACAATAAGCCAGTAGGGATTTCAGATTAATTGCAGTACTGTTCTCGCTTTCTCAAGCAAAGGGTATTACAAAAATTTTTAGAACAGTGTTATTTGACGATAAGCACCGAAGAGAAGTTATTTCTCGTAAGTTTTGATTTCGCCAGATTTCACGCGAGCAACAAATGATTGCAGTTCTTTCTTCACAATTGGCATCAAGAAGTACAGACCAAGAATGTTGAAGATAGACATCGCAAAGATAGCCGCATCAGAGAAGTCGATTACCGCACCAAATTGAATCGTGGCACCAATAACAACAAACACACAGAACATCACTTTGAAAATCAGCTCCGTTGTTTTGCCTTCACCAAATAGGTAAGTCCAAGCTTTAAGACCGTAGTACGACCAAGAGATCATGGTAGAAAACGCAAACATGATTACCGCGAGAGCGAGTGTGTATTTGAATACTTCTGCCGTTTCAGTAAACGATGCAGCAGTCAGCGTTACACCCGTTAAACCAGAACCATCGAATGGACCTACGTTTAAACCAGCGATAGTGATAACCAATGCGGTCATTGTACAAATGATTACTGTATCAACGAACGGTTCTAATAGTGATACTAGACCTTCGGTGATTGGTTCTTTTGTTTTAACCGCTGAGTGAGCGATAGCTGCTGAACCTACACCTGCTTCGTTCGAGAACGTTGCACGCTTCAAGCCTTGAATTAACGCTCCAATGAATCCACCAACAACACCTTCACCAGTAAATGCACCTGTAAAGATTGCGCTGAACGCAGGACCAACTTGATCAAGGTTAGAACCGATAACAATCAGAGCCATACCGATATACAGAGCAGCCATCCAAGGAACAACTTTTTCCGTTACCGATGCGATAGAAGGCATACCACCAACAATCACAGAGAAAACTAAAGAGGCAAGTACAAGGCCAGTGATTACACCGTATTCACTTGGTACGTCAAATGCGTAAGTTAACATGGCGTGTGCTTGGTTAGCTTGGAACATGTTACCACCGCCCAATGCGCCCAAAATACACATTAATGCGAAACCAATAGCGAGCACTTTACCTAGTCCGCCTAAACCTCTTTCACCAAGACCTTGGCTTAGGTAGTACATTGGACCACCCGAAACAACACCTGAAGGTAGGACAGTTCGGTATTTCACACCTAAGGTACACTCACAGAACTTAGAAGCCATACCCAGAAGGCCACACAAGATCATCCAGAATGTCGCGCCAGGACCACCAATCGCGAGTGCAGCACCCACACCAGCAATATTACCAAGCCCAACAGTACCAGAAAGCGCCGTTGTTAACGCTTGAAAGTGAGAAACTTCTCCTTCGTGTTTAGAGTTAGGATCGGTGTACTTGCCTTTGATAATATCTATTGCCATCCCTACACGTTTAAATTGAACAAAGCCAAAGTAAACAGTAAAGATGATCGCAGCGAGCAATAGCCAGCCTACAATAATCGGGAAGCTTGCTTCACCTACCGGTACGCTTTTAAATATTAGTCCAACGAACCAACCTGTGTATTCGTTGAAAAATCCATCAACACTTTGACTTAAGTTGCTGATAGCTTGGTTAAATGATCCTTCTTCTGCAAATGCACTGGAACTAAACAATAATATAAACCCAAAAAATAATTCACGTATGTTTTTCATGGTTTTCCCTGCTTTTTATTAAATTATGTTTGTTGTTGTGTTTGTTATGTATTTCAATAGCTTATATATTTCTTTGGTAGCGACAAAAGCTCTGTTACTAAGTCAAAATGCGAAATAAATATAACTACTAATCACGTTTTATATGGAGATCCTTTCGGTACGTCCATCAATCAGACTATGATATTCGGCCTACCAAGTCTTACTGATAACCCTATACATAAAAATAATGCCATCAAAGAAATTTTTACAATAAGTTTACAATTATTTGGGTTTTGTCATCATTTTGGAATAAGTCGATGATTTTCGCACTAGGAAAGGCATATGCAGTGATAGCAATAGCGGCAGACGAATTCTGTCAGGTGAGCGGTTTATTCTTGTATAAAACGATTCTATGGATCTTGAGATGTGATTTTCAAATAAAGCGTTCGCAACCTGTTAGCAGTGAGTGAAGCGAGCTTGAAAACTTGATATGTTTTTGGCGGCTGATAACCGTTCGACGGTTAATGTGCACCAAGCTTGGAGGCATTAAAAAGCTCTTTAGCAGAGCTTTTTAATGGTTTTCGATGAGCCAAACAGCTTAATGGCTGTTGCTATTATTGGTACTAGCGCTGCTAATAACGACACTTTTACTCGATTTGTGGTAGAGCTTAAGTGCCAGCAACGAACCCCATAGAACAACTTGTCCCCATAACAGCGTCCATTGAGGTGCTACTTCTTGCCAGGAAGCGCCCATCTGATTCAGCGCCAAGAAGCCTTGAATCGCAGGGGTACTTGGAAATAGATCCGATAGCAGTACTAACCACTGTGGCATCATTTCAACAGGCCAGATAAAACCTGAAGAAAAGATCAGTGGCATTGAACTGATTAACACCACAACCGTGACTAACTCTCTTCGTGGTACTAACTCACCAATAAAAATCCCGATCAAACAGCTGGCCAGTAAGAAGGGCAGTAATAAGGTTAAGATCTGTGTTGTTGAGGCGAGTAGGTTTATCCCATACATCGAAAAGCTTGCGCCGAAATAGTACATCGACAACAGGTAATAAATGCCGACTAAGGTACAACAACGAGCAAGAATCAGTTTCGCCGGAGAGGTTTTACTCCAGTAGCCAAACGTTGATTGAGCGTTTTGGGTTGCACCAACTAAACCAGAAGCCATGGCTAGGGTTTGTTGCAGGATCAACACAAAGACGGCTGGGACTACGTAATCGATGTATCCCATGCGACTGTTAAACGTTGGTTTTAGGTTCAAGCTGAATGCACTATAGCCTTTGGCTGCAGACTCTAAAGGCACCCCTTCGACTAACAAATGTCTGACCTTAACTTGCGCAGCTAACGTGCCACCTGCCTTGGCAAGCCCTTCAACAATGGTTCCGTAGACTAAAAAGTAAGAAGCATCGCCAGCGTAAGAAAGCGTCGGGCTCTTGCCAAGCAACAAATCTTTATAGAAGTCTTCTGGAATGACAAGGAATCCGCCAATCTCTTGGTTAAGCACGGCTTGTTTAGCATCGGCGATAGTGGAGTCTCGACGAACCAACTCGATTTGAGAGGTGGCATCCACCATTCGTTCTAATTGGTAGCTGCTTTGACTCTTATCCAAGTTCACAACCGAGGCTTTCAGTTGTTGAGGCACTTGATTCGCGTAAGGCAATGGGTACAAGAATGAATAGAAGACCACACCACCAAATACGGTCAGTAATACTACTGGGTTACGCAGAACCGCCAGGAGTTCTTGCTTCAGCAATTGAGTAAAGCTCATTGATTTACTCCTTTATGCTCTGCTTGTGTTGACTGTGCTGCTTGCGCTAAGTGCTTTTTAATCAATAAGATCACCACAAAAGCAGGAATAACATACCAAAACATAGAGGTGAGGTGCATCAGCGACTGTGCGGCGCTCGAACCATAGCTGGATTGAGCCGTTTGCACTTCAATGTAATGACTCACAGGCAATAAGCTTCTCCAGATTTGCGCTGCAGTGTTCATGTCGGTTACTGGAAAGGTAATACCCATGAATGCAAAACTTGGTGCCGTAAATGCGCCAGCGAAACTCATCGCCCTTGCAGGATCAAGTGTTAAGAAGAAAAACAAACAACCCATGATGATACAACTAATCACAGTAAGCAGTTGGGCGATGGTCAATGCCCCAAAGTTGCCGTTAAATGGCCAGTCTAAGAGCACATAGAACCAAAAGCTAAACGCGATACCAAACATCAAAAACAAGACAAGGTAGGGCGTTAATGTTGATGCGAGTGACTTCACAGGGGCGTTGGATAACCAAGCGTGAAGGCCACGAGCTCTAACGTTCGCCGTCAAAACCAATATTGTGCCCACCACAATCATGATCTGCCACAGTGCAGGGATAACCGCAGACACCAAGAATTGAGCATAACTGGTGTTTTTGTTGAACAGTGGCGTGATCTGGCTTTGCACTGTTACTGCTTGGCCTAATGCTGATTGCACCGTGGTATCGCCGTGTGACAGCTGTTTCACGACTTCAAGTTGCGCGTTAAAAGTCCCTTGAGCCTGCAGCAACGCAGAGTTCACTAGCTTACCGATTAAGATAAATTGGCTGTTATAGAACACAGACACTTGCGGATTCAAGCCGAGCAGAAGGTCTCGGTCGAAGTGTCTTGGTATCACAACATAGCCATAGATATCGCGTTCAATCATCGCTTTTGCCGCATCACTCGGAGAGTTGTATTTCTGAGAGACTTGCAGCGTTGGTGACGCATCAACAAGGCGTGTGAACTGTTGCGAGATTTGACTGTGCTCAAGGTCGACAACTGCAACGGGTAAGTCACGAGCGATTCCTTGTGAAAAAATCAGCCAGATACTGGCAGCAAGCAACAAAGGGATCCAAGTTAGGCAAGACAACAACCATTTGTCTTTGCGGACAATCGCCCACTGCCTAAGCAAGGTATTCTTCGTTCTATGATGCTCAGTTGATTGTGAGCTTATCGATCGAGAGTTAGCAGACATACGTTACCTAAAGTTCAACCACTAGGCTCATGCCCATACGCAGTGTTTCGCTCGTGTCGACAGGGTGCGCTTCTACTTCAAAAGTACGTAAGTCGAAACCTTGTGCAGCGTCTGTTGAACGCCAAGTTGCGAAATCACCCATTACAGCGATGTGTGTGACTTGGAAAGTTAATGATTTATCCAGAGCCGGTAGGTATGCCTCAAACTGACTGCCTTTCTCGAAATGCTTAAGCATATCTTCACGCACATTGAGCACGGCCCAAGCATCCTTGGTGTCGATGACAGTCACAACAGGGAATCCTTGTGGTGCGAGTTCACCGCTGCTCAATAGAACTTGAGACACTTCGCCATTAAACCAGCTGTGGATCTGTGTGTCTTTTGCGTAAGCTTCAACTTCCGCCACTGCGCCCGCCGCCATTAACGCTTTTTGAGCGGCTGCCACTTTGGTTTCGTCACGAGCACCTTCTTGCGCCAATTGATACATTTGGAACGCAGCACTTTCGGTGTACTTCGCTGCTTGCCATTGAGTTTTCGCTTCATCACGCTTCTGCTCGGCAACCACACCATCGTTGTAAAGGTTGTTTACACGTTGGTAAGTTTTGTCCATGAGATCGGCAGCTGCTTTGGCTTTTAACCATTGATCTTTAGCTGCTTGAATCTGTTGAGTACGCGCGCCATTCTCGGCTTCTTGAGCTAATGCCCCCGCAGCTTTCTGACCGGCTTTTGCTTGTTCTAGCTTCGCATCAATTTCAGGGCTAAGAAGAGAAAAGATCAATTCGCCTTTTTCAACCGAATCGCCTTTACGCACGAATATTTCATCAATTCTTCCAGGCACTTTCGATGAGATACTGTATTGCTGTGCATCAATTTGACCTTGAAGCTTAACAGGTTGAGGTTGATAAGCTTGGTAAAAACTGTATCCGACCCAGCCAATAATGCCGATACCAACTATAGATAGAAGAAGGGGCTTGATAGGTTTCATGAATTATCCTTTTGACTGGCTAGCGGTGTCTGTTTTTGATTCGAAATCAGACGTAACAGAAGAGGTTAAGTAACTTGAGTAAGCATTCATTTCGCTGGTAAGCGCCAAAAGCTTGTTGAGAGAGATAAGATATTTGAATCGAGCAGCAGATTGCTGTGTCTTAATGCTCGCAAGGTATAGTTCAGCATCAACCACTTCTAACGAGTTAGATAAGCCTTGAGTGAACGCTTTTTTGCGAAGTGATAGGTTCTCTTGAGCTAACGATAAGCTAGAGTTGAGTCCTTGAACCTCTTCAATCGCTTGGTTTGCTTCAAGGTAGGTCTTTTGTACCAACACGGTTAAGTCTTGTTTGGCTTGCGACTTAAGGAATTGAACCTGCGATACGGCACTGTGAGCCGCAGCGACTTTGTCGGAACGGCCTGAAGTGTCAATCAACGGCACATTTACACCAATACCAACTAACCAATCGGGTTTCATTTCACTGGCTAGAGAGTCATCTTCATACAGGCTGTAGTCACCGTAAAGGTATACCTCTGGGTAGTACTTACCTTTCTCGGCTTTAATTAAGCTGCTTGCTTGTTTCTCTTTTGCATCAAGAATTTTAAGGCCGGGGTAGGTCATGAGAGTTTGGTCAATGAACACGTCCATATGAGGCAGGTTCTTATTGATAAACAGTTGCTCTGAGGGTTCTACACTTTCATTTTGACCAAGGATCTGAGTCAGTGCTAGTTGAGCAATCTTGAGATCGTTCTGAGCTTTCGTGCGCTCTACAATCGCTTTATCTAAAGAAGCATCGGCTTGTAGGCGTTCTACTCGTGCGATTTGTCCTTGCTGTTCAAGCTTGATGGCGAAATCACGGTGTTGAGTTAAGCCTGTTTCGACGGCTTGACGCGTTCTCACCACGTCTTCCGCTAAGATCACAGAGAAGTAATATTTACTCAAGTCTTCGTAGCGAGCTTGCTTCTCCATCAATAACTGGCTCTGCGCTTCTTCGCTTTTGCCTTCTGCAGCATTTTGCGCAGCGGTAATTCGTCCGCCAGTAAAGATAGGCCACACCGCACGAATGGATGAGCTGAAGATATCTTGCTCGGTGATCGTTGAGGTAACGCCACCTAATATAGGTTGAAGAATCCCCCCGATAGCTCCCAAATTTGGTACGCCACTCAAACTGTTTGAAAACTGTTCGCCATTGATAGTCACATCACTATCAAGGTGAGTGTAGTTCGCGCCGAGAGTGACAGAAGGTAGGTTGAGGCTTCCGGTTGCATTTTGAAGGTGTTGATAACGCTCAACGTTGGCTTGTTGAGCCGCAAGAGAGTTGTTGTTCTCTTGGAGTATTTGCCACGCCTCAGAAAAAGTGAGCGGAGCAGCATAGCTTGGCGAGCTGATAGCACCGATAAGAATACTGGCAATCGCAAGGCGTCGGAATGTCGGTTTGGTCATCTGCATTAAATACCAAATTAGAGTATTAGCTCTAATGTTAACAGGGGGATAATCATTTGTCTTGAACAGATTACCTCATATGAACAATTAGCATAGCCGCTCGTTAATATAATGTGAATGCTATTAAGGGTTTAATTGTTGTCGACATAGAAACAAAAAGAGCACGATAACGCGTGCTCTTTAAGTTCAGTATAGAAGTGTTTTACAAAATGAAGCGGCTTATTTAAAGCTAGGACAATGGTGATCGGCGCGCCATACCAATTGTCTTGAACCTTGCATTGTTTGTAATAAATCTCTACCTGACATTTGCGGGAATGCTAACAACACCTTGAGATCGAGAGGGGAGGTGCCATCTTTCTCATAGGCTCTTACGTGAGTAAAAGTCGATTGTAAGTGTTTGAACAGCATAGTCTTAGTAAGACAAATTCCAAAGTTATCGCGTTTCATTGCCTGGTTTCCTTTTCAACAATGTTTATACGTTATGTTTTTTATCCTGTTTCTATTGGACGTTGCCACTGATCGATACTTCCTGCTCATCAATGCTTTGTTATTGGGTGCTGCTTTTATCAGTCACCTCATCGTTGTCTGGCTAGCCGAGTGTGAAATAGCGATGGATGAATAGGGGAGAATACTTAATCCGTTTGTCCATCACTCGTAACGGCGAGCGAGTAACTTTTACTTATCGATACGTCCAGTGAGTGAAGAGTTGTTGCCTTTCTGTTAACCGAAATTCCGGCTTAAAGCGCTGTCTTAAAATTGCAACGTATAGCTTGGCAACAATAAACTCCTTCATATGCAACCATTATAATTGTATTTATTTTAAACAACCTAAAAAACACCTAAAAGCTTAGTGATCTAGCTCAATATTTATTCGTTTATTTTGGTTTTTAAGCTAATCCGTTCTAAAAATGAACGATTAATCGAAATGAACAACGTAAAGGATTATCAATTAACAATCTGCTCAATTATTTAGTTGAGTAGCAGTCACAAATTCACGTCCCTAGAAAGGTCATGCGATTAACTTGGTGTTAACATTGATCGTCTAACACTAGGGACGGTGGAATATGAAATGGAGCAGTATCAGTTTCCGTAAAAGGTTACTGATTATCATGACGGTCACTGGCCTCGTTGAACTTTTGATTCTTGCAGCGGCTGGTTTTTATTACATCAAACAATCTCAAGAGCAAGAGATGGGTTTGAAAGCGTTAGGTGTTGCTGAATTTCTATCTGAATCGCCGCTTGTCACCAGCATTATTCAAGAAAATGGAACGTTGGATCCTAATGGCGTTCGCTACGTTCTGTCTGAAGAAACCCAAGTTAAGTTTCGTAACCTTACTCAGCTCATTGGCGCAGCGTTTATCGTTGTGGGAGATGATAAAGGTATCCGCCTGATTCACCCTTATGATGACAGGCTCGGTAAACCCATGCGTGGTGGCGATAACCAAAAAGCGTTGGTATTGGGTGAGTCTTATGTGTCGACAGCCAAAGGGTCGCTTGGTTTTTCAGTTCGTGGTAAATCCGCGGTAAAAGACACCCAAGGTACCGTTATTGGTGTGGTGTCAGTTGGTTACTTATTGGATTCTTTGCAAGATCGAATCGAACCTTACTTAGCCTTTTTGATTGTGATGGCGTTGCTGGTGGTTGCGGTCAATGCTTTGATTTCGAGCTATGTATCTCGTCGTTTTCAGCGCGCTATTTTAGGCTTTGAGCCTGAAGAGATAGGCCGACTGTATGTTGAGTTAGATGTAACCATGAGTACCGTGAAAGAGGGTATTCTGAGTATCGATAAGCACGGCATTTTACGGTCAATTAATAAGAGTGCCTGCGATATTTTATCGATAGACAGAGATAAAGCACTCAATCAACAGCGCCTTTCTGACGTATTGCCCGGTAGTGATTTAGAGCAACTGCTATCAACAGGCGATACCGACCACGACGTTGAGTTGTACTTAAACAATAAGCGAATCATTGCTAACCGAAGCCCGATTATAGTGGCTGGTGAGGTGGTCGGGGCGGTGTCCAGTTTCCGATTGCGAGACGAGATCAACGATTTAACAGACCAACTCTCACAAACTAAAGAGTATGCAGATCTACTCCGTTCACAAACCCATGAACATCAAAACAAGCTTAACACCATCAGTGGCTTGATCCAGATGGGCGAGTTGGACTCGGTACAACAACTGATTGGCCAAGAAACAGAACATTATCAAAGCCTTATCGAGTTCTTGCGTGAAACTGTTAAAGACCCGCTCATTGCAGGTATGCTCCTTGGTAAAACGGAGCGTGCGAGAGAAATTGGTTTAGAGCTCAAGGTCGAAGAAGGCTCAAGACTTCAAGCGCTGCCTAGCTGGCTGAATGCGGATGACGTTGTCACCATTCTTGGCAACCTGATCGATAACGCCTTTGACGCCACTATGACGGCTATTAAGCAAGAAGGGCAAATTGCTCCAGCTCGTCGGGTGATTGAAGTTTCAATCAGTGATTTTGGTAATGAAATTATCGTAGAAGTAGAAGATAAAGGGTGTGGTTTACCGAAAGACTTGGCCACCAAAGCACTCACCGAAAAAGGCGTATCGAGCAAAGCGAAGCAAAATCGCGGTGTAGGTTTGTATCTGATAAAGCAACTGGCAGACCGATACCAAGGGCAGCTGGAAATGGTCGGCAACCACGATTTTGGTACACGAATGACGGTTTATTTACCAAAAGAAGAACAATAATAATTAAGCACGAAGTGATCTTGCGAAGATCATCGTGACGGAAAAAGCATGGTTAAAGGAAGAACATAAATGAACGCAATCACGAGAGTCATGGTCATTGAAGATGATATTGCGATTGCAGAGCTGCACCATCGTTATTTAGAACAGATGGGTGGCTTTGACGTGGTCGGCATTGCCACCACACAGTCTGAAGCGCTTATGCAATTAGACATCTTAAAGCCTGATTTGGTTTTGTTGGATGTATATCTGCCGGACGGGTGCGGGCTCGATATTCTCAATCACGTTCGCGGCAGCAATCAAGGCTGTGATGTTATCTTGATTACCGCGGCACGCGACGTCGACACTTTGCAGCAAGCAATGCGTGGCGGAGTGGTCGACTATCTACTAAAACCTGTAATGTTTCCTCGCTTGGAAGCGGCGCTGAAAAAGTACCAATCACAGCAGCAAGAATTTGAAAGTGTGTCGGATTTGAACCAAGGTTTGGTTGATAAAATGCTGCAAGCCAATGCGAAAGCAGACTCGGCTAAAGTATCGACGTTACCTAAAGGAATCGATGGTGTAACGCTCGATAAGATTCGTGCGATATTTCAACAAGCTGACGCGACGAATATTACGGCTGATGAAGCGGGTGAGCGCATTGGTGCAAGCCGAACCACTGCCAGACGTTACCTAGAATTCTTGATCACGACGGGTGAGTTAGTCGCGGACTTGAATTACGGTACTGTAGGTCGCCCGGAACGCTGCTACAACAAAGCGCAAAGATAAACACGACACCATCAAAATAAATATAAAGCCAGTTGAATAAGCTGGTTTTTCCTTTCTCTCCCTTTCCCATTGCCCACTCCGCCGACCAGATACCGTTCTTTCTTGACTACAATGTTTGAGAATGCCGATTTGCTTCTCCCTCGGTCCTAATGAACTGAGCTATCGATTAGAATTTGTTCGAAATAAGTCAATATTTAATCGATTGCTTTCACAGTGGTTGATGTAAATCAAATAGTCATAGACAATACTGTCCCGAATAGAGGTGATAGCTTTCACCCTCGTTTACCAAACGCATTCTCAAATTTAATAGGCGCTTACTATTGATGTAATAGTTAAGACCTATTATCTATTTTCGTATGTCGCTGATACCTTTGGCGAATACTAAAAACCTTGTTTTTATAGGAAAGATGATGGTAATACCTGAAAACAGCAGCATCGTTATTTTTGGTGCGTCGGGAGATCTAACTTACCGTAAGTTAATTCCTGCTTTGTACCACCTGTATGCTAGCAATCAACTACCAGAATCCTTTGCGATTCTTGGAGTGAGCCGTACTGAGTACAGCGATGAGTCTTACCGTGAGAAGCTGAAGAAGTCTCTTCAGGAAATGGAAAAAACTGAGCCAGAGACGCTGAATGCATTTATTGAACATCTGCATTACCAAGCGATCAACACTTCAGATGTAGACGACTACGCTCGTTTAGCACAACGTCTAGATAAGCTTGAGCAAGACTACCAATTTGAAAACCATAACACACTGTTCTACTTGGCAACCCCGCCAAGCCTATACGGTGTTATTCCAGCAAACCTTGCTGCGCATGGCCTGAACGATGAAACGAACGGCTGGCGTCGTCTGATCATCGAGAAGCCATTTGGTTACGACTTAGCTTCTGCTCAAGCGTTAGATGAAGAGATCCATCATCACTTCCAAGAACACCAGATCTACCGTATTGACCACTACCTTGGTAAAGAAACGGTACAAAACCTTCTAGTGCTTCGTTTCTCAAACGCGATGTTTGAACCACTGTGGAACCGTAACTTTATTGAATACGTTGAAATCACAGGTGCTGAGTTCCTTGGCGTTGAAGAGCGTGGCGGATACTACGACGGTTCTGGCGCTGTTCGTGACATGTTCCAAAACCACCTGCTACAAGTGCTAGCAATGGTGGGCATGGAGCCGCCTGCACAAATTAACGCTGATTCTATTCGTGATGAAGTGGTTAAAGTGCTTCAGTGTCTTAAGCCTCTTGAGGAAGAAGACCTGCGTAAAGATCTAGTCTTAGGTCAATACACAGCGTCTGATGTTCGCGGCCAGCATTTGCTTGGTTACCGTGAAGAGCACGGTGTAGCGGATGATTCTCGTACCGAGACTTACATCGGCTTGAAAGCTCACATCAATAACTGGCGTTGGAATGGTGTTCCTTTCTACGTACGTACAGGTAAACGCTTACCAACACGTGTGACTGAAATCGTGATTCACTTTAAGAACACGCCACACCCAGTATTTGGTCAAGATGCACCAGAGAACAAACTGATTATCCGTATCCAACCGGATGAAGGAATTCAGATGAGCTTTGGTTTGAAAGAGCCGGGCGCAGGCTTCAAAGCAAAAGAAGTGAAAATGAACTTCTCTTACTCTGACTTGCCTGAAACTCAAATGCTAACGGCTTACGAGCGTCTTCTTCTTGATGCACTAAACGGCGATGCAACTCTGTTTGCTCGTACCGATGCAGTAGAAGCTTGTTGGAAGTACGTTCAACCAATCTTAGACTTCAAGCAAGATCCTCAAGCGCTGTTTGGCTATGCTTGTGGTACTTGGGGCCCACAGGAAGCGGATGAACTTCTGCAACGTGATGGCCGCGCATGGCGTTTCCCATGCAAAAACTTAACAGACACGGATTACTGCGAACTATGATCAATCACAAGATCTTTGCAACGCCAGAATTGGTCGTTGAAAACCTAGCAAACGAAATGAAAGCGTACAGCGAGCAGGGTAAACCTGTTCACATTTCATTGTCTGGTGGCAGCACGCCAAAAATGCTTTTCAAGCTTTTAGCTCAAGCACCATACGCAGAAGGTATTCAATGGAATAACCTTCACTTTTGGTGGGGCGACGAACGTTGCGTTGGACCAGACGACGTTGAAAGCAACTTCGGTGAAGCGAATACGTTACTTTTCTCAAACGTGAACCTTCCAGCAGAGAACATCCACCGCATCCGTGGTGAAGATGAGCCTAAAGCAGAATCAGAGCGTTTCGCAAAAGAGATGGCAGACGTAATCCCAACAGAAAACGGCACGCCAGTTTTCGATTGGATTCTGCTGGGTGTTGGCGCAGACGGCCACACAGCTTCGCTATTCCCGGGTGCAACCAATTACCAAGATGAGAACCTGTCTGTACTGGCTTCTCATCCGGAGTCTGGTCAAATCCGTGTTTCTAAAACAGCGAAAGTTTTAGAAGCAGCAAAACGAATCAGCTACCTAGTACTAGGTGCAGGTAAAGTTGAGATCGTTAAAGAAATTCATACAACTCCTGCTTCAGAGCTGCCTTACCCGGCAGCGAAAATCCAGTCTAAAACTGGCGAAACAGAGTGGTTCCTAGATTCAAATGCAGCAAGTGCTATCGCATAAGTGCGACTAGCCGCAAGGAGATATAAATAATGAAAGGTGATATCGGTGTAATTGGCCTAGCAGTAATGGGTCAGAACCTTATCCTAAACATGAACGACCACGGCTTCAAAGTTGTGGCTCATAACCGTACTGCTGCTAAAGTAGACGAGTTCCTAGAAGGCCCAGCTAAAGGTACTAACATCGTTGGTGCTTACTCTCTAGAAGAGTTAGTTGAGAAGCTAGAAGTACCACGTAAAGTGATGCTTATGGTTCGTGCTGGTGACGTTGTAGACACGTTCATCGAAAACCTAATCCCACTTCTAGACGAAGGCGACATCATCATTGATGGTGGTAACACTAACTACCCAGACACTAACCGTCGTGTAGCGCATTGTCGTGAGAAAGGCATCCACTTCATCGGTACTGGTGTATCTGGTGGTGAAGAAGGTGCTCGTTTCGGTCCTTCAATCATGCCAGGTGGCGCGGCTGAAGCTTGGGAAGCGGTTAAGCCAATCTTCCAAGGTATCTCTGCAAAAACTGACGCTGGTGAGCCTTGTTGTGACTGGGTTGGTAACGACGGTGCTGGTCACTTCGTTAAGATGGTACACAACGGCATCGAATACGGTGACATGCAGCTTATCACTGAAGCATACCAGTTCATGAAAGATGGCCTAGGTATGTCTGCTGACGAGATGCAAGCAGTATTCGCTGACTGGAACAAGACTGAACTAGACAGCTACCTAGTTGAAATCACTGCTGACATCCTTGGCTACAAAGATGAAGACGGTGAAGCGCTAGTTGAGAAGATCCTAGACACTGCAGGCCAAAAAGGTACTGGTAAGTGGACTGGTATTAACGCACTAGACCTAGGTATCCCACTAACTCTAATCTCTGAGTCTGTATTCTCTCGTTGCCTGTCTGCTCTTAAAGACCAACGTGTTGAAGCTGAAGCTTTGTTTGAGAAAACAATCACTCCAGTTGAAGGTGATAAGCAAGAGTGGGTTGATGCACTACGTCAAGCTCTACTGGCTTCTAAGATCATTTCTTACGCTCAAGGTTTCATGCTAATGCGTGAAGCGTCGAACGAAAACGGCTGGGACCTAAACTACGGTAACGTAGCACTAATGTGGCGTGGTGGTTGTATCATCCGTTCTGCATTCCTAGGCAACATCCGTGATGCGTACGAAGCAAACCCAGACATCGCGTTCCTAGGTTCTGACGAGTACTTCAAAAACATCCTACAAGGCAGCCTAGTAGCATGGCGTAAAGTAGCAGCGAAATCTCTAGAGTCTGGTATCCCAATGCCATGCACGATTTCTGCGCTATCTTTCCTAGACGGTTACACAACGGCACGTCTACCAGCGAACCTGCTTCAAGCTCAACGTGACTACTTCGGTGCTCACACTTACGAGCGTACAGACCGTCCACGTGGTGAATTCTTCCACACAAACTGGACTGGTACTGGCGGCGACACTGCTTCTACAACTTACGACGTATAATCGTTAGTTAGAATCAGTTAAGAACGTGTTTGTTCTTTAAGCTGTAAATAGAAAAAAGGATGCCAATGGGCATCCTTTTTTATTGGTTTGCGCTCTATTCGATCTAGATAACAAAGAATTTATATCTCAAGCCATCATGGGCTGGGGTTTTACATCGTCGGTGTATTGCTCCCGAATTGCCAGAAAGCCGTCTAGGTTTTGTTTAAGCGCCTCAACACATTCAGGGTCGAACATCGAACCGTTGTGCGCTTCAATGTATACCATGACTTCATCCAGTGACCATGCGTGCTTGTAAGCTCTTTTGCTCATCAGCGCATCAAACACATCCGCGAGCGTTACAATTCGTGCTTCAAGTGGAATCGCAGTATGACTCAGACCATCAGGTAACCCAGAGCCATCAAATCGCTCGTGGTGATGACGCACAATATTCTTAATGAACTGAATTTCATCAGAACACATAGAGCAATGATGGGAGAGGGACACCACATCGTTAATCATCTCTTCACCATATAAGGTGTGATTATTCATGATGGCTCTTTCTTCTGCTGAGAAACGACCGGAGCTGAATAACACGTTATCTGGGATTCGATATTTTCCTATGTCGTGGAAGGGTGCGTATAAACGAATACGATGAATGAACTGATGTGTGATTTCATTATTACTCTCGGACATCGTTCTGGCGATCTGTTCACTGTATTTTCCCATACGAATCAGATGTTCTTTGGTTTCAGGGTCGCGAGCGTGTCCCATGTTTAGCGCGATGGCTAATGACGACTGAAAGTGACGTTGCCTTTCAAACAGTTGAACAAACAAACTCGAGATAAGCTGAGAGATGTAGGCAATATCACACTGGATATATTCCTTAGCAAAAAAGCCCGTTGACGATGCATTGATAAACACGAATCCAAGATTACTTTCTTGATAGTGAATAGGCGTTGTATAGCTGCTTTGGTGTCCAAGCTGAAGTAAGTGTGAAATTTGCTTGGTCGGTTTGATTGAGGCGAGATCGTGGATGATTCGAGTGTCGAGAGATTCAGCCATTCGAGACAAAGCTGATTCTGGTTTTAGTTCTTGTTCTAGGTAGCGATGTTCTGCTTCTTGGCACAGCGTGTCTGAAACAAAGTAATTCGATGCTCTGTTTTCGCTGCATAGCACTACCGAAAGCCGAGATAATCTGGGGTAATGTTCACGAGCTAGCCGGAAAAGGTCATCAACAATGGCGATAATGTCCTTATCTTGAGCGGCTACTCTGTTGAGCTGGGAGTAGTCAAACATGTTACAAGCTAACCTTTATTTATAGTTATATCATTGTTTATTCGGGATTATTTTTTGTTTTTAGTATCGTTATTAAAAATAGCATTGCGTTCTGATAAAATGCAATATCATTATGAGATAAATGGTTATTTCATTGCATTACCTTCATTTTTGTTAACTGGTACTTTTGTAGGTTCCGGAATCAGAGGAAAGGGAAAGAGCTTGATGATAATTCAGGCGTTAAGTGACCATTTTGAAATTAAATGAAAAGATAAATAGGATAACGTACATGCTTTATGCCATCATAAAGGCATAAATAAGGGCAATGGATGTAATGCCTAAGTGATTGAGCTAGAAGCGGTCAGTGATGACGGTGCTCTAGAGTATATTCAAGGCCGTGAGCTGCCTTGAAAAAGGTAATGTTATGACTGAAGAAGAAAGAATCGAACTGCAACAAAATAACCCTCTACACGGCTTAAAGCTTGAGACCATGATCACTGAGTTAGTGGATCATTATGGTTGGGAAATTTTGGACGCAGCAATGCGTATGAACTGCTTTAACACAAAGCCAACTGTAGCAAGCGCTGTTAAATATCTGAAGAAGACGGAATGGGCTCGTGAGAAGGTTGAAAACTTCTACCTTTACCGTTTTAAGCGTATGCCTAAAGCATCAGACATCGAATACCAGATGCCTCCGCGTTCACGTACATTCCGTCATGGTTTAGAACCTCGTGAGCCAATGGAATTAACGGTTGAGTCTATCCAGGCTTCTCAAGCTAAAGCTGCGTCTGCATTTAAAGAGCGCCGTGGCGGTAACGGTCGTAACTTCCGTCGTTAACAAGAAGGCGTCGACGATTAATACGCCTAATTAGATAAGCGAAAAACACAAAAGGAGCCTATGAGCTCCTTTTTTAATTCGTTCGATTTAAACCGTAAATGGCTAAGCTTCGCGGTTCTTTCTTTGATTCTTCCAAAGATCGGTGACATAAACGATCGCACTGACCAGTAAGAATAGCGCTGACACAGAAAACAGAGCGGGCATTTTTAGGATCCACGCGAATGTGGCAGCAAGAAAAGCGACAAAGCAAATGAGTCGACTTGATGACATGACATGACCGAGTTTAATGTTCATAACGCCTCCTAATGAAGTATCACTTTCGACAGGAGAATTATCCCACCTTTGGCAAAATAAAGGCTAAAAAACAGTCTAAATTATTATCAAATTTACTAATTAAAGGACTCGTCTCACATATATAGCTATGGCTATTTTATAAGCAGCAAAATAGGAAATCTGAGAGTCAGTTTTTCCGCTATGTTTCCCAGTTAGTATAGAAAAAGTAAGCGGTGATTAAGAAACTCGCGATGATCACTGTGTTACGAACATAATGTTGTGGGATGCGGCGAGAGATTTTTGCTGAGTAATAGCCACCAACCAAAGTCCCCATTAAAACGGCCATGCCTGATGGCCAATCAATCGAGCCATTTACGATAAAAAACACGATTGCCGCAAGTGATGCACAAGCGGATACAAGCAGTTTGATGCCATTCATCACGTTGATATTGGTGTAACCAGCCAAAGCCAGGTAACTCAATGTGACGATTCCTAGTCCGGCATTAAAGTATCCACCATAGATACATACAATCAAAAGCAATAAAGCGGAAAAGAAGACGCCAGCGCTGGTGGCGTGTTTGTGTTTTGCTGTTGCTTGTTTCAGCCATTTATTGAGCGTGCCACCAAAGGTGAAAAGCAATGCCGCAAAAAGCAGTAACCAAGGTACGGATTGAGTAAACAATGCTTCTGGTGTGTGCAGCAGTAAGAAAGCACCTATGCCACCGCCAATCACACATAGAGCAATGGTCAGTTTAAGCTGTTTGGTACCAGATTGAATTTCGTGGCGCAGCGCATAAGCACCACTGATGTAGCCTGCACACGATGCAAAGGTATTGGTCGCGTTGGCTGCTATTGGTGGAACACCAGCAAACAATAGAGCAGGGAAAGTGATGAAGCTGCCTCCACCAGCAATAGAGTTAAGCACACCACCAATCACGCCTGACAAGAAGAGAACCAACCAATCCATAGTTTTAGAATCCAATACGTTAACTGATGAGTTACCTTACTTGAATTTGTTATGAATATCAGAGCTGTGCGTCTTGAAAGTGCGAGTTTGTGAGTTTGCTACCATCTTTAACTGTTGGTTTGAATTGACTAGCTAAATGAAAAAAGGAGCCAATGGCTCCTTTCGTTTAGGTTCAGTTGATTTGGTCGAGCTTTACACTTCTACTGGTTTTGCTCTAAAGCTCTTGAACAGCTTAAC
Source organism: Vibrio sp. 10N.286.45.E10 (assembly GCF_002874195.2). NCBI lineage: Bacteria > Pseudomonadati > Pseudomonadota > Gammaproteobacteria > Vibrionales > Vibrionaceae > Vibrio > Vibrio sp. 10N.286.45.E10. The sequence continues at coordinate 1,578,557 of NZ_MCWD02000001.1, read as the reverse complement.
CAGAATCGGGCTAGACAGAACCAATACCGCCAGAATAGTGAAGGTCATGGTGATTGGGCGTTCCCATAGGAAGCTGAGTTCTCCGTCGCTGATCATCAGTGCGCGTCTTAAGTTCTCTTCCATCAAGCCACCTAAGATAAAGCCAAGCAATAATGGAGCGAGTGGGAAGTTGGCAAGCCTTAATGCTATTGCTGCCATCGCCACTAGTAACATCACAAATACGTCCATGGTGTTGAAAGATACTAGGTACACGCCTGTGATTGAAAAGAAGATAATCATTGGCAGTAGAACCGTTCTTGGTACCGCTAATAGCTTAGAAATGTAAGGGATCAAAGGCAGGTTCAAGATAACCAGTACGATGTTGCCAAAGTACATAGAGATGATTACCGACCAGAATACATCAGGGTGCTCAACGAACAGACGAGGACCCGGTTGGATGCCATAAGCGATTAATGCACCTAGCATGATAGCTGTTGTACCAGAGCCCGGGATACCCAGCGTCAGTAGCGGAACGAATGAACCACTTGATGCTGCGTTATTTGCCGATTCTGGAGCAACAAGACCGCGAATACTGCCTTTACCAAACTCTTTCTGTTTGTCTTTCGGTGCAAGGCTACGCTCCATGCCGTAACTTAAGAAAGCAGCGATAGTTGCGCCAGCACCTGGAAGTACGCCGGTAAAGAAGCCTAGAATCGAAGAACGAATCGAAACCGGTGCGACTTCTTTGATCTCTTCTTTGGTCACTTTCATGCTGCCAATATCGGACATCTTTTTGCTTTCTTCAGCGCTGTTGTCTTGCTCAGGCTTAAGAATGCCCATTAAGGTTTCACCCAGTGCAAACGTTGCCATTGCTAATAATAGGAAGCTGAAGCCATCCATCAGATCCGTTAAGCCGAATGTGAAACGCTCAACGCCAACCCCTTTATCGATACCTACCGTTGAAAGCATCAAACCTAAGATAGTCATCATCCACGCTTTGATAACCTGTCCTGGGCCTGCAAACGCCGCTACAGCCGATAGACCTAATAGCATCAATGCAAAGTAGTCAGAAGACTGGAAGCTCAATGACACGCTTGCTAGAGCCGGAGCCGCAATTAAAAGCATGATCGCTGAAAGTGTACCGCCAGTGAAAGAAGAGTAAGCCGCGAGTGCAAGTGCTTTACCTGCTTGCCCTTTTTGAGCCATCGGGTAGCCATCAAACGCGGTTACTACCGTTGAAGAACAACCCGGAGCGTTGATTAATATTGATGACGTCGAGCCACCAAATACCGCGCCGTAGTACACACCAGCCATCAAGATTAAGCCAGAAGAAGGGTCTAGGCCGTAAGTGATAGGGATCATCAGAGCAATGGCTGAGATTGGACCTAGGCCCGGGAGCATCCCGATGAAGGTACCAACGAAACAGCCTACGATTACCATCATGATGTTCATTGGCATCACAGCGGTAGAAAGTCCTTGTAAAATTCCGTCTAACATAATGTTATCCCTACCAAAGAGTGAAGATTAAACCAGGCTCTAGGTAGATATCTAAGCCTTGAGTTAATAAAAGAAAGAACGCGATAACGAAAGGAAACGACGCGCCAAATAAAACAGTTTTACGACGCTCACCCAATAGGTAAAAGCCTGCAAGTAAGAAGAAGCTGGTTGCTAAAACAAAGCCAAGATAAGTCAGCCCAACACCGTATAGTGCCATTAACACCAAGAATCCAATCAGCAGTTTCCAGTTCAACGGCGTTGTGTCACATGTGACTTTCTTATCCGGTTGTCCTGTGATAAGCAGGATCAACGAAAGGCCAATGCCGATAAACGTCAACAGGGTAGGTAATGTTCTTGCTGTGAAGGGTTCGTACTCGTCACCGGGAAACAAAGGAATTAGCGTGGTTTGGTAGCCATAGCACAAGCACGCCAGCATAAAGATCATGGCTCCGATGCGATCCTTTGAAAGCAAAGATTCCTTACTCAGAAATTTGGTTGGTAAGTCCGACATATCCAACTCCATTTGGGGTGGTATAAATAGTAAAAAAGCCGTACATGAGCGAGTTAATGAAGAATGTCTGGGATCACTAACCAAAGGTAAGCGAATTACGGTACTGGTTTATCAGCCACTTGCGTTTACAACGAATCGGCAAGCGTTAGTAATACGTCTACGAATAAACAAAGGAGTTTGAAGTTAACTCATGTACGGCGAAACAAGGAAAGAGTAAGAGGGCACATAAGCCCTCTATGGTTGTTGGTTATTTCAAGAAACCAAGCTCACGCATTAGGTCGCCCATCTGTTTTTCTTGATCTTCTAGGAAGGCGTAAAAATCTTTGTCAGCTTTGTAGTTGTCGATCCAACCGTTACGGTCACGAACCACTTGCCACTCATCGGTTTTGTACATTTTGCCAAGCGCTACATTCCATTCGTCGATCTTCGCTTGGCTTGTGCCTGGTGCTGCAAAGAAACCACGCCAGTTAGCGAATACGGTTTCGTTGCCGTACTCAGTCAGTGTTGGGATATTAGGTGCAGCGTCAAGACGCTTTGGCGCCGTCACAGCAAGCACTTTTACTTGGCCAGATTTAGACATCTCTAGCACTTCACCAAGGCCAGTAGAAAGCAGCTGTGTTTCGCCAGAAAGCAGTGCCGCCATCGCTTTACCGCCAGCATCGTAGGCAATGTAGCGAACTTTTTTCGCATCAAAACCTTCGCCCTTGAACGCCGCAGCAACTACAAGGTGGTCCATGCTGCCACGAGCTGAACCGCCAGCAATTTTTACTTTACGAGGGTTTGCTTCGAATTCTTTTACTACGTCTTCCCACGTGTTGTATTTAGAATCTGCAGAAGCCACGATTGCGCCGTAATCGGCAATGGTTGCAGCAACAGGTGTTAGGTCACGGAAAGACTGTGGGAAAATACCCGTTAGAGAGCGCACAACGATAGGTGTTGAGTTCACCATCAGCGTGTCTTCTTGGCGTTGAGCCGTTTCAATTAGGTGTGCAATGGCTTTACCGCCGCCGCCACCAGATAAGTTTTGGAAAGAGACATTTTCTACGATGTCTGATTTGACCAATACATCACCCGTACCACGAGCTGTCATATCCCAACCGCCACCAGCGCCGCCAGGGATTAGGAAGTGGATTTTTTCTACGTCAGCAGCAAAAGTGTTGAAAGAAAAGGTTGCTGCGATGATAGAAGCCGCAAGAGTAGGTTTCAGTGCCTTGAACATGGTTCACGTTCCTTATGTAGGGTATCTCTTCAATGGAGAGAAACTTATGTTTTATTTCCAGCTACTAAACAGATGAGTAGGACATTGCTTAGCAGATGCAACTAAAGTTAACGGTGTGTTAACGAAATGTCTGTAATGCGGCGATATTGAGAATAAAGAACATTGGAATAATATTGTTCATAAAGTTCACAGTGGCGTGGCTATAGGATTCTGCCAGCCATAATAATTAGGTTTTCCTTGAGTTTATGTGAGCAATTTTTTGACTGTTGGTCGCTTTATACAGCTATGTATCATCAAAGAGGGAACTAATTGTGACGCAAAGAGTGATATGGAGAGACGATCTTGGATATATGGAATAATGTGTTGCTAGGTTGGTTATGCTACTGTAATAATATAAATACTGCTGGCATGTTACATTTCTGGGCTAGTGGTTATTCAAGGATCGAATAATGACAGACAAAAAAATTTCTTTACGATTTACTGTTGGAGGAATGTTTTTACTCGCGACTTTTCTTACCGCTGTTGTTGCGGTTTCACTGCAATATTACTTCAGTAAAAAAATGGCGACTGAGAATACCTTATCCAAGTTGACGATGGTGTCCCAAGAGTTGAGTAACTATATCGGCGCGGTTGATTCTGACGCAGCCAACACCGCGCGTTTACTTGCTTCAGTGAAACGGTCTATCAGTAACAAAATATCAAAAGAAGAGTCGCGTAGTATTCTTTCTGAAGCCATTAAAGATAACCCTCTCTTTTATAGTATTTACATTGGCTCATCCAATGAAAACTTCTTCCAAATTATTAATCTAGAGTCTGCCCCTGTCGTTAGAGAGAAAATCGATGCACAACAAACGGACCGTTGGGTTGTGGTTGAGATTCATAATAGAGGGGAGGAGCGCGTCCGTACGACGAAATATTTTGACCAAGAGTTTACGCTAAGAGACTCAACTACGGAGCAGAGCAACTACTTTCCAACAACCAGGCCTTGGTATGTTTCTGCCAATGTTCAGTCGGTCGAAAAAACTCAGCCATATCTTTTTCAGCATTTACAAATTACCGGGCAAACTTATTCTTTAGCGTTTGATGCGAAAATCGAATCTGAAGTTCAACATGTGATTGGTATTGATATTGTGTTGTCTTCTTTGGCTAGCAAACTCTCAGGTACGGCGCTTGGTTTAGCAGAAGACAGTAAGGTTGAGTCTTTCTTATATTCGAAATCGGGTAATATTATTGCGTCTAACCTCAAGGTTAACAATCAGGAATTGGAGTTTGATGTATCCACATTGATGCTATCGTCTGAACAACAAACCTTGGTTAACGATACCCCTCCGCTGTTAGTGTCTAATCAAAATGATTGGGGGCCGATGGACTTTTCAGTGGCGGGAAAGCCAAACGGCTATGCGATAGACCTTCTTAACATGATTGGTGAGATGACAGGGATCAGGTTTGAATTTGTTAATGGTTTCTCTTGGGGCGAGCTTGTCAGTAAGTTTCAAGAAGGAAGTATTGATGGCCTGCAATCGATTCAAAATTATAAAAATAATGGCATAGATGGCCTATACACGACTCCAATTTATGAATTGCCATTTTCTGTCGTGACAAGGGTCGGTGCGAAGGTTGTCACTAATTATGCCGAGCTTGAGGGTAAAAAAGTTGCCATTTTATCTGGGTGGTCAATTATTCCTAAGTTAAGAGAGGACTTTCCGAACATTGATTTAGTTGAATTTGAAAACCTAGAGTCTGCATTTAATTCAATTGAAAGCGAAGAGAACTTTGCTTTCTTAGAAGCTGAACCCGTACTCTCGTTTGCATTAGATAGGTTTTTCCAGCCAGGCCTTGTTGTCAATGGGACTCTAGAAGATCTAAAACAGAACTACTCAAATCAATTCCATTTGGTGCTGCAGAGCAAGCATAAACAATTGCTTCCAATTATTGATCAAGCTATCAGCAAGTTAAGTGGTGAACAACTTGATGCCTTAGCAAAAAAGTGGCTGCATGATACCGGCTTTAATACGAATACGACGGTTCCTTATACTGAACTTTATGATTTGACTAAGGAAGCAACGGTTGAAGGTAGTATGGTAAGGGTCGAGTTGAATGGTGAGATTAAGCATCTCTATTTAAAGAAAATAGACACGGGCGAACACTACTCTGAGTATTTTGCGGTATTGATTCCCGAATCTGAAGTCTTCAGTACAGTCAATAAGCGTCTAGCAACCTCTGTTGGTGTAACGATTTTACTGATGAGTTTAACCTTGCCTGTGGCTTGGGTCTTTGGTGCACCGATAGTACGTCCTATTCGCCAATTAGAGAAAGAGACTCACAAGGTTAAGTTGCGTGACTATGACAACGTAGCTGTGCTTAATACTCGTATTAAAGAAGTGTGGGAGTTATCTGTTGCTGTAAAAGAAATGGCAATGGAGCTTAAACGACATGAACAGAGGCAAGAGGCGTTTGTAGAGTCGTTTATCAAGCTTATCGCCCAAGCTATCGATGACAAGTCCCCTTATACGGCTGGGCACTGTAACCGTGTACCAGAGCTAGGTTTGATGCTAGCTGACGTGGCTGAGAAATCACAATCTGATCATTTTAAAAATTTTGAGTTTAAAAATGATGATGAGCGCCGTGAGTTTAGAATTGCGGCTTGGTTGCATGACTGCGGAAAAATAACAACGCCGGAACACATCGTCGATAAAGGTACGAAGCTTGAGGCCAACTACAACCGAATTCACGAGGTGAGAACTCGATTTGAGGTATTGTGGCGTGATGCTGAAATAATAGCATTAACGAAACAGCTTGAAGGCAAGCTAGCGAACAAACAAATCCAAACAGAGTTGGCTGAAGCGCAACAGAAGCTACAAGATGATTTTGAGTTTATCGCGACGTCTAATGTTGGTGGTGAATTCATGAGTGATGACAAAGTTGCTCGTATTCGCTTGATAGCTGAAACGACTTGGACGCGTAACTTTGATGATCAACTTGGTCTATCACCGATAGAGGCGTTGAATCGAGCACCGAGTTCAGGCTTGCCAGCGACAGAGCCACTGTTAAGTGATAAACCAGAGCATATAGTGAAAAGAGATAGGCCGTTAGAATTTGACCCGAAACATCAAATTAAAATGGATGTGCCTGAGTATTTATACAACCTAGGCGAAGTCTACAATTTGAGTATTGCACGCGGCACATTGACTGCTGAAGACAGATTTAAGATAAACGAGCACATGCTTGCTACGATTAAGATGCTTGAGAACTTACCATTCCCGAAAGAGTTAAGCCGCGTGCCTCGTTATGCGTCGACTCACCATGAAACCCTTAAAGGTACAGGCTATCCAAGGAAGTTGACTGGTGACGACCTTTCAATCCCAGAACGCATTCTGGTGATATCAGATATCTTTGAGGCGTTAACCGCTGCCGATCGACCTTACAAGAAAGCGAAGCCAATTAGTGTTGCTGTCGACATCATGCACAAAATGGCGCTGGATGAGCATATCGATATTGAACTGTTTAGGCTGTTCTTAACCAGTGGGACCCACATTCGATACGCTGAAACCTATTTGAAGCCAGAGCAAATAGACAGCGTCGACTTGTCGAAATATCTCCAGAAAAGTGCAGCTGCTTAATACCCCGAAATTAAAAGGTGCTTCGCTACTCGATGCAAATTAGGTGAATACACGGTTTACCTTTAACCTTCTAGGACTTAAAAGCGCACCCAATTGGTGCGCTTTTTTTATGTAACATCGGCATTTATGAATAAGTTCGCAACAAAAGTACGATGAAAAAAAATCCTATTTTTTGACGTAACGATTTATCGTGCGATAACCCATATTAATTGGTAATTCACCTGGTAATTTAATCAATAAAAAACTAAAAAAGTTCTAAATTACATACCTTTTAGCCATCACTTCACCTTCCAAATTATTGAATTTCAGTACTTTTCATCTTTCACGGTGAATCACGCGGTAATTCACGCTTTCTTGATTAATTTTCTGAAAAATTTTTGAAGAATCCATTTTGTCATGTTTAAGCCACGAACCATTAATGCTGTGTTCTTACTGCCATGTAGTTTGGCTGTGAGCCTAGCATGCTATGCAAACCCATTAGAGGCGAGCCAATCAAAACCTATAGAGGTAGCGACAAACGCGCAAGCCAGCAATGAGCAAGCGACGGTAAAAAATACCTTTGTCACGTTTTCAGCTTATCAAGTCGATGCAGCGCTGCTAAATACCATTATTAGCATGAGCACCTATTGCCGTGAGGTTGAACTGGGAAAGGACGAGCTTCAGTGTGGTCCATACAGTGATGCGGAGTGGAAAACGGTAGAGCCACTTATTGCTGAATTGACCGATCACCAATATCAGACTCGCAAGGGACTAAATAGTGCTTCGTTGCCAAACTTGGCTTTGGACGAGGGTAAGCTTAACGAAGTTAGCCCTTATGTTGCTCCCGTGACTTCTGAACTGGTGACCATTGCTCAACAGCAGTCTGAACAGGGCAACATTCGCGCCTACCAAGAGCAAGTGCCATCGCGTTTGGTGGCTGCTGGTGTGAGTGAAACAGAAGACTGGTTATCTGAGGCTTTTGATGGCGCACAGTTTGATTTAGGCGTCTCTTTAGCGAAAGGCAGCAAATGGCAAGTTGATCAGGTTGAAAGCCTGTTCCCTTTTTGGCAAGCCGACGATAAATCTTTGTGGTTTATTCAAGCGGGTGCTGTGTTTAACCAAGACGACTTCCATGGCCGAGACTTCTCGCACATTGGTACGGGTTATCGTCAACTCGCTGAAGATGAGTACTATGGGGTAAACACCTTCATAGATTATGACCACCAGCGCTATCACCGAAGAATGAGCTTAGGTGTTGAGTACGGGGTGGGCTACGGAAATATGAGCTCCAATTTCTATTTTCCTCTGTCAAATTGGAAAGATTCGCCGGACGAGTATGAAGGGATGAACAGCCTTGTTGAAAAGCCTGCGAAGGGTTGGGATCTCACGCTAGAAAGCTATCTACCGATGGATACACGCTGGAAGTTAAGTGGCACAGCGGGTCAATACCTTGGTCGATACGTAGAACATCGCGATGGCAGTAACCCGACCAAAAACCCGTTGCGTTTCGAGTTAAACACCGAGTTTAAACCGACCAAAGAGCTGGTGTTCTCGTTGGGATACCAAAACGAGGAAGGGGCAAGTGAACAGTGGATAGCAGGTGTTAACTATACCTTGTCTCTTGGCGGTTTTTACGAACCTGAGCGCCGTGAAGTTTTCCAAAGTTCGCTACCAAAACAAGACCGTTTAACGGACTTTGTTGAACGTGACCATAACATTGTTTTGGAATACAAACAGAAATACGCAGAGATCAGTATTCGTCTGCCTGAATCTGTAGTGGTTGCAGAAAATTCTCAGCAGTCATTAGCGGAGTGGATGGAGGTGAAAGGGGGACCAGACATCGTGTCTTACACCTGGCTAGGTACTGCCAATCCGTATCTGGATAGTCAAAGTGCTTCGGTACCTTTATTTACCGCGCCAAGCTACCGCTATGACGGCAACAATACACTGTCGCTCAAGGTGAGATACAAGCTAAAAAGCGGCCAAGTGAAAGAGTCTAACACCATGTCGATTACCGTCACTGACAGTAAGTTTCTTGAGTCAATTTCGTTTGAACCAGAAACCGCGACCGCGGGTGAAAGCATTGTTGCGAGTGCTTTATTGAGTAAAGCCGTTGCCGATATCCCGGTGACTTATCAAATCACCGCTGAAGACTTAACATCTTTGACGTTGAATGGTGAGACGTTAGAGCTCGAACCGAACCAAGCGAACTTCGTTTACCAAACTGACACCAATGAAGAAGGTATCGCAGAGCTGGTTTTACTGAGTCATGTGGCGCAATCCGTCACGGTAACAGCAATTTACGATCAGAACGAACAAGACGCAAAGCAAGGCAATATCGAGTGGTTAAAGGGCAGTGTCTATCGTGTCGACCTGTTTCATGAAGGGCATCATCTAGATGAAGACCTATTCACGACGGAAGCCATCACGGCTTATGTGTTCGAGGATGAAGCGGCGGTCTTAGACCTCTCTCAATACTCGTTCCAATGGTTCAGAAGAGAGCATGATACTCAAAACGAATTTACCAAGGTGGCGAACGCCAATCAGCAAAAGTACGTGTTGAAAGGCGAAGACCAAGGGTTCCAGTTCAAAGTCCAAGTGACAAAGAAAAAACCGTCGGATTCAAAGTCGGCGACAAACAACAAGTAATTCATAACTAACAATAAAACATGAACGTTTTCGTTCAGAAAGGAAAGACAATGAAAAAATCAATGATCACTATCGGCCTACTTATGGGTGGTTTTACAGCAACAGCAGCTTGGGCTATCGACAGCGTTGCCACTGCACCTGTACAAGGCCACAAACCAACGGTATCGGTTCCTGTGGTGACGACAACTGATATTGTATGGACACCTGCGGATATTGAAGTCGAATTCGATGCACCTACTACTCTTGAAGACCAAGACGGTGATGCCATCACCAAGGTGACGTACTGGTTAGAAGATGCGAGTGGTACCGAATACGCAAAAGTAGATGAAGCGGATATCAGCGAGTTGAACAAGGGTGTCATTACATTTTCAAACTTCAATGAGCTAAAAAACAAACAATTAAACCTAGTGTGGCAAGTTCATACTCAATACGGCTACCCATCAACAACGCTTGTGTCTAATGAAATGACTTCGAACAATTTCACGGTTGGCGCGAAGACGGCTCTTACCATCAGCGGTACAGCTGAAGTGGGTCAAACTCTGACGGTACACGCGGATGACGGTGTGGTTGTTGACCTAGCTATCGCAGACGTGACGTTCACACTGACAGAAAATGAAACAGACACAGCTGGCCTTTACCCGAAAGGCGATGCTGAAGCTGCGCTTCAAGCGGCAATTACCGAAGTCGGTGATGACCTAACCTTCGTATTACCGAAAGAGGCACAAGGTTACACGATCACTGCGTCTATGAATGAAGCATCAATTACTCGTGCTTCACTACGTTAATCCTTTGAGATTGCTTTAACCACTAACCAAGCGGGCTGTTTTCAGCCCGCTTTCTCTCGATAGGGGTACAACCATGATACGTCAATCCATTATCACTATTTTGGCTTTATGCTGCTCTTGGTCAGCGATGGCAGAATGCCCTGAAAACCAAGTTTGCTCTAACCACACGCCAGCCATTTCAGGCCACGGTTACCCAACTGATATGCCTGAATGGAATGTCGCACCGAGTGAGAACAACACCATCGGCACTGGCCCTATTTCCGTTCGTCCTATTCAAGATCTCGATCCCGATGGCGATGAGGTCATTGCTGATTCAAAAAACTACCAGTGGTGTAATGATAAGGGAGAGTGCTTTGCGAATTCGCCAACCCTGACCATCAACCCATCAGACATTGATAAGGTGTTTAATAAAGGCGTGGGCTTTAAACCTCTGACCGTGACATACAGCGGCAAGGTTGACAAGGGCTATCCGGAAGTAACGCGCACTTTTGAAAGTGAACCATTACCCGTGGCACTTGAGTACCCACCAGATGGCACCAAAGGCATCTGTTACGAAGCGCAAACCGTCGATTTTATGAATGTTGCAATTACAAATATTGGTTTAAATCCATCCGGAAGCAGGCAGTATCGGTTGAGCTTTCCGACGCTGGCGTTTGATTTTTTGCCAGGGGTGGTAGAAATGACAGAATTGGCAAGCCTGTCACCAGTGCACTTCAGCCCATCGACCCCAAAATTTCAAGACAAAAAGCTACCCGAAACGCTGGTTGTTAACTTCTCGTACGATGGTCATAACTCGATACCGATTGCGCTTACCAAGCAACCGATTCCTCCTAGTTTTGGGCTTGTGAAGTATGAAACGATTGGTCAAGATTTTGGTCTATCTTACCCTGAGGTAAACCCTGAAATAACTATCAGGAAACTTGACTTCCAATTCATGATGGCGGGCAGTGACCAAGACAGAAGAAAGAGCATGGTCAATTGCCAGCAGTTTGATCGCTAACCATCGCGACACAACCCATTCAGTTGGTGATGCTTTTTCAACTAACGAGCACTGAGGGCAAATAGATGCTTGCCTTCAGTGACTGCTAATCAACCATTTTGATATCAATCAGCTGTGGATATCAATTTAGTGTGGGATGGCAGGCTTGTTTTCGCCGTTATATTCCACTGCCTCAGCGCGCATAAAATCACGATTCAATGCGCCAATTTCTATAGTTTTTAGAACAGGCCGCCTTGTGCTTTTTAATCATTTTACCTTTTTATTGAACCACCAAGAGACAAACAACGATGAAATTTTCTCCTATTTACGCGGCATTGCTCACCAGCTTAGTCAGCATTTCAGCAGCCCATGCTGCTCAATACTCTCAGAACATTGCAGAAGGCTATGGCGCTGCAGGTATTAGCCCCCACTTGAAGTGTTTAGATTACAACCCTGCTGGTGCCAGTGATTACTGTGTTGCTAATTTTAAACCGAAAGGGCTTACCTTAGAACCTAATCAAAATGTCTTGATCACCACGCCGGTTTCGTTCCCACAGGGCGAGTGGTACCCAGAGCAAGCTCCAGCACAGGTGGTGATTCGCGGCTCAGATGGTCGAAAAACAACTTGCTCGAATTTAGGCAACAGCCAGTGGTCTTGTGTGCTTCCAGAGTCTGGTTACCACAGCACAGGTGTTCAGATAGAACTGTGGGTGGACGGAATCGTACGCAGAATGTGGGGCGGTGAACTGACCGTCGACGACTTGGTGGAGCCAGTACCGATGGAGGCGTGTATTGACCGCGCGATTGCCTCGATTGAATTATGGAAACATCAGGGGTTTGATAGCTATCGTTATACCGCAGAAAAGCTGCATTTAGCGCTTGAAGGGCTACCGACTATCCCTTACCAAGACAGCATCGATGAAAATGCTCTGATTCTGGACATTTTACACACCTGCGCCTTGCAAAGTGACGAGGTGCCTGCGCTTCTTAAGCCATAACACTAGCGATTCTTTCACTGAGTGAGCCCACCTTCTACGAAGCGGGCTCACTTCTGCTAACTCATTGAATTAACAAGCTCTAAAAAAAGCTCATAAAACCTAAACTAACGGTAATTCACTGTATTTCACGCCAAATCAAGCACAAGCTTGGCGGGTCTTTAAAGGTTGCTTGCTTTTGGCTGTGACTTCCAACAACGGCCATTTGGCTGACCGTATTCAATGGCATTCGTTGCTAACGAGCTCGAAGCGGTTGAGGTTTTAAAGGCCTTTATCTCCATTTAAATACTGTTATTTTCAAACAAAGAGACTGAAATCTTAATGAAATTTTCTCCTATTTATGCGGCGCTGCTCACCAGCTTAGCCAGCATTTCTGTGGCGCATGCTGCTCAACACTCTCAGAACATTATTGACGAATATGGCGCGGACAACATTGATCCTCACCTTAAGTGTTTAGATTTCAACCCACATGGTGCCAGTCAATATTGTGTTGCTAATTTTAAACCGAAAGGGCTTACTTTAGAGCCAAATCAAAAGGTCTTGCTCACCACACCAGCTTCGTTCCCACAGGGCGAGTGGTACCAAGAGCAATCCCCAACCAAAGTCGTGATTCATGGCTCTGATGCTCATGATTCTACCTGTTCGAGCTTAGGGAACAACCAGTGGTCTTGTTTGCTTCCTGAGTCTGGTTTCCACAGCACCGGTGTTCAGATAGAACTGTGGGTGGCCGATGGCGTGCGCAGAATGTGGGGTGGCGACCTCATCATGGACGATTTGATCCCTGATGCGCCTGAGATTGAAAACGCATCTGCTACATTTGTACCGGCAAAAGGTGAAAACCTGACCCGAGACGGCAAAATGTGGCTAGCGACCCAAACGCCAATCAATGTCACGTTAGACTTTGATTTAGTTAACGGCAGCACAAACAGTTTTGCTAACCAACCTATTCGAGTGCTACTGGAAAAAACGGTCGGTACTGGCGAAGACAACACCACAGCAGAGTGGGTCACGCTATCAGGCCAAAGCCACAGCATCAACAGTGGTCACAACACCATCACGGGTCAGGTTATCCCTTCACAAGGTTGGGATTCAGCGGCGTTCTACAGTGTATCGCTGGGTTATAAGCTGAACGACAATGACATACCGGTTTCTTTTGTTGATCCTCAAGGCCGCACCACAATGACAGGCCAAGGCGCTTACTTGAGTGCATCGCCAATGCGTATTGTCGACTCTAACAACTCAGACAGTACCTGTGTGTTGACACAAAACACCCCACAATCGTGTGACTTTATTGCAAACGGTAGCGGTGTAAAACTGACGGGTCTTAATGTATGGCAAGATGATGATAACCGACAAATCATCCAAGCGGGCACCCAAACTAAAACGTTACAAGGTGGCCACGTAAAAAACGACGTCGCGTTTGATCTTCAAACCACAGGCAAACAGACATTTTCTTGGAACAATGTTTCTACAGTCGTCACGTACAACACTGATGCCAATCAAATTGTGCTTGCCGATGCAGATGCAACGAACGATGTGGTTTACGACAACGCATACATCAACGGTGCCGTTACCAAGGTGACAAACAAAGGTAACCGAAATGGCAGCCGTGAAGCGCGTAATACTGGTATTCAAGTTTCACTCGATACACTGGATCACAGTGCTATTTCAGGTTTGGAAAGTGTAACTTGGTCGGTAGAGTATCCGCTAGTTGAACTTGTAAAGGTGTATGCACCAGACCTACCGAGCTTAGTTGAAGAGGCGTTGAAGCTGGTAGAACAGACAATCAACAGTACTATTTTAGCGAATGCTTCTGAGTTCTCTGAAGAAGGGCAGTTCTACCTTGATGTCGCAACTCTAAATGACTCTATCGCAGATGCCGCTGCTAATTTAGGTGGTGAGTACGCAAAATATCTTCCTCGTTTTGCTAACGTTGTACTCCCACTGGATCTTGTCGCGAATTACCGTGTTCATGGCGTTGATAAGGTGAAGTCAAAACGTTTCAATATCGCGATTGGTGACCGAGGTAAACGTATTGTTAACTTCGAAAGCAATGGTAACGTGCAGTGTTTGACCAATGTTGGCGGCAAGTTTGCATTCCAAGACTGTGACACATCACAAGCGGTAAATGAAAATACAGATCCTAACGTGCTGTTTAAATTTGTACCAGCGGCGCCTGGCACTGTCACACACCCGACGAATGTATTCCAAGTTCGCCCTGCGAGCGATGATACACAGTGTTTAACGGTGAACGGTTACAGTAGTTACAATGTGGTCAGCCAAGGATGTAATGTTGACGCTGGTGTGTCTCAATTGTTCTCTTTTAAAGCGCAATCTGATAACCACCTAGAGGAGTCCATTGTTACTTCAGGTAATACTGCAGAGATGACGATTGCTTCATTGTTGAATGGTCGTATCTTTGACCGCAGCGGTGGTGGTGCAGGCAATACTCAATTTGGCGACCTGATCGTTTACCCGAAAAATGGTGACAAGGGTTCAATGAACCAACATATGTTTGTTTCGCGTTTCGGTATTCAGAATGAAGCGGACCGACCGCAAACTGTGCCAGTAGATTTAACCATGAGATGTCAAACAGGTAAGTCATTTTTGAGCTTCTGGAGCCGTATCCAATTGACGGCGACCAACAACTCAGATTACGACGCGTATGTTCGTGTTAACTGGAATGAGCGTTGGGAACTGGTTCGCGCCGGTACAACTCGAATGGTCGATAACCGTTTAATGAATATGCCGGTCGCTTTCGACCAAGTGTATCGTTTCTTCCCAAAGTTTAACCCACACAACGCATTCTTCTCATTGCCTGCTAATGAAACCGCGTGTGAAACAGGCTGGGGCCGACCAAACCTTGATTTCACTGAGACCAAGAAAGGCTACAACGCTTGGACAGTTGCTCCTGAATAATAGTTTGTAAGCATATGGAGCAAGGTGAGTAACCTTGCTCCTTTTTTCGATTTTTATAAATAACACTGATTCTCTATTTTATGAGTAAGCCGATGAAAAATACATTATCAATCTCGATTGCAAACGCCATTCTAGCGTTAAGCAACCAAGCCATTGCAGCACCAAGCGTGGATATCGAAGGGGCAACACTACAGGGCATAGCACATTCGCCGGTGGGCTACTCATCACAAGTCGATGCGTTTATGGGCGTAAAATATGCTTCAGCAGAACGCTTTCAGGCACCCAAGCTTAATCACTTTGAAGCTGGCGTTCATTATGATGTGACTTCTGCAGGGGATATCTGCCCGCAAATACCTCACACAATGGAAGTGAATGGCGTAGTACAAGAAACACAAAGTGAAGACTGTTTAAATGCGAATGTTTGGCGCCCATCAGGTGTTGTTCAAGATGAAAAGCTGCCCGTTTATGTGTTCATTCATGGCGGTGCATTTGAGCTTGGCTCTAGTACGGTTAAGCAGTTTGATGGGGCGAATATTGTCGCTAAAAATGCAGGCGAGGGTAACCCGTTTATTCTGGTTAGCATGAATTACCGTTTGGGTATTCTTGGTAGTTACTACAGTGACCAACACTCTGGTAACTACGGTATCCAAGACCAGAAGGCAGCGTTACAGTGGATCCATGCGAATATCGGCAATTTTGGTGGCGATGCTGACAACATTACCCTGTTCGGCGAAAGTGCAGGTGCGATGTCAATTGGCATCCAATTAATGGATGAGCAACAAAACGCTCACCTGTACCAACGTGCCATCATGGAAAGTAACCCATATGGCGTTAAGTACAAAGATGCCGAGTCAGCGAAATGGGTAGCAGGTGTTGTTCAAGATAAGCTAGGAAAGGACAAAGACATTACTAGCGTGCCTTTTGAAGAGATCGTGGATGTTCAAGTTCAAATGAAAGCTGCAGCAACGCAGCTGAATAGCTTGACCAGTATTACCCCTAAAACAGCGGGTCTGTTATCTTGGGCACCCTATGTCGATGGAGAGACTGTCACGTATCAGCCGAGTGAACTAAAATCGGTAAATGGTGTTGATGTGATACTGGGTTTCAACCAAGATGAGTCGAATATCTTTGTTGCGCCGTTTGATGCGCTTCTTGATTTACCAGGCAGCTATAATTCACTGATCGATCTGTTTTTCGGTGCAGATAAGGGTTCTAAGCTACGTGAGATTCCAGAGTTCAAATTAAGCTTCTGGAATAGTACCGCAGCAAAGCGTAAAGCTAATGCCCGCAAACTAATGAATCAAGTGCTGTTTGCGTGTTCATCTCAACAGGTTGCGCAAAACTTGGCTGCAGGTGGTTCGAATGCGGCGCTATACCAGTTCAACTATCAACCTGATTTTAGCCTTTGGCCTGACTACTACGTAGAGAGCTTTGCAAAAACGTGTAAGCCATCTGAGAGCTCATGTCATGGTGCAGAGCTTTCTTTTATTTTCGGTAATGAGGTGAATGCAGTATCTGGACCTGCTGAATTTTCTAATAAGGATAAGTCTGTTAAAGATGATCTTATGTCACAGTGGTTACAGACTTCTACGTTCACACCATACGCTTTAGAAAAAGACAATGTGACGGTCTTTAACACTAACGGTGAGTTTGTTACGGAAAATGATTGGGACAACACGCTTAATGCCAGTTTATGTGAACAAGTAAACCAAGTGATGGCTTTGTAGCCTTTATTACAGAAGCATGAGCCGAAAGCCTGACCATTATTATTCTAAATTATTTGTTAGATAAATGGTTAGGTGTAAATTGAAGAGCCACTGTTTATGTATAAAACGGTGGCTCTTTTATTTTCTTAATAAACCAAAGAAATATTAGGTGAAATAGTAAACTTTTTTCCTCTATTTTTGCGTAGTGATATGGGGTAATTAAATCCTTTCTAGGATTCATTTCAATTCTGATTGGACGAGTGTGTCTATCAAGTTGCTTACTGGGTATAATTGATTTGTTGTTACAATCAATGTGATCTTATGAATCTTAATGCTTTAATGGGGCTTTTCTATCAATGAATGTAGAATTTGATAGTGGGAAAAATAAAATAACTTATCGAGAAAAGGAATTACTGCTCAATAATAACGAGTTTAAATTAGCTATTCTTCTATTGGGGAAGCAAGGAGAAATGGTCGAAAAGTCGACCATATTAGATACAGTTTGGAAGAACAAGGTGGTGACTGAGGGGTCGATAAAGCGAAGTATTTCGCTTTTGAGAAAGGCCTTTTATGATCTAGAAGCGAACGTTGAAATTACGGCATTCCGCGGTGTTGGCTACAGCATAAACACGAAACTGAATGTATTTATCGATAACACACTGATAAGCCTGGACTCTGAAGAGCCAGAACATGAAAAGAAAGAGCCCATATATCAGGAGATTACAAGCAAGATATCCAGTAAGGCCAAACCTATATTAACGTTCTTTATTAGTTTAAATTTTGCTGTTGGTGGTTACTTTTTGTACCAGGATTTTGCTTACTCAGGTTTGTCCCAAATCTCCCCATATATGAAAGATTCTTTTATATCATCTGATTACCATTTACAGGTCTTGGAGAGTCGTACAGGTAATAATATCAACCTGATCACTTTAAGGGATCATACTGCACCGAAGTCATTATTGAATCTTATTAATCAATTGAATACTAATATGACGCTATTTTATCAAGTTGATGGTAAGAAGGTTTACTTCGCATATGCGTTAGAAGAAACTTCGCAAAACTCTTATGCCAATAACTATATAATCTCAGTTCACTCTCAAAATGAAAAAATTAAAAATATCCTTGAAAAATTTTAATAAGTATCACTTTTTCTTTCTGTTAAGTTTAGTTTTTATGCTTTTTTCTTTTATTAGGCATTATACGCATCAGAATCGTCACAACTTAAGCTTTGTCTACAACTATAAACAGTACGTTGAAAGAAAGAACGGGCTCAAACTCAAGACATTAAGCTCGACTAATTTTACTGATGAGCACTTTTCAATCATGTCTTACTCTTTTTCGAATAATGGCGATGGGGTGTTGTTTACTTCTGAAGCGCAAGTGGTTGAGAGACACAAAAATGTTTTCGAGTACTGTCTATATGATTCTGAGGTAGAGGACTTTACTGAACATAAAACCGATCCTCACTTTGAAGAGTTGTTTTTCACGGCATCTGACATCGTAATGAAAACACGAACCCGAGATGTGAGTAGTAGTGCAGTGAATTACTTTAGTGAACACATTGTACTCATTAAGGGTGGGATATTTGAGTTCCCAACATTGGTGACGCGTTCTCGTAGTTCACAATACGTACCAGTAATCTGATTAATGTTAATAATCAATAAGCAATAGTTGAACGGCAAGTGTCGGATATAGGCTGGTTAGTTCTAACGCACTCTTGGTTTGTGGTGGTCTCAGTTTCAAATCTATTAACGCAAGCTTTTGGTCTTTTAGGCCTTCAATTTTGGAAGGCCTTTGGACACAAGAGTCACTACATGGCTATGTCCTCTTTGATTAGCTATACGTCCCGCTTTACTAATCATGCGGCCCAGCCCACGGCGCTAATTTATCCTTTTAATCTCATTCAACTCACTCTTTCGGTGTCATACCTTAGTCTAAATTGTCGACAATTAGCTTGATTGTCGACAATTTAATCGTGTATTTTATGCTCATGTTATAAAATTGTTGACAATTAAGGCTCAACAATCAGAAGTGAGCAGCGTGAATATGAATACTGCGATAAAAGATCTCACCTTAAGTGCAAACACGAAAACTCGTGTTAGTGACAAAGAAAACACCAAGTCGGAAAGCCTGACTGAATACCTCGTTGAAGCGATTGTTAATGGTGAACTATCACCGGGCAGTAAGATCTCGGAGCCTGAACTGGCTAAACGCTTTGAAGTAAGCCGAGGTCCATTACGTGAAGCGATAATGCGTGTGGAAGGGCTAGGGCTTATTGAGCGAATTCCTCATGTCGGCGCTCGAGTTATTACTTTTTCGGCAGACAAACTGCTAGAGCTTTACGCCGTGCGAGAGGCATTAGAAGGCATGGCTGCTCGATTAGCGGCGAGACACATCACACAAGAAGAGTTGATCGGGCTTGAAGGCTTATTGTCGACACATTCTAAACATATCGATGAAGTCGAAGGCTCTTCTTATTTTCATCAACATGGGGATTTTGATTTCCATTACCGCATTATCAAAGCGAGTCGTAACAGCAAACTCATTTCGCTGTTGTGTGATGAGCTTTATCACCTATTACGCATGTACCGCTACCAATCGCCTAGAGCACAGTCTCGACCAAAAGAGGCGCTTGATGAACATAAATACATTTTACAAGCTATTCGCAACCGTGATGAAGAGCTAGCAGAAATGCTAATGCGAAGACACATCTCGGGTAGCCGATCGCTTATAGAGCAACAAATTCAATCCAAAGATCTTGAATAACTGGCGACTGGTATCTGTCAGCGGGTCAGAGCTGGCGATAACCAAAAGCCGTAAGTCTTAAAGGTTAGCTAGAAATAATCAATTAACAGGGAGCGTCATTATGAAGTTATCAGCAGGAGCTAAGTTCCGACAAGCTGTGCAAGACAACGACCCATTGCAGATCGTCGGTACGGTGAATCCGTATTGCGCGATGATGGCAAAGAACTTGGGGCATCAGGCGATCTATTTGTCTGGTGGAGGCATCGCCAATGCGTCTTATGGTTTGCCTGATTTAGGTATTACGACATTGAACGATGTGTTGGTCGATGTTGAACGTATTACCAACGCGTGTGATCTACCATTGCTGGTGGATATCGATACGGGATTTGGTGGCGCGTTCAATATTGCGCGTACGATTCGCGCGATGGAGAAGGCGGGCGCGGCTGCTATTCATATGGAAGACCAAGTCGCTCAGAAACGCTGTGGTCATCGACCAAATAAAGCAATTGTTAGTCAGCAAGAGATGGTCGATAGAGTCAAAGCGGCAACCGATGCTAGAACTGATGACAGCTTTGTGATTATGGCGCGTACGGATGCATTGGCGGTTGAAGGAATTGACAGTGCGATTGAACGAGCTATTGCGTGTGTTGAAGCAGGTGCTGACATGATTTTCCCTGAGGCGATGAATCAACTCGATCAATACGTGAAGTTCTCGGCGGCGTTGAAATCAGCAACGGGTAAACACGTGCCTATCTTGGCCAACATCACTGAGTTCGGCCAAACACCACTCTACAACTGTCACGAGTTAGCCCAATCAAGTGTCGACATGGTGCTTTACCCATTGAGTGCGTTCCGTGCGATGAACAAAGCGGCGGAGAATGTTTACAAACACTTGTTAGTTGAAGGCAATCAAGAAGCCCTGTTGGATTCAATGCAAACCCGTAAAGAGCTGTACGAACACCTTAATTACCACGACTACGAGAACAAGCTTGATCAGTTATTTTCAAGCGAAGGGTAAAACCAGTTTCAATTAATCAAAAATCAACTTAATCCAATAACGTGAAATGGTTAGTCGCCATATCCAGTACCGATGATAAAGATCATCGGACATATAAACAGGCAGCACCAAAGAGTGCAGGCGGCTAACACAGAAAAGGAGTTCACCATGTCTGTATCTTTGAGTGATAAAGCAGCTGTCGATAAGGCTTCAACAGAAAACCAACAACAAAGCGAAAAATCAACAAGCGCACCTGCAATCGGTGGTGCAGGTCTACGTGGCCAGAGTGCGGGAACCACGGCGCTATGTACGGTAGGAAAATCAGGTACCGGCTTAACCTACCGTGGTTATGATATTACCGACCTTGCTAATCATGCTCAGTTCGAAGAAGTCGCGCATCTGCTACTAAGAGGTCATTTACCCAGTGAAAAAGAGCTAGATGATTACAAAACACTGTTGGTTGGTTTGCGCGGCTTACCTCAACCTTTGAAAGTAGCACTAGAGCTTATCCCAGCAGACGCTCATCCAATGGATGTGATGAGAACGGGCTGTTCAATGCTAGGTAATCTAGAGCAAGAGACTGATTTTTCTGAGCAACTGCCCGCGACTGAACGAATGCTCGCGCTTTTCCCTGCCATTATTTGTTATTGGTACCGCTTTAGCCATGATGGCGTGCGAATTGATACTGAAGATCAAAGCGAAGCCTGTCTGGGTGGCTACTTCTTGAAAATGCTAACGGATAAAGCGCCTAGTGAACTTCATAAGAAGGTGATGCACTGCTCACTAACCCTTTACGCGGAACATGAGTTTAATGCTTCAACTTTTGCCGCTCGTGTGTGTGCATCCACACTGTCAGATATCCACTCTTGTGTCACCGCAGCGATTGGTACGTTGAGAGGTCCTTTACATGGCGGTGCGAATGAAGCGGCGATGGAAATGATCCAAGATTGGCAAACCGCTAATGAAGCAGAAACTAACATCATGCAGATGCTTGCTAACAAAGACAAAATCATGGGCTTCGGTCATGCCATTTATCGCGAAAGTGATCCTCGAAATGCCTTAATCAAGCGTTGGTCAAAAGAGCTAGCTCAAGAGGTGGGTGATAAACAGCTTTACGACGTTTCAGAACGTGTTGAAGCGGTTATGAAGCGCGAGAAAGGCTTGTTCTGTAATGCGGACTTTTTCCACGCATCGGCCTACCACTTCATGGATATTCCAACCAAACTGTTTACTCCGATCTTCGTGATGAGCCGCCTTACGGGCTGGACGGCGCACGTGTTCGAACAGAGAGAAAATAATCGCATCATTCGTCCAAGTGCAGACTACACCGGCCCAGAGCATCAAGACTGGCTGCCTATTCATCTACGTTAGTCCTCTATATCGAGCCGAGTTATGTCTTGAGGTGACTTTGTCTTCACATGATAAGACCTCGAGAACCAACGAATAGAATTTAACAGATAATGGTGGATGTATGTCTGATGTAAAACTTGAACAAGCTCAGTACCTTGATAAAAATCAGTACCGGAAACTTTTACCCGGAACCCATTTAGAGTATTTCGATGCTTGCGAAGCGGTAGAAGCGATATTTCCGGGCAGTTATAAAACCTTGCCTTATACGTCGAGAGTATTGGCAGAGCAATTAGTAAGACGCTGTGATCCTGAAACCCTTGAAGACAGCTTAAAACAGATTATTGAACGCAAGAGCGACTTAGATTTTCCTTGGTATCCTGCGCGCGTGGTGTGTCATGACATTCTTGGCCAAACAGCCCTAGTAGATTTGGCTGGTTTACGAGACGCGATTGCCGACCAAGGCGGAGACCCTGCCAAGGTGAACCCCGTTGTCGAAACTCAATTGATTGTTGATCACTCTCTGGCAGTGGAACACGCGGGCTTTGATAGCGAAGCCTTTGATAAAAACCGCGCGATTGAAGAGCGGAGAAACGAAGACCGTTTTCATTTTATTGAATGGTGTAAAACCGCGTTTAAAAACGTGAGTGTGATTCCTGCGGGTAACGGGATCATGCACCAGATTAACTTGGAGAAAATGTCTCCAGTTATTCAATCTAAAGAAGGCATCGCGTTTCCTGATACCTGTGTCGGCACAGACAGCCATACTCCTCATGTCGATGCTCTGGGCGTTATCGCTATCGGTGTAGGTGGCTTGGAAGCCGAGACTGTGATGCTCGGTCGCCCGTCTATGATGCGTTTGCCAGACATCGTGGGTGTTAAACTTACCGGTCAAAGGCAAGAAGGTATTACGGCTACTGATATTGTGCTCGCAATAACGGAGTTCCTTCGCAATGAAAAAGTGGTTTCTAGTTACTTAGAGTTCTTTGGTGAAGGTGCTCGTGCACTGACTATTGGCGACCGTGCCACTATATCCAATATGACGCCTGAGTACGGTGCGACTGCGGGGATGTTCTACATCGATGAGCAGACTATTCAATACCTTAAACTCACAGGACGAGAGCCTGAACAAGTTGAACTAGTCGAACGCTATGCCAAGCAAACCGGACTTTGGGCTGATGACTTAGATTCCGCTCAATACGAACGTGTGCTTGAGTTTGATTTGTCAAAAGTTGAGCGAAATCTTGCAGGGCCATCTAATCCCCATCGTCGTTTGTCTACCAGAAAGTTGGCTGAACAAGGTATCAGTCAAGCATCTTGGAAAGAGCAGCATGCTAAGCAGTGTAACGATGATCAAATGCCCGATGGTGCCGTGATCATTGCGGCAATTACCTCTTGTACTAACACCAGTAATCCAAGAAACGTGGTCGCTGCCGCACTGGTGGCTAAGAAAGCCAATCAACTTGGATTAGTTCGCAAGCCGTGGGTCAAAACATCATTTGCTCCGGGTTCTAAAGTTGCCAAGCTCTACCTCGAGTCGGCAGGTTTGCTTCCTGAACTTGAACAATTAGGCTTCGGTATCGTGGGTTATGCGTGTACGACCTGCAACGGAATGAGTGGGGCGTTGGATCCTAAAATCCAACAAGAGATCATCGACCGCGACCTGTATTCAACCGCTGTGTTATCTGGGAACCGAAATTTCGATGGTCGAATTCATCCTTATGCAAAACAAGCGTTTTTAGCGTCACCGTCATTGGTGGTTGCTTATGCCTTAGCGGGTACGATGCGCTTTGATATCGAGAAAGACAGCCTAGGTACAGACAATAACGGCCAACCAATCTATCTAAGTGATTTGTGGCCAAGTGATGCTGAGATCGATGCCGTTGTTGGTGAGCATGTTAAACCTCAGCAATTCCAACAAATCTACGTAAAAATGTTCCAGCCAGACGAAGATCAGGTAACTACTGAGCCGCTTTATGATTGGCGACCTCAAAGTACCTATATTCGCAGACCACCTTATTGGGAAGGGGCTCTTGCCGGAGAACGAAGCCTATCTGGTATGAGGCCTTTGGCTATTCTGGGTGACAACATCACTACGGACCATTTATCTCCTTCAAATGCGATTCTCGCTTCGAGCGCGGCGGGGGAATACCTCACCAAAATGGAAGTGCCGGAAGAGGACTTTAACTCTTACGCGACCCATCGAGGTGATCACTTAACCGCACAACGAGCAACCTTCGCCAACCCGAAATTGTTCAACGAAATGGTGAAGGACGCAGGAGAAGTCGTGCAAGGTTCATTAGCAAGGGTTGAACCCGAAGGTCAAGTTACGCGAATGTGGGAAGCGATAGAAACCTACATGAACCGTAAACAACCCTTGATTGTTGTTGTTGGTGCCGATTATGGACAAGGTTCATCACGTGACTGGGCAGCCAAAGGGGTGCGCTTAGCGGGTGTTGAAGTGATTGTGGCTGAAGGGTTTGAACGAATTCACAGAACCAACTTGGTTGGCATGGGCGTGTTGCCTCTGCAATTCAAAGCGGGAACGGATCGAAATACTTTAGAGCTGGACGGCACCGAGCTTTACGACGTTTACGGCGACATTGAAGCGGGTTCTGATTTGGCTCTAGTAATCACTCGTAGAAACGGTGAAAAGCTTGATGTGCCAGTAACCTGCCGATTAGACACAGCAGACGAAGTGAACGTGTATAGCGCTGGTGGTGTGTTGCAACGTTTCGCCAAAGACTTTCTTGCACAGTAGGAGCTGGTTATGAACATCAAACAGATAAAAGTACCTGCTACCTACATGCGGGGCGGAACAAGCAAAGGTGTCTTTTTTAATTTAGAAGACTTACCTGAAGCTGCGCAAGTTGCCGGGGAAGCTCGAGACGCATTACTTCTGCGCGTAATTGGCAGTCCAGATCCTTATGGTAAACAAACCGATGGCATGGGTGGCGCAACATCCAGTACCAGTAAAACTGTTATTGTTTCGAAAAGCAGTAAAGCCGATCACGATGTTGATTACTTATTCGGTCAAGTAGCAATAGACAAGCCGTTCGTTGATTGGAGCGGTAACTGCGGTAATTTGTCTGCTGCAGTAGGTCCATTTGCTATTCATAGTGGATTGGTCGATTCGAATCGTATTCCAGAAAACGGCGTGGTCGAGGTGCGAGTATGGCAAGTGAACATAGAGAAAACCATTATTGTTCATGTACCTATCGCTGACGGGGAAGTCCAAGAGTTGGGTGACTTTGAGCTCGATGGTGTCACTTTTCCTGCTGCTGAAATCCAAGTCGATTTTCTAGACCCAGCCGATGCGAGTGGCTCTATGTTTCCAACAGGGAATGTTGTCGATTTTTTAGATGTTCCCGAATTGGGTTGCATCAAAGCGACATACATCAATGCAGGAATACCAACCATTTTTGTTGATGCTGAATCGGTGGGTTATCAAGGCACAGAGCTTCAATCGGATATCAACAGCGATTCAAAAGCCTTGGTTCTGTTTGAATCTATCCGAGCACATGGCGCAGTTGCAATGGGGCTGATTGATTCTTTAGAACAAGCGGAATCACGCCAACACACACCGAAAGTCGCGTTTGTTGCTAAGCCTCAAGCGTATCAAGCTTCAAGTGGTAAATCGGTATTAGCTGACGATACCGACCTTCTGGTGCGAGCTTTGTCTATGGGGCAACTGCATCACGCCATGATGGGTACGGCTGCAGTCGCCATTGCTTCAGCGGCGAGTGTTCCGGGTACGTTAGTGAACTTGGCAGCCGGTGAGGGTTCCCGTGATTTTGTGACCTTTGGCCATCCATCAGGAACCTTAAAGGTGGGAGCTAAAGCTTTGCAGACCGAAAGCGGTTGGAAAATAGAAAGGGCGATAATGAGTCGTAGTGCCCGAGTGATCATGGAAGGTGCCATCCGTGTGCCTTTTCCTAAGTAAAGCGATTGTTGTGAACGGTTAAATGTTCACGAACACAACGCTGAGAAAAGAGTGCTATCAAGTGTTACAGCCAAAGGCTAGGCACTTGGAGAAATGGATAAATCATGGAGGAGGCACTATGTCTGCTACGAATCGAATGAACAGAAAAACAGACTATATAACCGAGTATCAATGGGCGAGGGAAGATCCAAATTCGTTCTGGGAAACACAATCACAAGCGATAGATTGGTTTGAGTCACCAAAAACGATATTACAAACTGACGATAACGGTATTGAGCGCTGGTTTCCTGATGGGGTGATGAACACGTGCTGGTTGGCTTTAGATTATCATTGCGAAAATGGTCGTGGTGATAAAGTGGCACTGATTTACGACTCTCCAGTTACAGGGACTCAATCATCGTACACTTACAATCAATTGCGTGACCAAGTGGCAAAAGTCGCTGGTATGCTAGCTATGCAAGGCGTTACTAAAGGCGATCGTGTTGTTATCTACATGCCAATGATTCCTGAAGCGGCGATGGCAATGTTGGCTTGTGCTCGACTAGGCGCGGTGCATTCGGTGGTGTTTGGTGGTTTTGCCCCTCATGAGCTTGCCGTTCGAATTGAAGATGCCGAGCCCAAGGTGTTGATTACTGCCTCTTGCGGTGTCGAGATAAATAAAGTCTTGCCATATAAGCCTATGGTCGATCGCGCGATCATGGACAGTCGTTGGAAGCCTGAGAAAGTCGTCGTATTTCAAAGAGAGCAAGCTTTAGCTGAATTGAGCAATGAACGCGATGTACTTTGGCAGCAAGCGGTTAACGATGCATTGCCGCACAGTTGCGTTCCTGTTTTGGCAACCGATCCTTTGTATATTCTTTACACGTCAGGCACTACGGGTAAGCCAAAAGGTGTGGTGCGTGACAATGGTGGTCATGCGGTCGCGATGAAATACTCGATGAGCACTATCTACGATATGCCGCAAGATGGTGTATTTTGGGCAGCATCCGATGTCGGCTGGGTCGTGGGACATTCCTATATTGTTTATGCACCATTGATTCATGGTTGTACTACGATTCTGTTTGAAGGCAAGCCAGTACGAACACCCGATCCCGGTGCGTTTTGGCGTGTGTGTGAAGAATACAAAGTCGATGTATTGTTTTCTGCGCCAACCGCATTTAGGGCCATTAAGAAAGAAGACCCCGAAGGCGAGTTACTTACCAAGTATGACTTAACATCGCTCAAGTCGATTTTCATGGCCGGTGAGCGTTTAGACCCGCCAACGTTGGATTGGGTAGAATCTCACACCAATAAACCGGTTATCGACCACTGGTGGCAAACAGAAACAGGTTGGGCCATTTCAGCCAATCCAACAGGGTTAGAATCTTTACCAGTGAAAGCGGGCTCTTCCACTAAACCTGTTCCGGGTTACCAAGTGGAGATTCTCAATGAACTCGGTGAAGTCGCCCAACCTAATCAACAAGGATTTGTGGCTCTTAAACGCCCGTTGCCACCTGGCTGTCTACCAACGGTTTGGCGTAATCATGATCGATTTGAGTCTGGCTATCTGAGCCAATTCCCAGGCTATTATGTTTCGGGTGATGGCGGCTACCTTGATGAAGATGGTTATCTGTTTATCATGGGGCGTATTGACGATGTGATAAACGTAGCGGGGCATCGTCTTTCTACCGGTGAAATGGAAGAGATCGTTGGCGGTCACCCAGCTATTGCAGAGTGCGCGGTAGTCGGGGTTCATGATGACTTAAAAGGGCAGCTACCTCTTGGTTTAGTTGTGCTGAAAGATGGCGTAAAAGTCGATGGCACTGAGTTACAAGCGGAGTTGGTTGGTAAAGTTCGTAATGAGATTGGCGCGGTAGCCTGTTTTAAGCAAGCCTTGGTTGTTGAGAGACTTCCCAAGACACGCTCCGGTAAGATTTTACGCAGAACCATCCGGCAGATCGCTGAAGGTGAGCAGTACGTGGTGCCTTCGACGATTGATGATCCGACTAGCTTAACGGAAATTGCTGAAAAGCTCGGCAAATAGGCTTAGCTGTTTGGGTAATTTGATCGTCGGCTCGTATATTAATACATAAGCCAGCGTGATGGTTTACCTAAACTCTACTTTATTCATCCGTTTATCCATTGCGTTTACTATGACC
Organism: Vibrio sp. 10N.286.45.E10; assembly: GCF_002874195.2. Taxonomy (NCBI): domain Bacteria; kingdom Pseudomonadati; phylum Pseudomonadota; class Gammaproteobacteria; order Vibrionales; family Vibrionaceae; genus Vibrio; species Vibrio sp. 10N.286.45.E10. The sequence continues at coordinate 1,550,549 of NZ_MCWD02000001.1, read as the reverse complement.
TCATTATGAACCCCACATATTGAGGTCTTTTTTATGCGATCTTACTTTTTGTTGATTGCTTTACTGGTTAGTGGCGCTGCTAGTGCCAGTATTTCAAAGGATGAAGCGAGCAGAGCGTTGTTAGAACCTTTGAGTCATCCCAAGGTATTTAAGTGTGTGTCCAAAACTGGCGTCGATCTCTATCAAGCGGTTTTTGATATTGGCGTGGGGTATGAAGCCGATCCGATTAACTCGAAGATGATCGTTAATTCAAGGAAAGGCCGCTACGAATATCAAATCTTGGGGGCGGTAAGGTCTGAAAGAGCCGGTGAAATTGTCGTGTTGACTCGCCATGTGGGAGACGGGGTAAAAGTGGCTGCTATGATCGATGAGGAAAGTGGCAAGGTCCTTGGGATTGGTGATAAACACCACTATCGAGACTGCGGTGTAAGACCGCCACCTAGTGCAGAAAATATGCAAAACTTTTGGTCCAAAGGCTAAGAGCGACATCTGAAAGACAAGAATTATAGAGAACGAGCGATTGAGGCGACCTTATTGGTCGCCTTTTTCTTGGTGAGGATAAAACGATCTCAAGATAGATATCATTAAGTAGTTATACGATGGCTGGATAATACATAGCTGCACATGATGTATCGTCTAAACGTGGCTTTATTTATCTCATTAACGGACCTGCTTAAGATGGCTTTACTCCAAACGAAGAACTAAGCGAGATTCCTATGAAATTCACTAAACCTTTTCTTTTAGCGACACTGATTGTGACTATTTCTGGTTGCGCATCACCAGCAATGGATAACGAAAATGAGAACGCTGCACGTAATCGTGGTGCTGTAGGTGGTGCTTTGTTAGGAGCAACAGCAGGCGCTCTAACTGGAGATGCGAGTTTAGCCGTGAAGGGTGCTGCATTAGGCGGTGTGACCGGTGGTGTTGCTGGTTCAATGAAAGATACGGACGATGCAAGAAACGCACAACGAACCCAAGTTACTGCCGATGGCCTAGCGCAAGACAATCGCACAGATGCAGAAAAGCGAGTTGCTGAAGTTGAGGCTGAAATTAAGCTTATTGAATTAGAACAACAGCTTGCTGATCTCAAGGAAGATAAAGAAGATAACGGTGCATAAAGCGACAGCTGCAGCAAAAACCACAGCTTCGATATTCGTTTAATTCAAAATGATTCACACAGAATGGCCACGCAATGTGGCCGTTTTTGTATCTAAAATACGCACTTCAAACAATGAATTAATTCAATAACTTGTATAGATACTCACGGCAAGTAAACTAGACTCAGTTTAGATATTAATTTGGTTTGAGAAGCGCAATAGTCATGAACGTCACTTTAAGGGCTGCAAAACACACGGATTTGGAACAACTTAACGAGTTAATGTTCGATCTACATCATCACCACCACATTGCTAGCCCAGAGCACTTTAAAACGGCAGAAGAGATTGAGCAGGAAAAAAGCATTGCACGATACTTGGACGATCCTGAATGCTTGGTTTATGTGGCACTTAAAGGTGAGCTCATTGTTGGCTTTATCTCTGGGCATTTTTGTGAGCTTATCTCAACAGTGAGTAAACCAGTGTCGATGGGGAGTGTCGATGAACTGTTTGTCTTACCTGATTATCGAAAAGAATCAATTGCTGAAAAGTTGTTTAACAAGGTTGAAAGTACTTTTGATGATTACGGGGTTGAACAAGTCTTTGTAGAAGTGTGGGACTTTAATTCACCTGCCAAGGACTTCTATCAAAAAATGGGGTTCACACCTCACATTCAATGGATGAGGAAGGCTTTGCGCAAAACGTAGACAGCGATTTTGTGCGGCTTTGATTACACTAGGCGTGATGCATTAGCAGTCTCAAATTTCTTCTATTATTTTTTTAGGTAAACTCGTTGGTTATTCGATATTTATTAGTTTTCATACTGTCTCTTTTGAGTACTACTTCCGTTTGGGCAAACAACACTTTGCCCGATCATATCGCGGGCGCTTTGTGTGTAGTACGAGCTGATAACCAAATAGTGCTGGTTGATGAGTTGATCACAGGTCAATTGTCTCTACCGGGAGGCACTGTGGTTTCAGGTGAGCCGCCAGCCGTCGCGGCGCAACGTGAAACGTGGGAAGAGGCGGGTTTGTCGGTAACGGTTGGTGATGTACTGGGTTACACCGATAGCGCCGTTGTGTTTGATTGTGTCTCTGATTCTGAAGTGATCAGCTATCAAGCTCGAAATGAGCTAGGTGGTTTTGAGTTGCCGATTTGGTTCGCACCTCATTACGGAGTAGAAGTCAGCCGAGCGATGTTATTACCGCCAACTGAGTTGCAAGCTAACCAATACCGTTATCCTGGTCAATGGTCAGAGATTAACGAGTTGTTTTTATCTGCTACAGATCAACCGGTGACTTATGTGACTGAGTTGGTGGGCGCGGCGCCGAAAGTTCATCAAGTTGAATTGAGCTGGATTGTTTCACTTCAAAACGCGTTCGATAGAATGCCGAGCGTGTTCGCGAATACTGTGCTTTTGACTGACTTGTTAGCGAAGCCTTGGGTTTTCATCGTGATATTGCCGCTAATTGCGTGGCATTTTGGTCGTAACTTCGCGTTGAAGTTTGGCTTCACTTTGATTTCGGTGACACTGCTAACTTTGATCGCACATCAAGGTTTTGGTTTTCCACGCCCGCATGCCTACTTGCCAACATTGAAGTTGGTAATGAGCAGTGGCTATAGTTTTCCAAGTTTACTGGCTTCTTTATGGGTGAGCTTAACCTTGTTAGTCTTTTGGAAAATAAAGCGTCTCTTAGAAAAAAAATCAATATTGATTGTGCTTGCTGGCTTACTTTGGATCATGCTGTTTAAGTCGTATTCAGGCAGTGCGTTCTTTAGTGATGTATTAATGGGGGGCGTCTTAGGTGCCTTAACGACGTGGCACATCGTGAGGTTAGATGCAAAACCAGATGTTGATATTAGTGTTTTATTGAGTTCTAAGGGCGTGTGGTGGGCATTATGCTTATTGTCGATTGTTCTCACGGTGATATGGCCACTGCCTACATTCTCATTCTGGGTGGCTATTTTGATGACGATTGCATGCCTAGTGACGTTAACAGACTCGAAACCTTTGGTCGGTCAGTTCTCATTCAAGATCGTGGTTGGAGTGATGGCGATGCTGTTAGCGGGAAATCTGCTGATTAGCTGGGCAGGAAGTTTTGTCTCTTTCAGTGGTATTGCTTCATTTATTATTGAAACGTTACGTTTCCCAATATTGATTCTGTTTGGTGTGGTGGCATTTCGTCTGCCTTGGGCTAGAAATTAAGTAACACGACTCATTTAAAAAAGAGAAGGCTGTGCAGTGCACAGCCTTTTTAGTATTAATTTTACAGAATCGAATGATTATGAGTTGAAGATAAACTTTTCAATTGCTACGGCTACGCCATGGTCGTCGTTACTCGCGGTAATGTGATCGGCGATTTTCTTGGTTTCATCCATCGCGTTGTCCATTGCAATACCAAGGCCAGCGTATTCAAGCATATGGTGATCGTTTTCAGCGTCACCCATGCAGATTACTTCTTCCGCTTTAATGCCTAAGTGTTTCGCAATGGCTTCGATACCGACACCCTTGTTTGAGTTTGGGTTTAGGAACTCTAAGAAGAATGGTGCACTTTGCACGATAGTAAACTGAGTCTTGAGCTCTTGTGGCAACTTGCTGATGATTTCAGTTAGCTTGCTGGGTTCAGCGACAATCATGGTCTTGATGATTTCGTGGTCATCTTCTAATTGAGAAAAGTCGAACTCGGTAATATCTAAGCCATTAATACGCGCTTCAATACCCGTGTACTCGTTGTTCTCAGGTGTGATTAAACCATGAACCTTGCTGAAAGCATGAACATAACCACCAAGCTGTTCAGCGAGGGCTGCAATCTCTTTTGCGGCTTCACCATTGCTGATCTCACTGTGAATGATCTCTTTTGTCGATACGTTCTGAACCATAGAGCCGTTGTAGAAGAGCACAAAGTCATCTTTGCCGTTAATTGAAAGCTCATCTAATTTGCTTTGCATGCCTTCCAAAGGGCGACCAGAAGCCAGAACGACCTTCACACCAGCAGCACGAGCTTTGGCGATCGCGTCTTTGTTCTCTTGAGAAATCACTTTTTCACTGTTGAGTAATGTGCCATCCATATCAAGAGCAATCAGTTTGTACATGTTGTTCCTTACTAAAAAATTAAAAGCTAACGAAATCTAATGGGCGAAAGGATAAGGGAACTTGAAACTTCAGGCTAGGGCTTTGATCAACTCATTTATCGGTACTCATTTGTTTGACCAAAAGGGGGAAGTGCTTTAAGGTCTGCGGTTGATTAATTTCATCTGATGATTGAGCTGAGGGAAAGTTGTACAAGATTAATGAAATGTTTGAAACCATTCAGGGTGAGGGCGTGTTTACTGGCGTTCCCGCTGTTTTTGTTCGTCTGCAAATTTGCCCTGTGGGCTGTTCTTGGTGTGATACCAAACAGACCTGGGAAGCGTTGCCAGAAGATGAGACCAGCCTTGGCGATATTATGGTTAAGACAGAAGATTCACCAACTTGGTCAGCAATCGATGCTCAAGGAATCGTGAATGAATATATCAAGCAAGGTTACACTGCGAAGCACATTGTGATTACTGGTGGTGAGCCATGCATTTATGATCTTGCTCCTCTTACTGAAGCATTTGAGCAGCACGGTTGTCGCTGTCAGATTGAGACTAGCGGAACATCAGAAGTAAAAGCCACACCTGACACTTGGGTTACGGTGTCACCGAAGGTGGCGATGAAAGCGAAACTGGAAATCTTAGATAGCGCCTTACAACGTGCTAACGAAATTAAGCATCCAGTAGGCACAAGCAAAGATATCGAACAACTTGACGGTTTATTGGATCGAGCTGCGGTTCCCAGCGACACTGTTATCGCTCTGCAACCAATTAGCCAAAAAGACCGCGCTACTCAACTTTGTATTGATACCTGCATTGAGCGCAATTGGCGCTTATCAATACAAACTCACAAATATTTGAGCATCGCATAGGTTGTATTTTTACTGGGCAAGATAAGTCGCTAGTAGAAGGTTTTCGTAAGGATTTAAGATGAAAAAAGCAGTTGTAGTATTCAGTGGTGGTCAAGACTCAACAACGTGTCTTGTTCAAGCATTAAAAGAGTATGATGAAGTTCATGCGATTACGTTTGATTATGGTCAGCGCCATAGACTCGAAATTGAAGTTGCTGAGTCATTGTCGAAAGAACTTGGTGTTAAAGCGCACAAAGTGATGGATGTGACTCTGTTGAATGAACTTGCTATCAGCTCTCTGACTCGCGACGATATTCCTGTGTCTCATGAGCTGCAAGAGAATGGACTACCAAACTCTTTTGTTCCTGGTCGTAATATTCTATTTCTAACACTAGCGGGTATTTACGCTTACCAAATCGGTGCTGAAACCGTGATTACAGGTGTGTGTGAAACAGATTTTTCTGGTTACCCTGACTGCCGTAATGACTTTGTGAAGGCGATGAACTCTGCACTTGTACAAGGTATGGATAAGCAGCTTAATATCAAAACACCGCTAATGTGGTTAAACAAGGCTGAGACATGGGCGCTAGCAGACCAGTACTCAGCACTTGAGCTTGTTAGAAACAAAACACTGACTTGTTACAACGGCATTGTTGGTGATGGCTGTGGCGATTGCCCGGCATGTGAACTACGTAAAGTTGGCCTTAACGATTACCTAGGTGATCGCGAAAGCATTATGGCTGAGTTGGTTCGCAAACAGGCTGAGAATAAATAATCTCAGGTAAATCAATCGGCTCGTTATAGGCATCAATAATGCAGTTTCGGCCGTTGCTTTTGGCTTGATAGAGCGCTTGGTCAAGCACTGAATACAAGTCATCAAAGTCACTTAATGCGTTTGAGGTTGCTAGATAAGCAAAACTCGCGGTCACATTAAGTGACTTTTTGCTTTCTGATAAGAAGACAGTGCTGGAAATGGCGTAGTGTAACTCTTCAACGCGTTCTCGTACCTCTGCTGGTGTGGTATCGGTTAGCATGATGACAAATTCTTCTCCCCCTAAGCGACCAAACAATTCACCATTTACTAAGTGTTTTCTAATTTTCTCACTAATATGGATCAGTGCTCGATCACCGGTAGGGTGTCCATGCTCATCACTAATCTTCTTAAACTTATCTAGATCGAGCAGCACGAGCACATGCTGTTTTTCCATCCCTTTACAGCGTTTCACTCTTTTGATTCTTCGAATTATCTCAGTTCGGCTATATGCTTTCGTTAAGCCATCAATTGCGGCTTTTGCGCGAACCGTTTTGTTTACCAATACCGTAAAGCTTGCAGCACAAAGCAACAGAATAACAACGATGTTGTACATCCATCTTTGATGTTCCATTTTTTCAATTTGAACGCGGTCGAGTTTCGTCTGATGTGTCAGGAAAGAGCTCTCAAGTTCCTGCTCATATTTGGCATGCGTCAGGCCGAGGGCTTCGAGTGCGAGTCGATTGTCGATGTCTCTAGCTTCCATTTGTATTGATGAGTATCGCTGGTAAAAATAGAAAGCTTGTTGGTAATCGTTGAGTGATTGATTAATATCAGAAAGCTGTAGAAGTGACTGCGCTATGTATTTATGCCTTGCGACTTGTTCCGCTAATCCTAGCGCTTGTTGAGCATAGTTGAGCGCTTCCGTTGGTAATTTTTGTTCTTCAAACATATCGCTGATAGCCAAGTAAGCATTGATACGAATGACATCATTGCTCAGTTCGCTCGAAGCCGATAGAGATTCGACCAAGTAGGTTCTCGCCAAATCATAATCTTTCGTTTGAGTGTACGCTTTTCCTAAGCCAAGACTTGTTAGTGCGATACCGTAGCTATGTGATGACGAGCTCAGGAGTGTTCTTGCTGTCTGAAAGTGGTGAATTGCTAGGTCACTTTGCTCTTGGTTAAGGTTGAGATCCGCAAGGCTGTGATGCACTTGTGCTTTCATTAAATCTGAAGCGTTTTCTCTGAGAGTTAGAGCTTCCTGTAGATACTCAGCCGATTTTTCATATTGCTTTAATTCTTTGAGCAAGTTACCTACATCGTTGTAAACTCCCGAAATATCATGTCCTTGTGGGAAGACATTTATCAGTGATAGGTAGGTATCTAGTGCTGCTTGATAGTCACTTCGAAAATGGTGATTGTTTGCAATGACTCGATAAGTTCCAAACTTTGGCAATACTGGGTCAGCGATGTTATATAAATCTGATTGAAGCGCAGAACAGTAATAGTTAGCTTGATGATATTTAGCTTGCTCGTTAAGTGATCGGCATAGCTGGTACTTTAGCAATGCTTTTCCAGCTAAATCGCTGCGAGATTGCATTTTCGCCAAAAGTGTTAAAAAGCCTTGTTGTGCTTCCTCATATTGGCCTTTGCCGTCTTTCATAAGAGCAGAAATAAACGCTGCTTCTATCGCTTGGTAGTCACTGTCGTTTGAAGCGATTCCGTAGAACGGCTGATCTCGGTGGCTCATGTATTGATAGAGAAGAGACGCAAGGTAAAGCTTATCTCCGTAACTCGTTGACCCGATATAGCGTGTTTGCAACATGTTTAATGCGCGCTCAGGAGAGTGGTTTAAAGTAGAAAGATAAAGCGCGTTCCAATCAGCATTAGGAGTAGGGCTTAAATGGGAAGCATAGATTGATGAGTTTTGGTCACGATCTGACGGTAATACTTGGCTATAAGAACAAAAGCTAATGAATAGCAGAAAGGTAACAAAAAAGGAGTGAATCACAAGAGACTATCAATCAGATAAAGAACGATATTCTATTATTAGTTTGATATTGCTTCAAATTTTGAATTCTATAGCTATAAGGTTATGCGAGGTAGGTCTCTAATTTGTTGATACTAATCAGAGGTATCTCGGTCGCACGATTCGCGCGACCGATATCAGAAATTAGATGTATAATTTCGCTAGGTCAGAAGGCTCAAGTTCTTTGCCTTCTAATGTTGCATTCCAGTTAGTACCAACAAGAACGCCGTCTTCAGCAAGAGTTAGTAACCAATCTTCTACAAAGATATCTAGTGGAATTTCTAATACTTCGAAGTCAGCCCACTCTTCAACGTTGTGAGTCTGAGCATCTTCTTTTGAAGACCAGAACGGCATCACTTCGCTGTTTTCGAATTCACTTGAGTCACATGCTAGCCAACCTTCTTCGTTGCGAAGGCCCCATACCAGTTTAGTTTCCTGTGTTTCAGAAACGAAAAGTTCTAGATTTGCTTGAGTATCAGCTGTTAGTTTGCTCATGGATTAATTCTCTATGTTGATAACGTGGCAAGATTAACATTATAGACGGCTTAGGTATATGCTATTCAAGGAATTATCACCATACTGAAACGTTAACTTAAGATAACGTTTCAGTATGGTAAAAGCAGGGGAGAGCTTACTTTTTAATTTTGGTGAAAATGTGCCATTCTTCTTTGATATTACCCTTAAATCCAACAACGGAAGCGACAACTTTTCGATGTAGTGCGTGATTGATTTGGGTATCATCACTGCTGAATTCAGAATCACCATGACCGACAATGTTGACTCTAGATGGCTGAATACCGTTGCTGATCAGCGCACGCCTTACATGTAACGCGCGCTCTTTTGAGAGCTTTAAATTGTGTTCGGAATTGCCCACTTTACTGGCATAACCTTGCAATTCAATGCTTGTACTCTCGTAGCGCTTCAAAAACGCAGCCATCTGGCGTATTTGGCTAAGGAAAGCAGGGTTAATCTCCGTAGAGTTGTTAGCAAAGAGTATGTGGAGCTCTTTCTTTTCTGAAGATTCGAAATATGAACCACAACCGTCGTTATCTATCTCAGCACCAATTTGCGTATCAGGACACAGATCTCTAGCATTGATTACTCCATCATTATCATCATCTTCGAGATCATAAATTTGTGTGATCTCAGGAAGAGCTCGATATTCAAATTCTTCATCGCTTATTTCAGCTAAAACATTGGCAGAGACAACCATGATACAAAGCGGAAATACAGTCTTTATCAGCTTCATTAGTATTCTACCTTTTCATTCCATTCTTGAGGGGTTTCGACACGTAGTCCGGTCAACAAGTTTCCTGTTGCGTTCATTACTCGGTATTTCGCGTATTGTTCGTCGTACTTGGCATCCAAATACCCTTTACGAGCTTCGAACAATTCATTCTCAGTGTTAAGCAAGTCGAGAAGGGTACGTTTACCGATGCGGTATTGTTTCTCATATGAGATAACCGTGTCTGATGCCGAGTCTACGTGGTCAGATAGGAACTCTTTTTGCTGAACGGTCAAATCCAGAGCGCTCCATGAAAGACGCAGGCTCTCTTCTACATTGCGGTAAGTGCTCTCACGTAGGTCTTTTGCTTTATTGAGTTGGTAAGCGGCACTTTCAGCACGATCTTGATCTGAGCCTCCGTTATAGAGGTTATATCTCAAACGAACCATTGCTGAGAACTCATCGCTACTACCTTTAGTACCACCGGCATCATCACGCCAGGTTTGAGCCGCTTCAAAAGAGACGGTCGGGTAGTTGGTGCTCTTCGACTGTTTGTACTGAAACTTTGCTGAATCAACGTCGGCTTGAGCGATCTTGATTACTGGATGTTGATTAAACGCTTTTGCCAATGCACCATCAACCGTGTAAGGGATAGCGCCCGCATCTGCTCGAGGGAAGGTTAACCCTAGCGGAGATTGACCGACAAGCCTTTTGAATTGAGTGTGAGTGTCAAAAAGGTTGTTTTGCGCTGCAAGCAAATTACCGTGTGCTTTAGCAATACGTGCCTCTACTTGTGACATATCTGCGGTTGATCCAATGCCTGATTCAACACGTTTGCGGATATCACTGTATATTTTTTTGTGTGTCGCGAGGTTGTTTTCTGACAGTGACAGCACTTCATAGGCTTTCACTGCATCAAGATAGACCTTTGTGACTTCTAAAGCGATGTCCTGTGCATTTGATAGCAATTGATAGCGCACAGATTCTGCATCAGCCGCGGTACGATCGATATCATTTGATGTATTCGCGCCATCCCATATTAGTTGGGTTAACGTAATTGTCGCTTCTTTCCGAGTCAGATCGGTCGTGCTTGAGTTAGTTGCTAGATCGGTATGCTCGTAACCAATACCTCCATCCAAGTCTATACTTGGACGATAAGCACCGCCAGAAGCATCATTCAGATATCGCTTACTGACATATTCATTATAAGCACTTTTGATTTCAGGATTACTTTCTAAAGTGAACGCAACGGCTTGCTCTAGGGTTTGTGCTGTCGTCGGTAAGCTCATACTTATAGCTAACCCTAATGTTGTCTTTTGAAGCCTATTCAATGTGCATCTCCCTAAAGTTAGCTCGCATCTAAGTCTTGAGTTTGTGCTGTTATATACGAAATTTAGATGAACCGCCAAAAAAATTACGATCGCTAAGCTGGCGTTCGCAAATGGTTGTCAAAATGTTAACCGATCAACGTGCGTTTTATGGTGTTTTTATACGCGTCAATCTTACGTTTTTAAATCTATTATTTTCCGCAAACACAATAACTTATATTGCTGGTGTGAGCACTAAGATTGTTATGCGATGTGATCACCGTCATTAGCTTGTCACTCGAGTTGTTAAATACTAGATTCATAACTAGGAATTATATGACTTTAAGTGTTATATTTTAACTAATATTATAAATATAATGTCACTATTTTGACGTTAATGACAAGAAATGCTTTTTTAGGGGTTTATATGGACATGACAACATTGAATTTGGGTGGTGCATTAGCACTTGGCCAGCGCATTGTTATCTCGGTAGATGGTACGATTAAAGTCTTAGAAGAAGGCCAACCACTACAAGCAGGGGATGTCGTTCTTGAATCTCAGAACGGGTCCAATGAACCTCAGGTATCGGCAAAACGCTTCTCATCAGAAGAAGGCGAAATTGAGCTCGACCAAGATATCGCGAATATCTTTGCCGCATTAGAAGAAGGTCAAGACCCGACCGAGCTAGGTGAGGAGTTCGCAACGGCAGCAGGTCAAAACGGTTCAAGTTTGGCTTCTAGCGGAACTATTGAACGTGATGGTGAAGAAACTATTCCTGGTACAGAGTTCGTTACTACGGGTTTCGAATCATTGGGCTTATCTCGAACTCAAAGTTTAAGCTTACTTGATGCTTATCGTTCACTCATTGAGCCTGCCGCAGCTCAACCTAATACTAACCCACTGTTTGTCGATTCAAATAGTGACGCTATTGGTGACACAGTATCATTTACGACAGATGAAGATACGCCAGTCAGTGGCACTTTGTCGGCTTCAGATGAAGATGGTGATTCTCTGTCATTCAGTAAATCGATAGAACCTTCAAACGGTACTGTCGTTATCGACGAAAATGGTGATTGGACTTATACCCCAAATGAAAATTACAACGGTAATGACAGCTTTACGGTAGAAGTCTCTGACGGCCAAGGTGGTACAGATACACTGACGGTGAATGTTGGTGTGACTCCAGTTAATGACACCCCAACGCTTGTTGATAGCAATAGCGACCCACTCGGTGACAGTGTTGCCGTCACGACTGACGAAGATACGTCAGTCAGTGGGTCTCTTTCTGCATCAGATGGTGACAATGACTCACTAAGCTTCTCAAAAGGCAGCGAACCATCTAATGGCTCAGTGACCGTTGATGAAAACGGAAACTGGACCTACACACCAAATGCTGATTACAACGGTAGCGATAGCTTCACAGTAGTCGTTTCTGACGGCCAAGGCGGTACAGATACATTGACGGTCAATGTTGGTGTGACACCAGTTAATGACACCCCAACGCTTGTTGATAGCAATGGCGACCCACTGGGTGACAGTGTTGTAGTCACGACTGACGAAGATACGCCAGTCAGTGGTTCTCTTTCTGCATCAGATGATGACAATGACTCACTAAGCTTCTCAAAAGGCAGCGAACCATCTAATGGCTCAGTGACCGTTGATGAAAACGGAAACTGGACCTACACACCAAATGCTGATTACAACGGTAGCGATAGCTTCACAGTAGTCGTTTCTGACGGCCAAGGCGGTACAGATACATTGACGGTCAATGTTGGTGTGGTGCCTTCGCCGACGATCAATGACATCGCGGATGTGAGCGAGGAAGAAGGCGACGCACTGGCGTTCGACGTGACCCTAAGCAATACGGCCGACACGGCACAAACGTACGCGTTCAGCCTGACGGATAACGAAACGGATAACACCGACTACGGCACAGTGTCGTTCAGCAACGGCGTGACGTACGATGCGGTCACAGGCCTGATCACCGTCCCAGCGAATACGGCGAGCTTCACGGTAACGGTAGCGGGTGCGGAAGATACGGTTCTGGAAAGCGATGAAACGTTCACGCTGACCGTTGGTGATAAGACCGCGACGGGCACCATCGAAAACGATGACGCGAAACCGACGATCAATGACATCGCGGATGTGAGCGAGGAAGAAGGCGACGCACTGGCGTTCGACGTGACCCTAAGCAATACGGCCGACACGGCACAAACGTACGCGTTCAGCCTGACGGATAACGAAACGGATAACACCGACTACGGCACAGTGTCGTTCAGCAACGGCGTGACGTACGATGCGGTCACAGGCCTGATCACCGTCCCAGCGAATACGGCGAGCTTCACGGTAACGGTAGCGGGTGCGGAAGATACGGTTCTGGAAAGCGATGAAACGTTCACGCTGACCGTTGGTGATAAGACCGCGACGGGCACCATCGAAAACGATGACGCGAAACCGACGATCAATGACATCGCGGATGTGAGCGAGGAAGAAGGCGACGCACTGGCGTTCGACGTGACCCTAAGCAATACGGCCGACACGGCACAAACGTACGCGTTCAGCCTGACGGATAACGAAACGGATAACACCGACTACGGCACAGTGTCGTTCAGCAACGGCGTGACGTACGATGCGGTCACAGGCCTGATCACCGTCCCAGCGAATACGGCGAGCTTCACGGTAACGGTAGCGGGTGCGGAAGATACGGTTCTGGAAAGCGATGAAACGTTCACGCTGACCGTTGGTGATAAGACCGCGACGGGCACCATCGAAAACGATGACGCGAAACCGACGATCAATGACATCGCGGATGTGAGCGAGGAAGAAGGCGACGCACTGGCGTTCGACGTGACCCTAAGCAATACGGCCGACACGGCACAAACGTACGCGTTCAGCCTGACGGATAACGAAACGGATAACACCGACTACGGCACAGTGTCGTTCAGCAACGGCGTGACGTACGATGCGGTCACAGGCCTGATCACCGTCCCAGCGAATACGGCGAGCTTCACGGTAACGGTAGCGGGTGCGGAAGATACGGTTCTGGAAAGCGATGAAACGTTCACGCTGACCGTTGGTGATAAGACCGCGACGGGCACCATCGAAAACGATGACGCGAAACCGACGATCAATGACATCGCGGATGTGAGCGAGGAAGAAGGCGACGCACTGGCGTTCGACGTGACCCTAAGCAATACGGCCGACACGGCACAAACGTACGCGTTCAGCCTGACGGATAACGAAACGGATAACACCGACTACGGCACAGTGTCGTTCAGCAACGGCGTGACGTACGATGCGGTCACAGGCCTGATCACCGTCCCAGCGAATACGGCGAGCTTCACGGTAACGGTAGCGGGTGCGGAAGATACGGTTCTGGAAAGCGATGAAACGTTCACGCTGACCGTTGGTGATAAGACCGCGACGGGCACCATCGAAAACGATGACGCGAAACCGACGATCAATGACATCGCGGATGTGAGCGAGGAAGAAGGCGACGCACTGGCGTTCGACGTGACCCTAAGCAATACGGCCGACACGGCACAAACGTACGCGTTCAGCCTGACGGATAACGAAACGGATAACACCGACTACGGCACAGTGTCGTTCAGCAACGGCGTGACGTACGATGCGGTCACAGGCCTGATCACCGTCCCAGCGAATACGGCGAGCTTCACGGTAACGGTAGCGGGTGCGGAAGATACGGTTCTGGAAAGCGATGAAACGTTCACGCTGACCGTTGGTGATAAGACCGCGACGGGCACCATCGAAAACGATGACGCGAAACCGACGATCAATGACATCGCGGATGTGAGCGAGGAAGAAGGCGACGCACTGGCGTTCGACGTGACCCTAAGCAATACGGCCGACACGGCACAAACGTACGCGTTCAGCCTGACGGATAACGAAACGGATAACACCGACTACGGCACAGTGTCGTTCAGCAACGGCGTGACGTACGATGCGGTCACAGGCCTGATCACCGTCCCAGCGAATACGGCGAGCTTCACGGTAACGGTAGCGGGTGCGGAAGATACGGTTCTGGAAAGCGATGAAACGTTCACGCTGACCGTTGGTGATAAGACCGCGACGGGCACCATCGAAAACGATGACGCGAAACCGACGATCAATGACATCGCGGATGTGAGCGAGGAAGAAGGCGACGCACTGGCGTTCGACGTGACCCTAAGCAATACGGCCGACACGGCACAAACGTACGCGTTCAGCCTGACGGATAACGAAACGGATAACACCGACTACGGCACAGTGTCGTTCAGCAACGGCGTGACGTACGATGCGGTCACAGGCCTGATCACCGTCCCAGCGAATACGGCGAGCTTCACGGTAACGGTAGCGGGTGCGGAAGATACGGTTCTGGAAAGCGATGAAACGTTCACGCTGACCGTTGGTGATAAGACCGCGACGGGCACCATCGAAAACGATGACGCGAAACCGACGATCAATGACATCGCGGATGTGAGCGAGGAAGAAGGCGACGCACTGGCGTTCGACGTGACCCTAAGCAATACGGCCGACACGGCACAAACGTACGCGTTCAGCCTGACGGATAACGAAACGGATAACACCGACTACGGCACAGTGTCGTTCAGCAACGGCGTGACGTACGATGCGGTCACAGGCCTGATCACCGTCCCAGCGAATACGGCGAGCTTCACGGTAACGGTAGCGGGTGCGGAAGATACGGTTCTGGAAAGCGATGAAACGTTCACGCTGACCGTTGGTGATAAGACCGCGACGGGCACCATCGAAAACGATGACGCGAAACCGACGATCAATGACATCGCGGATGTGAGCGAGGAAGAAGGCGACGCACTGGCGTTCGACGTGACCCTAAGCAATACGGCCGACACGGCACAAACGTACGCGTTCAGCCTGACGGATAACGAAACGGATAACACCGACTACGGCACAGTGTCGTTCAGCAACGGCGTGACGTACGATGCGGTCACAGGCCTGATCACCGTCCCAGCGAATACGGCGAGCTTCACGGTAACGGTAGCGGGTGCGGAAGATACGGTTCTGGAAAGCGATGAAACGTTCACGCTGACCGTTGGTGATAAGACCGCGACGGGCACCATCGAAAACGATGACGCGAAACCGACGATCAATGACATCGCGGATGTGAGCGAGGAAGAAGGCGACGCACTGGCGTTCGACGTGACCCTAAGCAATACGGCCGACACGGCACAAACGTACGCGTTCAGCCTGACGGATAACGAAACGGATAACACCGACTACGGCACAGTGTCGTTCAGCAACGGCGTGACGTACGATGCGGTCACAGGCCTGATCACCGTCCCAGCGAATACGGCGAGCTTCACGGTAACGGTAGCGGGTGCGGAAGATACGGTTCTGGAAAGCGATGAAACGTTCACGCTGACCGTTGGTGATAAGACCGCGACGGGCACCATCGAAAACGATGACGCGAAACCGACGATCAATGACATCGCGGATGTGAGCGAGGAAGAAGGCGACGCACTGGCGTTCGACGTGACCCTAAGCAATACGGCCGACACGGCACAAACGTACGCGTTCAGCCTGACGGATAACGAAACGGATAACACCGACTACGGCACAGTGTCGTTCAGCAACGGCGTGACGTACGATGCGGTCACAGGCCTGATCACCGTCCCAGCGAATACGGCGAGCTTCACGGTAACGGTAGCGGGTGCGGAAGATACGGTTCTGGAAAGCGATGAAACGTTCACGCTGACCGTTGGTGATAAGACCGCGACGGGCACCATCGAAAACGATGACGCGAAACCGACGATCAATGACATCGCGGATGTGAGCGAGGAAGAAGGCGACGCACTGGCGTTCGACGTGACCCTAAGCAATACGGCCGACACGGCACAAACGTACGCGTTCAGCCTGACGGATAACGAAACGGATAACACCGACTACGGCACAGTGTCGTTCAGCAACGGCGTGACGTACGATGCGGTCACAGGCCTGATCACCGTCCCAGCGAATACGGCGAGCTTCACGGTAACGGTAGCGGGTGCGGAAGATACGGTTCTGGAAAGCGATGAAACGTTCACGCTGACCGTTGGTGATAAGACCGCGACGGGCACCATCGAAAACGATGACGCGAAACCGACGATCAATGACATCGCGGATGTGAGCGAGGAAGAAGGCGACGCACTGGCGTTCGACGTGACCCTAAGCAATACGGCCGACACGGCACAAACGTACGCGTTCAGCCTGACGGATAACGAAACGGATAACACCGACTACGGCACAGTGTCGTTCAGCAACGGCGTGACGTACGATGCGGTCACAGGCCTGATCACCGTCCCAGCGAATACGGCGAGCTTCACGGTAACGGTAGCGGGTGCGGAAGATACGGTTCTGGAAAGCGATGAAACGTTCACGCTGACCGTTGGTGATAAGACCGCGACGGGCACCATCGAAAACGATGACGCGAAACCGACGATCAATGACATCGCGGATGTGAGCGAGGAAGAAGGCGACGCACTGGCGTTCGACGTGACCCTAAGCAATACGGCCGACACGGCACAAACGTACGCGTTCAGCCTGACGGATAACGAAACGGATAACACCGACTACGGCACAGTGTCGTTCAGCAACGGCGTGACGTACGATGCGGTCACAGGCCTGATCACCGTCCCAGCGAATACGGCGAGCTTCACGGTAACGGTAGCGGGTGCGGAAGATACGGTTCTGGAAAGCGATGAAACGTTCACGCTGACCGTTGGTGATAAGACCGCGACGGGCACCATCGAAAACGATGACAACAGACCTACAGCCACCGACTTCTCAGTAACCTTAGACAACCAAGATGAAGCATTCTTTACGTTTGATGGTGGTCAATCGGGCAGTCAAGATAACGTGGGCGACATTGAAGATGATGCTGCTGGTACTCCGGTTGATGTCAAAATTCTCGAAGAACCATTGTTCGGTAACCTTTACGACGTTAGTGGTGGTGGCAAAGTACTCATTGAAGCTGGAGATATAATCAGTAGTGACGCTCAAGTCGAATATGAACAAGATTCCAATGCTGTGGATAAGCTTGATTTTGTAGCAAGTACTTTTGCAGGCCAAGTCAACAATGGGTCTAGCAGCGTAAGTTACTTACAGGGCAATGTATTAATAAGCTCGGGGATTTACGATGGTAGCTCCCCAATCGACGCTAATGTAATCGATACAAATTCTTATTTGGTTTACGACAGTCAAAACCAAGAGGATGGTTTTGGTGTGTCAACTAATGCGAATTCAACTAGCGGAGAGTTGGATGTAGTTAGCGGTGGCAACCAGGAATATATCTCTGTTGATTATTCTCAATCTGGTGCAACCATTACAGAGGCTAATATTGAATTTGGTAGCGTATTCGGAAACTACAATGCGGGAAATAATGCTGGCGGTCGTATTGAGGTACTCGCTCTCGATGAAGATGGTAATGTTGTTGGGACGTTCTTCTTCGATAGCGATGAATCAGGCGAGAACGGACTGTCCATCGATAGCAACGGGAATGCGACAGTTAACATCCAAGTCGATGGAGGGTTTACTGAATTAAGAGTATTCACTACTCAAGACGGTTCTGATAATCCTAATAGAAACTCCAATATCACGCTTAAAGGCGTTGATGTAGTTAGTGCTGATCTCTCTGAAGAAATTGATTATCAGTCAGTTGATTCTAGCGGTTTACTTAGTGATGAAGTGGCTCAACTGACTATTACGTCCAATGCGACCAATCAGGCTCCAGTTGCTCAAGATGATACGGTATCAGTATTTGGTGGACTATCTGGATACTATTACAGCTCAAATGATAGTGTTAATGGCAATATTGATTCGATTCAAGATGCGTTGGATGTTATTGCTAGCAAAGAAGCAGACCTAACCTTTGACGCCAAAGATATCAACTATACGCTAAATGGAAATAACAATGGCTTGAGCTCCCAAAGTCAGTTTGAAGACTTCTTAAATGATGACTCTAGCTCTGTTGAAGGTACCGTTGGTGCTCATACTGACGGTGTTGTTCAAATTAGTGGTTCAGTCTATCTAGAAGCTGGTGATTATGCATTTAAAGTGACCGCTGATGATGGCTACACGATATTAATTGATGGGGTTGAAGTTGCTACTGTTGACCAGAACCAGTCGTCTACAACTACCTTACATGACGCATTTGTGATTGATAGTGATGGTTATCATTCTATTGAAATCGTTTATTGGGACCAAGGTGGTGCTGCTAACCTAGACATCAATCTTGGTACGGTTGATGGCAATGGTAATTACAACAATGGCGAGCATGACTTAAACGATTTCCCGTTGATCGGTGATATTCTGTCTGTGCAAGAGGGTGAAACTTTAATTGTAGATTCGTCACTGCTTCTTGCTAACGATTACGATCCAAATACCGGTGACACCTTTACGATTGTCGCGGATGGATTTAGCTCAGTTGACGGAACGGTCTTATACGATCAAAACAGTGGTGAGATCTCCTTCACGCCAAATAGTAATGTGACGGGTAGTGCGTCGTTCACA
Source organism: Vibrio sp. 10N.286.45.E10 (assembly GCF_002874195.2). Classification (NCBI taxonomy): domain Bacteria; kingdom Pseudomonadati; phylum Pseudomonadota; class Gammaproteobacteria; order Vibrionales; family Vibrionaceae; genus Vibrio; species Vibrio sp. 10N.286.45.E10. The sequence continues at coordinate 1,531,690 of NZ_MCWD02000001.1, read as the reverse complement.
TATACCATTGTTGATAGTTCAGGCCTGACCAGTAGTGCAACGGTAACAACAACAGTTGCGCCAATTAGTAATGGATTGGCGGTTTCCGCCAACTTAACCAGTGTTAGTGGAAATGTTGCTGACTCTATTGTTGCAAGCATAGAATCTAGCTTGGCGAATAAGACAGTAGACCCAAATGCTGATGGCGACGACAACCATCTTCAGACTACAAGTGGTGCTTGGCTAGATGCACTTGGTGGCAATGATACTGTTGTATACAACAATGGCGATCATATGCAGGTACTTGGCCGAGACGGCGATGACATTATTGTCGGCAATGACGGCGGTCTTGGCGTTGTTTCTGAAAACCTACAAGGCGGCGACGGTAGTGACATTTTGGTTGGCGGTATAGATGCATCAACAAGCATTAATTTGTTGGGTGATGATACTGGAGAATTTGGCAATGATGTTCTCATTTCTCGTAGCCCAACAACGAGCACAGCATACTATGGTGGTTCAGGCAATGATGCAGCATATCTAACAGGCCAAAGAACAGACTACACCTTTAGTACAGCAGGAGCTCCAGATTTTCGCTTAACTCATACTGGAACAGGGAATGCAAATCATGACTTTTATAGTATCGAGTCGTTGTATTTCTCTGACGGCAAGTTTGAAGTTCAGAGCGGTACCCTAGTTAAAGTTGCTGAGGTTTATGAACTTAACATTGATATCGTTCTGAATGACAACGACGGTAGCGAGCAAGTAAGTTCATTGGTCGTGAGTGATGTACCTTCCGATGTAACGCTCTCGACAGGTACTAAACAAGCTGATGGAACCTGGGTGATTGATCCGGCTGAGTTAGATAGTGTAGGGAAGTTAACAGTCATTGTTGAAGCACCAGTTAATACGGCACCAGTTCTGACTGTTACAGCAGGCGCTTACGAGGTCGATGGTCAAGGTCAACCTGTAGATTCAGAAGTACTTGCTGATACTCAAACCGGTATTGTTATAGCGCCTAGCTTAGGTAATGAAAATGGCGATAACAAGATCGTTGGCTTTGATGGTGACGACGTACTGTTTGGAGATACTGGCGGTGTTGTGGATAACTCGGTCGCACCGACGAATTACAATATTGCTTTAGTTGTTGATACGTCAGGCAGTATGAAAGACGCACTCAATAGTAACAGTAGCCAGTCTAAGTTAGATGTGGTTAAAGCATCACTTATTGCTATGTTGGCTGATATTGCATCTCATCCGGGTATTATAAATCTGGCGTTGATTGGTTTTGAGGCTAGTGCGAGCATACAAATAGATTTACAAAACTTAGAAGAGTCAGACTTAGAGCAGACAGTCAACTCAGCGATCAATGATTTGACTGCGGATGGCGCAACTAACTACGAGGCTGCGTTTGATTCTACTAAAGATTGGTTTGCTGATGGTGACCAATCATCGAGTTATGAAAACTTAACGTTCTTCTTAACTGATGGAAAACCAACTGTGTCGAACAGTTCAAACAGCAGCGGCTCTACTACCCAGTTTGATGAGTTTGCTGACTCTGTTACTGCTTTCGATGAGCTAGCGGATGTATCAAAAGTTAGAACGATAGGTATCGGAGATGGCATTGATTCTGAAATATTAGAGCACTTCGTGAGTGACAATGGTTCTTCGTACCTTTATTCATCAACTACAACGCAACTTGCAAACTTCAGCTCTAGTACAGGTGAATCTTGGAGCCTTGAGAACTTTGCGGTTTCCGGTGGTACAGCAGTACTGACTAACTCAAGCATCTTGCTAACCGATACGGGTGATATTAATAGCTCAGCTTCGATGACCAGCCCCGAGTTTGTTGTTGCTAGCGGCGAAGCGTCAGTACTGACATTTGATGCATCACAGGGTAACTATTTTGGTGGCGGTGATGTGTTTGGCTGGAGTGTTCAGAAATTTGATGAACAAACTCAAACATGGGTAAGTGTATCATCTGGAAGTAGTACTGGCTCGATTGAAACAGATCTACTTCATGAAGGTAAGTACCAGTTAGTACTCTCTGTTTATGAAGACCAAAGCGGATACACAGCAGACGTATACTTAGACAACTTTATAATCAAGACAGTAACAAGTACGACAGGCGATGTTGAAATCGTTCAGTCAAGTCAAGGCTTAGATGCAGCACTTGAGGAAGGTAGCAACGAAATTACGCTACTGCCTGTAGGTAGTGATGATCTAAGCGGCGGTGCCGGTAACGATATTTTGTTTGGTGATGTTATCAATACAGATAACTTGCCATGGGGTGATAATGGCCTTGTTCGTCCAGATGCGTTAGCTGATGGTTCGGGTATGGAAGCTCTAACAACGTTCTTACAGATGTTGAATGGTGCAGAACCTACAGACATGGAAATCTACGAATATGTTAAAGATAACCATGAGTTGTTTAATGCAGACAGTGATACGCGTGGTGGCGATGATACCATTACAGGTGGACTAGGCGATGATATCCTCTACGGTCAAGGTGGTGAAGATACGCTTATCGGTGGTCTTGGTGATGATATCTTAACTGGTGGTGATGGTGATGATCTGTTCAAGTGGGTCGACGAACCTTTCCAAGGTGATGTCGATACGATAACCGATTTTGCTCTAGGGGAAGACCATCTTGATATCTCTGAGTTGTTACCAAACGAAAGTTCAATGTTTGATCTTCTTGATCATATCACTATTGAAAAGGTTGATAATGGCGGCGGTGATAAAGACCTCGTGATTACCATTTCAGAAAACACAGATAATACAGGCCAAAGTCAAACGATTGTTCTCGACAACGTAGGTAATCAGTTCGACTCGGTAAATTCACAAGGTGATGGCTCTGTTGTTAATGGTGATTTGACCAACTTGGTGAGTCAGTTGTTCGTGAACTTACCTGACCAATACTAAAAAAGGGCCGAAAGGCCCTTTTTTATTAACTCGTTATCTAAAGCTTAACTGTCTACAGAACTTTACAAGCAAAGCCTTTTAGGTAGAAGCCTTCTGGGTAAGCAGTGTCAGTTAGGTGGTCGGCTGCTTGCTCGAAGCGCTCTACGAACTTAACAGTGCGGCCTGCGTCTAATGCTGCATCAGCGATGATCTTTTGGAATAGGTCTGTACCCATTAAGCCAGAGCAAGAGTAGGTGAGTAGGGTGCCGCCTGGTTTCAGGATTTGCATTGCAAGCATGTTAACGTCTTTGTAGCCGTTAGCGCCTGAAGTTAGGTTGTTCTTGCTTGAAACAAACTTTGGTGGGTCCATGATCACTACGTCAAACTTAGTGCCTTGGTCACGGTACTCACGAAGCAGTTTGAAAACGTCAGCGTTAAGGAACACAGCGCGCTTTTTCGAGATATCAAACTCGTTAAGTTCAGCGTTGAATTTAGCCGTATCAAGAGCAAGTTGAGATACGTCAGCGTTGATAACACGCTTCGCGTCGCCTTTGAGTGCGTAAAGGCCAAAGCCACCTGTGTATGAGAAACAGTTAAGGACATCTTTGCCTTTAACGTACTTCATCGATTCTTTGCGGCTATCACGTTGGTCCATGTAGAAGCCCGTTTTGTGGCCTTCCATAATGTTCACGCTGATCTTAACGCCGTTTTCTTCAATCACGATAGACTTCGGTGGTTCTTCACCGTGAAGAACGCCAACAACCTGTTCTAAGCCTTCTTTCTTACGAACTGCCACGTCTGAACGCTCGTAGATGTTACAGTCAGGGAAGCATTCAATTAACGCTTCAACCAACACGCTTTTGTTAAACTCAGCGCCAGCACTTAGCAGTTGGCAAACAAGGAAGTCTTGGTATTTGTCGATTGTGATGCCAGGCAGGCCATCAGACTCTGCAGCTGTTAGACGGTAACCCGTTAGGCCGTCACGTTCGATGATGTCTTCACGTAAAGACTGTGCATCTTGAATTCGTTTTACAAAGAACGCCTTGTTGATTTCTTCTTTTTCAAATGTCCAAACACGAGCTCGAATTTGAGATTCTGGTGAGTAAGCCGCTTTTGCAAGCCACTGACCATTTTGAGCATATACGTCTACAGTTTCACCTTGTTTTGGTTCGCCTTCGACCTTATCGATACCGCGAGAAAATACCCAAGGGTGTTTGCGGCGTAGTGATTTATCTCGGCCTTTAGCTAGATGAATTGAAGGAGTCATAATTTACTCTGTTTGTTGAATTTGAAGGAGGGGTATTGTCGGGGAAGTACAGGTGAAAAGCAAATAAGAAAGGGCTGCAGAAGCAGCCCTAGTATGATTAATCAACACTTAGTGGTTGGATATCAGTATTAAGCTTTAAGACCTGTCAGCAAACCTTCCATCGTATCGCTTTGTTTACGAAGTTGGTCGACATTGGAATTACTCTTACTGATCATCTCGCAGATACTGTCCGATTGATGACGAATCTCTTCAACACTTTGTGCAATGTTGTCAGCGACTACGCCTTGTTCTTCAGCCGCGGTAGCAATTTGAGTGCTGCTATCTGAAATAGACTGGTTCTTTTCAGCTAATGAACCGATCTCAACGTTCACTTCCGACATCAGTGTTTGGCCTTCACCAGCATTGTTTACCGTTACTTCCATCAGTTTGGTCAGTGATTGGCTGTTACGTTGTAATGACTCAATCATACTTTGGATTTCAACCGTTGCTTGTTGAGTACGACCAGCAAGGGCACGAACTTCATCGGCAACAACAGCGAATCCACGTCCTTGCTCGCCTGCACGTGCAGCCTCTATGGCAGCATTCAGTGCCAATAGGTTAGTCTGCTCTGAAATGCCATTGATGGTTGCGACCACTTCATCGATCTGCGCCGCGTTGGCATCAAGTTCTTCTACTGCTTGTGAAGCGGATTGGATCTCTTGAGATAGGTTAGAGATAGACTCCAATGTATTTGAAACCTTGACTTGACCACTCTGCGCAACGCCGCGAGCGTCCATCGTTTGTGAACTAGACTCATGAGCAAGGGTAGCTACTTCGCGAATCGTAGCAGCCATTTGCTCCGTTGCACTTGCTAAGCTATTCAGGTGTTCTTGTTGGTTACCAGAGATGTCTGAACTTTGTTGTGTTGACTGGTTTAAGTCCGAGCTGATCTGCTGCATTAGAGCGACAGACTCTTGGATTGACAGAACCATGTTTTGTTCACGCTCTGCTACTTTGTCGATCGTAATAGCGATTTCACTAAACTCATCACGAACTAAGAAGTAGTTCATGCGGCAAGTTAGGTCACCATTAGCCAGTGTGTTTAAAGCTTTGTTCATAGAGAACATCGCACCACCGATGAAGGTCATGATGTAGTAAACACCCAGCGCGATAAGCGTTAGGGTTACAGCGATGATAGAAACCTGAGTCGTAGACAGAGCAGACCAAAGGTTTTGGTCATGGTTAGCAACTAGGCTGAATGCACCATTCATTACCGAAACAGAACCAGCACCGTAGCCCAAAGAGATGGTTTCAGAGCTGCTGACAAGTTGAGCGACTTGATCTTTAGTGAGTTGACCTGCTTCGATAAGTCCTTTCATCAAGAGCATTTCTTCTTGATAAAGGTGAGCAAGCAAAGAGTCCGCGGCGCTATCTAAAACGAGAGTTAATATAACTAGGGCGAGAAGAGGTAATAAGAAGAGTAGATAGAACTTTTCTTGGATTTTTAGGTGAATGAGATATTTGTCAATCCAACGAAATGGGATTTCTTTCATAATCGTTATACTCGAAGTAAGTCCACCAATAAGTGGTGAATGAATAGAAGCTCAACTATATCATTCATATAATTTATGAGGCAACGTTATGGAAAGTTCACAATATATTTTTGTCGTGTCAGGCGTAGTTCAATGTGTTGGGTTTCGTTACCACACCAGTAGGCAAGCGCAAGCTATGGGTCTCTCAGGCTATGCGAAGAACTTAAATGATGGTCGAGTTGAAGTATTAGCTGTCGGAGAGAGTCAGCAAATAGAGAAGTTGCATGCTTGGCTCAACATTGGCCCTTCGAGTGCAATAGTAGACAACGTAGAGATGCATCAAGTTAAAGATAGTGAGCGCCAAGACGTACGTGTAGGGACGTTTAAAATACTGTAGTTATGGCACTACAGTATTTATATCGAGCGTAATTAAATAACTTAAAGCGGGTTAGGTTTTTACAAGCACTTTGCTGGTTTAGGTAAACCGGCGAGCTTGGTTGCTTGTTTTGCCGGCCCTTTTTTGAATAACTTGAATAGGTACTTGCTGTTACCTTTTTCTGGGCCGTGCGCTTTTTCCATCGCTTTAACTAGCATACGAACCGCTGGTGAGGTATTGAACTCTTCGTAAAAGCTCCTTACAAAATGGACGACTTCTAAGTGTGCATCCGTAAGTTCAATAGCTTCATCTTGAGCAAGTATTTCAATCATACCTTCTTCCCATTGCGTGTAATCCAATAGGTAGCCTTGAGCGTCGGTTTCGATTTGCTTGCCGTTATATTCAAACATGTTTAATCCAGAATCCAATTAACTATGCGGGTAGGGTACATGACCAAGTTTATCTTTCTCAACTGAAATTGTAGCTATCCATAGAAATATCGTACTTATAGATACAAAAAAGCCCAAGAGGTAGGCTCTTGGGCTAGATATTCTTCAATGATGGGAACGATTAGTCGTCGTTGCCCATGATGCCTAGGATGCTTAGCAGGCTGATGAAGATGTTGTAGATTGATACGTACAAGCTGATCGTTGCAGAGATGTAGTTTGTTTCACCGCCACGAATGATGTTTTGCGTTGTAAGCAAGATAACACCAGTCGAGAATAGGATGAACATACCGCTCATTGCCAATGATAGTAGAGGCATCTGTAGGAAGATATTTGCAACCATACCTACAAGCAGTACTACAAAACCAGCTAATAGCATGCCGTTAAGGAACGACAGGTCACGCTTAGTTGTTAGCGCGTAAGCTGATGCGCCCATAAACGCCAGTGCTGTACCGCCAAGTGCAGTTAGGATGACATCACCCATGCCTGCGCCAACGTACATATTAAGAATTGGACCAATGGTGTAGCCTAAGAAACCTGTAAATAGGAATGTGAAGACTAGACCCATGCTGTTGTCACGGTTCTTCTCTGTTAGGAAAAGTAGGCCGTAGAAGCCAACAAGCATGATAATAAGACCCGGGCGAGGAAGGTTCATCGCCATGGATACGCCTGCTACAACAGCAGACCAAAGTAGTGTCATAGACAGTAATGCGTAGGTGTTACGCAACACTTTATTGGTTTGCAGAGCACTTTCTTGAGATGCTGTGCGTGAAAACATAGGGCTGTTCATAATCTTCCTCGTAAGGTGACTTCAATAGTTATTAGTACATTTATGGGGGTGAAAGTTCGAAAAATCAAGTCTTTCATTCCTCCTGTATACGTAAAATAATAATAAAAATAGTCGGTTAAGTGTTTCTGAAGGTGTAACAAAGTATTTCTTTAGGCTGTAATTAAGTATAGCTAAAATACGATCTTCAACCTTTAGTCGTCATAGCCAGTTATTTAGAACTTTAGAAAACCATCTATAACCTTGAAAAATAAAGAGGCGACCTAAGCCGCCTCTATAGTTTATGCATCATAACACATTAATGGTGTAAGATTTGACTTAAGAAGTTCTGCGTTCTGTCTGATTGTGGGTTTTCAAAGAAGTCGACAGGGTTGTTCTCTTCTATGATTTCACCGGCATCCATGAAGATAACGCGATCTGCTACCTCTTTAGCAAAGCCCATCTCGTGCGTCACACAAAGCATTGTCATGCCTTCTTCCGCTAGCTCAACCATTACGTCTAATACTTCACGAACCATTTCTGGATCGAGTGCCGACGTTGGCTCATCAAACAGCATCACTTGAGGGTTCATACACAAAGAGCGAGCGATAGCTACACGCTGCTGTTGACCACCTGAAAGTTGACCTGGGAACTTGTCTGCTTGCTCAGGAATTTTCACACGCTCTAGGTATTTCATCGCAATCGCTTCAGCTTCTTCTTTCGGCATCTTTTTGACCCAGATAGGGGCCAAAGTACAGTTCTCTAATACCGTCAGATGTGGGAACAGATTGAAGTGCTGGAAACACATGCCTACATCTCGGCGAACGGCTTCGATGTTCTTGAGATCTTCCGTCAATTCATTACCTGAAACAAAGATATGACCCTTTTGGTGCTCTTCTAATCGGTTGATACAGCGGATCATCGTTGATTTACCTGAGCCGGAAGGGCCACAGATAACGATTTTCTCGCCTTTTTTAACTTCTAGGTTGATGTTCTTAAGTACGTGGAATTCACCGTACCATTTGTTCATGTCTTTCAACTCGATCATAAGACCTTGAGAGTTGTTTTCTGTCTGCTGCGTCATAATACGTCCTTGATCTTGTTAATTATCGTTTGTGACCGGTGTGAAGTCTGTTTTCTAGCCATATCGAATATCTCGACATGCCAAAACAAAACACCCAGAACACTAACGCGACAAATACATAACTTTCTGTTGAATACCCAAGCCATTCAGGGTCGGTATTCGCGGCTTGGCCAATTCCTAACACATCAAACATACCAATAATTAAAACAAGACTGGTATCTTTGAACAAACCAATGAAGGTGTTCACAATTGAAGGAATCGTGATTTTAAGAGCTTGAGGAAGAATGATAAGCCCTGTCTTTTTCCAGTAGCTTAGTCCCAGAGCATCAGCCGCTTCGTATTGGCCTTTTGGTATTGCTTGTAAACCACCACGAATTACTTCTGCCATGTAGGCTGCACTGAATAGTACTACCCCAACAAGTGCTCTAATCAGCTTATCGGTTTCTGTTCCTTCTGATAAAAAGAGCGGGAGCATAACTGAGGCCATGAATAGAACGGTAATGAGCGGTACGCCACGCCAAATTTCGATGTATACGGTACACATACTACGAATGATCGGCATCTCTGAACGACGCCCAAGCGCAAGTGCAACACCAATAGGGAGTGACACTACAATACCAACAAGTGCGATGATCAGTGTGACCAGTAGACCACCCCATTTATGGGTATCGACAACTTCTAATCCAAAGACACCACCGTATAGCAAGCCAGCAATGATAAATGGGTAGATGTTTACGAAGAACAACCAGATCCACGTACGTTTAGGTGTTTTTTCGTAGGCCAGTAAGGCCACAAAAATGGCTAACGTAGCGTAGAAGAGGCGAGGTCGCCACAGTTCAGCTTCTGGGTAGAAGCCATACATGAATTGCTCCCAACGAACGCTAATAAAGACCCAACAAGCGCCTTCGCTAGTGCAGGCATCGCGTGTGGTTCCTATCCAGTCGGCACTGATGAATGCCCAATCCGCTACTGCCCATATAAGGGTAAAAGCAAAGTAAGCAAGAACCACAGTGACGACGCTGTTAATTGGTCCATTAAATAGATTTTTTCTTAACCAACCGACTGGCCCAACGGTATTCGATGGAGGCGGAAGATCAGGTTGAAATTGATGTGTACTCATCTTATCTCTCCACCAACGCTACTTTGCGGTTGTATATGTTCATTAGAGCAGATGTTAATAGGCTCAAGGTCAGGTAGACGCCCATTGTCATCGCGATTACTTCGATAGCTTGTCCAGTTTGGTTTAATGTTGTTCCTGCAAATACAGAGACAAGATCAGGGTAACCAATGGCCATCGCAAGTGATGAGTTTTTGGTCAGGTTTAGGTACTGACTGGTTAGTGGTGGGATAATAATTCTTAATGCCTGTGGGATAATGACAAGCTTAAGGGTTCTAGATCGTGGGATTCCTAGAGACATAGCAGCCTCTGTTTGCCCATGGTTTACGGCGTTAATACCTGAACGAACAATCTCGGCAATGAACGCTGCTGTGTAGATACTTAAAGCAAGCATCAATGCAGCAAGCTCCGGGATTATGCTAATACCACCCTTGAAGTTAAACCCTTTTAAAACAGGGTAATCCGCAGAGATAGGCATACCCATAACAAAGTAAGTCACCAACGGTAAGCCTAAAATCAACGCTGCAGCAATTCGAAACATCGGTGTTTGTTGGCCGGTAAGTTTCTGTTTGTTATTCGCCCAAATGTTGATAATAAACGTAGCGATAATACCAACAATCAATGATGCGATAACAATGCTACTACCTTGCTCTAACACTGGTGCAGGGAAGTACAATCCACGTACGTTCAAGAAAATTGCTTCACCTAGGCTCATGCTTTGACGAGCAGAAGGCAAGGCTTGCAGAACGGCGAAGTACCAGAAAAAGATTTGCAAAAGAAGAGGGATATTTCGGAATATCTCAATGTAGACAGCTGCAAATCGGCTAACTAGCCAGTTTGAAGAGAGTCTAGCGATACCCATACTAAAGCCCAGTATCGTGGCTAGCATGATGCCTAGTACTGAAACTAAAGCGGTATTGAGAAGACCGATAAAGAATGTACGACCGTATGAGAAGGTCTCGTCGTATTCAATTAGTGTTAAGCCGATGCCAAAACCTGCTTCTTGGGAGAGAAAATCAAAACCAGTGGCGATACCACGGGAATCTAAGTTAGTGAGCGCATTATTTACAATCGTGTAAAAGAAAGCACAAAGCGCCCCGACGGCGATAATTTGGAAAATGATGGAGCGAAAAGTGGGGTTGTAAAATAAGTTGGCACTTTTGGGCTGTGGCTTTGCCTGCGCTGGAGAAATAGTTTCATTAGGTTTCATACTACTATAACCTCAAATCCATTTAATAAATAGGGCGGAAAACTCCGCCCTAATTGATGCTTGAAAATTTATTAACGGATTGGTGGAGCGTACATAAAGCCGCCCGCATTCCATAATGCATTTACACCACGAGAGATTTGAAGTGGAGAACCTGTACCAACAGTACGCTCAAAACTCTCACCGTAGTTACCAACTTGCTTAATTACTTGGTAACCCCAGTCGTCACGAATGCCAAGGCCTTTACCTTTAGGACCGTCTACACCAAGAATACGTTTGATGTTTGGATCTTTTGACTTAAGCATTTCGTCTGCATTTTTAGAAGAGATGCCGTATTCTTCCGCGTTAATCATTGCTGAAAGTGTCCACTTAGCAACGTTAAACCATTTGTCATCATCTTGACGAACAACAGGACCTAGAGGTTCTTTAGAGATGATTTCAGGAAGTACTTGTGCAGATTTAGGGTCAGCGAGGTTTAGGCGAAGTGCGTATAGACCAGATTGGTCAGTCGTTAGCACGTCACAACGACCTGCGTCGAAGCCTTTAGATGTTTGTGCTGCCGTATCGAATACCACTGGCTTGTAAGACATGCCACTGTTACGGAAGTAATCGGCTAGGTTAAGTTCAGTTGTTGTACCTGATTGAACACATACAGAAGCGCCATCAAGCTCTTGAGCACTTGTTAGGCCAAGCTCTTTCTTAACCATGAAGCCTTGACCATCGTAGTAGTTAACGCCTACGAAGTTCAGACCTAAAGCAGTGTCACGATGTAGTGTCCATGTTGTGTTACGAGATAGTACGTCGATTTCGCCAGATTGAAGCGCAGTAAAACGCTCTTTTGCGGTTAGAGGTACATACTTAACTTTAGTCTTGTCACCGAGTACAGCCGCTGCAAGAGCTTGACAATACTCAACATCAATTCCTTCCCATTCACCTTTTGAGTTAGGGTTAGAGAACCCTGGAAGACCTGTACTTACACCACAAGTTAGAAAACCTTGAGATGTGACTTTGTCCAGAGTGCTTTCTGCCGCTGATGCTGATGTTGCCATCATCGCAGTTGATGCAGCTACTACTGAAGCAAGAAGTGTTAGTTTATTTGTCATTTGTATCCTTCCTTGTTAACCAGGTGACACCTGATACTCGTGCTCGTTTGAGTGTCTCTTATGTGTTGCGTTTTCTATGACCTTGTTGCTCAAATTACAAGAGTTGCATTTTGCAAATGAAACTGTGTGCGATTTAAGCAACTGTTTATAAGGTTAGGAAAGGATCCGTAGTTTCACAAATGTATAATTTAAAAAGAATTTTGAATGAAATCACAAATCCGAACACAATTAGAATGACCAAATGTTAACTGAATGTAAATAGTGCAACAGTTCACACTGTTGGTGCAACGAGATTTAGAGTTTTATATTGATAATTGACTAGATAAATATTCTGAATGAATGTCACAGTTGTGGAGCATTAACCTTAAAAAAGATTGAAATTTGGTCAATAAATATTTTTATTGCACTTCGATAGTTATGAATATGCTCCAAATTTGGTAGCATGGCTGAATAGTTATTGAAGTAATCTCAAGGAAGAACATGCGTTATTTCCCAATGTTTTTGGATGTAGAAAATAAGCCAATCTTAGTGGTTGGTGGAGGTGAGGTTGCTTGCCGTAAAGTCGACAGCTTGTTACGCGCTGGGGCTGATGTGACTTTGGTATCTCCCAAGGTCGCACCTTACTTAAAGCAGCTTGTTGATGAAAATAAACTTCACTGGGTGCAAAATTTTTACTCGTCACAGATCATATCGAATAATTACCTGCAGGTGTGGGCGACGACAGACAACCCAAGCTTGAATCATCAAGTACATAATGATGCAAAAAAAATGGGTATTCTTGTCAATGTGGTTGATGATTTACCTTATTGTGACTTCATTACGCCATCAATGATTAATCGCGGAAGGATCCAAATTGCCATCTCTAGTGGCGGTGCATCACCTGTTTTGGTGAGAAATATTAGAGAAAAACTCGAAACGGTATTGCCACAAAATATAGGTTTGATAGCAGATTTCGGTGCATCAAAACGCAATTCGATCAAAGAGTCATTCCCAACCGTCGACGAGCGTCGTAAGTTTTGGGAGCGTTTCTTGTCATCCAGTTTTATCGAGCAGGTGACTGACAGAGAGCAGTTAGAGTCTTACTATCAGCAAGCGCTAACGGAAGGCATTGATAGCGAAGGACAGGTGACTTGGATTGAATTCGAGCAGGACGTTGAGTTGCTGTCTATGAAGGCTTTACGTTTGATGCAAGAGGCAGAACTCGTACTTTCACCGAGCGATTGTCCATTTGAATTTATCGACCTATGCCGTCGAGACGCAGAAAGAGAGAGCTATGCTAACAGCGGAGAGCTATCAACCAAGCTTGAGCAGGCAAGAGCTGAGAAATTACGAGTGTGTGTCTTTATTCCACCAGCAAGCGTAGAGTTTAATCTGTTGGTCGGTAAAGACCTAAAATTGTCAGCAGCCCAAGTACTCAGTTGAGGTAGTTGTTTCTAGTTGAAATAAGAGCTTTCTGGTTGTTTTAAATCGGCTAGAGGCTCGGAATAAAACTAAAACTGGACCTGATAAATAAAAAGCCACTTCCGATAAAGAAGTGGCTTTCTGCTATTTCATACACGACATTGTGATGATGAATGAGCAACTGAAACAAGCGGTCGCTCATACTCAAAAATTAGTCGCGGAAGTTGTCAAACTGGAATGGTTGACCAAGCTCACCGCTGCGAACTAGAGCCATAACAGCTTGTAGATCATCACGTTTCTTACCTGTTACACGAACTTTGTCGCCTTGGATAGAAGCTTGAACTTTAACTTTGTTATCTTTGATTAGTTTAACGATCTTCTTCGCTACATCAGTTTCAATGCCTTGCTTAAAGATAACCGTTTGGTGCCAAGTGCGACCTGTTTGGTCTGCCGCTTTTGCTTCCATCGCGTTAGGATCAACATTACGCTTTGTTAGGTTGCTACGAAGGATATCGCGCATTTGCTTCAGTTGAAAATCGTCTTGAGCAGTCAATTTTACTGATTCATCTTTGTAATCAAAGCTTGCTTCAACGCCGCGGAAATCGAAACGAGTCGATAGTTCACGGTTTGCGTTGTCTACCGCGTTACGCAGTTCTACTGCTTCTACTTCAGAGATAATGTCAAATGATGGCATTGTGTTGTTTCCTTAAGCTAAGTTTCTATCTTTAATTGCTGTTGCAAGCATGTCTAGCATTGTTGCCGTATCTTCCCAGCTTAGGCATGGGTCAGTAATTGACTTGCCATATTCTAGGTTGTTGATGTCGGTCATTGGTTGGTTACCTTCAACAATGAAGCTTTCTGCCATGATGCCTGCAATTTGGTTCTTGTTAGATTTAATTTGCTCACAAATGTCTTGTGCAACTTCTAACTGCTTACGGTGCTGTTTCTGACAGTTAGCGTGGCTGAAGTCTACAACCAAACGTTGAGGCAGGTCGAATTCAGCCAGTTGCTTACATGCGGTATCTACAGATTCAGCGTCGAAGTTAGGGCCTTTATCACCACCGCGTAGAATAACGTGACCGTATGGGTTGCCAGAAGTACGGTAAACCGTCATGCGGCCATTCTTATCTGGAGAGTAGAAGTAGTGTGACGCATGCGCTGCACGAATTGCATCGATAGCAATCTTGATATTGCCGTTGGTCGCGTTCTTGAAGCCAACTGGGCAAGACAGTGCAGAAGCCATTTCACGGTGAATCTGAGATTCAGTTGTACGAGCGCCAATCGCGCCCCAAGTGATAAGGTCTGCAATGTACTGACCTGTGATCATATCAAGGAATTCAGTTGCTGTTGCTAAGCCAAGCTTGTTGATGTCTAACAGAAGCTTACGAGCTTTGTTTAAGCCCGTTTCAAGTGCGTATGAACCATCAAGGTTTGGATCGGTAATCAAACCCTTCCAACCTACAACCGTACGAGGCTTCTCGAAGTAGGTTCTCATTACAACGAACAGTTCATCTTTGTACTGGTCTTGAATCTGGCTTAGGCGCTCAGCGTAATCAAGTGCCGCATCTGTATCGTGAACAGAGCAAGGGCCTACGATAACTAATAGGCGGTTATCACGACCAGTTAGGATGTCTTCGATTTGGCGGCGAGAATTTTTAATGCGCTCAGCAACGTCGTCAGTAATAGGGTGTGCATTGCCTAGTTCGGCAGGAGTTGGCATAGGACCCAGAGCTTGGGTTCTCAACTCATCAGTTTTTAATGGCATGTGATAGCTTTTTTATTCTATTGCGAAGTGGTTAAGATAACGGAATTGAACAGAGGAATAAACTCTATTGAGTCAAAGTTATCTCAGTTATTGCTAATATTCTTATTTTTATCAGCAGGCCAGCGTCAAATAAGGGATTTTCACTTGTATTAACAGGCAGCTATCGGTATTTTCGTTTGAACACAACATAAAAATGCTGGAGCAGCAATGACTCAAGAAAATCAAAGCACTTTGCACCCAGAACTTGTTTTAGGTGATGTGCTGCCTTCTTACAACGATAATAATAATTCCAACCACTTATACGTTTCATTATCCGAATTGGTAATGGACCGCGTCTTCTACCACCCAAGTATTGAAAGTCATTTAGATACACTTACTGATATCGAAAAAACGTCTTTAAATGCGATCCTTGGTGATAAAACAGTTGATGAGCATTTTGTTTCGACCTTGGTGATTGCGATTCAAGCTGCCGTTCAGCCAAATCACACTTCTGTTCGTATCGCATTAAGCAGTGCAGACAGTTATGGCTTCCGTTCGCTGCTTGGCGGTAACTGTGAAGTTGAAGAGATTAACCCAGCACTAGGCGTTCGTGGCGTTGCTCGTTACGCGACACCAGAGTACAGCAAGGCTTTCGCTTTAGAGTGTCAGGTCATTAAAACGTTGCGAGAGCAGGGCATTAACGTTGAAGTGGTTGTACCGTATGTACGAGCATTAAGCGATGCAGCTAAGATTATTGATCTGCTTGCAGAGCAAGGCTTACCACGCGGCCTGAATGGTTTGAAAGTACTGTTCTCATGTGATGTGCCGTCTGCAGTGTTACTGAGCGAACGTCTATTGCATTACTTTGATGGTGTTGTGGTAAACGTTGATAGCTTAGCGTCTTTCACTTTAGGTGTAGATAAGGACAATGAAGCTCAGAAACACGCTTTCGATCCACAAAACGAGGCCGTTATTACCTTGTTAGATATGATTGTTAAAGCGACGCTGCATGCGAAGAAGCCTGTACTGCTGGTGACTCAAGGCTTGGTGGATTACCCGCGTCTACAAGGTTACATTGCCGATCTTGAAGGCGTAGAAACGGTCGTGACTGCATAAATCGGCTTGCTGTTTAAGTTAAATCAACTTGCTTGAAGCGCTAAAGCTTTGATAATGAAAGAGGTATCATTATGCGATGATATCTCTTTTTTGTAACATTTTTTTGACATCCCTATCGCTAATCGATTAACTGGTCTGATGACTGATTTGACTAGGTAATCCGAATGTTGACCCCTCTACAAAAAGCAAATTTCTACTTGAGCATGTTTGGTTTTTTCAAAGTGCCTCTGATCTGGCTGTGCAGGCCAAAATTGCTCGCACTGGATAACCAACATGTTGAGGTCAAAATCCCTCTTAAAAGGCGAACGAAGAACCATCTTAATAGCATGTACTTTGGCGTATTGGCTGTGGGTGCTGATGTGGCAGGGGGCTTTCTTGCGATGAGCAAATCTCAGCAGCAAGGTGAAAAGATTTCGTTGGCATTTAAAGAGGTGACGGGTAACTTCTTAAAGCGTCCAGAAGGCGATGTGCATTTCACTTGTAACGACGGTGAGTTGATCAACACTATGCTTGCAGAAACCATGTCCACTGGGGAGCGAGTGAATCAACCCGTAACTATTATCGCGACTTGCCCATCTTTGCATGGCGACGAGCCGATGGCCGAGTTCACGCTAACGCTTTCGATTAAGAAAGTCCCGTCTCGAAAATAGTTTGAAAGTAAAAGGTAACCGTTGAATTAGTGACAAGAACGGTATGTGAATTGAATATCCACATACCGTAACAAGATTAAGATTCTTGAGTGATTTGCTCGATGTCGACGATCTTTGAACGGTTCATCACGATTTTCCAACGGTAATAGGTCGGTTCGTTATCGTGATTATTTTCTTTAATGATCAGGTTGAGTAAGTGGCGCTTTTCTACTGATTCACGGCTGACTTGCCCTTCATTCAAGCGATATACCTTATTTGAACCCTTATCCATTAATCGTGTCAGCGCTCTTAAGCTGATGGATAAAGTTTCACGGGTCTCTTCATAACCACTCATGAACGTCGATGTCGACATCTCAGTATGAGAGCGATAATGCAAGATCTGCTCTTCACGTTGCACTACACGCTTCTTACGAATTGATTGAATACGATCTGCAAGCTTCGAAAAGTTCGCGTAGTCCAACCATTCCAGTTTATGGCCGACAGACTTATTGGTCGTTGGGTCATAGTAACGACGCTTCCATTTCGGCTTGCCTTTACGCAGCCATCGCCACAGGATGTCTCTCAAGTCATCTTTGAAGATTTCACGCAACGCATAGATGAATGACATCGCCACGATGAAGGAGGCGGTAATCTCACCAAGAAAGTCACGAGCCAAGATTACGGTAGTGGTCACGACAACCATCACCAAACCTGTCGCAATACCTTTAACGGCACGTTTGACGTTTTTACCCATGGAAGTGGTCTTCTCCTTGAGGACGATAGGGTGTTCTATCAAACGTCGCAGCAGTCGCATCTTGTTACTCAGGCGGGTGACGTCTTCACGTACCTTAGCTGAGTTGTAACGGTTGAGCTTGCGGTGAGCGGTTTCCTTATCACAAAGCGTCAAGAGTCGCTCTTTTATCGTCGAGTATTCGCTGCCACGTGGCATATGAGATACCAACGATAAGAACTTTTGCTCTGTGTACCACGAAAGGTAATTATCAATGTTGGCGTAGTAGCGCTTAAGGTTCTCTTCGTAAGGAATACTACGACGAAGTTTCTTGAGGATATCTAACGCCAGTTCAATGACTTCATCTACTTCGTCAGCCGTTACGTCGTCACTATCATTCTTGTTCAGGCTACTTACCGCTTTATCTAACGCGATAACATATTGGTAGGCGAACAAACTCAAACTGACACGATACTGCGTAATCGACAATCGTCCACGCTTAGCTAAGCGACTGTGCACCAAAGGTAAAAGTGTTTTGTCACTGTAGTAGGCACGTTTTTGAGTGATTGAGCTGTAGAAAAAGGCACTTTCAGAAAGCACTTCAGGAGTCAGTCCAAGTTCACCGGGAATGAATAGATAAACGTCCATGTCGAGCATTTTTGTCTTAGCCATGGCATGGTTAATTTTAAGTGTTATCGCATCTTGTTTATCAACGGTGATCAACGATGTCTCCTAGAATGTAAAAATATGAATGAAACTAGCGAAAGCATATCAGAGATCACGTATAATCTCCGCCAAATTTAAAGTAGAGACAATCTTGATGATTAATATTGGTCAAATAAACAACTTAGAAGTGGTAAAACAAGCAGACTTCGGTGTATTCCTTGACGCTAGCGACTATGGAACCGTGTTGCTGCCGAAACGATTTACTCCTGAAGGTGTTGAAATTGGTCAAAAGCTAGATGTTTTCTTATACATTGATTCTGACAACCAGATCGCTGCAACCACTGAAAAACCGATCGCTCAAGTAGGCCAGTTTGGTTTAATGACGGTTGAAGGTGTTAACAGCACTGGTGCATTCATGAGCTGGGGCGTGAAAGGTAAAGACCTTCTTGTTCCTTTCAGCGAGCAGCGCGGCCGTTTAAACGAAGGTCAGTCAATCTTAGTATATGTCTACATTGATAAAGCATCGAGCCGTATTGTTGGTACCACGAAGTTCAACAAATGGTTAGACAAAACGCCAGCGACTTATAAGCAAAATGAACAAGTCGATCTAATTATCGCTGAGCGCAGCCAATTGGGTTACAAAGCGATTGTGAACGGTGAACACTGGGGCATGATTTTCCCGTCAGACATCATCGGCAAGCTATTCATTGGTAAAACGCTAAAAGGCTACATTAAAAACGTTCGTGAAGAAGACGGTAAGATTGATCTGTCTCTTCAGAAAATTGGCGTCGCTAAGATGGATGACCTAAGCACTAAGGTTCTTGACCTGCTTGAGAAGAAAGGCGGTTACCTGCCTTTGAATGATAAGTCTTCACCCGAGGTTATTTTCTCTGCATTCAGAACCAGCAAAGGTACGTTCAAGAAGACGATTGGTGGTTTGTACAAATCTGGCAAGATCACGATCGACAAAGAAGGCATCAGCTTAGTTAAATAAGCGATCCTCTTGGTCAAAAAAAAGCCCAAACCTTCCTGTTTGGGCTTAGGGGAAAGGGCTCCGAAGAGCCTACGCTAATCGTTTTAATTCTTTAACTGTTGGATTGAAGTCTAGTTTAAATTCTCCAATAAGCGATTTTTGTTATTAAAAATAGTGACTTGAATTGATATTTGTATAAATTAACTATTGATTTTACAATGCTTTCCCTCGAAATAAAGTTGCCGACGAGAATAGAAAAAGCCCAAACAATTAACGTTGTTTGGGCTTTTTGTTGTTTCATTACAGTGTGAGCTTTTATCGAGCGACTAGAAAAGGTTCTTATCGCGGACGAGTTCGCGTGGTAAACCATTCTTCACTCGGTTGCCAACCCACTTACCAAGGCCGATGATTGCACCATTGTACTTCACTAGTACTTCGCCTTTACCTGACAAGCCTTCCGGGCGAACATCTCGTCCCATGAACCACTCACGAGCGTCTTGGATGCTCAGGTCTACAATGTTGGCTTCATTGCCTGTGGCTAGCGTCGTTGCCACTTGGTGTTGCCAGCGGTAACCCTTTTTATGAGTTTCTGCGATCTTGATGCCCATACGAGAGAAGCGGAATTCACCGATCATTGGTTCGAGCGCTTCTGGGAATAGCCAAACGTCTTTGTCACGAATCCAAACTTGAGTGTCACTTGGCAGTTCGATATCGAGAGCACTTATTAGTTGTTCAGCGACTTCTTGCTGAGTTTTCTTTGATACTTTTTCAAATGGGAATTTACCCATACGCTTTTTAACTTCTGGTGGTGTCACAGACGCTAGCTTGCGGATACGTGCAACGAAGAAACCTTCTGAGTCATACACCTGTGGGAAGATATGAAGGAAACCTTCCTCTGTCGTGGTTGCTTTTGCGTTGTCGAACAGTGACTCTAAAGATTCAAATTCAACCGCGTCACCAAAGGTCTCTTTTAAGTGATGACACACTTGTTGGTTCTCTTCGGTGCTAAGCGTACACGTTGAGTAAACCAACACACCATTAGGTCTAAGCGCGTGGAATGCACTTTCAATCAGATCTTTTTGCGTGTCGGCAATGTCGACCACAGATTGATACGTCCAGTTCTTCATCGCATCAGCGTCTTTACGAATGGTACCTTCGCCAGAGCAGGGTGCATCAAGCAGTACAGCATCAAATTGTTCTGGTAGCCATCCACCAAATACACGGCCGTCAAAGTTACTTAGAGCTGCATTACGAACGCCACAACGTTCAATGTTAGCGTGAAGGACTTTCACACGGCTTGCTGCGTATTCGTTGGCAACCAATACGCCGCGATTATTCATTAGCGCAGCGATTTGCGTTGTTTTAGAACCGGGTGCAGCCGCCATGTCTAACACCGCTTGGTAATCAGCTTCGCCTTGGAAAAGTGCCGAAGGTGGCATCATCGAGCTGGCTTCTTGGATGTAGAAAAGACCAGACATGTGTTCTGCCGTATTACCTAGTGGCGCTTCACTTTCGTCCGCTGTAATCCAAAAGCCCGTTTCGCACCAAGGTACAGGTTCCAGTTCCCAGCCTTTCTCTTTTGCTCGTACTAGGAAGTCTTCAACACTGATTTTCAATGTGTTGACTCGAATACTTTTACGAAGTGGTTTTTGGCATGATGCGACAAAAGAAGCCATATCTAGATGACTAGGCATGATTGCTTCGATGTGCGTTAGGAATTCTTCAGGAATATATACGTTAGCGTGCAAAAGAGTATCTCGATTTATTGCATTAATACGTGGAGTTTAAAGCAAAATGAGGCCGCCCTAAACCATATTTACAGCAAACAACAAAAATGCAGCCTAATGGCTGCATTTTGATGAAGAATTAATCTTCCTGGAATGTCAGGGGATTCACTATGGGCGAGGAATCGCAGTTCTCCATGACTTCCACTCATCTTCGGCTTTAGGATAGAGGTAGAAAGACTGATCTTCGCTTGCCACTGGTTGAAGTTCATTCGTCGGTGGCGTTGAGAATGTAATACCACCTCGTAATAAACTGTCTACCGTTCCAGCTTTGATGTTTGCTCCTGACAGACCGATAGAGACATCGACGCCCGATACGTTCCAGAACACAGTGTTTGCGCGGATTAGGTAGGCATAGTCTGGCTCGATTTGAATTGTAGAGATGATACGGTCAGCAAACTCGCCTAGCTGAACATCGATAACACTGCCGATTTCTAGCTCACGGAATAGGATAGGTGTGCCTTCAGATACCGAGCCTCGCGTTTCGCTTTGTAGCTGGAATATCTTACCTTCAGGCTGCACTGGTCCTTTGCTGAGCTTAAATTTCGTGTTTCTTTCGCCTTTGCCAGGATCTACATTTATGTGCTTAGAGAGCAGCGCAGAGACGTTTTTGATGCCGTTAAGGCCAATCTCAGGTTCAGCTAACCAGAAGTGACTGTTCGCCACGGCAATCTTGTCGACGTACTCTGGTAAAATACGCGCAGTAATTTCAATACCGCCCTTGTTGAAGTTCGGAATCACCAAAGTAACCTCACCAACAGTGACACCTTGATATTTGATCGCCATGCCCTTGCTGACTTCTTGATCGCCGGAAGAGGTGATGCTAATCGCGCGGCCAAATTTTCGAGCGGATTTCGAATCTTTATAAAGCTTCCACACATCGCCGAGTTTGTTGTCGATTCCCGGCAGAGAGTCAAAAGCAATACCGCCTTGGATAAGGGTTTTAACCGGTGCAGCTTTAATACTTATACCCGATAGCGACGCATCAACCTCAACGCCTGAACGGTTCCAGAAAACGGTATGTTTATTGAGTAAGTGCGTGTAACGATTTTCGATCGTGACCTTAATTCTTACGCCACCGTCTGCAAGCTGAAAATCAGAAATACTACCCACTTGTAGGTTGCGGTAGAGTAGTGGGCTGCCTTTAGAAATTGATGGCAGTTCACTCGCAAACAACGAAAGCGTCTTTGAACCAGACTGATTAAACTTGGCGATTTCTGCTAACGATTTACTTTGGAAAAGCTGGTAATTCGTTCTAGCCTCAGATTTTCCTTCACTCACAAAGCTAATTGAGCCAGTAAGAAGCTGTTTCGCCGGTGGGACCGTAACACTCAAGCCTGACTCGGTTAGCTCTGCCGTCGCACTGCCTGTCACAAAGAAACGGTTGTGGCTTTTGATAAGGTGCGCGTATTCATTATCGATAAGTGCATCCATGAACACTTCGTGCTTATCAGAGCCCGTCCCAACACCATCAACCAATCCCACATGGATGATAGAGCCAATAGCAATACCTTTGTAAAGAAGCTGTGTACCGACATCCAGCCCGAATGAATTGTTTGAGGTTAAGCGAATCGCGACCGACTTTTCTTGTTCCTGACTGAACTCGTTTTTACGGATCGCAGTAAATCGACGTGCTTTTTCACCTTCACCCGGTACCAAGGTTAAAAAGTTACCTGTCACTAAGTTGGCAATATTTTTCATGCCTGTAAGCGATAGTTCTGCTTCTTCTAGAACGAATTTACTGCCGCTATTCAAAAAGTCACTGAATGCCGGTTGGATAGCGGCAGATGCAACGACGTTTTCGCGACCTTCGCTTAACGATAAATCGGTAATTTGACCGATTTCGATGCCGCGATACATGATCGGAGCACCCGTTGCACTGATCTTGTTATCATCGGGAACGGCGATCTTGATAGAGATACCACGACCCGCTGTTTTCAAATCTGGGTAGAGCTTGAACTTGGTATTCATCTCAACCGGTTGGCCTTCTCCCGGAGAGTCGACCGCAATTGAACCGCCAAGCAATGCACTTAGGCTTTCTAAGCGAACATCAACACCAGAAAAACCAATACTTGCACCCAAACCACTGACATTCCAAAAGCGGCTTTGGTCGGTGATGATATGGCTGTATTCGTCTTTAATCGATGCTTGAATCGTAACGGATTTAGCGTTGTCGTTTAGTTGGTAGTTGTAAACCTCACCAATTGGAATTTTGCGGTAAACGATTTGAGAACCAACAGACACACCGCCTAGATCTTTGGTCGTCAGTGAAATATTCAAACCTTCAGAAGCCAGTAAGTCGGAAGGGGATGATTCTAAGGCTTGGAAAACGGTTTCTGGGTCTTCTTTGGTTTCGCTCGGGTGTATAGCAATATAGTTACCTGAAACAAGAGCGTCTAACCCTGAGATACCCGACAAACTTGCCGTTGGCTTCACAAGCCAAAAACGAGTGCCTTTTGAGAGAAGCTTCTTCGCTTCTGGGTAGATGTCAGCATCAACGTAGATGCTCGATAAATCTTTGGACAAGGTGATGTCACGCACCATACCCACCTCTAAGCCTTGGTAACGAATCGTTGTTCGACCTGCGACTAAACCTGCGGCATCTGAGAAGTATATCTGCACACGTTGCCCAGCATCGTGTATCGATTTCATGACCAACCAACCGGCTAATGCAACGGTTAATATCGGTAGAATCCACAAAGGTGAGATGCCTTTGTTTTTCCTTACTTCTGGTGAATATGACGTTTGTGATTGGTTATCGTTGTTCATTCACTGACTCATCTTTAGAGGTATAGTTATCCCAAATTAGCCTAGGATCTAAGCTTTCCGCTGCCAGCATCGTGAGAACAACTACGACGCCAAAAGCGACTGCACCATAACCTGGTGTAAAGTTTAAAATCTGTCCACGGTCGACCAAGGTCATCATGATCGAAATAACGAACAGGTCCATCACCGACCATTTCCCCACCCATTTCACAATGAAATAGATGGTCATGCGTTGTCTGTGGTAAACGGCGCGCTTCATCTTGATACAGATTAAGATGTACGCGAGGCCGAGTATTTTCGCGACGGGCACTACGATACTGGCAATGAAAATGATCGCTGCAATGCCGTACATATCGCTATTTATCAGCGACGCGACACCAGAAATTATGGTGTCTTCTAGCCTTTGTCCGTTTGTTATAAGGATAGAAATCGGAATAACGTTGGCTGGCACAATAGCCACTGATGCGGCAAACAGCAGAGCCCATGTCTTCTGTATAGAGTAGGGCTTGCGGTGGTATAAGTCATGGTGACAACGCACGCAAGTATGTCCATCCGGTTGAGATAGGTGGCAGTTGTGACAGTGTATGTTCTTACTTTCAGCAAAAGAGTAGTCAGATTCTTTTGCCCAAGCTTCCCAGTAGCGACGCACACTGATACGGCTTACCAATAATACGCTGAAAAGTTGCAGAAGAATCAAGCCAACCAATCCTGGGCCTACAAAAATATCTGAGTAATCTTGCAGTTTGAAACATGAGACCGCCAAACTTACCAGAAACACATCCAACATCATCCAATGTTTGAGGGTCTGAATAATGGCTAATGCATAGCGAAAGGGTGTGAAGATCTTAAAACGCAGTGATACATGGGTGATGAGCACCGAGCTACATACAAGCAACGGAGCGATCGAACTGCAGAACAGAATCAGCAAACCAAGCAAAGGGAAACCTTCGCCCATTAAGGTAAAGACGCCGGATGGTAAAGTCGCGGGTATCATGACACCAATCAAGCGAATACTGATGAATTCGAAAAAGTGCGATGGGATAAATAGCAATAAACAAGTGACAGCGATTGCTAGGTTTCCAGACAGGCTAGGGGTGCCGCCTCTATAAAGCTGAGTGCCACACCTTGGGCAGTAAGCGGATTTCCCTAAAGGGATGTCCATTTTATCAACGGGGAGTTCGCAGCCCTGACAAAGGCGCACTGAGCTACTATCGCATTGATGCTGAGTTGATAAAGGGTTGGTGGGGAATGGGGAGGTCACGCGACCTCCCAAGTTGAAACGTCAGTTAGGCTCGATGCCCGACTTAAATGCTTAGGACTACAAACATCAGGCGTGCGATTGCACACTGCCGTAGAGTGTTTGATAAAGTCCTTGTTGTTCAACCAATTCACCATGTGTTCCCGTTTGTGTGACTTGCCCATCTTCTAAAACATAGATTAGATCGGCTTGTTTCACCGCTGATAATCGATGAGCCACTATCAAAGTTGTGCGATCTTTCAAAAACTCGCTCAACGCTTTATGCAGTGCTGACTCTGTTGCTGTATCGAGTGCAGATGTCGCTTCATCAAGAATAACAAACTTAGGATTGCTCAGCACCATACGAGCTATTGCTAAGCGTTGTCGTTGACCGCCAGACAGTCGGACGCCATTCCTACCAATCTGTGTATCTAAGCCATTGCTGAGTTGCTTGATGACATCTTGCATTTGAGAGACTTCAAGCGCACGCCACAACGACATTTCATCGTATTCAGCACCAAGGGTCAGATTATGCCTCAATGTATCGTTAAAGAGTATAGGTTGTTGTAAAACAACGGCAATTTGATTACGTATTACATCAAAGCTGATGTCGTCGGTTGTTTCACCGTTATAGCGAATGCAACCTGAGTCCGCTTGGTAAACCCCAATTAGCAACTGGATTAAGGTAGATTTACCACCACCACTCGCACCCACCAAAGCGACTTTCTTACCTGCAGGGATGTGTAGTGATAGCCTATTTAAAACAGTGTTTTCTAATGTGTAAGAGAATGTAACGTCTTCGATGTCGACTGTCACTTCTTGATCTTCATAAAACGGGTTTACTTTGCTAATCGGGCGCTTCTCTTCTTCTAATTGAAGTAGATCGTTGATGCGTTGCAGTGCCGCTTTTGCACTATACCAAGAGAATTGAATCCCTAGCAGCTCTTGAACCGGGCCCAACATGAACCATAAGTAACCAAATACCGCAAAAATCTGACCAATGGTTAAGTCACTGAATAGAACCATTAGCATAGCGACAGCGCGGAAAAGCTCGAAACCTAACAAGAAGAGGAGAAACGAAACGCGGCCAGCAGCTTCAGATTGCCAAGCGTATTTGTCGGCATCGATTCTTACTTGGTTTGCTTGAATCTTAAGCTCATCGAGAAAAATGCGTTCTTTATTCGCTGCACGCAGTTGGTAAATACCATCTAAGGTTTCCACCAAGCGATTCTGAAAACGTTCGAAAGATTGGTTCTCGTACTTTTTAAGGTGCTTAACCTTGCTGCCTAGTTTACGAGAGAAATAAATAACAACAGGATTGACCAGTAGAATGAACAACCCTAAACGCCACTCTAACCATAACAACACGATCGCGGTGCCGAACACAGTTAAGAAGCTGATGAGGAACTTAGAGAGCGTTGAGCCAATGAACTTATCGATTGTCTCTATGTCTGTTATTAGGTGAGCATTAATGCCGCCGCTGCCTTTGGTCTCGTATTGTCGAATACTAATACGGCCAAGTTTATCTATCATCTTGCTACGCATTTGATAGGTAATTGTTTTGGAGACGAGCGTGAATTGACGCCCTTGTAGAATGTTCAACGCTTGGCTAACGGTACGCATGATAATGACTAACAGTAAAGTCAGTGCAATATAGCCAGTGGGTGTCTGCAACGATGTTGGAAGTAGGTGGTTCATCATATCTAAGCCAGAAGCCGGCTTATCAAGTAATACTTCATCAACCATTAATGGCATGAGCAACGGGATAGGGACACTGATGAGAGTTGCAAGTATGGCAATAATGTTAGCAAACAGTAATTTGGACTTGTGTTTTTTTACTTGAGTTATTAACCAAGAACGGCTAATAGTGTCTTCTGAATCGTTCATTGTAATGAGAATAAGTCCTATTTAGTTTGATGGTCGCATTCTACTGCGTTCTCTTGATAATGGAAGTCTCAATTTAATTGGAAGTTAATATGAAAATAGAACATTACCAACGCTTAACCAAACAAGCCGTTGCATTAATTGAATCAGAAATCGATCTAACTGCTAATCTTGCTAACATCAGTTCATTATTATTCATGGAATTGGATGACTTGAATTGGGCGGGTTTCTATTTAATGAAGCAGGATCAAGCTAAGGAAAAAGACGAACTTGTACTGGGTCCTTTCCAAGGTCAACCTGCTTGTGTGCGAATTCCGGTAGGGCGTGGAGTGTGTGGAACTGCGGTTGCGACGAATACCGTTCAGCGTATTCATGATGTTCATGAGTTCGAAGGTCATATCGCTTGTGACGCTGCAAGTAACTCTGAAATCGTAATTCCGTTCTCTATTGGTGGAAAAATAGCGGGTGTTCTTGATATCGATAGCCCAAATGTTGGCCGTTTTTCTCAAATTGACGAGGACGGATTGACATTTTTCATGGCAGAAGTGGAAAAGCTGCTTAATTCGCACGCGAACAAGGCATAAATTATTCTCTTACTGTGGTTTTTCCCAAGCATCTCTCTATAATACGTAAAAATATTTTCTTAATGCTCGCGGAAAACCGCAAAAACCAGGAACCCACATGGAAAACACTGAAAAGTTAAAAAACAGCAAAGAAGTTATCGCATATATTGCTGAATGTTTCCCTAAATGCTTTACTCTAGAAGGTGAAGCGAAGCCACTTAAAATTGGTATTTTTCAAGATCTTGCTGAACGTCTTAATGAAGATGAAAAAGTAAGTAAGACTCAGCTTCGTGCAGCGTTAAGACAGTACACATCATCATGGCGTTACCTGCACGGCGTAAAAGCTGGCGCAGAACGTGTTGACTTAGACGGCAACGCGTGTGGCACTCTAGAAGAAGAGCACGTTGAACACGCTAAAGCTACACTTGCAGAAAGCAAAGCGAAAGTTCAGGCTCGTCGTAAAGAACAAGCACAAAAAGCTCGTGAAGAAGGCAAAGCGAAACCTAAGGCGAAGAAAGCTCAACAGCCTCGTCGTCAAGCGCCTAAAGCACCAAAAGTAGAAAAGCCTGTAGAAACACGCGCTTTGAACGCTGACGAATTCATCGCTGGCAAAGAAGTAAATGTGAACATGGGTAAAGGAAACATGGCTGCGACCATTGTTGAAATCAATAAGGAAGATGTGCGTGTTCAGTTAGCAAACGGCCTACAAATGGTTGTTAAAGCGGAGCACTTGCGCGCTTAAAGGAGATACTCCTACGCATGAAATGCCGTTCAAAATTGACACTGATTGCTGCTAGCTTTTGGCTAGCAGCTTCAGCTCAGGCTCTCGAAGCCAAATTAGATCAGGACGATTTACCTCTACTCGCTCCTGAGGTCCAACACGAAACTGCTAGTAAACGTGTTACTTCTCGATTTACTCGTTCTCACTATAAACACTTCAATCTCAACGATGATTTCTCTCAAGCTATCTTTAATCGTTACTTAGAGATGCTGGATTATAATCGTAATATCTTCACTCAAGCTGATATTGACTCTTTCGCTGCGTCATCTACACAAATTGATGATCAACTGAAAGCGGGTAATAACCAGATTGCATTCGATGTTTATAATTTGTCTATGCAGAAGCGTTTTGAACGTTTTCAATATGCATTGTCTTTGCTAGATACAGAGATTAAGTTTGATACCGATGAAAGTATTGAGCTAAATCGTAGCGAAGCGGAATGGCCAAAAGATATCGCTGAAGTGAATGAGCTTTGGAGAAAACGCGTTAAATACGATGCGTTGAATCTAAAACTTACTGGTAAAGAGTGGCCAGAGATTCAAGAAGTTTTGGAAAAGCGTTACAACAATGCGATGAAGCGTATTACGCAATCGCACAACGAAGATGCTTTCCAAATCTACATGAACGCATTCGCGCGAGAAGTTGATCCGCACACCAGTTACCTTTCTCCAAGAAATGCAGAGCAATTCCAATCCGAGATGAATCTATCTCTAGAAGGTATTGGTGCTGTACTTCAGATGACAGACGACTACACCGTTATTCGATCTTTAGTTGCTGGTGGCCCTGCGTCAAATAGCAAACAATTGAGCGATGGCGACCGTATTGTTGGAGTTGGTCAAGATGGTGAAGAGATTGTTGATGTTATCGGCTGGCGTTTAGACGATGTAGTGCAATTAATTAAAGGACCGAAAGGGACTAAAGTTAAGCTACAGATCTTGCCAGACGGTAAAGATGCAAAAAGTCACGTTGTCACAATTGTACGCGATAAGATTCGTTTAGAAGACCGCGCTGTTAAGTCAGAAGTTATCGAGAAAGATGGCAAGAAGATTGGCGTACTAGAAGTACCAAGTTTCTATGTTGGCCTTTCTAAAGATACCGATAAACTGATCACCGAGCTTAAAGAGCAAGGTGTTGAAGGTATTATTGTTGACCTTCGAAACAATGGTGGTGGTGCACTGACTGAAGCAACCGAACTCTCTGGTTTGTTTATCAAAGAGGGACCTGTTGTTCAGGTTCGTGATAGCTACGGTCGTGTTAAAGTGAACAGTGATACCGATGGCCAAATCAGTTACCAAGGTCCGTTAACGGTATTGGTGAATCGCTATAGTGCTTCAGCATCTGAAATCTTTGCAGCAGCGATGCAAGATTACGGTCGTGCAATTATCTTGGGTGAAAACTCTTTCGGTAAAGGTACGGTGCAACAGCATCGCTCTTTGAATCATATTTATGATTTGTTCGATAAAGAGTTGGGTTACGTTCAATACACAATCCAGAAATTCTACCGAATCAATGGTGGTAGTACGCAAAACAAGGGCGTAGTGCCTGATATTGCTTACCCAACGCCAATTGATCCTGCCGATACTGGTGAAAGTGTTGAAGACAATGCTCTTCCTTGGGACAGCATCGACAAAGCGAAGTACTCAGTGTTACAGCGTAACGATGAGCAAATCGCAGCGTTGACGGCTAAACACCAAGCTCGTATCGCAACAGACATGGAATTTGGCTTTATCGCGCAAGATATTGAAAAATATAAGGCAGATAAAGACGACAACGACCTTTCTCTCAATGAAAAGGTTCGTCAACAAGAGAGTGATGATGCGGATGTGCTTCGTCTAGAGCGTATTAACCAACGTCAAAAAGCCGCTAAATTAGAGGCATTTAAAACGTTGGATGATATTCCAAAAGACTACGAAGCCCCGGATGCTTATCTTGATGAATCAGTTGCTATCATGCTGGATATGATCAAGAAATAAACAGAATGCCTGTTAAAAGGTGATTGTTTAAAGACGTACTATTTAAAAAGCGAGCTTAGGCTCGCTTTTTTGTGTCTATGATTTGACAGGAATATCTGATTGTAACCGTTGAGATTGTCGTAAAGAACACTCAATGTTAAGGGGCATTTAGCTCTGTTTTTCGTTGAATAATGACATTTAAGTTACTTCGCACTTAAAATTTAGTGACTTGGATCATATTTTTTCGCTTTCTAATCATTACGTGCCTAAGCTTAAAGAAAACGAGGGGGCACATATGAAGTGGATTCTACTAATTTTATCTTGTTTAAGTTTTGTTGCTTTTGGGAGCGAGGTTGCTTCGAGCAGTCAACAATCAAAAAGTGATAGTAATCTATCTCATTTTGACCTTCCTCTGTTGCTTGGCGATTGGTATTTGATGAATCCAGATCCTGAGCAAGGTACTGAAAATTTTAGAGCAATCAAACTCACTCTCGATTCAAATTACTCATTCACTATCGATATCCAAAAGAAAGACTACAGTGTTGATCATTGGGAAGGTTTGTATAACGCCAATGAAGATACGATTATTTTGGGTTTGAATACTTCTGAGCCCCAGGTTTACGCGTACAGCAGCAACCATAATATGCTGAATCTTAATGGTGTTATGTTCACCAAAGCCTTGCCCAACTCCCTGGCTGGAAT
Source organism: Vibrio sp. 10N.286.45.E10 (assembly GCF_002874195.2). NCBI lineage: Bacteria > Pseudomonadati > Pseudomonadota > Gammaproteobacteria > Vibrionales > Vibrionaceae > Vibrio > Vibrio sp. 10N.286.45.E10. The sequence goes on along the minus strand of NZ_MCWD02000001.1, from coordinate 1,501,005 downwards.
TTGGTCAAGCGCCGAACTGTCTGGAAGCGATTTGCGTGCGAGTAACATTCAAAAAATGGATTTAGTGCTTCAACCTGATTTTATCTTCATGTTCCGAGTGTCAGATGAAGAAGGCGGTGAAGTCATTCGTCGCGGTGTGTATTACACCGAAGGCGACCAGCTAGTGTTACTTTATGAGAACGGTGAACACGGTACTCGATATACACTGAACAGTGATGTCTTGACGCTTCAAGGTGAAGAGGGAGACATGTTCGCGGTGCTTAATCGCATACGTTAACTACGAGTTTAGCCATAAAATCGGCTCGTTGAAAATATGGCACACAGTTCATTTCTTAGCCGTTCCTTTCTGATTTGATTGATAAAATAGTAAAACATGGAGGCATTTTCCTACAATGCCTCCTTTTTTTAATATTCTCCTTGTGTTCTTGGCGCTCAACCTTTAGATATATACAGTTAACAAATAATTACGTATAACGATCAAAAGGAACCCGTCATGGCACATACACCTCAAGCCAAGTATCGTAAAGATTATCAATCACCATCTCACACTATTTCTGATATCGATCTTACTTTCGATTTATACGATTCAGCATCCATTGTTACGGCTGTTTCTAGTGTTAAGCAGGAGAAAGACAGCGCGACATTAGTACTTGATGGTGAAGGCTTGAAGTTGGTTTCTGTTTCGGTTGAAGGCAACGAATGGACTCAGTACCAGCAGTCTGAAACTCAACTGACGCTGAATGACCTTCCAAAAGAATTTACTCTAACCATCGTTACTGAAGTGAATCCTGAAGGGAATAGCGCACTTGAAGGCTTGTACAAGTCGGGTGGTGCGTTCTGTACCCAGTGTGAAGCCGAAGGTTTTCGTCGTATTACTTACTACATGGATCGCCCAGATGTGTTGGCTAAATTCACCACCACAGTAATCGCAGACAAAGCAGAAAACCCATTCTTATTAAGCAATGGTAACCGTGTAGATGAAGGCGAAGCTGAAAACGGTCGTCATTGGGTGAAGTGGCAAGACCCACATCCAAAGCCGGCATACCTATTTGCTTTAGTTGCAGGTGACTTTGACGTACTTCGTGATGCTTATACTACGCAATCGGGTCGCAAAGTTGACCTAGAAATCTTTGTTGATAAAGGCAATCTAGACCGTGCGAACCACGCGATGGTTTCTTTGATTAACTCAATGAAGTGGGACGAAGAGCGTTTCAATCTTGAATACGACTTAGACATCTACATGATCGTTGCCGTTGATTTCTTCAATATGGGTGCGATGGAAAACAAAGGTCTGAACGTATTTAACTCTAAGTTTGTTCTAGCAAACGACCAAACAGCAACAGATACCGATTACCTCGGTATTGAAGCAGTAATCGGTCATGAATATTTCCATAACTGGACCGGTAACCGAGTGACTTGTCGCGACTGGTTTCAGCTAAGCTTGAAAGAAGGTTTAACGGTATTCCGTGACCAAGAGTTCTCGTCTGATCTTGGCTCTCGCGCAGTAAACCGAATCAACAACGTTCGTATTATTCGCGGGCCACAATTCGCTGAAGACGCAAGCCCAATGTCACACCCAATTCGTCCAGAAAAAGTGATAGAAATGAATAACTTCTACACATTGACTGTTTACGAAAAGGGCAGCGAAGTGATCCGAATGATCCACACATTGTTGGGTGAAGACGGTTTCCAAAAAGGCATGAAGCTTTACTTTGAACGTCATGATGGCACGGCTGCAACATGTGAAGACTTCGTCGCGGCAATGGAAGATGCATCTGGCGTTGACCTATCTCAGTTCCGCTTATGGTACAGCCAGTCTGGTACGCCGACGCTGTCTGTTGAAAGTCATTACGATGCAGAAAAGAAACAATACACGTTAACAACTCGCCAAGTAACGGCACCCACGCATGAGCAAACTGAAAAGCAGGCTTTGCATATCCCTCTGGATATCGAGCTGTACACGGCTTCAGGTGATGTTGTTGAGTTACAATGTAACGGAAAGCCAGTTCATAACGTATTAGATGTCAAAGAAGCGGAACAAACCTTCGTGTTTGAAAATGTTTCTGAACAACCAATCCCATCACTACTTCGTGAATTCTCTGCGCCAGTGAAATTGGAGTACGACTATTCAGATGAAGAGCTTATCTTCTTGATGGTGAATGCGCGCAATGAGTTCTCTCGTTGGGATGCTGGTCAAATGCTATTGGCGAAGTACATTCGCAGCAACGTTGAGAAGGTTCAACAGGGTCAAGCATTTGAGCTTTCTGGTTCTGTTGTTGATGCATTCCGTGGCGTAGTGCTGAGTGATTCACTAGAGCCTGCGTTTATCGCAGAAATGCTTTCACTGCCAAGCCATAATGAAGTATCAGGTTGGTACGAGCGTGTTGATATTGATGCGGTCGCATCTGTTCTTAACTCAATGAAAGTAACATTAGCTGCTGAACTTGAAGACGAGTTAGCTGCGGTTTATCACAGCAATGCTCTCACTGAATACACAATCGATCACGATTCGATTGGTAAGCGCACTTTACGTAAAGTTTGCCTAAGTTACTTAGCGCACACAGAACAGGGTAACGATTTGGTTGTTGCAATGTACCAACAAGCAAACAACATGACCGATACAATGGCAGCAATGGGTGCGGCAAACAGTGCGCAACTACCATGTCGTGAAACCTTGATGGCGGATTACAGCGACAAGTGGAAACACGATGGTCTTGTTATGGATAAGTGGTTTGCTCTACAAGGTACAAACCCAAGTTCCAATGCTCTTGAAGTGATCAAAGCATCAATGTCACATCAAGCGTTTAGTTTGAAGAACCCGAATCGAACTCGCAACTTGGTTGGTTCATTCTTAAACATGAACCCGGTACAGTTCCATGATAAGTCTGGTCAGGGCTATGAGTTTGCTGGCGAGATCTTACGTGAGCTTAACAGCAGTAACCCGCAAGTGGCTTCACGTCTGATTGACCCGCTTCTTAAATTCCGTAAGTACGATGATGAACGCCAAGCTCTGATCAAGAAAGAACTTGAGACTTTAAAGGGGATGGACAACCTAGCTAAAGACTTATTTGAGAAAGTAACGAAGGCACTAGAAGCTTAAGTTAAACGTTCTCAAGTAACGGTTTACTTAAATCTGTTTACTTATCAAGAAAAGTCGTCAGTGGTAGAGAATATCTGCCACTGATTTTTTGTTTCTGGTTCATCGAATTTTCGATAAGCTAGAGCAGTTTCAAGTTCAGTTTCAAGCTAGGTTTCACAGTCAGACATCGTCAAGTGCCAAAAAATACTGGCACTGTATATTTATACAGGTACCGTATGAATCGCTATATTTTCCAACTTAACATCTCATATCAGCAGTTTTTAGCCAGCTATTCTGGTGCGGCAAGTAAAGTTCAAGTGATAACAACAACAGGTTTACGTTTACAGTTACCTGCAACTCGATTCAGACCATTTCTTACACAAATAGGGGTTAGAGGGCAGTTTAGGCTGACAACTGACCAAAAAAATAAGTTTATTAAGTTGGAAGCTCTGTAAACCTTGGCGTGCCTAGTGAGTTAAAAGGAATCTTAATCACATAATCAAACATTTCACCTCTTACCACCTCCAAAACAATTAACTATTTTTCAATAATGCTTTTACAATAAATGAATGCATTACCTTTGCTTAACTCGTTAGTAGAAAAGCGCTCAGCGGCACGTTTCAAACACTAGCTTAAGTGATCCCCCTAATAATAAAATATAATTCTAATTGTGGAGTGTGACTATGACCGCACGTGAAACTGTGGTTCCAGTTTTACTTGAAAAAGTTTACAAGCTGATTCAAGACAAACTTGACCTTGCTCATCGACCTCTCGTAACTCAACTTGCTCAACACTTGTTTAGTAACGTTTCTCACGACGATCTGACTCAGAGAAACGAATCCGATTTATATGGTGCTGTAGTTAGCTTATGGCATCACATCAATGAAAAGAAAGCCGACGAAATCTCTGTACGCGTTTTCAACCCGACGGTAAGTCGTCAAGGTTGGCAGTCTACTCACACTATCGTTGAGATAGTCGTTCCAGACAGCCCATTCCTTGTTGATTCTGTAAAAATGGCACTTACTCGCCTAGACCTTTCTTCTCACCTGATGCTTCATAACCCAACACAAATCTCTCGCTCAGATAAGGGCAGTGTTGTCGGTGTTAGCAATAACGAAGGTGCATTCCAATCGCTTTTCCATATCGAAGTAGACCGTCTTAGCAGTAAAGCTGAAATGACAGCTCTTAAAACGGAGCTACTGGATATCTTTACCGATACTAGCTTAGTTGTGAACGATTGGTTGAAGATGGTTGAAAGACTTGAAGAAGTAACCAATCAAGTAGAAAAGCAGAAAGAGAGCATTCCTGTAGATGGCCAACGTTTTGATGAAACGTTGGCGTTTCTTCGTTGGTTAGGTGAACACAACTTTACATTCATGGGTTATAAGGAATATGACCTAGTTTCAGTTAACGGCGACACTGAACTGCAACCGACCAAGGAGCAAGGTCTTGGTTTGTTTGCGAATTCAGATCGTGTACGCAACGTTAAGTTGTCTGAGTTTTCTGATTCGGCACGCCTTGAAGCGAAAAAGCCTTATGTACTTATTGTAACCAAGGGCAACACGGCTTCACGCATTCACCGCCCAGCTTACAACGATTACATCGGTATTAAGAAGTTCGATAAGAACGGTAAGGTCATTGGTGAGCACCGCTTTACTGGTCTTTACACGTCTGCTGTTTATAACCAAACCGTTGAAACGATTCCTCTTGTTCGTGAGAAAGTAGACCGAATCTTAGACGCGAGTGGTTACCGTGAGGGTTCATACTCTTACAAAGCACTGCACAACATTCTTGAAAACTACCCACGTGATGAACTGCTTCAAGCTCGAGAAGAAGAGTTACTTGAAGTGGGTACTGGCGTAGTACAAATGCAAGATCGCGATCTTCTGCGTCTGTTCGTTCGCAAAGACCCGTTTGGCCGTTTCTTTAGCTGCATGGTTTACGTAACAAAAGATCGTTACAACACTGAGCTTCGTCGCCAAACACAACGCATCTTGAAGCAGTACTTTGGTTGTGAAGAAGAGGTTGAATTCACAACTTACTTCTCTGAAAGCCCACTGGCGAGAACGCACTATATTGTTCGTGTTGATAACAACAACATGGATGTGGACGTGAAAACAATTGAGCAAAATTTAATGGAAGTATCGTCTACGTGGGATGACCGCCTGTCTGAATCAATCATTGCAAACTTCGGTGAGAGCAAAGGGCTTCCATTGTCGAAAGAGTACATGCGTGCATTCCCACGTTCGTACAAAGAAGACATGATGCCAGGTTCTGCAGTTGCGGATATTGAACGTTTAGAAGCACTAAGTGAAGACAATAAATTGGGTATGCTTTTCTACCGTCCTCAAGAAGAGGCGGCAGATTCTAAAGCAGTTCGTTTGAAGTTGTTCTACCACAGCGATGAGCCAATTCACCTTTCTGATGTTATGCCAATGCTTGAAAACTTCGGCCTACGCGTTATCGGTGAATCACCTTATGAAGTGCGTAAAACTAATGGTGTGACATACTGGATCCTTGATTTCTCGATGTTGCACAAGAGCGATAAGACTATCGATCTTCGCGAAGCGCGCGATCTTTTCCAACAAGCGTTCGCAGCAATTTGGGCGGGTGAGTTAGACAGCGATGGTTTCAACCGTTTGGTACTTGGCGCTGGTCTTTCTGGCCGTGAAATCTCAATTTTACGTGCTTATGCTCGTTACATGCGTCAAGTGGGTTTCCCATTCAGCCAACAATACATTGAAGACACATTGTCTCATTACCCAGAGTTAGCAAAAGGGCTAGTGAGCTTATTCGGCAAGCGTTTCGATCCTAAACTGAAGGGCAGCGTGAAAGGCCAACAAGATCTTATTAAGAAGATCACTGAACAGTTGGATCATGTAGAGAGCTTGGATGATGACCGTATCATTCGTCGCTACATGGAAATGATCACTGCAACGCTTCGTACGAACTACTACCAAGTAGACGAAAACAAGCAGTCTAAACCTTGGTTGGCTCTGAAAATGAGACCAAGCGAGATTCCAGATATCCCAGCGCCGGTTCCTGCGTTTGAGATCTTCGTATACGCACCAGATATTGAGGGTGTTCATCTACGTGGCGGTAAAGTAGCACGTGGTGGTTTACGTTGGTCAGACCGTCAAGAGGACTTCCGTACTGAGATTCTAGGTCTAGTTAAAGCGCAACAAGTTAAGAACACGGTTATCGTTCCGGTTGGTGCTAAAGGTGGTTTTGTTTGTAAGCGTCAACACACTATGTCTGGCCGAGATGAGATCTTTGCTGAAGGTCAACGTTGTTACAAGCGCTTCATCCGTGCCTTACTAGACGTATCAGACAACATCATTGAAGGTGAGGTTATCCCACCTAAGAGTGTTGTTCGTCACGATGAAGATGACCCGTACTTGGTTGTAGCTGCCGATAAAGGTACCGCGACATTCTCAGATCTAGCGAACTCGGTAGCTGAAGAGTACAACTTCTGGTTAGGTGACGCGTTTGCCTCTGGTGGTTCTAACGGTTACGACCATAAAGCTATGGGTATCACGGCGAAAGGTGGTTGGGAATCTGTTAAACGTCACTTCCGTGAAATGGGCATCAACTGTCAAAGCACAGACTTCACTGCAATTGGTGTAGGTGATATGGCGGGCGACGTATTTGGTAACGGTATGCTGCTATCTAAGCATATTCGCTTACAAGCTGCGTTTAACCACATGCATATCTTCATTGACCCGAATCCAGAGTCGGCATCAAGCTGGGTAGAGCGTGACCGTCTGTTTAATCTGCCTCGTTCAAGCTGGGAAGATTACAATAAAGACCTGATTTCTCAAGGTGGTGGCATCTTCTCTCGTCGAGCGAAGTCTATTTCCCTAACACCTGAAATTCAGAAAATGCTGGGTACCAAGAAAGCTTCTATGGCACCAAACGACTTGATCAAAGCGATCTTGTCTATGCAGGTTGATCTACTTTGGAATGGCGGTATTGGTACTTACGTTAAGTCTTCTAGCGAGACTCATACTGATGTGGGTGACCGTGCAAATGACGTGCTACGTATTGATGGCCGTGACCTAAAAGCTAAGGTTGTTGGTGAAGGCGGTAACTTGGGTATGACTCAATTGGGTCGTATTGAATACGCTCTAACGGGCGGTCGAGTGAATACTGACTTTGTTGATAACGTTGGTGGTGTAGATTGCTCGGATAACGAAGTTAACATTAAGATCTTCTTGAATGGCTTAGTGTCTAATGGTGATCTAACCGTTAAGCAACGTAACCAAGTGCTTGAGTCAATGGAAGATGAAGTTGGTGAAATCGTACTAGATGATGCGTACTGCCAAGCTGAGTCCATCTCTGTGACTGAGCATCAAGGTGTTGGCTTAGTGAAAGAGCAAATCCGCTTCATCCACACAATGGAAAAAGCAGGGTATTTAGACCGTGGTTTGGAATACATCCCAGATGACGAAACGCTGTTAGAGCGTGAGAAGCAAGGCCAAGCACTAACAAGGCCTGAGCTATCAGTATTGATCGCTTACGGTAAAATGGTTCTAAAAGAAGATCTTGTCAGTGATGATATTGCGAATGATGAGTTCCATGCTCAACAACTGATGCAATACTTCCCAACAGAGTTACGCCGTAACTACTCCCAGCACATGGATAACCATCCACTACGTGCCGAGATCATTGCAACTGCGCTTGCTAACCAAATGGTTAACGAGATGGGCTGTAACTTTGTGACTCGTTTGCAAGAAGAGACGGGCGCGAACATTGTTGATATTGCGAATGCTTACGCGGCATCACGTGAAATCTACGGTCTAGGTAAGGTACTAAAGAGCATCCGTGAACTGGACAACATCTCAAGTTCTGAAGCTCAATACGAATTGCTTTACCATGTGCGTCGTACGCTTCGTCGCCTAGCACGCTGGTTGCTAAGAAACCGTACGGGTAAACAGTCAGTGAACGCATTGATTGAGCTTTACCAAGGTGATGTGGCTGCGATTACTGAAAAACTGGACGAAAACCTAGTCGCATCAGAAGTAGAAGAGCATCAAGCAATGGCTCAACTATGGATTGACCAAGGTGTAAACGCTGAGCTAGCTAATTCAGTGGCTCGTTTGTCTAGCCTGTACTCAGCACTGGATATATCCACAGTAGCTCGTGAAACAGGTAAAACAGTACAACAAGCGTCTAAGCTTTACTTCAACCTTGGCGACCGTTTGTCACTGCATTGGTTCTTGAAGCAAATCAATGGCCAAGCTGTAGACAACAACTGGCAAGCGCTGGCACGTGCTGCATTCAGAGAAGATCTGGATTGGCAACAACGTCAGCTAACTGGCCAAGTACTTAACTGTGGCTGTGCTTCAGACATCGATGTGATTAAAGCGCTTGATGACTGGATGGAAAGTAACTCTGTTTCTCTGCATCGTTGGGAGAGCATCTTGAACGAATTCAAAGTGGGTTCTGTTCATGAGTTTGCTAAGTTCTCAGTGGCGTTACGTGAATTGATGTTGTTGAATCTAAACTGCATGTCGAAAGACTAGTCACTAGATAAAACGAAAAATATAAGGGCAGGCCACAAGGTCTGCCTTTTTCGTTTCGGTAAAGTGGGATCAATAGAACTAACGATTTTTGAAGGACCAACCTCGACGGACACCTTGTTTGTTGTTAAGTGAGTTGGTGGCTGTACTAAGGTTGAGATTAGAAATGGGTTAATAACCTGAAGAAACGATAACGTTTGCTTAATAATGAACCTCATTCGTTAGCAAACTCGATTATCTTACCCTTACAGACAGTAATAGATTGAATAGTTGGGTAAATAAGTAAATAATATCGCCCCGTTTACACGGGGCTTTTTTCTATCGGAGGCACAATGCTTTACCGTCTAGCCAGAACTGGCTTTTTCCAACTTGATGCCGAAAAGGCACATGATCTTGCAATTCAAAATTTCAAACGCTTTACAGGCACACCAATTGATCTTTTGTATCGCCAACAATTACCTCATCGACCTGTAGAGTGCATGGGTCTTACTTTTAAAAACCCAGTTGGCCTCGCGGCAGGCCTAGATAAAAACGGCGAATGTATTGATGCATTTGGCGCTATGGGTTTTGGTTTCGTAGAAGTAGGAACAGTGACTCCACGTCCACAAGCGGGTAACGACAAACCTCGTTTATTCCGTCTTGTTGAAGCTGAAGGTATCATCAACCGCATGGGCTTTAACAACCTAGGCGTCGACAACCTTGTTGAGAATGTTAAGAAGTCGAACTACGATGGCATCTTAGGTATTAACATCGGTAAGAACAAAGACACACCAATTGAAAAGGGCGCTGAAGATTACTTGATCTGTATGGAGAAGGTATATCAATACGCTGGTTACATTGCTGTGAACATCTCTTCACCAAACACTCCAGGACTTCGTTCTCTACAATACGGCGAAGCTCTAGACGATCTATTGTCTGAACTTAAAACGAAACAATCTGAACTGGAAGAGAAGCATGGTAAATATGTGCCTCTTGCTCTTAAGATTGCTCCGGATCTAAGCGACGATGAAATTCGCCAAATTTGTGAATCATTGATCAAAAATAAGATCGATGGTGTGATCGCAACAAATACAACATTGGATCGTTCAATCGTTGAAGGCATGAAACATTGCGATGAAGCGGGTGGCCTAAGTGGACGTCCTGTTCAATCTCGTAGTACTGAAGTAGTTCGCAAACTTCACGAAGAGCTTGGTGACCAACTGCCGATCATCGGAGTAGGTGGTGTTGACTCGTATGTTGCTGCAAAAGAGAAAATGATGGCAGGCGCGAAGCTTGTACAAGTTTACTCTGGTTTCATCTACAAAGGTCCAGGCCTAGTTGGCGACATCGTTAAAAATCTATAAGCTTAAAATTGCTTTGATTCTTGAAAAGCGACAATCTGGCATCGTCTTACTAAAAGAGACACTGTAACTCACTGAGTTGTAGAGAAAAGCGATAAGAAAGAGGAATTCATTTCCTCTTTTTTTTTGCCTATTGCTCAGTAAAATTACTGTAATTGAAGGTAATTTTGCGTTTTACCTAATGGAATGGTTCAACAGTGTGAGACGAAATGATGCTTAAACCTAGCGATACATGGAGTTGGTATTACGATGAGCAGCAATGTTCATTAATGCTAAACCTCGGAGAGGATATGATTTTCAAAACGAATCTGGTCCGCAATAAGCTGGTGGACTGCGCGTTTAGAGATAATGAATTCACCGTTGATGACGCATCTTCATACCAAACCTTCAAAGAACAAATTTCTGGCTTAGAACTGTCTGAGCCTCGGCAAGCTGAACTCGCGCTTTATTGTGTGGCAGCAAAACGCTTCCATAAGCCTGTACAGCCTAAGAGCTGGTTCTTCGACTCACAGGGCGCTGGGCATGAATATCCTCAAGAAGGGGATATCGTACAAATGAATAACGAACATAGCTTAGGGTATTTCATTGTATTAGAAGTGGGAGAGTGCGCGAGCCTATGTGCATTTGTCGACCTAGAAGAGTTTCTGCTTACACCTTCAAAAGGGTTACGCTTTGGCGACTCGATTAAGGTCATGCACGATAGAATGATAGACGCGAACGCTATTCTTCATCAAACGCACATTGCGATGGTCGGTTAGCCTTCTATTCAGTCCATCATTTCTCACACACATTGCAACGCGTAAACCTGTCAAACCTTCCCCAAAATCGGCTCAATAGCCGATTTTTTTGTGCCTAAAAAACCTCATCCTGATAAATACATCACTGCTTAACCATTTAAATAGTGAACTTACGACTATTTTTTCGCCTTAATTTCAGCTTTTTTCATCGCTAGAAGTGTAATTGGTCCATCTTTATTCCCTGTTTTTGGTCTTTTGTAGCTAAATTCCACCCATAAATCCCTCTTGGTATATACCAATTTAAAGGTGAATATAAATTCACATTGCTGTTTTGGTTAACAAATGGTCAGAAATGGAGTTGGTTCGATAGGTCTTGTGTTCTAAGGGGATGTGGGTAAGCGATCGCTTCAAGACTGTGCATTTGCTAGCCAGTTAGTCGAAAGATTCAATGAAAAGACGCGTTTAGTGTGATGCTCTAGTTACAAATTCAGGTATAATCGAGCTCATTTTTATCAATAAAAGAACACTATGAATCAATATCTAGCGGTTACCTCAAACGGCCTTGAGAATTTATTAGTTGAAGAACTAACCCAACTAGGGATTACAAACGCAAAACCTGTTCAAGCAGGTGTTAAATTCAAAGCGACCAATGAGCAAATTTATCGTTGTTGTTTGTGGAGCCGTTTGGCTTCTCGATTTGTACGTGTCCTTTCTGAATTCACTTGTATGGACGACATGGATTTGTACCTATCAACCACTGCGGTTAACTGGGTAAATCAATTCCATAGCTCTAAGCGTTTCGTTGTTGACTTTAATGGTACGAACAACGAAATCCGTAACAGCCAATACGGTGCGATGAAAGTAAAAGATGCCGTTGTTGATTGCTTCGAGAAGAAGTCTTTGCCTCGTCCTTCTATCAGCAAAGAGAACCCAGATGTTCGTATTCACGTTCGTCTACACCGTGATAAAGCGATTCTTGGTGTTGATATGGTGGGAAGCGGTCTTCATCAACGTGGTTACCGTCCAGAATCAGGTCGCGCACCTCTGCGTGAAACGCTTGCTGCAGCGATTCTTCTCCGTAGTGGTTGGGATGCAACTAAGCCTTTCCTAGACCCTATGTGTGGTTCAGGTACGTTAGTGATTGAAGCGGCAATGATGGCTGCAAACATGGCTCCTGGTGTTAAACGCCAGAAGTGGTGTTTTGAATCACTAGAAGATTTCGAACCAGAGCTTTGGGCTGAAGTTAAAGCTGAAGCGAACGTTCAAGGTCGTCGTGGCGTTAAGAAAGTAGAATGTAAGTTCTATGGTTACGACAACGATGAACGCATGATCAAAACAGCGCGCGACAATGCTCGTCGTGCTGGTGTTGAAGAGTTGATTGAATTCGAAGTAGGTGACGCTGCAAAGCTTAAACGCCCTACAGAATTTGTTGATGGTGTGATTGTTTCTAACCCACCTTATGGTGAGCGTCTGGGTACAGAGCCTGGCCTAATTGCACTGTACACGGCATTCGGCGCACAGCTTAAAGCTGAATTTGGCGGTTGTAACGCGTCTATCTTCTCTAGTTCAGACGAACTACTTAGCTGCTTACGCATGCGTGCAGACAAACAGTTCAAATTGAATAATGGTGCGTTACCGTGTCACCAAAAGAACTACTCAATTTCAGATCGTCCGATGTCAGAACGTCCAACGGGCGAGCAAGAACAGCTGATTGCTCCTGACTTTGCAAACCGACTTAAAAAGAACATCGGTAAAATTGGCAAGTGGGCTAAGAAAGAGCAATTAGATTGTTACCGTATCTACGATGCTGACTTACCAGAATACAATGTAGCGATTGACGTATACCCAGGTCACCTTGTGATTCAAGAATACGCAGCGCCTAAAGATGTTCCGGAAGAGAAGGCAAAACGTCGCTTAACCGATATCATCCGTGCTTCTATTCAAGTAACGGGCGTTGAAGCGAACAATGTGGTTCTAAAGGTTCGTCAGAAGCAGAAAGGCCGTTCTCAATACCAGAAGATGGCTCAAGACTCATCTAACCTAGAAGTGAACGAATACGGCGTTAAGCTGATTGTTAATCTTCATGATTACTTAGATACAGGCTTGTTCCTAGATCATAAGATCACTCGTCGTCGTATCGGTGAGATGGCTGCAGGTAAAGATTTCCTAAACCTGTTCGCTTACACAGGCAGTGCATCTGTTCATGCTGCTGTCGGTGGCGCTCGTTCTACAACAACGGTTGATATGTCTAATACCTACCTTGAGTGGGCAAAACAGAACATGGAGCTTAATGGCCGTGTTGGTCGTCAACATCAATTTGTGCAAGCTGATTGCTTACAGTGGTTGGTTAAAGAGCAGGGTTCTTACGACCTGATCTTTATTGATCCACCTACGTTCTCAAACTCTAAGCGTATGGATCAATCTTTTGATGTTCAGCGTGATCACATTCAATTGATGGAAAACCTTAAGCGTCTTCTTCGTGAAGAAGGCACGATTGTGTTCTCTAACAACAAGCGTCACTTCAAAATGGACTTGGAAGCTCTGGATGAATTAGCTCTTAAGGCTCAGAACATTTCTGCTAAGACGCTTCCATTGGACTTCTCTCGCAATAAGCACATTCATAACTGCTGGTTGATTACTCACAAGTAGTTAAGAGATTGTATAAGGATATATAGTGCTGACTCTCTACAGTACAGAAGGGTGCCATCTATGTGAGATGGCATTCCAACTCACGGAACAGTTAAATATTAGCCATCACGTCAACGTTGTCGACATTGCATTCGATGATGAGCTCTTTTCCCGTTACGGGGTCACTATTCCGGTGCTCAAATTTGAAAGCTCTGATCTTTCTCAAAGCTCAGAGCTTAACTGGCCATTTGGCTTGTTAGAACTTAATGATTGGTTAAAGAAGAATGGCATTACTTACAATTCATAATGGGCAATTAGCGTTTGGCGATCACCCGTTATTAGATCGTGCGGACTTCGCACTGCAAGAAAACGAACGTGTGTGTTTAGTAGGGCGCAATGGCGCTGGTAAGTCTACGTTGATGAAAATCCTGTCTGGGAACATCATCATGGACGACGGCAAGATGCAAATCACACAAGATGTGGTTGTATCTCGCCTTGAGCAAGATCCACCGCGCAATGAGCAAGGTACCGTTTATGATTACGTTGCTGGTGGCCTAGCGGAAATCGGTGAACAGCTGAAGATCTATCATGATCTTCTGGATCTCATCGGTACTGACCCTAGTGAAAAGAACCTAAATCGTCTTACTCGTGTTCAAGAGCAATTGGATCATGCGAATGCATGGCGCTTTGAAGATCGCGTAAGCAACGTATTGGCTGCACTTAAGTTGACAGCTGAAACAAAGCTGACTGATTTATCTGGTGGTTGGCAACGTAAAGCGGCGCTTGCTCGTGCGCTTGTATGTGACCCTGACGTGCTTCTACTTGACGAACCGACTAACCACTTGGATGTTGCGACCATTGAATGGTTAGAGGGTTTCCTGAAAGACTTCCGCGGTTCAATCATCTTTATCTCGCATGACCGTGCCTTCATTAAATCGATGGCAACACGTATTGTCGATCTTGATCGCGGTAAATTGAGCTCTTTCCCGGGTGATTACGAAAACTATCTTGTTGAGAAAGAAGAAGCGCTTCGTGTAGAAGAAATGCAAAACGCTGAATTTGATAAAAAGCTTGCTCAGGAAGAAGTATGGATTCGTCAAGGCATTAAAGCTCGTCGAACTCGTAACGAAGGCCGTGTACGTGCGCTTAAGAAGCTACGTGAAGAACGTTTGAACCGTCGTGAAGTGCAAGGCAAAGCGATCATCCAAATCGACGATGGCCAGCGTTCAGGCAAGATTGTATTTGAAGCTGAGAACATTAACTTTGGCTTCGAAGGCAAAGAGATTGTTAAAGACTTCAGCTTCAATATCATGCGTGGTGATCGTATCGCTCTAATTGGCCCGAATGGCTGTGGTAAAAGTACGGTACTTAAACTGCTGCTTGATCAACTTAAGCCAGATTCAGGTCGTCTACATTGCGGTACTAAGCTTGAAGTCGCTTACTTTGACCAATATCGTGAAATTCTAGATCCTGAGAAGTCTGTAATCGATAACTTAGCGGATGGTAAGCAAGAAGTCACTGTAGGTGGCCGTGAGCGTCATGCACTAAGCTACTTACAAGATTTCTTATTCTCTCCAAAACGTGCTCGTACTCCTGTTAAAGCACTATCTGGTGGTGAGAAAAACCGTCTGTTACTAGCTCGTATCTTCCTTAAGTCGAACAACTTATTGATTCTCGATGAGCCAACCAACGATCTAGATATCGAAACTTTGGAACTTTTAGAAGATTTGCTTGCCAACTATCAGGGTACGCTTCTTTTAGTGAGCCACGATCGTCAGTTTGTTGATAACACGGTTATGACAAGTTGGATCTTTGAAGGTAATGGCGTTATTGAAGAATTTGTTGGTGGTTACCACGATGCTCAGCAGCAAAGAAAACAAGCATTAGAGTACCGACAGGTTGAAAAGCCATCAAAGCCTGAGAAAGTAGTTGAGGAAACTCCCAAAACTGCGCCAGTTAAGGCTAAACCTAAGAAGTTATCGTATAAGCTACAACGAGAACTAGAAGCGCTACCAATGCGTTTAGAAGAATTGGAAACTCAAATTGAAACTCTTCAGGAAGAAGTCAACGATCCAAGCTTCTTTTCAAAATCTGTAGAGCAGACACAACCAGTATTAGATAAGCTATCTGCAGCAGAGCAGGAGCTTGAAGTTGCTTTTGAGCGCTGGGAAGAGCTCGAGGCACTACAACAGGAAAGTTAAGAAGTAATAATGACTTGTACTAAATTTAAATTAACAACAGTTGCAGCATTAGTTTTTGCTGCAACTAATGCGAATGCTGTGCTCTATCAAGTAGTAGAAGTTGCCACTCCTAGCTCAATTACGGGTGCTTCAGAGACCTTTGGTGTAGCAATTCAACCTGCAACAGTAACCGGAACAGAAAGTTGTTTTACTACCGGCACTGTTGGTAGTGTTGCATGTGGCGACTTTAAACTGGCTGGTGAAACTCGCGATACTCTTGAAGCGGTAAGTTATCGTGAAGAAGTCCCATTCGCTATGGATGCTCCATTCCAATACATTCAAGAGCGTGACGATTTCGAAAATTACTGTTACCGCGAGCTGAGATATTCTACATGTGAAAGTTGGGCAGATAATCGCTGGTATGATACTTGGAATAAGGAAAGAAACGATCTTACTTATGTCAATGCAAAAGCCTTCGTTGAAGGTGGCGGTACTTTTGAGACTAGAAATACGGTAATTAATTCTCTAGATGAAGACGCTAAACCACTAGGTGTTAAATCCGAAGGAAGTATACGTAATAATGCGCTGTTTACGACGACGGCTGGGCCTACTGGTACGTCTGAAACTCGTGCATGGAAAGCGATTAAGGCAAGCAACGGTACTGTTTATAATGTAGGTAGTGTCTCTGAAGAGTTTGTTCCGACTGATACATCAGAACCAGATAAGGCCTATGCTTCTAAAGCGGCGATCTGGGACGGTACTACGACCAAAGAAATCGATTGGATTCGCAGCGGTGACGCTAAACAAGGTGATTACTTTGCTCAAGGCAGTATGCGTTCAATCGTTGAATCAGGTTCTGGTTTTTACGGTGTTGGCTATAATACTGCAGATGGTAATGGTGACCTACAAGACATGAACGCCAGTGTTTTTGTGAGTGACTCATTAGATCTTACTGGTGCAACATGGACGACTACACAGATTAGCGGTGCAGAGGTTAAGTCAGGCTCGTCTAACGACGATGCTAGATACAGTAACTCTGTAGCGACTGACATCAACGATAATTTGTTCGCTGTTGGTTATTCTAAGCGTAATGGTTATGTACCAGAGAGTGGTAGTGCAGGTAATAAGCCTTTCGTTGTAACCGATGCCAAAAAACCAACAGCAACGTACTTGTCTGGTGGTATCTTCTTTGGTGGTTCGAGCGGTGAAGCTAAAGCAGTTAACAACTTTAATGAGTTTGTTGGCCAAATAGATGCAGAAACCACTCGTGAGGTTGATGGTAGTGAAAGAAGACACAGAGGCTTTATATATCCTTATAACGTGTCTTCATCAACTGAAGCTCGTCGTGTAGACATCTTTAACGGTCAGGCTTGGTGGTTAGATGATCTAACAAATGATGGTAATGTTTCCGGAGAGAACAACAAGTTCCGAATTATTGATGCTACTGACATTAACGATGCTGGTGTGATCTCTGCTACTGCTATCAAATGTACAGTTGGAGGAACGACTCAACCGTATGACACAACGTCTCACAACTCATACTGTGGTGGCGCGTCATCTAACGCGGTAGAAGAGGTTGTTGCAGTTAAGCTTGTACCAATTGCCGGTGCAACTAAAGCTGATATCCAAACTCGTAGTGCCGACTCAGAGAAAGTTGATCGTCAAGGTGGTAGCCTAGGTTGGTTAACTTTGACTGTGCTTGGTCTGTTAGGGTTCCGCAGAAAATTTAAATAATTTATCTCTTGGGCCCGAGTTCACAATTCTGAACTCGGGCTTTTTTTCGCCTTGAGAAAAGTGAAAATCTGATCGATTCTTAAAGTTGGAGTCACAAAAACTCCGCAAAGTTGTAATCATTGTATGTTAGTAAATGGAACACCCGTATGAGGACTGCACTATGAAGAGACAAAAGCGTGATCGACTAGAACGAGCACAATCTCAAGGCTACAAAGCTGGTTTAAATGGTAGGTCGCAAGAAGCTTGCCCATATAGCCAAATGGACTCTCGGTCTTATTGGTTAGGTGGTTGGCGTGATGCCAAAGATGATAAGCAATCAGGTCTCTATAAGTAGATAGGGCGCAAAGAATTCAAGGTCAGGGCTCCATTGTCTGTTGATTACAACGGCTGGAGCCTTGTTAGTTTCAGAACAATACAAAGATTCCCAGAGCTATGTAGCATTCTAGTTTCGCTATCATAAGCGTATCGCTGGTGGATTTATCCTGCTTCAAGCTTAATACGGGATATTTTAATGCACTATAACTAAATTTATTGAAATGAAAATAAAGCAGCCATGGGCTGCTTTACTAAAAATCTAACTATTAGATTAGAATGCTGACGTATCTTGGAAAAGGCCAACTTTCAAATCTTTAGCAACGTAGATCTCTTTACCATCAACAAGTACGCGACCATCCGCAAGGCCCATAACTAGGCGACGGTTAACAACACGCTTCATGTGGATCTCGTAAGTTACTTTTTTCGCTGTTGGCAGAATTTGACCAGTGAATTTCACTTCGCCAACACCTAGAGCTCGACCTTTACCTTCGCCGCCAACCCAACCAAGGTAGAAGCCAACAAGCTGCCACATTGCGTCAAGGCCTAAACAACCCGGCATTACAGGGTCACCTGGGAAGTGACAATCGAAGAACCATAGGTCAGGAGTAATATCCAGCTCAGCAAGAACTAAACCTTTACCGTAATCACCTTCAGTTTCAGACATTTTAGTGATGCGATCCATCATTAGCATGTTCGGTGCTGGTAGTTGAGGACCTTGTGGCCATAGTTCGCCTTGGCTTGATGCTAGAAGCTCTTCGCGAGTGTAAGAATCACGTTTGTTTTGCATTATCAATTACTCCGATTTTTGATAGGTGCATATTAGTGAACAGGTGTACGCTAAACAAGTCCGATCAGTACTAGACAAACCAGTTTTTAATGCGTCCAACGATTCCAATAGGGTGCTCATGTCTTTCAAAGTTTTCAATACGTTCCGCGATTTTGCTCAGAACGCTTTCTTGTTCATCGTCTCTAAATGGTTTGTTCATAATGAGAGGAATTGCTTCATCTACATTAGACACAGACCAAATATGGAATTCTTCATTCTTAATGCTTTCAATAAGGTCTGGCTTCAGTGCGAGGTGCCTTAAATTCGATCTTGGAAGGATCACACCTTGTTCGCCAGTTAAGCCATTGTGCTTACACACATGGTAAAAGCCTTCGATTTTCTCGTTTAGCCCACCAACCGCTTGTACACGACCAAATTGGTCCACTGCACCAGTAACCGCAATTTGTTGATTGATAGGGTATTCAGACAAAGCACTCACCAAAGAGCAAAGCTCTGCTAGAGAAGCACTATCGCCATCTACTTCGCAATACGATTGCTCAAATACCACAGAAGCGGCATAAGGTAGCGGATCTTCTAGGTTGAGTGCGCTGCTCACAAATGCTTGCATGATCATCATACCTTTAGCATGAAGATTACCACCAAGTTCGGCTTTGCGCTCAACATCGGCAATATCACCATCACCAAAGTGAATAACACAGGAGATTCGTGCAGGTTCACCATACGATATCGGGTGCCCAGGAACATCGATGACTGTTAGGCCATTAACCTGACCAACTTGTTCACCTTCAGTTTCAATAATGACTTGGCCATCTCGAATATCATCAAGAGCGCGTTCTGGTAGGTACGACTCTCGGTTGTATTTGTGTTGTTGAGCTTGTTGGATATGGTGAATATCAATCTCACCATTGTTAGCTTCAATCAAAGCTTCGTTCAATAACGCATTGTGCCAAATAGGGCATAATGGAGTATAGCTTTGATCTTCAGTCTCTCTTGCTCCGGCAGTAAGAATGCCCGTCAACGCTTGTTGCGTGATGGTTGGCAGTTCATAGCGTAGTTGAAGCCACTTAAGGTAACCAAGATATTGAGTCAAACTCTCTTCAGAGATCTTGATATCTTGCTCAATTTCGCTAAATAGGCAAAAACCGGTTTGAATATCGCTGTCTAGATAATCAAGGTCACCTAATTGAGCTCTATCACCAACCACAATCAACTTAATGTTGTAGGTAAGAGGCAAAGTTGGAGATTGGTTCAAGTGCTCAGGGTTGCTACTGATAGGCTCTACGGCTTCACCAAGCAGCGCAGATTTAAGCAGTAACCAGCTTCCTGGGTTTGCTAAGATCAAGTTTGCTGAAACGATCAGATAACCGTTGTTTGCTCTAGCCAGGAGGCCAGGTTTTGTCGCAACAACCTTACCGTCTTTCGATTGAATTTGGTCAAAAAGAGAGGCAGCATTTAAAGATTCAGTTTTTATAACCGGTAGAGTGTGATCATCTAAAGCAGTGACTAGAGATTCAACAATCATTTGACGATAGATCGAATTGTCCGGAGCGTTTACAAGTAAAACACGCGAAAGGTTAGACAAACGGACAAAGCGGGTTAGCGCATCTTTGAATCTATGTTGAATATCTGAAAACGGGAAAGGCGAGATGTCAGGGAATTGCTCTAATTGAGCGCTATATTCGTCGTACTGAGGCGTAACATGTCGCCAATCTACTTGAGTCATTTAAGTTTCTGATTATGATAATGAGGTAGGGAGTATATAGAAAAACCGATCTCGCTTGTAGCTCTATGTGGTAGTTACTAATCACTAAGCTAATATAAGTATGATCTTGGTCTATTCTTTCAAGACAATAATTGTTAAACAGCCCATTTTGGGTTACGCTGTCACTAGGATTAACTCTCGAGATTAGACATGAAATATCAGCAACTTGAAAACTTGGAATGTGGTTGGAAATGGAACTATCTGGTCAAAAAATGGAAAGAAGGTGAATCGATCACTTGCCATATTGATTCAAGTGAAGCTGACGTTGCTGTTCAAGCCTTATTGAAGCTGGAACACCAGCCTACGGGTGTTCTTGAGTGGATCTCTAACAACATGTCTCCTGAGCTCGATAACAAGCTTAAACAAGCGATCAGAGCTAAGCGAAAGCGCCACTTCAATGCTGAACAAGTTCACACCAAAAAGAAATCAATCGACCTTGATTATCGTGTATGGGAAAAACTATCTCAACGAGCGAACGAGCTAGGTTGTACGCTTTCCGACGCCATCGAGTATTTGGTTAGCGAAGCGTCTCGTAGTGAACAGGCCAGCAAGACGGTGACTAGCCTTAAAGAAGACTTAAGCAAACTCCTTTCTGACGATAAATAACCATCAACAGTAGTGGTGACATTATGATGTACGTAATATTAATCGGTGCGGTATTAGTTTTTTGGTTAGTAGCAGTCGATCGACCGGTGTTGAAAATTAAATTTAGTGACGGGGCGATCGAACAAGTTAAAGGGCATCTTCCACCGAGCTTTAAGCATAACCTTCAAGAGATTGGTCATAACAATACCTTTAAAGGTGAGCTAAAAGTGTATGCAAAACGTTCTGGCTACAATCTCAAGTTCACTAAAGATGTGCCTAAAAACGTACAGCAACGTATTCGTAACGTGTTCCCGCATAATGGTTTTAAGTCTAAAGGCTCAAAGAAAGCGTAATCGTTGAGAGTTACGCGCTAGCTAGTCAATCTTCATACTAAGTTAATCCTTCATTTCTCTTAAATCTCCGCATACTGTTCTCACCCTCAACAAAGAGAGAGCAGTATGAGATACCTAGTATTACTATTATGTTTTTTATCCCCAGTCGCTTTTCCCGACGATGCATTGGTTAATCCTGTAGCCAAAAAGATAAAAGTCACCGTCATGAAAGGGCTCAACAAGAGTAATGTTGATTTCGAGGGTTATTGCGATCTGATGATTGAGATGAAGCACTCTAAAGGTTACGCAAGAATCAAAAAGGTGAGAACGTCTGGAGATAGTAAAGTTTGCAAGCAGGCAAAAAAAAATCTACCGACGAAGAAAAGGTTCAAATACAGCTTTCCAGAAAAGTATATCCGGCTACATATCACACACTAGCCACTCTCAACGCACTATAACTAAATATCCTTAATTTTATTGAAACAATTTCGTGAACCAATCTCTAATTTCTATTAATATTAGTTTTGTTATAAAGGCAGGATATGCCGATACAAGAGCATTTACGGCAAAGGAAAGTCACGGTTGTTGTTAGCAAATAAAAGTTATACCCCTGAAGTCGTTGAGATCTCAAGGAAGGTCTCAATCAATGTTGAAGCTCGCTTTAATCGATGGTTAATCTCACCTGAATATAAGCTCGCACAATCTACAGTAGACACGTTACTAAGTTTGGAAAATAGGTATTGTGATAGCGTCATATTTGATGAATCTGACCGCATATCTCACAACCAACGTATTTTATTGCGCTGCGAGCAGGATAGAGTCAATGCTCATCGCGAGAAAGTCGACGCGAAGCAACAAACCTTACGATACGTTATCGATGATGTCAGCAATGCCGCTTCTGCGCTAATGCTTGAGAAGCTTCAAGGTACCTTAATAAGTTCGTTGTTTTCAGACTTACCCGATTACAATCAATTCGCTAGTGTTGCGTATTCGCCATCTTTAAACTTTTCCAAACTCCATGAAATATCCGCGAAAAGTAGGCCATTGAGCTCAAGTTTAATTGAGTTTGTTTCCAATCAAGAGTTTGCAGATAAATATGGAAAGAAATCTAAGGTGATTCTCGATCTGTCATTACTGAGGGAACATGACGGGATAAGTACCAACCGATTCTGTCATGCCTTTATATTCTAGTATTCATATCGTTCAACTGCCTCACACATCGATACTCATTGATTGGGATTGCTTGATTCTCATCTCTCGTGTATTGAGCTTTTCTCTTTTCCATATAGTCTGGATGGTGCTGATACTCACGGTAATGTTTTCTTGTTTGAGTAGTTTCATCACTTGTATCGACGTATTATGCGGGTTGAGCAACGTCAACTCGATAATCCTATCTTCGGTGCTCTCTGGGATTGCGTTTTTACTGCGCTTCAGTGGCTTATTAATCCGTTTGAGGCCAAGTGGCCCTTCCTCTTCCATTATTTGCTGATAGGTATATAAGGTTTGGCGTGAGCAACCTAAGATACGAGCGGCTTTAGAGACACTACCAAGCTCTGCAACCAACTCCAGAGCCTCTATTTTACGTTGTACCTCTTTGCCGTATTCGTTGCATTTACGTGGCTCTACTAACTCAGTGATGTCTAACCGTCGATGACCGAAGTAAGCAGAGAAGGTACCATCGAACTGACATCGTATTTCTACTTTTTGGTTCTCTATGGAGTAACGTACTGGCGAGTCGATAACGTACATTTTGCTATCAAAGCTAAACGTGTGGTCACGTCGTATCGTTCGATATTCTTTCTGTACGCAGATGCTGTTAAGGTCTAGGTCAGGTGGCAACGACTTGAACGCAGAGCTCGATTTAGTCGCCTGAACCATCACATTATTCACCCAGTATTTGGGGATAAACTCCTCTTGCAAGTATCGGTTTGCGCTCTCCATGTCAGCGATGTTATTGAGGCGCAGTTCGGGGACAAGGCGGTCTTGGAAGGTGTCGAAGGCTCGTTCGATTCGTCCCTTCCCTTGAGGTGAGTTGGCGAAGATAATTTCGATACCGAGTTCATCACAAGCTCGCTGCATTTGCGAGAAGTTGCTGCGTTTCGGCCCACCAAAGATACCTGCTCGATCCACGTAGAGAGTTTTGAATATGCCTCGCTTTTCAATATAAGCTCGCATCACCTTCATACAGCCTTCGGTGGTCTCTGAAGGGAAGAACTGCGCATGAATATCACTAGTAGCGTCATCAATGATGGCAATCAAGCAAGACTTCTCATCACCAAACCAGCGATGAGGGCTGCCATCCATTTGCAGCATAAGCCCAGGCAACGGCATACGCTCTCGATACTTCCTTACTCGACTTCTACGGCGTTTAGAACGCTTCACATGGTGAATGTCATGAGCCCAAGAACGCAACGTTTCACGCTTAATCGACAGTCCTTCATTTTTGCTCAAAAGCTCCGAGAGATGTTGAAGATTAAAGTCGTAGTACTTGGTTTGAATGAGGGCTTGAACCTCCTTCTTGAGTGACTCAGGGATTTTATTGATGGGAGCACGACCAGTGTTACCATGAACCACGAACCGAATGCCTTCCTTGCGATAGCGACTCAAGTAACGTTCAACGGTTCTTCGTGATTTTTGCAGTAATTGCGTGGCACTATTGATAGTAATTTTGCCATCAATGACTTTACTAATGATATCGACAGTAAACTGTGATTTTGAATCCATATAGAACATCCTTAGCACCCTTTAAAGCTCATTTGATTACTTTAAAAAGTAAGCTAAATCAGTCCCGACATTTTCCCTCGGTAGTTATTGTAATGACAAAGTCGCTTGGTAATTAAGGTACGACAGAATCGCTTGGTGATCACAAAGGTGATTCTCGATCCAAAAATTGCAGCACGACAGATAGGTATTGAAAATTGTCGTTTATTGTTCCCATTGTTAATGAGTCAACAGCTGATCAAGTGGAATGATGGCAATATTAAACACATCACACCTAAGGTTTGGCAGCACTTGGTCGTGACGTCAAATGCGACTCGAATTCGACTTCAAGAAACGTCGGTTAAAGATCCAAACGTAGGAATTTTACTTGGCGTGTTGCGAGTTCTGCCTTTGTTTCTAATTTGTAACCACTTTTCTTCCACGTTTGAAGACGCATTGGTAAAAACGATGCTTGGTTATCGTGAAGCAAGTGACAAACATGACGAATATTATGCTTGTACTGAGGTGATGCCAAATACACAGTTTCTCGAAGCGATGGTCGAGCAGTTAGAGCTTAAACTACTAAAAAACCTCGTTGAATTTATAGATTGGAGCCCTGGAAACCAGTTCATAAAGAGGGCACTTCTAGAGGAAGTGAATGACACTCCTGTACTTGAGCGAACGGTTTATGGGGCAGCTTTGGCTCAAGGTAGGAAGTATTCTGTTTTCGAAGCGTTAGAGAATAGTGAGTTATTTAACGTTAAGCACCGACCTTATTGGTTTTCAACTGTTCAAATGTCTATAGCGACGATTGAGCAGGTGCAAGATCAAGTGCCTGGAAAACTGACGACGAACATGTAAAAGGGAGCCACATTAAATGTGGCTCTCTTTTTTGTTGCACTGTAACTTAATGAAAGCGCCTGTAAATCTTGCTGTATACCGTTTAACAGACCACTTCGAATGTAAACGACTCCTGCTTGGCAATTGCATGCTTAACGGGTATACCAAGGCGCTGGCAAGTCATCAGAACTTTCAACTTCCTGTCGGCAGGAGCGTGCTCTGACAGAATCACCGAGCTTAGGCATTCTCTATTAAGGTAGAGCTTATTACCGATCATTTCCTCATCAGATAGCACCCAACGGTATTCCTTTTCGTAGCACCAATTAGAGTGCTTAACCTTGAACATTTCAGATCCCAATTCAGATCCTTGCAATTCCCCCAACGATGCTGAGTGGAACATGCTTGGCTCATCTTCGTATTGGACTTCGAAACAGTTGAGATTGGCCTCACCGTTATAGCAGTTGAGGTCATACTCGATGCACATACCTTTAAAGTTGTCGCCATACTGAGACCATAGTATAGGGTGGTCGCTGGATTGAGAAAAACACATAACCTTGAAATTGTTTTGAAGTTCATTCTTGAATATGTGGTTAGATTCAAAAGGGTTATTGAAAGTTTTAGCATAATCGAACCACAGCGAACACTCGGCAATCGACTGTATGTTTCTATCATGGAGGGATCTGAACTTATAAAGTTTAGGCAACATATCAAACACCTAGTTTACAAAATTGCCTGATGTTAACACTTTAATTCATAGCTGAGACCTGAATGCATAGCATTTGATTGCCTAATCACCAAATATATTCATATAACTGTTTGATAGATCAAAATTTAAACATGAAATAGTAGCCTGTTTAAGTGGTTTATCTGGCAGCTGAGCGACAGTAATCTAACATTCGCTTGTTGAAAATAAGATACAACGTAACTTTTAGTTTGTCTGGGTGAGGTTGGTAAACAGGGACTGCTGAGTTTAATAATCTTCGTGTAAATACCTGAAAGATATCGGATATATGCTCTAGATCGATTCCAACGACATCCCATAAACTAAGCGTGACATTAAAGTACCCATGTGAAACGCGTACGCATGTTAACGGTTTTAGATGTTAGTACGAACATTGGCGCCAGAAGAAGAGCCACATGAAAAGTTGGTGACGGTTGTAGGTAAAATAATTCAATTTGATTGGCTACTGATAAAGGTGTCGTTTTGGTGTTATCAATAAAGATGGTCGCCTGTGTGAGATCTGAAAAGAAAACAACAACCAATGCCCACAAGATTCACACACAACACAGCAAAAATGACTACAAACATGAGCATGAATCAGGAAACGAGAAGAGAAAAGCTTTCTGTTGATAAGGTTTGTGTGCACGGAGATCGAATTACGGACGGTACATACGTTGGGTACATATAGCTATTTGTTTTTTGTGATCTTAAAGAGCGCTGCTGCATGCTTAAAAAGACCAATACGTTAGATTAGGCGGATATTTTAAAGTAGTTCAAACCGGACATTAATAAATTGCTCTAACAAGCCAACTGCGTATTATGGGTCTAAATTATGTTGAGTGGTTTGCTTTGCTTAAGTGAATAAGAACGTGGGTGAGTAACATGCTCAATGAGGAGGTCAGCTTTGCTGGCCTTTTTGATGCTCGTTAGGAAAATCGTTGTTAGAAGTTAACCCGTAACATAATTTGCATAATACGTTTGGGAGGTAATATTAAAGAATCCTTTACAATGTAATAGAGGCTTGTATTATTAGAGAACCACCCAGCACTGCAATGTTAGGTGGTTGATTTAGTTTTATGGTATTGAAACTATAAGTTCGACAACTGCCTGAAGCAGTTCAACGAACTTGATGATGATATCTATATCTCTCATCTTTATCTCCTATATAAATGACCATTTACCAGTGCCGGCTGCAATCGATTCTAGTAAATGGGGATTCGTTAAAAAAAGGCCACTTAAATGTGGTTTTTTTCGTATCTACTTATAAAGTAGTGTTTGTATCATGGCATGCTTTTAAGTTACAGGCAAACGTGACGCGTTGGTTGATTTTTTGGTCTGAGACCAAAGACTTAACTAGTATACCTGTCTTCTGAAATATGACTACGAACCAAGTTCGAATAATCTGCTTTAATGCCACTTCATACTTAGAAAAGCTTATATCAATCATCTCGATTTGCTCTGCTATAAGCTTGCTTGTAGAGAGGAAATGAGTAGACAAGCGCAGCGCGTCAGTCGGTGGTTCGCTAGCGTCAAGGTACACTATCTTTAATAGTTTACTCTTGGAAAAATATTTTCCGTTTCTCCCCAAATTGAAACCTGTGACGAATTTCGATGAGCGATACTGAGCGAGGAGAAATGAGAAGCAGGTTGAACGAAAAGAGGTTGGGGTTCCTGTTACACCCCAACTAACTCCGGAATTCCGGAATTTATCGCAGTAACTTCTCGGTTTCGCTGACTGTAACGACGCTTGCGTCGTAGTCATCTCGGCTTAAATTTTTCATATCTTCAAAAAACGCTTCATGATCAGGAATCGTTTTCCACGTATACATTGTCACGACTTCATTTGGCACTCTAGAAAGAGCCATTTGGATGATGAACTCTTCCAAGTCCATTTTCTTATTGAGAGCCCCAGAGCAAATTTCGTTAGGCGTGATCTTCAGATGCTCAGCGAGTAATTTGATCTGAGTTGCTTTAGGTTCAGTCTCTCCATTTTCCCATTTCAAGTAGGTTTGTTTTGCTACTTTCACACGCTTTGCAATTTCTTCCTGCGTATAGCCACAGTCTATGCGAGCCGACTTAATTACATCTTTCAACATCAAAATATCCTTATGAGTACGCTTTTTTATAAGTATACCACCCGCATTTCGTACTACCGTGTTGAAATACGCTTTATTGTCCTGTAGGTTATAAGAAAACGTACTTGACAGGGTTTTCCATTGTTCTTTATCGACCAACTTTTCATGCAACAAGACCATCACGAAGGGAATTTACCTTTCGTGGGACGTCATGTGATTGAAAGAGTCGAATTAGAAACAGGTGAAAGGCTGCCACCGTCCGTAAATCAAAAAATACTGGAGGGATCTTTTAGTACGAAATTGACGATCCGCTGCGATGGAACACGGGTTCGTGTTGAGGGAAATCCATCGCGTTGGCAACGCATTGATAATCTTTTTGGCCTTCAAACATTGGATGAATGTGTTGCAGTTTATAACCATGTTTTAGCTACTTATGATCTTCCACCATTTACCAAAAACACTCGCTTTTCTCATCGCCAATCGGCTGATGGAAAACCATCTAGAACTATTTATGAGCAGGATGCCTATGTGTTTTTGGAAGGTCGGTTCCCAACGTTAACCAAAGTTCAGTTAGACGAAGGCCAAGAGCCTTACGAAGCTGGGCTTTATACATTCCACAGTTCATCTTACGTAGTGAATAACTTTAATAGCGTTGAGCTTAAAAAGTATGGAAAAATCATCGTACCGCTAGAAGTCGAATTATAGAGTACACACAAAAATAACGCTCAGAAGCTCTGTGTGAGCCCAGAAAGCCCGTCAAAATCAAATTGGTCTATGTCAATCCCATTTTAAAATGTCCTCGTTTGTCCCAAATAGAAATGTCCCGTTGTTAGGTCTTTCGACTGGAGGCTTTGAATGGTTCGGTGAGCACTGGGTTGATGGTTCGAGGGGCAGTTTGAAGGGCTCTTTGTTGTGCACGGCGCTTGGGGGCTTTCTTACTGCGGGTTCGTTGCTGTTGTTGTTCGAATTCTTGTTGTTGTTGCTGAGCAAATTTTAAAACTTGGCCGAGGCGTTTGTTGTCGACGATTTGGGTTTGTTGAACGTGCTCGAGTTTGTCGAAGGTTTTGAATTCGAGTTTTCGATGCCCGTATTGGATGGCGATTTCACCGTTTGGGTAGTCGAGTATCTTGATATGTTCGTGCGCTAGTCGGCTGTTTTCTTCAGTAGGTTCAATGAGATAAATCACTTTATCGTATTGAAATGTCAGCGACTTTGAGAGCTTGCGGGTTTCTTGCCAACTGAAAATATCGTCGAGTTCTTGCTTGGACTCTCGAACCGGACGATGCATGTCTTTTGGGTATTGAGCGGGCTTAGCAAAGCGATGGTTAAAATCGGCGATGAAGTAGGGAAGCCAGGCGTTGGCTTGTTCGATGGTGTCGATACCTTGTAAGCGCATCTCTTTAACCAGTCGGTCTTGCAGCGTGAGGTTGGCTCGCTCAACGCGGCCTTTGGCTTGGGAGCTGTTGGCACAGATGAGTTCTATCGCCAGTTCTTTCAACACGCGCCCGTATTGAGTTTGGCCAACTTGTTTGTGTTTCTCCTGATTCACTCGAAAAATAGAGTGCTTGTCACTGTAAAATGCGATGGGCTTGCCGTGCTCATTGAGGTATTCACGCGTAGTCATCATGTAGTCAAACGCGGATTCTGTCTCACTGAATCTTAGGTTCATCAAGCGGCCAGTCGCATCATCAATGAACACCAGTAGGCAGCATTTGTCGCTGCGGCCCTCAAACCAGTCATGATGTGAGCCATCTATCTGAATCAATTCTCCAAGACAGTCTCGACGGTAACGAGGCTGATAGACTCTAGGTTTTCGTTGTGAGTGCGGGATCCAAAGATTGTCGGCAATCATCCATTGGCGAAGTGTCTCTAACGAGATAGCTAAATTATGATTTTCTATGATCTTTTCACGTGCAAATGTGGGCGAGAAATCAGAATAGTGTTTATGGATAGTCGAAAGAATCTCTTTGCGATATTCGTTAGAATAACGCCGATTACTGGGTTTACCTCTAGAAGCATGGGTTAAGCTAGCCGCACCATGTTCACGTAGTTTGTTCATTAACCTTTGAACTTGACGCTCACTTAACGAAAGTATCTCTGCCGCATCAGTACGACGCAAACGATGTTCACAGACGTCTTGAATAACTTTGAATCGACTAATTTCTTTTTCACTCATGGCAATCAACATCTCAGTAGTCCTTAGTAACCGAAGCTGGTACATGAAATGTAGTCAGCAACCAGTACTAAGGTGACATTTTAATCTAGCTCAAAAGTGACATTACTATCTGGGGCTTACAAGCCAACTGCGTATTATGTCTGATTATGTTTAATGGTGCATATCTTATAAATGTAGTGCAACCTCTTGTATTTAGAGGTTTTATCATTGAAGTATCGCGAAATGAGTAAGAATTACATTTTTCGAGAGTTAGAGTGCCAAATGACGAAGGAAGAGGTCGCTGAACTGTGTTTTAAAACTGTGAGAACAGTCACAGGTTGGGATGAGGGAAAGCCGATACCTCCGGAGTGCAAAAGACTTATGCGGATGGCTAAAGGTAGAGAACTTAGCATTAGTGAAGACTGGATACAGTTCAAAATGTTATACGACAGTATGGAGCTGCCTACTGGCCAAGTAGTTAAGCCACAACAAATTTTGGCAGGAATTGCACTATTGGGAATTCAATCTGAGTTAGAGATTAAGACTTCGACGCACCTGTTGGGTTTAGCCAGGGCAATAGCCAATATCAAGAAATAGGGTTAGAGTAAGACAAACTCCAAATGGAAACAAAGAATCTGTTTGGAGTTTGTAATAAGGAAATCAACCTGATTAACTTAGTCCACTGTAAGTAGTTATGACTTCTTTTATTCCTTCTATATCAATGTCTCTTCTCCAATTCCATCTCTGTTTACTTCCTTTAGACGTTAGGTAGAGAAAACGAAGAAATTGAGAGGGTAATAGAGGTCGGTTATAAAAGAACTCTTGATTATTTTCGTTTAAGAACCAAACATAACCATTCTTCGTATCTAAGTCAGAGCGCTTAACTACTTTTTTAATGTTGAGCTCGTTAGTTAAAGAGCACTCAAACTTATCTTCATACAAGACACAATGTATATGGGCATGGACAATACACCCACCAGAATGATCAATGTATGTGCCAGCTCCACTTTCGAAAAATAAAAGTTGCTTACCATAACTGTTAAAGTAGTAAGAACGTAATTTTGAGATAACCTTAGTTAACTCATCATGAAGGTTATCTTCAAGAAGAGCAAAGTTGTTAATATGAACTTTGGGGACGATCATTACATGTGACTTATGCAGTGGCCCGAAGCTAGGGATAACACAAAAGCTTTCGGTTTCTAGCAGTATATTCTGGCCAGATTTCATTATGCTTTTGTATTCTTCACTTTGAATAACATCATATTCATGCGTAAGCTCAGAACAGATATTACAAGAACTATTTTTTGTCATTTGAAACCTTTGGTACCACTTTTTCCGCCCATGCAGCTAATCTACTCAATACTAGATCAGAGAAGTAACCTAAAAGAAAGCTAAGAGAAAATGCTAACTTACCTGAGTCTTTGCTTGGTAAGTGAATCGGAAGGAAGTCCGAAACGACTAACAAGTAGGTACAAAATGCTACAACTGCTGATAAGAAAGGAGTAAGTATACGCCAATAAAACTTATGAGGTTGCCAAGGGAAGTTGTACTGGTCGTTTTTACCTCGTGCAGTTACGCGATAGAACCATTTAGTGTCATAGACCCAGCCTCCAATAAACCCGCCTAACAGAGAAAACAGCGCGATCTTATCAGCATGACTAATCCCAATTTGCAGTGAGAAAAGTTGCAACAATAGCATAGAGCCAGATGATAAAATGAACAATATAATTAGGTAGTAGAACTCGAACTTAATTTGGGCTTTATCACACGTAAAAAAAGGGACGCATTCTCTGCCTTCGAGCCCATTTTTGCTCTCATCAATCATTAACCAAACCTTTCGAATAATCATAATGTTACATTATCTAGGATAGTTCGACTAAATTCCACACATAAGACGTCTAACAATGTTGTCTGTATATGTTGAGTATCAGCTGAGTCCATAGCAAAGAGTATGAGTTTGCTAATGATATGCCTACACACCTAGTAAGTCAGTTCAATCTCTTGGAGTTGTTAAGTGGTCGATAGCTACCGACAGGTTAAGTTGTGATGCTATTAAGCTTCAAAGTAACGCGTTAGTTGATAGTGTTGTGTCTGAGGTAAAATATTCATTAGTAGAATGCGGTCCATATCATCAGTGCAGCTTTGAAACTTTATTTTCATATAGTCTGAATATTCACAACACATTGCATGAGTAACAGTCTGATCATCCAGTTCCTCATAACCGATGAGCCGGAAGTTCTTATCTTTATATGATTTGTGGATGGCAGCACAAGAGTCAGAAGCAACGACTATCTTATAAGTAGACCAGTCTGTCACACAAAAGTATTTTTTAGTTTTCAAACTTATTACCCCTTTTGAATTGTTAGGGATAATCTATCTTTCATAAAAGGTTTACAGTTAATCAAAACTTTGAGAAGTACGGTATATAACGAACGTTAATGGTAATTGGATGTATAGAGGTGATTGGAAGGTGAGACTTAACTCGGAATAGCAGAAATAAAAAAGGGGCTCCGTTAGGAGCCCTTTAGTTATAATTTAAAGTTGAGGGATATAGTCTCAATGTTTTTGGCTACTACATCTGAAACCGTAGCCTTTATGTCTGCTTGATAATTCATCCCAGCTTTGAGTTTATCAAACGTATTTTGGTCGATGTCTTTGCTTCCTTTATAAAGACGATCTTTCACCTCAAACTTAAAGTGAACCTCACGCTTGTCTTGTTTGTTCATTGGTACTGAAAGAGACTCAATATAAATTGTTATGTTGTCAAAAGAACAATTTTTAGCCTTTATTAAAGTTTCTTTATAAGACTTGAATCTTTGCTTTGTCGATTCCTCGAATACCACCATAGTTGGCAATGATTTATCTGTCATTTTACATGACGTTGACCAGTCGAAGCTAAACTCTAAGTTCTCTGCACTTTTAGAAAAAAGAGTTAGAAAATTATCACACAAAGAGCGATCTATACCGTGTGTCGCTAAATACGTATAGCTTGGATTCTTATGTTCTTTAGTGAAATTATTCAGCTTCAAAAGGTTCCTAGCCAAATTTTCATTTAAGCTTCTAATCAAATCACCTTGGCAATCTTCAAACAGGTCATCTGTTGCTTTTGCATGGTATTCGTCCAACGTACTGTAATGCTTTAAGTCAAACTCAGCAGTGTAGATAAAAGAGCCAGCTTGAGGAGCAAGAATAAAGCAGCTTTCAAGGTACTCTTCTAGTGCCTTCTGGACAGATGCCTTTCCTTTAAGAGTGTTCTTGGCTGAATGCTTAATCAATTCATAAAGTGCAGAATAAGCTTTGGCACCTTCAGTTATAGGTATTCGGCCATGGCCTATTGAACTACCAGACGCACGAACCTTAATCGCATCAACATGACTAGAGTAGCTATTATAAAATGCTTTCTTTTCAGCGACCATATGCGCTAACGACTCTTTATCATGTGCAGCGTAAACCTTAGTGTTTTTCCACTCACTAGAGTAACGTTCGTTGACAGGACGTGAAGATGCAACTTTCTTAGACGCGCTACCCAACCATTTTAACGCTTCATCGACTGTCGATTTTGATTTCGTCATACTTCACCTCCAACAAACTGCTGTTCTGCTTCTAAGTCAGCGTTTGCCAATTCTGCTTGCTCAGGTAACTGTTCAACTTCTTCGTCAGTTAACTGCTGTAAAACAAACGATTGATATTCGTCATTATAGCCTAAAGACCTAAATGTACTTCTGGGAGGAATCAAAACTTCATCCTCTTCTTCACAGTAGTAAGACCAAGGCGCTATATGTCGACCATTCACGTGAATAATAACAAGTCGATGAGCACAACCTTCAATAAAGAATCCAGGGTCTTGTGAAGTGCTTGTAAAAGATGGCTCATAAATAATTGAGCCGGGCACTCTAATTAGAGCTAAATGTTCAGGTGTTAAATCAGTCCAGCGAACAACCAAATCGTTTTCATGAATAGGTAATGATTCAAGCGCTTGAATGAGTAACGATACTGCAATTTGATGCTTCTCGTTAGTATCCCCACTCCTAATCAACTCATTAATGTCTTCGAAACGACGATAAGTGTAGTTACGTATGGCGATATACAAATTACTTTGAGTTGTATAGAGCTCAGCCTCTTGAATACCTAATTCAGCGGCAACTTGCTCATATCTTTCTCTGCCAATGACTCTGTGCATAATCAGCCTATTGTTTTTTAAGGTTTTATAACATGAGTATTGCCAACCACCAAGAGAAATGGGGCACTAACGTGTTGTTAGTCTGTCGAATTTACCCCCGTGATACAACACGGGGGTTGGCTTCCTCCCGCCGCGCTCGTCCTCCTCAGTCTTCGTCGTCCTCACTTGTTGTCCGTCAGCACTGAAAAGAGATCCTTTTCGACACTCAAATGATCTTAAAGAAAGCCGGTGAACACAAAAAAGCCTTACCGATGTGGCAAGGCCTTAAAGAGCGATTCTGGCAGGATGAGGGAGGGTGCTACTTAGATTGGCATTGGCAGTTAGAAACACTCGCCAGTTGAGACATACGGACTAATAACCTCTACGGTGTGGCTCGGTGCCTCGTTCGCGCTTCGCACTCTCTTATCCCTGCGGGGCTAGCTAAAACAAACTGACATCAGCTCGACTCACTTTTGGCAAAGTGGCTGCGGCAGCTGCGTAAGGCTTACATGTTATCAACTTCGACAGCTGGCCTCTGTTCAGCTTCAACAAGCAATCATCAATCCGGTCAAACGTAATGTCGTAAGCTTTTAGAAAGTGTTCGTTTACCGAGTAGAAACCATCGAGCGCTTCCACCTCGATGCTAACATGACGTTCAATAGAGCCGTTTTTAATAGCGAAGTTCACACCCGTTACAAACGCTTTCTTAATTCCCTCAAAAGGAAGCACCTCAGCTATAGGAACATGAGAAAGGCTATCTTTGTCAGTGCCTTTACTGCTATCCCCACTAGAAGATACATCCCCAGAAGCTTCAGTATTTTTGCTAGGTAGTGCTTCACTTTGCTTAGGAACGGCAGCTGAAGACGTTGCTTGTCCCGCTTCCTCCACCGTCTCAGTAGTTTCAAAATAACGATTGGATAAGTCATAAATTATGTACCCCAAACAGAAGATGGATAAGAGGAAAACCAAAATAGCTTTAGGGTTACGAAAAAGCGTATTCATGGCTAATTGTTGTTTAGCGCTGCCTGTCCCCGTAGATTTGTAAAGTAGGAAAGAGTCTAGAGGGATTTTTTGGTTGGTTAAGTTAACGTCCTTCTTTTTGGGAATGACCGGTGTTGATACCGATTTATCATGCTTCAAGATATAAGGATTTCGTTTCGTCCAGAAAAACTGATCGCGTCCCTTATGAAAGAAGTTCTGGTTTGCGCATGCCTTGATTCCTGAATCGATTTGCTTCCAATCTGGTGAAAGCAACTCGATATCCCAGTCGTATTTTCGGTGCCTCATGAACCCCTCATTGAAGCTGTGAGGATAGATAATTCTGCCTTCTGAATCGTACTCAGCAATCCCTCTGTCATCGATTTCAGAATCTTGTAATTCGTCCATGTTCGCAGGGGTGTAACGAGAATTGAAAAAGCGTTCGTAGTCTTTAGGTAATAAGCCGTCACGAGGCGATTGGGTGATGAAGTCAGACAAAGGTTTGTACTTCACTTTGCGAATATCAAAGCCCACGTTTTTAGAGAATATATCTTGGCACTCATCAATAACAATCAGGGCGCCAATAGGGCACCAACAGAAAAAGTGCGTCCATAGATGAACGCCAGATTCGTCCCTAGAGCTAATACGAAAGAGTTTAGCGGTACTAGGAAACTGGATATTAAATCGCTCTTCAATAACCGTTAAGGGCTGCATACCTTCCATGTTAGTTACAACCGTTCTACCTGCTTTTAGTGCTTGATAGATAGAGAAGTAAGCCGTGTATGCAGACTTGTAAGAGCCGTTCGCTCCCGTTCTGATGGTGATAGCCATTATCTAGAGAGCCTCATTACTAAAGCGGTAGTGAAGAAGTTAGCCCAGACAGCAAGGCCTTGAGGAACGCCAAACTTAAACGCATAAAACCTCAATTCATCAGGCAAAGCATTAAAAGCTTTGGACAGGATGTCGTTAAAGCCGATCTCTTTTAAGAGGATTTGAGCCGAGTTATAAGAGAGCTTAATGAACTCCAATTCCGCTTTTAATTTCATCTTGATCATAAAAATCTGGATGTATGAAAAGAGGTCTAACGTCATTTGGGGGATAGCTTTAAAGAAATCCGTAATAAATGCCATCTGTAAGCTAATCCAATCAATAAAAGAGTAGATGTAATCCATAACTAATCCTTACCTAACATTCTGATACCAGACAAAACAAACAAGAACATCACAACCGCTGAGATGATCGTCGCGTTCTCCAATAGAGCAGAGAGCACGCCTGATTTGAAAGAGCGTTCAGCATGGTTAACATTGAGATTTAAGGTGTGCTCTTTATAGGTGCCGTTATTAAAAGAGCTGGTATCGATAGAGAATAACGCTTTGAACTTTTCAAATTCATCGGTCATCTCTTGTTTGATTTCTAGGACTTCATTTTGAACGTCAGCAATTTGATTTTGAGTGACAATGAAGCCCTCACCATTAAAGCCATAGTTAGGTTCAACAAAGTTATTGTTGTTAGTGACACCATTGATGAGGTCGGTTAGCTTACTTTCAACACCGGACATATCAGAGCCATCTAGAGCATCGATTTTATCGGACAGTGATTGGATACCAGATTCAACACTGCTTAAATCAACGGTGGAAGACCCGCCAGAGATAGCTGCTATCTGCTCGCTAATCGCATTGAATTTAGGATCCAGCCTGTCGGAGAGAGTGTCGGGCAACTCTTTCAATAATTTGTTGTTGTAATAAGCTTTATTAGCCGCTTTCTTTAATTGACCTTCTTGAGTGCTTGTTAAAGTAGAGCGGCCGCTGTATCTATCGTCAAGAATGGCACTAATCCCTGATAAAATATCAGTATTAGCATTTTCAGCCCGTTCAAAATAATGTTGGTCTCTAGAGCTTGCGTTAATAAGGTCGTTGACCTTGCTATCTGTACCTCTAGCAATGTTGGTTAAATGGTTCACAGACGCTTGAACGTCATCAACCTTTTTGATGAGGGTGAAAGAGGTGTCATTGGTACGATTTGCAAGAAATTGCTCAGTTCTATTTAACTGTTCACTAATGCTTGATTGAGTGTTCCCTTGAGCTTGTGCCAAGGCTTCCAATTGAGATCTAAAATAGCCATTGTTTTTGTTGGTTTCAGAGACAAGGCCACCAATTGAAGTGACAAAATCTGTACGCCTAACGGTTCGAAGGCTTAGGTCTCTAATGGCCGAGGATAAGGTCTTATTGTTAGCGTTCAGATTACGCATGATAGATTGGTAATTCACGCAATCTTCATCACCATCATTACAGCTTTGAATAGGCTCTTGATTGGTCAGTCTGTCGTAGTAGTCGTCAATAGAGTCGGGGAGGCCATTACCGTCAGTATCAACAATCTGAATGTCATTTTTATAAGGGTTTGGGTCTTCGTGGTTCGCTAGGCCATCACCGTCCCAATCTTCGAATTTATCGTCAACACCGTTATGGTTAACATCGTTCTCAAAAGGGAAAGGCTCAGGAGTATCACCAGAGTAGCGATTGATTTCGTCAAAGTTACATGTAGAGCCTGTGTACACAAACTTGTTAGTCCACTTTCCGCCCTCAACACTGATGGAAACTGCGCTAGCAGACATTTTACAAGCAGCACCCGTTGAACGATCACCAATACAGTAAGAGCGAGGATTATCGCCCCAAATATAAGCGTCCCAGGTTAAGTTTTTTCCCGTTCCCTCCAGTATCTTACAAGAACTAACGCACACGCCCTCAACTTCAACTTGTCCAGCACCACACTGCAAAGCGTTGGAATTGAAAGCGACAAGAACTAAAAGAAGAGAGAGGTATTTTTGATATTGTTTCACTGTAAAACCCCAGATAAGAAAACGCCCCCAAACTAGGAGGCATTGATACCCGTATATACGCCATATACGAATGACATAGCCATAACCACCCCAAACAGGACGGTTACGACTTGAGAGACAATGTCTCCCATTAGTTCCCCATAGAGTTCATGATAGCGCGAAGACCGAAGCCAATCGCAGCAAGACCGATAAGACCAACCACAACCAAACCGTAGTTAGATTGACCAGTCGTTACAGCTTCGTTGATAGCCGTTGTGATTGCAGTGTTATCAGCAAATGAAGAAGCAGATACAAAAGCAGTAGAACCTAGAACCAATAGACGTTTTTTCATGATATTTCCTTTTTTAAGAGTGTGTTACTAAAAGTTGACCCTTAGCCTTTGCCAAGAGTTTTTAAGATTCGTCCTAGCACATGACCAGAAACGAAAGATAATAAAATCCAACCTGAAACAGCGGTATAGAGTTCACTGTCGATGTTCAAAGACTGAGACGCAGTGACTAAATTGTTGTATTCAGTATCAGTGAGCATTACGAGCTGACAATCAAAGTCAGTTGACGTTCTTAAGTAACCTTGTTGAGTGGTCGTAATGCAGTTCATCGATTAAGCCTTGTTAGCTTTCATGAAGTTATCGAAGTGCTTTTTGACTTCTTCATCGACAGGAACAAGCTGATTCACCAAGATATCGAGTGGATCATTTGGGTTAGCACCAAAGCTCAGTTCGTATTCACGGTTAGCAACAAAAGCGCGTGATTGGATAAGCTGACGAGCGTAGGCCACATCAATTTTCAGAGCTTGTTTGTTGTAAGGGATGTCAGTTGAGAAACCGATACCAGTTTGCTGAAACTTCTCGTTATCGACTTCTTCTACGGCACGTAGGACAGACAGCTCCGCGAACTCCATATTAGATTTCGGGAAACGCTTGATAGAGATACCAGTTATTGTAGGCATATTCTTGACTCCAAAATTTCGATTTTCTGTTTAGTGTATTCGTCAGGAATGCCTAACGAGGTTTCAAAGTTGGCGCGTCTATGGTGCGTAGGAATGAGCATTCCGAATGCTTCACCTAAGTCACCCTCAGTCATTGCCACAACTTCAGAAAGTGCTTTACCACATTGGCGACGAACCCAAGCAATACGAGCAAAGAACTCAAGACCGGCTTTCTTTTTGTTAAGCTCAATCTTCATCGGTTCAGCAGGGTCGATACTTGCTGAGAAGTCACAAAGACCAGCAAAGGCCGAAGCAGGCGAGGCGAGTAGTGCCAAATCACACTTCTTCAATTCCACTTCATTGCGGTACCAAATCACTTCAGGGTCAGCGATGTTTTGCTCGAACTTCTTGTTGTACACACGCCAGTAAATTGCAGAGGTACGAGAGCCAACAAGGACAGCTTCCTCTGATAATTCACCGGATTGTGAAACGCGCTTATGAGGAACCATTGTCGGACCACGACCACGAGAAGCAGTGCGAAATGCTCCCTCATAAAAACATTTCTCAGCATACTTACAGTCAAAGATTCCGGTGTAGTCATCCACGCAGAGATCCAAACGGGCTAGGCGAGTGATACCCAAAAGTGACAACCACCAATGCACCTTTTTGTGTGTGGTGAAGTCGAACAACTTAGCGCAACCCGTACCATTGATTTGTACGTAAACCGTGTCGTTGTTACCGCCAACACCCACCAAACCACATTCAACCGTGCCCGTAGAATCGTAAATCACCATTGAATCTTCATAGCCATGCAAGCCACGGCCACGCATAGGAGACAGACGAAAGTTAAAGACTTTAAACATGAACTCATCAAACCTATCGCCTAAAACCTTACGACACTTGTTACGGTGTAACTCGATTGATTTCTCTATCGCTTCTGGTGAGTTAAAGCGACCTTTAACGCTTTGCTTTTTAAACTCAGGAAACTGCATGTTGATAAAGTCTTGTTCGTTCGAGTTATCCAAGTGTCTAAGCGAACCGTAGGAAAACGAAAAGGCTAGGTGATCCACTTGAACCGGACGAATTTCATCATGGAACTTATGAGGTTTTTTAGATGGCATGGAACACACCCTTAACCAAAAGCTCTTGGTAGTTCTCATCGGTGATTTCAACAACCTGAAATGACACCATGCCGTAGTGAGCTTCCATGAACTGGAAAAAATCACGCGGAGTCTTGAAGAAGTTATGACCCCAAGGAAAATAGGCGTTGATGCCGTGATTGGGTTCGTTGTCGAAGTAGATAGAATCCATGATTAACGTTCCAAGCCGTAGAACGCGCAGAACTGTTCAAGCTCTTGGTCGTTATCAAACGTAAAAGTGAAAGAGTCACTAGAGTTATAAAGTGGATTCTTATAGCTGACAGTGTGAAAAAGTTCTTCGCCAATTGTGCGCTGGCCAAATTCAAGTTCGCTAACAAGGAACTCAAAGCAGATTTCTAGTGGTGAGTTATGAAGAGACACGGACGCGTGTGTGAAATCTGGGTAGTTAGAGAAGCTAACGTGTTCAGATTTCAAAACAGAGCCGTATTGAATAGATTCAATTTGGAACATAGAAGCCACCAGAAGTAGTAAGTACGATGATTTCCGTACAGTAAATACGATAAATCTCGTAGTGGCAATACGATAAATTTCGTGTTTATGAGCTAGAATCGAGCTAGAGGAAACAAACGAGGTTTTCAAAATGTACACAAAGAAACTCATAGATGCTTATAAAGAGCACATGAACTATGTCCAATATAAGCAAGTCGCATCTGATTTAGGCATTAGCACTCAAATGCTAACGGATATTCGAAAAGACCGAGCGTTTTTAAAAGAGAATCAAGTACTTATGCTTGCTGACATTGTTGGTGAGGATAAAGAAAAGGCATTAGTTGGTCTTGCGTTAGATAAAGCAAAAACGTACGAAGCACAGACACTGTGGAACAGCATTGCAAAAAAGTATAACGGGCTTGGTTTAAGAAGCATTTCAATGGCTTGCGCAGGATTAGCGTTGATGGCAGCCACCCCAAATAAAGCACTAGCCAACTGCGTATTATGTATATTATGTTAAATTGACTTTGGTGTTTATAAGGCAGGTATCTTTATATGACGCCCTGCCTCTTATCTATCTACCAAATCGGTGTTCTATTTAACAGTAACGCTATTTACCATAAAATACCTAATAAACATATTTCCTAATCTTCGATTAAGAATACGTTTATTAGACTTCAAGCATCAATCGATCAATTGCTTCTGTGATCTCTTTGGTTCTTACTGGCTTGGTCACGAAATCATTCATACCAACATCTAAGCACGAACATTTGTCTTCAACTGATGTGTGTGCTGTTAGCGCGACAATTGGCGTTTTGATGTTCGCGTCTCTCATGTATTTGGTTGTGGTTAATCCATCCATTACCGGCATCGACACATCCATTAAAATAATGTCTATCGAGTCATTGGCTCTTTCCACAAAGCCTATCGCTTCCTCACCGTTGCTGGCGATGAAAACTTCGTGGCCTTGTCGCGTTAGGATTAATTTGATCACCATTTGATTGGTTGGGTTGTCTTCGACAACTAACACTGAATAACGGCTTCTTAAATCTCGTGGACAATCATTATCTTCAATGTTGGCCAGATTGTTCGTGACTCTGGTTAGTACTGGCAGTTGTACTTCGAATTTAGAACCTTTTCCTGGTTCACTCTCTACCGATATACGCCCTTGCATCAGCTCAACCAGTCTTTTGGTGATTGCCAAGCCTAAACCTGTGCCGCCAAATCTGCGTGTGATTGTGCTATCAGCTTGCACAAATGGACTGAACAGCGACGAAAGTTGTTGTGAGCTGATACCAATCCCTGTGTCTTCTACTGTTATATAGAATGAACTCTGCTGGTACTTGATAGAAACATGGACATGCCCACGTTCAGTGAACTTAATGGCGTTACCAATTAGATTAAATAGGATTTGTGCCAAACGACTTGGGTCGAGATAATGAAGTTCACCCTCAGGGATATCGCTGGTTACGGTTAGCGACAAACCTTTATCGTCTGCTGTCTTCTTTTGTTCAGACAACACAAAAGTTACAGTGTCGCTTACGTTGCTCCATTGAGGCGCTAACGAGAAGCATCCAGATTCAATCTTAGAAAAATCCAACACATCACTGATAATTGCCAATAGGAGCTCAGATGATGTGCTCATGTTGAGTAGTATAGACTGTTGTTCTTCGTTCAATGATGTTGATTTGAGGGTGTCTATTAAGCCAATAATGGCGTTTAGCGGTGTTCTTAATTCATGACTCATCATTGCGAGGAATTCAGACTTTGCCTTATTAGCTCTTTCGGCGTCTTTTCTTGCTGTGACAAGCTCTGCTGTACGTTCTCGAACGGTTGCCTCAAGCTTTTCTTTATTCTCAATATCGAAAACAGCACGTTCTATCAACGGTCGGAAACGGTTTAATGTGGCCTTGGTTTCAATACTAAAGTGCTTGGTATTAGAGTGGATAAAGATGATGACGGATTGTGTTAGTCCGCTATCTATACCCGTAATTAGAACGGAGTTGATTTGGTCGAGAACAATGGGATGCAGAGAGTTGAATTCCCCAAGAGACTTGGGTTCGAAAAGGATGGCGCATTCACCATTGATAACTCGCGATAGCTTGCCACAATCGCTCCAATTCATTTGTTCGAAGACTTTGTTATTGGTTAGCAGGGTTTTGAAACTGCCTTCGTTCCCTACCCTTGATACCACGATAAAATCATCAAACCTAATGTATTTTTTGAGGACAAACTCCAAGCTAGAGAATATCTCAGATATGTTACTCGCCTTACTGATCGCAGAGATGGTTGATAAGATCACTCTGTTCTCTTCAGCCAGTTTTCGCTCACGGGCTTTTAGTTTTTGCAGTTCAATACGAGCTTCTTGCAGCGCTTCTTGACCTTCAGAACCCATTACTTTTTCAACCTATAAAA
The DNA here is from genome assembly GCF_002874195.2 of Vibrio sp. 10N.286.45.E10. Lineage (NCBI taxonomy): Bacteria > Pseudomonadati > Pseudomonadota > Gammaproteobacteria > Vibrionales > Vibrionaceae > Vibrio > Vibrio sp. 10N.286.45.E10. The sequence continues at coordinate 1,458,609 of NZ_MCWD02000001.1, read as the reverse complement.
CGTTGCAGACGATACCATTAAATTCCCGTGTGCGTTTTCGCCACCAGAGAGCCTGCCTTGCTCACCAAACGTGAACGGACATATGTATGGAAGCCCATTAAGTGCTTGATTTATTTGCTCGCAAACCTCTTCCATATCTTGCTTTAGGTTGAGCATTGGGCCCGCGCAAAAGATGTTGATTGCTCCGAGCTTCTCTTCAAGATCCATATCGTTGTAATAAGAAGAATGAATGATATTAGCGGCACGGCTTATTAACTGTTGTTTAGAGCCTTGCATTAGATAGATGGTGTCACCTTCATTAATGTCGGTGAAGAGCTCGATCCCGTTGCACTCTGTTTCTCGGATAGAGTGAGAGAGCTTGAAGTACGGATAGTTGTAAGATGAGCCAACTTTCCTCCCCAAAGGATAAACAGACGATTTTTCAAAGATATAGCCATCGTCACTGCCACCTAGGTGAAAATTGGTCCATTCGTTATAAACTGTGGCAGCTGGCCGATGGTCTATCTCCAGCAAAATTCTATTTCGTACTTTAGTCACAGTGCCTGAGTAACGTGTAGGCGTATGACCTGCACTGAAAGAGGAATAGATTGACTGAGACGCAAACACCACCGTTAAAGATACGCCATTTATAGATAGCGACTCTTCGGTGAAGATGCTCCAATTTCCAGAAACCTGATTGTCCGCAGCACTACCGCCAATAATAGGCACCTCAGTACCAAACTTTTTATCGATAGCTGCCATCACCTTCTCTTCATTACCAGGAGTGGAATGCAGCAAGATAAGATCGGGGATTTCGCCCTCTCGGTTGGCGTTCTTAAGTGCTTTGTCGATCGCGCTGAAGGTGCTGCGGTCTATGGAGTCGCTAAAGTGCTCGATACCTGTACCGTAGGCGTTGATTCCCGAGTCATAAATGATGAGTACGCCAATTACCGGACCAGAATGAAACCCAGTTTCTGTCATAATGCCGTGACAAGTGGTACAGCCATGTACAGGAGTGTTAGGGAGAGTGTCTACGAAATATCTCTGAACAGCGAGTGTCGAATATTCTTCTGTGCAGTAGCAAATGAGACAAGCAATATCGTCAGCGTTTTCTACCCCGCTGAGCAACTCATCTACTGCGATTTTATCGTCTAGGGAGTAAGAGACTTTTGATAGAAATTTCATAGATTCTGGGAAACTTTATTAATGTTCTCTTTATAACACTTTAATGCATTGTGTTTCACTGATTTGGTACATATTTCTATCAAAAGAACCGAGGCGTACCCCAGTTTTCTCTCTGTTACTCTTTAGACAGGTTTACAGAAAACGTGCTCACCTGTTGTGGAAATGTAACCGTTATTGAGGAAGTCTTATCATTAGTTTGTAACAGCCAATCTGATGGCCCTTTTTCTTTCAGAATTCCGCTTTCATTATAGCTAATGATAAATTTGCCAGTTTTAGATGTTTCGATCGAATACCCTAGATTATCGCCCGAAATTAAAACATTATGATTATCAATACCAAATTCACAAGGTTTTGAAACGATACAGTTCACTGTTTCGTCATTATCGTATGTTACTGTTCTCCAAGTAAATGCAGCTATTAAAATAACCAACATGACGATAATTTGAACAAGCCTGCCTTTTGTTAGCTTTTGTGCCGCCATTATAATCTTTACTCCTTGTTACAAAGTTCAAAGTTTTTAAATAAAAATCCAATTCCTGACCAAGCGTAAGGTTACTACTCTGTCATTGATTTGTTAATTCAAGTATAGTGTCGCGTTGAAAATGCCACTTTTTTTTAAAATCAGCAAGTGGAAATAAAGCCCTGAATAGGCTGAATTTCCTTTTCTAATTTGGGTGGCATTACGACGTGAGTCGTGTTGGAAGTAAAGTGTAGTAAATAAGAAATTGGAAGCATGCAAATGAGCCAAGAAAAGCAGCTTGAACAAAACTACAACTATACGGTCGTCCGTCAATTTACCCTAGTTACAATTTTGTGGGGTATTGTCGGTATGGGCGTTGGTGTTTTGATTGCCGCTCAATTAGTTTGGCCACAGCTAAACTTTGATACGCCGTGGTTGACGTACAGTCGTTTACGTCCCCTGCATACTAATGCGGTTATTTTTGCGTTCGGTACAAGTGCGCTGTTTGCAACATCATATTATGTTGTACAACGTACCTGTCAGACGCGTCTCTTTGGTGGCCCTCTCGTAGCCTTTACCTTTTGGGGTTGGCAAGCGATTATCCTGTCCGCTGCAATTACTTTACCGTTAGGTTTAACCTCTGGTAAAGAATACGCAGAACTTGAATGGCCAATCGATATTGCTATTACTCTTGTGTGGGTAGCTTATGCAATCGTGTTCTTCGGAACCATGATTAAGCGTAAGACATCGCACATTTACGTAGCGAACTGGTTCTTCGGAGCCTTCATCATCACGGTTGCCGTGTTGCACATCGTTAACAGCCTGGCTGTTCCTGTATCTGCGTTTAAATCGTACTCGATTTATTCCGGTGCGATCGATGCAATGGTGCAATGGTGGTACGGACACAATGCGGTAGGCTTCCTATTGACAGCTGGTTTCCTAGGTATGATGTACTACTTCGTACCTAAACAAGCTGGTCGCCCTGTTTACTCTTACCGTTTGTCGATTGTTCACTTCTGGGCTCTCGTGTCTCTGTATATCTGGGCTGGTCCTCACCACCTACACTACACAGCACTTCCTGACTGGACTCAATCTCTAGGTATGGTTATGTCTTTGGTTCTGTTTGCTCCATCTTGGGGTGGCATGATCAACGGTATTATGACTCTATCTGGCGCGTGGCATAAGCTTCGCTACGACCCAATCCTACGTTTCCTAATCGTTTCTCTATCATTCTACGGCATGTCGACATTCGAAGGCCCAATGATGGCAATCAAAACGGTTAACGCACTATCCCACTACACGGACTGGACTATCGGTCACGTTCACTCTGGTGCGTTAGGTTGGGTTGCAATGGTTTCTATCGGTTCGGTTTACCACTTAGTTCCTAAACTATTTGGTCAAGAGCGTATGTACTCTGTATCTCTAATCAATGTTCACTTCTGGTTAGCAACGATTGGTACGGTTTTCTACATTGTTGCAATGTGGATCTCAGGTGTGATGCAAGGTCTGATGTGGCGTGCAGTTAACTCTGACGGTACATTAACTTACAGCTTCGTTGAATCTGTAGAAGCATCTTACCCGTTCTACTTTGTACGTTTCTTAGGTGGTTTCATCTTCCTATCTGGTATGTTCTTAATGGCATACAACACGTACAAAACTGTTTCTGCACCTAAAGATAGCCTTAAAGCTATCCCTCAACCGGCTTAAGGAGATTTAGAATGAGCTCAAATTCAAATAATCGCCATGAGTTGGTAGAGAAGAACGTTGGCCTACTAGCGATTCTTATCGTTATTGCTATCAGTTTTGGTGCTTTAGTAGAAATTACCCCGCTTATTTTCCAAAAGCAGACGACTGAACCTGTAGAAAATCTACGCGTTTACTCTGCTCTGGAAATGGAAGGTCGTGATATCTACATTCGCGAAGGTTGTAACGTATGTCACAGCCAAATGATTCGTCCTTTCCGCTCTGAAACGGAACGTTACGGTCACTACTCTGTAGCTGGCGAAAGCGTTTGGGAACACCCATTCCTATGGGGTTCTAAGCGTACTGGTCCTGATCTAGCGCGTGTTGGTGAACGTTACTCTGATGAGTGGCACCGTGTTCACCTTATCGACCCTCGTGAACTTGTTCCTGAATCAAACATGCCTGGTTTCCCATGGCTTGCTGAGAATGTACTTGATGGCAAATTGACTAAACAGAAGCTTGAAATCTTCCGTAATCAATTTGGTGTTCCTTACACAGACGAACAAATTGCTAACGCTAAACAAGATGTTGAAGGAAAAACAGAGATGGATGCAATCATCGCTTACCTTCAATCGCTTGGCCACGCAATGAAATAGGGAATAATTATGGACATTATTACATTTCAAAGTGTTTGGACTGTTACTGTTTTTGCTTGTTTCATCGGCATCGTTTGGTGGGCTTTCGGTAAAAATCGTAAGTCGCGCTTCGACGAAGATGCAAACCTAGTGTTCGCTGATGAAGCACCTGCGAAAGATAAAAATCAAGGAGTGACGAAGTAATGAGTACATTCTGGAGTATTTGGGTAACAGTAATCACAATCGGTACGTTGATTGGCTGTGCAGCCTTACTTCGTTGGTGTTCCAACGATAAAACAGGTGTAGAAGAAGGTCATGATATGGGCCATGAATACGATGGTATTCGTGAGCTTAATAACCCACTACCTAAATGGTGGACATACCTTTTCGTTAGCACAATTGTGTTTGCAGCTGTTTATCTAGCTCTATACCCAGGCCTTGGCAACTTTAAAGGTCTACTAGGTTGGACGAGTTCAAACCAAACAGTTCGTAGCGTAGAAGAGTCTCGCTCTGCAATCGCTGCTGCGCAAGCAAACAAACAGTTAGATGCATACGCGAAAGAGCTTGATGATGCAGACACCTACTTTGGTGAAGCATTTAGAAAGCTAGCTCACGACGAAAATGGTCTACGTTCTGTCCCTGACATTGCATCAGATGCTGACGCAATCAAAGTGGGCCAACGTTTGTTCCTACAAAACTGTTCTCAGTGTCACGGCTCTGATGCTCGTGGTCAGAAAGGTTTCCCGAACCTAACTGATAACGCATGGCTATATGGTGGTGAACCACAAGCTATCGTTACTACCATCATGCATGGTCGTGTCGGTCAAATGCCAGGTTGGAAAGACGCTCTTGGCGAAGAAGGCGTAAAAGAAGTAGTTAGCTACACGCTTAGCCTTTCTGGTCGTAGCGTAAACGCACGTGAAGCAGAGGCTGGTAAAGCTCGCTTTGTAGTGTGTGCAGCGTGTCACGGTACTGATGGTAAGGGTAACCCTGCTGTTGGCGCACCTGACCTAACTGACCGCGACTGGCTATTCGGTGATTCTCGCGCTGATGTGACGGAAACAGTCATGTACGGACGTTCTGGTGTAATGCCGGCTTGGAAAGACATCCTCGGTGAGGATAAGGTTCAGCTCGTCTCAGCTTATGTCTGGAGCCTCAGCAACTCAGATAAAGAGTAACATAATGATAACAGCCCCTTCTTAAGGGGCTGTCTTTCTTTTACAGTTATAACCTTAAGTGTTTGTAAAAAATAGTTTTATTTCATTGTATATATTGAGAATAATAATATGGAACAACCTTGGTATAAGCAGTTTTGGCCGTGGTTTTTGCTCTTCCTAACCGTTGGCGTTTCTATGCTAACGTTGGTTCGAGTCGCGATACTTACCAACCATTCAGTTCACGTTGTTACTGAAGATTACTATAAAAAAGGTAAAGGTATTAATGTCGACATTTCAAAAGTAAACGTTGCTAAAGAGATTGGCCTATCAGCTTCAGTTAGCGAGAAAGGTAACTCGGTTATCATTACTCTCGACAAAGGCAAGCTAGACCACTTCCCTGCTATTAGCGCAATGTTCGTGCACCGAACGCTGCCTGACCGTGATTTTACTCAGCTACTGACCGCTGATGCGAGAGGCAACTACACGTTGACTCTGGACCATGAAATGCAAGGTCCATGGTTTATCGAGCTTTCTCCGCATAATTCTGAATGGTTAGTGCAAGGTCGCATGAACTTCCCTATTGATACTCCTACTCAACTAACGAACTAAAGCTTATGTGTGAATCCTGTTATCACTGCGGTGAAGATGTACCAGCGGAAACGGATTTTAAAGTAGAAATCTTAGGATCGGTGCGGCAGATGTGTTGTCCGGGCTGCGAAACCGTAGCCCAGACAATCGTTGATAGCGGCTTGGTCTCTTACTACCAATATCGTACCGCTCCAGCTGAAAAAGCGGATCTCGTGCCAGAGCAACTTCTGGCACTCAGTCATTACGACAACGAAGATGTTCAATTGGAGTTCGTCCGTAACTCTGAAAATACCTCTGAAGTGACATTGTCACTAGAAGGTGTCTCTTGTGCTGCTTGTGCATGGCTTATTGAGAAGCAAGTCTCTTCAAAGTTAGGGGTTGTTAGTATTCGTGTTAATACCACGACTAACCGCGCCCTGCTCAGTTGGGACAACACTCAGGCTAAACTGAGCGAGCTGTTGTCTGCAATCCACACCCTAGGTTATAAAGCCGCACCATTCGAGGCTGATCAACAAGAAGCCGCCTATCACCGTTCGATGAAGAATTATCTCTATCGTCTTGGTATTGCTGGTTTAGCAACCATGCAGGTCATGATGCTGGCTGTGGCGCTTTATCTTGAAGTCTTTGGTAACCTTGAGCCCGAATTCAAAAGCTACTTCCGTTGGGTCAGCTTAATCTTCGCAACACCGGTTTTGCTCTACTCTGCATTGCCTTTCTATATCAATGCGTGGCGTAGCCTCAAAGGTCGAACATTGGGTATGGATGTGCCTGTGTCGATTGCTCTGTTGTTTGCCTATGTTGCAAGTTTGGTCGCAACGGTGACAGAGAAAGGTGAAGTATTCTTCGAATCTATCTCGATGTTTACCTTCTTCTTACTGCTTGGTCGTTTCCTTGAAATGCGCGCTCGTCGTAAAGCAGCTGCTGCTAGTGGTAACCTGCTTAAGCTCGTTCCTGCTATGGCAACAACGTTAGATGGCGAACAAGTTCCGGTAAAAACCTTAAAAGTTGGCGACCAAATTCGCGTTCTTCCGGGTGAACACATTCCTGCCGATGGCAAAGTACTGTCTGGTCGAGTTCATATTGATGAATCGATGCTGACTGGTGAATCTATCCACGTAGTAAAAAACGAGGGTGATACTGTCTTCGCTGGTACATTGAATGGTGACGAGTCGTTTGAACTGAAAGTGATGACATCAAAAGCGGATTCTGTGATTTCCAATATCGTTCGCCTGCAAGATGAAGCGCAACTTTCTAAGCCTAGAATTGCTGAAATTGCCGATGTAGTAGCGCGATACTTTGTTGCGGTTATCTTGATCATTTCATTTGGCACTTGGTTCTACTGGCACCAAACACGACCAGAAGACGCTTTCTGGATCATGTTGTCTGTACTCGTTGCGACTTGTCCGTGTGCTCTGTCACTCGCGACACCGACGGCAATTACCTGTTCCACTTCTCGTATGGGTAACTTCGGTATCTTGCTGCGTAAAGGCCATGTATTTGAAACCTTGTGCAAAGTGAATCACTTGATCATTGATAAAACAGGCACATTGACTGAGGGTGATATTCGTATCAGCCAAGTTGAAACCTTCGCTGAGCTTGATAAAGACACCTGTCTCAAAGTCGCGGCAAGCTTGGAGCAACACGCTAACCACCCTATTGCGAAAGCGTTCAAGACTCATATTTCAGATGATATTGAAGTTGAGTCTGTCAATAACGTGATCGGTTCAGGTATTACTGGTGAGTGGAATGGTCAAGAAGTAGCAATCGGTAGTAGTGAGTTCATTCTTGGTGAATCTCAGCCTTCCGAAAGCAACGGTATCTACCTGTCATTGGCCGCTCGCCATATCGCGACATTTACTTATGAAGATCCGATTCGCAAAGAAAGTATCGAGTTCATTAAGCAATTCAAACAAGCGGGTATCAAAACCACCTTGCTGACTGGTGACTCGTTGATTAACGCAAAACCTGTTGCTGAAGAGATTGGCATTACCGATATCGTTGCGAACGCGAAACCTGAAGACAAGCTGGCTTACCTTAACTCTAGAGATGCAAGTGACATCACAATGATGGTTGGAGATGGAATTAACGATGCCCCTATTCTTGCGGGTGCTCACCTTTCAGTTGCTATGGGTGGCGGTACGGATGTGGCTAAAGCTTCTGCGGATATGGTGTTGTTGGGTGATAAACTCGATAGATTACTTAAGTCGCGTACTTTGGCGTTAAAAACGCGTAAGATAATCCGTGAAAACCTAGCTTGGTCATTAGGGTATAACTTACTCATTCTTCCATTGGCTGTTGCAGGTTTGGTTGCTCCATACATCGCCGTTGTTGGCATGTCTGCCAGCTCTATTATTGTTGTGTCTAACTCGTTAAGGCTTTTAAAAGAGCAAGGTAAATAATGGAAAGTTTATACATCCTGATCCCCATTGCGATTGTACTAGTGTGCATCGCTGTTGGTATTTTTCTATGGGCGGTGAAGAGCGAACAGTTTGAAGATCTAGAACGTCAAGGTCACAACATTCTGTTTGATGAAGACGAAAAGGCTCACAACCATTCTGATAGCAAACCTGTCAAGAATGAGACAGCTTACAGCGAAAGCCAAACTAACGTAGACAAAAAGAACGATGACGCCTGATTGGATCGGAGCCTTTGTTGTTGGATTGATCGGCGCAGGCCACTGCATGGGAATGTGTGGTGGTATTGCGTCGCTTCTTTCGATTGGCAACAGTAAACCTTCCCCTGTTATTCCCCTGCTTTATAACCTAGGACGCTTGCTAAGTTATGCCGTGATTGGTGGTGTGATTGGCGGTGCAATTTCTTCGATAGGTCAGCTAAGCGATTTTAACGCTCTGCTGGGTTGGCTGCGATTATTTGCTGCTGGCTTTATGATCGTCTTAGGTTTGTATATCGGTAAATGGTGGTTCGGCTTGTTGTTCTTTGAAAAGATCGGACAGAAACTATGGCGCTATATATCTCCTTTAGGTAAATCATTTCTACCATTGAAGCACCCTAGCCACGCTTTGCCGTTTGGCTTTATTTGGGGTTGGCTTCCATGCGGCCTGGTTTACTCTATGCTTACGTGGGCAGCCGTATCAGGAAGTTGGTACAACGGAGCCGGTATCATGCTTGCTTTCGGTTTAGGCACGCTTCCTGCAATGTTAACAGTTGGCATGGGTGCCAATTTCCTCAAAAAACTGCAACAAGCTGACTTATTTCGCCAACTAGGCGCAATTTTAATCCTCATTTACGGCTTCTATACCGGATATATGGCGCTACAGCTCATTATTTATACCGTATAGCCATTCTTTAAATCCGGTTTTTTTACTACCCTTTAGGATTAAGGAATGCTAAAATATTGACGTATATCAAATAGTGAAAGATTGTTATGATTTCTGAAAAGCCTGTGACGAAACGTGTTCAGTCTGGTGGTTGTGCGATCCATTGCCAGGATTGTAGTATTAGCCAGCTCTGTATTCCGTTTACTTTGAATGAATCTGAACTCGATCAACTTGATCAGATCATTGAGAGAAAAAAGCCTATTCAAAAAGGCCAAGAGTTATTTAAAGCCGGTGACGAGCTTAAATCTCTATACGCTATTCGCTCTGGAACGATCAAGAGCTACACGATTACCGAGCAAGGTGATGAGCAGATTACTGCATTCCACCTAGCGGGCGATCTTGTTGGCTTCGATGCGATTACTGGTGACCTACACCCTAGTTTCGCACAAGCGCTAGAAACTTCTATGGTATGTGAAATCCCATATGAGATTCTTGATGACCTATCAGGAAAAATGCCTAAATTGCGTCAGCAAATTATGCGCCTGATGAGTAACGAGATTAAAGGTGACCAAGAAATGATTCTGCTTCTTTCTAAGAAGAACGCGGAAGAGCGTCTTGCTGCATTCCTTTACAACCTTTCTACTCGCTTCTCTCAGCGTGGCTTCAGCCCGCGTGAGTTCCGCCTAACGATGACTCGTGGCGATATTGGTAACTACCTTGGCTTGACTGTTGAAACAATCAGCCGTCTTTTAGGTCGTTTCCAAAAAGCAGACATCTTGAGCGTTAAAGGCAAATATATCACTATCGAAGATCACGATGCGTTGATGGAACTTGCTGGCGTTTCAAAAGAATAGTCTAGATATCAATGATGTAGTTCAATAATGAGCTACATCATGTTTCTCTCTTAAAACCTCTTATATTTCTCTTAATCTCTCCATAACTACGCTACATTATTTATATGTTCGGTCTGAAAAGTAGGCTTAGTTATGAGTATCTATAACAAAATTTTAGTTGTCGCAGACATTAATCACGATGAGCAACCTGCTCTAGTTCGTGCTATCCAACTTGCCAAGAAAAGCACCTCAACAAGCCACATCACTTTCTTTTTGTCGATATACGACTTCTCGTATGAAATGACATCTATGCTCTCTATCGATGAAAGAGACGCAATGCGCAAAGGTGTAATTCACCAACGCGAAATTTGGATGAATAAAGTCGCAGAACCTTACCTAGATGATTCTATTGAATTTAATGTACAAGTGGTTTGGCATAACCGCCCGTATGAAGCGATCATTGCAGAGGTTTACAGTGGCGAGCATGACATCTTAATCAAAGGTACGCGCAAACACGATACCTTGGAATCTGTCATATTCACTCCAACTGATTGGCATCTTTTGAGAAAATGCCCTAGCCCAGTGCTATTGGTTAAAAATGATTTCTGGCCAGATCACGCGAAGATTTTTGCTTCAGTTCATGTTGGTTCGGAAACAGAAGCTCACTTAGAGCTTAACGACACTATGGTCGACAGGTTACTAGAGATCACGGGTCGTTTGGATGCTGAACCGTTCTTGGTGAATGCCTACCCAGTGACACCTGCTAATATCACGATTGAACTGCCAGAGTTTGATCCAACGTCTTATACTGACGCAGTTCGTGGTCACCACTTGACGGCAATGAAAGCGCTTCGCCAAAAGCACGGTATGTGTGAAGAACAAACTGTGGTTGAGCAAGGCTTGCCTGAAGATGTTATTCCTCGTGTGGCTTCTGAAAATAACGCTGCAATGGTTATTCTGGGTACCACGGGTCGTACTGGCTTGTCTGCCGTGTTTATTGGTAATACAGCGGAGCATGTTATCGACAAAATTAACTGTGATGTGTTGGCTCTTAAACCGTCTGGTTACGTGAGCCCATTAGACCCTAACCTTTCGAAAGGTTAAGTCGTTTAAGCACAGAGCTTCACTACAAGTTCAACTCATAAAAAAACGCCTCAAGCATTGCTTGAGGCGTTTTTGTTGTGCGCCGAGCATGGCGTTGATCTAGGAGGTGAAAGTCCTCTACGGGCTCAGTCGAGCGAGAACCGTTAGCCTATGCAAGGGTGTTCACCGTGAGGTGAAATCTGAAGGAAGCAAATGGCAAAACTTGGTTGTGACGAACAGAAATCTGATAGTAGGTCATTACAACTTGGGCAACCTAGCAATAGATAGAATAGCCCGATGCCTCGACGGGAAGTGTGTAGTGATAAATCAGGCACGGCCAAGGGAAAGAGCAACGTCTTACCTCGGGAGATCTTATTACTTGTCTCGATAGAGACTAATACAGCAGCGATGCGGTATGACGAGCAATAAGAAGTCAGCAGAAGGCATAGTACCTTAAGGAAGTACAACTTAAGGGAAGGCCCGAACTGAATATATCAAGAAGCAGTCACTAGACACTCAGTCATGTGGGGTCATAGCAAGATGAAAACCATCTCTACGTCCCAATGGGCGATACAGCAAGTAAAGCTCATGGTGATGAAGAATGACAAGCATGATTGGCGTAAACAGGAGGACGAGTCTTGGTGATCTCAACGTCGTTGATGGAGCAAATCTGCTCTTCAACCAACTTGAATCAAGCTCTACGAAGAGTGAAGAAGAACAAAGGATGTGCAGGTGTCGACAAACTCGACATAGATGCGACTATCTCAACACTTCGACAGGCTTCAAATGGGCAAGCGCTTCGCCAGAGTCTTCTGGAAGGAAGCTACCAACCTCAACCGGTACTTGGTGTAGAAATCCCTAAACCTAGTGGTGGCGTAAGGCAACTAGGTATCCCAACCGTGCTTGATAGAGTTGTCCAACAGGCAATGACCTCAGTACTGTCAGATATCTATGACCCCAAGTTCTCCAATAGCAGTTACGGATTTAGACCAAACCGCAGTGCGCACCATGCATTAACGGCAGCCAGTCATTACATCCGAGAAGGTCGAGGTTATGTTGTAGATATCGACCTAGCGAAATACTTCGACACAGTGAATCACGATAGACTGATGTACAGACTGTCACAGGACATCAGTGATAAACGAGTGTTGAAGCTCATCAGGTTATATCTACAGGCAGGCATAATGCGAAACGGGATGGTTGAACAGAGACAAAGAGGGACACCACAGGGTGGACCATTATCCCCGTTGCTATCCAATATCGTATTAGATGAACTGGATAAAGAGTTAGAGCGCAGAGGGCATAAGTTCTGTCGATATGCAGACGACTGCCAAATCTACGTTCATAGTGAAGAAGCCGCTTATCGAGTTAAAGAGTCGATAACGGAGTTCTTGGAGCAAAAGCTGAAGCTCACGGTAAATCGAGAGAAAAGTGGTGCGACAAGAGTGACAGAGCGGACTTACTTAAGCCACCGCTTCGGGATAGATGGAACAATCCATCTATCGAAGGCAGCACAAACTCAAATGAAGAAGCGAGTGCGGCAGATAACGAAGCGAAACCGAGGGCGAGAGTTGCAAGCAGTCATAGCGGAATTAACTCAATACCTAAGAGGTTGGCAACACTACTTCAAACTCGCCATAGGGAAAAGCAGCTTGCAGCGCTTAGACGAATGGATACGGCGACGGCTGCGATGTTACCGCTTAAAACAACGCAAACGCAGATACGGCATAGCGACATGGTTACAACAACAAGGTGTAACGGAGCGCAATGCGTGGAAGGTAGCGATGTCAGATAAAGGGTGGTGGCACTTGGCCTTAACGCCGCAGATAAATCACGCCATGCCAATAAAATGGTTCGAGGAGTTGGGCCTGTACTCATTGCGAGATGGGTATGAGTCACTGAAAATATATTCGGAACCGCCGTATGCGACCCACGCTTGTACGGTGGTGTGAGAGGACGGAGGCCGTGAGGCCTCCTCCTACTCGATTATCTAGAGCAACGCCATTCCAAATACAGAATGGCTAATATCATCTTTATCGACTCAAATGGCTAAACGTTCGTTACGTCGATGAACATTGACTCATCAATGTTTGAAGATGAGATTTCAGCTTCTTCGAATTCGTATGCTTTGCGATCTTCACTACGGTCTAGAGGAAGGTTCACGAAATCAAACAGCTCGCGGTCAGCCAGTTGACTTGGGCTTACGTTCTGGATTGACTTGAAGATCTTCTCAACACGACCTGGCGTTTTCTTATCCCAATCAATTAGCATCGCTTTAATGTTCTGACGCTGTAGATTCTCTTGTGAACCACATAGGTTACAAGGAATGATTGGGAACTCTTTGTGCTCAGCGTATTTGATTAGGTCCGTTTCGCGACAGTAAGTCAGTGGACGGATAACAACGTTACGACCATCATCTGAACGAAGCTTTGGTGGCATAGCCTTTAGGCGCGCGCCGTGGAACATGTTTAGGAACATGGTCTCAACGATGTCGTCTAGGTGGTGACCAAGTGCGATCTTAGTTGCGCCGATCTTCTCTGCGAATGAGTACAAAGTACCACGACGAAGACGAGAACATAGGCCACACGTTGTTTTGCCTTCAGGCACTTTCTCTTTAACCACTGAATACGTATCTTTATCTACGATGTAGTAAGGAATGTTCAGTGTTTCAAAGTACTCAGGAAGAATGTGTTCAGGGAACCCAGGTTGTTTTTGATCTAGGTTTACTGCCACAACATCAAACTTGATAGGCGCTGCTTCACGTAAACGTAGCAAAATGTCTAGCATCGCAAATGAATCTTTACCGCCACTAATACATGCCATTACTACGTCATTCTCTTCGATCATGTTGTAGTCGATGATGGCATTTCCAACATTTCTTCTCAGACGTTTCTGAAGTTTGTTGAATTCAAGTGTTTCTTTTCTATTATCGTTTTGGTTCATTGCGACTCTCACACCGTCGTATTACCGACTGTAGATTGCTAGTGGGACTGTTTTAGGGCGTGGATTATACGGATTTTTATTTCATGTTGAAATAGTAACGGCAGGATAAACAAGCTGAGTATTAGAAAGATTCGGCTTTTATTGTTCGATAAGCTCCCTAAGCGGTAGGGAAACGCGGCTTCACAAGCTCTCGGTTGGTATCACAGATAAAGAAAAGCAGCCTGCTCTAATTCGATCAGGCTGCTTTAAGATATGTCATGAAAGTTTGGAGACTGATTCTGCTAACAATAATTCCTTTAAAAATTATTGCGCGGGAATGTACGGCAATACGCGAACTGTTGGTTCTGGTAACGTGATGCTGTCACTTCCATTCAGTTCTTCTAAGGTGAATTTCGCTCGCCCTTCTTCGATTGGTAGTTGCTTGCCGTTTGAAACCTCTATGTTGCCTTCAAGCTTATTAGCGAATTCCAGCGTTAACCCTTGTATATCAGGCGTGAACCAACCAGAGAACATACCGCTGACATCTTCAAGCATCGCCTGCATCTGTGGTAATAGGTTTTCTAGTTGAGTTACTTCTACTGTGCCAGCTAAAGGCTCTTGCGTCATCACAACCAAAGAATACGCACACTCTTCTTCTTGAGTTTGTACAAAGATAAGAGGATTAGCTGAACGCAGGTTTTGATCTACAGGTAGAAGCAGTTCATTCGCAGGAGAGACTTTTAGCTCTTCGTAGTGCTCTTCTTTTTCCATCCAAGCTTTGCTGATGTGACAGGTTTGCTGAGCTTGTTGATCAACAAAGAAGACCGCAACTTTGACATCATCATGCCCTTCTTTGGTGTTGTTTTTCAGCTGAGTATAAAGCTTAGAATACGTGAACATGTACTCTTGCGCGGAAGCTGGAAGAGAAACCCCAAGGCTTAATGAGGCTAATAAAGCGAGTGCTGTCTTTTTCATTATTATAATCTTGTCGAAGTTGAGCGTTTATAAATAGAAAGAGCAGCCAATGAGCTGCTCTTTATGTGGTGTTATTTGTTCAAACTTATCGTATAAGCTCAACAAATGACTATCAAATCGAGTTACTTTTTCCAGTATACCTCGTTGTGACGGATCATAGCTTGTAAATCAGTCACATAGTCTAAACCTCGCTCAGAATATTTTAGCAAGCCGTTGGTGAGCTCTGTTGCGGTTTCGGTCGTTAACAGATCGTCGCCCTGTGCCGCTAGTTTTGCGCGAATTGCTCTTAGGTCTGCGTAAGCACGGTTTCGGTTTAGGTTCATGAAGTAACGGTGCACAGACTCTTGGCTTGAAGAGAATGTTGCGACTTCATGGGAGCTACCTTCGTTACGTTGTAGCGGAACAAGGCCACAACCTTTGGTGTAACACCAGTGTCCGAAATAGTTGTTCGCTTTGGTGGCGAAACGCGACGTTCCCCAAGCTGACTCATTCGCTGCTTGTGTCAGTACGAGCGCTTCTGGCAGTACATTGACGCGATTAAGCATCTCTGTCAGCCATGCCTGATCTAAACCTTCACTAGGCACAGGTAAGCTGTATAACTTCCCTAACCTTTTCGCATAAGATGCGTCTTCAGAATCAATTTTGTTTAAACCAGACTCAGAGAGCTTAGTTAAAAACGCGCGCTCTTTGGTGATACGTTTGTTTTCAATATTGATGCTTGGACGTAGGAACGAAAAAAATGTGTCCTTTTTCTCGTTCACATCTTCGATGGCCGCAAAGTTTGGTGTGCTCGAAGAAACCGTCAAGTCACCAAATTGGTCAGTGGAATTGGCGCTCTGCTCTGTCGTACGTCGACGCTCCTCTTCTTGGTAAATATAAGGACCAATTAGTGAAATAGAGCCAACAAGAGCCAGTGCCGTCACTTTAAGCGCAAGTGATTTGCTTGCGCTTGTCTGTGTTTCTTTATGCATCGAACACCTGTGGGTTTTTGTTATTGTCGTCGTTATTGCTGTCGTTGTTATCGTCATCACTCTTTGGACGATCTGAAGCAATCAGTTTCAACTTGATGCCAAACATTTCACGGTAAAGGATACCTTTCACGTGGAAGAAGAATGGAAGAACGAAGATTAAGCCAATGCCGTACATCATCGCAGCCACGATGAACATCAACATAACCATTAGGTAAATAGACGCGACCACGAAGATCTTCTTGTTTACCGCTCTTAATGAAAGCAGAAGCGATTGCATTGGCGGCACTTTCTTATCACAAATCAGCAGAATCGAATGACTGAACGCAAGTGAAAAGTAGATAGATAAGAACGGCAGAATCATACCTGCGATGCCTTGAAGCATTAGGCTAAATAAAGTCACTAGGATAACGGGAACCGTAAACTGCAAACCTTTACCAATATGGCGTACTTTGGTTTGTAGACCAGCAGCGTGGCTCATGGCCATTAAACAGATACCAGCATAGATAGGTGCACTGATCACTTCATAGCTAAAGTTCGCAATAAAAATTGATTCAACGATTTGTGGTGTAAACGACTCTGGGTCGATAACCGCATCCAATATAACCGCAGGGTCACCAAGCTGTAGTTTAAGTGCGATATAAAAGATAGCGAGTTGCACAAACATCAAAGCAATAATCGCAGGGGAAAACGAAAGAAAGTGACTTATCGTATGTTTCCAAGCTTCTTGGAATACAGCCGTTGCTTTGAGCTCATAATCGCCAGAAAGTGCACGGTTGATACTACCGCCCAAATTAAAATCTTTTTCGATGTCGTTGTTCATATTGATACCTAGGTGCGCCGATTAAGCGAAACCACCTAACTTATTGATAAAAAATTACCTTCATTATACTCATATGTCGGATACAAACTAAAATATGATTCTGTAACAAGGCTTGCTTTTGCGTCTTAATGGTTAATAATTAGACACTTGTTGGGGTGTAAACCCAGTAAATAACAGTATGGTAAAGGATGTTTACTTTTACCTGCGAAATTTTTTATCTTCGAAAGGTAAAAAATGCTTTGAATTCACGTTTTTGGTGATTATGATGCGCGCCTTAAAGGTGTATAGCAACAGGTCTCAAATAGAACCAAGGTGGAGAAAAACAGACGTTGAACGCTAAAAAATCAGTAGGAAAGCCAGTAGTACAGCTAACTGGCATCAGTAAAAGTTTCGATGGTAAGGAAGTCATCGGCAATCTGGATTTAAACGTAAATCATGGTGAGTTTCTCACGATTTTAGGCCCATCAGGTTGTGGTAAAACAACCGTACTAAGAATGATTGCGGGTTTTGAAACGGCAGATAGTGGTCAAATACTATTAGCTGAACAAAACGTAACCCAAGTTCCTGCTGAACAAAGGCATGTAAACACTGTATTCCAAAGCTATGCCCTATTCCCACATATGACCGTTTTCGACAATGTGGCATTTGGCTTACGCATGCAGAAAGTTCCAAACAGCGAGATTGAACCTCGTGTAATGGATGCTTTGAAAATGGTGCGCCTAGAACAAATGGCACAACGAAAGCCACACCAGCTATCTGGTGGTCAACAGCAACGTATTGCAATCGCTCGTGCTGTCGTTAATAAGCCTAAAGTTCTTTTGTTGGATGAATCTCTATCTGCTCTGGATTACAAACTGCGTAAACAGATGCAAATCGAGCTGAAACAATTACAACGCCAACTTGGTATCACGTTCATTTTTGTAACGCATGACCAAGAAGAAGCGCTGTCTATGTCTGACCGTATTATTGTTATGCGTGATGGCGTGATTGAACAAGACGGAACACCAAGAGAGATCTACGAAGAGCCTAAGAACCTATTTGTAGCGCGCTTCATTGGTGAAATTAACGTATTCGAAGCGACAGCGAAATCTCGTCTAGATGAAAAACGCATTGTTGCGACAATCGAAGGTGAAGAGTCGGTTATCTATCACGATAAAGACGTCACACCGGGTCAAAAACTGCAAGTATTGCTTCGCCCTGAAGATCTTCGTATCGAAGAAATCAAAGAGTCTGAGCAACGCGGTATTGTTGGCCACATTGTCGAGCGAACCTATAAAGGCATGACATTAGATTCAGTTGTAGAACTTGAATCTGGTATGCGTGTCATGGTTAGCGAATTCTTCAACGAAGATGACCCTGATGTTGATCACTCGCTGGGCCAAAAAGTTGCAGTAACTTGGGTTGAGAGCTGGGAAGTGGTATTAGAAGATGAGCAAGAAGTTTAATTTACAAAACGCAATTGTTGCTTTAATCACAGGTTGGTTAGTGCTGTTCGTGATGATTCCAAACATCATGATCATCGGTACTAGCTTCTTAACTCGTGATGAAGCGAACTTGATCGAGATGACCTTCACCCTCGATAACTACGTGCGTTTGGCTGACCCGCTGTATTTTAAAGTGTTGATGCACTCTTTCTATATGGCAATTGTCGCAACCCTACTTTGTTTAATTATTGGTTACCCGTTCGCTTACATCGTGGCAAAAATGCCTGCGAAGTGGCGTCCAATCATGTTGTTCCTAGTGATTGTCCCATTTTGGACTAACTCTTTGATTCGTACTTATGGATTGAAGATTGTACTGGGTACGCAAGGTGTCTTGAACAAAAGTTTGTTAGCGCTAGATATCATTGATAAACCGCTACGTATCATGTACTCAGAAACCGCAGTAATGATCGGTTTAGTGTACATCCTACTTCCGTTTATGATTCTGCCGCTGTATTCAGCGATTGAGAAACTGGATGATACGTATTTAGAAGCGGCTAAAGATTTAGGTGCGAACAAACTGCAAACGCTATTGAAAGTTGTACTGCCCCTAACAATGCCGGGCATTATCGGCGGTTGTTTATTAGTACTACTGCCAGCGTTAGGTATGTTCTACATCTCTGACCTATTAGGCGGAGCTAAGAACCTATTGATTGGTAACGTGATTAAGAGCCAAGTGCTCAACGCTCGAGACTGGCCGTTTGGTGCAGCGACGAGTATCGCACTGACCATGGCAATGGCTGTGATGCTGTATGCCTACTACCGAGCAGGTAAGCTATTGAATAAGAAAGTGGAGCTAGACTAATGGGGCGCACAGTTAAGTTCAGCTTTATGGCGCTGGTATACGCCTTTCTATACCTACCTATTATCGTATTGATTGCTAACTCGTTTAATGCCAATAAGTTTGGTATGAAATGGGGTGGCTTCACGACTAAATGGTATGACGCGCTTATTAACAACGACAGCCTAATGCAGGCTGCGTGGCACTCGATCAATGTAGCGGTGTTCTCAGCAACAGCCGCAACGATTGTCGGTAGCCTTACAGCAGTAGCCCTATTCCGTTACCAATTTAAAGGTAAAGGCATCGTAAATGGCATGTTGTTCATCGTAATGATGTCACCAGATATCGTAATGGCAATTTCGTTACTGGCTCTGTTCTTAGTAATGGGTGTACAACTTGGGTTCTTTACCCTACTTGCTGCTCACATTACCTTCTGTCTACCGTTCGTTGTGGTAACGGTTTACAGTCGCTTGAATGGCTTTGATGTGAAGATGTTAGAAGCAGCAAAAGACTTAGGTGCGAGCGAATGGACGATCCTAAAACAGATCATCTTACCACTTGCTAAGCCAGCGGTTGCTGCGGGTTGGTTATTGAGCTTCACTCTGTCTCTGGACGATGTGATCATCAGTTCTTTCGTAACCGGTCCAACGTATGAAATCTTACCACTGAAGATTTACTCAATGGTTAAAGTGGGTATCTCTCCTGAGGTAAACGCCCTAGCAACAGTGATGTTAGTGGTGTCGTTAATACTGGTGATCATTTCTCAGTTATTAGCGAGAGAAAAAATCAAGTAAGTCTCCTACTCTATAAAGAGACAGGCTTGGTAAGAAGTTAAGCTACTTCAAGTTCAAAAAAGTGTTAATCATAAACAGAATGGTAAATTGCCATTCTGTTTTTCTATCTACTGCCTTCGGGCAACGTTTAGTTTGGAGCTAACGTCAATGAAAAAATGGGCTACTCTATTAGCTGGTAGTGCATGTGCGCTTTCAATGTTATCTGCACCATCATTTGCAAAAGATAACAAAGAATTGGTATTCATGAACTGGGGACCTTACATCAACAGTGAGATTCTAGAACAGTTCACTGATGAAACTGGTATCAAGGTTATCTACTCGACTTACGAGTCGAACGAAACCCTGTACGCAAAGCTAAAAACACACAACAAAGGCTACGACCTAGTTGTGCCGTCGACTTACTTCGTATCTAAGATGCGTGACGAAGGTATGCTACAAAAGATCGACAAAACTAAGCTGAACAACTTCAAGAATCTAGATACTAACTACCTAGATAAGCCGTACGACCCAAGTAACGACTACTCTATTCCACACGTAGTTGCGATCACAGGTCTTGCTGTTAACACTGACATGTACGATCCAGAAGATTTCCAAAGCTGGGCTGATCTATGGAAGCCTGAGCTTGAAGGTCAACTAATGATGATGGATGACACTCGTGAAGTGTTCCACATCGCACTACGTAAGTTAGGTTACTCTGGTAACACAACAAACGAGAAAGAGATCGACGAAGCGTACGCTGAGCTACAAAAGCTGATGCCAAACGTTCTAGTATTTAACTCAGATAACCCAGGCGCGCCATATATGTCTGGTGAAGTTGGACTTGGTATGCTGTGGAACGGTTCTGCTGCCGCTGCGCAAAACGAAGGTCTACCAATCAAATTGGTTTTCCCTAAAGAAGGCGGTATCGGTTGGGTTGATAACTTTGCAATCAGTTCTGGTGCGGTAAACGTAGAAGCGGCTCATAAGATGATCGACTTCCTACTTCGCCCTGAAATTGCTGAGCAGATTTCTCGCGATACTGGCTACCTAACGGCAGTTAAAGCGTCTAACGAGAAGTTCAAAGACAGCCCTGCTCTGTTCCCGTCTCAAGAAGATCTTGACCGTGTTGAATGGCAAGCTGCAGTTGGCGACAAGACAGTGAAGTACGAAGATTACTTCATGAAACTTAAAGCAGGTCAGTAACTTAGCTTATTATCTAATGGCGACTAAGTAATAGGTTTACTTCACAAGCCTAGCTAGATAATCAACAAGTTAAAAATAAGAATATCAATGAATAGGCAGCTTAGGCTGCCTATTTTATTATATCGCTGCTATAATATACCCCGATTTTTAGGAATCCTTTTACTTTGGGCTCACTACCCAACTTCAAATCAAACAAATGAACGGAACAGTAATGAAAAAAACACTGTATACCGGCGCATTGTGTGCTGCTACTTTACTTTCTACACCCTCTTTCGCAGCTGACCAAGAACTGTATTTTTACAACTGGTCTGAATATATCCCAAATGAAGTATTAGAAGACTTCACAAAAGAGACGGGCATTAAGGTTTATTACTCTACTTATGAGTCTAACGAAAGCATGTACGCTAAGTTAAAAACTCAAGGTACGGGTTATGACTTAGTGGTTCCTTCTACTTACTTCGTTTCTAAGATGCGTAAAGAAGGCATGCTTCAAGAGCTTGATAAAACTAAGCTAAGCCACTTTGCTGATTTGGATCCAAATTACTTAGATAAGCCATTTGACCCAAGCAACAACTACTCAATCCCATACATTTGGGGTGCAACGGGCATTGGTATCAACTCAGATATGCTAGACAAGTCTTCAGTGAAAAACTGGGGTGACCTGTGGGATACACAGTGGGAAGGTCAGCTGATGATGATGGATGACTCTCGTGAGGTTTTCCATATCGCTTTATCTAAATTGGGTTACTCTCCAAACACAACCAACCCAGAAGAAATCAAAGAAGCGTACGAAGAACTTCGTAAGCTGATGCCAAACGTATTGGTATTTAACTCAGACTTCCCTGCGAACCCTTACCTAGCGGGTGAAGTGTCACTTGGTATGCTTTGGAATGGCTCTGCTTACATGGCACGCCAAGAAGGCGCAACGATTGACATTATCTGGCCAGAGAAAGGCGCTATCTTCTGGATGGACAGCCTAGCGATTCCATCTGGTGCTAAGAACATCGAAGCCGCTCATAAGATGATCGATTTCCTTCTTCGCCCAGAGAACGCAGCGAAAATTGCTCTAGAGATCGGCTACCCGACTCCAGTAAAAACCGCTTACCCTCTTCTTCCAAAAGAATTTGCTGAAGACAAGAACGTTTTCCCACCACAATCAGTGATGGATAACGGTGTATGGCAAGATGAAGTTGGTGAAGCGAGCGTCATTTATGACGAGTACTTCCAAAAACTTAAAGTGAACAACTAAGTTATTGTTAGTTAATCAGTTAAGTAAATAAAGCGGCGTAAGCCGCTTTATTTTTTTCAGATTCAGAAACTGATGTGCTTTATCAAAGATAAGGCTTAGGCCGTTAAAGAACCTTTCTCTGAACATAACAATTCCCCGACGAGTTTAGGTACCTCGATACTCGCCTTACCGTAACGTTTCTCTTCAAACTCACTTTCAACCGCGCTTGGTTCTAGATTGATCTCTATTGTGTGCGCACCATGCATTTTTGCATCATGAACAAAGCCTGCAGCTGGATAAACAACACCTGAAGTTCCGATAGAGATAAAGAGATCGGCTTCTTCGAGTGCTGAATAGATGTCACCCATTCTTAATGGCATTTCGCCAAACCACACAATATGAGGACGCATTTGCGCTGGAATTTGACAACAGTGACAAAGTTCACCAGTTTCAATGTCACCTTTATATTCGATAACTTGATTCGATTCACTGCAACGTGCTTTTAGAAGTTCACCGTGCATGTGGATAATGTTGTTACTACCGCCTCTCTCGTGCAGGTTGTCGATGTTCTGAGTGATGATTGTTACTTTACCATCAAGTTTGTCTTCAAGCTCACCTAGCGCCTTGTGGGCTGAGTTTGGATGAATGCCCTCACCTTGTAAACCATGGCGACGCTTGTTATAGAATGCTTGAACCAAGTCGGGATCTTTAGCAAACCCTTCTGGAGTGGCGACATCTTCGATTTTATGGTTTTCCCATAGCCCGTCTTGTGCTCGGAATGTTTGTATCCCCGACTCCGCGGAAATGCCAGCGCCAGTAAGAATTACGATATTTCGATATGGGAAATGCATACAACGTCCTTTTCAATATGTCACTTTGTAACAGCTTAGCACTGTTCAAATTCCAACAATAGTTTTAGGGATTAGACCATAGTCTTAGGCAACTGAATTCATTGGCTATTTGTGACATAACTCGCTTGATGGGTGCTGCCGTTGTTACGCAAACTCTCCGTTTTGCTTTTCACTGAAACAAAAAAAGCGACCGAAGCCGCTTAGTTTTGTATAACTGTTATGTACTTGATGAGTTTAAAACTCATCGCAGCAACTAGAGTTAGTCTTCGTTGATAGATGAGATCTTATGGATTGAAAGATCCGCACCGTTGAACTCATCTTCTTCACTTAAACGTAGGCCAGTTAGCTTGCTGAGCACGCCGTAAACAATCAAAGCACCAATCAGAGCAACAGCAATACCCGCCAGTGTACCAACCACTTGAGAAGCAAAGCTCACACCGCCTAAGCCCCAGAATGTTTGCGAACCGAAGATACCCGCTGCAATGCCACCCCAAGCGCCACATACACCATGCAGAGGCCATACACCCAATACATCATCAATCTGTGTTTTGTTTTGCATGTACGTGAACAAGTAAACGAACAACGCGCCTGCCACACCGCCTGTCACCAAAGCGCCTAATGGGTGCATTAAGTCTGAACCTGCACAAATTGCTACTAAGCCAGCCAAAGGACCATTATGGATAAAGCCCGGGTCATTCTTACCAGCAACAAGCGCCGCAAGAATACCGCCAACCATTGCCATCAGTGAGTTCATCGCCACTAGGCCGCTGATGCCGTTGATTGCTTGTGCAGACATCACGTTAAAGCCAAACCAACCCACACATAAGATCCAAGAACCTAGTGCTAAAAATGGAATGTTCGATGGTGCGAAGTTAGTGTGTTTACCCGCGCGGATGCGACCTTTACGCATCCCTAAGAAGTAAACCGCAACCAATGCAATCCAACCGCCGACACCGTGAACCACTACCGAGCCTGCGAAGTCATGGAAACCATAGCCAAACTGGCCTTCTAGCCAATCTTGGAAACCAAAGTTACCGTTCCAAATGATGCCTTCGAAAAATGGGTAGATGAAACCAACGGTAAATAACGTTGCGATCAAAATTGGATAGAAACGTGCACGCTCTGCGATACCACCAGAAACAATCGCAGGAATTGCCGCAGCGAAGGTCATTAGGAAGAAGAACTTAACCAGTTCGTAACCATTACCTTGTGAGAGCGTTTCAGCGTCGGCAAAAAAGTGTGCACCGTAAGCAACCCAGTAACCGATAAAGAAATAAGCGATGGCGGAGACACCAAAGTCGGAAAGGATTTTAACCAGCGCGTTTACTTGGTTTTTCTTTCGCACGGTACCGACTTCGAGAAAAGCAAAGCCTGCATGCATCAGGAAGACCATGATTGCGCCAAGTAGTAGGAATAAAGTATCTGAACTTTGGGTAAGGGTTTGTACTGCACTATGAACTTGAGTCACCGTTTCACTCATTAAAGCATTCTCCTTCGCTTTATCTGATTTGCACTGATATCGTGCGATTCAATGTTGTAATTAATTAAAGACTCAACAGTAAACGCAAGATGTGTTCCAAGTGTAAAGGGTAATCTTCGTGCAATAGATTTTAATTTTAAGTCGTTGATTATTAAAGTCTAAATATTTACGTGCACTTTTATGGTTATTAAAAATCGAAAAAACAACCACGACAATTGCACCAAATAAGGGAGTTGCACCATATTGAAGCGGTCAATAAGTAGGTTCTGATACAGAGAGCGGCTGACAACAATTTACTGTTCCATAGCCTAAAAACAAAAAGCCCAGTGAATTTGAATCACTGGGCTTTCTTTAGAGATGTCGTTAACGTGTTAGCGTTACAGGTTTGGCCCTGTCGACGGGTTTTGCGGTAGATTTTGACTTAAACGCTGCATACCTTGATACATACGGATAAACCAAACCACAATCGCAACACCACCGAACAACATGCCTACATATGGAATGTAGTAAGCGATGTCATCGATAATATGGTTTTGATACCAGTAATCGTTCACACCGATTAACACGCCATTAGAGGTCGCTACCGTTACGATAAGCACCACGAAGAACGTCAGGTTCAAGAAGAACGAGCGAATCAGTCCGTAGTAATGGGTATCCACTACTTCCCCGTCTTCGCCTTTATCTAAACGATAGCCCGCGTAGATGATGGCAACCACACCAGAGAGAAGGCAAGTAAATGGTGTAAAGCAGCTTAGTATGTAAGCGACCCAAATACCTTTATGAGGTTTGTTCATTCTTATTCACCCCTTCCGTTTTCTCTGTTGTTGCGTTAGCGCTTTGCTCAACGCCGTTTTTCTCTTGTTCCATCACTTCTTTGTACCAAAGGTCATGGTGCTCTTTAGCCCAAGTCTCATCAACTTCGCCTGTTACCATACCTTCTAGTGCCCCTTCCATACCGAACAAGCCGATGTAGATGTGGAACACGAAACCACAGATAAGGATCAAAGCAGCTAACATATGGACTAGGTTTGAAAGCTCCATATCTCGACGCGTTTGACCGAAGATTGGAAAGTCTAAAACCAAGCCACTGATCGCAGCCACACTACCCATAACAATCAATAGCCAGAACAGTGCTTTTTCACCCGCGTTCGAGAACTCTGCAGATGGGTGAGAACCTTTATGTTTCCCTACCATGCCACCCAGTTTCATGAACCACTGGATATCGACCATCTTAAAGATAGACTTGCGCCACCACTTGATCAGAACAGCCATCAACAGCACATAGAAAATCGGTCCGATGTAGTTGTGGTATTGCTTAGCCAGTAGAACAATGAAGCCCCATAGATCCGTTGGGATATAAGGTTTCAAGAAGTGTTTACCGTAAACCAACATCAAACCACTGAATGCCAGTGTTAAGAAGGTAAACGCCATGCTCCAGTGCAATGCACGATCAAGTCGAGACCAACGTTTGATCTTACGACCTGTTCTTGGTGCGCTTAGCATTAGCGGTCCAATCACAACGTACATCAAAGTCACGAAAGCAATACTGCCAAAGATAGCGACGGCACCGGCTGGTGACATCCACTTCTCTTTCAATATGTACCACGTCTGACCTGGAGTACTGATTAACACACCGTGTTCAGCCGATTGAGATGTGGTGTAACCTTCTTCACCATTTCTTACTTGTCGCCAAAAATCGGCACCAGCAAGTTGAGTGATTTCTCGTTGAGCAGAGCTCGATTGAGTTTGTGATGAGTTCGTCTCAGATGCATGACTCATAGGAGAAAGCATTGTTAGTGCTGCCAACATCGGCAGCACAACAAGGAAGAGACGCTTAAACATTGTAAGCATATGTCTCTCCTACTTAGCTCTTAGTCGCATCGTAAGAAAGGTCGTTGCCGTCTGTCCAACCTGCACCTTTCGCACCACGTTCAACTACACGCTGACGGAAAACATCAGAAACTTTCTCTGCGTCACCCGCTAGCAGTGCTTTGGTTGAACAAAGCGAAGCACACATTGGCAGTTTGCCTTCTGCAATACGGTTCGCACCGTACTTTTGACGCTCTTCAACAGAACCTGGTTCTGTCTCTGGGCCGCCAGCACAGAAGGTACATTTGTCCATCTTACCGCGCTCACCAAACGCTTCCTGTTTAGGGAATTGAGGTGCGCCAAACGGACAAGCAAACAAGCAGTAACCACAACCGATACACAGATCTTTGTTGTGAAGTACGATGCCGTCTTCTGTATGTTCAAAACAGTCTGCAGGACAAACTGCCATACATGGCGCATCAGTACAGTGCATACACGCAACTGAGATAGAGTTTTCACCCGGTTCGCCATCGTTCAATGTCACAACGCGACGACGTTGAATACCCCATTCCAGAGCATCATCATTTTCATTCTTACATGCAGTGACACAACCGTTACATTCGATACAACGCTTGGTGTCACAAAGAAATTTCATTCTAGCCATTTTAAGACTCCTTACGCTTTACGAATATTACAAAGGGTTACTTTCGTTTCCTGCATCAACGTGACAGGGTCGTAACCGTATGTGGTTGCTGTGTTAGCAGCTTCACCAATAACGTAAGGATCAGTGCCTTCTGGGTATTTAGAACGCAAATCTTCGCCTTGGAACTTACCACCGAAGTGGAATGGGATGAATGCCAGACCCGGTTTCACACGACGTGTAACCATCGCTTTCACCTTAATACGGCCCTTCTCTGCACCCTCAACCCAAACATCATCACCGTCTTTAAAGCCGATGTCGTTCGCGTCTTTCGGGTTCACTTCAACGAACATCTCTTGTTGAAGTTCTGCTAGCCAAGGGTTAGAACGTGTCTCTTCACCACCACCTTCGTACTCAACCAGACGACCAGAAGTCAGGATAATCGGGTATTCACCAGATTTGTCTTGCTCTTGAATCGACTTGTAAAGCGTAGGTACACGGAAGATCGCCTCTTTGTCATCCCATGTTGGGTAATCAGCAACTAGGTCGCGACGTGGCGTGTAAAGCGGCTCACGGTGCAGTGGTACGCGGTCTGGGAATGTCCAAACAATCGCACGCGCTTTTGCATTACCAAACGGGATACAACCGTGTTTGATAGCCACGCGTTGAATACCGCCAGAAACGTCGGTCTTCCAGTTTTTGCCTTCAGCAGAGGCTTTCTCTGCTGCTGTTAGGTCATCCCACCAACCCAGTTGTTTCAGTAGTTTGTCACTGAACTCAGGGTAGCCATCTTTGATTTCGCTGCCTTTCGAGTAGCTGTCTTCAGCCAGTAGGCTTTGACCTTCAAACTCAACACCGAAACGAGTACGGAAGTTACCGCCTCCCTCTGCAACAGGCTTAGACGTATCGTAAAGGATATGTGTACCTGGGTGTTTCATTTCTGGGTTGCCCCAACATGGCCAAGGAAGACCGTAAGTCTCGCCATTCGCTGGCCCGCCTTCTGCAGCAAGCGTTGTTTTGTGGAATGTATGCCAGTTCTGTTGGTGCTCTTTCAAGCGCTCAGGGCTTTGACCTGTGTAACCGATCGTCCACATACCTTTGTTGAATTCACGTGTGATGTCTTCAATCAATGGTTGGTTGTTCTCAACACGGATGTTTTTGAACAGCTGATCAGAGAAACCAAGTTTCTTAGAAAGAAGGTACATGATTTCGTGGTCAGGCTTAGATTCGAACAGAGGGTCTACCACCTTGTCACGCCACTGTAGAGAACGGTTTGATGCCGTTACGCTGCCGTAGGTTTCAAACTGAGTCGTCGCTGGAAGCAGGTAAACGCCGTCAGTACGATCATTCATTACCGCTGCAACCGTTGGGTATGGGTCAACAATAACCATCATATCCAGCTTCTGCATCGCCTTTTTCATCTCTGGACCACGAGTCTGAGAGTTCACCGCGTGACCCCAGTAGAACATCGCGCGGATGTTTTCGCGTTGACGAATCTTGTCTTTGTCTTCAAGTACGCCATCAACCCAACGAGATACAGGAATACCTGCACTGTTCATTGGTTTTTGACCGCCGTATGCGTTGTCGTCGAAACGTCCCTTCACCCAATCAAAGTCGATGTCCCAAACTTTCGACCAGTGACGCCAAGAACCTTCAGATAGGCCGTAGTAACCTGGTAGTGTGTCTGACAATACGCCAAGGTCAGTTGCGCCTTGTACGTTATCGTGACCACGGAAAATGTTTGCACCACCGCCTGATTTACCGATGTTACCCAGCGCAAGCTCAAGTACACAGTAAGCACGTGTGTTGTTGTTACCTGTGGTGTGTTGAGTACCACCCATACACCAAACGATACAACCCGGACGGTTTTCAGAAAGCAGTTTCGCTGTGTGGTAAACGTCTTCTTCGCTTACGCCTGTTACACGTTCAACTTCTGCTGGGCTCCACTTCGCGACTTCTTCACGGATCTCGTCCATGCCGAATACACGTTGGCGGATGAATTCTTGGTCTTCCCATTTGTTAGCAAAGACATGCCACAACACACCCCAGATAAACGCAACGTCTGAACCAGGGCGAAGTGATACATAGTGATCAGATTTCGCTGCAGTGCGCGTACGACGAGGATCCGCAACAACGATCTTACAGTTGTTCTTCTCTTTCGCGATTAGGATGTGTTGCATCGCTACTGGGTGAGCTTCTGCTGGGTTTGAACCAATGAACAGCATCGACTTACAGTTGTGCATATCATTGAACGAGTTGGTCATTGCACCGTAACCCCAAGTGTTTGCAACACCGGCTACTGTGGTTGAGTGACAAATACGCGCTTGGTGGTCAACGTTGTTGGTGCCCCAAAGCGACGCCATCTTACGGAATGCGTAAGCTTGCTCGTTGCTGTGCTTTGCACTACCTAGGAAGTAAACCGAATCAGGGCCAGACTCTTTACGAAGTTCTAGCGATTTGTTACCGATCTCTTCAATCGCTTGTTCCCAAGAAAGCTTCTTCCACTTACCGCCTTCCAATTTCATTGGGTACTTAAGGCGACGCTCACCGTGGCCGTGCTCACGAAGTGCTGCACCTTTCGCACAGTGTCCACCAGCGTTGAATGGGTGATCAAATGCAGGCTCTTGACCTGTCCAAACACCGTTTTGTACTTCAGCGTAGATACCGCAACCCACAGAACAGTGAGAACAGATAGTACGTTTCACTTCTGTTTTCGCTTCTGGATCGACTGATTTAGCCTGTGCTTTCTTCATCATGCCCGGTGCGAATAGACTTGCGCCTACCACTGCGCCACCAGCAGCTAATGAAGTGTTTTTCATGAAGGCACGTCGAGACACGCCTAGCTGATTGGTTTCTTTGCTCACACTATCGGAGCGTTTGACAAGTTTCATCCGTTATCTCCTAAAGCGTGTCGTAGTAATCGCGAATGTGTTGCGTTTCACGATAGCCCGTCTTCTTCATGTCTTCTTTCGGCATTTCAACCGTTTCTGAAGCAGTTGCCACTTTCGTTGTACCAGCGACAACGGCACCAGCTACGGCTGCAGTCGTTAAGCCTTTGAGTAAGTCCCTACGGCTTGTGTTTATTTCTTTATTATCTTTCATCATTGCTTCCTTACCTTACGGTAGATCTTTTGGAGGCTTAATGCCCCTCTATCGATATAATCGCGTACTGCTCGATTACTCGTAATCAGTGACGTTTTTCACATCAATCTTTAATTTATGCTTACTGCTTTTTGTATTAACGCTAAAACGCACTTGTTCTAACGTTAAAAATGCTTCACACAGCTGAGCGGCCGATTTGTAGAAGTTGGCACTTTCTGCACTTTCAAGCTGACGCGTAAAAGAGTTGAACCAAGGACCAAGGTGCTTATTGAAAACCGCTTGTTGCAGGGCTTCTTCTTCACCAGTTAGCATTGCCATTACTTCACACAATGCCGCAATATGATCTTCTGGTTCTTTTACTTGATCATCACGTTCAATGCCTAAAAGCTCTAAATCGTGACGAATCTCTGCTAATGGTTTTTCCATCATGGCGCCAGTGCGATGCCAAGAACCAAATGGAACAATCTCTCCACGGCCAATGCCAATGAACAGGTCTTGATATTCGTCTTCTAACGCTTCGCGATTTGATTCTGTTGCCGCTTGTTGAATAGCAATCCAAGCTTTTTGCATCGCACTCTCAGGCGCTTCAATGTCTAGCGTTTTTAGAAAGTCGATCACCTCTTCAGAAGGTGCGCTACGAAACAGTGCAGATAGAACCAAATAGATCTCAGTTCTTAGTGTCTGTTCTTGTGCCTGATCCAAATTCGTTTCCAAGGCTAACTCCTAGTATTTCAATTGTTTCAATGGGTCTTGCGCCATTGAATCGAACATATCCACCACACGGCAGTCTTCACACATAGCAATACGGTTGATCGCTGCTTCATCTGAAAAGTGAGAGTGACCGCGTAACTTGTTCTGTAACATGTCGATCATAGACTGAGGTGCGAATGGTTTATGGCAACGTACACATTCCGCAGCTTTCTCTTCATGAATCACAACTGCTTTTTGACGTTCTTCTTTTACCCAGTTCATACGAGGCGTAAGAGCCAGAACATTTTCAGGACATGCCTTTTCACACAAGCCACATTGAATACAGTCTTGTTCTACAAATTTAAGTGATGGAGATGCCCCGTCGGTATGAAGTGCACGTGTTGGACACACAGCCACACAGCTCATACACAACGTACAATCTTTGCTTTCACACGAAACCGTGCCATATGGCGCATTCGATGGAAGCTCAACAATGTTCTCAACTGGAATTCGAGCTGAAGACATAGCATCAAGTGCTGTAAATAGACGTTGACGCTTGTTGCCTTGAAGATCGCCAAGTGCAAGATCGAACGAATCCACACAAAGTGTTGGAGGACCTTCACGTAGCGATTCTAGGTACAGGATATCGATGGTTTCTTTTGGAATACCGATTTGGTCTAGCAGTTCTTGTGCGATCCCTACTTCGTTATTCAGAACTCGAATGATCGTTTCTGGCATAAAGCGAGATGCAGCAAACAGAACTTGAGTCGCGCCATTTACTAGAGCTGCAAACCAAGTATCGATACCAATAGATGGCAGTTCTTCTACGACAATTGGAATGACGTTATCTGGTAGCGCTTTAAGAGCCATCACATTGTAGGTTTCATGACGTGAGCTACAGATAAGCACGATAGGATCAAGACCGCCCGCTTGCTCGTAATTCGCTAGCGTACGTTCAATGAATTTTTGAGTATCGTCAGGATTAGGCAATGCGTAAGAGATTGCTTCTGTCGGACAGCTCGTTGCACAAGTACCAACGCCTTGACATAGGTAAGGGTTGATCTCAATCTTATGGCCGGTCTTATCTGAGCCTTCACTTGATAGTGCTCCAGCAGGACAAGCATCAACACAACGCTCACAACCTTTTACGCCACGAGAACTGTGCGCACAAAGGTCAGTGTCTAGACGGAAGAACTTAGGTTTATCAAACGTGCCCATTAGCGTTGGAATCTCTTCCAGTGCTTCAGCCAGTTTTGGATAGCCACGGCCTACTGGGTAATAACCAGGTACAGGCACTTCTTCTGTCATGCAACTATTCAGACATAGGTCTAGAACAACATCGAAACAATCGTGATTAATCGCGACTTTCGCTAGGTTGCTTGATGTGCCTTTACTTTCGATCACAACTTCAAACGTGCCAAGGAAACCGGATACTTGAACCGAATTCGCGAAATACAGTTCTGGGTTTGTGCCCTTTTCGCCGTCTGTCGACAATAAGGTTAGGCTCGTCAATTGAGGTAATTGCGCCGCAGCACTTTCAATGATCGCAGTTGGACCAATAATTAGCGTATTGCCACCGCTTTCGTAGCTAACAGTAGGTGGAATCAGATTTGTTAACTCAACTGTATTTTCAAATGCATACAGTCTTGCTTTAGCGTTATTTGAAGTTGCTTGTTCTAATAATTGTTTAAGCATTGCTCAGTTCCATCTTTGGACATGGATAATCTGTTCAACTTTCATTGTAGTAAGCGATAGAGAACTTGCTGAGTAATCCGTTAACAACTAACCCTTTAGCCAGTGTGCCGTTCGTCAGACCATGAACTCGTCTATCTACAAAAAAGTTGATAATGAACGTTATTTAGCAAATGCCATGCCAGTTTAATAATCCCAATATATCAGTAGTTTAATGATTTATAGCGTTTATTGTGCGTATAAAAAAACCGCTTGGGACATTTTGTCGCAAGCGGCTCATTGAGTGTTTAGTCAAAATGTACCTATTCTTTGTGTGGTATATTTTGTCCCATCTTTTTCAGGTCAGCTTCGTCTGACATTGTAGCGTCAACATCTGATACTGTATTTTTATACAGTTCATTTTCTTGTTCTGTTATTTCGTCAATTTCTGACGTTTCAAGTTCATTATCAGATACCTCAAGATCGCTTTCAGAATTTCCTAAAACCTCACCTTCATCTTTATTATCAATGGCTTGCTCTTCTTCTGGTGTGGTTTCGTCTTCCGTTTTGTCTTTAACCCAATCACGCAAGGTTTCCGCAACCCCTTCAGAAAGAGACTTTAAATTACTGTAATCGTCGTCGTAATCATCTAAACCATCACGAACGTTGAACTCTTCTGAGAGGAATAATTTACGCAAGGCCGCTTTTTTTACGCTCTCAGATGCTTCTGACACCAATAATTGAGCAACAGACAAGTCTTCAGTCGTTTCTGATGCTATCTCCTGAGAGTCAATAGCTTGAGAATCGACAGCATGAGTTTCTTCATTGCTTTCTGGAGAACCATTTTCTAAAGTTCTATTTTCTAAAATCTGACGGTCTAATGACTCTGATGTTTCTGCACCTATAGATGAAGCAGCAGACGAAGCCTCTGAAGAAATAAGCTCGGCTTCCTCAAGCGTTTGTTGCGCTTCTAATGGTTCATCAGACGATTCATCGAGCTTTCGTTGAGACCAACGGCTAAAAAAGTTAGTTGCCATTTGATCGACCCGCGCCTTTACGTTTCTTACGTCTTGCTTCTAGTAACTCGCCATGACGGCCAATGAATGCTTCCATCCAAGCTTGTACTGGCAAAGGAATGTCGTATGAAAGGACTTGGTTGTCACCGTCCATGTATTGCCCAGCAACGGTTTGTGATGCCGTAAGTAACTGAATGACTGGCTCAACACCAGAATCGACGTTATCCATCACTAAGAAAAGCTTAGGTTGTTGAGAGCTAAGGTTGAAACGATAGTCTGTACGCTCGTCTTTATGTAATTGAAGTAAACAAACGTCTTGAGTATCGTCTTCTGGCGACAGTTCAAACCCCGTCAATTCCCATTGTGTGGTTACCCAGATACCTGTTTTGATCTCTTTCTCTATTCTTTGGACACCGATTGGCCAAGCTGCTTCTGTTTTTTCATATTGTTCTTGGAATTCTTTTATCTCAGACATACTTCACCCAATTGATTTTCTTTGGTCTGAAAGCACTTAGGACATTTTGTACTGTGCGCAATCATATACACCCCATAAAGCAATAAACACGCCAATACGGATTACCTACGAGAGCGTATCTATAGCGTTCGTTATCAAGTTGTCATTATAACGTTAGTCGATACTGGTTATTTCAGACAACTCCACCCAGTGAACTCTCATATTTTGCGCTATTTTAATCTAATGCTTCATGTTTCCATCAATCCCCGTTATTTTGGAATAAGATTTGCTTTAGCTAATTCGCTAATGTTATTCACAGAGCTATGTATTCTCAGAGCTATGGCGGGCTCGATAACGTTAATCGAAACCTAGGCTATAGCGAACCAACAAACTAGCGTATTGATGAATGAGAGCTTTATTGCTCTTGTTGACTTCTTATCTCATAAAATCGCTATCTCATTAAGTAGGAAACGACTGTGGTAAAACCAAACATAATAAAAACCAGTGAGAACCCACTTCAGACAATCGAAGTTGAAGTGTTTGATGAATATGGGGAAAAGCTAACGAAACAAATCGCGTGTGAGCGCCCTCTTACCGTGATGTTGAACTGGAAAGAGATCGTAACGTTGATGACATTGGGTTCTCGTCCTGAGTCATTAGTATTAGGCTATTTGAAGAACCAAAGCTTTCTGTCTGATCCAGAAGCCATTGAATCTATCATTATCGATTGGGAAACCAGTTCTGCAGCGGTTATCACCAAAGAAGACACGAGCCAACTTGAACAAGCATTGAAAAAGAAGACCGTAACGTCTGGCTGTGGTCAAGGCACCATGTATGGCAACGTGATGAAGCAATTGGAAGATTACCAAGTGCCTCAAACTAAGATTAAACAATCTGAAATCTACACAGCGCTTGAAGCGCTGACTCATTATAACGATACCTACAAGAAAGCAGGCGCGGTACACGGCTGTGCGGTTTGTAAAGACGACAAGGTTCTATCGTTTGTTGAAGATGTTGGCCGACACAATGCCGTTGATACATTGGCTGGTGAGATGTGGCTTAACAAAGAGTCAGGTGAAGATAAGATCTTCTATACCACAGGCCGTTTAACGTCTGAGATGGTGATTAAGGTTGCTCAGATGGGTATCCCTGTTCTGTTATCACGTTCTGGTGTAACTCAAATGGGTTTAGACTTGGCTCAGAAATTCGGCATCACCACCATCGCTCGCGCTAAGGGTTTACGCTTCCAAGTGTTCACGGGTGCAGACAAGATCGACTTTGATGTAAAAGGCGAACAATCAGCATAATTTCTCTGAAAGCAAGTAAGCTATCTAAAGCCAAAGTTTTCTAAAAGCAAAGTTGTCCAAAGCCAATTTTCAGATGAACTCATAAAAGGTGTAGGCGAAGGCTTGCACCTTTTTCTTTTGTTTCTTTTATTCCATTTACTCTTCTTAGCATTCCCTCTCCTTGAACCATCATTCTATTCGCACAATTTTGATCTCCAGTTCGCTGTTACAACCCTTTCTGCGCTTTAACTCAGCGACAAAACCCGCTCAATTATATGTTTAGTTTTACTTAACGTTAATTTCAAAATCACTAGACATACCAAACATTAACAATTCTTTATCTTGTGCTCCGTGAACAGAACGAAGCACGCACTTGTTGTGTTGCTTAGCGAATGTATCACTTCTTTGAATGCTCACTTCGAAGAAAATGCATAAGAAACAAAGAATTGGATAACAATATGAAACAGTCTTTAAAAGCTTTAGCAATAGCTCTTGGATTAACCTTGGGCGCCAACTGTCACGCAATTGAACTCAAGCCGGTCGACACCGACTTTACATTACAAATACTGGGCTCAGGTGGCCCTATCTCGGATGACCTACGTGCGTCATCAGGCGAAATCGTATGGTGGAAAGGCAAATCACGAATCATGATTGATGCCGGTGGTGGTGTTTATCTCCGTTTTGGTCAAGCAGGTGCAAAACTTGAAGACTTAGACTTTATGGGTATCACGCATTTCCATACCGACCATGTGAATGATGTGCCTGCTCTTCTTAAAGGTGGCTATTTCTTTGAACGCGAAAAGGCGTTGGAGATTTCAGGTCCAACCGCAGGTTCTGCGTTCCCAAGCCTCAACGGTTACTTTGCAGCGAACTTTGACCCAGACCATGGCGCATACGCTTACCTTGCTGGCTTATACGATGGAACCGATGGTCTATTCCCGGTCAATCTTACCGATGTTGACTATCAATCCACAGTGCCAACCGTTGTTTATGAAAAAGATGGTTTGAAGATCACTGCTCTGGGTATTCCTCATGGTGATGTGCCTTGTCTCGCTTACCGAATTGAAAGTGAAGAAGGCGTAATGGTGATTTCAGCTGACCAAAACGGTAGCAACCCTGCCTTCTTAGACTTCGCTCGCGGCGCCGACATCATGATGATGCCAATGGCGATTCATGAACAAGCCGATGGTGTCTCTACATTCATGCACGCTAAGCCTTCCGTGATTGGTGAGATTGCTAAAGAGATCAATCCAAAAATGTTGGTACTTAACCACTGGATGGGTCTAGGCCTTAAGCGTAAATCTGAATCGATCAAAATCGTACGCGAATACTACGACGGACCAATCATGTCTGGTCGTGATTTAGCCAGCTTCCCTATGTCCGCTGTAAAGGAGAAATAACATGAACAACAAAATCGCCCTATCAATCGCGATCACGTCTGTGATTAGTCTTAACTCTGCCATGGCGTTTGCTGATGCACCTGCCGAAGCCCCTGTTGAAGCTAAACAATCTTCAGGACACGGTGGTAAATGTGCCGCAGGTAAATGTGGTACAGAAAAACGTTTCGAAAAAGCGGAACTGACCAGTAACCCACAAGACCGTTTAGTTCGAGCTCGTGACGGGAAATGTGGCTTAACAGCTGAAGGTATCTCGCCAAGTAAAGAACGCATCTTAATGGCGAATAGCAAGGTGACAGGTGGAGTATGTGGCCAGTAGAAACGCATAAAACTAAAGCTATAAAAAATAAGGCTTTAAAAACCAAAGCTTTAGCATCAAATGACCGAGTCCCTAAAAGCAGAGAGTTAAACCATAAAGTGCGAACCATTCAGAATACAGACAAAGGCATTGGGCTACGCGGTGAGCACATTGAACTGCTCGCTCGTTCCCCAAAGCACCCTGATATTGATTTTCTCGAGTTAGCACCAGAGAACTGGATGAGCTTGGGTGGACTTAAGCGTGAGCAATTACAAGATATATCTAAGCTCTACCCCTTGATTGCACACGGTTTAAGTTTGTCTATTGGCGATTGCCAGCCGCTTAACACAAAGTTTGTACGTCAGGTTGGTCAGTTTCTCGATGAATTGAATATCGAAGTCTATAGCGAGCACTTGAGCTTTTCTAGAGACAATCAAGGGTACTTGTATGAACTGTTACCCGTGCCACGCCGCGCAGAAAACATCGACTATTTAGCGGACAGAATCAAGCAAGTCCAAGACATCATTCAACGTCCTTTGGTAATGGAGAACATCTCTTATTACCACAATTACGGAGATGAGATGCCTGAGGGTGAGTTTATCGCTGAAATAGCAAAGCGCAGTGGCTGTGAGTTGTTGGTCGACATCAATAATCTCTACGTGAACAGTCAGAACCACCACTTTGATGCAGCTCAAATGCTTAAAGCTTTGCGAGTGATGCTCTTCGCTATTACCACATTGCAGGGCATTTAGTTGAAAACGACAGGTCGGTTGAAAGTGATAAATCGATTAAAGGTAACAAGTCGCTGATTGATACCCATGGCATGGAAGTACAGCAAGCTGTTATTGACTTGGCACGTTACACCTTCTCTATTCATGGCAGTAAACCGTTATTGCTAGAAAGAGATAACAACGTACCGCCTTTGGTTGTACTGACAGAAGAGTTACGAGGTGTGCATAGTCAGGTTCTAGATGCTGGTGTAAGTCATCGCCCTCTTGAGCACGAGTTGCTATATGCATAATCCGCCAAACTCAATGGTAAGGCAAACACAAGCTTTGGCTGCATTGATACGTTCGCCACTTGAAGGCAACGCGGTGTGCCGATACAGCAAATTCATTAGAGATAACGTATTTGGTGTATTGAACAACACATTTCCGCTGTTTTGCCAACAAGTCGACCAAGACCAACTACTGATATTGGTTGATGAGTTTGTTGTCGTGCATTACGCCTCAGAGCCGGAGTTTCATCATATCGCGACTGAGTTTGTCAGCTTTGTTCAGCGTCGCGCTCAGCCAATGTATATATCTAGTTTGACTGCCACCCATCAACTTACAGACGATCAATTGGCTGTATTGGAGTTCGAATGGTGTGCCTTTTGCGTTGAAATTGACTCTTCAAAGCAAGTATTGCCGATGTCGTGGACGGGTGACTTTTGTATCGATGAACAACAGCTTCAATTGGGCTTGTTAGTCAACAGTACGATGAAGCTCGTACAGGTACCTTTCCTTGTTCATGGTGATTCACTGACGTTTCTAACACAAAGGCGACACTCAATTTATTACGCGATTTATCGCGACTTAGACCAACGCGTCAACACGATAAAGCTAAGAGAAATTGATGTTGCGATTATTCAAATAATCCAACAACAACCAAATCGTTCTTTAGCCGATATAAAACAAATAATTGCTCAACAATTGGCGAGATTCGAGTTTATTAATTGGGTTGAACACTTCAGTGAAACAGAACTGATTGGCGTTCACTCTTTAGGAGAAAAATTATGATTAAGTCAGCCCTCAACTGGTACGACGCTATTGTCGAAAAATGCAAACAATACGACTACTTAGTACTGCTTGCAGTACGTCTCTATCTGATTCCGGTGATATACGTCGGTGCACGGTCAAAAGTGCTGGGCTTCTCGGGAACGGTGGCATGGTTTGGTGCCTCAGCAGCTGACGGGGGTCTTAACCTTCCCTTCCCAGAGCTCTTGGCATTCCTAGCGGCAGCGACCGAAGTGTTAGGTTGTATCTGTATCGCGTTAGGTCTGTTTACTCGCTTTATCTCGATTCCAATGATTTTCATGATGAGCGTGGCCAGTGCAATGGTTCACTGGAAGCACGGTTGGGATGCGATTGCGACTGGTGGTATGGAAGCAACCGTTCGTCTTAACGGCTTCATCGAATGGCTCGCGGTTAACTTCCCAGGTCGTTACAACTACATCACTGAACTTGGCGACCCGGTAATGCTCAACAACGGTATGGAGTTCGCAGGCACCTACTTCGTGATGTTGTTAGTACTGCTAGTTTACGGCGGTGGTCGTTACGTGAGTGCAGATTACTGGTTACGTAAACAGTTCCCTAGAAAACAAACCAAAGCATTGCGTTGGTAATCGATTTTTTTCACACAGCCACATGTAAAACCCTTAATTAGTTCTCTCTAATTATCATCTTATTTTCCATTGTCTTACCCGTCACTCTCGTGGCGGGAAGGAGTTTATATGCTTACAGATGTCGTTGATCTGTCGCGGTTTCAATTCGCAAGTACCGCTCTTTATCATTTTATATTCGTTCCCTTAACTATAGGTCTCTCCTTCTTACTCGCAGTGATGGAATCGCTGTATGTCATGACCAACAAAACCGTCTACAAGGACATGACCAAGTTCTGGGGTAAGTTGTTTGGTATTAACTTCGCTGTCGGTGTTGCTACCGGTCTAACCATGGAGTTCCAATTCGGCACAAACTGGGCTTATTACTCACATTACGTAGGCGATATCTTTGGCGCTCCGCTTGCCATTGAAGCCTTGATTGCGTTTTTCTTGGAATCAACTTTAGTTGGTATGTTCTTCTTCGGTTGGGACAAGCTCTCTAAGCGTCAGCACTTATCGGTAACGTGGTTGACGGCGCTAGGTTCGAACTTCTCTGGTCTTTGGATTCTGATGGCCAATGGCTGGATGCAAAACCCAGTGGGTGCAGAGTTTAACTTCGAAACCATGCGTATGGAGATGACTGACTTCGTTGAGGTGATCTTCAACCCAGTGACTCAAGTGAAGTTCGTGCATACCGTTGCGGCAGGTTACACAACTGGCGCGTTATTCATCATGGGTATCAGTGCTTACTACATGCTTAAAGGGCGTGATTTACCGTTCGCTCGTCGTTCATTTGCAATTGCAAGTGCCTTCGGTATGGCTGCGATTGTATCGACAGTAATGCTAGGTGATGAATCGGGTTATGAGTTGGGAGACGTTCAACAGGTGAAACTGGCGGCTATCGAAGCTGAATGGCACACAGAAGAAGCCCCAGCCTCATTCACACTGTTCGGTTTCCCGAATCAAGAGACCATGGAGACGGACTATGCGATTAAGATCCCTTACGTGATGGGTATTATCGCAACGCGTTCTTTAGATACGCCAGTCGTCGGGATTCATGACCTATTAGCAAAAAATGAAGAACGTGTGCGCAGCGGTATCTTGGCTTATGGACTATTAGAAAAACTACGCTCTGGTGATAAATCACAACAAAATATCGATGATTTTGAATCGGTTAAACATGACCTAGGTTATGGCTTACTGGTTAAGAAATACAGCGATAACGTGGTGGATGCAACAGAACAACAGATCAAACAAGCAGCCAAAGACACAATCCCAACGGTAGCCCCTCTATTCTGGAGCTTCCGCATCATGGTGGTGTGTGGCGTCTTGATGTTTGCCATCATTGGTCTTTCATTCGTACAAATTTGTCGCCGTAAGATTGGTACCAGTCGTTGGTTACTGAAAGCAACAATATGCGCGATCCCACTTCCGTGGATTGCTTGTGAAGCGGGTTGGCTTGTCGCTGAGTATGGTCGTCAGCCTTGGGCAATTGGCGAAATCCTTCCAGTCAATATGGCGGCTTCTAATCTACCCGCTTCAAGTCTGTGGATCTCTATCGGCCTGGTTTACTTGTTCTACACCGCGTTCTTAATTGTAGAAATGTTCCTGATGGTTAAGTTTGCAAAAATGGGCCCGAGCGCACTGAAGACGGGTCGCTATCATCATGAGCAATCAAACCAAGATCTAGCCATTACAGGTGAGCAAAACACACCGCGTCAGCTAGATAAAACTATCGACCTTCATTAAGGAATTCAGATGTTTGATTACGAAAATCTTCGCCTGTTTACATGGGCAGTTATTGGTGTGTTGTTGATCGGTTTTATCATTACCGATGGTTTCGACATGGGCGTTGCGGCGTTGCTCCCAGTTTTAGGGAAGTCAGAAGTTGATCGACGAATCATGATTAACTCGATTGCCCCTCACTGGGACGGTAACCAAGTGTGGTTGGTGACCGCGGGTGGCGCGATCTTCGCGATATGGCCGGCAATCTACGCGGCTGCGTTCTCCGGGTTCTATTTAGCCATGATTATCGTGTTGGCGACCCTGTGGTTAAGACCACTCGGTATGGATTACCGAGCTAAGATCGACAACCCGCAATGGAAGAAAGCTTGTGATATTGCTCTTATCGTTAGTGGTTTCATTCCTCCGGTTATCTTTGGTGTTGGTTTCGGTAACTTGATGATTGGCGTTCCGTTTGAATTTAACGAATTGCTAATGATGTCATACCAAGGTGGTTTCTGGGATCTACTCACGCCCTTCCCACTACTATGTGGCTTGGTGAGCTTGGCGATGGTTGTCACGCAAGGCGCGGCATTCCTACAGATGAAAACGACGGGTGATTTAAAACAACGTGCCCAGAAAGTGATCGTATGTATGGCGCTTGTGACTGTAGGTCTGTTTATTGTTGGTGGGCTATACGCATATACACTTCCGGGTTACCTGATTACTAGCCCAGTTGTGACCGATGGTGTTTCAAACCCATTGCTAAAACATGTCATGAAGTTTGATGACTTACTGCTACATAACTACGAAAACTATCCGGTACTTTGGGGAAT
Source organism: Vibrio sp. 10N.286.45.E10 (assembly GCF_002874195.2). NCBI lineage: Bacteria > Pseudomonadati > Pseudomonadota > Gammaproteobacteria > Vibrionales > Vibrionaceae > Vibrio > Vibrio sp. 10N.286.45.E10. Next base: position 1,416,960 of record NZ_MCWD02000001.1, on the reverse strand, counting down.
CCCTGCGCTAGGCATCATCGGAATGCTGAGTTGTGCAGTGATGACTCGACTTAACCGCGCTGGCTTAGCCTTTGCTTCTTCGAGCTTATCAATCGCAAGCATCATAACGACAGCGGGCGTAGCTCTATTCCCAATGATCATGCCATCTAGCTTGATGCCATCGCATAGCTTAACGCTGTGGGACGGAACATCGAGTGAGTTAACACTGAGCATTATCTCGGTTGTGGCAGTTATTGTGGTGCCAATTATTTTGGGTTACACAATTTGGTGTTACTACAAAATGTTCGGTCGATTAGACAGTCAATACATTCATGATAACAGCTCGTCACTGTATTAATTAAAGATGAAATAGGAGGATAACCTATGTGGTATTTATGTTGGGTACTTGGCGTGTTGCTAGCCTGCGCGTTTGGAATCATTAATGCTCTATGGCTGGAGCACACCGATTTTCTCGATGATCAAAACGGATAAAACGGAGCGTAGCAACTGTTAACTAAATAGTAAGCTAACTAATTAAAATAACTGAAAGTCCTTACTTAATGCGATGCCTGTGATCTCAAAGATTGCTGACATGAGTGTTAATGAGGACTTTTTCTTTTCGCATCTAATCTCACGTGCTTACCCCCGTCTTCGCTAGCAAAGTCGGCGTCTCAAATGGCTAAGTTAATAATAGTTAAGTTGGTGCATATCATCGATTAAGTAGCTTTCTCCATCAACGGACCTTGCTTTAACAACCCTATAGGCTATTAGTTACATATTCATCATTTTAATATATCTGTTAATTACAAAATAAATATGAATATCAACGTCACTGGCTTAAAGGGAGTTAACCATGAACAATCCATCGGAACCTCAGCATCGTTTGCTGTCTCTTTCTATTCGCAGTAAGTTTATTTTAATCAACCTCACCCTGTTTATTTCTGTTTTTATCTATGCCATCTACGAGCAGCTCAGCCTAAACAAATTGGAATCACTGGAGCTCGCTGCGACCGAAAACCTTAGAAGCTCAGTCGATTTATTAACGCTTAGGCGACATGAGAAAGACTTCTTGTCTCGACACGATCAAAAATACGCAGAGCGTTTCGATAAAACTGCCGACACATTGAATCAAAGATTGGTGACGTTGAACCAAACTCTAACCTCGCACGAGCTTCACCTTACCGATCAAATGACCAAAATCTCCGATACCCTTCATCAGTACCAGAAACAGTTCCATCAGATCGTCAATCAAGTGAACGACATTGAACGCACAACCCCACCTTTAGGCTTTGTCGCAACCCTCGATGGAAAAAGAACAGCGCTGAAATCAGCAATCGAATCAGAATCAAGTTTGGCACTGGAACTTGCGTTGTTAGAGTTGATCGAAAAAGACTTCCATTACCTCGCACATATTAATAGCCAAACGAATGCAGCGTTAACCAATGCTCTTGTTGAGTTTGAACCCTACTCCCAAACTTCGATTGCGACTGAACAAGCCTATTCCGAATATAAGGCCGCGGTTGAAACTCTGTTAGTTGCTAACAGCAATCTAGGTTTGTCTGCAGAGTTGGGGCTTAGAGGCGCCTTACGTAGCAATGTTCATCAAACGGAACAAGCCATTGAAGAAGTGCAGAATGAGATAAGCCAAGCGATTACAGCGGCAGTTAGAAACACACAAAACATGTTACATCTGTTTGGTGCAGCTATCGTCGCTCTGCTTTCTCTGTTATTGGTGTTCATCGGTCGCAACATCCTGGGTCGTATCAGAGCGATAAACGTGATGATGGAGTCTATTGCAAATGGAGATGGAGATTTAACCGTCAGAATGAACGCCAGAGGTAACGACGAGCTCGCTCAACTTGCCCACTCGTTCGATACCTTCATCGATAAACTGCACAGTAACATCAAAGAGCTATCCGGCGTGATGACGGTGCTGACAGACAGTTCATGCAGCTCTGAAGAAGCGGCGGTTAAAAGCATGAGCAATGCAGAGAAACAAAAGCAGCAATCTGAATCGGTAGCAACGGCAGTTAACGAGTTAGTGATGACGAGTAATGAGGTGACGGCGAACATCGAAAATGCCGCAACCAATGCCGAGAAGATCAAAGAAAATGCCCATCAAGCGCTACAAAAGACACAATCAACCAACGACAGTATTAATGTCTTGGTAGAAAACATTGCAGAGTCGCAAGATCTCATCGTTCAGCTCGAAGAACAGAGCCGTGAAATCAATCAGGTAGTGACGACCATTCAAGGTATTGCTGAGCAAACCAACCTATTGGCACTTAATGCTGCGATTGAAGCAGCGCGTGCCGGCGATCATGGACGAGGTTTCGCTGTGGTTGCGTCCGAAGTGCGAGAGCTTTCCCTAATGACCAACGATTCAACCCATCAAATAGAATCCACGATTCATGGTTTAACCACTGGAATAGACAAGACCGTCGCTAAGATGACAGCGAGCTTAGAACAAACTGAGCTGGTGAAAAACCAAACCAAAGACGTGGTGAATGCCATAGAAGGAATACACTTCCAAGTTGGCGAGATGTTCGACTTAAACAGCCAGATCTCAACAGCGTCTGAAGAGCAATCGATGGTTTCTGTTGAGATTGACCGAAACATTACTGATATCGCTCACCTTGCTAGTGACACCTATACTGTGGTTTCTGGATCAGTGCGTTGCAGTGAACAAGTCTCGAGCGTGAGTGTGAAGCTAGAGAAAATTGTCGCGCAGTTTAAGTACTAGTAATTAGCGATTAACGATTAGCGCAAGCTAGTTGATTCGTGTGGTATGGAAAAACAAAAGGCCTCTATCTGATTGCTAAGATAGAGGCCTTTCTAATTTTGAATACGTACTAACGTGTTATTACGTATCAGCTCTCACTACACGGTATTAGCCGCGTGCTTTCAAGAACTCAGCGTAAGTGCCGCGGAAATCGTTGATCTTGCCATCTTTGATTTCAAGGATACGAGTTGCAAGCGAGTCTACGAATACACGGTCGTGAGATACGAAGAACAATGTGCCTTTGTAGTTCTCAAGAGCCAGGTTAAGCGCTTCGATAGATTCCATATCCATGTGGTTCGTTGGTTCATCCATAAGAAGGATGTTTGGCTTGTGCATCATGATCTTGCCAAGAAGCATACGACCTTGCTCACCACCAGAGATAACCTTTACAGATTTCTTAATGTCATCTTGACCAAATAGCATACGACCTAGGAAGCCACGAACAACTTGCTCGTCTTCGCCTTCTTGACGCCATTGGCTCATCCAGTCAAACAGGTTCATGTCCCTCTCGAAATCGTGTGCGTGATCTTGAGCGTAGTAACCGATGTTTGAGTTTTCAGACCACTTGTACTCACCAGTGCGTGGCTCTAGAGCGCCAGCTAGTGTGTTAAGGAGTGTTGTTTTACCCACACCGTTCTCACCGATGATAGCAACACGCTCACCTACTTCGAAAATACCGTCGAACTTGTTGTATAGGTCTTCTTCAAAACCTTGAGATAGGTTTTCAACCACAAGTGCATTACGGAATAGCTCTTTAGACTGTTCGAAACGGATGAATGGGTTTTGACGGCTAGACGCTTTAACTTCGTCTAGTTGGATCTTATCGATCTGCTTAGCACGAGACGTTGCTTGCTTCGCTTTCGATGCGTTAGCAGAGAAACGAGATACGAATGTTTGAAGTTCAGCAATTTGTGCTTTCTTCTTAGCGTTGTCAGACAATAGACGCTCACGAGCTTGAGTCGCTGCCGTCATGTACTCATCGTAGTTACCTGGGAATAGACGAAGTTCGCCGTAATCAAGGTCAGCCATGTGTGTACAAACAGAGTTTAGGAAGTGACGGTCGTGCGAAATGATGATCATTGTGCAGTTACGTTGGTTTAGCGTATCTTCCAGCCACTTGATGGTGTCCATATCCAGGTTGTTCGTTGGTTCGTCAAGAAGCATGATATGCGGGTCTGCAAACAGTACTTGAGACAATAGAACACGAAGCTTCCAACCCGGTGCTACTTCGCTCATCAGACCGAAGTGCATTGATTCTTCAATACCTACTGCAAGAAGAAGCTCACCCGCTTTCGCTTCTGCCATGTAGCCGTCCATTTCAGCGAACTGAACTTCAAGGTCGGCTACTTTCATGCCGTCTTCTTCGCTCATTTCTGGCAAAGAGTAAATGCGGTCACGCTCTTGCTTAATAGCCCAAAGCTCTTTGTGACCCATGATAACCGTATCGATTACCGTGAATTCTTCGTAAGCAAATTGGTCTTGGTTTAGCTTAGCAACGCGCTCGTTAGGATCGTAGCTTACGTTACCAGCACTTGGCTCAAGTTCACCAGATAGGATCTTCATGAACGTCGATTTACCACAGCCATTCGCGCCGATTAAACCGTAGCGGTTGCCTTCGCCGAACTTAACTGAAATATTTTCGAAAAGTGGCTTAGCGCCGAATTGTTGGGTGATATTTGCTGTGGAGATCAATGCCATTACCTTCTTAATGTGAAAAACGTCGCAACGTTACTTGTTCAGGGCTTTAACTGCAAGTATTGATTGCAATTACTGGCCATTAAGTGAGTGATAACCTAGCCAAATCATAGTTTGAGCTGACTCACATTTTTGATTTTCTATTTATCTCCGAAAAGCCGTCGATTTTCAGGAAAAACAAAATATCGAACAGCGCCCCATAATGGGTGGTATATAACGTCCCAAATCATGCCAACCATTGAATATATCGTATGCTGATTGGTCACAGTCAAAGCCACCCTGATCAAAGCAGCAACAGACATAGCCAAGACTAGCCTAATCCCTGACAATTTCATGACAAAATCGATCGAAACAGGAATAAAGTACTCGCCCCCGATACGGGGTTGGATTTCACAAAGTCAGATTATCTAACTATAGTAATCCTAACCTCATAATTCTAAGAGACTTTTATGCGTTCACTATCGCGCTTCTTAATCCTCACGTTGGCCATTCTCTCATGGCCTAGTCATGCCAACTTGGAATATGACTTACAATCTCAGCCGCAAGTATCCGATTCTGCTGTTGACCTCGATGATCGAATTGATTCGTTACCCGATCCTCTCTTTATGGAGCCGTCGGACAGACGCCAAGTCAATATTCTGCTTGCCGAAGTTCTGCGAGTTCAAAAGCAGGAAATCAAAACCTTCGAGCAACAGATAAAAGCTTACAGAGATAACAGCGACGCCGATCAATGGTTTGCCGTTCAAACCAGTTACGTCACGCTGAATAGCTTGAACGTAAGTAAACAGCATCTTTTAGAGCAGACCAACTCTGCAAACAAAGAGCGTTTAACCGGTTTTGGTCCCTATGGTGTGACCCAGTTTAAGCAAGAGTGGGAATTGACCAAACTCAATATTGAGTATCTTGTTTATTTCCAAATTCGTAGCTTTAAAGCGCTTGTTAAAGACATCTTTATTTCGCCAGTGCCTGTGATTGGTGCCTCACTAAAAGTGTTATTCATCTACTTCGGTTTAGTGTGGTGGCTTGCCAACAGCACCCGCTTGATTGAACTGTTTCGAATTAACTTTCTTGAAGCGAAAACGAACCCTCCTTTTCTGGTTCGCGTGATTTGGTATATCAGCCGCGCTGATCGTGCGATTGCTTGGCTAATTGCCATCACATTGTCATTGAGAGTGCTTTCTAGTATCCCTAGTCTTCAACATTTGATTTTCCTGGAGATCTTCACTTGGTGGATTCTAGGTGGTTCGATTGCCATCAGCTTTATTTTGGAATTTGCCTACCGTTTAGGTCGTACATCAAATCAAGAAGTGATAGCACTACGCCTATCGACTATTCGTCGTTACGTGTGGAGCTTCATCGTTGCGGGTGTGATTCTCCAGATATCAAGTATTACGCTAGGCAAAGGTACGATTTACAGCTGGATTTACAGCGCTCTGTTTTTTTGGTTTGTGCTGGTCACGATCTCAGTTCTCAGACTATGGAGAGCGAAGGTCTTCGATACGTTGCAACACATCTCTGATCGTCCGGTTTGGGTGAATTGGGCAGTAAACCGCAAGGATACCTTCTTACTTAATATATTGGCGACGGCCATTGGCATCGTGTGGTTGAGTGTTTACAACTTTCAACATCGAATTATGGCCCTGCTATCCAATTACACTTTGTTTAGCCAGGCCTTAGCTTATCTATTTAGAATTGAAGTTGCTAAACAGTCTGACCTTGATAAGAATCAGCAAAACTTGGTTCGAATCAAAGGCGATCAAACCTATGAATACATTCTTCCGGGTAATATCGACAGTACGTTGATAGATTACGCGGGAGATGAAATTAAGCAGTTATCACGCTACTTAATGTCAGACAGCCCGGCTATCTGTATTGTGTCTGGCGAACGTGGTGTCGGCGCGACAACGCTGCTATATACCTTACTGCACAAAGTCTCTAACGCTGAGCCTGTATACGTGAGTTGCCCTTATGCGGGTTACCAAGAGCTTTTAGCGCATTTAGCCGTGAGTATTGGCTTGGACGAAGAAGCGACTGAAATTCAAATATTAGCGCATCTTCGTAAGAGCAATACCACTTACCTTATCGCGATTGATAACGCACAACGACTGGTGCAACCAATGGTCGGTGGCCTGTCTGATTTGATTCGTTTGACCAACCTTCTGCGTCGTTCTAAAAAGAACCACCGTGTCGTGATATCGATCGCCAAATCAAGCTGGCGATTTGTGGATAGAGCGCGTGGCGAACGTTTGCTGTTTGACTTGGTGTGTTTCCTTCCGCGTTGGACAGAGAAACAAGTGGGTGAACTTCTAAATAGCCGTATCAATACGGAGCTTGAGAAGCCGTTGTCTTTTGATGGTTTAGTAGTCCCTAAGCAATGGGACCAAGATGATATGAGTGAAGAAGAACGTGCACGCCAAGGTTTCTATCGAATTTTGTGGCACTACTCTGATGGCAACCCTACCGTTGCGCTGCGTTTCTTCCGACTCTCTTTGAACCGAAACAAAGAGACAGATCAAGCAGTGGTGCGTCTGTTCCATGTTCCTGAAGCCCAGGAGCTGGAAAATATGCCGAAACCTATGCTGGCTGTACTTCGTTCTATCGTTCAACTGGAAATCGCTTCTCCGGAAGTGTTGTCTGAATGTACACAGCTGAGCACGGCAGAGATAACGGGGATTCTGCGTTACTTTGAAAGCCGTGGTTATATTGGTTGGCATGAAGAAAAGGCTCGAATTTCTGAGCACTGGTTCCGCCATATTACGAACGTTCTCGACCGTCAACATCTACTGGTGAAGTAAAATGAAGAAGTTATTTATCCTGCTATTTGTTGGCTTGGCAAGTGCTGTCAGTTTCCCTACCTTTGCGACGGAAGAGTTAGCTAACGTAGAAAACATCTCTAAAATAGCGAGCCTCGTGCGATGGAGCGGCGTGTTCTTCTCCATGATCGTTATCGCTGCGATGTGGTTGCTGCTTAAGTTCATCAACTCGTTAGTGACCAGCTTTGGTAGTCAGTTCGTGCAATATCGAATGCTACTACAAAAACTGCAGTCGTTTACTCAGTTCTTCATCTATGTGAGCACCGGTCTTATCGTGTTTATGATGAGCTTTAGAATCAACGACCAAATACTGGCCTTGATTGGTGGCACCCTCGCCGTGTCGGTAGGCTTTGCGCTTAAAGACTTGGCTGCTTCATTCATCGCCGGTATCACAGTGATGATTGATAGACCCTTTCAGGTTGGTGACCGCGTCACGTTTGAGGGTAACTACGGCGACATCATTACTATCGGTTTGCGTTCGGTACGAATGAGAACATTGAATGACGACATCATTACCATTCCGAATAACAAGTTCTTAAATGAAGTGACGACCAGTGGTAACTACGGTGCGTTGGACATGCAGGTGGTGATTCCGTTCTACGTCGGCATGAATGAAGACATCACCCTAGCCCGTGACTTAATTCAAGAAGCGGCGTCTTCGAGTCGTTACATCCACTTGCCGAAGCCTGTCACGGTTTTGGTTAAACAGACGATTACCGATAACTACCTTGCGATACAGTTGACGTGTAAGGCTTATGTGGTGGACACCGCGTATGAGAAGTTGTTTGAAACCGACATTACCCTGCGTGTGATGAAAGAGTTTAAGAAGCACAACATCAATCCACCGAAGATTTCAGTGGCGGCGCATTAATCGAACTTGGTCTAACGCTAGGAGAGTAAATTAATCTCCTAGTCAGCGACAAACGAAAACACCTCCGAACTTATCTCGAGTACGGAGGTGTTTTTTTATGTGGTGTTATCTGTGTTAACGCTAAGTGCTTTTGAGTTTATACCTTAAAGTACTTCAACTGTTCTGTTAGATGCTCTGTGGTATTGGCCATTTTCTGACTGTCTTCTGCGAGCGATTGCGATGCCTGCAGAACCTCATTCGCGGCTAAATGAATACCAGTAACACTTTCACTCATTTCCGTTGCGACTGTGCTCTGCTGTTCCGACGCTGCAGCAATCTGAGCCACCATGTCGTTAGCGTTATGCAGTTCATTCACAATCACATCGAGTTGTTGGCGAGTTTCGTTAGACGCGACAACGCTGTGGTCAACCTTCTCGTTACTGCTTTGCATTGCTTTAAAGGTACGCTCTGCTTGCTGAGTCAGTTTCTCAATTGTGGATTGCACTTCATTGGTTGAATTCTGAGTGCGGCTCGCTAGGTTACGGACTTCATCTGCCACAACTGCAAATCCTCTGCCTTGCTCTCCCGCGCGAGCTGCTTCTATTGCCGCATTAAGCGCTAACAAGTTCGTTTGTTCTGATACATCACGAATCACACCGACAACTTGGCTTATTTCAGTAACGCCTGATTGCAGATCTCTAACTAAGTTGTTCGCGGTTGAAATGTTATCAGAAACCTGAGAAATGGTTGTAGAAGTGACCTGCATGTTTTGATCGTTCTGGTTTGCATGATCGACCACCTTATTAGTACTAGCGGCCGTGTTCTCTGCATTCACTGCAACATCTGAGATAGTCGCACTCATTTCAGTCATCGCAGTAGACAGTAATTCCAGCTGCGCATGTTGAGCGTTAACACTGGTTGCGGCCTCTTCACTGGCTTGCGCGATGTGACTTGCCATGTTGCTAGACAAATCTGCAGATTCATTGGCGGTGCGAAGCGTGCTTTGTAGTTTATCGAGCATGGTATCTATCTGGTGGCTCATATCACCAAGCTCATCTTTGCGTGTCATGTTCATGCGTACACGAAGATCCCCATCAGCAATCTTATGGGTGTTATCGATAAGCTTATTCAGTGGCACAAGGATGTTGTTGGAAATCGCGTAACCCATAGCGAACAGTAAGCCAGATAAAACAACCGCTACCATCCCTTCCTTAATAGCTAAGGCATAGAACGCCTCTTGGATATCCGCGACTAAGATTCCAGAGCCAATCACCCAGTTCCATTCTGGAAACAACTGAACGTATGAGATCTTGTCTTTGAGTTCACCTTGCGGGCTCATCCATTGGTAATCAAGAAAGCCTTTCTCTTCAGGAGTGCGAGAAATGGTGACCATCTCGCGCCAGTGATGCTTACCTGCTCCATCTCTAAGGTTTCCGGCATTAGTGCCATCAAGCTCTGGTTTTAACGGATGACTAATGATGTTGAGCTGCTGGTTTAGAATCCAGAAGTAATTAGTGTTGTCATAACGAAGCGTTTTGATGGCTTGTAGCGCACGATCCTTTGCGACCTCTTCACCCAGCACACTGCGTTGGCTGTAATAGTAGTTTGCCAAACTTACCGCGGTTTCAACTTGAGCGCTGAGTTTATCTTGCCGCTCTTCCATCGAACTAGCACGCTGTTGCATTAAATTAAAGGTGGATGCCATTACCAGTAGAACGACCGATAAAATGACGATGGAGACGAGCTTTAATTTGATAGATAGGTTACTTAATTTCATAGCTGACTGACTTTATTATTTGTTTTGATTATGGATTTTCGACCAAGTTATCAAAAATTCGTACAGTTCAGATGATATGCGTCAAGATCGAAGGATATACACCGTGTTACATAACTAAAAAGAGGTGTACGTCAAACAGGCGGAGGTTGAGATTTGGCTGGCGATAGATTAGTAGTGCGGAATCTTCGTGCTTGGGCTAAAACGTTCGTGTAATAGCCCAAGCGCGTTAGAAATATTATCGGGTGATAATATCGGTGAATTGGCTGTTAGAGCTTATAGATTTGATACTAGCAATTGAGGCGTGGCTTTTTGTTGAAGGTAGATACTAAATCGACTTCCTTTACCTACTTCGGATTCAACACGTATCTCACCGCCCGTTTGGCTCAAGATACTTTGAGAAACGGATAAGCCTAAGCCTGTACCATCTCGCTTGGTCGTGTAGAAAGGCGAGAAAATGCGTTTCAGCTGCTCTTCCTTGATACCGCAACCTTCATCTTCCACATGAACAATCGCCCCATGAGACACGCCGCTTTCAACCCAGTCTTCACTCGAGATGGTTAACGTACCTTGTCCTTCCATCGCATGAATCGCATTCATTTGTAGGTTAACCAGAATCTGTAGCAATTGGTTGCGGTTGACTTCGACTGAGGTTCTAGCATTCAATTTCGAGACATACACAATGCCTTTCTTTTTCGCCCCTGTTTTTACGAGCGTAATACTTTCATCGACAATTGGATTGATATGTTGCCACGTAATTTCATCTTGCACGCCGCCGTGACGGCTGTATTGAAGCAGGCTTCGCGTTATGTTTCGAATTCGGTCTATCTGCTCCATGATGGCGTGGACTTCTTCGTCTACACGGCTCACGTCATCGCCTAGTTCAAACTTCATCAATTCTACATTGCCAAGAATCACTGCAGTTGGGTTATTGATCTCATGAGCAATGCCTGCCGTTAATTCACCTAATGCGGCTAATTTCTCATTGACCACCAGCTTATCTCTGGCTTGATTAAGTAGTTTGATGTGCAATTCGAGCTCTTCAGTTTTCTCTTTTAAACTCGCGGTACGAGAGTGAACCTTACATTCAAGTTCAGACGCAGCTTGTTGAATCTCTTGATTACGTTCGTGGAGCAAATCTAGCATCTTGTCGAACTGTTTAGCGAGCAGTGTAAGTTCGTGTTGATCATCCAAACCTAACGTGCCAATGCGCTTGTCTTGCCCCATCTGGACTAGCTTGACGACCTTGTGGATGCGTTCTATTGGATTGAAAAGATCACGCGCACCACGGTGAACGATCAAACCTGATACCAATAACAGCAACACAATGGTAATGCTAATTTCACCAAGGTTGGTCAGGTACGTTTCTATCAGCGGCCAAATCAAATAACCGGTGTAAAGCATACCAATCACGTTATCGAACTGGTCATGGATTGGTTGATAAGCCGTGATGTACCAAGCATCGTAAACATACGCTCGATCTAGCCACTCTTTACCTTCATTTAAAACTTTTGAGTGAACCTCATTAGAAACACGAGTACCAATTGCGCGCCCAGCTTGTTCTTCACTGCTTAAAGGTACATTGGTACTGACGCGAAGGTCATCGAGAAAGACCGTGACCGTACCTATATGACGATTAAAGCCTTCTCTTTTTGGGTAGATAAGATTACTAATTTGGTCGACTAGTTGAGTACTGTTATTAAGTAAGATCCCGCCATCCAGAAAACCAATCACATGATCACGTTCATCTTTTATGGATACAACGGTTCGGCTTACCAGTCCGCGAGTCTCAACTTCTTGCCCATTGAGCATCGGAACTTCCGCTTTTTTAGCGAGGTCACTATCGAGGTAGTTGAGTTCGTTACGGCTTAACACGCTGAAAAACGAAGACTTGTGAGTTAAATTTAGATATTCGAGTTTCTTAGCCATACTCTCGACACTGCGCCAGCGTAGAAAGTCGAGTTCATAACGAGATTTGTTTTCAGACACCCATCTCGTTAGCTCTTCGTGTGAAAGATCGCTCGCCAGTTTGGTTTGAAAGTTATAAGACTCGGCAAACGCTCGAACATTGTATGCTTGCTGATTTTGAATTAGGTGGATACTGTTGTCGGCAACATCTAAACGCTCATCGACATCAATCAAAGCGCCCTGCCACGTGTAATGAACAGACCAATACAATGTGATAGCGACAAGTGCACATAAAGTCAGAATGATCGGAGCAGATGTTAGGAACAATAAGCGGTAACGCACCATGGTTTTGAATCGGAACGTCCACTTTGACCACCAATGACGTCTAATCGGCATATTCAGAGCCTTCTGTGTTCCAATCTTTGTATTTACGCTCTAGCGTTTTACGTGCCACGCCAAGATCTCTCGCAGCAGCCGACTTATTACCATCATGGAAACTAACAAGCTGTTCTATATGAGATTTTTCCACTTCTTTAAGTGTCCAAGTGTTTGGATAACCCTCGGCAACATCTGCATTATTCAAGTTTGGCATTTCCGCTCCATGTGACACAGTCACTGAAATATTAGCCGGTACAGGATCGCCATTAATCTCTCGCCAGTAGTGTGCTGGTGGCTTGTCTAAAAGAATGCATCGTTCAACTAAGTTTTTAAGCTCACGAATATTCCCTGGCCATTCGTATTCGTTCATCGCCAATATATCTTCATGTGCCCAATTTGGAACAGGCATCCCAAGCTCGCTTGATAAAAGACGAGTAAAATATGGAACAAGCTCAATTAAATCTGATGGACGCTCTCTCAACGGCACAACATCAATCTTAAGTACATTAAGTCGGTAGAATAGATCGCGACGGAAGTGCCCTTTATCGACCTCTTCCTGAAGGTTTCGGTTGGTCGCCGCTACAACGCGTACATCCACAGAGATCTCTTTCTCACTACCAACAGGACGAATGGTTCTTTGTTCTAACACACGTAGTAGCGCTGCTTGCATTGGCAGCGGCATTTCACCGATTTCATCAAGGAACAAGGTGCCACCACTTGCGACTCGGAAAAGGCCTTCACGGTTTTTCTTCGCACCGGTAAATGCGCCAGAGGTGTGTCCAAACAGTTCACTTTCTAGAAGCTCTGGAGCAATCGCGCCACAGTTAATTGGCACAAATGGTCCAGTACGTTTACTGGCTTCATGTACACCACGCGCAACCAACTCTTTACCTGTACCCGACTCGCCTTCTATCAAAACGGAAGCTCGAGATGGTGCAAATTGACTGATAAGCAGTTTAAGCTGTTTGGTTTTGTCTGAATTGCCGATCAATTCGGTCTTGATATGACGGCTAACATCACGCTTCAACGCGTACTGCATTCTTTGGTCAAGCCGCTTGTCCATACAACGCAGAACGGCTTGTATCATCTGTTCTAGGTTGAAGGGCTTAAGAATAAAATCTGAAGCACCAAGCTTAAGTGCAGATATGGTCATCTCTAGATCGGCATAACCCGTCATGAAAATCACATCGGCGCGTTTGTCGTTGTCGTTAAACGCCTCTTCCCACTCAATACCAGAGCGACCTGGTAAGTTGATATCAAGGACAATCAGATCAAAATGTTCACTCGAACGCAGCGTTTCAGCCTCTTCAACCGACCCTGCACTCGACACCTTGCCAAAGAACTTACCTAGTGCTTTCTTTAAGATAGCCTGCATACCCAACTCATCATCAACAACCAAGACAGAAAATGCCTGATATTGAGTCAATGTGTTCGGGTTGAGATTGGATGCAGATGAACTAGGTAAAGACATAATGATTAGCCGGTGAGGAAAGTTGGGACAGAGTGTACCAATTAACCTTTTGTCCAACAGGGACAATGTGCGACATTTTGTCCTAGCTCATGTTTTGATTCATTTTAACGGGGTAAATGGCGCAGTTTTGTCCGAAATAACAGCAATTTAATGAGATCTGATGCATGATTTATTGGCATTAAGATTGCTTGTAAGGTGTAGATTTCTAATTACAACAATTAGCGTCTTATGCACATGCCCTTCTTTGAGCCCATTAAATCTGAAGGCATGTCATTCATTTATAACAGAATGGACATAATAATAATGAAAGCAATTCCCTTAACTATTGCAGCTCTATCTATCGTCAGTTACACGGCTAGCAGTGCGGAAGACACCACTCATATCAAGTTGGCGACAACCACAAGCACTTATCACTCTGGCCTACTGGACTACCTACTGCCTGAGTTCGAAAAAGATTCTGGCATCAAAGTAGATGTTCTGGCTGCGGGTACAGGTAAATCACTTCGCATGGGTGAAAATGGTGACGTGGATTTGGTGATGACTCACGCACCAAAGGCTGAAGCGAACTTTGTTGAAAAAGGTTACGGCGTTTTACCTCGTAAGCTGATGTATAACGACTTTGTTATCGTTGGCCCACAAAGCGACCCTGCAAAAATTGAATCTCAAAAAGCAGTGGCAGATGTGTTCAAAGCGATCGCGACTAATAACGTGACGTTTGTATCTCGTGGCGACGACTCTGGTACTCATAAGAAAGAGATGGGTATTTGGGCGCAAACTAAAATCGAACCAAACTTTGGTGGCTACCGCAGTGTTGGTCAAGGTATGGGCCCAACTCTGAACATGGCGTCTGAAATGCAAGGCTACACCATGACAGACCGTGGTACGTGGTTGGCTTACCAAAACAAACTGGATCTTAAAATCCTTTTCCAAGGTGATAAGAACCTCTTCAACCCTTACCAAGTGATTCTCGTTAACCCTGAGCGCTACCCAAGCATTAACTACCAAGCAGCGAAAGTATTCAGTGATTGGTTGGTTAATCCTAAAGGTCAGAAACTGATTAACGAATTTAAACTGCACGGCAAACAACTGTTTGTTGCAAGCGCAGAATAGTATGCTCTAAGTAATAAGTCGTTGGTTGTAAGTAAAGCGTAGCGTTGAAGATGTCGTCAAAACCAACAAACACTACACTTAACTAAATTCAGTTAATGAGCACGCTTAAAAACAATAGCTGGCCAATACAGGCTCAAATATATTGTGTCAGCTATGATTAACATCAGTCATTACCGATAAAAACCTATTATCGATTCACACGAGATACTTCATGACCCTATGGCAAACAACGATTGATGCAATGAATCTACTGGTGAGCTTTGACCACGAATTGTGGCAGATCGTCGCGGTATCCTTCAGTGTGTCTTTGTCCGCCATCTCATTAGTGATTGTTCCTGCAATCCTTATGGCTTTCTTATTGGCTTATACCGAGTTCCCCGGAAAGTGGGCTCTGCTTTCGGTGATCAATACCCTGCAAGCGATCCCTACTGTGGTTATTGGTTTGTTGATGTACATGATGCTTTCTCGCTCTGGCCCGCTAGGTGATTGGCAATTGCTGTTTACCCAGAAGGCGATGATTTTAGGTCAGATGCTGATCTGTTTCCCTATCCTAGTCGCGATGATGCACGGTGCTCTGCAGGCCAGTGATCGCCGAGCAGTAGAAACAGCGCGCACGCTTGGTGTATCAACGACACGTGTGGCGTGTACCTTGATTTGGGAAACACGTTTTCCTCTATTGGCCGCAACCATTGCAGCCTTCTCTCGTATCGTTACTGAGGTCGGTTGTTCAATGATGGTCGGTGGCAACATTATGGGGATGACAAGAAACATCCCAACAGCTATCGCTATGGAAAGCCACAAAGGCGCATTCGCTCAAGGTGTTGCCCTCGGTATGGTGTTATTAGCATTGGCATTAGCCCTCAACTTTTTCCTTTCCAGCGTGAGAGGAAAAGGCTATTTAAGAACTTAGGAACGCTGTCATGAGTATAAAAATAACAACGCAGCAAATTTCAATGCGCTACAAAGAGCGTGTTTTGTTCCACATTCCCGAATTGTCGATCGGCCCCAACGATGCCATTTATCTCAAAGGAGACAATGGTGTTGGTAAAACGACCCTACTAAAAATCTTGTCTGGATTAATTCAGCCAAGTTCTGGGCGCATTCAGGCCCCAACACAGAGCTGGCAACAAAGATTATTCCCTCGACTCAAATTCAAAGACATCATCTACCTGCATCAAACCCCCTATCTTTTTGATGGCACGGTGTACCAAAATGTCGCTTATGGCATTCGCTTTAACAAAGAGAGCCAAAAAGATAAGCGAGCTCAAATAATTAATGCATTGAGAATGGTAGGTTTAGAAACCCTGGCAGATGAGCACATCTCTGTGTTGTCTGGGGGGGAGCGTCAACGCGTAGCAATGGCTCGAGCTTGGATTCTTAAGCCTTCAATCTTGCTTATGGATGAACCAAGTGCTTCTTTAGACAAAGAATCTATTGAAAGATTGGTCATTATGGCCGAAGATCTTCTTCAGAGAGGCGCGAGTTTAGTAATCACCAGTCACCAAACTAACGCGTTAACCGATTTATGTAAGAAGCAGTGGTGGATTAAAGACAATACTTTGACCGAATCCCCGCTTCTGCAAGTTATTCAGAAAGATAAAGCACAAGAGAATATTTATGCTGCTTCCAACGCAAACTAGTTGGGTTATTTTGGCTGGCGGACAGGCCAGCCGTATGGGCGGAAAAGATAAAGGACTCGTTGAGCTCAACGGTTCTCCGCTTATTCAATATGTTATAAACAAGCTGTCACAACAAGATGTCAGCATCACTATCAATGCCAATCGTAACTTAGACAGTTACCAAGCATTTGCTCCGGTTGTTTCCGATTCTTTCCCTGACTACCCAGGTCCGCTGGGTGGCATACATGCAGGCCTTAAAAACGCTAGCACCGACTGGGTTGGCTTTGTTCCTTGCGACAGCCCACAAATCAGTGACGACCTTGTTGAGCGCTTTTGTTCTGCGGTTAAAGAAGACAGCGACATTCTTGTCGCTCATGATGGCGAATTTAAGCAACCTGTATTCACCCTATTCCACAAACGTGTTCTGCCAAAGTTAGAAGCGTTTTTAGAACGTGGTGATCGTAAAATCATCTTGCTATACAAAGAGTGTGTTACCGAATACGTTGATTTTAGCGATTCTCCTAACTGCTTTGTCAATCTCAACACGCCAGAAGAACTCACCCAATTCGGAACGCTTCAATAATGAAAGATTCAAAACAACGCCCTAACCTTCCTCTATTGGGCTTTGCTGCTTATAGCGGTACAGGCAAAACGACCGTACTTGAAGCCTTGTTACCTTTGTTAACCGACGCAGGTTTAAAAGTTGGCGTTCTTAAACACGCTCACCACGATTTCGATGTCGATAAGCCGGGTAAAGACAGCTACCGCCTACGCAAAGCAGGCGCGAATCAAATGTTGATTAGCTCTCGTAACCGTCATGTCATGATGACAGAAACGCCAGAAGCCGAAGCGGACTTTGATTACCTGCTTACACGTTTCAATACCAACACGTTGGACTTAATTCTGGTTGAAGGCTGCAAGAACATCGCCTTCCCTAAGATTGAGCTTCACCGCGACGAAGTGGGTAAACCTTGGCTTTATCCAAACGATGACAACATTATTGCTATCGCCGCAGACAGCAAAGTTGAATCTGACCTGCCGCAAATGGCGATCAGCGACTTAGAAGCAATTCGTGATTTCATCATTGAATACGCTCAATCGTTCGACTCTACTTCGAAAAAAGATAAAGTCGCTTCATGTGCATCTTCAAAAGACAACACGCCAGTTGTGTGTTGCGACTCATTCTCTCCAGCCGGCCTAACGGTTACTCAAGGTCAGCAAAAAATTGTTGATAGCATTGATGCTCTAGATTTGACGGAATCTGTTTCCTTAGAGCAAGGCTATGGCCGTGTTCTGGCTGAAGATGTTATCTCGCCAATCAACGTGCCTCAGAACACTAACTCTGCAATGGACGGCTACGCCATTCGTAGTGAAGATTTAGATCTAGATAGCTACCGCGTTGTTGCTGAAGTCATGGCTGGACATAGCTACGGCAAAATCGTTCAACAAGGTGAAGCCGTTAAGATCATGACAGGTGCGCCAATGCCAGAAGGCGTTGATGTTGTTGTGATGCGTGAGCAAGCTGTTCAGGAAGGTGACAAGGTTAGCTTCCCTGACGCGAAAATCTCGGTTGGACAAAATGTCCGTATGGCGGGTGAAGATCTAGAAATTGGCCAACCTGTCTTTACGCGAGGCACACGAATCGAAGCGCCAGAAATGGGCATGATGGCATCGTTAGGTTTTGGTACCTGCCCTGTTCTGCGTAAAGTGAAAGTGGGCGTGTTCTCTACGGGTGACGAAGTTCAAGCTCCGGGTAGCGAGCAAAAACCAAACTCTATCTACGATTCGAACCGTTTTACTATTATCGGCATGCTTCAAAAGCTTGGCTGTGACATCGTCGATTACGGCATCATTGAAGATGACGAACAAAAGATGATGAATGTGCTGCACTCTGCGTCGCTTGAAACCGATATGGTTCTGACTTCTGGTGGTGTGTCTGTTGGTGATGCGGATTACATCAAGCTTGCGTTAGATAAGCTGGGTGAAATCAACTTTTGGCGTATCAACATGCGCCCAGGTCGCCCATTGGCTTACGGTAAAATCGAAAACAAACCTTTCTTTGGGCTGCCGGGTAACCCAGTTGCAGTAATGGTGTCGTTCATTAACTTTGTTGAGCCAGCGATCCGCAAGCTTCAAGGTCAAACAAATTGGACGCCAGTGAAAGCAAATGCTGTAGCGACTGAACAACTCCGCTCACGTCAAGGGCGTACTGAATTCAGTCGTGGTGTGTTCTCGATGAATGAATCAGGTGTGCTTGAAGTGAAAACGACAGGTAAGCAAGGTTCAGGTATTCTGCGTTCAATGAGTGAAGCAAACTGTTTAATCGAAATCTCACCAGCGGTTGATACCGTGAAAGTTGGCGAGACAGTGACGATCATTCCTCTACAAGGTCGCGTTTAACTCAAAGCAATTAACTAAATTGACTTAGCTGTTTTTTAGTTGATTTGGAAGATCTTCGCCAAGACATAGACGAAGCCCCTATATTGATTTTTCAATGTTAAGGGGCTTTTTGTTATTTTCGTTTGGTGGAAAACAACTTGTTCGTTTCCTAAAAGACAAATAGCTTAATTTACGCTAAACGTTTAGAACGATAATCTTAAGATTTATTACCATTACCTTGAGCCACGTACGGTTTTTATGTAGAGTGCGCGCAAAGTAATAATTCTATTGGAGAGCACCATGGCTCGTACCATTCTGTACACTTACAAAGACGAAGACAAAGAGTTACTGTTTTCAAAACAAGAACACCGCACGATCCAAGAAGCTGTTGCTGCAGCGGAAGGCATCGACATCTCTGAGTATCTAAAAACTGAGCAACAGCTTGAGTTGATTTCTGATACTAAAGCGGTTCGCAACTACCAAGACAACTACTTCCGCAAGCTTGGCTTTACTAAACTTACGTTGAAGCAAAAAGACAACCTTGGTGTTGGTAAAAAGAAGAAGTAAGCCCTCTGACTCTTTTCTTTATAGGTCGCTTTTCGTTTGTAGTTAGAGCTAAGAGCTAACTAAACGAAAACACCAAACAATAAAAAATGCCGCAACCTCTTTCGAGATTGCGGCATTTTTATTTATGCTTTTTAACTATCTAACCTTAGCTAGCTTAACGTTAAGTCGCGATTACTTAATGTTAAGGAATGCAGCACCACGAACGCCGCCTGAATCACCGTGTTTTGCTTTAATGATTTTAGGACACTTCGCTACAGACAGCAGGTACTTAGGCACACGCTTTGGCATCTCTTCGTAGATCAGTTCAAAGTTTGAAAGACCGCCGCCCAGTGCAACAACGTGTGGGTCAAGACCTGTAAACAGGTTCGCGAAACAGATAGCCAATAGCTCCATGAAGCGATCAACGTGCTCTGCAGCTTTTGCTTCACTTTCATTGTATGCTTGGATGATCTCAATCGCTTTCTTCTTCTCACCGAAGTAGTGCTCGTAAATCAACTCAAACCCACGACCAGATAGGTAGCTGTCTAGACAACCTTTCTTGCCACAACCACAGCCTAGTAGCGGTGCGTTGTCGCCAAGGTGGAACCATGCATCGATAGGAAGGCGCATATGGCCAAGCTCACCTGCAACGTGGTTACGACCAGAGAAAACTTTACCTTCGTAAACTAAACCACCACCGAAGCCAGTACCTAGAATTAGGCCAGCAACTGATGGTTCATCTTTAAGCTCATCATCCCACGCTTCTGAAAGCGCAAAACAGTTTGCGTCGTTCTCAATTTTTATACTACGACCAATAAGCGCTTCTAAATCTTTACGTAGTGGCTTACCTGTTGAAGCTGGTACGTTAACAACAAGCATTGTGCCGTCGTCTGCGTTTTCCATGCCAGGAAGACCAAGGCCAATTTTGCCTTCGCAAGAGAATTCGCTATCGTACTTTTTTACCAAACCAGCAATTGTATCAAGCAGTAACTGATAATCGTCTGTTGGTGTTGGAACACGCTCTGTTGCTACTCGCTCAAGTTTCTCGTTGAATGCACCAAACTCAATTTTTGTGCCGCCAACATCGAAGCCGTAATACATGAAATCTCTCCAATTTTTCCCTAAATTCGGGCAAATAAATTCTTTAAATAAAACAACTGAGGAACATTATCCATAACACTCCCCCTACAAACCGTGATAGATAACAAACTTATCTCGTGTTCGAGTCTGTTTGAACAACAAGTCAGCACAAAGCGGTTAAAGGTTAGAGTGAAGTCTCACTTTTAGTGTGCTCTATGAAAGCGTTCAGGCTAGGTTTGGTCGGATCCGACTTATAACGCGTCTTGCTTAGCATGTAGCTTTCGCGAAATGCTTCAAACCAAAGTTGTAAAGTCTTTGCGCCCTGCTCTTCACCTGCTTGTTTTAATACCAGGCTCGCCACTTCTGCTGTTGAAAGGTGTTGATCGTTATCTGACTTACGCATCATGTATTGAGAAACCGATTCAGGCTCAATCGATAACACAGGTAGATCTTGAAGGTATTCCGAGCGTCTGAAAATACGTCTTGCTTCACGCCAGCTACCGTCGATGAAAATCAACAACAGCTTTTTATTTGGATCACGCATTTGTGGCAGATCTTGAACCACTCGCGATTTGTCATCGGTATAGTCTTCCGGGAACACAATCACAGGCTGGTATTTCTCGTCTTTCAGAACATCCAACATCTCTACATTGGGCTCAGTTCGATGCCAAAGATAAACATGGCTGTCTTTCATTGTGTCCACAATCAAACGGCCGGTGTTACTTGGCTTTAAGATTTCGTTGTCTGACAAGATCAACATGGTCGCGACGTTCGTATCTATGTTGGGTTGGTGCTCACAGATACAGCTGTCTTGTTTGATTTTGCAGTACTCACACCGAACCACTTTACATCCGCGCGCGTTAAACGGTTTGGTGGAAAGAGATAAACGGTGTTGGTATAAACGGTGGAAAGCGTGAATTCTCATGGACAATAACGACAGATAGAACTAGAAAAGTGGCACGATTGTACTTACAGTGGCTTGATAATGATAGAAGGAATTCTTATGCAGGCCCCATCGCTACTTCGCCTTGTTTGTTTTATCACCGCTTTCATCTTGTGTGCGCTGTGGGAGTACCGTGCTCCTAGAAAAACACTGACTCAAAACAAGTGGTTTCGTTGGGGAAATAACTTCTCATTGATGGCGGTTAATAGCATTTTGTTGGCAACATTAACCCCTGTTGCAGCGTTTGAAGCGGCGCTGATTGCTGAACAAAACCAATGGGGTCTGTTTAATAACATCATGCTTCCTTTTGAAGTCACCGTGTTTCTCTGTGTCGTGTTGTTAGACCTTGCCATTTACACGCAACATCTCGTGTTCCACCGTATTCCCCTGCTTTGGAAACTTCATCGTGTTCATCATGCAGACTTGGATATTGATGTAACGACAGGCACACGCTTCCACCCGATTGAAATGATCTTATCGATGCTGATTAAAGTGGCGTTGATTTTTGTACTGGGCGTACCGGCTTTAGCGGTCGTGATCTTCGAAGTGGTGTTGAATGTGAGTGCGATGTTCAACCATAGCAATGGTCGTTTGCCATTATGGTTCGATAAGCAATTACGCAAAGTGATTGTGACGCCTGACATGCATCGAGTTCATCACTCTATAATCATCAAAGAAACGCATTCGAATTTTGGTTTCTTTTTATCGGTGTGGGACATTTGGTTCAAAACCTATCGCGCTCAACCTAAGCTTGGTCACGACAAGGTAACCATTGGCGTCCCTGAGATACGCGATGGGAAAGAACAAAGGCTAGATTTGATGCTGCGTCAGCCATTTGCACGATTCCCGACAACGAAAGACTAAGTTCTAATTCAGTTCAGCCTCAAGCTTGTATTGAGGTGAACTTATCTTAATCCGAAAACAAAACGCCCTTAGATTCTTGTGAGAATTTAAGGGCGTTTGTGTATCGATAGGGATATAAGCGCAGGTAGTGCTTCAACTCTTGTGTTGTAAGGCTTAACTCAGCACGCTTGTTTACTTCAACAAGCTCGTTTATTTCATTACGTATTTATGAAGCATAGCTTGTTGGTGCCCTGCTATCTCTCCGACTTGCTCTGAGCTTTCAATCATGGATTCAAGCTGTAATTTAGTATTCTCACCCTGTTCCGAAACCCGAGTGATGGAATGCGTCACATCTACTGTTGCACGTGCTTGTTGCTCTGTCGCCACCATGATTTGTTCAACACGTCCTTTAATCTGGCTAACCGCAACCTCAATCTTTTCAAAAGCTTGCTTCACATCGCCACTGGTTTGCAGTGCATTGACCATTTCACTTCGAGATTCAGTAACAGACGTTCGAGAGCGATCAGCCGCAGCCACCAGCTCATTCATCATATTGCGAATGTTGGTGGTTTGTTGAGACGTGCCACTCGCTAATTTGCGTACTTCGTCGGCAACGACAGCAAAGCCTCGTCCTTGCTCTCCTGCTCGCGCTGCTTCAATTGCCGCATTCAGTGCTAACAAGTTGGTGTTTTCTGCAATGCCACTGATCATATCGACCATTTCACGAATCTGTTTTACACGGCCATCAAGGTCGGCCATTGATTCTTCGTTCATGCTTAGTGAATGTTCTAACGCATGCAAACGTTGCTGGTTCAGCCCAACGACTTGGCTGCCATTGACTGACTCATCTTCTGCTATTTGTGCATCATCGTTAGATGCGTTAGAGATACGAGCAATCTCACCAATGGATGCTTCCAGTTCAGTAATCGTGGTGATCATGTTCTGAAGTGATTCGTTCTGTTCGTTCAAGCTCGAATTGGTTTGCTCTGCAGCGTCATGGCTTACTTCAGCAGTTTGATACAGCGTCTCACAGTTGCGAGTCACCAAGCGAACCGAGTCTGCGGTCGAATCGACAACGGTATTCAGTTTCGAAGCAATCACTTGTAACTCTAATGGCCCTACCAATGCACTGTGCTTAGAGAAATCGTGCTCTGCAAGCAAGCTCAATTGTTGAGTAATGTTTTTCAGTCCTTTGTTTACCCAGCGGCGCAGTACTAACCATGAGATCACAATGATCACAGCGATCACTAGTCCACTAATAAACAACACACGATCAATGTTGGTGATGGTTTGATTTACGACCAGTTCGCTTTCATCAATCAGGTGTGCAGCAGTCGATGATAATTGGTTAAGGGTGCTAATTACGGTATTCGCCAAGGTAATCACTTGGGCTAGGTTGTGCTCTTGCTGTTTAACCAGTTCCAATTTAAGCAATATTTGTCTAATCACACCTTCTTCTGTGAAGCCCTCTTTTACCATCTCATAAGGTGCGGTAAGGCTTGCGAACTCCGCGATGTCTGGATGCCAATCAGCAAAGTCGCTATAAGCCAAGTTAAGGCCCGCGATTCGGTTTCTTAATTGGCGATATTCGTCTTGTGCTTTTTCGATGTCAGACTGCATCATTAGCATCAAGAAGGTGTTCGCCATTGCCGACGCGCTCGATGTAAAACGATTTGCGGCATCGCTCGCTTCTGGGTTGTCTTCGACTAAGAATGAGCTGATACGGTTCATTTCTGGTCCGATAGATCCAACGCCATAACGGAACTCGCCCATTTTGCTATCGATCAAATTTTGCTTACTTTGAATCTCTATTTGCGCCAACAGTACCGTGTTGGTCATAGCTTGCAGTTGTGCCATGTCATCGACAAGGTTTTGTTGTTGCTCTAAAGAGATCGCTTCAGGAAAAGACTGGGAGATAAAAAGGAGTTCCTCTAGCGTGGTATTACTCTCTGTGGCAAGTTGGTCAATTGAGCCCCTTGTGGCATTCAGTGTATCTAAGTCGGTTGATTGGGTGCTGTATGTGAGAAGTTTTACTTGTTCTAATACGCTTTGCGTTAATTCGGCATTATGTAGAGCAAGGGGTAATGCTTGTTCCGAGAGTGCGTCAAAGTGTCCCCCGACCCGTTCAACGCCCCGAATGCTAACCATTGATAAAAAACTAGCAAGTAAAAGAATGGAAATAAATACAGCAGTGACGGTTTGAATGAGCGAGAATGTATAACATGAGGGTTTTATTGATAAATTTGTGTCGGGCATGTGCAATCCAGTTTGACTACGAAAAGAGATATCCTTAAGTTATTCCGTATACTAGAAGTCCTTGATGACGTTTTTATTTCAGTTTTTTGTCAGAAGAGTTACATATGAAAATCAAAAAAATGGCTGTAGTTACAATAACTTTAGCAACATTGGCTGCTTGTAGCTCGTCACCATCGCCTTCTCAGCTTAGTCAAACAGCACAGAATCCTCTGTCAAAATCAGAACAATTGACTACAAACGCTTATATGAGCGTGTATGAACAGTGGAAAGGCGTGCCATACCATTTCGGTGGGACCTCATTTAGAGGTATAGATTGCTCTGCTTTTGTACAGATAGCCGTCCAAAATGCGACTCAACAAGCCCTGCCAAGAACCACAATAGACCAGAGTAAAAAGGGAAAAGAAATAGCGTATGGGCAGGCAACGAGTGGCGACTTGGTGTTTTTTAAAACATCGATGACAGTGCGACACGTTGGAGTTTACTTAGGAAATAATCAATTCCTACATGCTTCTACATCGAAAGGTGTGATTATATCGAGGCTGGACAACCCTTATTGGGCTTCCAAGTTTTGGCACTTCAGGCGTTTATAGCGATTCAAAAGATTCACCGCTGAACGACATAACATAAAACGTTATGACTTAAACGCCTTTTACTATTTTAGAGTGATACGTGAATAGCTAGTCGTATTTAGCAACAGCCGTATCAAACAGGTTCTTCACTAACGCGATGTATTCATCAAGAAATACAATTTGTTCGTTGGTCGCTTTCTTAGCCCAAACACCCGCTAATACTTCACCAAGGTCAGCTACTACGGCATCTGCTTCTTTCAATAGCTGAAAACGAACGCTCGAATGCAACTCTGGGTTTTGCTCGAAAATAGCCATGATGTTCGTTGAAATCATGTCTGTGATGATGTCTTCAACACTCTCGTTGCCTGTATCGCCATTACTATTGGTAAAGACGTCCAGATTAAATGATAGGTGCTCGATCAAAGCCAAATAGCCATCGGTTTCTACAACCACAATAATTCTCCGTTTTAAGCTCTAAAGCAGATTAATACGTACTTGCCTAATACTATGTAAATGACGCTATTTGTCATCACTTTATTGCCCAAAACCGCATTAAAATGATCCTAGTTAGTATTTCAGCTTAAATTTAAATCGATATAGCTCTATGCGGTGTACCTGCCCACTTAAACCATAAGTAAATTCACGCCTAACAAAGTTTAAGACAAACTTTGAAGTAAAGTATTGCGCCAGTTAACAATAGCCCTTTCAGCTTACTCTAAAAGTTCATCTAAATTGGTGGGGAGACAATAACAAGCTCAAACCACTTTTCCAGTTTGTGGCGATTATAACGGTTTCGATTGTGAGACCAGTTCCAAACTGTTTCACCACGCCAGAGTTTCAATTTATGTTTGTATTTCAACGAGCTTGTATCAGTTTGAGTTCACAATTCGGCCAATTGATTCTGCATAAGCTGAAGAAGAGCTAAGAACATTGACGAGTGCGTCTATAAATTGCTCAGATTTATCCTAAACTATTGCTATTAAACAAACAGTATTTCTAACCTTCAATCTTTTTAACTTTCAGTCTTTGAGGATTTCCTATGTGGCAGGCCATTTCTCAACAACTTTCAGATACTCTTCTATTTAACTTTCAGATTACTGAGCGTACCAAGGTTTCTGGTGGCGACATTAACGATTGCTATATGATCAGCGATGGTAATGAACGTTACTTTGTGAAAGTGAATCAGCGAGAATTTTTACCTAAGTTTGAAATTGAAGCTGAGAACTTGCGCTTGTTGAGAGAAACCTCCACCGTTTACGTACCTGAATTAGTGCTTATTGGCAAAACCAAGGAGTGCTCGTTCATTATTCTCAATTACTTGCCAACCAAGCCGCTGGAGACGGGCAACAATAGCTTCGATTTCGGCGTACAGCTTGCACAGCTTCATCAATGGGGCGAGCAAAAAGAGTTTGGTTGCGATCAAGATAACTACATCGGCAGTACGCTTCAACCTAACCCTTGGCATAAGAAATGGGGTCGTTTTTTCTCAGAGCAGCGTATTGGTTTCCAGTTACAACTGCTAAAAGAAAAAGGCATCGAATTCGGTGATATTGATGACATCGTTGATGTGGTGAATATGCGTCTTGCTGGCCACAACCCTCGCCCGTCTTTGCTTCATGGTGATCTTTGGAATGGCAACGTTGCAAACTCAGCCTTTGGACCAATCTGTTACGACCCGGCTTGTTATTGGGGCGATCATGAATGTGACTTAGCTTTAACGGAATTGTTTGAAGGGTTTCCAAAAGAGTTTTATGACGGTTACCAGAGCGTAAATCCACTAGACGTTGGCTATACTGATCGCAAAGACATTTATAACTTGTACCATCTTCTCAACCACTGCAATCAATTTGGCGGCGAGTATTTAGCTCAAACTGAGGCATGCATTCAGAAGATACAGGCCGTTTAATACCAATCGCAGCTAGCTAAGTCGTTCTATAAAGCTACTACGAACTATACAAGCTATTGCGATCTATAAAGCTACTAGGATTGGGACGAGTTACAGTGAGGAGAATTTGCTATGCATAAATACACAGAAAAACATGTCTCCTGCCCCCACTGTGGGCATGCAATCAGCATAACGCTAGATGCTTCAAATGGAAGCCAAGATTTTTACGACGATTGCCCAGCGTGTTGCAATGCTATTCATCTCGACATGCAAGTAGACGAAGTAAGAGACAGAATCAACCTCTCGATTGATGCAGACGACGAACAAGTCTTCTAACACACTTACTCTCTTGTCGAGTTAGATCTACTCTCGATTTCTAGGCTAACCTAGAAAAACACAAATACATAAAAATAGAAAAAGAGCACTAAATGTGCTCTTTTTTAATGTCTTCGACGTTTGCTTAGTCAGCGCTTTTGAGGCAAACGCTGTTGATAAACTGCTACCACTATTTTTGGTTTGCTAGTACGCGTTCAACAGTATCAACAATTGCTTGTGTTTGAGGATCAAACTCAATGTTTACTTGGTCGCCTACTTCACGGCCGCCAAACAGAGTACGATTCAGCGTTTCTGGGATTAGATGGACAGAGAAACGGCTCTCTTCCACTTCACCAATGGTCAATGAACAACCATCAACGCCAATGTAACCCTTGCTTAACACATACTTCATTGATTCTTGCGGCAGCTCGAACCAAAGCGTGCGGTTGTTTTCTGTCTTAATCACATCAACGAGATTAGCCATCAGAGTAATGTGGCCAGACATGCTATGCCCGCCAATTTCGTCACCAAACTTTGCTGCACGCTCAACATTCACTTTGTCACCAACATTCAACTGGCCTAAGTTCGTCAATCGCAATGTTGCTTGCATTAAATCAAAGGCAATCTGATTGCCTGAAATTTCCGTTACCGTTAAGCAACAACCGTTATGAGCTACTGAAGCACCAATTGCTAATCCCTCAACCATTTCGTCAGTTAGCTCGATGGTATGAGTTTGAAACATGTCTTTTTTATTGATAGCAACCAGTGTTGCCATGCCTTGAACGATACCTGTAAACATAAGATTCCTATTTAGCGTTCTAGTAACAGTTTTTCATAGCAGTTATTGTGACATTTCTTTATGATTCGTCCAGTGGAAGCTTAAGATCATTGTCTCTGATTCCTTCAGAATGTCCTTTCCTACACTATTATTCTAATTTTTCCTCTTATTTGGAGTTGTTTGTGCATCGTTACAAAGAAGAATCCTCGAATCTAATCAAACTTGCGACCCCAGTATTAATCGCGTCCGTTGCACAAACTGGAATGGGTTTTGTTGATACCGTAATGGCCGGTGGCGTAAGTGCTATAGATATGGCGGCGGTTTCAATTGCAGCAAGTATCTGGCTACCATCAATATTATTTGGTGTTGGTTTATTGATGGCGTTGGTTCCTGTCGTTGCACAACTGAATGGTTCTGGTCGACAAGTAAAAATACCATTTGAGATTCAACAAGGTGCGTTTTTAGCGCTCGTCATCTCCCTTCCTATCATTGGCGTGCTGTTCCAGACGCAATTGATATTGGAGTGGATGGACATTGAACAACTCATGGCAGAAAAGACCATCGGCTATATGAATGCGGTGATGTTTGCTGTCCCTGCATTTTTGTTGTTCCAAACATTGAGAAGCTTTACTGATGGTATGTCTTTAACTAAGCCTGCAATGGTGATTGGTTTTATTGGCTTGCTATTGAACATCCCGCTTAACTGGATGTTCGTATACGGAAAGCTTGGTGCTCCTGCGCTGGGTGGTGTTGGGTGTGGCGTTGCAACGGCTATCGTATATTGGGTGATGTTTGCACTGCTGTTTGCTTACGTTTTAACATCAAACCGTTTAGCGAAAATCAACATCTTCGGCACGTTCCATAAGCCTCAGCTCAAAGCGCAAATCCGCCTGTTTAGACTTGGTTTCCCTGTCGCTGCCGCTATCTTCTTCGAGGTAACCTTGTTCGCAGTGGTTTCTCTGTTGGTTGCTCCGCTCGGCTCATTGATAGTTGCCGCGCACCAAGTCGCGATCAACTTCTCTTCGCTAGTCTTCATGATTCCAATGAGTATCGGTGCGGCTGTGAGTATTCGTGTTGGCCATAAGTTGGGTGAAAACAACACCGAAGGAGCAAAAATCGCGACACACGTAGGTATCATTGTTGGTTTAGTCACAGCCTTAATGACGGCGGCATTAACTGTATTGTTCAGAGAGCAAGTGTCTTTACTCTACACAGAGAACACCGCGGTAATTACCGTTGCAATGCAATTGCTTTTGTTCGCTGCGGTTTATCAGTGCACCGACGCAATCCAAGTTATCGCAGCAGGTGCTCTACGTGGCTACAAAGACATGCGCTCGATCTTCAACATTACCTTCGTAGCTTACTGGTTGCTTGGTCTTCCAATCGGCTACATTTTAGGAATGAAAGATTGGATTGTTGAACCTATGGGTGCACACGGTTTCTGGATTGGTTTCATTGTCGGTCTAACATCGGCCGCGATTATGCTGGGTATGCGCCTACACTGGATGCACAAGCAGGACGACGACGTTCAGTTAGAGTTCAGTTCTCGCTAGATTCGCACTCACTAAATCGGTCTATCTGATTTCGAATACAAAAAAGAGCTCTGATTTTCAGGGCTCTTTTTCATTTACTGGTCAGGGAGATCCTATGTGTTTTAGTAGTCACTCTTTTCTCGAACAAAGCGCGCAAATTTAGGTTTTCCGTTTTGCGTAAAACCGTTGTAGCGAAAGGTAATACGGCTGCCGATCTCTGGCGGTGCGAGTCTCATTTGGTCACTGAATCCGCTGCCTATATAAAATTCCACCCCCTCTTCTGTGTGAACCAAGATCGAACCCATCATCCCTTTATACTTCCCTGTCCCGGCCTTGTAGCCAATAACTGTCGCTTCGGCATCATGATGCCTTTTAAGCTTTAACAGGTCATTACTTCTGCCTGCTTGATAACGACTGGTGATTTTTCTAAGCATCAAACCTTCGCCATTACTCTCATCGACATTATCGAGTTGATGGAACAGTGCTTCCTCATTATGAATCGGTACATGTTCGATGTAGCTGACATGAGATTCTCCAATCACGCTTACCCAATGCAAAATGTTGTAATAGCGCTTTTGATAATCTCCTGCGGCGCCGGGCATATCAAACAGCATGAAATCAATTTGGCGCCATGCAGTGTCACTCGGCGTATGATCGAGAACGGTAGATTGAACGAGATGGAACTTGCCCCTTCCTGCCCACAACTCTCCTTCGAGGTGGACCTTAGGCAAGTTTTTAGTAAACCACTTGGGTGAGTAAATGCGATTGCCATTGCGTGTATAAAGGTGTTGTCCATCCCATAGAGCGCGAATCCCATCAAGTTTTTCACTCTTCCAGTATTCAGAAACATCTATGCCTTGTTGGTAGGAGTTTGCAAGCACCAAATGGTCGGGCGGTAAATAGGATGAATGAGATGAAAGCGAACACGCCCATAGAGTGGCTAAAGCCAGTTTGGTTAATCTCATCATCTGCTCCGTATTTATATCTGTAGTGGTCAACAAATGCCTTTAATCCTAAGCGCTCTAACACGTAGTTAGACAATCTTTGCTAGAAGATGCGATCAACTCTCCAACCTTATTTAATATTCATTTTCATTCATCATATTAATGGCTTGTAGATCTCAAATGTCCCACCGTTTTTAGTTCTCATATTGAGAAACGTCTTTTCTCAATATGAGATGGAAATGACATTCAAACATAAGCAATTGAAAAATATAAATATAAAAGTTGGCACATTCAGTGCAGCTGTTCACACATGCTTAAAAGGAGATATCGCTATGGAACTACGTAAGATTGATTTGAATACAACGACACTAACGCTTTCTATCTTCGGTGATTTGGATGCAGCTGGCAGTCGTGATGCACAAACAGACATTGATGATGTCATTTCTAATGACGGTCACCCTGAGATAGAAGTTGATTTTAGCCAAGTTGAGTTCTTAGATTCATCAGGTGTTGGTGCGATTGTTTATATGTTCAAACGCCTGACCGAGCGCGAACGCAACATGAGACTTGAAAATGTGACTGGTCAGCCTCTTGAAATTATGAACCTGCTACGAATTGGCCACGCTATCCCAGTAAATTCAAAAAATCCTACAAATTCATGAAGATCCACTAAGCTAGAAGTAACAAAACATAATAATAAAAAGTAAAAACATAGGACGTTGGCATGAAAATACTGAAAAACTACATAGCCCTTTCTCTGTCCGCTCTGGTTCTGGGTGGCTGCACCAGCTACCCAGAGCAAGGCACAGGGGGGGTAGCTGAAAGTTATGATTCCATCAACTATCAAAACTCAGATTTCTCTCCTGTTATGCCCGACGAGCCTCTTGGCCCAGAACATGGATTACGTTTTGATTGGCAGTTAGCTAAATTACATCTCGATGCTTTGATTCAAGAAGGTGCTCGTTGGTGTTTCCCTGCAGCTGTTGTCCAAGCGATTGAAAAACAAAATCGCATCGCACGTGAGCTTCAAGGCGGTCTACTTCTGGATGCAGCCAACGACCTAGTGATCCAAAGAAAACGCTTAAATGAACTTGAAGTCCAACTAGACTATGTAACCTCACAAGCCCACTGTGAGCCACCAAAAAATGAAAACCAATTTAGAATGCAATTGTCTGTTATCGAACAGTTGTATGACCTGCTTAATGTTGACAATCAATTCGCGGAAGATTCGACCGAAGTCAACCCGAAGTATATGGGAAGACTTGCGGAAGCAACCAGCCTACTCAAAGAACACAAATCTCTAGACCTTGTTGTTACAGGCCATGCTGATGCGACAGGTACCGAAGAATATAACGATAAGTTAGCGCTTGGACGAGCGAAACAAGTCGAACGCTACCTGACTATTTTTGGTTTAGGCGCTCAACGAATCAAAGCCGTCTCTGTTGGTGAGACCGTCCCTCTTTTTGAAGGTGAATCCGACGGCACGCGTTTAACTAACCGCCGAGTGAGCATTGAAGTCATCTCGCCTAAAAACGCGGAGAAAATGGGAGGTGGACTATGAAATTATTGATCGCTTTTACCGTCTCCCTATTGTTGTGCTTTGCGAATATCGTCAATGCGAGCGACGAGTTTTCAGACGCGGTTCAAGTCGGTGACCTAATCCAAGTTAACGTACCCGGCGAAAGCACCTTAAACACAGGGTTCCAAGTAGACAAACGTGGCCGTATAACCCTTCCTGAAGTTGGTGCGGTGTTTGTCGCAGGTTATGACAGTGAACAGCTCAACAAAGTCGTTCTAGAGTCGCTGGCAACTGCTTATAAAGATCTTTCGAACGCATCGGTGTACGTCAAAGAGCAGCAAATCATCATCTACGTTCAAGGTTATGTAGAACAGCCTGGCGAATACACACTTGCATTGGGTTCTAGTATCCAAATGGCACTTTACGCTGCAGGTGGTCTACGTTCAGGGGCACAACTCGATAAACTTATTCTTAAGCGAGGTGCTGACAAGGTAGAATTCAACTACAAACGTTTCCTAGATTCGGGGGACGAATCAACGCTCCCCGCTTTGCAATCATTGGATTCATTGTTCGTAC
Organism: Vibrio sp. 10N.286.45.E10; assembly: GCF_002874195.2. Taxonomy (NCBI): domain Bacteria; kingdom Pseudomonadati; phylum Pseudomonadota; class Gammaproteobacteria; order Vibrionales; family Vibrionaceae; genus Vibrio; species Vibrio sp. 10N.286.45.E10. The sequence continues at coordinate 1,384,416 of NZ_MCWD02000001.1, read as the reverse complement.
CTGCTTCCCCATTAGTGGGCAACATTGAGCAAGAGTTTGACGCTGCAAAGCTTGCTAACTCAGGTGACAGTGCTGATTCTCGTAATTCAATCAAAGTGTTTGGTGAAGTTAACGCACCAGGCTCTTTCACTTACAAAGAGAACACTGACCTTGTCGACGTGCTAATGCGCTCAGGCGGTGTAACACGCTATGCCAGTGTCGAGCAAATCCGAGTAATCTCAAATAACACCCCAACGCTATTCAACCTAAAACGTTACTTAGATTCTGGTGACGAAAGTCTGCTTCCAATTTTACGACCTGGCGCGACCATTTTCGTTCCCAAGCAAGAAGAAGAGATCAAATCTGGCGCGAACATGGTTTACGTGATGGGTGAAGTCGCTGCCCCTGGTGCTTTTGAAGGTAAAAGAGGTGCCACCTTTATGGATATCCTAGCTAATGCGGGCGGCCCGACTCGTTTCGCTGAGTCACGACAAATCCGTGTACTAAAAGCCGACGGCAGAGTAGTTAAATTCGATTTAGCGGCATACACAGAAGGTTTACCTAATTCTAACCCTCCTAGCATCAAAGCTGGAGACGCGATTTTCGTTCCAGAGAAAACAGACATGAACGAGAAATCATGGCTAAAGATCTCGCCGGATAGAGCTGTAAATGTAATTGGTGAAGTTGTTCGACCAGGACGTATTGAGTGGTCAGACGAAATGGATTTCATGGGCCTACTTGCTCATGTTGGAGGGCCAACACTGCGCGCCGATACCACAAAAATAGAAGTGGTTACAGGTAGAAAGCTAGTGGTTTTCGACTTAGACGAATTTATTAAATCTGGAGCTCCACGTGACCAACTGCCCTTCATCCGTGCAGGCTCAATTGTGCGCGTACACGACTTACCTCAAGACCCTTCAGACAACAAATCTCAATGGGTACGTCAAAGCTCAGATGCATCAATTTACGTGTTTGGCCAAGTTCGTTCACCAGGCCGTTACCGATTTACAAAAGACATGCACTTTCTAGATATATTGTCAGCGTCAGATGGACCAACGAAAGACGCCGACATTCACAATATTCGCGTAACCCACAGAGATAAGACTTACTCTAAAGTGAGCAAATTGAACTTATCTCTCTATTTCGAAACGGGGGATGAATCCATCCTACCAAACGTAACTGCCGGCGATACTATTTATATCCCAGAAAAAGATAAGAATTGGTTAGACACACCAAAAGAAAAAACGGTTCGCGTGCTTGGCGCAATTAATAACCCGGGTCGTTACGTGTTTAACGACAACATGACCATCTTAGATATCTTGGCAGAAGCTGCAGGCCCTACTGACAATGCTTATGTGGAGAAGATTACTATTGTGAACATGTCTTGTTGCCAAGGCCAAGCACGTACCTTTGACCTTGTTGAGTTCAGCAAAACAGCGAACATCTATAACCTACCTGTATTACGTGCAGGTGATACGATTTACATCCCAGACCGTCGTGAAAGCTTTATTGAGAAAGCCCGTGTTGGCTTAGATGACATCCTGCGAATTACCACCACCATCGTGTTAATAGGAGCGTTATAATGACTATTTCAGCAACGCATGCCGAAGTTGAACAACTGTACTTAGCTTCTGAACTTAACGGCCAGAAATCAATATGCGTGACCGCTTGTCATTCGGGTGACGGGGTAACGTCTATTGCAACCGCATTAGCCGAGCGCTTTCTTCTTGCTGGCCACTCTACGCTTTATGTCGATCTCAACTTGTTCAACCCTGCTTTCAAAGATTTGAATATGCTAGAAGACAGTCAGCAAGGTCAATTAATAGAACATGTTGAATCTCATCGTACGTTTATCGGCGTCCCTGCTCCACAAGTCGCTTCAACGCAATTGGCTTATAAAGATCCGACAACGCTACAAAAAGTAGTCAACAAATGGTTAGAGAAATACGACAGAGTCATCATTGATACTTCACCGCTTCTCAACATAAACAAAGGTAACATTCCGGCGCAGTCAGTTGCGAGCGCTTGTGACAGCACACTTATGGTTGTCGCATATGGTGAAACATCGAGTCACCACCTAGAACAAGCGAAAAAGCTGCTTGATGCGCAAACTATCAACCTAATGGGTAGTGTGATGAACATGAAACAAAGGCCTAGTTTTGCTCAAGAGCTGGTAAGACAAGTCAATCGAATGAAATTCATCCCTACTAAGCTTCGCGATAGTTTGGCAAACAAACTGTATCAAAATGAATTTTTGAACCTGCCAATGTAACTTCCGCGTGTAATTTTATGGCTGTCATTTACCCCCTGACAGCCACCTATCCTATTAGGCCTCAAGCCAACCCTGTTAAAACCAAATTAGTTATTTTTGGCGAATTTATTGTTAAAAATACGATTTTTAAAACCATTCAACGCATTTCACACACGTCAATCATGGTCTTACCACCTTTAAATCCCTTCAAAAATCAACAGCCCCACACCTAACTTTAGCGGTAATGTGACACAGACAGTTAAAGCGTCATGTAAATCGAATCAAAGATGGAATTCGTACGATTATTCCCTAAGATTATAAATAGAGGTGGTTTTTGACGAATTTGTAATAGTTTGACAAAGTTATCCGATGGCTGTTGAAACACAGTGGATGAATTGGCAAATCACACTTCACTGACTTTGCACGTTTATCTATTCAAACTTCACCCATCCCTCCTTCTGCTCAAATGGTTCAAATACACGGAAAGGATCACCATCGAGCAATTTAGATAATCAATTTACCTTGGTTACCTTAGTTGTATTATTAAAGAGAAAGGAAACTCAATATGAAATACAAGTTAAGCTCCGTATTTTTGTTAGTAGCAGCAGCCAGCGGTAATGCTAACGCTGGAGAATGTGGCAGCGTAACAATCGCAGATATGAACTGGAACTCTGCAACACTGATCGCCAATATCGACCAATTCATCCTAGAACACGGTTATGGGTGTGATGCTGAACTTATCCCTGGCGACACGATGCCAACAGGCACATCTATGATCGAAAAAGGCCAGCCTGATGTTGCCCCTGAACTTTGGAGCAACAGCTTAAAAGACGCATTGGATAAAGGTGTTGAAGAAAAACGCCTTCGCTACGCAGGTAAAGCACTTGTGAACGGCGGCGAAGAAGGCTTTTGGGTTCCAGCTTACCTAGTTAAACAATACCCTGAAATGGCAACCATCGAAGGCGTACGCAAGAACGCTAGCTTATTCAAACACCCTGAAGACCCAGATACATCTGCATTCTACAGCTGCCCTGCAGGCTGGAACTGTCAGATCAGCGCCGGAAATTTGTTTAATGCTCTTGAGCTAGAAAACAGTGGTTTCACGATTGTTGATCCAGGCTCGAGTGCCGGCTTATCTGGCTCTATCGCAAAAGCTTATGAACGTGAAGAAGCATGGTTTGGTTACTACTGGGCACCAACCGCTGTTCTAGGTAAATACGACATGGTTAAAGTCGACTTTGGCAGTGGCGTAAATGAGGAAGAGTTCCTTAACTGTACCACCAAAGAAGATTGTGAATCGCCAAAAGCGACCATGTACCCGCCTTCACCCGTCCACACGATTACCACTGAAAGTTTTGCTTCACGAGCACCTGAAGCGTACGACTACTTTACTAAACGTGGTTTCACCAACGACAAAATGAACTCGCTACTTGCTTGGATGGAAGACAACCAAGCTGATGGTGAAGAAGCGAGTTTGCATTTCTTGAGTGAATTCCCAGAAGTATGGCACCCATGGGTTTCTCAAGAAGTGGCTAAGAAAGTTGAAGCTGAACTGTAAGAGCTTGGATCAACGAGTAATTACGCTTCAACAATAAAACAGAAATAACGTCGCTATACTTGATGTTATTCATGATTCGGAGCCCTTTTCATTGCCGATTTTCCTATCGCATGAACAAGTGGCTCCGAACTATAAGGATATAAAATGGCTGACAGCAATTGGTTATCAAGCTTTCCAGAGATGGAACGCTCTGATTTACGAACCATAAAAAAGACGCTAGATGGCGCATACCGTGAATTTTCCCGTGAATACGGCGAAATGATTGAATCTCTCTTTGACCCTCTTCTTTCATTCCTTGTTTGGTTTGAAAAACTCCTTATCTCAACACCTTGGATTATTGTCCTCGCCGTGTGTACCAGCCTTGTCTACGCAGCAAGCCGTTCTTGGAAACTGGCGTTAGGTTGTGTTGTTTCTCTACTTCTCATTGGTTACTTTGGAATGTGGGAAGACACCATGCGGACACTCAGTATCATCACTGTGTGTACCTTGGTTTCGATATTCTTAGGCATTCCGATTGGCATTGCGATGGCTCGTTCAAATCGAGCGCAATCTATCGTTACGCCGATGCTCGATATCATGCAAACCATGCCGGCATTCGTTTATTTGATTCCAGTGGTAATGCTACTTGGTATAGGTAAGATTCCAGGGCTAATCGCCGTGGTTATCTACGCGATTCCACCTGTGATTCGTTTAACCAACCTAGGCATACGCCTAGTCGACAAAGAAGTCCTTGAAGCCGCTACCGCTTTTGGTGCGAGCAAAAAGCAGCGCTTGTGGGGTGTTCAACTTCCTCTAGCAATGCCAACGATTATGGCGGGTATCAACCAAACCATCATGATGGCACTGTCTATGGTTGTTATCGCATCCATGATTGGTGTTAAAGGCCTGGGACAACCGGTTCTTAAATCGATCACCAACCAGTACTTCACATTAGGCCTGATGAATGGTTTCGCCATCGTTGCCCTCGCAATCCTTTTTGACCGCGCTTCTCAGGCGTACGCAAGAAGAACTAATGCGCATTTAGGAGGATTCAAGCATGACTAAACCATTGATTGAGATTAGTGGCCTATACAAAGTGTTTGGACCAAAACCTTTGTCTGTGATGAACCGAGTTCATAACGGCGAACACAAAGATGAAATTCTTGCAGATACTGGGCATACCGTCGGTTTGAAAGAGATTAACCTCGAGATTAACCGTGGTGAAATCTTCGTTATCATGGGACTTTCTGGCTCGGGTAAATCAACTCTGATTCGTCACTTCAACCGTTTAATTGACCCTACTCAAGGTAAGATCATGGTCGAAGGCATTGATGTCATGAGCCTCAATACTAAAGAGTTAGAAGAGTTCCGTCGTCATAAAATGTCGATGGTATTCCAACGCTTCGGCTTAATGCCTCATCGCACTGTGGTTGAAAACGTTGCGTACGGGTTGGAAGTACAAGGCATCAAAAAAGAAGACCGTTTAACGAAAGCCAACGAGTGGTTAGAGACTGTAGGTTTGAAAGGCTACGGTAATCAGTACCCTGCCCAACTTTCTGGTGGTCAGCAACAACGTGTTGGCCTTTCTCGCGCTTTGTGTACCAACGCCGAAATCTTGTTAATGGATGAAGCCTTCTCGGCACTCGACCCTTTGATCCGAAGTGAAATGCAAGATCAGCTTATCGAGCTGCAAGAGAAACTTCATAAGACCATTGTTTTCATCACTCACGATTTGGATGAAGCACTCCGTCTCGGCGATCGAATCGCAATTTTGAAAGACGGCGAGTTAGTACAACAAGGCACACCACATGAGATTCTTCTGAACCCTGCCGATGACTACGTAGAAGCGTTTGTTAAGGACGTAAACCGTGCTCGTGCATTGACCGTTGAAACCGTTATGCAGCCCCCTCTCTACCGAATCACATCGGAAACAATAGAAGGTGCTCTCGCGCAAATGAAGATGCTGAAGAACGATTACGCTTATCACGTTACGGATGATGGCTATCAAGGCTTAGTCACTCAAGAGAGCCTACAAGATGCCGTTGAAGATGCATCGGTGCATGATTTCAGCGAAGAGATATACGAAGAAGTCCCTGCTATCTTGCCTGATGCCGTGATTGAAGAAGTGCTACCAGACACCATGTCTTGTGACTACTCACTTCCGGTTGTTGATGAAGAAGGTAATCTGAAAGGTGAACTGGAGAGAAGCGCTGTTGCCGACATCTTCTCTGAAAGTAGCGAGGAAGAAGTAGAAGTCGACCCAAAGCCAAGGATTGATAAGGCTTCGTAGTTCTACTGTTCGTTATTTAGAGTACGGCTGTTTAAATTAGTCAAAATTGCTTAACACCTCCTAAGACCACTGTTGTTATTTAACTGCGGTGGTCTTTTTTATTTGTATCGACCTCGTTTTCGCCCACACTCTACCCGCACGTTACGTTTTATAGTCACCTAAGTTTATATTTCATAAGAGAAAACAAATTAAATCAGCCCGTTAGGTTTGTCACAAACACGGTAGTAAGGTAAGCGAGATAGCAATTAATTGCTCTATTTGCACGGCAACCAGTTGAAATTATTCTAGAAAATGACTAGAACTTAATAGTACTCATGAATATTAGGCTCAACAAAAGGACTTAGTTTGATCAATTCTACTTTAGCGTCAGACGCACCCGCAGATCTCAACTCACGAGAAGTTAGCGAACTTGTGGATGAAAGCGTTCTAGAGCAAATGATTCGAGATACAAGTGCGGACATTATCCCGATCTTGATCGACCACTATGTCGAAGAAACACAAACACGCTTGGTTACCATTAAAGAGGCTGTCACTCAGAAAGACGCTCAGACACTTGAGTTCGAGGTCCACACTCTCGGCAGCACGGCGCTTTCATTAGGTAATCGCCCCTTGGGTGAGTTAGCTCGCGCTCTAGAAAAGCAATGTTTAAACCAAAATCATGATGCGGCATTTCTACAAGTTGACGAATTACTAGAACTCGCAGAACGCTCAATAAAAGCCTTGCTTGAAAGGAAAGATGCTGGCTTTAGTTAACATTAGATGTTCATATCGGTATCGAATTAAAAACTCAACATAGTCGTTTATCAATATAGTCACCATTAAGATACGTTCAAGCATGACAAACAATTCGGGAAAATATACCGCCCGCTTTTTAAAAGATTGCATGCGGTAGATAACAAATGCACAAGACTCGTATTGATGGCCTCTATCACTATGTTATTGGTTAGTTAGGATAAAGTTTCAAAAGGAATATACAATGCGCCCTAAGGTATTGTTAGTTGAAGACTCCACGTCGCTCGCCGTACTCTACAAGCAGTACGTAAAAGATGAGCCCTACGATATTTTTCACGTCGAAACCGGCGCGGAAGCTAAAACCTTCATTGAAAGGCACTCTCCTCAGCTTGTTATTCTCGACCTCAAGCTGCCCGACATGCCGGGGGAAGAAGTTTTAGATTGGATTAGCGCGAACGAAATACCGACCGCAGTTATTATCGCGACAGCACATAGCTCAGTAAACATTGCTGTAGATCTTATCCAGCGAGGTGCGGAAGACTTCTTAGAGAAACCCATTCAAGCAGATCGACTTAAAACTTCAGTTCGTTTACATCTAAAAAGAGCGAAACTCGAAAACCTCGTCGATAACATGCAAAGTAAGTTCGATCGTGATCGCTTTCATAATTTCATCGGCTCTTGCCTACCTATGCAGGCGGTTTATAAAATCATTGATTCTGTAGCGCCAACCACTGCTAGCGTATTTATTAACGGCGAAAGTGGTACGGGTAAAGAAGTGTGTGCAGAAGCCATTCATCAGGAGAGCCAGCGTAACGGCAAACCCTTCGTGGCCATTAACTGTGGCGCTATCCCTCGAGACCTAATGGAGAGTGAAATCTTCGGTCATGTTAAAGGTGCGTTTACCGGCGCAACAACCGACCGTAAAGGCGCGGCGATGCAAGCGCATGGCGGTACCCTATTTCTCGATGAGCTTTGTGAAATGGAATTGGAGATGCAGAAGAAGCTCCTAAGATTTTTGCAAACTGGTACATTTACCCCACTTGGTGGCAACCGAGAGATTAAAGTGGATGTCAGAATTATCTGTGCGACCAACCGCGATCCACTGGTTGAAGTAGAAGCAGGACGTTTTAGAGAAGACCTTTACTACCGTGTTCACGTTGTGCCTATCGAGATGCCACCGCTTCGTGAACGAGGAAGTGACATCGTCACCCTATCTAATCACTTCTTGAAGCTGTACGCGAAACAAGACAAGAAGAAGTTCAAATCAATAGACAAAGAAACGCAGAATCTACTTAAACGTTATGTTTGGCCAGGCAACGTGCGTCAGTTGCAAAACATCATCCGTAACATCGTGGTGTTGAACGATGAAACGAGTGTGACTAAAGACATGTTACCGCCTCCGATTAATAAAGTAGATACAGCTCCATCATCTAAATCAGTGACACCAATTCGAGTAACTGCGCCCCAACCTGCTGTTGTTGAAGCACCAGAAGCTAAGTTGCCACCGATTACTCCGGAAGAGTTGGAGCAATCGTCAGTTGCTCAAACTCACAACGAGCCGATGACGCCTGCATTTACCACAAGCGAAGGTGCTATTCGTCCAATGTGGCAAATAGAACGTGAAGCGATTCAACATGCCATCAATCATTGCGATGGGAATGTGTTAAACGCTGCTGTGCTGTTAGAACTTAGCCCTTCTACTGTTTATCGTAAGAAACAGGCTTGGGAATCGGAAGATGAGTACAATCAAGCCTAACCAAGGTGTACTCGACGTAAACCTTCATGAGATTTGGCTGTTGATCGACAGCCAAACTTTTGGAGGTATAGAAACGCATGTTTTAGAACTAGCACAAGGCCTGATCTCTGAAAGCGCTCATTATTCAGAGGCTGTTCGCATCGTTCTTTTGACTAAGTTTAGTCCTGAAGCGATCATCGTTGAAAAGTTGAATGCGCTGAACATCCCTTTTAGTTACCTCTCCGATTTAGCCTCTTGCTCGGCAGATTCAAGCAGCAATAGCGCGGCACAGCTTAAACGTGCCGTTCAACATTATCAGCCAAGGCTTATCCATGCTCATGGTTACAAAGCCAGTTTGGTCAGCAAGTTAATCAAACTCCCACCTCGTTTCAACAACACAAAGCAAATCACCACTTATCACGCAGGTGAAACCCCAACAGGCAAGGTGTGGGTTTATGACTGGCTCGACCGTTACAGCAGCTTTCTTTCTGATCAGTCGCTCGTGGTCAGTGAGAAGATTAAAGCGAAAGTGCCCAGTAAGACTTATCAATTGAATAACTTTGTTAAAGTCCCAACCGGGTTAACAAGCTCCCCTTCATCAAGCCAAATTCACGTTGGTTTTGTGGGTCGATTAAGCCATGAAAAAGCGCCAGATCGATTTGTGACATTAGCTAAACAGTTTCCCGAGGTTCAGTTTGACGTTTTTGGTGACGGACCAGAAATGGAGACGTTAGTTAAATCTCAACCTGATAATGTTAGCTTGTACGGGCATCAGACTAATATGGGTGATGTCTGGAGCCAAATCGATCTGTTGATTATCCCTTCTCGCTTCGAAGGCTTACCGATGGCCGCATTAGAAGCCATGATTCGCGGTATTCCCGTTCTCGCCACCTCAGTTGGCAACCTACCTAAACTCATCGAGCATCAAGTTAACGGCTACCTAGCCCATTCTGAAGCCGAACTAGAACAGTGTTTGTCTTTGTGGATGTCATTGACGAGTGAACAACGCGACTCTCTAAAGAGTAACGCGATAGAAACCGTCAAAAGCCAATACTCGCCACAAGCTGTTATCCCGCAGTTGTTGGAGATCTATCAACTCGACCGCTAAAACGAGTCGTAGTCAGGGTTGATCGCTTTGGCTTAACGATTTGGGCACCCTAGTCAGTTTTATAGTGATTCTCAAAATGAAAAACCTCAACTCAAATCTACCACCTCCCTCTGTAATATAACCTTAAATCAGCAGCTTAAACAAAATGCATAACTGGCACTCGCTTTGCAATATTTAACATCAGGCGTCACTACGCCTTAAAAAATTGGTGAGCCAGTTTATTTGCGATATAGAGGTAACAATGATCAACCCAGAAGCCAATAGATTCCCAGTCATCATTATGATCAGCACCTTATGTGTTGGGCTTGGTGTTGTTTGGTACTTTGTGCCTCATCCCGCTGTTATTGTAGCGCTAGCTCTTCTGCCATTAGCCGGATTATTCGTTTTAAACAAGACATTTTGGTTAGTGTTGCTGTTCGTTGTCTTTTCATTTTTCCGAATTCACGAAGCAATACCTCAACTTTATTCACTAAAAATACCGCTGATGCTCTCACTAGGCGCTCTATCAGCCCTACTCTGGCATGCATTAATCAGTAAAGAGCTTAAAATATTTTGGCACCCTTGCTTGAATTGGCTCGCCATATTTTGGGGTTTGGTTTTCATTGGTATTATCTTCGCGTCTAATAGAGCGATTGCTCTGGCGGAATTCAAAGGTGTTTACTGGAAAATAATGGTGATGACACTCGCCATCGTTTGGTTAGTAAACAGTGCAGAGTATTTGGTCAAGACTTCGACCGCTATTATCTGTGCGGGGTCATTAGTTGCTAGCATCGCGATTAATAATTCAATCAACGGGATTGGTTTAGTGGAAGGCAGTCGCGTAACTATAGGTCGTGACTTTGGTTCGATGTTAGGCGACCCGAATGACCTATCCTTAGTTCTTATGTTCCCATTAGCCTTTGCTATCAGTCAAGCGACCACGACGGGGATCCCGGTAACAAGACGTATCATTAGTGTTGGTGCAACGGTTTTATTACTTGCTGCCGTTATTGCCACACAAAGTCGAGGTGGTTTGCTTGGCTCACTTGCTGTAGTCGGGATCTTTGCGCTCAAAATCATTCGTTCAAAATCACTGTTGATTACTTTGGGAGCAATTGGAGCGATTGGCCTTTATTTCGCTGCCGGGATTTCAGATCGAGCATCTGGCGGTGCGGCTGAACAAGGTATCGATGAATCAGCTATGGGGCGGATTTATGCTTGGGAAGCTGCCTTTAAGATGGCGCTAGATAACCCTTTAACCGGAGTCGGTTTGGATAACTTCTTTTCCAACTACTTCTTCTACAGTTCCCACTGGGATGGTTTAAACCATGCTGTTCACAGTACTTGGTTTGGCGTACTTGCAGAAACCGGCTTTCTAGGACTCATCATATTCGTGATACTGATTACCTCACTGATCAAAACCATACGTTCCACACTGAAGCAGCTTTCAGAAACAACTAACACCATAGATCCAAACCTTAATGCCGCCGCTTACGCTGTATATGCTGGGTTGATCGGCACCATCGTGTCAGGAACTTTTCTAACGCAAGGCTTCAATTGGCCTATTTATATCCTCGCAGCACTGGTTGTCGCTATCGCGAACATATCTCAAACTGCCTGTCAAAATGAGAAAACCTAAAAGCCTATTCTTAACCAATTGAAAATATTGATTTTATTAAATGGCACAGTATATGAAAGTACTTCTATATAACAAGACAGAGGAGTTTCATTATGACGTCAGTATCTATACATCAATTCAAGCATTGGCTTAAGTTTCATCCTAATTCTCGAATTAGAAATGTGTTTTTCATTTTGAAAAATATCAGAAGCGCAGAGCTACCTACTCCTCAAATACTTAATCGCTGCCTATATCAAGTGCACAAGCTAGTGGTGAATTTGTTTTCTGGCTTTACTCGCTTCTTCTACTGGACACCAGCTTTTAAAGGTCGTGTGGCTCAATGTGGTAAACGCCTGTATTTGTATGGTGGTCTACCTTTCGTGAGCGGGCCGGTACAAATTTCGATTGGCGACAATTGCCGTATCTCTGGGCACACTACATTCTCTGGTTGTACGCAACCATTGGAAGGCTTAGAACATCCATTGCTTTCGATTGGTAACAATGTCGACATCGGTTGGCAGTCGACTATCGCTGTTGGAGGAAAAGTGGTTATCTCTGACAACGTACGCATTGCTGGGGGGGCTTTCCTATTTGGATACTCTGGACACCCACTTGATGCAAAACGCCGAGCACTAGGTGAAGGTGATGATCCTCAGCAAATCGGCGACATCATACTTGAACCTGATGTGTGGCTAGGCACTAATGTAACGGTTAAAGGTGGCGTAACCATCGGCGAAGGTGCGGTAATAGCCGCAGGTAGTGTAGTAACAAAGAATATCCCTGCCTTTGCAATCGCTGGCGGTAACCCTGCTCGAGTTGTTGGTCAGATTAAATCCGTTGAAGTGACTGAATCCGATGTATTCGATTCGTTAGAGACTCATGGAGGTGACCATGCGTGATTTAATCGTATTTGGTGAAGATTTTGGTGGCCTACCTTCATAGACTCAACATTTAGTTCGTCACCTTGCTAAGCAGCACAAAGTCTTATGGGTCAACTCTATTGGTCTAAGACAACCGAAGCTGTCCGCTAAAGATGCAACCCGAGCGTTCAACAAATTGTTTGGTAAAACCAAAGCCGTGACTCAAAACATGCTCGACTCTGAGGGACACGACAACATTACGATCGTGAACTTGAAGACCATTCCTGCGCCTGCTTCTAAGTTTTCTAGAAAGTTGGCTCAGCAAATGATGTTACACCAAATAAAACCGGTTATTGCTGAACTTAATCTTAATTCGCCTATCCTGTGGACTTCACTTCCGACCGCTGTTGATTTGTGCGGACACTTAGGTGAGTCATCTGTGGTTTATTACTGTGGCGATGATTTCAGCGCTTTGGCAGGTGTTGATCATGACACGGTAGCGCAACACGAATCGGAGTTGATCAACAAAGCGACTCTTATATTCGCGGCCAGCAAAAAGTTGATGGATAAGTTTCCAAAGCATAAAGCACACTTGCTACCACATGGTGTCGACGTAAACCTATTTTCAACACCAGCACCAAGAGCAAAAGATTTACCAAGTAACCACCGCCCTATTGCTGGTTTTTATGGCAGCCTTTCTAAGTGGCTTGATTATGAAATAATTGATCATGTTGCGAATGCAATGCCGGAATGGGATTTTGTTTTTATTGGCCCAAACGAGCTTGATACGCTCATGCTGCCTAAGTTGAGTAACGTACATTACCTAGGCCCACGTCCGCACCATACATTACCGAGCTATTCTCAACACTGGGATGTGAGCTTATTGCCGTTTGTTGATAACGAGCAGATCCGAGCTTGCAGCCCACTTAAACTAATGGAATACCTTGCGGCCGGCACACCAATTATCACAACGCCATTCCCTGCTTTAGTTCCATACCAAGAGCACGTAACGACTGTTGGCAGTGCAAATCAAATAATTTGGGCGCTTGACCATGCGCGCCAACTGAGCAATTCACCTATCTCTGTCGTCGAACAAGAGAGTTGGCAGAACCGTGGTAACTTCGTTCATTGGATGTTGGAGCTATTATGAATAATCTGAAATTGCGGTTATTGGCCATCATCAATGCCATGTGGCGCCAACGCTACGTTATCGTTCTACCAATGCTTATTTTGCCCTTTGTAGGCTTCGGTGTAAGCAAGTTGGCTCCGACCAAATATGACGCGCATACCAGTATGTTGATTCAAGAAACCGCCAAAATGAATCCATTCTTGGAAGACATAGCCGTTTCTACCATGCTCAAAGACCGACTCAATGCATTAAGAACGCTGCTACACAGTCGACATGTTCTTTACTCGGTCGCTGATGAATTGCAGCTAACCACACCAGATATGCCAGATCTAGAAAAAGAAGAAATCATCACCGACTTGTCTCAACGCTTATCAGTTACTCAGCTTGGAAAAGACTTTCTCAAGATCAGTTTAACGTCCAACACTCCAACTGGAATGGAAGCGACGCTGCGATCGGTCAGTGAACATTTCATTGAACAATTGTTAGCGCCGGAACGCTCATCTATTGAAGATTCAAGTGACTTTTTAAAAATTCATATAGACAAGCGTCGTATTGAACTTGAAACAGCAGAAGAAGCATTGGCCTTGTACATGAACGAAAACGTGCAATCGACGCCAGAAGTACAAAGCCAAAGCTTAAACCGCTTAGCATCGCTGAAACAGAACCTTGCTGAAAAAGAGGCAGAGTTATCGGGCGTTGAAAAAAGTCTTGGCTCAATTGACCAACAACTTTCAAGAACCAACCCTGTGATAGGTAAATTAGAAGACCAAATCATCGATATTCGAAGCGACCTTGCCCTGTTACAAGCTAAATACACAGACAAACACAGTGCTGTGCAAGCTAAAGTCCGTGAATTAGACAGACTTGAAAATGAGAGAAAAAGTTTACTCGAAGTAACCCAACCAACGATGAACAGTGACCAACTTTGGGACATTGCAAGTAGCGCGACACTGAACAAACTTTCTGATACCCAACCTCTTTTGGTCACTCAACTACATAGCCTACAACTGGTTCGTGCTCGCTTTGAGTCTTTAACAGAAGAGACCAAAAGCCTTCGTACTATGATTTTCGAACTAGAACACAAGGCCAATAACTTCGGTGAAAATGCAAAAGAGATGTACCGTCTTAAGCGACAAGTTGAGATTAAGCGCCAACTTTATGATGAACTGACAGAACGTTATGAAATGGCTCAGCTAACGGGTTCGCTTGGGGTATTCGAGCAAAACAAACGTGTGAAAATTATCGACTTGCCTTTCACACCTAGCATGAAATCTAACATGCCGACTTTTATCTTTGTTCTGGCTGGATTTGTTGCAGGCATCGGATTGGGCATTGGTCTTGCGGTATTGTTTGAGTTATTCGATTCTACAATCAAACGTAAAGCCGAAATCGAAGATATCTTGGGTGTTCCAGTAATAACGGTAATTCCTAAAATGAGCTAGTCAGCTTTAAAATCAGACCTTACCTGAGGTTTGCTCCCTTACAATAAATGCCAACACTCGATTGGCGTTTTGCTTGTCTAACACCCCAAGTTCTTAAACCCACTTCCTAATTTCCCTAAGCCCTATGATCCAAACAGCCATTCAATCGCATTTTGTTTTGATTCCCATTTTGAGAAATGAAAACCGCCTCAGACGAACCGTGTTTAAGTAATTGAAAATTAGAGATTATTTAGTTGGCACAACTCCTGCTATCTCCTTGTGTAGTTAAACGTTTTAAAGAAGTTACTTCACGAGAAACGGCAGAAAGGCGAAACAAGAATTATAAAGGCAGGGTTCAAATTATGAATACGCATTTAACGAAGCATGGCAAAAAGATCATACACGTTGTTCAGCACCTTGCTCCGGGTGGCTTAGAAACCCTAACTCTTGATTTGCTGCGCCTTGCTAAACCAACAGACCAAGTGTTGATTGTCAGTCTAGAAGGAACAAAACAAGACTCGATCAACAACTGGCCTAAATTAAAGCAGTACCAAAATCAGATCGTCTTTTTGGATAAGCCACCAGGTGTGCAATTCAATATCATCATCAAATTGATTAAAGCATTTAATGGTATTCAACCTGATGCGGTTCATACCCATCACATCGGCCCCCTACTTTATGCTGGATATGCCGCCCGCGTAACGGGTGTTCCAACTCGAATTCATACTGAACATGATGCTTGGCACCTAAACAATAGTAAACGTCGCCGTTTACAAGCGCTTGCTTTAAAAGCTGCTCAGCCAACGTTGGTTGCCGACGCGACACGTGTTTACAACCAGCTCCGCACCGCTTTTTCTTACGAGAACATCATTACCATCAAAAATGGTGTGGATTGTGAGAAATTTAAGCCAATGTCGAAAGAGCATGCAAGAGCAAACCTAAACCTACCAACAGACAAACACATCATCGGCTGTGCAGGTCGATTAGAACACGTCAAAGGCCAAGACCAACTCATCAAAGCGTTGACTCTTCTACCTGAAAACATGGTTGTTGCATTTGCTGGCGGCGGTACGAAACGCAATCAACTAGAGCAACTCACTGGCCGATTGAATCTCAGTGACCGCGTCATCTTCCTCGGCCTAGTCGACGACATGACCACGTTTTACGGAGCGTTGGATACTTTCTGCCTTCCTTCTCGCCACGAGGGGTTGCCTCTTTCAACACTCGAAGCTCAAGCGTGCAATATTCCAACCGTCGCAATGGACGTTGGCGCTGTCGATGAAACCTTATGCCCAATCAGTAGCACCCTTGTTAAAAAGGGCAGCATTATAGAGTTAGCCAATGCGTTACTAGAAACTCAAAATGAGCGCTTTTTGTCACCCCGCCACTATGTACTAGACAACTTCGACATAGTGAATATGGTTGCCTCTTACAACAGCATCTCAGAAGGAGCTTACGCATGATCGATTGGTTACTTGCCGGACTTTGTTTATTTTCAGGTGCGTTGATTGTCTATCATCACGCAGCCTACCCTTTATTGCTGCGCTGGTACGCGAAAAACCACCCTGCACGTCAAGTTCAAGAGAGTCATCGTTGTTACAAAGAGGAACAACAAGATTGCACGTTACCGACCATCACAGTTCTTGTTCCTGCATTTAACGAAGAACAGTGGATTGCAGACAAGGTTCGTAACCTTGCTTCTCTCGATTACCCAAAAAAGAAACTGAAAGTCATTATCGCTTGCGATGGTTGTACCGATAACACGGTCGCAATTGCTCAGATGACCATCCAAGAAGCGATGTGTAGTGATATTCATTTTGAGATACATGACCACCAATTGAACCGAGGTAAAGTAGCGGTTATTAATGAGGAAGTGACACATATCACCAGTGACCTTACAGCATTGAGTGACGTTTCCGCCCTTATTTCATTGGATGCATTACTTATTGCTGCCGCTCATTTTGAAAGTGACAAGGTTGGCGTGGTAAACGCAACGTATCAGCTTTGCCCAACAGGCAACGAAGGCGAAAACACTTACTGGCAGTACCAAACCGCCGTTAAAGAGTCTGAGGCTTCATTAGGTTCGAGCTTAGGTTCTCATGGCGCCTTCTACTTATTCAGAACACACCTCTTTGAACTACTTCCTTTAAATACCATCAATGATGATTTCATCTTACCGATGCAAATCGTAAAACAAGGTTACATTGCTGAGTATGAAACCCAAATGGTGGCACTAGAGCTAGAAGAATCGAACCTAGAAACAGACTTCAAAAGAAGACTTCGTATTTCAGCGGGCAACATGCAACAAGCGATTCGATTGTTCGGCTTGTTCAGCCCGAAGTTCAAAGGCATCGCGTTTGCGTTCTTCTCAGGAAAAGGACTTCGCCTCCTAACACCATATTTAATGATTGTGTGCTTAGTGTGCTCCATCTTGCTTAGCAACTACTTGGTGTTCGAAGCACTGTTATGGGCTCAAGTTACCGTTTATACCATTGGCGTAATTGGCTGTATCTTGCCAAAGCGTTTAGTAAACAAACCTATTTCATTAATCTCTTATTTGATAGTTGGACACTACGCCAACTTCATTGGTGGCATACGTTACCTAATCGGACTAGAAAACTCACCTTGGACACGAGCGAATCATTAAGGACTTATTATGATGAACATTGAACAGCTATCTACTCAAAACCTATACCAAGACAAAATTTCACGAGCTAAACGTACATTTGATTTGGTAAGCTCATTGATTGCTTTGATTCTGCTAGCACCGGTATTTCCACTGATTGCAATGGCGATTGCACTCACTTCTCGTGGTCCTATTTTTTACCGCCAACTTCGCGTTGGTAAATCAACACCACAGAAAATGGAACTATTTGAAATCATGAAGTTCCGTAGCATGTACGAAGATGCAGAAACTCGCTCTGGTGCAGTTTGGGCAACCGCGAATGACCCACGAATCACACCGGTTGGTCGATTCTTGAGAAAGACTCGTCTCGATGAACTGCCACAACTGTTTAATGTATTAAAAGGTGAAATGTCTCTTATTGGTCCACGCCCTGAGCGCCCTACTTTTTACACTAAACTAGAGAACGAAATCCCTTACTTTGCTGACCGCACTTATGGCGTAATGCCGGGTATTACAGGGCTTGCACAAGTGAACCAAGGTTATGACACCTGCATCGATGATGTACGTCGTAAAGTAGGTTTTGATCACAGCTACGCACTGAGTCTATGTTCTATGAAATCTTGGATTGCCACTGACCTGAGCATCATAACAAAAACGATCGTCGTTATGGTTAATGGTCGCGGTCGCTAAACCAGTATGGTCTAAAGTGAGAGAACCAGCTGCTTAGTCCAAGGTGAAAAATAGAGCAGTCTTGTCCAATGTGAACACAAAGCCAGCTTTGATAGTGATTTATCGGCTGGCTTTTTACTGCCTCAAAACAAGCCAAACGATGAAGCTACCCTTGCCGTCGATAACGCGGTGAACAAAGCAAAGTCGCTATACAAAGCAGGCCTAGTCGATTACTTATCGGTGCTAGACGCACAAAGACAACAAAAAGCGATGCAAGATCGCCAAGTAGCCGCCAAGCTTCAAACCGCCAACACCACGATTGCCGTGTATAAAGCGTTAGGTGGAGATTGGAAAGTCGCTAGAGAAACACAAAGTGTCGAGTTAGCTTCTGTGAACTAACAAAGCTACACGCTGTTCACCTAAACAATAAGCTGTAATCGTTCAGATAAGCTTAATAAGAAAATACCGCCGAAATCATCGGCGGTATTTTTGTTACTGAAAGTCGCTGTGGCAATTGTGCACCCATGTTTAACGGATATGTACCTTTCCAATTGGGTTTAAACGACTAAATCGGTATTTAGGGTAATAGATCCAAAACAGTTCTTCGTTCTTAGAGTCTTGAGCTATCAATAACTCAACCTCGCCAGAGTTAATAGCAATACGTACTTTACTTTTTGATAAAGGCTTCGTTCTATTTATCGTTACGTAGTTACTACTTCTCAAAGAGTCTAACAATTTAGATTCCTCAAACTCCTCATGAGCCTCCACAACGAAACTCGACACGCTCAGCTCTTCAGCGAGGAGCTTTCGGATTTGATACTTCTGAGAGAGAAACAGAACGATACTGATTGCTGCGACTCCACTTAATAGAATCAACGCTTTTATATTTTTACGCCAGACCCCAACAAAAAGAGCTGAAAGTAAGCTTACAATAAAAACTAAGGAGGTAACCGTAAACCAAATATCTAAATAGTCGCCCATAATTAACCTATTCACCTCAACCTAGTTTAAGTACCCCTGATCATGTCTTCCATGACGAAAGTGAACTATTTACGCGACAACCAGTGACTAGGAATTAGACGCATCGTTGCTGTCTGTATCTACGGTTTTGATCAGAGGACCAGCACACTCGACAAAACCACCGATATCGAAAGTATCTGGCGCATCGGCTCCGCCCGTCACACCAAAACTGCCTTTCACCACTGGATCCTTCTCAGTCTTATCTACGTCTAAAATGATCTCTACTTTATACGTGTGACCATCTGGAAGGAGTTTGGCACACTCTTCCAGTGTTGAAGCAGTAGCAACCATGCTGAAACCAAATAAACACACCGCAAGTACACTACTTTTCATTTTCAACATCATTAAACCTCTCGAAGACTATAGAAACATCATACCAACAATCGACTCATCTTCACGGGGATTGCTATAAAACGTCTAAAAAACATAACCTTGGTTATCTATGAACGCTACTTTGGCGCTTCTGACTTTGTAAAATTGGTTTTAAAAGTGAAGGCATACGGCGTATCACCGATTTCTCTGAGGTGTTCAAGTCGCTCTAACGCTTCTTCGAGTGTGGGAATACGGTCTTCTTCGATCCACCAAAGAACATAAGTATCTTCAGGTAAACGATGAAACCAGTCACCCTTTCGGCGCATAAAATCACGGTGATGTGTGCGAAACATGAAGTTCTTTAACGAATCTACAGAGTCCCACACCGACATATTCACAATCATATTCGGATCATCAAAAGCTTGGATATTGGTCGCATCACCAGATTCATCTTTCAGACGCCAAACGAACCCTTCACTGCTTTCTGCGATTCCATTAACCAACTCTAAGTTATCGACAAACTCTTTGATTTCTGGCGCATCTAACGGGTATCTCGCCAAAGCGATATTTAACTGAGCTAATTTCATAACGTTTCTTCCTTGATAAATTATGAGTAAATTTTTCTAGCACGCCGACTGATTCTTACAAAACTAAAGAACAGCTACGCCTTCAACTTCAATCACTGAGTTAACATTAGCGCGCTCGATTATCTTGAGTAACGTCGTTTGGATTAGTTCATTATCTCGAATTTCGGTTTCACAAGAAAAACGCTCTTCTTGAACACCATCGCCCTCACCCAACATGAATTGAACCGCGACTTCCGTTGCGAGTTCTTTGGTCGCTCCGTAGTACGCTAACGTGATTTTTGGGTATCCGTGGTCGCCTTTTTTAACCTGCTTTGCGATGCGTTTCTTGGCTTTATCTAAATTCATACAACTTCCTTTTAAGTCTGAAATACAAGGTGACTAGAACAACTTTTTAAACGGTAAGCAATACAATCAGCGTTGGTTATAGAGCTTCCCTAGCCTCTTGATACTAATCAAGATGGTACAGTCTTAACGCTTTAAAGAGTGATAGCTAGAACACAGATAACCAGTTTAAGAAAAATAATGACAGCGCGTAAGAATTACGCGCCAAGAAGCGGTAGATGTTTTCGTTGTTGATAAGTTAAGGCTAACTCTAAGCACTGCTTGATTGGTGCTTTGGGAAGTGGTTCAGTTAGGTTCAAGATGATTGCCCGATTACCTTGAAATGCCAATGTGCCATCGTGCAATTCTCTGAATGTGTCGATTAGCTTCGTTTGACAGTTAAAGAACAAGTAATAGTTATTTGGCGATTTTAATTTCCAATCGATTCGAATTGGACTGCCCGTCTTAACGCTGTAACTCGGCTCGCCCCATTTCAGAGACTCTTCGACGTCACCTAAATCCAAATCAGAACAAAGTTCAAAAATTAATGCACGCAACTCTTCAAGCCGAGCTCGAACATCATCGGGATACTCATCGAAATGTGTTTTGATTGCTTTGTCCATTCAATCTCCGATTCACTTGTTGAGATATTAAAGTGCAGCTCACTTAAAGCATAGAGCCTTAAAAATTAGTCCAACTTGATATGAAAAGTGCCAAGCGTAGTAAATCATTTTTCAGTTATCTGTTCGTTAGCGGTTTTCAAGGCCAGCTTTAAACCGTCCGTATCCTTACAACCAATGTAAACATGCTTTCGATTGCTTAAGCTTAACTTCAGCGCTGAACCTATCGATGCATTATACAAGCAGCCATCATTCAGCATTCGGATACCAATACCTTGATACCACTTGCTTTGATAGAACGATGTCTCTGTAATGTCTGATACTTCGACATTCTTACGCCAAAAACCAAAGCCGAAATACCAGCTTAGTACATTGTCTTTGACCTCAATTGTCATGGAGAAAAAGAGCAAAGCAATTAGACCATTGATGGCGTGAGTGATTAATGTCCCAGGGTTATTATCCGAGGTAACGACAATGAAAGCACTTAACGCAACAAGGATGAGCAGCAATCCCTTGTTGAATTCCTTACTATAAAACACAGCGACAACTCCTATAGACAACGAACAACCCACTAACTAGCCAACCGCTATCTTACTGCGGCCTTTCTAAATAATCGTAGCAAGTAATGCAGGCATACTCCCACAACCAAACCAAGTAGCATCGCCTTGATACTACCCACCCAAAGTATCAAACCAGAATAACCTTGTCCCGGACCTAAGCCTTGTTTATTAATCACATCGACAAACATAAAACCGTTCCACAGCAGATGCAGTGAGGCTGTAAATGCATGCACACAAATGGCGACGGTTCCAAGTAACTTGTACCTGTTAGTGATTGGTGCGCCACAAAAAATGACAACAAGCGCAAAAGTGAAAATTAGAGGGCCCGACAGTACTAAAGTGAGTGTTATTACTTCAACGTGGCTCTCTGGGCCATAACTGTATGTACAAAATACCATTGTCATTGAAAACAAAAGCGAAATGAGTGCGAACCATAGCGTTCTATTCATTGGGTACCCTGCCTTAATAGTGGATTTAGGACAAATTCGATAATCGACAGGAAGAACTAATTACCAAAAATACGGCGTGAGAAATGCCCTTACTTCACGACTATTCGATGGACGACTCAGACTTTCATAAACCCAATGTAACGTGCGACTTAGAACACAAGCTAAATAACAAAAAGACCACTCACCTTCGCGCCCGAAGACTTATCTTATTGAGCTTGCTGTTGAGCCCAAACAACATTTTCATTTGAAGTTGGAACCTCAAACCAAGACCAAAACAGATCTAACATTTCTGGTGTCATTTCATAAGACTTACCATTGAGTTTCGAGTTACGACTAAATGCCCTCTTCTTACAAGTCTCAAACGGAACATCAAGGTAGTGAACTTCGCTGTCCACACCTAGGTTTGATGCCCAGCTTGTAAAAGAGTCTCGGTCAGATTTACGCCAAAAACCAAAGTCGAAAATCACAGGAATACCCAAAGCAAAGAGTTGCATTGCAGAGTCCTTGAATAAGCCTTGAAGCGTAGCCAGTCGGCTATCAAAAACCTCACGCTCCATATGCTCGCCATACAAAGGAATCATCCACTCGTCGATCGAAAAACGAAAAGCGCCATGCATTTCTGCAAGCGATTTAGAGTAAGTCGTTTTACCCGAACCGATAAAGCCACATACGAAATAGATTTTACTCATGATCCCTCTATTATTTGTCAGCGCATCACCGCCTAATCTAAACCCTGGCACATTAATCAACACAGGTGAATCAAACCAATTAGTGTGAATCTGCTTTAGTCTCTTGTTAGTTGTCTTGGATTCAAGTACGAAGTGCGACACCTCTGAACATAAAAACAGTGAGATGCGATAATCATGAAGTTTGCTCCCGCCAAGAAGTAAAAAACATGAGATACACGCACCTCACTGAGAACGAAAGGTATATGATTTCTGCACTCAGAAAGCAAGGAATTAGTACCGCTATAATAGCTAAACAACTGGGTCGTCACAAAGCTACTATCTATCGAGAAATTGAACGCAATTCCCGATACAACAGACACTTTAAAAGGTACTCCTATCAGGCGTGGAGAGCCCAACAAATGGCTCGCAACCGGCTGAGTCGCTCGCGCAGAAATAAGCGCTACAGCGAAATCGACTTCAGGTTACCTGAAGCCTTGCTACGACTTGATTGGAGTACTGACCAAATCGTCGGATACCTGAGGGTAAAAGGCTATCCAACAATGAGCCACGAGCTCATTTATCAGTACGTTTGGAACGACAAAACTCTCGGTGGAACACTATGGAAGCACCTACGCCAATCCACTAAGAAAAGGCGGAAAAGGTATAACTCAAAAGACAGCCGTGGACGGCTAGCTGCAAAGCGTCATATTACCGAAAGACCAGCAAATGCTGAGCATAGAAAAGAGCCTGGTCATTGGGAAATTGATACCGTCGTTGGCCGCGGAACCAAGCACTGTATCGTGACTTTAGTCGACAGAATGACAGGCTACACTTTTATTGGGCAAATGGACGACAGAACAAGCGAGTCGCTCAACGTAAGAATGAGCAAAATCATGACCCGCTCTGACTTACCTTTCAAGACGATAACTGCGGATAACGGCACTGAGTTTCATGGTTATGCACAACTAGAAAAACATCATAACTGTCTGTTTTACTTTGCAAATCCATACCACTCATGGGAGCGAGGGACTAATGAAAACACCAATGGCTTGATACGACAATACTTACCAAAACGAACTTCTATGTCACACGTGACACAGAAGCTCTGCATTGAAATTGCACATAAATTAAATACGCGCCCACGCAAAAGGCTTGGGTATAGAACACCAACGGAGTATATTCATGCGCATCTGTAAAAAGTGTCGCACTTCAAACTTGATACTAAGTGTATTACAAGCTACTCACTTAGGCTATTTTTAGAGTTAGCAACGTCATGCTGACTCATAACAGTTATACCGTTTTGGCGAAGTAATGCAGTAGTGGCGCCCATGCCAACAACTTTTGTTCCTTCAAATTTTCCATTGTAAATCTGAGAGCTGCCACAAGAAGGGCTCCCATCCGTTAAAATCGCACTTGAGATATTTTCCTGCTGACAAATTTTCAAAGCTAACCTAGCTCCCTTGAGGAACTCCTTTGTTACGTCAGAGCCATCTTTTCCCATGATCTTCGAAGAGCCTTCGATGACGTTAGTGCCATCGCCTCCACAGATTTCAGCCGGAACTCTAGGTGTTGGCAAACCTCCAGCAACTTCAGGGCAGAAAGAGACAATTTCATTTGCTTCGACAAACTTCTGAAACTCAGGAGATTCAGGTTTTAAATCATTGCCGTCATAACGAACTTTGCACCCAAGTAAACATGAACTAACCAATACTTTACTCACAATAGACACCTTTAACCTATAAGAGAAAACTAAGGCAATTTAAACATTTAAGCCGTAGGTACGAAAGACTACTGCATATTGAAGCTGTAAAGTTTCTGCAAAAATTAAAACCCAGCTAACGAATGACATGGATTCCCCCTACCGAGGATCTGCCACACTTATGTGGTACTTAAATGCATCGGAGGCACCATGTCTGATTATTCTTATTTCTGCGGTATCGACCTAGCTAAAAACTACTTTAGTCTTCATGCCGTAGACCAAAATGGTAAGGTCATACTTCATAAGTCGGTAACTCGCTCTAAACTACTAACTACTAACTACTAACTACAATAGCAAATATGCCGCTCATTGGTGTCGCTCCAATAACACGCGAAAGTGCACGCTACAAAGGTAAGCGCGAGCTCCAAGGCGGTCGAACGCAAGTACGCACAGTGTTATATATGGCAATGATGTCAGCCATGCAATGTAACCTCGTATTCAAAGCGACTTATGCTCGACTTTTAGCTGCCGGGATGCCTAAGAAAGTCGTAATAATCGCGTGTGTACGCAAGATCGCTGTGACCCTTAATTCTATGCTGAGAGGTGGCGCCATATGGGATGAAAATACAGCCAAAAATTAATCACTGACGCCATAGTCGTTTGTTATATTTCTGTTTTTCGTCACGCCAACTTCAAACATAATAGCATGAAAAAAAACACTTAATTCTCAAGGCATGGACTTTTAACATGTATTCTATAGTAACCAATGACACTGCTTGCGATAAACAAAACGTCTATT
This sequence comes from Vibrio sp. 10N.286.45.E10, assembly GCF_002874195.2. NCBI lineage: Bacteria > Pseudomonadati > Pseudomonadota > Gammaproteobacteria > Vibrionales > Vibrionaceae > Vibrio > Vibrio sp. 10N.286.45.E10. Next base: position 1,359,447 of record NZ_MCWD02000001.1, on the reverse strand, counting down.
AACACCGCTACCGGTGAGCCAACGATAACATCATGTACACCCCACACTCCTGTCCCAATAACCATCAGCCAACGCATTAGCTTGTCGTTGCTACTAAACGAAGCTTTCGTATGTAATAGCGACGCGGTACAACTCAGAATGCTCGTTAAACCACTAAATGTAAAAACAGTACCTAACAAAGTAACGAAATAGAACAGCCACTTTATTTTAGGGTTTGAAATGAAGATTCCTGCTAAGTAACGGCATGCTCCTATTACCAGTAAACATGCCGCAGTCCACTCAGTAAGTAGGGCAAAATGCGCGGCAATCAATAATGCCGATATGCTTAATGCGGACAAAAGTAGCGTACGATTTTTAAACTGAAACGATGCGATATCGAATAGCGCAGCTAAACCAACCAATATTTGGGAGGCAACAAAAAGGGACATAACCCCTCCAATAATAACCAAGTAATAGAGAAAACGTTCTAGCGGCTCAGAGCTATAAAGCACTGAGCGCATGATTCAGGTTATAAATTGCAGGGGAGGTATATCGCGACAGCTTGAGTCAGACAGATAGAGGAAATTTCAACATTAAATATATTCATATTGTATTCCTCCCGTCGGTGCTGCTAATAGTCATCGCGATTCTACAGGAAAATGCCGAAGAAAAAAGGTAATGTCACCTTTCGTTACCATTCGACATAACCCATTGATCTTATGGATTATGACAATAGTTGAAAAGAAATATAACGCTTTGCTAAGTGGCAGCCAACGCAACACTTAACCCAAAGTAACGCACCTTAAACACAAAAACCAATTGGAACCAGAAATGCCGAGCGTTGGCTGTGATCTTCACCCGATAAAATGGACACCCTATTCTCTTTAACCCGTCACGACTTCATACTCATGTGGGGTTCGATATCCGAGACTTGAGTGCAGTCTATAACGGTTATAAAAATGCTGGATATAACCGGCAAGTTTATCTCTAAGCTGCTTCTCACTTTTAAAACTATTTTTCCTAATTATGTCGCCTTTGAGCGTATGGAAGAATGACTCCACCTCCGCATTATCGGTGCAATGACCTGGACGATTCATACTTGGGACAATTCCATTTTTTGATAATAAAGCTTGAACTTCATGGGCTCGATATTCAGAGCCTCTGTCGGTATGAAACAATAAGCGCTCTTGTGGCTTTCGATTTCTAATGGCCATTCTCAACGAACTCATCGTTAGCTGTGTACTCTTCTTACTACCAAGCGACCAACCGACGATTTTACGTGAGTAAAGGTCGATAACGACGGCTAGATACATCCAACGTTTACCTTGCTTTATATACGTTAGATCTCCTGACCATTGTTGATTAACTGCTGTTGGTTTTGGTGTGTCTTTTTTAATATTCTTAATCGATTGATAGAACCGATGTAGCTTGGCCATTTTCATGTAAATGCGATAACTTCGTGCTCTTAGCCCTTGCTCTCTCATGATCCGAGCCACACGCTTGCGGCTAACCAAAACGCCTTGGCGCCTCAGTTCTGCATGAACTCGTGGGCTGCCGTAAGTCTCTCGACTCTGGGTAAACACTTTAATTATACGCTTCTTCAAAGCCTGCTCTTCTTGATCGTAGCGGCTTGGTTCTCTATCAAGCCATGCGTAGTAACCCGACTTAGAAACAGATAGAAAACGGCACATCAATACAATGGAATAACGCGTTTTGTAATGGGCTATGAATCGGAATTTTGTCGATTTTCTTGGGCAACGAATCGTTGCCACTTTTTTAGCAAGTCATTCTCGAGCTTAAGTTGTTCATTCTGACGTTCGAGCTCTGCAATCCGACTAGACTCAGTTTTCTGGCTCGGGATCTGAGTCCTTTTCTTACGTTTATCTTCCATAATAACCCCTTCTCTATAGTCCTTTCGCCATTTAGAAAGCATATAAGGGTGGATATCTAATGATAGCGCCACGCTTTTAACTGTAGCTCCTTCTCGAAGCGAAAGTCGGACAGCAGTTACCTTAAATTCCGTAAGATATTGTTGAGTTTTTTTACCTGATTTATAAGCTGGCATAAACACCTCCAATTACTATTGAAGGTGTCCACTAGATCGGGTCAACTACAGAATCCGTCTTAAACGCTTTGTATGGATAATAAGCATTCCAATCGGGTAAGGTGAGACCCAGACTTTAGCTGCAACTAAAGTTCTTCTATCTGGTAGTTCGATTAAACGATGGCTCCTCGATTGAGAGACCGGTAACAAGTACGAACGTCAGATAGAACTCCAAGCACCACACTCGAATAGTCTTCTGGGTCTCGAGCCCGCATTTGCAAGCAAGAGTTAGCTTATTATGAATACAAACACACTTCAAAACATTAATGTTGGCGTTGATACTGGTAAGTCACAATTAGACATCTATGTCCGTCCACTCGACATTTACTTCACCGTACCAAACACCGATAAAGGCATCAGCGATGCCATTAAAATCATTAAGAAACACAAACCTCAACGCGTCGTCATCGAGGCTACAGGTCGATTAGAAATGCCCTTCATACTCGCCTGTGATAAAGCCAAATTGCCTTATGTCGTTGCCAATCCACTGCGTATTAAAAGGTTTGCTGAAGCCATTGGTCAACGAGCTAAGAACGACCGTTTAGATGCCGAGCTCATCGCACATTATGCCGAACGAGTTCAGCCCGAACTTACCAAGCTAAAAAGCGAAAACATACGCCTTATGAGTGACTTAGTCACGAGGCGGAACCAACTACTCACCATGCAAACCATGGAAAGAAACCGACTACAAATATTACCCAAAAACATCTCATCGACTATTACTCCGATTCTAACCGCTCTAAAAAATCAGCTTGAAAAAGTAGAGGCAAAGATAGAAAAGCTGATTGAGAGCTGCCCTGAATATCAAGCTAAGAACACCATCCTTCAAAGCATGCCTGGCGTAGGAAAGATCCTAGCCGCCTCCCTAATTAGCAATGTACCCGAACTCGGTTTTATCACTAACAAGCAAGCCTCTTCTCTCATTGGCGTCGCACCTATAACAAGAGAGAGCGGACGCTTCAAAGGCAAACGGATGATAAAAGGAGGTCGGCCTCAAGTTAGAACAGTCATGTACATGGCAATGATGTCGGCTATCCAATGCAACCCTGTATTTAAGGCTACTTATGAACGATTACTTGCGGCAGGAAAACCTAAAAAAGTAGCGATAGTTGCCTGCATGAGAAAGATGGTTGTGACACTCAATTCAATGCTAAGAGACGGCGCAATGTGGGATAAAGATAGCGTCAAAAATTAACTATTGACGCCATAGTCTCTTGTTGAACGAAGCCGCTACGCGGCAGAGTAAAACGAGTGCAAACCATACTCTTGTAACACCATCACCCTGATGGTCGTTCACAGGAGTAACCCCATGAAACCCGATGACTTAAAACGCTACAACACCCTTTATGAACAACACCTTACCAACCTAAAGCTGCAAGGTAAACGACCTGCGACGATCGATGCCTATTCCCGTGCAGTTCGTCGGATCACCGCTCATTTCGATCGCGTACCCGATACGTTAACCACTGCCGACCTCAAACAGTTCTTCGCGTCTCTTATTCAAACCCACTCGTGGAGCACCATAAAACTCGATCGTAATGGCTTGCAGTTTTTCTATCGCTACACGCTCGATAAACAGTGGGAATGGCTCAATATCGTCAAGCCGCCACAAGTAAAACGACTGCCCGACATACTGACACCGCAACAAGTCAGCTCACTGATTAGCCACACTCGACAGACACGTTATCAGGTGTTTTTTCTTACTCTGTACAGCATGGGGTTGCGCCTTGGTGAAGGACTGAACCTAACGGTTCATGATATCGACAGCCAAACAATGCGCGTTCACATACGGGAAGGAAAAGGCGGAAAAGACCGAATGGTGCCGCTTCCGCTGCGAACGCTTAAAGCTCTTCGCGTACATTGGCTTACCCATAAGCACCCTTACTACTTATTTCCTGGCCTTGGTACCTGTCGCGACACCCTCATGGATCGTGGCGGTATTCAAAAAACCATGAAACTTGTGCTCAAAGAGTGCGGGATCCAAAAACACGCCAGCCCCCACTCACTTAGACATTGCTTCGCGACGCACTTACTTGAGCAAGGGTTAGACCTGCGTTCACTGCAAACGCTACTGGGTCATGCAAGCCTCAACACCACTGCCCGTTACACTCGAATGACTACGCTAAAACAACGCGATGCTGCGATGGCCATCAACCATTTAACTGATGCTCTAGACTTAACGTGGAGCATTACATGAGTACCTTTATTGAACTGCTTCGTCAACATCACTCTGCGCTTAAACGTCACTATTATGCGCAGATGAATGGCGATATGCATCGAGCCATTGGGGCGATGCTCCGTTGTAAAACAGAGCAACAAGGTCGCTCACAATGGTTCTGCAGTCACTGTCATCACGATGACCGATTACCGCTTTCTTGTGGTCATCGTCATTGCCCTCAATGCCAACAACGCACCACTTCTGACTGGCTTCAACGTCAGCAGCAAAAGCGGTTACCTGTTCACTATTTCATGGTGACTTTCACTTTACCGTATCAATTAAGAGCCTTAGCGAGGCATCAACCTAAAGCGATATATAACGGTATGTTTAAGGTGGCATCGGGGGTATTAAAGGATTTTGCCAACCGACAACGGCAAGGTGAACTTGGTTTTACCGCCGTGTTGCATACTCACAGTCGACAACGAAACTTGCACCCACATCTGCACATTATCGTGGCGGCAGGCCAATACGACGCGTCGAGGCAAACGTGGCACAAAGGCAACAAGCATTACCTTTTCAACGCGTTTGCTTTGGCCAAAGTATGGCGAGCAAGAATGCTGGATGCCATTAATCAGCATCCTATGCTGTGGCTTCCCAATGGTATACCCAAGGAATGGGTGGTCGATTGCAGACAAGTGGGGTACGGTCAGGCTGCGCTCAATTATTTGTCTCGCTACCTCTATCGCGGTGTTCTGCCTGATGAAGACATCATCCATATCACCGATGACACGGTCACCTTCCGCTATAAAAACAGTCAGACTAAAACATGGCAAACGCGCACCTTACCCACCCTCAAGTTCTTGTTGCTCATTTTGCAACACGTGCTGCCCAAAGGGTTACAGCGAGTAAGAGACTACGGTTTTTTGCGCGGTCAAGCACACGCCTTAAGAACCCGCATTCAACTGCTGCTGTTGAACCTCCTCTATAGGATGCCGCCACTCACCGCACCGATAAGGAGCAAAGCGATAAGAACCTGCCCTTGCTGTCAGCATCAGATGGCGTGCGTTGGAGTAAGCCGACCCATGTAGCCGAAAGGCATTGATAATAAGGAGAATGGCATTGACGAAATCAGAGGAGATGTGACGACGAAAGAAACGAAAAATAGCTAACTGGTTGATAAGATTGCTATCGCAACCTTATCTTGACCTCACTCGCCTTGAGAAAAGCCTCAAAGCGGTGCGCCCTTCAAGTTCAATCGTACAATTCACTTAATAAAGTGGCTTCGGGCTTGTTCAACACTCGGGATTTAGTGTTGGCTGCGCAACACCTTAATCCTTATTTGTTAAGTTTTGGCTTTAGAAATGCTGCGCAGGATGATATCCGCTTTCAGCACAATTAATTCGGTTCTACGACTGATTTTACCGACGATACTAACAAACCTTGGATACCAACGCCTTGATGTGGCGGTGACACTAAATAGTATTGCAACAACAATTACCAGAGGTATTGTAATCGGTAAAATAGCAAGCCCGAATATAAACTTAATCCCGTCCCCAAAACCCAACAGTACCTTGCCTAAAGTTAACCTTTGATCAAACTTGAAATTTCTCGTTATCACTTCTGTTAAAAGGTTAGTACCTATAGCCGCTGTAACAAAAGGAAATATGAATAAAAAGAGAGTACTTTTCTGGTCAAAGTCGTCAAACACTTCTTTAGACATTTGATCTGCACCAGAAGTTTTGGACACTGAGTTAAGTGAGTACAATCACTAACGAGGTGAACAATGACAACTAAGAAAACACGAATCAAACATGCTCCTGAATTTAAATCCGAAGCACTTAAGTTGGCAGAGAAAGTCGGTGTCGCTGCTGCGGCACGACAGCTATCGTTGTATGAATCTCAAATTTATGGATGGCGTAAAGCCGTCAAAAAAGATGCGAAAATCAGCGATAGAGAAAGGGAACTCGCCACTGAAAATGCCAAACTCAAACGGTTATTGGCTGAGCAAGCTGAAGAGCTAGATATCGTAAAAAAGGCCGCCACCTACTTCGCGAAAAATCTAAAGTAGATTGCTATGAGTTTATGCTCGAACACCTTATGCAATATAGGATTGTCCGTATGGCTAAGGTGTTTGGGGTTTCTCGAAGTGGGTTTTATTATTGGATTGATAATCGCCATAAAGTCACTCAACGCAACGAGCACCGAAAGCAGCTTGACAGCAAAGTTCGAGAAGTCTTTGATGATAAAAAGGAACGCGACGGTGCAAGGCGTATTCAAAAAGAACTTGAGGCAAATGGTAATAAGCACGATGTAAAAACCATTGCCACGAGCATGAAGCGCCAGAGCTTAGTCGCGAAGGCAGCCCGTAAGTTTAAATGTACGACAGACAGCAAGCATAGGCTTCCTGTTGCCCCGAACTTGCTAGAGCAAGATTTTAATGCGACAGCACCAAACCAAAAATGGGCTGGAGATATTACCTATCTAGCGACAAGCGAAGGTTGGATGTATTTGGCGGTTGTTATCGACTTGTACTCACGGCAAGTAGTTGGTTGGTCAATGAGCACCAGAATGACCGCGACTCTGGTCTGTGATGCGCTATCAATGGCATTGTTCCGTAGAGGCATGCCCGAAGGGGTAATTATCCATAGTGATAGAGGTAGCCAATATTGTTCAAAAGATTACAGAGACTTAATCTCAGCCCATAATCTAAAACAAAGTATGAGTAGGAAGGGAAATTGCTGGGATAACGCCTGTGTTGAAAGCTTTTTCCACTCAATGAAAGTAGAAGCCGTTCAATACGAGCCGATAATGACGCGAGAAGAGATGCGCCAAGCACTTTTTGAATATATCGAAGTTGATTATAATCGAACAAGAAGGCACAGTGCCCTTGGGTATCTAAGTCCAGTTAACTTTGAAAAACAATATGTCGCTTAATGCGGTGTCCAGTCTAACTGGAGCAGATCAGTTCGTTGAGATTCCACCCACCCCCCCGCTATCGATTTTATATTTTCTATGTACATGACAGCACCAGCAGACAAAACAATAAGTACTAAGCCAACCAAAAATACTGTCAGAGCATATGGGTTTTCTCCTGAAACCAATGATGCAATACCCATAGCTAAAAAAAGAAACATAACCCCGAATATAAGTTGCATCTCCAATGAAAACATGAAATCTAATTGCATTACTGAATACTACCTCTTAAAAACTTAACGCTTAAGTATTTATCCGTTGTCGTAGCACAATGGATAAATACCTGTTGGACTTGGCTGCTTCTATCTATGGAATTTGCTTTTTAGGACTGACTTGCGTTCCACTCTTATCATTAAGACCGGTACCCCGTCAGCCGTCCATTTTCCACTTCTAGCCGCCAATTTATCTACAGCGACTATACCCGTTGCATAATCTTTTTAAAAGCGAACAATGCCCCTCTCTCGCCATAACACAACGATAATTTTATTCATTATAATCAGACAACTAGGTCAGTTGGTACTCTGAAACGACTATCCTAGGTCTAATATTGATGCACACGAGTACCATGCTGTTGCTATGGCAGTTCGGACAACAAGGTTTCTCTTTCAGCACTTCCGATTTCTCTGCGGGTCGCTTTCGTAAGCTTTGCCTAATTTCCGCTATCGCTTTTACCCGTACAGCATTAGCTAAAAAGCCATAGTAGCGTATTCGCATTAGCCCTTTAGGCAACACATGTAAAAGTAAGCGTCGAAGTAACTCGCCCGCATTACAACACATTCTTTGCGTCCCATTGGTTCGGTAGTCTTTGTAACTCATCGTGATACGGCCATCCACGTTATAACTTAATTGGTTGGGATTTAACCCGATACGATTGCAATACCGAGATAGATAACCCACTACCGCTGTAGGCTCGTGGAGTACAGGTTTACTGTACACAACCCATCTCTTACTAGCGGCTTCCTCTAATAAATTACTGTGCGTTGCTATCAACTCGCTTACTCGACATAACATCTCTTTCTTAAAACGAACGGATAAGGCTTTAACCGGAAGCAGGTAACTCTCTTTTCTTGTCGGTTGCCATTGCCGATCTTTTGTAAGCACCCCACTCGGTAGTAGGCAATGAATATGAGTATGTTGACTCAGATTTCTTCCCCAAGTGTGAAGAACCATTAATGCTCCAAGTTGACCGACAAGGTGATGCCGCTCATTAGCAAACGCGCATAATGTTGCCCACACTGAATGAAACAAGCATTGATAAACCACCTTAGGATGCGCTTTAACCAGAGCATTGAACTCGTGAGGTAAGGTAAAAACCATATGATGGTAGGCCACAGGTAAAATATCTTGGCTTCGCTTTGTTAGCCATTGCTGTCTCATCTGCTCTTGGCAATTGGGGCAATGACGATCTCGACAAGAGCAGTTCCAACGAGTTTCATGACCACATTGCTGACAACGCCAGTCGTAACTGCCCATACGCTCCGTTCGGCAGTCTCTTAAATGGTTAAGCACTTGCCACTGTCTCGGTGTGACTTTGCTTTTATCAAGCTCTTCTAAACCTTGTGTTAATACGGCTTGGTAAGGAGATAATGCGTTCATTCGCTCTCCTCCCATAGTTGAGCAACTAAGTCGAACTTACTTCCGTCCGAGCTTTCGTTGTGATGACCTATCCAATGGGTGTACCTCAATGTCGTTTTGATATTCGAATGTCCGAGGTAACGCTGCAGAACATTCAAAGGCATGCCCGATTCGAGCTGATGAGTCGCATAAGCGTGCCTCAAGGCGTGTATTCCTCCTAATTTTCTGACGTTTGCCTCAACTTTTGCTGCTTTGAAGCACTTCTGCAAAGAGCTAATACCCAATGGCTTTTCGGGCTCTAGGCTGGGAAACAGCACTACGGTTGGGTGATAATGACGCCAGTAATTTCGAAGATGATTCAGTTGGCTATCACCCAGTGGAACAAAGCGATCTTTTTTACCTTTACCACAATGAATGTGCAGTCGTTTCGCCGTACCATCGATGTCTTTCACGTACAAGCCGACGACCTCACTGACACGTAGGCCACACCCGTAACACATTTCAAGTGCGGTCTGATATTTAAGACTTCGACAATGACTAATGATACTTCTTACTTCCTCGCGATTAAGCAGCTCCGGTATTTTACTGGCACGTTTAATCGGGGGAACCAGTCGCTCTTCAAATTCTCTATTCAAAACGGCACGATAAAAGAACAAGATAGCATTCAAAGCTTGAGCACAAGTACTACTACTTAAGCTCCGCTCTGTGGTGAGCGTACGTAAATAAGCACTAATCTGTTGATCGGTGAGTAAATCAGGGGACAGATCGTAAGTAGTAGATAGATCTTTAACCCAACGTAAATAGCTTGCATGGGTTTTCGGAGAAAAACGGCGAACCGCCATTTCATCGATAAGTTGTTGTCTTAATGGGCTCATGATGTATTCCTTAATCTATGGATACATCATAAGTTTCGTCTATCGGATAGGTGAGAGGAAAGTCCTCCGCGAAGCGGCTTAGTTCAACAGCTATTAGACCGAAAAATTCTGCATTTAAATATAGAATCTTTCTATCTAGTTTCATATGCATGGTAATCTATCACGATTAATCATAGTATTTCAGTGACTTAAAACATAGATAAACTCATTGAATGACAAAATGCAGAATGTTTCTATATAGTATGATTTTTGCGAAAATCCCACTGAACTGTACGTAAACACTGTACTCACCTTACATACCCCAAACATCAAAAAGCCTGCCATCTATGCGAACATAAATGGCAGGCTTTTATACGTTAGTTAAGCTTGTGAGTGACTGGCTTACGCGGCTTCGAAAGCGAGCGCTTTTTTCTCTACCTGACGGAAGATCAGCGTTAGTATGCCGTTCACTGCTAAGTAAAATGCGCCAGCAATGCCGAACACGGTGAGCGTGTCGTAGGTTTGGCCGTTGATACGCTGAGCGTAGCCCATCAAATCCATGATGGTGATGGTGCTGGCCAGTGATGTACCTTTGAAGACTAGAATCACTTCGTTCGAGTAAGCTGGAACTGCGCGACAAAGAGCATATGGCAGTAACACTTTAAGCGTTGCTACTTTGTCCATGCCAAGTGCGCGACATGCTTCCCACTGCCCTGCTGGAATCGCGTTGAATGCGCCTCTGAACAGTAGCGTGCTGTATGCGGCAGTGTTCAATGCTAATGCTAACATTGCACAGAACCAAGGTTGGCTTAACCAAGTCCACATGAAGCTTTCACGAATCCAATCAAACTGACCCGGGCCGTAATACACCAAGAAGATCTGCACCAATAATGGTGTGCCAGTGAACAGCGTAATGATGCCACGAGTGAACCAGTGAATCGCTGGTATTCTTAGGATTAGCGTTACCGTCATCAGCAGTGACAAGATACAGCCAACAAGTAATGAAGCACCTGTGAGTTGTAGACTGGTTACTAAGCCTTCAAGCATTTGAGAGAGGTATTGTTGATTCATGCCATTGCCCCTTTGTTACCCAAACCTTGAATAGAGAACTTACCATCAATCACTTTTACCAATCTTTGTGTGATTAAAGTGATGACCAAGTAGATTGCTGCTGCTGTCGCGTACCAAGTAAATGCTTCGTGCGTTGCCGCTGATGTTAGTTGTGCTTGTTTCAGCAAATCTGTTACACCAATCAGCGAAACTAATGCAGTGTCTTTCAGTAACACTAACCATTGGTTGGTTAACCCTGGTAGTGCGTGTCTTACCGCTTGAGGTAACACGATACGAAAGAATGCACGAGACTGAGAAATACCCAGCGCGCTTGCTGCTTCTCTCTGCCCTTTGCTTACTGCTTTTAATGCACCACGCAAGGTTTGCGAAGCGTAAGAAGCAAAAATAAGTGACAGTGCAACAACACCAGATAAGAACGGGCTCACTTCTATGAAATCGCCAGTGATCATGAACAGAACTTGTGTCGAACCAAAGTAGATAAACAGTACGACCAGAATTTCTGGTAAACCACGAACAATCGTCACAAATGCAGTCGTTGGCCATTTGATTGCGATACGACGAGACATCTCACCACTTGCAAACAAAACTGCTAGAACCAATCCAACCAATAGGCTTACGAACGCAAGCTGAACAGTCATCCAGCTTGCTTCGACGAGCCCTAAAGAGTAACCCGTTAATTCCATAAATTACTTACCGAAGTACTTGTTGAAGATCTTGTCGTATTCGCCGTTCGCTTTCACTGCTGCCAGTGCAACGTTAAGCTGGTCTACAAGCTCTTGGTTGCTCTTGTTTACTGCGATGCCAAAGCCGTTACCGAAGTACTCTTGGTTTGTTACTTGGTCGCCAACGTACGTTAGGTTGTCTTCTTTCTTGAACCATTCAGCTACAACAGCTGTGTCACCGAATACAGAATCGATACGACCGTTCTTCATGTCGATGAATGCATCTTGGTAGCTTGAGTAAGGTACTGCTGTTACGCCAGTCATTTGCTCAAGTAGGTAGCTCTGGTGAGTCGAACCATTTTGAACACCAACACGCTTGCCTTCTAGAGCGGCTTGGTCTGCTACTTTGCCTTCGAAAGAGATGAATGCTGCAGAGTTATCGTAGTAAGCGTTAGAGAAGTTTACTTGTTGAAGACGCGCTTCAGTGATGTCCATTGCTGAGATAGCGGCATCGTAACGTTTGAATTTAAGTGCAGGGATCAAGCTATCGAACGCTTGGTTGTGGAAAGTACATGTCGCTTTCATCTCTTCACAAAGTGCGTTTGCTAGATCTACATCAAAACCTTGGATTTGGTTGTTCTCATCCATGTATTCGAATGGTGCGTAAGTTGCTTCCATTGCGAATTTGATTTCTTCTTGAGCTGCTGCGTTGAAAGAAGCAAGGCCGATAAGTGAAGCTAGTAGAATCTTTTTCATTTTGTTACTCCGAATACTGTGTAATAGCGGCCTGTGGCCATTCTTATAATTTGATTGTTTTAATTGATGTTGTGTTTAGCTAAATCTAGTGAGTCAACTTTCTTTTAATAACTGACTTACTTAATGAGTAAGATACTCAGCAAACTCTGGAGTCTGCGGGTTAATAAATGCGTCGTTGGTGCCGTGTTCCACGATGTAACCCTTCTCAAGGTAAAGAACATGGCTTGCAATCTTCTTGGCGAAATCAACTTCGTGAGTCACAACAACCTGAGTGATCCCAGTGCCGCTTAGCTCTTTGATGATGCTAACAACTTGGTTGGTGATCTCTGGGTCGAGTGCTGCCGTTGGTTCATCAAACAACAACACATCCGGTTTCATCATAAGAGCACGAGCAATCGCAACACGCTGTTGTTGACCGCCAGATAGTTGAAGTGGCCAAGCGTCTGCTTTGTCAGCAAGTTGAAGTGTCTTTAGTACTTCTTGAGCTTGCTTAATCGCTTCTTGCTTATCCAAACCCGCCACTTTGGTTGGTGCTTCAATCAAGTTTTCCATCACCGTCATGTGTGGCCATAAGTTGTATTGCTGGAACACCATGCCGACTTTACGACGAAGTTTAAGCCCCTGCTTCTCTTGGATTTGGCTTGAAAAGTCGAATTGCTCGTTCGCAATGTCTAATTCGCCGTTGTCCGCGATTTCTAGCAGGTTCAATACACGCAGTAATGAACTCTTGCCCGCGCCGCTTGGGCCAAGCAATACCAAGGTTTCGCCACTCTCACAGTCGAAACTGATGTCGTGAAGAACTTGGGTATCACCGTATGATTTGTTGATGCTCTTTACTTGAATACTCATGCCACAATACTGCATTAATTGTCATTTGTTGGTTATTCTATTCAATCCGAGTTTTTATGCAAGAAAAATGTATAAAAAACTACTTTGTTGAATTTTTGTAACAAATATTGCACAAAAAACAGTCGCTATAACTGGTCTTACAACCAAAAGTTGCAAGTCATTGATAAAGTTAATATCGAGACAAAACGCAATCGTTTCGCTATCAATTTATAAATCATCGTTCGATTGGTAACTTATGAGTGCACTCTCCTATAAACGCCAATTTACTTGCATAAAAATTAGGGGTAAATCCCCTGCTTTGGTATCGAGCTGACAGAATCAGAATGCTTAGTTTTCCTTTCAGGTCGTTGCGAATTATTCATTTAGAGGTGAGGAAATATTGGAAATTGAGTTTCCTAGGGAGCGTCACAGCGCAATAAATGCTTTAATGGGTTCTATTCTCAATAGCAATTACTTCCCAGCGAACAACGCGCAGTACAGGCAATAAGTCATAAACCATAAGCAATAAGTAATAAGCCATCTATTTTTAAAGCGACAACACATTAAGGCAGTCATATGCAAAACGATGTCTCTTCTACGCTCGACTCAAACCAGCGACAGACTCAAAAGAATCCCGATGCCAAACCTGAGAAAAAAAGCCTCAGTATTTTGTTTGAGCTCAGTAAATTCATTAAGCCTTATAAAGGTCGTGTTATTGCAGCGTTGATCGCGTTGATCTTCACGGCAAGCTTAACCCTTTCCGTCGGACACGGTATTCGTCTTCTCATCGACCAAGGTTTCAGCCAACAATCACTCTCAGATTTAGGCAGCGCGATTCAATTCATCATGGTCGTGGTCGTATTGATCTCGATTGGTACTTTCTTCCGCTTCTATTTGGTTTCTTCTGTTGGGGAACGCGTGAGTGCGGACATTCGCTTGTCGGTTTTCAATCATGTCGTTACGCTGCATCCGAGTTACTTCGAGACCAATGGCAGTGGAGACATCATGTCGCGCATCACAACGGATACTACTCTGCTTCAAAGCATCATAGGTTCATCGTTCTCTATGGCGATGCGCAGCGCGTTGATGTGTGCAGGTGCAATCATCATGTTGTTCGCGACCAATATTAAGCTGACGTTGATTGTATTGGCCTCGGTACCGTTTATCTTGATTCCGATCCTTGTGTACGGGCGCCGTGTAAGAGCCCTATCTCGCCAAAGCCAAGATTCCATGTCTGATGTGGGTTCTTACGCAGGTGAGGCAATTGAGCACATTAAAACGGTGCAAAGCTACAGCCGAGAAGAGCAAGAGAAAGCATCATTCGCGGTAGAAGTGGAAAAGGCGTATGAGATTGGTCGCCAGCGTGTAAAACAGCGCGCGATTCTTATTTCTGGCGTTATCGTGATTGTATTTAGTGCTATTGCAGGCATGCTTTGGGTTGGCGGCAGTGATGTTATCAACGGCACTATGTCGGCTGGTGACTTAGCGGCGTTTGTGTTCTACGCAATTATGGTTGCTTCATCGTTAGGTACGATTTCTGAAGTGATGGGTGAACTGCAACGCGCGGCAGGTGCGACCGAGCGATTAATCGAGATCCTACAAGTTGAAAGCCATATTGTTGCGCCAGTTGCGAATCCAACTTCGCTTGCTAACGTAACGCCAGAAGTTGCATTTGATGATGTGACCTTCTGTTATCCATCAAGACCGGACCAACCCGCAACAAGCAACCTCACGCTTACTGCCCATGAAGGCAAAGTGTTGGCACTGGTTGGCCCGTCTGGCGCAGGTAAAACTACCCTGTTCGAACTGCTGCAACGTTTCTACGACCCACAAGTGGGTAAGGTCACCTTAGGCGGTGTTGAACTGAATCAGTTTGATCCTAACGAGCTAAGAAAGCAGATGGCATTGGTACCGCAACAACCTGCTCTGTTCAGTAACGATGTGTTCCATAACATTCGCTACGGCAACCCGCAGGCAACAGACGAGCAAGTGATCGAAGCGGCGAAGAAAGCGCACGCACACGAGTTCATTCAAAACCTACCTGATGGCTACAACAGCTTTCTTGGTGAACGTGGTGTAAGGCTTTCTGGTGGGCAGAGACAACGTATTGCTATCGCACGTGCCATCTTGAAAGATCCAAATATTCTATTGTTGGATGAAGCAACCAGCGCACTAGACAGTGAAAGTGAGCATCACGTACAACAAGCGTTAGAAGAGTTAATGCGTGGCAGAACGACGATCATTATCGCCCATCGATTATCAACAATTAAACACGCCGACCAAATTGCGGTGCTCGATAAAGGACAACTAGTAGACATCGGCGACCACCAGTCTCTCATCAATAGCTGCGAATTGTACCAACGCTTGGTTGAGCTGCAATTCAAACACCTTAGTGCCTAACTATTGAGTGGATGTGCAACTAAGTCACTGACATTGTGTGGTTTCAAGCTTCAAAAACTTAAATCACGCGTGTTGCAGTTTTGTTAATTTAGCGGTAGGGTTTTTATTCCAATAACAACTTATCCCTACATAACAATAAGAGAGTTCGCATGGAAGCACTATTATCTGACTACCCGGTAGTAACAGAAATCCCTGTCGCTTGGGGAGAAATGGACGCACTCAATCACGTTAACAACGCTGTATATTTTCGCTATTTCGAAACCGCTCGCTTAGATTTTTTCAAGCACGTCGAGCTGATGGAAGAGATGGCGATTACCAAAGTTGGTCCTGTTCTTGGTGACACTTACTGTAAGTATTTCCGCCCAGTCACGTATCCAGATACCTTGATGGTCGGCTCACGTGTTACCGATATTCAAGATGACCGATTCACCATGGAATACGCGATTGTCAGTAAGGCTCAACAGAAACTGACGACCGTTGGCACTGCGACTATCGTGATGTTTGATTTTGCTTCGAACCAGAAAGCCCTGCTCTCGCTGCGCTTAACCAATGAAATCGAAAAGATGAACACGTTGAAAAGCCCATGCTTCAAACAAGAAGCCGTGACAGAATAACGTATTCGTTGGTTGAGAAAGATTCAGAAAGTTTCAGACATTAAAAAGGCCACTCGATTGAGTGGCCTTTTGTTTATTGGTTCAGAGTGCTTATAAGCGGTTGAGCGTTATAAACCTTGAACGCTCTTTGCGTTAGAAGCTATAAGCCTTACAGCCCATAGACATTGAACCCTATAAACCTTGTACGCTATAGACCTTGCACGTACTGAGCATTAGTTCGAACTTCAACCATCTGCTCTAGGTTCTGTTGTGAACCTTCAACGCCGTTCAGTAGCGCTTCGAAATGCTTGATAAGCTCAACTTTGTCTTTCACTTCTTTAGAACCTGCACCGATGTTGGTTAGGTCAATGAAGAACTCGTCGAACAGACCAGAGAAGTCAGTTACTGCGTCGTGGTTCAAGAACTGCTCGTGGTTGTAAATGCTTGGGTAGCCACCCTTCTGTTTATCAACCGCAAAAGAGATGCCTTTCACGTTGGTAATCGTGGTCGCTTTCTCACACTTCAACATACAACCTGCTTCGATGCTTGGCTTGTTACAACCCACGGTTCTTTGGAAGAAACACTGACGGCTGGTCATCATCAAGATTGGGTGGTAAATGCTGTAGAACAGTTTGAAGTTCTCTGGGCGACGAATATGACGAATCTGACCTTTGTTGATCTCGTTCGAAATGAATGCGCCTGCACAGTTCAGCTCTTCTTTCAGAGTAACCAGTGCGTGAGAGTTGGTCGTGTTCATGAACGGGCCTGCAACCCACTCAATACCCATCTCGTAAGCTTTGTAAGCAATACCCGTGTTGTTGGTTACGATGCGAGCTGGCTTGATCTCTTCAAGAATACGAACCGCTTCGTCGTAATCTTTACCGATCAATACCGCTGGGAACCAAGGAATCAAACGTGGGTTTGCTGCCAAGATGTCGATGTACTTGTTACAACGCTTCTTGAAGCTTTCTGGAAGTTTGAAGTAAACATCCGCGTCAGTCACGTCACACAGGTGTAAGTCTTCTACATCGGCGATAAGCATCGACATAGTCGGCTTCTCGTTCACTTTAGGGTGCTGAGGCAGTGCTGGCACTTCAACGTGCTTAATCACTTCCACAGAGCCGTTCAGAATGAAGTCGATCTCGTCTTTTAGGTCTGAAACTTCTTTTAGAGGAATCAACAAGCCTGCATCCACTTCACTGAAGTCGTGGCTTTCTAGCGTGTGAACTGCACTCTTCACGTTTTTGAATCGCTTCTCAAGTAGCTCTTGAGTAATCGCCTTCTCTTCAACCGCTTTCAATAGCGATTTAGATTGAAGAGTAAAGTTCTCTTTTGGCGTGTTCACAGTCACCGTAAATGGTTGACCCACTTTTACGCTGAACGACAGTGCTACTGGTGTCTTGCGAATATCAAGGAACTCGATCTTGTCACGCATTTCGTTACCAAGAACGTCTTTCGCTTGGTGAAGTTCGTTGGTCACTTCTTGAATCTGTACAACTGAGATTTCGTTGTTCTGCTCCGTCGCTTTTTCAACAGCGTAGTTCATGCTGTTGTCGCGCGGGTTATCGATGAACATGTCTTTCGTTAGGTTGCCCTTTAGGAAAGAGTTGGTGAAATCACGGTTGAATACTTTGTGTAGGTTCGAATCGTCTTCGATCAACAAACCACTTTCTACAAAGCTATCAATCTGTTTACGCCATGTGTCTACCACAGTGTAAACGTAGTGTGCGCCTTTAATACGGCCTTCTACTTTCAATGAGTCGACTTTCGCATCAACCAATTCAGGTAGGTCGTAGTAAGCTGAGTTATCTTTCAGGTTAAGTGGGAACTTGTTGCCCGCGTTGGTGATTTCGTACTCATCACGACACGCTTGGCTACAACGACCACGGTTACCTGAGTTACCCACACTTACTGAGCTTGAGTAACATTGACCAGAGAATGCGATACACAGAGCGCCGTGTACGAACACTTCGGTTAATACGTCGTGATCGTGTGCCACTTCCGTCAGCATCTTGATTTCAGGCAGGTTCAACTCACGAGACAAGTTAACGCGCGTCGCGCCAATCTTAGACAAGAACTTAATCTGGCCTTCGTTGTGCGTAGTTAACTGAGTCGACGCGTGAACGTCTAACGATGGGAAATGCTTCTTAACCAGGTTGAATAAACCCAAGTCTTGAACAATGATGCCGTCCACTTTGGTGTTCACAAGCTGGTTCAGCAGTTTGGTGATGCTCTTAGTCTCGTGCTCCAGTAGCACAACGTTAAGAGTCAGGAACACTTCACAGCCGTATTCATGAGCAAGGCGAATCACACCATTCAATTCGTCTAACGACAGGTTAGAGGCTCTGTTACGAGCGTTGAATGTGTCTAAACCACAATAAACTGCATTAGCACCCGCTACGATGGCGGCTTTTATCGCTTCTACATCGCCACCTGGGGCTAATAACTCAATTTTTCTGCTCATTTTTGAAGTCGCTCACTTACTTATAATTTTTAAGCCGCGTATTCTACCCACATCACGATCTCTTTACCACCGTACAACACTTTTCAAACTAAATGACCTCAATAATGCCGAACGAATCCGATCTACCTATCCTTTATTCTTTACGCCGTTGCCCTTATGCAATGCGCGGACGAATGGGCATCGCACTATCACAGCAAAAAGTGTTACTTCGAGAAATCGTTACCAAAGACAAGCCTAGCGAACTATTGGCCAGTTCGCCAAAAGGAACAGTGCCTGTATTGGTGTTACCCAATGGACAAGTCATTGAACAGAGCTTGGATGTGATGAACTGGTCACTCCAACAAAACGATCCTCAAGATCTTCTGCGTTCAAGCAATCCAACGCTTAGCGAACAAGTTCAGCAGCTCATTAAAACCAACGATGAAGAATTTATTGGTCACTTAGAAAGGTATCGTGCATCGGTTCGTTACCGAAACATCGATGTTGAACAACGCCGACAAGCCTGCGAAACCTTCATTAAGCAGTTAGAAGTGCGACTTACAGATCAGCCCTACTTTTTTGGAGAAAGCCCAAGCTTGGCCGATTTTGCGGTGATGCCTTTCGTCAGTCAGTTTGTGCGAGTCGAAAAGAAGTGGTTTGTGAAATCGGAATATCAAAACGTAGGACGTTGGTTAAGAGCGCACCTTGAAAGTAAGCTCTACACCCAAGTCATGAAGCAATACCCTTTGTGGAATGAAACCAAGCAAGATTGTCTTTTTGGATAACTTAAGAGAATTTTGGGTGACTTAAGGGTATCTAGGGTGATCTAGGGGAATTCTGGAATAGATAATTCCTAGGTATTAAAGTAGTTACGTGACACTGTATCTTCTTTGTAAAGAACAGATATTCAAAGGCTTAACTGGGATTCCGTTGTCTCTTTACCGGTAACTACTGTCTCTTAACTGGCAAACACAGTCTAAGCTAAGCCTTTTGTTCATTTTAACCTGATCACTGAATCGCTATCGAAATCTCGACTTCAGTTTCACCTTTGTAAAATTCAAAGTCTGTTGTGTAAGTTCTCACATGTGGGCAATCCGCTGCGTTGAAGTACGCCCACACCTCTCCCCATAAATCGATGACCGCTTGAGGAAGTTCACCTTCAGCAGAAAACGTCAGATATTTGCCTGCTTCAATCTTGGTTTCAATAAGATTATTTAAGTCTTGATCCGTTAACGCATTAGCACACGCGATAACATCAAACTCACCCGTAAAATCAGACTCGTAATTAGTGTAGACACCGTACACTTTTGAATCCGGCGTCAGTTTGGGAAAAGCCTGATCAAAAAAGCCCTGCCACAATTGACCTATCTTCGCTTTAGTTGGGTCAACCTCATCCTGATTAGTGGTTCTTACTGAAAACCCATACGCCTTTACGGCTTCAATCGTTTCTACTTTCATTCGTTTTATCCCTAAGCCAACGATGGTTTGAGCATATTGAATCGATACCTAATCTTCAATCTCTTTGTGACCACACTTCTCACACACTATATGACGAGAAAATTCGTCCATAGATGCGATAAAAGGCCCCAAAAACCACCCTTTAATTACGCCTGCGATAAATTCATGTCGCTTTTTGTTTGGCTTGCCTGCAAATGCACTTTCCTTTCTAACCAAAACAACAACGTGTTGCGTGCGTTCACGACAAGATGTGCAGTAGCCTTGTTCTATTGAATTATTCATATGTCACCCTATGACGTTTTGAAAGATATTTGCTTAAAATGAGGGTTGTCGACACACACTTCTAATTCGATAATTTCAGTCAACACAACAAGTTGTTCTCGACCTTCAACACTTAGCTTGATGCACTCTTCTCGGTCTTGGTTACGCTTAGTATCTAAAGCAACACCTTCAACCCATTCACCAGAATTCAAAGTCAGCTTAATTGGGTACCGGTGCATACACACAATTTCAATATAATCGTAATCACTGCAACTAATCATAATACCTCCCATTCATCCATCACGCTAATGCGGCACGCTGTACTATGCAAACTGTTTATAATCAATCATTTACTTAGATCACATTGCTTACCTTTAATCACATAAGCGAATTTAAGTTAAGTTTAGTCTCGCTGTAATCATTCACGTTTCTTTTACTCACGCTTATTTATTCTTGCACCGTTAAATAACAATCGAGAATAAAACAATGAAATACATCAACCAGTTACGCGTGTTAGCTTTCTTGGGTTTAGTCGCTTCAATGATGGCGTTTAGTGCGAGTGCTGCCTCAGAAGTCGATGCGAGCCACTTCGCCAATGGCAAAACCAAATATCGACAGCTTTGTCAGGTGTGTCATGGCGACAAAGGTCACGGAGACGGGCCTACAGCCGCTTCATTGCCACACAAGCCCGCTAACATCGCTAATAAATTGAGCGGCTTTTTTACCAGTCCAAGTTCTTTGGCGGATGACATTTTAGAAGGCGATGTAGAGCAAGGCAGGCCAGCGTGGCAAGGTGTAATCACAAAGCAAGATGCTCTGGATATTCTGACGTACGTAGAAGCAATTCAGTAAGTTTTCACTTGTTTGAGTATTCTTGTATAAACATCATGTGGGAATATATTTTCACGCGAAGCTATATCGGGAAGGCGACTACTTGAGCGCCTTCCAGTATTGGTAAAGTCCACCGATATCTGAAGAACACATCAGCGACATTGCACCTTTGATTTGCTCTTCGCTCCATTCCCACCATTTCATTTCTAATAGCAGTGTAATTTCCGCTTCGCTAAAGCGGTATCGAATGTGGCGTGCTGGGTTCGAACCGACAATCGAGTATGGTGCAACGTCTTTAGTCACAACCGCTCGACTTGCAATGATAGCCCCATCACCGACCTTAACACCGCTCATAATCATCGCTTCTGTACCGATCCACACATCGTTACCAATCACAGTGTCGCCTGAGCGTTCAAAGCCGTCTATCGCACCTTCAAACTTCTCATCCTCTTGATAGAAAAACGGGAATGTACTCACCCACTGGTTTTGATGGCCTTGGTTGCCCGCCATCATGAACACGGCGCCAGAACCAATCGAGCAATAGCTACCGATGATTAACTTATCGATGTCGCTTCTATCCGGTAAAAGGTAACGCGCACAGTCATCAAAGCTGTGGTTATGGTAGTAACCCGAGTAATAACTGTGCTCGCCCACAATGATATTTGGGTTAGTCACTTGTTCTTTGAGTGACTTGCCGACAAACGGGCTTTCAAAATAGTTTTTCATGTTTGTACTCTTAGTTTCGTTCTTTTAGTTAGGTACTTTTGTTGCTTGGTTCTTCACAAGCGTTTTTTAGAGCCTACGTTCTCTTAATTTTAGAGCCCCTAAGCCCTATCGACCGCCCGCAATATCAATAAATGAGCCAGTGACATATGAAGCTTCATCTGATAACAACCAAGCGATAGAGTTCGCGACTTCTTCTGGTGTGCCACCTCGTTGTAACGGTAGCTGCGAAGCTAGTCTGTCTACGCGATCAGGCTCTCCGCCGTCTGCGTGCATCTCAGTATAAATACAACCTGGCCTTACGCCATTCACTCGGATGTTACGCGCTGCAAGCTCAAGTGATAGTCCTTTGGTCAGTGAATCCATCGCACCTTTCGATGCTGCGTAATCCACATACTCAAACGGTGCACCTGTGCGAGAAGCGGCAGACGATACATTCACAATCGACCCTGTACCATCGGCTTGTTTGATAAAGGCTTTACTGCATAAGAAACAGCTTGAGACATTCGATTTCATGACCTTTTCAAAGCGATCAATCTCGATGTCTTCTAGTACAGATTGGGTAAATAAGATGCCAGCGTTATTGACCAAGTGGGTAATTGGCCCAAGCTTATGACGGGCAATTTCGAACAGGGACTTTACGTCAGATTCTACCGACACATCGGCACGCACACAGATAGCAGTACCGCCCTGATCGCGTATCTCATTCACCAGTTCATCAGCTCTTGATTCATTGTGTATGAAATTGACACACACCGCATAGCCTTGTTTTGCTAATAGCTTCGATGTAGCGGCACCAATGCCTCGGCTTCCGCCTGTAACGATTACGATCTTGTTCATGAAATCTCCTAACTAGCTGACTTTTATTTATCTGATTGTTGTTATGCACATACTCTATTGTGAGCTTCGTGTTATTGCATTTGGCCTTGTTACTTAAGTGATTTAGGGCTCGCTATCTGAACCCACTTTGCACGCCACGCTTGTGCAGCAAAGCCATCTGGCCAAAACTCAGTTTGCTTTTGGATTAAACCATCAACAACCGTGTGAAAGGTAATCACGCGATCGTTTAATACGCTGTCCGTCACTGATACATCGGTCACGACGGTATCACCTTCGCAAACAATCGAGTTCAGCTCAAACTTCCAAATCCCATTCGCTGGGTATTCAGAGTTGATCGCTGTGAAGTTATCACGCCCTACCGTCAATTCAGACGACTGAGGCCAATAACCTTGAAAATCTTCCGCTAGCCATTCGGCCGCTTTGGCAAAGTCGTTGGTGCGCATTGCGTCCCAAAAACCTAATACCACGTCTTTTGATGTCATTATTCTTCCTTAAATTATCAAGTCCGTTAAAAGCGATTAAGCATATTTACCAATGATCGTTAAAAGATCATCGACATTATTAGCAATGTAATCGGGTTTGGTTTGCCAGTTTTCGGGTTCAGAGCGGCTATAACCCGCTGCTACCGCAATGACTTTTGCTTTATCGCCAAGTGCAGCTTCGATATTGCGTGCAAACTGTGTGTCCGCTTCATGATCGCCGATATACATCAAACAGAGTTCATCGGTTTGCGCTTTATCAAAGATATTTTTAACACACTTGATACCACCGAATGGATGCGGTTTTTGGTTGCCATTTGATACGTCGTCATAACCGACAACCGATTTAAACAAATCACCAATGCCATAACTGTCGAGTACACCACGAATATTCAATTGAGAGTTTTGAGAGCAAATACCATGAGGAAGATGGGCGAACTGGCTAATCACCACTTCCATTCCATCAAACAGCGCGACTGGCGTTTGATTTTTCTCTTGATGCTCGGCCCACATTCCACCCGCTATCAACATTTCGTCATGTGATAACCCGTAATAATCGACATATAAGGCTTGCCAGTTTTTAGCGCCGTGGTTGGCTTCATGATAAAGCGCTTCACTCAACAAGTATTTGGGTAAATTATCACCTGACAAGTGTGGAGCAACCGCAGAGATTATATCTTTGGTAATCGCGATATTTTTGGGAACAGAATTGACTAAGGTTCCATCATAATCCCATAGAATGGCATCTAATTTCATACACTATCTCTTTGTTTAAATTAACAATTTGAATTTATCATTCAAAAGCGTATTAAGGGAAATCTTATTGTCTTGAATTTCAAAATTTATCTAATCAGAGCAAAGCTAGATAACAATCCGTTGCTCGCGAGCAAAAACCAAACAGCCTTTACTCACATCACTGCTTTATCAATTGCAATATATGCGTATAATCCCCGCTCCATTGCGCTATCGCCATTAAAAATAGCGCCTTTCAACATTTTTAATGAGTACCCAATGTCGAAACTATTTTTCAAAGGCCGTATCGAAACAAGACAGAACCACGTTCTTGCAGGCTACAACGTAAACCGCGATGTGAAAGCGGGTACTGAAGAATCTCCAATTGCTGTAATGGTTCAAACTGACGCACGTAAAGCAGAAGTCGAAGCACTAGCTGCTGAAAATACTATCTTCGTTACCGTTACAGTAAACGCGGACAAAGAAGAGAACACCATCGAGCTTGATACTCTACTAAACAAGCCAAAAACGATGACGTTTGAAAAGACCCCTAACCGTAATGATCCATGCTCTTGCGGTAGCGGTAAGAAATACAAGAAGTGTTGCGCATAAGGCTTCTCACTAAAACTACCAATAGCGCGATGAATTAAGTAATACCTAACGGGAAGATCATTGAGGTCTTCCCGTTTTTATTTGTATAAGCCAAACTCAATCTAAGTTGTCTGGTGTACGTAAATTGGTTCCACATTTTGTACATTTATAGTCACCGTTTTCGCCACTTGAAGATAGCGACGATAAAATCATTCCAAGCAACCCTGGCTTCTTTTCATGTTGTGGCGCTTTTTCGGCTTGGTTACTGAACATAGTGTACTTGTGGAGTGTCAGTTCCTTACAGTTACAGCAGAACGCTCTCGTCTTCTCACTTCCATACATAATATCTATCGCCTTAATTCAAAGCACAAACCACATATATGACAAATATGCCACACGTTGAATTAAATCTAAACATATTCATGAAGTTATGAGCAAACCAAAACGTTGAAAGCAACGCGCGGCATTAATGACCATTACACGTGTCGATGAACAAAGTTATTCAATTCACTCACGCTTCTGATTATGTGAACCTCTTTCTCTTTTGCGTGAAATTCTAATCGCGCTCTAAAGTCATCATTCCAAAATTTTGGGCAGAGTTTTAGTGTCTTATAACTTTGTATCGTACCTTTTATAACTGAACTTCCATCAGGCCAGCCTTCAGGTTTAACGAACATCCCTTTTAGCATTCGCTTTGTGACGAACCAGTAACTAATGGGATAAGGAAGGTCGATATAAACCAAGGTATCAGCTGCACCTAAACGTGCATTGAATGAACCTAATGGGCCAAATCCATCGATGATCCAGCTTTCTGACTTAAGTATACTCTCATGAGCCTGCTCGAATACTTCACGTTCAACAAACTCTCCACTGGCCTTATAAACAATAGAGTCCAACTGGTGAAGCTCTATACCTGTAGCTAGCGCTAACGCTTTGCTGACTGTGGACTTTCCACTCCCAGGCTTGCCAAAAACCGCGATCTTTCTCATATGACTTCCTCTCTATTCAGATAAAACCCATAAGACAGATACAAAAAACCCACCTTACGGGTGGGTTCGATAAACAAAACGCATCAACAATCCCACCATTCCTATGGAATGATGATAATTCGTTGGTTAGATGGCGCTAAATTCAGTTTCATAAAACTACTTTTATATATTGTTGCTTAATTGTCAACACAATGACTAATGAGCGATATCATCGTCATATCGCACCCACTAATAGTCTTAATGAGTGCTTATTGGTCTTGGTTATTTAGCTTTCTTTTTCGCCACTGCCGCTTCCGATAGCTTGCTTAATACGCCCGATATTTTCTTAACTAACTCGTCACAGCCATTGATCGCGTGACGTTCTACCAAGTAATTAGGATCGTTGTAAGATAACCATACTTTCTTACTAGAATCTTCAGTGACTAACACCTTCTGCGGTAAATCTATCGCGACTTCTTGAGCACATTGCATTAATGGTGTCCCTACTTTCGGGTTACCAAAGATGATGACTTCCGTTGGTCTCAATTCAAGATCGACCTTACTCGCGTTTTTCTGATGGTCGATTCTCGCAAACAAGGTCAAACCTTTGCTCTTGGCGATTTCTTCAAAGCGGTCAGCAGTCTCTTTCACTGAGTAATTACTTTGGTATTTAATCAAACCATCAGAAGCCGCAGCTGAAAATGATGCCGAGAGTAAAATGGCGCATAGTGGTAGTAATTTTTTCATCGTCACCTCTGAGATTTAACCTAATCAAACTTAAATTCATAGCGCCACCTCTAAAATCAGCGACGTAACCCATGTCAGTATAGACGCGTTTCCATTCTCAGTTTGCAGAGAGGATCACTTTTCTAATGCGTCTTATTATCATCAGTTTAGGTTAACTCGACGCTAACCATTGGCTTTGAAGCTTGAATGTTTGGTCATTAAAATCAATAGTACCTTGCACACCTAGTGGCGTGACTAGCATAGGATGAGTGTGGCAACTGTCGAAGCCATATAGGATCGGGACATTATTACCATTCAGTACTTCAACAAGTACATCGAGTGGTGTTCGCCCTGTCCCTTTATCATCAAACAGTTCATGTTTGCCGAGTACAATAGCGCCTACTTTATCGAATACTCCGCAAGCCAATAAGTGTGCGAATGAACGCTCGACCGCTTCAATGCCTTTTAGTGAATCTTCAATAAGAAGAATGTCGCCAGACTGAATTTCTGGCATGTATTCACTGCCCCAAATCCCCGCCATCGTACTCAAGTTGCCACCAATCACGCGACCGCTGACTTGACCTCTTCCCATGAAGTGCCATTCGTTATTGTAAACTGGCTTTGCAGAGTTTTGAGTTTCCCAATCGTATTTAATGTCCGTCCAACTCTCAGGCATCGTGTACTGATGTTGGCTCGAATCCGAACATAAGATGTCAGTAAACGATTGGAAGGTTTCGTCGACTAACGGCGGGAGCTCACCAAATGACGCGACGAGTGCCGGGCCATAGAAAGTCACCAATCCGGTTTTAGCGTAGATGCCTAACAGTAATGCTGTGGCATCTGAATAGCCGACGATGATCTTAGGGTTGTTTCTAAGGGCATCATAATCGATGTATGGCAACAGTGAATTGCTGTTGTTACCACCAATGGTCGACATAATGCAGCGCACGTCAGGATCTCGAATGAGCTGATTGAGTTCTTCAGCTCGCGCTTGAATGGAACCAGAACGATACCCTTCTGACTCTCCAGTTAACGAACCTTCAACTAGAATGAAGCCCTGCTTTTCCAAATAACGTTTAGCACGAGCAAATCGATTAGGTGCAAAGACAGTTGCGGGCGATGACGGTGAGAAAAATCCGATTTTGTCACCGATATTTAAAGCTTTTGGGTATATCACTCGTTTGTCCTCCATAACAAAAAGGAAACTGCAGAATGAGCCTTTTTAGCTGAAGTTTTAGATGCTAAAAATTAGGTGTCGAATGAAACCAAATCCAATAATATCAATGCCATGACTTGGTGCCGCACTTCTCACACAGATATTGATATTCTTGGTCTATGAAAAAGCCAGGCGTGTCTTTGTCGTCTTTAAAGAGCAGGTTTACGATATACTCCACCAACATCCCTATTTTCCACTGCCTTGCTTCTGATTCCGCTTGCTCCTTTTGCTCCTCAACAGAGCTGCTCATAGCAAGGTGTGGAGTCATTGAGTTACAGTTTTCACAGTAGTATGGGTGTTTAATGTACCTACTATCAATCATTTATATAAACCAATACGCATTTATAAAGTTGATTGCATAGTAACAACCTAACGTTGGATTAGCTAACTTATTATATTGAACGATGTCTCATGGCATGTAGTTACGCAGCAAGAGGCGACGAGAGTGCCATGGCTAACGTGTCAACTTGCTAATGAAGGTTAATTATAAATCGAGCTTCTTAACTGTGACGGAGTATGTCCACATATCAGTCTCGCCATCACCAAAGCTCATACTCGCTTCACCCCCCTCATGCTTGAGCACGAAGTCTGGCATCTCATTGTAGCTTGATCCACTTTCATAAGTGCATGACATCGTCGCCGATAGAAGAATCGTGTTGTCGTCATCTTCAGAGAGCGTTCCAGTATACGAACATTCATCAACGCTCGTGGTAAGCGTCTGGCCAAGGTAATCAAACTTAACGGATGGAAAGTCGTGCTTTAGGGATTGCTCTTCCACTGCAACGGTCATTTCATAACTACTGCTTGGTAATTCACTGTCAGCGAATACACTGCTTGATAGACCAAGCAGCGATAACTCCAAGATTCTATTTTTCATTAATTTATGTGTTCCTTTTAAACTTGAGGCTCTTTGCATAACGTCATGGTAGAGCCACAAGTTTTTATTACATACGCTTGGGTGGAAACTTCTTTGTCATGCCTTGGCTAGCAGGAGATACAAGCTTATAACCGAGTTTCTCATAAAACACCGGTTCATCAGCAATCATGGAAACATACGACCCTTCCAGTGCAACAGAAGATAGGTAATTGTCGATGTATTCCATCACTTTTCTGCCCAAGCCCTGCCCTTGATAAATTGGATCGACGGCGACATCAACCACTTCAAAATTACACGCCCCATCGCAATGAGTTGATCACCATCTCGAATAGAAATGCCGTATAAACTATTTGGTAAAGCGATTGTGGCTGCTTTCAGTGACTTCGGTGATAATTTTGCTTTCACCCGCATCTCACAAAACTCGGCTGGATTTGGGACTTTTTCTTCGTATTTGAACGCCATTTTTACTGCTCCTTTTGATGAGCAGTGAGAATACACATGATAACTGTATAAATAAACAGCACCTCGGTATTTTGATGAGAATGTCACAATCGAAAGGCCATATAGGAACCCAAAAGGCGGGGGTGATGTCATTCCTTGTCCATCACCCTTGGCAAGCTAAATTTGAATTTACTTCAATAATCCTCGGTCGGCAGCCGCTTCAAGTTGAACTTCTAGTTCGCTCCACAGTGCCTTGCTGCCTTTAGAAATACGTTCACAGTTAAATGTCAGTACCTTATCTTTAGATATATTGTGCTTCTTCCAGCTATGACCGCCACCATGGATGTTATGAAGTAAAGGGGGTACTCTATCGATCGCTTTACCGAACCTTGCTTCCGGTGACTCACCCGCTTCAAATTCTAGCCATAACTCCAAATATTCGGATCTTAGATGGCTCGGCAATGACTCAAGTAAACGCTCGACACAGTTTCTCTCTTTAAGTTTGTTTTCTTCTGTTTCACTGGCATAGATGATCGTGTCACCTGCATCGATTTCACCGAGATCGTGTATCAGCAACATCTTCATCACTCGGGTTATATCGATCTCTTCATTCGCATAGTCTTTCAACATCAGAGCACTCAAACAGACATGCCAGCTATGCTCAGCGGAGTTTTCATAGCGATCCAGACCAACTGGCTTCGTTTGTCTATGAACATCCTTCAACTTTTCCACTTCAGCCATGAATTCCAAAATGCCTTTGATTTCTTCCACGATACGCTCCTTAACTTGAATTGATGTTTTAGTGATGCACAGGCTTATCGATTCGCCATTGGGTGATCTGGATTTAATTGCAGAAGATCCCATAGGTTTCCATAAAGGTCTTCGAATACCGCTACTGTGCCGTAGCCTTGCTCTTTCGGCTCTCGAACGAATTTGATTCCAAGAGACACCATACGTTCATAGTCACGCCAAAAATCATCAGTATTTAGGAATAGGAATACACGTCCACCAGCTTGATTACCGATAAAATCCAGTTGCTCGGGCTTGGATGCTCTCGCCAATAGTAGGCTTACACCGTGTGAATTAGGTGGAGCAACAACAACCCAACGCTTATCTTCTTCTGGTAAGTAGGTATCTTCGATAAGTTCAAACTTGAGTTTGTTTACGTAGAAATCTAGGGCTTCATCGTAGTCTTTTACGACAAGTGCAATATGGACAATATTTTGTTTCATAACGTACCTTGTTGAGGGGATAGGATGTAATTGACATGTTCCCTCCTTAGAACAAATGCCGCTTTATATTTTACCTTTTGGTAAAAAGGCCAGCTACAGCTGCCAAAAACCGAGCTCAACACCACTTTGAATGACAATGGCACACATTCCGTGACGTGGTAACTCTATTGGTGGAACGGCAACTTCAGCACCCAACTTTTCAGCTGCGTTTACTGCGGCTTCAATGTCTTTCACCAACGTGTAATGGCGAACGACTGGCTCCTCAGTTTCACGGAGTGGTCCCCTCACACCAATCACTCCACCATTAGAGAGCTTAGCGGTACGAGCACCACCTAAGTTCACATCCACATCACTAAACTTCACATCGTAGATCTGCGCGTAAGTTGCACAAACCGTATCTACTTCAGAGGTAACAATTTCAAGATATTGAACTTTCATGGCCTTTCCTTTGATTCCCAGTTGCCTTTTGATAAACAGATTTAAGTTAAGCGTCAATGGCTCCGCGCATAATGAACTGTGGGCCAGCGGCACCGCCTAAGTACTGTTCATTGGTATCTTCAAAACCACCTTTAACATAGCAGTTATAAGCTGCGGGATTTTTACAATTAACCGTTAAGTAAATCCAATCATACCCTTCGTAATTGGCTGCTAGATACGGAAATAGAGCTTTCACCGCGCCAGTACCTAGCCCCTTTCCTTGTTGGTTGTTATCAAGCGCAAACGCCCTTAAGCCGATACTACCTTCAGGGCAAAATTTGTAGCCAGCTGGGTAAGCAACATCCAGCTTAAAGAAGCCCACCACCTCACTGCCATCTTTGATAATATGTAGATGCGTGGTCTCGCTGCCGTCTAATAGAAAGTCCGCTGCTGTTCCTGCGAATTTAACCTGCTCATCTGCGAGCTGAATTTCGTTAACTTTCTCAATATGAGCATCATTAAGCCTTTCGATAGTGATCATTGTTATTCCTTTATTCGCTATCTAGTCGTGTCTCATTACAAGCGATATTTTTACGAATGCCTCGTAAACCAATCAGATTTCCAAAAGGGTCCTCGACTTGGCACATCGTTAATCCGCCCTCGATCTCCATTGGACCTCTGTATAACTGAGCCCCAATTAACTGAAAATGCAAAAGTGACTTGTCAAAATCCTCTGTAGACCAATAAAGGACTGTTCCCTTTTTGCCAGAGCCAACTTTCTCATCCGCTTGTACAATCTCAATAGAAAAACCATTGATATCTAGAGTTGTAAAGTCAGAAGACGGATGATAGGTCGCGACAGACTCAGGAAAGGCCGCTTGATACCAACTGAGCCCCTGTTCTACGTTTGGGACATAAATCAGAATTGCTATTGGTCTGCTCAAGTTAGTCTCCTGATTGACTTGGATCTTTTACCCTTTCGTCTCCAACGTCATTGTTAGTTCAGACACCGACTGACCATCAATTCGATAGTAGTCTTCCATTTCGCCGACAACCGTAAACCCTGTTCTCAAATAAAGATTTTTAGCCGGAAGGTTGTTTGACAACACGTTGAGGTCTAGCCAATCAATCGCTTCGTTCTCTCGGCAGTATTGAGTCGCCACATTCATTAGCTTGGAGCCTAAGCCTTGCTTTCTCACGCTGCTGTCGACACCCATACCAAGTAACACACGGTGAGAGCAGTAATTGCCATTATGATGGCGCAAGTCGATATGACCACGAATAGCACCATTCGAATCTTTAGCTAACCAAATTTTTCGCCAGCCATTCTCTCCAAACTCAAACTTAAACCCATCAGAAAAGCGAGCCTTGTGTGCTTCCGACATTTTACAATCGGACTTTGATACTGGTTGGAATAGCGGTGTTTCTTCTAATGCGATTTCTGACAACTGTGTATCCAGATACACGAACAGACTCTCTAAGTCAGAGTGTTTTGCTTCTACTATTTTCATTACTACTCCTATTCCAACTTCGCCTTAAATGGCTGAAATGTTTTATCGCGTTACTCATTGAATATCGTTAATGCCAAAACTAAAGAATCAACATCAATTCAAAACAGTGCTTCACTGGTCAATTAAAACTCGTCACAGGTATCGCGAGAGCTCCTATCTGGAAAATCGAAATTAAGATTATTATCGTCTTCCAAGATAAACAGAACACGCCCATTTTCAACGCCCGTTTCATTTCTATCAGAACATCCAAGGAATAGCTCCCAGTCGAACGCATATTCAAGACGATACTGGTTATGATTCACATGTTGCACGCTTTTTATTTTGATTCCGTTGGCCACATGTGCCATATCATCGATGTACGACAGGTCTGGAACCAGTTTGTCCTCAAATTTACTCTTATTTTCAGTTAAAAAATCGGCGAGCTCAGAGCATAATTCTGGGCCATGGACCAAAGGTTGAGATTTATGGATAAACAACATTTCCCAATATTCCTGTAGCGAGTTGGAGTGAAAATACAAAGATCAACGTATAAAATGCGACTTCCGTTCTGTTAGACAACGACCTTTTCATAACTGTTTCTGTCCATATCTGCCACCTCAACGGTGATCGATGCTCTACTAAGGGACAAAGACAGCAATTGCGTCATCACTGTCTCAGATAGCATTGCTTTGTCTGTGTCACTTCGACCAGACAATATACGCACAGTCACATGGATAAAATCTTCTTTTTCTGTACCCGTTTGGTAGCTCTCATAAGCGATACTTCGGACTTTTATGTCTCGCCCATAGGCTTCGAATAACTCTGAGTTAAGTGCTCCTAAAAACACTTTATTGTTCAGTTGCTCGGCATTAATCGTCGACGAGTGTTCGATAATACAATGAGGCAAATCTTGCTCCTTTGGTTAACCTGATTTTAGTTATGTGCTGCTTTTGCTGACAAAATAGAACCGTTAGGCGTTACTGTTACTCGAGCTATTAAACGAGTACATCCGCACTTCATCACGTCGAAACCAGCCTAACTTTTCATAGAATTTCTGAGCGTTAATATTATCGTTATACACGAATAAATGTGTCTTGGGGACACCTACCCCAGCCAATGCGTTAACCGCTTCAGTTACTAGTTGGCAACCTAGATTTTGTCCTCTAAATTCAGTACTTACCGCTAGATGCTGCAAATAGCCACGACGGCCATCCGTCCCTACTAACACCGCACCAACCACGCCTTGTTTAGACTCCGCAACGAAGCTCAAGCCAGGGTTGCGCTCGAGATAAGTCGAAATGCTCTGTTTTGAATCTGCATCGCGAATACTCATACCTTCGGTTTCGCACCATAGGTTAATCACAGAATCATAATCGGCGATGTACATCTCTCGAATATTAATCACTTCACTTTCCTTGCGTCTGTTTGTGTTCATCCTTGCCCTATATGATTACTCTGTTAGCGACTTGGTGAGGAACGCTAATGATGAGTCTAGAGGGTAATTCTCAAGCACCATTTGGCATTGGTAGCCATGCTTCTCATAAAAAGGTTTGGCCTGAAAACTTAACGTGTCGACCAATGATGACGTACAGCCTTGGGACTGTGCGTACTCTTCTAATCGTTGCAGTAACTGGCTGCCGACCTGCTTGCCTCGCATTGAATCATCGACCCAAAGAAATTTGATCAATAGCCAGTTCCCCCAAAAATCCGCAATAACACCACCGACCTTAACATCCCCTTCCATGGCGTAATAACCGACTTGAGATTTAGGTATGCCTTCAAGAAATGGCGTATTGTGCTTGATTAGGCCTGCGCGAACTTCGCTGATGTCACTATCTGATGGCTCGGTATCTAATGTGTATTCCATTTGCTGATAATTCCTAGTCTGTCGAGTTGTATCAAAATAACTTGTTCATTAATGAAACTTCTGTCGGGGCAGCAAGCCAACCTTCAAATTTTTTGGCGACATCTTGTGTATAGGGTTCTTGATGATGGTTGTGGAGATCTACCTTGTTCTTCCATTCTTCGTAAAGGTAAAGGTATCAACCACACTCTGAAGCATGCAATTCAAACTGGATACAACCTAATTCATTTCTAGTCGCGTCTAACATACCAAGTAACTCCGACTTGGTTGATTAAAAATACTCTTGCTTTGGCGTAATCTTAGCCATCACAAAAAGATGTTTATCTGACATTCGGTCTCCGTTTGTATTTAGGTGAAATGGCAGCGATTTTCTAGATGATATTGTAAAAGCGATGCTGCGTGTTGCTTACCCATTGTTTCAATTTGAGTACGTGCCGTTTCTAACATCTCAATAGATCACCTTTTTAGAGTGCCAATCCGCATTAGTTTGTTCGTTTGAACAACCCAATATATTAGGCTCATAACCCAATGCATCTAGATCGACACCTTGCTCTGACAGTAACTTCTCAAATAAAGGCAATAATGGACCTAAGTTTTCATTTAAAGTATCACGCACCGTGTCGACGACGACTTGAGTACCACGTTCGATTTCGATATTGACGGAGTTACCTACTGATTTCGAGGAAAAGACGGTCATTC
Source organism: Vibrio sp. 10N.286.45.E10 (assembly GCF_002874195.2). Classification (NCBI taxonomy): domain Bacteria; kingdom Pseudomonadati; phylum Pseudomonadota; class Gammaproteobacteria; order Vibrionales; family Vibrionaceae; genus Vibrio; species Vibrio sp. 10N.286.45.E10. Next base: position 1,325,206 of record NZ_MCWD02000001.1, on the reverse strand, counting down.
GACGGGTTTCTGGGATCAGCCAAACCTCAAACCACCCTTCGACTTTATTAACGTCAGAAACGGTTAAGCTTGCCCCATTGATTGCAATATAACCTTTTGGGAATACATATCTTTTCCACTCATCAGGAAGAGCTAAGCGCACGCAGTAGTTATCTTCAATTTCGGATATTTGGATAATCGCGACATTAAAATCAACGTGACCAGAAAGTGGGTGACCGCCAATTTCAGCACCGTCTCTTGCCGCCCTCTCAGCATTCACTGATTGACCGACTTCATAATTGCTTAACGTAGTAATTAATAGGCTTTGCAACATGACGTCAAACTTTACTCGAACATCGGACAGCAACTCAGTAACGGTCAAACACACGCCATCAATTGCGATACTGGCACCAATTTCCAAATCGTGACAAAAGCCTGTTGGAAACTCTATGACGAACGTTCTTATTCCGTTGTTATCGCTGACTTCAGCAATGTTAGCAACGGTTTGTACAATACCTGTAAACATATCTTCCCTGTTATTGTGTTTAGTTTTGGTACAAAGTGACGTTTGACTAATACCCAACGCCACTAGTCTAAATGAAAAGTCTGTTACTCAACACAGAACGGCTTACGCACAAAGCTTGGGTTGGTTAATCTCAGGCTTTATGTTTTTTGTAAGCGCGGTGTCATTCAATTGTTGAGTGATTAAGTAAGTTATTGGTGTGCAATTTTCGGGTAGCTCATCACGGTCAAACCAACGCAACTCTTGGCATAAATGGGGCTCAGCATTCTGTATATCGCCAGCCCATTCATGGCATAGGTAGAAATAGTGACAAATGGGTAGCTCCGGGTCAGAGACAATCGCGAACAATGTTAAGTTCCCAGCGTTAACCGCAACCTCTTCTCGCGCTTCTCGTTCTGCTGCACTCCGAGGCAACTCCCCTTGCTCTATTCTTCCGGAAGGAAATCCCCAGTATTGGTCGAACGCTTCTGTGTTTTGACGAAAACCGAGCAGAAACTTAGAGCCCGACATAAAGATAATTTGAACTACATTCTTCATGAGTATCACAGTGTCGATTGGTAATATTTGACCATATCGTCTTGATTGATCGCAGGGTCTTCTAGGTTTTGTTGATCTTTCATGATCTGTGCCAGTGAAGGCAGAATAGAACGCTCCACTTTAAACGTATCAGACCAAAGCTTGCCTCTCATTACCGCCTTAGCGCAATGAAAGTACATAGACTCTACAGCGATCTTAATCACGACTTTTGGGGCTTTCTTCCCGTCAGGGCAAGCAGCAAGCAAATTTGGATCGGTATGGATGCTAGCTTTACCTTTAAGACGTACCACTTCATCAATCCCATTAACCATCAGCAGTAATCCAACTTCTGGGTTATTGATGATGTTTTTTAAACCATCAATTCGATTGTTTCCCGAACTATCAGGTATCAGGACCGTAGAGTTATCGACAACCTTAATAAAACCGGGCTCGCCGCCTTTTGGAGACAAATCCCCAAAGCCTTGCGAGTCTGTCGTCCCCAACACCGCAAAGTGACAATGATTGATCAAAGTAATCGCATGGGCATCCAGTGCTGGAAGTACTTTATTTTTAGCCCTTTTACTCGGCTCGGCATAAAGTTCATTTAATTGTTCTAATGTTTTTATTTCACTCATTGTTAAGCCTTTTCGTGCACTTTTGTGCATCTAATTTTTACTATAAATTACAAATGTTTTAATGACTCGTGCAGTTTCTCTATACTTTGAATGCCGAGTTCACTACTCTGCCAACCGAACTGATCACCCTCAAATCTTGGAAAGATATGCAGGTGGTAATGAGACAACTCATTAAACTCACCGTTATTTTGCAAGAATGAAATACCATCAGGTTTAAACGCCTCTTCAATACGTCTATACACCTGCCTAGCGACAGAATGAATTTCAGTAAGAACACCTTCTGGTAGATCGATATAGTTGGCGTACGGATGTGTCGGACAAATCAAAATATGCCCAAAGTTGATCGGGTCGTGGTCAGCAAAAGCAATCACGTCATCGGATTCATAAACGATGACGGCTTCTATTTCACGGCTAACAATTTTTTCGACTATTGTCATTTCAAACCTCTAGGTCTCAGTGTTGAGCATTAACCTTCTTAAAGGGCTATAGGCCATAGAGCGAGCTCTATTACTTTTTAAGTGATTTGTACATGATATAGCTGCTCACGGCCCCTAATTGCGGATGCTTATAGGCTTTGGGAATCGATCCGATAATACTAAAGCCAAGCCTTTCCCAAAGCTTGATTGCCGTTTTGTTCGTCGACACGACACTGTTGAATTGCATCGCCTCAAAGCCTAATTCAATCGCAACTTGTTGAGAGTGTTCGCACAAAGACCGCGCGATTCCCTGCCCCCTGGCCTCTTCGGAAACCATATAACCACAGTTACAAATATGACCGCTTGGACCCATTGCATTAGGCTTTATGTAGTACGAGCCTAAAACAACGTCATTCTCGGTATAGACATAAGTTTTTGATGGCTGTTCACACCAAACCGAAAAGGCTTGTTCCATCGTCATTTCTGGATCGAATGCGTAGGTTTCTTGTGCTTGAATCACAGCCGAGAAAGTAGGCCAAAATGACTCAAAGTCAGATTTAGACATTTCCCTGATCATGAATTTCCTCCTAAACCAAATTTATGGCAACACGGATTCTACTACCGCCAAGTTGACACATTGATGTGGTACTTATTTATCGGAGGCGCCCTGTTAATAATTAGTATGTTACGAAAAAAGATCACAGCAGCAAAAGGCCAAAACTGAGTGGTTAAAAGAAGTTATAAACCTGCGCTAACTGGCTAATATATTTCCGTAACGTACTGACTACCATAGCAAATATGCCACCAGCCCGGATAGATGCGGAAGTGCGTAGTGATACACATTATTAACAAAGAGCTGCTATTGATAAAACGTTTTTATGAGCCAGTTTGAGGTAAGCCGGCCACTAACAAGTTCCAACAGCAGATTATCTTGATACCTCTTCCTCACTGAAAATCGCTAATAAGTTCTGACGATTCGAATAAAGGGCTAACTGGAAGGGTGAACACTATTGTCCCTAGAGTACCGAAATACTTCCAAGCCACTTTCTACAAACACGTTATAAATGTGATGACCGATGTACCCATTGGTACCTGATATCAAAACTCTCATTCGTTCCCTCAATTAAATGCCAAGCCTTAGGTTTCAAGTGCTAGTCATTATTCTTGCGAAAGAGCTCACATAACATGTGCGGTTAAAAATACCCAGGCAGTGTCTCTTTGAACGCCCTACCATCACTCGTAATGTACATGCAGTCAGAACCTCCAGTCACTGTAAACCCTAACCGCCTATAAAACGTTTTGTCGATATCACTATGTAAGAACAACACCGTATTATTTTGATTCTGGAGTAACTCATTCTTTATCATGTTAATTAACTTTGAAGCATAGCCTTTGCCTCTTAGCTCTGGAGGTGTAGCAACGGAACCAAGCCCGCAGCTGCCATCTACAAGACCAAACACTCCTTGATAAACAATCAAGGAAGATAATATTTTTTGATGTTCAATGAGCACATACCAAGTTCCCTTCTGATACTTATCATTTTTATTACAACAAGCTAGATACTCATCGACTGATGCGGAACCTCCCCATACATCAAAGCCCATAAGATAAATATCATCTAACTCATGAGTGTCTGCAGTTCTTAAAGTCATCATATTGAATTCCCAAATTTACTTATTGCTATTTTTCTTTCAACACCGCGCTACCTCTGCGTGTCGGCTCCGCGAGATGAAGATAACGGGTAAATGTGTCCTTTGGGCGTTCTAAATTGTTTTCAGCTAACACTCTAGAAGCCATGCCTCTGTGGTTATTACCGTGTGTGAGTAAGTGGAGAAGGACTTCTTCAACAGACATTGTCCCTATATCACCATCTACGAAGTTAAACTGAATAACCTTGTCTAATTCTTCTTTTGAGGCTGACAGTGCATACTGCACTAACCATGTGTCATTGTGAGCCATTCTCTCACGCAGCACTGAAAACGAAGGCGTTTCAACGGTATTATCAGCATTATATTTTTCCGGTTCGCCGAGAATTCGACTTATGAATAGACTATCTACCACGGTCGTATGATTTAAAATTCTAACGAAAAATGTGCCATCGTTTTCCGGCAGTTTGAGAATTGTCTCGCTCCAAAATCTAGTAACTGACTATTTGCCCATTTTTTGTATTCAAATGCCTTAGCAAACTGCATTTATTTATCCTTTTTTGTTTGATTGACTCCCGTGCATTAAGAGCTCCCTACCCTTTGAAATCAGTCGAATCAACTATATAGTTTTGAAGTTCCAACTCTTATCCGCGCACGGGAACGGGGCCACACTTGGTTTGATGTCAAGTGCTATAGTTTAAAGTTCCGATCACTTGCACCCTATTCAGGGTTGCGGTATCAAAACAATGTTCTAAATGATTGCTCACGTTTTATGGTTATCAGGTTCTTTTGCAATGAGGAAAGCATCGCTTCATACAAGAAATTACCCATGCTGATGCGCTTCACGCCAAGAGCCTCTAACTCTTTAAAATTTGGTAATTCAGGAACACACATGACATTTATGGGCAGCAACGTGCTATCTACAACGGCTTTGATATCATCGGTTCCTTTGATACATGGAAGAAAAACTCCATCAGCACCTGCTTGCTGATAGGCTTGGATTCTCTTGATGCTCTCCTTTAGAGGCGCTTTTACATTCATTAAAAATGTGTCAATGCGGACATTAATGAATACTTTTAGGTTGGCTTTGTTGAGCATACTTTTAACTTTTCTCAACGTTTGCGAGAACATCATCAAATCACAAAGTCGCCTCTCACGATTATCGACTGCGCTATCTTCTATATTGATTCCGACCACGCCAGCATTCACCAACTCAGTAATATTTTCATAAATTGCCTGCGGCGTATCTCCGTAACCTGATTCAATATCCACGCTCAGAGGTAGATCTGTTGCCTGTGCAATAGCTTTTACCGCCGATAGTATCTCTTCAAATTCGATATTTTCACCGTCATCAAGCCCGTGACTGCGTGCAATCGCTGCACTCGATGTCCCAATCGCTAAAAAGCCGGTTTGCTCTGCAATTAAGGCGCTTGCTACATCCCAAACATTACAAATAACGAGTGGTTTTGATGCGGTATGCATTGTCTTAAACATGTCTGATACTCCTTAAAGTGTTTTGGTTTCAGACATAGGCTAGCAACAGGCAAAACAAAGAACTCGCCAGTTTCGGAAGTGAATAGTAAATATTTACCCCAGACTCTTTATATACCGAACAACAATAAGGCCATCGAACATGCCCATCAGGTGGGTTGCTTAAACCAAACCACACACGTAGTAGATTTTAGCCATAATTCCTCGTCGGCTTGTGTTATTGGGTAACTAGTAGGAAGCACCATTAATCTTACGAACAGGAATACGCGAGATAACTTCATTTTCAGCCATTTTCATATTTACTGCCAAAATATCTGCGGAGCATTTCTCTGTCGTTACATAGTGCGTCAAACATCCACATGACTTACAACGATGAAATTCGACTTCTTTATCACCCCAACAATAAAACTCAGTTTTCTCGCTCAAGTTGATCAGAACTTGCTCTGGAGAAAAATACGCCCAAGCGGCAGCATAACGACGACAGATAGAACAATTACACTCCCCGACTTCGTCTGGAAGCGAGCTCAGTTCTAAGCTCACATTTCCACAGTGACACTTTAATTCCATTTGATTATTCCCTGTATTCACATAGCAACGAACTAACAATTTGTATTACTGCGCCAGCTTCCCAAGGATGACCGAATCGCTCAACAGATTCGTCAGAGGAAGAAACAATGGCTCAGGTAACTCATCTAGCTTAAACCATTTCCATTGCTTACATTTATCAGGTTCTGTTACCTCTGGTTCGCCGCTAGCATCAGAAGCAACAACAAACAGCGTTATATAGTGCTTGTTCTCTTTCTCAAAAATATCATTGGTAAAAGTCAGCTTCTCAAATGCATTAACAACTAAGCCTGTCTCTTCTAACGTTTCGCGTTTGGCACACTCTTCAATGCTCTCACCCCATTCAAGGTGTCCGCCCGGCGTAGCCCAAGTATGAGCCCCGTGAGAACCAATTCGCTCTCCAAGTAACACTCGGCCTTCGCGGAGAATAACCGCAGCGACACCTACTCTTACTTCCTGACTCACTTAAAACTCCTTAATTCTTACCAAGGGACAAACGTACAGCTAAATGACTAACAATGCTGAGATTGCTTTCAAACTTACCATTGACGCCAAGCCGAGTTAAATACCAAATGTTGAGAATCATCTCGTAAACTCTATCGTTCAATCCCAAGGGAGTACGTTTACTTGCTGCCATCGAACCTTATATCCAGTGGTCATTTTATTGTAATTTGATTGAGTCATTGCTCGCTTATTCGGTTTAATCAGCATATCAAACGCATCCTCTACACCGTATGGTGAAAACACCTTGATGCCGCCTGAATCATCCAAAGTAAACCCGATAGCAAATGCAGAAAGCCAAGACTCGATACCTTGTTCAACACGATCGTATGGTTGAATGAAGCAACCGAACTTCTTAGCGTAATGCTCATGAATGGTCGCTTGGTTCTTTACGTCCACGTCGACACAATGACTTAACCGCGAACGAATGCGGTTTTTGAATTCGTCCTCAGTGAGGGCTGAAGCATTATTGAAATAGACAACATCGAAGTCTTTAACTTGCTCTAGAAGCGGTTTGTTTTCAATATCATTCCAGATTATTTGAGTGATAGCACCGCCGGCAATATAAAAGTTTGGTAAGCCGACTTCATGACATGCTTTCGCTGTCTCGATTAGCTCTGGAACTTGTTGAATGAGATTCTTTAGTTTTTGTTTATTCATCGTGACCTAACTAACATCAAGCTGAGTTTTTTACCAACGTTACACATGAATACATCGACCTGTCGGCATTGCTTCCAGACGCTCGCCTAATACTTCTTTCAACAAGTCAAAGGCTTTCTTGCCTGTGCAGTGCCCTGTATACAGTTTATCAATGGGGTATTGAGACAACGTCAACCCAAGATCTCTAATGTCTTGCTTTTTGCCACCAATACTATTGAACAATGGTAAGCCCACTAGATGGAAGCCCCCGACAACCGCTTTTATTCTCTCTCCTGGGAACAGAGTAACCGCTGTATCAATCATATTGAGAACGCCACTATGCGCACAACCAGTAAATATAACTAAACCGTCCGGCTCTTTAATCACTAACAGTAATTCATGATCGAATGAGTCCTGCTTCCATTTGTCCTGAGATTTTGTATAAAGGTACCGATTCCCTTTTGGCTTTTCGTATTTATCGCTAATATCAGTAATGATAAATACGTTACGCGTAATCTCTGTCGTCTTATTCACGAATTTCAAGCGACCATTACTATTTTTCAGTAAATCCGGATTAATACCGACATTATTTTTAAAACCATAAGCGCGGAAGTAGTAGCTACGCTCATCACTGTGTTTCAAAAACACTTTGGCTTTAGAGTTATGAGCCTTGGATTCAAGTACGAAGTGCGACACCTCTGAACATAAAAACAGTGAGATGCGATAATCATGAAGTTTGCTCCCGCCAAGAAGTAAAAAACATGAGATACACGCACCTCACTGAGAACGAAAGGTATATGATTTCTGCACTCAGAAAGCAAGGAATTAGTACCGCTATAATAGCTAAACAACTGGGTCGTCACAAAGCTACTATCTATCGAGAAATTGAACGCAATTCCCGATACAACAGACACTTTAAAAGGTACTCCTATCAGGCGTGGAGAGCCCAACAAATGGCTCGCAACCGGCTGAGTCGCTCGCGCAGAAATAAGCGCTACAGCGAAATCGACTTCAGGTTACCTGAAGCCTTGCTACGACTTGATTGGAGTCCTGACCAAATCGTCGGATACCTGAGGGTAAAAGGCTATCCAACAATGAGCCACGAGCTCATTTATCAGTACGTTTGGAACGACAAAACTCTCGGTGGAACACTATGGAAGCACCTACGCCAATCCACTAAGAAAAGGCGGAAAAGGTATAACTCAAAAGACAGCCGTGGACGGCTAGCTGCAAAGCGTCATATTACCGAAAGACCAGCAAATGCTGAGCATAGAAAAGAGCCTGGTCATTGGGAAATTGATACCGTCGTTGGCCGCGGAACCAAGCACTGTATCGTGACTTTAGTCGACAGAATGACAGGCTACACTTTTATTGGGCAAATGGACGACAGAACAAGCGAGTCGCTCAACGTAAGAATGAGCAAAATCATGACCCGCTCTGACTTACCTTTCAAGACGATAACTGCGGATAACGGCACTGAGTTTCATGGTTATGCACAACTAGAAAAACATCATAACTGTCTGTTTTACTTTGCAAATCCATACCACTCATGGGAGCGAGGGACTAATGAAAACACCAATGGCTTGATACGACAATACTTACCAAAACGAACTTCTATGTCACACGTGACACAGAAGCTCTGCATTGAAATTGCACATAAATTAAATACGCGCCCACGCAAAAGGCTTGGGTATAGAACACCAACGGAGTATATTCATGCGCATCTGTAAAAAGTGTCGCACTTCAAACTTGATACTAAGAGCAACAAAATCGGCAGCACCATTACAATGGTCATGGTGCCTGTGTGATATGACGGCGAGGTCTACATCTTTGATATCAATACCCAGTAATGGTGCGTTTTGACAAAACGTATCGCCACTTCCCATATCGAACAAGATCTTTAGCGATTCAGTTTCAATATGCAGTGATAGTCCGCGCTCAACGGCTAAATCTTTCCTATTATCCAGTCGAGAGTTATCAACCAGCGTCGTTATTTTCATAGTTCTCTTTTTATGTGATCACGAATTGTACATTGCCCAACGGAAATAAGGTCTTTGACCATCCATTCGCTCAACCTCTGCACCCAACCTTTTGTAGAAATCATGCGCTTTCTTATTGTGCGGACTTGCCGTCCATGAGATGTGAGAGGCGGACGATGACTTCGCTTGTGACTTTAAAGCCAACATAAGTTCACGGCCATACCCTTTTGATCTTTGATTTCCTGTAACCAATAGGTCGTCAAGCCAGATTGATGGCTCTCCACTGAAGGATGAATATCGATAGTGATACAGTGCGAAGCCAAAAGGCTCACTATTCCGTTCCAATATTAAAGCATGGGCAAATGCGTAATCACCGAATAGTGTGCGTTCGATTTTCTCTATAGTTGTCGAGATCTCACCGCTAAACCCTTTCATACTTCGGTCAAAGTCAGCTTTTTGTTCAATAAACTCTAACAAGATACTTGAATCTTCTTTCGTCGCAATCCGAACGATCACTCTCTTCTCCATGGGTTAATTTATTCGTTATTGTCTAACGCTTATTAATAGGTAAATATGCCGCGCATTACGAATCAGCTTACAGTGCTCTCAGTTTTTTGTTTCGCAGACGTTATTGCTTGGGCTATTTTGGCCCTATGGTTTATTTCCCACTCAGCGAGTGTTAATGACGCCTCTTTACTTGCTTTCTGTGAAGCCATTAAAAACACTTCGTCTTTTCTGGATTTAGGAATAACGACAATACCTTCTGCATCAGCAACAATGATATCTCCCGCAGAGACCTTTGCTCCCCCGCAAGTGATTGGAGCGCCCAATTCAGAATAGACCTCTTTCTTTCCCGGTACTGGATGAACACCTTTCGCAAAAACTGGAAACTTAATATCTGAAATTTCACTCAAATCTCGAATGACACCATCAATAATAAAGCCTTTGATACCTCGACTCTTAGCGACTGCGCAGACATTGCCACCAGCTACTGCATATTCGCTATCAGCTCCATCCACTACAATGATGGAACCTTCTGGTGCTTCGTATATGGCTGAATGAAGCATTAAATTATCACCAGACGTTAACTGGACAGTAAACGCTTCTCCACAAATTCGCGGCATTCCCTGCCAAAGAGGACCAATACTAAAATTAATAAAGTGTTCGTTACTTAGTATGTTTCCGTAATCGGTTGTCGCTAGTTTAGAAAAATCTGACTTCATATTTACTCTCCACTTTCAAAGTGGGCAAATACTTCTGCACCAGTCATATTTTGTGTTTCATTTTTAAATTCGTAGTATTCGGGCTTTTCATCGATGAATATCTGATGAGTTAACTTGTAGTCATCCCCAGGCATCAATAAACCGACAGGAAGATGATATTGATTATTTGGCACCAAAAAGTAAAACAAGTGCGTACCACATTTACCGCAGAATCCTCTTTCCGCCCAATCTGATGACTTATATCTCACTACATTTGATTCACCTGATATTTTAACTGAGTCAGCGCAATCAATGACTAACATCGGACCGCCAGACCAATTTCTACACATACTACAATGACAAGCCCCCAATTCATTACTGGCGTATTCTACTTCCAACTCAACCGAGCCACATAGGCACTTTCCTTTACCTTTCATGGATCCTCCAATCTTTGCAATGTGTGTAAATAAATAGCGGATAAAGCTGTTTATACCGTTGACTTAATAAGAGAGGCTATTTTTTGTTTCCCTTATCCGACAGATACGCGGCATACTTTTTAGAAATCCACTTATGGATATGAAGCCCTGTTTTACGAACAAGATACCAATCTATCGCAACTAGAATCACCAAACCGATTACAGTTCCCATTATAAAACCTCCATAAACATCGATGTGTAAATCTATCAAATTGTTAAGAAAACCTGCGAACTTACACAGGCTATAAATCCGAGTTCTCGTTCTTTACCTAACCCTGTATAAACACTGAGACATTACAGCTATTAAAACCAAAAATTCCGCATTTAAACCAGAATAATTCTGTCTAGTTTCTAAGATAGGCAAGTAATATGCAACTAAGCCATTGCATAACAATGGCTTATGTCACAGCTAATTTCAGGCGTGTGAAAAATCGCTTACTTTAGCTCATCAGGAATGCGGCGATCTTTGTGGTAATACTCTCGGTCGCGTTCGTTGATTTCGCGTATCACACGGCATGGGTTGCCGACTGCGACGACATTGGCTGGGATGTCTTTGGTGACGATGCTCCCTGCACCTATTACAGAGTTTTCACCAATGGTGACACCGGGAAGTACGACGGTGTGCGCGCCAAGCCATACGTTGTTGCCAATACGAACGGGAACATTGAACTGCGCTGCTTTTAGCCTGAGTTCTGGGCTGATGGGATGTGTGCCAGTGGCAATGGTCACGTTAGGCGCAATCATCACGTTGTCGCCGATGAATACGTCTGTGTCGTCAACCAGAGTTAGATTGAAGTTCACGTATACATTGTTGCCTAGGTGCGTGTGGCGCCCCCAGTTCGCATGTAATGGTGGTTCGATGTAGCAGCCCTCACCAACTTCGGCGAACAACTGCTTCATGATCTGTTGTCGTTTATCACCTTCGCTCGGGCGAGTGTGGTTGAAATCGTATAGCACTTCTAAGCATTGAGTTTGCTCAGCAACCAAATCAACGTCGTCACAGTAGTAAACGTCTTGGCTGTGCATTTTGGCCTTTATATCCATGTTTGAACCTATTTGATCATTGCCTTATGTCGGCATAAATAAAGAAACAGATGGATAATTTGAAGTTTTCACTGGCCTTAATGCAAGTTGGATGAATTAACTCGGCCTAATGTTTTCAGCCACACGCCACAGCACACCACTTGGGTCAGTGATACAAAACTCAAGCATTCCCCATGGCTGTTCAACAACCTCGGAAATGGTAACTTCAAATTCCGACACTACATTAGAGTTTTGGATGTGTTGATACCAACTTTTTACGTCTTCAACCAGCAAGTGCATCATGTAATTGTGACAGTGCGCAGGTTCATAAAAGTTTTGCAGAAGAAACGCACAACCGCCGTGACGCAGATAGGCGATATCGTGAAATTCAGACATCAGCTCGAAGCCGATTGACTGGTAAAAACGCTTGGATAAATCGAAGTCTTTCGCGGGTACGAAAGACTTAATTTCTGAGACTTTTAGGTTTTCCATCCTACATCCTTATAGTACTGATATTCCGGTGCTGACACCCATAACGCTTTAAGTGGTTACGGCGTTTATTCAGAGCTCTTATTCAGAGCCTTGTTGAAATGAGTCGACTTCGGCTTTAGTTAGATAACGCCACTGGCCTGCTTCAACATCTAAACGAACATCACCAATCTGTTCACGGTGTAGGCCAACAACTCGATTCCCTACCGCAGCAAACATTCGTTTTACTTGATGAAACTTACCTTCTGTAATGGTCAACAGCACTTCTTTACTGTTAATCACTTCAAGCTCTGCCGGACGCGTCAGTTTTTGCTCGCCCTGCAATTGAATGCCCGCTTTGAACTTGTCAGCGACATCGTCTCTGATATCTCGTGACAATGTCACGCGATACGCCTTCTTACACGACTTGGTTGGCAGCGTAATGTTGAATGACCAGCGCCCATCATCGGTAATCAAAACTAAGCCTGTGGTGTCGGCATCTAAGCGGCCTGCGATGTGCAGTTCTGATGCTTTGTCTATCTCGATGTAGTTGAACAATGAAGGATAAACTTCATCGATATTGGAGCAAATAGTACCCGCTGGCTTGTGCATCAAAAGGTATCGAAATTCACGCAACTTAAGCGGCGTGCCATTTAACAAGATGGCGTTGCTTTCATGAACCTGAGTCGATTCATCGGTGACTGTTTCACTGTTTACGTTCACTTCGCCATTATGGATGCGTTCAATCGCTTCAGGCTTGGTTAGGTCAGTGCTTTTACATAGGTATTTATCAAGGCGCATTAATCGTCGGCACCACATTTAGCACAAGGCTTGTAAGTTCGTTCACCTTGCTCGATAACCACATAGCCACCAACACACTTGTCACATAGCGCCAACTTTGGGTAAGCGTCTTTCTGTTTCTTTGCGTTGATGTTGCCTTCGGTGGTGTATACGGTTCTCATTTTGATGCCTTTGCTTGAATTACGTGAGAGACGCAAATTGTATCACTTTTTACAGCTTTTATTGGAGTGGTGGTACATAGATAAATTGACTTTAAGCGCCGTAATTCCAAGCTCCCGCCCCGTAACGGCTTAACCATGAACAACAAAGTCAACGTGCCACGCCTATCAGTGGTAAAATGATAAAAGCTCACCAACTTATGAAGTCGATAATGAAAGATTGTAATCAATGCGGAAAATGCTGTATCAAATACGGAGATGGTGACCTTGCCGCGACTCAAGAAGAGATCGATTTGTGGGAGCTGTTCAACCCAGACATCTTTGAATATGTTCGAGGAAGCGAGATATGGTTCGACCCTGAATCTGGCGAACGTTTATCTCGCTGCCCTTTTCTGGAGCGGGTTCCGACGAAAGACACCAAGGCTCAGGCCAAGTACACATGTAGTATTTACTTAGACCGTCCGGAAGATTGCCGACACTACCCAAGCCTGATTAATGAGATGGTACGAGATGAGTGTGAAATGATTGAGGTGGTGGATTTACAAGACACGAAGAAAGCTCAAAGGAAACTCGACCTGTTGATGAAAGACAGCCGACCTTCAAGCTATTCGTAAGCGATGATCTTTTGAAGATCAATTTTCAGCATTCGCTAATATCAGCCAAAACCTTAAGCCAAATACTGGTTCGCTTCTAACCAATCAAGCGCAACCAGTGCTGCCAATGAACATACCGCTCTGTCATTGCCATCAACAAACTTAAGTTCTTCGATTTCAGCATCTGGAGACAGTTCGCCAGTATAATCAGCAAGATAGCAAGTCAATTGCACTGATACGCCTTCCGCTTTGCCATCAGCTTGGCCTGTAAACGTCTCAACATATTTGATGGAATCAGGCACTAAATCGACTGAGATCTCTTCTTTGATTTCGCGAAGCAGTGCTTGCTCATCACTTTCGCCAGCTTCACGCTTACCACCCGGTAGGTAGAACAGTTCTTTGCCTTTGGATCTCACCATCAACAGCTTGCCGTCTTTGATGAATATCCAAGCCAGCTTATCAATTACCTTATGCATGTCGTTAGACCTTATTTCTGTTTTAGTTCTCGTTGTTACTGAATCTAGCCACACCATTAGTTGCGACCAAACAAAGCCTGGGTATGTTACACGCTGCAATGAATATACTCTATTGAATCGAATAGGAAATATCATTGCCAAACCGAAAAATGACAGCGTTCGAGACAATGCTCGTCAACTGTCATTGGCGTTGTTTACGGATTGCTTTCTAGTTGTTCGTAGATAGAATCAATCAACCAACCACTTAAGCGCAGAGTCATGGTCTTCGAATGACTTGATCTCACCAGACACAAACCAGCTCCCTACTTTTGAAGCGAATTCTTGCCAGCTTTTATCACCATAAATCGCGATTTTGTCTATCTTCGAATTGAGCTCTAATCCCAGTTTGAAATCATCCCAAGCAGCACGTAACTCCCAACCCTTTAAGTTAGAGATGTCGACCAGCATCTTGAGTTTAGATGAATCGAGTTCTTCTAGCGTGGTATTTAGAATTGGCATCATTGCTTGATAGTCATCGTGTGTGAGTTTGCCTTTCGCTTTAAACACAACAATGGTTTCACCGCTAACACGTTCAATTCCAACCGATATTCCGTGACGTTCGATACTCATAACCTAGCCCTCATAGTGGAAACTAGACTTAGCTTAGAGGATTAGACAGCAAAGAGATGAGAGATTGGCGTCAAAACAGACAAGCGCTTTATCTGAACTTAATATTAGAGAATTAATCGCGCTTCTCCAACAGTTCGCTTAGGCTTTTAACTTGCGCGAAACGTGGATGCTCTGACTTAAGCTCAGCACCTTCCGTGTTCAACCACACCGCTTTCAAACCCGCTTCAAGTGCTGGGTAAATGTCTTTCTCTAGAGTGTCGCCTACCATGGTGATGTCTTGTGGTGCAACACCGAGCTTAGAAATAATGGCAGGATAGAACCCCGACTCGAACTTAGAAAAGCCAATGCTCGCCTTACAAAAGTAACCTAAGATATATTGAGACAGGCCAACACGCTCAAAGGCTCGAATGATGTCGCCTTTACTGGAATCACCAGCATTGGTGGCAACATAGACTTGGTGAGTTTTCGATAGCTCAGCCAGTAATGCACGAGCACCACTCACTTCTTGTACGGTTTCCCAGTCGCACATCTTCCCTTGTGCGTCTGGGAAATCGACCATCAGCGTATTGCCCCAGTCGAATAAGACTATTTCTGTTAATTCGATTAGCTTTGTCATCTTGCCTCCTGCATACGATGAATTCTCTAGTGTTTAAGCGAGCCTATAAAAACTTCTCGATAAGGATCTCGTCAAAGTACTGGTCCCCAATCTTACTGTGTTTCTTAGCCGTTCCGACGATTTCAAAACCTTGCTTAAGGTATACCGCTAACGCGCGCTCGTTGTCTGCTCTTACATAGGCGAATAGCTTTTCGTAACCTTTCGCTTTGGCTGCTTTAAATGTGTAATCAAACAACTGTTTTGCAACGCCTTGCCCACGGCTATTTGCATGAACATAAGTGCCAATAATACCAACGTGGTCAAAGGCCTTAGTGTAAGTAGCAAATGGTTCGACATTCTGGAAACCAAGTAACTGGTTGGTCGTTTCGTTGACTGCAACGGTAAACACACCACGTTTTGGGAACGACTCAATGAATCCCTTTTCTTCATCAACAGTAAAAGTCTGATCCAAGATAGTATAACGCGCTTCGTTAATGATTGGATTCAATACATCAATAATGCCTTGTGCATCTTCTACCGCGACTTCTCTGATTGTTAAGCTCATACTTCTCTGCCTTTTTATTGCTTTGGGCAGATTCTATCGCTATATGCCATCCTTTTGATAGGACAGAATGTTGTCGAAGGCGATATCAAAGTAGAGTTCGTAGCTATTTTGTTCAACATAGCCCAAATTTGGAGTCGCAGTGACGTTTGCCAAGGACAGTAGCGGTTCGGAGTCTAGCTATCTTGATTTAGTCAAAGATAGCTAAAGTGCCACGCCTTGAGATTCAACATGGCACTCACTGGGACTTCACTATTGATAAACCACTTTGAAGCGTTCTAATACGAGTAACATGTCTTCACTTGGTGAGATCTTGAGCTCTTCACATTCACGAGAGAAGAAGTTCCAGTGCGCTTCTCGCCACCATTCAAGTGTTTTATCACCCTCGCCTTCGGCGGCAGCAAACTCAGCAGTAACTTCGTTGTATTTGCACTGTGAGACTGAAGTGATCTCTACAATGCAAACCGGTTTGCCATACCAATCGGTGACGACTTGTAAATGCCCTACGACAGGCATCACTTCTCCTTCATGGCTGTACCAATATTCAAGGCTGCAAGACGCCTGTTTTTCACCCTTGAGGATTAACTGTGCGCAGAGATTGGCGTTGTATTCATCAGCACAGTAATAGTCGGCACTGAAAGAGGTGTATTGCGAAGCAACGTCTGCTGGCAATGTGTTGAGGTAGCTATCAAGATAAGTTTTGCTTCTTTCTTCCATGAGCTTTCCAAATTCAATATTAGGTTGAACCGATAAACACTTATAGATTAAGCATCTGGCTGCATTGGCAGTAACCTATCAAGTCAGGTTATTGCTGTAAACCGAGTGAATATCAAAATGTGGGCTGAGAAAGAAGAATATCGGAAGGATTTCGAGGCCAATACAAAAAGATCCAAAAAGTGAAAGAAGAGCCAAAAACAGCTTTAGTGTGTGCTTTTGGCTCTGAATATCTCGTTACTAATAGCTCGTAACTGACAGGATATTAACGGTTCAAGAAGTCGACCGCTTTGTCTGGGAAGTCAGTAAACACGCCATCGACTTTGACTTGGTTGTAGAAGACCTCCAACATGCCATCAAAGTTATCAGCATAAGCTGGGATTCTTCCCGGGTCGGCACGGAACGTGTACGGGTGAACATCTAAGCCCGCGTCTTTTGCTGATTTCATCAACGGTTTAATAATGATGTTATCTTTGGTCGATGCATCGTCTACCAACATTGGCTTCCAAGGGCCTATTCCTTCCGCGTAAGTCGCCACTTTTTCCATGCCATCAGCTTCAAACATCCAGTCGTAACTGTACGGCGTTGCTTTGTCACCTTGGTACGTCATGGTTTCATTCCAATCTGTATAGGCCATCAACTGAACGAGCTTGAGATCCATTTCCATCGCTGGCATGAGCTCATCGTTAATGCGTTGAAGTTCATTGGCGTCGAAACACTGCAAATACACTTTGTCGTCTTTCGATAGGTAACCATATTGATGCAAGGTCGCAAGCACAGCTTTAGAGATGTCTTTGCCTTCGTGGCGATGGAACCAAGGTGCTTTGATTTCTGGGTAGATACCCACGTTATAACCAAGGGTCTTATTCAAGCCTTGGATCAGCTCGATTTCTTCAGCAAAGGTAGCGACACGGAAATCAGACTGCCACATTGGGAAGCGCGTTGGATACCCTGCCACTCTGCTACCTTGCTCATCAAGGTTAAAACCTTCAGTCACCTTTAATAATTTGATCTCAGCAAGCGTAAAATCTATCGCGTAGTAACGGCCATCTGCACGAGCGCGTGTTGGAAAGCGATCCGCGACATCGGTGACTCGGTCTAGATAGTGATCATGCAAAACCACCAATTGGTCGTCTTTGGTCATCACGACATCTTGTTCGATGTAGTCAGGTTTCATCGCATAAGCGAGCGCTTTAGCGGGCAATGTGTGTTCAGGCAAATAACCAGAAGCACCGCGATGCGCAATCACTAAAGGATCGGCGAATACATTTGCAGATAAGCTTAGTGCTAATAAGGTCAGAGACAGTGACGTTGTTTTCATTATTGTTTTCCTTGATAAAACAGAAGCAGGATATACCTGCCTCTGTTGTTATTTATAGATGTGATTCAGTAAATACACTACTGAGCTAGCGCTTCTTTCTCTCGTTCGAGATCTTTTTGTTTATGGTGCGCACGCTCACCTAAGAAGGCGTAAAGCAGACAGATGATTGAAGCCACACAAGCGCCGACCAAAATAATGAAGCCGCCATCCCAACCGTAATGGTCAACCATAAAGCCGAGTATTGCGTTCGCAGCAACCGCGCCACCTAAGTAACCAAACAAACCAGTTAAACCAGCAGCTGTACCTGCTGCTTTCTTAGGTGCAAGTTCCAGTGCATACAAGCCGATCAGCATTACAGGGCCATAGATAAGGAAACCAATCGCAACCAATGCCAACATATCAATCGTTGGGTTACCCGCTGGATTTAACCAATATACCAACACAGCGAGTGTCACTAGAACCATGAACAAGATTCCTGCAGGTGCGCGTCGGCCTTTGAATAACTTATCTGAAATCCAACCACATAATAACGTGCCAGGAATACCAGCCCACTCATACAGGAAGTAAGCCCATGATGATTTATCTACTGAGAAGTCTTTTGCTTCTTTTAAATAAACCGGAGCCCAATCGAGTACGCCATAACGGATAAGGTAAACAAACGCGTTAGCAATCGCGATTGACCACAACAGCTTGTTAGAGAAAACGTACTTAAAGAAGATCTCTTTCGCCGTCATTTCTTTCTCATGAGACGTATCGTAGTCGTCTGGGTAATCGTCTTTGTGTTCTTCAATCGGTGGTAACCCACAAGATTGAGGCGTATCTCTTACGGTAAACCAAACAAAGATAGCAACGAGAGTGGCAAAAAATGCAGGAACATAAAAAGCGGTTCGCCAATCGTCGTTAAAAGCCCACAGCCCCAACAAGAACATTGGACCAATCAAACCGCCACCCACGTTGTGAGCAACGTTCCATACCGACACGATCTCACCACGTTCTTTACGTGACCACCAGTGAACCATGGTTCGCCCACAAGCTGGCCAACCCATACCTTGGAACCAACCATTTAAGAATAGCAGGATAAACATCGCAGTAATGCTGCCTGTAGCCCATGGCATAAAGCCGAAGCAGAACATCACCAGTGCCGACATTAACAAGCCGCCGCTGAGGAAATAACGAGGGTTTGAACGGTCAGAAACGCTACCCATTAAGAATTTAGATAAACCGTAAGCAATAGATACGGCTGCTAATGCCACCCCTAGCTCACCACGGCTGAAACCCTGTTCAATCAAGTAAGGCATTGCCAAACTGAAGTTTTTACGGACTAAGTAGTACCCCGCATAGCCAACGAAGATGCCGAGAAACAGCTGCCATCGTAGTCGTGTGTAGGTGCTATCGATCTTATCTGATGACAAGCGATCGATATGCGCCATAGGTTTGAATATTCCAAACATAGGAACCTC
Source organism: Vibrio sp. 10N.286.45.E10 (assembly GCF_002874195.2). Classification (NCBI taxonomy): domain Bacteria; kingdom Pseudomonadati; phylum Pseudomonadota; class Gammaproteobacteria; order Vibrionales; family Vibrionaceae; genus Vibrio; species Vibrio sp. 10N.286.45.E10. The sequence goes on along the minus strand of NZ_MCWD02000001.1, from coordinate 1,305,859 downwards.
ATAATTATTGGGCGAAGGAAGAATTAAAAATGCTCGAACGAAAAAAATTTACGCTCATTCGAAAACAGGAGGGATTGTATGTGCTTCAGGATTAATTTCTGTGATAGAGGTAGTTATTAACAAAAAATAACTTTAAATACAGCATATTAGTTTCATTTAATTAGACTGCGCTTCATATTTTTGTTGGTATCTGTTCAATTAAACATCAGAACTTTCGAGGGTAAATAAATCCAAAAAGAGCGAGCGAACATAAATCAACCAACAACAACTTTGTTATTACTGCAAATGCATAGTGAATAACAACAATTTTGGTTGAATCTGTGGAGTTATGAAGGTGGTTTGGGCTATCGATTAAAGAAGTTCGTCAAAATCAATGCAAACAAAAAGGGTCTAGATTTCTCTAGACCCTTTTAGGTAATAACGCTTGGTGGTTTTGTATTGACTAATGAGACCAACATTAGCTAATTACACGAAGTATTAGCTCACCACACGAAGTGATTATGCGTCGATGTAAAAAGCTTCTACTGTGCCTTTTAGAGTAATAAGCATTGGCTGACCAAAACGATCTAGCGCTTTTGGAGAAGGGATCTTAACCCAACCTTCGCTGATGCAGTATTCTTCAACATCAGTACGCTCTTTACCATTTAGACGAATGCCGATTGGGTATTCGAAACACTCAGCAACGTGGTGTGGGCTGCGTGGGTTACCTGCAAGATGATCTGGTAAAGCTGGTCTTGAATTAGTATCGCTCATGTTCATTACCTGTATGTACGTAAATAAAAAAAGTGCGTCATTCTAGTCAATATAGGCTTTGTGCTCAACAACTGCTGCAATAAATCGTCTTGATCGTTTTAATCAACAGCGAGTTGTTTGATTTAAAGGCGATATATGCATAATTTCAAACGAAAATTTAACAGAGTTATGAGGTGTAGATAGAGCGGGCGCTTCATTACATGAAAGCAGATAACACACAAGTAGGTTTTTATTGTGAGCCTATCGATTAAGCTCAATACTCATCACTTTATGGTTTGGCTCTGCTTCGATGTCGACAACTGACCAACCTAGCCCTTGATAGAGTCCCATGACATTGGTGTACGCGTAGAGTTGAGTTTGCACTGTAGAAGATACTTGTCTGACACCACGATTAATCAATTCACTGGCAATACCTTGGCCGCGCCATTGAGGGGCGACAAACACGGCGTTGATCCAAACCACATCCCGAACTTGATGAGGTTCCTGAAAATAGGAATACGCCAAACCACCAATGACCACATTATCGCGAAGTACTGTGATTACCGGAGGGAGATTTACGTTTTCTTCATAGGTGTCTTTAAACTTGAAACCCGACCATTCGCTTTGAAATAAGTCTTCTAATTCACTCCAATAAGGAGAGCTTTCATCGCAATTTCTAAAGATTACTTTCTGCATTTTTTCCGTCCTTTGAAAAGGGTGATTTGGCCATCCTAGCCTTGGTTTATATCAGAGTCGATAAAGCTACTCTTCTTCGTCATAGTCGTCTGCAGGGTCTTGATTAATCTCTTCGCCGCATCCTAAGCACTCACCTTGTAGATCCGTAGGCATCACAATAATCAAACCACAATGCGGGCAAAGATCGCCTTGTTGAAACATCCTGTATTCCTTCTACTTCATGGCTATTGCTTAGGATACTGTTGCTTACTCGCTTCTAACCAGTCGTGAATAACTTGGCGAGCGGATTCCGACGGCGGTGCATTTCGTTTTCCGCAGATTTGGTCGATTTCAAACGGAAATGCTTTGCTCGGAACGCGGCGTAAACCTATGGTTAAACGTTGAGGTTTGAGCATGCGGAACACCACATAACGATCGCTCATGATTCGATTGTGATACACACCAATACAGTGCTTCTGCTCTATACCTTCATGTTCAAGGTCGTAATAATCCGTGAGAGGATGAATGTTGCCATTACCTAACAAAGGAACGGGATAAGGGATGTCTTTATCCATTGGGCGATTACCATCCAAACGACGCAATTGACGTTGCTCCGTCCAGCGGTCATGAAGCTGTTCAAACATCGCAAAAGAGTTCTGACTAGTAATAGCGCGCAGAGGATCATCCATCTCTAAGTCTTGCCCTAGCAATATCGCATCTTGGAACATTGCCATCTTAGACGGTGCATTAAGTCTGCCCTCTTCCACCATTGCAATCCCTAGTCGACTGCCGGTTAGAAATGGATGAACTTGGTCCAAACGTAGGGCTGTGTATCCAACTTTTGAGTAATGCTTAAACTTAAGAACTCGTCTTTGCAGCGGTTCGAGAATACGAACAATGTGGTCAAGCTCATCACCAACATTGTAATGCAATTCTAGCTTGTCGATGAATTTGAGTGTCGCTTTACTGCTGTCTAAGCCCAACTTAGCAAGGATCTTCTTTTGCCCTAAGCGACTTAGTGCCAATGCTTTCTGATTATCGACGCTGTATTTCATGCAGATCAACGCCAGAATAACAGGCCTTAGTTCAAGTAGCTGTGCAGCTTCGTATGTGTTCGCAGCTAACCACAACATTTGGTATTGATACTCTGGAAAGTCGTCGGTGATTTCACGATAACGAGCAGGCAAGGATTCTAACCAGCGACCATTCACATCAAACTGCTCAACGAGGTTTAGGCTAAGCCCAATGCCCCCATCAAGTGGTCGTCTACCATCTTCGAACACATGAAAGCCGACGAGTTTTTGAGACCAATCTCGGATCTCAATATCGTAGTCGAAACCTAATGTTCGAGTGGGAATGGTTAGTAGTGCTGTCATTGATGCCTCTTCGTTATTGGCGCATTGAACTATCAAGCCTATCTAAGAGCATAAGCTAACGCTTCAACCACTATATCAACCTTTTGTAAATTTCTTATCAATCAAAGCGATATAAATACGATAGTGCTTAGAAGAACATTGAATGATAATTTTACGCAATATGAGATCTCTTCGATATCATTTGCTCTAACAAAAACTATGCTTGTTACATAACTCACAACAAGAGGCTTTAATTATGGATTACCGACATATTCTGGTCGCACTTGAACTGTCTGACGACACCAAGATTCTCATTGATAGAGCGACTTTCTTCGCAGACAAGCTCGAGGCTGGCATTTCGTTTGTTTATATCGATGGTACACATGGAGAAATTTACCCAGAACTCGTTGACATTCAAGCAAATGATGGTGATTTACCGATCAATGAAGATGCCGTTAAGCATTTGAAAGAGTTTGAGGCCTACGCCAAGCACCCAATCAAGCACATTTTCGTGGGAACCGGCGATTTGAACGATAAGCTCAAAAATGTCATCGAAGCAAACGGCATCGACCTATTGCTATGTGGTCATCACCATGATTTCTGGCATAAGCTCATATCCCATTCTAAACAGATCATCGATACGTCCCCTATCGATATTCTCGTTATTCCTATGGAATAGAAGCTGCAGTTCGGAACTCAAAAATAGCCTGCATTGCCAACCTCTATCGGTATTATTGGTTGGCTTGATACCCTCTTCAACTCCCTTATCCTGGCCGAAACCTGCTATTACCCTCTCAGAGTGTTCATTTGTGATCTTGTCAGCCTATCAACTCGTAAGCGTCTAATAATTAACAAAACATGAGTGTAGGCAATGAAAAAGATTGGTCTCTATCTTTTTACCAACGACTTAAGAATTAACGACAACACACTGCTTAATCAAGCAAGCCAGATCGTCGATGAGCTTGTTTGTGTCGCTGTCGAACCAGTTCTGTCTCACTATTCTTCACAATTCGCTCAAGAAGAACAATATGGCGCTCGCCGCACGGCTTTCATTTCACAGTCGTTAAGTAATCTTAAAGCTAACCTGAGCGACCTAGAACAGTCACTCATCGTCCTAACACAAGGCCGAGACAAAAGCGATAACGTCAGAGAATCGCTCAACGAGATTATCTCTGTTCTAAACGTCACTCACTTGTTTGCAAATGTTCATTGTGGCTACGACGAGCAACAGCTAGTGCAATCAACGTTGGCTGACTGCCCGAACTTAACTGCGATTCAAACTCATAACTCGACTCTGTTTGAGCTCGATGACTTCCCTTTTACGTTAGACAAGTTACCCCACTCGTTTACCAAGTTCAGAAAACTCATCGAGCACTTGTCTGTCGATACACAAAGTTTGACCATAACGACGTTACCACCAGCACCAGACCTAACGATAACGTCACACTGTCACTCAAAAGCCTCACTTTTTAAGATGGGTGATTTGGCGAGCGAGCAAAGCTTCAAAGGCGGTGAAACATCGGGATTAATACATCTCGAACACTACTTCTCACACGATTACGCGAGCCGCTATAAACAGACAAGAAATGCATTGGACGGCATCGAGAACTCAACCAAGTTTTCACCGTGGCTCGCTTTAGGTTGCATTTCACCAAAAACAATCTGCAGACACCTCTCGCGATTTGAGTCGCATCATGGTTCTAACGATTCAACCTACTGGATCTATTTCGAGCTCTTGTGGCGAGAGTATTTTTATTGGAAGAGCATGTCATTGAAGTCATCTCTATTTTCTGGCTCATCCATAAGCCCCGTTATAGCAGAGAACAGCAATCCATCGGCAAGCCTTAATTTTGCCAAATGGAAGAGCGGTAATACCAACTACCCGATTGTCGATGCATGTATGCGCCAGCTTAATACTACTGGCTTCATGTCCAACCGAGGAAGACAGTTAGCCGCAAGCTGTTTGATTTACGAGTTGGGCGTCGACTGGCGACACGGCGCAGCCTATTTCGAAAGCCAACTTGTCGACTATGACGTGGCATCTAACTGGGGAAATTGGGCTTATATCGCAGGGGCTCTCAATAAACCAGCCCACAACAATCAAAATAACAACCATACACAGCCTAAATCCCGCCATTTTGATTTAGCCAAGCAAACTGAAATGTACGACCCAGACCATGCCTTCATTAATCAATGGACAGGCAGTAACGCAGTCTCAACAAGCCTCACAAACCAGGACGCATTATGAAATTTAAAACGGTAAGACTTGTATTAGGAGACCAACTCAACATTGAGCATTCATGGTTTCGACAGGTTGATGATGGCGTTGTTTACATGATTGCTGAGCTAAAACAAGAAACGGATTACGTCGCATCTCATATTCAAAAAGTGGCCGCATTTTTCTGTGCGATGGGTTACTTCGCTGACGAGCTGAGACAACAAGGCCATCAAGTACTTCACTTGACCTTAGATGACACAGCCCAATTTGAAAACCTAGATACACTTCTTAAGCACTATGTACACGAATTCGGCGCAGAGAAGTTTGAATATCAAAGGCCAGATGAATATCGCCTCTTAGAGCAGATGAACAAGCTCAAACTCACCAATGCAGCCAAAGGCTGTTGTGATACTGAACACTTCCTCTTTCCATTCGAAGAGATCGGACAACAGTTTCCGAAAGATAAGCACATCATGATGGAACACTTCTATCGCCGAATGAGAAAGCGTTTCGACATTTTGCTAGAAGACGGAAAGCCCGTTGGTGGCAAATGGAATTACGACGCGAACAATCGAAAGAAACTCAAGAAGCAAGATATTGAAAAACTGCCTCCACCTCTGATGTTTACCAATGACATAACCGGCATTTTGCAGCGAATAGAACGCCACCACGTACAAACCATTGGTCAAGTCGGCAACCAATTATTATGGCCAGTTAACCGCGCACAAAGTTTGTCTCTGCTCGCTCATTTCTGCCAAGTCTGCTTACCGTTATTTGGGCACTTTCAAGATGCGATGACTACAGAACACCACTCTAGGTGGAGCTTGTATCACAGTCGTATTTCGTTCTCATTGAATAGCAAGATGCTTAACCCTAGAGAAGTCATTGATGCGGCACTCTCAGCTTATCACGCCTCTTCAAAGCAAGGCGCTACCACTATCGATATCGCACAGGTCGAAGGATTCATCCGTCAAATATTGGGGTGGCGAGAGTACATACGCGCCGTCTATTGGGCGAATATGCCAGCTTACGCCAACAAAAACCATTACTCAGCAAACAACAACCTGCCCCACTACTTTTGGGACGGACAGACCAAGATGAACTGCATGAAGCATGCGATTGATCAATCCCTTGAATTTGCTTACGCGCACCACATCCAAAGGTTAATGATCACTGGCAACTTCTGCTTAATCACAGGCATAGACCCTGACCAAGCCGACAGTTGGTACCTCGGCATATACGTCGATGCGATAGAATGGGTTGAAATGCCAAATACGCGAGGTATGGCACTGTTTGCGGATGGCGGGATCGTCGGAACCAAACCATACTCTGCCAGCGGTTCTTATATCAATCGCATGAGTGACTACTGCAAAGGCTGTCATTACCAAATAAAAGAGCGCAGTGGAGAGCAATCCTGCCCTTTCAATAGTTTGTATTGGCGCTTTATGAACCAACATCGCGATGAGTTAAACCGAAACCCACGCATGGGCATGCTATATCGCTCTTGGGACAATATGGACGAGCAAGAGCAACAAGCAATACTCGATACGGCAGAACAACGAATAACAAACTTGGAGAATTTATAATGGTTGAGCAACTCAGACTACACATATTGGTGGTTGGCGGAAGCGGCGGTATCGGCTTTGCTGTGGTTAAACACCTATTATCTGAGCTGTCTCGGTTTGATTTTCTTGAGGTGCATGTAGACGCGACTTTCCACTCTCAACAGCCGGAACTTGAAAACAGTCGCTTGAACTGGCACAAAGTTGACGCCACCAACGAAGCTGATATCAAGCGTTTGAGTTCTGAGTTTGAACAACTTGATTGGTTGATAAACTGCGTGGGTATGCTTCACACTCCAGACCTTGGTCCGGAAAAGAACCTGGCGTCCATTGACCCTGAGTTTTTCCTGAAAAACATCTCAGTGAATACTCTGCCCAGCTTATTATTGGCAAAGTACTTCACACCTGTTCTTAAAACGAGCGACAATCCAAAGTTTGCCGTGGTTTCCGCAAAGGTCGGGAGCATTTCAGATAACCGATTAGGCGGCTGGTATAGCTATCGTTCGTCGAAAGCGGCGCTCAATATGTTTATCAAAACCATGTCGATTGAATGGCAACGCACCATTAAGAAAGGCACGGTGTTGGCGCTACACCCAGGCACAACAGATACAGCTCTGTCGAAGCCTTTCCAGACTAATGTCCCTGAAGGTAAGCTGTTTGAGTCGAGCTATGTCGCCCATCAATTGGTCGATATCATTCGCACTGCCACACCAGACAAAAGCGGGCACTTCTACGCTTACGATGGTGAACAGTTAAGTTGGTAGAAACCAATACCACTCGTCGTCTTTGATAAGTGCTAAAAAAGAAAACCCAACAGAGTGTTGCTCTATTGGGTTATTTTTTAGAAAGAACGCATAAATTTTTTCAGGCGTTATGACTGCTATTTAACTAAAGCTCTAAGCCGATCATCACGATTACTCAGCCCAATTGAACTTGCTGTCGTCGACGCCTTCTTTCTCTTCTTTAGCTCGCTCGCGTCGGTGTTGTTCTTCAACTCGCGCAGCGTCTATCTCTTGCATAATGGCTTCAATATCGGCCAAATCGTCCGTTTCCGTAAACTCGCCTGTTAGCTTGCTGTCTGGCTTTAGGTCGCCTTTCTCGTAAAGCGCCCACATTTCCTTAGCATACTCGGTTTTCGCCAATTCAGGAGCAAACTGAGCGTAATAATCACGGATATTATTGATGTCACGAGCCAACATCCACTCGGCATTATTGTTAGCCGAAGCATCAACCGCTTGCGGTAAATCGATAATTACCGGGCCGTATTCATCCACCAATACGTTGAACTCAGACAAGTCACCATGGATCAAACCAACACACAGCATTTTAACCACATAAGTCATCATCACGGCATGGTCTTCGATCGCTTGCTTTGCTGACATAACGACATCGTTCAAACGTGGGGCAACATAGCCTTCGTCATCAGTGACCAACTCCATAAGCAGCACGCCATCAAAGCAACCATAAGGCACAGGTACACGAACGCCCGCTTCTGCCAGTTTATACAAGGCATCCACTTCAGCGCTTTGCCAAACCTTTTCTTGTTGCTCACGGCCAAAACCAGAACCTTTTTCCATCGCTCTAGCACGGCGGCTGTTTCGTACTTTTCGGCCTTCACGATACGCAGTCGCTTTTTTGAAACTACGTTGGCTAATTTCCTTATATACCTTGGCACAACGGATCGTATCGCCGCAGCGCACAATGTACACCGATGCTTCTTTGCCACTCATGAGTTGGCTTGTCACCTCGTCGACCAAACCATCGTCAACTAAAGGCTGTATTCTTTTAGGTATCTTCATGCCGCCTTTATACATCACTTATCTTACAGATAGAAATATTAACTTAAGAAATGAATGACCAAACGATTAAAGGAACATCAAAATGATAACAAAGGAAGGAAATATCGGTTTACCGGACTTGGCTGATAGAGAATAGTTTGATGTATTCGAGTGTATGAAGACTAAGACTTGTTGCGACGACAACGTTCTGAACAGTAAATAACACCGTCCCAACAACGCTGCCACTTTTTACGCCATGCAAAAGGCTTTTGGCAAACGGGACATGTCTTGGTCGGTAAATGAGGCTTCTTATGCATGGTCGTTTCCTTTTGGATGAGTCCACTTCCTGCGTTTACTGGGGATTCCCTATTACGCTCGTTTCTCACTTTAGGGAGTGACGGCTACTTTTTGAACGCTCCTGACTTTAAGGAGTGGCGACGGAGTGATTGATAACAGCCCGACTCCGTCATCCTCGAGAAGGAGGAACGACTGAGTCGGGGATCTGCTTTATCTAAACGGATTCGGCTTTATCTGAACCGACTCTGCTCAAATTCAACTAAACCCGCTTAATCCAATCAAGCGACAACCTTGTACTGCTTCTCCATCTCACTCACACCTAAGCCAGAGTGTTTTGTCACTTTAAGCTGAACGGGCACTCGCTCCTTCAGTGCTTCAACGTGGCTAATAACACCAATCATCTTTCCAGACGCATTCAGGTTATCGAGAGCGTTTAGGGCAATGTCCAATGTGTCACTATCAAGGGTGCCGAAACCTTCATCCAAGAACAATGAATCAATACTGGTTTTGTAGCTGACAAGATCAGAAAGCGCTAATGCCAACGCTAAACTCACCAAGAAGCTTTCGCCACCTGATAACGTCTTCGTGTCACGCATCACATCGCCCTGCCATGTGTCCAGCACTTGCAGTTCTAACCCATCGTCGGCTTTACGTTTAAGTTCGTAACGACCATGCAAACGCTGCAACTGCTTATTCGCAAGGTACACCAAATTTTCCAGCGTTAGACCTTGGGCAAACTTACGGAATTTGTCGCCGTTCTTAGAACCAATAAGCGAGTTAAGACGTGAGATATCATCAAACTCGACTTGTTGCTCATCGATTTGCTTGAACAGATCTTGCTGATTGCTGCGGTTCTGGCTATCAGTTTCAAGATTGGCAGAAATCGCGCCGATCTTTGTTGCATGACTTTGTTGTGCGTTTTGGCATTCAGTCGTCGCAAGTTCAACTTGTTGTTGGTCTTGCTCTTGCCATGTTTTAGCATTTTCGTGGTTTTGTAGCTCCACCTCCGTCGCCTTGACAGTGTTCAACCTAGCTTGTGCACTGACAATCGCTTCATCTATAGACTTCTTCAGGCTTTGAAGTTGAGTTCTAACCTCTTCGTCTAATAATGCTGCTTCAAAATCAGCCTCTCCTTCAAATGGGCTAGTTTTCAGCGCTTCTAACCAAGCATTCGACACTTGTGTGTAATTTGACTGCTTGCTGGTCAGCTCTTCAGAGAAGCTGGTGTGTTTAGTTTGCTCGGTTCGATGTTCAAGTTCGCAACGGTTAAGCACCAACTGAGCGGCATCAAATACACTAACCGCTTCAGTGACTTTTTGCTTCATCGCATTACTGGTGGTTTGAATGTCTTTGTCACCAAATAACTTTGTTCTTTCAGCCGTTACACGAGTGAGCTCTGACATTAAAGACTCACTCTCTTGCGTCAGTGTCGCGAGCTCTTTCTCTGCGCTACTTAGCTTGTCATCTAAGGTTTTCAATTCGGCATTTTGAGTAATCAGTTGCTTCTCAATATCGGCCTGTTGCTGTTTGGTTTGCTGCCATGTGCTTGATGCTTGTGATTTCGCAGTAAACCAATCATCAATATGTTCAAGTTCAGGTGCTTCGATAGCGGTTTGAACAATGCTCTCTTTCAACGAATGCCATTGCTGATCTTTCGCTTGAGCTGTCTTAGCTACTTGTTCGTTTGTAATGTGGTTTTGCTTATTCAGATCAGCTAAGCGTTGCTCGGCCAACTCAAGGTTAGATTGCGCCTTGTCAACCATAACACTTACAGACAAGCGTTGTTTCTCAGCTTCCGCATAGTGCGCTTTGGCATCACCCAATGCTTTCAATTGCTGCGAGATCTGACTTAGTTGAAGTTCACACTGCTGAGCAAAGGTCGCGACCGTAGCTTCATTGCCTAAATCGTTAATCGTTAGCAGAGCTAGCTCTGGAGCCGTGCCAGAGAAATCTGATAAGCCCTGTTGAAGCTTACCAACAATGCCTTGCCAATTCAGTTGGGCTTGTTGGATATCCGCTTGTGCACGCAGGATGTCATCGTTAAGCGCTGCAATCATAGGGGCAAGAGAATCTAATTGCTGACGATGCTCTTGGCCTTCTTTCTTAATGGCTGCCAACTCTAGGTTTTCCCGATCTTTTTGCGAGACCAGATTTGCAATATCTTGCGACTGCTCGATCGAATGGTCTGTTGAACCACACAGTGGGCACTCAGATCCAGATTCTAAAGCTGCACGGTATTTCGCTAATTCGCCTTCTTGATCAATCAAACGCGTTAATCGCTCAAGAGACGTCTCTTTCTCTTTATATCGATCCACCAGCACTTCACGTTCTTTCGAAAGTTTGTCGACCAACTGATTGTTAGTTTGATGTGCCTGTGTTTTCGCGTGCAACTGTTGTTGAGCATTTAGGAAGCCACGATTAATTTCCAATAACGAGTGCGTATTGCGATTCCAGAACTCCAGCAGGTCTTTTTGCGCATTCAACACTTGTTCGCTAGTGTTGCCTTGTAAGGCTTCCCATTGCTGCTTGGTATTATTTTCTGTCACAACCGATTCTGCTAATGCTTTGTCTTGCGTTACTTTTACTTCTTGAGCAGTTTTGATAGTCGCTTGCTGAGCATCCACTGCGGACAAAGCTTGCTTCGCTGAGTTTAGTAGTTCTGAATGCTGACGCTCTAGGATACGAACTTGTTCAACTTTGGCTTGCCACTGACCTAAGTATTTTTCTAAATATTGGTCAGCTTGATGTGTATTTAGGTACTCAGTGCTGAGTTGGTCCTGTTGCTTCAGTACCTCTGTTTTTTGGACTATAACAGCCTGTTGATTGCGCTGCTGAGTATGTTGCTCGTTCAGCGTATTCGCTGCATTAACGGCCACAGTTTGTTTATCTTTAAGCACGGCAATTTGGTTATCTAGCGGACGCACTAGATCAATGATCTTCTCTTGATCTTGTTGCTCGCTTTTAACCTGTTCGACAGTCACACCGCTTTGAGTCAGTTTCGCTTGCGCATCTTGCTTTTCTTCATCACGAACAATAAGTAACTTGGTGCTGTTATCTAAGTGAGCTTGAGTAGTGCTCACCTCTTGTTCGCAACGCTTTAAATCTTTGTGCATTGGGCGCAGCTTTTCAGCCGGCTCACTGTTTGCTAAGCGCTCTAATGAAGGTTGATTACGGTCTAGTTCATCTTGAGCGGTTTTAAGATCGTGTTCACTGGCCGCAATAGTTTGCTCAGCTTTAGTCACGTCTTTCCACCAGCTAAGATGCGCTTGCCACTCTTTTAATTGCTCGGCTAAACGCTTCTGCTCGGCTTCTAGCGTTTCTCGTTCTGCGGTTAGCTCTTTGATTTGCTCTTCAGACAGTAAGCTCACACCTTCTGCTTTCGCTTTAAGGTGATTAAGTGACTCTTCACTCGACTTGAAATGATCGTAGATACGCTCTGAAATCAGGCTATAGACTTCTGTACCCGTCAGCTCTTCAAGTAGCTCGGCACGGTCGTTAGCATTAGCATTTAAGAACGCCGCAAACTCACCCTGAGACAACATGATCGATTTAGTGAAGCGTGAGAAATCGAGACCTGTTACCTGCTCCACCAACTTGGTCTTCTTGGTCAGCATGGTTTCTAAGACTTTATCGGTGTCCGCATCCGCAAATTCACACGTTGGCGTTTGTAATGCGCCATCGTGTTTTCCGCGAGCACGCTTTTGGTGGAAATTAGATCGATACGTTTTGCCCTGCACTTCAAACTCCAGCTCAGCAAAACACTCACCCGTGCCACGCGTCATTAATTCGTTGTTGCCTTTAGCGATGCTCTTTAAACGCGGTGTGCGGTGGAACAATGCCAAACAAATCGCATCAAGAATGGTGGTTTTACCTGCCCCTGTTGGGCCAGTAATCGCGAACAGGCCATTTTCCGCAAACGGTGATTGGGTAAAATCGAGCTTCCAACGCCCTTTCAAAGAGTTCAGGTTTTCAAATTCTAGGCTTAAAATCTTCATACTGGTTACTCTTCTACTTTGTTTGGCGCTTGAGCGCTCTCAGACACTTCAACCATCACTTGTTTAAACTTCACCGTCATGCGCTCTAAACGCGCTTTTTCAGAATCGGTTTCAAATTCTTCTAAGGCAATACGTTTCGTAAACACGTCCATCGGGCTCAATTCTGACAGCGTTTCTGCTGACTCTTGCTCTAAAGCTTGGTTACGGCGTTCTCTTGCTCGGCGCAGTTGCAGCACTTCAACGTTCAATCCTTCGGTTAGTGTGCGCATACGTTCTTGAAGATCCGATAAGTAATCTTGCGCTTGCACTTCTATCGATAACCACACGCTTTGTTCGCTATCTAAACCTATGTATTGGTTCAGCTGAGATTCGATCTCGCTCAAGTCGCCTTTGATTTCAGCTAGGGGTTGGAACGTTGGAACTGGCAATTGAGAAATGGTGCGCTCGCCCTCAACAAACTCAACCACACATACCTGCTTTTGAGATTTAAGTTCATCAAAGCTTAATGGTATAGGTGAGCCGCAGTAACGAATGTATTCACGCTTTGCCACCACTTGTGGGCGATGGATGTGACCAAGTGCAATATAATCTGCGTCTGGGAAGCCATCAGCGGCAAAACCATCAAGGTTGCCAACATAGATATCGCGTACCGAATCCGATTGTTGGACACCCATCGCCGTTAAATGACCGGTAGCGATAATCGGCATGTGCTCGCTGTTATCAAACGTCGCACGTTTTGCAACAGCGGCGTCATAGACACTTTGATAATGCTGTTTGATAGCATCTCCGAGTTGCTTCTGACGCTCAACGCCTGTCACACCCGCCTGGCTGGTCAACACATCGCGAGGGCGAATAAAGGGAATGGCACAAACCAGCGCTTCTACATCGCCGTTCTTGCCTTTTAGTTCGACAACCTGAGTCGCATGATCTTCATTGGTATTAGGAATCACATCGGCGCCCATGTATTTGAGCAGCTGTTGTGTCTCTTTAAGCACAGACACCGAATCGTGATTTCCACCTAACAACACCAATTGGCAGCCGATCTTGCTCGAATCGACCACAAACTTGTTATACATCTCACGAGCGTAACTCGGCGGTGTACTGGTATCGAAAATATCGCCAGCAACAATGATCGCGTCGATGTCGTGCTCTGTAACTTGCTCAAGTAACCATTGTAAAAACCGTTCATGTTCATTCTTACGGCTTTTATTGTAGAAGTTTTGGCCAAGGTGCCAATCGGACGTGTGAAGAATCTTCATTGCTGCTCACTAGAAGTATGTAATGCCTTTAATCTACCAAAATAGTCGACATAATTCCCTTTTATAAGCTTGTGAAAACCAACTAATTTTACGCTTGAACGTCTCATAAGTTATAGCTACAAAAAAGCCGCTCATAATCAGAGCGGCTTTCGTATCAACGATACGCAGTTTCGGGGCTCAACACGCCTTAGAAATTGTAAGAAGCACCCAGTGTTACTGTGCTAAATGCCACGTCTCGACTGCTTAGACGTATTTTGTTCCCATTGATGTATGCGTAGTTTTCAATGTTTACTGCATCCGCTTGAGAAATCAGGCGAAGTGTTAAGTTTTCTACTGGGGTGTATTCCACACCAACGCCGAAGCGGAAACCTGCACCTGAATCGTCGCCATAGAAAGCACCGTTGCTTGAATTTAGATCAACGTAGCTTAAGCCTGCCAATACAAATGGACGGATTGAGTTGTCAAACGTGTAGCCCACATTTGCTGCAACAGACAAAGACGTTGGTGAAAGGAGTTTAGTACCAAATTTTTCGTAATCGGCGTAATCCGTGTAACCAAGTTCGATACCAACGATGCGGTTAAATTGGTAACCACCATAAAGGCTGTACCCCATGCTTTCAGCATCTAAATTGCCTCCGCCATCAGTATCTGAGTCTTGATACACACCAAGGCCTGCGCCAATGTATGGACCACCCTCAACACCAGCAGCAAATGTAGGAAGTGAAACCAAGCCAACTAGACTCAATAGAAATGTTGATTTAAGCATGAAAATACCCTTTTTAGTTTGTCCCACAGCACCGTTCATCAACTATTAATAGGTTTCCGACACTATTCCAACGGTTGCGATACTGTTTAAATAAATTATTCAAGCGACTCCTAACAAACAATAAAACACTGTTCATTTACGAAGTGATTGGGAAATTATCACGACAACTTTCATTCACCAAGCGAATAATTAGCGAATCTTATACAGTCTTATTTATGAGACAAAATAGAGCAAAAGCAAAAAACAACTAAGAGTTACAATATCCACATTGCACCTATCATTAAAAAGTTCTTTTAAATCAGTAATTTAATCACATATTCAGTCATATAGAGTGGCTTATATATTCTAGCTATTACTTAACTCTCCCCTTCCTAGAAAACAAAAAGCTCACACTATTGATTAATAGAGTGAGCTTTATTTTATCCTTTCTAACCATTCAGAATGAGATCCTGTTAAATTATATTTAAAATAATGAATATAATATTAATGAGCTTCAGCAAGGCTTGCCAAATAAGTATTCGTTAAATAGAAACCACTAAACTTCTCCACAAAGTCTTGAGGTACCGTTTTCTCCGTTAAGCCCGACTTAATCAAAGCGGCCTGCCACGCTTGCACTTTAGGGAATCCTTCGAGCATATCAAAGCCTGACCACTCATTAATTACTGACGCGCGGTGCAACAGTGGTAGCCAAGCAATGTCGACATTAGATATATAATCCCCTTTAAAGAATTCTGTATTGCCTAACTTGTTTTCGGCTTTTAGGAAGGCTTTTTGAAGGTTCGCTAAACGTGTTTCAAAAGTCTCTTTGTCTTTACTTCCCATTGTGCCGCATTGTGGCATGTAATGTTTACTCGCCTGATAAGACCAAGCACGATCTAATGCTTTTTGCTCGGCAGACACCTCTTCTATCGGCGCGTATTTATCGTCCAGGTATTCGACAATTGCATCTGACTCAAAAAGAACCGTGTCATTTTCTGTAATCAATACTGGCACTTGTCCGTTTGGCGAAATATCTAGGAACCATTGAGGTTTATTGTTTAGCTCAATGTATTCAATTTCAAATGGGACATTTTTCATTACCAAAGCACCCATTACACGTTGAACGAATGGGCAGTTTTTAAAGCTAACAAGTTTAATCATGGTTTACTCCGAATTAGGTCATTAATTTGTATTTGTACCCCTAAGACGAACGCCAAAACCGAAAGACGAAAAATAATTCTATTTTTTTGGAAATAATTAAATGCGGAGATAACTAAAGACAGTCACTTTAGATAGGAACTTTAATTAGTAACTCTAGGTAGGAGCTTTAGACCATATGTTTGAATGCCTAATTACGCGCAGCTAGACGATCAAAGATAATGCAATAGACGCCATGATCACGCCAACGACAAATTCCAACACCTTCCACGCTCTCGGGTTCTTAAACATTGGAGCCAAGAAGCGTGCGCCATATCCAAGTGAAAAGAAGAACACAAACGACGCCGATACGGCACCAGCACCAAACAACATTTGATTAGGTTGATATTGAGTTGAGATAGAACCCAGCAATACCACAGTATCCAAATACACATGCGGATTAAGCCAAGTGAACGCCAAACACATCGCCATCGCTTTAGTTAATGAGTCTTTGGTTTCAGCAGTGGCTTCTAAGGCGTGATTTTCAGTGAATGCTGAACGGAAGCTTAAGAATGAATAGACACCCAAAAAGATAGCCCCACCATAACGGGCGAACTGCTCAATTTGTGGGAATTGCTTAACGATTGCGCCGAAGCCTGTTACACCAAAACTAATGAGTAAGACATCAGAAATTGCACATACAGCGCAAACTGCCAATACGTGTTGATTCTTTAGACCTTGCTTTAAAACAAACGCATTTTGAGAACCAATCGCAAGGATTAGCGAAAGCCCAAGGGAGAAACCAGCAAAATAAGTCGTCATAGAATGTACTTCGAATCGGTTAGAATAATCATAAGTTACTATAAAACAGAGTAATTTTTCATAAAATTTACAATATGATCACATGCGCGTTACACAGCACAAAACCAAAATCTTTAATTTGCAACTGAATGCACACCAGGGCTACTTTCTGTTTTCGATTTTAGGAATGTAATCAAAGGAAGAAACATGATTAAAAAGCTGTGTTCAACACTGATAATTTGGGCAATAGCCAGCCAAGCACTCGCAACATCACTTTACTATATAAACCGCACTGACAAACCCATATTGATAAACTTTTCAGTAGACTCCAGTGCGCCTGTTAGTAATGGTTACCAATACAGGTTAACAGGAAATGACTTAGTAATTTGGCCCTATCAAAAAGCTAAAGTGGCTGATTTTAATCGATATTATGGGATTGTGAATGGCGCTACATATGATTACTTTCTGACAATATCACGATTGACTGATGAGGGAACATGGGAAGTCAAACCGCAAGAACCCGTTGCTCAACTTAAGTTGGTTGGTCATAGTTCAGGTACAACGCTGTCTTATGGGTATAAAGATCAAGGGATGATGACCGACTACAACCCATATATTCTTCATCGTTATAACCAAGATGGATATCACTCTGAGTTCGGTGTTAAGGCTATATACACGTCAGGTTTCGACGACGTTGAATTTGTAGTCTCAGAACATACGATCAATGATTTTGATCAAGACCCAAATACCTTGAACGTTGGGTCATATAACCTATGGATGCTCCCCGGCGTATCATCAAACATTACAAGTCGTGCAAGTGTCTTGGACCACACTCTCTCCGGATATGACGTACTCACACTTCAAGAAGCTTTTTCTTCAGACCGAGAGATCCTATTCAACGCTCTAGCAGAGGAATATGCATTTAGAACAGAGGTAGTAGGAGGTGGCACTAGTGCGATGTACGACGGAGGCGTGGTCACTTTTAGTCGCTATCCAATTATTGAAACCGACAGTATAGTTTTTGAACACTGCTCCGGGACTGATTGTTACGCAGATAAAGGCGTCGTCTACACAAAAATCGACAAAGATGGTCAGATATACCATATATTCAACACGCACCTAGCATCATTCAATACGCCTGCGGCCAAAAGACTAAGACGCTTACAGCTAGGGCTGATGCGAACCTTTATGCTGACTAAAGGCATACCTTCCAACGAAGCGGTTATCTATGCTGGAGACTTCAATATCGATAAAAATAGCGACTTCGTGGAATACCTTCTAATGCTAGCTACGTTGGATGTTGATCCTCCAGAATTCAGAGGCTACACCAATGCAACCTTTGACCCGACGATTAACCCGTATGCCGCTTATAAGTATTCAGGTGGCGCTGATGTAGAGTATCTGGATTACGTTTTTGTTAGCAGAGTGCATAGACGAGCAACAAGTAATACTAATACGGTCAAGCTTCATCAAAGGTTGAGCTCTGACACTTGGGGAAGTTGGCACCTTTCAGACCATTTTGCCGTCAACGGAAACTTTGAATTTAGCTCTCACGACGACTAAGCTCCTTGATCTTGGCTCTTTCAAAAGCACTTCAATAGCTGAGTGAGAGCCAAAACCACCCCCTGCAATTAACATACTAATCAATTGATTCTAAACACCTTTAATCCCAATTCTTAATTTTATAAATATTGGTTTTATTAATAGAATTTAGCTCAAACTTTGAGACTTTAAAATCGATCACAGTGAGACCTTCCTACCATTTCATTGATCAAACGAATGATACAAGTCTGATTGCATATTATCTTTTGATTGCTTTTGAGCGGGCATTTCCCTCTCACAGAACTGACTGCGTGCTTTCATAAAGCTTCGCTAAGGAGTCAGTTCTAGTCGCACAACTATTCAGTCTCACAATGATAAGGATGCAACACAGATGAATCACGGACACAGACTTACCACGCTTTCTTTAGCTATTATGGCTTCGGCTCAAGTATCTGCCTCGGCTCTTAATGAGAGTAGCCCAGAGCCACAACCTGCCAACTCACCTTTCATCCAAGATGTAAAAGGGACAATTGTTGAGGATTACTCGCGAGAAACTATTCTACCTTCATTTTTCTCAATGAGAATGATGAGCAACGCTGATGAACAGCGCGGTGATTGGTTTAACTTAACGGCAAGCTACACAAGAATTCAGGGTGTGGGTTCTGATGTGGTATATGACTACTTGATGCCCCCTCTTCAACCACAACCAGTCATCGTTGCCGTTCTTGATTCAGGTGTCGACGTTGAACACGAAGATCTCAAAAACAAACTTTGGACCAATGAAGACGAGATCCCAGACAACGGGATTGACGATGATGGCAATGGTTACATTGACGATGTCCACGGCTGGAACTTTTTGGGTAACTCGTTAGGCATTAACGTTGACCAAGACACACTAGAAGTCACTAGAGAATACAAAAAGTACCTTGAGTTAAAAGAGAACGGACATTGGATTCCGCGTAAGAAACGTAAGTATTATCAAGGTGTTGAATCTGATTACTTGTCGTCTTTAAAAGATGACCAAGATGCGTTGAATCGTGTAACGACAGCAACTGACCAAGCCAATGAGTTCAAAGAACAGATTCTTCAGTTCGTCGATCAAAAAGACTTTTCTACTAACGGTCTGAAAACACTGTTAGATAGTGAGAATGCTAGCGTCGTTACTGCAGCTGAAGGGCTTTTGAGTGTGTTTGATTCATGGTATTCATTTGAATATCTGGAATCACGTCGTAGCCGTTACCAAGACTCTCTGAATTTCCATCTTAACTTAGAGCTCGACACGCGTGGCGATATTGTTTGGGATGACATCTCGAACCCTTGGGAAAAAGGCTACGGCAACAACGATGTAAAAGGCCCTGTTGGTTCGCACGGTACACACGTTGCTGGAATCATCGCTGCAGAGCGTAACAACTCAGTGGGTATTGATGGTGTGGCAGATCATGCTCAAATCATGGCGGTACGTATGGTGCCAAATGGCGATGAGCGGGACAAGGACATTGCCAATGCAGTGCGTTACGCCGTCGATAATGGCGCGAAGATCATTAACATGAGCTTTGGTAAAAGCTACTCGCCACGTAAATACATCGTCGACCACGCATTCCGTTACGCGGCTCGTAAAGGCGTTTTGATCGTTCACTCTGCGGGGAACAGCCGTAACGATAACGACATCAAACCAAGCTTTCCAAACCGCTACGCGAAGCACTACCGTTCAAAGCCTATTTCAACATGGTTAGATGTGGGTGCATCAGCAAAATATGCCGACGAAACGTTAGTGGCGAGCTTTAGTAACTTCGGCCAGAAATCAGTTGATGTGTTTGCACCTGGGTACCGCATTTTATCAACCACTCCGGGAAACACCTACGGTTCGAAAAGTGGCACAAGTATGGCTGCACCTGTCGTGTCCGGCGTCGCGGCATTAGTTTGGTCTCGCTACCCTGACCTATCCGTCAAAGAGCTTAAGGCAATGTTGATGGGCGAATCGAAAGTCTACCCAGAGCTGTTAGTTAAAAAGCCTTCTAGCCCTGAGGATTTGGTTCCGTTCAACACACTTTCTATCTCAGGAAGTATTGTGGATGCTGAAGCTATTTTCGCAGAGCTAGAAAATCGCTAACGTTTTAGTCATTGACCGGATAATCGTCATTCCCTAAAGCGAGGTACGTATATGGACTCCCCTAGTATTGCAAGGAAACGAGTAAAGGTACGCAAGTGCACGTATATTCGGTTTCTTTATGGGGAGCTACCCCGAACCTCTATGGCTTAATCCACTCAGCAAAAGTTCTTATCGAGCGTGTGGTGTATTATCACCTTCGTCCCTCTCAGAGTTTCTTTTGCTTGCTATGCTTACTCTTTACCATAATTTACTTGCTTACATGGGGGGATTGATGTCTCCCTTAACCTTATAAAATCAACTGTTAAGCGATTAACGTCTCATTATAAGATTGATTGCTTTTCAGCATGGCACAAGCCATTCTGATCGTTTTGTTCGCAAGGGCGACAACCACTTGGTTAAACGACTTTCTTTCTAATAAGTTTCGTATCCAGCAACTTAAGCGATCTTCTTTATCTCGGATATTCGCTACCACCGCTCTTGCTCCATGAACGACAAGAGAGCGTAAGGTTTTATCACCTGATTTACTTATTCCGTGGTTTTTGTTCTTACCACCACTGCCAGTATGAGCCGGAACTAAACCTAAGCTCGCACTAGCTCCTCGACCATTTCTATAGGCCGAAGCGTCACCTAGACGGGAAAAAATGGCACTTGCAATCACCCAACGTACACCTCGTAAAGTGATTAATAACTGGCAAGCGGGTATTTGCTTTGCAAAGTCTATAAGTTGCGATTCAACTCTCTCGATAGGCTCATCAAGATTTAGTAGCTGAGCATGTAATTCTCGGAGAACGAATCGAGTTGTCGGTGTTAATTCATTCTCCATATCTTCGATAACGAAAGGGAGCAGTTCTCGCAGTTTATTGGCTCCTTGTGGGAAGGTAATGCCACATTCCGCTGCATAGCCACGGATACGTAGACTTACTGCCGTGCGTTGTTTTATATAGCTTTGTCTTAAACTCAGCAGCATTGCGATATCTTGCTGCTCCGGTGTTTTTACAGGTACAGCATGAATATCGGAGCGTAAGGAAGCTTCGTAAATCGCGATAGCATCATTAGCATCGTTCTTATTACCACTGCGATACGGCTTCACTTTTTGGGGAGGTATCATTTTGACGGTATGACCACGGCTTTGAAACGTTCGTCCCCAATAATGAGATGCTGCACAGGCCTCTATGCAAATGGTCGCGCCAGGGTGTTGGCTGATGACCGTTAGCATTTTCTTTTTAGACATAGCTTGGTTCAACTTACGCTTGCCATGGCGGTTAAATACCGCGACTTGAAAGACGGATTTGGCTAAATCAATCGAGATTGTGTTAAATTTATTCATGGTATGGGCTCCTGTTTTGGTTCGCACCTGTAACTTTAGCTGACGCTGTCAGTTGAGGTGGGGAGTCCATACCATTGAGCGTGATAGGGAATCTCTCTTTGCGATGTAGTCACTTCTAACACAATTCGATACTCATAAACTGGCTGTGCGGATCCAATATATAATCTGCAAATGGTTCACAGTATCCAAAGCCAAACTTTTCATACAGGTTACGCGCTGCCTTAAAGTAGTCTTCTGAACCTGTCTCTAAACTGATTGTCTGATACTTGCGAATGGCTGCGGTATCCAATACATGTTGTAAAAGTTGGCTAGCAACACCTGACTTTCGAGCAAACTGTGAGGTTCTCATCGATTTGAGTTCAGCGTGTTGGGTATTTAACTCTTTAATCGCAACACACCCAAGCAATTGACTGTCTTTCCAAGCACTAAAAAAGGTAATCTCTGGCGACTTGAGCCCATCCAGATCCAGAGCATGAACACTTTCGGGTGGTGATGTTGCGTACATATCAGCGAGATGCTCTTCTAGTAAGCCTATTACTTCCCCACCCGATAAGTCATCAAGCTTGATGATTATTGAAGTACCGATTTCCACAGAGTCCTTTGCGTTTGGTGCTGATTCCATTGTCTTAACTTTCCTTGTTTAGCTCGCTTATTTAGCTTTAATTACTGATCTACTTTCCTGAATTGTTTCCTTTTCAAGAACTGGGTTAAAACCAGTAAAATTACTGATTTATCATAAAATTTTAAATGTCACACTTAGTTTACCTAGATACCATAATTTTCCAATCTAGTCTCGTCATAAAAGAGCTCCGCAAAGACCTTGGGGTCGCTACATCGAGTGAGAAAAACCTATTTCAGTTAACGAATAAGTAATCCGGTAGATATGAGTATTCAACTAGATTTAACCACCACTTTGGCCTGTCAAAACTTCGACTCAGCACAAGGGTGTATGACACTTCAAGATCATCGAGTTGTTGATGTCGACAACGAGATCGCTCAAATCTTTGTTTATAAAAACCGTGGTGAGTTATTACGCAATATTGATTTTGTATATGCCTTGGTACCTGATAGTTACCAAAATCTAGCCAAGCAACGCTATCTAGAAGCAATAAAAGGCAAGCTTAAGAAAGGAAAATTGTACACAGACATTCCCGCTCATGGCCGTAATATCTCCATATTTTGCTTATCGCACATTGTTGAATTGAATAACAAGCCCGCTCTTAAAGTGAACATCATTGACATCACCTCTGTGGTAGAAGCGCAACGTCAACGCCACGAAACCGATCGTATGTATAGAAAGCTACTCAGTACATCGAAGCAAGGCATTTTGATTCATAGAAACTTCAAACCTTTGATGGTTAACCAAGCTTGGGTTGAACAACAAGGTGCCAAATCTATTGAGCAAGTGCTTGCGATGGATTCAATCATTTCAATCATTCCTGAAGCAGAGCGACCAATTGCAATCAGACGTTACGAGAGCATTCTCAATGGCAACACACCCAACTTCAGTTCCGTGGTTACCAACCGTTGCTTTGATGACTCCTACAAATACTTCAATCTCTATGACAACGTGATTAACTGGGAAGGTGAAGACGCCATTCAAGTCATTCTTGAAGAAGTGACAGATAAAGTATTGTTGGAAAAAGAATTACTGCATCGTGCTATGCATGACGACTTAACGCAGGCACTCAATCGTCGGGCGATTTATGATTGGATAAAGAAGCCAATGAATCAGAGAATCGAAATGTCTTGTATGTTGATTGACATTGATGACTTTAAGTTGATAAACGATCAGTTTGGTCACACCGTTGGTGAAACTGTCATTAAGCACTTAGCTGACACTATAAAAACTCACGTTGAATTGCTCCATGGCGTAGTGGGACGCTGGGGTGGTGAAGAGTTTATTGTGTTCATTCCTAATGCGAAGCCTGCGTATACCCAAATCATTGGTGAACGTATTTGTCATTCATTTAATCAACATATTTTTATTGGTGCTAATCGCCGTCCGTTTAGGTCCAGTGTCAGTATTGGAATGACCAGTCGATGTATTTGTCATTCCTCGAACTCAGTCAATACTCTCATTAAAGTCACCGATGACGCACTTTATAGAGCAAAAGCAAACGGCAAAAACCAAGTTTCAATAAATAATGAATCGGTTTGTATCGAAGCGTGTTCGTAACGGCTGAAGCTATCTCGCTTTGATGATATTTTTCCATACTCCTAACAGTGAATCATCAGTGTTTAGTTAGTAACAAAGTTGGAATTAAAGTGCATGAGCATGTTAAATATTTTATTGCGAATTCCACATTTCGGTATATGATGCGCCACCCCAATTTTTTCAGCAAATGCTGCAGGCAAACATGTCCGCCAACGCGCTCTATACCGACCTATCGGGTTACTATGATTTAATGTGTGTTGATATTGACTACCAAGCGCAAAGTCACTGCGTTCGTAGGCTACATCAGATTTTTGGAAATGAAGGAAAAACTCACCTAGACCTCGGTTGTGGTACTGGACCACACGTTCGTCACTTTATTGATTATGGTTATCAAAGTAACGGGCTTGACTTAAACCAACCCATGTTAGATATCGCTCAACTACGCTGCCCTGAAGCTAGCTTTTCTGTGCAGAACATGAGTAATTTTGAAGTCTCTGAGCCGTTCGACCTTATTACTTGTTTCTTGTATTCGATCCACTACAACGATGGCATCGAGAAGTTAAAAGAGTGCATTGCTAGCGTTCACAAAGCGCTAAAACAAGGCGGTGTTTTCTGCTTTAACGTTGTCGATAAAGATAAGATCAGCAATGATCTGTTTGTTCGACACACCACAAACCAAGAACAAGATGATTTTACCTTCCGATCGGGTTGGTATTACTCTGGTGAGGGTGATAAGCAAGCGCTAATGCTTAGTATCGAAAAAACGACTGCAGGTGAAACTCAAGTTTGGAATGATGAACACCCGATGGTGGCATTCTCGTTTAAGGAGTTAATCGAGATATTGAAGCCATACTTTGAGGTTAATATCTTCGAGCACGATTACGACAAGCTGATTCCTTGGGATACTCAGTCCGGCAATGCTCTTGTCACTTGTGTAAAAATCTAACACTCTTCGATACCTATGTGCACTCAATTACGAGCGCCCAAATCAAAAGAACCCACACGACGTTAAGTCATGTGGGTTCTTTGTTTTATATGTATCTACCTACCGAATCAAACACAGATTGATTAGAAGTCAGCGGTCATACCTATGTAGTAGGTACGTGGCTCTTCAACATAACCAATGTACTCTAACCCATCTGATACTGACTCGTCCGTTAGGTTTGAGATACCTGCACGTAGTCGTACTGAGTCATTCACATTGTAAACCGTACCGATGTTCAATGTTGTGTAAGCGTCTTGCGTTAGGTCGCTGTCAATCTGGCGCTCGCCACGGTAACGTACACTCACGAAAGTGCTTAGATCGTAAGTTGGGTTCCAGTTAAGCTTCACAAAGCCTGAATGCTTGTAACGCTCAAGTAGCTCTTCACCTGTCGACTTGTCTTCTGTATCTAGGTAAGTGTAGTTACCAGAAACGGCCCACTCGTCAGAGATTTGGTACATACCGCCAAGCTCAACACCTTGAATGATAGCTTCAGACACGTTTTGGTACGTCTTCGCGCCTAAATCTCCCGTTGGTGTACCGTCAGGGTTTTCACATTGAAGAGCACTTTCGTTCCAATCACCACCTTGCGGGCAGTAACCTTGTGTTCTTTCGATAAGGTCATTAATCTCATTGCGGAATAACGCCGCTTCTACATTCCAACGTGGTTGTGTGTATACCGTCGCAAGTTCGTAGTTAATGCTTGTCTCTGGATTTAGATCTTCATTACCCACCAACGCACAACCACCCTTACAGCTTGAAACTGTGTAGTCAGATTGGTTTTGAGTCAATGTTGGGGCCTTGAATGCCTTGCCTACACCACCTTTAATGATTAGGTCGTTCGTTGTTTGGTGAACCAAGTACACACGTGGGCTGAATTCTTCGCCGTACAGTTCGTGTTTATCCAAACGACCACCGATCGTTGCGGTTAGGCTGTCTGTCATGACCCATTGGTCTTGCACAAACAATGCGCCTTGATATGCTTCCGACATTCCGCTCGATAGGTTTTCTTTGTTAGTTAGTTCACTTAACTGGTAGTCCATTCCAAATGTCAGCGTGTGGCTGTCACCAAGGTAAGTGGTAGCAGATGCTTCAACAATTTGAGTGAGCTCTTCGATATCGCTGCTGAAGTTATTGCCTAGATCGGCTGCATCGTTATCAGTCACGTTCTCGCGCGAATAACGAACTTGAGTATCACCCCAGCTCCAGAAACCACTGTGTGTAATTGCTTGGCTGTGACGCACTACACGAGTGTCTGACTCAATAACCGATTTTGCACTTTCTGCCGCTGATTCACGTTCGTCATCGCTGTAACCAAAATCAAAATCGATGGTTTGGTTATCTGTCATGTGCCATGTCAGGCTTGCAAGCATGCTTAGCGTGTCGCGTTCTTCTAGAGCTGTTACGTCTGAACGGTCGTAGCCAGAACTGTGTGTACCAGAATATGGTTGCCATGCATTACGGCTTGTTTGATTAACAGAAAGTCGAGCGAACAACTCATCTTCAATCAATGCACCAGACGTTGTGAAGCCCATTGAGTACTCTTCGCCACCATCACCATCAAGTGGCAATGAAGTGTCCATACTCAATGTAGAGCTCCAATCGTTTTCTGGAGCCTTAGTGATGATGTTGATTGTACCGCCCATACCATCTGAACCATAAAGTGCAGACATTGGGCCACGGATAATCTCAACACGTTCGATGGAATCAGCAGGGATAGTAGAAAGGTCGAAGTCATTACCTCGGATGATAGCACTTGCCGAGCTGAGACGACGGCCGTTTACCATGATAAGCGTGTAATCAGAATCCATACCACGAATAGAGATCATCTGACGACCAGCACGTGTGCTATCGAAATCAGACTCAACACTGGTTGATTCAGCAACGATGTCAGCCAAGGTAATACCTGGGCTGTCTTCAATGTCTTGTGCAGTGATAACCGACATTGAAGCTGGCGCTTGTTTTAGTGCCATTTCGGTACGAGTTGCCGTAACTACCATTTGCTCATCTGTTGCTTGCGCTTCTTCCTGCGCTAACACGTTAGCTGAAAACGAGGTACAAATAACAGCGAATGCGATCGAAAGGGGTTTGCGAATCAAAAGAGATCTCTCAGACATGATATTTATTCTTATATGTGATTGGTAATGATAATGGTTTACATTAAACAACCAGTTACCATGCTTATCAACGAAAGTTTCATACCAAAAATCGATTCTCGCTATTCACCATTCAAATAACAAAAGAGATCCATATTCAATTCGATAAGTATCTATAACTTCCATTCACCTTCTGGATGGAAGTTATGTATAGAGCTCTTTAAATATATTGCGAACCCAGCGACACATAGGGTCATTATGAAAGCGCTTATGCCAGTATAAGTAGACATCTTCTGATGGGTGGCGCAACGCTTTAGGCACACGTTTACAAACAAGATCTCTTTGCTTAGCGGCTTGTTGAGCAAAAGGTGTCGGTAAATGGAAAATGATGTCGGTTGCTTCAGCCATATCCGGTGCAACGTTAAAATTGGAAAGCTGAATTGGAATGGACAACTGGCGTTGCTTATCAATTAAGCCAAGATCTTTAAATCGACTTTCGATCGAGAGCTTCTTATCCCCTTGCAGTGAGATTTGACCAAGTTGACTATTCAACAAGTCATCAACTGTGATCTCTTTATCTGCCAACGGATGGTCTTTGCTCATCAATAAACGGTAATCACGGCTTATCACGAACATTCGATACAAGTTTTGCTCTGAACTTAAAGGCTCATGGGTCGACAATACAAAATGTGCATCCCCCGACAACAAAGGTTCGAAATGTCGTTTCGGAATAGAATCGATATCAACGACCATGTTTGGCGCTTGCTTGCGGATCTCCGCCACTACCTTTGGCAATAAATGCGAAACCTGAGGAACCAAACCGAAGAAACGAACAGTACTGTCACTCGTTTGTGGTTCGAACACATCGCCATGAACCAACTTTTCTAAGCGTGTAAGGACAGAATTGAGGTCTTGCTTAATGGCTTCTGCTTTTGGTGTTAGCTCATAGCCGTAAGCCGCTCGCACCAATAGGTCATCATTGAAAACGGTACGCAGTTTTTGAAGTGATCGGCTCACCGTAGGTTGGCTCATATCCAGTGCCAATGCCGTGTTGGAAACGTGCTTCTCTTCAAGAAGGTGTTTAAGAATAACGAGTAGATTGAGGTCGACTTGAGCAAGATTCATTTTGCAAATATTAATAATATAGAAAATTCAATGAGCGCATAGTGCAACTTACTAACAAGTAATACAATTGATAATCACTCTTATTTTGATCTAGAGCAATATGCA
Source organism: Vibrio sp. 10N.286.45.E10 (assembly GCF_002874195.2). NCBI lineage: Bacteria > Pseudomonadati > Pseudomonadota > Gammaproteobacteria > Vibrionales > Vibrionaceae > Vibrio > Vibrio sp. 10N.286.45.E10. The sequence continues at coordinate 1,277,860 of NZ_MCWD02000001.1, read as the reverse complement.
GAGCCGAGTTTAAGATTAGGTAAGGTTTTGAAGTTCTCAGTGAAAAGCATTAAACAAAAAATGAGAGGCACAATGGCCTCTCTTTGATCGTCTACTTTATATTGCTAGCGTTGAGCTACAAGACTAAAGCTTTGTCCAAGCATCTTGCCAATATTGACTGTCTGCTGGAGCGTAAGATGCGCTTGCGCACCATGCTGTGTATGGCCAAGGCTTACATTCGTATAAGCCATTATCGCTGCCTACTACAATATCGCCCGCTTCATAATTCGTTCCGGCTTCATACGGAGGGTAATCACCTGGAGGTGGTGTTGTACCGCCCTCTTCTTTTACCAAGAACGAGTTGTCTACCATCACCATTTCGCCGTCAGTCGCAGTGCCAACCACTTCAAGTTTATACTGACCTTCTGCTACGTCGTACAAATCCATGGTAACGGTACGATTATCAGTTAGATTCACTTTTGTCTGTTCAACAACAGTGCCTGCGTTATTGATTACCATTGCAGTTACATCAAGCGCTTCATTTGACGTTAGTGTGAACTCTAAATGTACATTGCCATTATCTAGAACGTATTCAGGCTGAAGGCCAGATACATTTAGCTCTAGATCGCCGCCTGGGTCTGGGTTGCCACCACATGAACTGTCTGAAACCTTTCTCCAAACGCCCCATTCACCTGTAGTGCCCGGCTCTTCGCCACGAGTATACCAACCCGCACCCCACGTTGCGCCGTCGTGTGACACTTGGTCACCTTCAACATAAACGGTGTCAGCATCCCATGCTGCTGCACAGTTAGAACCATCAGTCACAGACACTTTACGTTCAGCAGTGATAGTTTGATGTGCACTGTCAGTAACACTATATACAAACGTGTAGTTGCCCATTTCATTCACATCGACACTGCCCGTTTCAACATCAATTCCATTTCCTTACTCAACAGCTGTGCCCATCACAACCGAATCAATTCATTTTAGCCATGAATATTTATAGACAAGTAATGGAATTTATAAGAAAAGATGACCTTTGATTTAACTTGTGATTTTAAGTCACGGATTGAATATAAGAATCAATATGATTTTGACTTTTCATTCAAATTGAAATGCTAAAATATTGATTTATCGAGCTAAATTATTGACAGCACAAATGAATATGGAATCTTAATTCACATAAGTAATTAAGATGAATGTGTGAAAATAGTTAAGTGGACACGCTCGGCTAAAAATAAGAGCAAAAGGTCTAGAAACCCTTATATTTACTGACCTAACAGAGATTTATCATTGCGAGTGATATCACTAAAATTGATTAGATTTATTAGCTATACATATGCTAGATGTGTACACGAACAACCAAAAATGTAGGTGACAATTATTGTATTTTCAGTTTTCAGATCGAGAGTTAACTATCGATACAATTGCCCAGCTGTGAATAATAACTCTCAATTGATGAAATAAAATTCATCTTATTTTCTTCAGTGAGTTGATTGATGCCAGCTGCTGCTTTTCTTCCACCCCCCGTTTCAAAACTAGAGCAAATTTCGTCTGCACCCGTTCTATTTGATAACGGCGCTCTCAAGCTCACAGTATAAGATTCACCATCTTGGTTTTTAGTTAACACTGCTTGCGCTCGGCCTGGGTCTTGATTAACGATTTCATTGCCAAAGACACCACTAATACGCCTTGCCCAAGTCTCACTTGGCAATTCAAACACACGCGCGACTTCACTCTCATAAACAGGAACAAGGTTTGATAGGTGTTGGTTGTCACTTTGATAAGCTGTACGAAGACGATAGAAAACTGAACCTTTGTCATCTAGGAGAGAAAACGGATTCGGATATTGATAGAGAGCTTGGTAAAGCTTGATTGGCGTGAAGTGCAAGTCACTCAGTGACGAGCCGTAGCCGTTGTAATTAATGAGAGTACCCAGTTCTTCCAAAAAATCAGTTTGGGATCGGTCAAAGCCATTTTCTAACGCTAATTGTGAAGCTACCGCTTTTAAATTATCACCAAAGGCAGCAGCAATGGCCCACGCAACATACTCACCCTTTAACTTCTGATTTATCAACAAACTGGTGCAACATTCAGGTGCCGTATTAACTAAAGTTTCAAGATGCTTAGACTGAGGTATATCGCCTGTGCGATGGTGGTCGCAATAGAACACTTCAACGTTGGCCTCAAGTAACGAGTGTAAAGCCGGAAGGTTCTTCTCCATCGATACATCTAGGACCGTAACAGACGCAACATCCGCTTGATCGCCCTGCTCCGCCAATTTAGAGACCACTTGAGAAACCAACTTGATATCACGCTTTACACCAGTGATCAGTACAGTTTCTTTTGGCTCATTTAGGCGCAGTTGCAGCAAAGCGATGATGCCGTCTGCGTCTCCGTTGAATACGTCGTAGTGCATGTTATCCCTCTTCCTATAGATTTAACCGTTTGTCAGAAACGCGCCAGTACGTTCGTTCATTCGATAGTCTGTCATTATTTTACTTATATATCACAGATACTTAAGTCTATTTTGGAATGCCTTATTCTTATTTCTATCTGTTCATGAACTTGCCTATCCATTAGGTACAAAAAAGCGCAGATAATCCGCGCCTTTCGCTTGAGTTGTTTGGCTGCACTTCTTTAATGCAACTAGGTTGATTCTAAGATGTCTTAAACTGCGCGACCGCTTGGTCCATATCGTTTGCTTGCTCTGCGACTTTATCCACTTCGACTAAACAGTGCTGCGCCGAAGCGTTATTATCATTCGAGATAGTGTTCAGCTCAGTGATTGAGTCGCTTACTTGCGCCATTACTGCGCCCTGCTCTTCAATTGCAGAAGCAATACGTTCAGAGTTGCCTTGAATGCTTTCCATGTCACTTAAGATCAGCTGTAGGCTTGCATCAAGCTCTTCTGAATCTTTTAGTGTTAATTGACCTTGTTGATTGCACTCACCAATTTCGGTCATCGAAGCATTCATTTGGCTCTGAATTGCCGTGACTACACTGGTAATTTCAGTGGTTGATTGGTGCGTTCTGCTTGCCAGCGCTCGTACTTCATCTGCAACCACCGCGAAGCCACGACCTTGTTCACCCGCACGTGCCGCTTCAATCGCCGCGTTCAATGCCAATAGGTTGGTTTGTTCTGCAATGCCTTGGATGATGTTTACTGCATCGCCAATTTGATCAACATGATGGTTCAGTGAGCTAATCGAATCTTGGCTGCTTGAAAGGCGTTCAGACAACTGAGTAATATTGTCGATGGTCGCGACAACCACTTCGCGGCCCTTGTCAGCATTCACTTTCGCTTGATGAACACCTTCTGCAGCAACCGATGTGCTTTCAGAGATCTCGCCAATGGTAAGTACCATCTCTTGTACTGACGTTGTCATTGTCGAGGTGTGGTTTGCTTGAACTTCGAACTGTTTAATCACCGATTCAAGCTCATCATGCATGTTAGAAGTGCTTTGAGTCAGTTGCAGTGACTTAGATTGAGAGGCAGCGATAAGGCCTTCAAGTTGATCAAGCAATTGGTTGAAGTATTGGCCTAGTGTACCAAGTTCATCTTTGCCATTTTCGGTTGAACGGATAGACACATCGTTAGAGTCAACAATGTTACGAATCACTGATAGCAGCGACTCAATTTTACCGATGATAGAACGGACAATTAACCAGCTGAACAGAATGATCGACACAAGCAACGTGACGCAAAGGATGTTGTTGATCAGCGATAGTTTGTCCATCTCTTGCTGCGTTTGTTGGTCCAGCACCGCCGAGAATTCTTTAAACTGACTTTCGATAGCGTGTGAACCAGAGCGGGCTTCACCTAGCAGGCCTTCGTTATGTTTTAAACCGATCACTCGCTTCTGTTCAACCACTTGACGCGCAGCATCTATCAAAGCACTTGAGCTTCCAGCGTTAGAAGTAATAGAAAGAACACTCGGATCGAACTCACCCTTTTCAATTAAGTCATTGAACAGGTAAAGTTCGATTTTTTGTTCAGCACTGGCTGTCGCGCTGATGTTATCGAGTAAAACGTGAAACTCGCCTAGCAGGCCTTTGTCACGTGCTAGCCCATAGACTTCGCTCGCTTTAACTAAGTTAACAAAGCTGGTGTGGTAAGTTTCGATGTCTTCACGTAGGTGTGTGCTGTTGGCTAAACCTAAATCACTGAGCACTGTATCTAGTTCGGATTCAGACGCTAAGAATTTGTTGTAGTTTACGTCAAACTTGTCGAGGTATTTCATATCGCTACGCAGTAAGAAATCTTTCTCGTTACGGCGAAGGTTGAGCAGTCGTACTTCAAGTTCTTTTGTGAGTTGTTTGGCTTCGCTCATTTGAGCGGTGGTGTCTGCAAATTGTGATGTAGTAAACAGCAGTGAAATCATACCGACGATGGAGAACATCCCCAACGAATAAAGCTTTTTCTTTATATTCATATACATGGCTCGTCTTTACTAATTAACTATGAGTATCTAAATGAGTCGCATCAAAGAATGGATATTCAACTCGTGCGATCTGGTTATTGTTATGGTTTTTATATCGATAATGAGCGTCTAAAACTGTGGCTTCTAAGTCCACTAGCGATGACGTTCTCAATTGCATTTAAACAGCAAGTGAAATAGCCAACTAAAGTTAATTTTATCAATAACACAAATCGATTACATGTACATTAGTTGAATGATAAAAGTGAGAGACAGCTATTTGACGGAGTGTGAAATCCTGAACACCCTTCCATGTAAGACACTGAATTAAAACGCTTTGTGCCATTATCAACCTTACAGTTAGAGGTGACAATTTTTTGGCTCACCAGAGGAGCTCGAGCGAAGAGTAATATTAGAGGTTTTGACTTGTTTTTTTAAACGGGGAACCCATCGATTGGTGATTGTAACGTTGAGCGTAAACGGCGAAATAAATGGACCTACTCAATTCGAGTCTGGTCCATTTTTGGATTTCTTAATCAATCGCTTTGCGGCTAATAAGTTATGCTGCGAACTTAACGCTGACTAAAACGCTTTCACCATCTTGGTTAGGCACTTCAATAACACCGCTTTCTCGTCTTCTTCGATGTCTTGCGTCAGCTCATTAACCAAATTCAAGTGAAGTTGGTTATGGTGAACATGGATCTTCTGACCTTCATCAGTCAAGACCACCACAATCGCACGACGATCCGTTGGGTGTTCATGGCGTTCAATCAATTCTGCCTTAACCAACTTCTCAATTTGAACAGTAAGTGTGCCAGTAGTAATGCCAAGCTTTTCTGCCAGCTCTTTCATTCTTAACGCACCATACATACCAAGCACTTCGATGGTATGTACTTGCGCTAGGGAGTAACCCGTTTCTTTGACAACAGATTGCTCCCACGAAGACATTTTATCGTAGAACTCAGTCAGTATTTGATTAAGCTGTTCTATATTTCGCATGGCCGTTTGAGTGCACTTCAAGAGTAAGATGGTTAATCTTATCAAACTTGGCGAGCATTTGTTTATATTCAGAGACGCTTTTATCACTGTTTGATTCAAGAGTAATCGCCGCTGAGTAGTGATGCCCGCTCACCTTCCACATGTGTAAGTCGGTTACGGCCGCATAAGGAGCTAAAGCTTCAGTTATGCCGTTGCGGTACTCATCGTCAATATTCTGATCGAGCAAGATTGGACTTGTCTGCTTCATTAGGTTCATGGTCCATTTCGCAATAACCACAGCGCCAACCATACCCATAGCTGCATCTAACCAGTCCCAACCGTAAAACTTACCAAACAACAGTGCGACGATCGCCAGCAGAGATGTCAATGTATCGGCCAAGACGTGCATGTAGGCCGCACGCAAGTTGTGATCGTGATGATGCCCATCATGTTGGTTATCGTGACTGTGTCCCTTATGTTCAGAATGAGAGTGTCCGTGATCATGATGATGATCCCCTAGCAAAAACATACTCACTACATTCACTGTCAAACCAATACACGCAACAATAATCGCTTCGTTAAACTGAATCGCTTGCGGGTTGAACAAGCGATGTACTGACTCCACCAGCATCAACAACGCCACAATACCCAACGCTATCGCGCTGGTGTACCCGCCTAACACACTCACTTTGCCGGTACCGAAAGAGAAACGTTCACTGTCAGCATGCTTCTTGGCGTAACGATATGCGAACAATGTAATACCAAACGCTGCTGCATGCGTTCCCATGTGCCAGCCATCAGCAAGTAGTGCCATAGAACCATAAATAGTACCTGCAATAATCTCGACAACCATTGTGATGACAGTTAACAAGAGAACGTAGAAAGTACGTTTTTCACCTTGTTGATTGTGTGAAGAGAAGTTGTGTTGATGGCGTGTTGGAAAACTCAAAATGGCGTCCTTAGATTGTGTTAGTAGTTAGACGATCTTTCTCAATAAGAGAACTTTGATTGACAAGTAGTTTGACAATCAAAGCAATTGATTGGAATTTAGTTTGATAATCAAACTTTGTCAACGATGAATTTTAAGGCTCTGATTTACAGAAGGAATGGATGATGAGAGATTTAAGTTATTTCTGTAGCCTATTGCTTTGAGCAAGAACGGTGATTTACCGACACAAAAAAGCCCACACGAGGTGGGCTTAGATCGATCTGACTTAGCGATGGAATTATTGGTTTTGCAACAGGTTAATCTCATCATTCACCCATCCTAACAACTGCTTGGTCGCTTTCGACAAGACTTGATTCTGCCTCACAATATAGCCAAGGCTCGTACTAGAAAAGTTCGCCAATGGTGTGACTTTTGATTTCAGATGTTGCTTGGTTGATATTGCAAATTCAGGGACAATCGCCACACCAAAACCGGCTTCTGCCCAATCGATTTGAGCGTCTACGCTCCCTACTTCCATGACTCTGTGATTGGGTAGGTTTAAACTTGGTAAACCTTCATCGATGAAGTCACGTGTTCTCGTATCATGGCCTAGTAGAATCAAAGTGAGCTCTGTATCAGAATCTTGGATATCAAACCCATCGCCAAGTGCACACCAAGAAAGCTCTTGAAGCTTAGTGAAATATAATGACTCGTTGTGCTGTTCTTTGGCGATAACAAAGCCAATATCCGCCTGAGCATTTTTAACTAAACTCGATGCTTGAGATGACGTGGTATTCAATAGCGTAAGATCAATACCGGGATACTGCGCTTTAAACTTCTGGAACGGGCGAATCAACAAAAATCGAGAAATGATGTCACTCACGGCAATAGTTAACGTCCCGATTTTAAGGTCGTTAATGGCATTGAGATCGGCCTGACAAATTTGCAGTTCAAGTAACGTTCTTTGACTTGTTTCCAATAGTCGCTCACCCGCTTGAGTCAATTGAAATGGGCTTCTCTCAATCAACTTTATACGTGTTTGTTGTTCTAGTTGTTTTAGGTGCAAACTTACGTTGGGTTGCGTCATATGAAGTGCATTGGCCGCTTTCCCAAAATGCTTGTACTCCGCAAGCGTCACAAACGTCTTCAACAAATTAATATCGAGCATCATGTCCTCTCTCTCGTGTCACTTATATCATTCCCTAAAAGTAAAGAATGCTCCATCCGTCATTCCCTACAGTGAGGAACGTATATGGACTCCCCTAGTATTGCAAGGAAACGAGTAAAGGTACGCAAGTGCACGTATATTCGGTTTCTTTATGGGGAGCTACCCCGAACCTCTATGGCTTAATCCACTCAGCAAAAGTTCTTATCGAGCGTGTGGTGTATTATCACCTTCGTCCCTCTCAGAGTTTCTTTTGCTTGCTATGCTTACTCTTTACCATAATTTACTTGCTTACATGGGGGGATTGATGTCTCCCTTAACCTTATAAAATCAACTGTTAAGCGATTAACGTCTCATTATAAGATTGATTGCTTTTCAGCATGGCACAAGCCATTCTGATCGTTTTGTTCGCAAGGGCGACAACCACTTGGTTAAACGACTTTCTTTCTAATAAGTTTCGTATCCAGCAACTTAAGCGATCTTCTTTATCTCGGATATTCGCTACCACCGCTCTTGCTCCATGAACGACAAGAGAGCGTAAGGTTTTATCACCTGATTTACTTATTCCGTGGTTTTTGTTCTTACCACCACTGCCAGTATGAGCCGGAACTAAACCTAAGCTCGCACTAGCTCCTCGACCATTTCTATAGGCCGAAGCGTCACCTAGACGGGAAAAAATGGCACTTGCAATCACCCAACGTACACCTCGTAAAGTGATTAATAACTGGCAAGCGGGTATTTGCTTTGCAAAGTCTATAAGTTGCGATTCAACTCTCTCGATAGGCTCATCAAGATTTAGTAGCTGAGCATGTAATTCTCGGAGAACGAATCGAGTTGTCGGTGTTAATTCATTCTCCATATCTTCGATAACGAAAGGGAGCAGTTCTCGCAGTTTATTGGCTCCTTGTGGGAAGGTAATGCCACATTCCGCTGCATAGCCACGGATACGTAGACTTACTGCCGTGCGTTGTTTTATATAGCTTTGTCTTAAACTCAGCAGCATTGCGATATCTTGCTGCTCCGGTGTTTTTACAGGTACAGCATGAATATCGGAGCGTAAGGAAGCTTCGTAAATCGCGATAGCATCATTAGCATCGTTCTTATTACCACTGCGATACGGCTTCACTTTTTGGGGAGGTATCATTTTGACGGTATGACCACGGCTTTGAAACGTTCGTCCCCAATAATGAGATGCTGCACAGGCCTCTATGCAAATGGTCGCGCCAGGGTGTTGGCTGATGACCGTTAGCATTTTCTTTTTAGACATAGCTTGGTTCAACTTACGCTTGCCATGGCGGTTAAATACCGCGACTTGAAAGACGGATTTGGCTAAATCAATCGAGATTGTGTTAAATTTATTCATGGTATGGGCTCCTGTTTTGGTTCGCACCTGTAACTTTAGCTGACGCTGTCAGTTGAGGTGGGGAGTCCATACCATTGAACATGGTAAGGAATCTCGCTTGTGGTTTGAGATTCCAGATACCTCGGTTCTGGAATGACGATCATTGGTAGATTAAGACTTTAAGGATATATGGAATCCTTATCAAGATAATAAAGATAATTAATTTCTCTTATCCACTTTGTAGGCCTAACATGATTTCTCAATCAGTTAGGAGAAAAATTATGCCATCTATCGTTGTTGTAGGCGCAAACTGGGGTGATGAAGGCAAAGGCCGCATCGTCGATTTTTTAGCAGACCAAGCTTCTGCTAGCATTCGTTTTCAAGGTGGAAACAATGCAGGTCATACTGTGGTAAATGACTTCGGTACATTCAAACTGCACCAACTTCCTAGTGGTATTTTTAATCCTGATTGTACAGCGGTTCTTGGTCCTGGCATGGTGATCAGCCCTGCTGCGCTAACTGAAGAAATTGCAGAAGTACAAGCGGCTGGTATCAAAGTGAAAATGGCGATTTCAGATCGTGCGACACTGTGTCTGCCTTTGCACGCTCTTGAAGATACACTTGAAGAAGAACGTTTAGGCGATGGCGCTTACGGTTCAACACGTCAAGGTATTGCACCTGCATACGGCGACCGTGTGATGAAGAAAGGCATTCTTGTGGGTTGGCTGAATCAGCCTGAGATTTTAGAGCAGCGCATTCAATTCATGCTTGATTGGAAGATGCCTCAGCTTAAAGCGCTATACCCTCAATGTGACTTCTCTCAGAGCGCTTCTGAAATGACAGAATGGCTACTTGAAGTGACTAAAGCTTGGCGCCCGTTCATCTGCAACGTAACTGAGCCGCTAAAAGCACTGCAATCGCAAGACGCGAACCTACTGTTTGAAGCTCAGTTAGGCGCAGGTCGCGACCTTGTCTACGGTGAATACCCTTGGACGACGTCTTCGAACGTAACCGCAGCTTATGCAGGTATTGGTAGTGGTTTACCTGCCCTTCGCCCTGAGCGTGTTATTGCTGTTGCTAAATCTTTCAGCTCGTCTGTTGGTACTGGTACGCTTGTAACCGCAATGGAAGAGCAAGACAGCTTCCGCGAAAGCTCTAACGAATATGGTGCAACGACGGGTCGCCCACGTGATATGGGTTACTTCGACGCGGTAGCAACTCGCAACGGTGTTGACCTTCAAGCCGCAACGGAAATCGCACTGACTAAGATCGACTGCTTATCTGGTCTATCTGAACTTAAGATCTGTACCGCATACTCAGGTGAACATACTGAGAACCCAATTTGGCCACAAACGGCTGAGCTAAAGCCTGTTTATGAAGATATGGCAGGCTGGGACGAAGACATCACGGGTTGCCGCACGTTTGAGAGCCTTCCTCAAGCCGCACAAGATTACGTAACTCGCATCGAAGAGTTGATGGGCGTGCCAATCGTGATGGTATCGGTAGGTCCTGAACGCGAGCAAATGATCATTCGAGCTTAGGTTAGAAAGCTACGATCTACATCTACATCAAAGCCCACATTTAGTGGGCTTTTTAACGTCTGCACAAACATCTAAATCTTGTTTTTCTTATTAAGGTACATGTTTTCATCGGACGACTTTATTAGATTAATGATATTGAAGCTTCGAGAATCAGCAATACCACAACCATATGAAAAGCCAAGTGAAACCTCATCATCACAACGAAAGCCTTCAATGAAATCATGGAATTCAGTGTGAATTTTTTTGACCAACTCACGAGCAAAACCCGGCTCTTCTGAGTGTATGACGACGATGAATTCATCACCGCCGACTCTCGCCGATATAGTGTTGTACTTTGAATTGTTTTTAATGCATGACGCAAATCCAGATATGTAATCATCACCTTTGAAGTGACCATACGTATCATTGATGTACTTCAAATTATCCAAGTCGAAATACAAACAAACAACCTCTCCATCGCTGATGTTTGCTTTGTTGAATTCATGGAAAAAGCCCCTTCGATTAAGCAACGTCGTCATGATATCAAAGTGACTGTTTTTGTATAAAATCCTGCTCTCTTCTTTTAATAGGATTTCAGAACGCAATAGAGTCGATATGTTCTCAATCAAGTTAACTTGGCTTTCGGTATATGTTGTTGGGCTTAAATCAAACACTAAGAGCACCGCAAACACTTCTTCATCTATATCCCTAACAGGAACGCCGCAAAAAGACTTATAGGCATCTATTCCTGTTGCAGAGGCGGATTCGCCACCAGCATAACCACTCAAATAGACCGTGCGATTTTCGTTATGCACATACTCACAAAAACAGCTAATTCTGCTCTTATGTTGGTTACACGATATGTTTGAGGAGCTCCACACACTCTCAGAACCAGAGCAACTCAAATCAGAGATCATGATGATGCCCGCATTCGATGCGTCCATTATGTCTCGTATGTTATCCAATATAGATACCCAAGTATCGACATCGATATTTCTTTGCATCCCTTCAGAAGAGAACTTATCAAAAAGCATTAATATTTCTTTAGTATCAGACGGTTAAACTTAATCGAATATTCATTAGTATACGTTGTAACAAAAATCCCAAGAGCGACAATCTAGGCCGGTTATTACCTAGTACTAAGCAGCAACCAAGCACTAAGCAACAACCAAGCCCTACATCCTAATTTTCTAAGTCAGCGGCATCGTTCACAGAGGCCCAAATTTCTGAGCGTCGATTCTTGGCTCTACCCTCTGCGGTTGAGTTAGAGGCGATAGGTTCACTTTCACCAAATGAACGAATAACAAGACGGTTTTTCTCGACACCATCGGCAATTAAGCCATCCGACGTAGTCAGCGCTCTTTGTAGGCCTAGAGCTTGGTTATAACCTTCTTCGCCTGTGCTGTCGGTGTGGCCATCCACCGTAATCGAACTGCCGTTAGTCTTTAACTCACCAGCTAATTGACTCAATGCTTTGCTGCCCATCGGCGTTAAGTTGTGTTGATCAAAACCAAAATGAAGACGGGCCAACAACCCTTGACGCTCCTGATTACTGATCCAAGTCTTACATCCCGATTGATTCATCCCCAGATTAGATTGACTGGCCAAAGTTTGCTTCAACTCGTTGCTATCAGACTGCTGCTCTATTTGTAAAAAGCCCTGTCTGTGTTGTGCAATGCCGACGACATCATCAACTCTTACACTATGCTGATATTCACTGAATGCCGTGTCGCAATAAACGTTGATACCTTCTTCCGCATTAGCGATAAAACTAAGTTGCAATGTCGATAGGACGATTGAACTGATCATTAACTTTTTCATATTTTCCTCTAGTACAACTTAGTGATTCCGCTTGTTTTTGAGCCTTTACGGATGAGTTCTTCTATCTTTTCAATCAATTCATCTAGGTTAGATACATCGATAATGTCTTCATTTGGATCGACAACACAGTCTTGAAATCCACTCTGTTGGGACGCTCGAAAATCGATACCAATAACACCTATGTATAAGCCCGGTATCTCTTCTCTTGCTTTGTCACACATACCTCTGTCGACTAACCCTCTGAGGATGCCGTTATCAGGACTTTCCTGCCCATCACTTAAAATGAGCAGCATCTTGATTTTTTTGTTATAAGCCTGCTGTTCGTCTTGATCGGAACTGTTCGGGTCACCGTCATGGAGAACTTGAGAACCTCTCAAAATGCCTTGAAAAGCAGCCGTACCACCATCTGCCCACATCGAATTAATCGGATTCAAGTCTGAAAGCTTGTTCGATAGGCGAATGTTGGAAAACTGCGATGAATCGGAAGAACCATGCGCGTTAAATAGACGAGTTCCACTCACACCATAGAAATCAGGCTGTAACCCCGACTTATCAGTAAACATCGTCGAGACTGAACTCGGGAAATCAACGTAGTTGTAGACATCTGCAACCAAGTAATTATCTTGATTAATCACATCCTTGATACGTTTGGCGTACTTTTGATTGTCCGATTTTGGGTTTGGGCAATATGATTTCCAGTACGCACAATCAAGCACATAATCTTGCGAATAGGTACGCCAGTAATCCCAGTTAACATCGTTGTAAGAATAAGGCGATACGTTGGTTTTATAGTTATCTTTGTAGCTCAATTGGCTTGTCGCGTTGGCTCTATTACCCGAGACGATTTCCCTCGTTCGAACGTTAAATGGCACAAAGCCAACTCGGTTAAGCAGCTTGTCTCCGGTGGTATCTTCTCCGGGCTCATCACAAACGTATTTCCACTCTCCATCGACATAGTCTTGGTTAATCGACGTACAAAGGATCTTGTTTGATATTTCATCGATGGCGGTTTTCAAATCGTCGATTTTTCTGTTTCGATTTGAACCCCATCTGTCGTTCATTGAACCGGAAAAGTCCGACACAAAAACAATGTCGATGTTGTTATCACCAAGATACACCGGGTACTTTCTCGCTAACGAACGGCCCGCCAGGTCTTGCTGCTCATCAAAAGACGGGATAAAGCTACTCGCAAACCAAGAGTCGTGTGTCGTCTTGGCATTCACGGTGTATTGGATGTATTCAAGAACCCCAGCACCCTCGTCTTCCGCTTGGTGGAAACGGTCTGCAGAAAGGTTGGTTGATTTGATGTCTCGAACATAGTTTTCGACATACTTGGTCGCCAATCCACGGGCCTGATCCGGTTGATCTTCAATCGTCACCGCTATGGCTGCAGCCTCTGCGGAATCTCGTAATCGACTGGTCTCTTGAACATAACGTGTGCCTTCAACCGCCCAAAAGGTCATGCCCATGATTGGAACAAGCAATAAGCCCATCCACACCGCGGCAACCCCTTGTTGTCTTTGGAGACTGATATGCTGGCGATTGATTTGACGCCCATGCTGCATTTTCATTTCATTATCTCCCTGGCATTATTGAAGAAGAGCCAATCTTAACCGTGGTACTGCTACCACCGTTGAAGAAGGGTTTGAACCAAGAGCTTTCCTCTTCACAAAGACTGATTCGGTACAATGGATACACAACCCCCTTTTCTACAGGCGCTAGATCCGCATGATCGAGAATCGAATCGGTTTGGCAATTTAAGCTTCGATACTTGCTGGTTGAGAATTCAGCGACATTCGTTTTATTGGTCAACGCTTCAATCTTGATGGCCACATTGTCTACTGGTGTATTGAGCATTCGGCTTGCTACTTTCGTCATGTCTTCTAACTCTGCGTTGGTCACAGATAGATTCGTTCCTGCCAACACATCGGCTTCAAAATAACGAGTACGCTCTTTGATAACATTGACTAAGGCAAAGCTGGATCGATCAAGCTTGGCACGTGCGAGCAATTGATAGCTCAAGTCAGCCCCAAACAGATAAACGCCCCATAAGGCCACAAGAATGAAAACTAACTCAATGGTGTACGAGCCTTGCTGGCATCTTTTGGAAAGCACGCATTGCTTACGGCGCATCATCTTTCCACCCCTCGTGCTCTAAGTTCAAAACCATGGTGCGTGAGATATCTCTGTCAACGGCACCGGTCAGTTTAATTACGGGTGTGTAGCGGTAAGTCACTGTAATTTCTGCCAAGTCATAGTTGAAGTTCAAGCCTTGATCTGAGTGTCCCCTGTTCGCGATAAAGTCGTCATAGGTTTTGAAGTACTGACCCGCGATAGAAAAACGAGAGCTATCAATTAAGAAACTCCACAGGTTGTCATCGTCTTCAATTAACGACCTAAACTTATTCTCGTACTGTTCGTTGATCCCTTTACCTTCATAGATTTTGGTATTCCTGATAGTTTCTCTCAGCGAATACTCGGTCATGTTCACAACGTAGATTTGGTAACTCGATTCGAAGATCGCAAAGGTGGCAAAAAACAGAACAAGCGCACCTAATACAAACTCAATCGCCGTCACGCCCTTCTGCTTGTTAAGACGCTTCATCATTAACTCCCAATTGAGTCAATTCAGCAGCGATGTTCTGAATCTCTTCTGCTGAGAAGTCACCTTTGAGCAACTTTTTGGCCGAGTCAATTTGCTGAGTTTTCATCAGAGCAATAGCCAGATTAGCTTTAACGGTTTTATTCGCTGGGTCTTCTTTTAAAACCGGAGCCAATGTTTGAATCGCTTGTTGGTACTCGCCATTAGCCATTTGAATCATTGCGATGTTGTTCTTAACGACGACATCGTCATAACCGCGTAAACGTGCTTGGTTGAGCTCTTGTTGTGCTTCATCGTATTTCCCAACTTTGGTGTAAGACACACCAAGCAAGACGTGAATTTGCCCTGTTCTATTTCCTGCCTCGATAGAAGTTACATACGCAGCAATCGCACTTTCAATGTCATTTTTTGCATCAAACACTTGCCCTTCTAACTGATACAAGTTGGGATTTTTAACCCCCTCTTTTTGCAAGTGTTGAACATAGAAGTCAGCCGATTCGATATCTCCTTTGTGGAAATATGCCCAAGCCAGTTTCTCTTTCACCTCTGGATCTTCGAAGCCTTGCTCTAGCTGGGATTTGTAATAACTAATCAAGCCATCATAGTTCTTCACTTTTTCCATGCTAGTGACGTCAGCGAGCTGCAAGTCTTGTTGTGACGGTGCCGATTGACACCCCGCCAACACACTCAACGTGAGCAAAATGAAACCGATACGTTTTCCAATCATTAGTAATTCTCCCTAGATGCTCAATGTCATTTGCATGATGCTCGGCGCGAGAATCAGGATAACGATCGGGAACATGATGAAGAGGATCAAAGGCACACTCATCTTGGCAGAGAGCTTACCCACCTTTTCCTCGACCGTAAGAATCTGGACTTTTCGCATGTCTTCAGCGAGATCACTTAACACACTCGCCACAGATGTTCCGTATTGCAGGTTTTGGATAATCGTCAACACAAAGCTTCGTACTGGTGGCGTTGGGATGCGTTCACTCAGATCATTGAGCGCCTTTTCCAGCCCGTGTATTTTCGCCGAATCGGATGTGCGTTTAATCTGATAACAAAGATCGGAATCAAATTCCGCTAACTCTTTACCCAAATAAACCAGCGCCGCTTCAATCGTCATACCGGTTTGTACACATACCGACATCATGTCGAGTAAATACGGCAGTTGAGCTGAGGTTCTACTGATCAACATCTTGCGTCGCATTTGAAGCAAGGTATCTGGCACGACGATGACGGCAATCAGCGAGAAAATAACCACGAGCAACTTGTTAGTTGATGTCATATCCCCCAACAGCACCAACCCTGAAATCAACGCCAATACCAATAACTTGGTAGGGAAATAAAATTTCGCCCATTCGGTGTTGTAATAGCCCGCCTCAATCATCTTTTGCTCGAGCTCGTGTCGATGCTCTTTACCAAAACGAACAAAAAATCGGTTTACACGCGAAGGTGCACGAACAGCATCGTCTCCAATATAGAGCGCAACTTTCTTATGTCGTTGCTCTTTACGAATCGAATCGACAATTAGAAAGAGTAACGAAAAGAACAACACAATAAGGGAAGCCAGTAACATCATGCGCGTACTCCTCTTACTAATAACCAAACAATGAACAAACCAAAAAGCTCACTACCCAACACGTAAAACAATATGATTCTTCCCTCTGGGTCATAGAGAACAAAATCCACATTAGCGGGATTAACGTAGTTGAGAATAATCATAAAAATCAAAGGAATGGCTGCAACGATTTTGGCTGAAATTCGGGCTTCCGACGTCATCGCCATCTTCTTTTTCTCAAGTGTTCGAGAGTCAACCAAAACCCTAATCAGACGAGCTAACACGCCCTTTAGTTGCCCCCCGCGAGCGATGTTTGCCCTGATCGTCACGGTAAAGAACAGAAACTCTGGGTACGGGTAGTTTTTGCATGAGCGTTGAAGCACCACTTCTGGAGACTCACCTAGCTTCAGTCGCTCTCCCATTAGCTTGAACTCGCGCCCAATGGGGTTGTGCATCACATCACCCACATAACTAATGGCTTGCATTAAACTGTCACCCGCAGTGACGGCACTCATTAGGATATTCAACGCATCAGGGAACGTATTCTCAAAGTCTCGACGCCTTCTTGTGACCAGAAAACGATAGCCGAAAAAGGTAAACATCAAAGATGAACCCAGTACCAGCCAAGAATTGGTGATTGATAGTAGATCAGTAACGATGTACCAAGACGCGATAAGACTGCCCGTTATATATAAGGCGATGTACAACGACGATCTCGGGCCCAACACCATTAATGTTGGTGAGATGGAATCTTTGAATTTTTGCCAGCCTTGCTTGCGCACCAATGACTTCACGTTAATCGCATTAAAGTTTTCAGCTTCCGCTTCTTCGATATTGAAAAATTGGTAGACCTTTTTGACCTTTGAATCTCGGATCAAAAGCAGCACAAACGCAAATAGGATTAATGAAATCCAAAGCATACTATGCCCCCTTAAACGCGGCGATCAGCTCATCATAGAGCCCGAAAAATTGCGCTTTTTTCACAAGCTCAGATCGTTGCATAATGCCGTCGGTGACGAATTCGCCTTTAACAGTTTCTCCGTAATGCGCATCGTCATAACGAAAGCGATAAATCTCTTCCATCACCACGCTCTCACCTTCAAGGCCCACGATTTCAGAGATGCTCGTGATCTTACGAGACCCATCGCGTAGCCTGTTAACCTGAACAATCATCTGAACGGCACTGACGATCGTTCTTCGAATCGCATCCAGAGGCTGATTTAAGTTCGCCATCATCACCATAGACTCAACGCGAGCAATCGCATCGCGCGGCGTGTTGGCGTGCAATGTAGACATCGAACCATCGTGACCCGTATTCATGGCTTGCAGCATTTCAAACGCTTCAGAGCCCCTGCACTCACCAAGAATGATGCGGTCTGGACGCATACGAAGCGCATTGATAACCAACTCTCGCTGCGTTACTGCTCCGGTTTGTTCAACGCTTGAGGTACGTGTTTCCAGTCGAACCAAGTTAGGTTGTTGCAGGCGCAATTCAGCCGCATCTTCAATGGTGACGATGCGTTCATCTTCAGCAATGTATTGAGACAGCGCGTTGAGCAACGTGGTTTTACCTGAACCGGTACCGCCAGAGATCAATACATTAATTCGACAGCGCGAAGCAATCATCAGCACTCGCGCCATGTCTGGAGACATCGACCCGAAACCAATCAAATCTTCAAAGCCAATCTTCTGCTCTCTGAACTTACGAATAGAGATAGATGTGCCATCCAATGAAATAGGCGGAATCACAATATTCACACGACTACCATCTTCAAGCCTGGCATCGACTGTTGGAGAAAGCTCATCCACTCGTCTTCCAACACGTGAAGCAATACGCTTTGCTATGGCTAACAACTGCTCTTCATTCACAAACGAAACTTCGGATTTTTTGACCTTGCCGTGTCGTTCGAAAAAGATGTTGTTTGGCCCATTCACCATGATGTCGGAAATGGATTGATCTTCGACCAAAGGCTGCAAAGGCCCCAAACCAAACAGTTCATCGATTAAGCTTTTCACCAAGCCTGACTTCATCATCGACGTGATCGGTCTTTGGTAGCTATTAGCTAACAGGTCAACCGCCGCTTGTATTTGGGATTCAAGGTCTCGACGGCTCATTTTCTGAACCGCTTCTGCATCTAGGGCTTCAAATATCTGACCACGAAATGCGAGGTATAAGTCTTTGTTAGAACTCATTTAGCACGCACCTTTTTCAACCAAGAATTCATGCCCTTCTGATCCATAGGTTGACCATTAATCAGCTTCACCAATTGCTCCATAGAACGACTGATATGGCGGTCATGCTTGTGCCCGCGTTTACCATCAATAATGATGTGCGCTAACGCTTTACAGTAGTCGACTTCGAGATCAACCTCTGCGCCTAAATACTTAGTCAGATCGGGGTTTTGTAAAACGTAAGCGTTTTCCGGCCGATGGTAGTTCACCACTGTTATCACGCGCGTGCGTGAAGATAACGAAAGCTGTAAGTTGGACACTTTCTCAAACAATCGCTTCGCACTTCTTACCGAAGACACCGACGCATCTAAAACCAGTACCACCACATCAAAGTTTTCTACCAAGAGCTGAGGTTCAACTTTGAAGTCCACACCACCTGAAAAGTCTTCAATAATGAAGTTAGCGTTACGCGCTAACAACTCACACAAAGTTTGGTTGTAATTAAGAACATCGGTTTGACTCATGTCGCCATCAATCGCCAACAGACGTAAATTCTTGCGAGCGTTAATTAAGTAACTCAGCGCTCCTTCTTCATCCATTTCATGCAATGGCGCAGTAAACTCATCAATGGTTCTCGGCTTAAAGTCTTTTAGCCCAAGCAAAACGTCAATATTGGTATCGGCATATTGATGGTCGACAAGAATCGTGTCCGAGCCTTGAGTCGACAACAGTGAACCCAACTCAGTAGTGATAAACGACGCACCTACGCCACCTTTAGCGCCGACAATCGCTACTCGCTTAGCTTTACGTTTTTGGCTCACACCAGAGAAAGTCTTAAGGTTCTTGCTCACGTGAGTTAAGAAGTCCGCAAACTCCTGCTTGTTCACCGGCCAGAAAACGTAGTAAAAACCCATGTCTTTGAGCGAACGCAGCGTAGAAATGGCGTCCTCTTTGCCAATCACCACGACCCCTTTGTGTGTAGGCAGTTTGCTAGCAAAGGATTTAGCATCTTCAACAACATTGGTTGATTCGTTTAGCTCTAGAATCACAATGTGGCTGCTTTGTTGCTCTGTCAGTTTGGTTAAACCGGCTTTGGCTTTGACACAAGCAGGATCATTCCATCCTTCAAATCGAAAGACTTCTTGAACAAGGTCTAAACACTCTTGAGATTGATAGAACAATGTACATCCGGCAACACCTGTCGCTCCGGTCTGAACTGGCTTGGCCTTGGTTGTTAATGCTTTCGTTAGGTCAAACATTATTGCTCTCCTACCAAACGAGACTTGTAAGCCACTTGCTTCAAACGCATCGATTCAGCAAAGCAATCTTGCTGCCTCAACCGAACGTGAATCTGCGCTGGTTTGCATTCTTGAGTCTTCAAACGCGTTAACGTCACCTGAATATTGAGATCAGTAGGCAACAATTGAGCGCTTCGATACGTCACTCTTTGTGGCGCGATAAGGTGTGAAGGATATTGTTTAAAGATCGCCTGCAACATCTGTTTGGTGCGGGGAGATTTGTAATCCACGACATAGGTCGCTTCTTTGTCCATCGACTCAATATCTTGAATTAAAGCAGTAATCTGTTTGGTCGTTTCAGCGCGGTTTTTCATCGCAAACTCAAAACTGTGGTGCTCTTTGTACACCAAGGCTTCAGAACCCTGTCCGACAAAGTATTGCTCAGAGGCGCAGCCGAAAAGTGACGTGGTAAATAACGCCATCAATAATAATTTCTTCATTGGATAAACCCTCCTTGCGACAACAGGCGAATCGTTGCATCAGATGACGTCACCGACTTGCCATCCCATTCGACGTTAAGCCAACGCGCCAATGTAGAGGTCTTTTTGATGTAAGGCAGCTGAATGTCTTTCGGCTTAATTGGCTCGACGAGATTCACGGTAGCAACGATGATCAGCTCAGTTCGCTTTCTTTCTGTGGTTGCTTTTCTGAATGCAGCACCAAGTACAGGAATATCGCCAACGAAAGGGATTTTTTGCATTTTTTCCAAATCAGCACTGCTCATCAAGCCACCAAGAACGAAGCTGTCGCCATCGGCAAGTTCAACGGTTGTCATGGCACGTCGTGAAGCCAATTGTGGGACTTTGATTCCTGCCGCTTCAACATAACCTTCGACTTCGCTCACTTCAGGCGCTAATTGCATGCGGATCTTGTCTTGACTAAGCACTTTCGCCGTTAGGTCGAGTTTGATGCCGAACTCTTTGAATGAAATGTTGACGTTGCTGCTGGTAGAAACGATAACGGGCACTTCGCCACCCACAAGAAAGCTCGCAGATTCACCAGATAACACGGTTAAGTTAGGCTCAGCCAATACCTCTGCAATCTGATCATTGCCTAACGCTGTGATTAACGTGCTCAGGTTTGCCGCATCGAACTGGTCGAAAACAAATTCACCAACACTTGAGCCCACAGAACTCCAATCAACACCAACGGTTTGTCCAAACGATTCCGTTACCTGAGCAACTGAGATTTTGACGTTCACCTGTTGAGTGGTCGCAACTTCAATACGTTCGATGATCCCTTCCCACGTCATATTGCGGGCAAATACCATGCTTTCGGGTTCTTCGTAATTTGAGCTGTCAGATTTAAATTCTAGCTTCTGAGTTTTTTCCCATTTCTCGGTTTTTTCTCGTCCCAATAGAGTCGCTACCAAACGATAGATGTCGTCACGAGTCGCTTCGGAATCAACAAGGCCACTGACAGCGACTTGCTCTCCTACAGACTGAACCTTGACCTTAGCGTCAGGGAAATGAAATTTGAGTTGGCGTCTAATATCCGTCAGATCCAAATCGACAATAATACGATCGGACAGCAACACCTCATCGTCAATTCCATAGACAATTAAACGTGATTGCCCAATGCTATTGGCGAAGACTACCAAGGTGTTGTCGTTGATCACTTTGTAGTCAACGATATCAGGGTTATTGATGAACACTTGACCAATCGGGCTTTTGAATTTGATGTGCTGACCATCGTTGAGCGTAATGGAACGATCGGCAGCAAAAGTGTTTGTTATAGAAAGTAAGCCAATCAACGCTGCTAAGATGGAAACACGCAGTGCTTGTTTGATTCGGTGATGGATCATCATTACAACGCCTCTCTAGAGTTATTCTCATTACCACGTAGCTCAGCAATACCGGTATAGTTATCGATAATGTTGCGTACCTCCGCGACCTCAGGTTGCGTATAGGTTTGGCTTCGATAAATTTCGATGTGCATTGTGCGTTGTGCTAGCGCGAGTTTTGGTAATTCATCAGGCTTAACTTCGATGACCACCGTAGTCAAACCGTCCTCTTTACTCGGCGCTCGAGCGGTAATTGAACTGTCGCCAGTTTCGTCATTTCCGATGTTGAGGACTTTGACATTTTTAAGAAACATCGAGGCCTTCACCCCTCGAAAGCGCTTTGGTTTATCGATATTTCCAGCCAAGTTGGCATTAGGAGAACTCACTGTGAGAATATCGATGTACGAACCTGGTCGGATGTAATCGTTGATTAGGTTTTTATCACTGACTTTAAGTGGGTATAACGTCATGCCTTCTGTTATCAAAAGATCTACATATCCTGGCTGTCCTGGTGTCACTTGATATTCAGGCAGTACCACCTCACTGGCGTTAAGGTCGCGATTTAACAAAGTGGAAGGAGCAAAGCTGATTTGAGCGTCTTCTCTAACACCCAGCGTTAAAGCTTCACTTAAAGGAAGCTGTTGTTTGACGACACCTTGTGCGTCGATTGCACGCCCTTTTTCGTAGGCTTTGGTGGTCATCCAAACGGCAACATGTTCTTCATTTTTTTCAATGATCGTTTCAGCCGCTACTTTCGGTTGGGGCTCACTCTTGAACAGGTCGATAACGCCTAGCGCACCCACGATTAAGGCAGCAATGGCCACAAGTAATACCAGTCGGGATCTCATAATGTGCTCATTTTTTGGAGGTTCATATATGTGGCGTAGATTGAGTTAAAATTACTAAGTAAAATCCAATGCTAATTGCTATTCCATATGGAATACCCTCTTGGTTATGGGCATTTCCTCTTATTAATTTTTTACTTATTAGATAAGTAAGCGCTAAAATACCACCAGCAAAAGCCGTCAGAATATACGCCAATAATAAGTCATCAACAGGGATGGCAAGAGACAAAATAACGACGTATTTAATATCACCCGCTCCAATCCAAATCAGCTTATAAAGAATAAGTCCTCCACCTAACATCAGTAAAAAACTCATAATTTGGATATCTAATGGGGATATGAAACACTGCAAGAAGAGTAGTACGAGCAAGGCGTAATTTTGTATCTTACGATAGAGAAAATCAGTAGCCGACACATATATACTCAATATTGCCAAAGTCACTAAATACAATTCATGACTAAAAATTGGAAATACCACCTAAGTTTGGTTAAAACAAATCTTATTTTACATCGTAAATTAACTAAGCCAGACCAATGTAAACACAGGTCTGGCATGAATATCTCTCGATATCTTCTACATTAGCCAATAAGGCTTGATGTTAGCTGCTAGCAGTATCAATAGCCGTAGCTACATCTTCAAAAGCACCTTCTAGCTTACCAATGAAGCCATCAGCACCTACCGCTGTAGTTACTAGCACAGCCATTGCAACAGCAATAAGACCATATTCGATCGCAGTTACGCCGCGCTCATCGTTCTTGAATTGTGATAAAAACATGCTTGTTTTCACGTATAGCTTAGTAATCATTATTTGTTCCTATAAGGGCTGTTGAAAATTCGTCGCCATTATAATTAGCCCACCCACTCTGGGGAAAATACCCCCTATCGACTTTATCAATAGGTAGAGCGAAAATTGATCAAAATAAAAACACTAAAATTAAAAGAAAACGTAACAAATCTTTTATCAACAATGAGTTACAGTTAAAATCACTGTCGGAAATCTATATTAATTTAAATTTATAAACTTGAAAAAGTAAGATGCAGCTCAATCTTTTTTGTTATATACAACTTATATAACCTTTAGATATAACCCAATTGATAATTTATTAGGCTTTATTATTCATTATAAAACCTGTTGAAATACAAGTATCATCACGCTATTGTTCTTCGAATCAACAAACAATAATAAATATAATTTCTTTGTGTCAAAGGTTAGTCGAATCATGAAACTACATTTCGAAAATATTGTTTCGTTCATAGCAGTAGTTGAAGAAGGTTCATTTAGCTCTGCTGCACGCAAGCTTGGAAAATCACAGTCAACAGTTAGCACAGCTGTTCAAAATCTTGAGTCAGACTTAGGTTTCAACGTATTTAATAGAGAGCACTCTAAAGTCTGGTTAACAGAGAAAGGGGAACGCCTATTCCAATTATCTTTACCTGTGGTATCAAAATATCGGGAATTAATCACCGTTGCCCAGCAGATGAATATATCTGACCAGATAGTTTACCGCGTGGGTATCGATCCATTGGTGTTCAATAAAAACGTAAAGAAGACACTACTAGCATTCTCGGAAGCATTCCCGAATGTCGACTTACTTGTAGTGACGAAACCCAGCTTTGTGTTAGGTAACTATATAAACGAAGGGAAGATAGACCTAGCGTTGGGTAACCCGTACCACAAGACCAATTACGACTTCAATATCGAGGAGCTATTCCACGTTAACTGCTGGTGGGTGGCTCATGAAGACTTAGTCACCTTAAAGTCTCAAGCATCGTCACAGCGAGTGCTATTAATGGACGGGTGTGAAGAGCTGCTTAACTTGTCTAACATCGCAGCATATAACCTATGGCGGCTGGATGATTTAGGAACCATCATCGATTTATGTAAAGCTCAAAAAGGCATCGCTTTTGTACCAGGGTTTCTTATTGAAGGTAATATCAAAGAACATAAACTTAAGGTTATTACCGATCACCCTGACTTTTTTGGTAAACGAGTTATTGCATCACTTTTCTGGCAAATACATTCTGACTTTAGCTTGTTTAATCAGTGGATCAAAAAGGAGCTACAAACCAGTACTCAATATAAACAAACATTTGTTGCTGATTTAGCTCAATAACGTTCTCTTAAAATCTGGAAATCACATTCTGGTACATTAGCCAGCTTCGGAGTTAATACGAGTAAAGCCATACATCTTGATATAGTTCCGAAACAATCCATAGATAATAAATATAATTGACGTCGTTATATTTTTTTTATTCTATAGCTCATCAATCAAAACTTAACGACAGCTATAACCTTTCATTGCTTCGATTTAATTGATAGAAACAACTTCAGAGTATTTATCGCTTTACTCGTCATTTGTTGATCGCGAAATCTAGATTTAAGTGCTTGGTAGTAAATCTACGAGAGTGATTGTCGAGCGGTCGTCTACAAGCTCACTACGGGGTTATTTAGGGTAATACCCGCATCTTGCCACTCTGGGGCGACTTAGCTTTCGGTTAACCTCATACAAACGATGTTGATGAGTAGAAGAAAGGCTGATGATGGTGACTACACTCACCCCCAAATTGCAGAGACACACGAAGTCTCATTAAGTCTACAACGCCGGCTGGCAAGACATACAGGGCTTATAAGAGCTGGCAGATTGTATAGGAGTTATGAGAGGAATTACAGGCACAAAAAAGCCCACACTAGGTGGGCTTTCTGCTTGTTCATAAAGAACGAATTTGGTGCCCGCTACTGGACTCGAACCAGTGACACCTTGCATGTCATGCAAGTACTCTAACCAACTGAGCTAAGCGGGCGATATTCTAATTTCTTATTACTACCATTGTGACAAACTCAATAGTTATGCAATAACAACTAAACAAGGAATGGTGCGTCCGAGTGAACTCGAATCACCGACCCCCGCCATGTCAAGGCGGTACTCTAACCAACTGAGCTAAGCGGGCGATATTCTAATTTCTTATTACTACCATTGTGACAAACTCAATAGTTATGCAATAACAACTAAACAAGGAATGGTGCGTCCGAGTGAACTCGAATCACCGACCCCCGCCATGTCAAGGCGGTACTCTAACCAACTGAGCTACGGACGCATTCCTTTAGAACGAGGAAGATATTAACGACTGATTTATTGCGGCGCAAGTAGAAATTACACTTGAATCAACCGTTTGCTCTTATTCGCACCAATACGTTGAATTTTTAGACGTGAAACGTAAATAAAGTTGAGTTACATCACACTAAGTATTGAGTGTTGCTTTACGTTATTCCTCATCCACATCGAATACAACGTTGTAGTTTTCGGTATAGGTACAGTTAGGCTGGCGGCTACAAGTGAAGAATCGTCGGCCTTTGTAATCGCCTTGGCTTGCCAGTTTGATGATCATCGGGCTACCACATTTCTTACAAAATCGAACTTCTTTGGATGGTTCGATTAAATCAATGTGCGCTGCCAGTAACCTCTTCAAACGGCTTACTTGGTAGCTGTGTTTAATCGAAGCACCAATCAAAGGTAAACCTGCCGATTTACAGACGTGAATCAGTAGCTTTTCGCGGTCGACCTTCCCTTTATTGAGCTCTTTACCGTTATCGAGTTCGATGATCACACGGGGTTCTAACGTTCGTGGGTCGCAGACGACAAAATCAAAGTAACTACGAGAGATCTTGTTGTTGGCGATAAACCAATTCTTCTTGTTGTTCGTCTTAGCAGGAACAAGTACGTTCGACATGCTGACTTTGGCAAACACTTCCCCATGGTTACCCACAGCGGATTTAAGAGCATTATAGAATGTCGCCTGTTGCGCCGACATCAACGCCCCTTTCTTCTGATAAGCATGGTCTTTGGTGTCATCATGTTTCACCACATACTTTTGAATAAAGTAAAAGAATACAACCAGAACAATTACAACGATAAAGATATTAGTCATTTTCCAACACAATCAAGTCTGTATAGGGATTAAGAGAGTGGCTAGCGTATGTAGAAAAGCATCAACTGGCAAGCAAAAGAGCGAGAGTTACCAACCAGAATCACGACCTTTGAGCGCTGCAATCACCGAGAGCTCGCTCCCACGCTAGACACATCTCTCCTATTTGATATTCAAATCATCAATTACACTCTAGATTGATTTAGATCAATTTACCTTAACTTGTGATCAACTAGTCTGAAAAACGTTAGGCAAATGTTAATAGGGACATTGATATGGAACTCAAACAAGACCCAAGATGTTATACCGATGTATGTGTAGACGGTAAGTGGTTCCACTATGACCACTGCGGAACTCGAGCTTACATGTTAAAAGGTGGCGCTTCCGCTGTTATTGAACTAGCAAGAGAACCTTCTACAGAGGGCGAACTGGTTGAAATGCTGCAAGGCGTCGCAAAGTAAGTTAATACGCTCTTCTAACACAGATACCCAAATGACCGCCTAGAAGTCATTCTTATCTAACCACGACCAGAATGGCTTTTTTTCCCGGATTAGAGATTAACTTTCAGCGATAACCACACGGTTTCTACCCGCCTCTTTGGCTTGATACAGAGCATCGTCAGCGGCTTTAAGCGACTTCTTATAGGTACCATTGTTAACTTGCTCTTGAGCGATGTTAATAGTGGCACCAATTGAACAGGTAAGACTCAACGTTCCAGCATGAGTATCAATGGGATGCTGGGCGATGGCTAGCCTGATGGTTTCTAGTTGTTGTTCTGGATCTTGAGAGCCTGAAAATAACAGAACGAACTCTTCCCCGCCCCAACGTGCAACAACATCATTTTTAAGTACTACCTGACCTAAACGCTTAGCCACTTCCACCAGCACTTGATCACCAACATCATGCCCGTAGGTGTCATTCACTTTCTTAAAGAAATCGAGGTCTAGAATCGCCAAACTCATTCCAAATTGGGTGTGACCGAATGGCATAGGTTGAGCTAGTAATTGTTCGAGATAACGCCTATTGAACAAGCCGGTAAGCTCACAAGTCGTTGATTGGGTTAACAAGGCGCTGTTCTTTTTTTGGATTGAACGCAATCGAATCATCAATAACAGTGCGCTAATACCCACCATAATGATCAATGCGACAACGATTCGATTCCTAAGTTGCTGCTTTTGCAGTAACAACTCATTCAGGTCTTTTTCCGTGTTGAGTAATTCGTTTTCCTTAGCGAGTGTCGCTGTTGCAAAGTCTTGTTCTAAAAGAAAGATATCACTCTGGCGCTTGTCAAAAAGCAGCGCTTTATTAGCTTTATAATATAGCTTGTAATAGTGTAATGCCTTATCAAGATTACCTTTCGATTCGTAATATTGAGCCAACCTTTTTAATCCGAGCACCTTCCAATTCCGGCTACCCACAACTTCAAAAATGTCGAATGCGTGTTGAAAATCTGTCAGGGTATCATCATCTTTATTCAGTCCGATTTTCGCCAACGCTCGGTTGAGGTAACACTGCCCATGCTGAAGTGTGTATTTCTCGACCCCAGAATAATGAATGCATTGATTCGTCACATTGAGTGCTGATTGGAATTCCCCTTCCGCAAGCAATACATCACTGTATGTTCTGAGCAATAGAATCTTGTACCGCGTACTTACTCTCTCACTATTCAGCTGCTTCGCCTTGTTATAAGCAATACGACCTTTTACGAGATCGCCACTGCTTAAATAGGTAAAGGCTTCGTTAATGTAGAGGATGCCAATGGCCTCATCTTCAAGTAATCCGCTTTGATAATAGAGTTTTTTGGCTTTCTCAATAATCTTGAGTGCTTTCGGCCAATCTTCCAAATAGATGTAAAGCAATGCCATGTTAGACATGAGCTTGCTGTTATAGATATGTTTGGGGTACTTTTGCCCTAGTTGTATACCTTGATGGAAAAAGTATTGAGCATCTTGGAGGTCGTTACGAACGTTATTGATTGCTCCCGCTGTATTATAGGCTTTGACCAACAGTTCTTCGTATCTTATGGATTCTGCAATATCGATTGCGGAACGAATTTGCACTTCAGAGGCAGCGAGTTCACCTTCTTTCAAATTCTCGATGGATAATTCAACAAGCGACTGGGCTTTCAACCACAACAAAGCTTTGTGGTCAGCCAATTCTTCAAGCTGTTGAATGTATCTCATGACGGCTTCTGTATCTTGCTGATGATGGGCGACATTTGACAGAATCATCAGACGGTAAGCTTGGTAAATAGCCGAAGGTTTTTTAGGTGAAGTGTCTGTAAGTTCAGCAAGCTTTTGCTGTGCGAGAAGTGGGTCACCTCGAGATAGCTCAAGCAGTTTGATTAATTGGAGTCCATATACGGACTTAGCCAGTTCGTTTTCTGGGGTGTAAGCAGCAGTGTTCGTTGATTGCGTATGACTCAGGTCGTCGTCCTGCAATGGGTACAACAAATAAAGCCCGAGTACAGCACTCATTGTTACAACGAGTAGAAAGGATCCTAAAACGTTGTTTTTATTCATGTATCAAGGCCGTTCCAAATTGAATTCTCATATCACTGCTGTTTATCTATATTAGAAACGTATTATACCCGAGCCCTAGACAGATTAAAATGTTGCCAGCCCGACGATATAAATAAGATTTTTCTAATTAAATAGAATAATCAGGCGACTTTCTTGATTTAACTCAGACAATCATCTACCTCATTGGCGTTATAGTGATTTTCCTGTTCCTACCTCCGCGGCTTCTTTTTGAACAAGCGGAAGCATAATGAGAATTAACAATGACCCAAATTAATGAACAACGTCTTGTAGAACATTTCTGCGATCTAGTGAAAATTGATAGTGAATCTCGTAACGAAAAAGCGATTGCTGAAGCTTTGGCTGAGCAACTCGGTGAACTAGGTTTTGAAGTTCACAAACTAGCGGTTCCTGAAGAAGTGTCGAACGGTTTCAACATCTACGCTCGTTTAGATGGCACACTTCCAGGTAGCACAGTATTCAGCTGTCACATGGACACAGTAACGCCAGGTATCGGCATTGAGCCAATCATTGAAGACGGCATCATCCGTTCAAAAGGCAACACGATTCTAGGTGGCGACGATAAATCTGGCATCGCAGCTATCATGGAAGCGGTTCGCGTAATCCAAGCTGAAGGCCAAGCACATAAAACAATTGAAATCGCATTCACCGTATTCGAAGAAGGCGGTCTATTCGGCTCTCTGAACTTCGATATGTCTTACATCCAATCTGAGCACGCTATTGTTCTAGATACGGGCGGTCCGATTGGTACTATCGTAAACGCAGCGCCTGGTCAGCAGAAAATCGTTGCGAAGATCAAAGGTCGCCCTGCTCACGCTGGTTTAGCACCAGAAGAAGGCATCAGTGCGATTCAAGTGGCAGCAGACGCTATCACTAAGATGAACCTGCTTCGTATCGATGAAGAAACAACAGCAAACATTGGTATTGTTGAAGGCGGTCAAGCAACTAACATCGTAATGCCAGAGCTTAAAGTCGTGGCTGAAGCGCGCTCTCTAAACGGCGAAAAGCTAACAGCACAAGTTGAGCACATGATCTCGACATTCGAAGAAAGCGCGAAGCAATTCGGCGCTGAAGTAGAAATCGAATCAACTCGTGCTTACGATGCATTCGTTATTGCAGACGATCACCCGCATATTCTTTCGATCAAATCAGCATTTGAGAAGCTTGACGTAACAGCGAACACTAAACGCACTGGCGGCGGTAGTGATGCAAACAACTTCAACGCGAAAGGCCTAACAACAGTTAACCTTTCTACTGGTATGGCGAAAGTTCACACCACTGAAGAGTACATTGCAGTGAAAGACATGGTAGCTATAACTGAGTTTGTTGTGGCTTATGTAACGCAATAATCGAATCCATTAGTTAGGTAGTCACTTCTATCTAGCACAATGAAAAAAGTCGAGACATCATCACGATGCTCGGCTTTTTGCTGTTTAGGTGAACATGGAAGGTCGAACCTAAAACCCCCTACGCTTCCAGAATTGGCCTTCGTCTTTTGCTACTAGGTCGAATGTCTTGTCGGCGATGATGTTGCCTTTTAGCTCAACCGTCATACGCCATTTTCCTAGTTTGTTCGAGACAGGTGCCCAGATAGTGTCACCTAAGTAGAAATCCCAATCATTGTTGCCGACATACTCTTCACCATCGAACGGTTCGAGCACTTCACCTTTGTCTGTGGTGATGTTCGGGTGATAAATGCAGTAACGAATCTTCTCACCTTTGGCTTTTTTTATATTCAGGATATAGCCAAACTCCACGTCGATTTCAGCATCAACGATGGTGGTGAACTCTTGGATTTTTGGAAGATCTTTAGATTTGGAATCCCATGTGGAATAGATACCATAAGAAGTCATGTCGACCACAACAGAGCGCTTTGCCATTTCAATCGTTACCTTGGAGTTGTTCTATTAATTTAATTCTATTTACCATACAGCCATGCAAGCAGAGGAAGAACGAGGCTATTCTTGCCAATCTTTCGCCATACGCTTAATCACCGATGGTTCGATGTCGTGAATAGTGCCATATTGCTCTCGGCAGACTTCGATAATCAATTCTGCTTTATATTTGCGTGCTAGTTGGCGGTAAGCCTTCATTTCCCAGTGCTTAATAAAGGTATTTGAGACCACGACATCAAGACCTTGCTTTAGACCATTTTCAGCCGTGTTTTGGCACCACTCATGTGCCTGTTGCAGCTGTCTAGGGTCAAAGTGATATTCACCTTGCTCATTCACATAATACATATCGGCTTCAACGTGTAACGCATCGTAGGTTTTGGCTTTTGTTGACTTGCCCGAACCAGGCAACCCTCGAATGAGTATTAACTTCATCTGTCACTTTACAGGCTAATTCGAAAGCTCAAGTTTATCTCAAATACTAACGAGTTTCTCTGATAACTGCCTTTGCTCAATATCCGAAAACCAAGTACTTACACTCGACTCAGACAATCACTGAATGCTATGAGGCTCCCCTCTGTGCCCGTGGATTGCTTCTGATAGAAAACACAAATAATTTACATCTATCCATTTTGCATATCGACAAGCGTATCAAACTACTATAGATTTAGATGTATAGACGTCTACATATCTAGCTTAGGGAGAAAGCTGTGCCTATTCGCATTCCAGACCAATTGCCAGCATCCGATGTTCTTCGTGAAGAAAACATCTTCGTTATGCCGTTATCAAGAGCATCGACACAGGAAATTCGTCCACTTCGAGTCTTGATCCTCAACCTAATGCCGAAGAAGATTGAAACCGAAACTCAATTCTTACGCCTACTATCAAACAGCCCATTGCAAGTGGACGTAGAGCTGCTGCGCATTGATGACCGACCGAGCAAAAACACACCGACTGAACACCTTGATAACTTCTACCGCCAATTTGAAATGGTCAAAGGAAGAAACTTTGATGGATTGATCATCACTGGCGCGCCGCTTGGCTTGGTTCAATTTGAAGATGTTATCTACTGGGATCACCTGAAAACCATCATGGAATGGGCAAACAAGCACGTTACTTCAACGCTATACGTATGTTGGGCGGCTCAGGCTGGTTTGAAGTTATTGTATGATTTGCCAAAACGCACTCGTAAAGAGAAGCTGTCTGGTGTTTATAACCACGAGATACATAACCCATACCATCCTATTCTGCGTGGCTTCGACGATACATTTTTGGCACCGCACTCTCGCTATGCGGACTTCTCTCAAGAGTACTTAGCTGAACATACCGACCTTGATGTTCTTGCGACTTCTGATGTTGCGGGTGTATATCTAGCAGCGACCAAAGATAAACGAAACGTGTTTGTAACGGGCCACCCTGAATACGACTCCCATACACTTCACAATGAATACATTCGTGATTTAGGTGAAGGCATGGAGCCTGTTATTCCAATCAACTATTACCCGAACAACAATCCAGACAACAAGCCTGTTGCAAGCTGGCGTAGTCATGGCCACTTGTTATTCTCTAACTGGCTAAACTACTGCGTTTACCAACAAACGCCTTACGATCTGGAGCATTTCAGCGAAGACAACTTTACCAAAGACGATTAAGTTCTCTTTTCCGATTCACAAACACATAAAGCCGTGTTCAATAGGTTGTTGATAAGACTCCAAATTGGACGCGGTTTTTTTATGGTGGTTGAGTCGCATTCCATAATAGATTTACCACTTCAATGGGTTTGATTTCATATGATGGGTTGGTGTTCATAAGGAGCTTCACATGCCTGCCAAGCCGTCATTCTCAAATCCGATTTCGTTGCACCGCCCCCTTTCGTTATCAAGTTTGGTACTACTCACCTCGCTTTCGTTGGTCGGTTGCGTCTCTGTCACTGAAGGACCACCAAAAATTGAAAGCGATCCTATTGCGATGTCTGAATCTCGAATCGAATTAGGTTTGGGCTATATGGGACAAGGCAATATGGTAAGAGCGCGTGAAAATCTTGAGCTGGCTATCAAGCACGCACCTAGCTACTACCGTGCTCGACTTTCAATGGCGCATTACTACGAACAAGTGGGCGAAGTAGACGAAGCGAGAACCACTTACCGCAAAGCACTCAGTCTCGATTCTAGAAACGGTAATGTATTGAACAACTACGGTACATTTTTGTGTAAACAGGGCGAATACGAACCAGCCGACAAGTACTTCAATCGAGCCATCGACCAACCCTACTACTACTTGGTGTCTGCAAGTTATGAAAACGCGGCATTTTGCGCATTTAAGGCTGGCAATACTGACCAAGCGAAGTACTACTTCACTCGCGCCATTGACCATGACCCAAATCGAGTAAAGTCGATATTACAGCTTTCTAAAATCGAAGTAAGTGAAGCCGATTACAATGA
The DNA here is from genome assembly GCF_002874195.2 of Vibrio sp. 10N.286.45.E10. Taxonomy (NCBI): domain Bacteria; kingdom Pseudomonadati; phylum Pseudomonadota; class Gammaproteobacteria; order Vibrionales; family Vibrionaceae; genus Vibrio; species Vibrio sp. 10N.286.45.E10. The sequence goes on along the minus strand of NZ_MCWD02000001.1, from coordinate 1,244,647 downwards.
GGCTCGACTTCGTTTATTCAAATTCCACCAGCGTTATGGCTATCAAATTCCATCACTTCAAATCTTGGTCGATCTCGAAAACAAAGCCGGGAACAGAGCCCTAGAGCAGAAATATCAGAGTAAGTTAGATGAGTTGCTTTCTGCTTAGCGAATATGCAAAACACAAAAAACGGGCTTGTTGCGTTAACAACAAGCCCGTTCATAATTTCGACTTAATATCTTAATTAAGTGCAGTCGTTACTTAAGCGCGATCCACTCTTGTCTTTGTTCATCGTCCATAAAGGTCCATGCGATAAAGCGACTTACCTTCTGGCCTTGAGACATCTCGACAACTTTCACTTGTTTAGCTCGTAGCTTACCCAGCTCTGAACGAACCATATCGACGTTATCTTTCTTAGAGATCAATGTCGTAAACCACAAAACTTGAGTAGCAAAAAGTTGACTCTCTCTCGCCATCTTCATAATGAAAGCGGCTTCACCACCCGGGCACCAAAGCTCGGCTTTTTGACCACCAAAGTTTAAGGTTGGTTTATCTTGCTTAGTTGATTTATTTTGCTTGGCTGGCTTCTTGTTCATTTCTGGCTTAAATGACTGACCTGCCTTCTTAGCACGGTTCGCCGCTAGGTTATCCAGTTTACGTTGTGACCCCTTTTCCGCTTCTTCAAGGGAGCTATGGAATGGAGGGTTACAAATAGTGACATCGTAACGTTCATTACCCTTAATCACGCCCTTAAAGATAGATTCAGAGTCAGCTTGTAGGCGAGCTCGGATCTTACCTTTTAGATTAACGTTGCTTTCCGCAATGAAGTTCGCTGTTTTGATGGAAACAGGATCAACATCTGTACCTGTGCAACGCCATTTGTATTCCGTGGTGCCAATGATTGGGTAGATACAGTTTGCACCAACCCCAATATCTAATGCTTTCACAGACGCGTGGTTATAGGGTTCGCCTTGGCCATCGCTATTAAGGATGTCGGCCACTCTGTGAATGTAGTCTGCACGGCCAGGAATTGGCGGGCACAAGTAACCAGCAGGAATATCCCAATGTTTAACGCCGTAGTGGTGTGCTAACAAAGCTTTGTTGAGTAGCTTAACGGCCAATGGATCAGAGAAGTTAATGGTGTCTTCTCCTACTGGGTTCTTGATCAGGTGCTCTTTTAGCTCAGGCAACGAGGCAACCAACAACTCAAAGTCATAACGACCAGTGTGCTGGTTTCTTGGGTGTAATCCACCTTGAGGTTTTTCAGAAGAACGTCTTTTCTGAGCTGCGTTCTTGTTAAAAGCCGTTTTATTAAAAGAACCCTTATTTGATGATCCTTTATTCGCGCCCTGCTTCCCTTTGCTATCTTTTGCAAAAGGTCGCTTTGCTTTGTTATTGCCCGTACCTTTCGGTGCACTACTCTTGCGGCTTTTATCTGATGTGTTCTTTGTAGAAATACGCTTGTCGCTGCTTGGCTTAGCTGTACTTGGCTTAACATCAGCTTGATTGTCTTTTGTTTTTGCTGATGAAGTACTGTTTTTCGACAGGCTTAGCGTCTTTCTATTTTGTGATTGGCTCATTGGGCTACTTCTTTAAATCTAAATACATCATGAATAAACGGGCATCCAACTCAAGTTGATGATATTCCGGTTCCATGTGACAGCATAGTTGGTAAAAGGCTTTGTCGTGCTCTTTCTCTTTGATATGCGCCAGTTCGTGTACCACCAGCATTCTAAGTAAAGGTTCTGGTGCATTTTTAAAAACACTGGCAATACGAATTTCATTCTTTGATTTGATCTTTCCACCGTGATTCTTCGCAACGTAAGAATGAAGACCTAACGCATTATTGATTAGGTGTATCTTGCCGTCGTAAATCACTTTGCTGATCGGTGGTGTTTTTTTCATGTAGCGATTTTTTATCTCAATCGCATAGTCAAACAGGGCTTTCTCGCTTTTTATTTCATGATTCTTTGGGTAGCGAGCTTCAAACCAAGGCACCAATTTACCCGACTCGACAAGTTGAGTCACAGGATCAAGAATGTGCTTAGGATAGCCTTGAATATAGCGTAAAGAAGGATGCATGCTGAAAGACCGTACAAGTTACACCACAACAATACGTTGTGGTCTTGAAAATTGAGCCGCATAGTGTAACTGATCACACTTTTCTAATCACCTAGGATTCGTTACACTTTAGCGAGATTCACCAAGAGAATGAAAAAATGAAACGTGTTGTATTGTACGTCGCAGACAAATGCCCGCACTGTAAAGATGCCCAAAGGTATTTAGACTCTAAGAAAATTGTTTACCGCCTGACGAATGCAAAGATGCAGCGTGGCCGTAAAGAGTTACAGGCGATGGGTGCTCGCTCTATACCAGTGCTTAAGATCGGCGATCAAGTGATGGTCGGTTGGAATCAGAAGAACTTCGATAAGATGTATAACTCTAAGAACACTTAACGTGATTTAAGAGACTTATATTTCTACAAACAAAGCCCGAATGTCCAACCTAGGATTTTCGGGCTTTGTTTATTTATATCTTACTAAATCATACATACCGCTTAACGAAATCAATAAAGGTTCTATCTGCCTTCGAAAGATATCCTTCCTTTCTCCAAGCCAAAGAGAGGTTCAGTTTCACAGGGTCTTTGAATGGCACGCCGACAACATCTTCCTCGTACTCTGTCACTAAGCTGAGTAGTGCGGTAATGGCGAACTCTCGCTTCACTATAGAAAGAATCATCGGGAGCAAGTTGGTTTCGAATGCGATGGTCATGTCTAGGTTGTACTTTTTGCAGGTCGCATCGATAAAGTCACGGTGGAAATAACCCGACTTGAACATGATCAGCTCTTGAGCGAAAAACTCTTCAAAGGTGATGGATGCTTGCGTTGCCAATGGGTGATCTTTACCAACGACGGCTAACATTTCAGAACTCAATAGATGATCAGTTTCGAGGTCGTCAGGCACGTTTTCATGATTAATCACGCCGATATCAAGCTCACCGTTTAATAACATTTCACGAATCGAAGCAGTACCAGCATCTATAATCGTCAGTTTTAGGTTCGGGTATTGGCTCTTGAATGCCATCACCACCTGTGGGAAAAAGTAACTCCCCATCATGCTTGGAGCGCCTAACCGCACTTCTCCTTTCTCCAACCCCTTTAACTCGTTCATTGCGAGTTGAGCATCATCGAACTGTTGAGTAATCCTCTTGGCGTGTTCGAACAATACTTTTCCCTCTTCCGTTAATGTTACGGATTTATCTCCTCGACGGAAGAGAATCAACTCAAGCGTCTGTTCGAGTTTTTTAACAGAAATACTCAATGCAGGCTGTGCGATATGCAGCGCTTTGGCGGCCTGGGTGAAGTTACCAAACTGCGCAACAGCCAGAAAATGTCGAAGTGGTTTTGATTCAAGCATGGCGATATATTAAATATATAGAGGTGATATTTTTAATATATTTCTTTAATCACACTTGTACTGATAACTTGTTCACAAATAGCTTACTAACTCGTGCAGGCACAACGTAAATGTTTGATAAAGGCAGTCCTCAATACAAACGCATCACCCAATCATTGGCGATTGGCTCGTTTATCATTTTCTGTAACCTTTACCTCTTTCAGCCAATCTTGCCGCACATGGCGGAGCACTTCCAAGTATCTGAAACTCAAATCAACTGGCTGTTTGCCGCGACAACACTTGGGCTTTCCATCAGCTTAGTGCCTTGGGCGATCGCTTCTGAAACCTTCGGTCGAAAACCCATCATTCTGTTCAGCTTATTTGCTATCCCGCTAATCGGGCTGAGCATGGTGTTCACAACCACTCTACTGCAACTTGTTATTGCCCGAGCATTCATGGGAATCGCAGTCGCTGCTTTTGCGGGCGTGGCGGTTGCCTATATGGTCGAAGAGTTATCACCCAAAGCATTCGCAGTCGCGATTGGAGGATATATTGCGGCTAATTCTTTAGGTGGCATCTTCGGGCGTGTATTGGGTGGCTTGATTACGGATTATTTCAACTGGCACGCAACGGTTTTGTTTTTCGTTGTCGGATCTTTGCTTGGCGCGCTCTATATCGCCTTTAGATTGCCTGATCAACAAAACTTCAAACCACAGAAAGGGTTGTTCTTTCAACATAACCGCTCGGTTGTGATGCACTTAAGAAACCGTACCTTGTGGCTCGCGATGTTGATTGGTGGTGCTAACTTCGCGTTGTTCGTTAACCTGTATTCGGTAATGGGCTTTAGGCTAGTATCTGCGCCTCACTCTGTGCCAGTGGGTTTAGCTTCGCTTATATTCCTATGTTACTTGGCCGGAACGGTAAGCTCTAAGCTCTCCAACAAATGGACACTTCGCTTTGATCCGTTAAACGGTATATTAATGGGCGTGTGTATTAGCCTGATTGGGATGCTAATTTCTGCGGTCGATAAAGTCCCGTTCATGTTAGCTGGCTTGTTATTAATTAGTGGCGGAGCATTCTTCGCCCACACTCTTGCCTACTCTTGGGTGAGCCAAAAAGCACCGAGCGCCAAAGCGACAGCAACGGCACTTTACTTAGTCCACTACTACATAGGTGGCAGTTTAGGAGGCTTCTTACTCCTTTATTGCTGGCAACTGTTCGGTTGGAATGGCGTGATTGCAGGCGGCTCGATCTTCTATGTCGCGATATTTGCTTGGGTCTACCAGTTAAAACAGCGCCAAGTATCGGCGTCCAAACTCGCACAAGCATAAGTACGACTGAGGTTGTAACTCAATTATTGCTTTTGATTAACGTTCGTTCTGATATCCTACGCAAAATTTCATTTCGGAACCTGTTATGTCGAACACTCAAAGCTCAGATCTTCAAACCATCCACGACCAAGTAAAACAGTGGTTAGACGATGTCGTTATTGGCCTAAACCTGTGTCCATTTGCAGCCAAGCCACAACGTAATAAACAGATTAAGATCTTTGTGAGTGAAGCGAATACGGAAGAAGCGTTGTTGGAAGACATCATGACGCATTTCGTAGAGTTAGATAACACACCAGTCGCTGAACTAGAGACGACTCTGGTTGTGGTTCCTAACATGCTGCAAGATTTCTTCGATTACAACATGTTCATTGATTGGATTGAAGCGCTGATCAAGCAAGAAGATTGGGAAGGCGTTTACCAAGTGGCAACCTTCCACCCAGACTATTGCTTTGGCGGTGCAGATCCAGAAGACGATGAAAACCTAACGAACCGTTCTCCTTATCCGGTTTACCATTTGATTCGTGAAGCGAGTATGGAAAAGGTGTTGAAGCACTACCCTAACCCTGAAGCGATTCCTGATACCAACATCGCGAGAGTTGAGTCTTTAACGCCGGAAGAACGTCGTAAGCTATTCCCTTACCTGTTCAGTTAATCTCTAACATGCTGGCTCATATTCCTGAGCGCTCTTGATGATATGGACGAGAAAGAAACTGATCTCGTCCATTTTGTTTCGCAATGTACAGACATTCATCGGCAACTTTGATTAGCTTATCTAACGCCGACATCCTTTCCCCTTTGGTATCCCCTGTACTCAACTCAAAATGACACGCACCGATTGATATAGTAACAGGCTTTCTATCCAGCGTGATTTTCTTCATCTCTTGCAAAAGAGTCATGAACTTATCTTCTATACAACTTGGTGTTTTATTTGGGTACCAAAGAATAAACTCTTCACCACCAAAACGCGCCACAAACTCACCCTCTTGAGTGTTATTACTTAGCACGTTCGCCACTTTCTTTAAGACAACATCACCCATTTGGTGGCCATAAGTGTCATTGACCTGTTTAAAGAAATCGATGTCGACAACTGCCAAGGTTCCTTTTCCTAAAGAGCCTTTTAACTGCTCGACTTCCGCATTCAACGTTTTGAACAAGCAACGTCTATTTGGTAAATGTGTCAAAGGATCGTACATAGCTTGGTACTCTAACTTCTCATTGAGCTCTTTGAGTTTTCGTTCTTGTTGTCTTCTAACCAGCTCTACTTCGATCCATGAGGCCATTAACCTCATCACGTCGATATCGAACTCTTTGAACTCACGATGATAAGGCTCTGGGCTTGAAACGTTTAAGGTGCCATAAAGCTCATCATTAACGAAAATGGGAATACCAATGTATGACTCCAAACCAAAAGACTGATAGGCAGGATGAGTCGCATACTTATCGTGTTTACCACAATGCTCAATGCAGATAGGACCAATCGATTTACAAGTAATTTCGCAATAAGTCGAACGATAATCGAAGGTGTCACCGCTATTGAGTTCTACCCCTTCAGGTGTAACGCAGTGCTCAACTAAATAAGAATTACCATCGACTTTCGATAAGATACCAATATCAAGGTTGAAGCGTTCAAGCCCCATAATAAGCAGCTGAGCGATCTGAATATCGAAGCCCTTTCGATAATCATTGGTGATTTGATACAAACGGCGTATAACAATTTCGCTTTCACTGGCTTGGTACATAACGGAGATCCCACTGCTGACGAGATAAATGACAACACCAATATTGAGGTTATTACTAATAAAGGGCAGAAAACATAATAATCAATCGGTTTGTATGCAAAATACCTCATTGGTCCAATGAATAAAAGTCGACTTCTTCGACTTTGCGTTAGCACCCTATTCCGAGCTTTGATAAAATAATCCATTAACGAAACAGAATGGATAGGAAAATGAACCTTTCTCAACTAAGCCAAGAAATCTACGATCACCTTTACCGCGACATTGAAGAGTTCCGCAGTACTTTTGATCTGCCTGTTGCTGCTCCTGAAACAATGGACGAAAAAGGCGATACGCTACATACCTCTCTAGCGATCGAAGAACTAACAGAACTTGCAGAAGCTGACTCTAAAATCGAACAAGCGGACGCTATTGTAGACAGCGTTTATGTTTTGATGGGACGTTTAGTCCACCTTGGTCAGTCGAAAGTAGAAGACAACCTAGCAATCAGCTACCTGATCGACCTACTGTTGAATGTTTCTAAAAACCGCTCAATCGACTTCTTGCCTTGCTGGGACGAAGTACACTCAAGCAACATGAGCAAAGTATGTCGCAACGAAACAGAATACGCTGAAACAGAAGCTTTCTATGCTGAGCAGAACATCAAACTGATGGCTGTTCAAAAAGGCGAATACATCATCGCGAAGTGTGCGGAAGATTTCGTATCTGAAGGCAAGACAGTTCGCCAAGGTAAAGTACTAAAATCAGTACACTACCGCCCAGCGAACCTTGAGCCTCTAACGGCTTAAGTAAGGCTACAACTGAAACACTTTAAAGCCTCAGTTGACTGAAACCGAAAACGCCACGTTATTTTAACGTGGCGTTTTATTATCTATTAGAAAACTCTAGCTGTGTTAATTGGAGCCTTGTATTAGAAGCAGAACACTATACCAGTCGAGCCATATGATAAGCCGCCACATATTCGCCATTTCTAAAAGCGAACCCTGCTGACTCACCTTCAATCACAAAACCAAACTTCTTATATAGGCTGATCGCTCTTTCGTTATCGGTATAGACAGTGAGCTCCAATCGCTTGATGTTAATCCAGTTATCACACAAGTCGATCGCGGTCGCGAGCAGTTGGCTACCGACACCTTTGCCTAATACATCATCTTTAACACCCATACCGAATGAAGCAACATGACGCCTTCTCGGGTTTACACACACTTCCATTCCCAAATTACCAACAATCTCATCGTCGATCATCGCGACATACGAGTACACGTTATCAGGTATATTGGAGATTCGTTTCTGCCAGCTTTCCAGAGATGGATTTGGGAGTTGCAGCGTACCGGTATAAGCATTAGTGCATTCGTAAACTTCTTTTATTCCCTTTGCATCTGACGGTTCAGACCGTCTCACTATAATACTCATCGCAACTCCTACTATTATTCTTCGCTAAATGTGATGCACATCCTCAATGTGCAACTAGACACATTACCAAATAGTAAATATTTAACAATAGGTTAGATGAAATTGTTTTTATTGGGGCTGACGTGAGGAATGTATCTGGATGTTCTGAAGAAGTAAATTCGTGGAATCAAGGTTAGTTAAACTCGAGGTCATTAGATATGGGCACCTCAGGTGTGCCCATATCGTGAAACCTATGGAGTTATTGAGCTGGACGCCAAACGCCCCATTTGTCATTTTCGTAGGTCGCTTTAGGGTTTGTACCACCTTGAACCCACCATTGCGCTTTCCATGACTGGTTCGACTAAGTCACGACTTCGCCACCAAGGTAAGTCGCTGATGAGTCCCAAGTGCCATTGTCTGGGTCAGGAGTCGGATCAGGGTCTGGTGTCACGCCACTGCCATCAGCAATCACTTCGAACGTGAAGGTTTCAACACTGTCGTTTTCAATTGAGCTAGCCATAAACGATAGAGTTTCGTTTGCAGTGATGCCAGCGGTATCAACTACGATAGAAGCCGTGCCGTTATTCTGGATGCTTACTGAAGAACCTTGAGTTTGAGTCAATGTCGCCGCTTCGCTTGTTGCAATCACAACTTTATCGCCAGCATTCACAACATTGTCACTCTTCACTAGCTCGTAGATGTCACCTTTCAGTGGTTCAACACCACCGTCGCCACCATCAATCAGCGTTAACTGACCAGAAGCACGGCTATCTTTTGAGTTGAAGAAGTTACGTGAAGGATCGTTTTGGAAGTACATGTAGTGCTGCATTTCAGCGTGCCAGTCACCAATGAAGATCGCGCCATCTTTAAACTCTTCATGCCAACCATTGATTTCTGAAGCCAACAAACGAGCCCAATCGTTAATGTTTGAAGCATCGATGACGATGTCGAAGCTACGCGCTACTTCACCATACTTGTTGATGATGTCGTACTTAACTGTATCACCAACTTCTGGCGTTCCAAATTGGTCTGAAACAAACAGATCACCACGCACTAGATCGGGCTCTGGACCCGGCTCTGGTGGAGGGGTTGTGCCACCCGCGATAGTGATGTCTGAACAGTTGTAGAAGCCTTCGCCCGCAGCATCATCACGTTGCCAGCGAACGAATAGAATCGCATCGCCAGAACGGTCTGAAGGGATAGTGACGTTAATGCGGTACTTACCACCATTAACCGGAACGTTACCCTCTTCTTGGATAAGCTCTAAGTCTCCCCACGCTAAGCCTTTGCTTAGGTCTGCGTTTGGTTTCGTTAGGTAGAACTCCCAAAAAGAAGGGTTGTGTGGCGCAGTCGCATTGAATACATATTCAAACGTACCAGTATTTAGTTCAGTACGAGTCCAACCAGTATGAGGCGCACCCATACCGCGTTTTTGCGAATCATTGGCGTAACATAACGTACCGTCAGGAATCGCCGCTTTTACAGCATTGATATTATTGAAATCCTGAACATTTTTAGCGTATTCGTTACGTTGAACAAACGGATATGAACCAGAAATGTCTTTTGCTTGAGCACACGCAGCATTAGGTGGTGTACCCGACCAGATTCCGCCTTGCTCGTAACACGAGTTCTGACGCGCACTTGGAAATTCAGACCAACCATGAGCATTTGCCACTGAAGGCACACTCGATAGCATAGCCATACCTACTGCTACTTTTAGAATATTATTATTTATTGTTGTCACTTTCCCACTCTCTATTATTTTACCCTGCACATCACATCAATTGGTCACTTACCAATCAAAATTGCACTTCGAGGGTTTATAGTTTTTATTTGAAGAACAACGAAAAATATATACGTCAATTTTATCAATAACAGCGGGTTTTATATTGATAGGAATCAGAGTCACACAACTCAAAGAAATGCGTTGTCGATAGATGATGTTGCTTCGAATTATCGGATCTCAGTATTCCGTCTTGATTGACGCAACATTATTCAAAGTGAATAAAAAAGCGGCTTAATGATTAAGCCGCTTCCAATATATACATTAAGTATGCTGCACGAGTTGTACACAAGTTGAGTAATGAGAAGGTAATTAATAACGGCTATGCATGCCCATACGATGCGACATGTCATCGTCCATACGACCGCCCTTCCAACCACAGCCACCCAATAGATTGAGTACATCTCGCGCTGTGTACTCTTCTCCACCGAAGAAGTCATTAGACACATCTTTTCGCAGCAATTGAATGTTGGTCGCCAGTTCAGTGTTGAAATCTTGTGGATCAGCAAACAGCGCGAAAGCAATTTGTTGCTGACGCGTACTCAGGTCTTTAGAGCTAGTTTCTACTTGTCCGATAGAGAAGAAATCACGGCTTCCGTAGCTCTTTACCATCTTTGCTGACAAAGACTTAATCACCTTTTTGATTCTTCTTCTTTGGATGTATCTAAACATATTTGCTTCCTTTACTAACTCGTCTTGAACCCAAGAATCCGCTTAACCAAATAACCTTTTAGCAAATACTCTTTCTAGACAAACGCCCTATCTAACCAAACAGCAGATAGGTTTGACTATCGACTGAGATACTTTTGACTTCAGTGTTGAACACGGACTCTAGTTGTTCTGGAATAAGCACTGCTGTAGCGGTACCTGATGCTTGCAGTACGCCCTTATCGAGCAGCAACACTTGGTCTGCGTGTCTTAGGGTTCTGTTCAAATCATGGTTAGCCATGATTACGGCAATGCCCTTCTCTGCTACTCGTTCAATGAGCTTGTACAACAAGGCTTCTTGAGCAATATCCAGCGGAGCGGCAGGTTCATCAAGGATCAGCAGCTTCGCGTAGGGGTTAAGTGTCGGCCAAATTTGCAGACACATGCCCGCCAAACGAACGCGTTGCCATTCACCACCAGACAGTGTCTGAATTGAACGATGAAGTTTGTCTGCAATGTCTAGCATCTGGCTAATTTCTTCCAAAGCTGCGTTGATTTCAGCCTCAAGGCCATGCGATGAACTTGGCAATGACAACGCAAGGTATTGGAATACTTCCAAGTTGAAGGCTGGCCTTGCGCTTTGGCATAAATAAGCACGATGTAATGATAAATCTTGTAGCGACAGTTGTGACAAATCCTGCCCGTCGAACTTTATATCACCTTTATAGCCATCACCAATGCCAGATATCGCTTCGAGTAAGGTACTTTTACCGCTGCCATTCGGGCCGATAACATGAGTCACCTGCCCTTGCTTGAGCTCAAATGATAGTGGTAATAAACGAGCGCCGACGCTCAGGCTCTTAATTTGAATCATGATTTTTAATTAACATCCAAATGAAGATAGGCGCACCAATACTGGTGGTCATCACACCCAAAGGCAGCTCTGCGGAATCTAATAAGGTTCTTGCACAGATATCAGCAAATACCAGCAATGCAGCACCAGCAACGGCAGACAAAGGAAGCAGATATTTGTTATCAGTACCAATCGCTAAACGCAATAAGTGTGGCACAACCAAGCCAACAAAGCTGATCACGCCACCTAAGGCAACCGCGCAGCCGACTAAAATTGAGACAGCGAAGATTAAACGCCAACGTAATCTCGGAACATTCACGCCTAACTGTGCGGCATGCGTTTCGCCTATCATCAGTTTGTCTAGTTTGCTGCCTTGCAAACACAACCAGATAATAACGGGGATCATCACTAACGTGAGCGAGTGTTGGTACCAAGTTACACCACCCAAGCTACCCATCAGCCAATACATCAACAAGCGTAGACTTAAGTCATCACTAAAATAGAACGCCCATGTCACCATCGCGCCAGAAAGAATGCCTAATGCAACACCCACCAGCAGTAATTTAGCCGTGGTGAGTCGCATCGTTTTTACCATGCTCACCAGTATCACGGTGAAACAGAGCGAGCCTAAAACCGCAGCAATCATGAACAGTTCTGGGGTCGGCGCAAACGGCAAGAAGAACAGCACAATCACCATGGCGAGGCTTGCGCCCCCAGAAATGCCGAGTACTCCTGGCTCTGCTAATACGTTGCCTAATAAGACTTGTAAGCTTGCGCCAGATACAGCTAGCCCTGCCCCGATCGCAATCGCTGCTAATAATCGAGGTAAGCGTAAATCAATCAGTAGTTTTTGTTCTAACGTGGACAAGGTGTCCAGAGGGGAAATGAAGAGATCGCCAACCATTAGGTAAATCGCACTCAGCGCGACAAGCAGTGCTGCCATCAGATAAATGGCTCGGGTCCATTTGCGCTGTTTCTGGTGAAGAAGTTGTTGGAAATCCATATCAAGCTACTTTGAAATTGTTCGCGTAACCTTACCTGTATCCCTAAATAAACTCAAGGCTCACACCGTAATGTGAACCTTGATATTTCAACCAGTTGAGCGGTTGTTTTCGTCGCTTTAACCCTGCTCGGTATTAATCGTACACAAGCTGACCATGGTCGAATCGTGTTTCAACTTCGCACACCATTAAGGCCGCTCGTTGACCGATAGCCACGTTGCGATTTGGGAACACTACTGCTTCGTTTTCATTCTTCGCCATCAATGGCTTATCGCCATCATGACCAAACACTTCACCGTGCTTGAATGCCGTAAAGTTCTCAACGTCATCAGAGAACATGAAATCAAAGTCATCGTGCAAACGAACAATGGTTCGGCTGACGCGATAAGTAATGGTTTTCTTTGGTAGATGTTCTGGTTCTATTTCAGCAATCAGATTGCGCATTGCCAAATCGAAAGCCGTTAGCTTATCAAGTTGGTTCTCACCAATTCTTGCTACCTGCCCTAGCTCCATTGTCAGTGCTTGCGCTTCAAAGTTTTCTGCGCTGTACCAACTGAAGGTGCTGGTTGGTGCATTCGACAGCAACACAGCTTCAACGTGAGCACTGTTGATGAAATCGAAAAGCTCCTTGTTGCGTACTTCGTGGCGAACCTTAGGGCTTACGGCGAAAGAGTAATGCTTAGACAAACGGATCGCACAGTGCAGATCTAAGTGCCAACGAGTGGCAGGTACCGTTTCTTTGTAAAACTCAGTCACCAAGTACTTAAGGTTCTTCGCGATATCCACTTCTCGGTTGCTTTCGTGCTGTTTTTCATCAAACAGACGGTTCATATTCACATCAAGAAAACGAGTATGCGCGTTGGTTGCTTCCGGGTGAGCAATGATGAATAAACATCTTGCTGTCACTACTTGGAAGCCTGTTTCAATATCCTCAATGAGCTTATCAATCAGCTCCATTGGTGAAGTTTCGTCGCCATGAACACCTGTTGAAAAGATGATATTCTTGGTTTCAGAATTGTACTCTGCGGGAATCACTTCCAATACACCGCGTTGATGAAGCTTAATTTGAACACCGTTACTCAGTACGGTCTGTCCTGCAACCACTTCTTGTTCAAGATCTAGGCTGTCAAAAAGAAATGATTGGCGAAAGAGGGTCTTCGTCATGCGCTACTCCTTAATTGCACGGCCGTATGTTAATAAATTGTACATAGAAATTGTGTTGCTAGGATCGCACTTATCAATAGAAACTCCGTTATCACTCACAAATACTACCCATATATTTTTGTATTACCTGCTGATTTTACTAACCGACATCTGTTCCAAATAACTTTCGCTATTTAGAGCAGCTTTTGGTTGTCTCAGGTCATCTCAGCAAGATAAGAGCCACGTAAGCTAACACAGCTCTTACCTGCCATGAACAGATTGAGATCAATTAATCTTCCTGATCGAGTAATCTTTCAAATTCATCGATTTGAACTTTGACCATGTCGATGCTTTGTTGCCAAAAATCCGCTTGAGTCAGATCCATACCAAGGTGCTTTTGAACGACTTCTTCCGCCATCATGCTGCCTGTATCACGAAGCAACGACACGTAATCGCCGTAAAATTGCTCGCCTTTCGCATCTCGCTGAGCATAAACACCTTTACTGAATAGGTAACCAAACAAGTATGGGTAGTTGTAGAAGCTTACTTGAGAGATGCTGAAGTGCAGCTTGCTCGCCCAGAAGTAAGGGTCGGCTTCTGTCATTGCATCGCCGTACCACTCTTTCCAAGTCGTTTCCATCAAGTCACACAGCTGCTGAGCCGTTAGCTCACCTTTTTCACGCTGCTCGTAGAAAGCTTTTTCAAACTCAAAACGCACAGGAATGTTCACCATTAATGCCAAAGAAGAAGAAAGCTCTTCCCATAGCATTTCAAGTTTCTCATTGCGTGTTTTTGCTTGCTTCAATAGATGGTCACGAACGATGTTTTCAGCAAAGATCGAAGCCGTTTCTGCTAGCGTCATTGGGTAGCGTGTTTGACACAACGGCATGTCTTTCATCACCCAGTTGTGGAACGCGTGGCCTAGTTCGTGCGCCAATGTCATTAAATCTGAGCGGCTACCGCTCCATGTCATAAACACAAGAGGTGTGCGTGTCGCAGCAAACTTGGTGCAGTACGCACCTAGACGTTTGTTCGCAGCTGGAGCTGCATCAATCCAACCGTTCTCAACCATCAAAGCGACGAAATCAGCCATCTCTGGATTTACTTCAGCGAACGCAGTTTTGATCACTTCGATCGCTTCATCAAATGGGTAGATCTTAGATTCAGCGTCACCCAGCGGTGGCATTGCTGCCAAATGATTCCAAGGCTTCATTTCATCGAGCCCGTGAACTCTTGCCATCAACAAACCTGCTTTCTGACCAACCGTGCGATTCGCTTTCGCTACTGACATCATGGTGTCGAGCGTTTCTGGCACAATGCGGCTGCCGTGTAGGCTTGGATCTAAGAAATGCACATCGCTAATCTTCGAGCGCTTTTTGTTTTCAGTCAGTCGCCAACCCGCCAATGCATTTAGGATCGAAGCAAAAGACTCTTGATGCGTTTTCATCGCACCTTGAACGGCGCGCCATGCCGGTTCTTGTTTATCGAATTCGCTGCCGTACAACAGGCTCGCGGCTTGTGAAAAACCTAGAGCTTCATCTTCACCGTCCAGCTTTAGCGACAGTTTTAAAGAACCGGTTAGGTTATCGTATAAACGACCCCATCCGTCACGCCCATCAACCTTCATCGCTGCCAATAACTGCTCTTCAGCAACACTGAGTCGACTGCTTGATAACTTACGTGAGCTTTCGATAGCAAAGCGTTGGCCCGCAACATCGGCACTCTCGTGTTCTAAAACCGCATCAATAAACTCTGGTTCAGCGTGAATCAGCGTGTCTTCGTAAGGGCTGAACGCTTGAGACATTTCCGAGCTCAGCTTTGCGACACGGCCAAGCAGTGCTTTCGCTTCTGTGTGTGTCGCGTCAACCGATGCGTGGCAATTAGCAAAAGTGTTGATCGTGCTGAGTAACGTGCCTGCCGCTTCTGAAGTCTGAATCGCGTTTTGCATCGCTAGAATGATGTGACGCTTTTCAACGTGTAAGTTCAACAGCTCAATACACTGCTGAATGAGTTCAATGTCCTGTTCGATTTTTGCATCATTAAGATCGCTGTAAGCAATGCTTAGATCCCAACTCGGTGTTGTCATGACTAAATTCCTTTCACGTAGGTAGTAATACCAATCAGGTATAACGGCTGTGAACGCCGCTTTATATTTCGATCTATTAGATCTGTGTCTATTTACAGATCTAATAGATTGTTAATTCTCAAACTGTGTTTTTTGAACACTCAGAGAACAGGCAGCCCTATCGATTTAACGCTGATAAAACTCTGTGCAAACTGAGTGATTTGAATATGAGTTATCGACGCGTTTTCTATCGATAACTTCGAGTACAAACTCGGATTTTTCCAATCGATATCAAGGCAATGCGCTAACAGAATGCGAATCACACCACCATGAGTAACCAACAATATATTGTCACTTGGATTGTTCAAAAGTTGCGACCAAGCTTGAGTTACTCTGTCTTGGAACCTCTGTAAACTTTCTGCGCCAGTCAATTGATGATTTGCTGGGTTTTGCCAAAAGGTTTCTAGCATTCCCCACTTGTCTTCAAGTTCATCAAATGGGACACCATCGACTTCACCGAAGTTCATTTCCTGAAAGCCAGGTGCAATCGACAAAGGCACAGACATACGCTCTGCATACAAGCTCGCGAGATCACCACATCGTCTTAATGGCGAGGTAACCATGCTATCAAAGGTAATGTCTTGTGTAGCAAGCGCCTGACATATCTGTTCTTGAAGCTCAGGGCTCACCAATACATCAGATAAACCATTAAGTGCAGCTTTTCCTTCGACTTTGCCATGTCTTAGCAGATAGATGTTTTTGGTTGTTCCATTGACCATGTGCGTGACCTAGGCTTGAGTATCAAGCAAGTGATTGGATGGTTTTAAGCTCAGTGGTAACCCTGCTGCGACCAGAGTGACTCGTTCAACAACGCGAGCTAGCGATTGGTTCATTCGCCCAGCATTGTCAACAAACAAGCGCGACACTTTACCCAGTGGCACCACACCTAAACCGACCTCATTAGACACCATGATAATTTGTGCCGGACTTTGCTCGACGCTTTTTACCAAAACTTCAACCACGGCTTCAATCTGCTCATTGGTTGCATCATCACCCAGTTCAAAGATGATGTTGTTCAACCACAATGTTAGGCAGTCAATCAACACCACATCTTCTTTCTCAAAAGACTGCAGTTTTTCGGCTAGCTCAACAGGAACTTCATGCTCGATCCAATGCTCGCCACGACGTTGTTGATGGTGCGAGATTCGTTCTCGCATTTCGTCATCAAGATACGTCGCTGTCGCAATATAATTGAGGCGTCCATTTGAACATGCATCAAGCGCACATAATGCTTGTTGCTCTGCAAAACTCGACTTACCTGAACGAGCCCCGCCCAATACCAGATGGCTGTTTCGCTGTCTTGTGTGACTAATTTGATTCGTGTTTGTCATAGGAAACCGTTATAGAAAGCCATTGTAAAATACAGTAATGAATACCAGGTAAATCAATAACTCCATCAACTGCTGTGCTGCCCCCAAGCAGTCGCCAGTAAAGCCACCGATTCGAGCCGTTAACCACTTTTTGAAACCTGCTCTGAAAAGATAGGCGACGACCGATAAAACCATAGCGAATTCAAGACCAAACCACAGGCTAGGCAGTACGCCCACAAACAATAAAAAGACAAGTTCACCTTTAGTTTGCTTGTTGGCCAATGGCTTACTCTTGCTCGTGTCCAAATCACTGACATAAGGCATGTCGTAAATCAGCGATGCTGCGATCGCTCGGCTAAAGGTGTAGCTCGTCACGATGACCATAAACACCCCAGTCAAGCTGACCAGCTCATTCAACAGCACCCACTTGCCCAGCAGAACCATAACCAGAGCAGACGCGCCATATGTACCAATTCGGCTGTCTTTCATGATGGTTAAGCGGCGTTCAAGTGTCATACCGCCACCGATGCCATCCGCCATGTCGGTCAATCCGTCTTCATGGAAAGCGCCAGTGAGCATTAAGCTGAAACTCATCATCAAGAAGATCGCTACTGCACTCGGCAGTACCGCATCAAGTAGCAAGAACACACAGCCACATAGAACACCAAGTAACAAACCAACCGTTGAAAAGTAGCGACCAGAACGATTCATTCGCTCTGTTGAATAAGGCGTGTTCTTTGGCATTGGCAATCGAGAAAAGAAACCCATCGCCAGCGCAAACAGCTCCCATTGATAAGTGACTCGATCTTTCAACGATCCTTCTGGAGTATCACTCATTAAACCGTGACTCCAGCGCTTTCGAAGCTCGCCATGTTGTTATAAAACTCGGCTGCCGCACGAATAATTGGCATCGCCAGAGCTGCACCAGTGCCCTCGCCCAATCTCAATCCAAGATCGAGCAGAGGCTCAGCTCTTAGCAGCTCTAACAGAATTTTGTGCCCTGACTCTTCAGAGCGATGTGCAAAAATCATATAGTCACGGCAGTTCGGTTCAATTAAGGTCGCGACATACGCCGCAACCGACACGATAAAGCCATCGACTAATACTGGTGTTCTGTTTTGGTAAGCACCAAGGAAACCACCGACCATTTGAACGATTTCATAACCGCCGACTTGTGCTAGTACCTCTTTAATATCTTTAACTTCAGTCGCATCTAAACCTTTGCAACGCGCAACACCTTGCTCAACCACAGCCACTTTACGTGTAAGCTGTTCATTGTTGATGCCAGTTCCGAGGCCAACACATTCATCTGCAGAGCGATTCGCTAACACACTTAAAATCGCTGACGCGCTGCTGGTATTGCCGATGCCCATTTCACCAAACATGATGATATTAGTGCCATTCGAAATGGTTCTAGATATAAGCTCTGCGCCCAGTTCAATCCCACGTTCCACCGTTTCTAAATTCATTGCCGCTTCGTTGGCAAAGTTTTTGGTTCGCGTACCCAAGCGCTGAGAAATCAACATGCCACTATCGGATTCCACAGGCAACAATATCCCCGTGTCGACTACCGTGATATCGATATTATTCACCGCACAGAAGCAATTAATCGCTGCACCTCCATTTAGGAAGTTCAACACCATCTGCTGTGTTACCGCGCTTGGAGCAATACTCACACCTTCATCTGCTATGCCATGGTCGCCAGCAAATATAATGATACTTGGCGTATTCAATTCGATGTGTTCAACCGCAGCTTGTTTGCCTTGGCTCTGAATCAATGCCAGTTGATGCGCGACTTTTTCTAGTAAGCCAAGCGCGCCATGTGGCTTGGTTTTTTGGTCAATACGGTGTTGGATGTACTGCGAGTATTGGGTATCTAACATAGTTTTTATAAACGCTTATTCTGGGTACGGTTTAGTTAGGAAAGCTATTTAGGGCGTGCTACAGAGAACACATTAGAAAGCGTCGCGTATTCACCGCCGCCCAGTCGAGATAAAGGATCAAGTGCTAGTGCATCAATCTTCAAGCGATCGCTCTCTTTATCGATCACACCTTCAGAGATATACACCTGTTCAACTTGAGCAAAGATAAGGCTTTGCGGTACTTCACCGACTTCTTTAACTTCATACAATGTGCAGCCAAAAGCCACGGCGCACTCTTTCACTCTCGGTAAAGAAAAGCCCTCAAATTCAACCAGCTCAATATTATTCGCGGTTACTTCAGAATCACCATGATCGAGAGTGGCAGCTGTTGCCGTCATTATTTCTGCAGAACTTGAAGACGCGATATGGATCACCAGCTTACCCGTTTCAAGGGCGTTACGAGTGGTATCTTTGATTTCGCCCGTTGGCTTCTTCCCGACCGACAACATCAGTAGCGGTGGATTGCTGGAAACGGGTGTGAAATAAGAGAAAGGCGCTAGGTTGTACTCTTGGTCAGAAGATTCCGTCAATGCCCACGCAATAGGGCGAGGAACAACGGTTTGTGTCATCAGGTGATAAATCTGAGTGGGAGCAAGAGTATCAAGCTTGAAGTTCATAGCACGTCCTTGGTCTATGTGAATTACGACTCAGTTTACGTGTTAAGAAGAGTCGTATCTATGGCTAAGTACTAGAAACCGCAGAGAGTGTTCTTAATTTAGACAGATCACGTTGGTTTTTTCTCAAATTGACAATCAAATTGACGAACCCTATAACACCAACAATTCTGACAATAGATTTATCAATAACTTACATTTTGGCATCGTTTATGCTTTATCTAAAACACTTGTTAATCTCTCCATTGATAAGTACCCATACAGTGAATTCCCACAACACTGACGCTACACAAAGAAACACAAGCGATAGAAATACTCAACAGAACAGCGATTTAGGAGGTGTAATGATTCCGAACTCAAGTAAAAGAAAGCCAAATAAATCAAATAAGAAAACCAGCAAAAAGGTAAGGAAAATCCCACTGTCCTTCACCTAGTAAGCAGCAAAGCAAGTAACAAAGCCCGTCGCCCAGCGGGCTTTGTTATGTTTGAGACTCAACCAATACCGGATTCAGATCCCTACTATATTAAATACGTCATTAGCCACTCAGCATTCGCCCCTCATTTATCAAACTTTTATTCGCTTAAAATTCAAACACTGTTTATATTAAACAAGCACTTGTGAAGCGAGTAAGGGGTTAGGATGAGCATTTCTGGAGACAAAACATCGGTCGTAGTGGCTGGTGCTACTGGGCTAATTGGCCAACATGTGATGAAACTGCTCACCGACGAACCTGCCGTCGAGCATATCTATGCCCTATCTCGAAGAGCACTAAATTCACAGTTTGACTCCAACAAGCTCCACACGCTTATTCACAGCGACCTGCAAGTCACCAGTTGGGACGATACCCAAGCCACGCCAAATCTTGGCGTTATCTGCTTAGGTACGACTAAGAAAAAGGCAGGATCAAAAGAAGCACTGCGCAAAATCGATGTGGAGCTGGTTAGCCAAGTCGCTCAGTCGATGAAATTTCTTGGGGTTCAACGCGTCGCGGTCGTTTCTAGCTATGGCGCTTCACCAGATTCCTATTCGCACTACCTTCGTTGCAAGGGGCAAATGGAGCAAAACTTAAAACGTATTGGCTTCAAGCAACTTTTCATCGCACGCCCCGGACCGCTGGTTGGTGAGCGTGATGAACCAAGAGCTGATGAAAAACTCCTGCAAAGTGTCTTTCCTCTGCTGTCTCCATTTATGTTTGGTAAGTTCAAAAACCTACGCCCTATTCAGTCGGAAGACGTAGCTAAAGCAATGTTGTTCCGATTATTCGAAAATAATTTCCAAAATATCGAAATTTACTCGTCAAGTGACATGCTCAATTTATTGGCAAAATATCGCTAAAAAGCTCACCTATTCATCACAGTGTTGAATATCCACCCATCCTATTGAGTGGATATTACTAATCGTTCTATTAAATTACTTTTCCTTATTTTACGTTTTGTTACAGGTCGCTACTGTAGCTAACAGTATTCGCGCCCATATATCTAAGCGCCCTATCGATTTAAAGAAATTCATAAGGAAAACAAATGTCACTTTCAGCTATCGCTGCCTTAGCGGTATTCACTGGTATCCTCTTCTTTCTCTACGGACAGCAGAAAAAAGAAAACACGTTATCGCGCTTGGTTCTATTAGGTTTAGTTTTTGGTAGTGCTTTCGGCCTTGGTCTTCAGCTGCTATTTGGTGAAGGCAATCCTGTTATTAACGAAACGCTAGACTGGGTAAACATTGTTGGTCGTGGTTACGTTGGCTTACTGAAAATGGTCATCATGCCATTAGTACTAGTTTCAATGATTGCGGCGGTAGTTAAGCTTGAGAAAGGCGGTTCACTAGGCAAGATTTCTGGCATCACCATTTCTGTCCTGCTAGCAACCACAGCAATCTCTGCGATTGTTGGTATTGTTGTTACGCAAGCATTCGGCTTATCTGCTGAAGGCTTAACAGAAGGCGCTCGCGAAACAGCACGTATCGCAACACTAGAAAGCCGCATTGGCAGCGTTTCAGACCTAACAATTCCGCAGATGCTGATTAGCTTTATTCCGACTAACCCATTTGCAGACCTAACGGGCGCTCGCTCTACGTCTATCATCGCAGTGGTTATCTTTGGTGTGCTAACGGGTATCGCTGCTCGTAAAGTGATGGTAGAGAAAGAAGAACTAGAATCTCCAATCCGTACCTTCGTTGAAGCGGCTCAATCTATCGTGATGCGCTTAGTTAAGATGATCATGGCACTAACACCATATGGCATCGCAGCGTTAATGGCGAAAGTAGTGGCAACATCAAGCGCTTCTGACATCTTAAGCCTACTAGGTTTCATCGTAGCGTCTTACGTAGCGATTCTGCTGATGTTCGTTGTTCACGGTGTGTTGGTTTCTTTTGTTGGCGTAAACCCGAAAGAGTACTTCCAAAAAATCTGGCCAGTTCTAACGTTCGCTTTCACTTCGCGTAGTTCTGCAGCAACGATTCCACTGAACGTTGAAGCTCAAATCACTAAGCTTAACGTGCCACCAGCGATCGCTAACCTGTCTGCCTCTTTCGGTGCGACGATTGGTCAAAACGGTTGTGCGGGTATCTACCCTGCAATGCTAGCAGTTATGGTTGCACCTACGGTTGGTATCGACCCAATGGACATCAACTTCATTCTGTCTCTGATTGCTATTATCACAGTGAGCTCTTTCGGTATTGCTGGTGTGGGTGGCGGTGCAACATTCGCGGCGCTTATCGTACTGCCAGCTATGGGTCTTCCTGTAACGATTGCAGCACTGCTTATCTCTATCGAGCCTCTTATCGATATGGCACGTACAGCGCTTAACGTATCTGGTGCAATGACAGCTGGTACTATCACAAGTCGCCTATTGGGTAAGAAAGACAAGCAACAAGATCTGGAACAAGCGAACGCTTAATTCTGAATCAAACAGCTCGACCAACAAAAAAACCGATGCCTATGCATCGGTTTTTTATTATTACCGTTTTTATATGGAGTGAATTAGATTTAAATAACCCTATTAATTTATATGCCAATATTTAGAAAGGTGTTATCGAACAATAAACAAGCGATTTTTAGAATGATCTCATTGATAATTGTGTTTAATAGGAAAAATCGTGCATTTGTTCAATAAAACAATGAGTTAGCTATGAACGATTAACATAACTGATATATCATGCACCGCTTCAGTATGTCACATCATTTTGGCACCAGTTCGATAACAGGATCCTCATGAGCTTTATTATACTTTTACTTCTTCTACTCTTCGTTTTCATAACACGCTTACTTCAATGGCGAGCAACCTCCACTTTTTTATCTCTTGTTTTTATATCGTCATTTGTGTTGATTGGTTCAGGTTTTATCCCTCGCTATTTATTAGATGACCTGCAAGCGAATTACGAAAGTAAGCCTGAAATCCAATGGTCAGATAATAATTCGATTGTTCTTCTGGGTGCAGGCACGCAGCTAATTAAAAGCAGACAAGAGTTCGAGCCTGCCTTTTTCTCTTATGGCCGAATCAGCGAAACAGCCAGCCAATATAAAGATTGTTCGGAAACGCAAGCCACTTGCAAAGTGATCATCAGTGGTGGCGATGCACAAAACAACGGTGTCACCGAAGCAGAAGTTTATCAACAACAATTGCTGAGACTTGGCGTTCCGATGGGTGACATCATTCAAGAGCCAAATAGCGTCAACACTTGGAAGAATGCACAGCTTACTAGTGACCTAATGAAGCATCATAAATTCGACAACATTGTACTGGTTTCATCTGGCCTACATATTCGTCGCAGCGAGCTCTACTTCAACCACTTCGGCTTGAATGTTGTTCCAGTGAGAGCCGATTATATGGCGGCTCAAATTTCATGGCTGCCATTGTGGTACAACTTTGCGGTCACAGATTTTGCTATGCATGAACAGATAGGATTTGCTCGTTACAACATCTACAACTTTATGGGCTGGAACAGCAAACGCGAAAAGCCAGGTGATGCGTAATAAGACACTTGCCGATTACCGAGGGCTGCTCTAAGTAAGGTAGTCAAATCACTATAAATGAAAATGCAGCGATAACCCTTGGGTTATCGCTGCATTTTTGTATCTGTTTTGTCTATGTTCTTTACCAACTATGCAAAACAATCAGTATCAACCTGTTTGTTGAACTCGCCACCTTTCATCATTTCATCGAAAGCTTTACACACACCTCAAAAGGTATCCCGTACCTGAGTACGCACCGCTCAATAAAAAAGACAGAGAATAAAGAGAAAAATCTTTATCAAATGATACTTTAATCATTAAATGAGCCTGAAATTAAAGAGAATTTCTTTTCAATTCAATTCAGTATTTTTGCGATCGTTTTATATGACAGAGTACACGCCGCTAGGAGCCCTCGGCTTCAAAATAACACATATAAATAATATCTAATAAAAAAGCCAAACAATGGCAATTAGGAACTCATTAATGTTCAACGTCAGTAAAACTGCGCTCTTTATCGCTGCCACATCATTAACGTCTTATTCTGTTAATGCCAAAATCTATTCAGACCAAGTCGTGTTGGATAACCTCGGTGAAGATATCTGCCGTTCCGATTATCGTCCGCTCAGCAATACAGAAGCTCAAGAACACAAAACCTCCCTACTATCTCGCATGAATGTATGGGACATTATTGGCCTTCAAAATGACTGGGTGATCATGGGGTCTGGCTACCACGGGCTCATCAAACATGGGCAACCAAGCGACAATACTTGGTGCTACCCCAACACCCCAGACGCAGGCCTGCCATACTACGAAGCGCAAGCCATTGAAACGAACAACAACCTTGATGTTCAAAACGCTTTAGTCAGCGACAACACGAACTTTATCAGACCACTGAGTTACTTAGCCCATAACCTGGGTTACGCTTGGGTTGGAGGCGATAGCGCGCGTTATGTGGGTCAAGATATGGCGATTAAACCGCTTAACAATGGTTGGGAGATTAAAGGCAATAACGATGGAAGCTGTGCCGGTGATCGCTGTAATGAGAAGGCAAGCATCACTGTAGATAACTTCGCTTACACGCTCGATAACACATCGTTTTTACACGGCTCTATCACAGAGACCGACCAAGAGCTGATTGAAACCGTCTCGGCTTATGCGATCAATGATGGAGATCAGCCTAAACAAATCATCGTTGACCTTCATTTTCAGCAATCCACACAATGGCGTAAAACACAGCGCTTCGACCTTGCTGATTCAGTCGTCATTGATGAAACCTTTCACTGGCCACAAGTTGGCAAAACAGAGGTAAGAGTCGCGCTAGAAGAAGGCCAACGTTTCTCTGATACCAATAGTGGCGCTCATTTTGAGCCGACGGATCTACAAGCCATCATTACCGTCCCTGCTCATTCCGTGCTGCCTTTTCAAGTCGAGTTCTTACGCTCTACCATCTCTTACCCATACCGTATCAAGACCAACATGAGTTACGACGTGAACTTTACAGGTTTCCTTCGTTATAGCGGCAACGCGCTAAGCTCACACCCAACCAACCGCCCTACTGTCTCACACACCTTCACCATGGGAGCCACCAGCGAAGATCAAGCCAATATCCGTTACCAGTGGGATCACCGCTATATTCCTGGAGAGATGAAATGGTGGGATTGGAGTTGGGCAATCAACACCAATGGCTTGAATAGCATGCAGTACGCCGCAGGTGCCAGTGTGCGTCCTTTCTACACCTATGTTTCAGGCCAGTTTAGTGCGGAGTCACAATATTCTGGAATGATAGATATCGGCGCTGAGCACGCTGCTAATTCATTTGATGTCATAGAGGTATTAACTAACCACACAACCTACTACGCGGGTGATATTAAAGTGGTTACTGATTTTAACCCTGCGACTCTTGCTCGACTTGGGTATGAAGATGCTCAGCTTGTGATAAACCCTTTACAGCAGTAAACAAACTCATATCTCCCCCCTTACCTAAGCTCATCACTCTGGTGGTGAGCTTTTTTTGTAATACCTCTATCAACACAACCAAACCTATCTTGAATCTCAGAAACCAAACAAGGCTCGTACCAGTTGGTGAGAAGCTATCTCGATAGATACAGCTAACTATCCAAAAAGAAATACTATGAAAAACAAAAACACGTTATGGCGGTTCGCTGCGATTATATATAGCCCCATATCTGTCGCATTTTGTCTTAGTGACGACGTCCAAGATACTCAATCATTAGATGCGATTAACCAGAATCGTATAACGTCATGGGCTCGGAACGAAGTTTATTCAGAGCCACAGTTTGGGATTGCACTAGGCGAACTCGAGCAAGATGCTCATACGAACTCTTTTTCGGCAGCTTGGCCACAAACAGAACAAGCACTAGCGAGCGTCCCTCAAACTTTTGAAAGTCCACTAAGCGAACAAAGTCTATTCAGTCGCCTCGGTAAAGCGGGCTCTTCTACGTTGGAAGTTTTAGGGCCAGTTGGAGATGCGGTCGCTGTGGGCTTTTGGCTAGACAACATGGTAAGTACATTCTCTAAGGAATCCTCTACCCGTCTTGATGAAGCCGCTTCTGTTTTTTCCATCATTCCTCTCGTTGGTGACGAGTTAAACCTATTGTCGAATGATATTAAGTACTTCGCAGCGAAAGAAAAAATTGAAGAGTTTGAAAGCCAATCACATTACGTGTTTAGTGACCACTCGTCAGAGTTTTATCGCTTCCATCACAAAAAAGAGGACGCAATTACTCTACTTAACAAATACGACAATCACGTATTACAGAGTGCCAAAATGTATGTCGACCACTTACTTCTTGAAGCTAACACAGAATATCGCCGACTGACCGCTGCATACGATAGGCAACTCTCTAAGCAAATGGCACGCATTGATTTAGAAATGTTGAAATCTATCGCGCATGTATCGCCTGAATCAAATCTGCACCAACCTCTATGCCACAACGTTCACTCCTCTGTAACAGAACTAGAACGCTGTATTCGCACTGAAGGGCCCTCACGTATTGGCAATTTAGTTAATAACCTAAACAAAGATGACTACCACGCGCTCGCTTTAAAATTACATAGCAAGAAAAGAGAGCTCGTTGAAATCGCTTTACGCCGACTATCCACGCACAGAATGAACATAGTTAAAAGGCTAATAGAAAGGTCAAAACCTCACGTCGCATCGATCATAACACACAGCAAAATCAACCGAAGTACATTGGAATTTCAAGTCAGGCAAAGTGGACTGAGAGAGTATGCAAACGAAGTTTGGGGACTTGATTATCTCAGTGAAGAGCAACTTAAAACGGCTACCTTTGAGGTGCGTCCAGCTAGAGAGTGCTGGGGCATTCCCGCCATTGTACCCGGAGGCATTCAAGCTTCTGTCGATGCATGTAAAGACTCAGGTCCATTATACGATACTTACCACCCTAAAAAGGACCCAGAGTTATCAGAAGTGTTGCTAAGAAAGGTTGAACTTAATGTCGAACAGTATATTGCATCAAGAGTTATTGATGGTTGGCAAGCTGGCTTATTTAAAACTCACTTAATCAACACTGCTAACGCCTACATATCAGGCCAGTCGTCGAACAAACTATTTGAAGAGCTCCTGTCCAAGTTAGCAAACAAGGAGGCTCTCCCCTACCAAACGTCTTTCAATGATTACTTAGAGAGCAAAGGAGTTGACAGCTCTGACCCCAATAATCGCAACAGTTGGTATCAGATTAGCCGTTGGTACGAGCTGCTGCTAACAGAACGACCAAGTGGTGGGGTATTAGATCAAATCAAACAATATGAAATTTTTAAACACTTTATTCAGCCTCAATTCAAGATAGCTATTACCCTTTCTTACATACGCTCTCTCAATTACTCAGTACCCTACCCAAGCGTATACTCTGCAGCAAACCTTAGGTTTTATGCCCCTCAAATGGCAGACATACTCGATAACGTGATGTCGCAACCTGGCACTAACTTTGAGCGAAACTTTCAAAGCGCCATTGACAACATAACGGAAAAGGCTATGAAAGCGACAAATGCCAACCAACTTCAGTATTTATTGGGCGATCTTTCTCTCTATCTTCAAATCGCACAGCATCAACAGTCAGAATCAAATATATCAACCAACAGTAAACATCAACTGTTCAACAGCACGCTATCACCTCTTCATCTGAGCTACCTATCACAAGACCATCAAGACACCATTGCGTTTCAAATTGGGGAGATCTCTACCCACCAGCTTTGGTCGGACCTAGTCGCTATCAAGAGCACGTTAAGCCAAGGGGATATTCAAACGGCAGTTACACAACTAGGAGTCATCGTAAAGGAGGATGACTTTACTATGCTTCCACACATCAACCATCTGCTGCTTAGAGAGCTAGAAGATTGGATTGAAATCCAATTGGCACTAGAGGAATAAGTCTATGAAACATAACATTACACGAATCTTCTTGGTCTTGTTGCTGATCATTAATTCAAGCGGTACATTTGCTGGAAAAGGTTCTGAATTTGGACTCTTTTATGATGATCCAGACGGCGTAAAAGTCATCGAAGGATACAATTCCACGGCTTATGGAAACCTCTATCGCATGTCCAGAAATCTATACGTGCAAACCAAGAGTGACGCCTACCTTGCAGACATGAGCGTGTTAATTCGCAACCTGCAACTATCGCCAACAGGGCGTGAGATTTTGCGACAAATCGCGACCTACGAACCAGTAAATGCACCCGATGATGCTGTTGAACCGTTAGTTGAACATACGGTTGGAGTCGATCAATCAAAGGCCACTGTTGTCACTGTGATCAGGGAGCCTGAAGGCCCAGGCCGACTATTCGAGACAGTACCTTCGATATTCGAAGATCAACAAAAAGCTTCACTGGCATGGCAACGACAATTCAATGGTAAAGGTGTATCGAATACAATACTCTTCTCCACCACAGAAATGGTTAACATTCCAGGAAAGAACACACCATTTGATCAAACTGTCGCTTTAGGACATGAGCTCATCCACGCTCGAGACTTTGCTTCTGGCGCTGTTCCACAAGGCAGTACACCTTTGTCTCATCGACATCCCGACACCAACCAAATCACAGAATATGTCATTCCGAATTATGAGTACCAAACGACAGGAATTACACACTACAACAATGCTGAAAATGGGCGAGATCCTGTAACGGAAATCAGTAGTGCCAGACAATCAATGATCAACCTTCGCGAAGAGATGTATTTCCATTGGAAAGCACTGGGACAAGAAAAGGCTAAGGCGTATTTAAAAAATGAAAAAGTAGTGAGCGAGTTTCATTTGGCTGATGATCTAGGAAAAACGAAGCGCAATACTTATTGGCCAAAAGAGCACTACGACTATCAACCCTATGCCCTTGAAACTAGACCATCTGCAACACCTCAGCATGCCCCTAAATGGGATACCGTAGAAGGAAAGCAAGCTCATATAGAAGTTAAACAAGCACTCCAAAAGTCATTAAGTGAAGGGAACAAGCCAGCGATTGTTATCGTTGACGCTACCGAACAGCGTCTTTCTCAAAGCCTGCAAAACTCGCCAGCGCTTACACGAAGAGGCCTTAGTAACCAAAGTTCCATTTTAAAATACGCAGCTCAGAACGACATTAAAGTGGTCAACCTATACAGTGCCGCGAATGAAACGCCACTGGGCTCGCTAAAGAAACGGAAAAAGAACCTGCTGTATCGAGCAATTTCCGGTCAAAGAACAGGCGAGACACAAGGTTATCGAGATGTTCAGTACAACGAAGGCAACCAAACAGCCCTAACCTCGGCACTGGAAGACAATGACGAAGTGTTAGTGATGGCCTACTCTGACGGCAAAGTAACAACCAATATTATCGACAATCTTTCAGAAAACATGCAAAAACAAGTAGTGGTATCGCGATACGCTAACTTGGATTACCAGCCATCAAACCTCAGCGCAGAAGAAAGCACGGCCTGGAAATCGCTAGGAAGAAAAGACAATGTAAGAATGCTTGGAGGTGGCAGTCGCTCTCGCTTCAATATATGTAGCATCCAATAAAAAAGGCTTAAAAAGCCAGTTTGCCATCAATAAACGTCGTATACAACTGGCCCTTTGTTAGTGATTAACCGCAATAGCAAAGGGCTGGTTTATTACAAATAAACCCGTTGCGTGACTTAAAAATGAAATCACAACGAAACAAAAGTTTGAGTTAATGGGGCCGGTTATACACTGGGATTCCATCAGGAGGATCTATGAAACACTGCCCATCTTGTTCAACTGAACTGGTCGCAAGAGACGATGTACAAATTTGCCCACGCAATGAAATCGGCGACTGCTATTTTGATGGTTATGAGCAATATCAACTCGAATATCATCAGCTTAAAAACAACCAACAAGACTCAACGTTCGACATCGCAGACATTGTTGCCGATTAGCAGGCCAAAGCCTTAGTCGGTAACCTACTTACCTACCAGTAAAGCGGTCGTAAGTGAGACACTGGCAATGAATTATTTCTCAAATATAGAGACACGACCGGTTCAGATGAGCCCGTAAATAATTCTATGCAGTTGCCAACATTGAAAAAGCCCCGATGCAAGACGCATTGGGGCTTTTAATACTTCTTCACGCCACAAGTAACTGACGAATTAGATAGCGGTTTAGTCGAGGACTACCACATTAGATCATCAGGGATCACGAAGTCTTTGTACGGGTCATCTTCGTCTACTTCATCTGAGCTTGAAGCTTGAGTATCAACGATAGATTCTTCGTCACGCATAGCGATCTTGTTCGCTACTGCAGTAGGGATAACAACATAGCTTTCGCCTTGACGCGCGATACTTAAGATACCTTTACTGAGTTGCTTTTGAGTCAGATCTTCTACGTAAAGATATTTAACTAGCGTACCATCGGTGAAGTTGTATTTGATCTCACCATTCTTCTGTTCGATCTTGTTCATCTCAATCAGTTGCTTCACTTGAGCTTTAATTTCTTTGCTCAACTGTTGTTCTTTCAACTGTTGGTTTAACTCTTTGTCTTTCGCTTGCTGCGCCAGTTTAGTTTCTTCTGCTGCCGCTTTTGCTTCACGAGACTGAACGCGAGACTTTTTAGAGCCCTTCTTCGCCTTCTTTAATTTTTTCTCATTTACCAAGCCAGCTTTAAGCATTTGCTCTTGGAGTGTTAACTTTGCCATGACTTTCCCAGTTCAGGATTAAAAACGACACTATCATACCTGTTTTTGAGGAATCTGTTTACTGAACAATGGCAAAATTTATGCTGATAGAGCAAGGCGGTTAGCGTTATCCCTTATCGTGATTCACAGCATCCATTTCTGGTTATTTCCCGACCTATGATTTCCACGAAAACACACCACTAGTGACTTAGCCTTAAATCCAAATCGTTCTTCTGTTTGTTAGCGTGCGCGCGTATCACTTATCATTCCGACAAAGCAATATGTTAATTATCAATGAGTAATCGAATTTATAAAACTATGGCATATATCTAATATTTGGATAATTCTGATAGAGTTATAACTCCAATGTCATAACTCTTTACTACGTTATTCTTTAAACCAATCAGTAAGGATAACGTGAAAATGAAAACTCAATGGACTTGCCTGAGTGCATTACTTGTATCAGCTTCATTCATCTCAACCTCGGCTATTGCAGATACCGATGTGTACCTGACCAACAACACCAACCAAGTGATGACGATTCAAACCATTCATACTGGTACCGACCTACTTCAGTTAGGTGATGAGTGGCAGCAACATGTTGAACAAATTGGCCCGTGGGAAACCAAAAAGCTGATAAGTTTCAACCGCTGGACAGGCGTGAAGTCCGGTAAGACATACGAGTTTGACACAGTAGTCTCAAATTCTATTGGGGAGAGCGTCACACTTAATCAAATCATGGAAGGACATTGGTACAACTCAACACTGCAACACGGTTTGAGCGCAGCAGACGTCGACTTAACACTGCATGATGATCGTAATATTCACCGTAATTCAACCGATGCTTTTGATGTGAATACGGAGCTTGCCTCCAAAGCTGATAACACCGCTCGCTACGATGATATTTACTATACCATCACCCCAGAGAAAATCGATGAGC
This sequence comes from Vibrio sp. 10N.286.45.E10, assembly GCF_002874195.2. Classification (NCBI taxonomy): domain Bacteria; kingdom Pseudomonadati; phylum Pseudomonadota; class Gammaproteobacteria; order Vibrionales; family Vibrionaceae; genus Vibrio; species Vibrio sp. 10N.286.45.E10. The sequence continues at coordinate 1,213,377 of NZ_MCWD02000001.1, read as the reverse complement.
AACCAGAGCCAGATGCCAACATATTGAAAGTGATGACCTACAACATTTGGGCTCTACCCGCTATCGCTTCGCACATCGGTGATCGTTACGACCTCATCCCTCAATACGTTAAGGGCTACGACGTATTGGCGCTTCAAGAAGTGTTTGCCAACGGACGAGATGAGTTCCTGCGTGAACTGGCAAAAGAGTATCCTTACCAAACTAAAATGCTCGATAAAGAAGGCATCAACATCTACGACGGTGGCGTGATCATTGTGAGCCGCTATCCTATCGTCAACGAAGCACAATACGTATTCCCTGATTGTACGGGCACAGATTGTTTCGCTGACAAAGGGGTGAATTACGCTGAGGTCATCAAAAACGGTCAGGCTTACCACGTGTTCGGTACTCACACCGCTTCGTTCGATACGGACACAGCGCGTGACTATCGTCAGCGTCAATTTAGACAGATGCGTGAACTCGCTCAATCACTGAATATACCAACCTCAGAAACGGTGATTTACAGCGGCGATTTCAACGTGAACAAGCTGAAGTTCCCAAGCGACTACCAACAGATGTTCGCCAACCTGCAAGCCACCGAGCCTGATTACTCCGGTTATACCGCTTCAACTTTTGATCCGCGCATCAATAACTTTGCGGGTGCACCTATGTCGGGTGGTGAGAACGTCGAATACTTGGATTACGTGGTGGTGAGTTCAGAGTATGCACAAAAAGCTCACAACAATAACCGCGTTGATGTTCCTCGCTCTACCAGCAGTGAATTATGGAAGCACTACAACCTTTCAGACCATTTCCCTGTTAGTGCTGTCATCAAGTAGCGCGGTGAACGGATAATGCATCGAGTTATATTAATCCTAATGCTCGTCGCGGTGACGAGCATTGTTGGCTACTCATGGTCATCAAAATCAATTGAAACACCGCAATCTTCTGTTCAACACACAGAAGCAAAAAAGCACGTTTCTAAAACAATTGAGGACAATAGTCCCACATCAAAGACGGCAAGCTTTTCAGACAATCCCGTTTCGCAAGGTAAACAAGTCCAAACTGAAAACCTGCACGGAAAAGTATATGCAGAAGACCTAATTGAACTTGAAGGTAAATCGCTGCTGAATGAACTCGATAAGTTTTGGACGCTTTGCCAACAAGTGGGCAATTGCACTGAACAACTCGCGCAGTTGAAATCTAAATTACCGATAGAATGGTTTGAACTATTAAGTGATTACCCCAAGCTATCTACTGATTGGCAAGTAATGGAAAGCACAATTCCACTTGAGTCCGTTGACTCTTTGGAAGCGCGTGTTGAGCTGTTTAAGCAGTCTGCACAAGAGGTTTGGGGAGAGTTAGCCCACCAGCTATTTGCCGATCAATTTGCGCATCTGAACTTTACGCTCAGAGCAAACACGCTTGAGGAAGTTGAGCCCACAGAATTTATCTCACACTACCAAGATTTACTCGCTGAGTGGGCAAACAAAACAGGGACATTAAATGCAGAGACTCCGGCTCAAAAATACGAGCTTGCTGTCTCACTGCTGCCAAACAGCTACAGTTCTGCCGAGCTAGCGACCATCAAAGTTGAACTTCAAGAGACATATTTAGATGCAGCACAGGCCGATAATATCGCCGCGCGTGAACAACAAGTGGTGCAACAACAGCAGACTGTGATGACGTATCACGAACAGCTGGATCAATTAAAATCGAGCTTAGACTCTCAACGCTCTGCAAGTCATGCCAATTGGGATACTCAGGAATGGAACAGTTACTATCAACAACAAGTAACTGAATTTCGTGAGCAGTTCTTCAGGAAATAAAGAGAGACAAAAGTTATAACCAGATTAAGTGAGGCCTTTACGAAACTGCGCCGGTGTTTTATTTAGCCAGCTTTTGAATGCTCGTCTAAAATTAGCGGGGTCGCTATACCCTAGCCTTTCACCGATGTCATCGATACTCATTGCTGTGCCGAGTAACAACTCTTTGGCTAATTCGACCCGGACTTCAGTAAGTAAGGCTTGATAACTGGAATTATGAGAAACCAGTTCTCGTCTGAGTGTGCGAGAACTGCAACCAAACTCTAGTGCGAGTTGCTCTATAGTCGGAAAGCTACCTGCGGTTTGATAAAAGATCGTTTTGATCTGATTCGTTAATAGATGTTCAGAGTCCAGAGTCTCCACTATCGACTGACAAGAAGCGAGATAGCGCTTCAGTGTCGCGGCATCATGAGTCAATAAGGTTTGCGACAAAACCGAGGCATCAAAACGTAGTTTACAATGGCTTTGTTCAAAAATCACCGGACACTGGAAACGCTCGTCATAGAGCTTGGCGTAATTGGGGCGAGCATAAGGCAAAGCCAAAGTGTGAATATCCAACTCATGACCAGTCAGTTCTTTGAACAAAGAGACGATTGAACTCAAGAAATACTCACTGCAAAAAGGCAGGAGATCGCCCACTTCCAGGGTGTTCTCAATCTGAATCACTGCTTGCTCGGAATCTAGAAACAATTTAACCGAGAAAATAGGCCCGTTTAAACGCAGGTACTTGAAGCCCGACTTGATGGCCTCCCCGACATTTTGACTGGTCGATAGCGCATAACCCAACACACCAAAGTGGCTCAGACTCGCGTGTTCTCCCAACCAAAGCCCTAAGCCATCGTGAGGAAAGTTCTGGTTGGCCGCACTGAAGATGGACAGCTTATCCGCGTAAGTCAGCTTCCCATTGGGGTTTTGCCAATCTAGGCTTTCTAACCCGGCACCAGCAAGTAGCGCTTCAATATCCACGCCTCTTTGCGCCAGTGTATGCAGCAATAACGCGACATCCAATGTGCCCAATTGGTGGCGATGCTCCGTTGGCATATACTCCGCGATAGTTTCCAATTAAATCCCCTTATACTGAGCCTATTCCCACGCTCATGACCATACAGATTCGATAACCCACACTGACAAAATCGTGATTGATAACCTGCTCTTGTCCGATTATGACCTCCCAATTTTACGTTACTCGTCGCACAATGCTGTTAATTGTTAAATTTATGTGAACCATCGCAATGATAAAAACAAATCCGGCTCCATACAGTTTGATTGATTCTAATGGTCAGCCGATCATTGGACATTTCGATGGCATCCCCAAACACCTGAACATCGAGAGCTTTGACTACCGAAACTCGATGGATTCAAAAGCAAACTCTTGGCAGAAGCACTTCCACTACAAACAATTCCAATTTGTCAGCATCGTCACCGACACACACATTATTGGTGTCGCTATCGCGGATATTCGCTACTTGGGCTCGGCATTTTGTTATCTGTACGATATTGAAAACAACCATCTAGAAGAGTCATCTTGGTTGAGGCCATTAGGGTTTTATAAACAAGTTACCGCTTCACCATTTGACGGCACGACAAACATTGCAGGCCAAAGCATTACCTTTGAGATTGAAGGCGGACAATGGCAAGTTCGCTTGAATACCAAACTCATCAAGGCCGATATCGCTTTACAGCCTGAAGCCGACAGCTTGCCCTTGGCGATGTGCAGCCCAACCGGTTATTCAGGTTGGACTTACACCCAAAAGCACAATGCTTTGCGCATCAGCGGCGACATCCAAATCAAAGGAGAATCACTCGATCTCGAACAAGCTCGTGCCAGTTATGACTTTTCAGCGGGCTACATGAGGCGTGAAACCAGTTGGCGCTGGGCAAGCATTAACACGCAATCCAATGGCACAGATATTGGCCTAAACCTCGCGGCGGGCGTGAATGAAACCGGTACTTGTGAGAACGTATTGTGGGTTGATGGCTCTAGACACCTACTTAACCCTGTGCACTTTATGTTTAACCGAGATGATATCGACCAACCTTGGACAATCACATCGCAAGATGGGCGCATCAACCTGACGTTTACCCCTATTAACCAACGCAGTGAAAAGCTCAATTTATGGGTACTTAAAAGTAACTTCCGTCAGTTCATCGGCCACTTTTCAGGTTCAATTCAAGACAACGATGGGAGCATCCATCAGCTAGAGAATGTGCTTGGTCTTACCGAAGATCATTTCGCACGCTGGTAGCGCACCTAGTCACGAAGCAAAAACAAAAAAGGAACAGGAACAGGAAATGGATATCGACTCACTGATCAATCACCCAGAATGGCTACTGCTTGTGTTAGCTCCGTTGTTCATGATCTGTATGTTGGCCGAGTATTTCATTGGTCAAAAGCAAGGTCGATTACCCGACAATTCGAGTTATAAATTGTCTGAAGTGCTCTGTAACTTTACGTTGGCGGGTATGCACCAGCTCTCCGATTTGTTAACCGGATTACTGATTGTTCAGCTGTATCTTTGGTTATTCGGCTGGCACTTAATGGATATCGAAATGGGCGTACTGAGTTTCATTGTTTTGATGGTTCTGCAGGATTTTTTCTATTATTGGTTCCACCGTGCAAGTCATAGAGTCCGTTGGATGTGGGCGGCACACGTGGCACACCATAGTTCAGAAAGCATGAACTTCAGTACGGCTTTCCGTCAGAGTTTAATGTACCCATTTGCAGGCATGTGGTTATTTTGGGTGCCTTTAGTCATCATAGGCTTTGACCCTAAATGGGTGATATTTGTGGTGCTTTTAAATCTCGGTTTACAGTTCTTTGTGCACACCCAATGGATAAGAAACCTAGGCCCATTCGAATACATTTTTAACACACCCTCTCACCACCGTGTACATCACGGCAGAAACCCGCAATACATAGATAAAAACTACGCTGGTGTTCTTATCATCTGGGATAAGCTATTCGGTACCTTCGAACCTGAAATCGAAATAGTGCGTTACGGTGTCACCAAGCCTGTAAACAGTTTTAACCCGATAACGGTGACCTTTCAAGAGTGGAGAGCTATATGGACAGACCTCAAGAATACACAGCTCTCGCGAATGCAGAAAATCAAACTGATGTTTTCCCCGCCTTCCGATTAACATCTGCAAGTTGATAGAATAAAAAAGCCCGCATAACGCGGGCCATCAATTCAGTTTATTTCCAACGCCACTGGCTACCGTTGATATCAGCACCCACCAGCCAAGTACGATCATTCCATTTCAGGGAGTTCGCCAAACCATTCTTCAGCTGGCCATTATCCCAACGCCATTGTTGAGTCTCGTGATTACGGCACTCCTCTAAACTGATATCTATGCCATTTTGGTCAAGGCAAATATCCGGTGCCGCTTTGTTGATCAACTTTCCATCCACATTCATTTTCCACTTTTGATTGTCCCCATCGTGACAACTCCAACCATAAATGAGTAAGCCTGAATTAGAGCCAGCAACTTCGGCATCCAGACATTTCAATCCATCTTCTGAATCAGTAACAATACCTCGCCATTCATCATCGGACTGAATACCGCTCGACGCTTCAAACAAAGCGTTTACGACCGATGTTAGTGGTTGAGTACTGCGCGATGCTCTGCGAGCGTTATCTTGCCAAGATTGAGGAACGGGCTGTGTAATATCCCACTGACCTTGGCCATCGTAGTAAGACTTAGCCACCGCTTGAGGAGTGGGTGTCCATAAAAAATCTGGATGTCGATTCTGGTACCATTCGCCACCGATTGCGTTGCCATTCTGATCAAGTTCCAGATCGTAGTAATAAGTGACGTTGGTAATGCCATCGAAACGAGGCGAATCACTATCTCTATGAGTTGGAGATGTCTCAACCACATAACTGACTACCATCTGAACCCCAACCACACTTTGAGCATTTGAAGAGCGGTAATTAGAAAACCTGTCTTTACGGTAATCCTGCAAATCAATGGTTACTGCTGATGGTTGAGAAGCTGTTTGGTTCGTTTCTGGGTTAAAATAGGTCACCTTGTAGCCAACAACGGGCTGATTCCAAACTTGATAATCATAGGTTGCGTCCATGATTAAGCTTCGCTTGGAAATGCCCAATTGATTTACGATAGATAGATGCCAACTTGCTGGATTTGTATCCGCGCAATTTGGATCAATAACACGCCCATTTTCGTCTCTCATTGGATCTTTTATGTTGCAGCGCCCACCAATAAAACGAGAATTAAACGGCGCTTCAGACCATAGCAATGTCCCGAGTGCTTTAATATCTGACGGGTAGAAAGTAAGGAGCTCACCATTTGCGTCAGGTACAATCAACGATTGCTTTGGTCGTGGAAGCATATATGCTGCGGGGGCCCATCCGTGACAAAGCCCCATCCAACGCTCCACATGTCCACGAGACTCATAATACCGCTTGCCAGAATCCCACGAACGTTGAGTCAGAGTGAAATCCCCATCTCCAACCAGAAGATCGTACTTTTCTGCTGGCGACAGGTCATCACGGTCTTGACCCTGATAGAACGCTAAGGGCTTTTGCGTATTACTAAAATCGAAATACGCATTCCAATTATTCGCTCTAAGTTCCTTATCTGCATAACGCCAAGCGAGTGCACCAGAATACAAAGGCCAATACGTATCTGACCACGGCTGAACATCGAGTCGTGTTTGATTTGGAGCCACTTGAGACAATTGGTTTAAATTGCGAATTAGACCATTCCCAGAGTCAACTAAACGAGCAGGGTTATCGTTTTGTTGAATCGGTGATAATAAAAATTCTGATATTCCCGAATTTATCTCTCCCCTTCTAATTATGGATTCTCTCATCAAGTCTCGGTGACTACTCATAAATTCAGAATTCTTGGAAAAGATAACATGGCCACTTTTTTCAGGAACAACATCCATAACCGCCTCGGGCGATCCATGAAACGCCTCCATGAAATCGGTTACTTGTGAATCACTAGCGGCTACAGCATATGGGAGCATCGCTGACAATAAAGTTACGATCGTTTTCATTAAAATTTCTATTCACTCAGTTACTATCATTAGTGATAATAATTACCATTAACAGGACAAGGTAAGCAGAATGGTTCGCTTTAAGGGATAAATCAATTTCACGATCGTGCCAGTAAATAAAACTGTGATTCGCTTTCAAATAACACGTCCAATTATCTTCTTTACTAATTAGAGCGTAAATTATCTATAAATAATCAGGTAGATACGGAATATTTATTATTAAACAGAGAGCATATCACATATAATAGAAAGCTATTAATACAACAATTATAATTACTAAAATGAAGAATTTGCACATTCGCTACTTACTTGCCCTTTGCCTTACGGCGATACCTTTTACTTCTCTTGCTGAACTCAAATATAACGCTGAGTTCTATAGTGCCGATAACATTGAAGCCATTATTGAAGATATGTCCGACCCAGGAATTGAATCGAATTATGGGGACTTTGCTAAGATTCGATCGCAGCTTTATCAGCAAGCAGGAATGCAAAATCAAGAGCTGAGCTATAGTGAGATCGAAGCCTTAGAAAGGTATCAATACGATGCTTACCAGCCAATAAGAAGGGGCTTAGCACAAGGTAGGATGGATGAGGAAACAGAATCGTTAGTGAAAGAAATCGATTCTGCGTTCAAAAATGGCATCAAATACCAAGGGACGGTTTTTCGCGGTGAGAGCTTACTCTCTCCTTATGGATCGAACGTAAAGGTTGGAGATATCGTCAGCCCCTCTTCCTACTTATCGACGTCTATCTCGAAAACATCCTCTTATACTTTTCATAATGGGCAACTTTCGCGCTTTGAGCTCAATCTTGGTCAACACGGTATCGTGATACCCACGGTGCGCGATGATGAACTAGAAGTACTCATTAATAGAAACTCTCTGTTTGAGGTCACTGCTATCAATACCACGCCGGAGGGAAATCAGGTGATCTATCGTGAAATGTCAGCAGAACAAGTCGGCATGCGCCCTATAAAAGATCTCCATTCAGGAGAAACCCTCACGGTAGCGGAAGCCTGCGTCTACTAGTGAGCGTTAAGATAAAGGCTGAGAACATCGATTCTCAGCCTCAACTAGCATTAATAGACCTTATGAAAGTCGATCAGCTGGAATGTTAAGTCGCTTACCCAAAAGTCCCCTTCTAGCTCGGCACCTTGCACGTATCTTTTGTCGCCCATCTCTAAGGTGATAATGTACTTTCCAGCGATCAGCCCTTCTACCATGTAAAAGCCATCGCTCTCGATTTCGCTCGAATACTCAGTCCCTTTCTGAATGTGTTTGAAGTGCAGATATGCATTGCTCTCGATAGCGCCCTCCACTATGCCATCTACCCCAAATGACACCACCATTTCGATATTCGCATGAGTTAATCCAACCTGTTTGGTATTCACAAACACAGGGTTTTGAATCGGTGTGAGGTTTAGGTCTAACGCCCCTTCATCGATATAGATGGGCAGATTGCTTCGAGCAGGAACACTCGAAAATTCAAAACGCCCTTTTGCATCGCTCACCGCACGTTGGTCCAGTATTTGTAAGCTTACACCCGCGATAGGCTGCTTGTGGTGGTCATAAACAATTCCAGTCAGCTTAGAATGGTTGTATCGGTTCCATTCGACAAACTCACCGAAGTCTTCATCAAAATAGGTTTTAGCGCCAAATTCAGTGGTCACCTCCACACCATAACGGTCTTCGTTTCCTTCCAATTTGAAGAGCAGATAAGGGTTCACCCGCGCTTCTAGAGAAGCCGAAAATGACACCTCTTGCTTTTGATATCTTGCGGATACATTAGTCGTAAGTTCTTGAAAAGCATTAAGTGGGTCCAATATGCACTCTTTGCACGCGTTCCTTAACGAAAACTCGGTTCGTTCATGGTGTCCAGAGCCATTCACTGTGCCCGAGACATTCCAAGATGTGTCTGAAAATCCGCTCTTGGCTAACCCTATTGTGTGTAGATAATCGTCTTTATGGGAGCTCTTGATATAACGATAGTCGCCAGCATAAGAAAGAAATAAGTTGGGAGATACCTTGGTGTTAAACTTGGGCTCGACACTCAATTCTTTCTCGTCATCTCTCACCGTCAAAAATGCGGTTAGGTTGGCTAGAGAAAGGTTATATTTGAAGACGTGGTACTCCATCGACTCCAAATCTAATTCATCAGTTTTATTGAGCTCTATCAAAGCGGATTGGTCGCTTCCCAACAAGATATCAAACTCCATTGGAAAGCGGTCGAAATCAGGTAACCAACCGATGTGACCTGCAAACCAATGGGTGGGCAAGTATCGCCCCTGAAAACCAATCAGGTCCTTACCGTCTTGTCTCATAAAGGCGCTGCCTACGGTGAAGTAATCCGCGAGTCCGTACTCCAAAGAGACGGCGCCCGCTCGATCTGCTCCTTCATTCCCGACGACTTGAACGCCCCATTCATTACTAGGAAGAAAGGCATCTTCTAAACCTGCTACCGTGATCTCTTCTTCTCTCCAAACTCCCTTTGATAGGTAGTAACGAAACTTGATGGTGTCACCGGGTGAGATGTTGTCTTCTTCAACAACAAAGCGTCCAAACTCATCAGAGCGATACGTGGTTTGATAGATGCCATTCACCAACACATCAATACTAATATTAGGCTGGGTGGTACGTTCTAATTGCAGGTTACCAAACTCAGGTTGTCGCTTTCGATTAGTGTAATAAAGGCCGTCTTCCAATGTTTGATTGACGGTAAAAACGCTGCCATCCAATAACACATGACCTATTTCTAAAGAGCCTTCACCTTCATGAGCTTCTACCGCAATGTTGTAGTAAACGATGGGGTTATCTTCTCGTGAGTCTATAGACAAGCGAGATAAGGAATGTTCGGTGCTTAGGATAGTGTCGGAAATGGCGTAAACATCGCCGCCGGTTTCACTATCGTGATAAACAGAAGCCGCCACTCTTGTTGCCAAACCCACGGTCGCAAGTGGCTCTATAACTGGAGTATTACTGGCACGCTTCAACTCTTCGGCTTTCTTACGGGATTCATTTTTGATCTTAGAGATCACTGCTTCCAACTCGGTTAACGAACTGAATTCCGGGGAAACGGTTAGCCGATAGTCATCAATGTCCCATCGGATTTTGGCAGGGATACAGGCTTGTAAGCTGTACCAGTGGATGTAGGTTTCTGAGTCAATCACTTCAAATTTGATCGACTGGATATTGTTGTCATCGCGATAACAAAGCGCTTGCTCAGAGTCAACAATATAAGGAGGTGACTCTCTGCCTACATCTTGTGGCAAGTAGATTTCGCAATAGCCGTTCTCATCGCACTGCCCATTCATCTCTAGCAGAGAAAACGCGGCATTTGATATCGAAATAAACGGCTCTTCGTAATCATCCATCATGACACGATAGAAACTATCACCGACTTGCCCTACTCGAACTTCGATATGAGCAGGATAAAGCTCAATCGCCTCACTTTCCCCTTCTGACTGCGAAAGAACGACAAATGGAAACAGTGAACAAAGCAAGGCAAATCGACAAGCCAAATGTTGAAACATGGATCTTGTCGTCACTCAGTTGAGCGCACAATCACTGGCAACACACAGTTCAAGCTACAGAACACATTCGTACAAAGGCTGGTCGTTCTGCACCAATGAAACTTTCGAGCCCTTTGGTAGCGGTTTGGTTAATTCTGCATTTCGAAGTAACACCACCTTTTCGCTGTGTTCGTCGACATTCAGTTTAGCGCTGAACTGGAAATTACCGTCATTCGTGATCTTGAGGTTCTGATCATCACATTGAAACTTCACATCTTGTACCTGCTCACCTTTTTGTACATAAACCGGGACATAACTGTTGATATGAAAGTTGAGTTGAAACGCAGAACCGTTGTTAGAACGAACCTTTCTGGATAAATCAGGCGGTGAGGCTTCAACAGCCTTCGCGATAGGCGAAAACCATAGGTAAGCTCGATATTCGCCATCTGGCATGTCGTCTGGCAATGCGTTCATGCGTAAGCGAACAGTGCGTCTTTGGTTGGGTTTCAATTCACGAATAATCGGCGGTGACACTTTAATCCAATCAGCGATATTTTCAGACTCAGCAATATTCGCGTCGGTACGAACTAACCCACTGGCCTTGACTGGTCGATAGATTGGTTTGATCTCCAATCGAATCGGTTCATCCGAATTGTTCTCCACCACGATTTTTTCCGTCACAGAGGTATCAGCATCTAAGACAAAACGAGTTGGAGCGATTAGGAGTTGAGCAGAGGCTTGTGCCGTGAAAAGTAAGCCGAGAACACATGAGATAAACAACTTCATTTATAATTAACCTCAAAAGGAATTGTACTGGTATAAACGCCAGCGGGATGATTAGCGCCGATTTTCACTCGTGCACCAATACACAGTAGTTTGCTTCTTCCATTGCCTTTGATTTTGGCTCTGCCTCGCTTTGATAAGCCGCAACCAAAATAGAACTTTTTAATACGAAGACGTTTGGATTTACGAGAATGGTTGAGGTACTGCTTAGAGGGGAGCGAAACCACGATCTTTTTACCAGGCTCGCCTTCAACATAAAATCGAACTACGTAAATCTGACTATTAGCCGGATTAGCATCAGCATTTTGCCCCGAGCCAGAGATATACATACCCGGAAATTTCACCTCCATATTTTCAGGAATGATTTCCAGAGCATGAAACGGGCTTGAATAAAACGTCAGACCGATATAAATCGCGTATTTGAATAGAAACTTCATCGTAAAAATGGCTGCTCTACAACAGCCACAATATTATACTGATTTCATTTAATTACTGGTAAGTTACATCTACTGCAACGTTTGCAGTATAAGTACCAGCAACTAATGTTGCACTTGAAGTACGTGCAGTGCCGCCAATATTAAGGTTCGCATTACCACCCGTTAGGGTTATAGCGCTATTAAAGTCGAATTCCGCCGCAATCGTATTTGCACCGTTAACTAAGTTAGTGTCAGAAATACTTACTGTTACTGCATCACCTGATTCTCCAGAAAGCGCAAATGCCGCAGCTCCCGCATCACCTTGAGCGATAACAACATCTGTTGTGTTATCTGAAGTGATGATCCCGAAATCTAGATCACTGGTTTTTGTCATTGTAATTGCTTGTTTTACTTCTAGTGTTGCATCAAAAGTGTCACTCACAGCGAAAACGTTCGCTGAAGAGATAGAAAGTGCAGAGACAGCAACAACCTTAAAAATTTTGTTCATTTCTTTAATCCTTTATATAAAATCGGCTTTATTATTAGGGTTACCTAATAGTTAATCAGAGTTAACAATTAAGTAACAGCAATCCTATTTATAAAATATATACATTGACACTAATTTATAAAGAAATGAGGCGCAGTGAGAATAAGATCACGCAAATTGATATAAATAACACTAACAAAAATAGTGGTATTTAGGTGTTTTTATTAATTATATATAAAACTGGTTTTACACTTAATCCCTTTAATTTTATACGTCATTATTTTTATAAAACACGTTTTATTTAAAATGTCTGCACAATAAACAAAAGTAATAACCAAGCATTTTATTTAAATGAATCACTATATAGATCACCGTGTTGCAATATAGTCTCACAAATGAAACAAACCAGTATTAACATTGATCTGTAATAAAAATGAAATATTAAGTTTCTGTATTAGCCAGTTTAAACATAAGTTTTAAACAGTATTAAAAATGAGACACGTAGAACTATCCAACATGATTACCCCTACACTCATAAATACTCAATAAATCGTCTAAGCTAAGTGAATTATATTGCCGAAAGACAACTAAATTGGGGAGAGCATTAGGCATGAAGATGTAACGGTTTAAACGGTCGTCTGATAGCTTAAACATCTGTACCTTGATAGTAACCCTGACTCTCCACCACCGCCGCTCATCTAAACCGTAAACAGGCAGAACCGTTACGAAGAAATCGCCACAATTCGATTCAAAAGCTTCCCTGTTGACTCGATTGAATAGTAAAGCACCGTTTTCCGGCAATTTATTTGTGATCTGGGTTGCACGCGTACCGCATACTATCAGATACTGAACAAAACTAACCTTCAGCCACAGTCAACGTCGTCCGCTTACTGTTCAGGAAATTCAATGAGTTCAGATAATCAGCCAACCTACTTCTTTTTCGATTACGAAACATGGGGCGTGAGCCCAGCGAAAGATCGTCCGAGTCAATTCGCAGGTGTTCGTACCGACCAAGATTTCAATGTTATCGGAGAACCTTTGGTTATCTACTGCCAACCTCCTGCTGATTATCTTCCTGCACCTGAAGCTGCGCTGATCACTCGCATCACACCACAAAAAGCCATGTCTCAAGGCTTACCTGAGCCTGAGTTTATCGCCAAGATTCATGCAGAGCTTGCAAAACCAAACACCACAAGCCTTGGCTATAACAGCATCCGATTCGATGACGAGGTAACGCGTTACACCTGTTACCGAAACTTCATCGACCCATATGCATGGAGCTGGCAGAACGGCAACTCACGTTGGGATCTACTCGATGTCATGCGTGCTGTTCACGCACTTCGCCCCGAAGGCATTGTTTGGCCAGAGAACGAAGAAGGTTATCCAAGTTTTAAACTGGAACACCTATCTGTGGCAAATGGCATTGAACATGAGAACGCGCACGATGCGATGGCCGATGTTATCGCAACTATCGAACTCGCGAAAAAGCTGAAAGCCGCACAACCTAAGATGTTTGATTACCTCTACAACATGCGCCACAAGCGTAAGTTGAATGAGCTTGTCGACATCGTCAACATGACACCGTTAATGCACGTGTCAGGCATGTTTGGTCGTGACTGCAACTACACAAGTTGGATTGTTCCTATGGCTTGGCACCCGACCAACCAAAATGCCGTTATCGTTGTGGATTTAGCGAAAGATCCTAGCCCTTTACTGGAAATGGATGCGGATGAACTAAGAGAAAGGCTTTATACCAAGCGCAGCGAGCTTGCTGAAGACGAACTGCCAGTACCAATCAAACTGGTACAACTCAACAAGTGCCCAATTCTCGCACCAGCAAAAACCCTGACAGCTGAAAACGCAGAAACGATCGGCATTGACCGTCAGCAGTGCTTGAAGAACCTAGCTCTATTACGTGAACATCCAGAGATTCGTGAAAAGCTGATTGGCTTGTACTCACAAGAACGTGAATACGAAAAAAGCGATGATGTAGACACACACCTTTACGATGGCTTCTTCTCTCCAGCAGATAAGACCGCAATGAACATCATTCGCGAAACTGACCCAAATAACTTGGCAGCACTGGACATCACTTTTAGTGACGAACGCATTAAGCCTTTGTTGTTCCGTTACCGCGCTCGCCATTTTCCATGGACGCTAGACGAAGCTGAACAACTTAAGTGGGCTAACCACTGTCGTGAGTATTATGAGAGCCGTTTAGAAGATTACATGCTAAACCTTGAAAACCTCGCGCATGAACATGAAAGCGACGAGAAGAAAATGGCCATCTTGAAAGCGGTTTATCAGTACGTAGAAAAGTTAGCTAGTTAATTCATTATCAAGAGATGTGACACTTTGAAAGAAAGATTGATCAAACTCGTTTACTGCTTAATCTCATTCACCTTAATCATAGGTGCTCTCACTGCAGGCAACGCGTTACAACAATATCTAGAGACCTCTATCCCAGGCAGTATCTTTGGCATGTTGATCCTATTTACTGCCATGGTGATAGGTATCGTCCCTTCACATTGGGTACAGCCCGGAGCCAGTCTGATTATTCGTTTGATGATCTTATTGTTCGTCCCAATCAGTGTTGGATTAATGGATCACTTCGACATGCTTATCGCCAATGCTTTGCCAATCATGGCAAGTGCAGTTGGCGGAACTCTGATCGTATTGGTGTCTCTATCATGGTTCTTAGACCGCTTGCTTGCGAGAGGTAACTGATCATGTGGATTTTACTCACCATCGTGGTGTTCCTGTTTGCTCGCTGGGTCAGCCAAAAAGTGAACTCACCACTGTGTAATCCCCTGCTGATCAGCATTGGTATCATCATTCCGATACTCACGTTCTTCAAAGTTCCGTTTGAGACTTACTATGCAGACAACACATGGATTACCTACATGCTGCAGCCTGCGGTTGTTGCACTTGCTTATCCGCTTTATGAACAGCTCCCTCAAATCAGAGCTAACTGGCGCATCATCACCTTTGCTTGCACGCTAGGCAGTGTGATGTCGATGACAACAACGGCATTCATCGCCGTGGCTTTTAAAGCGGACTTAAGTTTGATTGCGAGTTTGTTAGGTAAATCAGTCACCACGCCAATTGCGATGGAAGTATCAAGCCATTTAGGTGGTGAAGCTGCCATTGCAGCAATACTGGTATTGATTGTTGGTCTGTTTGGGGCAATTTTTGCTTACCCAATCTACAATCTCATAGGTATTAAGAGCCCTATCGCGCGTGGTTTAACCATGGGTACCGTGTCTCACGCTTTAGGTACTGCGACATGTGCTGAAAAGAATCAGGAAGACGCTGCATTCAGTTCTCTAGCGCTTGTGCTCTGTGGCGTCATTACCTCGATTATCGCACCGAGTATATTTTCGCTTGTAGTTTGGTTCTATTCTTAATCGAAACAATCACTACGCGATTCAGCCCAACCAGAATGCTGTTACTTACAGTGTCTGTTTGGGCTTTTTATTCGCATTTATTCAGCAAGAGCAGTCAAGTCACGGTCTTTTACGAGCAATAAGTGCGATATCAACTGTATAAATGGCTCTTGTAATCGATTTCAAGTGTGACCTCACTCTAATTATGCAAACCAATGTAACAACAACAATTTAATAGTGATCCTTGTCACAGAAAATTCCTGAGTATTGCATAAACTTAAAGCCTAAGGTCAATTAAGGATTCAACATGAACAGTCGTATTACCCTGGCGCTGGAAAGTGCTCCAACAGAAATCAAAGCACTTTTGAGTGACATCGTATTAGCAGACAACTTTGACGCGACATTGTCTCCAGAACAATTTGCTAGCTTACTGCAAGCAAGTGGTTTAGCGGATGACGAGCTACGTATTGCGCTACTTCCTTTTGCCGCAGCGTATTCTTACGCTCCGTTATCTGACTTTTATGTTGGTGCAATCGTGCGCGGTTTATCTGGTACTCTGTATTTTGGTGCAAACCTTGAAATCGCCGGAGCTCAACTTGGTCAAACGGTTCACGCAGAGCAATCTGCAATCAGCCACGCTTGGATGAAAGGCGAACAAGGTATCTCAGATATCACGATCAACTTCAGTCCTTGTGGTCACTGTCGTCAATTCATGAACGAACTGACAACAGCAAAAGAACTTAAAGTTCAGCTTCCACAGCGTAATGAAATGTCTCTGCAGGAGTACCTGCCAGACTCGTTCGGCCCTGCAGACTTAGGTGTAACAACTGGCCTAATGACTAAGCTTGATCATAAGTACACGACCGAAGAAACAACGCCTATTGTTGTAGAAGCGTTAGCAGCACTAAACCGCAGCCATGCTCCTTACACCAAAAACCTAAGCGGTGTTTCACTACAACTAACGTCAGGTGAGATCTTCACGGGTGCTTACGCAGAAAATGCTGCGTTTAACCCGAGCCTGCCCCCTCTGCAAGTGGCATTGATTCAACTTAAACTGGCGGGCTTCGATTTTGAACAAATTGAAAGTGCTGCTTTGGTTGAAATCGCAGAAGGTAGCATCAGCCACCTAGCGGATACGCAATCTACATTAGAAGCGATTAATCCCGACATTCCAGTGACTTACTTAGCAATCTAAGTACATCTAATTAACAAAAATTTAAATAAGCAGCCCTATTTAACAGGGCTGCTTTTTTTATATCTGTAATTAACGCAACAACTTGCGCAAACGTTTGCTTTTGTCATTGAAATAAGTATGATCACCCCGTTTTCAATCAATCGTTCAAAAGATCGGAAGGAATTTCTATGTTTGGTACTGCTACTCGTGAAAATGCTACTCGTGTACTTCTATTAGGTTCAGGTGAACTCGGCAAAGAAGTTGCTATCGAGTGCCAACGTTTAGGTTTGGAAGTTATTGCTTGTGACCGTTATGCAGACGCACCAGCAATGCAAGTTGCGCATCGTAGCCATGTATTAGACATGTTAGACGGCGATGCACTTCAAGCTATCATAGAGCTAGAAAAACCTGATTACGTGGTTCCTGAAATCGAAGCTATTGCCACCAGCAAGTTAGTTGAGCTAGAAGCACAAGGTTTGAATGTCGTTCCAACTGCGAATGCAACCAAGCTAACCATGAACCGCGAAGGTATCCGTCGTCTAGCCGCAGAAGAGCTGAAACTGAGCACCTCCCCTTATCGCTTCGCAGACACCTTCGAAGATTTCTCAGCCGCTGTTGAATTCGTAGGCATGCCTTGTGTTGTGAAACCAGTAATGAGTTCTTCAGGCAAAGGCCAAAGCGTTATAAAAACACAAGAAGACATCCAAAAATCTTGGGACTACGCACAAGAAGGTGGTCGTACTGGCGCAGGTCGTGTGATCGTCGAAGGCTTCATCGACTTTGATTACGAAATCACACTGCTTACCGTTCGTGCAGCCGACGGTGTTCATTTCTGTGCGCCAATCGGTCACCGCCAAGAAGACGGTGATTACCGTGAATCATGGCAGCCACAGATCATGTCAGATAACGCTCTGAAAGCTGCGCAATACACGGCTGAACAAGTGGTTAACGCACTAGGTGGTCGCGGCATCTTTGGTGTCGAGCTGTTTGTTAAAGGCGATCACGTAATCTTCAACGAAGTATCCCCTCGCCCACACGATACTGGCTTAGTAACATTGATGTCTCAAGATTCATCGGAATTCGCACTGCACGTACGCGCCTTTACAGGTATGCCGATTAAATCCATCACGCAATACGGCCCGTGTGCTTCAGCGGTTATTCTGGGCCAAGGCACTTCAACTAACATTCGTTTTGAAGGTCTTACAGAGGCGTTAGACGCGCCACAAACGCAAGTTCGCCTGTTTGGTAAACCTGATATCGATGGTCGCCGTCGTCTCGGTGTAGCGCTTACTCGTCGCAACAGCACTGAGACAGCGATTGAAGATGCTATTGAGAGCGCGTCAAAAGTAAAAGTGATCTACTAGCTAGCTATTCAACTCTGAATAATCGCGACTTCAAATCTCAACAATAAAAAAGACGGGCTATCGAGCCCGTCTTTTTTTGTTGGTGTTATCTTATTTATTTGAGCGCTCTTTTCGCTTGAAAGCTTGCGGAATTTAAGCGTCTGACTCAATCAAATACACTTCTTCACTGAATCGAGATAAGCCTTTCTTTGCAATCTTCGGATGTTCATCGTCTGCGATGTCCTGATTCAACAATGTAATCTTGTAGCCCACGAATAACTGATCGATCTCTAGTTTAGGTACGCTAAACGGAGGCCCCGCCATCTCGCTTTGGTCGTAATCCAGCGTCACCAGGAGGATCTTACCGCCCGGTTTCAGCAGTTGTTTCAAACGCTCTACATACTGCACTCGCATCTCTTCAGGCAATGCGACCAAAGACGCTCGATCATAAATGGTATCGACAGGCTGGATTGGCGCTGTGAAGTAGTCGCCTGTATAGATGTTCAATTCATCGAATTGGTACAGCTCGTGCTGACCGCTAATTTGAGTCACAGTCGGCGTGTAAAGGTGCTCGGCAAAAAATGCGCGAACCGCAATCTGGCTTAACTCGACACCTTGAACATCTTCATGCTTTGAAGCTAGCCAAATTAGATCTTCACTTTTGCCACAAAGTGGAACAAACACACTCTTCTCGTAGCTAGGCTCGGTCTTTTCCCAAAATTTAATCAGAAGTGGGTTTACATCTTCGAGGTGGAAACCAATTTGGTTGGCTGCCCATTTATTGTGCCAAAATTCAGGATTATTCATCTTTCGTTCATGTTAAACAGTCATAATGCAAGGGTACAGTATAGAGAGGTAAGAGCAACCTTAGCGTGGTTTAAAGTACCACATTGGTTTCGATAAAATCAGAAACTGGCTAAGTTCAAAGTTCTGATAATTGCGGAACTAACGGTTGGATTATTTGTCTATATCTTCACATTTTAAAGCAATATTAAACGTTAGAGTTGGTTTCTGTCTTAGCTAGCCCCATTTAATATCTAGTGAGTTTAGTTAAGCTGTTTTTACTCTTATGCGTTACTGGTTACCCCTTTTGACTACCCGTTTTTTGTAACCTTGTATTTTGGAGTTTGAATGAGTGTATTTCTCCGTACGACGGCCCTAATGCTTCTGGTATTGAGCCGAGCGCCTGCATTCGCAGCAGCACCTGTTTCAACAAGTTCAACTGATCAATCACGCACAGCGTCATCGCAAAACCAAGTTTCATCAAATGTATTCCGCCATAGCCTAAGCGGCTTGTATGGCATTAAAGCATTCGACTCACGTCCGACTCAACCTTATACCGACTTCGATATTCTGTACAGCAAAGCGCATCAAGGCCAAGCTGAACTAGAAACTATCTGTAAAAGCACAGCCCTACTCACCAATTCTGAAGCGCTCTTTGCTGGCGTTAAATCTCAAGCTCGTGCAGAAGAAAAAATCGCTCTTGAGCTTGATGGTGACGTAACAAAAATTACCGACTTAGCCCGTGCAACTATCATCGCGAACGATGTAGAGAGCTTGGTTGAAGTTTACGAAGCGCTAAGCCGCGAAGCAGACGTTGTTAAGCTGAAGAACAAGTTTAAATCACCGGCTGATTCTGGATACCGTGACCTTAACTTATTGGTTCGTTTGCCAAAAACCAACATCATTGCGGAGGTTCAACTTCACTTAAAAGCGATTGCTGATGTGAAAAGCGGCCCTGAGCACGAGCTATATGAAATAATCCAAGGCATTGAGCGTCACGCGATTGCAGAAAAACGCCCAATCAACGATATCGAAGCGGCGCAAATCAATAGCCTAAGACGCCAATCTTTAGAGCTTTACCAACAAGCATGGCAACCGTACATTACAACGCACATCAAAGCAGCTTAGTCACTGGCTAAGCAATTATCATAAACAAGAACGACAAAGGGCTGCATAATCGCAGCCCTTTCTTGTTATTGGTGTTCTCGATTTGCTTTCCTTACTCCATTCCTATCAGACAGCAAAATATAGAGATTTCACTAATGGTAATTAACGAGGAGAGCAACGAAAAAAAGAGAGTAAGGTCATGCTACTAAGGGGAACTAGCGACAAAAAAGTCAACAGACGATGTATGAACCGCAAATCGAGTAGGAGGAGGCCTCACGGCCTCCGTCCTCTCACACCACCGTACAAGCGTGGGTCGCATACGGCGGTTCCGAATATATTTTCAGTGACTCATACCCATCTCGCAATGAGTACAGGCCCAACTCCTCGAACCATTTTATTGGCATGGCGTGATTTAACTGCGGCGTTAAGGCCAAGTGCCACCACCCTTTATCTGACATCGCTACCTTCCACGCGTTGCGCTCCGTTACACCTTGTTGTTGTAACCATGTCGCTATGCCGTATCTGCGTTTGCGTTGTTTTAAGCGGTAACATCGTAGCCGTCGCCGTATCCATTCGTCTAAGCGCTGCAAGCTGCTTTTCCGTATGGCGAGTTTGAAGTAGTGTTGCCAACCTCTTAGGTATTGAGTTAATTCCGCTATGACTGCTTGCAACTCTCGCCCTCGGTTTCGCTTCGTTATCTGCCGCACTCGCTTCTTCATTTGAGTTTGTGCTGCCTTCGATAGATGGATTGTTCCATCTATCCCGAAGCGGTGGCTTAAGTAAGTCCGCTCTGTCACTCTTGTCGCACCACTTTTCTCTCGATTTACCGTGAGCTTCAGCTTTTGCTCCAAGAACTCCGTTATCGACTCTTTAACTCGATAAGCGGCTTCTTCACTATGAACGTAGATTTGGCAGTCGTCTGCATATCGACAGAACTTATGCCCTCTGCGCTCTAACTCTTTATCCAGTTCATCTAATACGATATTGGATAGCAACGGGGATAATGGTCCACCCTGTGGTGTCCCTCTTTGTCTCTGTTCAACCATCCCGTTTCGCATTATGCCTGCCTGTAGATATGACCTGATGAGCTTCAACACTCGTTTATCACTGATGTCCTGTGACAGTCTGTACATCAGTCTATCGTGATTCACTGTGTCGAAGTATTTCGCTAGGTCGATATCTACAACATAACCTCGACCTTCTCGGATGTAATGACTGGCTGCCGTTAATGCATGGTGCGCACTGCGGTTTGGTCTAAATCCGTAACTGCTATTGGAGAACTTGGGGTCATAGATATCTGACAGTACTGAGGTCATTGCCTGTTGGACAACTCTATCAAGCACGGTTGGGATACCTAGTTGCCTTACGCCACCACTAGGTTTAGGGATTTCTACACCAAGTACCGGTTGAGGTTGGTAGCTTCCTTCCAGAAGACTCTGGCGAAGCGCTTGCCCATTTGAAGCCTGTCGAAGTGTTGAGATAGTCGCATCTATGTCGAGTTTGTCGACACCTGCACATCCTTTTGTTCTTCTTCACTCTTCGTAGAGCTTGATTCAAGTTGGTTGAAGAGCAGATTTGCTCCATCAACGACGTTGAGATCACCAAGACTCGTCCTCCTGTTTACGCCAATCATGCTTGTCATTCTTCATCACCATGAGCTTTACTTGCTGTATCGCCCATTGGGACGTAGAGATGGTTTTCATCTTGCTATGACCCCACATGATTGAGTGTCTAGTGACTGCTTCTTGATATATTCAGTTCGGGCCTTCCCTTAAGTTGTACTTCCTTAAGGTACTATGCCTTCTGCTGACTTCTTATTGCTCGTCATACCGCATCGCTGCTGTATTAGTCTCTATCGAGACAAGTAATAAGATCTCCCGAGGTAAGACGTTGCTCTTTCCCTTGGCCGTGCCTGATTTATCACTACACACTTCCCGTCGAGGCATCGGGCTATTCTATCTATTGCTAGGTTGCCCAAGTTGTAATGACCTACTATCAGATTTCTGTTCGTCACAACCAAGTTTTGCCATTTGCTTCCTTCAGATTTCACCTCACGGTGAACACCCTTGCATAGGCTAACGGTTCTCGCTCGACTGAGCCCGTAGAGGACTTTCACCTCCTAGATCAACGCCATGCTCGGCGCACAAACAAAAAGACCACGCTTGGCGTGGTCTATTGCTTGGCTACTTCTCGATTTTAATATTCTCGACTCGGGCCTTTAATTTTTGTCCCGGTCTAAAAGTAACAACACGTCGAGCAGAAATTGGAATGTCTTCACCAGTTTTCGGGTTACGACCAGGTCGCTCGTTTTTCTCGCGAAGATCAAAGTTACCAAAACCAGACAGTTTTACCTGTTCGCCATTTTCGAGTGCTTTACGAACTTCTTCGAAAAACACTTCCACCGTTTCCTTGGCATCCCGCTTGCTGTATCCGAGTGTCTCAAACAGGTTCTCAGCCAAATCGGCCTTCGTGAGTGCCATAAAACTTTCCTCAAAGCTATGTTAAACATTGCTACTATCGCCAGTAGCGCCAAAGCATTTACCCTATTCAATCAATGAGATAAGGTCATTTACAAGGAAAGTGTATGCCAAGCTTCTGATTTTCGCCAACTTTTTTATCTGAACTATTGAATTATTCTTTCAAATCAGAAAGATAACTCGCTCCTAAATTCACACATATAGCTGAAAAACCTCTACTTCTCGGCCATCAAACAGAATTATACTCCAACCAAACTAAATTAGCCAATATTTAAAACTTTAGTTTTCTAAATATTAATTTCTGAGACTTTTCTCCGATACCCAATAAAATCAGCCACTTGATTTGATATCGAACTCAACAGAGGTTACTAAATAAGCGTTATTAAATATGAGATTCGTATCATTTCAGCATTTAATTCGATTGTGTCAATATCGGAATGCAGATATGCGTCACGCTCGTTGACGTTTTAAAACGGTATTACCCAACGGAAACTCCGTATCCAACCTAAAAACGTCGCATGTCCTTACTTCATTTAAAACTAATAATAGTCACACTTAGTACTAAGGCAAGATCATTATAAATTTGAACTTTTCCTAATTTAAGGGATCAGATCTGGTAACTATTATCCATTTAGAGTCTTTTCCATGTCTGATTCGTTTCTAGAGCATTTCGAAAACATCGTTGACCCTCGCATTGAACGATGTAAAAAACACCAACTCTTAGATATTCTTTTACTTGCTATTAGTGCGGTGATTTCTGGCGCGGAGGGCTGGGAGGACATCGAAGATTTCGGCCATAATCGTTTAGATTGGCTTCGTAAATACCGTCCATTCCTCAATGGCATCCCTCGTCACGATACAATTGCAAGAGTTATCACCAAACTCAGAGCAGATGAGATTGAGCAAGCGTTTCAGTCGTGGATGAAGACGCTAGTTCAAACGACAGGCACTGATATCATTGCCGTAGATGGCAAAACAGCACGCCACTCTTTCGATACTCGCGGAAGAAAAAATCCGCTTCATTCGGTGAGTGCGTGGAGTTGCTCCAACCAACTTGTTTTAGGTCAGGCCGCCGTTGACGATAAAAGCAATGAAATAACCGCTATTCCTAAATTGTTAACCTTACTTGATATAGAGAACCGCATCATCACACTCGATGCGATGGGTTGTCAGCGCAAGATTGCCAAACAAATAGTTCAAAGCAAAGCGGACTATGTCTTGGCCCTAAAAGGGAATCACTCAACGATGCAGGCAGAGCTAGAAGCTTGGTGGCATAAGGCGTGTCGAGAGCAATTCACCGAGAAGAACTATGCTCAACACACGGATGTAGACGCAGGACATGGTCGAATCGAGACGCGACACTGTGAGCACCTTGTGGTTGATAAAGAATGGCTGACTAAACAATATCAGTGGGAGGGACTTAGAAGCATTATTAAAATCACTTCTGAGGTCGAGCACTCCATAACATGCAAGGTTAGCAAAGAGACTCGTTGGTATATCAGTTCACTGGAATTAGATGCAGAACAAGCACTTAAAGCTGTCCGTGGTCATTGGCAAGTAGAGAGTATGCACTGGATGTTAGACATGACCTTCAGAGAAGATGAATGCCGAATTAGAAAAGGAAATGGTGCGTTGGCTTTTAATGCGTTAAGGAAAATAGCCCTCAACTTGTTTAAGTTTGATACAACCCAAAAGATGAGTATGGCTCGAAAGAAAAAGAATGCAGCACTGAATGATGAATACCGCTCAGTGCTTTTAGAGTCTGCGGTTAAAATGCGCTAGCCTTACACTTAGTACTAACAAAACCAAAAGTACGTTTCACCACTCAAATTGTTATGTTATAACATCTCTATATTGTTTCTAATTTAGTGGATTGAATGCGAGACGTCGAAGCGATCATTAAGCATGTAAAACACGGCTGCAAAACCAATGGCAAACAGTTTACGGCAAAGAGACTGTTGATATTGCGTGCATTGGTACACGCTGACAAAGCGCTGTCTGCCTATGAAATTGTCGATTACTGTAAAGAGCACTTTGATCAGAATGTTCAGGCGATGTCGGTTTATCGAGTGTTGGAGTTCTTAGAAGAGCACCACTTGGCGCATAAACTGAAAGTCTCCAATAAATTCATACTTTGCGACCATATTCTTTGTGAACATGAACATGGCATCCCCCAATTTTTGATCTGCTCCAAATGCGACAAGATCAGCGAGCAAACCATCCACCCTGCCATTATTCGCGACCTTCAATCTCACGCTAAGCAAGAAGGCTTCACCGTTGTTAGCCCTCAGTTAG
Organism: Vibrio sp. 10N.286.45.E10; assembly: GCF_002874195.2. NCBI lineage: Bacteria > Pseudomonadati > Pseudomonadota > Gammaproteobacteria > Vibrionales > Vibrionaceae > Vibrio > Vibrio sp. 10N.286.45.E10. The sequence goes on along the minus strand of NZ_MCWD02000001.1, from coordinate 1,188,787 downwards.
AGATAAGTTGTGTGTGCGATGAATGCGCTAACCAAGATGCGACCGCTTCCACTTAATGATGCTCCTACTCTCTTAACCATTCCCAATAGTATTTGCCCCATCAACAAGGAGAAAGTGAAACGTTATGTCTGCAACGCTCATAAAGAATGCCCGCGTGGTTAACGAAGGCATCGTCACCGAAACGGATGTATTGGTCGTAGACCAGCGAATCGAAAAGATCGCAAACCACATTTCACCGAGCCCAAACGATGAGGTCATTGATGCTCAAGGCTGTTACTTAATCCCTGGAATGATTGACGACCAAGTTCACTTTCGTGAGCCGGGTTTGACACACAAAGGCTCAATCGCCACTGAGTCACGAGCTGCGGTTGCAGGCGGTATTACCAGCTATATGGAGATGCCAAACGTAAACCCTGCCACAACGACCATTGAAGCCTTAGAAAAAAAATTTGATATCGCAGCACAGAATTCACTGGCTAACTACTCTTTTTACCTAGGTGCAACTGAAGATAACCTAGAGCAAATCAAGCTGCTCGACCCGACCAAACACTGTGGTGTAAAGGTGTTTATGGGCGCTTCAACGGGTAACCTGTTGGTTGAAGATCCTCAAGCACTCGATGCCATATTTCGTGATTCTCCCGTCCTGATTGTCACCCATTGTGAAAGCCGGCCTGTTATCGCTAATAACCAAGAAGAATTGAGAAAAGAGAAAACGGTTTTCACGATTGAAGATCACCCTATTCTAAGAGACGACAACGCCTGCTATGCCTCTTCTTCTTATGCGATTGAGCTAGCTACAAAACACAACAGCCAACTTCATGTGTTGCATATCACGACAGAAAAAGAACTCGCTCAGTTTGAAGCCGGATCCATTCAGGGAAAACGTATTACCGCAGAAGCTTGTGTCCATCACTTATGGTTTAGCAATAAAGATTACACAACGCTCGGTAACCAAATTAAGTGTAATCCAGCCGTCAAATACCCTAGTGATAGAGACGCTCTATTAACAGCGTTGAGCACGGGCCAAATCGACATCATCGCAACAGACCACGCGCCACATACATGGGAAGAGAAACAAGTTCCTTACGAACAAGCACCAGCAGGGTTACCTCTGGTACAGCACGCCTTGTTGAGCCTATTTGACCACGTACATGCTGGAACCTTGACTGTTGATCAGGTGGTCGAGAAAACCGCACATAACCCAGCGACCCGTTATGCGATACAGGAACGCGGCTATATCCGTGAGGGCTACTTCGCCGATTTAGTATTAGTCGATCCACAGACACCAACTCTAGTCAGCAATGAAAATAGTTTGTATCAATGTGGATGGTCACCGTTCGCAGGGCACGAATTCTCAGCTCAGATCAAGCACACCTGGGTCAATGGCGCCAAGGTATATAGCAATCCAGAATCCCCTGAGAACCAAGATACGCATACCGCTGATACATCAAAAGAAATATCGAGTGACATGGTCACTCCTGCAATGAGGCTCTCATTTGAGCGTTAGTTCAGCAGTTATTACCAATCAATAAAAAGAAATCAATATGTTAAGAAGAAATCCAAGCGGTCACATGCCAGAAGTATCGGAGACCGCTTTCATTGACCCGACTGCCATTATTTGTGGCAAGGTAATCATTGAAGACAACGTGTTTATTGGCCCTTACGCTGTGATTCGAGCTGACGAGGTCAACGAACAAGGTGACATGGAAGCCATCGTGATTAAGCGCGACACCAACATTCAAGATGGTGTGGTTATTCATTCAAAAGCTGGCGCAGCCGTCACTATTGGTGAACGCTCATCCATCGCTCACCGATCGATCATTCATGGTCCTTGTCAGGTCTGTGACGACGTATTTATTGGCTTCAACTCAGTCGTCTTTAATGCGGTGATTGGCAAAGGTTGTGTAATTCGCCATAACTGTGTGGTGGACGGCCACGACTTACCTGAAAGCTTCCATGTACCACCAATGACCAACATCGGTTCAGGGTTTGATTTGAACAATATCTCAAAGGTACCACCTGAGTATTCTGCGTTTTCAGAGTCTGTTGTTTCGGCCAACCATACCCTTGTGCAAGGTTATAGGAGAATTGCCAATGAGCTCTGATAACAAACCTCTCTTGGGTATCCCAACCAATATCATTACCGGCTTTCTCGGCGTAGGTAAAACTACCGCGATTCTCAACCTAATGAAGAACAAACCCGTAGATGAAAACTGGGCTATTTTGGTAAATGAATTTGGAGAAATTGGCGTCGATGGAAGCTTATTCGAAGGCAATCAAACCAAACAGCAGCGAGTTTTTATTCGTGAAGTACCCGGTGGCTGCATGTGTTGTGCCGCAGGGCTACCGATGCAGATAGCACTCAATCAATTGCTTTCTGAGGCGAAACCAGACCGCTTACTGATTGAACCTACTGGACTCGGCCACCCAAAAGAAGTGTTAGCAGTCTTGTCTTCAGAGCATTATCGTAAAGTGCTGTCACTACAAAAGAACATCACCTTGGTCGATGCTCGCAAACTGTCTGATACACGTTACTCTGAACACGATACTTTCAACCAGCAAATTACCATTGCCGATACGATTGTAGGTAATAAAGTAGACCTATATAACAATGGCGATGCAGAAAAGCTGGCGGAGTACATTGCTCAGGTTTGTCACCCTGACACTAAGCTGATCTTTGCTCATCACGGTAAGATCCCATACGACGAGTTTGATGGAAACAGTAATTTCTATCACCACCAAGCTCACGGGCACCATCACCACCATCATAAGCAAGATAAGCCACTCGCTTCAGAATTACCGATGCCAGAGAGCGGTATGATAAAGGCGAGCAACCAAGGTGAAGGGTTTGAAAGTATTGGTTGGCGATTCGCGGCTGACAAACTGTTCGACCACCAGCGTTTACGACGATTTCTAGTCGGCTTGAAAGTAGAACGCATGAAAGCAGTGTTCATTACTCCAAATGGTATCTTTGGCTACAACTTAACAGAGGATGGTTTGACCGAATCAGAACTCGATGAGTGTGCCGAAACTAGAATTGAAGTGATCGGGCACCAAATGGATGAAGAACTAGAGTGCCAATTACTCAAGTGTATGGTGACTTGATCGCTTAGTTAATAGAGTTATTAATTAAGAGCTAGTTCATTGAGAGCAAGTGAATAGAGTGCTGTTAATTAATTCTTTAAGTAACTTCACTTCTTCGACATAGAGTAAGACCTCGCAAGTGCGAGGCCTTATTGTTATTCAAAGCATTTGAACTCTATCCGTTTCATTGAATACTGTCCGATTATCAATCACTTTTGTTCTGCGAGTTTCGTTGTAGCTTGAGAATTAGAAGCCTTCGCAGGCTTCACTATCAAACCAATCCCGACTAAAAACAGCACCGATGCAACCACTTGAGCGACTGACAATACTTCGTCATACATAAAGTAACCGCTGATCAATGCAAAAATTGGTACTAGTAGGGTTAACGGTGCCGTTGTGCTTAACGGATATTGGATTAACAACTTATTCCACACCCAGTAACCAAACAATGTGGTTGGGTAAGCCTGAAACAGAACAGCAATCGTCGTATTCCAATCCCATTGTTCGATGCCCTGCCAGATAATTTGATCACCGTGTAGCATCACTGCAAATAACACCAATGGAACCGGCGCAAACAACATTCCCCAGACATTGAACGCAAAAGCTTGAGTGGTTTTAGATGCCTTAACAATCACGCCCATTAGAGTCCAACTGCACGCTGCTATCATAATCAAGATCACGCCATTAACGGTGATATTACCCTGTGCCGCCGAGACTAAGACTGCGAGTGCAAACATGGCTAACATCGCACCAATTAACTTACGAACCGACGCACTTTCTTTGAAAACCCATACCCCAACGGCCATACCAATTAATACGTTGGTAGAAAGCAATACCGACGACAACCCTGATGAGAGCCCCGCTGTGATTGACCATGAAGCCATACCCCAAATACCCACACCGAACACAAAGCCATAACTGACTAAATAGCGCCAAGCGACATTCGGTCTCGCCACAAAAAATATCACTGGAATCACCGCTAGCGAGAAACGCGCAGCCGTTGCCAACAAAGGGTGCACATTGGTCACGCCCATTTTGATCATCGAGAAATTGAATCCCCAAATTGCCATGACGAACACCGCTAACAACAAATCATTTCTTTTCATACTGACCCCTCCTTTGTTTTAAAAGAGTATCCCTTGAAAAATAAAACCGGTACAGATACAATTTTTACAATAAAAACCAGTACAGTTAATAACGGTCGTGACAATGAGCATCTACAGAAAGCTAGCCAATCAGTTTATCGATGAGATAGAAACAGGCAAAAGACCCGAAGGGGGGCGCATGCCTTCACTGCGCCAATTAGCTAAGCAACAGGCGATCAGCATGTCGACCGTAGTAAGCTGTTACCAAGAGTTAGAATCACAGGGTTGGATTCATTCTCGCCCGCAAGCGGGGTATTTTGTCTCGCCTCACAAGCCTGTTCATTCAACACCTGAATGGGCGCAGTTTGAAAGTAAGATTTCCAAAGTTAAGCAAACTTCATCGACTCACAACTCAATCAATGGGCCTTTAGGGGTCTCTAGCACCATTAATGATGAACAATCGATTGTTGAACTAGAACGCAGTTTCCGCCGTTCTATCAAACGTATGGGCGACAGGCTTAATCACTACCCTGATACGCAGGGCGAGCCGATGTTAAGACAAGCTTTGTCCACCCACTTTTCCAAGCTTGATGTCCACTTTGGACCTGACGAAATGGTGATCACGGCAGGCTGTATGTCGGCGATTAAAGCCGCTCTCGAATCCTGCACCAAAGAAGGTGACACCATTGCCATCAGCTCTCCTTGCTTCAACGGTATTCTGGACTTGCTCGGCAAGATGTCACGCCAGATCATCGAGATCCCGTCTTTGGATGACGGTGTCGACCTAAAACAGCTAGAAACACATCTGAAAAACAAACGTGTGGATGCAGCAATCTTCTGTACCTCCCATATGAATCCTCAGGGGATCAATATGTCTGCCAGTCAAAAGCAAAAACTGGCTGAATTAGCGAACCACTATCGAGTACCCATCATTGAAGACGATGTGTATTTGGAGCTGTCATACTCATCACACACGCCTCTGCCAGCAAAATACTATGACAAAGGCGGATACGTGATGTGGTGTGGGTCGGTATCGAAAAGCCTTTCACCCAGTTATCGTTTAGGCTGGTGTTTGCCTGGCAGATACATAGAGGAGTACAAGGCTCAGTTTTCTGCTGCTAGCTATGGCGTCGCCCTGCCGACTCAACTCGCGGTTGCTGACTTTATCGAATCAGGCCAATACGCCAAACACGTTAGAAGAAGATGCTCTCAAATCCTCTCTTTGCGCCAACAATACCTCAGCTATTTAACCCAACACCTGCCTCCAGATGTAAAGATCAGTAACCCACAAGGTGGCATGGTACTTTGGCTACAGATTCCAAATCTGAATCAACCAATTTTTGCTCAAGCCGTTACCGAGAAAAAGATTGATATTCGACTTGGACACCTATTCAGCACTCTTGATCTCTATAGCAACTGCTTACGCATCAACATTGGTTATTCGCTAGAGGGAGCGGCCAAACAACAGCTAGATGACTTGATTAAACTTCTCCGACAATGTGTCAGCAAATAGCTTCCACCCAAGCTTTGAACTTTAGTTTTTTCATCGTTAGTTATTATAAAAAAGGCATTTATTATTCTGATTTTAACGGGGCTAAAGCTCGTTACCGTAAGGAAATCCACTCACCTTAAAACCCATAAATATTGAGTTTGCAAGGGTGTGCCCATTTATGCAACTTAGCTAATGACACCTCATTTTTTGTCGTCAATATACACCCGTCAGCGCTGGCGTTATCCTGTATATGAAGAGAATAATTATGAGTGATAAAACCAAAAATAAACCACTACCTTCCTTTATTGAAGAACGCTTAAACCATTACATTGAAGACCTCATTACCCAGAACGAAAGCCAAACACACTTAGTTCTGGGTAAACGTCCTAGGCTCAATTCAGTTGTGATGCAAAGCAACGATTACCTCGCGCTGTCGCACAACAAACAGATTCAACAAGCCCACCAGCAAGCGATTGGTGAACATGATGACAACATCGTCATGTCGGCGATTTTCTTACAAGACGAGGATTCAAAACCCGCCTTTGAAAATGAGCTAGCGAGCTATGTAGGAATGGAAAGCTGCTTGCTCTCTCAGTCTGGTTGGGCGGCGAACATAGGCTTACTGCAAACCATCTGTCCACCACAAGCTCCTGTGTATATTGATTTCTTTGCCCACATGTCTTTATGGGAAGGTATTCGAGCCGCAGGTGCGAGCGCGCATCCGTTCATGCATAACAATATGAACCATCTGCGCAAGCAGCTTGAGCGCTATGGCTCTGGCGTCATTGTTGTAGATTCGGTCTATAGCACCATTGGCACGATTGCCCCACTCCGCGACATCTACGAAATGGCGCAAGAGTTTGATTGTGCACTCGTGGTTGATGAATCGCACTCTCTGGGGACTCATGGCACCAAAGGTGCTGGACTCGTTGAAGCACTTGGGCTCACTAACCAAGTCGATTTCATTACTGTCAGCTTGGCCAAAACTTTTGCGTACCGTGCTGGCGCGATCCTAGGCCCCAAACAATTGTCTGAGACACTGCCGTTTGTTGCTTATCCTGCCATTTTTAGCTCAACCGTATTGCCGCAAGAAGTGATTCGTTTAGAGAAAACATTGGAGGTGATTAAAGGTGCAGATGACAAACGAGAAGCCATGTTTAAGCGAGCACAGTCGCTCATTACGGGTCTAAAACGGATTGGCTTTAACATCCGTAGTGAATCTCAAATCGTCTCGCTAGAGTGTGGTAATGAAAGAAATACAGAGCGAGTGCGCGATTTCCTTGAAGAACGTGATGTGTTCGGTGCAGTGTTCTGCCGCCCAGCGACAGGGAAGAATAAGAACATCATCCGATTTTCAGTGAATGCCGACATGACTCCACGAGACATTGACCATGTGCTCACGGTTTGTCATGAGGCGTACCATCACCCAGAGTTAGAATTCGTATAGCTCTGAACACACTAATTCTTTAACTAAAAACGGCAGGACTGAATGGACGCTACCATGTCGCTAAACAAAAAGAGCCCAGCAATTCGCTGAGCTCTTTCTTGTATTTGAGTCGCCGACACGATGGTCGTGTAGCTCAAACTATGACATTCACTAGATCCAGTGAGCAATCTTATCGAACAGTCGGTTTTTATCTGCGGGTTTGACGATGAAATCAGACATGCCTGATGATTCCATTTTTTCCAAAGTGACGGGCGAACTATCACCGGTATGGGCAATAATCGGCACTGAAGAGTATGCCTTGTTGGCACTTCGAATTCGGCGAGACGCTTCCACACCATCCATGATTGGCATTTCGATATCCATGAGAATCAGGTCAATATCGTCGCTATCCAACGCATCTAACGCTTGCTGACCATCTTGTTTCTGCACCACATCAAAGCCCTGTTTTTCCAATAACATCGCAGTAAAACGGCGCAAAGATTCATTGTCATCCACCACCATAATCGTACGTTTGTTCGCAGCCTCTAACGGTTTTACTGGCACAGACGGCATCACGTAATTGGAATCGAACAGTAAACGGTCGATGGTCGCTTTGGTATTGAGTAGCCAAACTTGTGTTTCCACCCAAATAGGCTCGAAAGTGACGTTACATACACGCCTAATCGGATGATGCTCATAGAGGTAAATGATTCGAGCTTCGGTAAACGAAAGCAGTGATTCAATCCTCTCCAAGCAGCTAGCTCGTAGATCCAAGCTCTCCATATCAACGAAAACCAAATCAAATTCGAACTGATATTCCTTATTTTTAAGCGCAGAAGCGACATCCATAATAGTGAGGTCAAAGCCCATAAAACGCGACATCTCGGTCATTTTACTGTTCAGAACCTTCTGATCACTGATCATCACCACGCCCTTTAACTTAGTCAGTTCGCTCTTAATCTCTTTCACTGAGTTGGATGTCAGAGCTGGAAACGTCATCGTGAATTGCGTCCATTGCTCCACTTCCGACTGACATTTGATTTCACCACCAAACGAGCGCATTACCTTCTGACAAAATGGCAAGCCTAAACCGTAGTTACCCGATTGGCCTGTGGTGTAGAAGTCTTGGAAGATACGGCGAATCACATCACTTGATATGCCAGAGCCGTTATCCGTCACCATGATTTGATTGGTTACTTCATCACTGCACATCGTGACATGAATATGGAAATCTTCAGGGCTGCGATGATGGAATGCGTTCTTGAACAGGTTATACATCACGTACTTCAACAAGGTATCGCTTCCTAAGAAGTCAAAGTCGCTTTGTACGTCTAAAGAAATGGCAGATTTATCGGCTGCGCGCTTGTAATTAAAGCTGGCAATCGAACCCTCCACGACCGCTTGCGCCGAATGCTTTTTAAAGGTCGAGCGAGAGACTCGGTTTTCGTCAATTGAAGTCAATAACAGATCAATCGTTTCGTTACCTGAGTGAATGATCTCCATCGCTTCATCACCCACTTCTCGCAACTGGATAACGTCTTCATTACTCAGCGCATATTGCCCTTTGTGGTCGCCACTTTTTGGGTCCGGCAATATGGATTGCATGACATCAATAGAGGTCAACAAACCACTTAATGGGTTTCGCATTTCGTGGGCAATACCAGCACCAAAAGACTTCGCCAGTGATACCTTGTTCTCGTGTTCCACCTGATTACGGAAGTAGAACAAGTTGCCGAACAGGTAGATAAACAAGAAGATGGGTACATGCGTCCAATCCATTGTGATTTCGAGGTAGAAGCCTTGTGCCACCCAAGCACATAACGTCGCAATTCCAATTCCGGCAAAAGTTTGAGCGAACATGACTTTAGTGACGTGCACCAACAAAATATGCAGAAATATAGCCGACATAAAAGACATGACCCAAACGTTGGACCAATTGTTCATCAGCAGCATGTAAAAGAAGAAACACGGCAAACAGAGGGTTACCGCAACTTGGTAATAAGCCGGAAGGTATTTGCGCCATTCAAATGGCACACGATTACGGGAAATGATGCCTAAAAATAATACCGAACACGCTAGACGCAGCGGTAGGTTTTCATATGGTTGAGGGAACAAAAACTCCCATATAATGTAGTAAATGGGAAAGCCGACAAAGCCCATCCAACCTACAAGGGTGAGATTAGGTTCTGCGTATTGATAAACTTTGCGAATAGCGTTCATACGAAATACTTTGTTCTCTAAGCCCTAACGTTTACTGGTTCTATGGTTTAATTTTTATTCTTATATTTAGGCGCCGATTATATTACACATCACCTCCGAGCAGTGAGGTTTGAATCAAATATATATCAAGGTTTTTGCTTTTAAACTTGAATTTGGAGTCAGTATAAATACTGACAAAAGTAACAAAAGCCTTTAGCGGATTCAGAATAACTAAAGAACCTTTGGTCATGCGTGCTCAGCGATCACAGCCGAGCACACACAACTCATCAATGTTATATCGAGTCAACTGGCGAGCGCAGCTAACCAAGATTTTTAGCAAACTAACACGCGCAGCTAATTGAAATTTACAACTAATTGATATGTAGAACTAACTGATATGTAAAGCTAACTAAGCTCCAATTTCATATTGATAGTTTCTATTTCTTGCTGCCATTTATGTTGAAGATCTGGCTTTTGATGTTTTGCTTTTCGAGACTGGTCTTGTGTCAGTAACTCTTCCAACTCCAACAGCCTTTCCAAAAGCAACTCTTCATCGTTTTGTGCCGTATTTGAGTGGTGATTTTCGATAAACTCAGATTTGGATAACAACACCGAGCTTGGCGCTGTGTCATTCGCCTCTAAGCTAACGACCGGATTACCGACAGACATCGCCTCATACACCGCATCTAAGTAAGTCATTTCCACAAGTGGACCATCATTGATGTACCAGAATCGATTGCATGATTTTTCAATCAACTCTCGATCATGGCTGACCAACAGTAGCCCCCCTTCAAATTGAGTTAAGCAATTCACCAGCTCTTCCTTACCTTCAATATCAAGGTGGTTAGTGGGCTCATCCAACAACAGGAAGTGATACTTCGCTAGCGATAGCCCAACAAACAGCAGTCGAGAACGCTCGCCACCGCTAAGCTCTGCGATCTTTTGCTCGTGTCTTTCATAGGAAAAACCCGCGCTAATCAAAGCCATTTTTCTAGCTTCCTCCGAAACAGGATAAAATGAGTAAAGTGAATCTATTAGTGAATGGTCATCACGTAATTGGTGAAGGCTTTGGTCGTAATACCCGACTTCAGCATTTGGGTGAAAATAACCATTATCTCCAAGTTGAGACGCCTGATAATTCGCCCACAATACTTTCAGAAGCGATGACTTACCCGCCCCATTTTTGCCTAGCACAGCAACACGGTCACCGCTCTTTATCTGTTGGAACAGCACTTCAAACAGTGGCGCTTGGTCGTCAGCGGCGGTAATTGGCACCTCCGACAATTCAAGTAGTCGATTGGCCTTCATGGATTCACCGGACAAGCTTAGTGTCCATGGTTCAACGGAATCTAAACGAGTCATGGTCGAGCGTAACCCTTCAGCGCGCTTTTCAATGCTTTTTGCTTTTCGTGACAGACCTTCATTGTCAAAGTCACGCCCCCAAATCGCTAAACGATGAGCGCTCTTTTCGATGCGGTCGATCTCTTTCTTTTCTGCTTGTTGCCTTTCAGCATCCGTTCGATCTTTATCTTCCAGTGCTTTTCTAGCTTCGGTGCATTTTTGGCTAAAGCTAAGTATCCTTTTGTCACGTAACACCCAAGTAGAATCGGTGACGTGGTCGAGTAATCGTTGATCATGCGAAACCATGACAAACGTCCCTCTCCAATCTTTCAGAAACTGCTCTAACCAAAGTAACGTCGGTAGATCTAAGTGGTTACTTGGTTCATCTAGCAACAGGACATCTGGCTCAAGAATCAATGCTCTCGCGACTAACACTCGCGCGTATTGACCGCCACTTAAAGTGCCTACCGGCTGGTTCCAATAGCTTTCATCAAACCCTAAATTAGAAAGAGTAATTTGTGCACGCCATTGCTCTGTTTGCTGCATGTTTAAAGTAAGGTTGTCGGTCACAGCATCGAGCATTGTTAGGCTTAACAGTCGCTTAGGTAAGTGTTGCTCAATCAAGGCAACTACGGCATTCGAGGCGAAGGAAACATTCCCTACACAGTCAGGTAAATCTTTGTTTAACAGACGTAATAAGGTGCTTTTGCCACAGCCATTACTGCCAATAAGGCCAATGCGGTCACCTTTCTTAATGGTAAAGGAAAGCCCATCAAATAATCGGCATGATGTTAGATCGTAAGAAATGGATGATGTAGATATTAATGTAGTCATTTGTTTACTCAAGTTTCAAGCGCAAAAAAGCGCTGTCGTCATTCGCTGACAACAACCAAGTAAACTAGAGTGAAGAAACTCTATTGAAGGTTATATTGAAATGCTTCGCTCAAGTTTTGGTTATCGCAGCACGATAGTGTTAAAACTTGAGTTTTGGTCGTACCAAAAAATAGGCGCGAAGTTAAATTCACACACTTTCATAAAAATCCTCCTTATGTTTGTCTTGAGTTGAACATTAGCGCTAAAAATAAATCACATTAACCGATGAGTCAAAATATTTAGGCGCTTCGAGTTGTACTTGATTTACAACCTTAGGTCACTGTTACTCGGTGCATTTTTCTTGGCGTATCACCGTAATCAATCACAGCATAATGCTGAGTGACCCTGTTGTCCCATATCGCCATTGAGCCCCTGTTCCATTTGAAACGCACTTGATACTCTGGTCGTCGTGCAATTTCAAAAAGCTGGCGAAGTAGTGAATCACTCTCTTCACGTTTGAGTTCATTGATGTAACGGGTAAATTGCTCGTTGATATATAGCGTCTCTTTGCCCGTTTCTGGATGAACTTGTACTAAAGGATGTTCTACTGGAGGATTTTCTTGCGCGGTTTTCAGCAACGACTTATGCCAATCTAGCTCAATTTGGTCCGATTCAATACCCTCAAACGCGACTAACGAATGCGTTGCCGATAAGCCTCTTAGCTTTTCTTTCATGCTTTCATCTAATGAATCGAACACTGAGGTCATCGAACACCAAATCGTGTCGCCACCGACATCCGGTACATGTTGAGCATGCAATAGAGAGGCTTTAGATGGTAGCTCCCGCCAGGTTAAGTCGGTATGCCAATAACTCTCCATTGGCGCATTACCTCGAGTAGTTTCTATCACACTGACTTGCGGGACTTGTTCTACACGCGGAAAGAAGGGATGAGCGGGTTCGAGCTCTCCGAAACGCTTGGCAAGCGCTAAGTGTTGTTCAGGCGAGAGGCTTTGTTCATCCAAGAAAATGACTTGATAAGTAATAAGCGCCTTGTACACATCATCAAGTTCATACTCACTGCAATCCGAAAGATTTAATCCATGAATACGAGCGCCAATGTGAGGGGTAATAGGTTCAATTTTCAACATACTTTCGCTTATCGGTTAAGAGATATTAATAGGGAGTCATTTAGCTACTCGTTATTAAACCGGACAAAACCGATTTTTCTTTCCTTACCATGCAAAATAAAACCGGTTTATTCGAAAAACAAAAGAAAAGAGCCCCTACACTGGAGCTCTTTTTGTTTGTTGATACTTCCTGTATCCGTAGACAAGTCCAATCTGTAGTACTTTCACCGAAAGCCAGATCATCGATATCTCCAGTTGTGTATCACTATTAAATCTAGCATACACACTTCAAGCTTTTCTGAGACGTAACCGAAAGTTCGTCTAAGTACCGCCAATTCCTGCTTATCAACCTAAGAAAGCAACGCCATATCTTTTTGTTGTCAGCTACAAGCCAAGAACAAAGCCCACAACAAGGTGGGCTTTGGCTATCAGTCTTTTGAACCGACTAAACTAGTGAGTAACTTTTTGAAACCATTGTTCAAACCTAAATTTAAAAGTTTGCTTGAAGCGTCAAACCACTGTAAGCCGAGTATGCATTCAACATAACGTGGTATCTGCCGCTTTGGGTGACATTCACCGTACAAGTCTCGCTGTTGCCCGATCGGTAAGGTCGGCAGTCCCACGTACTAAGCGTTGGTTTATCCCCGAAACGAAGATACAGATCCGCATCGCCTGTGCCACCAATGGTGACCACTGTCAGCTGTTGGCCCTGTTCTAAGTCCATGTAGAAGTAGTCCTTTTGTCCTCGGCTGCCACTCAGTCCATTAACCGGCACGCCAGAGACTAGTTTTCCATCTGGATCTGGTCCTGGTGTTGGACCACCGCAATCCGGTTCACAACCACTATCAGTCAAACTATACAGCAGTTTATTGGTGGTTCCTCTTGTGTCAGAAACCTTATTCTCCGAGGCTCTTGAGTTCAGTAACCCTGCGAGTTGAAGCGGTGTTAAGCCGTTGTTTTCTTGTAAGTACAAGGCAGCAACGCCGGCAACATGTGGCGTTGCCATGGAAGTTCCGCTAATCGTTTTATAGCCGCCATCATACCAAGCTGACTTAATTTGAGACCCAGGTGCGAATAGGTCAACACAACTGCCCCAGTTCGAGAAACTTGAACGCGAATCAGAGCTGGTCGTTGAGCCTACCGTTACACCACTTGGTACACGAGCTGGTGATGTATTACACGCATCGGCATTTGAGTTACCTGCCGCCAACATAAAACTCACTCCAGATTGAATCGCGCCTTGCACCGCGCTATCTAATGCAGTGGATTGACCTCCACCTAAACTCATGTTGGCGACCGAAGGCCCTGATGCATTTTGTGCTACCCAATCCACACCAGAAATCACGCCGGATGTGGTTCCTGAACCCGAACAGCTAAGTACTCTTACCCCAACAATATTAACGTTTTTAGCCACACCATACTGGCTGCCGCCAATCGTTCCTGCAACGTGGGTACCATGCCCATTACAGTCGCTCGAATCAGCATCATTATCTACGAAATCATAGCCAGAAACCGAGCGCCCGCCGAATTCCTCATGGTTGTTATTAACTCCCGTATCAATCACATATGCTGTGACGCCAGAGCCATCAAAGTTAGCATTGTAGTTTCGATCCAAAGGAAGGTTTCTCTGATCTATTCGGTCTAGCCCCCAAATCGCGTTGCTTTGAACGGCTTCATTTGAAACAACAGGATCGATACTGAGTATTTGGTCTTGTTCAATGTATTCCACCCGAGAATCACGTCTGAGTCGCTTTAATTGAAGTGCGTCTAGATTTGCCACAAAGCCAATAATGGAACTATCAAAAACATCGTCTGTTTTGATTGAAAACGAATTGGCCATGAGGCCTACCGTTTGTTGAGTGAACTGCTGTAATCCAGCCGCGTCATTCATTAGCATCTGCGGTTGTTTCAATACAACAATATAGCGATCAGTGATAGCATCATCTGATGAAGCCAACACCAGTGGAGCAATAGGTTGTTGTGAGTTTTCAGTCGAATTTATAACAGAACCTTGAGCCAGACTTGATGCGGAATAAATACCAAATGTGGCTGCAATACAACAACTTAATACTTTCTTTAACATAGCTTGTTCCTTGATATTTTAGGTTTGTTGGTTGTTACCTACGACAAACACGAAAATGCAGACAGCTAGCGTTATACGCTCAATACGTGAAGCAACAGTGTTACAAATTCAACCTAAGACAATACCAATGAGGTTGCTTATTAATTTATATTCATCTCACTAGGAACTTCGAGTTGGGACAAATTATTTTGAAAAGCTTATGCAAGCGCAATTTATATAATTTGATCAAAAGCTCTAATTTCAATAAAAGTTGAATGCATAGATAAAAATGGTATATGGAAGCGGAATGATCTTCACTATTGACACATAACACACCAAAACGCTGCAAAAACCGTAAAATACAGAATTAAAATTACGGGCGATTAGTCGTGCTTATAGTGAATAAATATTATTAATTGTACTCGCCGACAGCTTACCTCTATCTTGACTGCACTATCCAACACCATAAACAAACGCGATTACGCAGGGAAAAAGACGATGACCGCCATTACCGATTTAAACATTCTGCTAAAGTCCATGTCACCAGAACTCATTGAAGGCAACTATGTTTTCTGTACGGTAGAGGGAGAATTAGCCGACTATGTCCACCTCAATCCGATGGCGACCTTTCGAGAAAAAGAAGGGTTAACTTTAGTACTAACAGAAGAAGTGGCGACTCAAGCGCAGTTAAGTTTCGATGGTGTGTTTAGCTTGATTACTTTGTCTGTACACTCAAGCCTTGAAGCGGTTGGGTTAACCGCTGCTTTCGCCACAAAGCTTGGTTCATACGGTATTAGCGCCAACGTGATTGCTGGCTATTACCATGACCATATCTTCGTTCAGAAAGACAAAGCTGAAGCCGCAATGAGCGCG
Organism: Vibrio sp. 10N.286.45.E10; assembly: GCF_002874195.2. Classification (NCBI taxonomy): domain Bacteria; kingdom Pseudomonadati; phylum Pseudomonadota; class Gammaproteobacteria; order Vibrionales; family Vibrionaceae; genus Vibrio; species Vibrio sp. 10N.286.45.E10. The sequence continues at coordinate 1,173,285 of NZ_MCWD02000001.1, read as the reverse complement.
CTTAGAGAGTTTTCAGAAGCCGAATAACTCGATCAGTTTGCTCGTTCACGTATGAAGTTGACTAACAGCTTAGTTAGATGTGTGTGATAACTCATCGAACGGTAATGAATATATATCGTCAGGGGCGCTAATTGGTCATCTAAGTACTGTTCAACCAATGTGCCCCGCTCTATTTCCTCACGACAAAACTCTCTTGGTAAAGCAACAAAACCAAGCCCGCGGATCGCAGCGGCTTTAGCGATAAACCCACCATCGACATTAATATTTGACTTGATTGAGCTTGAAGGCGTGTCACATACCCCAATGCTTGAATCGCCAGTCAGTTTTATTGAACTGATGTGCCATCATCTACTCGATTAATTCAGTGACTTATCTTGTTCTACCATCTAACAATCGCCACAAAAAAAGCGACGTAATCTACGTCGCTTTGGCTTATTGCTTACCGATTACTCACTGATCAGGCATCAGCGAATGAAACCGTTAAGCAAGCTTAAAAGTCGCCACTTTGTCACTTAAACCAGCGGCTTGGCTCTTAAGTTCGTTCGACTCAGTTAAGCTGTCCTGCGCGCCCACAACTAAGTGGTCAGTGACATCTTTAATGGTCGTAATGTTTTGGGTAATTTCACCCGTCACGTGCGTTTGCTCTTCAGCGGCAGTCGCGATTTGAGTCGCCATATCACTGATCAAAGCAACTGCAGTATTGATCTCTTCAAGCGCATGCGAAGCTCTGTCTGCATCTTCTACGGAATGTATTGCCAGTTTAGAACTGCTCTCCATAAGCTCAACGGCTTGGGTCGTTGTACGCTGCAGAATATCAATCGTTGATTTGATCTCTTCCGTTGAAGAGTGAGTGCGCTGAGAAAGCACACGTACTTCGTCAGCTACCACAGCAAAACCACGACCTTGTTCACCAGCACGGGCAGCTTCAATCGCTGCATTCAAAGCAAGTAAGTTAGTTTGCTCTGCAATGCCTTGGATTGTCGCTAATACTGTTGAGATCTCTTGAGCGTGCTTGTTTAGCTCGCTGATCACGTTGCCCGCTTCGTTCACTTCATTGGCCAAGTTATTGATTGAGCCTTTAGTGTCGACAACCAGAGCGTGACCACTGTTAGTGCTTGTCGCTGAGTCTTGTGCAGCTTTCGCTGTTTGCTCGGCATGTGATGCAATCTCTTGAGTTGCACAGGCCATTTCAGTTACCGCCGTCGCCACCATCGTGATTTCTTGCTGCTGGTGGTTTAGCTCATCCACAGAGCGGTTCGCACGCTGAGCACTTTGCTCAGACTGACTGTTGAGCTGCTCTGATTGTCCGCGGATATGACCTATCAACTGCTGTAAGCTACCAACAAAGGTATTGAAGTTCTGAGCAAGCTCACCCACTTCATCCTGATTATCAACATGAATACGTTGAGTTAGATCACCACTACCATTCGCGATTTGCGCCAATGCTTGAGATACATGATTAAGCGGACGGAATAGAATCGTACACAGTAGGTTGAACAACACAGTACATACGATGACAACCAGCAAAGTCACCAACACTTGACCAATCACGGCATCAAATAACGGTGCTACCAAAGAGTCATGGTTAACAACGCTCACAGTAATTAGGCTCGTTCCATCAATCGCACGCGCATACAGAACATAATCGCTGCCGTTTAAGTCGATCGAAGTATCTTTACCACTAGCTAATGCCTTTTGTACATCCGTAAAATCTAACCCAAGTGAGCTGATGTTCTTATTCAATAGCTTGGTATCAGGGTGCGTATAAACCGTGCCTTTATTAGTCGCGATGAACATGTAACCTTCACCTGGAAGAATCACTTGCTCTAGGCTATTAAGAATGTCGGTAATTTCAACATCCGCCCCCAATACAACCTGTTGACCATGTAATTGCATGGCAGTACCCAGTGACACAACATTCGCCCCAGTCGCAGCAGCAACGGTTGGGTTATCCATGAACACCTTATTTGGGTTTGCAACCGCATTGGTGTACCAACCCCATAAACGTGGGTCATCATTACCCGGCGGCAGTACCACTCCATTCGCATTCTTTTGCGAACCGTCAGGAAACGCTAAGAAGACATTATCAAAAGACGCAGAATCACGAACCTGTTTTAGGTGAGTCACCAAGCTTTCTTGTTTGGACTCTTTCGACAGAGAAGTTAGCGCACGCTCTTTGGATAAGATCCAATCTGACACGTATTGGTTGTAAGAAGCGGATGCCCCTTCCAAACGTTGTTCAACTTCAGTATCCAATCGTTGCAATGATGCACGAAATGAAAGTGCTTCGACCAAAATCCCCCCCAGGATGATGGCCATACTGGCAGAGATCGCCAGCTTATTCTTAAGCGAAAGTTTCTTTAACATAGAAAACCTATAATTTTTGTATAAATAACCGTGGCGAACAAATTGGTTGCCAAAGCGGTTTGCAAGCGCGATATATTTTACGCTTTAAAATAAATTAAGAAACCGATGAGGAACTGAAATATTGATATATGTGAGTAAGTGCACGCATCGTAACCCATTGATTTAGAGAATGGTAAACTCTAAATTTTGAATTAATGTGCTAAACAAGGTCAGCTGATGGGTGTCTGTAGTTTGGCAGTAATAACGGCACAGCTCACGCTAGGCCGTTACCCCACTAGGAAGATATTTAAATGTGTTGAACGTCTGAAAAGAAACAGGTCGCAGACAAAATAGTCAAAAGTTGATCAACCAAAGTCCAACGTTAATAGCAATCGTGTCTCGTTAGATGAAGTGACTGGTGAACGATGCACAAGACCTGCATTTTCGTTGCCACTCCAGCGCTCACCTTTCAATAGCGCTACGTCACCACTCACCATTTGTTGAATATCAGATTCATGGTTGTACAAGCCAGAAGCAGAGTCTGGCTGTCCGTTGCTCCCACGACCTAACTTTGAACGATCGACCGAGTCGTTCTGTAGCCATTGAGTCGCGACACCGTGATAAGTGGTTACTAAGCGGCAAGGCACTTGGTCGAAATGAAAGCGAGGACACATTGCCTTATTCAACACCGCCAAACGCAGCCCTACTTCTTCAAGTTCAAACAAACAACAGAACATATCCACCAGCTCTGCCATGTTTTCTAATAGCGCTTTAGAGGCCGTTCCGTCCGTTGCAAATTCCAACTTATCGTAGGCGTTGCCCGGTGACACGCTAACAGACTTACTAAAATTTGGATTCGACGCGATAAACTCATCAATGTCACCTATTAAATCAGCATCAAACTTACGCTGCCAAATCGCGATGTTGATATCACTTTTGTAGATATCGGCTAATACCGTGGGCTGCTCCGAAGCACTAACGCATAGTTTGAGACTCGCCTGATCTTTGATACTCACAGCCGAACTAATGTTAAGTGGCTGATTACTATTGGTTGCCAAAGGCTTCGTTAACACGGCATTCATTACGTCTTCTCCTTGATACATGCTTATCGCTTCACTCTTACTGCTACAATCGTTATTCGCAGCAAGAACGAATTGAGTTATGTTATAACATAACCAAAAATACACAAGTAAGTTAACCGATCATGGTTCCAATTATGTGGAGCTGCCTTTCTAGCTTTGGGTAATTCTTAAGATACTGATCTAAGCTTCTATCTACACTTACCAAAGAAACTCATCTATGTGGTAACCACTTATGAAAACGCTAATATCTGCACTCGGTCTGTTTTGTACCCTTATTTCTGCGCCCTCTTTTTCAGAAACAGGCTACACGTTAGATCCAAAGTTATCGAACATCACATTCGCTACCATTAAAAAGCAGTTTGTTGTAGAGCCCGCATCCATCAAACCCATGTCTGGAGGGCTTACCGAAGAGGGGCAGTTTTCAATAGTATTGGACTTGAAAAGCGTTAGCACTGGTGTCGCTATTCGCGATCAGAGGCTAAATGAGCTCTACTTTGAATCGATGACTTTCCCTGAAGTGAAGGTCTCTGGAAAAGTCGAACCTTCAATGTTATCCGGCGACCCAAAAAGAACAACCGTAGCGGCGGAAGTTACCTTACACGGCGTAACAAAAACGGTCGACTTCCCAGTTATGGTGGTTCCATCGTCAGGATTTGTCATGGTTAGCTCTGCCTCGACAATCATCGTCAATGGCACTGATTTTGGAATATCGACAGAGAATCTAAACAAACTTTCGGCAACCGTGGGTGGACTAGCGATTTCCGACAAAATACCTTTAAGCTTTAACCTACTTTTCGACCAGTAAAGGAGTTATACCTCTTCTTTAAACCCACCTCATTTCACATTCATCCATCGTTTAAGAGCGGTGAATGTAGTGGTACGCTGAATTTGGTCACTTAGTTAGAGGTGATATCATCACCTCATAAGTTAACAGGTGACACTATGACAAAACGTACAAGAAGACTATTTAGCGCTGAATTCAAATTAGAAGCGGCACAACTGGTTCTAGATCAGAACCACTCTGTGACAGAGGCTGCTCAAGCTATGAATGTTGGGAAGTCCACGATGGATAAGTGGGTTCGCCAACTAAAAGAGGAACGTCAGGGGAAAGCACCTAAAGCATCGCCGATGACGCCTGAGCAAATTGAAATACGTGAATTAAAAAAGAAGTTAGCTCGCCTTGAAGAGCATAATGAAATATTAAAAAAAGCCACGGCTCTGTTGATGTCGGACTCACTGAACAATTCTTGATAATCAAGAAACTCAAGCAGAGCCACAGCGTAAAAATATTATGTGAAGTGTTCAATGTTCATCGAAGCAGTTATAACTACTGGCGAAAACGTCCAGTAGAAATTGATGCCGAAACAGCAAAGCTCCGTAGTTTAGTTAGCGAGGCACATGCCGCAAGCAACGGTTCTGCGGGAGCGAGAACCATTGCAGACATAATAACGAGTCAGGGAACTAACCTGAGTCGCTACAGAGCAACGAAGTTCATGAAAGCCCTTGGTCTAGTGAGCTGCCAAGTGCCAAAACACAGGTATCGTAAAGCATCACAAGAACATATTGAGATCCCAAACCTCTTAGGCCGCCAGTTTGCAGTTACGGAGCCAAACAGAGTTTGGGTTGGTGACGTTACTTATGTTTGGACTGGCTATCGTTGGATGTACTTAGCCGTAGTTTTAGACCTGTTCGCTAGAAAAACGATTGGTTGGGCAATGTCATTATCGCCCGATAGTCGATTAACTCGTAAGGCTCTTGCCATGGCTTATGAGTCTCGTGGTAAACCACAGGGCGTCATGTTTCACAGCGATCAAGGCAGTCATTATACAAGCCGAAGTTATCGGCAATTACTGTGGCGCTTTCAGATCAAGCAAAGCTTATCTCGACGAGGAAATTGCTGGGATAATGCACCAATGGAACGCTTCTTTAGAAGCTTGAAGACGGAATGGATACCTACAGTAGGTTATCGGAGCTTTGCAGAGGCACAACAAGAAATTACTCGATACATTATTGGGTATTATTGCCAACTCCGCCCGCACCAATACAACGGTGGTTTGACTCCCAATGAATCAGAACGATTGTTCTGGTTAAACTCTAGGAACGTGGCCAATATCAGTTGACCACTACAGAATGTGAGTTAGAGCCCACAGAACATCAAACTTTTCTAAATACCTAATCATTTACGTTCATTTAGATCCAACTTTAGTCTAACCATTAATCACTCAATTCTACTGTGATTAAAACAATCGCTTATTGCCTTATCCTCGGCAGAACAACACATCTACCTAAGTGTTTAAACACACTCGCTATTTACCTATCTCAAACCGGTTTTAAATGAGCAAATTATATGACTAAGCGCCTAGTGATATTGATGGTGAATGATGTCAATATGCAAAATCGAACAAAATTTTTTCCTATTGCCAGAGCATCTAGTTAAATCCGAAAGAGCCCTTTTTATGCTGAATACACACATCATTAATCGCGATAGCCTTGCAGGAATGGGAGCGACGTTGATAGGCAACGGGATCGGTAGGTTTGCCTATATAGCATTAATGCCGGCGCTCATTCAAAGTGGTTGGTTTAGCGAAAGTGATGCATCTTATCTTGGTGTCGCGACCCTTCTTGGGTACATCTTAGGTGCACCTGCTACCAACATACTGCTGCGTTACTTTAGTGCTGGGCAGTTGATTCGTTTCGCGATGTTGGTGAGCAGCTTTAGCTACTTGGGCTGTGCGCTACAGGATGCGCCCTTAGCATGGTTTTATGTTTGGCGAACTTTTTCTGGAGTTACGGGGGCGATACTCATGGTTGTCGCTCCACCAGTGATTGTCCGAAAATTTAACCCAGATGTGAAGGCTCGTGTCAGCGGTGTTGTATTTTCAGGCATTGGGCTTGGTGCAATGTTATCTGGCACCCTAATTCCTGTGCTCATTTTTTTTAGTGTGGTTTCGGCTTGGATTGGCATGGGAGTCATCGCGTTGGCCACCACTATACTCACCTGGAATGCTTGGCAAACCCAAGATAATAAGTCAAAAGCGCCTTATATAAAATCTTCCTTCTCACAGCTATCAAGACCTAAGTTAATCAGCGTAACGCTTATTCTTGTGGCTTATACCTTCGATGCTATCGGCTACCTACCACACACCTTGTTTTGGGTTGATTACATCGTACGAGAACTGGGGATGTCGTTCACTAGCGGTGGTTTATTCTGGGCAACCTTTGGTATTGGTGCTGCCATTGGACCATTGATTACGGGCATGTTGGGAGACAAGCTAGGGCTTAAGAAGTCACTATGTATTGCATTTAACTTCAAGGCTCTAGGCGTCGCACTCCCGCTTTTTAGCACCCACCCCATCGCGCTACTCATATCTTCATTACTGGTCGGTATTTTCACGCCGGGAACGGTAACTCTTGTGTCGACTTACACATTAGAGATTGTCGGTTATGAACTGCACACCAAAGCGTGGGCAGGAATGACTCTCTCTTTTGCTGTATCACAAGGTGTGGTTGGACTTTTGATGGCGTACTACTTAAATCATATGGATTCATACGACGTTTTGTTCAGCGTTAGTACTGCTGCTTTGATTTTGTCTACGGTGTGTATATTAATGACCGCGACTCGCTCTAAGCCTGAACACTTGACCTCGTTCTAAGCTAGCTTCTTCGGTTCATCTGACGAATACAATAAAGGATTATCATGCAACTCTACTTAAATGAAACCTCCCCGTTTTCACGCGTAGTCGCAGCTACAGCACTTCTATCGCGCTGCTCCCCACTGTCTTTTGTTTGGGTTGATCCATGGAGCTCTCCAGCCAATCTAAAAAGCGTCAATCCGTTTTGTTTAATTCCTGCACTTGAACTTGATGACGGAACAGCATTGACAGAAAGCTTATGCATTTGCCAATACCTAATTGAAACATATCAGCCTCAAACGCTCCGCCAAGTAATGTTAAATAGTGCCAATGACATGCATACACTAGGAACAGCTAAGACGTTAATGGAAATCGCTTTTCGAACAGTGGCATTGACTCGCTATGCAGACAGTGACAATGCGCTTATCCAGAGAGGGCAAGAAGGTATCGTTGCCGCCCTAGAGCGACTAGACCAAGAGATCAAAGAACAAGGACTAGAATCCCTTCTGAGTAACAACTTGGCCACGTTGTACCTCCATGTCGCTTTAGATTACGTTCAGTTTCGACATACTGAATTGTTTGATGAAGTGAACAGCTGCACCATCATCGATTTCTTACACCTTTCTCCGTTCACACACGTACTGACACACTTAAGCATTGAGAGTTTGGCAAACAAGCCTGATTATGAAACGTCGCTTGATTCATTCGGGCGGGATACCTAAATGCGTCCAAAGCTAGAATACATAAAGCCTTGAATTCAACTTGAGATAGACTCAGAGATGTCGTTGATGTCACATGTCGTTACACAGCATGGTGCCTTAAGGCTTTACATCTTGCGCAAGGTAAACAACAATCCCTGAGAATAAATCCATAACATAATGTATTTAGAAATTATGAGTAGCACAGAAAACAAAAAATCGAGTCCTCTTTTCGAAGTTGTATTTAACGTCCTTCTTCCTTCATTCATTTTAATGAAGTTCAGTGGAGATGAGCATCTCGGAACAGGCTTAGCATTACTTGTCGCACTAGCCTTCCCTATTGCTTACGGTGGCATGGAGTTGATCCGCAACAAGAAGTTCAACTTCATAGCAGCGCTTGGCTTTGTCAGTGTACTTTTAACAGGTGGCATTGGTTTCTTTGAGCTAGACACTCGTTGGTTAGCGCTAAAAGAAGCATTAATCCCTGGTCTAATTGGTTTAGCGGTCCTTGGCTCAACCTTCACCCGCTATCCGTTTATTCAGAAAGTTATCTTCACACCAGCTCTGTTAAATATCTCTCTTATCGAAGAGCGTTTAAGACAGTTCGGTAAGCAGGCGCAGTTCGACCGTTGCTTAATGACATCAAACTACCTATTCGCGAGTACTTTCGCATTTTCTTCTGCGATGAACTACTTCCTAGCGACTTGGATTGTGACAAGCCCTGCTGGCACCGCTGCCTTCAATGAAGAACTTGGCAAGCTGACACTTTACAGCTACCCAGCAATCGCCATCCCAAGCATGTTGATGATGTTGGGTATTTTCTACTACATTTGGCGTCAAGTTCGCTCTATGACTTCGCTAGAAACAGAACAAATTTTTATTACTAAATAGTTCTGAATTAACAAATCTCTCTGACAACACAACAAGAAGCCCAGCAATTAAGCTGGGCTTCTTTGTTTTTACTCTTTCGTTTGTCAACATGACAGATGGCAGTTTCGACTTGGATTATGAACCTCGCGGACAATCCGAATGACTTTTCTCAAGTTAATTTGGGCGACATGTCTATAAACCAATAATAATCAATGAATTGCATTGATTGAACCGACAGATGCTTTTATAGTCAATCCTGTTGGTTACTTTACAAAGCTCTACCCAACCACTGACAATATTTCAGTTGCCGTTGATAAGATCGCATAAGCTAGGTGCTAAAGGTAGACGCCAGCCGTACTCAATAAGGAATATAGATTATGAACAAATCTCAATTAGTTGAACACATCGCGACTTCTGCAGACATCTCAAAAGACCAAGCTGGCACAGCGCTCAATGCGCTAGTTGAAGGTATATCTTCTTCGCTTGCTAACGGTGATGACGTATCGATCCTTGGATTTGGTAGCTTTAAAGTTAACTCTCGTGCCGCTCGAACTGGTCGCAACCCGCGTACCGGAGAAGAGATTCAGATTGCAGCATCAAAGACGCCAGCATTTAAAGCAGGCAAAGCACTAAAAGAGACGTGCAACCTGTAACACAGAAAAACACAAGGAAGATTACGATGACGACTAAGGAAAAAGCGAAAACGAGCCGAAGCAAAAAAGCTGGTAAGTCGACTAAAGCACAAGCCGAAACACCTAAGACTCGTCAACGCATTGAAGAGCTTCTTGAAGAGCGTGAATTGGCCAAACTGTTAGAACTATAGTTTATGTAAGAACTAAAGTTTAAGTTTAAGCAAAGTGATAGTTTGTTATCGTTCTAATGCCACTTCAGATTTGTAGTGGCATTTTTGGTTTTAGAAACACGTTCCTATAGCAAACAATCGCTTCCTAGCTCTTCTACCCACTAAAACACGACCCCAACCGTCCAAAATATGAACACTAAGTAACTGGCTTAGTTACATTGTCATACATACCCATACATACCCAAATCGCATTTTTCACTATCATCATTTTCTTGTTATTGGTGAGATTATTGGAAGGGTTCGTAACACAACTGTGTTCGAACAATACTTCTTCTTTGAGGTGATTATGAATGTCGTTCGCATGGGGATTGAAGCCAATACCCATAAAAATAAGGGTAAATACAAAGCCATAATTAAGTTTACGATTCGAGCTCTGTTTTATTATTCAGCCACTCGAAAAATGAGTGATAACTTCAACTCTGAAGAGAGAAAGTTGTTATTTATCAAGCAGCCCAACTTCTTGTCTAAATTTGTGACTCCCTACCTATGTACTGGCTTTAGCAATAAAGAAAAGATCGACATCTTGTCCAAGCACTACGACTGGTTTGAAAACACCTTCGTAACAGAAGCACGTCAACAAATCTACAATGAAAGACTCAATCTTCTAAAACTAGACATCGATGACCGCATCTATCTAGTTAATCTCAGCTTTGAAAGAAACGCGAGAAAAGAAGGTGAACTCACAGTTTCATTGACCAATTCTCAACTCGAAAAAATGTATACCATTTCGTTTACTGTTTTCGACAACAACATCTACATCGGCGGTATTCAGGGTGGAGCCAATGACAATGGATTTAGCCGCACATTCACCAAAGCTTTTTACGGTTTAAGACCTAAATCCTTCATGGTAGAAACACTACGATTGCTCGCTATTAACTTGGGTATCGACAATATCTATGCGGTAAAAGAGTCTGGCCATGTGTCGAACTCATTGCGCTACGGTAAGAAAAACAAAGATATCAGCCTTAAATACGACAGTCTGTGGGAAGAACACGATGGACAGGTGCATGATGACTATTTTTATCGTCTACCGACCAACCCGAACAGAAAAGATCTTGAAGCTCTAAAACGTCAAAAGCGTAAGTTGTATCGCGAGCGTTATGCGTGGCTAGATCAGTATGAACAAGATCTAAAGAACGAAATGAGCCGTTACGCCCCCCTTCATATGTAGTACCAACAATTGAACTAGCGCCGGCCAGTTAATTTAGCGCAGTGACTTAACCCGGCATCTGATCTGGCTGTTAAGATACCCCGTCCAAGTCAGCTCAACCGACCAAAAATATAAAACCTCGCAATTGCAAGGTTTTATATTTGCGACCAAAGCTAAAACTAGTTCAAATCTCAATTCACAGTTTAGCCTCTCGTCAAAATAGCGAGTCACTCACTCTATTGAGTTTAAAATCGAGCCACACCTTTTCTTAGCTCATTCAAGCTGAGTACACTTTGCTCATACTGCTTTTTACTGTCTTCCATGAGGTCGTGAGAAGCTTCAGCTTTACTATGGATGGAAAGAATATTCTGGTTAATCTCTTCTGATACATTCACTTGCTCTTCAATAGCGACAGCGATTTGGTTATTCCTATCAACCACTCCCTGTACCTTTTCGCTCAACAAAGTAAGGCTTTCTAGAGTCGATTGAATCGTTGTTTGAGTACGTTTCGCTTTTTCTGTGCCATTATTAACGGCCGTTACTGACTGACCACTGCCTGTGCATAGCTTTTCAATAACCGCTTGAATCTCTGTTGTTGCTTCTTGTGTTTTTTGAGCTAGCACTCGTACTTCATCCGCCACTACCGAGAACCCTCTTCCAGAGTCGCCCGCTCGTGCAGCTTCTATCGCGGCATTGAGGGCTAACAGGTTGGTTTGGTCTGCAATCGCGTTAATCATCTCAATAACGGAGCTTATTTGCTGCGTCTCTCTCTCTACAGACAGCGATATTGTCGATATATTGTCTAATTCACTAGTCAGCTCGACAAAGTTTTCTTCTACTTGGTTTAGTTCGTTCTGACAAGATAATAGCTCTTGTTGGGTGCTAAAGGTGGAATCTAGAGTACCTTGTGCATTTTGAGAGATTTCGCTTGAAGCCGCCTGCATTTCATTAATAGCTGTCGCTGCCATATCAATTTCTGTTTTCTGACTTTCAAGGTTTTCAGACACCGTTGCGTTCGATTCAGCCGTTTTATTCGCCTGCATTAGGGTTAATTCACATGAATCACTCACCGAAATTCGGATTCTGCCTAATAACGCTTTTGCATATTGTTTCCGCACCTTCATTCCTAAAGCAATTTCGGAGAGATCATCTACCTTACCAAAATAAATATGCTCCATTAAAGGGTTGTTGAACTCATTTTTTGCAATTTCACAAATACCCTCCAAACGACGCGTAAGAATATAGATTGATATTGAGCCACCTAAAAATAGCACTAATAAACTTTGCAGTTGTGTTACGAATTGATTAATTTGAAGCGCATAAACAATCCCGATTAGTAATATTGAGATCAAAGTTTGACGTTGCCAAAGTCTTGTCTTGGGTAACATAAGCTTAAACGGCGTTTTTCCTTTATTTAACGTTTCATAAGCTTTCTCTGCTCGTGCAACATATTCTCTTTTTGGCTTAAACCGAACCGACTGATATTCAACAATCTCGTTATCTTCTTTTAACGGAGAAGCAAAAGCATCAACCCAATAATAACCACCACCGTTCCGTTGGTTTTTCACCATACCCATCCAGTTACTCCCTGATTGAATATGGCTCCATAGGTCTTTAAATGCGGCTTTAGGCATATCTCTATGGCGAACCACATTGTGATACTCACCTACGAGCTCTCCTTCTTTGTAGCCTGCTACTTCATTAAAATGAGGGCTTGCATACTTAATTTTACTGGAAGGTTCTGTCACTGAAATCAGATTGTACGACTCTGGGTAATCATACTCTTGCTCTGTCATAAATATTTCCCTAGTTAAACTAGATAACAATCAACTTGTTGTGTGGTTCATCTATGCTACAACGTGCTGAAAAAGAAAAAATTTGATCCTTATCTCCTTCAAAAATAACCATTAGCCGTTGATAAAAAAGAATTTTTACATAAGTAAAACGAACATCAAATCTACCCAAGGGTTAAAAAAACAAATCCAAGGGCACGCCAACAACATAAGTGAAACCAATTTCACATTGACGTTAGATAAGGTTAGCTTATGAAACATAGAAGCGGGAACAATAAACATTACAAAAAGCAAGGCTATAGCGCATTTATCCAAGAATATCCCGACCTTCAAACTTTATAACCAAAAACCAATAAACCTATATAATTAATCCCTAATATACCGTCAAAATAAATATATTCCGTTGTAAGTAAACCATCTATTCTCATATGTTTGTCCAATCACTCTTTCAGATTCACCGAAAAAGTTCTTTATACCTTCACAATAGTTGGTTTGTATTTTGCTAATAATTGAAGGCTTCTAAGATAAATAAATTACAAAGCACAAAATGGTATGTAATTAGTTTTTATTATGATTAAGGGTTATAAAGACATGAGATTTATACGAGAAAATATTCTTTCACTTTCCTTGATAATATTCGGAACCTGTTCTTTAATATGCATCTGCAACCATATTATATTTAAGGAAACTTATGAATGTATTAGACAAGGATTGCTTATTACAGTTAGTCATTGATAACTTTCAAGAAGATGTCGCAAAATCCGTTGATTTCAACACGGGAGAAGTCGGTATTAAGTATACTTACCTTGAGCATAACCTTAATTTCTTCATGGACTTATCGATAGTAGAAAAAATATACTCGACAAGGTAAGGTGCGAATAACCTGATTTCGTTAAGCAATATTATCTTTGACGTTGATAATTCTATATGAGTTGTAAATCTCAAAAATAATAACTTTACCGGCATTCAACGCGCTATTTTAGTGACGTTAGTAATAAACCTATACTTTGTCGGAAACATTTTAGATACCTTAACACTCTCGCCTGTTCCGCGCTCTAACGCACCAGCCAGAACAATCCACTTCCAAAAACGAAATTTTAGCTTACTGGCTTTAGACCCATATCGCGTTGACGGTGACGCTTGAGAAGCGCATGCTTTTATTTCAAAGCAGAACCGCTCTTGGTTGCGTTAATAGCTTAACCTACCGATAACTTGTTCTGTGTAACGCATCTCATTGAAAGGCTGGTCACATGAATAAAGTTATTATGTTAGTAATGGGGCTGCTTTTTACCAGTCGATTATTTGCCAGTATTGGGCCGCACGTTAGTCAACTTGAGCATGATGCCCCTATTCTGCTTCGCTCAGCATTGATTGTCGGAGTTTCGGCTTATGCCGTTTGGACAGCGTTCAAATATTTCAAAAAGAACAAAGCTTCTAGTTCAGACTAACTGTAGCGGAAAGAACCCAGAAAACGTCGAAGTAAGCAGCAGATGTCGGTTATTGATCCGCAAAATAATCGACCAAGATTTTACGCCACTTACGCGACTCACGAATTTTCAGCAGCGCACGGTTTATCTCTTCTTCGTGTGAGTTATTTTCAGTAATGATAAATCCATAATTCTGCTTTTCTAACTGATACGGTAACACCTCTAGATCATCGAACTGTCCACTTGTTCTGCCATTACCGATCATATATTTGAGTACCACATCATCGGCTACGATGGCTTCAACTTCACCTTCCTCTAAAGCCGCCAACAGTCTCGGCATATCCACATAACTCTTGTGTCGAATACCAAAGCTAGTGAGCATCAAAGAAGAAGTCGTCGCGACTTTTGCCCCTACTTCAACATCCGCAAGATCATTAACGCCTTTAATATGGGAAGAACCTTGGCTAAGCGTAAGCTTGCTGGCTAATACCGCAGTAATACTGGCGATGAACAGCATACTCAATACACCAATGAATACTGTGGCAATTCGTCCGGTTAAGCTTTTGAACTCAAAGTAATTGAATGGGCCTCGAGTGATGAACAGTAAGCCAAGTATGAAGCTTTCTAACCAACGACCAGTACGGCTTTTCATCGAATAGAGCTTTTCATTCTCACCGTGCTCCAACACGTAAAAAAATGCGCCAATGACCCCAGAGATAAAAACGATAACACCAATGATCACCCACAATGCAGGGTTTAAGAAAATGGCGCGCAAGGTATGAAGGTAGCCCTGTTTCTTCACTGCGATAGCAAGGTGAGTTTCGTAAAAGGAATGGGAAAAGTCAGCAAACAGCTCACGCTCTGGGGTGATTGAAATACAAGAGACTCCGATATCGATTTGCTCGGTTTCAATCGCATTGAGTAGTTCATCCAAACGGTGATTCTCTATCGTGTATTCAACGTCCATTTCTTTGGCGATCTGTTCCCAAAGCTCGACACTTAGGCCATTCCATTCACTTTCCATCGAACTAATCACAAAAGGCGGACAAGGGTAAACACCAACTTTAAGCGGAGCAGACGAAGCAAAAGTGCTGAAGAATGGAAAAAGTAAAACAATTGAAAGAGCACAGTATCGAGGTATCGATTTGAAGAATTTTTGCATCAGCAGCCCTCCAGAAAAAGGCAGCGATGAATTGAATCGAGTGCAAAGGCTCGCCTAACGAACACACCTTAGCGTCCTCAAAAGTGAAAAGAGTTTATGACAAATTCAATGTTGCCCTAGCTTTAATAGTTATAACTTTAACTATAGAGAACCCTACTTATTCTGCAAAATATTGGGCTTAAACCTAAGACATAAACTGGCTCTGTGCTGACGAACACAAGGTTCCGTTCTGAGTAATTTGGCTCTCTAAGAAGTGAATATTGCGTCTGCTTTTAACCCATTGAGCGCGAATTTCTAACTCTTTATCAATGGCTATTGGATGATGAAAACGAGACGTTAAACTCACCGTCATCGCATTGATACTGTTTTGGAACAAACAATGCAGCATAGCGCTGTCGTGTAATGTGGTAACAATACCGCCCTGCATGATGCCATCGTAGCCCTCGACTTTATCTGTTGGTACAATCTTGGCTCTGGTTTCATATTTAACTAAAGCTTCACTCTTAATTGAAGCTTCATGATTGGCCAAGGCTTTATGATTGACTAAAGTCTCGCGTTCGCCAACGGCTTCAAAACAAATGGGGCTGTCTGCGAAAAAACCTTGGCTGCATACTTGGCAGTGCCGATGGTTGTGAGGAATGAAAACCTTCATACTTACCCTTATTCCTTTTTACCCTTAAATTCCTAGAGATTGATATGGCTCGACCAAAAAAACATCGCCAGTTATGTACCCGTGCGGCTTACTCTTGTTTTAAGCCTAATGGCGTTCCTATGGACGAGCTTCATAAAGAAGAACTGCTATTAGAAGAGTTAGAAGCCTTACGCTTGGCTGATCAAGAAGGATTGAGCCAGCTTGAAGCCGCCGAGCAAATGCAGGTATCTCGCCAAACGTTCGGCAATATCATTAAGCGTGCACGAGCCAAAGTCGCCAAATGCATCGTCAACGGCCATGCTTTGGTCATTCAAGGCACTTAACTCGCGTCCTAGCCAGGAATGATTTAACGCAAAGGCCACTCATTCCCAAGACTTAGCTTGATGGCTCAGTGATCTGATACAACGTTCGGCTATGCTCTTCGCACACATCCTTGCAATTGCATTCGCGCTCAATGTCTAACTGCGCGAGCCCTCCACAACTGCCTTTGATTGGCTTACGTGAAAAAATCACGCCTATCGCCATCAGAAAGACGATTCCAACAAAACCCAGTAGCGTGAGTAAGAAAGTCATTTACGGACACCTCGAATAACACTGAACCTATTCGACCGTGGTGTGTGAATCGACGTTTCTTTCTTGTGTCCTTTGTCACCGCACGTTTTCTCGCGACACCCGCTATTTCTGGGCTCTCGACCATAATCGAGGTCAGTGACTTCTTGCAGATTGCTGAAATCCAGCGAGGCAACTTCCGCCTTTCCTGTCGATGCAAAAACTCTAATATCGTTGTTGAACAAGTGTGCCAACATCTTCTTCCCTATGTGACGGACAACTACAGCCTTCACATCGTAAGATTTAACGACAGACATCCATTGTTTCTTCTTATTGCACGGGCTGTCCGACTCAACCAAAGGAATAAGCTGCTTTATTTGTTGTTGCTCATCGACAATAGCTATCTCCGGAGAACGAGCAAAGTGGTTGCCGACATGAAGGTCGCGGCAAGGTATTGCGTATAACATGGTAACTTCCTGTTATTGATGATCAGGAGTTCAGAATACGCCCCATTATTAGCATATGCCAATAACTATCGTGTGAAAAATAAGATTTACTGAATCGATAAGTACGATCAAAAACAACAGTCAGCCAATATGGTTAGCGCAGATTAGTTTACCTCCCGCATCTAGTCATGGAAAAGCCCCTTACCCAGAAACAAGAATGCCCCCGCTATTGCTGGGCATTCTTTATACGGAAGAGTTGAAGAAACACAAACGGTCTCTTTTACTCAAATCTCGTCACAAGCGGCATTCAAGCTCGCACATGAAGCGGTCAATCAATGTGAGGCAGATGGCGACAAGGTTTCTGCGACTGTCGTTGATTTGTCGGGTAATGTGATTGCTCAACTGCGTTCTGATGGCGCTGGCATCCACACACTTGATAGCTCACGCAAAAAAGCGTTCACCGTGGCGAGCATGAAACAACCATCAGCTAACCTAATGAAGCTCATTGCCGATAAGCCGATCATGCAACCCCTTCAGAATATGGACGAAAACTTGCTGTTCTTAGCCGGTGGTGTTCCAGTACAGGCGAACAATGCGATGATTGGTGCGATTGGTGTGGATGATGCGCCAGGCGGTCACCTAGATGTGGCGTGTGCTGAAAAAGCGATTAAGAAGTTCTTCTAGAAACCTGATGCGATTTGTCCAAATGAAAAGTGCCCCGCAATTGCGGAGCACTTTCCAAAAGGTCAGACATAAATAAGAACCGCTCACCCTAAGGCACTTCAAAGCGGCCACTCATAGCAAGGTGATCAGATAAATCCCACACACCCCACATTTCCTCATCAAAGCTACGTAACACTTCTATCTTGCTGGTACTAGCCACCACACTGCCATTATCTGAATACAATAGATAATCCAGCCGTTCTTGAGCAAATTCATCACTGTTTGATAAGTTTTGGTTCACAAGCGGGTCATAACTATAGATTAATGAGCCTTCTAAAGGCGGTTCTCGCAAATTCAGTATTCTTAGCATTTGAGTAAAGTCGATGGGAAACTTATGTTTGGCGATATTGAAATCACCACCGAAAATCACGGGTTCATCTTGCGGTAAATCGAGCTGTTCGACAAAAGCGAGAATTTCCCCGACCTGAAGCATTCTTATATTCCTGTGCTCACGAGAATTCCATGAACCAAGGTGCAAATTAAACAAGTGATAAGGACGGCTATCTTTTATTATCTTGGTATAAAGTACGCCTTTATCTGCAGCGCAATCTGTGCCCTTGCAGTTATCAAAAACGTGCTGCGCCTGTTCAACTATAGGGTATTTACTATAGGTAATAACGCCGCCATCATAAGTATTGCTACCGCCGCCATCGAGCTTGTTACTCACGAACTGAAAGTGGCTTTGCATCGCAGCATTCAAGCGTACTTCATTTTCCCGCCTAAACACCTCTTGCATAAAAACCACGTCGTTATTGCTGACCGCATCAGCGATTCGCCTATCTCGATGGTTCATGTGTTCTCCCACAAAAGGGAGCAACCAAACGTTATAGGTCAGAATATTGATGCTATTTTCATTAGATGACAGAGTGGTTGGCTCTTCACTGATAACGAACGTAATGTCATCGTAGCCGCCTGTATATTCGGCTTTATAATGATACTGATAATCTCCTTTGTAATTCCCGTGAATCTCTCGGTCATCATCTAGCTCGCCCATATGCGTAGTTTCCGGGTCAACAAGCGTAAAAGACATGTTTGACCCCCATGCCGTCCCTTTTAGCTTTACAACCGGTGTGAGGTGTTCATACCCTAAAAAGATAAAAAAGTAGTAATCTTTGCCATACTCTATGCCACTGTATCGACTCAAGTTGGCAATCTCAGCGTAACTATAAGGCTTAATACGGTTAATTCCCGTTGAAGTGATAACTTGCTCATCACCAGATATAAGGAAGTTAATTTCCTCATCGGTGTTATTCAATATGTGTATATTGGTATCTGCTTTAATAGCACTCGAGAAAAACAGAAAGCATAAAAATGTCGCACGCATTAATTTGATCGTCATCACTTCAGGCTACTCTTTTCGTGTACCACACCCCATCAAACGTCAAAATTATTAGAGCTTAGTTTCATAACAAATACAAAAAGAGATGGCACTAAAACAGGGTAATTTGATGAGTTTGGGTATGGGAGGCTCATAAAAATAGTACCTCGACTTGCTTCGTCACTCGTCGGCATTGCGGTAATACTTACCTGTCTGGTAAACATCAACAGTTCCAGTTCCAGTTCCACAGCTTGACTGGTTTGAAGTGCTATCGTCTAGTACTCAAACAAAACATGACACAAATTTGATGTAAACCAAACTACAAGTTGTTATATTATAACATTACGTCAAATAACTATTATGTCTCATGAAACAGCTATTTATTCTAACCAAGGTACTCAGCTGCCTCTCTTCACGATATGTACGTCGCTTCTCAACACACCTACGCTCCATTAAGCGTTTACCATTTTGGTTAGCAATACTGATTTTTGCTCCGAACCTACAAGCACACCCCCATTCTTGGATCGAAATGAAAACTCATATCGAGGGACAAAATGGCATGATCACCGGCTTGTCAATGGAGTGGTCTTTTGACGCCATGACGTCCATGTACATGCTGGATGGTGAAGACGTTTCTCCAGAGAAAGAAAAGGAGACGTTCAAGGACTTGGCAGCATCTGTAATTGAAAACATGATGTACGAACACTACTTCACTTATTTCTACGACGGTAAAGAACCAATCAAATATCAGGTTGCTGAACATGCGAAGTTCGAACGTGATAAAGCCAAAATGGTCCTCACATTCGACCTTCCACTTTCAAAACCTAAACCTGTCACACGCGACTCCCTTCGCATGTTGATTTTTGATCCTAGCTACTTCGTTGATATGTCGTGGATCTCAAATAATGATGTCACCTTATCTAATTCGCTCGCTAGGCAATGCCAACTAGAGATCGTTGAGCCAAATCCTACTCCTGAGCAAATGAGCTATGCGATGTCTTTGCCTGCCGATGCTGACCCAGACAACACCTTAGGTCAGCTATTCACTCAGTCGGTTGAGCTTCATTGTGCCGCAATTCCCGCGTCTTAACTACAACCGCACGTTTCTACTCATTAAGGCTCTCTATGCAAAATGAGAGTGAACTCTGATATAGGTTTTTGTTACATGCTGAAAAATCAAATTCAAACAAAATACTACCTGATAGGTGCCACTGCCTTAATACTCGTTGCTATAGGCGCATACCAACTGTGGGTAATGTGGCCATCATTGGTGATATCCAGTATTCAATGGCAAAGAGAAATCAATTCCGAGCTCGCAGACCTACTCTATGAAGCTAAATCCAATCCTTGGGGGGCAGGCAGTTACCTTATCGGATTCAGCTTTATCTACGGCATGCTTCATTCACTTGGCCCGGGCCACGGCAAGGTCATCGTTTCGACCTACTTAGCCACTCACCCAACCAAAGCGAAAGCCAGCTTAGTGCTTACAATCGTATCTGCATTCCTACAAGCATTGGTCGCGATCTTATTAGTTAGCGTTTTGCTGTGGGGCTTTAGCGCTTCTATGCGAATGGTGAATGACAAAGCAAATATGTTTGTTTCATTAAGTTTTGCTTTAGTTGCAGTGGTCGGTGCGTTGATCTGCTGGAAAGCACTCAGAAACATCTACCGTTCAATCCGTAAACCAAAACTGAAAGTGAAAGCCATCACCACATTAGCTGCCGGTACGTCTTCGCCAATTTCAGTCCAATCACCAATGGCGCTTCGCTCATCAGTACCAGCTGGTTCAATGATGTTGACCCCATCTAACGCATTACAACCGGCAGAACACGCTCACGCAGATCATTCACATGCAGACTGTGGATGCGGCCACCAGCATGTTGCCGATGCAGACGCTATAAACAAAGCTTCAACACTTCGTGAATATGCGGGAATCATCGTGACGATAGGCGTGAGACCATGTACTGGCGCGATTATGGTTCTGCTTTTCGCAAACATGGTTGGTTTATATTGGATGGGTGTTGTCAGTGCTTTTGCCATGGCGATTGGTACTGCTTTCACAACCTCGACGATTGCTATAATGACACTAACAGGCAAGAACTTGGTAAAACGCTATTTGGCTGCAGGTAATAAGAGTAACAGTGCGACACTGAAAGCCGCAGGTCATTATTTACAACTATTTGGTGGGGTTTTGCTTGTCTTAATTGGCTTGTTGCTAATGAGTGGGCAAGACAGCGGTATGTCCCCAGTGTTTACGATGTAACGGTTATAGATGCGCTCTATTACGATTAGAAGTTAATCACCATTACCGTAAACTAAAGACCTCTCAACAAGGGGGCTTTTTATTTTAGTGACATAAACACCCGTTAACCTTATTCAAACAATGCATGACTGTTAGTCTAAATAGACCTTGTCAGTATCATCGACTTACAAAACAAAACCAAAATAGCTAAAGATAAGCCATAAGAAGCGATACAATACCCAAGTTGCGAGATCGCAGCATGAAATACCAATTCAAAGAAAACCCATTAACAAGAAGCATTAAAGTAGCCTCACATGTCTAAAGAACCCGGTTTCACAACAGAATACAAACTCGACAAGACGTTTTTCGCGGAGTGTTATGATCAAACTAGCCTTCCGACTCAATTTCCAAAAGCCTACTTAAAAGGAATACTGTTTCTTATTTTTGGCGTGGTTCTACTGGAGTTTGAACTGTTACCTAACGGTTATGTTGGTTGGTTCTTTATTGTTTTGAGTGTGATTGAAGCATTCAGTGTGTACTGCAAAAGAACCTGGTGGTTATGGCGACAAAGAATCAGCTCAGGCGCAGGCAGCAAAATTGTCTTTCAAGGTGATGCTAGCGGGGTGAGTTACAAAAACCACAAAGCCACCAATACTATCGCTTGGAGTGACATCGACCAACTTGAACAGACCGATCTCGGCTTTATCCTTCATATTGGAAAACAGCGCCAATATGTCAGTAAATCTTGTTTAAGCGATGAAGCAATCGCGTTCATGATTGAACAGCACGAAGCTTCTAAAGCGAATTAACAAAATGTACTAAGGCCTCACAAATTTGAGGCCTTAGTATTACCTGGCTTTGAGAAGCTGACTCCCATCGCACTACGCTTACCCCATTGACCTAAATCACACCAAAATAGCCCGATCTCTTTCTTACTCCTCAACGAATACTCATCAAAAGATATCATTGCCGCCTCTTATCCACTGAACACAAAAATATAATGGGTTTATTTGTACAGCAAAGTCTATTAAATGGACATTTACCATTGAATAATGTGTCCCTGGCAATTAATTAACCCTTAAGATTAAAAGGATTAATTTCAAATGTATTGTTCCATTATCCGAAGGGAAAAGAATCTAACCTAATACTGATGATTTGATGAAGAGACGCTAACGTAAACAACTTACCGCGCCAGT
Source organism: Vibrio sp. 10N.286.45.E10 (assembly GCF_002874195.2). NCBI lineage: Bacteria > Pseudomonadati > Pseudomonadota > Gammaproteobacteria > Vibrionales > Vibrionaceae > Vibrio > Vibrio sp. 10N.286.45.E10. The sequence goes on along the minus strand of NZ_MCWD02000001.1, from coordinate 1,151,137 downwards.
TAAAATAAAGCTGTGCGTACTTAAACCTTATGCACACACTTGAGCAATGTTTTCGTCAAATTGAGAATGACAAGCGAAAAAAGAAGCAATCATCAGTGAATTTGGTAAATACTACCTTATACTGACAATTATATATTGATCCTCTATGTAACATTGGAGTTACTAGCATCTAATTCCATACCCTACTCGTTCAATAATAAGATGATTAACTAAACTAGGTTCTCTATGTTTGCAAACAAAAAAACTAGCCCAACATATCTAATATGTCTTTCTTTTATTCCCAGTGTCTTGGCGCTCACTTTTTTGTATCTCAGTTTTGGCCGTTCACTGGATGAGCAAGCAAACCAGAAAGCAATGAATATTGTTCAAGAAGTAGATGAGATTCTTGAGTTTGGTAAGGAGACCAACACGAGTGCTTTAAAGCTATTGCAAAGCTCTAATACCTGTGAAGACGAGGCCCTCGCCCTTAGACATCTTGTAGCAACCATACCTTACGTACGAAGTGCCAATCTAGCGAAAGACAATGTAATCTTCTGCACCTCTATCTGGGGTGAAAGCAATTACAAGTATGATCCTACCGCATACACTTCAGGACAATTACTGCTGCTTAATGGAAGTAACGTTGATACTTCTCACCCTCTTATCGTGGTGAGGTCAACGTTGGATGATCACGCGGCATTAAGTGGAATTGATAGCCTTTACCTGAGAGAGTCGCTCACTTCAGACAGCAAGTTACGGTCATTTATTGCAGTCGGTGATAAGTGGCTTGATAGTAAAGAGTTGACCGTAAAAACAAACCCGGTAGAAAAACTCATCTCTTGGCATCAAGTATCATCAAAACAGTTTCCTTATAGCGCACACGCAGGTTTTGCTTACCCTAATATGCTAACGGCATTCTGGGTCAAGGATAAGCAACACATTGTAGCCATCATACTGCTGCAAACTCTGTTTGCCCTTTATCTTGTGTGGCTATCAAGGCGTCCCTCTAATCTATACCTCGAAATCGAACGAGCAATGGAGAGGAAAGAGTTTGTCCCGTACGCTCAGCCGATTGTGAATAGTAAAACTCATGCAATACAAGGCATAGAGATTCTATTGAGGTGGAAACACCCAGTACAAGGTATCGTGAGACCAGATCTGTTCATTCCTAAGGCTGAAACCTCTGGTCTTATTGTACCTATGACACACCAATTGATGCGGCTCACAGCTATGCAAATTAAGCCTTTCATAGACAAGCTACCTAACGGTTTCCATGTGGGTATAAACATCTCACCCCAGCACTGTTCGAAAGGCACATTGCTGAAGGCGTGTCAGGAATTTATCGATATTATTGACTGTGACGACGTTACTCTAGTTCTAGAACTCACAGAAAGAGAAGCACTAAACTACTGCGATTTAACGGATGATATTTTCGGGAAAATCAAGGCGCTCGGATGCAAGATAGCAATAGATGATTTTGGTACGGGCCACTCCTCTTTGGTTAACTTACAAAAAGTAGACCTCGACTACCTAAAGATTGACCAAACCTTTGTCCGAGACATTGGCGTTGACACAATAACAGGCCACCTGCTTCAAAACATGATCACCTTGTCGCACGACTTATCACTAGATGTTATCGCGGAAGGCGTTGAAACAGTGCAACAAGCCGATTATTTAAAAGAACGAGGCGTCAACTACCTACAGGGCTTCTTGTTCGCTAAACCAATTCCACTTGAAGAGTTTTTGAATAACCAAATAAGCCATTGAGAATAGCTAAACAAAGCAAGCTGAGAGTATTTGTCTATTGCTCTCAGCTTGTAAAAGATGCATCAACCTTTAAGTAACTCAATAAATCTCGCCGGGCTTCTTCCTGTCATCATCTTAAACATATAAATAAATGATGATGGGGAGTCATAACCAAGCTCGGAAGAAGTCCCGCTAACACTTTTCCCTTTTATCATTACAGCACGAAAACTCGAAAAAATTGGAGCATTTTCATTACTTGTTGAAGGCGTCGATGCGCTCACAGCTCGAGAAATCACCCGTTCTGTATCGATCCCAACGATTGGTATCGGAGCTTCACCCGAATGTGATGGTCAAGTGTTAGTGACCGAAGACATGCTGGGTTTATTCACTGAATATACACCTAAGTTTGTCAAAAAATACATCGACCTAAGCCAACTAATCAAAACATCATTTAGTGAATATGAACAAGAAGTAAGAAATGGTGTATTCCCCACTAGTGAGCATTGCTTTGATTAGTTTGACCCTTCATGGAAACTCTGAAGGCGGAAAATATAAGCGCTAGATCAAACAAAATGTGCATATATCGGGCATTTCCTGTTCAAACATCACAGTTTCCCAATTACAAATTTGCAACATCTACAACATAATGTTCATATTAAACCGTCTGCATAACCTTGTAGAATATCTTTACTATGAAATAAGGGCTTTTCATTTGTAATGATTCTTCTCGTTTGTATTTGCCATCCTTCGGGGTGGCTTTTTTTTAATTAAAGCCTTAGGCCATTTTCATGTCTTCGCACGTACTTACACCGAACTAACTCGACGGATTTATCAATAAAAACTCTTATATATTAATATTTTACACACCATCAAGTTATCTCATACCCTATTACCTCACACACAAAATTAGGACCTATCATGTTAAAATGGACAATATTTTTTCTACTGCTCTCAATAACAACTCACGCGGCAGCTTCATTAGATCCATTGGGTAATGGCAATATTCTTTAGTATTTAAGAAGTCACTTAGTCAATTAAATTTAGCGTATTAATAAACACAGTTTTCCAGTACAACACTTATATTCTCTTTTTAAATTAAATCTGATACTAATGACGAGTTTTATTTAAAAAGAAGAATAAGTGTTCCAAAGCCACGTTCCACTCTCGCATTACTCATTGTAAATTCAGCGACAACTTACATCTAACCCTTACAATAAGCTCCTCCGATTGATAACGCTAAATCACACCTTATCTTTCCTCCCGACCCCACGCGGCAAGTACTGATAATAACCTTAAATTAAAAAAGGATTATTTAATTTAAAAATAATCGCCTATATTGCGTCAAAAAATAACAAGCGACAAATGACTGACCAAATACCTCAGAATAATCAATCTTAGGTGGGGATATATATTACAGATATGCTGCCAGTTACCTAAAATCGTCATTTAACCAACCATTTATAAAACATTAGTTTGCACAGCTGACAATACAATAAAAATAACTATAATCGCGCAACTCTTTAACAAGTCGACAAAGGTATTTAAACAAAGCGTCCTAACTTACTCGTATTCATCCCAAGATTTGAATACACAATTATTCTGCTCAGAATCATTGACCGCTCGCAACAAAACACCTGATTCCAATGTTGGTTTCAGATAAAAATAAAGTGACGGTTGAGTTAGAAAGAAATATCAATCACACAATCAAGAACACAGGTCAGCTCATGCAAAACAAGAACATTAAGAAACACACTATTTCAATCGCAGCAATGCTTGCTATAGCCCTTACTGGGTGCGGTGGTGGCTCAAGCGGCGGTGGCTCGAATGGAGGAGGCTCAAACGGTAATGGCTCAATTGATCCGGCACCGCTCGTTAAGCTTCCGGCCCTCAAATCACTGAGTATTCCCCAAACCAACTTTCAGACAATTGAGCCTTCTAATTTTTACATTGAGCCCGCAAGCAATACGGCATTAAATATGATGGCGTACAAAAATTCACAAGGTGACGACCACATATTCGAAGTTGCCTTCCAGCCATGCGAACAATGTGATCCCCCCGTAATGCCCACGGTTACACGTGTCTTCGATATCAACCAAAAGTACACCATGTTCAATATGAACAACTCAACGGTTGCTTGGAATGGTCAAACGTATCATGGCAATTACCCTGTCATCATGGACAAACAAAGTGGTCAGCTCTATCCCATCGTGATTGATGGTAATGTATCGGAATTTGACGCCCAGTTAGCCAACGAGAGTCCATTTCTTAGCCAACAGAAACAAGGTGATTTAATACCAAATACGACACTATATAGCTTTGACATTACAGACGACGTTCATTGGCATACATATGGAATCTTCAAAGCGGTACTAGAAAACAATGCCTTTGTCTTCAAGACGTTAAAGAGTCATGCGCGTGCCGATGAGCGAGACATGCAGATAGATGCACAAGGTAACATTCTTGTCAACTATCAAGATCCACATACATCTACAAATCATGCAATAAATTTTAATCACTATGCCTATATTAAAAATTCAGATGAATATCAGGAACTAGACTATCACGATACTCATTCGCGTTATGATTCCTTCAGAGTGGTTGATGGCAAGCTAGCAGGGATCGACCATGCAGAGCGAAACTACTTTTCATTTGTTAAACCAGAGGGAGACAAGTTAGTCTCGACGATAAGCCAATACGATATTACGAGTTCTATAGGCAACACAGTTAACACTAGCAAACGCAGCCCACAAATTAATGGTTACGATATGAATATTGGTTGTGTCGTTAATAAGCTCAATGAGAATAGCTACGATTACGTTGGGGAAAGTGAGCTTATAGAGAGAAGTCGCCCCTACTCTTCATTCGATGCGTTGAGAGCCTCGCAACATACCCTGTTTTGCGTCGATTACAATGAATCTTGGGTTAAGGAAGGGGTAACAGTCAAAGTATCGGCATTTGATACTGAGACTGAAACATTCTACGACTTTGATACCGGTATAGAGCTTAACAAGGATTTTTACGCACCAGACGTTGATAAATTAACCGCTATCGATGGCGCTGTCGTACAATCTGATCAAACGGTCATGCTGTACATGAATCAAGTCCACAGTGACGAGATCGTAGAGTTTTACATCAACCCAATTTTAAAGACGGTTGAGCAAAGAACTAATCATGGCTTTATATCTCCTACTGGGTTCGCTTCTTTAAGCCACTAAGGTTGAATGCTTTCCTCCACTAGTTTATGGGAGCCGTTCTCTTAAACCTACCTCACACTATGCCTGCTCATACAGCAGGCATTTTTGTACTAATTAAAACTAACGGACGCATGGCGATCCAGGAGCTTGGGAGCAAAGAGTGACCGGATAACATAGCTGAACAATTTGTAGAAAATGGTAAGCTAATTAGTATCTTGTATGATTGGCAATTTAAACCCGTAGAGCGATATACGCTCTGGCTGAACCATAAAGGTGAACACCTAAAATAAAAGCGCTGCTTGATTATCTCACTCAAGAATTGAAATGACCGGACGCCAATAATGAACACCATTTACCAAATCAGTGATTGCCACCTTTCAGATGAATCCAGCTATGAAAACCTGCGAAAAGCACTGGAATACGTCAACAAAGACACGAAGTGTGAGACCATTTTTCTTACCGGTGATATTTGTTGTAACCCCAAACTGGGAGACTACATTCGATTAGAGGCGTTCATTAGGCAACACATTAGCAAACAATCTATTTACGCGATTGCAGGCAACCATGACGACTCTTCCTTGATGCGTAAAGAGTTAAAAGGATCGACGATCTGCGTGACCGATAGAGCCAACGTTTGTGGGCGTGAATTTCTATTTCTCGATTCGAGTTTCAAACCCAAAGGCAGCGTTCACCCGCTCGGTTCAGGACGTATCAATAATCGTGGCCTGGCCCAGTTAAAGAAGCAACTGAGAAAAGCAAGCCACCCTATCCTTGTTATTCACCACCCTATCATCCCTGTCGGTGCCGATTGGATGAAAGCAATCCGTCTTGAGAACGATTTTTACATGATGAAGGTGCTTCAGAAATATGGAGTACGAGAGGTGATTTGTGGTCATGGGCATGATCAAATAACAACGACACAACAAGGCATGACCCAGTATATGGCACCTTCTACAGCTTATGGGTTCGACCACTCGATTGAGGAGTACAATCGCAGTGATAAGATTGGATTAAGCAAGCTCTCCGTATCACAGTACTCATTTGATTATCTGGTTATCTACCTTTGAATATGTGCGTTTGAACTTACGCGCTACAACTAACTGGTAAGCCATTCATCTAACACGGAGATGAATTTGGGGTTTATGAGATAACCAATAGAAGCGTGCGGGTTACTTTGCCCGTCACACACATTGAGATTGTAAATTGGATAAATGTCTTTCATTCCACCAGCAATCAAATCCAGTTTGAGCATCTCTTGAAAGTCATTTTTGATTTTGCTGTCGTGAGAGATAAAGTCATCTTCAGCCGACAAGTTCACCCACCTATGAATATTTAAAGGGTACTTTTTCATGCCCTCTAAACGGCTCCCTTTCAAGCGCTCTTTTACACTCTCATCGCCTAATGGTGAACCTAACGTAACCAGAAGATCAATCTTCTTTTTAGCGCCGTAAGCGTTTCGGTACTCACTGTAATGGGAGAGTTTCCATAACACGTCATAACTGATCATTGTGCCAAGGCTATGTGCTACGATCATCACCTCATCTTGGTTATCTAGCGCCTCTCTCAGATCCGCCATTAATCGATACCTTACGTCGCTACCAAAGTAAGAGTCTTCATACCAATAATGAGTCATGTCGGGAGCGACTAAGGCTATAAGTGGCTCTGCCATTTTCAAACGACTGAGCACAGAAGAAAAAGTATCGGCAAGCGCCTCGTGCAGGAACCCTGCCTTTGAAACTTCACCATATGTTTTCTTATTAAACTGATGGGACTTGTAGTCTTTTAGATCGATCAAAGCCTGTTGGCGGCCGAGCGGGTCTTCAGTTGGCTTGTTCAATAATGCGTTTGATAAGTCGCCAAAATACACGAAGCGCTTCTCGATATTCTGGAAAGCTTGGAGTGAATCAGAACCATTACAATCACGCTGTAACCCATGTTCAATAGCACCGTACCACAATGATTGAAGCGGCTCCCTGTCGGGCTTTTGCCCCCGACCGTGGATAAATATTATTTTCTTAGCCATACCTTAAAAACCATGTTCACTATCAACATTAATCATCGGGCGGCTATTTTCCTGAAAATTAACGAGGATAGAACCGATTTATTTCGCTTACCTTGTTTTATGCGGCCTACATAACTGAAATGTACCCTCGTTAAACATCAACTTGTCAGTTTCAATTCGTAAATACCCCATACATGAGGGCCTTGAATCACATGGGGAATACTGCTGGGTCAGGGTGCATCAGTGTCCTTTCAAAACAAGCCAATTCCTATTCTGACACGCTGAGATAGGCTCTAAGATTCGGTGATATACAATAACCACATATACTAGGGGGTAGTATTTAATACTCAGGGGGAGTATAGTTTTTTTAACACACTATCTCACAAACCACGGCTTAAGAGTTTCCATATGAAAGATGTTAAAGGTGTTTTCCGCAACCTAGAGAAGATGCTAAGAAAAGCAAACTGGTTCGAGGATGGTTGGGAGATCTATAACCGTGGCGAGTACCTTCAGTTATATAAAGAGACTTGGTTCAACCAAAAACAGGGCGGTATCCACTTTGAGACCTTTATCGAAGGGCCTCAAATTAAGCAAAAGGCCTTTCCTGTTTGCATGCATGCGGAAGAAGACTGCCCTTCCCAAGCAGAATTTATACGCCAGTTTAAAGCACTAGAGAAAGCTCGCATTGAAAGTTGGAAAGGCTATAAAACCCAAGATAACATTTACGGGATTTGCCAGAGAACCCTCCCCCTAAACTTTAAAAACCTAGAACAGCGTTTGTTCGAGGAATTCAACCGGCTGCGCTCACTTGAAGCCAGTGTAGAGAAAGTACTAGATAGGCTCTAATATGAAAAAACAGAAAAGCCCTTGTATTGATATGTGCGATTTTTCACACGACAAAGGGTGGTGTTTAGGCTGTGGTAGAACACGAGAAGAGTGTAAGGCCTGGAAATCAATGAAGCCTTACGCTGTTAATGTTCTCAAGAAAGAACTAGTAAAAAGAAAGGCTCAAATGAACCGCTAAAGCAAGCGCTATTTGATGTATGAATCCAATACTTTCAGTACCACTTCCATATCTTCTTCACGCTGAACTTTGTCATCTTCTAGTACCACATGCTCTAGAAGGTGACCTTTAATGACCTCTCTCATCAAGCCATTCACTGCGCCACGAATCGCTGCTATTTGCTGCAGTACGTCTTGGCACTGTTGCTCGTCGTTATCGAGCATCTTTTTTAAACCATTGACCTGACCTTGTATTTTGCTAACTCGGGCCTTTAGTTTTTTCTGATCTTTGGCTGTATGTGACATAACGTAGGTACTCAAGGTAATTAAAAACAAGCGGTTAACTTGTAATGTAGCACTTTAGCGATACTGGGGGGTAGCTTTTCAGTACCCGTTATTACGCCCCCTAGACAAGGGGGGGGGTTAAATAACCTACTGATTTAATTTGCATGGTGCTGCAAGTGCTCGATAAAAGCAGGAACCCTCTTCGCTATGTGTTTTCTTGAGGCATAAAACGCATATAGAACTAAGTCTGCGGGCTGATATTCGAGCTCCACGATTTCTAATTCACCAGCTTCAACCTCTTCACGACAAAGCTCAGCTGGTAGTATCGCAAAGCCTAAACCGGCCAATGCTCCAGCTTTAGCAAGCTGACCACTGTTGACCTTAAATGATGATTTGACTCGCTGTGTTACCCATTCACCATGATCGTCTATAAATACCCAAGGCGTTCCGTTCAATGCGGTAAAGCTACTGATACAGGGCACGTGTTTTAGATCTGTAATCTGAAACGGTTTTGAGCAGGTTTGAAGAAGTTTAGGTGAAGCAACGACTACACTCGGCCAACGTTGGATTTCTTTGGCGATCCAGCTGTTGTCTTCTAACTTTCCTCGATGAAAACTGACAATAACGTCAAAGCCGTCGATCAGGTCCTCTTTTGGACTGATGCTGGTATCACAACACAGTGATATGGATGGGTACTGGTTGCAAAAGGAAATAACAGCTTGAGCTAATTCGGCAGAGTCAGGCATTAAGATGTTTAACTGCCCCTGCACCTCTTGAGAGTGTTGTGTGACCTCTTCTATCGCCTGGTTGAGTTTATCCAACAAGGGCTGCGTGCGCTGATAAAGATGCTCTCCAGCTTCCGTTGGAGCAATACGACGCGTGCTTCTCACAAACAGTCTTACGTCTAGTTGTTGCTCTAACAACGCAATATGTCGGCTAACATTTGAAGTCGGTAAACACAGAAACTCTGCCGCTCTTTTGAAGCTATTATTCTCATAAACACAATGAAAACTCTTTAGCCATTGCTGATCAATTTTATCCAGCATATCCCCTCACAGATAATCCCATATTATTGGATTATAAAGCCAAATATTGCCACTTTATTACCAAAATCAGGCTTATACAATATTCATCACTCGAACGATGGGAATAAAGGTTATCCATGAGCTGGCTAGAAAAACTATTGAATAAGAATAACTTAAAAAGTAATCGTAAAGCGTCAGTCCCAGAAGGTGTCTGGATCAACTGCCCTTCTTGTACTCAAACCTTGTACCATATCGCACTCAAGGAAAACCTACAGGTGTGTCCAAAATGTGGACATCATATGCGCATGACAGCACGTCTTCGTTTAGAAACATTTCTCGATAACAGCGAACGTACGGAGTTAGGTGATCAACACCAACCAAAAGATCTACTCAGCTTTAAAGACAACAAGCGCTATACCGAGCGACTGGCCTCTGCACAAAAAAGTACAGGTGAGAAAGATGCACTGGTCGTGATGAAGGGCGAGCTACTTGGAATGCCAGTTGTCGCATGTGCTTTTGAATTTGCTTTTATGGCGGGATCAATGGGCTCCGTTGTGGGCGCTCGATTTGTAGATGCAGTGAATAAAGCAATTGAATCAGACTGTGCCCTGGTATGCTTTTCTGCATGTGGTGGTGCGCGCATGCAAGAATCACTCATGGCGTTGATGCAAATGGCGAAAACCAGCGCTGCGCTCAGACGATTATCTGAAGCCAAACTGCCCTATATTTCGGTACTCACCGACCAGACCTTTGGCGGTGTCTCAGCCAGTTTAGCCATGCTGGGTGACATCAATATCGGTGAACCTAAAGCGAGAATCGGTTTCGCGGGCCGAAGAGTCATTGAACAAACGGTACGGGAAAAACTACCCGATGGTTTCCAACAGAGTGAATTCTTACTCGAACATGGTGCTTTAGACATGATTGTAAATAGGCGTGACATGCGTAAAAAAGTGGCAAGACTTATAGCTATGATGACCAATACCACTCATCAAAAAGCGTAAGCTGTAAGAGCGAAGGCGCTTAATATAGAGCAGCTCTCAGCTCTATTTATATTTACCAGAATTGATTTAACCACTGCCCCACTCGATTACTTGTTCAGATGAGGCAGTGTAACCTAATAGCTCAGTGTCACTGCGGGCACGAGTACGAGATCAATTATGCAGTTGCACTCTGATTTTGAAGATATTCAAGGTATTGATTTAAAACCTCTATATCATCAGAACGCTCGAGTGCTTTTGGATGAGTTTTACGAATCGTATCAATGCTATTTTTCACATCCAAATATGATAAAACGGCTTGTTCGGATTCGATGGAAGGTTTGACGTAAGCCTTAGTCCCCTCGGGCAAATTACTTAAGTCTAAACGGCCCTCGTTGAACATTTGTTTCATTATCACTGCAGACTTAACCATACCAGAGCGACCATCACCTAACGCACAGTGGACCAACACATTCCCTTCGCGTGTACTCAATAAGTTCAGTACTCGATTCGCTAAACCATCGATATCTTCACTTGAAGGCTGTGTAAGGGCTTTGATAGAAAAGAAGTCCTTGATATACGTCGTCTTGTTAGAGATATACTCGATATTGTGACTCGCTAATTGCTTGGTTAGCGATACGATCTCTCTTGCCGACATCCCAGAATCAAGGGAGATCAATGCCGCGACATTGTTACGTTTCAGGTTCTCACAAAACGTCATCAGCTGCGCGCCAGTAGAATAGTTTTTATTAGGTCGGCCAATCGAACCAATTCTAAGCTCGGGGTGAATGTGGATGTTCTCAACTTTCCCCTTGGTGTTAGTAGCCTTTTGAACGACAGTTTTTTTGAATATCGGCTTCTGAACACCTTTTATCTTGTGCTTTGCAGGGGTAGATTGGCTAAACTTCGTGCCACTCCAGTCTACCTGGGTTGGTACAGTACCGAACTTTTTGATTTTTACTTCAACGGGAATCCCCAGCTTCGCCGCGGCAATAAACCTGTGCTGTCCATCCAGAATATGAATGCGGCCAGTTTGTGGGGAACGCCAACCAGAAATCAAAATCGGTTCATCCGCCTGCCTTACTATAGAAACCTTTTCATCGATGATAGATTGAAAAACTTCAGGCTGAGCTGGCAATGGAATCTTATTGTCCGATACAACTTTCCCAACGGGTCCTTTTCCATTAAAACACCAGTCAAACGTTTCAAGTACAACGTTTCCAGAAGAGGCACCGTAAGCACTATTCACTTTAAAGCTGCCCGCCCCACCACTTAAGCCCATCGTTTTGATGGTTTCTAAACGTTCACTGGTTTCTTTCATGAACTTGTACTTTTTAATCGCTCTTATCTTATTTTTTAGATCGCCGATGGCATCGCTCGATATAAATTTAGAACGACGTATAAATTCGTCAGAGATATCGTTAACAACGCTTCTCATGAAGGCCGTTTTAGATAAACGAATCACTCTGATATTTTTCACTACACAAGCATTTACAATAACAGAGAGATTAACATCCAACGCCTTAGCGATCGGGGAAAAAATGGGAATGATGTCTGCTAGAAGTACAATTGAATCAAGCAAAATCGATTCAACATCTTGAATATCTACCTCATAATCAGGATCATTTATCATCTTCTGCGCGACTTGTAAGAACGGAACCTTGTTGTTTAATGCGGCTTCCATTGAGCTTTCAGTAAACAGAACTTCCTTCATTTCGACCAATTTGTCGCTCAGAGATAACTTAAATTCATTCGCAACCAGATCTTTCAAAAGATAATTCTCTTGGAACTGTTTTTTGGTGCCAACCTTTTTAAACGACTGAGCAATCAGGTTAAACTTAAGGAGCGTCGTCTCTTGTACTGCGTCCCACATAAAGTTATCAAATCTATGATTGCGCAATAAGAAAGGTTTAGGTTGCTCCTGAGTGTCGTCAAAACCTGTTGGAATGTTCAATTTTAAAAAGATAGCGTTTAACGCTTCGTAAGATACATCTTTCCAGTTCTCATCCGGTTTAGGTAACACTTCAATCAACTGAGTAACAAGCTCGTTATCGGCCCCACCTAGGTAAGTCACTCGGTGATGGAATGCAAATGTGCTGACTAAGAAGTGGCGATGGTTACTATCTTTCACGAGAACCACTCTGCCACTCATGCCTAGATGAGTTTGTAGCATCAGCACCGCTGGTTTTATCGCTAAAGTGATAGCCTCTGTCGTCGGTGCAGACATAAACAAATTAGCAAATAGAGCAATAAAAACCTTCACTGAATCATCACAGTTAGGAAATTTCTCTTCTACCAATCGATACGCTTCAGCAATACCCTCTGCTTTGCCGACCACATAGTCATCAAGAATATTTCTGATCGCATTCTTACTGTAGAAAGGCAGTATGATATCTGCGGATGAAATGATGCTGACATTGCTATTCAAGTCACTTTGATAGATTGATTGATTACGAAGAAGAGTGTTCAAATCTTGCTCGATATCAGAGTTTTTATAATCGACAAACTGCGCATAATATTGACTGTCCGAGTCGAAATTTTCTCTGCCTACTATCTTTTCAATAGCTAGAGTCGATTGACTATCATCCCCTTCCAGATCCATGACTTCAGAAAGTACACTGATTAAATTAATAACATCATTAAATCGTTCTACTACTTGGGGTTTTTCATAAACAATAATGTCGTCTAGCTTAATAGCGTCACTGTAAAATAACGCCATGGTATCCATTACCTGAAATTCTAGACCATCCTTAGACTCATCTCGGATCAGTACCTTCTTAGGTATATTATTTTTTAATAAAATTTGGTCGAAAGTTTCGTCAAAATAATCCAATGAAGTGCTCATCTCATCAGATATTACTGTCATTTTCGCCAAAGCTAAACGGAAAACAGCTTTATCATCACCTTGAGAACAAGCATGATAGATCTCGACCTCTCTCGCAGCATCACTAAGTACTTTAGCTATATTAAATTCATCTAAGCTGTCGTGAATATTCCCACTTAACGCTCTTTGTACGATAGCGTCTACTTTTTTCTGAGAGATTTTAGCGCCCGATTCGGGAATAAGCTTAATCTCTTCTTTGAAACCTGAATTGCTGAGTGCAAACAGCACTCGGCGCTTTTCTGCTTTAAAAAACGTATAGATCAGAGCGCTTTCTAACCTAGAGTACAAACTACTTTCGCTGTGCTTTAAACTCGTGATTGCACTGTTCAATGGTTCCCCTAACAGGCCTTCATCGCGCCGCTCGAGAAGATTTTCGATATAAATCATTGTTCTCGCAATACTTGATTTAACAGCGAGGTTTCTAGACTTTTCATCACTTTTATATCGATAGCTAATCGTGTTCATCACACTTACTTTCAAGTTTTGTATGAAGATCAAGCTATTTAAGTCATTAATCTTGCCGACTATATAGTGTCTTACGTAGTACTTATCATCGATAGCCTTGTAATCCTTTAAAGAAAGAGTTTCATATTCAGCAAGTTCCTTGTTAACAACCTCTAGAATTTGAGACATTTTTTGTATTTTTTCTAGGTTGCTATCACTATTTGAGCATATACCTTCAATTTCTTTAATATTCACATCTCTATGTGAACCATTTAATAACACAAGCTATTTCCTTATTGATATTTTAATTGGGATATTGATGATAACTTACATTATATGTTTTTTTAAATAACTTTAATTATTTAAGGTTTTGGTAAATTAGGAATAGTAAAATTAGAATACAACTAATTTAGAGATTAACTTAATTAGAAATTAGTTTATTAGAAGAATATAAAAAGGGATTACACATTAAATGTCTATAAATTTTCTAATTATCTTCAAACATGCATTTTAGGAGTTTTATATAAAAAATCAGGTAAGATTATGTCGTCATTCCATGGCCAAATAAAATAAAAAGAATATGGTTATAGGGGCTGAATTGTAGGTGCTAAAACACATCGCATAGAGAAGTCGTTCTATTAGTCATAGAATGACCTCCAACATTTATGCAGGCCCTCCTATTGAAAGGAGGGCCTTCGTAGCTATAGCGTCCCTTGTAACTATCGCGTCCCTTGTCTAACTTCTTGCTCTCTACCGTTTAAGTCTCTATCAGAGTCACCGTATAACACATGAACGGTACCATCATTGTTGTTACCGCCACTGCCTAGGTCTTCAAATGGAACACCTATAACGAGATCGTCCTTGTCATCACCATCAAAATCTCCAGCCATCAAGCTGTAGCCAAACTTGTCGTCCTTTTCGACGCTACCAGTGATATTGTTTTTATTTTGATTGTATTCACGGCTTCCGCTTAATCGTAAGCCGTTACCAGAACCAAAGAATACATCCACTTTGCCTCCATTGTCCTTGCCCGCCAAGTCTTCCGTTGGTGAACCAATAGCTAAGTCTTGATAACCATCACCATCAAAGTCTCCAGTCGTTAGTGCGAAACCAAATTTATCATCTTTTTCAGCGGAGCCATGCACACCAGACTTGTCTTGATGAATCTCACGAATGCTATTTCTTGAAGGGCCACTGCTTGTACCTCTGAGCACGAAAACATTTCCGTCATTATTGTTTCCGCCAGAGCCCAAATCCTCGTATGGAACACCAATAACGAGCTCATCAATGCCGTCATTATTAAAATCACCAGCTGCTAGCGTGTAGCCAAAATGGTCGTTCTTTTCAGCACTGCCAGCAAAACCACTTCTATCACCATGGTAAAAACGATACTCCATCGTACGAAGACCTTGAGTGGTGCCAAAGAGCACAACAACCATCCCTTCATCATCACCATCACCTAAATCTTCATATGGCGCGCCAACCGCCAAATCGCCTAGCCCATCGCCGTTAAAGTCTCCAGCCGCTAACTCATGTCCAAAACGGTCATCTTTCTCTGCTGCCATGCGCTCTAAGCCGGAGTTATTTTGGTGGAACCTACTAATACGCTTCTTACTTAGCCCATTGCTGGTGCCATAGCTCACATAGACTACGCCTGCATTATCTTTAGAGCCGATATCTTCATATGGAGAACCGATGGCCAGATCATCATAACCATCCCCATCGAAGTCGTGGCTGGCTAATGCGAAGCCAAACTTGTCTTCTTTTTCTTGCTTGCCCTTACTAATATTGGCTTCTTTTAATAATTGATAGCCTGAAGTAGTGAGTCCTTTGTTACCTCCATACAGCACAGTGACCATACCAACATTAGATTTCCCATCGATATCTTCATTTGGGGACCCAATGGCAACATCATCAAAACCATCATTGTTAAAATCGCCGCTCGCTAACGCAGAACCAAACAGGTCACCGCCTTCGGTAAACATGCCAGACAGTCCGCTAGAGTCTTGGTGAAAGCCTCTGGAACTCAACATACTCAAGCCTTTTGAAGGAAGTGAATCACCTCCGTAAACCACCGTCACTGCGCCGGCATCATTATCACCATTGATATCCTCAGTCGGGTAACCAACAAGCAAATCAGCCACGCCATCTCCGTTGTAATCACCACTAGAGAATACCTTGCCAAATGAATCGTCCTTTTCAGCTCGACCACGAACCATGACATCTCGGTTATTCAAATTAAAATCAATAATTTTCCTGTTTTTACCTTCAGAAACGAAATCTCGTAAAACAATGTTCGAACGGCTTCCCTTGTGGTAATGGTTGTAAAGCCAACCGATGGAGTTATGTTTCGCAGTTTTAGCATCATACTCTTTCAAGTTTGTCGAAAAGCCCGTCACGTTTTTGCAAAATAGATTAATACTTAAGGTACATAATGCTGTACTGGCCAGGGTTTCAGCCACACCTTTGAGAATTACCTCCGCAGTGGGAGTAACAATGTGCTGCTCCGTATATAGTCGATTGTTGTTTGCGCTTCGACTCTTAGCTAACTCCGACGAAATCCAATTTCCTATTTTATTAGGGTTTTGATAGATGTCCTCTTTGTAATAGCTATTTAGACGTTGGCGCGGCCAAAAACTGGCCCCACATCCAGACACACTTTTATCAGGTATAATAATTAAGTTTCCGGCTTTAATGAGATCTTTGTATTTAGATGTTGGTTTTAACTCATTTGTTATTAGATGCTTTGAGATGGAATTGTTAGTACACAAGGATTGATAAAAATTATCAGTGTTAGTTACATTACGGACAAATGTAGACTTTATGATGACGATTTCGCCTCGGTTTTCATCTAAGAACTGGCTTACCTCATTTAAAATGTTGTCGATTTTTCCGTAAATAAGCGAGTGAGCAAAGTAATACTCCCCTCGGTCTTCATATATTCTCAAATCTAAAAAGCGTGTACCGGCATTCAACTGCTTTCTTACACTCAAATCTTGTGTCTCAGACCAGTCTCTTAGTTTCGAAAGTGGGAAATTAACGCCGGCTGCCTTTTTACTATAGTTTTGCGCGTCGTAAGCACCGCTATCGTGGCTCCCCGGAATAATAATATTGTTAAGCGGAGTATCTCGCCTTGTGTTACTGAAAAGATCCTCCATCCACCTCTCGGTGCTATAACTCAAGGCAGGTTGAGAATTCAAAGCGAGTATAGCCGCTAAAGCCAATGTCTTTATTTTCATTTTTTTAATCCATTAAAGTTCGATATGAGATATTTTTAGCTATGACCATATCTACTATTGAGTGCATGACGTCCCATATACGAAGTATTTCCCGTCACTATAGAATGCTTATATCCACAATAATTAAATGGTTCTAACATTTAATTATTGATAAATAAAATATTATACAAACGAGTGATAACAAATGTGAATGTTAAGGTTTTATTTATTCATTAGCAAGCCTATTGCAATCTGAATATTAGAAAAATTAATAATGACAACCAACTTAATAAGAATTCATTCTAAAGAGTATTAAGTGAAAATTTGTTCAAAAAACAACCCTACCTCTTGCATTAGTGCGTTCTAATTTAAACGATAATTAAGACTTAACATTAATAATGTTAATCAACATAAAACCACCTATTAAACTGATCTGCTCCAGTTAGACTGGACACCGCATTAAGCGACATATTGTTTTTCAAAGTTAACTGGACTTAGATACCCAAGGGCACTGTGCCTTCTTGTTCGATTATAATCAACTTCGATATATTCAAAAAGTGCTTGGCGCATCTCTTCTCGCGTCATTATCGGCTCGTATTGAACGGCTTCTACTTTCATTGAGTGGAAAAAGCTTTCAACACAGGCGTTATCCCAGCAATTTCCCTTCCTACTCATACTTTGTTTTAGATTATGGGCTGAGATTAAGTCTCTGTAATCTTTTGAACAATATTGGCTACCTCTATCACTATGGATAATTACCCCTTCGGGCATGCCTCTACGGAACAATGCCATTGATAGCGCATCACAGACCAGAGTCGCGGTCATTCTGGTGCTCATTGACCAACCAACTACTTGCCGTGAGTACAAGTCGATAACAACCGCCAAATACATCCAACCTTCGCTTGTCGCTAGATAGGTAATATCTCCAGCCCATTTTTGGTTTGGTGCTGTCGCATTAAAATCTTGCTCTAGCAAGTTCGGGGCAACAGGAAGCCTATGCTTGCTGTCTGTCGTACATTTAAACTTACGGGCTGCCTTCGCGACTAAGCTCTGGCGCTTCATGCTCGTGGCAATGGTTTTTACATCGTGCTTATTACCATTTGCCTCAAGTTCTTTTTGAATACGCCTTGCACCGTCGCGTTCCTTTTTATCATCAAAGACTTCTCGAACTTTGCTGTCAAGCTGCTTTCGGTGCTCGTTGCGTTGAGTGACTTTATGGCGATTATCAATCCAATAATAAAACCCACTTCGAGAAACCCCAAACACCTTAGCCATACGGACAATCCTATATTGCATAAGGTGTTCGAGCATAAACTCATAGCAATCTACTTTAGATTTTTCGCGAAGTAGGTGGCGGCCTTTTTTACGATATCTAGCTCTTCAGCTTGCTCAGCCAATAACCGTTTGAGTTTGGCATTTTCAGTGGCGAGTTCCCTTTCTCTATCGCTGATTTTCGCATCTTTTTTGACGGCTTTACGCCATCCATAAATTTGAGATTCATACAACGATAGCTGTCGTGCCGCAGCAGCGACACCGACTTTCTCTGCCAACTTAAGTGCTTCGGATTTAAATTCAGGAGCATGTTTGATTCGTGTTTTCTTAGTTGTCATTGTTCACCTCGTTAGTGATTGTACTCACTTAACTCAGTGTCCAAAACTTCTGGTGCAGATCAAACAGTATTATGAAAGCTGGTAAAAATAGATAAAAAACTAAATATCCAAACAAAAAAGTGATTTACTAGTCATTAATCAACCTAGCCAAGATAATAAGGCTAACAACCTAATAATATTTTGTTACAATCCAACCGGTAATTATTACCTTTAAAACCAATACGTTATCAACCCCGAGCTTCATTATCAGCCCCTTGAATAGCTTTTCGCTCTATACATATAGGTATTTTATGTTTGGAATAAAACAAATAAAACTAGAAAACCAATTACTAAAAAAACAACTAGCCGAACTAAAAAAGAAGCATCAATCTGATATTAATGCTCTCGAAATGGAATTAAATAAGTCGCAAAACCTTGCTCAATCGACACATCAACAACATCGTAACAGTAGTGAAATGATGTCTAATTGCTTGAAAGGTGGAGATATGCTCAAAACCATTCAAAAAGAGATGGTTGAAAGTGCTAAATCTATGGCTCATGAAAACCAAGAGCTTCAACAGCTAGATGATATGTTTAAACAAACACATCAAGCATTGGTTCGCCTAGACAACCGAGCAATCAAGATCAGCGATCAGGCGTCTCAAAGCATTCAATCTGTGGATATATTGGATCATACGGCTGGTGCTATTTCTAACCTTGTATCAACTATTCAAGAGATTTCTGACCAAACGAACTTACTGGCGCTAAATGCTGCTATCGAGGCCGCTCGCGCGGGTGAGGCTGGACGCGGGTTCGCTGTCGTCGCCGATGAAGTAAGAACCCTTGCAGGTAAAGCCAGCGAAGCCAGTGAAAAAATTGATTCATTGGTGAAACAAGTTTTGACTCAAGTAAATGCGATTAAAACCTCTATCGGTGAAAACCAAGTTTGTGCAGAAGAAGTGTCAGCATCTTCTGCACAAATTAGCTCAATTGTTAATGAAGTCGTCGTGAAGTCGGAAAACATGAAGCAAGTTATTCATATTGCTTCCACTCGCGCTTTCTTGGATTCGGTGAAGCTCGATCACGCCATTTGGAAAAATAACACCTATCGTTTACTCCAAAGCGGTGCCTTTAGTGAAACGATCAACACTCACTCAGAGTGTCGTTTAGGTCAGTGGTATTATCGTGGTGATGGCAAGGCTTACAACCACCTGAGAAGTTATCAATTGCTTGAAGAACCTCATAAACAGGTGCATGACAATGGTCGTAAAGCAATGAATCAAGCAGCATCTGAGGACATTGAAGGAACAATTAAATCAGTTAAAGCTATGGAAGACGCAAGTATCCAAGTCGTGTTCCAAATTGATCGTTTAATGAATGAAATTATAGAAACTGAATCAATGTAGTTTTTGTCGAGCTCATAGATACCGTTCAGACCAGAGATCCAACGAGTAGGTCAATCCCAAGCATCTTGATATCTTCAAATTTTATTCGTGGCACTCTATAGTTACAGAGTGCCACTAAATGATTGGATTCTTTTCTAAAGTTGGTCCATCTAACAAGTAAAAAACAAGGTATCCACATGACGTTCTCCCCTGCCATTCTACGTAAGATCTGGTACGACCCAGCCATCAATTTGGGGCTTCGTGCCACCAGCGCCATTGTACTATTTCTCGGTTTAGGCGTGTTGTTCAACCAACCCGCTATCGCCATGACTGCACTGATGACAATGCCAGCCGCCTTAATTAGCGGGCTTGACGCTGCTGGCCCTAGGCGGTGGACGCGCTTTGCTATTACCGCCACCACTTGGGGAGCCACTCAAGCCATAAGTTACCTACTACTTATTAGTGGACTGCCTTTATGGATAACCTTTGGGGTACTTGGTGCCGTACTTGCTAGCGCTGCAGTCAATGGGCCATTTTGGGGGCGACTAGGCATGTCGAGCCTATTAATAGCCGTCGTCACCCTCTCACTTCATAATTCCAATTCAGCACTAAGCTTGTACCCTATGTTGGTACTCGGGCCTCTTACTTTTGCGCTCTTTAGTTGGCTTTGGTTTGCGTTATGGAAGCACTATGCGCTGCGTGTGTGTCTATCCGCAATTTACGAAACGTTGGCAGATTACATCCAATATCGCCAAGTATTCCTGCTAGGTAGCGAAAATGATGCACCGAAAAGACGCATCAAATACCAACTCATCGAGTTGTTCCAACAGGCTCTTCAATCCGAATCTTTTCGATCTAAGCAAGCAGATGCTAGTTCACTCCGACAAGCTTTGTATCTCGCTCTCGATACGTTTGAAGTGATACTCAGCAGCCACACAACGAATCCCGATCTAATGAACCAATTTCAGTCCAGCAAACACAAACGAGACTTGCTATTGGTTTGGAGCCAACATTGTCAGCAAAGACTAAGACACAAAGCAAAACAGCTTCTACACAACACTAACGAAGAGATGAGGCACTTAAGCTCATTAGAGCAAGAAGCCAATGACTTGATTGAAGCGGTCAAGCTCGAAGACCAACCCCGTTTTCGTTATTGGGCATACGCAGTGAAGCACATTTCCCGTCGTATTGAGCTTAATGAACCCGCTTATGAACGCTCTTTTGAAGTTCAGCCGTTCGAATTGTCTTTTCGCCTACCAAGCCGAGGCAACCCTATTTGGCGTCATGTTACCCGTGTTAGTTTGATGTTTTCCCTTGGTGCA
Organism: Vibrio sp. 10N.286.45.E10; assembly: GCF_002874195.2. Lineage (NCBI taxonomy): Bacteria > Pseudomonadati > Pseudomonadota > Gammaproteobacteria > Vibrionales > Vibrionaceae > Vibrio > Vibrio sp. 10N.286.45.E10. The sequence goes on along the minus strand of NZ_MCWD02000001.1, from coordinate 1,130,085 downwards.
GGAATTGCGGAATATTTTGAATTGATTCGCCCGGACTGGGTGCTGATTTCAATGCTAATGGTGATTCAGCCTAGCTTCTTAGCAACACGAAGTAAAACATGGCAGCGCTGTTTAGGTACGGCGCTTGGCGTGCTATTCGCCACATCTTTGATTCACATTGGTGTGCCAACGACCGCGATGTATACGCTAATTGTCATTCTCTTGCCCGTCGCGATGCTTAATATCATGCGCCATTACTCACTAGCCATTGGTTGTATTACCGCGCTATTGATTTTGGTTTATCAGGCCATGGCACACCAAGGGCTCGACTTCGCAGCGCCACGTTTGATCGACAACATAGTTGGGGGCGCGATTGTCCTACTCGGTTATAGTTTGTTATGGCCTCAATGGCGAGGCAAAGAGATCCACAATCAAGCGTTAAAAGCGCTTAATAGTTCCAAAAACTTGTTTGTGTATTGCTACGAACAGCTACAAATTGACACCGAACAACATGACCATCTTGCATTAACTAAGCAACGTGCTGCCATGTTAACAGCCGAAAGCGACCTTGAACTGATTTACAATGAGATGCAGCAAGAGCCTAAGCACACTCGCACCGATCCTCACTATTACGAAGACATGCTGAGTCACTATCGATTATTGAGCCATTACCTCTGCTTGCTGATTCCACTTGTAAGAAAAGGCACCCAATACCAAGGCTCGCAACAAGTCGAAAGCTTGATTCATAATGCGATGGATGCGTTGATCAATACCATTCGTGATAACCGCATCCATGAACTGCCAGCGCTAACCAATCAAACCGATGCCGAGCACCCCACTTCTACAACAGGTCAACGCTCAGTCGAAGAAATCATCTGGTTGGCACTGATGACAATAAAGCAAATGCACGATTTAGTTAGGCGTAACTTAAAGCAATAACTTCGGTTTGTATCTGCAGATACGATTTCCATCTAGTTCGCCTAATTAGCCGACCTAACTGACTTAACCGTTTTCGTCAGTGGTTGAGAAAGGTTAAGTCGTATTTATGAATAAAATCAGAAAAGGTAACGTTTAATCAGGTCTATAGTTTAATAAGGGGTAATTCGACGCCAACACAAAAAGAGAAATTTATATGTTTCTACAATCAATAAGTAATTTTAGAGGGATTACCATCATTCTAATCGTCATGGGACATTCGTACACTTACGGGTTATCAAGTACAGGTGAGATTGGAAATGTTCTAAAAAACATAATAACAGGAGGCACGTCGCTCTTTGTTTTTATATCAGGTTATATGTTTTACCACGTATTCTACCCTCGCTATGGTTACAGTAAGTTCATTAAGGGAAAGTTTAAAAATGTAGGTGTGCCTTACTTGCTTCTTGGGAGCATCGCTGTTCTCGCTTACTATTTACTTAATTCGGGCTACTTTAATCCTGTTGAGTACATGGTTGATCCGGAAAGTGCGTATCGCAATGGCGTACTGTTTCAGCCATCAGATTCAGATGCCACCACCGCATTAAAGTACATGTTAACGGGGCATTTCCTCACTGCTTATTGGTATATCCCCTTTGTTCTTCTGTGCTTTTTAACTGCTCCTATGCACATGCTTTTTATCAAATCCGCCCCAAAATTCCAGCTTATTATTATTTGTTCCCTTTCGATACTCTCTCTGTTTATACATCGTGCTGTTGAAGGGACTAATCCACTCCAGTCTCTAGTGTATTTTACGCCTATATATTTGATCGGAATTAGTGTGTGTATGAATAAAGATAAAGTAAGTCAGTACCTAGATAATAAAACGTTACTTTTATTGTTATTCGTTGTTGTAATACTCTCTTTTTATCAAAGTTACACTGGCATCAATGGCAACTCACATAAGCCCTTTTTTGAGTATGATGGGATAGATGTGGTTTTTATTCAAAAGATTGCCCTCATCTTTTTACTTTACGGCGCGCTTGAAAAATTGAGTTTTAAATCCAAATGGTTAGATACAAGCTTTGCGATATTTTTCATCCACCCTTGGTTGCTACTGATCCTCGAAATCGCAGACGCTAAATACTTCGGCGGCACCGTGAAAAGCGACTTTAACATTACTCTCTACATAGGAATCTGCAGCGGAATTGTAGTCACATCCGTTTTCTGTGCGAAAATAATGAAGATGGTATTTAGAGGCAGCAAAAAAACAAGATACTTAATCGGCTATTAGGCTAAAACGCTCTCTATTGCTCAATCTACACTGCACTTTAAAGGTCGCATTCAGTTACCCCCTTTTTCTAGAATCAATAAGAGATTCAAGAAAGTAAGACGTGCCCGACTGTATTCCATTGGATTACTGTATTTACACTAGCTTCTTATAGTTAAAATGCCGTATGGTACAAACCATAGAATTATAAAGACTTGCGGCCTTTGCCACAGAGACTCTCCATTTAAACGAAAAGACTGACTATGAATTTTGATATCAATGCACTGAAACACCACCAACTGGTCGAAGATGGTCAACTAGAAGGGTGCTACATTCATCAGCCTGTACAGGGTAGTCTGCCAGACGATAAAGCGGTTTTAGCAGAGCGCCAAGCACTGGAAAAACTAGGTTATAAAGTCGTTCAAGTTAAAGCGAAGGGCGGAACAACAACCTTTGCTGAGGCTATGCAAAAATTCGCCAAGAAGACTGGTCATCAGACCAAGGACTAAGAAATTGGTTAGAGATAAGCACCCTGCCGATTAATAAGTCAGCAGGGTGTTTTTTTATTTACTGAGTGAGCTGACTAAACTTCGGCAAGTTCTTCACAAACCTCTGGTGTACATCCATATAAGTTTGCATATAGATTTCATCGATACGGTCGTTACTCGGGAAGCTCGATGAGAAGTCTGCGTGTTTACGGTCAATCGACAATTTAGCGGCCTCGATAATATGAGCAATGAACATGCGAGGATCTTCCAACCCAATCGAGATACGCATTGTGGTCGGTTTGATGCCCGCTTCATTGAGTGCCTCATCGCTCAGCTCTGAATGCGTGGTCAATGCTGGGCACAGCGCTACCGTATTGGTTTGCCCTAAGCTCACTTGCATCCCGATTGCGGGCTCAAGCATGTCGAAGAACTGTTTAAACCCATCACGATTGATTGGTGCACGATTGCCATTACCTTCCATATCGATTGTGAAAAGCGCCGCAGGTAATCCTAAGTACATGTTATTCTGGCAGTGTTCATAGTTATCGCTGTCTGGCAAAGCAGGACACGACACATTGATGTCTGGGTGAGCATCAAAGATCTTTGCGAGAGTCAGTGTATTAATGGTTTTTTGCACCACACGCATCTCATAGGTTTTCATGCCATTGAGCACTTCAAACGCTTTGTCTGCATCTAAGAATGCGCCTTTAATGTAATACACATTCCAAAACAGCGTTTCGTTCCATGGAATGATGGCCACATCGCCGTTAGGCTTGGTGAAAGTGACCTCCTCTCCTTTCGGCACAAACATAGTCTCATTGCGGCCAATCACAACCCCAGCGGTTGTGGTGCCAGAACCCGCCAGTTCTTTGGTGTAGGAGTGAATCACATAATCTGGTCTTTCCATCACATCATCGCGTTTTAGTACTGGGTGCAACAATGGAGTGCCGACTGTCGAGTCAACAATCACATCCCAACCACGAACGTGACCAGCTTTACTGATGCTAGCAACATCCAACACGTATCCATGCGGGTTACACGGTGACTCAAGGTAAACGTAGATCTTCTTACCCGCGGCGAGGCGACCTGCGTATTTTTCGGCAACCTCATCAAGGCGAGTCGCAAACTCATCTCCTGAGTAACCATCCACCCACTCTATCGCGATATTCAGATTCGACGGCTTGCCAAACCAATCTTCCAGCAGTTGGTACGAACCGCCGTAGATGTTACGTGAAGCCAATACAATGTCCTCATGCCCAAGCAAGTGGCTCAACAACCCATCAATGGCCGCCATGCCGGAGTTAAAGTTCCACGCGAGGTATTCGTTGGCTCTAGAGCCGGCCTCAATATCAACCATGTGGTTAGCCAATGAAATCGATGTTGGGTTAAGCAGTCGAGAATAGATATCGTGCAGCGGCTCTTTACCGTTGAACGCATCTTCAATCCATTCGGTACACGCAAACAAATAGGTCGCGGTGCGCGTAATAACCGGGCTTGCCGAGAAGATAGCAGCCACATTATCGAAGATAGGATACGCGCCTTTAGAGGCAAAATTACCATTGTTGGTCGCAATGGATTGGTAAGTGGCACGCATGGGGTTTTGCAGGTTGTCGAGGATCTTAGCGATCTGGAATGACAAGAAACGTTTCGCGTTAAACCAAGCAATTCGGTCACTCTTGTCGAGCTCTGAAAGGCCGTCGACGGTCAGTGCCCAAAGGTCGTGTGTTTTGGTATTGGCTTGGTACAGCGTGGTCGCCAGTTCAATCAGCGTGACGCCGTAATCACTGTTTGGGTCGATACCAAAATGTTTTGCCTGCTCAATGGCCAGGGCTTCTGCTTGTTCGTGTTTGGTTGTTTTCCGCAGCGGGCTAAGTTGAGTTGAAGTATTCATAGTTCCTAAGTCATTCCATGCTTGTTGTTCCTCCTTTAATTTTAGTTTTGTGCAGATGTTAAAAATTGCTATTTGCGAAGTAAGACATACACTTTGAGCAATAATATTGCCAAACTGAATTCTATATTGATGGATTATGCCAATGGACGAGATCGACAAGAAAATACTGGCTGAACTGCAAAACAACGCTCGGCTGACGAATCAAGAGTTGGCCGATCGAGTGGCACTTTCTCCCTCTCCTTGTTTGCGCCGAGTTCGAGCATTAGAGAAGCAAGGGATTATTCGCGGCTATCACGCTAGTGTCGACCAAGAAGCATGCGGCTTACCTGTGAATGTGTTTGTATTGGTAAAACTTGAAAAGCCGACTGAAGAGAACATGCGCGACTTTGAACAACACATTGAAGTGATAGATGAAGTGTTAGAGTGCTTTCTGATGACAGGCAATCACGACTACCTATTGCATGTAGTGAGCGAGTCACTCAAAAGCTATGAGCAGTTCATCCGCAAGCAACTAACTCGCCTGCCCAATATTGCTTCAATTGAATCCAGCTTCGCGTTTGGGCAGGTAAAGACAAAAACAAAATTACCTGTAAGGTGAGTAAATCCGCGTTAAACCAAACTCAGAGACCATTTAGCCGTTTATTTGTGCTATTGCCACAAGTTGCGCCACTTTAAGATCTATTTGTTCTACAACCCCTCTTACAAACTGGGTCCTTTCGCTCCCTGACAGCTCTAGGGCGGCCGCCAGATTTGGGATAGCCCAATGGAGCCTATGGGGTACGTGAGAGCAAACCACGTTGACGCATCCGACAAATAAGTTGCACTGCTCGTTGCTCGATTGGTCACAAAGCGTAATCACGTAATCGAATCTTTCATTGGTCTTTTTGAATTCAAATACTGTCTTACTTTCGCCCTTTATTACAAGGTCAAGCACGCTAGACAGCTCATCTAAGATAGCTTTAGGGGTTTCTCCCGTCTCAAAACCAGAGCAGCTAGCTTGAATCATCCCGTTGGATTGCTTCTCAACCATCGCTTTAGCGATAGCCGCTCTTACACCTTTCTTCACGCATACAAACAGGACTTTAATGGGAGTGGCATTCATGTTTAACATGCCCCTTTCGTATTAACATTCGTATATTAAACATAGATATCTAAGCACGTTTTGCAATATCTCGGCTAATCAAAGGCAATAAGAATGAGGCCAGTCATCGCCCAGTCTATTCGACAAAAAGGATAAACAAGCTCATAAACAAGATATCTATCCTATATTTTTTATATAACTCCGAAAAATAACATGGAAGTCATTTAAGCATGACCAAGCTATCTTCAATTAGCCCCAAAGTGTTGCTTGTACTCTTTCTCTTGCTTACGTCTTTGACCTACGGCGGCATTTCACTTTATGTACTCTCTAATCACAGCCAATCGACAGTCAAACAACTGCAAAGCGGTAACAGTAGCTTTGAGCTTGAGTCTGCCAAAATTTTTATGGAAAAGTATCTCGAGGTTGCAGAAGACCGCATTGTTTTAGCTTCGCAATACCAAGGGGTCATCGACGCAGTGTCGGTCTCAAATATAGAACGGCTCTCATTTCACCTTGAGCGATTCAAAGGGCAGAACCAATCAATGCAATTTGCCGTGCGAGACCGCACCGGTCAGCTGTTGTTTGAAGATACATTTCGTCATCCCGCATCAAAGCAAGAGCAAGCTATCTTTGGCGCGATAGCGAATCAGGAAGTCGATGATCGTATCCTTTACCTTTTGCATGATGATGCCAACCACATTTGTCTCAAGCTATTTATGCCGTTACTTCAAGGCAGTGATTTCGTAGGCGTTCTATATGGTGAAACCGCTGTCGATTATGATGATTTCTTTGGCTCGTTTGTCACGAAACGAGAGCGTTGGTACGAGCTTAGTCAAATAAGCTCACCGATCGCATCTCTTATTGAAGAAGATGACTCACATGGCCATCATTCACACATACCAATTAAAAATAAATACAGTGAAGAAGACTGGCTATTGACTAAAACGGCTTTAACGAAAGGTGATTTAGTATTAACTCAAGGGATAAGCCGCTCTTTTGTCACCAATCAGCTGTTAAGCTTACAGAAGGAACTGTTAAATGGGCTTTTGATTGTCTTAGCACTCAGTTCAATTTTAGTGTTTTTTATCGGGCAAAAATTGTTCGTTAATCCCCACAAAGAATTGGCAGGCTCCAAAAAGCTCCTTGAGGAATCCAACAAACGATTAGCAGAGCAAGAACGTGAAAGTCATCTTCTTGCCACCGTAGTCAAGACAGCCAGAGATGGCGTTGTGATAACCGATAATAAGGGGCGTATAGAGTGGGTAAACAATGCTTTTGAACGAATGACAGGTTATCGCTTAGACTCCATCAAAGGGTTAAGGCCAGGCTCATTTCTACAAGGTGAAGAGACTTCTGTTAGCACAGCAAATCGAATAGGTTCTGCGATTCAACAGGGGAACCAAGTTAAAGCGGAAATATTGAATTACGCGATCGACAAAACGCCCTATTGGATTGATATTGATATTGTACCTTTACGCAACGTTAAAGGTGAAGTTGAACGCTTCATTGCCATTGAACGTGATATCACAGAATTTAAGCAGCTTGAAAAAGAATTAGAAGAACAGGCAAACAATGCGCGTCAGGCAAATGATGCAAAATCACTATTCTTGGCGACAATGAGCCATGAAATTAGAACTCCAATGAATGGCTTACTGGGTATTCTACAGATGTTGGTTGAAGACTTGGAAAAAGCTGAGCAAAGGGAAGTTCTTCAGTTAGCACTCGACTCAGGCGAGCACTTAATTGCCATCCTTAACGATATTCTAGACTTAGCCAAAATTGAGAATGACAGTTTAGAAATTGATCCACATTCATTCAAAATGTGCGACATCACTAACCCCGTATTAAACACTTATCAAACCTTATGTTCAGAAAAAGGGATTGAGTTTTCTTTGCTAGATAACAGCAATACCTCCTCTGTCTACAACGGTGATTCAGTTCGGATCCGACAAGTCATTCTAAATTTAGTTGGGAACGCATTGAAGTTTACAGCAAGTGGTTCGATTACTGTCAGTATCACCCCCCTGGAATACTCTGCGGTGGAGTTTACGGTCGAAGACACAGGCATCGGCATCCCAGCAGAAAGACTGAGCTCAATCTTTAATGAGTTTGAGCAAGCAGATGTCTCAACAACTCGGCATTATGGTGGGACCGGACTTGGGTTGGCGATTTGCCATAAACTTGTGACCTTGATGAACGGCAAACTTACTGTACAAAGCGAACTTGGTACAGGAAGCAAGTTCAGCTTTGTCATAAACCTACCATCAATTAAGGCCGAAGATGATAAGCATCCAATAACAGAGCAAGTCGATCTGTCTCCATTTAAGATTCTTGTGACGGATGACAATAAAATGAACCTTATTATCGCCAAAGGATTCTTGGATAAATTAAACGTAGAGTGCGTTACCTGTAATAGTGGCTTTGAGGCTTTAACACACTTAGAATCAGGTGGTTTCAACCTATTCATTATTGATAACCATATGCCGGAAATGAATGGTTTGGAAACAGTTCGAAAAATACGACAAGCTGGACATGATGACCTTGTTATCTTTGGCTGGACTGCCGATATCATGCAAACATCAACTCTAGCTTTTATTGAGGCAGGTGCAAATGAAGTGTTAACGAAACCACTGATTAAGTCAGACTTAGTGGAGGCACTTTCTCGTTACCTCAACCAAATAAAACCCATAGATAGAGCAAGCTAGCCGTCGTTTGCTCTGTATTATTGATGTAATATAAACAGCACTACCTTTTATCTAAATTTCATAGTCGCTAACTCTCTAACCCACCAACCTCTTTCTCGTAGAGGTTTATCAATAATCTTTCTTGGTAACAAATCACCCAATAGAAAAACAATCATTGATGCAGATTGATTTGTAAAATACATTCATCAAAACAATCAAATGGAGATAATCGTGAAATACTTATTAAGTACTCTTCTTTGTGCTGTCATTCTTTCTGGCTGTAATTCGAGTGATGGTGGAGAACAGTCTAATCATACAAACTCTCGAGTTATTCTTGAACCGAATGTAGCCCCTATTACAACCGGTTCTTGGTACCACCCGCCTGTTTCAGTCACGTGGCAATGGCAGCTAGAAGGCAATTTAAACACCTCTTACTCTGTCGCTCTCTATGATGTAGACCTTTTTGATACGAGAAATACGACAATACAAAATTTACAACAATCAGGAATAAAAGTGGTGTGTTATTTTTCAGCAGGCTCTTATGAGGATTATCGAGATGATAGAGAACTCTTCTTGCCAAACACGCTTGGAAACACACTTGATGGCTGGGACAACGAACGCTGGCTTGATATTCGTTCGGCTAACGTTCATTCAATCATGAAAAAACGTCTGGATATTGCCAAGAACAAAGGTTGTGATGGTGTTGAACCTGATAATATGGATGGGTACACCAACAACTCTGGGTTCAATCTGACTTCTCAAGATCAGCTCGCGTACAATCGATTTATTGCAAACGAGGCGCATAAAAGAGGCCTTGCGGTCGGATTAAAGAATGACCTTGACCAAATAAGTGAACTGGTCGAGTACTTTGACTTTGCTGTTAACGAACAATGTTTTGAGTACAACGAATGTGATGCACTGCTGCCCTTTATTAATCAAGGAAAACCCGTTTTAACAGCGGAGTACTTAGATAAGTATGTGAACAACCCCAATGAGAGAGCAGCAATATGCCAAGAATCTAGGGACAACCTATTTAGCACCCTAATCTTACCTTTGGATTTAAACGACAGTTTTAGGTTTAGCTGTTTGTAATGCGCGCGTAATCCTAAAAATAACTGAACCGAAACTATCTAGAGCGGTTTAACTATCATATATAGCGACTAGAGAAAAAATGTGTGCATTATAGAGTTTGCTATTGTCCAAAATCTTGAGCCCAGAACCAAAAGGTATTGCCTTATTTCTTACTCGCCACAAGAACAAGGGCATCGAGAGTGCGAGGCTTAAGTTTTATTCATCGAATAATTACAGATCCCCTACTTCACCGCTTCCATTGATGCTGTTTTGTACAGTTTAGCATTGGTACATAGCCTCATTCCTCAAGGTAGTAAACAATTAATTACCTTGGCAAAGGTTGGTAGGTTGAAAAGGAAAGTAAGGTAACTCATAACTCACTGAATCACTCTCAGTCCATACGGGTAATGAAGGTTTGTTCGTCATCGACAAATGCCACATAGTCGCCGTGATAAATAAACACCGACCTCGCCCTTCAACGATACACGCAAGCTGTGGGTTCAAATCTTCTTCAAGATCTTTACTTTGATACGTACCGGTATCGGTGATCACACCGCGGAGTGTAGGTAAAAATCCATAGCTGCGCTTGGCTTGATCAATCAGGCTCAATTCACTAGCGGTCGAGAATCAAGAGGGGATTGGACCAGCATCTTCGATAAACATAGTTTTCAGTTCTTCAAAAGCTGTAATTACCAGCCAGTCGATGCCGTTAACATGATGAATAAACATTGTTTATAAATACCTAGATTCTCGATAATTCTAATGCGGAGATTCTATCACTATCAGAGGCGATTTGCGGCAGAACCCTATTTTCTTTTATCTTCCTGTTTTTAAGAGGATGCAAAGCTGATCTTCATCGCGAGTTGGACGTATAGGCTCCTTAACAAGAAGGAAATACTATGGCCAACGTCTATGTCAGCATCGGAAGCAACATTAACCGCGAACACCACATCACTGAGTCTCTCAAAGCATTGAATGAACGCTTTGCACCGCTGCACATTTCTAATTTTTACGACTGCGAGCCTGTCGGCTTCGAAGGGGATAACTTCCTAAATTTGGTCGTTGGATTCGAATGTGACCTCCCTGTCGCAGAGCTAGTTAAGGTTCTACATCAAATAGAATCAGAGAATGATCGCAAGCGTCAGACCAAAGCCTATGCTTCACGGACGATGGATATCGACATCCTGCTTTATGGCAATCAAGTAGGCGTTATCGATGGCGTTGAGCTGCCTAGAGGCGAGATCACTGAGTACGCATTTGTGCTCAGGCCGTTAGTCGATATTGCCGCGAAAAAATCCCACCCCACGCTAGACATCTCCTTTGAGCAACTCTGGAACAACTTCGATCAGTTAAGCCAGAAAACCGAACCCATCCCGTTCGAGCTAAGTTTCACTTAGCCCGCACATGACTGGAAAAAGAATGACTGCAACAGGAACGACTTAACTCTTAATCGCGTGAGCTTTACTGATCTTTTCTTAAAACAAGCACGTAACTGACTTCACTTTCTAAGGATTGGACACTGTTATGAATCACAACGCCATTATCACCATTACAAACCTGAGACTCAGAACCTTCATCGGTTTCAACGAAGAAGAAAAATCTAAGCAGCAAGACATCGTCATCAATGCAGAAATCCATTATCCCGCCAACAATCTATGTCTTTCTGATGACGTGGACAATGCGCTTAACTACAAAAACATCTGCAAGAAGATTATCCAACACGTCGAATCAGGAAGGTTTCTGCTTTTAGAAAAGTTAACCAGCGACGTACTCGGTATTTGTATCGATCATCCATGGGTACGATACGCCCAAGTGAGAATTGACAAGCCTCATGCTCTTCGCTTCGCTGATTCCGTTTCGCTCACCCTGAGCTATGAAGCAGAACTCGAAAACTAATTAATAAGGAGCGACTCAATGCTAAACACAGAAGCCGAAAAAGTAAGAGAAGCTTTACTCGCTAAAGGACTTGAAACCCCAATGACAGCGAGCGAAATGAACCCCGACCAAAAGTACAACCGCATTAAAGGGCTGTTAACTGAAGTGGTCAGTACGCTTGGGCTCGATTTAACTGATGATAGCCTTGCTGAAACGCCCCATCGTATTGCAAAGATGTACGTACATGAGATCTTCTCAGGGCTCGATTACAATAACTTCCCAAAAATCAGCGTTATAGATAACAAAATGTCCGTTGATGAAATGGTTAAGGTGTCGGACATAGATCTAACTTCGACGTGCGAACATCACTTCATTACCATCGATGGTTTAGCGGAAGTGGCCTACATCCCTGAAAACAAGATATTGGGGCTGTCTAAAATCAACCGTATTGTTCGATTCTTCGCCCAGCGCCCTCAAGTGCAAGAACGCCTTACTCAGCAAATCCTAGTCGCGATACAGACTCTAGTCGAAACAGAAAATGTGGCCGTGACGATTAAAGCCACTCATTATTGCGTTAAATCCAGAGGCGTCATGGATGCAAACTCTGAAACCTCAACAACCGCTCTCGGTGGAATTTTCAAAACTAACCCTCAAACCAGAGCTGAGTTTTTACGATGAGTGAAACGATTCTAATAACCGGCGTTGGAAAAAGACTCGGCTTCGCACTGGCGCAACAACTTTTAGCGGATGGATACAACGTGGTCGGCACCTACCGCAGCGACTATCCTCAACTGCAATTGTTGCGCGACAATGGAGCCGATTTGCAGCAAGTCGACTTTTATCAACAAAGCAGCCTAGAAGAATTTCTTCATTATGTTGGTCAAGAATATAAGACACTCAGAGCCGTCATACACAACGCTTCCGACTGGAAGCCTGAGAACAAGACAACCCCCAGTGACAATGCATCACAAATCATGCACCAAATGATGACGATCCACGCTACCGTGCCTTATCTGTTCAATTTAACACTCAAAGACCAACTGATGTCTGGCGATAAAACTTCAGACATCATCCACATCAGTGATTACGTTGCAGAAAAAGGCAGTAAAAAACACATCGCTTACGCGGCCAGCAAAGCGGCACTCAACAACCTGACGCTGTCTTTTTCAGCAATGCTGGCTCCCAAGGTCAAAGTAAATACTCTCTCTCCAGCCATGATTAAGTTCAATGAACATGACGATGAGGCATACAAAACCAAAGCTCTGAAGAAAGCTCTGATTCCCACAGAAGCTGGCTTTGAGGAAATAATAGATGGCATCAAGTTTGTGTTGGCTAGCCACTACATGACAGGAAGAACTTTGCACCTTGATGGCGGCAGACATTTGAAGTGATGCTCTTACATTGTCTGCTACCTAAAACGGCTGCAATATAGAGAATGCTGTTAACTAGAAACCGCTATAACCTAGAAACTGCTATAAGAATGAGGAAGGCGATTTTCTTCATCCCAGCCGGACAACTCAATATTGATCAATGAGTTGCGCTTCTCATTACAAAGTGAAGCAATATTGATGATAGGCAACTGGCTACGAAACTGTGCGGCAAGGATAACCTTTTTACTTTCACTCAGGCTGTCTCGGCATTGCGCCAAAACCGCTTCAGTATCTAGCTGATGTGCGTTCTCGATAACCTGAATATCAGCGCTCTCTTGATAGCACTCTATCAGCCAAGATACGGCAGCTTCTTCTGAGCTAGTGAGTACGATGACATCTTTTGTTGCCATAAGCTCGTGGAGTTCAAGCTCTTTTAGTTCAGTTTCCATAAATACTCTCATTCAGCAGCAAATACATTAAAGTCGATTGCCCAATTTAGCCTGTGCCAAATGGTAGCCTCTATCTATCATCTCTTGTGAGCGATCAAACTCTAAGGTGCCACAGGCATTACGAGGGATCTCAAGCGTAATATCGGCGGGATAAGCGGCCAGTTTTTGGCGAGCAATGGTCGATTGCATCGCATCAAACGCTTGGTTGGCAATGTCGTAGGCAGCAAAATTAAAGCTCATTTTGCTTTTTACACTGCTACCAAGATTATCGATAAAGTGAACGACCTTTTCATGCAGGTTACTCTCTTTTGTTGGCAGGGAAACCGGTGTCACTTCTTGCTGAAGCGTTTCAGGTTCACCGCCTAAATTCACAGCCAGAGTAAAGTCTGTCTTATCACCAAAGGTAGGCGCAATCGGTACAGGGTTAAGTACACCGCCATCAATCAGCGCTTCGCCATTAATAACATGAGGAGTGAAGAACAATGGCAAAGAGATAGAAGCGCGAATGGCATCAAACAGAGAGCCTGATTGCAGCCAAACCTCTTTTTCATCGGCGACGTTGGCAGCGACAGCGGTATAAGGGATGGGCAGATCTTCAATTGAAATCTCGCCGATCAATTCACGTAGTGTGTCGATGATCTTGTCCCCTTTGAACATCCCGCTCGATTGCCATGAAAAGTCCAACATCATCGCCATATCCGATTGGTCGATACTGGTGACCCACTCTTCAAATTCATCCAACTTGCCCGCAGCGTAGACACCACCGATAAGTGCACCAATTGAACAGCCAGAGATGGATTTTATCTGATAGCCATGCTCGATTAACCAACGGATGATTCCAACGTGAACCAAGCCTCTTGCGCCACCACTGCCAAGTACCAATGAGACCGTTTTTGCCATCGTATTAATCCTTTAGTTTTTAATTCTAGGGGAGCTAACTCGCCGATTTACCAATTCGCAGATCTCAACTCACTGAGTCACTATCAGTCCATACGGGTAATGAAGGTTTGCTCGTCATCCACAAAAGCCACATAGTCGCCGTGATAAATAAACACCCGACCTCGCCCTTCAACGATACACGCTAGCTGTGGGTTCAAATCTTCTTCAAGATTTTCACTTTGATACGTGCCGGTATCAGTGATCACACCGCGGAGTTTAGGCAAAAATCCATAGCTACGCTTGGCTTGATCAATCAGGCTCAATTCACTGGTGGTAGAGAAGTAAGCTGGGATGGGACCAGCATCTTCGATAAACATCGGTTTCAGTTCTTCAAAAGCTGTAATCACCAGCCAGTCGATGCCGTTTACGTGATGGATAAACATTGTTTATAAATACCTAGTTTCTCGATAATTCTGATGCGGAGATTCTAACACTATCAGGGGCCAAACGTAGGAGAAATTGAGCTACTAGAGGCAATCCCTACCCCTGCTTATTACCCAATATATCCAACATAAAACCGGACCAGATGTCACTATCAAATCACACCAGAACGTAACCAAGCATGCAGCCAAACGTAAGTCGTTGGACTTTTTTCTGGGCCTTTAAAGTCGAAGCATTTGTTGTTGAAAGTGACTTTGTTATTCCTGAAATTAAGAGCCTACCAATAAACAGACATATACTACCTAAAGGGTCTAATACTAGTCGTCCGATTCTACGACTAATGTCTAACCGACTGAGTCTATTTGTTTTTTTTGGTTTGGTATAAGGTACTAACAACTAAATGTTAATGAATTTTTAATGATAGGTTGACGCATTGTTTACACTTCATGCCGTGAGTCAACAACGTTTGTTGGAATAACACACCTCAGAGTGTGAACGAAAGGAATCAAAATGAGCAGTACTTTAGAGTCCGTAAATATACCAAGAGAAAAGCCTCAAACCATTGAGAACGAGCTCTCCTATGAACAACAACACAAACCAAGTTCAGAGTTTGAATCCCGAGAACAGTATCTAGAGCACGAATTACAAATCATGTCGCCTAAGCGCTGGCGTCCAAATTTGCCGTTTAAAGATTATCGATTTGAGATAGAAGACACCATCCCAGCGATGGCGGCGACCATTGGTAAAGTGGTTATGGTGGGCGCGATTGCTGCCACCTTTGCAGGGGCTCTAGGGTTAAATGAAGATTTTATTCTAGAAAACGTCCGTTATGAACTCCTCATCGCCTCTGTTTTCATTATTATTTTCTCTGGCTTCCTATTGCCGACCGCTAACCTCGCCGGTACACACGGTCCACTCATTCCTTTAATTCCGATTGTCGTTGCGGCTGGCGGACACCCAATGGCCTTTGGCTTGTTGATTGGCGCTTTTGGCTTACTCTTAGCCATCAGTAAAGGTGGCAGTATGCTGGCCAACCTCACCAGTAAAGGCGTGTGTGGCGGCTTGCTACTCTACCTCGGCTTTGTGGGAACCGCTTCTCAGGTGAAAAAACTATTCGCTTGGGCTGAAGGAATCGGTATGAGCCACATCGCTTTTGTTGTGATCTTTTGCACCATCATTCTGTACGCGCTCTTGGAGCACTTCCGTAAGCGTTGGTTAGCTGTACCTCTTAGCTGTTTGCTGGGTGGTACGATTGCATTTGCCATGGGTGCCCCATTCGCTTTCCACACTGAGCCAGGCTTACCTAACATGAACCCTATGTATTGGTGGGGAGAAGATACAGGCTGGATGCTAGGTCTACCAACGATTGAGCACTTCATGGTGGTATTGCCGTTTGCGATTCTAGCGGTAGCGATGTGGTCTCCAGATTTCTTAGGGCATCAAGTATTCCAAAAGATCAGCTACCCAGAACGTACTGAAAAAGTACACATGAACATTGACGACA
This sequence comes from Vibrio sp. 10N.286.45.E10, assembly GCF_002874195.2. Taxonomy (NCBI): domain Bacteria; kingdom Pseudomonadati; phylum Pseudomonadota; class Gammaproteobacteria; order Vibrionales; family Vibrionaceae; genus Vibrio; species Vibrio sp. 10N.286.45.E10. Next base: position 1,114,188 of record NZ_MCWD02000001.1, on the reverse strand, counting down.
CCATGACTACAGCGTCTATTCGTCAAACGTTTGGTTCTCTGCTTGGTGGTACTAACTTTACGTCTTCATGGGGTACTTACATCGTACCAGCTGCGATTGCTAAACGCCCTATTCCTGCGGGTGCTTTGCTAACGGCTCTGTTCTGTATCATCGCCGCAGTTTGGGGCTACCCGATGGATTTAGCTATCTGGCAACCTGTGCTTTGTGTAGCGCTGATTGTTGGTGTATTCGTTCCATTGTTAGAAGCTGGAATGGAAATGACGCGTGAAGGGAAAACCACCCAATCAGCAGCGATTGTTGTATTTTCCTCAGCGCTCGTTAACCCTGCATTTGGTTGGGCTCTCACTATGCTGTTAGATAACTTAGGCTTAGTTGGTTGTAAAGAACGTAGTAGCGAACTGAGCAAGATGAGCCGTTGGGTGCTGCCAGGCATTATGTTCGTTGTGCTAACAAGTGTGATGGCGTTGGTTGGCCTTCTACCGGGAATCCCAGCGATTATCCCAAGCTTTCGTTAAGCTCGATTAATCTTTGGTTTTAATCGGAACACAAAAGGCCTCGCACACGCGAGGCCTTAGTTTTATCTATCAACTATTACATCCATCTTTTAGCAACTATAGCGCCCTACTTCACTGACTTAACCGCATTTTTCAGCATTGTGTTGAACTGCTGTGGTTGCTCAAGCATTGGGAAGTGGCTTGAGTCTTCAATGTAGTAAATACTGTAATCCTTGATGTATTTCCAGTTCGCCTCTGAATCCGCCGATGTCGAAATTTCTTGCTAAAAAGGTAGAAAAGTTTATAGTATTTTTCAGATAAAGTTGAGAGTCGATATGTCATTACAGAAAAAACAATCCAAAGTATCACTGAACATCAAAATCTCATCAGACTTAGATGTTCGTCTTAAACGAGCGAGAAAAGCAGCGCGTGAACAAGGGCTAATGTTCAATGTATCTCAAGAAGTTGAAAAATTTCTTGAGAAGGAAATAAAGAAAGTGGAACGCCAGCTATCAATCGATGAAGAGATTAAGAATAACCTCGAGGATCTTGGTGGGCTTAATATCGATAAAATGATGAAATCAATGGATTAATCAAAACACTAACATATTGATTAAACTGAATTTAAAAATGACAAAACGTGGAGATGATTATGGGCACAATAATTGGACTGTTAATTTTGGCTGGTATCAGTGTATTCCTAAAGCGTCAAACGGGGCTTCATTTGCATGAGTGGATTGCAAAAAAATATAAAGAATCTCAAGACAAAAAATAATGGACTCTATCAGATTGACAGGCTCCATCGATTTAACTTAAAAAACTAAGGCCCCGCACATGCGAGGCCTTGGTTTTTATATCAACGATTACATCCATCTTTTAGCAACTACAACCGCCCTACTTCACTGACTTCACTGCTTTCATCAACGTTGCGTTGAACTGCTGTGGTTGCTCAAGCATTGGGAAGTGGCCTGAGTCTTCAATGTAGTAAATGCTGTAGTCTTTGATGTGTTTCTTGTTCGCTTCTGAATCGGTTGGCCATAAGCGAGCGTTAACCAATATTACTGGCACGTTCACGTTCTCATACACACGGTGTGCTTCGCCTGTCACATATTGACCTAGATAATGGCAAAACTGGTTTATCGCGATAGCTGGCGGTGCTGACGACATGTCTTGCGTTACCCAGTAAAGTAAATCCGCGTCTATGTCTTTTGGTAACGAGTCTTTCACGAACATAGTAATGCCCGCTTGGAAGTCTGCTTCAAACGGTTTGGTCATTGCATCTAGGTCGCTTTGTGAAACCGCTAGTGCGACGTTTTGCGATGTATCGACACCAATAATGCCCTTCACCCTTTTCGGCATTAGTTTAGCGGCTTCTGCAATTACGCCACCAGCCATGGAATGCCCAACTAAGATGACGGATTCGAGTTGTTCTTTCTCGATGATTGCTTTGATGTCTTCAGCGAATGCAACCATGGTGTACTCTTCGCGGTTGAACGATGAGTTACCGTGCCCTGCTAAGTCCATGGTGATGACTTGATAGTGTTTTGAAAACTCACTCACTTGGTTTTGCCACAACCTGCTGTCTAAGCTCCAACCGTGAATGAAGATCAGCGCCGTTTCCCCGCTCCCACTAGTGCCATACGCAATTTGCTCACCATCGTGAGATATCGCAATACCGTACTTAACTGTTGAATCATGAGCTATGGCACTCATGCTACTAAGCGTCATGAATACCAAAAGTGTGATGTTTAGAATTAAACGTTTCATAGTGTCTCTCTACTTACTTTAGAGGGAACACAGAAAGCGCCCCTCTCAATCAATATAGCCACTATAAAGTGTGAAGTTGTAGACAGGTCAATAGTGATTTAGATAAAGGCCTCTCCCGTGATGGTGACTTAACCAACTCGTTTCTGCCCCAAGACGTGTTTAGAACGCATGAAACCATCATGAGATTTATTTAGGCAACAGCCTGTTGGACAAACTCTCAGATTCAATTGTGCAAGAGGTTCTTGCCCTATTGCGAAACAACTTGTTTCGTCAAAAAACCTTTTCGGATTGAGGAAATTTTGCGGAACAGAACCAGATTAGAAATTGAAAATAGTTTGACGCAACTTGCCTTGCTCAACTTAGCCATTGATAGCAAACTTAGAGCGAGTAATGTGCTTTCCCTCAGGGCTTGCGAGGTCTCTTCGCAAAATAGGATATTTAGCCATGTTAAGAATATTCAGCAAAAAATAGACATTGAAGTCCAATTTGAGAAAAAGACAAGAACTCGACAGAGTCTAATGAAATGGGTTTTGATGGCTTCCTACATGCCAGCAATTTTCTTTTCAAAGCCAAAGATTAGCTATTCGTACTATATGAGGGTATGGGCTTCTTGGATTGGACCCTAACTTGTATGGCACTCACTCCATGAGGTGAACAAAGGTAGATAACACAATCCGCTACTTTGAAAGTTGTTACCCATTCACCGCTACACTTGATTATTTTCAATACGTTAAGTGCAAATACTACTAATCTGTCCAAGGTTTAGAGGACCTTGAACAGATTAGGTATACACGAGCTTAAATTAAACGTTGGAACGCGCGTTTTTCTTCTTTGATTTATAGGCTTTCATTGAAATTTTTAAAGCAAGCTGTTTTTGTTTAATTGAAATGAGTTGTCTAGTTACGACCTTATGGTGTAACTCTGTGATAAAGTTTTTTTCCCAAGGTGTAAGGCGGTCAAACCTCAATAAAATAGTGTCATTGAGTACATTGAACAACTCGTATTGGCTTTTATCCATTCGACTGCTAAGCATTCAATTAGAGCACTTAGCTAGAGAAATGACGTTAAGGCTTTCTACTTTCTCATTTTTTCCTAAGGTAATGATTCGATAAGAGATCCCACTCTCTAATAGTGGTCTTATTTCGATGTTGTCACAAAAACTAACGCCGACTTTTTCTACTAAGCGGTCCATATTCAAAGTTTTCTTTTTTACGAAAACAAGAGTGACACTATCGCCCTCTGACTGTGTATTTACGAGTGTGATTGAGCCTAACTCTTGTGGAAGTTGGCTTGAAATAACTGTCGCTCTATAATCGGCAAGCCCATTAGATTTTATTGGGCTTATCTGACAACCGTTAAGCATGACACTGACGAAGAGAATTACAGTTGTTCGTAGCATTATGCGCTCCTTCTTCCTTTCTTCTCCCTTTAGGAGCCTTAAAATATTTATGGATACAACGTGAAGACATAGAAGATAAGAGCGCACTGTAATCTAAACTGAATGTGACTTTTTCCCCTACAAATAGTGGTTTCTGTGAGGATTCAAGGACAAGATGATCACTGGTTGAAGACATGATCTTAATCCCATTCGGAGCCTTAAGCCCGCTGACACAAACATCTTGGCGGCCTAATGCTAGAATAGCTTGTGAGACCTCCCCTCTATCTTGAAGGTTTTCTTTTTCACCAAAAGCATTTAACCCCCGACTCCCCCAAGGCAAAGTCGGTTTAGTCTTGGATTCAATCACTTCAGCGGTCAAAGAAATCGCATCCGTATGTAAGCCTTTGATATTTTCGTGCTCTAAAGGCTCACAGCCTAAAAAAATGGCTTCTCCTATACGAAGGTTATTAACTCGAGTTAAGCCTGTTCTCTGAAGAGCCCAGTTAACTGAAGCAGAATTACCCCCTGAAATAATTTCTAGACTGACCCCAAATGTAGCTTCAATTCCATCGGCAAGCACAGAAAGAATACTCATATTTTGATCATCTGGAGCGACACCATACCGACAGGCTAAATTCGTACCAATTCCTTTTATCGTGATGTTTGGTAAAGAAATAATCTCTCGGATAAAATCAATCACGCGATTTGGCATCACACCTTCTCTGAGATCGCCAAGCTCAACCATAATAATGATACCGTGACAGCAATTTTGTTGTTCCGCTGCATGTGAAAGCCTCTGAATCACTTCAACTTCAGAGTTTAAACTCATATCACTGTATTTTATTACGCTCGCCACTTGACTGAGCATGGGTGTACGTATCAGCATTTTAGGGATAGCAATGCCAGATTCAGTCATCTTTTGAAGATTTTCGATTCTTGAATCGGCTAACATTGTTGCGCCAGCATCAATAAGAACTTGTGCGATGATAGGGTGGCCGAGGAAGGCTTTTGTTACAGGCGTAACGGATATATTTTTCAGTGAGAGCTGAGAAATCAGGAACTGAGCGTTATGATGAACTTTCCCACAATCGATGTCTAACCTAGGGTAGTTCACCCTTTTTCGGCCAGTTTACTTGCTATTATAGGAAAGGCTGACGTTACGATGTGCAGTAGATGTTCAACAGGCTGTGACAAGACATCAGTAACCGGTAAACCAAATTCGGTAGTGTAAGTGTCTATCGCACAACGTGTTTCATCCAACGACATATCTTCATGATTCAGTGTTAGTCCAATAACATTGGTATTAGAAAACGTTTCGATAAGATTGATTTCTGAGGCAATCGAAGGCATTGAGCAATCAGGAAAATCACTACGATATAAACGTTTAGGGGCATGTTGCAGTATCACACCCGTTGGACAACTGCCACGTAAGATAAAAGCGCTGGTTGAAAACGCAGGGTGACTCAAGGCTCCTTGCCCTTCAATAATAATCAGATCCGGATTTTCTTTTTCATAGGCCTGTACAATGACAGATTCCAACTCACCGGCACAAAATTGTGAAGGAACAGCATCGAGTGCAACGCAGTATTGTGCGCCCTGCATAATGCCTGTTTGACCAGTGGCAATCAGAACGACGTTAAGGCCTTTTTTAGTCAGTTCATTCGCCAATATTGTTGCTGTTGTTCGTTTTCCTAGCGCGCAATCCGTCCCCATTACAGCAATTCTCGGGCATTTAACGTTGTGTATTTTCCCGCTAAACGTTTTCAGTTCGCCTTTATTTTTGGGTTTGCGAGTATCGAATATTCGAACGTTATTCTTTAAGCTGGCTTCTAAAAATAGAGGATCATCGGTTAGGAATTCATGTAAGCCATTTACGATGTTCATTCCTAGTGACATGGCATTTAAAATGATGCTTTTATCTAAGTCAGATAAAAAGCCACTTGATGGCGCAATGCCAAAAATGAAGTAATCAGGAATGCTTTCTGCGTGAATGATAGCTTCTTCAGCATTAGCAAGGATCGGTATTCCATTGGCTTTGTTATCAAGAACTTCACCAGCATCTAAGCCAGCAGACTCACTATCAATAACCGATAGAATACGATAGCTTAACGAATGTCTCACTAACCCATTAGCGGTTTTACCATCAATTTTACCAAAATTACCTTCGCAATATACAATCGCAGAAGGGATCACAGGTTTTACTTTTTGAGCAAGTGGTAACCAAGGTGCGAAATGGGGTACGTCGTTGTTGATTTCTACATTTTCAATTCTAGTGAGTTTGAAGATGTTTCTTAACTTTTGGGTTGAAATGGACATAATTAAAGCCTGCGGTGAGGCTTAGGAGGGCAACTAAGGAGTGCCGAGATGCGAGTTCGGAAAAGAAAAGAAGTCCCTACTAAGCGGTAGGGAGAAAAACCACAATAACACACTTTCTAGACTTTTGTTGGTTATTATTAATACGCTTTCAACATCTATCCTAAGGCTAGCGCATTTTAACCGCAGACTCTAAAAGCACTGAGCGGTATTCATCATTCAGTGCTGCATTCTTTTTCTTTCGAGCCATACTCATCTTTTGGGTTGTATCAAACTTAAACAAGTTGAGGGCTATTTTCCTTAACGCATTAAAAGCCAACGCACCATTTCCTTTTCTAATTCGGCATTCATCTTCTCTGAAGGTCATGTCTAACATCCAGTGCATACTCTCTACTTGCCAATGACCACGGACAGCTTTAAGTGCTTGTTCTGCATCTAATTCCAGTGAACTGATATACCAACGAGTCTCTTTGCTAACCTTGCATGTTATGGAGTGCTCGACCTCAGAAGTGATTTTAATAATGCTTCTAAGTCCCTCCCACTGATATTGTTTAGTCAGCCATTCTTTATCAACCACAAGGTGCTCACAGTGTCGCGTCTCGATTCGACCATGTCCTGCGTCTACATCCGTGTGTTGAGCATAGTTCTTCTCGGTGAATTGCTCTCGACACGCCTTATGCCACCAAGCTTCTAGCTCTGCCTGCATCGTTGAGTGATTCCCTTTTAGGGCCAAGACATAGTCCGCTTTGCTTTGAACTATTTGTTTGGCAATCTTGCGCTGACAACCCATCGCATCGAGTGTGATGATGCAGTTCTCTATATCAAGTAAGGTTAACAATTTAGGAATAGCGGTTATTTCATTGCTTTTATCGTCAACGGCGGCCTGACCTAAAACAAGTTGGTTGGAGCAACTCCACGCACTCACCGAATGAAGCGGATTTTTTCTTCCGCGAGTATCGAAAGAGTGGCGTGCTGTTTTGCCATCTACGGCAATGATATCAGTGCCTGTCGTTTGAACTAGCGTCTTCATCCACGACTGAAACGCTTGCTCAATCTCATCTGCTCTGAGTTTGGTGATAACTCTTGCAATTGTATCGTGACGAGGGATGCCATTGAGGAATGGACGGTATTTACGAAGCCAATCTAAACGATTATGGCCGAAATCTTCGATGTCCTCCCAGCCCTCCGCGCCAGAAATCACCGCACTAATAGCAAGTAAAAGAATATCTAAGAGTTGGTGTTTTTTACATCGTTCAATGCGAGGGTCAACGATGTTTTCGAAATGCTCTAGAAACGAATCAGACATGGAAAAGACTCTAAATGGATAATAGTTACCAGATCTGATCCCTTAAATTAGGAAAAGTTCAAATTTATAATGATCTTGCCTTACATACCCACCTGTTGTATCAGCATCATCACCATCTTTAGGTTGATGGGGGTTAAAAGCTGACGTAGAATAAAACTATCCTTTAGTGTTTAGACATTCAGTCTAGTCGGGCGATAAGCCAGACTCTAATTTATTGGGGAGTTCTGCGATTGCGGTGTAAATTTTATCCGCGTTCGCTCAACGAGTTCCTCGTTTCTCGGTCGCGGATAAAATCTACACCGCTGCCTTAAGTAAAGGATTTAAAGCACGATTAGTGTAAAACTAATCGTGCTTTATGCTTTAAATTCGTTATAGGAATTTAGTTTGACTATACGGTTATATAGAGCCTTTGAAGAAGATTTTGGTATCACTAGAGCCAGATTAACTACTTTTGCCAAGACTGCCCCAAAAAAATATAAAGTCTATACGATACCTAAGCGAAGTTCAGGTTATCGTGTAATCGCACACCCATCAAAATCACTCAAAGAAAAGCAAAAATTTTTAGTTGCATTTTTGTCTGATTTTTTTGTTTCTCATTCGAACTCATTTGCATACAAAAAAGGTGTAGGCATTAAAGATAATGCGCGTATGCATCTTGGCACTAAATATTTATTAAAAATGGACTTTAGTGATTTTTTTAATAGTATAACTGTTGATTTATTAGCTTTAGCTTGTGATGAAAATGGGATTAAAGTGTCATCTGCAGAGTTAAAGCTATTAGAAAGTCTATTATTTTGGAATAAGACTAAGACTATCCGAGGAAGCCAAAACTTAGTTCTGAGTGTTGGAGCTCCAACGTCACCGCTAGTCTCTAATTTTGTGATGTATAAATTTGACACTCTGATGTCAGACTACTGTAGTCAAAATGAAATAAATTATAGTCGATATGCCGATGACATTACTTTCTCGACAAATAAGAAAAATCATTTATTTCAAGTAACAAGAGTTGTAAAAGATATTCTTAGTGTCCATTATTCAAATAAAATTACAGTTAATAACATTAAAACTGTATTTTCTTCAAAAGCACATAATCGACATGTGACTGGAATAACAATTACAAATAATAATAAATTATCTGTTGGTAGGGAAAGAAAAAGACTGATCTCGACACTAATTCATAAGTACACCATTGGAAGTATAGATATAGATGATACCGTATATTTACAAGGTTTACTTTCATTTGCTATACATGTTGAACCCGATTTTAGGGTAAAAATGAGCAACAAGTATGGGTTTGAAGTAATTAATACAATATTGAAATTAAGGGTTGAAAATGACAAGTAGTAAGAAAAAATCAGAATTGCAAAGAGACATACGAAGTGCAAAATCTGGGGACTTTGATTCAGCTCTTAAACTCATTAATTACTATTCTGATGGTAAGTTTATTGAAGCTAATGAAAAAGAATACCAACGGTATGAGAAAATTGCATTTAACTTATTTATCGACCAAAATATCAGAATAAACGAAGTTACTCTTGATAACTTCAGAGCCTTTGGTGACTTTAAGTTAAATCTACCAAATGAAAACCTGACCGTTATTATTGGTAATAATGGCGCTGGTAAAACGACAATTTTAGACTCCATTGCTATGAGTATGAGCTGGTTGCATAATCGAATTACTAAAAATGGTGGCAATGGAGATCTAATCGATAATCTTGATGTTAAATTAGGTGTTAATGCAGCATATTCATCAATTGTCTCTAAGTTTAAGTTAAATAAATCTGTGTCATTTGATATGGAACTAGCAATACCAGTTAAAGGTTCTGGGGCTAAAAAAAATAACATCATTGCAGATGTAACAAAAATAGGTAGTTTCTATAAAAAATCTAATGAAATTTATAATAAGTTTAACTTTCCTCTTTTGGCTTATTACACCGTAGACCGTTCGAATGCAGTATCTCGCAAAGATGTGGGTGCATATGATGAAACATCAGATATATCTGAATTAGATAAATTTGAGGGTTATCATAATTCATTAAACGGCAAGGCTGATTTTCAATCATTTTTCCGTTGGTATAAAAGATTAGATGATATTTCTAGTCGTAGAAAAAATAAAAAATCAGAATTAAATAAAGACGCTGATTTTAAAGCAAAATTGGAATTGATAGCAGAACACGATGAGACTGCTAGGGCGCTTCTGGAAAGTTTGATTAACAAAGAAAAAGCAGACAAAGCAGACAACAATGATACTGATGAAGCGATCCTACTTGATGTGGAAAGAATTAAGAAATTAATTAATGAAGTAATTGGTTACTTTATGGAAGGTTACGGTAACCTCGAAATACAAGTGGAACCATATTTAGGTATTACAGTTGAAAAAAATTCTGAAAAGTTGAACGTTCTTCAGTTATCTCAAGGTGAAAAGTCATTGCTAGCTTTAGTTGTGGATATAGCAAGAAGATTAATAATATTAAATCCTTCATTAGATAACCCTCTTGACGGAAGTGGTATTATTTTGATTGACGAATACGATATGCATATTCACCCGGCATGGCAGAGAACTTTAATTTCAGGTTTACCGAAAGCATTTAAGAACTGTCAGTTTATCATTACTACTCATTCCCCTCAGATGCTTGGGGAGGTTAAACCTGCTCAAGTAATTATTTTAGAAAGCGATGATGATAATAACATCTCTTATAGTAATCCTACTCAATCTTATGGTTTAACAAGTAATCAAATTTTAAAGTACATAATGACGCCAATTGGAGATGAAACCAATATAACAAGAAATAAGGATGTTGAAGAAAAAATCAATTATATAAATAAATTAATTGATGATGAAAAGTTTGATGATGCAAGTGATGAAATTGAAGCTCTTGAAAAAGAAGTGAACGGAACACTTCCAGAGTTAGTATCGGCTAAAATTGATATTGATCTTAATGGTTGGGACTAGGTAAGATGTACTTTATTAAAAAAGATAGAGAGCCTGATTCTCTGGCTGAGCACCGTTCAGGTGATGATGCTAGTTATGCTAACTTACCATCTAAAGCTAAAGAAGATATAAAAAATCAGTTGTTAGATGAACAAGGCAATACTTGTGCATATTGTATGCAGAGAATTAAGTTTGATTCTATGAAGGTTGAACACTGGTATCCCCAATCGGCAGATGATAACAAAACATCGACATTAAATTATAAAAACCTACTCGGATGTTGTGAAGGAAATACAAAACCAGGTAATAAAGAAGATGTTCATACTTGTGATACCAAAAAAGCCAACAAGATAATAAAATTTTCTCCTTCTAATCCGTCACACAAGATTAATGATAAAATCATTTATTCAAGATCAGGAAAAATATCTTCAACCGATTTAGATTTTAATGAGCATATTAATAAAAATTTAAACCTAAATTTAAGTACAATGGTAGATAATAGAAGTGCTGCATTAGATAACATTAAAAAACAGCTAGCCAGTTTATCTGGAGATAGAAGATCTAAAGCTAAAATAGAGCTTCTTCTTGCCAAGATATCGAGTAAAAATAGAAGAAATAGTTATATCCCCTTTTATGGTGCCGCTATTGATTATTTAACAAAGAAATTAAGATAAAAAATCCAGATATATTAAGAACTCGAAAACAAAAAGGCCTCGCAATGCGAGGCCTTTGGTTTTCTATCTATCAGAGGAGATTAGTCGCGAAGTGCTGCGCCGAATTTCTCTGAAATTGAAGCTACGATAGCATCTACTGAACCAGCGATGTCTGCATCTTCAAGTGTGCGCTCTACAGACTGTAGGCTAAGTGCGATTGCTAGGCTCTTCTTACCTTCTTCAACGCCTTGACCAACGTATACGTCGAACAGTTTAGCGCCTGTTAGGAATTCGCCACCAGCAGCGATACACGCTTCAACGATGTCGCCAGAAGCGACTGCTTCGTCAACAACTACTGCGATATCACGACGGTTTGCAGGGAACTTAGATACAGCTACTGCTTCTGGAAGCACGCGAGTGTTGATAGCTGCCCATTCGATTTCGAATACGATAGTGCGGCCGTTAAGACCAAACTTACGCTCTAGTTCTGGGTGAACAGTACCAATGATACCCACTTCTTTGCCGTTAGCCATAATCGTAGCCGATTGACCTGGGTGAAGTGCTGGGTTGCGCTCTTTTGCTTCTGAAGAAAGAGATTTGAAGCTGTATGCGATTTCGTTCGCAGAAAGCTCAAGAACTGCTTCTAGGTCACCTTTAAGATCGAAGAAATCTACAGTGTTCGTTGCCATGTCCCAATGCTCTTCGCCACGAGTACCAGAGATAACGCCCGCAAGCATCATTTCTTGGCGCATGCCGTTTTCAGCTGTTGCTTCAGGGATGAAACGTAGGCCTGATTCGAATAGACGAACGCGAGACTGTTGACGCTTCTGGTTGTGAACAACTGTGTTTAGAAGACCTTGGATTAGGCCAAGACGCATTGCTGACATGTCCGCAGAGATTGGGAATGGCAGGATTAGCGGCTCAACACCAGGTACAACAAGCTTTTGTTGTTCTGGTTCTACGAAGCTGTATGTGATTGCTTCGTGGTAACCACGGTCTACAAGAAGGTCACGAACGCGCTTAAGCGGTTGGTTAGCTTCTTTGTGGTCATTCATTTTAAGTGCCGCTTTAGGCGCTTGGTTTGGAATGTTATCGTAACCGTAGATACGACCAACTTCTTCAATTAGGTCTTGCTCGATTGCGATATCAAAACGCCAAGATGGAGACGTTGCCGTCCAACCAGCATCAGTGTTTTCTGTATCTTCAACAACAGCTACTTCACAACCTAGGCGAGTAAGAATTTCCACTACGTCTGTAGATGGGATTTCGTGACCTAGTAGGCTGTCTAGCTTAGCGCGACGTAGAGCAACTACGTTTGCTTTAGGAAGATCAGCTTCAGATTCGCTGCCGTTTACTGGCGCAACTTCACCACCACAGATTTCAACTAGAAGCTGTGTTGCACGCTCCATTGCTGCTGCTTGAAGTGTTGAATCAACACCACGTTCGAAACGTAGAGAAGAATCAGTGTGAAGGCCGTAAGCACGTGCGCGACCACGGATGTGATCCGGTGCGAAGAATGCAGCTTCAAGAAGTACGTCTGTTGTTTCAGTAGTCACACCTGAATCTTGACCGCCAAAGATACCAGCAATTGCTAGTGCTTTGTTGTGGTCAGCGATAACAAGTGTGTTGCTGTTTAGTTCAGCTTCGTTGCCATCTAGAAGTGTTAGCTTTTCGCCCTGCTCTGCTAGACGAACCACGATACCGCCTTCGATCTTAGCAAGATCAAATGCGTGCATTGGTTGGCCTTGCTCTAGCATCACGTAGTTTGTGATGTCTACAACTGGGTCGATTGAACGGATACCACAACGGCGCAGTTTTTCTTGCATCCAGATTGGAGATTCCGCTTTCACGTTTACGTTCTTAACCACACGGCCAAGGTAACGTGGACAAGCATCAGTAGCTTTGATTTCAACAGATACTGTGTCTTCAATGCTTGTTGCAACAGCTTCAACTGTTGGCTCTGTAACGTCTGCGCGGTTTAGTACGCCAACTTCACGAGCAAGGCCACGGATGCTGAAGCAGTCTGCGCGGTTTGCTGTTAGGTCTACGTCGATAGTTACGTCGTTAAGCTCAAGAAGCTCACGTACGTCCATACCTAGCGTTGTGCCTTCTGGCAGCTCAAGGATGCCGTCAGACTCTACGTCGATACCTAGCTCAGAGAAAGAACAAAGCATGCCGTGCGATGGAACGCCACGTAGTTTTGCTTTCTTGATTTTGAAGTCACCAGGAAGTACTGCGCCAACTGTTGCTACTGCTACAGTTAGGCCAAGACGACAGTTAGATGCACCACAAACGATATCTAGCAGCTCTTCTTCGCCGATATCAATTTTTGTAACTTGTAGTTTGTCTGCGTCTGGGTGCTGACCGCACTCAACCACTTTACCTACTTTAACGCCGGTGAATTCACCAGCAACAGGTTCTACATCGTCAACTTCCAAACCAGCCATAGTGATTTGGTGAGCTAGCTCTTCGCTGTTAATTGCAGGTTTAACCCACTCGCGTAGCCAAGATTCACTGAATTTCATAGTTTTGACTGCCCCGGATTACTTGAATTGTTTAAGGAAACGAAGGTCGTTCTCGAAGAACGCACGAAGGTCATTTACGCCGTAACGAAGCATCGTTAGACGCTCTACACCCATACCGAATGCAAAACCAGAGTATTTCTCAGGGTCGATGCCAACAGAGCGAAGTACGTTAGGGTGAACCATGCCACAACCTAGAACTTCTAGCCATTTGCCATCTTTACGTTTCACGTCAACTTCAGCTGAAGGCTCTGTGAACGGGAAGAATGAAGGACGGAAACGCACTTCAACTTCTTCTTCAAAGAAGTTACAAAGGAAATCGTTAAGAATGCCTTTAAGTTGTGCGAAGTTTACGTTCTCATCAACTAACATACCTTCCACTTGGTGGAACATTGGCGTGTGAGTTTGATCGTAGTCGTTACGGTAAACACGACCCGGAGCAATGAAGCGGAAAGGCGGTTTGCCGTTTTCCATCGTACGGATTTGAACACCAGAAGTGTGCGTACGTAGCATTAGATCAGGGTTGAAGAAGAAAGTATCATGATCAGTACGAGCTGGGTGATCGTCTGCGATGTTTAGTGCATCAAAGTTGTGGAATGCATCTTCGATCTCAGGGCCAGACTCAGTGCTAAAGCCAAGCTCACCAAAGAACTGTTCGATACGCTCAACTGTGCGAGTTACTGGGTGAAGACCACCGTTCTCAATGCGACGACCTGGTAGGCTCACATCGATAGTTTCTTCAGCTAGTTTCGCTTCAAGCTCTGCACGTTGTAGTGCGTCTTTGCGAGCTGCGATCGCCTGTTGAACAGCACCTTTCGCTTTGTTGATCTCTTGACCAGCAGTGCGACGCTCTTCAGGTGGAAGTTTACCTAGGCTTTGTAGTTGAAGAGTTAGTTCACCCTTCTTACCTAAATACTGAACTCGCACTTCATCAAGTGCGACTAACGAATCTGCTGTATCAATAGCAGTCGTTGCATTAGCAATGATCTCTTCTAGATGTTGCATCATTTCCTCATCTACCAGTTGGTAGTGTCCGTATCGGATGATTAGTTTTTTTAGATAGCTACACATAGTAATCAAACACGCAACCAATGCCAAATTGAATCGCTAAAAGAGCAAGTTATTGACTAAAAACACGGCAAATTTAACAGGATATTAATGAGGAGTAGGAAGAAGTGGAACAATTACAGGTTCCACTCCTTAATTTGGAAATGACCTGAACGCTAAATCTGAATCGAACAAACGCTGTTCTTCCCCGCGTTTTTCGCTAAATAGACGGACTCATCGGCGGCTTTAATCAAATCGTTCATTGAGCCGAATTCTTCGGTTATTTCAGCGACACCAACACTAATGCTGCCAATCCAAACTTGATTACTGGTTTCAACCTCTAATTCAGACACTTTCTGTCGAGCGGTTTCCGCTATGTACATCCCACCTTTAAGGTCGGTGTCTGGGCAGATAACCAAGAACTCATCGCCACCTAACCGGCAAACAATATCATCATTACGGAACGTGTTTTTCAGTTCACGCGAGAGGTTTTTTAGCACCAAGTCGCCTGCATCATGACCGCTAGTGTCATTAATGCGCTTGAAGTGGTCGGCATCAATCATAATGCACACTAAAGGCATGCCAAGTTCTTTAGAGTCTTGCCAATGCAGCGCTAACTGTTTAAAAGCACTACGACGGTTATGCAAATTAGTGAGAGAGTCGGTTAATGACAGCTCTTCAAGTCTCTTGTTCGCTCTTTTTAATTCAGCCGTGCGTTCCTCAACTTTATCTTCGAGTAACTGGTTGAAGCGTAACAACTGCTTATTGCGTTCAGAGACTTGTTCAAATAAGCCTTTAAGAGCCGCCAACAAAGGCACAGTCGAAGAGTCTCGCTGCTTTTCTTCTGCCTCAAAGGCTTCTAGGGGTGTTGCGCCCTCTTCTATTGCGGCCATTTGTCGCGCCATGTTTTGATCAATGCCAAGGATGTGATAAGCAAGCCAATGGATCAAGAAATCCAGTAACTGCCGTGCTGACGACTGATCTTCTTCCAAGATGAAGGCTTGCATACTGTAGATATCTCGCATGAATACACGATGCACTTTGATGTGCTCTTCAATGTGTAACTCATACACACCGCAATCCCTCATCAAAGATTCTTCCTCTTTAAAGTGAAATTCGGCATAGCGTGTGAGATCGAGTAAAGCGACGTTAATGTCGTCAATAGAGATAGTATTCTCTGACAACAGGTTTCCGTAGTGGTTGATAAAACCAACAAGATATTGATGCTGTTCATCTACAACACCAATGCCTGTTTCAAAGTTTTTATCCCAATTAAATGAATTCATAAATCCCTTAAGGCCGATACCACCAGCACGATTTACATGCATATTCGGAGGTTATAGATATTCGAAAAAATATAACCATCTTACCTGTGGGTCTATTAGATTGTTTGATCCATTTTATAAAAAGAAGATATTGAACACTCTAAATATAACTCATCTTAAATTTGAGACGCCCCTTTTAACAAGAGCGCCTCACGAAGCTAACACTAGAAATAATATTCCAACGCCATCTCAACAAAATCATCCTTACGAGCGAAGAACAACAAGTCTTCTGGAGTTTCGTTCTCAAACAACCAAGCGTTGAGTCGCCACTTGAGGTTGTTATTGATGCGGCTTGAGGCTTCGAGCTTTGCACTGTAGACATCGCTGTTATCTAAGTCTTGAGTGATGCCTGTAAGCACTTCGGTGCCGTCTTCATCGTTCAAGGCGAAACGGGCACCAAGGAACACATCGTTTTGACCGATGGTTTGAGCGTTGTTACCTCGGCTGTCATACAGGTATTCAGCAATGAAGCCGATGTCCCAATACGATTCAAGCGCCCCAACCCATGTGTATTCAAAGCCTGTCGCGACGCCTGTGTGGTTGTCGTAGCTATCGCGATAAATGCTTTCCAGCTTCCACAACCAATCGCCAATAATGCCTTGCACATCCAATCCGAAGTGCTGCATTTGCGCGTAATACGGCTTGAGTTCATTACCTTCAACACGGTAATAAGGGTCGCGGTTTGTTCCGCCTAAATAGCTTAAGCCGACATCCCAATCGCCGTACATTTGGCTATAGCGCAGCGCCACATCAACGTGCTTTTCTTCTCGTGAGGATTCGTAAAGCGCATCATCCGATACTGGCACCGTTGGTCTTAAGCGTCCATCTTCGCCCGCAAAGGTACGCTCACGAAAATACGGCAGTAACATGGCGTCAATGGTGCCCCACTCTTTTATCGAGGTGAAGTGCACCATTGGCTGACCTAGCTTGGATTCACCATCGACCGATTCAATGGCATCGGTTTGGTTTACCACATCTACTAAATGCGCCGATTCGGTCACGCCCCAGAACACTTTGCCAACACCCGCTCGCAGTTCGTAATCATCCCAATAGGTTAGATACAGAGCTTCACGAATGTCGCCATGGGTTCGCTCATCGTCTTCGCTGTCTAGGCGATAAAAGGGCGTGAAGGTAAAGCTGCCGTTGCCCTCTTGTTGCTCCCAGTAGAACTCTGGCTGCAACACCAGTGAGCTTTGCCCTTTGTCTTGCCCCTGTAAGCCATCACTAAAGAACTGCCTGTGTTCAAGGTTAACCTGCCCTGCGAGCTCCGGGGTAACCTGTTCTACGAATTCAGAGCTAAAGCCTGCCGCCACACAAGGCAACGACACCTGCATAAGCCCGACGGTCGCTGCCAAAGTTAAGGATAACTGGGTTCCTGTTGCCACAATCCTTTTCATATTCCTGCCTTATTTTGCACGTTTTAGTGTGTTCTTTTGGAAATCCTTGTCTTTAAGACCGGTCTGGAAGGCTAAATCTGTCGTAGTTAATACCGTACTTTTGCCTGTTTGGTGGTTTTGCATCGACATGGTGTGTGCGCGCCAGTATTGGTTTAGGTATTGTTTGTAGTCTTGGAACGACAATGTTTTCAGCAATGCACCTTTACGATCGTAAAATTCCACTTGAACGGGGCGATAGTATTGTTGGTCTAGCCATACTTTTTGCATGGTGTAGCCAGAGTTTTTGTCGGTCGGTACTTGTTCTAAAACAAAGGTATCGACACCTTCGATTTTGGCGTCTTCAATGTAGTTAAAGGTGTACTTTTCTAGCTCAAACGAGCTCAAGTCTTCGTAAGCAAATTCACTGCCCATAAACGGGCCCGATTTATTGCGTGAAGAGATACGCTTCACGCGTTTCAATGCAGGCAGATACAGCCACTGGTCATCGGATTTGGTGATGTGTGAATGGTTTAGGAAAGCCGTACCTTTTACATCACGTGGCTCATCAAAAATGGTTAAGCCTTTGTCGCCATCGTCATCGACTTCCAAAGATTTCAATCGCATTAGGCGTGTGCTGCTTTCGCCCTGTTTATTGCGAAGTAGCATTTCCATGGTCGCGACAGAATCGCCCCACCCCATATCAACGGCTTTGCGTTGCTCAGCAATCTCTAGGCCTTTCGCAGGGTCGGCTAATGCAGGGAAAGCTAATACCGCGCCCATACTGAATAATGTAGTAACGAATGATTGTTTAACGCTTTTCATAAATATCTCCTTGAGTCAGCCCACCGCAGCAGGCTGACATTTCCTTATTTGGTCGATGTAGTCAGTTCGGCTGTCGAGTTAGGCTGTGCTGTTTTAGATGGCTCTGTTTTAGACGGTTGCGATTCGTGCTGAGGTTTATCTGCATAGTGGGTCTGTTTGTCGAAGATCATCAGTAAGCTCGGTAGCAAGATGAAGTCGACCACCAGCGCAATGAAAATCACAATCGCGCTGAGCAAGCCCATGTCGGAGTTGAGTCTGAAGCTCGACATCGCCAGTACAGAGAAGCCAGCCACCAGTACAACCGTGGTGATCCACAAGGCGCGTCCAACGGTGTGGAAGGCATATCGAACCGCTTCTTCTGCTGATTTCCCTTCGATTCTGGCGCGTTGGTATTTACTTAAGAAGTGCACCGCATCATCAACAACGATACCCAACGTGAGCGTCACCACGACTGACAAACCAAGGTTGATTTCACCTGAGATAAGCGCCCATAAACCAAAGCCAATGATCGCAGGCGCAATGTTTGGCACTAGGCTGATCATGCCTAAGCGAACTGAGCGCAACGCAAAGATCATCAAGCCTGAGATAAGCACTAAGGTGATAGGTAGAGTCGATAGCATGCTTGCCATGTTGGTTTCGCCAATGTGAGCAAACATCAGTGATGGGCTCGATGCGACTACTTCATACTGAGGCGCATTTGCCGCAAACCATGAGTAAATGCGCTCTTCGAGTTCCACTAGCTCAACGCTGCCAAGGTTGTCGACCGTGAGTACCATCTTGATCGATGACTTATCGACGTTGATTTGGTTGTTCAAGTCCAAGCCATAAGGCAGAGACATCTCGTACAGCAGTAGGTACTGCGCGGCAAGTTCACGGTTAAGCGGTAGCTTGTAGTAGCTTTCGTCGTCACCGTGCATGTTCTTGTTCAAGCGCATGTAAACATCAGAAAGCGTTGCCACGTGATCGGTTTCTGGTTGTACGCGTAGCCAATCGGTAAAGTCACCAATCGCTTGCAAAAACACAGGATCGGCAATCGCTTGAGATTCATTGGTTTTCACTGCGATGCTAAGGGTCGTCATGCCGCTTACGGTCTGTTCCATGAAGTCCGCTGCTTGTCTGAATTCACTTGAGGTATCGAAATACTTCACCGATTCGTCATTAACTTTGTTGAGTGGGATTAACGCGGCGGCACCCACAATCACAAGAGTTGAAATCGGCAGCAGTGCTTTACGGTTGGTTACGACAAAATCGCCCAGCTTATCCATGAAGGTGACTTTGTTTGCCGCCTCAGGGTTAGCAGGTAGGCGTTTCACAGGCAGCAGTTTTAGCAGAGCAGGCAGCATAGTCACAGAGAGGAAGCACGCGATAAGTACGCCTAGTGCCGATAAGTTACCGAAATCACGCAGCACTGGTGAATCCGACATGTTCATCATCAAGAAACCAATCGCAGTAGTGACTGAGGTGATCAGAATTGGCATAGCATTGAGCTTAATGCTGTATTGAATGGCTTGTGCTTTCTCCATCCCGCGTTGCATCGCTTGTCTCATGGTCACAATGACGTGAACACAATCGGCAACCGCCAAAGTTAACACTAAGGTTGGAACGTTAACCGTGGCGGTACTGAGGAACATCCCTGCCCAGCCAGACAAACCCATGGTGGCGACAATCGAAGAGATGATCACAATAAGCGTCGCAACTACACTAAAGAACGAGCGCAGCATAATGGTCAGGAACACCAGTACCACTAGCAGCATTAACGGTACGAGCGTTGAGCTGTCTTGTTGAGCCGAAGTCATAAACGCGTTGTTCATGGCGATGATGCCCGCTTTATGGAATTCCACATTCGGATACTGAGCTTGGTACTTGCCGATCATGGCATTAATCGCCGCAATCACCTCTTGCACTTCTGCTGTTTTATCTATTTCTGGCAGTTGCACTGTGACGTTAACAATGGTCACATCGCCCGACGCCGACACCAAAGCATTCTTGAGCAATGGTTCGTTGAGGGCGATCTGTTTTACTTTGGCGATGCGCTCTGGTGTGTGTTCGTACTCTTCATACAGCAAGTCTTCTACCAAGAGGTCATCTTCAATGGCTTCGGTGTGCTGATAATTTGCAAGAGAATCCACACGGCTTGAGTACGGGATCTGCCACGCGTCAACCGTGAGGTTTTGAATTAATGTGAGGGTTTCAGGAGTGAAGACATTGCCATCTTCAGGGGCGACAACAATCGCAAGGTTGTCGGTTTTTGCAAAGGTGGT
Organism: Vibrio sp. 10N.286.45.E10; assembly: GCF_002874195.2. Taxonomy (NCBI): domain Bacteria; kingdom Pseudomonadati; phylum Pseudomonadota; class Gammaproteobacteria; order Vibrionales; family Vibrionaceae; genus Vibrio; species Vibrio sp. 10N.286.45.E10. Next base: position 1,093,992 of record NZ_MCWD02000001.1, on the reverse strand, counting down.
TTGGATTTCATCGAACGCCATCAACTGTTTGTTGGTGCCTTCGAAGAATATGTTGTAGTCCCCTCTAAAATAGAGGTTCTTAGCCCCTAATGCAGAGAGAATGATGATTGAAAACACCACCAGCAGAACGATAAACGAACGTTTGGTAGGTATTGAGTGCCAACTGTTATTTAGATCTGCGTTTACGCTATCGGCATTAGGGTTATCTCGATTTTGCTGATCGAAAGCGGGCTTCTGGCTGTCATGTTTCATCACAGTCTCCATTTGTGACGATTCGTCATATTTGTGTCATAAAAAGCCAGCCGAAGCTGACAAAAGACACAATTCTTAGTCAAACACTCAAGAAAACAGCAACCACAGTCGGTTAATCTCAAGTTGTGACGAATCGTCAAAAATGGTTATTAATAAACCCACAAGTGTGGGCTTAATGGAAGCTATCGACCTACAGATTCTAAGTAAGCGATCTCTTCACTGAACAGTTCTTGTTCTACACGACGCCAAGTTTTACGGTAGTCCCAATCGGTAGAAAGGGGCTGCCAATTGAGGCCGTCTAGTAGCATGTTCGCGTTGTGTAATACTGAATACGGGTCTTGTAACCGCTTAATACAGTGACTGTTTGATGCGTTCTGTGACAAGGCATTTGAACCAAATGCGATTGACCAGTTAGCAAACACGATGGCATCAGAACCCACACCAGAAGAGAACTTAAGGTCACCTTCTTCTACGGCTTGATTAACCATAGTGTCGGCTTGTTCAATCACCAGCTCTTCCAGTTCATTCATCTCGGCTACGCGTGCACTAGACGCTTTCTCCAGTACCCACGGGCTTTTTGCCATGATCGCACAGGTTGATAATACCGGTTCCATGCGCGCATAGATTCGGTAAGCAACGTGCAGTGCGACTATCTTTTCGCGTGTGTTGCCTTCAAACTCTCCAGAACGAGAAAACATCAATGCCTCGGTCTTTAAAGAGTGAATACACAAGGCTAAAACCACGTCTTCTTTGCTGCAAAAGTGATTGTATATCGTACCTTTAGAATAAGAACTTGCTGCCGTTAGCCTGTCCATCGTGAGGTTCCCGAACCCTTGTTCTCGAACCAGATCTTTTGCTAACAACATCAACTCTACTTCTCGGTCTGCAATAGACTGCTGCTTTTTAGACAACACGCCTTTGCAACCAAAGATACCTTGTTTATCGCCTTTACAACCAAAGCCAAACATAATTTCTCAGTCCGTATATGAGCTTAGCCATTACCTAAGCTTCGCCAGTATTTAAAACGCTCCTATCCAATATATTAACACGAATAGTAAATTCATGTAGTTAACCATTTTGTGACTCTTCGTCATTTCTGACTTATCGTCATAATAGCGCAAATATTGATCATATCAAGGTGTTTTATAAATCAAATTCAGAATTTGAATGGATAGGTGGATTGGGAGTCGATAAGACAATCATCAATAGTCGACCTTAAGAGAAGACCCGTATTTTGACCTACAGATTGCGAAAGTGAATTGGTCATTCTTAACCTAACAAAGAATGTCGTCACTTTAAGCTGCTATGCGCATTCATGCCCAATGATTCCTAGCGCTAACCACAAGAATGAATGACTGTAGGCTTACTTTTTAGGGCAGACGTCTCCTTATGGTCAATATTTGGCTTACTAATGCCGTTTTCTGTTAAGTTGCTATAAATTCGGTAAGGGGTGACTTACAATAGTGACAACGACTTACCTTTTTTGAGAACACGATATTGAGCGCCAAATATTCTTATTTAGCTTGGCAAGTGAATACTTCTAGCCCAGCAGAAAAGCTAGTTTTATTGATGCTTGCAGACGGTGCTGACGAATTCGGCTACACCAATGTGTGCCTACAGACAGCAGGTCAACTTTGTGCTCTCTCTACGTTTGGTTTAGCCGACTGTCTTAAGTGTTTAGTCGACCAAGGTTTTCTCGATAAGGTGAAAGTAGATTATCGAGATCAAAAAGAGATTCACGTTTTCAAAATGCTCATTGAGCAAGAGCAAGCTGCAGCACACGTTGAGGCTCAACCGGCCAATAGTATTCCGGTCTACTCTACTGCACCTGCACCTGCACCTGCACCTGCACCTGCACCTGCACCTGCACCTGCACCTGCACCTGCACCTGCACCTGCACCTAAGTTTCAGCCTGCTCCGGCGCCAATGCAACACATGCAACATGCCCCTCGCCCACAAGGCAGAGGCTCAATGAACAGCAACACCGTCTCTACTCATGATCTCAACGAAGAAGAGATACCATCATGGGCGGAACGTGCGTTTAAATTCTCCGGTTTGACCGGTGACCATAGTTTAGTATGGAAAAAATTTGTCCTCTGGTATAAAGCCAAAGCCAATGAATTAATGCCATTATCTCGGATTGAATCCAAGCTGCAGTACTGGCTAGTTAACGAGAAGCAAAATGAAAGACAACAACAGCAGAAGACCTCTCAATATTCAGGAAATGCAGGACAAGCTCAAGGAAATGGGTATCGACAAAAGCTTAGCCCATCTGAACGCTTCAGGCAGCAGCTCATTCAAAAAGGCAAAAAGCCAACCTTCTGAGCCAGCTTCACCTGTTGTTCCGGAAGTGCTGCCTAAAGATCCCGCAGTACCTGACGTTATTGAAGCACAGAGTACGGAAGTAGCGACACCTAATGCTGCTAGCACTGGTGCGTCTCAACAAGTGCCAGTTGTTGATCAGGATGCCGCAGAATTAGAACTAACCGATTGGTGTATCCATGTGTTCGGCTCTTTCTTGAGCGTATACGAAACACAGTGGGAATATCAGTACGGTAGCGAGCCAAGTGGCAAGTTCATTGAGTTTGCTAACTCTGTTGATTCAGACGGCCTAAACCGAGTGCTAATGCACTGTCATGAGCGCATTCAGCTTGGCAACAGTTGGCCGCCGCAAATGGGTGAGCTTTGGATCCTGAAAGATTCTTTGACGGAAGAAGAGTTGTTGGATAGCCGTATCCGTGTGTTGTCGCGCACAGCGGTGAACAAGATTGAGAAATGGCTGATTCAAAACAAGCTGTATGACTTGAAGCGCACTGCGGAAAACAAGCTTGATGGCCTGTTTAAGAAGTACTACTTGGAAGCAAAACGTTTAGATGAGAAAGGCATGCTAGAAACGGAGTTACCGCAATTCCTGCTTGCCGCTAATTCAGTGAAGAACCTGAACGATTTAAAACGTGAAGAGTACGAAAGCCAACACGGCAAAGCGATTAACCCTAGAATTCAGCGTATTTTGAACAGTAAAAAGTAACCGTCGGCCCGCTATCTGTTGTAAGAAAACAGAGTAGCGATTACACGGTTAACAGATACAAAAATGCCAGCTATCAAGCTGGCATTTTTTATGAATTCTTACGAACCCTTTAACCACTACCCGACCGTTATTAACGATCGTTTTACCGATTAATTAAAGTAGGTGGATAGTTGCGTTTAGAGAGAAAACGCCTGCGTCGTCATCTTTCATTTTGAAGTTTTGGTAGCTAGCGCCTACAGATAGTGGACCGAAGATGAAGTATTCAGCGCCTACAGCGTACATGATATCAACGTCGTCTTGCTTGAAGTTATCGCCTTTCACTTCGTAAGAATGAAGACCACCCTTCGCGTATACGTGAAGAGGACCGAAGTCGATGCTTGGTTTGATCGCTAAGTAAGCAGTGCTTACGTCAACACCTTGTTTAGCACGGTTGCCGTAGCTAACGTTGTCGAAAGAACCTAGATCCCAGTAACCCGCTTCAACACCGATTAGTGGAAGGATACCTGTACCTACGTGGATGCCCACCGCATTTTCATCTTCACCAGCGAATGAGTTTTGACCACCCATTACACCGCCGTACAACCAAGAATCAGCCATTGCTGTTGAAGATGCACCTAGTAGTGCTAGTGCCAATAACGTTTTTTTCATATTCGACCTTTTTCGTCCTAGTGGCAGGCCTTGAGTGGTAATAAATTGCCACCAAGTCGCCCTGTATGTAATAACTATTCAATTAGTAATGCAATAAGCAAGATTTATACCCAAACCTTGCTATTGCGTCTAGCTTTATTCCTTTAGCAAGCATCAATCGCGTTTTTAACACGCTTATCTGATACTGGGTAAGGCGTACCGAGCTGCTGTGCGAAGAAGCTTACACGAAGCTCTTCTATCATCCAACGCACCTCTTTTACATTTTCTGGAACCGCGATCCCTTTTGGAATTTTATTCAGCAGTTCTTTGTAATCATTCATTACTGACTCAACTTTGATCATATGAAGACGATCTTTATTCGGGTCAATTGGCAGTTTTTCCATGCGGCGTTCAATCGCTCTCATATAGCGTAGAATATCCGGCAGGCGTTTCCACCCACATTCTGTGGCAAAACCCTTAAAAATCAAACCTTCTACTTGAGCTTTTATGTCAGAAAGTGCGAATGCCATAGAAAGATCGACACGGCCTTTTAGCTTCTTACTGATGCTGAATGCCGTGGTTAAGATGGTTTCAACTTGTTGAGCAATCTCAACTACCGTATCACCCAACTCTGCACGTACGTGCTCTTTCAGTGCTTCAAACTGCTCTGGTTCCCAAACCAAACCGCCCTTCTCTTCAATCAGCTTATCAATACCACAAGCGATACAGTCATCGATTAAATCAAGTACCTGTCCGTATGGGTTGAAGTACAAGCCAAGTTTCGATTTGTTCGGCAAGTTAGAGTGCAAGTATTTGATCGGCGATGGCACGTTCAATAAGATCAAACGACGTTGACCCGATTTCATTGCCGAGATCTGCTCTTGCTCAGTTTCGAACAGTTTGATCTCTACGCTGTCTTTGGTATCCACCAGCGCAGGGAAGGCTTTAACATCGTAGCCGCCACGCTTCTGTTGGTAGACTTTTGGTAACTCACCAAAGCTCCACGTGTGCAGATTCTGCTGCTCGATATCGTCATCCGCAACTTTAGAAAGCGTTTCTTGAACCTTGTCTTTCAGGCTCTCTTTCAGTTCATGCAAATCTTTCTGTTCTTTCAGCTTACGCTTACGATGATCTACGGCACGGAATGTTACCTTTAAGTGTTCCGGAATCTGGTCTAACTTCCAGTCGTCACGGACCACTTCAACACCTGTCATACGGCGCAGCTCTTTCTCAAGAGAGTCTAACAGCGGGGCTTCTAACGGTGTAACACGAGCCAAGAACGCATCGGCGTAGTTTGGCGCAGGCACAAAGTTACGGCGTAGCGTTTTAGGTAATGACTTGATTAGGCTAATCACCAATTCCTGACGTAGTCCTGGGATCTGCCAATCGAATCCGTTCTGGTCGATCTGGTTCAAGATAGGCAGCGGAATGTGTACCGTTACACCATCGTTATCGTCGCCCGGCTCAAATTGGTAACTCAGCTTGAGCTTGATACCGTTTTGGTGCCAGAAGTTCGGGTAATCCAAGTCAGTAACGTGGCTAGCATCACCTCGGAACAGCATCGACTTTTCAAAGTTCAGCAGCTCAGGGGTTTTCTGGCTGGTCTTCTTCCACCATGTATCGAAGTGACGGCCTGAAACTGCCTCTTCGCCAACACGCTGGTCATAGAAATCGAACAGTTCATCATCGTCTATCAAGATGTCACGACGACGCGATTTATGCTCTAGCTCTTCCACTTCTTGCAGTAGCTTGCGGTTTTGCTTGAAGAAGGTGTGTTTGGTTTCCCACTCACCTTCTACTAATGCACTACGTACAAACAACTCACGGCTGACTGTTGCATCAATTGCACCGTAGTTCACAAGGCGTTTAGGAACAATCGGGATTCCGTAAAGCATCACTTTTTCGTGTGCCATGACTGCCGCTTGTTTCTTCGACCAGTGCGGTTCGCTATAGCTACGTTTAATCAGGTGTTTCGCTAGTGGCTCAATCCATTCTGGTTGAATCTTGGCGATAACACGGCCCCAAAGCTTTGAGGTTTCCACCAGCTCAGCAGACATGATCCACTTGGGCTGTTTCTTAAATAGGCCAGACGCAGGGAAGATATGGAAGCGTGCGTTACGTGCACCTTGATACTCATTCTTCTCTTGGTCTTTCATACCGATGTGCGAAAGCAGGCCTGATAGTAGCGAGATATGAATGCCATCATAGCTGCCCGGCTCTGTATTCAACTTAGTATCCAGTTCACGCATCGCTTGGTGAATTTGGAAGTACACATCTTGCCATTCACGAATACGTAAATAGTTGAGGTAATCCTGCTTACACTGTTTGCGGAACTGGTTACTCGACAGCGCTTTTTGCTGCTGCTTGATGTAATCCCATAGGTTCACAAACGTAATGAAATCAGACTCTTTATCGAAGAAACGTTTGTGCTTGTCATCAGACGATTGTTGCTTGTCTGACGGGCGCTCACGCGGATCTTGAATCGACAACGCAGACGCAATCACCATCACTTCGTGTAGGCATCGGTTACGTGGCGCTTCAATCACCATACGCGCTAAACGTGGATCGATAGGCAGTTTTGCTAGCTTACGGCCAATCGCGGTGAGCTTCTTCTTGTCATCGCCTTGGTTCTTGTTTTTGTTGGCTGACGGTTCAACAGTCGCGATCGCACCAAGCTCTTCAAGCAGCCTTACACCATCTTGAATGTTGCGCTTATCGGGCGCTTCAACAAATGGGAACGCTTGAATGTCGCCGAGGCCTAGCGCTGTCATCTGAAGGATAACCGATGCTAGGTTAGTACGAAGGATCTCTGGGTCAGTAAACTCTGGGCGTGATTCGAAATCTTCCTCCGAATACAAGCGAATACAGATACCTTCCGCAACACGACCACAACGACCTTTACGCTGATTTGCACTCGCTTGAGACACGGGCTCAATCGGCAGACGCTGTACTTTGGTGCGGTAGCTGTAACGGCTAATACGCGCCGTACCCGGGTCGATAACATACTTGATGCCCGGAACGGTTAATGAGGTTTCTGCCACGTTGGTTGCCAGAACAATGCGTCGTCCCGTGTGAGACTGGAAGATTCGGTTCTGCTCTCCCGCCGACAGACGAGCGTATAGCGGAACAATCTCAGTATCACGTAGGTTACGTTTACTTAATGCATCTGCGGTATCACGAATCTCTCGCTCACCGTTCATGAAGATCAAGATATCGCCAAGCCCTTCATCACACAGTTCATCAACCGCTTCAAAGATGCCTTCAATTTGGTCGCGATCTGAATCACTTTCATCACCACCTAACGGGCGGTAACGCGTGTCTACTGGGTAAGTACGGCCAGACACTTCAATGATTGGCGCATTATTGAAGTGCTTAGAGAAACGCTCTGGATCGATGGTTGCCGACGTGATGATCACTTTCAGATCAGGACGCTTTGGTAGCAACTCTTTCAGGTAACCCATGATGAAATCGATGTTCAGGCTACGTTCGTGCGCTTCATCGATGATGATGGTGTCGTACTGGTTTAAAAAACGGTCGTGTTGAATCTCCGCCAGTAGAATACCGTCGGTCATCAATTTGATCTGTGTGTTGTCAGAAATCTGGTCGTTGAATCGAACCTTATAACCAACAAACTCACCTAGCTGCGTTTCCATCTCTTCAGCAATACGGTTCGCAACCGAACGCGCAGCAAGACGACGAGGCTGAGTGTGACCAATTAGGCCAAAGCGACCACGGCCAAGCTCAGAGCAGATTTTTGGTAGCTGAGTGGTTTTACCCGAACCCGTTTCACCCGCCACGATAACCACTTGGTTTTCAGCAATGGCTTTCGCGATGTCGTCGCGTTTTTGGCTAACAGGGAGAATTTCTGGGTATTCAATCGTTGGTTTTTGCGCAGCACGCTGAGTTGCCGTCATCATTGACTTAGCAATGTCTAACGCAATCTCATCAAAGACAGCGTGCTTAGCTTGTTCGTTCTTAATTTTACTCGCACCAGCAATTCGCTTACTCAAACGGAAGCGATCGCGCATCATGCACTCATTTAAGGCCTTACGAAGAGAGGCTGGGCTATTTTGAGATGCGCTAGCTTTAGGTGCTTGTTGTTTGTTGTTTTGCTTTTTTTGATTAGCTTGATCAGCAGCAGAATCCGATGTCGCATTGGTATTCGCTACATGGTTATTTTTATCTGCTTTTTCCGGAGACGAAGTCACAGCGTGTCCTATTCTTTCTCTTATATAAACTCGCGCGATTGTAGCATAAAGGAAAGGAACGAGTTAACACAAAGCAAGGAATATTAGCTGCCTAAGCGCTTGCTGAAACAGGGGCAATGCAAACTAACGTGTTCAATTGTTACACTAAAAACTGAAGCTCATTATTGGTAGGCAGTTGGTGATTCGATTAAAAAATGTTGGCTTAGATTGCCCAAGCCAACATTAGGTAGAAACACGTTATTGGTAGAGACTCTGAAAGCAATAAGAGCTTCACTTGTCTCGTGTTTAGTATTCCAGATTAACTTCGTCTTTTAATAAAACAGACTTATCAACGGGTTTCATTAAGTAATTCATTACAGTAATTGAAACCAATAGCGCAGCGTAAGCCAAATAGGTGTTTTCAGCCGTCCCCGCTACCGAGGCGAGTATTCCTCCGAAGAACCCTGACACACCCCATGCTGAATAGAGTATTCCAAAGTTGGTTCCGTACGTCTTCAAACCATAATCCACCGCTGTTACTGGAGGGAAAACACCGAATAACGCACCATAAGACATGGCGCCTGCGGAGATCCCGATCATTAGAGGAATCGTGGTTTCAATGGTTGTAAAAAACACCATATTGACCGCTTGCAACATGAATATTAAGCCTAGTGTATGAACGCGCCCTATCCTGTCGAATACAACGCCGCCAATGACTCGCCCTGCGGTATTAAAAATCGCTAATAAAATGATACCTAACGCAATTTCTTCAGCGGTTAAGCCTATTGATTTACTGACGTTGCCAATGGAACCGATGAGCATGATACCTGCTGCTGATGACACCATGAACATTAACCATATCTGGTAAAATTGTGGTGTTTTCAGCATATCTAGCCACTGGATGTTTATGTCTGATCCATATTCCGCAGCCTTTCCTCCGGGAACTTCTGAAACATATCCTTTGGGTGGGTTCACTAGCAGAGAGGCCATCGGGATCATGAAGAGTAGACCGACACCGAGGATCTTGAACGTATCTAAGATGCCATAGTGTTCGATGAGAACGGTCGATAACGGAGCTAAATACAGTGCCGCCATCGCAAACCCACCAGCGGTTAAACCACTAACCAGCCCCTTTCTGTTCTCTGGCCACCACTTCATGGTACATGGGCCAATACAGGCATAGGCAAAGCCCATCCCAGCACCGACCATACACCCGAAGGTAACCTGCAATTCCGCTAATGTTAAGGCATAACCGGACGCTAAAAGCCCCGCCCCGACAAGAAACACACCAAGTATTGTGACCTTCCTTGGCCCTATTTTGTCTTGCCATACCCCAGCCAAAAACAGACTTACCGAAAATGCGAACACGGAAGTCTGGTAAGGCCCATCTACGTCCTTAGGATCAACACCTAGCGCCTCAGCCAAAGGTTCACTGAAAACGCCCCATACATATAGGATACCGATCGATAGGTTCACGATTAAACCTATCACTAGTATTTTAAATGGTTTACTAATCAAGCTAACCTCAACAATTCGCTGTTTATGAACAATCGTTAGAAATGATGACTTTCAACGACTTGTGGTCTGAAGCATGGATAAAGGTCGAATAAGCTTCTTCTGACTCTGTTAAATTGAACTGGTGACTAATCAGTTTTTGAGGTTCCAAATAACCCGCTCTAATTTGCTTGATTAACATTGGTGTTGTGTTGGTATGAACCATGCCAGCTGTCATAGTGAAGTTTCGTTTCCACATGTCTTCTAGGTTAATCGTTGCAGATTTACCGTGAACACCAAGCACTGCAATGTTGCCTCCTGGGCACACCAACTTCTGAGACATATCCCACCCAGCAGGAATGCCAATAGCTTCAATCACCACATCAACACCCACATCATCTGTCATGTCGAGAATTTGCTGCACGGCGCTGCCATCTGAGTTATCGATCGCATGAGTTGCACCTAGCTCTTTAGCCACTTGCAGTCGATGAGGGTTAGTATCAATTGCATAGATTTCGCTTGGAGTGAAGAACTTAGAGGTCATCAGAGCTGCAAGGCCAACGGGACCACAACCAATAACGGCAACAGAGCAACCCGGCTGAACCTGACCATCCAATACACCCACTTCGTAACCCGTTGGGAAAATATCGCTCAATAGAACCAGAGAGTCTGTATCGATGTCATCAGGAACAAGGTGCAGACTTGTATCGCCATAAGGAACTCGAACGTATTCCGCTTGGCAGCCATCAATTTCATTACCAAGTAGCCAGCCACCATCTAAACATTGACCAAATTTAGACACTTGACACATTTTGCAGCTACCACATGAAGTAATACATGACACGATCACGCGATCGCCTGGCTTAAACTTACTCACCAACTCACCGCATTCTTCGACTATACCAACCCCTTCATGGCCCATGATTGTGCCTGGCTTAAATGTCGCAACGTTATTTCTTAATATATGTAAATCCGTACCACAAATTGTGGTTTTCTCGATTCTTACGATGACATCGCTTTGCTTCTCAATTGTAGGGATTGGACGTTCTTCCAATTTCGCGCTGTCTTTTCCATCAAATACATATGCTTTCATTATTCTTCCTAGCTGACGTTGTTGTTATATAAATTCGAGCTCATCATATAGACGCAATTAAATAATTAACGTGACCAGCACGACGATTAACAATCGATTAACAGACAATAAACACAGTTAGAACACCATGAAGCCCCAGGATGGCAATATAATATAAGTCATTGTAAATAATATAAAAAAGTTAACAAATAATGAAAGAAGGTTAAATAATCAAATAGTAGTAAAATCCGAAAAGGAGACAGAGAATATTAGATAATCAGAATGAACTCATATATTAGGTTTCAGTTGAAGTAGCTTCGAATAGTTAATTATCAGTGACTAATAGTGATTAGCTCTTTTCTTTAGTGATAAAAAAATGCCGCTCTATTTGGAGCGGCATTTTTAGTAGATGTAATACTTTAGAACTCGTATTGGAAGTAAACCGTGTTGTAGTTACTGCCACCTTTGATACGTCCAAACTGGGACGCATTTTCAAAGATCGCCGAGCGGTGATGTAATGAGTAACCAAACCATAAATTGTTGAGGTCATTCTTACCGATAAGGTCACCGACGTTCACATCAAATGAGAAGTCCAAGTAGTTTAACAGGTGGCTTGCCGTGTAGCCCTTACGATCCATTTCAGAGCCTTCGATATAAGTAATCGAATCTATGTAAGACATACCCTCTGCGACACCGAATCGCCACTGAGTTGGCCAGTTGAAGGTGTAGTACGCTTTAATTGCAATGATGTATTCCGTGCTACTGGATTGAACGTCTGAACTCCAGTGATGCACAATACCCGGCGTTAGATAGATATCCAACGGGAAACCAAAGATCTCATCCGTTAAAGGGTGACCGTAAAAGAACGATGTGAGTTGGTTGTTGTATTCGTCTTTCTCCGTGTTGAACTTCATGATGTCGCCGATATTCGACGGTGTTGCCCAGCCATGTGCGACACGTAAATACGGCGCATTGCTCAACTTAGGTTTCGGCGCTTTCTCTTTATCGTTAAAGAAACCAAAGCCAAGGTACAGTTCACCTTGATAACGATCTTCGACAATCGACGAATCGTAAGCGTTATCGTCCAATCGAGTGACACTGGTTGAACCCAATAAGTATAAGTTTGAAACTACATGGTAACGCGCTTCAACACCGACATTTAAGTCAACACCAGCCCCAATGCTTTCACTCGCTGCAGAGTAATACTCACTGTTGAAGTCAGCACTTTTATAACGCAGTGTCGCACTTGGGTAGAACTCCCAATCGCCTGTTTCATACTTCGCTTTAGCACGCAAGTTACCGTGGAGGTTAAACTCACTGTCACTCATGATTTCTGTTTCAACAGCCCACTGCTCGTCCAACTGGTACGCAAGTTGCCCACCAAAGTCAGCTGTATCACCCTCAATCGCGTTCTGCTCAGATGCTGGGATATCAATAAACCGCATGCGAGAAATAGCATTAAAAGACCATTTTTCGTCATCTGTTTGGTAGAGGTAAGCCCCCATTTCAGTACCGTCAATGAACACATAGTCGTTTTTAAAGAACAACATTGGGACAAACGAGCTGACGGTCTTATCACCACCTGACGTGTCATAAGGGATACTAGCAGTACGGAACATTGCTGCAATGCCCCACTCTTGCTCTTCAGCGGCCCACACATTAGTGCTTAGGAACGCGCTACCAAGTAGAATCGCACCCGATGAAGTGAGAGTCGGTAAATATTTGAGCTTCATTCTTATGTAATTACTCTTTGTAATAAATATTGTGTTACTGAATAGACATTTATTAACCGTGATGGCTAACTATTTTTAGGTTTGCTCGGCATTGACCGTTACAATGTAGGATATTCTCGGTTAAATGAAAGTATTGTGAAAGTCTCCGAATTACAAAATATTATAGATCACTTACCCAAATATTCCGATCCAGATATTGTTATGGGTGAGGAATGGTTGCCAGAGCGACTGATCAACACAAAATTAGACGGTGAGATGCTCTTTCTTGAATTCGATAACGCCCCTGAAGAAAACCAAGGGGACAGCGAAGGTCGTGGCTTTGTTGAGCACGAGATCGCAATGATTCGAGAAAAACTCGAGCAAGTGTTGGATGAGCCTTCTGATACCAAAACGAAAGCCGACGCCCTATTAGCAATATTTCTGCTGGGACATGAACTTTCCAGTTCAGAAGTTATCGAAATCTTGGAATCAACAGAGCCAGACATTGAACCCAATGAACATGAAATGGCCGCTCCACAATGTAACGCCGAAGCGCTGAACGACTAACCACCAAAGATTTAGGAATCGACTTGAAACGCCCGATGACATCTTCTCTTCCCTTCTTACTCGCTGGCCCTATTTTAAGAAAGACGACCAAAACTGAGGTTGTGCTTTGGGTTGTCACAAGTACACCACTCAATGGTAATGCTGAGCTATACAACCAAGGCCAAGAAGCCCCTTTCTATAGGTCACCACTGAGCGAACACGAATCGATTCAAATCGGTAGACATGCTTGGGTAAGCCTGATTCAACTAAAGGGTGAGTTTCCAACCAACACGCCTTTGGAATATCAGATAGAGACTGATCAAGGCGCGTTAACCAAGTTGGCTCCGCATTTAGTGTACCAAGAGCAACAAGACACCACTGGTGCGCCAAGAGTAGCCTTTAAGATCTCGACCAGCGCCGACTACATCTTGCATGGTTCCTGTCGCAACCCTCATCACCCAAGCAAAGACAGCCTAGTCGCAGCCGATAATAAAGTTGAGCAGCAAGCCGTATTAGAGCGTCCAGATATGCTGATGATGAGCGGCGACCAGATCTACGCTGATCACGTTGCCGGTCCAACACTCGATGCGATTCATCAAGTGATTCAGCGGCTTGGATTAGTGAGCGAAGAACTACCGACCGATTCATTAGACGGAAAAATCGATAGCAGTGAAGCTCTGTTTAACAGCGACTATCACCTCTATCAACGTGATCATTTACTACCACACCATAACACATCACATTCATTGCTCGATAAGTTGTTCCCTAAACGCGGAATACCCATCTTCAGCTCCACTGATTGTGAAAATCACTTGGTGACATTGTCTGAATTTATTGCCATGTATCTGCTGGTTTGGTCACCGACCTTGTGGCAGTGCATTAACCGCGAACGGTTGATCGAGAATAATTTCATGCAGGCTGGCCGCCAGCTCACACCAGCCGAGCAGCAACAATGGCGTGATGAAAGTGTCATCATCGATGATTTCATCGCCGGTCTGCCGCAAGTACAGCGTCTATTTGCTCATATTCCAACGTACATGATCTTCGATGATCATGATGTCACTGACGACTGGAACCTCACCGTTGGTTGGGAGCATGCGGTGGATCAAAACCAGTTTGCGACACAAGTCATTGGTAACGGCCTTGCCGCCTACTGGATGTGTCAGGGTTGGGGTAATAAGCCTGAGAGCTTCGACGAAACGTTCATCGAGCAAGCAAAACAGCTTTTTGTCGATCATCCGCGCATTACTGAACAAACGCATAATGAAGCCGGTAATCCTGCGACTACTCACTTTGTTAGCAACATCGAGCCAGACAAGCATCAAGCCTTCATTGAGATGCTGAATCGCTTTGAAGAGTGGCATTACACAATAGATACCTCACCCAAAGTCATTGTGTTAGATACTCGAACCCGCCGTTGGCGTTCAGAGTCACGCATGAATAAGCCTTCAGGTTTAATGGATTGGGAAGCCTTGATTGAGTTTCAGCATCAGTTAATGAATCAAGATAAAGTGGTGATCGTTTCTGCTGCACCGATGTTTGGCGTGAAGTTTATTGAAACACTGCAAAAGATGGCGACCACAATCGGCAAGCCATTAGTGATTGACGCTGAAAACTGGATGGCACACCCGGGCAGTGCGAATACGCTGATCAGCATCTTTACCCATACCAAAACACCGACCAACTTCGTGGTGCTTTCTGGCGATGTTCACTACTCCTTTGCTTATGACATCAAGCTTAGGTATCGTCGTAACAGCCCGAACATCTATCAGGTTACCTGTAGTGGCATTAAAAACCAGTTCCCTGCTCCGCTGCTTAAATTCTGCGATGTATGGGACCGTCTGTTGTACAGCCCTCGCTCAATTTTGAACTACTTCACTAAGCGTAAACGCTTGAAGATCGAAAAGCGAAGCCCTGACAATCAGACCTTCTATCGCCTTTCAAACCGCAGTGCGATTGGTGAATTGAGGCTAGATACCGATGGGAAACCGCAATCGATCACGACACTCAGTGGCGATGGCAAGGTCACCCGCTTTCCAAAACCGGACTAGGAAGTGCTCCTTATCGCTCGCGTATCCGTAATGTCAGTTTTTAGTAAAGACGCTTGCGATCACACTCTGTAGACCCAATAGTTATAGTTATACTTGTAGTTATAGCTATCAGCGTTACGGAACCCGATACAAATTTTAACTGGAGCTCGTTATGTTCAATTCTCTCACATCAATGTTTAAACAATTGATTGAAGGCCAGGACCTAAGCAAAAACCAAGGCACATCACCTAACATCGCCATCGCGAGTTTGTTGTGTGAAGTCGCGGGAGCCGACCATCAGATCAATGAATCAGAAAGAGTCGCTAAGCTACAGCTTCTTCAACGCTTGCTGGATTTAGATGAAGAACAAGCGAAGGTGCTGCTAGCTCAAGCAGAGCCGAAAGTAGAGCAATCAGTATCGCTGTATGACTTTACATCTCAACTTAGAGATCTTTCTCAACCAGTGAGAATCGATTTAATCAAAGCGATGTGGGAAGTGGCGCACGCCGACGGGGAAATTGACCCTATCGAAGACTCTGTGATCCGTAAAACAGCAGAACTGCTCTACGTTGACCACAGTGACTTTATCAAGACTAAGTTGAACGTCCTCGGTAAAAGCTAATCAAGCGTTCTCTACTCACGTTAAGCCTCTGTATTAGCGTAATCGATCGCCATGCATGATGCCTTTGAGCTCTAACGGCGTGCCCTTTTTAGTCACATAAAGGCCGCGCTGATTTGATACCAACACGCTACGCTTGCCTTGTGTTTGTTGAATATATAAGTGCTTGATATTGAAAACCTGTTTATCTTGGGCTTGGTCTTGGTCCAATTGGTAAAGGTAGTAGTGATTCCCCCAGCGTAAGAACACACCAAACATCTGCTTGGTTTGAACAACATTCCCATCGATGTCGTATCCAATGTACTGCATTTTAACTCGACCATTTTCCAATCGCAGTGAGATTTTTTCCCAACCTACCATTGGATACTCTGCTGAGAATTTATAGGTACTTTTGGTTACGATCCCAGAGATTAAACCTACATTTAGAATCACAAAAAACGTTAATAAGATGGGCATCCAGAACTTACGATTCATATCGATTGTCCTCGCTCATCGTCTTCATCACATGAGAGCGATTTAAACTGATGGCTCATCTCTTTCCAACGCCCGTTTATCAAAGCAACGGCTTGAATGTTCTGACATCCAACGCCAATGCGATGTAAGTAGAGAGAATCAACACCGAGTTCTGACACGCGATTCAGCTCGGTTAACAGTTCTTGATCAAAATTCAAACTGTCGTGATAAACATCCATGCCGCGATAGCTGGTCTTATCCATAAAAAAAGCAAATTGATAAAACAGCATAAGAAGAAACGCGCTGACTAATATTCCTGCGATACGAGAGCGATGACGCGCGATAAAGTACTGCACCTGACGTTGTTCATAAGAGTCCGGTTGCTTCGTTAAGACAGGCTCATGTTCATTGTTGCCGCGTTCAGTACTCGAGCTCTTTGAAGCAGAGGTTTCGTCAATCAATTCAACTTGAATAGCTGAAGTGGGTGTTAATAGGTAACCACCGAGCGGTTGAGGTCGGCTAAAACTGTACCCTTCCTTTTGCACCGTTAGGATTTTGCAGTCACACTTAAGTGAACTTAATGCTGTACGAAGATTCTTCACCGCAACATTAAGCGAACTGCCTGTCACCACCCTGCCCGGCCAACAATGCTCAAGCAAAAAGTCGCGACCCACTGCTTTGGGGGTGTTCTTCACTAGGAACTCAAGAATCAAGGCTTCTGAGGGAGACAAAGTCACCCGCTCGTCCAAGTTCGAATCAATGAGTGTGTTGTTAACCAACTCGATACCCGAAGCGTCTAAGGTGATTTTTTCAGGGCTACTGGCGTTCATTTCGGCGAGGTGTTCATAAATAAAAAGGTCATCAAAAAAGTGTTGGTTTGGTCGAGCTAATGCCAAACCATACATAGAAAAGAATGGTGATAAGTTTAGCCAATAATTAAGCCAAATATAAGTTCAGCAAGTAACAAGAAAAACAACGATAAGGTGAGTCAGTCATGCAGACTCACTCACCTTAGTACGAGGCCTAACTCTTAGTTCAACTAACCAGGCCTATGGAAACGAAGTTACATCGAATGATATCTATAACGCTCGTTTCTACGTCTCTCATTTTTTATAATTCTTATTTTCTATAGATCTAGTTTAAAGCCCAGTTCACTGACCATGACTTCAGCAAAGCCTAGCTTTACCGCATTCAACTGATTGGCAACTTCGCGTGCTTGTGCTTCGTTTTTAGCCAATATTGCCATTGAGTAGATTGGCCTAATCATCGCTTTTTGGTTTGGTTTCTCTTGTGCTATTTCTTGATGTTTTAAATAAGCAGAAGTAATCACGCCTTGAGCGCTCCAATCGACAACCATTTGTAAATCTTGGCTAATAATCTCGTCGACAATGAATTGATTCTCTGGCTCTTTCCAAGCGAGTTCAACTGCGTAGTTTTTGAAAGCGACTTCAGTGTTTAACCACTTATTACCGATGTCTCTAATTTCAGTCACCTCTACAAGATCTTTAAATTGGAATGGTAAGTTACCAATCAACTCTCGAACGTGCTGTTCGCTATCCGCTTCAATCACAAACTTGATGATCGGAAATTTCTTATCTCCGATAAAGCTTTCAGATACGAACATGTCGTGGACTAAGCCCGCATCAATTAAGTTAGCAAATGCTTTTTTCTGATGCGGCATTGCCTCAAATACCGCTTGAGCGTCATCGGTTTTCCAAGCTACTGAAACACCGTATGCCGCAGCATGGCTATAACTAGAAAATAGAAGGGCTGAAAATAGAAAGCTAAAAATAGCTAAAAAGGTTCCTAGCGTTGTTTTCATTATGTGGTTTCCTAATTAGTCGCGAACAATTTCATACAAGTTAGGGTCAGCAGAAACCCCTTCGATTTTTAAAGGTGGTAACTCTTTTCTCATCGCCTGTATCGCATCATGGAATTGCTTCTTACTTTCCCATTCAGCGACATTGATGAAGCGGTAAGTTGCGTCCGAGCTTAAAGAACGGTGTAACTTGGTCGATAAGTACCCAGGTTGCTGCTCTAATACGTCTCTTGCGCTTTCCCAATACGCTAACGTTGCGGATTCATGGGCTGGCTCGACTGAAAAAGTGTTTATCAATACAACGGGGGTTGCCGAAACTAGCGCACTGACGCTTAGCGTCCCCAGTGCCAATCCATACTTAATAATGTGCTTCATCCTATTCTCCTTGTTTTGGGTGAGCTAACGCTATCATCTAGCCCTACCCAATCAAGGCTGCAACCTGCGATTTAATATTAATTAAAAAGCTAAATTTCAAACCAATATTATTCACTCATTAAATAAGCGATGTAGCCATTCACTATTGATAAGCCACTCGCTGAAATTAGGTTTTTTGGATAACCATTCTCTACCTTTCGACACATAAGACGCAATTCAAGTCAGTCCCAGAGCTAACTACCCGACATTTAAAGTAATTTTCGAGGCCAATTCTCAAAATGGGCAGCTCCCTTGCCTAACCCTTTCGCTATATGGTGCTATTCGGTCAAATTGATTCTCTTTTTAAAAATGAGGTAGCTTTCTGACTAGACACATCTAGCATCCCAAAAAAAACAAGTTAAATCAGTCATTTAAACATGGCACGTGACTTGCTAACTCAATATGCAACTCATTAAATAAGGATATTAAAAATGAAAGCATTAACTCCTTTGATATTAACGATGTCATTAAGTGCTGTGATAACTGGTTGTGGCGGCGGAGGCAGCACCAGTGGTGGGAGCTCTTCATCAAGTGAGGAACCAGAACCGGAAATTGCAACGGTAAGTGAACCTATAGCTACAGTTGATTCATTCAGCGATATAGTGGTGCCGGGTAACTTTGATTGGAGTGGTGTCGAAACTCTTGAAATGGCGATTGATGTCGTTAGTAGTTTTTCCACGACCAACGGCGAACCACAAAACATTCGCGGCTCTCACATTATCAAACTATTTAGTACTTCGAACTCATTGACTGACTCTAGCCCTTTCTACACAGGCATCTCAAACAAGGACGGTCAACTTTCCAATAAGTTCTCAATCCCGAGTCATTGGCAAAGCATCACAATAATTGCCCTTGTTAGAGACTTAGAATGCACGTCAACATACGATTTAGATGAACTTTCATCAAATCTGTTGATTTCATGTGACATCTATTTGGATGAAGATTAAGGGTAGAGATATGAATAATATAACAAAGTCACTCATCTTAGTTGGTACATTCTCGGTCAGCTCTTTTTCTCAACTCGTTTTTTCTGCCGCTTCCGAAAACTCTTCTACTATAAATGGCGACGGCTCGATTACCGTCACTCAAAAGATCGACGACAATAGTACATCTCCACACTACAGTGCTCCGAATAACAACAAATATGGGTTTGGCAAGTACAGTCGTCACAATCAAGATTACTCATGGCAGCACGATATTGCTGTGCCTAGTGGTTCTCAGATCACCGCAGCAACCCTCACCATTTACGCTTATGATGTCGATTCAGAAGCTCACCACGGAGAAAGCGGTGAGTATGATAGTGTATCGGTCGACGGAGCAATGCTAACGCCAGGCTTTTTGCAAGGGACGAATGAAAACTGGTCAACGACGGTGTTTGATTTGCCTAGCTCTTCCCTTGATGACGGGCTTGTCGACGTCGACCTAGATATTGATGTCAACAAAGATGGCTGGTATACCACCCTCTCCTATAGCCTAATCAGCGTCACCTACACGGAAATAGCTAACAACCCGCCGTATACACCGACCTTAGAAAGAAGCACGGGGCTAGGCGCTACTCATGATCTTGTTGTTAGCGTTACAGGTCCAACGCCCAGCGACCCAGATTCAGATTCTGTCACCTACAGCTACCGCTGGTTTGTCGATGTTGGGCAAGGCTTCTATGTTGATGATGAATTTGTTGGTAAAAACAACAATAGTGACGCAACGTTGCCCGCTAGCCAAACTGTTGCTGGTGAGCTGTGGAAGGTTCAAGTTACCGCTATCGACTCAAATGGGTTAATCAGTGATATTGCAGAAATAGAATGGCCGGAAATCGGTGATACGGATGGAGATGGCATTGCAGATATACATGATTATGCGCCGAGCGATCCAACTATCGCGTTTTACAGCCGAACGCCAACTTCTGGTTGGTATACTTTGGGGTTTGAAGACCTATGGCCTTATGAAGGCGACTATGACCTAAATGACTTCGTTACACACTACGCTTATGGTACTTACACTGATGCGAACAATCAGATCACACGCGCTTCGACTACTATGGTCAAGCTATTGCTAGAGGAGCTGCGCAAGATAACAGTTTTGCCATTTCATTATCAGGGTTAGAGGCATCCAATATAGGCACATTGACAAAAACCTATGATGGTTCGACTGAGAATTTAACATCCGAAAATGGACACTCTGGAGAGTTAGTTTTTGTGGTCATTGAAAGCATTAATGAAATGCTACCCAACACGACAGGGTATGAGTTCTACAATACTGAATCCGGAGACAATAGAGATCTCGTTGAATACAGTGTGTCGCTGGTCATTGATGGTTCGATTGAAAGTCTCGCGGGCAAAAGCTTTAACCCTTTCATATTCAAAGCAAACAATCGCGATAAAGAAGTCCATTTAATGAACTATCCACACACAGACCTCGCCAATACGAGCGTGTTCGGTCAAGGTGATGATGATTCAAGTGTTGATAACAATGAGTACTACCAGACAAGTAACGGTTTACCTTGGGCGTTAGACATACCTGCATCTTGGTCCCACCCTTTAGAGCGAAAAGATGCGTGTGCTGCTTACCCTAACATCGTGAACTGGGCGCAATCTGGAGGCGAGCAACACAACAACTGGTTCTCATCCCCTGAACTCAATAAAGTGTGGTAGTTACAATTTAAGTAAAGAACAACTAACCTTATAGTAATAAATAGAAAACCTCTATTTACCCAACGGATAAATAGAGGTTTTTGTCGCTTATTCTTCAGATGTTCTACTTGATCGAAGTTCAACCTGCAATATAAAAGACAGGTACTAAAGCATCGTCAGCACAAGCTTTGCCAAGTTATAAGCATCAACATAACCCGAGTGTTGACGACCTTCCCACTCAATATTTTTCGCTTCTTGAGCGGCGCGGTGACCAATGCGTTTGTCTTTCAATCGATTCTGAACTCGATAAAGCGTTGCGATATTCAAGAACTCGCTGAACGGCGGTTCGATGCCTTTTTCAATACACTCTTTGTGTAAGATAAGGTCGTCACGCCCCCACGCTGCATAGATTTTTTTGGGACCACCGAAGTTCTTAATCATCGACTTGATAACAGACTCTAATGGGCGACCCTGCTTTTCGATTTTACGAGGTGTAATGCCCGTTAACTCGGCACAGAATAGAGAGACTTCGTCTTTCTCTGGCTTAACGTAGTATTGCGCTCGTTTCACGATAGTTCCGGATGCCAGATCAATCTCAGCAAGACCAACTTCAATGATCTCCCCTGTTGTTCCCACACCGTCTTCGCTCCAACAGCACATTTCCAAATCGAAACACACCACTCGATTGTGATTCATACGTCGCCTAATTCTCTCGTCAAAAATTTCGTGAAATTGTACATGAGCCCAATACAGAACTCGACCCTAGTTGTATCAAGTGCTCATTTAGCCTGCAATTGTCACTCGATTTCGGCCATTCGACTTACTTTGATAGAGCATACTGTCTGTTTTTTGCAGAATCTCTTCCGTATTTTCGTTGGCACGAATGGCAGCACCAATACTCAAAGTACAACTTAGCTGTCGACCTTTGTGCTCACAATGAGAGTGACTCACTGTGCTTAGAATGCATTGTAAATATCGGTCTAGCGCTTCATGGTTTGTAATGCTAGAAATGATACAGAACTCGTCTCCACCTATACGAAATAGGTTATCCCCCTCTTTCAGACTCACTGCAATCAACTTGATGACATGAATGAGTAACGCATCCCCTGCTGGGTGACCGAATTCGTCGTTAATGCCTTTGAACATATCAACATCAAATCCGATAAGACTAAAGGGTTCATTTCGCTGTATCGCTTTATCTAACATCTTATTGAAAGCACGTCGGTTATAAACTTCCGTAAGACTGTCATGGTTGGCTAAAAAACGAAGTTCTTCTGTTCTTTTATCAAGCATTTGATACAAACGTTCTTTCTCTCGGATTTGCATGTTAACGATATACGCCAACAACAAAGAGATGGTTGTCCCCACTAAGACAATTCCAGTTAATACCAAATAGCCATAAAAAGAGATGCATGAATCTATTTTGTAATCAACCTTCCAATCACGGTTAGTCAATTCAATCGTCTTTGTTATGTGGTGGCCAGAAACAGCTTCATAACCCTCGGTTTCAAACAAGATTGGGGAGTCTTCTGCTTCGAAACCCGTATCGGTAACACGAATATAGACATCCATGTCGCCCACTGCCGAAGCCAGTAAGTTTTCAAAGTAATACGTCGTACGAACCACACCAATTACAACGCCGAGTAGGTTGTCGCTTTCACCCTCAAATACAGGATGATAGACCAGCATACCTGTCTTTTGTATGTCTTGGTCTAAGCCGTCTTGAAGCAAGCGAACTTTGTCTGAAATATTCGCTTTGCGCGTGTGTTTAATATTGTCTAAAACCAGCTTGAATCGCTCGCGAGAAGAGTAAAAACCAAGAACACTGTTGTTTGCTTCGGTATTGGGATACATATCGCTAGCTACAAAGATGGGTTCACCATCTAAGACGTAACCATAGGTTTTGGCTTCATGTTTTGGGATTGTATACAGCTCGTAAGACGGGTATTTTGCTTTCATCTTATCGGTATGCTCGGCAATCTCGTCTGCCGGCACTTTTTGCATCCACTGCAAGCCGATTAAGCTTTTTGAGTCATTAATGGTTTGCTGGGCAAAACGATCAAATTTATCCCAGTTTTCAGGGTCGTTAGAATAGAAAAAATTAGCACCGGAACCAATATAAGCCACATCATTAGCGATAAACGCTTCCAAGCTCAATGTCTGGTGAGTAGCAAAGCTATCCAGATTCATATTTAACGCGCGGTTTTGGTTGAGTGCGACTAATATAAAACACAACACAGTAATCAAAAAACTGACCGAAAATACGACCAATGGGAGAGTTCGTCTCTTCAACCCTGTTAATGGGTCGGTTGTGTGGGGCATGTGGCTTCCAAATAGGCTCTAATGAGTTAAAAGTATATAACGGAAGGGAATCATGCTCCATTTATGTTTGGTCTAAAAACTAACATAAAACAGGCATTGTTTACCTGCCCCTCACATCAGAGGCCAATATTCAGGCAAATCTCGACTAAATTTCAAGCTAACACACTAAAAACCCACTTGATTGAAAGCATTAAATACCACTCTTAAGCCTTGAATATGCTAGTATCCACCCATATTTATAGCTTGAAAGTGACCAATTCGGCTTCACGCCACTGAGTTTCTTTCCAACCTGTATATTCCTTTGAACCGACGAATATACCGTTAAATCAATTTTAAAGAGAAATCACTATGATCGTTGATTTGAACCTAATCCCACAAACGTTTGATATGCTTCACGCAGGCCTAACTGCATCAAGCGTTTTACTACTGCTAATTGCCGTTTCTCGTAAAACCAAAGTGGTTGAGAAAGTCGTAGAAAAACCAGTAGAGAAGATCGTTGAAGTTGAAAAGCCAGTTGAAAAAATTGTCGAAGTAGAGAAAGTTGTTGAAGTTGAACGTATTATCGAAAAAGTAGTAGAAGTTGAATCTAAGCTGGCAACAGCCCCAACTGATTCAGCGATGCAGCTACTGTCTATCATGCAGCAAGAAGCGCGTTTAATTGACTTCCTAAAAGAAGACCTAACGTCATTCTCTGATGAAGAAGTTGGCGCAGCAGCTCGTGTTATTCACACTGGCGGTCAAAAAGTATTAGCAGACTACGTAACGCTTTCTCATATCCGCAGCGAAGATGAAGAAACACGTATCACTATCGCTGAAGGTTTCAACCCTCAAGAAATTCGCCTAACAGGTAACGTAACAGGCAATGCGCCATTCAACGGCACACTGGTTCACAAAGGTTGGAAAGCAACTGACATGAATCTGCCTAAGCTTGCTGAAAACTACGATGCATCTGTAATTGCACCGGCAGAGGTGGAGCTATAATGGAACACCAAAGTCATTCAGCTCAAGAGCATTCACAAGAACTATCTTCTCAAGAGCACCATCAGGCACCTAAGTTCAGTGTTGGTATCGATTTAGGTACCACACATTGCGTTTTGTCTTTCATCGATACAACCAATGAAGATGCACGCGTTGAGGTGATGCCAATCCCTCAGCTTACGGCTCCTGGTACAGTAGAAACTCGCAGCCAACTTGGCTCGTTCCTATACCAGCCGCACGAACATGAAATGAATGCGGGCTCTCGCGTTCTTCCTTGGTCTTCAGAGCCGAAAGCGCTAGTGGGTGCAATTGCTCGTAACCTTGGTTCAAAAACCCCTATCCGTTTGGTAGCAAGTGCAAAATCTTGGCTATGCCACGGTGGTGTAAACCGTCGCGATGCTTTCCTTCCTGCAGGCAGCCCTGAAGAAGTAGAAAAAGTATCTCCGCTTAAGACAACTGAACTGTACCTTGAGCACCTTAAAGACGCATGGAACCACGCTAACCCAGAACACAAACTGGCAGACCAAGACGTAACAATCACGGTTCCTGCTTCGTTTGATCCTGCGGCTCGTGACCTAACAGCAGAAGCTGCACGTAATGTTGGTTTCACTCACCTAACGCTTCTTGAAGAGCCACAAGCTGCTCTTTACAGCTGGATTGATAACAGCAACGACACATGGCGTGATGAAGTAAACGTTGGTGACATCGTTCTTGTTGTCGATATTGGTGGTGGTACAACCGACCTTTCGCTAGTTGAAGTAACACAAGACGACGGTAACTTAAGCCTGAATCGTATCGCTGTAGGTGAACACATCCTACTTGGCGGCGACAACATGGACTTAGCATTAGCTTACCGCCTGAAAATGAAACTGGCGCAAGAAGGCAAAGAGCTGGCTCCTTGGCAGGTTCAAGCCATGACTCACGCATGTCGTGATGCGAAAGAAGCGCTGCTAAACGATGCTGAACTGCAATCCGTGCCAATCGTAGTACCAAGCCGTGGTTCTAAGCTACTTGGCGCAACACTGAAAACAGAACTGACTCAGCAAGAAGTACAACAAACATTGGTTGATGGCTTCTTCCCGAAAGTTGCTGTGACAGAGCACCCAGTACAAAAGACGCGTGGCGCACTGACTCAGATGGGTCTGCCTTACGCTCAAGACGCAGGGATTACTCGTCACATTGCCGCATTCCTTTCTAAGCAAGCAAACGCGCTTTCTGGAAATAGCGAAACGGCTCAGCAAGATTTCAACCCGTTTGCAAACATGCCCGGTATGCCCGGTACACAAGCGCAAGGGTCAGAAGCGCCAGCGGCAGACTTCATCAAGCCAACAGCAATCCTGTTCAATGGTGGTGTTCTAAAATCAAACCTACTTGCTGATCGTCTTTCAGACACGATCAACGAATGGCTGATCAATGCTGACGAAGAGTTCGCTAAACAGCTTTCAGGTTTAGACCTAGACCTAGCGGTTGCAAGCGGTGCTTCTTACTACGGCGCAGTTCGTCGTGGCCAAGGCGTTCGTATCCGTGGCGGTATCGCTTCTTCTTACTACGTAGGAATTGAAAGCGCGATGCCAGCAATCCCAGGTATGGCTCCTCCAATGGAAGCACTGTGTGTTGCACCATTTGGTATGGAAGAAGGTTCAAGCGTTCAAGTACCTAGCCAAGAGTTCGGCCTAGTGATTGGCCAGCCGGTTCACTTCCAATTCTTCGGTTCAACGACACGCCGTGAAGATCAAGCAGGTACTCACCTTGATCACTGGGCGCCTGAAGAACTAGACGAACTTCCTGAAATTCAAGTGACACTGCCGGTTTCAGAAGGCCGTCGCGAAGGTGAAGTGGTTCCAGTTACTCTGGCTTCTCGCGTTACTGAGCTAGGTACCTTATACCTAGAAGCGATTGCTACTGATAATGGTCAGAAATGGCATGTTGAGTTTGACGTTCGTGAAGATACGAATAGCGACTCAAACGAACAAGCATAATGAATCAACGGCACCTTAGCGGGTGCCGTTACTTTATCAATGCAGTTCTCAACCTAGTCCTACCTGTTTTTCAGGAATGGCGTTTACGAATAACAACAATAAGACCAAAGCTATCAAAAAACTGGTCATCACTCTGGAAGAATAAGGTTTTGTATGGCAACTCCTCGTTTTTTAGTCGGCATTGACTTAGGCACAACGAATACGGTTGTCGCTTACTGTGAAATCAACGACGACCTACAACATGCTCCCGTTTCTCTTTTCGATATTGACCAACTCATCGGCCCCGGTGAAGTGGTTCGCAAGCCTCTACTACCATCATTTCGTTACCACCCAGCACAAGGTCAAATCTCCCCTTCTGACCTGACTATGCCGTGGGAACCAAGCCCAGTTGAAGGCGATATAAAAAACGTTATCGTTGGAGAATGGGCCCGTGAATTGGGTGCTAAGGTTGAAGGTCGCCAAGTATCGAGTGCCAAGAGCTGGTTATCACACCAAGCGGTGGATCGTAACTCCGACATTCTGCCTTGGGCAGGCGCAGCTGATGTCGATAAAGTCTCGCCAGTTGTGGCGAGTGCAAGCTACCTGAATCACATTCGCCAAGCATGGAACTACCGCAACCCAAGCAACAAACTTGAAGACCAAGATGTTGTAGTGACGGTTCCGGCTTCATTCGATGAGACAGCACGTAAGCTGACACTTGAAGCCGCAGAACTTGCAGGCTTAGGCAAGATTCTATTACTCGAAGAGCCGCAAGCCGTTTGTTATGACTGGTATGCACGCCACCAACAAACTGCTGCGAAAGAGCTTCAACAGATCCCATTGATCTTAGTGTGTGATGTCGGCGGCGGTACCACCGACTTGAGCTTAATTGAAGCCAAATTCGATGCTAATAGCAATTCGGACATGCAAGGCCACAACGAGCTAGCACTC
Organism: Vibrio sp. 10N.286.45.E10; assembly: GCF_002874195.2. Taxonomy (NCBI): domain Bacteria; kingdom Pseudomonadati; phylum Pseudomonadota; class Gammaproteobacteria; order Vibrionales; family Vibrionaceae; genus Vibrio; species Vibrio sp. 10N.286.45.E10. The sequence goes on along the minus strand of NZ_MCWD02000001.1, from coordinate 1,066,900 downwards.
GACCGTATTGGCGTTGGCGAACACTTGATGCTGGGTGGTGATAACCTCGATTTAGCCCTTGCTCACCTTGCTGAGCAACGCTTCAATCAAAACAAAAAGCTGAATGCCTCTAGCCTAACCAAACTGATTCAACAAACTCGCGCCGCAAAAGAGAGCCTGCTTTCTGCCAATGCACCCGATGATGTGAAAATCACTATGCTGGGCAGCGGTTCAAAGCTACTTGGCGGTACCAAGAGTATTGGTTTAACCAAACAAGAAGTTCATCAAATCGCATTGGAAGGTTTCTTCCCGCTTTCTGAGTTTACTGAAACACCAGACAAACGCCGCAGTGCCGTGGTTGAATTCGGCCTGCCTTACGTTGCCGATCCTGCGGTCAGTAAACATGTTGCAGAGTTCCTAACGACACATCAACAAGTGTCAAAAGCTGCGTTGGAAAACTCAGACTCGATTGAGTTCGATGACACTAAGCCTGCTATCCCTGTTGGTGTGCTGCTTAACGGCGGTGTGTTCAACAGTGAACTTGTCACAGAGCGTATTACTCAGCTACTAGGTAACTGGAACGGCGCTCCAATCACAGTATTAGATAACCCTCACCCAGACTGGTCTGTCGCGCTAGGCGCAGTTGCCTTTGGTAAAGCACGTCGTGGTGCACAACTGAAAATCGGTGGCGGTGCGGCTCGTTCTTACTTCTTACATCTACAAGAAAAGAACAAAATGGGTAAAGCGCTTTGTCTGCTTGCCAAAGGGACTGAAGAAGGCCAAGAAATACGTTTGAACAGCCGTCGTTTCTCACTGACTTTGGGTGAGCCGGTACGTTTCAATCTACTGACTTCAACGCACGATCAAATTGCTCATGACACCGCCATTCAAAATGGTGTGATGGTCAATGTCGATGCTGACTTGTTCTCCCCTCTTCCACCTTATATTTCTACGCTGGAAGGGTCTGGTACTGCAGAGCTTCAAGCTAACCAAAAGGAGCGCGTTGAAGTATTGCTCGCTTGTCAATTAACCGAAGTCGGCACATTGAAAATGGAGTGTGTGAGTACAGAAGATGACACCAAGCGTTGGTTGCTTGAGTTCGAAGTCAGAAACAAGCAAGGCGATGAATCCGACAACTCTAAACTTCATCCAAGATTGGATGAGTGTAAGGAGTTGATTTCTCGTCTGTACAGCGGCAACAAAAAGAGTGCTGAATCGAAAGAGATCAAAACACTATCTAAAGATCTTGAGAAGCGATTGGGTAAACGCGATGAATGGGACTTCACGACCCTTCGTCACCTGTTCGATACCTTTTCATTAGGTCGTAAGCGCCGTCGTCGCTCTGAAGCTCATGAGAAGAACTGGCTCCGTTTGGCGGGTTACTCTATGCGACCTGGCTTTGGTGATCCAACCGACTCATGGCGTATTGAACAAATTTGGGGGCTCTACCAACAAAACATCCAATTCCAGAACCATCAAGGTTGGACAGATTGGTGGGTATTCTGGCGTCGAGTTGCGGGTGGCCTGAATCAAGAGCAGCAAGAGAGTATCTTAGCAGACATCGCTAAGTACCTTCACCCAGGCGCAATGAAAAACCCTAAAACGGCCAAAGATGCACAAGACAATGGTTACGAAGCCATGGTGCGATTAGCCGCATCGCTTGAGCAACTAGAAGTTGAAGACAAGGTACTGCTGGCAAGTTGGTTCTTAAGCAAAGCGATTAATCATAACCAATTTGAGCAAGCGCACTGGTGGGCGCTAGGTCGATTAGCATCAAGAACACCTTTGTATGGTAGCCAACACAGCGTGATTCCTAGAGAGCAAGCTGAACAGTGGTTACCAAAGCTGCTTGACCAGAATTGGCAGAAAGAGCAGATGATTCCCTTCGCGGCTGTGATGATTTGTCGTAAGACCGGCGACCGTCAGTTCGATATCTCTGATGACTACCGTGCTCAAGTTCTTGAAAAGTTAAAGCAAAGCAAGGTGCCAGAGTCTTGGCTAACGCTAGTAAGTGAAGTTACTGAGCTTTCAGAGAGCGAGTCTAAGCGCGTGTTTGGTGATGCATTACCAAGCGGCTTAAGCCTGATCAATAGCTAGCATTTAAAACGATTAGCTTTAGTTGTTAACGAGTAAAGAAGCTAACGAGAAAAGAAAAAGCCACTTTCGGTTCGTTGAAAGTGGCTTTTTTATGGGTGGCTTAAGGCTGGTATGTTTAATCGACTTATAGCTTTTTGGTTAAGAGCCTTAGCCGTGTTGCAGTTAATCATTATTAATGTTTCGTTCGGTTGGGTTAATTGGAAATTCGGTGTTTTCATAGATGTCTGATAACTTTTTCGGTTTCTTCTCTTTCTCTCCATTCTTAGATTGATTATGAGTTTCGCTTAAAAGCCATTGCTCATGCATTCTTGCCGAATCCAGAAAATCCGGATCCTCCATTGCTTCCTTGCGAAGTTTATTTACACGTTCGAGAGTATCCCAAATCATAATACTTCACCTCCACTAAGGCAGTACTATAAAGATAGCCCAACACCATAAAACTTCAACTAAGCCAATGAGATAGCGATCTCAATTTCGTGAATTTCCGTTTTTAAACGAGTAGGAATTCGATTCAATTTTCAGGTTCAAACAGTGGGTGTTTCGCAACGATCTTCAAAGATCCACCGACACAAAAAAAGCGAGCACTAGGCTCGCTTTTATACAGCTATACATACGTTCTAAAGCTTAAGCTCGGTTACCGATTTTCACCGTGCCATTTGTAGCAAACCAAAGTGCTTCTGAACGACGACGACCGAGTAGAATTGGACCGTCATCGTAGAACAAAAAGTTCTTCCAATGCTTCTTGAAAATCGCCCACTTTGTTTCAAGAACATTATATTTTTCGTAACAAAAATAAACAGTTACGTCATCTTGCCAATCGATAAAATTAAGAATCTCTTCTGGCATATCAGGCTCATCCGCTTCCCAATGCGCCATCCAGCTGATCTCTTCATTCCAGTTCGATGCTTTGCTTGGCCAGTCTTGCGAGCTTAGTCGTTCTGCGTCTGGGCTTTGAGGGCTCACGTTCTCTTTCCAGAACTGAGATGCTCTTGCCTGTGTCATTGGCTTAATCTTTTCCAAGTCCTCTGCTGGAAGCGGCATTGACTGGTGGGTGAAAATCCATTTTCTTTGGTATTCGTCCAAAGTTGTGTATGACATCAAAATTCCTCAAATATCTTCTCAGGCTGATGGATTACCATGCCTATCTGTTCTTTTTGATACAGCGGCGATTAGAGATCGCTTGATATTCGCTGCCTTTAAATTCGTTGTTAGCTTGTGCGCTTAAATACTATTTATTTAAACCGTGCGTCTGTCTTCCCAGTTTGGGTTAACCAACGCGGTCAGCACATGGTCTTCCCATTTACCGTTAATCTGTAGGTAGTCTTTGGCAAAGCCTTCTCGAACAAAACCAAGATGTTCTAATACACCCGCACTGCGTTCGTTGTGAGGCATGTAGCCCGCCATTAAGCGGTGCATGTTCTGCACATCAAACATGTAGTCCTTCGCCATGCTCAAGCCCCTGCGCATGTAACCGTGCCCCTGTGCACTTTGAGCCAATGAGTAACCGACATTACAAGCGTAGAACGGAAAACGAGACAAATTACTGAACGATATGGTGCCTAACATTTCATTAGAGTCAGCGTTAATCAGTAAACAGTAATAGCCTAGCCCCATTTTATGAAGCTCGTTTAACTTGATCAGTCGCTGCGCCCAACTCGCTCTATCAAAGAACGCATCTTCGCGAATCGGTTCCCAAGGTTTCAGGTACTCTCTGTTAACCTGAAAGTACTCGCTGATCATGCCAGCGTCATCAATTTCAGCCGTGCGTAGAATCAGATTACCATCATGCTTATAAATGCGCTCTGGTGTACTCAAATCTTCCATAATCTTGTTCTTATTCGATCAGTTCTTTCTGATACCGTAATCACGAAGCTTATTCGCAATTGAGGTGTGAGATACATTCAAACGCTTTGCAAGCTTACGGCTTGATGGGAAAGACTGATAAAGCTTCTCTAGAATCTGAGATTCATAGTCTTTCATGATCTCATCCAGAGAACCATCTAAGCTTAAGTTCGCCATTCCTGCTGTCATGGTTTCAAGCTTTGGCAAGTGGAATTGCTCAACCGTTAGCGTGTCTGAATCCAACTCTGTTAATGCGCGTAGAACCATGTTGTCTAACTGACGAATGTTGCCCGGCCATTGGTAATTACCAAGCTGGTCGATTAGTTCTTGAGTCAGTTTTGGTTTTAACATACCTAATTGCTGCGCGTACTTTGCAACGAACAGTTCCAACAGCGGCGCTACGTCGTTTGAGCGTTCACGCAATGCAGGGATAGACAGAGTCAGTACATTCAAGCGGTAGAACAAGTCTTCACGGAACGAGCCGGAGTCTGCTAATTCAGAAAGACGATGGCGCGTTGATGCAATAATACGAACATCCGCGTGCATCTCTTCTTCTTCACCCACACGACGGAATGAACCATCTTGTAGGAAACGCAGCAGTTTGATTTGTAGATGTGGGCTCATTTCGCCAATTTCATCTAAAAATACCGTGCCGCCATTCGCTTGCTCGAAAATGCCTTTATGCCCTTGTTCATGGTTAAACGAACCCGGTGCATGACCAAACAATTCGGTTTCCGCTACGTCATCAGGCATTGATGCACAGCTTAGAATCAAGAATGGGAAAGAAGAACGATTTGAACGGTTATGACACGCTTTTGCTAGCATCTCTTTACCCGTACCCGTATCGCCTTCAATTAATAGAGGCTGATCCAGCATAGCCAATTTCTTAGCTTGACTGATCAAAGCTTTATGGCGATTAGAGACACCAACAAAGTGTTCGAAACCTAGGTTGTTCTGTTCTGGAATTGAATCTGGCGAGTTCATCTCTTGATTACAAGAACGAATCGTCATTACTGCACTTGCCAGTACCGCTTCGTTGACATCACCACCAAGGTAAATTGGTAGGATTTCAATCGAGAAATCTAAACCATCCAACACGACAACTTCACGATGGCGCGTTACATCGCCTTCAATCCAACGAACAAAGTTAAAGCTAGGAACGAACGTCGCTAACGGTTCACCGATGACTTCGTCTTCTTGCTTGTTGAAGAGGTTCAGTGCAGCGTGGTTAGCCATGTCGACTGAGCCTTTAAGGTCAATCGCAATCACAGGGTCAGGCAGGTTTGCCAGCAGAGCAATCAGCTCTGTGTTATGCCTTTCGCTTGGCATAAATTGGATTTTACGTACATCCTTCACACCTGAAATTCGGCGAATTTCAGCCATAAGCTCACTAAAAGCATCAAAATCGATATCAGGGCAGTTTAGGTAGATAATGCCTTTAACATCAATTTCGATTCCTCTTAAATCAATGCTTTTTGAGGCCAAGATATCGAGCAACTCACGCGTTAAGCCGAGTCTGTCTTCACACAATACTTCAAGACGCACAAATAGTCCTATTATAGGTGTCAGGATAAGTTGACAGTAGTGTGGATTAAGCTCTGAGTTCAGTCAAGAAGAAGAGTAAACATATGTTTACTCTTCTTCTCAAACTATTGACCTTTCAAGGCTTTATTTGAGAGTAATACGCTTTATTTCTGAAAGGACGGCTTTGCGGAGGTCTGCCAGTTTTACTTTTCGTTCGTTATGCCAAGGCATAGGACGCAGTAATGTCATGGCTTTTAAGCCCAGTCTCGCCGTAAGGATACCGACACCTAGCCCCTGCCCTGCTCGAGCTGAGACTTTGCCTGCAAGGTCCATCGAGACGAGATCCATGCTCGCATCAATCGCGAGTTCACTGGCTCCTGCAGCAGCCATGTTGATTAACACCAGTTTAAATAGCTTAATACGAGACCAGTAGCCAAGCTCGATACCATACACATCAGCAAGCTTGTCTATCATGGTGAAATTACGCCACGCCACCAGCAACATATCAGCAGCAGCCAATGGACTCACTGCAACCAAAGCCGCCGATTCGGTTGAGAACTTAGTGACGATTTGAGTAGCCACTTTATCTTGCTGAGCAACAACCAACGCATCGTACATATCCAACACTTCTGCATCACTGTGTGCTGGGTTAATGCTGTTTTGCCACTTATCGTACGAAGGTGACTCAGCAATAATACCGCCTTGCTTGGCGATGTTTTCACAGAACGCTTTACCCTTGCCGACACTTTGGCTTTGCAAGAGCTCTTCACTCTGCTCTTGCACACTAAAGTGGTCTTTAAGCGAGCGCAGTTTCCATAGCTCTTTGCCTATTGCGCCTAAACCCAATGAAGCAATGGCAGCAATAAAGCCTGCCCAACCTAATGCAAGCCACTCAGCAGTTTGAATCGCGGTAATGACCGAATCAATTGCTTGCCATCCAACGAGGCCAGAAAAAGCGATCAATAGACCCGTTCCAAACCACTTCTTCTTTTTACTCGGTCGAATCACTTGTTCCAATTGCTGTTCAGCTTCACCATCAAGGTCGGTTTCCACTTGTGGCGCGACGGGTACAAACTTCTCTTGTACCGTAAATAGCTTTTGAGCACCCAAATCAGGGGTAACTTCACTCTTATCATGCTCGTCGAACGAGGTCTTCAACGGTTCATCAAAGACCTGCTTTGTTTTTAATTCACTCATTTTGATTGCCTCAATTACTTCAACTTGTCGCCAATGAGATACTCTAAAACCTTGTCGACTCTCAGATGCTGACAAGGCTCATCGGAGTGTTGCTCCATTGGCCTAAAGCTCGTGAAATCAAATTGGTTGGTTTCCCAATACTGTTTGTTCGGCAGTTTGCGCGGCACCTCACCCGGATACATGGTTTGAGGCTCGTTATTTAAAGTGACACCTTGCAGTGCTGGAACATTGTCTGAACCCGACGAAATATATCCCGCACTGGTCGCTTGAATAGACGCGATGCTCATACAACTCATGTCGATATGTTCAAACGCCGCCTGTTGCCAAGCAGGGTGTACCATCTGCTGTAACAGTGATACTAAGTTCGGATGTTGATCCGGTGTCACGTGATCGGCCTTGGTTGCGGCGAACAAAATCTTGTCGATCTTCGGCGCAAACAAGCGTCTTAGCATATTGCTTCGCCCGTACTTAAAGCTCTTCAATAACTGTTCTAACGCACCACGCATGTCCATGAAAGAGTCATAGCCTGCGTTAAGTGGTTGTAAGCAATCCACCAGCACGATTTGTCTGTCGAACGTGGCAAAGTGATTCTTATAGAACGCCTTTACGACCTTCTGTTGATACTCTTCATAACGCGCTTTTAAAACCGCATAGTTGCTGGTTTTCGAGAATTTACCCTCGGGCGCAGCACACGGGAAGAATTGCAGCACAGGCGCACCTTCAAGCTCACCCGGCAATACGAATCGACCCGGCTGTACCCAATGCAGTCCGTTACTTTTACAAGTATGAAGGTACTGGGTATAGCTATCGGCAATCGCGACCAGTTTCTTTTCGTCCGCTTCTGCTAGCAAATCGATATCACCACGCATTGCGTTCCACTGTTGCGAGTAGGTTTCTCTATCGCCTTTGAGTGCGGCGAATTGGGATTGGCTCCAAGTATCAAAGTCCATATCCTGCAAAGGTAAATCAAGTAGCCACTCACCTGGATAATCGACAATATCGAGATAAAGGGTGCTGTTTTTGCTCAGCAGCTTCTTTGCGCCTTTAGCTGGCTTATATTTGATGGCTAGACGAATCTCACTGACATCGCGCGTCGGCACTGGCCATTCTGGTGGCTGCGCATTCAAAGATTCCATCGCCTCATCATAAGAGAAGCGTGGGATCATCATGTTGTGTTGCGGGATGCGCTTTGCGCCAATAATTCTTCCATCTCTCGCTGATGCAAGTAGAGGCAGATTTTTGTGGGTAGACGTATGAAGAAGCTGATTAACCAGCGAAGTAATGAAGGCTGTCTTACCCGCACGAGAAAGTCCAGTGACCGCTACTCGAATGTGAGAATCCGTTCCTCTGCTTATAAAGTCACTCATTTCTTGAGTTAGGTGTTTCATTTGAACGACTCCGTGATAGTTAGGCTAGCTGATTATGATAATAGAGAGGCAAGCCTATGTTCTTTCCCTGTTGGGATAATATGTATGCTTTTGCTTGTTCTTTTACTAATAGTAATGAGTATGCAATACACATTCTTAATGCTAGATGAATAAAAGCCCCTGACTACATTCATAATCAGGGGCTTTAGAATTTTTCTGCGATATCCGACTCTTAATCGTCTTCAATCAACTTGTAGATAACAAACAGTGCAATCTCTGCGATTAGCCAAAGTGCACAGGTAATCGTCACGTATTTATTATCAAAGATACTGATCCCTTTCAAGATCAGGTCGTAGCCAACAAAAGCACCAATCACCACTGCCAAGATAATCTGTAGGATCTGAATAAAACGAGGCATTCCTCTCTCCTATATTCTTATATCAAACTATGTGTTTATCACTATATCATTGATAATATGACAAAAGTGCAGATAATGCTGCACTTTTGTCTTTAACTTTCTGTCAAAAATTGCAATTCAAACGCTGAAGCTAGCGCCTGTTACGACTTTTGACTTCGGTAAATTATGCTTTTTCAGCTTCAGCAATTTTCACTTTCCACGTGTCAGGGCCGATCTGGTGCGCGTTCACGCCGTTCGAGTCAACAGCAACCGTTACCGGCATGTCTTCAACTTCAAACTCGTAGATCGCTTCCATACCGAGATCTTCAAACGCAACCACACGTGCTTTTTTAATTGCTTTAGCCACTAAATAAGCTGCACCACCAACCGCCATCAGGTAAACCGATTTATGTTGTTTGATTGACTCAACCGTTGCAGGGCCGCGCTCTGCTTTACCAATCATGCCCATAATGCCGGTTTCTTCTAACATCATGTCGGTGAACTTATCCATACGAGTAGACGTTGTTGGGCCAGCAGGACCTACCGCTTCATCGCCTACTGCATCAACAGGGCCTACGTAGTAAATGAACTTACCTTTCAGGTCGACACCTTCTGGTAAACCTTCACCACTTTCAAGCATGCCTTGAATACGCTTATGCGCTGCATCACGACCGGTTAAGATCTTACCTGATAGAAGAACCGTTTCGCCGGTCTTCCACTCTTGAACGTCTTCTTTAGTAATTTCATCAAGGTTAACACGGCGAGTATTTGCACCTGCTTCCCAAGTAATATCTGGCCACTCTTCTAACTTAGGTGGTGTTAGCTCTGCAGGGCCGCTGCCGTCTAATGTGAAATGTACGTGACGTGTTGCTGCACAGTTCGGGATCAAGCAGACAGGCTTAGAGGCTGCGTGCGTTGGCGCTGTTTTGATTTTCACGTCAACCACAGTTGTTAGACCGCCAAGACCTTGTGCGCCAATACCCAGTTTGTTTACACGGTTGAAGATATCTAAACGAAGCTCTTCTTCAGCGTTCTCTGGACCTTTGTCGATAAGCTCTTGAATATCGATGTGCTCCATCAGAGATTCTTTTGCTAGTACTGCTGCTTTCTCTGCCGTACCGCCAATACCTATGCCTAGCATGCCCGGTGGACACCAGCCCGCACCCATGGTCGGTAAGGTCTTCTCTACCCACTCTGCAATATCGTCAGAAGGGTTCAGCATAACCATCTTAGTTTTGTTCTCAGAACCGCCGCCTTTCGCTGCGATTTGGATTTCAACTTTGTTGCCCGGAACCATATTAATGTGAACAACCGCTGGTGTGTTGTCTTTGGTATTAATACGCTTACCTGCAGGGTCCATTAGGACAGATGCACGCAATGGGTTATCTGGGTTGTTGTAAGCTTGACGAACGCCTTCATCAACCATCTGTTGTACTGTTTGATCCGTTTCCCACCTAACATCCATACCGATGTTCACGAAACAAGTAACAATACCCGTATCCTGACAAATTGGACGATGGCCTTCCGCAGACATACGCGAGTTGATAAGAATCTGAGCGATCGCATCTTTAGCTGCTTGGCTCTCTTCTTTCTCGTACGCTTTTTCTAGGGCTTGGACAAAGTCTAAAGGGTGATAATAAGAAATGTACTGAAGTGCGTCAGCGACACTGCTGATCACATCTTGCTTACGAATAACCGTCATTGCATGCCTCTTTATTGTTCTGGTTCCATGTGGGTTCACAGTTTGGCTATATATGCCAAATCGAATTAGGTGGTTTAGCTTTTTATTGTGTTGAGCTGTATTTAGTTGCTTTAGCAATCGCTTGCATAGCTTTAAACTAAACCACTTGGATTAATCAAGAACCCATTTTATTTTCAATTTATGATACTCTTGCTTCCTCTCACACGCCATGCAGTGATCGAACTCTTTGTCACAAATTAAACAAATGAATAACAACGAATTTCGCTCTATCCAAATCAAGCCGCTTGAATATCAATCAACTTTAGCTAAACAGCTGTTTTCCCATGTTGAAAATCTGCCGTGGGCAATGCTATTACGCTCCGCTTCAGAAAGCCACGTTGATAGTCGATACGATATTTTAGTTGCTCAACCCATCGCCACCTTCGAGACAATCGGTGCAAAAACGACCGTTAATGTTAATGAGACGTGCGAGGTTTCAGACTCTGATCCTTTCGAGCTACTCGACCAATATCAGCAACAATTATTGCCTGTGACTAAAGAGCATGCTGAGTTGCCATTCATTGGCGGCGCTTTAGGCTACTTTAGTTATGATTTAGGCCGCAGAGTCGAGACTCTGCCTTCACGCGCAAAGCGCGATATTGAAGCACCAGACATGGCGGTTGGCTTGTATGAATGGGCTGTAGTGATTGACCATCAATTAAAGACAGCTTGTATTGTCGGCAATAATATCGAACAACATCATGATTGGCTGATGCAGCAATTGGTTCAATCAAAGCCAACACACGCAGCCTTTGGATTAACCACACCATGGCAATCCAATATGAGCGAAGAGAGCTACGCCACCAAGTTCGATAGTGTTCAAGAATATCTGTTATCCGGTGACTGTTATCAGATTAATTTGGCTCAGCGCTTCAATGCCCAATACCAAGGCAGTGAATGGTTGGCTTATGACAAGTTAGAGCAGTACAACTCAGCGCCCTTTTCTGGCTTTATCCGTTTGGCCAACTGCGCAATCATCAGTGTTTCGCCAGAACGTTTCTTAGAACTCAAAGACAACGTAATTGAAACCAAGCCAATCAAAGGCACACGCCCGCGTTCTGACGACCACGTGATTGATGATGCTAACGCGCAGGACCTAGCAAGCGCCGATAAAGATCAGGCGGAAAACCTAATGATTGTCGACCTACTTCGTAATGACATTGGCCGAGTAGCAAAGCCAGGGACAGTTCATGTACCAAAGTTGTTCGATATCGAAAGCTTCCCTGCCGTGCACCACTTGGTAAGCACGATACGAGCAGACCTTGATGACCAATATTCTGCGACGGACCTCCTGAGAGCGTGTTTCCCTGGCGGTTCGATTACTGGCGCACCAAAAGTTCGCGCCATGCAGATCATTGAAGAGTTAGAACCACATCGACGTTCAGCGTACTGCGGCAGTATTGGTTACATCAGCCGAAATGGCAGAATGGACACCAGCATTACCATTCGTACCTTGGTCGCAGAGAACAACACGCTTTATGCATGGGCTGGCGGTGGTGTAGTATTTGATAGTGATTGTGCTTCTGAATACCAAGAAACACTGGATAAGCTAAGTCGAATTCTACCGGTACTTGAAGATTGCTAAACCTAGTGTCATTAACTGCTAGTTCCGCGACTTAATGACGAGTTCCGCAGCTTAACGGCCAGCAAAAGCTCTATATAAGAAGAAACCGAAGGATCGCAAGATCACTTCGGTTTTTTGTCTTTAAACTAGAGTACATAACTCACAACGCTTTATTGGCCCGTTTACGCAACCTTCACCGCAGAGACACCCCACTTCTTAAGCATCTCTTTAAGATCATTGGCGGTGTAAGGCTTACTCAAAATGTCATCCATTCCACACTGAATACAGCGTTCCCGCTCTTCAAGCGTCGTTCCGGCAGTGAGAGCAACTATAGACTTAGAATACCCTTTCTTTCTTAGCTTCTCTGTCGCTTCAAAGCCGTCCATAACGGGCATTCTGCAATCCATGAACACAATGTCGTATTCGTTGTCAGAAGCAAGCTCTAGCCCTTCGATTCCATTAGTGGCAATAGCAGGCTCTATCTCGTATTTGCGTAGCATTTGCTGGATGATGATCTGGTTCATCTTAATATCATCAACCACCAGCACTTTAAGCAGTGACAATTCCGCCTCTGACTCAAAGCCTTTAGTGACACTGTCATTCTCTGCTGGCACATCGACAACTTGAAGAGGAATCGAGATGGTAAAAGTCGTGCCTGAGCCAACAACACTGGTCACGCTAATATCACCGTGCATCAAACCTACTAGCTTACGACAGATGGCGAGACCAAGCCCTGTCCCTTCGTAGTTTCGGCTACTTGAATTATCCGCCTGAGTAAAAGGTTCAAACAGTGTCTTATGAGAGGATTGAGCGATCCCAACTCCAGTGTCCTCTACGGAAAAAATAAATTGGTCTCTCAACCATTTAATCTCAACGCTCACATGTCCTTTATCCGTGAACTTGATGGCGTTTCCAATCAAGTTTACGAACAGTTGAGTAATACGCTCTAAGTCACCATAGAAATGGCTCGGTACACCTTTGTCTACATCAACATCAAACTTAAGCTGCTTTTCAAGTGCTCGATTGGTAAAGATACTATCGATAGTATTTCTCAAATCATGAAGCGCGAACTTCTTCGGTATTAACTCCAACATTCCCGCGTTGATTTTACTGTAATCCAATAGGTCATTAATGATGGTTCTGAGAAACTCTCCAGATTGACTTAAGTTGTTCACTATTTCACGTTGAGAGCTATTCAGTTCGGTATCGCTAATCAATTCGGCACTACCTAGTAGGCCATTAAGCGGGGTTCTTAATTCATGGTTGATCATTGCGACAAAGTCACGCGTTGCTCTTTCAGATTCTTCTGCTCGTTTACGTGATTCAATGTTTCGATTGATAGCAAGCTGGTGGGTTAAGGCACTACAAATAAGGTCGGTAACTAACAACAGTTGGCTTTGGATGAATTCGAAATCTTGGTCTAATACCCTGACCTTCACAATTAACGCGCCGACTATGACCTTTTCAACCTCTAATGGCACGGTAAGGTGGTTGCCTTGCCAATGAGGCTCTTGAATATCTTGCTCTATCACCTCGACGGTTTCGTCACCATAGTCATAAGTGTGTAATTGAGGGAGCAGCTTGGGAGGCAAAATCAAACGACTGGCTTCAATCAGATAACTGTTGGTCACACTTGTCGTCAATTGTGACAACATGACGTCATCAAGATCATTACTCAGAAAAGCGCGTCCGAAATCAATCAACAGGTTGTCGATTTGTTCTTGGAATTCAATGCGACGTATGTTTGCATTGGAACGCTTCTCTAACTGACGCAGTGCAAGCTCGAGTTGTTGGTTGGCCTCAAAAAGTTCAAGGCTCTTTTGTTCCAACAAAGCTTCTGCTGCTTTTCGCGCAGCAATTTGGCGTTTAAGTTTTTTCTCTAGGGCTGAGGCCGGATCCATATCACTTTTCTACTTTGAGATTAAACCTAACCACGCTCTGGTCATCATTTTGTGGCGTCATCTCCACCGCAATAGATTCACCGTGGTATTCAGCGCACCCTTCGATAAGCCCTAAACAAACATGAGACATACATCTTGCGCTTTTGTAGTCAAAAACAAGTTGTGCTTCGGTCGTGGTGATAAAACTGAATTCAGGTGGCTCAGCATCTGGATAAAGCTTCTTCACTTCAACGTGAATGTAGCGCTCTACGTGCTGAATAAATTGAAAGGTGGTATTGCTGTGAGCAAGGCTCGCTTTATTCGGCAATGAGGCTAATAAGTTCTTAAATACGGACTGCCCGAAAACGCGTTGCAAGCTTGCTGCATCTATATCGGTTTTTTTGCTCAGATTAATGATGAGTTTAACCAGATCTTTGTGGTCGTAACTTCCGACAGATGTGTAGATCCCTTCATCTTCTGACATCTCTAGAACTTCTTCCAAAAGCTCTAACCCAAACTTGTCTTCAACAAGCTCTAAAAATTCGGTGAATATGATTCCTTTCATCTCATACCTTTTCTTCTATTTCTTTTTAGAATGATCTTCACCCGATAAAATGGACACCCTATTCTCTTTAACCCGTCACGACTTCATACTCATGTGGGGTTCGATATCCGAGACTTGAGTGCAGTCTATAACGGTTATAAAAATGCTGGATATAACCGGCAAGTTTATCTCTAAGCTGCTTCTCACTTTTAAAACTATTTTTCCTAATTATGTCGCCTTTGAGCGTATGGAAGAATGACTCCACCTCCGCATTATCGGTGCAATGACCTGGACGGTTCATACTTGGGACAATTCCATTTTTTGATAATAAAGCTTGAACTTCATGGGCTCGATATTCAGAGCCTCTGTCGGTATGAAACAATAAGCGCTCTTGTGGCTTTCGATTTCTAATGGCCATTCTCAACGAACTCATCGTTAGCTGTGTACTCTTCTTACTACCAAGCGACCAACCGACGATTTTACGTGAGTAAAGGTCGATAACGACGGCTAGATACATCCAACGTTTACCTTGCTTTATATACGTTAGATCTCCAGACCATTGTTGATTAACTGCCGTTGGTTTTGGTGTGTCTTTTTTAATATTCTTAATCGATTGATAGAACCGATGTAGCTTGGCCATTTTCATGTAAATGCGATAACTTCGTGCTCTTAGCCCTTGCTCTCTCATGATCCGAGCCACACGCTTGCGGCTAACCAAAACGCCTTGGCGCCTCAGTTCTGCATGAACTCGTGGGCTGCCGTAAGTCTCTCGACTCTGGGTAAACACTTTAATTATACGCTTCTTCAAAGCCTGCTCTTCTTGATCGTAGCGGCTTGGTTCTCTATCAAGCCATGCGTAGTAACCCGACTTAGAAACAGATAGAAAACGGCACATCAATACAATGGAATAACGCGTTTTGTAATGGGCTATGAATCGGAATTTTGTCGATTTTCTTGGGCAACGAATCGTTGCCACTTTTTTAGCAAGTCATTCTCGAGCTTAAGTTGTTCATTCTGACGTTCGAGCTCTGCAATCCGACTAGACTCAGTTTTCTGGCTCGGGATCTGAGTCCTTTTCTTACGTTTATCTTCCATAATAACCCCTTCTCTATAGTCCTTTCGCCATTTAGAGAGCATATAAGGGTGGATATCTAATGATAGCGCCACGCTTTTAACTGTAGCTCCTTCTCGAAGCGAAAGTCGGACAGCAGTTACCTTAAATTCCGTAAGATATTGTTGAGTTTTTTTACCTGATTTATAAGCTGGCATAAACACCTCCAATTACTATTAAAGGTGTCCACTAGATCGGGTCAACTACAGAATGGTTCACTAAGTCATTGTTATCAAATTCTTAAACACAAAATCTACGCTTCGTAACCCAATTTTATGACATGGGTAACGCTTACTCGCAGATGCGTACATATTGAATATAGCAAAAACCGGCATTTTAAGGATGTCAGTCACAACGTGGCCCTTAATTACGCCTAGTTAATAGCTAAACTAAAGGTAAGTAAATGAAGACACACTCAAAATTGGTAATCAGCCCACGGTTATGTCTATACTTAAAATCATAATAATCAATATATTGGCTTGATATGAATAAAGAAAACTTCCTTCAACAATTCCAACTAAACCCTACCGTTGGCTATCACCCAGAGTCAGTAGAGCGTGTTTCGCATATCAGTGGCGATCAATTACGTAAAGCGGCAGTGGTGGTAGGTTTAGTTGAAAGAGAAGATGGTTTACATGTCATTTTTACTAAAAGAGCCGCTCATTTAAAGCATCATCCTGGCCAA
Source organism: Vibrio sp. 10N.286.45.E10 (assembly GCF_002874195.2). NCBI lineage: Bacteria > Pseudomonadati > Pseudomonadota > Gammaproteobacteria > Vibrionales > Vibrionaceae > Vibrio > Vibrio sp. 10N.286.45.E10. The sequence goes on along the minus strand of NZ_MCWD02000001.1, from coordinate 1,050,972 downwards.
GTCAGTTTTCCTGGCGGTAAACATGAACTCTCTGACCCTTCTATGCAATTTACTGCACTTAGAGAGCTCCATGAAGAGGTAGGAATTCGATCGGATCAAGTTAAAATTGTTGGGCAATTACCCGCTTTGAGTACTATTAGTAAATTTTCTGTGACACCGATTGTTGCTCTGGTCGATCCTGACTATGAAGCCATCATCGATGAGAATGAAGTTGCCTCTATTTTTGAGGTGCCAGCCACCTATGTTTTAGACCAAGCCAAGCTACACAGCCACACTATTAACTTCAAACAAATCAAGCATCGTGTTTTTGCGATGCCCTTCCAAGAGCACCTAATTTGGGGCGTTACGGCGCAAATTATCCAATCGCTGCAGCAGCATGTAGTGCAACAAATTACATAGCAACTACGTTTTGTTTAATCTCTGTTAACAAATCGCAAGCTTTGTATGGAACAGAATTATTAATGCAATTTTACGCAAACGTTTACTTGCTATAGATCTATACAACCCGCCCTTTCGCATAAAAAAAACTAATACCAAGCATAAACATAAATCACCTGTGGCACGCTATTTTCGTGATCAAAAATCCGTTTTTCGCATATCATGTGACACGCCGTTTCATTACATGATTTAGATCTATTTTTTGTAGAAGAAAATTCTGCAGAATTAGCCCCGACTTATTTCCTGTTCCCAAAAAATGAGTAATTTAACATGAACACAACAACTTCTTCGGCAAATGCCGTTAAAGATTCAAGCAAGTTTAACTATAAAGATTTTACCTGGTGTTTATCACTATTCGGTACAGCAGTTGGTGCTGGCGTACTATTCCTTCCAATCAAAGCTGGTGCGGGTGGTTTTTGGCCATTAGTTATCCTAGCTTTAATCGCGGCACCAATGACTTGGTTCGCACACAAATCTCTAGCTCGTTTCGTACTGTCTGCTAAAAACCCTGAAGCTGATATTACAGACACAGTTGAAGAGCACTTCGGTAAGACTGGCGCAAACATTATTACTTTTGCTTACTTCTTCGCTATCTACCCGATCGTTCTTATCTACGGTGTTGGTATCACAAATACGGTTGATTCTTTCCTAGTAAACCAAATGGGTATGGAATCTATTCCACGTCCTCTTCTTTCTGGTGCACTTATCCTTGCTATGACAGCAGGTGTTGTATTCGGTAAAGAGCTGATGCTTAAAGCAACGTCAGCAATGGTTTACCCACTAGTATTCATCCTACTAGCGCTATCTTTCTACCTAGTTCCTGATTGGAACACTTCAATGATGGACGTAAGCCCAGAATGGTCAACAATGCCTTCTATTATCTGGCTTGCTATTCCAATCATCGTGTTCTCTTTCAACCACAGCCCAATCATTTCACAGTTCTCGAAAGAGCAACGTCGTGTATACGGTGAAGACGCAGTTAAGAAAACTGACCAAATCACTGGCGGCGCAGCAATGATGCTTATGGGCTTTGTAATGTTCTTCGTATTCTCTGTAGTGCTTTCTCTATCTCCAGAGCAACTAGCAACAGCACAAGCACAGAACATCTCTGTTCTTTCTTACCTAGCTAACGTACATGAGTCTCCACTTATCTCTTACATGGGTCCTCTAGTAGCGTTCGCAGCGATTACTTCAAGCTACTTCGGTCACTTCCTAGGTGCTCACGAAGGTCTTGTTGGTCTAATCAAGTCTCGCTCTGGTTCTTCAATCTCTAAGATTGAGAAAGCTTCTCTAGCGTTCATCGTTGTTACAACTTGGATTGTTGCGGTAGTTAACCCAAGCATCCTAGGTATGATTGAAACAATGGGTGCTCCAATGATTGCAGCTATCCTGTTCCTAATGCCTGTATTCGCAATGAACAAAGTACCAGCAATGGCTAAGTACAAAACTTCAGCACCTGTACAAATCTTTACAGCTTTATGTGGTCTAGCGGCTATTAGTTCTGTAATCTACGGCGCTCTTTAATCTCAAGCCCTTTTTATAAGATGACATCCATCTTATATCGCGAGATTAAACAAAAAATATAATGATAATAAATGAGCCTCCCTACTCCCCTTGGGAGGCTCTCTTTTTGAGGTAATCGCTATGATTAGTGTATTTGATATCTATAAAATCGGTGTTGGTCCATCGAGCTCACACACAGTTGGACCAATGAAAGCGGGTAAAGAGTTTATTGATGACCTACGTTCAATGGGAAAATTGCGCGACATCACTAAAATCACCGTGGACGTATATGGATCACTATCACTGACAGGGAAAGGTCACCACACAGATATCGCAATCATCATGGGTCTTGCTGGCAATACTCCTGAGCGTGTTGATATCGATTCTATTGCAGGCTTCATTGCTCGCGTAGAAGAAACTGAGCGCCTTCCTGTTGGCATGCACTGTCATACAGTATCGTTCCCACGTGATGGCGGTATGAACTTCCACACTAGCAACCTTTCTCTACACGAGAACGGCATGAGCATCCATGCATGGGTTGGTGACGAAGTTGCATACTCAAAAACGTACTACTCAATTGGTGGCGGTTTTATCGTTGACGAAGAGAACTTCGGCAAAGAAGAAGAAAACCCAATCAAAGCACCTTACGAATTCACTACAGCTGAAGAGCTGGTTAATCAGTGTAAAGAAAGCGGTCTTTCTATCAGTACACTGGTTATGAAAAACCAAGCAGCATTCCACTCAGACGAAGAGTCTCGCACTTACTTCGCTAACATCTGGAAAACGATGCGTGAGTGTATGGATCGCGGTATGAATACTGAAGGTATCCTGCCTGGTCCACTGCGTGTACCTCGTCGTGCAGCAGCACTTCGCCAACAGCTAATGACTTCAGAAAAAACAACTAACGACCCAATGTCGGTTGTTGACTGGGTAAACATGTTTGCTTTCGCAGTAAATGAAGAAAACGCAGCTGGCGGTCGTGTAGTAACGGCACCAACAAACGGCGCATGTGGCATCATCCCTGCGGTATTGGCTTACTACGATAAGTTCATCCAAACAGTGACAGAGAAAGATTACATCCGTTACTTCGCTGCTTCTGGCGCGATCGGTGGTCTTTACAAGCGTAACGCTTCTATCTCTGGTGCTGAAGTTGGCTGTCAGGGTGAAGTTGGTGTGGCATGTTCTATGGCTGCTGCTGGTCTTGCTGAGCTTATGGGTGGTAGCCCTGAGCAAGTATGTATGGCTGCAGAAATCGGCATGGAGCACAACCTAGGTCTAACGTGTGACCCAGTTGCTGGCCAAGTACAAGTACCATGTATCGAGCGTAACGGTATTGCAGCAGTTAAAGCAATTAACTCGACTCGTATGGCACTTCGTCGTTCTTCTGCTCCTACTGTTTCTCTAGATAAAGTTATCGAAACGATGCTAGAAACAGGTAAAGACATGAACGCTAAATACCGTGAGACATCTCAAGGTGGTTTGGCTGTTAAGGTTGTTTGTTAATCACTCTGAATTAATAAACCGATAATAAAAAAGGAACGCCGATGCGTTCCTTTTTTTGTAACTGAAATTGGTTGACTGATTTATTCACCCAACCAAATTGTTTTATTAAATCACTTGCGAGATAAGCAGGAAGCAACCAAACAACAATGAGAAAAGCATCATCGGCTTGCCACCTTCCGCGCTGTATCTATCTTCTGCTACTTTCATAAAGCGTTGCTTGTGAACCATCACCAGAGGAACGAACACAGCTAAGAACACTAAGATGATACCTGCGTAGTTCAACACTTGTAGGAACTTGTCTGCAGCAAGCAATGAACCTGCCAACGGTAAGATAAAGCTAATACAGTACGTTACTGCAGTATTTTGGTTGAACATGTCTTTGTTCTGGTTGAACAACGCCATCGCCACACCAAAGAAAGAGGTCAACAACGCCAACCCAGTGAAGGTAGACAGAACGTTACCCACCCAAGGAGATTGAGCCTCAAACGCCGCCATCAAATCGGATACGTTCTTAAAGCTTCTGAATTGCTCTTCACTCAAGTTACCCACTACCGCAAACAACCAGCACAAGTAACACACTAATGGGATCAGAGAACCGACGATCACCATGTTACGCAGCTGTTTGTCTGTCGCTTCGTGGTTGTAAGAAACTAAAGTTGGAATCACAACCATAAAGCCAAAGCTTGTAAACAGGATTGCACTGGTTTTGATTAAATCAACGTGGTCATGGCTGGTTACCTGCATCAAGTTTTCTTGAGTCATGCTCGGTGCCAAGAACGCCATGGTTGCAAACAAACTTGCAAGCATCACGAAGAACAATGCGCGGTTGAGTTTATCAATCACACCAGTACCACTTGCGACTACAGCGCCAGCAAGCAAGGTAAACACTATTTGGCTGGTAGTAGCGGTAATTTCGACGCCAAAGTTAGACAGTAACTTACTCAGCAAGTCACCTGCGCCCAGAATGTAAGCCATTAATAGACAAATTAATAACGCGTATAGCAAACCGTTGGTAAGCAACTGGCCTTGTTTACCCAAGGTTTTTCGGGCAATAGAGTTTAATCCTAGACCGCCACCCGCTTTGATGGTCGCTTCTAGAAGTAATAATGCTGCGTAAGTCGTACCGAAGCAGATCAGTACCATCAGCAGTGTGCCATAAAGCAATCCAAATTGAGCTAATACCATTGGGATCGCGAGCATACCAGCACCGAGAGCGGTACCAGCGATAATTAGGGAGCTACCCATCATTTTAATATTCATTATTTTTAACTTATTTGTTTAGTTTTTATAGGTGTGAGTCTTCGTGCATCAAGTGGATGACAAAGGAATTCAGATAGAAATAAAGTTATAAAACGAATAACAATAGGAGCGATAAGCGGTAAAGAAGCGTGCAGAGACGTTGTCGAACAGGGCGTTCAAAGGGGAGCTTGTCTTAAGAGAGGTAAAACGAGAAGCGTGAGTAAGCGTTAACTGATGTGGTGAACCTTCCGTAGGTTCAATAATCGGCGATGTAATCTTGAATTTCATGTATGTGTCCAATAATTGATTCACATTCCATAGTATTTGAAGCAGCGTATCCGTTGCTGCCCTACCTCTAGCATTAGAGATCTTCTCATCTTATCGAATGAGACTCGAAACACAACGCTATAACCACACTTTTTGCTATTAAATTGAACAAAATAGCTATCTGGATATAAGTTGACCACCAAACCTTCTAATACAATAATTTTCATTGATAAAAGACAAGCTGATAAATACATCTAGCCCATGGAACCCGAGACTCTCTCCTCTAACTAGAATCAAATTCACAACTCAACGTTATATTTTGACATAAGACATAACACAAACTTGCTACATCACAGAAACATAACCACAACCGGAGTATGGTCACACAATTCGCCATACCCCATAGGTGGTAGTGACTCTTACACGTACAGTATGCGCGTCATTAAAAAATAAAAAATTAATACCTTATGCGCTCAACTATAACCTTCAAAATTCTAGTGGCCCTCGCTATTGTGTTCACTTTTTTGCTAGCAATATCGACCTACTTTCAATATTCGCAGCAAAAACAACTTGTTAACTCTGTATTGAGTGAACAGCTTCATGATAAGGCAAGTAACTATTTCGATAGCCTTAATATGATGATGCTGACTGGCACAATGGCGCAAAAAGAGACCCTGCGTCAAAAAGCGTTAGCACAAGAAGGCATTGAAGACGTTCGTGTTTTGCGCGCTGACGCTGTAAGCAAGTTATACGGTCCCGGTAATGACAATCAAATACCTGTTGATGATATCGACAAGCGAGCGCTAGCAGGTGAAACGGTTATCGAACCCTTTGCTGCCGATTGGGGTAAAGGCTTGGTTATTGCTCTACCCATGAAGTCGAGTGAAGATTACCGGGGTACCAATTGCGTCGCCTGTCATATGGCACCAGAAGGCGAAGTATTGGGGGCAATTCGCCTTGAATACAACCTTAGTCATGTCAACTCGCTGATCAACACTCAAACCATGGCCGCTATTGGCATTATGACGGTGATCTCGTTTGCCGGATTTGTTCTTACGATGGGATTAATTCGCAAGATTATCGTGCGCCCTCTTCAACAGACTTCTCGCTTCATGACCCAAGTCAGCAGCGATAAAAACCTGTCCACTCGCCTGCCTGAACAAAGTAAGGATGAAATTGGCACGCTGGCTAACTCCATCAACTCGTTCATGGGCACCGTATCTGACAGCTTAGAAAAGGTACAGAATACTTCGCGCAAACTGAATGCGTCTGCCAACCAACTGACTAGCGTCGCGCAAATTACCGAGCAAGCCGCCAGCGACCAGCAAAGCGAAACCGCAGAAGTGCAACACAATGTCGAAGGGATACAGGCGCAACAAGTCAATGTAGAACAAGCCACTTTAACCGCTTCAGAACTCATCAATCACACCGCCGATGTAGCGTGTAAGAGTGCCAACCAAGCACACGACGCAAGCAGTGAGATAAAGAACCTAGTCAGCAGTATAGAAGAAGTGAAGCACAAGATACTGACACTCAATGAGCAAACCGGAGAGGTCTCTTCAATATTGAGTGTGATTCGTGGCATTGCCGACCAAACCAACCTTCTTGCATTAAATGCAGCGATTGAAGCGGCTCGCGCCGGAGAACAAGGTCGAGGATTTGCAGTAGTTGCTGATGAAGTTCGTCACCTAGCATCAAGAACCGCCGAAGCAACAGGCAGCATTGAGTCAATCATTCATCAATTCCAGCAAGGCAGTGAAGAGTCTCTGACTTCGACCGATCGCGTTTGCGAACAAGCCCATCAAAGCTCCAACGACATCGACGCACTTTCAATAGAAATGAATGGGGTGGTTGAAGAGATGAAACAGGTGCTAGCTCACGCACAGAATATTCAGCAGCAAACGCAATCCACCACACAAGCGACTCAAGATGTTCAACAAAAGGTTGAAACCATCACCTCTCACGCCGACAACACATCGCAATCTGCTGTTGAAACTCGCGACATCAGCAATGACTTAGAAGAGCTATCTGATCACCTTGAGTCACTGATTAATCAGTTTACTTTGTCGAGTACAAAGAAGAAGTCATAGATCGTCTATTCTCTTTTAATAGAACAACTTATAAATAGACTTTCAATCGCCAACAAAAAAGCGCTCAACAATGAGCGCTTTAACTTCATAACAATGTCTAGTTCAGGCTTTCAAAGTACCTTAAACCAAGATTAGTGCGTAATAGAAACCGCGGTTAAGTCTTTATGCTTGTGATACATCGCGTGTTTGACTATCAGATTCGCACTCACGCTATCCATTCCTGACACTTCAACATAAGCCCCTTTTTTACGGAACTTGAACACGACCTTATCAAGCGCTTCAACCGAGGTATTATCTAAGAATGACGCATCCGATATATCGATGGTCACTAAAGAGGTCGCGTTGTCATAATCAAATAGGTCGACAAACGCATCAGACGAAGCAAAGAAGACATGGCCTTTCACTCGGTGAATGGTGTGCATTTCGTTGGTCACGACTTCATCGGATATAAACACCATGGATTTGCTGGCATGTGCATAAAACAGAGCCGATAACACCACGCCAACCGCCACCCCAATCGCTAAGTTATGAGTAAACACCACCGCCACCACGGTCGCTAACATGGTTACATTAGTTGGAAGTGTGTGGTCTTTAAGCTCAACAATAGAACGCCACGAGAATGTGCCGATAGAAACCATGATCATCACAGACACTAAAGCTGCCATCGGTATCAGCTTCAACCAATCAGAAACAAACACCACCATTAATAACAAAACAACCCCGGCAATCATGCTGGATAATCGGGTTAAGCCACCTGATTTGATGTTAATGATCGACTGACCGATCATCGCACAACCCGCCATGCCACCAAAAAGGGAAGCCACGATGTTCGCAACGCCCTGCCCTTTACACTCATTGTTTTTATTGCTTTCAGTATCGGTCAGGTCATCCACTATTGTCGCTGTCATCAAGGATTCCAACAAGCCAACCAGAGATAGAGCAATCGAATATGGCAGGATGGTTGCAAGCGTCTCAAACGTTAATGGAATATTGGGAATTAAAAAGACAGGCAGTGAATCAGGAAGCTTACCCATATCGCCAATCGTTCTCACATCTAATCCGAACAACAAACTAATGACTGTCAGGGCAACAATCGCGACTAATGGAGAAGGTATTGCACGACCAAACTTGGGGAAATAAGGAAGCAGATAAATGATCGCCAAACCCAAAGCGACTAATACATAAACGCTCGAAGGGACGCTGACCAATTCAGGGAGCTGGGCCATGAAGATTAGGATGGCGAGCGCGTTAACAAATCCAGTAATCACCGATTTGGAAACAAAGTTCATCAGGTTACCGAGCTTGAGATATCCCGCCGCGATTTGAATAACGCCTGCAAGAAATGAAGCAGCAAGCAAGTACTCCAATCCGTGCTCTCTCACTAAGGTGACCATTAACAACGCCATTGCGCCTGTTGCTCCGGAAATCATTCCTGGGCGACTGCCAACCAAAGCGGTTACGACACAAATACAGAACGAAGCATATAGCCCTACTTTAGGGTCAACGCCTGCAATAATTGAAAATGCGATGGCTTCAGGGATCAAGGCGAGTGCAACCACAACCCCAGATAATGAATCTCCTTTGACGTTTGATAACCAGTGTTTTTTTAAATAATTAAGCATGTAATTCTCTTTTACTTGTACAGCCAGTCCTGCCTTGTTGAGACATAATCTGATCGACTGTTTTTCTTGAATGAGCGAGCGCTCGAAAAGTGCGGGTGTAGAGAGAATGCAGGGGTTAAGGCGGCGTAATTAACACGTAGATATTAAACTCCTCTTGTTGCTTTAGTGGGAAATTAAGAAGGTGATTAAGTCCAATATGACTGAATCCGCGCCAATATAGAGCGAGTTTCAACACAATCACACTCCAATTATTGGAAACAAAGGTTTCGATTACGCCTTGTTCATTCGACGATTCACATTAGGCGGAACGTAAGGCGCACGCTAAGATCGAACAAAAAACACACCCTCAAACGTATTTATGGTCAGTAGACACAATATTTCTTTCACCAAGCAAGAATAAAGGTTGAAGCTGTCGGTATGACAGGTAATATGTTCAATCGATTTAAAAAGTTTATACAACTTAATGTTTCGGCTAATTATTGTGCAAATGTATGTTTATTTGCAGCAATGCCAGAGACTTTGAGTTGAATTTGTCCCTCAATGGAGAATGAAATCAACATGACTTACGCGCCTGTAACAGACGTACTTGGCGGCAAGCTAGCGGTAGACAGTGAAGTAACTGTTCGCGGCTGGATCCGTTCACGTCGTGATTCCAAAGCTGGAATCTCTTTCCTTGCCATTTATGACGGCTCTTGTTTCGACCCGATTCAGGCCGTGGTTCCTAATAATCTTAATAATTACGAAAACGAAGTATTAAAGCTAACAACTGGCTGCTCTGTTGAAGTAACAGGTAAGATTGTTGAGTCTCCTGCGAAAGGTCAAGACTTCGAACTAGCAGCAACTGACGTTAAAGTTGTGGGTTGGGTTGAAGATGCTGACACTTACCCAATGGCTAAGACACGTCACTCTATCGAATACCTTCGTGAAGTTGCTCACCTACGTCCACGTACAAACGTGATTGGCGCAGTAGCACGTGTACGTAACTGTCTATCTCAAGCGATTCACCGTTTCTACCACGAGCAAGGCTTCTTCTGGACTTCTGCTCCGCTTATCACTGCATCTGATGCAGAAGGCGCTGGTGAAATGTTCCGTGTTTCTACGCTAGACATGGAAAACCTACCACGCACTGAAAAAGGCGACGTAGACTTCAACGAAGATTTCTTCGGTAAAGAGACGTTCCTAACAGTATCTGGCCAACTTAATGCTGAAGCTTACGCTTGTGCACTAAGCAAGGTTTACACGTTCGGTCCTACGTTCCGTGCTGAAAACTCAAACACAAGCCGCCACCTAGCTGAGTTCTGGATGGTTGAGCCTGAAGTTGCGTTTGCAGACCTTAACGACGTAGCGAAACTGGCTGAAGACATGCTTAAGTACGTTTTCGCTGCTGTTCTTGAAGAGCGCCGCGACGACCTTGAGTTCTTCGCTTCTCGCATCGACAAGCAAGCAATTACTCGTCTAGAGCAATTCGTTGACGCTGACTTCGCACAAGTTGACTACACTGACGCAATCCAAATCCTACTAGACTCTGGTAAGAAATTTGAGTTTGACGTTGAGTGGGGCATCGACATGTCTTCTGAGCATGAGCGTTACCTAGCTGAAGAGCACTTCAAAGCGCCTGTTATCGTTAAGAACTACCCGAAAGACATCAAAGCTTTCTACATGCGCTTAAACGACGACGGCAAAACAGTTGCAGCAATGGACGTACTTGCACCAGGCATCGGTGAAATCATCGGTGGTGCACAACGTGAAGAGCGTCTCGACATTCTAGACGAGCGTATGATTGCTATGGGTATCGACCCTGAGCACATGAGCTGGTACCGCGACCTACGTAAATACGGTACAGTGCCGCACGCTGGCTTTGGTCTTGGTTTCGAGCGTCTAGTATCTTACGTAACAGGTATGGGCAACGTTCGTGACGTGATTCCATTCCCACGTACGCCACGCTCTGCAAACTTCTAATTCGAAAACCTATTCGATTTATAAGTTAAGAACAAATAAAACCTCCGCAATTGCGGAGGTTTTTTTATGTTCTGAATAAAACAAGGCGACGGCTGCTTCTGCTTCTGCTTCTGCTTCTGCTTCTGCTTATCACCATCAGAGACTAGTTATTCAAAAACTAATCAACATCTTGGTCTATAGCGTATTTTATTGCGAGACCGCAGATTGCCATCATAACGAACGGGATAGCCGCAGTGGTGTATTCCGCCCATGCCATATCAGCGAACGCTTTTGCTAGCAGTACGTGGCCGAGAATAAGCAGAAGCGCACACACAATCGCGACGATAATCAACTTAACTTCATTTCCCATAGTCATTTTCAACATAACGGTATCTCCAATATTTGGTCTACCGTTATTGAACCATAACTCTCTGGTCAATTAGGCGTACAGTTACGCCACAAACAACCCGTACAGTTGGAATGATTGTCTTTTTTATGAGGGACTTAAGGTTTTACGAGTTCGTGAGTTGATGTGCAAGTTTACCAAGCAAGATAAGCGCTTGTTCTTTCTCTTCTGTCAATTCATAAGAGAAGTTCAATCGTATCGCGTTATCCACTCTGCCCTGCTCACTGAACAGATCGCCAGATGCGACGCTAATACCTTGCTCAATAGCCAGTTGATGAAATTGTTGGCTGTCGAATTTTTCAGAGAAACGAATCCATATAAAGTAGCCACCAGCTGGTTCTTCAATCTCGATTGAATGCGGGAAGTACTGCTTAATGACGTCTATAAATCGCTCTTTCCTGACTAACAGGTTTTTACGTAGTTTACGAAGGTGATTGTCGTAGCTTTCATGCGTTAAGAAATGGGCGACACCAAGTTGAACGGGAGCGCTACTCGATAACGTAGAAAGAAGCTGCAATTTTTGAATCGCATCGTTAAAACGCGTGTTCACAACCCAACCTACTCGATAGCCCGGACATAAGCTTTTTGAATACGACCCACACAGCAAAACAGAATCGGTCTTATCGAAAGCCTTTAGTGGTTTCGGTTTATGACCTTCGTAATAAAGGTCGCCATACACGTCATCTTCAATAACGTAGGTTTCGTGTTGTTCTGCAATCTCTACCACACGGCGCTTCGCCTGTTCCGACAAACTGGTTCCCGTCGGGTTCTGAAAAGTCGTCATCAGCCAACACGCTTTGACATTGTGGTTTTGTAGTGCGTTTTCAAACTGCTCTATATTCAACCCATTAATTGGGCAAACATCCACTTCGATAGGGTTAAGCCCTAGCCTTTCGACGGCCTGTAGAGCACCATAGAATGCGGGAGATTCTATCACTACGTTATCACCCGGCTTAGTGACCGTTTGCAGGCTCAAGTTGAGCGCTTCCATTGCACCTGACGTAATCACGATGTCTTGATGATTAACTGTAATGCCTTGCTGCAGATAACGCTGTGCGATTTGCCTTCTTAAAGACTCACTTCCAGGAGGCAGATTGTTAATCACACTGGCACCCGTCATCTTCCTGCCGGCACTGGCTAGATTTCGAGTCAAGGTAGGTAATGGGAAAAGATCGGGATCTGGAAATGCAGAACCGAAAGGAATCACACCATAGGCTGAACTCGACTTCAAAAAATCAAATAAGCGGTCATTAATGGCTTTCTTTTCACGAACGAATGGCTCTACGTAATCAACGCCGTCCGGTCTCGGCGCGACAAAGTAGCCCGACTGAGGTTTAGCGATGATCCACCCTTCGCTTTCTAGCAACTGGTAGGCTTGTAAGACAGTACTATTGCTGACGTTGTAATTACGACAACTCATGCGTACCGAAGGGATCTTCTCTCCGGATCGCCACGTATTGTTGGCTATCTGAGTCCGAATATCCTTTGCAAGCTCTTCATAACGCGCCATCTAATTGTACTACCTAGAGAAATTCTGTGAGCCGGTGATTTTATCACTTACGCCAACAACTATTGCTGCTATCCATATGATCGCACCTAATTTCCACAATAGTGTGAACTAGTTCACAGATAACTTTGTAAGCTTTGCTAAGTTTGTACCCAAGGTAGGAGCTAAGTTGGCTTTCTACCTCAATAATTTGATGTAACCCAAAAACATGCGAGATAACAATGAAAAAAATAGAAGCAGACCAATTAAGTTATAAAGGAGAGTCAAACGGTGTTCACAGTTGGACAACACCGAGCGGCCAGCCATATTACTGGCACCCAGATTGGCTCCATATTGCTGAAGATGCGACAGGCTCACATCCAAAGCAAAAGATCGATGTAGAACAAGACCAAGCACCAACAGAAAAACACGCAGTGTCTGCTATTCTGAAACACATCAACCAATGGGCTGCAGACAAACTAGCATCTCATCCTGAGATTGAAACAGGCTCTATTGAAGCTGAAATCAATCTGAAAAAGTAATTTGATTTAAAGTAGGTCGCGAACTCAATCACTCGCGACTTGAGTCAAATATACCGACTGAATAGCCTCGAACCTCGACCGAGGCTATTCAAGTATCTTCATAAAAATGCGTTAATAACCCTCACCTAGCTAACAAATCTCTAACACAAACCAGTTTCTTGTATCAATCCACGAAAGCTATCGATAGAATTTCCGGTCTTATTCACGTCAGTTATACTAATCATTCGTAATTCTAAAGTCGTGAATCTAATAAGAATGAGAACAAAGGCTTTTCGATGGATACTTCAAATTACAATCAATCGCTAACGACTAAGTTATACGTCATTGCTGGCGTACTGTTTGGCACCTACGGCAGCCGGGTATGCCCTATGCTCGAGAGCTTAACGACGTTAGAGATTTTCACACAAGTCAGTATTGTGTTTGCCTTATTATGGATCGCGCGTCGTTATTTATTAGCGCAACATACATTAGTTAAACAAGGTCGATTCGCGCAGCTTGATACCCTTCTATTTTTTGCCGCAAGTATCCCGTTCGCGCTCTACTACAACTTAAGCTACGAATTCACTATAGATAGCAATTTGAAGGTGTTGTTTGGCATGAGTCTATTCGGCTTCTTTACCGGAAGCATTCTCCAATTGAACGCTAAGCTCAGCCAAATGGATAAAATGGAGACGACTGGACAATTTGACTTCCAACTGGTTGGTGAAAGGAGTTCGCTGGTCAAGCAAATGATTGGTTTAGTTATCGTGCTTCTGGTAACACTAACCACCATGCTAACTATGATTGCCGTCAAGGACATCTTTTGGCTAGAACATAACCCAGATCGCTTATTGGATGGCACAGGGAAGATCAGCGTGATCAAAGAGTTTATTTATTTGGCGGTGGTGCTGGGTGGATATGCGATAGCCATCATGACGCTTTGGAGCAAACTAATTAAGCGCATTCTCCTAAGCCAAGAGTGTGCCTTGAACAAGGTGACCAATGGCGAGCAAGGCGTTCGCTTACCTATTTTCGGCTACAACGAGCTTGGTTCAATGGCCTCAATGACCAACACTATGCTTGATAGCCTCGAAACCGCGCAAAACGAAGTTAAAACCACACGTGACGTTGCGATTGTTAGCCTATCTGCGCTGGCCGAATCGAGAGACAATGAAACGGGCGCACACATCCTTAGAACTCAAGAATACGTTAAGGTGCTCGCACAAGAACTCAGCAAATCAGAAATCCACTCAAGCTTGTTAACACCAAACTACATCGAGTTGCTCTACAAATCTGCGCCTTTGCACGACGTAGGCAAAGTGGGTGTGCCTGATAGCGTGTTATTGAAACCGGGTAAATTGACGGACGAAGAGTTTGAGATAATGAAAGGTCACCCCGCGATTGGTGCTGAAGCGTTATCTATTGCAGAAAAGCAGTTGGGAAGTAGCTCTTTCTTAAGAGTTGCAAAGGAGATATCTCTGACTCACCACGAGAAATGGAATGGCAGTGGTTATCCCAATCAGTTGTCTGGTGAAGATATCCCGTTATCTGGCCGTTTAATGGCATTGGCCGATGTTTATGATGCTCTCATTTCGAAGCGAGTCTATAAACCAGCCTTTACTCATGAGCAAGCTAAACAGATCATTTTAGAAGGCAATGGGACGCATTTTGATCCGCAAGTTGTCGACGCATTTCTAGCGGTTGAACAAGCGTTTATTTCGATCGCAGCAACCTACAAAGATGGCAAAAATATCGCTAGTGAACTCGAATGCGAAAGCCTTGTAGCTCAGCCCGCATAATCTATTCAAAAACCACTAACTTCTTGCACCCTATAGGTTAATCCGTAGGGTGTTTTGTTATCAAATACCCTCTTTAGTCAATAAATCTGATTGAAATGGATTTTTTTTAGCCTTTCTGTTCACTTCGTATTGTCTTAAAAATTCCATACAGGTATAACTACCCATAGATACTATCCCCTCTCAATTGACATGGATGAAGATTATGTTTGAAAAAGTGTTAGCTGCTCCCGCCGATCCTATCCTCGGCCTTACTGAAGAGTTTAAAAAAGACTCTCGTGCAGAGAAAATCAACCTTGGTGTTGGCATCTACAAAAATGAAGATGGTCAAACGCCTGTACTTAAAACAGTAAAGAAAGCAGAAGCTGCACTTCTTGAAAACGAAAAAACCAAATCTTACCTAACGATTGAAGGTACCGCTGAATACGGTCTAGCGGTTCAAAAACTGCTTTTCGGTTCAGACGCAGAGATCGTAACGTCTCAACGTGCTAAAACAGCACAAGCGCCAGGTGGTACAGGTGCACTTCGCGTAGCGGGTGAATTCATCAAGCGCCAACTGGGTGACGTAAAAATCTGGATAAGTAACCCAACTTGGGCTAACCACAACGGCGTTTTCGCTGCTGCGGGTATCGAGACGGCTCAATACAGCTACTACAACGCTGAAACAAAAGATAAAGACTTCGCAGGCATGTTTGCTGACCTAGAGAAAGCTTCTGCAGGCGACATCGTACTTCTTCACGGCTGCTGTCATAACCCAACAGGTATCGACCCAACGGCTGAAGAGTGGGAAGTACTGGCTAAGCTGGTTGCTGAAAAGAAACTACTTCCTCTATTCGACTTTGCTTACCAAGGTTTTGCGAAAGGCGTTGAAGAAGATGCTGCTGGCCTACGTGTTTTTGCTAAATACAACAAAGAAATCCTTGTTGCTAGCTCATTCTCTAAGAACTTCGGCTTGTACAACGAGCGTGTTGGTGCATTCACACTGGTTGCGGAATCTGCAGACGTAGCAACAACAGCGTTCTCTCAAGTTAAGAGCATTATCCGCTCTATCTACTCTAACCCACCAGCGCACGGTAGCGCTGTCGTTACTCACATCCTTGGTGATGCTGATCTACGTGCTGAATGGGAAGCAGAAGTAGCAGAAATGCGTGACCGTATCCAAGAGATGCGCGAGCTATTCGTAACAACACTAAAATCAGAAGGTGTTGATGCAGACTTCACATTCATCGAACGTCAAAACGGCATGTTCTCTTTCTCTGGTCTAAGCAAAGAGCAAGTAACTCGCCTAAAAGACGAATTCGCAATCTACATTGTTGGTTCTGGCCGTATCAGTGTTGCTGGTATGACTAAGTCAAACATGGGTCCTCTATGTAAAGGTATCGCTGCGGTTCTTTAATCGTAAAGTGAAACCTGTATTTGCAGACCAGAAACCTGCACTTACAGACCGATAGATATGCAAAAGCCAGCGATTAAGCTGGCTTTTTTGTATCTCGACTTTCAGTTTTAGATACTTTGTAAGTTAATACTCTAAGAAAAACTCCACGCCCAGCTCATTGGTTCGTTCGCTACGAATCTTACCTTCACCATCTCGATGTTGGTATGAGCCACCAATCGCAAACTTGTTGGTCACGAGATAACGTAAACCTAAGTGATAAATCTCTTCATCAAACAGATCACTTCGATTCACTTGCACACTACCGTTGGCAATCCAACGTTTCGCAAAACCATAGTTAAGCTCAGCTTTTACCCCTTGGATGACCTCAGTATCTGAAGATTCAGTTCGGTTGGTGTCATTATCTTCAACCTTACCTTTAGTGATACCAAGCAGGTAGTAAGCCACTATATCTAAATCTTTCTTGATGCTGTAACGGTAACCAACACCCGGCATAAGTGTATCAATTCGAGTCGTGGTGTCGTCAGGGTGAATGAAGCGTGCACTGTAGTCGCCCAGCAACAACCAATCATCCGTCATCGCGTAACTGACGCCTAATCCATACGACGAGGCATTGTTATTACTGCCTGCATCTTCATTTAAACTGCCCGAATGCGCTGTGGCATAAACGTGGTCATAATCAAGAATATCCACCGCGTTAGTGTCCGCCCACAAACTTGGAGAAAACGCTAAAACCGCAGAGACAAAACTAAGCTTCCACTTCGACATTCCTATCATCCTTAAACTGTCACTCCATTAATTGAAAGGTTAGTCTATCCATAAGACTTTAAAAAGGTTTTAGCTCACAGATTGATTTGTGACGGCAAAATATTATCAAATGTTGTACCATGAAATCATACAAACCAATGGATGATCATTATGGATGCTGAGTTATTAGAGATTCAAAACTTTCTGGCACAATACCCCCCTTTCACAGAACTCCCTGAAGAGATGTTGGCGAAAGTGACCAGTAGCGTGGAAATTTCTTATTACCGCCAAGATACCCCTATCATTCACTTTGGTGACCAAATTCATGATCTTTATATGGTTCGAAGCGGCGAAGTCGAAGTCTATCGTCGTAAAGGTGAACTGTATAACCGCCTTGATGAAGGCCATCTTTTTGGTCAAATGGGCCTACTGACCAACAACAAGGTGCGTTTCCCAGTCAAAGCGACTGAAGACACCCTGCTCTACTGCATTCCTGAACCTATCTTCCAAGAGCTTTACGACAACTACGATTCATTCGCCGACTTTGTCGAAGTAGAAGATAATGCGCGACTGCGCCAAGCCAATTCAGACAGCAACGACGCTAACGACCTGACCACATCAAAGGTAAAAACGCTGCTCACCAGCGAAGCGCCAATGATCGAAAAAACGCGCACCATTCAACAAGCCGCGACCATGATGGCAGAAGACAACGTCTCGTCCCTACTGATTATCGATCCAGATATCGTTGAAGATGATGAAGATGACTCAACACCCGTGATCGGCATCATCACCGACCGAGATTTATGTACGCGTGTTCTCGCCGAAGGTCTCGATCCATCGGATGAAGTGTCCAGCGTGATGACACCCGAGGTTATCTCACTCGATCACAACGCCTATGTATATGAAGCCATGATGACCATGCTTCGCTACAACGTGCACCACTTACCTGTGCTTAAAGATAAGAAGCCTATCGGTATTATCGAAGCGACTGATATTGTCCGTTACGAATCTCAAAACTCGCTGTTGCTTGTAAGTAGTATCTTCCAGCAACAAAGCATTGAAGATCTAAAGGTGCTTTCTGAGCAAGTAAAAGACAGCTTTGTACGCTTAGTTAACGAAGACGCCAACGCCCACATGGTGGGTACTGCAATGTCGGTAATTGGCCGTAGCTTTAAGCAACGTATTATCGAACTGGGTGAAGAGAAATTGGGTAAGGCGCCTATTCCTTACTGTTTCCTCGCACTTGGCTCGATGGGGCGTGATGAGCAGCTGCTCGTTACTGACCAAGATAACGCCATTATTCTTGATGATACTTACGACGAGAAAAAACACGGTAAATACTTTGAAGAGCTATCGACCTTCATTTGTGATGGCTTAGACCAATGTGGCTATGTGTACTGTACTGGCGACATCATGGCGACTAACCCAACGTGGCGTATGACTCGTCGCCAGTGGGAAGAGTGCTTTGCCGATTGGATTGATGATCCAAACCCGAAAGCACTGTTGAATGCTTCAATCTTCTTCGACTTAGATGGCGTTTATGGTCGTCTGAAATGGGCTGAGCAATTGAACAGCTTTATTGTTCGACGCGCACGCAAGAACAACCGCTTCTTGGCGTGTCTTGCACGTAACGCACTCAACCGCACACCGCCGCTCGGTTTCTTCAAAGATTTCGTGATGGAGAAAGATGGCCGTCACAACAACTCAATCAACCTTAAGCGTCGTGGTACTGCGCCTCTGGCCGATTTGATTCGTGTTCACTCGTTGGCGGTTGGCTCTCGCTCTAAGAACTCATTCGAACGTTTAGATGACATTATCGACGCAGGTATTCTGCCAAAAGGCCGAGCTCAAGATTTGAAAGATGCGATGGAGTTTATCTCTCTAGTTCGTATTCGCCACCAAGCACACGATGTCGACAACAACATCGAGCCTGATAACAACATCGAGCCTGAGAACCTGTCTGACTTCGAGCGACGTAACCTAAAGGATGCATTCCAAATATTAAGTAATGCGCAAAACTTCCTTAAGTTCCGTTATCAAGCCAGCAACAAGTTTAAGTAGGGCCTATGAACAAACTATTCAGATCACCTGCGGTCGATTGGCCATTTAAGTTTGCTCAGAAGCTAGAACGAGCGAAAGACGAGCGCTTAAAGCACTTTTATACCCAGCCTCTTCCAGCGCCTGATACGCCACTTTCAGAAGTGATGTTCTTGGCTGTCGACTTTGAGACAACGGGATTAAACCCAAACAAAGACGGCATTATTACTATTGGTTTAGTGCCATTTACGCTCAATCGCATCTACTTGCGACAAGCCAAACACTGGACTCTAAGACCAAAACAGAAGCTCGAAGAAGAGTCTGTCGTGATTCATGGTATCACTCACAATGACATCATTGATGCGCCAGACCTTAGCGAAGTGTTGGGTGAGATCTTAGAATCAATGGCAGGGCATATCCCAGTGGTTCACTATCGTCGAATCGAGCGTGACTTCTTGGACAATGCATTGAAGGTGCGACTCGGAGAAGGCATTGAGTTCCCAGTTCTCGATACGCTCGAGATTGAATCCCAGATCCAGAACAAACTGGCCGGTGGCCTATGGAATAAGCTAAAAGGCAAAAAACCAGCATCAGTGAGGCTTGGTCAGAGCCGTCGTCGATACCACCTACCCGACTACACGCCGCATCATGCATTAACTGACGCGATTGCGACCGCTGAGCTTCTCCAAGCGCAGATTGCTCATCACTTTGACGCAGAGATGCCTTTGAAGAATTTCTGGCTATAATTGAGTTTCGTAAGCTAAACATAAACACAAAGTCCACTAACTTCCATTAGTGGGCTTTGCTATTTTTTATCATCTAAGCTTATGCTGCTGTTGGCCCAACCAATCTCATTTCCCAATCTTCAACTTCACCCGTTTCTAGGCGTCGTTCAACCAACTTGCCCCAAGACTCTACGAGTGGCAGTTCAGCCATCTGACTCAGTTCTTCTCGATCCAGGCTTCCCGTAAAAACGGCACTCATAATACGAGCGAGCGACCAATCTGGGTATGGTCTTTCACAAAGAACAATCTCGTCACCTTCACCAATGTCGCCTTCCTCTAATACACGGAAGTACCAACCCGTTCGAAGCGTGTCTTGCAACCTTCTCGCCATGTCATTTTGGTCGAATCGTACGTTAAGCTTCCAACAAGGCATGCGCCCTTGTGAGACTTCCAACAATGTTGAGCCGATACGAATCTTATCTTTCAAGCAAATCGATTCTTCGGTTATGCCCATTGAGCTAATGTTCTCACCAAAGGCGCCTGCAGATTGGAAGATCGCTTTGTCGCCCAGTTCTTGTTTCCAAATTGGGTAGTGCTCACTTGGATAGATATGAAGCGCTTTTTGAATGCCACCATGAAAGCGAGGGTCGCCTTGTTCATCATTTGTGAAACCTAGCTCTGTGGCGTGCTGACGCTCTGAGAAAACCTGCTTATCAATGGCACTTTTTGCTCCATGTGCAAAAGCTACGGTCTTACCTGCCAAGACACTGTTTACTACGCCTAACTTCTTCATATCCCTTCCTTCTTACCTGAAACTTATTTGGTGTGTTATACAAGCTAAAGCCAACTTATTGCTCGCCTAGTGATTCAAATACCGGAATCGCCGCCAGTACTTCCATGGTGTGTTCTGTGCTTTTTAAGTAACGTGTTTCGCTGTCGGAAACCAATACATGACGCTGATAACCTTCAGTTTTCGGAAACTTAGTTAACACGGTTTCGAGCGATGTTTCGCACTTGCTTTGGTTAATGCCTTCAATATCAACTTTGAATAGTAGTTGGTTTTCTTTTGATATTTCAACTTGATATCGCATACGTGCCCCCTAATTACTTCATTCACTCTGCTGGGCATGATAGCCTAGTCCCGAAACGTCAGAATAGGGGCATAAAGACACTTAACCATGCTAACCCGCCAAATAGATTCTCACTCCGGAATCATCACCTCAAATGAGATGATGGTCGCTAATCCTAATTCACCAGCGTTAGTGAAGACCATCGATATGCCCAAGGGCTACGTCGATACAATGCACAAACATACGTGGCATCAAGTGATCTTCCCACTCAAAGGCCTATTGCAAACGAAAACCGAGCACTACCAGCATCTTGTGCCCCATACTTCTGCTTTGTTTGTGCCTGCAGGGATTCAACATGAATCTATCGCATTGAGCCATACGACGTTTGTCGGTATTTACCTTAATCCAGCCTTTGGTATTAAGTATGAGCCTCATGTGCGAACCATTACCCTGACGCCGTTTTTGAATGAGTTATTGCAGGAAATTCGCAGACAATGCGAAGGATTAGTGAGTGATGAAGAGGTATCGCGATTGCTCTCGGTATTGCACGATCAGATCATGAAAGACAACGTTCAGACCTATCAATTGTTGCTACCCGAAGACCGACGTTTGAAGCTTATATTTGAAGCGCTGACAGAGGCACCAACGTTGGACTTTTCGTTGAAGGAATGGGGAGAGAAAGTCGGTGCATCAGAGCGAACCTTATCGCGCTTATTCTCAAAAGAGTTCAACACGTCATTTCAGTTATGGCGACAACAAATCCGCCTGATTTACTCGTTGTCTTTGTTGGATGAAGAGTTCTCAATCCAAAGTATTGCTGACCAAGTCGGTTATCAAAACGACTCGTCTTACATTAAAGCCTTCAAGGCGTCTTTTGATGTAACGCCACAACAGTTTCGTTTTAATGGCCGAAGAAGGTAATTAGGTCTCTATATTTTCACCTTCTATGGGAAACAAAAAGAGGAGCCTAAGCTCCTCTTTTCATTGGTAAACATCGAACTCGCTTATTAAGCGTATTTCTCTTCGAAGTCTTTCATAAAGCTAACCAGTGCTTGAACGCCTTCCAAAGACATTGCGTTGTAAAGTGAAGCTCTCATTCCACCTACTGCTCTATGGCCTTTTAGTGATTTCAGACCTGCAGCATCAGCCAACTCTAAAAACTTACCATCTAACTCAGGTTTCACCAGTTGGAACGGCACGTTCATTCTAGAACGGTTTGCAGTGTGAACATCGTTTTTGTAGAAAGCTGAACTATCGATGGCGCCGTAAAGCAACGCTGCTTTCTCTTTATTCACCAATTCCATCGCTTCAACGCCACCTTGAGCTTTCAGCCACTTGAACACAAGGCCTGATAGGTACCAAGCGTACGTTGGCGGTGTGTTGAACATTGAGTCTTTTTCAGCAAGTACTTTGTAGTTGAGAATACTCGGCAACACATCGTTTGCGAGTTCAAGTAGGTCATCGCGCACGATGGCAATACAGATACCAGCCGGGCCGATATTCTTTTGCGCACCCGCATAGATAACACCGTACTGAGACACATCAATCTTACGAGACAGAATGTTAGATGACATATCCGCTACGATTGGCTTATCTGTTTGAGGAAGCTCGCTGATTTCAATGCCATCGATGGTTTCGTTTGGACAGAAATGTACATACGCTGCTTCTGGGTCAATTTTCCAATCTTTAGCCGGAACAACAGCCGCTTTGCCATCAACTGACGTCTTCGCGTTGAATACATCAATTTCGCAATATTTGCTCGCTTCAGTCACTGCGCTTTCTGCCCAGTAACCCGCATCGATGTAAGTCGCTTTTGTTGCGTCACCTAAAAGGTTTAGAGGAACAGCTGCGAATTGAGCACGAGCGCCCCCCTGACAAAAAAGAACTTTGTAGTTGTCTGGGATGTTCAGAAGATCACGTAAGTCCTGTTCGGACTCGTCAGCAACTTGAATAAATTCCTTACTGCGATGGCTGATTTCCATCACGGAAGTCCCTAAACCATTCCAATCAATGAAGTCCGCTTGAGCTTGTTTCATTACTGGTTTAGGCAGCGCAGCTGGGCCTGCACTGAAGTTGAATACGTTATCTAATGTAAGTTCCATGGGGATGATTGCTCCTGCTAAATAATAACTATGCAAGTAATACCATGTTTTACCCAACATAAAAACAACAAAAGAGGTCTTAAGACCTCTTTTGTTTTGTACCGTATAAAATGTTTAAGCTTAACCTGCTAAATCACCCTATCAGTATTCAAGCTTGCTCTGTTTATTGAACAAAAACCGGCATAAGTAGAGCGATTAATGGAATTTCTTGTCCATTTTCGAACACTAGGTTTCCATTTTCTAAGTCAGCGCTGATTTCATAACCACTTTCTGTTTCCTTGATCATTTCCATCACAAGCAATTCATCGATTCCTTCACGGATGAATGGGTACTCTTCAACAAGCTCATTTGAGAAGCTAGAGTGAACGTTGCCCGTTAATGCAGGCATGATCATCGAAGGGTTGCTGCTGATATTTTCTGTCCCTTCCGGTACGCTCACCAACCACTTAGATTCGAATTGGCCCTTACCCAGTTCTAGCGACATGTTGTTCATTGAAAGGTCAAAGCCTTTAGCAAACAGGATATCGATAAATGGAATGATCTCTGCGACGTCTTCTTGCGTCAACACTGGATTAGTTTGGTAAATCTCAAAGACTTTCTCGAACGATTCGCTATCGAGTTTCGATATTTCAAAATCAACGTTTAAGTTGTTCAACTGACCTTCATTAGTCTCGATATTTGCGATATCCAATTTGAGATTGCTGCGCAGACGCTTAGTCGCTTCATCTAGGTGCGATTCAAAATCGTACTTAGAGTTTTCAATGGTCATGAAAGGCTGCATTGCAGAATCTGAAACCAAGAAGCTATCGATAGTAAAATTCTGGGTTCCTAACCAGTAGCCTTTCGCTTGTTGGCCTGAACCTACACCTTTCAAGTTAGACAGCGTTACCTCTTCACCGGTTTCGAAATCAATTTGAACAGAAGGAATAGAAAGCTCGTAATCAACCTGCCCTAAAACAGTAGCATGGCCAGAAAGATTCGATTTAGTGATAGATACCGAAGTACCATTCTCATCAGAGCCTTGATGATTGAACTGGCTTAACTCGAAGTTGAAATCCGTGTTGCCGTTCAGCTCAGTGCTAGTCGTCAGAGTTAGAGGCAGAATATCGGTATTTTCAAACGTCGACAGAGCATTTAGGCTCACCAAGCCATGGCTAACCGCACTATTAATAACAAACTCACTCGGCAGCCCATCAATCGCAAGTTGCTCTTTCAGGTTTTCATCCGTCACAGTTACACGAGTGATTACGTTGGAAGAGAGGTAACCTCTATCGTATTCCACGATCTCAGCTTGAATGCTTGAATTGTTAAGCTTTGCAACGCCATCAGTAATCGCATTTTGTCCAATCTGCCCTACCGCTAACGGCCAACAAAGCGCCAATGAGATTGCTCCGCCAATTGCACCAATTTTTCTTAACTGTTCCATGAGTTCTCTTTCTACACGAGTCTATTTTTTTTAGTCTAACCCATCAGTAGCAAACAAGAAACATTGAGTTAAATCAGTCTATTGCTCGATACTTCGATTGCCTCAACAAATTAACGGTTAGCTCTCATCCTTATTCAGCGGTTCTTGCTAGGCTAGAAGCGTCGCTACTATTAAGGTTAAGCTGTGAATCAATACGCTGTTATCTGTTTGGACAATAATCCGGTTAGCATTGAAAGAATACGTTCGGAGCTGGCTCCGTTGGCTTCTGTATTCGATATTTATACTGCCGAGAACATAGAAGACGCACATCACGCATTAGAAGATATCCATGATCACCACCAAACTGTTGCCTTGGTGATCACTCATCATCATTCTCAATTTAATGGTGTGCAATTTCTAATTGAACTTGAACAGCTGCCCCATAGTAATACCGCAAGAACGATATTAGTCAGCGCTTCGTCAGACATTCAATCCATTCTAACCGCAGTGAATGAAGGTCGACTCAATCACTGCCTAACCAAACCAGTTCAAGATCAGGTTCTATTCAAGTCAGCGCAAAAAGAGCTAACGTCTTTTGTCATTCAATACGACTCAGAAAACCTACTCTCTTACAGTGATGCATTGGATCAACAGCGCTTACTCAGAGCACACATCGAGCAAAAGATTCATTCGTTCCAGTCTGGTTTCATTCATGATTACCATCAGCTTTCTGATAATGCTCTTGCCGAGCGTGTCGTCAATGCATTGCAGGAGGTATTCTCTAAAGATGACAAATCCAAGGCCATTCGAGATTACTCGCCAGAACACTTACTAACGGTTGAAGGTGAAGACAATCGCTTCCTATGGTTAATCATTGAAGGTGAAGTGGCACTCTACAAAAAGGATGAATTGGGGCAACAAAGAGAGGTAGTGCGTCACTCTAAAGGAAACATTGTTGGTGGGATGTCATTCGTAACAGGCGAGCCTTCATTCTCTACTGGTATCACTCTTACCCAAACGCGAGTGATTAAGCTGGATAAGGACAGTTTTGCGCAGGTAATGCATTCCAACAATACCTTGCTGCCGCTATTCACCAATCTACTGCTCCGTCATTTCAATCGACGTTTGCAACGTAGCATCACCAATAAGATCAAACTTCAGCAAACACTCGAGTCACTGGAATCAGCCCACCAGCAATTGATCGAAAAAGAAAAGATGGCGATGTTAGGTCAGCTGGTAGCTGGCGTTGCTCACGAACTGAATAATCCGATTGCAGCTATATTGCGTAGTATTGAAACTCTATCTGAACACCTAGACCAGATACTTGAGAACTCGTCACTCCCTGAATCAAACAAAGGGACTGACGTATTAGCGCATTCAAAACTAGCGAAGCCGCTATCCACGGCACAAGAAAGACAGCTGGTAAAACACCTTACATCGACCATCGATGATCGTGCTCTGGCCAAAAAAGCGGTGAGGCTCAACCTAAGCCAAGACGCTGCGGTTTTAGATACCTTAAAAGACTCCCCTGTCGCAGGCAAAGAGCTGCTCAATGACTTAGAGCATTACCATTATGTGGGGAACTCTATCTGCTCAATTCAAGTGTGCAGCAAGCGTATTGCCGATATGGTCAAAAGCCTAAAAAGCTATGCCCGAGAAGATGAAGAAGTTCGCCACTACACAGATATCCACGAAGGGCTTGAAGATACTTTAGTGATCTTTGAAAACAGACTCAAACATCACCAACTCGAGAAGCATTACGACACCAACTTACCGCCTTTATTGTGCCAGTCACTCTCTCTGCAACAAGTGTGGACCAATCTTCTTTCCAATGCGCTCGATGCCCTTTCTGAACGAGGCAAAGTGTCCATTACTACCTCTCAACATACAAAAGGTGACGACACGTTTCTTGTGGTGCAAATCTCCGATACTGGCCACGGCATTGCCAAAGAAGACATCAACACCATTTTCAACCCAAATTTCACGACCAAAAAAGAAGGTAACTTTGGTTTAGGGATTGGGCTATCCATTTCTCAACAAATCGTTTCGGCTCATCAAGGATTTATTTTGGTGGAGTCAGAGGTAGGCAGTCATACAAACATGCAAGTGTGGCTTCCATTCAAACAAGAAGGAGCACCTCATGAATAAGTACCTAATTTTATGTGTCGATGATGAACCTGAAGTTCTCAATAGTGTCCTTCAGGACTTGGCGATATTTGAAGAGAACTTTCTGGTTGAAGGTGCTGAATCGGTCGATGAAGCCATGCAAGTAATCAAAGAAATGGGACAAGATGGTATTAAGCTCGCGTTAATCTTGTGCGACCACATCATGCCAGAAAAAACCGGCATCGATTTTCTGATCGAACTCAACCAACACGACGCGACCAAGCCAACGCGTAAACTGCTACTCACAGGGCAAGCTGGGCTTGAAGATACCGTCACGGCCATTAACAACGCTGCACTTGATTTCTATATTTCAAAACCTTGGCAAGGCGACCAACTGAGAGACACGATTACTCAACAATTGACTGACTATGTCATTGCCAACGACAAACAATTGCTTAACTGGACTTCCATCTTAGATACCGAGCGTATACTGACTTCCATGGCGGATAAACGCACCAGTTTTGGTGAATAACACTAATTGCTGAATAGATACTGAGAAAAGCGGCATCCGATATAAGAACCGTCCGAAAACATACAAATTTTGGATAATTCGTTCATCTATTTTTCTCATTCGCTCTAAAACATGAGATCTCCGTTACAGACTGATCCTTAATTTGCTTGTTTTTTAACTAAATGAGTAAGGTTTTACATTTTAAAGGATTACTTTTCCGTGAGTTAGATTAAACTGTCTCAATGTTTATGGTTTGCCGATTTGTCTCAAACCAAAGGAATTAACACTAATATAGGTTTACGGTCGTTATGCGCAAAATTCTACTTACTACCGCTATGCTATTGGCTTCTGGTCAAGCACTAGCTGTTGATGAACAACCACAGGTAATGAGCAACTTTAACTATGATTACTTTGAAGCACGCATCGGTGCTAGCCCAGTAACATTTGGTGGTGCGTTCAGTAAGTCAATTCACCCGAACGCTCATGCTGTAGCACGTATCGATTCAGAATTTGAAGGCGATTACGACTCAGCTGTAGGTCTTGGTTTCCACGCTCCACTAAACAACTGGGCAGACCTAACAGGTGAAATGCTAGCTCGTATCGTTCAGCCAGAGAACTCAAGCTCTACTGATATCGGTATGGAAATCAACGTTGGTGTTCGCCAATGGCTTGGTCCACAACTAGAAGTTGGTGGTAAAGGTGGTTACGTTTCTATCGATGACAACGATGATTGGACAGGTTCTGTTTACGCGCGTTTCCACTCTACAGAGCTTTTCTCTCTAGGTGCTGAAGCTCGTATTAACGACTTCTACGGTGACCAACTTATGTTCACTGCTCGTTTCAAGTACTAGTACTTAACGTTAAAGCCCGAACAGATAAGCTCTTAGCCTCTCAAACTTGCTAAGACAAAAACAAAAAAACCGAGGACATTCCTCGGTTTTTATTTATTAACAGTAATCTTAAGCATATAAGGCAAACTTCTTTAGTGGCAGCTCTTTAGTAATTGCTGCTTGCGTGGCTCTTGTAATAGTTTCCAGTGAATACCATCAATTGCACCCGCAAATTTCCAAAGTAGTTTTAGGTCAACATCGTTTCCGTACGCTTCGCGAACCTTATTAAACACTTCAGGCGCGCCCAACTGCATAAACATTGAAACATCATCCACACCCGCCTTTTTAACCATGCGTTCTAACGTAAGTTGCATGTTTGGTAGATCTCTTAATCTGCGGCTAGCTGATGATTTCTTGAAGCTACGTTGCTGAATTGAGTTATCGATTGAAGTACGAATAATACTATCCAATTCAGGATGTTCACATGTAAACAGATCCGTAATATCGTAGTAATTTACGGTAGCTGTTGTCTGTTTTTTTACATGACGATACTTTTCACAATCAAGATCGGTCAGTTTTTTATCTAATGATTTTCCACCTCTAATGAATAAACAACCTTCACTCAATAAAGCGAACATAGCGTCATTTTGAAAGAGGCCAATACCTCCGAACATAGAACGTTTTTGATGCTCACCAAATTGATTCACGTAATTAATAAATGCTGTCTCGGTCATATCCGTTGATCCTTAATCAAATTACCCCGATTAGGTTGATCACCAGACAAGCAGCTTGTTATGCGAAAAATTTTAAATCTATTTTGTTATTCTATAGGTGAATATTATGGTTTTGTTTTCCACCTTTAAATAAATCATACTTCGAAAAGAAAAATAAGTCTGGACATAGTTCACATCAATCAATTGAGTATTCTGGTTTTTCATGATTGACGTCACAGTAAACTATCAAACCATGCTTGAATTTGGACACCTAGTGATACACCGGTTCAAATTATTAAAGGTTATGTGGACGGATGAGTATTGCCTCGCAGCATCGTGGCTTGTAAAATGGCAGGACATACATGTTTTTACTTTTTATATGAATCATTTATCGTTTTTCTGGCTACCACAAAATAAGACTCTTCTCTTAAAGGGTCTAGAATCAGAGTTTGCCCAACTTGTTGGCCATTCTATCTCAGCGGGAAAAATAACACTTCCTCCTATCCCTAACGTTGTACTGAAAATTCAAAAGCTCTGTACCCTTGAGTCAACCGGGATTGCCGAAGTTGCCGAGTGCCTACTCGAAGATCCAGGCCTCACTGCTATCGTCATTCGTGTGGCTAACTCTGTCGTCTTTAACCGACGTAATATTACTTGTGTTGATATCATGACAGCCGTGTCCCGCCTTGGCATATTAAGAGTTCGTGACATCGTGACAGCTCAAGCCATAGAGCAACTCAAACATTCAGTGAACCTAAGCAGAGAATGTAATGAGTTATTGATTAATAGCGCTTCTGTATCCAAAGAGCTGGGCGCCACCATGGTATTGGTTACCAACGGCTTCAAAGAGCTCTCTCCTATTGAATACCGCTACCTTGAACATGAAAAATCACTGCTTGTTGGATTGCTGGCTGATATTGGCTTGTTCTGTTTGGTTAGCGAATACCACCTCTACCTCGAAAATGGCAATTACCTAGACCACGACATTGCTCTACAAATCTTCCAAGGCCAATGTTCTGCTACCAGTAAATTGGTGCTTAATCGTTGGGGCTTCGACAGCGACTTTATTGATGTGTGCAGCAATACCATCAATAACCTCGAACAACGTGAAGTGTCTTACTTAGATATCGCTCGAATCGCTAACCACCTACTAATGTTCAGAAACAAGGATGAGAATATCGATGAACACGAAGTTGAACTTAATGTGACAGGTGCAGAGGTGCTCTATAAATTAAGCAACTTGAGCAAACATGATTTTAATGCAAAGCTAAGCGACGTGATCAATACTAGCGGCTTCTAAGTCACTGTTAAGTGACAAGTAAATGTAATATGAAGTAAATGCAATGGGGAAAGCATGTTTACAGGGATGATCTTTATATTTGCGCCACTCGTCGTGGGGTATCTTTTTTCTATTTCGAACGCTCAGACGCTAGAATTCATCAACCGCTCGACATCGCGGTTGATCTACGTGATTCTGGCGTTAATGGGACTCAGCTTAGCCGCTCTCGATAACTTAGGCAGTAATCTACAGACAATTCTTCTTTACACCGCCACTTTCTTCGTCTGTTTAAGCGTTTGTAACCTGATGGCGCTGCCCGCTATTGATAAGTTACTGCCACTCAAGACTGACAGCAGTAACAAGAAGCTTCCCCTTTCTTCTATGGCAATGGAATCTGCCAAGCTGATCCTAGTGGTGGGTTCAGGCCTTATCGCTGGCTTAGCACTGCCTATTGGCCTCGATTGGGTTGATACCGCAAGCGAATGGATTCTGTTTGTTCTTCTCTTCTTTATCGGTATTCAACTGCGTAATAGCGGGCTGACACTTCGTCAGATCCTGCTCAACAAACACGGCATGGTTATCGCAATCACGATCATCACGACCTCAATGTTAGGCGGTGTGATCGCTGCTTACATCCTTGATATCCCTCTTTTCAAAGCCCTAGCTATGTCTTCTGGATTTGGCTGGTACTCGCTGGCAGGTATCTTGATGGGTGACGCCTTTGGCCCTGTCTATGGCGGCGCATCGTTCATGCTTGAGCTATTAAGAGAGTTGGTTGCTTTGGTACTGATTCCAGTGCTGATCCGCAGCTATCCATGTACCTCTATTGGTTATGCTGGTGCTACTGCGATGGACTTCACCTTACCGGTTATTCAAACAACAGGCGGCGTTCGATGTGTGCCTATCGCTATCGTCAGTGGCTTTATCCTAAGCTTGCTTGTTCCGATATTGATGTTGTTCTTTGTATCTCTTGCTAACTAGATCGCAGGAATAGCGTTTGTTTTAGATTAGAATGCAACTCGAATACCAATGCCCAAGACACCGATACAGTTACCGAAATAAAAAGACACTAAGTGTCATTGCTCAACAAATAATGATCACGGTAATCTGTAACGACAAAGTTATAAAAAGAATAAACTTACAAAAGGAACCACTATGAAACGCCTTTGCGTCGCATTACTGCTAGCTTCAACTTCTACCTTCTCTTTTGCAGCAGATTCAATGTCTGAGACAAACCAATGCCAAGCAAAAAAATATGATGCGTACATTGATGCATCTTTGAATTGGTATGCCGACCTTGCTGCATTAACCTCTGAACAATATCCAGAGCTAACAGAAGTCAGTGAGTGGTTCCTAGAAGGCCGTAAACACCACTTTGAGCTTAACCGTGCAGCGGTAAACTACTACCTTGTGAACGATTCAAGTAAAGTAGCAACTGAACAACCGGTGGAAGCTTGGCTGCAACTTGAGCAACACGACATTAAAACGTTATCAACACGTGATGATGAGCTTGGCAAAATCGCGAAAACAACGTTCGACGACCGCCAATCAACGCCTCATGCTCAAAACTACGAGCTACGTTCTGCGTTTGCAGAGCTGCTTAGCCACCCTAAGCAAATCGACACAGCGCTGCAGCGTTACAACCAGTCGATTAGTAAACTTGAAGCGATTAAGTGTAAATAACCCTTGGTTTAATGCGCTTTTATGAGAAGTTGGATTTCATAATTAAGACGGGACATTGTTCCCGTTTTCGTTTAGATTGTCCCGCTCGCGTCAATATAAAAAAAAATAACTCGCTTGCTATGGTTACGGAACAAAAAACAGCAGATGTTAGCTTCGACAGTCTTTTACGTATCTTCACGGTACCGGAAGGCCCAGATTCAACACTCACTCAAATTGAAGACAAACTTTCACGAAACCTGAATCAATTCTTACGTGAACACATTGTGGCTGAAGAAAAGCCACTGCGTGAAATTGAGAAAGATTTTTCAAATGCTCATATCCCAGAGCAGCCTGAGTTTGTTTCTGAACATACTGAGCATCTCCTCGATTCTCTCGTGTCTCATTCGGTTCATACGTCTTCGCCAAGTTTTATTGGTCACATGACGTCTGCCCTGCCGTACTTTCTGATGCCGCTTTCTAAGATCATGATTGCGTTGAATCAGAATCTAGTAAAAATCGAGACTTCCAAAGCTTTCACTCCCTTAGAACGTCAAGTTCTGGGCATGTTACATCGCCTGATTTATCAAGATAGCGACCAGTTTTATTCTCGTTGGATGCACAGTGCAAACCACTCATTAGGTGCGTTTTGTTCTGGTGGTACCATTGCGAACATTACCGCGCTGTGGGTTGCACGCAACAATGCCCTAAAAGCCCAAGGTTCGTTCAAAGGTGTAGAAAAAGAGGGCTTGTTTAAAGCCATGAAGCACTACGACTACGAAGGCCTAGCCATCTTAGTCTCTGAACGTGGTCACTACTCTTTGAAAAAAGCCGCAGATGTCCTTGGCATTGGTCAAGAAGGTCTAGTGTCTGTTAAAACGGATAACGACAACCGCATTTGCACTGACGATCTAAGACTCAAAATCGAGCAGCTTAAGCAGAACAAGATTAAGCCTTTCGCCGTGATCGGTGTGGCTGGTACAACCGAAACCGGTAATATCGACCCGTTAAGGGACATTGCAAAGGTGTGTGCCGAAACAGATTGTCATTTCCACGTTGATGCAGCTTGGGGCGGTGCGACCTTGATGTCTAACAATCACCGTCACCTACTTGATGGTATTGAGCTAGCCGATTCAGTCACCATTGACGCACACAAACAGCTTTATATCCCTATGGGTGCGGGCATGGTTCTGTTTAAGAAGCCAGATGCGATGACAGCGATTGAACATCACGCTCAATACATACTTCGTAAAGGCTCAAAAGATTTAGGCAGTCATACGCTTGAAGGCTCTCGTTCAGGCATGGCAATGCTGGTTTACGCCGCAATGCACATCATTAGCCGTCCAGGCTATGAACTACTGATCGATCAGAGCATCAACAAAGCGCGCTACTTCGCCGACCTAATTAAAGATCAGAGCGACTTCGAACTGGTTTCTGAACCTGAGCTTTGCCTACTGACCTATCGCTACGTTCCTGAAGCTGTAAAGGCAGCATTGCTTAAGGCTGATCCTGAACAACGCGTAGAGCTAAATGAACTTCTTAACGAACTCACTAAGTTTATTCAGAAAAAACAGCGTGAAACGGGTAAGTCGTTCGTATCTCGTACTCGCTTAAACCCTGAAGCGTGGGCACATCAGCCAATCATCGTTTTCCGCGTGGTGTTAGCAAACCCACTAACGGGCAATGATATTCTCTCTTCAGTGCTTGAAGAACAGCGTGAGATCTCTAAACTAGCACCTAACTTGATGGGCAAAATCACCAAACTGGTTACGCAAATCAACGCATAGTCATTCAATTTTAGTTGCATCAAATTGAAAATTTCTTTCTTTTTGATGTAACTAAGCTGTCAGTTCATACTCAATTTGCATTCTTTTTGCTCAAACCCTCTTCCAGTTCTGTAGTTTTCTAAAATTTTGTTGAGGTTTGTCATATTCTTAAGCATTCATGCCGTGTTTTTGTATTAGTAAATAGTATGTTGGGTTTATACTGACTCTATGGTGCTAGTTAGCTTGATATCTATTTGATGCAGCAGTATTTACGATACCCAATCTAAGTTTGGTTTTGTACTTATTGATATTTGTTTCAGCCATACCCCCTGGTAAAAGATATTAACTAGCAAGTTGTTCTCTATACCCTTGTGAACACTATGAATACATTAGAAAAAATACAAAAAAACCTGGAAAATTTCAGCAAGTCTGAGCGTAAGGTAGCCGAAGTAATCATGGCTTCCCCTCAAACTGCAATTCATTCTAGCATTGCTACCTTAGCTAAAATGGCTGACGTGAGTGAGCCTACAGTTAACCGCTTCTGTCGTCGTTTAGACACAAAGGGCTTTCCTGACTTCAAACTTCACCTAGCTCAAAGCTTGGCGAACGGTACACCTTACGTGAACCGTAATGTTGAAGAAGATGATGGTCCGGATGCTTATACGCATAAGATTTTCGAATCAACTATGGCATGTCTAGACGTTGCAAAAAACAGTCTAGATGCGATGCAAGTGAACCGAGCGGTTGACTTGCTGACTCAAGCAAAACGCATTTCATTCTTCGGACTGGGTGCCTCTTCTGCTGTCGCCAAAGACGCTCAAAACAAGTTTATTCGTTTTAATATCCCAATCACGTGTTTCGAAGACATCGTGATGCAACGAATGAGCTGCATTAACTGCAGTGATAATGACGTTATTGTTCTTATCTCTCACACTGGTCGCACTAAGAGCCAAGTAGAGATTGCAAACCTAGCGCGTGAAAACGGCGCAACGGTTATCGCTATCACAGCAAAAGACTCTCCATTAGATAAAGCAAGTTCGCTTTCTATCTCATTGGATGTACCGGAAGACACAGACGTTTATATGCCAATGGCAAGCCGAGTTGTTCAAATGACGGTGATTGATGTGTTAGCGACAGGCTTTACACTGCGTCGTGGTTCTGGTTTCAGAGAGAACCTAAAGCGTGTTAAAGAGTCTCTTCGTGATTCACGTTACGAGAAATACTCTCAGTTCTAACCTTCTAGGGTTCGAACAAAGAGCCCTTAGGATACGAACCAAAATATAGCTATTAAAAAACGGAGCCTAGTGCTCCGTTTTTGTTTGTCTGTTTTAAATGCTTTATGCAGCGAACAGGTCGAAGGCCGTTAAATAGTCCAACTGTTGCCTTTCTCTACCACGCTGTTCTCGGACGCATAAGAGTTAATAATGGTAAAGCTAGACTCTACTGCAGATTCTTCAAATTGGTTCATTGAAGCCGCCTCATGATCCCCTTCTCCACAACTGCACTCCTCGCAAACCTGTTTCAGAATATGCACTAGCCTCTCTTGGTTTAACGGCAAAGGGTTTCCTTTGATAGCCACTGACTTGAGCGCATCGGCAGAAACCTCATCAAACTGAGCTTCACAGACGCCAAATTCCTGCAAATTGGGGAACTTAAGCGTATCCAGCACTTCAGATAACCAAGAAATCGCCTCTTCTTCTTTTGCTTCGGAGTTACCTATCACTATCTGAGCGATTTGCTGATAACGCGCTAAGATGTCTAATCTTTTCTCTTCTCTCGCAACCGCAATATTTTCCAGCATCACGAACGGGGCTAAGCGCGCGGTAATCACACTGTGAGGCGCTGAAATCTTGCCTCCTAATGCAGAAGCCAAACCATGGGCAGCACCAAGCTTGGCGTTTGTTATCGCCATACCACCAAGCATAGAAGCAAAAGCAAGATCAGAACGTGCTTGAGGCTCGTCATAAACACACGCCCGAACCACAGAACTACTCAACTTGCGCAGCCCTTCTTCACAGATCATATCGGTTAACGGGTTGGGTTCACCACACACGTAGGCTTCCATTAGATGAGTAAATGCATCCATCGCACCTCGTCCAGATAGATACAGATTAGTTCCATGAGTTA
Organism: Vibrio sp. 10N.286.45.E10; assembly: GCF_002874195.2. Taxonomy (NCBI): domain Bacteria; kingdom Pseudomonadati; phylum Pseudomonadota; class Gammaproteobacteria; order Vibrionales; family Vibrionaceae; genus Vibrio; species Vibrio sp. 10N.286.45.E10. Next base: position 1,015,693 of record NZ_MCWD02000001.1, on the reverse strand, counting down.
GGGTTGGGTCGACAATCGCAACGTCAGCCAGCATGTCTGGGTTTCTAAGGCTTACTTTCACTTGGTCTTGCCCTGATTTCAGCACCGCGTTTTTAGTGACCTCCGCGCCGGTGCTCGCAGTGGTTGGAATAGCAATAAATGGCAGAGGTTTAGTTTTAAGAGGTACATTACGCCCGACGACTTCAACATAGTCGTATAAATTGCCTTGATTAGGTAAAACCGCAGCTAACGCTTTTCCCATATCGATGGCACTGCCTCCACCCATCGCGACTACCATATCTGGCTTAAATCGACGGGCAGAAATAGCGGCCTCTTCGACCATTTTAATATTAGGTTCTCCGGAAACGGCAATGTGTTGATAACGCATACTCTGCGCATCGAGATAGTCAGTAACAACTGAAGTGCGCTCTAATGTATTGCCTGTAACCAATAGCACGCTATAGCCGTATTGATTAAAGAGAGACAATGAAGCGGAAAGTGCTCCATCACCAAAGATGATCTTTGTAGATGTCATAAATTGAAACATGGTGCCTCCTGCGCCTATGACTGAACAAAACTGCGAACTCTTGGTTGTTGGAATTTAGTCTTTGTATCGTGCATCAGTATTAAGATGCCTCGTTCTGTATGAGCTTTTTTTGACGAAGTGCAACTTGTCGCATTAAAGATGGATTAAAGTCGTATTCTTAGGGGTAATTCACACTCTTAAATTAAGGGTAATCAATCTAGATACCTATCAGAAATCAACATGGATCCTTTTTGTGACCATTATTTGCTCTGATAGACAAAACCTATTGTATTAAGAGGTAATTCCATCTTTATTTCCCCATGGCATTGAGGCATAGTTGGTTTTAAGAAATTTTGAGTGGCATTCACTAAAGAATAGTTAACATAATCGAGTTAACGAGCCTCATCCCGTATTTAGGAGAAATTAAATGTTTGTAGTTATTTTTGGTCGCCCTGCTTGCCCATTCTGTGTTCGTGCAAAAGAGCATGCTGAAACTCTTAAAGCTAAACGCGATGACTTCAACTACCGTTACGTTGACATCCACGCTGAAGGCATCAGCAAAGCTGACCTAGAAAAGACTGTTGGTAAGCCTGTAGACACAGTGCCACAAATCTTCATCGACCAAGACCACATCGGCGGCTGCACAGAATTTGAAGCATACGCAAAAGAAAACCTAGGTCTTTTCGACTAAGCTAGGATTTCTCACAAGAGAATCGAGGCTAAGACCTTAAACAACTGACCAATTTATGCGTTGGACTGTACGATTTATAGAAAGCCCGCTCATTGTAGCGGGCTTTTTTTATGACCAGTTTTCATACGGAATAAGAATAAGGTCAAAATCAAGTAAATTAGCAAAATATCGCTTATAATTTATTTATATTTAGATACAATTCACCTCTCAAACTTACCCTGTGTTTCACGCCAATTATTGAGCGACCACTGTGAATATCGACGTTGTTTTTCTGTTAGAACAAAACCCCATTCTCCTCATCTTTGTTGTTTTATCGATTGGATTAGCCATTGGTAAAATTCGTTTCGGTAGTCTCCAACTCGGCAATTCAATCGGTGTTCTGATTACTTCCCTCGTTATGGGACATCTTGGCTTCTCTTTTAATGCAGATGCACTCACCATTGGCTTCATGCTGTTTATTTACTGTGTTGGAATTGAAGCGGGTCCAAACTTCTTCGGTATCTTCTTCAGAGACGGTAAGCACTACCTCATTCTGAGCCTTGTGGTACTTTCTACAGCGATTGCCCTAACCTATTTCAGTAGTCATTACCTTGGTTTAGGCTTTGGCTTGTCTGCCGGCATGATGGCGGGTGCGCTTACAGCAACCCCAATTTTGGTAGGCGCACAAGACGCGCTCAACTCAGGCTTAGCAGAAGTACCAAGAAATATGGATTTGAGCCTGATTATCGAAAACCTATCGGTGGGTTACGCGATGGCTTACTTGGTTGGCTTAATCAGCATGATCATGTTCGCTCGCCTGATTCCAAAGCTGCAAAAAGTAAACCTGCACGACTCAGCTGAACAGATTGCTCAAGAACGCGGTTTAGGTGCTTCTGGTCAACGTAAGGTTTACCTTCCTATCATTCGTGCTTATCGTGTGGGACCAGAGCTTATCTCTTGGACTGACGGTAAGAACCTGCGTGAATTGGGTATCTATCGCCAAACAGGTTGTTACATCGAGCGTATTCGTCGTAATGGTATTCTTGCCCACCCAGATGGTGATGCTATTCTGCAAGAAGGCGATGAGATCGCATTGGTTGGTTTCCCAGATAGCCACGCTCGTCTAGACCCAAGCTTCCGTAACGGGAAAGAGGTTTTCGACCGTAACTTACTCGATCTACGCATAGTGGAAGAAGAGATTGTCGTTAAAAGTGACAATATCGCAGGTAAACGCCTTTCAGACTTAAACCTGTCTGAGTACGGCTGTTTTCTTAACCGCGTAGTACGTGCTCAGATTGAAATGCCGATGGACTTAAACATTGTGCTTTCTAAAGGTGATGTACTGCAAGTGAGTGGCGAAAAGAGCCGTGTCCACGGCCTAGCAGAAAAAATTGGTTTCATCTCAATTCACAGTCAAATGGCAGATTTGATGGCCTTCTGTAGCTTCTTCATTCTGGGTATTTTGTTTGGTTTGATCACCATGACATTCGGTCAGGTTTCATTTGGACTAGGTAACGCAGTTGGCCTGCTTCTATCGGGTATCATGCTGGGCTTCTTACGAGCAAACCACCCTACTTTCGGTTATGTACCTCAGGGTGCGTTGAATATGGTCAAAGACCTCGGCTTGATGTTCTTTATGGTCGGTATCGGATTAAGCGCCGGTGGTAAGATATTCGAGCACTTAACCCAAGTCGGCCCTCAGGTCATTGGTATTGCTCTCGTAGTGAGTGTGCTGCCTGTATTCTTCGCTTACTTGGTTGGTGCTTATGTTTTGAAGATGAACCGAGCGCTGCTGTTTGGTGCAATCATTGGTGCGCGAACCTGTGCTCCAGCAATGGACATCGTAAACGACCACGCTCGCTCAACCATTCCAGCACTAGGTTATGCGGGTACTTACGCGATAGCCAATATATTGATGACCCTAGCAGGTACTTTCATCATCATAATTAGCTAGCGCCTACTGCATTAAAAGCAGCCAAGCTTAGATATTTCGAATGCACTAATTCATCTTTGGATTAGTGCATTTTTTGTTAGTTCTTCTCTTCCGCTTGCTCTTAAATCTCTTCGAAACCGATACTCGCTTCTCGTATCCCGTATCCGCTCTTCAAACTCTTCGAATACCGCCACTCATATCCTGCATCTGCTCTTAATTTCTTCACTCAAATAACAGACAAAAAAATAGGCGCTCAATGAGCGCCTATTTCGTTTTGATTCGATTGTTTGAATTAGATGTCAGCTACATCAAATTCAACAGCTGGGTTAACGTCAGCTTCGTAATCAACGCCTTCAACACCGAAACCGAACAGCTTCAAGAACTCTTCTTTGTACTCTACGTAGTCAGTCAGTTCTTTTAGGTTCTCAGTTGTGATTTGAGGCCATAGGTTACGACAATGCTCTTGAATGTCGTCACGAAGTTCTAGGTCGTCTAGACGTAGACGGTTCACTTCATCGACTTCTGCTGCGCTGCCATCTTCTTTGTATAGACGTTGGCTGAACATACGGAAGATCTGTTCCATACAACCTTCATGAATACCTTCTTCACGCATCTTCTTGAACACCATAGCGATGTAAAGAGGCATAACAGGGATTGCAGAGCTTGCTTGAGTCACAACAGACTTAAGAACAGCAACGTTTGCAGTACCGCCAGTTTGACCTAGTTTCTCGTTAAGCGCTGACGCTGCACGGTCTAGATCCATCTTAGCTTTACCTAACGCGCCATCCCAGTAGATTGGCCACGTTAGCTCTGTACCGATGTAGCTGTAAGCAACTGTCTTACAACCATCAGCTAGAACACCGGCTTCAGATAGAGCGTTGATCCAAAGTTCCCAATCTTCACCGCCCATTACAGTAACAGTGTCTTTGATCTCTTCTTCAGATGCAGGCTCAACACTTGCTTCGATGATCATGTCTTTGTTTGTATCAACAGCTGTTGATGTGTACGTTTCACCGATAGGTTTCAGAGCTGAACGAATAACTTCGCCAGTCTCTGGCATTTTACGCACTGGAGACGCCAGTGAGTACACAACCATATCGATTTGACCTAGATCTTCTTTGATCAGGTCAATCGTTTTCTGTTTCGCTTCGTTAGAGAAAGCATCGCCGTTCAGGCTTTTTGAATACAGGCCTTCTTCTTTAGCTAGCTTGTCGAACGCTGCTGAGTTGTAAAAACCAGCTGTGCCCGGCTTTTTCTCAGTACCGGCTTTCTCGAAGAAAACACCGATAGTTGAAGCGCCGCCACCAAATGCAGCCGCAATACGTGAAGACAAGCCGTAGCCACTTGAAGAGCCAACAACTAGTACACGTTTAGGTGCGTTTGCGATTGGGCCTTGAGCTTTTGTGTAAGCAATTTGTTCTTTTACATTAGCTTCACAACCGACTGGATGTGTTGTAGTACAGATGAATCCGCGAATTCGAGGTTTGATGATCATATTCAACTTCCTTAAAAAATCAGGTTAAGGATAAAAGTTTCGTACGCAAATGGCATCTAATTTCTGTAAAAATGTGGTGAAAATGCAAGTGGTTGGAGCACTCAGCGAATATTTGCTGACTAAGTCACCATTTGTTAACGCGTCTATTGCGACTTCTACGACAAAAACAAAAAAAGGCACCTTATTAGGTGCCTTTTGTCATTTCTTTATCTAAGCAACGCTATTTAGCTTAGGTTTTAACTCTTTTCGCGTCAAAGTTTCGCTGAAGTCATGACTGAAGTGATCAACTTGAATCGCTGCGTAGCGTAGTTTGTCTGCTGCAATGATTTGGTCAACTTCGTCTTGAGTAAGAACGTCTGCCGCCAGAGCTTGGGCAAGTTTATCTTGCAGTAAGCCTTTACGAGCTACTTTGCCCTCTTTCACTGCTTTGAAGATCTTACGCTCAAGAGGCTTAATGCTGTACATCGCATTGAACGCATTCTCCATTAGGCCAACGCTATCCTCTTCTTCTTTACCGATGTAGCAAAGGTGAGTCAGACGTTCACGGTGTGCACCCGGAGTCATCAAGCTTTCCGCCAGTTGTACCGTTAGGTTGTCACTTGGTTTTTCAAAGTGGTTACCTACAGGGAACACTAGACCTTTAAGTACTTTACCAACCATCTTGTTCGGGAAGTTTCTGTACGCTTCTTGTAGCGATTTCGCCGCGTTATGGAAACAGTGTTGAACCGCGTAGTGTACGTAGTCTAGGTCAGCTTGTTGACGACCTTCGTCTTCATACTTTTTAAGTGCAGCAGAAGCCATGTAAAGGTAACTTAGACCATCACCTAAACGTGCAGAGATAAGCTCTTTACGTTTCAGCTCGCCACCTAGCGTCAGCATTGCGAAATCCGCACTTACTGCAAGCGCACGGCTCAAGCGAGTCAGGTCTTGGTAGTACGGCTTTGTTGGACCACTCATATCCGCTTTAATGAACTTAGAGCCTGTTAATGCCGCGCCAAACGCGCCGAACGTGTTCTTAGTCGCGTGACCAATATGCTTGAACAACAAATTATCGAAGTCCTTCGCACCTTGCTTCTCGTCTGGGTTTGCAGCCGCTTCCATCTCGCTTAGTACGTATGGGTGACAGCGTGTCGCACCTTGCCCGAAGATCATCAGGTTACGAGTTAAGATGTTCGCACCTTCTACTGTGATAGCAACTGGAATACCTAGGTAAGGCGCAGCCAAGTAGTTCATTGGACCATCTTGAATTGCACGACCTGAGTGGATATCCATTGAGTCATTCAGAATAGTACGCGCCATCTCTGTCATATGATATTTCGCGATAGCCGTTACGATACCCGGCTTCTCCTTCATATCAAGTGAAGTAGTTGTCAGTGTACGAGTTGCTTCTAGTAGATATGTTAAGCCACCAATACGGCCTAAACTCTCTGCAACACCTTCAAATTTACCAATCGACATGCCGAACTGCTTACGAACATAAGCATACGCGCCAGTTGTTTTCGCAGTTAGGTGACCCATCGCTGTGCCTAGGGCTGGTAGTGAAATACCACGACCTGCAGACAGACACTCCACCAGCATACGCCAGCCTTTACCTGCGTAATCTGCACCGCCAATTAGCCATTCCATAGGGATGAATACATCATGACCGCGTGTCGGACCATTCATGAATGCAAGGCCAAGTGGATCATGACGCTCACCAATCACAACACCTTCGTGGTCAGCAGGGATTAGCGCACAAGTGATACCGATGTCTTCTTTGTCGCCAAGTAGTTTCTCAGGATCGTGTAGTTTGAAAGCCAAACCAAGTACCGTCGCCACTGGCGCTAGCGTGATATAACGCTTGTTCCAGTTCAGCTTAATACCTAGCGTCTCTTTACCTTCGTGCATTCCCATACACACAGTTCCGACATCAGGGATACCACCCGCATCAGAACCCGCTTCTGGGCCTGTTAGTGCGAAACACGGAATATCGGTACCGTCAGCAAGACGAGGCAGCCAGTAGTCTTTTTGATCTTGAGTTCCGTAGTGAGAAAGCAGCTCACCAGGACCAAGAGAGTTTGGAACCATTACTGAAACCGCAGTACTGATACTACGCGTGGCAATCTTAGTTACGATAGTTGAGTTAGCGTGTGCTGAGAATTCACGACCGCCGTACTCTTTCGCAATAATAAGAGAAAAGAAACGCTCTTTACGTAAGAAGTTCCACACTTCTTCAGGAAGGTCTCGGTCTTCTTTTACAATTTGGTGGTCATCAAGCATAGCCAGCAAAGTTTCAAGCTCATTATCCATGAACGATTGCTCTTCTGCTGTCAGCTGAGGTTTAGGATATTGGTGCAGCTTAGTGAAATCTGGTTTGCCAGAAAACAGCTCTCCGTCCCACCACACGCTACCTGCTTCCATCGCTTCTTTCTCGGTGCTAGATAGTGGTGGTAGTACTTTTTTAAAGAGTTTAAAAGCTGGGTCACTTACCCATTTTTGTCTTAGAGAGCTCATAGTTCAGATCCTTTTGTTCACTATATTGGTTGTGAATGTTTCGCTTTTTATTGTTTTATTCTTCTGCTGACATGCCAGCGGCTAAATATGGAATAAGAATATCGACCACTGCCTTAGCATCTATCTTTCTGTCATAGTCATTCTCTGCAATTTCTACCAGAGCCTGACTTGATGCCATGGTGAATACACAAGTCCCTAGGGTGAAGTGTAATCGCCAAAATAACTGTTCTTGAGTGAGGTTCGGATTCGCCTTCATTACTGACGTTGTAAACAAAGAAAGTACTTCGCTATAACGGGTAGTAATGAACCAACGCAAGTGTCCTTGCACATCCGTATAGCCTCTGCCGATAAGTAACATGAACCGGCTTGTACCATTTGGCCTAACATCATTAAGTGCTCTTAGTGGTTGTCTCAAAGACTCAAACACGTCACTCATAGAATACGTTTCGTTCAAGTTTAAGTTCACTAATGCATCTTGCAGTGCTGGCATAAATGCTTCTAAGTAACGATTGAGTACCGCACGAACCAGAGTCTTCTTATCGCCAAAGTGATAGTTCACTGAAGCTAAGTTGACATTCGCTTTACTCGTAATCGTGCGTAAAGAGGTGTCATTAAAACCGTGCTCAGCAAATAAGCCTTCAGCCACATCTAAGATTTTGTCTTTGGTTGTACTTCTTGGTGCCATTTCAATCACTCGTATTAAACAACTGTTTGAAATATACGCTTAGTACATTTATTTAACAAGCAAGCAACATCACATTTTCACAAATTGGTCGTACCAGTTAGTAAAACTCAGCACTAACCGATTGAATCGCTGTGTGTTTACAAAAAAAGAAAAAAATAATGAATTTTCTTGGAACTGAAATGGAAATGGAGGGTCATAAATTAGGTAGAAAACAGCGTATTTAGAAGTTTAACAGGCCGTCAAACTTGTTCTTCTCACTGCTTTCTTAATTACTGCATTTTCCTTATTAACTCCTATACTTGTATCCGCCCAAACCACGTTGGTTTGGGCTTTTTTTTGTGTGTTATTCCGATACCTTTTCTTTGGCTGGTATTCGATACAAAAAAAAGCCCCCGAAAAATCGAGGGCTTTGCTTACATTGAGTGCTAGAACCTTTCACTTTATCTAATTAAGCTGCGTCATTTTTTATCAGCTCTCCCAGCACTGCTAGGTCATTACCTAGGTCAACCGAACCACCCAGTTCAGTCGCAATCCCCTCAACAACGATAGTTTGAACATCATCCCCTCCATTGATTGGAATGGACAACGCGATATCTTCTCCGTCGACAGAGACCTCTATCGCATCAAGTAACTCTGCCATTTGAGTCTCGTCTTGAGGATCTTCGACCAAATCATTGAGATCAATCAGGTCCCCAGAACCAGCAGTATAAAGCTCGAAATCTTTAATAATATCAGTACCGTTGTCGAGCGCGGAGTCTAGCCAAGTGAAGATATTATCTCCGCTATCTCCAATCAGCAGATCGTTACCTGACTGTGCATACAAGGGTTCATTACTCGCCGCACTAACAACGTTATATTGCTGCGGATCTTCGATATCTATCGTGACCGTCTCTACCGTGCTTTCTGCACCATTAGAATCGACTGCGACGTAATCAAACTGCGGGTCTTCGGTTACTGCCTCGTTACCTTGGACATAGCGTAACTCCCAACTGCCCCCTGTCGATGACAGCTCCATCCCAACAATCGGATTGTCTGGTGAAGAATAACTAAAATCATACAGAATTTGGCTATTCCCCGTATCCCCTGGATCTTTTTGATATTGCTCCGTCTGAGTCGTGCCATCAGCAAAGGTATAGAGCACTTCAACATAAACATTACTATCAGTGTTAAATGAACCACCCAAACCATCTAAACCAAAATCAACAACCTCTAATGGATTATTAGTAAAGTCGAGGACCAAGGTCTCCTGGCTGTTCATACCTCTACCATCAGTATCACCAATACCAAAACCAACATGAGATTGTTCGCCTTGATACTGTTTCAACGGTTTATCATTGTTATCTTCGATCGTTACTGTAATCGTATTACCGTTATCTAGCGTAATAAGTCTCTCTGTTGGTGAAACTTCTTCCCCCCAATTATAGAAACCATCAACAAGATCTGGCATATCCTCAGGATCACCACTGAAGCCCATTTCAAACATCTCTCCAGGTCCAGCAACAAAACTGATATTGTTCGGAACAAACAACACACCGTTATCAACATCAGACTGAACGATTTCTCTCGTGACGCCATTTTCGTCGGTATACAAAAGGCTGCCGTTGGTTGGCAAGCTTTCTATCCTAATATTAAGTGGAATGTCATCATGGTCATCTTCTATATCTGAGATGTAATCAGGCATACCACCATCTTCAGAATCGAAAAGGATTGGTATGACTGCGTCCTCATCATTGACGACCGTAAAGCTCGTCGCTTCAGGTGCATCATTGACACCATTGATTGTTATCTCGATAACATGTTCAACACCATCGATAGCGGTTACGACATATCGCTCTATAACTACGTCATCATCGTTCAAGTATTGAACCGCATCGTTATCAACGACATAACTCCATGCCCCCTCCGGAGTAATCGTTAACATACCCAGAGCAAGAGCATAAGTAGACCCAATCGGGGTAAACACACCATTAGGTTTAAAGGCTGGCATGTCACTCGTGTCGACATCAGTAATCGTTAAAGTACCTGACGCTGAAAGTTCGTTGGTATCAGGATCAACATCGACATCTTCCGTCACCTCACCCATATCAGAGTCACCTTCACCAACGGTGATCTCAGACGGATCATCGGCACCGTTAATGGTGATGGTCACTTCACTGGTGGTTCCGTCTATCGCAGTAACCGTGTAAACCTCGGTAACGAGCTCATCGTCATCAAGATATTGCACATCATCGTTGTCTACGACATACGTCCATGCTCCATCATCGGTTATGGTCAACATACCCAATGCGGTCTCATTGGTTGAGCCTTCTGGATTAAACGTACCATTGGGTTGAAAAGCAGCGACATCGTTAGCATCTACATCGGTTATTGTCAGTGTTCCCGTCGCCATCAAGTCATTACTCTCAGGATCAACATCGACATCTTCCGTCACCTCACCCATGTCAGAATCACCTTCACCAACGGTTATCTCAGACGGGTCATCGGCACCGTTGATGGTGATGGTCACTTCACTTGTGGTTCCGTCTATCGCAGTAACCGTATAAACCTCGGTAACGAACTCATCGTCATCAAGATATTGCACATCATCGTTGTCTACGACATACGTCCATGCTCCATCATCGGTTATGGTCAACATACCCAATGCGGTCTCATTGGTCGAACCTTCCGGATTAAACATTCCGTTGGGTTCAAAAGCCGCAACATCATTGGCATCAACATCAGTGATCGTCAATGTTCCCGTCGCCATCAAGTCGTTACTCTCAGGATCAACGTCGACATCTTCCGTCACCTCACCCATATCAGAGTCACCTTCTCCTACGGTAATCTCGGACGGATCATCGGCACCGTTAATAGTAATGGTCACTTCGCTCGTGGTTCCGTCTATTGCAGTAACCGTGTAAACCTCGGTAACGAACTCATTGTCGTCAAGGTATTGCACATCATCGTTATCTACGACGTACGTCCATTCGCCATCATCGGTTATGGTCAACATACCTAACGCGGTATCATTGGTTGAGCCTTCAGGATTAAACACACCGTTTGGTTGAAAAGCAGCGACATCGTTATCGTCGACATCGGTGATGGTCAGTGTCCCGGAAGTTATTAAGTTGTTGCTCTCTAGGTCAACATCCACATCCTCAGTCACTTCACCTGTGTCTGAATCACCTTCGCCAACGGTTATATCAGATGGATCATCTGCACCGTTAATAGTAATGGTCACTTCGCTCGTGGTACCGTCACTTGCTGTCACGGTATAAACCTCGGTTACGAACTCATCGTCATCCAAGTACTGAACATCATCGTTGTTAACTACGTAAGTCCACGCACCGTCGGGGTCGATGCTCAATATGCCTAGCTGTGAGTCGTTTGTTGAACCTACGAGGTTAAACTCACCATCAGCGGAAAAGGTGGGAGTGTCGCTGTCTACATCTGTAATCACGATCTGACCAGACGTCACCAATTGATTGGTGATGTCATCTACATCGATGTCCTCGGTCACACTGCCTGAGTCATCAGTGGCTACAGCCGCATCATCAGTACCGATTATCGTTACAGTGATGACTTGTTCGCCTCCATCGGAGGTTTGTACTGTTGTCGTGTCTTGAATTTGTTCGCCATCGGCAAGCTCATCATAAGGACTGTTGGCCACGAAAGTCCAAGTACCATCTTCGTTTACAACAAAGGTACCGAGATCATTATCTCCAACAACCTCTTTGCCAATAAAGGTAACGTCCGGATCATCGCTGATTAAGGCGCCGCCTGTCTCAATTGGTTCATCCTGCTCAAACTCAATAGCGTTAGTGTCACCTGAAATAAGCGCAAAAGCGATGATATCAAAAAGAGCATTACTTTGAGTTTCTGACAATCCTTGAGACTCAAACCCTTCAGTTTCAAAATTCGTGGCGGCTTGAGTTTCAGCTCCAGTACGTTCAATCCTACCGCTGTTGGTCAAACTCGAGCCTTCTTCACCAGCAGCAGTATCAAACTCATCTCCTAGTTCTGTTGGATCAAATCCTTCTTCAATAGCACGCTGAACTTGAGCGATCGCATCATCAGTGTCTAGCACATTTTGTTGGCCCTGGTTATCTACAAAACGTGCAGAAACACTTGGCACACTCTCTTCACTAGTATCAAAACTGATAATTACGTCGCTAGCGGCTGGTTGTTCGCCCGGAGACAAACGTCTAACTCGACCTTGAGCGTCGAGCACTACACTCCCGCTAGCAAGGCCTAGTATATTTAGGTTGATGTTTCCCATATCCATATTCCCACTTCTACCCAGAACACACCAAACGCGGATTCAATCCCACTCTGCGCTGTGGCTATTTCCTACAATAAATTTAGTAGCGGCACTATTGATAATCAACTCATTAAAGTGGTTCATATAAGGAACTTTGAAAATTAGTCAATAGCAATAGCGACTTACATTCAAAAAAAACCAACAAACTTCGCATTTTTTTGCAAATGTCCTAAGCTTCGTTTAATACCCTTCTCTCAATTCAGCGGTAAACGTAGGTTGGGAAACGGATGAGACATTGAAAGTAGAAGGAGAGCTACTTTGAAATTGTTTAAATTATCCATCATGTGCTGCTTAGTTACTGCAACACAGCTAACCGCTCAAACTCTGGAACAGTCTGTAGCTATTACTTTGGCAACGAATCCAGAGATAAAAAGCATCTTTAATGAATATGTGAGCGTGAAAAAACGTAATGATGCCTCTGGAGGCGCATACAAGCCCAGCATCGATCTTGATGCTGGTATTGGGTACGAAGGTATAAACCCTGCACCAAATAACGGCCCCGATACCGATCTAACAAGAAAGGAAGCGACGATTTCCCTCACTCAACTGCTGTGGGATGGTTCCGCGACACTGAACGACATTGATCGAACTGCCGCAGAAGCCGAGTCGGTTCGTTTGCAATTGATCGCGGATGCCGAAGACAAAGCGCTTGAGGTAACACAAATTTATCTAGACGCAGTAAAAGCCACTGAAGTGCTAGCACTGTCAGAAAGTAACCTTTCAATACACAAGAAAATCTATAAAGATATAAAGAAACGAGCGAATTCAGGCATAGGTTCAACAGCGGATGTATCTCAGGTAGAAGCTAGGATTGCAAAAGCTCATGGTAACTTGTTGGCCGCACAGAATAATTTGATCGATACCCACACCCAGTTCAGACGAGTAGTTGGTCAAGAACCCCTAGGCTTAATTTACCCAAGAGCCGATATTTCTAGAATTCCTTTGTCATTAACCGACGCCATTGTTGATGCATTAGACCAGCACCCTGTAATCAAAGTCGCAAACGCAGATGTCGATTCAGCCCACTTCCAATACAAACAATCAAAGGGCGTGAACTACCCTACCTTCTCCATCGAGGCTTCTCAGTCGTGGCGTGATGATGCAGGTGGCGATGAAGGCTCAAGTCAAGAAACCCTCGCGATGCTACGCATGCGATATAACTTGTACAACGGCGGAACAGACAGCGCTAATTCAGAAGCTGCGGCATACCAATTGAACAAAGCCAAAGATCTGAGAGATCGCGCTTATCGACAAGTGGAAGAAGGTCTTCGCCTCTCATGGAGTGCATTGGATCTAACGTTACAACAAAAGAATTTTCTATCCGACCATGTTGATTCAGCTTCGGAAACTGTTATCGCATATGAAAAACAATACCGAATAGGCAAGCGTACTCTGCTTGACTTACTCAACACTGAGAACGAACTATTTGAAGCCCGTAAAGATTACCTAGATGCCCACTATTCAGAGCAGTACGCTAAGTACCGTGTGATGAACGCGACAGGTTCTTTATTGAATGCTCTACTGGTCGACATTCCAGAAGAGTGGACTACGCCAGTGGAGTATTAATGATGAAAATACCTTACTTATTACTTCCCGTGTTAACGATGACTTTACTTGCCTGTTCGAACCAGCAGGAAGAGGCCTATATCGAGACACCTGAAGCTGAGCAGATTGCAGACCTGCAAGACGATGATAAAGATGGTGTGGTAAACGCTCGTGATATCTGCCCTGGTACGCCTGAAACGTCACAAGTCGACAATGATGGTTGTGGAGAAACGATTCGTGCGGAAGAAGTCAGACAGCTAAAAATACTCTTTGCTCATGACTCATTTGAAGTGAACCCAATTTTCTCAGACCAGATCAGCACGATGGCAGCGTTTCTTGAAACCTACAAAAGTGCCTCGATTGAAATACAAGGCTATGCGAGTAAAGTGGGTTCTAACGAGTACAACTTAGACCTGTCAAAAAAACGAGCAAACAATGTTCAAGACGAGTTACTGTCGAATGGTATCGAACCAGAGCGTGTGAGAATTGTCGGCTATGGTGAAGAACGATTAGAAAACGATGGTGATGACCCTACTTCACACGCACTGAACCGTAAGGTAACAGCGACAGTAGTAGGGTTAAGTGAGCAGATCGTAGAGGAATGGACCATTTTTACCACGCTAGAAAAATAGCGTGACATTGTCACTGAAGGTGTCACGTGGGTTATCTTACAAAGACTGCTTAGCGACAAGATCAATAAAGCCGTGATAGGATCGCCTATCACGGCTTTTTGTTTTTTGTAACCACTGAATCTCGGGAATGACTCAGTGGTTCTTCTTGCTACTCAGGAATCGGCTCGATAGTTAACCGAGCCAATTACCGGTTAAAGTTTTACTTCTTGGTGCTTAGTTTTCGGCAGAGAAATACTTAGCAGGAAGTAACCTAAGATAGCTGCTGTCGTAGATCCCATCAGGATGCCTAATCGAGCTAGCGTATCAAAATCTGCGTTCGTTGGACCAAATGCCAATGAAGAGATGAAGATAGACATCGTAAAGCCAATACCACACAGCACAGACACTGCGAAGATGTTCATGAAGTTCACACCTTCAGGAAGCTTAGCTACGCCCGTTTTCACAGCACCCCAGCTGAATAGGAAGATACCCAGTGGCTTACCAACCAATAGACCCATAGCAATACCAAGCGGTAGCATGCCTGTAAGGTTTGAAATTGAGATGCCTTCCAGTGAGATACCTGCGTTTGCAAATGCGAAGATTGGCAAAATTGCAAAAGCTACATATGGGTGCAAAGCATGCTCTAGGTGTTTCAGCGGAGAATGTTCTCCCTTATTGCCTTTTAGTGGGATAGCAAAACCAATTACTACACCAGCTAATGTTGCGTGAACACCAGATTTCAATACAGCGAACCACAGGATCGCACCAACAATTAAGTACACACTCAGCTTAGTTACATGCTTGTTATTTAGCATGAACAACACACCAGTCGCGATGAAGCCAACCGTCAGTGCAAGCGTTGATAGGTCACCTGAGTAGAACAGTGCAATGATAACAACAACACCTAGGTCATCGATAATTGCCAATGCTAGTAAGAATACCTTCAGGCTTACCGGTACACGGTTACCAAGAAGAGCCATGATACCCAGTGCGAATGCGATATCTGTTGCAGCCGGGATAGCCCAACCTTGAAGCGCTTCAGGGTTACTTGAGTTAAATAGCACGTAAATAAGTGCAGGAGCTAACATACCACCCACAGCTGCGATAGCTGGGAAAATTGCTGTCTCTTTAGACTTTAATGCGCCTTCCAAAAGTTCGCGCTTAACTTCTAAGCCGATTAGAAGGAAGAAGACAGCCATTAAGCCATCGTTAATCCAGTGAGACACAGACATACCAAGAACGTAACTGTGAAGTACACCTTGGTACATTTCGTTCAGTGGTGAGTTTGCTACAAACATTGCGATCGCCGCAGCGATTACTAGGATGATGCCGCCAGCAGATTCCATTTTAAAGAAGTCACGGATGACGTCGGTCATGATTTCGCCCTTATATTTATTATTTAAATAAACGAATAACAAAGAATAACCACGAGTTTATATCCAAGTCTAATTGATAGATAATCACTTCTTCGGATGTTTAACTTCGGTTTTTCCTACAAATACTAAACAATACGTCGTATATTCCATAATGTTGTTCTGCGCCATGAATTAAGTATAGATGAGATCATCGAACCTGTATGCACAATTCATTGGGGTTGGATAAAAGTCGCAGACATAAAAAAAGGCTATCAAATGATAGCCTTAGGTGTTTTTTAGTAGCCAGTTAATTGCATAAAGCCTGTCGCTTCATGGCTCCCGCTCGCCATAATCGGCCCTTCCCAATATGGTATGACAAAAGGAAGCCACATATCCCTGCGTATAATACGCGTCGTGAGGTTGATATCATGCTTAGGGACATTAATGATCCACTGCAGAGGCATCCGTCTTCTATTCATCAACGTTGTATTTTGCAATGGTTGAATTGAAATATCGGATTCCGTCAATTGGTAAACTTTGCCAGAGCGCGTTGCTAATGTACCAAATACGTAAGGCAACTGTTGGTTATGACGATAACGGTTAATACTCAACGCAGTGCCGTCATCGAGATTAAACACAAACCAATCCCAACCTTGTTGACCCACTCCAAGTAAGCCACTACCCCACTCTTTATGTACCCACGCAGTTCCCTCCACTTCCTTGGTAACGCCGTCTAAGTTCAACACACCACTCAAAGATAAAAATGGAGCGCTGAAGTTATAAGACGCGACAGGTAATAAGTCGTGTTTTTTCTGATAGCCATTATCGCCGTTGAGTACATATGGCCCTTTTGCAATAGTGTCGAGCTCAAGTCCAAAAGTGTCAGTTTGCACTTGAAGACGGCCTGGAAATGGTGTGTTGCCGAGTGCACGCCAGTTCCAGTTATCAATCCAAAGTCTGAATGGACGGTTAGTCATCCCCGCTTGGCCAATGCCGCCACGAGCCATGCGCTGTTCTTTCCATACTTTGGACTTAGAAGAGACCACTACATTTGAGATATAGACTTGAGGGCTTTGCCACCCAGGAGTTTCACGTTCGTCCGTTGCAATACGGAAAAAGCTCCACTGTACCGAATAGTCTTTGCCATCATCGCCTTTCAAAGACGCAAAGTAATGCCACCACTCATGTTGAAACTCTGGGTGGAACTTAAAATCTTGTGGTAGCGAAACATTGCGGTCTGGTAACACTGGCTCAAACACATTGAAATGTTCACTAACCAATACCGAGTTAACTTCATTCTCGCCCTTTTCACCGGGATCGATGAAATAGGAGTAATAGCCCCAAACACTTAAAAAGATGCTGAAGAAACTGATTAATAGAAGAGAAGACAGGATTCGATGTCTTAACTTAGTTGAGCTATTCCGTAAAAACATACTAAAGCGCATCCCTCAGTGACTTCATCGGAGTGTTCCGAATCATTCTCATCACTGGTAAAGCACCAGCGAGCATCAATGCTGCCATGGCCCACGCAAATGTCTGCAAATAATCCCAAGGAATCACTTGTAACTCGAGTGACCACCCAAAAGACTGCTTTATCACGATATCAACAATTAAGCTCGCTAGCGCCAAGCCAAGCGGAATCGCAATCAAGGAGGAAATAAGCCCAAATACAAACAGCTGCAAGCTACCTGTCAGAATCAGCTCTTTCGCCGAGACACCCAAACAGCGCTGCAAGGATATATGTCTTTGTCGAGACACTTCACCCGCTACAGTAGCAAAGAAGATACCGAAGACTGCAATAACCAAGGTGATGTTGCCTAATGTATCTGCAATCGCGAACGTTCTATCGAACACACGCATCGCTTGACTGTGAATATTGTTGTTATCGAATACACGCTCAGAGCCAAGCCTGAATACGCTTTCTAATCGGCTGCGAAGGCCTACCGAATTAACATCATCTTTGAGTATTACGCCAAGGCCTACATTACCCCGCCCTGCAAACCCATACAGCCAGTTTCGATGTGACATCATGACTTGATGGTAAGGGTTACCATAATCGTAATAAACTCCAACAACCTGCCAACCAGAGCCGAGGCTATCATAGAGGTCAATGTAGTCGCCAGGGCGAATCCCCAACTTGAGAGACATCGATTCGCTGATCAACACACCTTTAGAGTGGTGTAAGTGGTACCAGTAATTCGGAATACCTAATTTGATTGTCAGCGCTTCTAGTTCGCCTTCAGAAGGACCCGTACTGACAACCTGAATACTGCCGACTGGAGAAGCAACATCTTTCTCCCAACGCCACCAAACCGAATCTACTTCAGGTTGATCTGACAGCCAGTTACTCATACGAGCAGCGGCATTATTGGTTGGGTAGATATAAAGATCGGCGGCCAGGCGCTGTGTTAACCATTTATCAGTAGTATCTCTAAAGCTACCCACCATGGTTTCTACACCAATATTGGCTGTTAAGGCCAACATAAAGGCCATCGTCGCCACGCCACGGTAGCTCATACTTGAAGCTGCATCAGCAAAGAACCAGCGAGCACGAACCCAGCGCAATGAATAAGAGAGGCTGTTAAATAACTTCCACATCAAAAACGGGGTAAATAGCGCCACACTAATTAGCATCAATGCGATAATCGCAAAACCCGTTTCTTGAGTCTGAGGGGCTTGATACACAGCGACAGCTGCAACCAAGAAGCCACAGCCAATCAAAGCTTGCCAAGTAAACTCAGTACCCGCAAAACGCATCAAAGACAATCGAGAGGTCAAACGAATCGGTTGTGATCTAAGCAAACGTACCAATGGCCAAGCGCAGGCTAAGAACGCACCAAGTAACGCCATCAATAAGCTGTAGCCGCTCCAGCGCCAATTCCAGTCAATCGTTAAACCAACGTTGGCATCGTATAAATCACCTAAGCTTGAAGATACCGCAGGTAACAATTGATTGGCTAACATGACACCAAAAATATTACCGCAGATCCAGCTCAGTCCGACCAATAGCAGCAGCTCTAAGCAAAGTGCTTTAGCCAGTTGCCAGCCCGACACACCTGTTTGTCTTAAGATACCGACTAACGGTTGACGCTGAATAAACGACAGCGACATCGCTTGATAGAAAATGAATAAACCAACCACAAACGACAGCATGCCCATCGCTTTTAGATTTAAGTGAAAAGCGCTAGTCAGTGACTCTAATTCCGCTTTAGAGCTGCGAGAGATTGTCAAACCATTGGGTAGCATGTTTTTAAGACGCTCAAACTTCTCAGGCGACATGTCTGAGCATGCAATCACCGAGAGGCCAGCGCTGCGTTTCAGCATTCTCAGTAACGAGATATCAGCAATCAGCCTTGTACCATCAATAATGTTGTTTTGATCAACCATTAATGGGCCAAGCTCAGAGCCATCCATAAGATGGATATAGTCACCGTTTTTCCACTCCATGTGTTCGGCGAGATCGTCGCTCACAAGGATCGGATATGGCGGTTTCATTAGATTTAACGTATTGAGATCTTTTAACGCAACGCCCGGCTGCAGTTGAAGCATAGAGACTGGATCTATGCCAATCAGCATGAAATTTGAACCGTTTTCATCAGTGATACGGTGGTGATCAAAAGGAGAACACTGCTGAAAGCCTTCACGTCGAAGATGGATATAAAAGCCTTGTGGGATTTTATTGGCGTTGTGTTTTGGTCGAATACGGTAAGGAAGAGGATTCGAAAAGAGTTTTTCGCCATGTGCATAGCTTTGCTTGGCGTGTTGGTTAATGGCAGTAACACCAACCAAAAGTGATACGCCTAGGGTTAAACCAAGCCATACCAAGATAATCTGAAGTGGGTAACGTCGATAATGACCGAGTAGTGCCTTAACTACGGGCCATAACATGCAGTTGCCCTCCTTGTAGGCGGATCCTGCCATCCATATGCAGCGCTACTTTCTCACTGTGTGTTACCAACAGTAATGTACATTCTAATTGGCGAGCCAAAGAGGTCAGCAAACGCATTACCGCTTCAGCGTTGCGCTCATCTAAGCTACCTGTCGGCTCATCGGCCAGTAATATTTTGGGTTCCATATACAACGCACGAGCAATCGCTGCACGTTGCTGCTGCCCACCAGACGCTTCTTCAGGGTAACGACCAAGCAAAGGCATCAGATCTAAAGCAGAAAGGATCTGTCGCCAGAGCCCCTTGTCTTCGGGTAAGCCTTTTAATTGGCGGCAAAAACGAATGTTATCGGCAATGTTCAATGTCGGCAGTAAGTTGAACTGCTGAAAGATATGGCCGATGTTGTTTCTGCGATAAGCGGTGCGGTCACGCTCGGTAGAGTCGTGCATATTGAAGTGAGGGAAAGCAATTTCACCTGAATCAGCTAGGTCTAACCCCGCAATAAGGTTCAGTAAAGTACTTTTACCTGAACCACTTTCTCCCATTAATGCTAGCTGGTCACCTTGGTTTAATGTTAATTCAGCACCTTGCAAAACAGGGTGAAACTCCCCCCCATCGACGTAGCCTTTACATAGGTCTGACAGCTTTAACATTAAACAGCTCACATTAGTTAGAATTTGGAAGGAGAATCTACACTAATTCCCTGTTAGGAGGAAGTATTTTGAAAGATAGATCACACACCAACGATAAAGTGATCTGATTGGTGCGTCCTACTTCAACTTCCTATCAAGTTTTTAATCCATTTTCTTGTTTTCATGCGATGGAGCGACCCGCCCCACTTAATCACTTCTTCAGTAAGGAACAGTAGGTAAACCCACTCAGGTGGAAGCTTAAAGTAAATAGCGGCGATGGCTGCCAAAGGAATACCTATCACCCACTGAGCAATCAGATCTTGGTATAGACAAAACTTCACGTCACCACCAGCTCTGAGTACACCAACGATCACTGTCATTGGAATAGAGCGGATGACAATACCCACACTCAGAATCACAATAAACTTCTCTGAAAGCGCTCGGGTTTCTTCTGTCAAAGCACTAAAGGCATTCAATATTGGCGTTTGTATAAAGTAGAGGAAAATTGCCACCACAATACTGGTAAAGAAGCACAAAATCGTTAAGCCGAGAGCTTGGTAGTAAACCGCTTCATTGTTCTTCGCACCGAGTTGGTTACCCACTAAAACCGCGGCAGCATTCGACATGCCAATCAATAAACTCAACGAGATAGACTCAACTGGCGTCATCACCGAAAGCGCAGCTAAACCTTGCACGCCCGATTGCCCCATGATGGCGTGATAAGCGAATAAGCCACCAGCCCAAGCTAAAAAGTTGAAAGTTGTCGGCAGAGACAATTTCAAGAAGCGAACGACTTTCTCCACCGTTGCCGCAGCTTTGATATCACAAAGTTTGAAGGCTAATAAATGTTTAGAGAAATAGAGGTAACCAAACAAGGTCGCCACTTCAATTGCGCCACTCAGTACGGTCGCAATCGCCGCACCTTTGATGCCAAGAGCCGGAAATCCTAAGTTACCGAAAATCAGCACCCAGTTTAAGAACACGTTAGACAGGATACCAATACCACTGAAGAAGGTACTCAATCCAGGTTTGTGTATCGCTCTTAGGCCAACGGCCATACTGCTGACACACGATACGGCTAACATGCTAAATGAGGTGATAACGATGTATTCAACGCCCAAGCTGATGACTTCTTGAGAGTCAGTCGTCACGCCCATGATTTGTGCCGGGAAAGAGACAAAGAACACGATGGTCAACAGCGCAAACAACGTCGAAACCAGCCAGGTTAGTGCAGTGCTTTCTCTCACACCTTGTCTGTTGCCCGCTCCCCAATATTGAGCAGTAAGAAGAGCGCCGCCGGTGGTGACACCCACCAGCATAATGGTCGTCACGAACATCGCACGACTCGCCACACCCACAGCCGCAATGTCTGCTTCTCCAAGCTGACCTAGCATCAACACATCCACTAAGCCTCGACTCGAGAACATGATGCTTTGCAAGGTGATTGGCAAAGCTATGGCAATCAACCTGCGAACAAAATCACCGCGAGTGTGATGAATAATTGAAGAGAGCAACATAGAGAGACCTAAACGGAACGTATTGATGAATAAAGATAAATATCGCGCTATTATATCAATGTTCGGTTTTTAACCACAGATATAAATGGAGTAGTAATGAAGAAAGTACTGGTTTTAGGCGCTTCTGGATACGTAGGCTCACAACTCCTCCCTCTCCTGCTTGAGCAAGGCTATCAAGTCACGGCAGCAGCAAGGCATATCGACTATTTAAAGGCACGGACCGAGCCTCACGAAAACTTATCACTTGAGTATCTTGATTTGGCCGATCAAGCTGCGACACAAGCCTTAGTCCCCGATTTTGATCTTATCTTCTTCCTTGTCCATGGAATGGCAGAAGGCCACGACTTTATTGATTACGAGTTAAACCTAGCTCGCAACTTTGTCTCTGCACTTGGCCCTAAAAACCAGCACGTTATCTATCTAAGCTCGTTGCAGCCTCAAACTGGTGACTCAGAGCACCTTCAAGCGAGAAAGAAAACCGGTGAACTACTTCGTAAAGGGCCGGTACCGATAACCGAACTTCAAGCAGGCGTGATCATAGGCCCAGGCTCTGCGGCATTCGAGATCATGCGAGACTTTGTGTACAACTTGCCGATTATGATTGCGCCAAAGTGGGTCGATTCTAAAGCAAACCCTATCGCATTGCAGAACCTGAACCACTATTTGCTGAAGCTAGCACAAGACACGCCTATAGAAAGCCAAATCTTCGAAGTTGGTGGGCCGGATATTGTCTCTTATCGAAACCAATTTGCTCATATTGCCAAAACGGCCGATCGTCCACTCCGGCTGTGGGCTACATCACTGCTCACACCCAAGATTGCTTCATATTGGCTAGGCGTAGTGACATCTGTACCGTCCAACATAGGCAGAGCACTGCTTGCTGGCTTAAAGCATGACTTTATTGCCAGTTCGACCACTATCAGAGAAAAGTACCCTCAGAGGCTTATCTCGTTCGAGAATATGGTTGAGCAAGCTATTCATTCTGAAGGAAACTTCGTAAAGAGTAATGTGTGGGGCTTCGATAAAACTGCCTTCAAACGCTGGCAAGCGGGATACGGTTATTACCCGAAGAAAACAGGCGCAAGCATCATGTCTACTGCCTCACTAGAGTCTCTTTGCCAAGTAGCTCAACAGATAGGAAGCCCGAAACAAGGTTACTTCTTCGCTAACGCTTTATGGCGCACACGCGAATGGTTGGACCTTCTTTTCGGCGGCGGCGTACCTGTGCGACAAATGCCTGAAGGCCCCAAGCTAAAAGTGGGCGACAAAATCGATTCATGGAAAGTGATTCGCTGTGAAGAGAACCAATTCTTATCGCTACTGTTTGGCATGAAAGGTCCAGGCTTAGGACGACTGGAAATTACCGTTTCTGACAACGGCGATTCTCGTGAACTGAACATATCAGCTTGGTGGCACCCAAAAGGCTTTCTAGGTCTACTCTATTGGTTCGCAATGATGCCTGCTCACCTGTTTATCTTTAAAGGCATGGTGAAGGCGATTGAGAAGCAGGCTAAAGAGCAGATACGAGATTCGAGTGGCGAGATGCGAAAAGATTAAAAGCAGATACGGGATTCGAGTAGCGGGATGCCAAAAGACTAAAAGCAGATACGGGATTCGAGTGTCGAGATGAGAAAAGACTAAAAGCAGATTCGGGATTCGAGTGGCGGGATGCCAAAAGACTAAAAGCAGATTCGGGATTCGAGTGGCGGGATGCGAAAAGATTAAAAGCAGATACGGGATTCGAGTAGCGGGATGCCAAAAGACTAAAAGCAGATTCGGGATTCGAGTGGCGGGATGCCAAAAGACTAAAAGCAGATACGAGATTCGAGTGACGAGATTCGAAAAGACTAAAAGCAGTTGCGGGATTCGAGTGTCGAGATGAGAAAAGATTAAAAGCAGATTCGTATGTCAAGATGCGAAAAGACTTAACAGAAAATTTGCGACACGCGCTATGAGAGGCAAAAAAAGAGCGGATAATTCCGCTCTTCGTATCTCTCATCTCGTATCCCGAATCCGCTACTAGCCAATAACGCTAATCGGGATCTCAGCCAGTTGGTTGCCTTGGTTAGCAGGGTAAACGATGTATTCACCGTGATACTTCACTGCAGACTTATAGTCCGTCACTTTGTGAAGCATGAAGCCTGCTTCCATCGCTGCTTGAATAAACTCAGCGTGGTTGCCACGAACAAACCAGTTCATTGGCTTAACCATTAACTCACCATCGAAAGAGTCGTCACACTGTTTGCCACACAAGGCAAAAGAGTGCTCACCATCGGTGAAGAACTGAATCTTGCCGCCAGTCGTTAGCTCGTCTTCACTCGATACGCTCCAACCCATCTCGTACATTTTGTCCATGAACGCTTCAACATCACTGTCTTTTAGCGCTTTAGGCTCTTCGCCTTCAGGGAAAAAACGTCCGTAGAACGCAGAAATACGTTTAAAGGTAAAAGTTAAATCAGAGTTGTTGCCTTTTGAGCGACCCTGCTTCTGCCAACGAACTAAGTCAGGCACAATCACGCGATCATACGCTTGAGATTTAATCGCTTTTGTTACCCAGCGAACAAGGTAAAGATTGTTCGCGATAGGTGCGTCAATGGCTTTGCCAGACTTATGTAGAGCATATAGCTCGCCTAACGCATCGTTCACTAACTTCTGAATTTCAATATAGTATTTTGACATTATGCCTTCTTTCCTAATGTCCAATATAGTAATGCTGACAGTACTGCACACGCAGCCATTACCATAGCCATAGACCCTGCACTGTCACTTGGTAGCATCGCAACGATCGCACCAACGACAGAACCAGTACCAAATCTTAATGTTCCTGCAAGCGATGAAGCCGTTCCTGCCATGTTCGGATAACCACTCAACAGCAACCCCATAGAATTACTGCCAATAGTAGAAATGGTCCCAATAAATAGCATCACAAACGGCACAATTCCCCAAAGCCCGAGATCCAATGCCCAACCGACAAGTAAACCTACGCCAGCCAGTAATTGGATGACCAGCGCTGCCCTCAACATTGTATGAGAACCGACCTTCTTAACGATTCGACCATTGATTGTCGTCATCAGAATCATCGCAACAATGTTCAGACCAAATAGGTAACCAAACAGGTCAGGACGTACGCCATAGACATCAATGTAGACAAAAGAGCCTGCTGTTAAGAATGCGAACATCCCAGAGAACGAGAACGCACCAGAGAAAATCAGCCCCATAGCGGTCGGGTTTCTACATAAACGAGCGTAATTACGAATCGTGGTTTTAAAGCGCAATGGTTGACGATTGTCGACAGGCAGTGTCTCAGGAATTTTGACTATCACCGCGAGAATCACAATCACTGCAAAAATCGCCAATACCCAAAAAATTGAACGCCAACCGAACCACAACGCTAAATAACCACCAATCATAGGCGCGATAAGCGGTGCAACCGTCATTACTAAGGTAACGAACGACATGGTTCTTGCGAAATCTTCACGGTCAAACATGTCACGTACAACAGCTTGAATTATTACCGCTGCCGCTGCACCTGCGAAGCCTTGAGCGGTACGAACTAGTGTTAGAGCTTCAATACCATGAGTAGTGGCACTCACAACAGACGCGATCGCAAAGAAGAATACACCAATCAATAGAACAGGCTTGCGACCATAACTGTCGGCTAACGGACCATGTAACAACTGACCGAGTGCAAAACCTGCGGTATACGCTGTGAGTGTGATCTGCACTTCACCCGCTGTCACGCCAAGATCTTTGGCGATCGTTGGCATAGCGGGCAGGTACATATCAATGGCGAGTGGTGTCAGTGCACCAATCGCACCCAGAACCAAAAATAGCATCCAACCTAACTGAGGAGTTTGTGGTTGTGAGCTTGGTGTCTGTTGGGTAGATGTTTGCATAACTCTCCGACTAAGTACTAGGTTCTATGTGAGCACGAGCATCCACACAGTGATACACGAATACGCACAGTGATACACAAACATGCGTACAGCAATAATGGCTGAAACTGTCCTAGTACCAGTCAAAATAATCAGCCGACGCTATCCTTGGTCGGCTACATCTTCGATAGAAAGGGTTACTTCCAGATCGAGTCGACTTCTTCTTGTGTTAGGTAACGGTATTCACCTAACTCTAAAGATTCGTCCATCTCAATTTCGCCAATACGTTCACGGTGCAGTGCTTCTACTTTGTTACCAAGTGCTGCAAACATACGTTTAACTTGGTGGTATTTGCCTTCGTGAATCGTTAGCAGCACTTCACGCTCTGCACGAACTTCTAGGTGTGCAGGAAGTGTTAGGCCATCTTCGCTCTTAAGCTGGATGCCCTCTTTGAATTTCTCAACGTAATCGCCTTCAACAGGTTCAACCAACCACACACGGTACGTCTTCTCGCACTTGTGCTTTGGCGAAGTGATACGGTGAGACCACTTACCATCGTCGGTAATCAACACAAGACCTGTTGTATCAATATCTAAACGGCCAGCAAAGTGCAGCTTGTCCATTTTGATTTCATCGAGTAGTTCAAACGCGATACGATTTGCGCCATCTTCATGCGAGCAAACAAAGCCTTCTGGCTTATAAAGCATGATGTAACGTGGGCCATGAACATTCAATTCATTGCCTTGCCATTCCACGACACACTCTTCAGTTACCTTGAGTGAACCGCTTTTTTGAATGACATCATTTACTGTCACTGCCTTGGATTTTAATAAGTGTGTTGCTTCTCTTCGAGTGACGCCTAATGCATCGCACAGAAATTTATCTAAACGCATGAATACCTCAACTAATCTAAGTCGGGTATTATAGTCACCTTTGCTCAATTAGTTGAGCTATTTCACACTATTTGTTTTCCTTCTTACAAGACGCGATATGTATACACTCCGCCCGTACCAAGCTGATTCTGTAAAATCAGTGATTCATTACTTCAGAAAACACCAAACTCCGGCTGTGCTCGTGCTTCCGACTGGTGCAGGAAAAAGCCTTGTAATTGCAGAGTTGGCAAGGCTTGCGAAAGGTCGAGTGTTGGTACTTGCTCACGTAAAAGAGTTGGTTGAACAGAACCATGAAAAGTATGAGGGCTACGGGCTGAAGGGCTCGATTTTCTCTGCGGGTTTAGGCCGTAAAGAGACAGACCAACAAGTGGTCTTCGCATCCGTTCAATCTGTGGTTCGAAATCTCGATTCATTCTCTAACCAATTTTCACTGTTGGTGATCGATGAATGTCACCGTGTTCCCGATGAAAAGACCAGTAGCTATCAAAAAGTCATCACTCACTTGCGCGAGAATAATTCGGGTATCAAGGTGCTTGGCCTAACCGCGACCCCTTATCGTCTTGGTATGGGTTGGCTTTACCAGTATCACACCCGCGGCCAAGTACGATCTGAAGAACCCAGGTTTTTCAGAGATTGTATTTTCGAACTGCCGATTCGTTACCTACTCGACGAAGGTTTCTTAACTCCAGCGCGCATGATAGATGCGCCCGTATTGAGCTACGACTTTTCACAGTTAAAGCCAGCGAGCACTGGTCGCTACAAAGAAGCAGAGCTTGATATGGTGATCGAGCAGTCGAAACGCGCGACCCCGCAGATTGTCGACCAGATAATTGAACTGGCCCAAGACAAGCTAGGCATAATGGTATTTGCCGCCACAGTTCGACACGCGCAAGAGATTCTCGGCTTATTACCAGAAGGTGAAGCATCGATTGTGATTGGCGATACGCCAACACTCGAACGTGACCAAATCATCAATGATTTCAAAGAACGTAAAATCAAATTCTTGGTCAACGTATCGGTATTAACCACAGGCTTTGATGCGCCACATGTCGATTTAATCGCAATTTTACGCCCTACCGAATCCATCAGTTTGTATCAACAAATCGTCGGCCGTGGCTTACGCCTATCCCCAGGTAAGAAAGAGTGTCTGGTGCTCGACTATGCGGGTAATAGTTACGACCTTTACCAACCTGAGGTCGGCGATCCAAAACCCGATTCAGACAGTGAAATCATCACCATTCCTTGCCCGGCGTGCGGCTTCAATAATAACTTTTGGGGCAAACTAGACAGCAATGGCTTCTTGCTTGAGCACTTTGGTCGTAAATGCCAAGGCTACTTTACCGATGAAGACACGGGCGAACGCGAACACTGTAACTATCGTTTCCGAGCGAAATACTGCGGTGAATGCGGCGCTGACAACGACATTGCCGCACGCATTTGTCATGAGTGTGATGCAACTTTAGTCGACCCAGACAAAAAGCTTAAGGAAGCGTTAAACCTAAAAGATGCGTTGGTGTTTGAGTGTTTAGAAATGGACTTGAACATACTTAAGGACGACAAAGGTAAATCACAACTTAAAGTCACCTATCGCGGTGAAAACCAAGCGCAAGTGCATGAGTTTTGGTCATTAACCACCAAGAAACAGAAGCAGAACTTCAAAGACCAGTTTGTTCGCCCTCACCTAGCAGACAGACATCGCCCTTTTGAAGAAGCATCACCATCGAAAGTGGTTGCTCACCAACATAGGTTCCGCCCACCTCAGTTCGTGATTGCACGTAAAGTCGGACGCTTTTGGAAAATGAGAGACAAGATATTCGAAGACGAACTACAGCAGCGTTAAAGTTAAGAATAAAGGTAAGTCTTACGTTCTTAACACTCGGCAGTTAGTGTTATGTATTAAAGCCTACGCCATTTAAGCGTTAAGTTTTTCGGTATCAAATTCTCATTATTAATCAGGTTCACTTTCTGTTCAGAATTACTTTTTTATACTGAACGCTATCAACCTTCTCTAGGATTCGCTATGTTTAGTAAAGCTATGATTTCTTTGTTTTCTATAAGCTTAGGCTTATTTGTTTCTACTGGCGCATGGGCTGACTCACATCATAATGGTCATGAATTAGTGCAGGACGTTCATAAAGCAGGAACCAGCATCGAATTTGAAGAAGATCAAGACGAAGTCTACGAAGCCGTACGAGAAGGCTACATTCGCCCTTTCTCAGAAATGTATGCCGCGGTTGAAAACGATCTTCATGGCAGAATCATAAAAGTAGAACTAGAAGAAGATGACGACATTTGGGTGTATGAACTAAAAATCAATTACCAAAACAACATCATCAAAGTCGAATACAACGCTGAGACGTTAGAAATGCTTATGATCAAAGGCCGCAACTTTAAAGACGCAATTAAACACGGCGACTAATTAAGCACGACGAATAGTTAAGCACTACGAACAGTCATTACAAGAATTAAGAAGAACAATTATGAAAATTTTAGTCGTTGAAGACGAACCTCGTTTGGGCCAACAAATTATTGAAACACTTGAGGGAGCCGACTGGGTTCCGGAGCTTTCTCAAGATGGTATCGACGCACTCTACCGCGCAACGTCAGAAGAGTGGGACGCGATTGTCCTCGATTTAGGTTTACCTAAGCTTGACGGCCTAACCGTATTAAAAGGCATTCGAGACGAGAACATCAACACGCCAGTGATTATCTTAAGTGCTCGTGACACACTAACCCAACGTGTTGAGGGCTTAAACGCAGGTGCTGATGACTATCTAACTAAGCCATTTGAGATGGTCGAGCTGATTGCCCGTATTCGTGCTCAACTACGCCGAGCGTCAGGCAGTGCTGCCCCTATACTTCAAATCGGAGACCTAAGCCTAGACACACGCAGTTCTAAAGTATTATGGCAAGGCCAAGCGGTTAGCCTAACCGCGCTAGAATATAAAGTTGTCGCGTACTTCATGCATAACCAAAACAAGGTTATCTCGCGTACAGAACTGGTTGAACACATCTATAAACAAGACTTCGACCGTGACTCAAACACAGTTGAGGTGTTCATTGGTCGTATTCGCAAAAAAATCGCACCAAAGATCATTAAAACTGTTCGTGGCCTTGGCTACCAACTGAATGCTGAATAGCGCCCTATCTAATTACACTATAAGCAACCGTCAACAAAACTCAGTGTAATAGCCAATTAAATGGACAGCCTGTTCTGATCGTCGCAATACTGATAAGTCACGATGAGCAAAGGCAGGCTAGAAATGCATGAATCTAAAGAAACGAACACTTAAAAACATCAGTCTAAAAAGCCGCTTGCTCCTCGCTGCGGCTTTTTGGCTAGGTGCGATGATATTAGCGGCAGGTGTAGGGATTCCGAAACTGGTTAACGACTACCTCGTCGATGATATGAAGCAGCAGCTTGGCTTAACCATGGATGAGTTAACCGCCAATATCGAAACCAATGACAATGGCAATTTGATCATGGCAGAGCGTCTGTCTGATCCTAGGTTCAACCAGCCCTACAGTGGTATTTATTGGCGTGCCGCTACCCAAGAACAGATCATTCGATCTCGCTCGCTATGGGATAAAGACCTCACCATTAAGCGTTCGCCGATTCACACATCAGTCAAAGGGCCTGAGAAAGAAAAGCTGATTTACATCGAGCAGGATATCTACCTGCCTGAACTGAGCGACCCTGTCACGATTACTATTGGTATTGATGAAGATCCGCTAGAATCCACACTGACCGAGCTTACTGGCCAAGTCTGGTTAATCCTAATGCTGTTGTTTGTTGGCGTGCTTATGTTGATCGGCATACAAGTCAGTTGGTCGCTGCTACCGCTCAGTAAAATGCAGCGCGAACTGGTGATGCTAAGAAACGGCGAGCAGCAAGGGCTAAGCGATAACTACCCGAAAGAAGTTTCGCCATTAGTATCAGACCTCAATGCTCTTCTTTTTCATTACCAAGAATTACTGGAACGAGCTCGTAACCACGCTGGAAACCTATCTCACGCATTAAAAACGCCGCTGTCGGTTCTGAAAAATGAGATAGAACGACTTCCTGAGGATGACAAGGCACTGCTACAACAGCCTATTCATCAGATTCAAAGCCAAATAGACTATCATCTTGGCCGTGCGCGCATGGCGGGTGCCATGAACATTCTTTCGGTGAAGTCTTCACCTTGTGAGCGTGTTGAAGCTATCTCAATGGCGTTTGATAAGGTGTACGCTGCCAACGAAATTACCATGATTAACGAGCTAGACTCAGAGATTGAAGTGGCGGTCGAAAAAACCGACCTTGATGAAATGGTCGGCAACTTACTAGAGAACAGTTACAAGTGGGCGAACAATATAATTCGTGTCCATGCAAATGAACTCGACGATGGCAACATTGAATTGGTGATTGAAGATGATGGCCAAGGCATTCCTGAAGAGAAGCTTCAGCAAGTGACCAAACGTGGTGTTCGACTTGATGAAACCACACCAGGAACAGGCTTGGGGCTTAACATCGTGAATGAAATGGCACACAGCTACCGAGGCAGCCTAACGCTCAGCAAAAGCTCAATGGGCGGCTTAAAAGCTTCTCTGGTGTTTAAACTAAGCAAAGGCTAACCACGTTCAGTAAAAGTTAAACGCAATAAGCCCTAGCGCAATGCTAGGGCTTAGTTCAATCGACCTTATATACGACCCTATATATCGTTCACAGCAACATCCAAAGCTTACGAAGCATCACTCAGGGTCGTTGATCCAATCATTAAAATCCTACCATCTGTATAATAGTCATGATCTTCATTAATCACTTCCACCGTTGCCAATGGGTACTTGTCTAGCTCGATGTCAGGTAGTGACATTCGTATCTGATTAGCGAGCCTATCTCGCTCTTCATCAACATTAGGGTCAATGTTATGAAGTACGGTCACAATGCCTGAGTAAGGCGTGACTTTAAGGCCATCGTCATAGCTAATTGCGCCTAACCACTGAGGCTGGTTAGTTTTAATATCAACACCTGCACGCCACCAGCGAATATGGCTGCGCTTCATCAGGTTACCCGGCAATTGAAACGCCATATCTTGTGGCTTGTCTCGCCAATATAAATCAGACACAGGTGGCGTTTTGTCTCTAAGCAATGCGAGATAACCAGCCCATTCAATCTCATTTCGAGAGAATGTTTGATTCTCTATCCAGCCTAATTGCTTCATTAAGTCTCTTGGGGTTGCGCCAACATAAATGACGTTGATCGCTTGCGCTGAATAGAATGACGATTTGCCTGGGAATGCTTTATAGGTAACCGAATTCCAGTCGACTTTGTTTATTTGATCCGTCTCTGGTTGATTCTGAAAGTCATCAGCTTTCCAAAAAAAGTGAGCGTAGTTTGCAAACAATACCCATGCCAATAACAGCGCACTCGACTTAAGTACCAAACGTCGCCACTTCATTCGATAACCAATAATGGTGAAAACCAATACCGCGAATACCCCGACGATCAAACTATTATGCTCAGAGATAAATATCTTAAGGCTATTAAGCCACGGAAAGTTTTCAACGCCGTGTGCCAGTAACATACCCCAAGCAACAAACTGCCCGCCACCAAGGGCCAAGCCGATAACGGCTAATGCACTGAAGTTGCGCCACGGTACACGATGCGAGCCAGCTATAAATGGCACAACCCAAGCAATAGGCCCTAACAAACGAGCAAAAAGAATGATGTACGTGCCTTTGCGAACAACCAGATAGCGGCAGCGCGCAATTAATCTTTTGGTTTTAGGACGAAACTTAATGAGCCTTCGTTGCGCCTTAGCACCGTATTTATAACCAATGAAATAACTGAGTTGGTCACCAAGCAAACCACCTAGCATCACCAAAACCAACGCCATCCATGCACCTGAATACAGCTGAAAGCCCGCTGCGATAAAAAAGGGCTCTCCCGGTACAAATAGGTTTGGGCCAATGAGAGCATCACCCAATGCTCCCAGAAAAAGCCCTAGTCCATCAAACATAACAACCTCAATGCTTACTGTTCTTTGTAGTGACCAAACTTGTAGTTCATCTCGTTGTTACGCATTTCGCCTTTAAAGAAGCGTCTTACATTGGCTTTAAGATAAGTAGAGCCTGTCTTCACAACGCCATCTTGGTCTAAACGACGTGGGTCAAACCCAAAAGTCATATTCAGGAATCTAAATCGCCATGTTTTGCTCGCACGTTTTACGTAGTCACAGTCTTCACACAGTACGATCTCTTCATCGAACCCACCGATCTCATCATGCGCTCGTTTCGTCGAGAAAATACACGCACCAATCGCCGTCGGGAAAAAGAACTGGGTAGTAAACAAACCTGCGTTAAATAGCCCGTAACCAAGCTTGTGCACAAGCGGCAGACCTTTCGAACTCATGTACACTCCGGCCACTTCAAGCTTCTTCTCTTCTAGCTCGTAAAGCGCTTTCGCAAGGAAGTTTCGAGGCAAGCTCACATCAGCATCTAAGAAAAGGATCCTGTTGTATTGCGCCAATGACGCACCTGTGTTTCGGCCAAGGCTCACACCACGATTTTCCATATGATGAACAGTTAATTTTGGCAACGCGTTTTCATAAGCTTGTGCCACTTCTCTTGTGTTATCTTCACTGTTCGAGTCGACAACAATTACTTCAAACTCTTGGTGGGTTTGCACGCTCAGCTCTTCCATTAAGCGGCTAATGCGTTTCTCTTCGTTTAGCGTAATTACGACAATGCTTACCGGTTCCATATTTTCACCTATTCATTCTGCTGTTTAATTAACACTAAGATTAACGAACCAAGCCTTAACCAAGTCTTAGGCAAACATTCATTTTCCGTTCATTAACTTGATGATTTAGCAGTGATATAAATAGATGAGAGTGGTGCTGTAAAAGGGGTTAAAATACGCGAAACAAGCGTTAGCGAACATTTTATCTCCAAATGAACCCATTATCTAAGGAAATTCACTTTGAGATGGGCTTCTTACTTGCTCATATTGGAATGTGATGTTAGTATCCGCGCTCGCTTAAGCATGAACTCGTTTGTGTCTAAGCATTACCACACACTCAAGGTCGCATTGAGGTGTGAAGTTAATTTTTACTAATTTGAGAGTAAAACTATGAAATTTGAAGCAGTAGTACGTACTGAACTAGGTAAAGGTGCGAGCCGCCGCCTACGTCACGCTGGTAAATTCCCAGCTGTAATCTACGGTGGCGAAGCTGAAGCTGTAGCTATCGAACTTGTTCACGCTGACGTGATCAACCAAATGGACAAGCCTGAATTCTATGAAGCAATCACTCTACTGATTGACGGCGCAGAAGTTAAGGTTAAGCCACAAGACGTTCAACGTCACGCGTTCAAGCCAAAAGTTGAGCACATGGACTTCATCCGTATCTAATTCCCTACCAAGGAATAAGATTGGATTAATCCAGCCTTCTGCATAGAAAAGATAATCGATCTTACCAGTCGAGAAATCTAGAAATTCGAAACCCCGATGCTACCAACATCGGGGTTTCACCGTTTTTGAGCCCTCAAAAACGTCGTAAATCTCGCGCAATACACTGAAAATAATCAACTTTCCCCTTCCCCACTTTGTCCCAATCTTGCTTGGGTGGATTAAGGGTGGACGAAAGGTGGACTTATACAGTAGTTTTTCTAACAGTAAGACTAGACCGCTTTTTCGCTAGGTTCAACACACTACTCAAACAAAAAGGCAAAACCGACTAGCATCTAGAATGTTACTTGTATGGCCTTGTACGCACTTCAAAACGAATATCGTCATCAATAATGGGACGACTCCTTTGGCATAACTAAAAATCGCTGAGAGCCGCCTATTTACATTCCTGTGTATTGGACAAGACGTTACCACCACGTAATACACTCCAGGCTAATCAAACAACACTGAAAGGCGATCAAGAAAACACTTCTAGCCTTTCGTTCATTCTTAACAGCACCTTCCAACCTAATCCTTCAACTCTCATTTAATGACATAACATGCCTGAACTACCCACCAGCAAGTAAACCTACTCATCCAATATTAAGAGCTTTAAAGGCCTATAGGCACTCACTGATCCGCACACTCACTTTCAAAACATAACACTCGGCTTCTATGGCCAAAAATCATGGATTCGGAATCCGAATAATTGCTAGAACGTCTATGCAAACCAAAAATATTCAAGTATTTGGGTCCAAGAATTTGTGATGGTGGGGCTCTGGTCGCATCACAAGCATAAACTCCCGTAACCCCCACC
This sequence comes from Vibrio sp. 10N.286.45.E10, assembly GCF_002874195.2. Taxonomy (NCBI): domain Bacteria; kingdom Pseudomonadati; phylum Pseudomonadota; class Gammaproteobacteria; order Vibrionales; family Vibrionaceae; genus Vibrio; species Vibrio sp. 10N.286.45.E10. The sequence continues at coordinate 981,054 of NZ_MCWD02000001.1, read as the reverse complement.
CTCGTGCACTCTAGGTGACACTTTCAGCTCACCTAGAGCGCACGGATTTAAAGGGCTATTGAGAGGTTTTATTGACAAAGTAATGTTGACACTTTTTTGGAAGAAATCTCAATCCAGATTCTAGTGCTAATTCTTAAAAATCAACGGCATTTTGAAGGAGAAAAAACCGAGTAACTCTACGATTTTCAATACAACTCGTATAATAAACTCGTAAAAGTGAGGTTGCCGAAGCAAAAATGTAGCGGATATCCGAATTCGCGAATAAAAAGGAATAATATTGAGATGGTTGCAGCTATGAAAAAGAAGCGGCCTGATTAGCCAACTTTCCTTAGGCTCTTCTTTCTAGAATACTCGTAATGTCTTTTTTGAGTTCGTCTGAAAGGCGTTCAAATTGTTCTGGTGCAACCAAGCCTTCCTCACACATTTGCATGAGCTGAATAAATGCACGGCTTCGAGAGTGGCCATCAAAAATCAACTTCATTTGCTTTTGAGATTCTTTGGAATACTGACACATAAAGTTGAACCTTTCCCCTACAGGTTCTGACTCATCAGTAATCGTTTTGATGGCTTCATCTAGCTGTCGAGTACAAAACACTTTCGCTGCTTCACTCTTTATTTCACAAAAGATTTTCCAATCAGACTCTTTGATATTCATACCGCTCTCCATAAAGTGTTACTTCTTAGGGTAGAACATAGCGTCTTAGACACTTGTTATACCGTTGAGTTCTCAGTAACAAAACCTTCCGATTCAAGATCCAACTTTTCACCACAATGCTGACAATGAGCGAATAAAGGAACTGCTTGTTTCATTGTGATATGAGCAATATCGGTTTTATTGCATTTACCACAAGTAAACTTATGAGTTGATACCTTTGGTAGAGCTGGCAAGTTTCGTAGTGCTCTGTATGCGGAATACGCTAGTTCTTCAAAATCCTCTAATTCATGATTAGTTAGTGAAAAGCCGTCTTCGTGAACAAGCTTATTCCTTATCGTAGCAACGGCTCTCAATTCTTTGACGAGCTTAGTCGGTAATATGCCAGAAACTGAAGATGTTTTCTCATGTAAACCTTTACCTGTAGCCCCCATTTTTGCCAAGCGCCCTTCAAGGTCTTTACTGTTCTCAATAACAATTTCGTAAGAGCTTTTCTTATGCTGAACAAGTTCAGTGCTACGCGAGAACGATAGTGGACTCGATGCTTTAGTATCTGAACTTGATTTGGAGAAGAAATTATACGTGTTCGTTGCTAGCTTAACTTTGTAAAAAATTAAGCCTGCCCCCACCGACACCCCAATGCCCATGAGTGGGTTAACTGAAAATAATATTAGAAGGATGAAACCAAAGATTACTATTAGAGAAACATGTACTAACTTTTGGATTAAATCTAACACCTAAAAGTCCTTATGTAGAGAATACAACAAGTTGAATATCTTACACTTCCTTTTATACGTCTTCACTTAGATTTGTTAAATACTGTGCAGTAGCCCAACAAGGGGTATAACGCCGCACTAAGGTGTGAGCGGCGCTTGGCTATACTTGAGCGAAGCGAAACTGCCAACCGTTGCTGTCTTAAACAGATTGTTGAACGAAGCCGCTACGCGGCAGAGTAAAACGAGTGCAAACCATACTCTTGTAACACCATCACCCTGATGGTCGTTCACAGGAGTAACCCCATGAAACCCGATGACTTAAAACGCTACAACACCCTTTATGAACAACACCTTACCAACCTAAAGCTGCAAGGTAAACGACCTGCGACGATCGATGCCTATTCCCGTGCAGTTCGTCGGATCACCGCTCATTTCGATCGCGTACCCGATACGTTAACCACTGCCGACCTCAAACAGTTCTTCGCGTCTCTTATTCAAACCCACTCGTGGAGCACCATAAAACTCGATCGTAATGGCTTGCAGTTTTTCTATCGCTACACGCTCGATAAACAGTGGGAATGGCTCAATATCGTCAAGCCGCCACAAGTAAAACGACTGCCCGACATACTGACACCGCAACAAGTCAGCTCACTGATTAGCCACACTCGACAGACACGTTATCAGGTGTTTTTTCTTACTCTGTACAGCATGGGGTTGCGCCTTGGTGAAGGACTGAACCTAACGGTTCATGATATCGACAGCCAAACAATGCGCGTTCACATACGGGAAGGAAAAGGCGGAAAAGACCGAATGGTGCCGCTTCCGCTGCGAACGCTTAAAGCTCTTCGCGTACATTGGCTTACCCATAAGCACCCTTACTACTTATTTCCTGGCCTTGGTACCTGTCGCGACACCCTCATGGATCGTGGCGGTATTCAAAAAACCATGAAACTTGTGCTCAAAGAGTGCGGGATCCAAAAACACGCCAGCCCCCACTCACTTAGACATTGCTTCGCGACGCACTTACTTGAGCAAGGGTTAGACCTGCGTTCACTGCAAACGCTACTGGGTCATGCAAGCCTCAACACCACTGCCCGTTACACTCGAATGACTACGCTAAAACAACGCGATGCTGCGATGGCCATCAACCATTTAACTGATGCTCTAGACTTAACGTGGAGCATTACATGAGTACCTTTATTGAACTGCTTCGTCAACATCACTCTGCGCTTAAACGTCACTATTATGCGCAGATGAATGGCGATATGCATCGAGCCATTGGGGCGATGCTCCGTTGTAAAACAGAGCAACAAGGTCGCTCACAATGGTTCTGCAGTCACTGTCATCACGATGACCGATTACCGCTTTCTTGTGGTCATCGTCATTGCCCTCAATGCCAACAACGCACCACTTCTGACTGGCTTCAACGTCAGCAGCAAAAGCGGTTACCTGTTCACTATTTCATGGTGACTTTCACTTTACCGTATCAATTAAGAGCCTTAGCGAGGCATCAACCTAAAGCGATATATAACGGTATGTTTAAGGTGGCATCGGGGGTATTAAAGGATTTTGCCAACCGACAACGGCAAGGTGAACTTGGTTTTACCGCCGTGTTGCATACTCACAGTCGACAACGAAACTTGCACCCACATCTGCACATTATCGTGGCGGCAGGCCAATACGACGCGTCGAGGCAAACGTGGCACAAAGGCAACAAGCATTACCTTTTCAACGCGTTTGCTTTGGCCAAAGTATGGCGAGCAAGAATGCTGGATGCCATTAATCAGCATCCTATGCTGTGGCTTCCCAATGGTATACCCAAGGAATGGGTGGTCGATTGCAGACAAGTGGGGTACGGTCAGGCTGCGCTCAATTATTTGTCTCGCTACCTCTATCGCGGTGTTCTGCCTGATGAAGACATCATCCATATCACCGATGACACGGTCACCTTCCGCTATAAAAACAGTCAGACTAAAACATGGCAAACGCGCACCTTACCCACCCTCAAGTTCTTGTTGCTCATTTTGCAACACGTGCTGCCCAAAGGGTTACAGCGAGTAAGAGACTACGGTTTTTTGCGCGGTCAAGCACACGCCTTAAGAACCCGCATTCAACTGCTGCTGTTGAACCTCCTCTATAGGATGCCGCCACTCACCGCACCGATAAGGAGCAAAGCGATAAGAACCTGCCCTTGCTGTCAGCATCAGATGGCGTGCGTTGGAGTAAGCCGACCCATGTAGCCGAAAGGCATTGATAATAAGGAGAATGGCATTGACGAAATCAGAGGAGATGTGACGACGAAAGAAACGAAAAATAGCTAACTGGTTGATAAGATTGCTATCGCAACCTTATCTTGACCTCACTCGCCTTGAGAAAAGCCTCAAAGCGGTGCGCCCCTTCAAGTTCAATCGTACAATTCACTTAATAAAGTGGCTTCGGGCTTGTTCAACACTCGGGATTTAGTGTTGGCTGCGCAACACCTTAATCCTTATTTGTTATGATTTTCCTAAAGCATGTGTCGCAATATTTTTTCGTTGATTTTTCCATCTTTAGGGCTTGATTCACAACCTAATGCATGAATAACTGTCGTATTAATAACTCGACTCTGTGCATTATCTAGAACCACGCCAAATCCGTTCGCAAAGAAAAGCACGCTTTTCGTTTCACGCCCAACATATTGACGCATAATGTCTTTGTTTTTTGACACAAACTCACTTAACCGCATGTAGAAATAATTATTTAAAGATTCCACATTTGTAAATACAGCAGGTTCATCCTGACAATCAATAAGGTCAGTAACATCAAGCGCAATAAAACCAATTTTATTCCTCTTAGATATACCAAGCCTACTAACAAGCTGCTTTTCGGCTTTTTTAAACCGTTTTACAAGCTGTTTTGCTGACTTAATGCGCTTACACTCTATAAATATTTCTTTATCTCTGTATCTAACGACTACGTCACATTCACCAGAGATATCGACAACCAAACCACTATTTTTGAACCGTGCTGCAACTGCCAACTCATGTAAATAGTCTCTTGACGCATCATTTTCCTCCCGAGCAGCATCATATCGAAACATCTGACCAGAAATAACCGTTTGAATTTTACTTTTCAATGTCGGCTGTTCATCGTTAATAAAAGCTTGAAAAACTCTTAAAAGATCTTCAAGCTCTCTAGCGATCAAAGAGTATTTTTGTAGATCGGTAAGCGAGTCGAGCTTTTCTTTACCTTCAAGATATCTCAAATATTGACCCAGTCGAGTGTTTCGATAGTCAATACTCAAAGCTTCAGACATCCATTTTGTCGCCAGCAAAAGCTCAGATTCTACGTTGCCTTTAGTCTTCAACGATAAACCTGATTCTAGTGAATATGTCATTTGTTCCTCTAAATCATAACGCCGCGTTAAGTGGCGAGCAACGCCAACCACCCTACCTAAACCATTGTGATATAAACACTAAAAACGAAGTAAGCCGAAAACCCCAAGCGTTGGGAGTGATCTTCACCCGATAAAATGGACACCCTATTCTCTTTAACCCGTCACGACTTCATACTCATGTGGGGTTCGATATCCGAGACTTGAGTGCAGTCTATAACGGTTATAAAAATGCTGGATATAACCGGCAAGTTTATCTCTAAGCTGCTTCTCACTTTTAAAACTATTTTTCCTAATTATGTCGCCTTTGAGCGTATGGAAGAATGACTCCACCTCCGCATTATCGGTGCAATGACCTGGACGATTCATACTTGGGACAATTCCATTTTTTGATAATAAAGCTTGAACTTCATGGGCTCGATATTCAGAGCCTCTGTCGGTATGAAACAATAAGCGCTCTTGTGGCTTTCGATTTCTAATGGCCATTCTTAACGAACTCATCGTTAGCTGTGTACTCTTCTTACTACCAAGCGACCAACCGACGATTTTACGTGAGTAAAGGTCGATAACGACGGCTAGATACATCCAACGTTTACCTTGCTTTATATACGTTAGATCTCCAGACCATTGTTGATTAACTGCCGTTGGTTTTGGTGTGTCTTTTTTAATATTCTTAATCGATTGATAGAACCGATGTAGCTTGGCCATTTTCATGTAAATGCGATAACTTCGTGCTCTTAGCCCTTGCTCTCTCATGATCCGAGCCACACGCTTGCGGCTAACCAAAACGCCTTGGCGCCTCAGTTCTGCATGAACTCGTGGGCTGCCGTAAGTCTCTCGACTCTGGGTAAACACTTTAATTATACGCTTCTTCAAAGCCTGCTCTTCTTGATCGTAGCGGCTTGGTTCTCTATCAAGCCATGCGTAGTAACCCGACTTAGAAACAGATAGAAAACGGCACATCAATACAATGGAATAACGCGTTTTGTAATGGGCTATGAATCGGAATTTTGTCGATTTTCTTGGGCAACGAATCGTTGCCACTTTTTTAGCAAGTCATTCTCGAGCTTAAGTTGTTCATTCTGACGTTCGAGCTCTGCAATCCGACTAGACTCAGTTTTCTGGCTCGGGATCTGAGTCCTTTTCTTACGTTTATCTTCCATAATAACCCCTTCTCTATAGTCCTTTCGCCATTTAGAAAGCATATAAGGGTGGATATCTAATGATAGCGCCACGCTTTTAACTGTAGCTCCTTCTCGAAGCGAAAGTCGGACAGCAGTTACCTTAAATTCCGTAAGATATTGTTGAGTTTTTTTACCTGATTTATAAGCTGGCATAAACACCTCCAATTACTATTGAAGGTGTCCACTAGATCGGGTCAACTACAGAGTCCGTCTTAAACGCTTTGTATGGATAATAAGCATTCCAATCGGGTAAGGTGAGACCCAGACTTTAGCTGCAACTAAAGTTCTTCTATCTGGTAGTTCGATTAAACGATGGCTCCTCGATTGAGAGACCGGTAACAAGTACGAACGTCAGATAGAACTCCAAGCACCACACTCGAATAGTCTTCTGGGTCTCGAGCCCGCATTTGCAAGCAAGAGTTAGCTTATTATGAATACAAACACACTTCAAAACATTAATGTTGGCGTTGATACTGGTAAGTCACAATTAGACATCTATGTCCGTCCACTCGACATTTACTTCACCGTACCAAACACCGATAAAGGCATCAGCGATGCCATTAAAATCATTAAGAAACACAAACCTCAACGCGTCGTCATCGAGGCTACAGGTCGATTAGAAATGCCCTTCATACTCGCCTGTGATAAAGCCAAATTGCCTTATGTCGTTGCCAATCCACTGCGTATTAAAAGGTTTGCTGAAGCCATTGGTCAACGAGCTAAGAACGACCGTTTAGATGCCGAGCTCATCGCACATTATGCCGAACGAGTTCAGCCCGAACTTACCAAGCTAAAAAGCGAAAACATACGCCTTATGAGTGACTTAGTCACGAGGCGGAACCAACTACTCACCATGCAAACCATGGAAAGAAACCGACTACAAATATTACCCAAAAACATCTCATCGACTATTACTCCGATTCTAACCGCTCTAAAAAATCAGCTTGAAAAAGTAGAGGCAAAGATAGAAAAGCTGATTGAGAGCTGCCCTGAATATCAAGCTAAGAACACCATCCTTCAAAGCATGCCTGGCGTAGGAAAGATCCTAGCCGCCTCCCTAATTAGCAATGTACCCGAACTCGGTTTTATCACTAACAAGCAAGCCTCTTCTCTCATTGGCGTCGCACCTATAACAAGAGAGAGCGGACGCTTCAAAGGCAAACGGATGATAAAAGGAGGTCGGCCTCAAGTTAGAACAGTCATGTACATGGCAATGATGTCGGCTATCCAATGCAACCCTGTATTTAAGGCTACTTATGAACGATTACTTGCGGCAGGAAAACCTAAAAAAGTAGCGATAGTTGCCTGCATGAGAAAGATGGTTGTGACACTCAATTCAATGCTAAGAGACGGCGCAATGTGGGATAAAGATAGCGTCAAAAATTAACTATTGACGCCATAGTCTCTTGTTATGTGCGAAATATTATGACCGACTCGGCTACCTCAAAAATTTAGCACACCACCTTAAATCGAATAAAATACAAGCTATTTTCGACGGGGTAAATCTTGCGCAATATCCACTTGAGCATAAACACAAACGGTAAGTTCTCTGCTTTAGCATGCTCTCGGTTTAACTCTGCGAACTTTACAGGTTCTACGCTTAGAATCTCGATATCGCAGATTCTTCTACCTTCTTCATGAGTGCTCGCTTCAAGAAATTGTCCGACATAATAGTGACTCTCCGTTTTATCACGAATCGTAGCTACCTTTTTACCCGAGGTAATCTGTCGTTCCATACGTTCGAAAAAAGTTATTTTATCCAATAAGTTACCCTACTATCTTAAAACGCGCTTCTAGCACATAACGCTTAAGTATTTATCCGTTGTCGTAGCACAATGGATAAATACCTGTTGGACTTGGCTGCTTCTATCTATGGAATTTGCTTTTTAGGACTGACTTGCGTTCCACTCTTATCATTAAGACCGGTACCCCGTCAGCCGTCCATTTTCCACTTCTAGCCGCCAATTTATCTACAGCGACTATACCCGTTGCATAATCTTTTTAAAAGCGAACAATGCCCCTCTCTCGCCATAACACAACGATAATTTTATTCATTATAATCAGACAACTAGGTCAGTTGGTACTCTGAAACGACTATCCTAGGTCTAATATTGATGCACACGAGTACCATGCTGTTGCTATGGCAGTTCGGACAACAAGGTTTCTCTTTCAGCACTTCCGATTTCTCTGCGGGTCGCTTTCGTAAGCTTTGCCTAATTTCCGCTATCGCTTTTACCCGTACAGCATTAGCTAAAAAGCCATAGTAGCGTATTCGCATTAGCCCTTTAGGCAACACATGTAAAAGTAAGCGTCGAAGTAACTCGCCCGCATTACAACACATTCTTTGCGTCCCATTGGTTCGGTAGTCTTTGTAACTCATCGTGATACGGCCATCCACGTTATAACTTAATTGGTTGGGATTTAACCCGATACGATTGCAATACCGAGATAGATAACCCACTACCGCTGTAGGCTCGTGGAGTACAGGTTTACTGTACACAACCCATCTCTTACTAGCGGCTTCCTCTAATAAATTACTGTGCGTTGCTATCAACTCGCTTACTCGACATAACATCTCTTTCTTAAAACGAACGGATAAGGCTTTAACCGGAAGCAGGTAACTCTCTTTTCTTGTCGGTTGCCATTGCCGATCTTTTGTAAGCACCCCACTCGGTAGTAGGCAATGAATATGAGTATGTTGACTCAGATTTCTTCCCCAAGTGTGAAGAACCATTAATGCTCCAAGTTGACCGACAAGGTGATGCCGCTCATTAGCAAACGCGCATAATGTTGCCCACACTGAATGAAACAAGCATTGATAAACCACCTTAGGATGCGCTTTAACCAGAGCATTGAACTCGTGAGGTAAGGTAAAAACCATATGATGGTAGGCCACAGGTAAAATATCTTGGCTTCGCTTTGTTAGCCATTGCTGTCTCATCTGCTCTTGGCAATTGGGGCAATGACGATCTCGACAAGAGCAGTTCCAACGAGTTTCATGACCACATTGCTGACAACGCCAGTCGTAACTGCCCATACGCTCCGTTCGGCAGTCTCTTAAATGGTTAAGCACTTGCCACTGTCTCGGTGTGACTTTGCTTTTATCAAGCTCTTCTAAACCTTGTGTTAATACGGCTTGGTAAGGAGATAATGCGTTCATTCGCTCTCCTCCCATAGTTGAGCAACTAAGTCGAACTTACTTCCGTCCGAGCTTTCGTTGTGATGACCTATCCAATGGGTGTACCTCAATGTCGTTTTGATATTCGAATGTCCGAGGTAACGCTGCAGAACATTCAAAGGCATGCCCGATTCGAGCTGATGAGTCGCATAAGCGTGCCTCAAGGCGTGTATTCCTCCTAATTTTCTGACGTTTGCCTCAACTTTTGCTGCTTTGAAGCACTTCTGCAAAGAGCTAATACCCAATGGCTTTTCGGGCTCTAGGCTGGGAAACAGCACTACGGTTGGGTGATAATGACGCCAGTAATTTCGAAGATGATTCAGTTGGCTATCACCCAGTGGAACAAAGCGATCTTTTTTACCTTTACCACAATGAATGTGCAGTCGTTTCGCCGTACCATCGATGTCTTTCACGTACAAGCCGACGACCTCACTGACACGTAGGCCACACCCGTAACACATTTCAAGTGCGGTCTGATATTTAAGACTTCGACAATGACTAATGATACTTCTTACTTCCTCGCGATTAAGCAGCTCCGGTATTTTACTGGCACGTTTAATCGGGGGAACCAGTCGCTCTTCAAATTCTCTATTCAAAACGGCACGATAAAAGAACAAGATAGCATTCAAAGCTTGAGCACAAGTACTACTACTTAAGCTCCGCTCTGTGGTGAGCGTACGTAAATAAGCACTAATCTGTTGATCGGTGAGTAAATCAGGGGACAGATCGTAAGTAGTAGATAGATCTTTAACCCAACGTAAATAGCTTGCATGGGTTTTCGGAGAAAAACGGCGAACCGCCATTTCATCGATAAGTTGTTGTCTTAATGGGCTCATGATGTATTCCTTAATCTATGGATACATCATAAGTTTCGTCTATCGGATAGGTGAGAGGAAAGTCCTCCGCGAAGCGGCTTAGTTCAACAGCTATATTAGACAGAAAAATTCTGCACTTAAATACAGAATTATTCTGTCTAGTATCTTAATGACGTAAACGATACCCCGTTTTTATGAAAACTAACAGTAACTTAAGCACTACAGCCTCTTTCCTACATCCCAAAATACAGAATTTTTCTATATAGCATGAATTGATGTGCCAAACTGAAACTCATGTATGGATAACCAGTTACAGTTTAATGAAAAAATCACCATTTCTATCGTATATACAAGAATACATGCTTGGACGGCACTATGCCCTTCGTACAACGGAGGCGTACATTTATTGGATTCACCAATACATTCTTTATCATGATAAAAAGCACCCAAAGAGCTTAACTTCTAGACATGTAGAGGATTTCCTAACGCATCTGGTTGTTAACAAAAAGTCAGCGAGGAAAACGCAAAGTCTGGCTCTCAATGCGTTAGTCTTTTTATACAAAGAAATTATTCAAGAACCCATAGAACTTGATATGCAGTTTCGGCGCTCAGATAAATCAAGAAAATTGCCAACAGTCATGACTCCAGAAGAGATTGGAAGGCTATTCAATCACTGTTCACCTAACTACAAATTACCTTATCAATTAATGTATGGATCAGGGTTGCGTTTAATGGAGTGTCTACGCTTACGTGTACAAGATATCGATTATGCATATAAATCTGTACGTGTATGGCAAGGGAAAGGAGGTAAAAACCGTATAGTGACAATAGCACCAGAGCTTTTCCCCGCTATCAAACAACAGCAACAGAGATCCGCGAGTTACTATCATCAAGACATGAATGACACAGTTTTCTCTGGTGTATACATACCTGAAGCACTCGCTAGAAAATACCCGAGCGCAGAAAGGAGCCTAAATTGGCAATTCCTCTTTCCCTCTAGTCGTTTGTCGCCAGATTTACAAACAGGCGAGCTACGTAGACACCATATTCACCCAACAGCGCTTCAAAAACACATTAAGGTAGCAGGCCAAAAAGCCAACATTGAGAAAAACATCTCGTGTCATACTTTAAGGCACTCATTCGCTACGCACCTTCTTCAAAGCGGAGCGGATATCAGAACCGTTCAAGAACAACTTGGGCACACCGATTTGAAGACAACGCAAATCTATACTCACATCATTGATAGAGGCGCCAATGGCGTTGTTAGCCCACTATCAAGAATATTCGTGAAATAACGATAAATGAAATTCGGATTCCGAATTCTGAACTGACTTCATATTCACGAAACAAGGCACTATCACCTGCTCTTAGGGCTGAGGCCTCTAGTCACTCCAAAAGCTCACTAACAATTTATGTGTGTGTTTTTCTCTGCAGCAATGCCTGCGTATCACCTCTTATTGTTACGCCACCATTGCCTATTTACAACTTTCATGGCGCTCACAACGCCCTAACACGCACAATAACGGGATGCCTAACAAACACATTATTAAACAGCGGCTTGCAGGTTTCCTACTCTCTACTTCGAGCTTTCGAAAAGAGATATTTCACAATTTTCATCAATAACAGTGTTCGAAAAAGAACATATGTCTCAAAAACATACACACCATCAATATGAATAAGACTGCATGGTAAACTGCTTTTATAAAAAAGCAGGAATAAAGAATGATTACTAAGGATAGAGATTCAAAAATCGACAACAGTCTTCAACAGAAAGCTGGCGCAAAAGTAGAGCAAGACGTCGCGTTTTACTTACGCAGAGAGTTTGGAGATGCAAATGACATTTTCATTATCAATGACCTACGCATACAGTTTAAAAATGAAACTGCTCAGATCGATCACTTAGTCCTTTATAACAAAGGATTTATCATTATTGAGTCGAAATCAATTCGTGGTGAGGTTAAGGTCAACAATCAACTCGAATGGAGCCGAACCGTAAGAGGGAATTGGACAGGAATGCCCTCGCCTATCGAGCAAGCTAAGTTGCAAACCAAACTATTGAAAGCACTGTTAAATGACAACGCTAAGTCGTTGCTAGATCGAATTGCGTTTGTACAAGCTTACTTTGGTGGTCGCTGTTGGGATCAACTCTGTGCCGCGTCCAACGACGCGCTAATCGATCGAACTTCTATCCCTAAAGATATATCGAAGAAGCTCATTAAAGCCGAATCTATTGGTAGCTGCGTTAAGGGTCTCATCAAAAAGCACCGCGTAGGTTCAATACTAAATCCGAATCCTACGTTTAATCGTGATGAACTGTACCGCCTGGTTCACTTTCTAAACGAACAACATGTGCCTACGTCTTCTCCGGCTCCCAAAGTACATATCGCAGAATTGAGCGAAACTGAAAAGGTAGACTTGATTCCAGCTCAAGAAACAATTGAAGAGGCCAAAGTTCCACAAATAAGGCATGGTTTTAATTGTAAGAAGTGTCAAAGCCCTCAGACCGAGCCGAGGTATGGAAAGTATGGGTATTACGTCTACTGCCCACAATGTAAGGTGAACACTGCAATGCGTATTAGTTGCCATTCTTGCCAATCTAATTCAGCTAAAGTCAGTAAGAAAAAGAACACGTACTCAATTGCATGCTCTTGTGGTGAAGGAACTCAAGTCGTATTTCCATAACCCAATTATTCGGAATCCGAATTACAACGCAATTTAAAGCGATACGGATTCAAATTCGGATTCCGAATTCCTCCAAAACTAAACAACTAACACAAATCACTTCTGGCCACTTTTCGGCATCACCTCAACAGGTGGTACTTGGTGCCAAATAATGTCACTTGTACCTGTATAGATTTTTGTCGTTTTAGCGTTCGCATGTGCCATTCGCTCGGTAGCACTCTGCCCTTGCTGTTCAATCATTCGAGCAGCCAACCCTCGAATTTCATGATAGGTCGGTCTCAGCGATTTCTTTAGGTGGCTATAAAGCCCTAAAGAGTCTCGAACCTTACTGAACTCTTTACTTATATTGTGGTGATGGACTTGGTAAAGATGGTCGGTCTCTTTTGAAATGCCACGTTGCTGCTGTTTGGGTTTACGATGAACGATATAAGGACAAATCAGTCTCGATGTTTTAGAAAGATCGACAATGTCTTTAATCGTCTGAGTGACAGGAATGGCGACAGTGGAAGCATCAGACTTTTTTACCTTTTCTCGATGAACATAAAGCATTCCATACACTGCATGCCCATCCACATACTCCACCTCTTTGTCAGGGTTCCAAAGAATCCCACAAACGCCTTCCCGTGGTTTGTATATCCGATAACGAAGCCTATAGATCTCTCTCACAGCATGAGTCGTCTCAAGTGTTAAGCTCATTGCGACCTTAAGAAACAGTGGCGCTGCATCGTAGACCTTTTGGTAGTGTTCGATATCTAGGTCGTGGCGAGCTTTGGTGTAATCCTCTCTGGTTAATCGACGCTGTTTTTTATTGAGAACAAAATTACTCTCAATAGCACTTTCATCGGCAAGGTAGGAAAATACCTTTTTAAGATTACTGATCTTATTGTTGAGCTGACGATTACTTAACTCTGAATAGTATTTCGAAAGGAACTCATTGATGTGCTGTAACTTGATCGATTTGGTTGGCAACCGCCCCATGAACTCATCAAGGCGGTAACAGTCCCTTTCCAAATTTCGATAAACGTCTTTGGAAAGCCGTTCTTCTTTCTTCACACGAGACAACACTAATGGAAGCCACTCTTTTAAAGGCCGATTAAATTTGTCCTTACGGCCTTTGGAGACAGCTTTGCGAAATGGGGTCATCTCAGAAAGGGAAAACGCGCTTCCTAACTCAGGACGATATTGCAAGTTGTAAACATGCGCAGCTTGTATCGCTTCTTGCTCTACAGTCCCGATAGGAAATAGCTTCTTCACACCATCCACGGTCGTAAACCGAAATCGAGATTGCCCCCTATGGCTCATTTTCACCAAGAATGGAGGGTAATGAGCCGTTTCTTTGCTTCTAGCTCTACCAACCATTTATGACTCCAAGAATCTTAGAAGTTCACTCACCCTGTCTGCTGGGTTCCCTATCTCGTCGTCAACACAGACTAAATATCGGCCCGTTGGCGTTCTAGTGCCCTCGAGCTTGCCATGTTTAATCCAGTTTATGATGGTGGTATTGCATATCCCTGAATCAGGGTAAAACTCATCAATAAATTGTCTAGGTCTGATTTTACGCGTCGCCATGTCGTTCTCCTTACCTTTCTCACTACATGAAAATTAAGATTTTTCATCTACTGGTAGAAAAACTATGCACGATTTTTTCAGTGACATTCTATTTGCGCAGCAATTAACGAAAAGGATTCCCGAAGCGTAAAACGATTCAACGAATCGATTTCAAGCCCACTTTAGGGTGGACTAATACAGTAGTACCGAGTTGCTAATTTATTGATTTTATTTGACTATTTCATTGGCCTTTTTAAGCGTTTTTTAGGCCAATTAGAGCTTAACCACCAGCTCTAAATACATGAAATTCATATAAATCAATATCATACAGCTAAGATTACTACCAACATCGGGGTTTCACCGTTTTTGAGCCCTCAAAAACGTCGTAAAGCCTCTTAACACCACAGCTCTAAAGAAACATCCCCACTCGCTCCACTTCTTTCAAAGCGACACCATCGGCAGTGATGCCGGCAGACGCTGTATTCAATGGATACCACTCAATGCTATCGGCTTCTTGTGCGGTTATCTTCCCTGTCCATTGGCTCACAACAAAGTAATGAATCAACTGTAGCTCTGATGTTGGGTGATAGAGTGAACATAAGAAGGTGTAATGAGTTGGAGTAACGTTGAGCTCTTCTTTGAGCTCACGAAACAAAGCCTGCACCTGATTCTCACCGTGCTCAATATGACCACCTGGAATGGTAATTACGCCGGGATCCGTCTCCTTAGACTCACTGCGCTTTTCCAGCAATACTTGTGATTCGCTGAGCAAGATAAAAGAAACACACTCGTGTACATCCATCTGATTTTCCTAAAACCGTTACAACGGTAGTTAAGTTTGCTGTTCTAGCTTGTGTTAATCCTTAATTTACAACAAGCTTTTTGCTTAGCCTTTCATACAATTCAAAAGCCTCTGTTTTAGATATCAAGTTTCCAAGAGCATATTGATACGCCAACTCAATATCGTCGCTTTGATTTGGATAATAGCGCTTGGCTACTGAGGCACACTGGCTCAGGTCTGTGTACCAACTTCCGTCTTTCTCAGCAACAAAATAATACGCTGCTCGCACTAACTTCTTGCCAATCACCTTAGCGATATCCCCGTCAGCCATTGTTTTAAAACTCAGGCTCATTTGCTCAAGAAAAGTAGGCAAGTCGCCATTGAGAGCTTGGGCGATTTCAATACTGGGCTTATATAGCGGGAACTCTGTAGATAAATCCTTACCCCAAATACAACAGCAACAGTGCTTGAGCCAAAAGTGCCAGTGATACTTTTCTGTGGGTTGCAGAACATCGCGCAGGAAGCCGGGATCGATATCAAGCTTACTGACTTGGGGATATGCTTCAGGAATGGTGTCAGAGAGATGCTTAAATACTCGCCTCTCTTTTGGGCCAATAGGCGTAGTCAGTACGATAGAAACATCCAAATCTGAACGACCAACAATGGCCGTTCCTCTTGGTACACTTCCATACAAGTAGATGCCATAAATTTGCTCCGGAAGTTCACTTAACAACGAATCAATAAAAGCATTCACGACACCTTGAAATTCAGGAGCAATGTTCTTAGGTGAGTATAGGTTTTCGATAAACCCGTCTTTATCGAGGCCTCTAGTTTGATTCAGCATGCCACTTTCCTGCTATATTAAGATCCGTTTCACAGCCCGATATAGTACATAGAACAATGCCACTCTCTTTTGATTTTGCACTGATCACGCGTTCTCCTTGCGAATTCCAAACCGAACTCTTACCACACGTTCCCCAGCCTCCCGTCAAAGATATATGGTTACTCAGTAATACTGGTATACCGTGTTCCGACGCAATTCCAGCTAAGATTTTAGAATCCGGATCAAAGCCATTCTCAGAGATTAAAGCGCTCGCTAAATAGATATCAGCGCCTAGATGTTTGGCTCGTTGGGAGTGATCCGCCTCTATGAAGTCAGCACATATTGCTAGCGCGATTTTATGCCCATTCACATCAAATATATAATCAACATCGCCAGCGGAGCAGTAGTTGCCCTCTCCATCATGCAGGTGCTGTTTAGAGTAGAACTCGACTCTGCCGTCGGGAAAACAAACAACGGCGCCTATGGTGGGGTGGGATAAGTCTGGAACTCGCAGGGGACAACCAGCCACAATAATCGTCTCACTTTGAACCGAAGCTCGGGAGAGTTCTTCAAAGTTTGATGGCTCAAGAGACAACGCAAGTTCTTCCGCCAAATCAAGCTCATAGCCGGTTAGTGATAGCTCGGGGAAAACAACCACATCCGCATTGTACTTTGACGATTGCTCTATCATTTTTAGATGTTGCTTAAGGTTTTCTCTCCAGTTGCCTCTTACGACAGGAATTTGGGCCAAACTGATAGTGACACTCATTTCAAACTTCTCCCAAAAACAAATTTACCGTTTCGACCATACTCACTACAACAAACTCCTTGTCTATCTAAATTCAATATTGAAGTGAGATATCCGGCTCTTAAGTTATTTCTCGATTGGGTTTTATAAAATAAGGCCATGTAAATCACAACATTTATGATTGGTTTATAAAATCACCTCTGAAATATAGTAATTTCCTTTGGTAATAGTCACTTATGGTGCATACTTTCCGCCTTCAAAAGAGGTGCATAATGAAAAAGAGCGGTTTTACAATTATTGAGCTTGTTGTCGTTATTGTGATTCTTGGAATAATCGCCGTTACGGCAGCGCCCAGATTCCTGAATGTGAGTACAGATTCGCATATTGCAGCCGTAAAAGGTACTGGCGCTGCTTTCAAAGCAGGTGTCGATCTTGCCTACTCAAAAAATTTGACCTTAAACGGTGGCGGTCCATCTACGAACATCCCTATCTATGATGACTCTGCCACTGGCCAGCTTGACTTCAATGAATGGGGATACCCAGTACAGCAATGGCCTTACGCAGAAGATTTTCCAAGGTTGGATAATCCGGAAGACTGTATTTCGGTATGGGGAGCTCTCCTGCTTGATCCACCAAGCGTTTCTAGCTTCAACTCACCGACTGATACTGACTACATCGCTGAGTACATCCACACCGACCAATGCCGTTATCATTATCGAGTCGTACCGGGGATATCGATTTACTACAACTCGATGAATGGCGATGTCACCGTGGATGACGAACCAGACAGCTAAGCTCTAGTTTAATACTCAACGTGTTGGTACACACAAATAAACTTAGAGAATGCCACGCATCTATATTCAACCATCCCAGAAATTAAGATAAGCACGTTTTGGCATAAACCAGCGTGCTGTCTAACTCTCCAGAAGGTAAACACCTAGCATTAGCTAGACATGCTTCTTGCTTGTAGCCACATCGCTTCGCCACTGCCTGACTTTTCAAATTCGTTGCTGCCATTTTGATTTCAACCCGCTTTGCCCTTTTATTAAGGAAGGCAAACTCTTCGACGAGTTGAATGGCCTCGCTCACATAACCAAATCCAGTTTTCGAAGTTTGTAACCAATAACCGACTTCAAAACAAGGTACAGAATCGTCGCGGATAATAAAACCAATGGCGCCAATGAACGCCTCAGTGTTCTTTTCAATAATATTGAACCAAAACTCCCCCATAAAATTAGAGAAATTACTGGCGGCCTCTTGAGTATTGAGTTCAAGTTGTTGCCGAGTTAAGGATTCAGAAACCCAAGGCAGGAATTCGGACAACTCAGCCATACATTCCTGAACAACGTTAAACATTTCATCAGTATAGATTAATGAAGGAGGCGTTAATTTAAGTCGTTCACTTTCCATTACTCTCACCTTCCCACTCTGAGCGAAGCATCGCTAATACAACGGTATCCCACCACTTATTTTTGAAGAATCGGTGCTCTTTAAAGCAAGCTTCTTGTCTCATTCCAAGTGACTTGCACAGCCTTATCGCCGCTAGATTCTCACCAATGGTTTCTGCATAAATTCGATGAACCCCTAACTCTGAAAACCCAAAACCAGCCAGAGCTTTGGCCGCTGCTATGGGTAGCCCTTTCCCCTGAATTTCTCTCGCAAAAGCGCAGCCCATTGAAGCTTGCTGGTTATCTTCAAGGCGTAAACACACGGTTCCGATAAACTTCCCTGACTCTTTACTTTCAACAGCTAATTGATAGGACTGACGAGGATCTTCCTCAGCCTGTTCAACAAACGATTGGGTGAGTTGATAGTATTTACTAGGCTCACAATCAGTCTCATCATAGAAGCGCTGATATTTTGCGTCCTGTGACATAGCCACAAACGCGCTTTGATCCTCAAACGTCATGTCTCTTAGAACCAACCTGGCAGTGTCTATTTTGAACATAAAAATTCCTTTTTATCTGTCCCCTAAACTGCATTGCGTTACTGACAGTCAAGCCAATAACGAGCAACTGGGCCAGGAAAGACTTTACCAAAAACTATTTTTTCAAACTTACCCCCATTTGCCTCAATGACTTTTCGTGAAGATATATTGTCTTCGTCTGCGGTAATCAAAGCGTGTTTAATACCCAGAGAGCTCGCTTTTGGAATAGCGAATTTGAGCATTGCCTTGCCGTAGCCAGAACCTCTCTTTGAGGGCGATACTAGTTTCATTGTTATCTATTCCTCTTAAGATAAAATTAAAGGATCTTTCTAATAAGCACGATGAATCTGATAGGTTCCAATCGGACTGCAGGTAAGTTTGAGCTCATCAAACCCATTTACGATCAAATCTGCTGATTTTAATTCTTCTCTGGTATGGCTGGTTAATAGAGCGATCGTGAAACATCCTGCCTTCTTGGCCGATAGTACGCCAGATGGTGAATCTTCAACTGCAACGCAATCTTCTGGTTTTGCGCCTAAAGCTTCTGCGGCTTTAAGGAAAGGATCCGGTGCTGGCTTACCTCGTACCACATCTTCGGCACAAATCATGACCTTTGGCAACGTAAAACCGGAGGCTTCCAAGCTTGTTGTTGCGACCGCTCTAGGTCCACTCGTTGCGATTGACCAGCAATCCGGGCCTAATTTTGATAAAAAATCATGAGAATTTGGTATAGCCTTGGCGCGCTTCATCTCTTGGGTCGCAATAGTTTTGACTTTATTGACCTCAGTGACATTGGAGAATTCCATGCCAATACAGCTCAGTGTCTCTTCGATTTTTCGCCCGTGTATATACTCACTCATGGTTTCAAAACGAACACCAACAGTCTTGCACCATTTTTTCCAAATATTGTCGATAACCACTTGGGTATCAACCAGTGTTGCATCGACATCAAAAATAAACTTCTTACATTCAACCATGAACTCTACAACCTATAAAAATACTCAATTTACTCAAGCTCATTAATGATGTCGCACGCACTAATAGATTTACGTAGCTTGATTCAAAAAATTAGTGCGCCCGAACGTGGTGTGATGAGTGTCTTTCAACTCAGCATTAGAGTCCACATTTAGAACTAAAAAATGCCAAGCCATAAGATTCAACCAATCTATTAACGACCACTACTCTAGGCGCTTTACTACGTCATAAAGTTCCAGTAGTTGCCTACCATCACTAGGCATCCCTTCATAGGCACCAAACGCACTAGGGTAATAGATAGGCAATGCTGTCATCACAAACTGAGCCAATGAAAAATAGACACCAAAGTTAATGACGTAAGAAACGATGTAAGGGAGTTGATTGCTATTAATAAAATACAAAGATAGACACAGGAGTAATGAGGTAAGTGGCCCCATAACTAGAGACCATGCTTGCAAGGATTTACTGCCCTGCTGAGTTATTGAGGCAAAGCCAACATTCATTGAAAAGCTTGAAATTGAAAGTGTGAGATTGCCAATTTGAACAACCTTGGCCTTTTCGCTATTCCCGAGGGTCACCTCGGCTTTGTGACCCGCAATAAGCTGAGGGATTGCATGCCCCAATTCATGCAATAAGGTGGCGATAGGCATCACAAACAAAAAGCCTATCGCTAATCCAATCAAACTATTCAATCTCAATCTCCCTATTTAGAACGATAGCCACTGATAGAAAGAGGTAAATGGTTGGTAGAAAACCTACTGCCGCTTATATTGTGTTGGGCAATAACCTCTCGACACTTCAGAGCTACGAAGTTTTACATGTTTTGTCGCACGACCTGCGACGCGAGCGCGCCACAATTTGAAGCTACCCGGCTTCATATGGCTGCGCATAAAACGAATTACCTGTGATTCATTTAAACCAAATTGGTGTTCTATTGCCTCAAATGGCGTTCGGTCTTCCCACGCCATTTCAATAATTCTTGATTCATTCTCTTTAGATAATTTCATTGTCTACTCATCCTTTAAAATCTGAGTAGAAGTACGCTCACTCTCACTTTTTAGATCAGGGTGTTACTACTGAATCGATAAGGAATCATCAAACAAAAAACAGATATTTGTCGCTATCCTCTCTCCAGCCACTCGCTACGCAGCACCCCATACTTCAACGAGTCATAATACTCGCCTTGGTAATATCGCACCTTTCTCAGCCTCGCCTCTTGCTGGAAACCTAGCTTCAAAGCGAGAGACATCATGCGCGGGTTACCTGACCAAGTCGTTAGCCCCACACGCTCAATTTGTTTGTTTTCGAATAAGTAAGTAATCCAGAGCGGAAGTGCTAATGCTGCGATCCCCTTCCCCCAATAATCAGAGTTATAAATGACTACGCCAGCTTCGAGCCAACGTGTCTCTTCACACTCCCAGTAGCAACTCACGGTTCCAACAGGTACACCGTCGACGACCACCAGCTGCAGGTCATCGCCCTCAAGCAGTCGTTTAAACGAATGCGCTTCAAAACTTTCTAATGACGGATGAGAATACGAAAAATAAGGGCCATTAAACTTAGTCCACTCATCGTTTGAGATAACCAAAGCATAAATGGTAGCCAATTCGCTCGGCATTGCTGGTCTTATCGTTATGTCCATTCACTTTCCTTATCCTGTTTTCAAACGCCATCGTACTATTTGATTATTCTCGGCATTAGCTCGACTAATTTTTGTTGGAGTCTATTAGCTTTAAATGAGTATTTGCGAACTCTCTAAGCACTCTCGCATTATTGTGATGCGCGTTATCTCCACATTGCTGTCCGTTCACTCTAATTTCAGGGCTAGAGTAGGCAGGAATAATATCACGCTCATAAGACATTACAGTGCCTCTCTCTGCACATGTAGCACCGAATGAATATGCGGGCGCTTTCGGGTACCTGTCAGCGATAAAATGTTCGATAGTCGCGTAATCTTTTAACACCTCTTTATAGTCATGGTTAGCACCGCTCAAATGACCAATTTCATGTTCCATTGTCGAGTCTGGGCAATTTATAGCCAAAAAGAAAAAACGAGAGACCTGAGATGCGATACCACAATATCGAGACTCGAAAGCAGAATGATAATTAGAAAACACAACACCTGTAAAAACAGGACGACCGTCCTCTGTGATTTCTTCAATTGGCTCTTTCATTGATAATTTGAGTAGCCTCTCTGCCGCACTCAAATCTTGAAACCAAAGGCTATCGATAGCAGGTGTATAAGTAATTTGGGTTACCTTTCTCCTCATAGGAATACATGAGTTTTTCAAAACTAGGTTGGAGTAACTTTCCCATGTGGCAACTTTACTAGCGATAAACGCCTTCGAGTATTCCAACAACATAGACTCGTCAATGTAAAGGTGAACCTCGGTGTTCAACACTTCACCTTCAACACAAGCAGGGAACTCAATAGTGTCGGCATTAGTGTAAAGGCTGAAGCCGAGAAAAATGACACCCAAGGCTACTCGCATTTGCTTCATATCGTTTTTAATAAGTCCTTCCTTTCCAAAAATAAAAAGCTCGCCAATGATGACGAGCCTTGTTTAGGGTTGAACCATGCTAACTGCGAGGTCGCACTTAGCTTACAACTTGTTCTCGCAAATTCACTTCGACACTTTTTAAGATCTTAAACTCTTCACGAGTACAACCTCGAGCTACAGATACCCAGTGATCACCAGTTTCGTCTGATCCTTTAAACTCTGCACGAAGCTCGTATTTTCGCCACGAAACAAAAGCCAAAATAAAGGTCAGAGCGAGCATAGGTAACCCAAACTGAGGTACGAACGCCCAAGTTGCTGCAGATAGCATCAAGGCCAATGAAATGACGTTGATTGCGTTTTCTTTGATGCCCAGTTGTCGAGTTTCTAGCTGTTTGATTTTACGTAAACTATAAACATCTTTCTTGACTCGAAGTTCATCAGAACTCACTAGAAAGTCAGATATTTTGTATGGTCTACGCAGCCTCAATAAATTCGCTAACCTATTGCATGTTGGGTTCTTATTCATCGCCTTTCTCCATGTTATTAAAGGTTAGTAAAAACTAATATAATCATGAAGTTATCGGTGAATGCTTATTTTATAAATCAAGAGAATGTAAAAAGCAAGAATATGAAATTAATAACACTTATAACAACACTGCTTTGGCATGCGAGATTTCAATAAAAAGGTTCATTAAAAACTCTACATATCATAAATCGATGTACTTTAGTTAAGCTGGATATAGACCAACAATGATTCCAATCACCGACCTAACATACTAAACGGCGAGTATGATTCCCCCTGTTTTGTAACCACTTATTTCAACGCGATTATTACAAAAAATTTAGTTCTCGATTAATGCTGAACTGTGGTCACATAACACTCTACTTATCATAACTAACGCAATCGCACTCCCACTTACCCATTGTATTTTTGAATATCAAAATCATTCAATTGAACACATCAATACAGCTTATCTATTAGGCAATTGATCTCATAGAAAAGAGGCTGTACGCTTAAAAAATACACACGGTTACCTAATATGGAGATAACGATGAACGAACTACTGACATGCGCAATGGAACAGAAACAACGGACAACGGTAACAAGTTTATTTGCAAGGAATGGATTTAAAATCGCGGCTACTGACTTTGATGATGTAACTTTCGAACGTGAAAGTGTGTTGGTCAATGTTCGATTTGATGCCTCTTCAAACGTTGAATCTATTTCGGTAGTGAACAATTAAGTACTGACTTTAACCTCTTATATGGTGAATACATCCCAATATCATTCACCATTTAAGAGATGAGCGTTGCACCCTCCCTACATTACATCGACTTTCTCCGCGCATCCCTCAATTGTTGATAACAAAAGTTACATTTATCAAACTACCTAACCAGTACGATAAGCATTACTTATTACAAATATTCAAAATGCTACTTAGCCAATGATTCAGTTCACAAATATTATGTTCTCACCAAAGGAAAGGCGCCGATGAGCAATCGAAAAATAAAGCTTATCAACCTATTAGGATGCTTTTAATAAGAGTAGAGAGTAAATTCACAATGAAAAAATCAGCTTTATTTGTCGCATTGGTCGCAGTATTACTTAGCGGTTGCAACAGTTCAGATAGTTCAGACACCACTGGAGGTACAGCACCTCACAACCCGGGTAATCCAATATTGCCGCCTGGTGGGGGCGATGGTTCAGGAGATGATCAAACCAATCCAGACGAAGACACTGGCTTAAATCCACCTCAAACTGACTTGATCGCCGAAGCAGCAAAACGCTGGGGAACGACTTACGATCAAATGTACAATGCATGCCAATTATGGACATGTAACCTTGCAGATCTGCAAGAGAGAATCACTTTTACGATTGAGCGTGAAACACTATTGCTGGAAGGCACCAGTAAAGTAACCTTCACTCTTTCTCACAACAACGCAGATTTATGGCCTACTTACGTGTTTTACAGCGATTTAATTGGAAATACCGATATCGAAATTGAGCACGTTTCATCGACTTTTCATCATGTAGACACAGAAAAGGTAATCATTGAAGACTCAACGTTGCTAGGCTGGAAAACTGGATTTGATAGCTGGGCAACTCAAAGTCCACGCGATTGTGTTGAAGCGTACTGCGCTGAATTCAAGACGTCTTGGTTAGAAACCGGCACCTATTCTAGTGCAATGGCGGTATATCGTGAGAATGGGGAGGTAATCAAAACTCAACGTGGCTACCTTGCTCAAGATGAATTACAAGTGCTGTTCCCAATATTTGATCCAACATTTCCAGAGCAATATTAATTAACCATAACACGGTATAAACGATAAAACGGAGGGGCCAACGATAACTTAGCCCCTTCATTTTCATCTTACTTTAAATCGTTTCGCGCCCACCAATAATTAGCAATTCCGTGAGCTTGGCTTATATTTATTAGTACCTTTTGAACAAAATTCGAAGTGATGCCTATGCGCCTAACTCGGTTAATTTATGTCAGTACGCTTTGTGAAAGCTGCGACTCGAAGGCTTTAGATGAAATTCTCAAGATCTCACACGATCGCAATAAGCAGAGCCACTTAACTGGCCTTCTTAGTCACAACGATAAGTATTTCCTACAATGTATCGAAGGTTCACGAACTGCGGTTAACCATACCTACAATCATATTCTCAATGATAAGCGCCACAAAAACGTCATGATCTTGTATTTCAAGGAAATAGATTGTCGGCAATTTGGAGACTGGTCTATGGGCGACATTCCTCAGTCGAGCCTAACCGAGCTGGTAAACTTACAGTTTTCAACATCCAACCAATTCAACCCATATGAGATGTCCGGTGAAAGTGCTTATCAAATGCTTCTAGAATTGAAGCAGAATTTGCCTTCTGAGTAGATTAACGCCCCTTTTATCAGAAGAAGACATATCAAAAAGCCCCAACGGATGGGGCTTTTTCACATTATTTAAAAGATTGCTCTTTATTCATCGCCATGCTTCTGATCGCTTTCACTACGAAGAAAACCTTGCTCACTACCTGATAGTGTTTGCTGTTCCTGCTCGGCAGTAATATCCGACTCTTTGAACACAATAAACGCGCGGCGGTTTAATGCATCGGCTTTTTCAGATCGTTCATTAATCGCAGGCTGCAACTTACCAAATGACTTCGCTTCCCAGATGAACTGCTTAGGGTCGAGTTTGGTTTTGAGGTATTCAACCACCGTTTCTGCGCGGCGCTCTGCTAATTTCTCGTTGTAAGAGACCGAACCGGCTTGGTCTGTATGCCCTGCCACCATGATACTGCCTTGTAAGTCACTCAATTGAGCCGCAAAGTCATCTAACTGAGTTAAGTCCTCTGGTTTTAGCACTGACTTATCAAAATCAAAGTGTGGCGTCATCGCCATGTAAACCTTACGCTCAGGTTTTGGTGGCTCACAGAAAGGCATCTCTTCGTACTTCTGTGCCTCTTCAAACACGATAAACGCACGGCGGTTCTCTGCTCGGTCTTTATCGGTTTTACCCAGCAACAGAGGTTGAGTCTCACCAAGGTGCTTCACTTCCCAATCGTAATTCGTTGGGTCGAGGTGTGCTTTCAAATAGTCCGCGACCGATTTAGCACGGCGCTGTGAAAGGTGCTCATTATATTCGAGAGAACCTTTATAATCAGTATGGCCGACAATCGTGATGCGCCCTTTGAGGCCTCTGATCTCTTTAACAAAGGTATCCAAGTTGATCTTGTCGAGGTCGCGTAATTGGTATTTATCAAAGGCAAAATGCTCTGCGATGGCGATGTGCACCTCACGCTCTGGCGCCAAACACTCGCTGATTAAAAACTTAGACACGTCTATGCCAGCAAACTTGTCTCGGTTCTCCTGACTCACGTACGTGTCGGTTGCACAGCCAGAAAGCAACAAAGTACTCATCACTGCGTTTATTAGGAAAATAATTGTTTTCATCTTACTCTTAACTGTCACTTTGAATTCTCTACTCTTAACTTTCAACCCACTTTGGGGCAGGCTTAGATCTTACCGACTAAGTTAATGAACACACCGGATGCATCGTAGTCATCATCATTGGTTAGATCGCTATCAAACGCAGAGAAGTTATAGCCAATGCCCATTTTGAAGTTATCGCCGATGTGCTTATTCACCGAAACTAACGCGCCGTGCTCTAACTCATCGTTGAGTGTGTCCGTTTTCCAGTGATATTCACCCGTGATATCCCACTCTTTCATCACGCGGTAAGAAGCGCTCAGTCCGTATAGGTCGATATCGCTTTTAACCAGCTCATTCGAACCAGATGCTCGTTCAAAAGCTTGCTGTTTGTCTTTATGGGCGTACTTAGTACCGACGTCCAAGTGTTGGTCGATCGAATAGATCGCTTCAACTTCAATGATCTGGCTGGTTTCGTCTTGATAATCCACATCGCGATCCAGTTGGTCGAAGTCCGCAATATAGGTGTAACGGCTAAGTAGGTTTAATCGATCGTTGTAGATCGGACGATAAGCTAGGCCACCTGTTGCTTCGGTAAATTGAGCCATGGTTTCGCCAGTGGTTTCACTCTCTGTGATTGAGTAGTTGTACTTGCCAAACAGCGTGTACTCCTCCGTTAAATGGTGTGTGTAACGGTTGGTGGTCACGATTTGTTGCAGCTCCCTTCGAGCGATTTCTGGGTCGTCTTCACTCTTATCCAATCGGTATTCGAATTTGTGGCTTAGAGTGATGTCATCTAGGTCAATTGACGCATTGAAGCTGATGGACTCACGCTCTGTGGTGATGTTTTCGTCATCTTCAATTTCACCAAGCTGATAACCGATGCCCATCTCAACATCTTCCGTCACGTCGTAACCAAAGCCATACGAATCGATACGGCCGTGACCATCATTTTCATCAACGAACTGGTTCTCTTGGTAGAAATCGACACTGCTGGTGAGGTCTGCACGCTGACCGACAATCACGTTGTTTTGGCCTTCATAGTTGTCATCAACATAAGTTACGTAGGTGGAATGATCATCCGATACATCGTAACTCACCGTCGCTTCAGCAACTTGCCCACGATCACCATCGGTATATTCACCACCTAAAGACAAATCTTCCAAAACTTGGAATTCAGCACCGATCGAGGCGCTATCGTTTTCGTCGTAGTCATCCGACTGATCGACAGTCTTTTGCCCTTTAACGTAAACGCTATTGTCGCTGTCCCACATGTATTCCAAACGTACACCCGCTAAGGTCGCATCGCTGTGCTCGTCGTTTTGGTTAAGCTCTTCAGTTTGTTGCCCTGCCGCCGAAACTTTGATGTGCTCGGTGATTTTAACTTGAGTCTCTACCTCAATAGTCTCGGTGTCTGTTTCTAGATTGCCGTCAACATCGCGCTCTTCGTTGGTCGAGAAACGAGACAGAACCGCCAAACGATCGGTCGCTTGCAAACGAAGTTCGGCGCCATAGGCTTCTTGCTCTAGGTCATCGCTGCTGCTCGCGTAGCTATATCCTGCGTCTTTGTCTCGATACCAAAGCTTGAAGTCATTACCTACTGCACCAAAGATAGTTGGTGCAAGGTCATAAAGGCTGGTGACAGCTGTGATTTGGACACTGTCACCTTTACGGTCTTCCAATGTATCGCCAATTGGCGTAAAGATTAAACCACCATCAGTAGAGACGAAATTCGACTCGGTTTGCCTACCTTCACTGCGCGCGAACTCAGCCTTAATGTAGGTCCCCTCAGTAGCACGTAGCGTTAAGTCGGTACCGTAAGACTCGTAATCTTGATTGTCTTTCTCTTGGGTCGCGTACGTCACGCCAACGCCAATATAATCGTTGATCCAGCCTTTGGCACGACCACCGTAAGACATCGCATCTAATGAGTCAGAACCTTGTGGAACATACTCATAATCGACAACCAGAAAGTTTTCGTAGTCATCTCCGTTTTCAATCACGCTACCAAAGCTGTCGGATAGAATGTTATCGAGTGGCTTGGTCAAAATAATTCGACCTTGGTACGGGTCAAAGTCATAGTCGACGCCCGGCTCAAGCGGGATTTCATTTTGTACTAGGCCAGATTCATCTTTTACTTTGACGTAAACTTTGTCGCTTCCCGGTACCGCTTCACCGTGGCGAAGGAAATACAGAGAGCCGCCTGTACCCAAGAACTCATCGTGTGCATACAACGAATCTGCTTCTGCAGCAAAACCGACCACGTTCAAGCGATCTTCACCGTATTGTGTAGTATCGCGAGTACGATAATCGGCTTTGAAACCATAGAGGCTACGATTGTAATCGTTATTCTCGGTGCCTGTTAAACCCGTGTTGTAGTTACCCCACAAGTATTGAGACTTATCGTATTCGACATTGAGGTAAACCTTGCCCTTGGTGTTGACCACTTTTTCGATGTTTGAGCTATCGCCATAGTTGCCGTAATAAAGCTCATCGTCGTCTTCGAGGATATCGAACACATCCGAATCGTCCGAGGCGAACGGATGTTTGAACATGTCTTTGATTTCACTTTCTCGCGTATCAAAGTGAGTCGTAACGCGAAGCTTATCGCCAAATTTACCCTGACCAAAGTACGCCAAACGCCCTTGGTTATAGATGTCATCTTGATATTGGTCATCGACGCTCAGCGCACTGTTATTACCAGAAACATTGTTCTTACCAACATAAAGATCAGCCAAACCCGTTTGAGCGTAGTAGGTATCTGGAATACGGACGTAAAGCTTATAACGACGCTCATCGCCGTTATCAAACACAACCTTGGTT
This sequence comes from Vibrio sp. 10N.286.45.E10, assembly GCF_002874195.2. Taxonomy (NCBI): domain Bacteria; kingdom Pseudomonadati; phylum Pseudomonadota; class Gammaproteobacteria; order Vibrionales; family Vibrionaceae; genus Vibrio; species Vibrio sp. 10N.286.45.E10. Next base: position 952,405 of record NZ_MCWD02000001.1, on the reverse strand, counting down.
GGGAAAATGTAAGAGTCTGTCGGTAGATACTGTTCTGCGTATAAGTTGCCATCTTCAACGTCAAATTCGTCTTCACCGATGATGACTTTATCGACGCCTTTCAAACCGGTACCAATGAACTTGGCTAAGCCCGCATTGGTCGGGATGTTGTGACGCATCAACTTAGCTTGGCCGTAACTTTTGTCTTTGCTCTCTTCATCGTCGTTATCGTTGCGATCGATATCGACTTCAGAGTCTGGCTTCACCAAATCCGTCACACCAACGGTGGTCACGTCCATGTTGCCATCTTTGTCCCACGCTTTTAGACGGAACATCAGCTGCTCACCCACCTCAAACTGGTAGTCGACATCGGTTTGACCATCCCAGTTAATATCAGAATCGTTTGCTAGCTTTTCGCCACCAAGTACAGCGATGGGTTCAGACAGCCCAAAATCGCCGACACGGTACACTTCTAGCTGATACTTCTTGATGTAATAACCATAGTTAGTCGTGATGGTGAAACCTACGCTATCGCGCAGTGTACCTTGTTCGACTTCCAGCTCGTCACTGACACTGACATCTAGAACAGGGTCAAAGCGAGTGATATCACGGCTTGCCCAAATAGCACCTTGTTCAAGGTAAATACGCGAGCTGTCTTGGTCTTGGTTCGGCTTAGTGATTTCAATGCCCGTTGTCTCTGAACCAAGCTTTTCCAGCTTACCCGTGTCTTTCGCTACCGCCATCACAGGAATGGCAGTCAACACACACGTCGCTAAACGAGACTTACTAAATACTTTCATACAATTTCCAGATACGGTTCCAATGGCTTACTGCTGTTCACTTTCTTGCTCTTTGCGATGAACGCTAAAGTTGAACTTGGTGAGCTTATTCGGGGTAATTCGCAACACTTTCGGGTTTTCGCTCACCACTTCCATGGAGGTGGATAGCGAGTCAGTGTCCAACTTCACGAGGAAGTTCTTACCTTTCTTATTGAGTACCCATTGGTCGGGCACGTGGTAACGACCGTACTGGTCTGTGTAAATAACGATTCCATCAACCGTCATCAACTTAACGCCCGGAATACCATCTTCGTAAATGCCTTTGTTCTCGATAACGATTTCCCACAGGTAATCCTCGCCATCGCGATACAGGTTTCTTGTTACGTTGAGGTTTTCCGCGCTCAGTCCCTTCTTCTTATCGGATTCATGCTTAAACTGAATCTGACCTTGTGCATCAAACTCGATACGAGAGCCCGCATCGGTCGTGACATAGAAATCAAAGCTCTGCTGTGTTCGAGTCCTGAATTGAATCACCACTTTGCTGGTTTCTGGCAGTGTTCGGTTCACTGAGTGACCCCAAAGATCACCAAGATCCAAACCTTGCCCAAGTGCAGTGGTTATTGCACCATCTTCGACAGCAACGTCTTGCCCATCACGGATGATGTGTGTCGAATCAGCGATGTAGCCTTGTGTTGCTAGGTTCGCAGTTAACTCAACATCAAACGCAGTGGCATCCGCTTGGAACCCATCTTTGTTGTGATCTTCAAAGACTTTGCCGATGATCGATGAGGTATCGAACACCTTGTCCGGTTCTACGGTCACTTTGGCGGTGTCTTCATTAGAAACCGCTGAGCCATCCACTTTCGCGACTGCGGTGTTGATGTAGTCACCAAAGGTCGCACCTACCGATACTCGCAATAAGTAACGAATACGCAGTTTCTCGCCCGGGTCAAAGTTCAACGAAGTGAACATAAGCTTGCCTGTGTCCGATGGCTCTTGAGAAAGAACCTGATCGTCTTCCGTACCAAACTCACCATCAATACCACTCAACACGATTTCTGACATGTCCACGATGTATTTCAAGCCACCTGGGTAACGGTCTTCTACCGTCACGTTCTTAAAGTAAGATTCATTGTTGTTTTCAACGATGATCTCGTACTCAACCGCATCACCGACTTGCGCGGTATCTTGCAGCGCCGACTTGGTCAGCTCCAATTCCCCAGAGTTGTCAGGAATCTTCTTGATGTGAGTGGTTACGCTGTCGCTAGTTTCAGTACCGTCAGATTCAGTCGCCGTAAAGGTATTGGTGATGTCGTCATCTAAACCTTTACCTAATGTACCCACCACTTCGAACGCATAGGCATTTCGCTTTTGGGATTTTAGGTTAACGGTGGTATCTAGATCTTTACTCGACGGGAAGCTATGACGCTGAATCACCGCGCCTGTGTCATCGACTTCAACACCTTCAATCGTCCAGTCAGTAAACACTTTGTTGCCAACGCTATTTTGCAGTTCGCTGATCTCATCAGTGAGTCGCACGTTCGCTGCATTACCTAAACCATTGTTGGTCACAGCTAGGTAATAAGTGACACTGTCGTCGTCTTCGGTGTATTCAGGTTTGTCTGAACGCTTTTCGACAATCAGATCTGCGCCCACTGGAGGTAGATCCAGAGCTGATACTTGGTCTGCTACTGCCTGCATCGAGGTTTCTGATGCCAACATACCTTTAGATCGAGCACGCATCGTCGGGCTACCCGTTAGATCAAGGTAGTAGCCGAGTACATCGATGTTGGTCAACATGTCTTCGTTGACGGTCAATGTGAAGGTGTAGTCAATCTTGCCACCCGGCGCGATGTCGACCAAGGTGAAGAGGTCTTTATCGTTATCAAACGTACCCGGCTGCGTTTCAGCCCCTTCCGATGATGCTGTTAGGGTCCAATCATCAAAAGCATTGCTGCGGGAGCCATCTATGTAATCACCCATTGACTCAGAGAACTGGGTGTAAAGCGCCACATCTTTAGCGATACCACGGCCAATGTTTTGTACCACTAAGTGATACTCAACTTGGTCGCCCGGCACGTAATAAGGTGCGTCTGTATAGAGCTCAGCTTGAACAACCGCCACGACAGTGTTAACCGGAGGGCTAACCACATCGCCGCCGTCAACTTGCGCTGTATTGACGATACGTCCAGTCGCAGTATCGACCACGGTGCCTTTTGAGCGGAATACAACCGTACCGTGCGGTGCAATATCCACACTGTATTCAATCGGGCTAATTTGCTCTGTCGTCGTGCCTAGCGTGGTTGAGTCAACAATCAAAGAAGTGGTTCCGGCAACAAAGGCAGGGCCAGTGGTGCCATCGTAATAGCTCACCTCTATCGTGCTCATATCATCGACAACACTTAGGTCACTAATGTAGTTGTTTGAGGTGTTCTCAATAGTAATCAAGAACTCCAGCTCACCACCCGGCTCATACTCGGTTTGTACGTTGGTTTTCGTCGCAACAAACTCAGAGTCTTTCGGTGTCATGACTACCGTTGAGTCTTGTGGTGCGCCGTTGTAAGTGATGGTTGCCGTGTTACTGATATCGCCAATCGCCGTAGTACGAATCAACGCCTTAACATGGAATGTCACGGTACTTTGTGGCGCAACATCCATATTGACCTCGATGTCTTCACTCAATTCAAACGTCTTCGGCGTCACTACAGTGCGGTCATCTGAAGCTTCAATACTCACTTCCCACATCAGGAATGCCGACTCTTTTTTGTCTGCGGTCGTGTCGACTTGAATGTCACTGATGATGTCTTGAAGTTGAACACCAGATGCAAAAGCATCAGAGCTGTTGGTTACGGTGATGTCGTAGTTAATCAGCTTGGTTACTTCATACGATGGCGTATCAACCGTCTTCTTGACCGAAACCATCGCCAAAACTGGTGTACTGGTAGCACTGTCATCAAATGTTGTGCCGTCAAAGATCGCTGATGCGATATTAGTAATATCGCCTGTCGCCAACGGATTAGTCGTCACTTGAATAGTGAAAACAATGCCGTCTTGAGGCGCAATATCGAGCGTCTCATTAAGGTCTTCACCACTGGTTGCATCCGGTACTGGGGTCTCACCCGTTGTCGATACCGCAGATATTTGGATTGAAGCGGGGTCAAAGGCTTGCTTCGTCTCACCACCAGCAATCGTGGTTTCTACCGATCTCAACGCATCTTCAATCACAACATCTTCAGCCCAACCTAAACCGTTATTTTTAACGGTCACGGTGTATTGAAGTGTTTCTCCCGGAAGGTACTCCGCTTTATCAACGTCTTTTGTGATCTCAACTTGTGCGTCTTCTGGAATGTAGGTCGCGTCTGCGGTGTATTCACCATCATCGCCAACCACTTTAACAACGTTAGTGATCTCGCCTTTGGCTTTGTCATTCACGGTATTTGTGACAACAAACGAATAGCTGTCACCGGGATGAATGCTGTAAGTGGCGCGGTAACCTTGAGCAGTGTTAGACACATCTTTACGAGCATTCAATGCTGGGTCACCACTACCATCAATCTGTTCATCGCTGATGATCCAGTTGCCGGTAAGGGCTTGTTCTTGATCTGGGCTGTTCGCCACTTCTGTCATGATGGTATCGATACGATCCGTCAGGACTTGATCCACAAGATAGCCTTCACCTGTGTTAGCCACGGTGATCTTGTAGGAGATAGGTTGGCCCGGTTGGTATTTAGCATCAGGCTCAGCAATCGGGGTAGCTTCTTTGGTTAACACCAACTGTCCCGGTTGAGGCGTAATATAACCCTCTCTTAAGCGAGCTATTTTCGAATCGTCTAAGCCATGTCGTAGATATGCAGTATTGGTAAAGCGACCAATCGCATCATTACGGACCTTGCCTTCAACATGGATTCGAACAACCGTGTACTTATCACCGCCGCCAGTACCCGCATCATCACGCCCTGCCATCTTGACTGACTCAGCAGGCAAATCGATGTCTGGGCTGCTTTGCCCAACGAGCTTGTCTAACTCTGAGAAATCATTCGCGTCAGTATCCGATGGTGCTGAGTTGTATAAGACATCGTAATCAACGCTCCACTCAGTGAGTGCGGTTTGCATTGAACCATCGACAGTTTCGACTTCGAAGCCACTGATGATGTCGCGGATTGAGAACAGGCCAGAATCCACATCGTCATTGGTAATGTCGATGTAGTAATTCACCGTGCCACCCGGCACGTAAGTAGGTGTATCTGTCCACTTATCGATTAGGATATTAGAACGACCAGTGTGATCACCAAGCGATTCTGTCGTACCTTAATTACCAAGCGACTTTGTCATTACAATAACTACCGAGGGAAAATGTCGGGACTGATTTAGCTTACTTTTTAAAGTAATCAAATGAGCTTTAAAGGGTGCTAAGGATGTTCTATATGGATTCAAAATCACAGTTTACTGTCGATATCATTAGTAAAGTCATTGATGGCAAAATTACTATCAATAGTGCCACGCAATTACTGCAAAAATCACGAAGAACCGTTGAACGTTACTTGAGTCGCTATCGCAAGGAAGGCATTCGGTTCGTGGTTCATGGTAACACTGGTCGTGCTCCCATCAATAAAATCCCTGAGTCACTCAAGAAGGAGGTTCAAGCCCTCATTCAAACCAAGTACTACGACTTTAATCTTCAACATCTCTCGGAGCTTTTGAGCAAAAATGAAGGACTGTCGATTAAGCGTGAAACGTTGCGTTCTTGGGCTCATGACATTCACCATGTGAAGCGTTCTAAACGCCGTAGAAGTCGAGTAAGGAAGTATCGAGAGCGTATGCCGTTGCCTGGGCTTATGCTGCAAATGGATGGCAGCCCTCATCGCTGGTTTGGTGATGAGAAGTCTTGCTTGATTGCCATCATTGATGACGCTACTAGTGATATTCATGCGCAGTTCTTCCCTTCAGAGACCACCGAAGGCTGTATGAAGGTGATGCGAGCTTATATTGAAAAGCGAGGCATATTCAAAACTCTCTACGTGGATCGAGCAGGTATCTTTGGTGGGCCGAAACGCAGCAACTTCTCGCAAATGCAGCGAGCTTGTGATGAACTCGGTATCGAAATTATCTTCGCCAACTCACCTCAAGGGAAGGGACGAATCGAACGAGCCTTCGACACCTTCCAAGACCGCCTTGTCCCCGAACTGCGCCTCAATAACATCGCTGACATGGAGAGCGCAAACCGATACTTGCAAGAGGAGTTTATCCCCAAATACTGGGTGAATAATGTGATGGTTCAGGCGACTAAATCGAGCTCTGCGTTCAAGTCGTTGCCACCTGACCTAGACCTTAACAGCATCTGCGTACAGAAAGAATATCGAACGATACGACGTGACCACACGTTTAGCTTTGATAGCAAAATGTACGTTATCGACTCGCCAGTACGTTACTCCATAGAGAACCAAAAAGTAGAAATACGATGTCAGTTCGATGGTACCTTCTCTGCTTACTTCGGTCATCGACGGTTAGACATCACTGAGTTAGTAGAGCCACGTAAATGCAACGAATACGGCAAAGAGGTACAACGTAAAATAGAGGCTCTGGAGTTGGTTGCAGAGCTTGGTAGTGTCTCTAAAGCCGCTCGTATCTTAGGTTGCTCACGCCAAACCTTATATACCTATCAGCAAATAATGGAAGAGGAAGGGCCACTTGGCCTCAAACGGATTAATAAGCCACTGAAGCGCAGTAAAAACGCAATCCCAGAGAGCACCGAAGATAGGATTATCGAGTTGACGTTGCTCAACCCGCATAATACGTCGATACAAGTGATGAAACTACTCAAACAAGAAAACATTACCGTGAGTATCAGCACCATCCAGACTATATGGAAAAGAGAAAAGCTCAATACACGAGAGATGAGAATCAAGCAATCCCAATCAATGAGTATCGATGTGTGAGGCAGTTGAACGATATGAATACTAGAATATAAAGGCATGACAGAATCGGTTGGTACTTATCCCGTCATGTTCCCTCAGTAATGACAATATTAGAACGACCAGGGTCAAGTACGATGTCGTTGGTGTCATCACCGTTCACTTGTGCCGTATTGGTAATGGTACCTGTTGCCGATGTTGAAACTGTGCCTTTGACATCGAACACGATGCGTTCACCTGGGCGAAGATCGACAGTCGCATTCAATGGCACACTGCCATTGTAGTTGCCTTGCACGTCATAAGTTCCAACCGGTTCAACCGCAATCGCTGTTGCCCAATCAGAGAAAGCATCATCGCCATCTTCGGTTTTGAGGGTATGGATAGCATCAATAACACGTACATCATTGGCGATACTATCGCCGGTGTTATCTAACGTAACTTGATATTCAACATCACCACGCGGTGCATAGGTACAGCTGCTGCCATCGTTTGAAGGCACTGAACAGCCAGCTGATTCACCATCGGTGTATACCAAGGTTTTGAAGTAGTCGAGTTCAGCCGCTTGTGGCGGAATCGTTTCTGATGTTGCTGACTGATTACCTGCCGTCACTCGGTTGGCTTCGATAGTCCCCAAAGCATCATCACGGATAACACCTGTTAAGTTGAACGTCAGCACTTCACCTGCGGCAATATCGGTTTCGATATTCAGGTTATTGTTTGGGTTATAGCTCGGAACATAAGTATCGACGTTAGCATCAATACCATTGCTGACTTCGTGAGTGATATCGCCCGAAACAAAGGCGGATTCCATTGTTCCACCAATAGCCTCAACTTGAATATCCTTTACCGTGTCTTTGATCTGAATATCATTTGCCCAACCGTTTTCTGGGTTAGTGACCACGAATTCATACTCGACTTCGTCACCCGGCAGATAGGTATCCCCATCATTGAACGGGTTGCCGTTAATCGACACCACGCGTTTTTCAACACTGATATTACTTCCTAGTGGCATTAGAGTCGCAGTACGAACCATACCGTCATAATTCGCTTTGTTTTGAATATCGCCCAACGCATCCTCACGAATCTCAGCATGGATGGTGAACGTTAGGCTTTCTTGAGGCGCGATAACAATGTCGTTATCAATATCAACGTTGTTACCAGAAACAAAGTCAACCGCGTCCGTGATCGAACCTACCGCTGCCGTTTTTTCTAGCTGCACTTCCCAACCAGATAAAAATGGTTGCCCGACAGGGTCAGCGCCAGACGTCGAAGCATCTTCTGCAATGCGAGTCTGAATTGCAGAAATGGTATCTTCAAGGCGAGAACCATACTCAATTCCGTTGCCCGTGTTCTTAATTTGAACTCGGTAATAAACTTCACTCTCACCCGCAGCTTGAGAGTACTTTGTCTTTGCCGAAGAGAAGCCTGCGTCATAGAACGCCTTTTTCGAGAATGTTATCTCTGGCTCTGACATCGACGTTGGGGGAGAAACAGCAATTAACTGGTTGCCATCATCTTCATCGATATACGCTCGGTTAGTGAAAGAACCTACTGCTTTGGGACTGATTTTGGCTTTGATGACATAACGTACAAACGGTGACGATACTGCACGGCAAAAGTTATCTGCCGATATATCAAAGTGCGTATCGATCGGTTGATTGTCTTTGATCGAGTTATCAACATCAGGGTCAGAGATCCCTGAACTGTCTTCAGACGTTTCAATAGTCCAGCTATCAAACGCCGGACCGCGAGTTCCGTCGTAGTATTGAGTCGTTATCTGGTCGATGTCATCACGAAGGCTGATATCATCAACGTGCGCAGTTGCGATATTTTCGATATAGATTTCATACTCGATGTAACCACCAGGCATGTAGCTCGTTGCACCCGGAATCTTGTTTCCATCAGCATCGTAGTAGTCCAGAATATTTTTTTCGTAATCAATTTGACGACCAGCTTGCGAGATATCATGAGAGATCGTATCTCCATCAACAGTCAGTACATTGATAATATCGCCATTGGCTTTATCGTTAATGGTTGCCACTACTTGGTACTCAAGCGTTGCTCCCATCGGAATATCGGCTTCTTCGTTTAGGTTGTTGTCTGTTGATGTATAAACCTTACCTGCACCCGCACCTGCATCGACATACTCAGAATCAGTGCCCGTTGCGATAGAGGTAATGGTCCATGTTGAATACGCAGGTCCAGTTGTACCGTCTACGAGATCGACGGTAATATCTTTGAGGTTATCGACAATTGGAATGTCGTGAGCATTGCCTTTACCGTCATTCTCAATCACCAAGTGATAGGTCACGGTTTGAGCTGGCTCGTACACCACTTCATCAGTCGTTTTATCAAAATCTAAATGGTAATCATCGGGAATCACGACGGTATCTCGGTAATGAATATCACCGACCGCATCCGGTCTTACGGTACCTGTTACTGTGTAAATCACGTCTTCACCAGCATCGATATCAATCGAAGTCACAATGTCAGTGTCGTTCGCAACATCACCGTCTTTGGTACCATCGGTTGTACCCGCGTTTGCAGGATCGCTCTTAGCAACTACCACCGTAAACTTGTTGGTACCCACCGCATCGTCGAAGAATGGATTGCCTGATGTGCCATCTTGTAACTCAACAGAGATATCATTGATCAGTTCATTAACGTCAACGTTGTTGCGATAGCCGTGACCATCCTGAGAGTTGTATTTGATGGTGTAAGTCAGTTCATCGCCCGGAGAGTAGCGGTTGATGTTGGTTGTACGAACCACGGTACCGTTATTGTGAACTTGATGGTTTTCAGCCACGGCACGCTTAAAATATTCGCAATCTGTCATACACCCAGAGTCTCTACTATCGAGGAGTAAAGCTTCATTCCGAATAACATTTAGCCCATCCGCGTCAACCCCATTTGACACCGCATTATCTTTAACAAGGGCCTTAATCTTTATGGTTTTCAATTCACCGGGAGCAAGTGACAACGGAATCCTTACATCATGGGTAGATTGACTTCCATAGCCACTCCCAGTATCTATCAACCAATGCTCGAATGCAGACTGGTTTTCGACATCCTCAACATACGCATCTTTATCATTGGCAAGTGTTGTGAAGACCTTCGTCAGTTCGTCTTTGAGCTCAACTTCAGCGAAGCTTTCTTCATCATTGTTCTTAACCAAAATGGTGTATTCAACGTATTCACCTGGTGTATAGCGGACTACATCCGTCGTCTTTGTAAGGGAAACATTGATATCAAAAAGGCTATCTGCGTTATTAATTTGCGCGGAAGAACTGTGCTCTCTGTCTGTAATAGGGTCATAGACATCTACACGGTTGGATACTTGATCATGTGGATAATCAGCATTAACAATACCACTCACCTCATAACGAACCCAACCTCCTGGAGTGATATCAACATCAGTGTTGATGTCTGTATTATCAGTAATATCACCGTAGCGAGACCCCGGCTTATCGGTGTTAGTCGATCCGACAATCGTCCAGCTATCGAAGAACATGAGTGCTGAAATGCTGTCTTTTACCGTTGCGTCGTTCGCGTAACCAGCTCCGCGATTATAGATATCAATATCGAACGTAGCACGCTCTCCGACCACAAAGTCGGTATGTCGAGCAGTCTTAGCGACTACAAGATTCGGTTCGCTAGGATAGGTACGTACCGTATCCGATAGATTAGTATCTGGTCCCGTCACTGTTGCGGTATTGGTGAATGCTCCCCAAAGAATCTCACTGTCTACGTCGCGATCGAGTGTCCCAACAACGGTATAGGTGATAGTTGCACCTGGTGGAATTTGTGCCGTGGCATTCAGGTCAGTATTATCTGAGAATTCTCCAGGATCGGTGACCGCTTTGACCCAAGGAGAAGCCGCATCTCTGTCAGCAGTGATCGTCCAAGATTTAAACACAGGCTTGGTTTCACCCGGCTCATGCAGTAACTCAGCCTCTATCGTGCTGATTTCATCTTTAATATTGATGTTAGACGCGAAACCATTCCCTTCAGGGTTGGTAACGCTGATTGTATAAGTGACTTCCTTTGTCGTGTCGGTGTAAGCGCTTTGCTCGTTGTTGCCGTCGACACGCTTGTCCAAGACTAGATAGTAGTCTCTTGGGTATGAACCTCTGTCAGAATAAAGCACGCTATCTACCGTCACTTCATTTCGAATCTCATCATCGGCAATCGGGTTTACCACCGCTGCAATGCTATAGATGATTTTGTCGTGCGGGGCTAGCTTCGCCTTCACATCTAAGATGTTCTTATTACTCTGATTACCTGAAATTTCACCGCTAAAACCGGGATCACTGTTTATTGAGACTAAGTCATCAGAGCCATAAGATTTTGCCGTCACAACCCAGCTCAAGTACGCTTTAGTTGGCTCATCCGTGATTGATTTGGTCATGATTGATGCAATGTCATCATAAACAGGTACATCAATCGCGTAACCGTCACCGTTGTTTTCTACCGTAATTTCATAGTTGAGTGTGCCACCTGCAGAGTAGTAGCGAGAATCCACTTCCTTCTGTACTTTTAACTTGGAGTTTGGCATTTGCACGCCAGAACCCGCCTCACCCAGGTTATCTCCCAAACACAAACCTGCATCGGTACCATCATCAACAATTTGACCCACACTGGTATCTGCTACTTTGGCTGTCAGTTTGTAGTGAACAAAGCCCTCAGGAGCAAGATCGACTTTTAGGTTGATGTCGTTCGTAGTCCAAGCCCCATAATTAAATGAGCCATAGTTAGAACCCTCACCGCTGCTTTCATCCACTTCCAACTTCCACTCGGAAAACGCAGAATCGGTAGTACCATCGGCTTGCTCTGTCACGATACAAGAGAATTTGTCGATCACTTCAACATCGTTCGCGAAAAATTCAGTGTCTTTGTTGGAGATAACAATGTCGTAGACCACTTCATTTTCACCCGATATCCCAGGTACATAAGTGGTATCTGTTGTGTTCTTGTTGCGGGTAATCTGGCTTGATGAAGAGTTTAGGACTTCTTGTGTATCTAGAGGGTTAGTCACCACATCAGCAGAATCAGCCGTGCCTTCGGCATTCACTACACGTGCGATAACTTTAGGAATTTCGCCAATTGAAACAGGGCTTACATCGACTTCAACCGAGTAAAGGATCTCTTCGCCAGGGTAAATAGAGACTACATCATCCAGTGAATGGTTGGATTCTACGCCGCTATCAGCCAGTTGAGAGGTACTGTTAGGCCCAATAGTAATAACTTGATTGGTCCAAGATTCGTAAGGATTCCCCTTGGTATCGGTAGCATTTTTATCATTGCTGATGTCGTTACCTAAGTCGGTCTCTAAGTCAGCAAGTAACTGCTGAACAGAATAGCGATAAGCGATACCGGAATTTTCTTGGTTGGTTACAGTAACCGTGTAAGAGAACTCATCATCAACAACATAGTTCTCTGTTTGGTTCAAGGTATGTTTAAGAGTGACATTAGACGCTGTGGGGGGCGTAGTGATTTCATTCCCAGTGACTTGCGCATCTCGTGTTTCTACCGTTATGTTGTCATTAACAATATCGCCGACGAGTTTGTCGGCAACGGTCGTTCGAATTGTGTAGGTGATAGATCCACCAATATCTATCGACGCATCAGTGACGGACAAATCCCCTGAAGAGTTGAATTTACCTGCATCACTTTCACCGCCTTGTACCTCGGCTGAGTTCACATTGTTTGTGAAGGCCTGTTGAAGAACACCATCAATGTCGAGTGTCTTGATATATGAAATAGCATCTTGAACATCAAGGCTTCGAATCACCATATCGCCAGTATTTGATACCTTAATCGAGTACGTGAGTTCTTTATTCAGTTGGTAGTTTGTCTTATCTACCGACACCAGAATATCGTGTTCGTACAAACCTCGTTGAATAGATTCCGTATTTGATTCAGCAGATGAAAGAGGCCCAGCGCTCGCGCTTGCGACGTTATCAATCGTATCGGCTGCGTCACCAGAAACTTTGGCGGTCATGGTATAGGTCACCGAGCCACCCACAGTAATACGTACGTCAGTCGCCTCTAAACTACCAAGACGGTTGTAAGTACCCGGCGATGAAAGAATCGTCGCCTCCGCTTGGATCGATGCTTGAGTAAAGGCGTTAACATCATTCCCTTCATCGTCTGTCGTTAAGATATTTAACAGATCATCTTTAACATCCAACCCTGCAATGGTTTTATCCGACTCATTCGTAAGAACAAGCGTATAAACGACCTTTTGCCCATTGTCATAAGACGCACTATCAACGGACAGATCCATTTTTAGCCCCGCTGTTTCAGCTTGGACGGAGAATGGAAACAATAAAATAGATAAGAAAAAGGCAAGGTTGTATCTGAACATTAACGCGTACTTCACAGTAGATTGACAAGTCTCCAGGCTAAATGCCATAGATTTGACGTCACTATTTTGGCATCTCGCCTTTTTAGGGACATGCGCAACATACAGTTCAATCAACCCGAACAATTAACATCCGTAAAAAACAAATTACTGAAGATGTTAAATATAGAGTCTGATGTCTAAATTAAAATCAAGACATTGAGTTAATTATCATAAGGTTAATGTTTTAATGAGTGAGTTTTCACAGTTGTTACGTAACTTCAGAAAGGAACTTCAATTTACACAAACAGAGTTTGCAACCTACTTAAATCAGCTGGACGATGAGTTTAATGCGGTTGACGTCGTAACGATAAATCGTTGGGAAAACAGTAAGGTAAAGCCTAGTACATACAAAGCACTCAAGATCTTACAGTACCTTGGCGGAGATTTGTTTGAGACAATAAAGAGCTTCAAGTCCGAACAAAAAGATACACTAATCGAACCGTTTTTTAACGAATCCCATGGCTCATTTCAAAGTAGAATTTCAGCTCTATCAGGCCTGAATCAACAACAAGGCGAACGCAATTTTAAGTCACAGCCTTTAATGTCAGAGCCCTGTGACACTAGCGTTATCGACAGAATCAAACTACTTTCTAAGTTCACTAAAGTCGATATTTCGCCACTGGACCAAATTGATTTATATCTCTATTACTGTGAGAAAAAAGCACATGGCCACAAGCTCATCAATACAGATAGTGACATTGTGAGTCACAACGTAGGCTTTTTCTTTGAAGACCATCAATTTGAGACATTAAAAACTCAAGAGCTAGATCTAAGAATGGCCAGCTCTTTAAATTCAAGCAAAAGCATAAATTATTTTAATATAAGCTCACACTCAGAGACAAAAAATCATGTTATTGAGCATATAGTTTCAGATATAAAGTTACTTTCTCAGAACAAAAACATTAAAAAATATTCTGTTTTAGTTAAAGACCCCAACATGATGAAACTCTTGAAGGGCGTGGGGTTTGAAGTATTTAAATTTTCAGAACCTTCTGCTAAAAAATGTAATATCACATTCAAAAATAAACATTATAGCTACTGTATATTAACGATTGATAAAATAGACTATCTGACGAATCGGAACGTAATGTCACTAATCAAAGATGAATATTCTACCATGATGAAATTTCCGCAATTACTGCGCGAAGCGCGCAAGAAATTGAAGTTAACGCAAAAGGACTTTGCGGCATACATTAATCACTTAGATGATGAATTCAGCTCTGTAGATGTCGTAACGATAAATCGATGGGAAAATAGCAAAGTAAAGCCAAGTAATTACAAAGCCCTAAAGCTATTGGACTGCCTTGGTCTGGACTTGTATACAACGTTGAAATCCTTTGATTCAGAAGATAACGAAGACAGTGCACTACTTGAAGACTTCCTTCGTGAGAGGTTCTTTTCGTTTCAAAGCCGAGTATCGTCTATCACTAAAGGGGAGATAGAAGAAGGCTGCGACTGTCAGATCATGCCATTGATGACAGATCAGAATGACAAAGCAGTAATAGATAGAATTAAGCTGATTTCGCAATATACAAAGGTGGATCCTTCAGCTCTTGATACTATCGACCTGTTCCTCTATTGCAGTGAAAAAAAGGCGCATGGCAGAAAAATGGTCGATGTTAATGGCGATATTGTTAGTCATAGCCTAGGTTTTTTCTTCAACGAAGAGGTATTCGAGCAATACCAAAATAAGCAGCTGCATATTAAGCAAGCCTGCTCTTTAGATTCTAATCAGGACTTAAATTATCTAGTCGTTAGCGGTCACTCTGAGAAACGCGAACAATCTATTGCGAACCTGATTTCCGATATGAAGCTTCTTGCAAGAAATACTAAGATCAAGAAATTCTCTATGATGATCAAAAATCCAAATGCACTGGAGCTGATGAAAAACCTTGGGTTTGAAATCTATAAATTCTCAGAACCAACAAAAGAAAAATCGAACATTACCTTCAAGAAAAAAAACTACCGCTATTGCGTACTGACTATCGACAAGATTGAATTACTTAGCAATAAACATGTTATTTCTTTTATTAGTAAACATGGTTAAGCACCTGATTTTACTAACTATAGAAAGCTTATACTAAATTCTTCTTAAGCTTCTCTTCCAACGCTTGAATACATAGCTTAATGGCGATAGGCATATTTGAAGCGAATGGGTTTAGCGCATAAACCGTGTTAGTCGGTAGTTGGAAGCTTGGCATCATGTCGACGACTTCATTGGATAACTGAGAGAGGTAGAAATTTGGAATCACACCGATACCAGCGCCAGATTTGATCAAAGCAAGACAACTGTGAAACGAATTGGTGACGCAGTTAGCTTGTTGTTGATAGACAAAGCCCTCTTCAGTTTGGGAACTAAAATGGTGAGTCACCTGCTTTCCCTGCCAAGAGTTTGCAATATAAGGAATTGACTCAAGGTCGCGTTCCCGCATGCTTGTGAGGCCACACAACACATCTTTAAACTCACCTAATCGCTTCTGTTTTAGATTACTGTCACGTGAACTGCCAACTCGTACCGCAAGATCAATATCATGCTCCATGAAATCTAAGTGTTGATCATCACTGATCAATTCCGGCTTTAATTTTGGATACTGTTTCATCAGATCGGCAATAACAGGCGCAACCAGCAAATCCATCAACGCATTAGGAGCCGTGATGCGAATCCGTCCCTGTGGCTCTTCCAACTCCGATTTCGCCATATCCCATGCCGATTCAGCGATCACGTTAATATCCTTACAACTTAGATAGAAGCGCTCTCCCATACTAGTCAAGGTTTGTCTTCGCGTTGTTCGTTTAAGAAGCGAAGCACCAAGCTCTTGTTCCAGAATTTTTAGGTGCTGACTGACGACAGATTTAGACAACTCTAACTTTTCAGCCGCAGCCGATACTGAGCCTTGCTCTACAATATGAGCGAAAATCGACATCTGCTTTAGCTTACTCATTTTATTGTTCTCTTTTTACAAACAGTATTTTCTATTATCTCTGTTTTTCAAATTAATTTCCAAGACTAAACTGAATCCAACTTATCGAGATACCTAATCAAAGAAACAGTGTTTGAAAGAAGACTGCTATGGAGAGAAAACAATGTTAAACAACCAAGTATTAGAAGCATGTAAGCAAGGCATTAACGCGTGGCAAAAAGCATTCAATAGCCAAGATGCTAAAGGTTGTGCCGACCAATACACAGAGGCTTGTGTGATGGAAGCTCGTCCATTCGGCACTTTTGAAGGCCGTGAAGCGATTCAAGCATTTTGGCAAAACATCATTGACCAAGGCTTCAAAGACGTTGATTACACAGATGTTAAGTGGGAAGAGCACCCAGAAGGTGGTTACATTCTTACCGCTAGCTGGACAATGAACAAAGCGTTTGGTGTCGTACACCGTGAACACTGGGCATTAGAAGCGGATGGCTGTGCTCGCCTAGTAAGCGATGACTTCGAAGTTCAAGGCGAACGCTAGAGCTGTAATTAGAAGCTAAAAGCTCAAAAATGAAACAGAAAACAAAAAGCCAGCAATCCAAATGGACTGCTGGCTTTTTAATGTTCACTATTGTCGCCATTTCACTTGATTTGAAGGTGATTGAGTGACTCTACACAATCACTCAACACGCTCATCATTTCAAATCAAAATGTCTGGTAAGACAGAGCAAATCCAAGTCAAAATTACAGTGCAGCTTTCTTCGCTTCTGTAATCCAACCATCGAACGTGCTTTGGTTCGCTTTAATCCAACCGTTTACGTGCGCTTCGATATCCGCAGAGCTGTTCTTACCTTTACTCATCATCATGTTCTGAGCACTTACATCATTGATGTTAAGTTTGATGATCTCGAAAAGCTTCGCTGCTGATGGGTTATTCTTAGCAAACTCTTTGTTCGCAATAATGCGCATTGAGTTCATTTCGAAGCCGTAGTTTTTGCCGTTAGATAACGTCGTATCAACATCCGAACGCTCGCCAGGAAGTGAAGAGAATGGCACTTCTAGCAATACTACGTCTTCGTTAGGCACCAATACACCACTTACCCAGTACGGTGTCCACGTGTAGTAAAGGATTGATTCACCCTTTTGGTAACGTGAAATCGTGTCTGCGATGATAGCCGCATAGTTACCTTGGTTATGAGTTACTGTATCGTCCAGTTTGAATGCTGACAGTTGATGTTCAATTACCATCTCACAACCCCAACCTGGGTTACAGCCTGTTAGGTCGGCTTTGCCATCACCATCTGCATCAAACAGTTTTGCAATTTTTGGATCGGTTAACTGACCAATATTAGTGATGTTGTACTTTTCTGCCGTTTTCTTATCAATCAGGTAACCTTGCGCTGCACCACTTACATATTGGCCTTCTCGGTAGAACTTTTCATCGCCGCCCGCCATTGTGTATTTGTCTGCATGAAGCGGGAACCAACCTACCGTTAGGAACGTTGCGTCACCTTTTGCAATTGAGGTGTAGCCTACGTTGTAGTCCACTTCTTGCGTTGATTTCACGTCGTACCCAAGCTCTTCAAGAGCGCGGTTAACAATCAACGTTTGGAATGTTTCTTCTGCTACAGACGATTGAACAGGCTGAACAGATACACCTTCACCCGGTAGGCTTGCTGCCCATACGTTAGTTGATACAGCCAGTGTAGAAACGATGCTCACTGCAAGTTTGCTCTTCCATGAATTATTCATTGGTGTTTTTCCTTAATTGAAGTTCTGATTTGTTACCGCGATTTAAAGCATTAAGTACTAGGGAAACAGGTCCCATGCGGTACCAGCGTAATTTTGTATTGCCCGCATTCACACCCAACACTTGGGTGATACGATCCAATAAGATGGCGAGAATAACGATGCCTAAACCACCGACAGCAGCCAGTCCCATATCTAAACGGCCGATACCTCTCAGTACCATTTGACCGAGACCACCTACCGCAATCATTGACGCGATAACCACCATCGACAGTGACAGCATCAGTGTTTGGTTTACGCCCGCCATGATGGTTGGCAGTGCTAATGGCAATTGAATTCGATAAAGCATCTGCTTTTTGCTTGCGCCAAATGAGTGACCGGCTTCGATCAACTCTTCCGGTACTTGCTGAATACCTAAGATGGTTAAACGTACCACTGGCGGCAGTGCGAATATGATGGTTACAACAACACCCGGCACGTTACCGATACCAAACAACATGACGATTGGTACGAGATAAACAAAGGCAGGCGTGGTTTGCATGGCATCCAGAATTGGACGAACGAATTTAGCCGCCGTGTTGCTGCGGGCGAGCCATATCCCCATGGGTAAGCCAATCAACAGACAGAAGAAGACCGATGTCATCACCAACGAAAGCGTAGTCATGGCTTCAGACCAAGCGCCAATCAAGCCAATGAACGTCAAGGATACTGCGGTAGCAACACCAAGCTTCAAGTTTGAAAACTGCCATGCGACTAAAAACAAGATGATCAACATGAATGGTGCTGGCGTAGAAACCAGTGCTGTTTCAAATGAACTTAGGATGAAATCGATAGGCACACGTATCGCCTGAAACAGTGGGCGTCCGTGTTCAACCAACCAATTCAGACCAGACTCAACCCAAGTATCGACTGGTAGTACAGCTTCAGCAAAAGGGTTCAGTGGGTCAAAAGGCGTAACCTCAACGGTTTCGCTGCTTAGCCAATCCGCAGATGGTGCAGTTTCCGTTGTTTGGCCCCAAGGATCACTTGCTGGCTGAGTTGAAGGAGCTGCTTGCGACCATGGGTCATTATTTGTTTGTTCCGACGACATGATCTATCCCTTATCTAATGTTTGTAGCAGTCGTGACTTAGTCACAACGCCAAAGTAATTACCTTGCTCGTCCACAACAGGAACGGAATAAGGCACACCGCCAACAAGGCCAAGTACATCATTGATTGGTAAATCTGGATTGAGAGTTAAACCATCACTTAGCTGAGCGCTAACCAATGATTTATTCTCTTTGTGTGCTTTGCGAAGGGAGTCGATAGAAACAATGCCTGAGTAGTGACTGCTCTTCTCAACAACGATGCCGTATTCACGGTCGTTATCCATCAAGATTTGCAGAGCCGAGGCTGGACCATCGTGTTCAGATTTCTTAAATACCGCTGCAGGTTTCTTGCGTGCGATGTCTTTCACGGTAAGAACACTTGCGACATTCACACCACGGAAGAAGGCTTCAACATAGTCGTTCGCAGGGCTATTCAAGATTTCATTAGGAGTACCCACTTGAACCACTTCACCATTTTGCATAATCGCAATTCGGTCACCGATACGCATCGCTTCATCCAAATCATGCGAGATGAAAACAATCGTTCGTTTATCGTCATTTTGAAGTCGGATTAACTCGTCTTGCATCTCAGTACGAATCAGTGGATCGAGTGCAGAGAACGCTTCGTCCATTAACAGAATGTCAGGGTCACATGCTAAAGCGCGAGCCAAACCAACACGCTGCTTCATACCACCAGACAGTTCATCTGGGTAAGACTCTGAATACGCACCAAGACCTACTCGCTCTAACGCGGTCAGTGCTGACTCTTTTCGTTTATCAACATCGACACCCGCAAGCTCAAGGCCAAACGCTGCGTTTTCGATCACAGTCATGTGGGGCATCAATGCGAAATTTTGGAAAACCATGGAGATGTTGTTGCGGCGGACTTCGCGGAGTTCATCTTCTGAGATGTGGGCAATGTCTTTGCCTCGTAGAAGCACATTGCCTTTGGTAGGTTCAATCAAGCGGTTAAGAAGGCGTACTAGGGTTGATTTGCCAGATCCTGACAGTCCCATTATTACGAAAATCTCGCCTTCTTGAATACTAAGAGAAACATCGTTAACGCCGATCGTTAGACCTGTTTCTTCGAAAACTTTGTCTTTGTCCGCACCTTGATTAATCATCGTAAAAGCGCGGTCGGTGTCTTCACCAAACACCTTGTACAGTCCCTTAACTTCCAGTATGGGATCCATGTAGTCTAATCCTTTCTTAGTTATCTAAACTTATAGTTACTTAAGCTTAAAAACTGTTATTTAAACTTAAAAACGGTTATTTAAATTTAAATGATTACTTATTTAAACTCAAAAAATGATTAGCACTCTAAGTAATTAATCAATGTAAATCAAGGGAGCTCGTACTGTAACTCACCCACAAAACCACCAATCCCCTAGAAAAATTAATGATTAAAAACAAAGCAGCAAACACCCAACACACTGAAAAAAAAGATATTAAAACAACAAGACCGCTTGCAACATTATGTATTGTTTACTGATAGATTATTGAATATTTATTTTGCATTTGAGCAATTAATACGCGAAACAGACCAAGAATAGGACCAAATAGTTCGTGCACAAATAATTCGAACACAAACTATTTATTAAGATTTAATGACGTTTCAGAGTTGATCATCCACCCTGCTACAGGGACAAGATCCACACTCGGCATCGACATAAAATCCAAAGGTGAACTGGCTAAAGTCAGCGAGATAAAATCGATCTTTTTCAACCAAGAGTTTCAAAACATCACACCAACTGTGACACTTGCTACAAACTATTAAACGTCGATTACCCAAGCTAAAAGACAACTTGTAGAGTCCTCACTGCTGAGCCATTCTTTATAAAAGAAATTGACATTTCCCCGCGATGAATTAGAGAAAAAGACAAGGAATTCGAATGATAAAAATGCTGGTGTGTGACTTTGACGGGACGCTGGATGGAGGCTCTTCTCATGGGGTGAATCAGTTATTTAACTACCTAACCGAGCAACCTGATATCCGTTTTATCATTGCGACAGGAAGAACTCTGCCGTCAATTCGAGTTGGGTTGGCGTCTGATAACTACCCTAAACCACACAGCATTATCAGCGATGTTGGCACTAGAATTCATCACGTTCACTCCCAAAAACCCGATCATGTTTGGCACAATCAATTAGAAGCGTCGTGGAACAAATCCAAAGTAGAGACAGCACTCGCACCACTCGACTTTATGGGCGAACGCTTTGAAAATCATCAAGGAGATTACAAGATTACTTTTGAAGGGAAGCTGTCTGAACCTCAACATGAGTTGATTGAATCAAGCTTGGAGTCGCACGGGTTAGATGTACACCTCACCTACTCCCACGACTGGTATTTGGACATCACACCAAAGGGCGTCAATAAGGCTACTGCGATTCATCACCTGCTCAAGCAGCATGGTTTGAGCGTAGAAGAAGTGTGTGTCGCGGGCGACTCTGCAAACGACACATCCATGCTAACGATAGAGGGTGTAAATTCGATATTGGTTGCTAACCATTATCCAGAAGTGGCGCACCTATCCGACAGAGACAATGTGTACACCAGCACAGCAACGCACGCTGAGGGTGTGTTAGAGGGGCTCAAATACTGGCAAAAGCGAGCGTCGAGCATCCGATAAACGCTAGTTAGCCATTAACAACAAATTCTAATCAAACAGGCTTCCGGTCCTACTTCCAACCTGGGAGCCAATTTTGATTATCTGTAAGCTCTCGCCAATTGATGTCTTCTTCTCGTTTGGTCATTACCGCCTCTATCATGCAGCGCACTACCTCCCCTTCATCAAATTCGACTTCTGTGACCATAAAGTGCTTTTCTTTCTTCACGGGGCTAACGGCTGTCCATTTGCTACGAAATAACTTCTTTGGGTTGATCCGATTCATGGGCTTCTCTCTTGCTTTGACGTCGTTGATTATCATGAGTTGTCTACTCGACACAAAGTAATAGTCTTTCCATCGCAAAAAAGATCATAAAAAAGCCAGCGGTTAGGCTGGCTTCATTCGATTAGCTATTTCTCGTTAGAGATTAGCCATTTTTAGGTGGATCAAATGCCGTCAGTTCTAATACTGGGCCTGTGTATTTTTCAATTTTCACAAGCGCAGAGTTCGCTGCACAACCATTTGCCAAACGAGAGGTTGGAATATCCAACGTAAGCACGTTACAGCCACCGTTTTTACATAGACCTGTATCTTTATCCAAATCAGGCCAACCGCCTTCATGAATACATACAGCGCCCTGTTTGATGCCATCAGTCACTAATGCACCAACCAGTACTTGTCCACGATCGTTGTATGCACGAACCAAATCACCCGTTTTGATGCCACGAGCTTTCGCGTCTTCTACGTTAATAGAGATAGGCTCACGGTTACCAATCGCATACTCTTCGCGGATCTTCGCGTAGTTGAACTGACTGTGTAGACGATGCGCGGCGTGCGCTGTCATCAGCTGCAGTTCATCACTTTTCGCTTTACCGAAGAACTCAGTAGGCTCAATCCATGTTGGGTGAGCAGGGCAATCAGCAAGCTTGTAGCCTTCAATGGTTTTAGAGAAGATCTCAATTTTACCACTTGGCGTACCTAGCGGGTTCATCACTGGATCCTTACGGAAGTCAGCATGACGAACAAACTGTGCCGCCTTCTTGTTGTACTTCATTTCAATAAGCTGGTTATCATCCCAGAACTTACCAAATTTAGGCATACGAACACGTGCAGATTTACCTGCTTTTTGTGCCGCATCGTAGAAGCCTTTCAACCATGCCATTTCGTCTTTGCCTTCAGTGAAGACATCACGGCCACCCGCTTTGATCATCTCAGACATGTCTGCAAATACATCGAAGTCATTACGCGCTTCACCTTGAGGTTCAACCGCTTTCTTCATTGGCACTAAGTGTTGATTACTGTAGTCACCCGTCATCGTCATATCATTACGTTCAAATGACGTAGTAATTGGCAACACAATATCGGCGTGCTTGGCAGCGGCTGTCCAGTAGATTTCAGAGATAACCACAAGTTCAGGTTTTTGCCACGCTTTGATCAAACGGTTGGTGTCTTGATGGTGAGTGAAGTTACCACCGCCCGCCCACCAGATCATTTTCAGGTCAGGGAACGTCAGCTCATGACCATTATGCATGTATGTTTTGCCTGGGTTTTCCAGAGCTTCTGTAATACGAGCAACAGGGAAACTGTTCACCGCACCTGAAACAGCCCAGTCATTACCAGCAGAAGAACCGCCACCAATTGAAGCTGAGATTGCTGGTAATACACCCGCATCACGAGTTGGGTTACCGCCATTCGAGTAGTGGTAAGAAAGACCGAAACCACCACCTGGAAGGCCAATCTGACCAAGCATTGCTGCGAGAGTCACTACCATCCAGTGGCGTTGCTCACCGTATTGTTGACGCTGAATGCCCCAACCAGCCATAAGCATGGTGCGATTCTGACTAAAGATATCAGCAAGTAGCTCAAGTTGTTTCGCAGGAACGCCTGTGATCTCTTCAGCCCATGCTGGCGTCTTTTCAATACCGTCCTCTTTACCCATTAGGTACGCTTCAAACTTATCGTAACCACTGGTGTACTTATTTAGGAACTCTACGTCATGCTTACCCTTCTTAACTAAAGAGTGTGCGATACCCATCATCATTGCGACATCGGTCATTGGGCGCGGTGCAATCCACTGAACTGCGTCACCAAAGAAATCGATCGTTTCTGAGCGCATTGGGTCGATAGCGATGATTGTCTTGCCAGACTTCTTAAGTTTATGAAAGAACTCTAGGCCTGAACAGTCGGTTGAACTCCATGCAATCTTAAGCGTGTTCATTGGGTTCATACCCCACAACACAACAACGTCTGAGCTCTCTAGTACCACAGGGTGAGTGGTTTGTTGTTCATAAACTTCGATCGATCCCATTACGTGCGGCATGATCACTTGAGCAGCACCAGTTGAGTAGTCACCTAAGTGACCTGAGTAACCACCAGCCAAGCTCATGTAACGTTGTAGTAGCGTTTGTGCTTTGTGCAATACACCACTTGAACGCCAACCGTAAGAACCCGCGAATACAGATTCAGGGCCATTCTCTTTACGAATACGCATGTGTTGTTCGTGGATCAGCTTATAGGCTTCATCCCAAGACACTCGAACGTATTCATCTCCGCCACGAGTTCCTGTTGGATCGGATGGGTTATCTAGGAAGCCTTTACGTACCATTGGGTATTTGATACGAGCTTTAGTATGTACTTGGTCAGGGCCTGTAGTTTGTAGGCTGTTTGGAACAGTTTGTGCCAGTGCATTAGTAGTCGACACTAACTTGCCATCTTTTACTTCACACAGCATAGGTCCCATACGACCCGCTGTTAATACACCTTTACCACGCTTGTTTGCAGCCGACGCTGTCATTGGCGTTAGCGACGTAAATGCCAGCGCACCAGCAGCCATGCTTGTTCCTTTGAGGAATCCGCGACGAGTAATATCTGCCATAATTATTTCCCTTTTGTTTCTTAGTGGCCAGCCACATCTTTTGCGTGGTTCTGGAAGTATTTAGTAAGAAGTTCTAAATCTTGGTCTGAAATGTCAGTTCTTTCGCCCATGCCTTTTGCAACGGGGCCCCAAGCATTAACGGTGAAGTGGTTCGCGCCAATTTTTGCGTGGCATGTCGAGCAGTAAACGTTGTCGAGTTCTTCAGCGTAATCCCAGATTGGCTCGAGTGAATCCAGTACAGGAACATCAACGTTCGCGGTTAGCACCGCCGTTCGCCATTCATTGCCGTACGCATCCGTTTTAAAATCACCAACTTCAAGGCTCTGTTGCCCTTGGTCTGTCAGCATCGCAACGATTGAGCGTTGACCTTCGCCGTAGTAAAGCACCTGTTCTGCACCCTTCATTTGGTAAGCATGCAACTCGATTTTGCGCTCAGTACCTTCAACACTTTTCACATCTAGGCGTGCCGTTGGATTGATAGTGCCAAGGTCGCCAATACTGATAGTTTGAGCTGAGTACACGACGTTAGCATTTGGGTCTGTTTTCTCAGTGAATGCCATCAAGTTGTCGAACGCTTCACTGTCCATCTCTGGCTCTGGTGCAAAGTGAGCAACACCTTTGTGGCAGTCGATACACGTCTGATTATTCTCTTGCCCGTACTCATGCATTTTCGCCGCATCTGCAGATTGCTCGTAGCTATCCATCGCATCGAAGGTATGGCAAGAGCGACAAGTAGCAGAATCACTTTCACGTAGTTGAGCCCAAACGGTTTCAGCCATCGCCATACGGTGTTCTTCGTACTTGTCTTCGGTATCAATTTTGCCAGTCACAAACTCATGATAAATGTCTTTGGAGGCACGAATTTTAGTGATTACGTAATCAACTGGGTCGGAGGGAATATGGCAGTCTGCACATTCAGCACGAATGCCTTTAGCATTACTGAAGTGGATTGAACCTTCATATTCTTCGTAAGGTATTTGCATAGTGTGGCAAGAAGTACAGAACTCAGTACTCGATGTGTAGTGCATAACAGCAGCAGTGCCGCCCAGCGTTAACCAGCCAATACCTATACCCACTGCGGCAATAAGAGCGATATATCGTTTTTTAATAGACATATTTAGAAATCATCTTCAACAATTAGTAACAATTGCGATCAGAATAATACTTTAGGGGTAGTCACTATTGATTCACGTCATAAATTGTCTTTATTGATAATAAAGAAAGCGAGCAATGAGACCTAAATACAAATCACTTATAACCATGACTGCGCAACCATTTTGTTTTATATTCACAAAACAAATAAGGCCATATTGATTTATAAAATCCACACAAAATAACCGTGTGCTTCCCCACGTAAAAACGTACTAAAATCAAAATAAGGACTAGCGAACACATCTATAATGCTTGCAAATTTACGGCACTAAATTAGAGATGAGCCAAACAGAATTCCAGCAAAAAATAGCGAGTTTCACCTCCATCGAACAAGCGCTTGATTACTTTGAGATTGGGTTTGATAGCAAGTTCATCGAGCAAAACAGAATCGAACTCGTTAAGCGATTTAATGGTTATCTGATTCTTGCGAAACCTGATGATTGGTTTTCTGGACGAAGAGCGCTAAAAAACGCTTATTGCAAGGTGCAACGTAGTAAGTTAGATCGCCACACACGTTCTGCCTGCCGCGGGTGTACCACTTGCCAGCGCCGATAGTTGGAAAGTGGGTTGTTGAAAAATAGACAACTAAAAATGAGATAGTTGAAATAACATCTCATTACGATTTAGTTAGTGGTTTGCTCGAAAAAAAGTGTGCTAGTCTTACGGCAACTCAACTACGAGATAAAAACTACAATGAAAATTTTCAGCAATTTCGAAAGCGGCAACATTCACGTCGTTTCAGCAGATTCACCACAAAACATTCAACTGACTATCCCAGCAGACAACCAGACTGAAATCTCTCAGTGGTTCCACTTCCGCTTAGAAAGCGATGCTCAACAAGCACACCACTTCGAAATCGGTCAACTGGCAACATCGGCGTATCCTGAAGGCTGGAAAGATTATGATGTGGTTGCATCGTACGACCGTGAAGAGTGGTTCCGTATCCCATCTCAATTCGATGGCGACACACTAAGCTTCGACATCATTCCAGAGCACGATTCAATGTACTTCGCGTACTTCGCGCCTTACTCATACGATCGTCACCAAGATCTTCTGCACAGTGCTCAAACGCACCCGGCTTGTAAGCTTGAAACTCTGGGCCACACGCTAGACAACAATGACATCACTTTGCTAACCATTGGTGAGCCAAGTGAAGAGAAGAAAAACATTTGGGTTATAGGTCGCCAACACCCTGGCGAGACTATGGCTGAATGGTTGATCGAAGGTCTACTTCAACGTCTGCTTGATGAAACAGATACAGTAGGTCGTTCTCTGCTAGACAGCGTTGTTTTCCGCGTGGTTCCTAACATGAACCCAGATGGCAGCATCCGCGGTCACCTTCGTACTAATGCGATTGGCGTTAACCTGAACCGTGAATGGCAATCGCCTTCTATGGAACGTAGCCCAGAAGTATTCCTTGTTCGTGAGCGCATGCTAGAAACGGGCGTTGATCTGTGTCTAGACATTCACGGCGACGAAGCGATCCCATATAACTTTGTAGCAGGTAGCGAAGGCACGCCTTCATACAACGAGCGCATTGCTAAACTAGAAAATCACTTCAAGCAAGCACTGCTGACTATCACGCCAGAGTTCCAAGATGAGTTTGGTTACGATAAAGACGAACCGGGCAAAGCGAATATGACGGTTGGCACAAACTGGATTGGTGAGCAGTTCAAGTGTTTAGCTTACACAGTCGAGATGCCATTTAAAGATCACATCAGCCACGCAGACGAACTTTACGGTTGGTCTCCAGAACGCAGCGTTGCATTTGGTCACGACATGTTAGCCGCAGTTTGGGCGACAGTAGACGAGCTATAAAACGAACTATAGGCAGACTAAACTCCTTAGTTTGTCCGTATCGTTAGCTTGCTTACATATATAGTAAAGCCCAGCACTTGAAAAAGTGCTGGGCTTTTTAATATCGGTTTGAATGAGTGAATCTAACTTTAAAAGCTTTCTATGCCACTCTGAGGCTAGCAAAAAATACTGGGTATCGCTGTCTGATGTGGCGTTGTTCAGACACCATATCTTTAAAGCTCGGGCCTTGTGATAACTGAACGATCACTTCGTCACCTTCTTGTCGCAATACAGCACCGCTAATATCAACACTGTTGTTGTCATGTAACCTTAAAGTGCCTGCCATTGAAAAGCCGCGGTAAACCGGAATAATATTACGCATCATCAGGCGTACGCCCTTTTCAGAAACTTCACTGACATGAAAAAGCTCATCCTTAATTCGCATCACCGGACGTGCCTTTTGAGGGTACTTTAAGCGGTAATATTTGCGTTTCTGGGTGAATGAATCTTCACGCATTAGTGACTCCCTGTCTCTGTTATTCGGTCAAGCAATAGACTTTGGCTTCAATTGGTCTCAAACAAACACATTCACCAAATTGATAGCTGATAATTATATCGACTTTATAACCTAATGCTTTAGGCATTTATGCAGAGAGACAAGGATTCCCTAAGATTCAGTGAAAAGTGAGATATGAGTCGTATCGGTTAACGCTTCTATCAAGCTCTAAACCTAAAGCTGAAACAACGCCAACTGAATGCTGAAGCCCACAAATAGAACCCCACACACGATGTTCATCATTTGCGAGGTACGCTTTTGAACCAACAAGCGCTTAAACGTATCCGCCATTAAGATCACAACCAAAAACCACATCGACACCACTATCGCTTGAATCCCACCAAGCATTAGGCTGTCTGACACAATCGTATCTTTTGACACAAATTGAGGGAATATAGAAAGATAAAATAGGACGATTTTAGGATTCAGTAGATTAGTAAGGAGCCCTTTGAAAAATTGGTTATAAAGCTTACTTCCCGATGCGCCTACCACTGAAAGTACGCCCTCTTGAGCGCGCAGCGCCGCACGAAAATGGTTATACCCAAGCCAGACAAGGTACAAAACCCCAGCCCACTTAAGCCCTTCAAAGGCCATGGGAGTGTTCGACAATAACAGGCTTATGCCGTTGGCCGAGATAAATGCGTGAAAAAAGAAACCACATGACACGCCCAACACGTTCACAAATGCGAACAGCTTCCTTTGAGTTAATGCTGTGCTTAATACCAACAGCGCATTAGGGCCCGGAATAATGGCAATAAAAAACACGATAACAATAAACAGCCGGATACTGTCCAAACTCATTTCGATCTCATTTCATGAACATTTTTAGGGCGGACATTGTACGTCCATTCAGTGCCATTACAATATGATAAACGCTTAATTATCGCGTATGGCTAACATACATAATTCGCGCGTATAATGAATGTGTTTATCGTCTAACATACAAAACTGATTCTCTAACATTTGTAGCCCTGTTAGACTCCACCTCCCTTTTGATACTTGGTTCATTTATGTCATTTGCTAGCCTAACCCTTAACGCAAAAACCGTCTCCGCGCTCCCATCTCAATTCAATAAGCCGACAGAGATACAGCAAGCGGTAATTCCTACCATTATTGCGGGGAAAGACGTACTTGCATTGGCTCAAACGGGCAGCGGTAAAACATTGGCGTTCGGCTTACCTTTACTGAATAACATCAACCAAGATGTAAATGAACTGCAAGCACTGATCATTGTTCCAACCCGTGAACTTGCATCTCAAGTGACCAAATCTTTAGAACCGATCGCGACAACGCTCAATATCAAACTGGTAACACTAACGGGCGGCGTGAATACTGATGATCAACAGCAACAATTATCGACTAAACCACAATTAGCCATCGCCACACCGGGCCGCTTACTTGCTTTAATCAAAAGTGGTGAACTGGATGTAGCTCAATGTTCATCATTGGTTCTTGATGAAGCCGACCGCCTGATCGACATGGGCTTTTGGCCAGATATTCAAGCGATTACTGCAGCACTACCGAGCAAACGTCAGTCACTGTTGTTCTCTGCGACACTTCCGCCCGAATTAGTAGGTCAGGCTGAAGAGCTTCTTTCAAATCCAGTTAAAGTCACGACACACCAAGAAAACAGCGTGGTCGCGGCTATTGAAGAAACCCTGTATTTAGTGAACAAAGGCAGTAAAGCTCAAGCGCTCATTGCCCTACTCAATCAACACACATGGCCACAAGTATTGGTATTTATTGGCGCAAAAGACAATGCCGATGCATTAACCAAACGATTGAATAAAGCCAAAATCAGTGTGAGTGCATTACATGGAAATAAGAGCCAAGAAGAACGAGAGCAAGCATTAGAAAGTTTCAAAAATGGCGAGACTCGTGTGCTTATCGCGACAGACGTCATGGCTCGAGGCATTCATATTGATCAGTTACCTGTCGTGATCAACTTCGAATTACCGTCACACGCAGCAACTTATGTACACCGCGTTGGTCGCACAGCAAGAGCAGGAAATACTGGCTTCGCGATCTCTCTGGTTAGCCACAGCGAAACTGATTACCTCAATGCAATTCGCACCCTGACCAATAAGCCGTTAGTGCTGCAACCATTAGAAGGTTTCCCTGTTACCGACAAACCTGCATCTGAAGCGACCGCTCGCAAGCGTCCACCTAAAGATAAAATGGCCAATCGAAGAACAGCCAAAAAGAAGAGCATTAAGCAATTTAAAAGCAAACCAAATAGCTCCAAGTAACCAGAAATAGCGCTAAGCAGCCAGAAATAGAATGGTCAGCCCAGTTTGTACTGGGCTTTTTTATATGCAACAAAACATAAATTCACACCCAAAAACTTACCTAAAGTTGCCAACTTAAATGACACTTTTGTGAATTATGATGCCAAGGTATTGATTCTTGGTTGCTCAAAAAAAATACTCTTAAATCACGTTGACGCCCCTATATCTGGCAACTAGATTTTTCTATTAGTGTCTACAACAGGAGGTCATTGAAATGAAACGTGCTAGCTCTACATATCGATTACAACTGATTAAGGAAGTGGCAACCCGCCGAGATCGTCAACGTTCCAATGACCCGATGGCAAACTACATACAAACCCTAATAGATAATAGAGATGATTGTGATACTTCGGTTGAACGCAACCAGAGGTTCAGTGGCAGTCATTTTGATGAGCACATAGGTGGTTGGGTAAGTGACCACTGGGGTAACAAGTAGGACAAAGAGAGTAATCCAACCAGCATAACCGCTGTAGAATTCGTCTCCGCATTAACCTATCATCTGCAACAATTCCCTATCCTAGAGTAAGCAGAAAGTGTCTGAGTTAAAAAGAGAAAAAGAAGTGATGGTTGCCTTCCAAGTGATACCTCGCGTTAAAGAAGGCAACAACTTCGAAGTGGTTGATAAAGCCATTGAAGTTGTGAAAGCTGCCGATGTGCCTTTCCAAGTCGGTGCGATGGAAACCACGATGAAAGGTGAACTCAACCAATTACTCGATATCGTTAAAAAAGCAGAACAAGCTTGCTACGATGCAGGGGTTGTAGAAGTGATCACGAACATTAAGATTCACAGTAAAACCACCGAGGCCGATGATACATTTTGCACGTACCATCGTGGTGTAACGAAAGCGAATCACATGTTTGTTTAATCACATTTTTGTTTCTGAAAACTGAGCTTTAAACAAGACTCTGGAGAACCAGTGGTGTTATTGGAAAGGCATGTCTGAGAGGTGAGAAAGGATTTCCATTCGTTCTTCTTCTGACATCGAATGCCAATCACGCGGAGTCTCTTCAGGGTCATCTTTCGCCCCGATCGGTTTTCGGTCCAGTGCTTTGACTGGCTCTTTTTTGAGTTTTACGTTCTTTTTATTCATACCGACACCACTCCTTCAGGTACAAAGGTACCTACCTTAATATTACACCCCAACCATTATGTAAAGTAATAGTTACTTCGGAGTTAAATAAAATCTTAATACTTCCTCTTTAGCCAAAAAGATCTCTTTGGGGACTTGTGTTTCCCTCTTCATCGACCTGCTTACCAACCAAGTTTTTTTGCTTCATTATTTTTCGTCTATAGCGCTGACGACACAGCTTTATCACGTGCAATTGTTCTGACGGTGTCATCGACATCCAATTAAAGCGCTCTTCTCTTTTGCGCATACAACCATTGCAATAGCCTTTGTCATCGCTTGAACAAACCCCAACGCAAGGGCTTGGAACTTGGAAAAACTCTAACTGCTCCACCGTGCCTCCTTACACATTTAAAATTACGCTTACTATCTCAAAAATAAGCGATTAATTTGTCGCCTAGCTCATGAAATCCATACTAAACTATGACCTTATACTGACACATATAGTGTTTTGTAAACTATACTTTGAACCCATCAAGTTACACTTATTCGGTAACTTCGTTCTTTCCTTTGGAGCCTTATAATATGAAGTTTAGTTCAAAAAAATTACTAGCAGTAGCCGCTTTACCTATGATGCTAGCAGCATGCACAACAACAGGTGACAACGCGATGCAAGTAACACCAACCGATCTACAGCACCATAATTGGGAACTTGCGCAAATTGATGGCAAGGACATTGTGAAAAGCGAAGACCAAGCAGCTCCTCGTCTAGAGATCGGCGAAAAGATGACTGCAAACGGCATGGCTGGTTGTAACAACTTCTTCGGTCAAGGTGAGCTGAAAGACGGTCAATTCCGTATCAAACAAATGGGCATGACAATGAAAATGTGTCAGGGCTCAGCGATGGAAATCGAACAATCGGTTTCAGCTACTCTAAGCGAGTGGAGCGACGTAACGCTAACAAACGATACGCTAGTACTGAAAAACGATGTACACACACTAACGTACACAATTCGTGACTGGGTAAACTAACCCATCATCGACACCAGATATTGATTTAAGGAGCCTTCACGGCTCCTTTTTTATTGCTTGCTCAAAACCTAATCATTAAAAACGCTACTTCTCACCTTCTTTTCGTACCAACCTCCAATAAATATCAAAAAAACCTCATTTAGGTGCAATTAATTCACCGCTTTAACGGTCTGTTGCTAGGATGGCAAAGGCCCCTAGTAATTGATTGAATTTACTGTTGAATTAGAATTTATTTGAGAAACAGATAGAATAACTATTATGCCGTGTTGATCTTTCGTTAGCCACGAAAGGTCAACACGCCCAAGGGAGTTCGAAAACACAATGCTCTTGCCCGTTCACTACCAAATGGAAAAGTTTATGAACAAGATAGTAAGTACGTTAGGAATCATGGCAACCGTTGCATACAGCGCAACCATTTATGCTGATGAAGCAACATCCACCGAGAGTTGGAACCAAATAGAACAGCAGGCAGCGGGAGAAACTGCCTACTTTCACGCTTGGGGCGGAAGCCAAGAGATCAACCGTTACCTACAATGGGCAGGCAAGAAGTTACAAAGTAACTACGGTGTCACGTTGAAGCATGTGAAAGTAACCGATATTGCGGAAACCACCACTCGACTGCTTGCTGAAAAAGCGGCAGGCAAGAACAGCGAAGGCAGTGTTGATATCGTTTGGATCAATGGCGAAAACTTCCGTTCGATGAAAGATAACGCTTTGTTGTTTGGCCCGTTCACGGAGTCGCTTCCAAACTGGCAATATGTCGATAAGTCTCTGCCGATTGATGTCGACTTCTCTGAACCAACAGAAGGCCTTGAAGCACCTTGGGGCGTTGGACAATTGGTGTTTATTCATGACCAAGAGACACTACACAACCCGCCACAATCATTCTCAGAGATGTTGAGCTACGCTCAAGCTTTCCCGAACCGATTAAGCTACCCTCGCCCACCAGAATTTCATGGTACGAGCTTCATTAAGTCTCTACTGATTGAACTAACCAACAACAGCCCAGAACTCGCTAAGCCTGTTTCAGAAGACAACTTCCAAGAAGTTACAGCACCACTATGGGCTTACTTAGATAAATTCCATAAAGTAGCGTGGCGCGGTGGCAAACAATTCCCAGCAGGCACATCAGAAAGTATCCAACTTTTGGATGATGGACAGCTCGATCTCGCGATTACGTTCAATCCAAACTCTGTTTATTCAGCACAAGCAAGTGGTCGCCTAGCCGAAACCACTAAGGCCTATGCTCTAGAAAGCGGCGCTTTATCTAACATTCACTTCCTTGCTATTCCTTGGAATGCCAATGCAACCGCAGGAGCTCAAGTGACCATTAACTTCTTGCTGAGCCCAGAAGCGCAATCTCGTAAAGGTGACCTCAATGTTTGGGGCGACCCTTCGGTACTGAGCAGCAAGTACCTCACTGGCAGCGCTAAAAACACCCAACAATTTAAATCGATTGATGAACCACACCCTAGCTGGCAAAACGCGCTCGAGAAAGAGTGGCTGAAGCGATACGGTAACTAATCTTTATGCTACGCGCTCTATATTTTGTTGTTATAGCTGTGTGCATTATCCCAACCATTCCTGGGGTGGCGGGAGTCGTGGCTTCGTCACTGAGTTTCATCCCGCCCCTAGGTTTAGAGGAACCAACACTCAACGGTTTTAGCCAAGTCTTTCAATGGGAAGGAGCTTGGCACTCTATTGGCTTGAGCCTAGGTTCAGCGATTGCAAGCAGCTATATAGCCTGCTTCCTAACCTTTTGTATTCTTCAAGCCTCTTGGGGAAACAAGTTTTGGAGAAAGATAGAATTAACGCTATCGCCAATGCTTGCTATTCCGCATGTGGCTTTCGCTATCGGCTTTGCTTTCCTATTCAGCCCGACAGGGCTTGGAGCCAGAGCCGTGCATCACTTGCTTGGCGAATCGGCTACGAGCTCAGAATTGGCGTTATTGGTGAAAGACCCATACGCGTTCGGCTTGATCATTATGCTCGCACTCAAAGAAGTACCTTTCTTGTTGCTGATGAGCATTTCGACACTGCAGCAAATTGATGTAGAACGTATCACTAAGGTCAGTGCATCTCTGGGTTATAGCCGTGCTCAGATTTGGTGGAAATCTATTTTCCCACAATGGTTTACTAAGCTTCGCTTCCCAATGCTGGCGGTACTCGCTTACAGTGTCTCGGTTGTCGATATTGCTTTGATCATTGGCCCGACAAACCCACCAACCTTTGCGGTATTAGTATGGCAATGGTTTAACGATCCAGATCTTAACCTACTGCCGCGAGCAGCAGCCGGAGCTATTGTTCTATTTGGTTTAGCGTCGTTAATCATCGCCTTAGCACGTTTCGTTGAATGGGCGATCCTTAAATACTTTCGAATTTGGCAATATTCAGGCAGAACAGGCGCGAACCTTCCTGGGAAAACCGTGTTTACTGCGCTTGCTGCGTTATCACTGCTTATCATTCCATTGATGGTGATTTGGAGTGTTGCCCAACGTTGGCGTTTCCCAAACCTACTCCCTAGCCGATATAGCATGCGTTTCTGGGAGTTTGAGTGGGATGGCATCATGAGTACCGTCGGACAAAGCTTATGGATTGGTTTGATTGCCGCTTCAGTCGCTTTGTTGCTTGCGCTGGTTGCTCACGAATACAGAATCAAATACAAGTGGCAAGTTCCGGGCTTCATTATCGCCATTCCGATGTTGATACCTCAACTCTCGGTGTTGTTTGGTATGCAAGTCACGACCCTCTACGTTGGCAGTAGTGCCTATGAGTTCTGGGTGATTTGGGCGCATGTTTTCTTTGCTTTCCCGTTTGTGTATCTCTCTTTGGACGGCCCATGGAAAAGCTTTAACGATGGGTTGATTAAAGCCTCGCTTAGCCTGGGTAAATCGCCATTTCAGAGTTGGTATTCAATCAAACTGCCAATCTTGCTTCCTGCTATTGCCTTTGCTTGGGCGGTCGGGATCAGTGTGAGTTTGGCCCAATACCTTCCAACATTGATGCTAGGTGCGGGCCGTATTAGCACCATCACCACAGAAGCGGTTGCCCTAACCAGTGGTTTCGACCGCAGGGTGACAGCAATCTATGCCATTTGGCAGGCCTTATTGCCTCTGTTCTTTTTCTCTTTAGCGATATTGGTCAGCCGACTTCAACTTAGATATCGCCGTCTTACTTTTAAAGGTTTCCTAAGTAATGAGTCTGTACCTCAACGACCTCGCCATCCGTAAAACCGATGGGGATTCGCTGTTCTCAGCGCTAAACGTAACATTAGAATCTGGCCAAATACTGGCTTTAATGGGGCCGAGTGGCTGCGGAAAGTCGACCTTACTGGATGCGATTGCCGGTCACTTAAGTGAAGAGTTTTCGTATTCTGGCACCGTTGTGTTGAACGATATTCAGCTAGATGAACTACCTTCACATCAGCGTGAAGTCGGTATTTTGTTTCAAGATGACTTGTTGTTTCCGCACCTAAAAGTATGGGAGAACTTGGCCTTTTCATTACCTAATTCGGTTAAGGGTTCCGCTCGTCAACAGCAAGCTATGGCTGCACTAAAAGACATAGATCTGACTCACTTGGCAGAGTCTTTTCCTGATCAAATATCTGGTGGTCAACGCGCAAGAATAAGCTTAACTCGTATGTTACTAGCCAAGCCGAAACTCGCCCTACTCGACGAACCGTTCAGTAAGTTAGACCAAGAATTAAGAGCACAATTTCGCGATTGGGTGTTTGAACAATTGACCAAAGCAAATATCCCGACGTTAATGGTCACGCACGACGAAGCCGATGTGCCTCAAGGGGCAGATGTACTGTCTTGGCCATGGAGAAGTCACAATGCTGGATAAATACTCCATCAAGGTCATTAAGTGGCCATTAAATCAGTCGGCTAAGATACTGAACCAATTGGGTATCACGGCCAATCAAACTACGTTATTCGGATTTCTGATTGGGTGTTTAGCATTTCCAGCGTTAGCGTTCCAGCAATACGATTGGGCGTTGGGCTTCATTGTGTTTAATAGAGTATGTGATGGGCTTGATGGGGCCTTGGCTCGAATCCAAGGCATTAGCGATGCGGGCGGCTTCCTCGATATCAGCCTAGATTTCCTATTCTACTCGTTGATCCCTTTTGGATTTGTAATTGCCAATCCAGAACACAACGCCATTGCCGGTGCATTTTTGATCTTCTCTTTTATCGGCACAGGCAGTAGCTTTTTAGCGTTTGCGGTAATGGCGGGCAAGCGAGGTATCGAGAACCCCGTTTATAAGCACAAGTCGCTCTACTACATGTCTGGATTAACTGAAGGCACAGAGACCATCGCCTGTT
This sequence comes from Vibrio sp. 10N.286.45.E10, assembly GCF_002874195.2. Taxonomy (NCBI): domain Bacteria; kingdom Pseudomonadati; phylum Pseudomonadota; class Gammaproteobacteria; order Vibrionales; family Vibrionaceae; genus Vibrio; species Vibrio sp. 10N.286.45.E10. The sequence continues at coordinate 915,875 of NZ_MCWD02000001.1, read as the reverse complement.
TCATTGCCTTTTGTATTTGGCCACAACACTTTGCTGTTATCGCCTATACCTTTGGCGCAGCGTGTTGGCTGACTACATTTATGCGTATCTATTTTGGGTTCCAAACTCTTAAGACTCAGCAAGAGAGCTAGTGCTCTAACGACAAAAACAAGATACAAAAACGCCGCTCAATATGAACGGCGTTTTTTCTAACTGGTGTTTAGAATCAATTAAGCGTCAGCAGAAGCGCCTATCTTAAACCTCAAAACCTTGAGGCTCGAATCAAGGTCGACATCGACAAACTCAGGCGGGTTGTCTAGGCGTTCAATAAACTCAACGCTTGGTGCTTCTTCTACCATCGTCTCAATCAGGAAGTTTGGTGATACAGCAGGTGAATTCACACAGGCAATCACTTCACCACCTTCTGTTAGAAGCTCAGGCAAACGACGTAAGATTTTTTTATAATCTTTAGTTAGAGCAAAGCTGCCTTTTTGGAACGAAGGTGGATCGATGATAACCAACTCGTAAGGGCCGCCCTTCTTGATTTTCCCCCACGACTTAAAGATATCGTAGCCAAGGAAGTTAACCGATCGCATGTCGTGCTCATTAAGACGGTGGTTATCACGACCTTTATTCAACGAGCCGCGAGACATATCCACGTTCATGCATTGACGAGCACCACCAGCGATAGCCGCGACAGAGAAGCCACAAGTATATGCGAACAGGTTAAGAACATTCTTATCCTTGGCATTATCTTGTACCCACTGGCGACCATTACGCATGTCTAAAAACAAACCGAAGTTCTGATTACGGCCAATGTCTAGTTGGTACTTAAGACCGTGTTCAACCACGACGGGTGAGTCATTGAGTTCACCCCATAAAACCTCTGACGGCGCACCATCGGCATAACGATGTTGCAGAACAATACTGGTGCCCTGCTTTGCTTGCCAGATGTCTTTATTAGTCAGATCAACCAATCCGGCTTTGAGAGATGATAAGAATTCGTCATCCACCTCTTTGAATACGTTAACCAATAACTGCCCATCAACCCAATCACATGTCAGTTGATCTAGACCTGGCCAAAACTTACCACGACCGTGAAAAATACGGCGTAGTTCATTCGGCACTTCATTAAGTTGCTGTTCAATATGACTAAAAAACAGAGGTAAAGCTGATGCTTCCATTATTTCACTCACTTAGTGTTTAGCTTTGGCCAAGTTAATGACCAAGGTTCAAGCCAGTTGTCTAAACCATTAGACACGATCTCTTGATGCCACTTCTCACCCAAGGAGTTTAGGCTTCTTGGATCGCAGACATATTCGTAGGCTTGTGATTGATAGGTAAATCGAATCGCGAAGGCATGCAGATAACCTCTGTCAGCCTCACTCGATGGATTATAAATAGGGTCACCAACAATGGCTGAGCCGATCGACTTCATCGCGACACGGATCTGGTGAGTTCTTCCCGTATAGGGTTTACATAAAAATAGACGCTCACCGGGTTCAGCCGTTGCAGATAAAAACTGGGTAATCGCTGGGTTTTCTTTGCTTGTCAGTAACTTCCAGCTCGAGCGTCGTGAACGCTCCATATCTCCTGAAATCAGCCCCTGCTTTTTCTTAGGCTTCTTCGAACCAATCGCAAGGTAGTACTTCTCGACTTCACGCTTTGCGAACAGCTGTGAAAGCTCACTTGCTGCCGAAGCATTTTTTGCCAGCAGTAGAATACCTGATGTCATTTTATCGAGACGATGGACTAGGTATAGCTTCGGCTCGTTGATTGCTTTAGCAACTTCTTGCAACAACATGGTATCACCATCGTCTTTATGGACGCTGACGCCAGGATGTTTGTTTATGAGTAAAAAATCAGAGTGGTTCAGAAGAATGTCGAACATTTAAAGGCTAGCTCCATTGTAGAACGTGGAGTATACCGTGTCTGAACCCAGATTCCAGCTACGAAAAAGCCCAACTCACTCAATAAATATTGAATCATTGGGCTTCTTTTCAGCAAGTAGCGATCAGTGCTTGGTCTTTGTTCTATTGGCATTCGGAAAATAGAACAAAGCCACCCGCCCTACGCGAGTTTGAACTTACCGACTAATGCTTCTAGCTCAGCAACTTTAGCGTTCAAGCCTGAGGTATTTTCAGAGCTGCGAGTCGCTAATTGCAAAGACTGCTCAGAAATATCACTGATCGCCGTAATATCCGCTGCAATTTCTTTGGTCACCGCTGTCTGTTCTTCTGCCGCTGTCGCGATAGAATTGACCATGCTTTGTACATTGCCAGCACCACTTACAATCGCTTCTAGCGCCGAAACTGCGCCAGAGCTTTGCTCAACACCAATCTCAACTAGACGACAGTTATCTTGAGTGTAAGTCACCGCTTCTTGCGTACCAGATTGAATCGACTGAATGATACCAGACACTTCTTGAGTCGCTTTGGTCGTTCTCTCTGCCAGTGCTCGTACTTCATCAGCAACCACTGCAAATCCACGTCCAAACTCGCCAGCACGTGCCGCTTCAATCGCAGCATTCAGCGCCAGTAGATTGGTTTGCCCAGCGATGTCCTCGATTACCTTAATAACGCTGCCAATCTGTTCGCCATGTGAACCTAGCGTATTCATTTGTAGCGACATGTCGCTCATTTGAGTCGACACTTGTTGGATACTTGCCACCATTTCAACAATCACGTTACGGCCATCTTCTGCTGACGTTTCTGAGCGACGCGCCTCTTCATAAGTAGAAGTACCTTGCTGAGCGACTTCAGAAATGGTCAAGCTTAGCTCTTCTGCGGCAGTCGCAATCAGGTTAGCTTTATCAGCTTGCGCAGAGGCACCCGAAACGATGTCTTGACTGATTGATGATAGCTCACCTGTCACCGATTGAACTTGGTTCGTCACAGAAGAGATTGAACCCAATAGGTCGACCAAAGATTTCTGCATTTGGTTAATCGACGTAGCAAGATCGGCCAGTTCATCGCCAGAATCATCAACAATATCTCCAGCGGTAAGGTCGCCATTTGCCACGCGTCGCGCAACTTGTTCAACACGAGTTAGACGGTTAGTGATGGAGCTAGATAATACAAACGCAATCACACAACCAAACACAATCGCAATGGCAGACAACACCATGATGGTACGTTCGATGGTGGTAAACGAATCGGTTAATACAAGCAGCGATTGTTCTGTATCGGCACGCTCACTTGCAGACGCTTGGTCCAGTAAGTTTTCAACCGGGATTAGATTGCTCTCATATAAGGAGCGAAGCTGCTGGATATTCGATAACAGCGCAGACTCATCGTTGATCATAGGTACAAGCTTAGATTCAAACTCTTGAGTAAAGCGCCCCATCAGGTCTTCAATTCGCTCAATACGGCGATGGTCTTCTGAACCTCGACTCTCTAAACGTTTTGCTTCTTTAATAGCCTGAGCAAATTCATTCTTGTTGGTTCGATAATCATTAAGCGCATTGTCGGCCTGAGTAATCGCACCAAGTGCATCGCGATAAACATCCCCAGCTTCATCTATCAATACAAGGTAGGTCACCGTTCCCGGTACATCATCCATTCTAATTTCATCAGCGCTCTTGTGAGCTCCAATGACTTCTATCCATACAATACCGACTAACGTGACAAGCACCGCCAATATAGAGCCAAACCCGGCGTACAACTTCTTCCTAACTGACAATTTCACACAACACCTACTTAAATAAAATACAGCTCAATCAGCTATTACTTTTCATTATATCGGCTACCAGACCAATAACTTTAAGTGTTTATTTTTCTTTGATAATTAAGTTAGTAGCATAAAAAAACGGGAGCCAATGGCTCCCGTTTCTTAACTTACTTTAACTCGCGATTGTAGCTACTAATAACTATGGTTTCTTAGAGCTATAGCTTCTTAGACCTATAGCTTCTCAGAACTATAACTTCTTAGAGATAAGCGCAGAGCCAGCAATGATACCAATACCTAGTAGCATGATTGCACCTTTACCGCTGTCGAAGCCAGAAGAGATACCCATGAACGCTACGATAGCGATAGCTACTGGGATGATGTACTTAACAAGTGTGTACCATAGACCGAATAGAGGGAAAGATACTTCACCGTCGTTAGTGATTTCTTTCTCTAGGTCAGCACGGTTCAGTCTCCAACCAGCGAAGATACATACCAACATACCGCCAACTGCCAGGAAGATTTTATCCGTTAGTAAGTCGAAGATATCGAATGCACCAGTACCAAACAATGTTGGACCGAAGCCGCCAAGTGATAGAGAAGCGAAGATACATAGAATCGCCATCACTACACTTGCAGACAGTACTGCAGTCACACGCTTCATGCCTTTCTCATCGATTAGGTACGAAACCACAACTTCAAGTAGAGATACTGAAGAAGTTAGTGCCGCAACACTTAGACCAACGAAGAACATTAGAGCAAATAGAAGACCAACTACGCCGCCCATTTCAGCGAATAGCTGAGGAACAACAACGAATACTAGACCAGGACCCGCCGCAGGTTCCATACCAAATGCGAACATTGCAGGGAACATTGCAACACCAGCTAGGATAGCAACGCCTGTATCCATCGCCGTAACCATAGCTGTAGTTTGAACTAGGTTCTCTTTCTTCTTAAGGTAAGAACCGTAAGTCAACATACAACCCATACCAAGAGATAATGAGAAGAATGCTTGACCTAGTGCAGCTAGAATTACACCGCTGTCTACTTTAGAGAAATCAGGGCTGAATAGGAATTCAAGACCAGCCATCGCGCCCGGAAGCATTAGGCCTTTGATTGATACCACGATAAGGATGATGAAAAGAAGTGGCATCAGAATCTTACCCGCTTTCTCAATACCGCCAGAAATACCCTTCATAACGATAACAACGTTAAGTAGTAGGTATAGGCCCATCCACATAAGTGGTTGAACTGGGTTTGAGATAAAGCCACCGAAGCTGTCACCAATTGCTTCAGGTGCGTCTAGTAGACCACCAGCAATCTTACCGATGTATGCGATAGACCAGCCACCTACTACAGGGTAGAAACCCATGATAAGTAGACCACTGACTACGCCGATAACACCAGCGAACGTCCAACGACGGTCAGTTGATTTAAATGCACCTACTGCTGATTTTTGCGTATGACGGCCAATCGCAAATTCAGTCAGCATGACACTGAAACCGATGAAGATTACAAAAAACAGGTAAATTGCAACGAATGCACCGCCGCCACTTTCGCCTGCTGTGTAAGGGAATTTCCAGATGTTACCTAGACCAACAGCAGAACCTGCTGCAGCCATTACGAATCCTAACTTCGAACCCCAGGTATCGCGGGGTGTTGTGGTTGTATTACTAGTAGCCACGTGTACTCCAAACTTTTGTGTTGTGTGATGTTGTGTTTTGCTTTGGGTGGCGTCTTTAAAAGATAAGGTGTATAAAAAAATTTACACACTTAAAAGATTTGATTGACGCTCATTGTATGGCAAGTAAACCAGTTTAAGAATAAAATTGGAAGTCCGAACCGTACATATTTCGTTACCAATGTAAATTTTTATGGTTAAATGCCGTCTTTTTATACAAAACAATCGTTTTCGTCTTAAGTTAACCAAAACTTAACAACTATAACCTGTTTACAGCTTTTGCTCTATTTTGTAAATAGTTGATTCCTTAAATTCCCATATCCTCAAAATAGCATTACTATCTAAGTGTCTCTTTTTTCGAGTATTCAATGTGGAAAAGCTCTACCATTTTTTAACTTTAGCTTCCGTTGCTTTGTACTGGGTTCTCGTCGCCGGTGTGACTTTCCGTGTCGTACTAAAACGACGCTCTGTCAGCGTTTCTCTCGCGTGGTTGATGGTTATCTACATTATCCCGATTGTTGGCGTGGGCTGTTACTTCCTTTTCGGCGAGCTAAACCTAGGTAGAAAGCGGGCTGAGCGCGCACATCGCATGTTTACTCCGTTCGGTGATTGGTTCCGCCAATTAAATGATTGTCAGGTTCACCTTCCAGGTAAAGTTGGCTCCCCAATCCACAAGATTGATGAGCTTTGTAATAATCGAATGGGTATACCTGCACTTAGTGGAAACACACTTTCACTGCAAGCTTCACCCAATGAGATCCTACACGCAATTATCGAAGATATAGAAAACGCACAAACCAGTATCAAAATGGTTTTCTACATTTGGCATCCTGGTGGTCTAACCGACTCCGTAGCCTCTGCACTGATTCGAGCGGCCAAACGTGGCGTCGATGTTAAGGTTTTACTCGATTCAGCAGGTAGTCCACGCTTTTTCAAAAGCCATTGGCGTTCAATGATGAAAGACGCTGGTGTGCAAGTTGTGCAAGCATTAGAAGTAAGCCCATGGCGTATTTTCTTACGTCGCCTTGATTTAAGACAGCACCGTAAGATCATCGTGATTGATGAATCCATCGCCTATACCGGTTCAATGAATATGGTGGATCCGGCGCATTTCAAGCAGAGTTCAGGCGTTGGTCAATGGATCGACGTAATGGTCCGAGTCACCGGGCCAACCGTTAACGTGCTTTCGGCCATTCATGGTTGGGATTGGGAAGTAGAAACAGGCGAACGCATTCTTCCTGATTTACCTGAATGCCCGATTGAAGAAATAATGACGCACCATCCGGTTCAGGTCGTTCCGTCTGGTCCTGGTATGCCGGAATATTTGATCCTACAAGTTCTGACTATTGCCATTAATCAAGCCAATCGTTCTGTGCGCATCACTACACCTTATTTTGTACCGAGTGCCGACTTGTTAGAAACGCTAAAAATGACAGCGCAAAGGGGCGTAAACGTAGAACTGATCATTCCACACAACAACGATTCATTGATGGTTAAATGGGCTTCTCGCGCTTTCTATACAGAGTTACTTGAAGCTGGCGTTAAGATTTACGAGTTTTACGGTGGCCTTCTTCACACCAAATCGGTAGTGATTGATGAAGAGTTTTGCTTAATCGGAACGGTCAATATCGACATGCGCAGCCTGTGGCTAAACTTCGAAGTGACGCTAGCCGTTGATGACGTACACTTCACCAAGCAACTGTTTGATTTGCAGCAATCCTATATTGAATCATCTCATCCAGTGGAATTGGAGCAATGGGAGCAGAGAAATTTACGTAACCGCTTCTTCGAACGATTGTTCTATTTGTTCAATCCCCTGCTGTAATCCAATCAATGGACCCACTGCGACTCATATCTCTCTGCTTATCAGATTTTTGACCTTTCACGATAAACGACGTGAAAGGTTAAAAAGCGAAAGAAAAGCATAAAAACTCTCCCTCTGCTCTTGCTTTGAATGCTATTGGCATGTTTTAAATAGGACATAACCGATTGATAAGGAATTCACAGCATGTCCGAGAACAAAACCACTAAACTGATCACTGCTGGTCGTGATAAGAAGTGGACCAATGGTGTCGTTAACCCACCAGTACAGCGCGCCTCTACTGTCGTGTTCAACTCAGTAGAAGAAAAGCGTAAAGCTACGATTAATCGCGCTAATAAAACGCTTTTTTACGGACGCCGTGGAACCAACACTCACTTCGCTTTCCAAGATGCCATGGTTGAAGTCGAGGGCGGCGCAGGCTGTGCACTTTACCCTTGTGGTACTGCAGCCATTTCAAATGCCATTCTTTCTTTTGTAGAAACAGGCGATCATATTCTGATGGTCGACACCTGCTACGAACCGACGCGTGATTTCTGTGACACCATCATGAAGAAGATGGGTGTAGAGACGACCTACTACGAGCCAACGATCGGTGAAGGCATCCAAGACCTTATTAAGCCAAACACTAAGGTGCTGTTTACCGAATCTCCGGGTTCAGTCACCATGGAAGTGCAAGACATTCCAACGCTAGCGCGTATTGCTCATGAACACGACATCATCGTGATGCTCGATAACACTTGGGCTGCTGGTGTTAACTTCTCACCGTTTGATTTCGGTGTTGATATCTCGATTCAAGCAGCAACCAAATACATCGTTGGTCACTCTGATGTGATGCTAGGGACTGCGGTAGCCAATGAAAAATGTTGGGACCAGTTAAGAGAACAGAGCTACCTGATGGGGCAATGTGTTTCGCCAGATGATGCTTACCTCGGCCTTCGTGGTATTCGTACTCTTGATGTTCGCCTACGCCAACACGCAGAAAGCAGCTTGAAAGTGGCAAAATGGTTAGAGACTCGCCCTGAGATTGACCACGTTCGTCACCCTGCGCTTGAATCTTGTCCTGGTCATGAGTTCTTTAAACGAGATTTTACTGGCGGGAATGGCTTGTTCTCTTTCGTGCTGAAGAACTCAAATACCAAAGCGACCACAGCGCTGCTTGATGGTATGACGCACTTTAGTATGGGTTACTCATGGGGTGGTTTCGAAAGCTTGATTCTAGCGAATGAACCAAGCAGCTTTAACAGCCTAAGAACAGTAGCGAACCCTAACTTCGAAGGGACTTTGATTCGTGTTCATATCGGCTTAGAAGACGTTGATGATCTGATTGCAGACCTAGAAGCAGGGTTAGAGCGTTACAACGCGCTCGTTTAATTAAAATCGTTAACAGACGCAGACCAAAAAGGCAGGATATTCCTGCCTTTTTCAGATTAGCGTATTAGACACATAGCTTTAAAAAGCTACTGAACGTTAAAACACGCCCAATTGAATATTTCAGTTCGATGTTCATTGAACATATACAAAGACTGATCCTTCACTGCAATAGCGTAGTCAATCGTCACCCCTTTATACTCACTGTAATCATTGTTAATAATAGGATCATGAAAAGGCGTTGCAGTTCTCACATCAATAATACTCATCGACAAACTATCCCCATCAAGGCCATAGTAACCAGAATAAAGATTTTCCATTGTAGCTTCGTTACCGTCTTTCTCAGTTATCGTCACAAACTCTCTCATACTAAAAGTTTGGTCAGACTGAAAAGTAATGCTCATTCGCTCATAAAGCGATTGATACGGTTGGAATGCCTGAGATAAAAAATCCGTTTTTAGCGTTTTACAGTGCCAGCGAGTGCCAGCCAATGCGTTCTGTTCCAGAAAAAAGCTTGCTGTAGCAATTGCCAATAGAATGAGTAAGCCAATTAGTCGCAAAAGTTACTCCTCTTTTCCATGTACTGAGTAAACGAATCAAAAGACGACTCTACATTGAAAATAGAAGCGCTATAGTTCAAAGCCTCACCACTCTTCCTTTGAATCAACATGTATAGCGTATCATCTTCGGGCTGGTCTACTGATGGGTAGATACGGACAAAAACATCAACATTGCAGTGGCTAGGTATCACATCCGTTAGCTTTTTAGTGATCGCAGGCAGCGAATAGGATTCATTGTGCGCAACATGGAAAAAGTAGTGATTAGTATTGTCTGTGTAACTGCCGCGGTACTCGGCTTTATCAATAAAATAAGGCAGTGGCGTATAATAGGTTTTGAAAAGATTGAACGCCGTTACGACGACACAAATCAATGCGACTAAGTAGCCCGCTTTAATTAAGTGCGCATTACTCTTTGAATCTGAGGGTTCTAATTCAGTTGCAGCCAACACTTCTTGATCGACAGGTGAAGAGTTTAATTTAGATGCCTTCGCAGTCATTTGAGAAGGCACAATTTCAGTTTTACTAGGTTTTATCGATTCATCGATTTCAAGTAAATAACCCGTTTTACTGACCGTGCGAATCGTTGCACAGCCACAAGTCACTCGCGATAACGTTTTTCTAATCTTAGATATCACGTTAGTGAGCGCTTGCTCTGAGACAATCACATTGCCCCAGCACCTATCAAATATTAGGCCTCGTTCAACACACTCACCAGTATTTTCAAGTAAGAACAGAAACACCTTACCTTCTATCGGCGCGATAGTTTCTACGTGGCCATCGTCACGCACAAACTGCCTTAGCAAGGGATCATAACTAACATCACAAATTTGGTAGCTTTGTTGTTTCACTATCGTCTTCTAGGTTTGAATTTGGTCGAGTATGATATTGAATAGTTTATAAATGACCAGTGAATTTTCCTATATTAACGCAATTATTTTTCGACGATAAATAACACCTTTATTTATGCGGACAACCTACGATATGGTCATTAACCATACCTGTCGCTTGCATGAACGCATAACAGATTGTTTCCCCTACAAACTTAAAGCCTCTCTTCTTCAAAAACTTACTCATCGCTTTAGATTGCTCGGTAGAAGCGGGAACTTGAGACATCTCGGTCCATTGATTCACAATCACCTCATTATCAACAAACTGCCATAAAGCATTTGAAAGAGAGCCGAACTCTTTCTGTAATTCAAGCGTAGCTCGCGCATTGTTGTATACCGAAGCAATCTTGCCCTTGTGTTTAACGACATCGAAGTTTTCAATGATGTGCGGCACGTTGTCTTCATTCAACTCAGCTAACTTGTTTAACTCGTAATTATCGAATGCGGCACGATAGCCTTCACGCTTTTTGAGAATCGTAATCCAACTTAGACCTGCCTGAGCGCCTTCCAAGGTAATGAACTCAAACAGAACTTGGTCATCATAAACAGGCACGCCCCACTCTGCATCGTGGTACTCCCTTTCAAGCTCGTGCTTAAGCGCCCATGCACAAGTTCTATCCGATGTATTTACTTCCATTTTTTATTCTCTTCTATCAATCGATATATAAAAATAATGCCCCATTTAGGGGCATTATTTCAAAGGTTAGTTGACGTTAAGCCACTTCAATTTTATGGAATAAACGATACAGCACAGGTACTACGATTAGCGTGAGTACAGTCGCAAAGCCTAAACCAAACATGATGGTTACTGCCATTGGTTTGAAGAAGATATCCGGTAGTAGAGGGATCATACCTAGAATCGTGGTGATCGCTGCCATACATACCGGACGAACACGACTCAGTGCCGCATCAACAACCGCTACATATGGATCTTTACCTGACTTCATCTCAATCTCAATTTGATCAAGCAGTACGATACCGTTCTTCAGAAGCATCCCAGATAGACTCAGGAAGCCCAACAGCGCCATAAAGCCGAATGGTGTATTCAAGGCTAGCAAGCCTGTCGTCACCCCTATCAACGCCAATGGAACCGTTAACCAAACAATCAGAGGCTCTTTCACCGAGTTAAACAAGAACACGGTAATTAAGAACATGAACAAGTAACCAAGAGGCATGGTTGTGAACAGTGACGCCTGTGCATCTGCTGACGACTCATATTCACCACCCCATTCCAATGAGTAACCCGGAGGCATCTCAATCGCTTCAATTTGTGGTTGTAAGCGTTTCTGTAAAGTTGATGCTGTCTCTTCACCCAATAGATCAGGGTCCGCCATTACCGTCAGCATACGCTTACGGTTCTTACGGATGATCAGTGGGTCTTCCCACTCTAACTCATAACCAAGTGTTACTTGTTGCAGCGGGATATACTCACTTAATGCAGGGCTCCAGATCTTCATGCCTTCGATGTTACGTATATCAACACGCTCATCTTCAGGTAAACGAGCCACAATCGGCATCAGCGTTGTACCATCACGGTACACACCAATCGACTTACCAGAGAAAGACATCGCGAGGAAGTCATCGACATCAGACTTGGTGATACCATAACGACGCGCTTGACTTTCGTTGAACTGAGGCTCTAACACCTTAGTTCTATCACGCCAATCATGACGAATATTAAATGCTCCAGAATCAGCTCGCATGATATCCATCACTTGAGCGGCAATTGAACGTAATACTGTTGGATCAGAACCAACAATTCGCGCTTCAATCTTCGCACCACCACCAGGGCCTAATTCAATCTGCTTGAGCTTATAGTCGATCTCAGGGAACTGACCATTTACGTGCTCACGAAAGCGTTTCATCAGCCCTTCAAGCACTTCGTAGCTCTTCACACGGACCGTTATTTCGCCATACGCGCTATAACTTTTCTCTGGTGCGTAAGTCAGCATGAAACGTTGCAGGCCTTTACCCGCAGTCGTCGTGATGTGCTCAACTTCGTCCTGATCAGCCAACCAACTCTCAAGCACTTTAAGCTTGGTATTGGTCGCTCGAATATCAGTACCTTCCGGCATCCAGACGTCAACTTGGAACATCGGTGTTGTCGAGGATGGGAAGAAGGCTTGTTTTACAAAACCAAAGCCGTAAACGCTTGCGCCCAAACCAATAATCAGAACAAACATGGTTAACCAAGCACGCTTCATACAGAACTCAAGGAAGTTTTTGTAGATCACAAAAACCATCCCGTTGTATGGGTCTTTACCTTCGTTCTCTGAGTCGACCTTTTGACCTTTAAAGAACATGTCAGCAAAGAACGGCGTGAGCGAGATGGCAGTAAACCAACTCAGCATCAAAGAAATCAGTAGCACTGTGAACAAGGTGCCACAGTACTCACCTGTTGAGTCCTCGGATAAACCGATAGGAGCAAACGCAGTCACCGCAATCACCGTTGCCCCCAACAGCGGCCATTTGGTTTGGGTCACGATATCGGTGGCGGCCTGCATCCGGGTTCGCCCCTTCTGCGTGCCGATCAATATCCCTTCCACCACCACAATGGCATTATCCACCAGCATCCCCAGAGCGATAACCAACGCGCCTAATGAGATACGTTGAAGGTCAATCTTGAAGTACTGCATGAAAATAAAGGTACCGAAAACGGTCAACAACAATATCAAACCGATCAACAGACCAGAGCGTAGCCCCATGAAGAACAGCAGAACCACGATTACAATCGCAACCGCCTGCCCCAAACTCACCACAAATCCACTTACTGACTTATCTACCTCTTTGGGTTGGTTATAAACCTCAGAGATATCGATACCGATGGGCTGCTGATATTTCAGCTCGGCGAGTCTTCGGTCAAAGGCTTCACCCACCGCCACAACGTTTACACCTTGCGCAAAGGATACCCCAAGGTTGAGCGCAAGCTTGCCATTGTAGCCAATGATGTTAGTAGGTACTTCAACATAACCACGAGTTACCTCTGCCACATCTTTCAGGTAGATAAGCCCTTGAGCGCCACCTTCTGTCAGAATCAAATCACCCAGTTGCTCTACATTCTGGAACTCGCCCGTAGGGTGGATACGAATGTATTCGTCACCAATTCTCACCGCACCTGCACTGGAAACAATATTTTGAGTCGATAAAAGGTTAAATACTGTGCTTGGAGACAGACCTAATGAGCTTATCCGTTTCATCGATATCTCAATGAACACTTGCTCTTGCTGCTGGCCGGATACCGAGACTTTACTGACCCCGTCGACCAGCTCTAATTCTCGCCTTAGGTAGTCAATATAATCGAGTAACTCTTTATAACTGTAGCCATCCCCCGTCACCGCCAACAAAATCCCGTAAACGTCACCGAAATCATCGATGACTTGAGGATCGTTGACGCCGGGTGGCAGTTCAACCTTAAGATCATTCACTTTTCGGCGAAGTTCATCCCAAATTTGCGGAAGATCGTCCGGGCCGTAGTTATTCTTCATCGTTACCGTTACCTGAGACAGGCCACGGCTTGAGATAGAGTTCACTTCGTCCACATAAGTAAGCTGTTGAATCGCTTTCTCTAGCGGATAGGTCACTTCCTCTTCCACTTGCTGAGGGGTAGCCCCAGGGTAAGAGGTCACTACCATTGCATCTTTGATGGTAAAGGCAGGATCTTCTAGACGACCCAAACCAAAGAATGCAGAAACACCACCAATAAGAAAGATCAGAGATAGCATCCAGCTAATGACTTTGTTACGTATAAAGTAAGAAGCAACACCTGTGATCTGATCATCACCCTGTTGATCGTCATTTTGAGGCTTGTTATTTACTTCACTCATTATTCGTCTCCTGAGGCAATACTTCCACTGTCATCCCATCTCGCAATCGCGATACGCCTGCAACAACGACATGCTGCCCCATTTCTAATCCTTTCATGATCTGCAAAGTTTTCTGGTTTGCTTTTCCTAACACGACTTGCTGCTTCGAAACGGTATTGTCATCATTCAAAACCCAAACAAATGAGTTCGTTCGGCTCAGTTCATCGCCATCCGCATTGAACACCGCCTCAATTGGAACCAAAACACCGGCTTTCAGTTCTAAACCAATATCTCGCCCATGAGAGGTAACATCGACAGCCATACCATCAAGAATCAAATCATCTTCGGGCATCGGCAATGCCAAGGTAACCGTAAAGGTACCAGTGCTTGGGTCTGGCTCTGTCGTATACTCTTTTATGCTCGCTGGATACTCATTACCACTCGGAACTCTCACCAGAGCTTCGATAGTCTTTAGTACCGCATCATTCGGTTGATTTACATATATGCGGTCTGGTAACTGGATAATGACTTCAACATCTTCGACGCTGTGAATATTGACAACTTGCTGACCGACTTGAATATTTTCGTATTGATCAACACTGACTCGGGAGATAATCCCATCAACAGGTGCAAGAAGCTTAGTAAAGGATAAGCGTAACTTAGCTAGCTCTAACTCGGCATACGCTATTTGGCGTTGAGCTGCAATTTCATCAAACTGAGATTTAGCCAACAGCCCTTTTTTGACCAACGGACTAGAGCGTCTATATTGGCTATTGATTACCGTATATCTCGCCTGAGCGTTATCAACATCTAATTGGTAGTCTGTAGGGTCGAGCTCGGCAATCAATTCCCCCGCTTTAACTCGCTGGCCTTCTTTGACATCAAGCTTAAAGATCTCACCCGCGACACGAAAACTGAGATGCGCTTTCTCTGCGGCATTCGCCACTGCTGGAAAGTACAGCTTGTCATTGAAATCCAAGACTGAAATTTCAATCGCTTTGACTAGGGGTGTATTGTCGACTTCTATTTGTGGCTTTTCTCCGCAAGCGGTTAGCAGAACTAAACATGACAAACCTGTCGCTAATTTAAATGCACTCATGTTATAGCCCCCTTTCCTTGATCCACTCTCGGACTTTAACGCCGGGTTCAAGACCATTAACACCAGAGGTTACGATGCGGTCTCCATCATTAAGCCCAGAGACAATGTGACGCTTTTCATCAATCACAATTGCCACATTCTCAACAATACCGTCACTGTTTACGCGCCAAACTGAAACATCGTCGCCATCGGTCATCATTGCTGAGGTTGGAATTTTCGTCGCAGCTGCTTTGGCAGAAACCAAATTTACGGTTCCCGACATACCAGGTAGGATGCCAATGTCAGTAGGTCTCTCCATTACCATGGTAACTTTATAAGAACCAGTTTTAGGATCCGCTTCGGTATCAACCTCTTGAAAAATCAGTTCATAAGCGTTGTCAGGAAACGCATCAAATACCATAGTCGAATCAGTTTCAAACCCGGATGAATAACGTGTAATTAGGCGATCAGGCAATAAAAATACGACTTTGAGGATTTGATTGGTTTGAATATTCATGACTCCTTGCTTCGCCGCTATGTATTCATGGTTTTCAGCTGGGATAATGGAGATGGTGCCATCGTATGGAGCAACAAGAGTGGTGTAGCGTAAATTAGCTTTCGCTTGATTGAGCTCTGCTCTTGCAGAGTTATGGTTCGCTTTTGCTTGGTCAAAATCTTGCTCAGAAACGACTCGGTCTTTACGCAATTTTATTGCACGTTGATATTGAACGTCAGACAACTTGAAATTCGCTCTGGCTTGTTTCTCCAACAATTGATATTCATCAGGGTCGAGCATTGCTAAAGGGTCACCTTTTTGCACGCTTTGTCCCGCTGTGACATCGATAGTTTGAAGTAATCCAGGTACACGGAAAGCTAATACCGCTTTGTCACCCGCTTCGGTAGTGGCAGGAAAAGTTCGTTCAAAAGCGTTGCTACCGACGGAGACAGTGAAAAGTTTGGCGGGTCTAGATTCAGGTTCAGGCACGGGAGGAAGCTCCTTACCACACCCAGACAACCCAGCTAAGGCCGTCAATAGGACAACGGAGGCTCTATACATTGGTGTTCATCCATATCTATAAATATTTTTATAACATAGATTAATCACATGTAACTTGCCAGTTATCGTAAGATTTATTTAGACAAAATTATTAAAAAAAATAACGGCTTGGGATAAATTTTCCTAAACCGTTATCTAATTTTTTGAGGTTTTAACACTAGATGTTCTTAAATGCGCGATCAACTTTGAAAGTGTCGGAGGTGACATAAGCTTCCATGTTGCGGACACTGGTCTCTAACTTCTGGAAATCCCCCTCTAAAGTGCCCAGCAAAGACTCTGCAGTCTGCCCTTTTTCCCAAGGCTTCTGCTTCAGCGTGTGCTCTTGCTTAGCTTTCATCTGATCGACATACTGAGGTGGTTGTTTTTCAAGCATAAATGTCAAAGCTAAATACGCTAACAAGACCAGAAAACTCCCCCCAAGCAGTGCTGCAGAGATAACTAAGATGCGAACCAGCCAAACTTCAAGGCCAAAGTAGTTCGCTAAGCCCGCACACACACCAGACAATTTGCCGTTAATCGTGTCTCGATACAGTTCTCTATTCATAGTTGCGTCTCCAGTTAGGCGACTCCGCATCCAGTAT
Source organism: Vibrio sp. 10N.286.45.E10 (assembly GCF_002874195.2). Taxonomy (NCBI): domain Bacteria; kingdom Pseudomonadati; phylum Pseudomonadota; class Gammaproteobacteria; order Vibrionales; family Vibrionaceae; genus Vibrio; species Vibrio sp. 10N.286.45.E10. Next base: position 899,393 of record NZ_MCWD02000001.1, on the reverse strand, counting down.
TTTTTCTAGTGTCTTCACACGATCTTGCATAGATTCCGCTTGCGCTGAAAGCTTGTGCAGACGCTGAAGATCCGTTTCTGAAAGACCGTTACTGGATTTCTTCTTGCTGCGGTAATGTAAGAATAACCATAGCGGAGCCACGAAGATCAAGAAGACAATCAGTGGGCCTGCAATTAGAAATGTTGACATAGAAAACTCCTAAATTATTTATCGCGGTTTTCAACTTGTTGCTTCAGTTTCGCTAGCTCTTTTTCAATTTCGTCTTGAGCTTGTAGCTCTGCAAACTCTTGATCTAAAGATTTTGCGTTGCCTGTTTTTGCGTAAACGTCTGCCTCAGCTTCTAATTCATCCACTTTACGCGAGAATTGCTCAAACTTCGCCATTGCTTCGTTGGTTTTGCTTGAATGCAGATGTTTTTGAACATCACGACGATTGCTCGCAGTATTATTGCGAATCATCAATGCTTGTTGCTTTGCACGAGTTTCTGCAATTTTAGTTTCTAGCTTGCCAATCTCACTGGTTAGCTTCTCGATGGTTTCATGAACCAATGTTTGTTCTGTATGAAGGCTCTTGATGATGTCTTCAAGTTTTTGCTTTTCAATCAGCGCTGCTCTCGCCAGATCTTCGCGTTGTTTAGTCAGTGCTAGTGTCGCTTTATTTTGCCAATCTAGAATCTGAGTTTCGATAGCTTCAACTTTACGCGCTAGCTCTTTCTTGTCTGCGATAGCTTTTGCCGAGTTAGTGCGAACTTCTACCAGCGTGTCTTCCATTTCTTGGATAATCAGGCGAATCATCTTTTCAGGATCTTCAGCCTTATCTAATAGTGCACTGATGTTTGAATTTACAATGTCTGCAAAGCGAGAAAAAATACCCATGAGGAACTCCTTAATTACAATGATGGCAAATGCGTTCTAAATCGTTGTTCGACCCTTTACTCACTTGCTCGCAAATTTACGTTTGTTATTAAACCTACCATAAGTAATCCAAGTAGCATGCCAACTTTTAAGGCATTAATTATCAGTAGCTTACAATGTAATGGCGATTAATCCGAACCATGCTATGATGAATTTAACCAAGTATTGGTATTTTTCACCACTACAGCCTAAATGACTTCCATCAGCGCTCAGCTAATACAAGGACCCGCTATGCAGCAGAACCTCATTGGTGAATCCCCTAGTTTTCTCTCTGTTTTGGATAAAGTTTCTCAACTGGCTCCAATCGAAAGACCCATTCTGATCATTGGCGAGCGTGGTACGGGTAAAGAATTGATCGCACAAAGGCTGCATTACCTTTCAAGACGTTGGGATCAACCTTTGATCTCGCTGAACTGTTCAACCCTCAGCGAAGGTTTGATTGATTCTGAGTTGTTTGGTCATGAATCCGGTTCTTTCACGGGCTCAAAAGGCCGTCATCAAGGCCGCTTTGAAAGGGCGGAGGGCGGCACTCTGTTTCTTGATGAGCTGGCAACAACCCCGCTTGCAGTTCAAGAAAAGTTGTTACGTGTTATCGAATACGGACAATATGAACGTGTTGGCGGCCAAAAGGCTTTGAGTGCCAATGTAAGACTGGTGTGTGCAACCAATGCCGACTTGCCTGAGATGGCTTTGAAAGGCGAATTCAGGGCCGATTTACTCGATAGATTGGCGTTTGATGTGATTACTATCCCGCCGCTTCGTGAACGTAAAGAAGACATCACGTTATTGGCAGAATACTACGCAATTAAGATGTGTCGTGAATTGGAATTGGAGTTGTTTGTCGGCTTTGCTCCATCAGCCGTTGAATCTAAGGCTAGCGCATTTTAACCGCAGACTCTAAAAGCACTGAGCGGTATTCATCATTCAGTGCTGCATTCTTTTTCTTTCGAGCCATACTCATCTTTTGGGTTGTATCAAACTTAAACAAGTTGAGGGCTATTTTCCTTAACGCATTAAAAGCCAACGCGCCATTTCCTTTTCTAACTCGGCATTCATCTTCTCTGAAGGTCATGTCTAACATCCAGTGCATACTCTCTACTTGCCAATGACCACGGACAGCTTTAAGTGCTTGTTCTGCATCTAATTCCAGTGAACTGATATACCAACGAGTCTCTTTGCTAACCTTGCCTGTTATGGAGTGCTCGACCTCAGAAGTGATTTTAATAATGCTTCTAAGTCCCTCCCACTGATATTGTTTAGTCAGCCATTCTTTATCAACCACAAGGTGCTCACAGTGTCGCGTCTCGATTCGACCATGTCCTGCGTCTACATCCGTGTGTTGAGCATCGTTCTTCTCGGTGAATTGCTCTCGACACGCCTTATGCCACCAAGCTTCTAGCTCTGCCTGCATCGTTGAGTGATTCCCTTTTAGGGCCAAGACATAGTCCGCTTTGCTTTGAACTATTTGTTTGGCAATCTTGCGCTGACAACCCATCGCATCGAGTGTGATGATGCAGTTCTCTATATCAAGTAAGGTTAACAATTTAGGAATAGCGGTTATTTCATTGCTTTTATCGTCAACGGCGGCCTGACCTAAAACAAGTTGGTTGGAGCAACTCCACGCACTCACCGAATGAAGCGGATTTTTTCTTCCGCGAGTATCGAAAGAGTGGCGTGCTGTTTTGCCATCTACGGCAATGATATCAGTGCCTGTCGTTTGAACTAGCGTCTTCATCCACGACTGAAACGCTTGCTCAATCTCATCTGCTCTGAGTTTGGTGATAACTTTTGTAATTGTATCGTGACGAGGGATGCCATTGAGGAATGGACGGTATTTACGAAGCCAATCTAAACGATTATGGCCGAAATCTTCGATGTCCTCCCAGCCCTCCGCGCCAGAAATCACCGCACTAATAGCAAGTAAAAGAATATCTAAGAGTTGGTGTTTTTTACATCGTTCAATGCGAGGGTCAGCGATGTTTTCGAAATGCTCTAGAAACGAATCAGACATGGAAAAGGCTCTAAATGGATAATAGTTACCAGATCTGATCCCTTAAATTAGGAAAAGTTCAAATTTATAATGATCTTGCCTTAGGGGCTTGGTGAACACTTACGATTTAGTTCCATCGATTTAAGCATCAAAGCCCTTTTTGAGCTAATCTATATGTTGAATGTATAGCTATATATTAAAAAATAATACTAAATTTGGGATTGCATATGAAAAAGATATACAATGTACTTATTCTCTTATCTACCTTTCTAACCCCATTTACTATCAGCGCAGGTGAAACACAGGCCTCGCTTGGCTTAGGGGTTTCAGACTATAGATTTAGTAATCATAATGGTGTTAATCAATTTGACGATAACGCATTTGGGGGAGTACTCCATTTAACTCATTATCCTTATTCTCGGGATGCCTTTAATGGAGAGTTATTTATGGGAGGAGGAGTGGGGTACATCAATTACGGTACTTATGATGGAAAAGTATCAACCCAGGGACCTGAGGCCGATATTGCGAAAAGGTTTAGTGTACCAGGGAAGGGACCATTTCTTTTTCTTTCTTCAAACTATCAAACAGAAGCCTGGTTTAGTAAGTTAAATATAGGGCTAATGGATTGGTCTAATAGCATCGAAGTAAATGGTATTCTTTTCAAAGAACATGGTACATCAGTAGTTTATGAAGTTGAAGTTGGTTATCGTGCGTCAGAAAATGTAGGCTTGTCGATAGGTTTAAACACAACAAGCGATAACAGTAACCATGCAACGTTATTTTTATGGAAAATAACATACAACTTTCCTAATTAGGCCAACCACATGGGTATCTAGCTAAGGCTAGCGCATTTTAACCGCAGACTCTAAAAGCACTGAGCGGTATTCATCATTCAGTGCTGCATTCTTTTCTTTCGAGCCATACTCATCTTTTGGGTTGTATCAAACTTAAACAAGTTGAGGGCTATTTTCCTTAACGCATTAAAAGCCAACGCACCATTTCCTTTTCTAATTCGGCATTCATCTTCTCTGAAGGTCATGTCTAACATCCAGTGCATACTCTCTACTTGCCAATGACCACGGACAGCTTTAAGTGCTTGTTCTGCATCTAATTCCAGTGAACTGATATACCAACGAGTCTCTTTGCTAACCTTGCATGTTATGGAGTGCTCGACCTCAGAAGTGATTTTAATAATGCTTCTAAGTCCCTCCCACTGATATTGTTTAGTCAGCCATTCTTTATCAACCACAAGGTGCTCACAGTGTCGCGTCTCGATTCGACCATGTCCTGCGTCTACATCCGTGTGTTGAGCATAGTTCTTCTCGGTGAATTGCTCTCGACACGCCTTATGCCACCAAGCTTCTAGCTCTGCCTGCATCGTTGAGTGATTCCCTTTTAGGGCCAAGACATAGTCCGCTTTGCTTTGAACTATTTGTTTGGCAATCTTGCGCTGACAACCCATCGCATCGAGTGTGATGATGCAGTTCTCTATATCAAGTAAGGTTAACAATTTAGGAATAGCGGTTATTTCATTGCTTTTATCGTCAACGGCGGCCTGACCTAAAACAAGTTGGTTGGAGCAACTCCACGCACTCACCGAATGAAGCGGATTTTTTTCTTCCGCGAGTATCGAAAGAGTGGCGTGCTGTTTTGCCATCTACGGCAATGATATCAGTGCCTGTCGTTTGAACTAGCGTCTTCATCCACGACTGAAACGCTTGCTCAATCTCATCTGCTCTGAGTTTGGTGATAACTCTTGCAATTGTATCGTGACGAGGGATGCCATTGAGGAATGGACGGTATTTACGAAGCCAATCTAAACGATTATGGCCGAAATCTTCGATGTCCTCCCAGCCCTCCGCGCCAGAAATCACCGCACTAATAGCAAGTAAAAGAATATCTAAGAGTTGGTGTTTTTTACATCGTTCAATGCGAGGGTCAACGATGTTTTCGAAATGCTCTAGAAACGAATCAGACATGGAAAAGACTCTAAATGGATAATAGTTACCAGATCTGATCCCTTAAATTAGGAAAAGTTCAAATTTATAATGATCTTGCCTTAGGTATCTAGCGGAGTTGTTGGCTAAATTAGTTGAATATTTTCTCAATCCTGCGATCTGATCCCATGTGATCGAAGCATTGTGGTGTTGTAGGTAAATTGGAAAAGAAGACAACGAGCTGGAATAAGTATATTGAAGCCTTGTGCGAACGAGGCTCCTTGAACTTTTGGATTAACGACCTAGGTGTTGAAGCGTAGTACTTCCAAGCCACCATGGCAAACATGGTAGAGGGTTTCAACCTCCTGATACTAAGGCAAGATCATTATAAATTTGAACTTTTCCTAATTTAAGGGATCAGATCTGGTAACTATTATCCATTTAGAGCCTTTTCCATGTCTGATTCGTTTCTAGAGCATTTCGAAAACATCGCTGACCCTCGCATTGAACGATGTAAAAAACACCAACTCTTAGATATTCTTTTACTTGCTATTAGTGCGGTGATTTCTGGCGCGGAGGGCTGGGAGGACATCGAAGATTTCGGCCATAATCGTTTAGATTGGCTTCGTAAATACCGTCCATTCCTCAATGGCATCCCTCGTCACGATACAATTACAAGAGTTATCACCAAACTCAGAGCAGATGAGATTGAGCAAGCGTTTCAGTCGTGGATGAAGACGCTAGTTCAAACGACAGGCACTGATATCATTGCCGTAGATGGCAAAACAGCACGCCACTCTTTCGATACTCGCGGAAGAAAAATCCGCTTCATTCGGTGAGTGCGTGGAGTTGCTCCAACCAACTTGTTTTAGGTCAGGCCGCCGTTGACGATAAAAGCAATGAAATAACCGCTATTCCTAAATTGTTAACCTTACTTGATATAGAGAACTGCATCATCACACTCGATGCGATGGGTTGTCAGCGCAAGATTGCCAAACAAATAGTTCAAAGCAAAGCGGACTATGTCTTGGCCCTAAAAGGGAATCACTCAACGATGCAGGCAGAGCTAGAAGCTTGGTGGCATAAGGCGTGTCGAGAGCAATTCACCGAGAAGAACTATGCTCAACACACGGATGTAGACGCAGGACATGGTCGAATCGAGACGCGACACTGTGAGCACCTTGTGGTTGATAAAGAATGGCTGACTAAACAATATCAGTGGGAGGGACTTAGAAGCATTATTAAAATCACTTCTGAGGTCGAGCACTCCATAACATGCAAGGTTAGCAAAGAGACTCGTTGGTATATCAGTTCACTGGAATTAGATGCAGAACAAGCACTTAAAGCTGTCCGTGGTCATTGGCAAGTAGAGAGTATGCACTGGATGTTAGACATGACCTTCAGAGAAGATGAATGCCGAATTAGAAAAGGAAATGGTGCGTTGGCTTTTAATGCGTTAAGGAAAATAGCCCTCAACTTGTTTAAGTTTGATACAACCCAAAAGATGAGTATGGCTCGAAAGAAAAAGAATGCAGCACTGAATGATGAATACCGCTCAGTGCTTTTAGAGTCTGCGGTTAAAATGCGCTAGCCTTACCGTTGAATCGCTATTGGAGTACTCTTGGCCAGGGAATGTACGAGAGCTAAAAAACGTCATTGAGCGGGCAATCTATCAGCATGGTAAGAATCCATATCCTATTGAATCTTTGGTGTTTAACCCATTCAAACCAGCATGGAAAACAGAACAAGATTCGACGCCAGAAACTGGCAATGCTCAGTCCAACAGCCATACTTCATCTGATAGCGCTTTTTCTTTGCCGTTGGATTACAAAGCATGGCAGGAACAGCAAGACATCAAGCTACTCAATCAAGCCTTAAAACAAAGCAAGTACAACCAGAAGCAAGCCGCTGAATTACTTGGGTTAACCTACAACCAATTACGAGGAATGGTGAGGAAGTACGCGATTGTCGGACAAGCTAACGATAAATAGCTGCCCACACTAGATTATTATTTGGAGCCGAATAAATAAAATGTTAAATTGTCCGGATCTTGAGGCTCCTCTAACGCCTCGTTTCGAAAAGTATTTCTTTTTATGAAAGCACTAATAAAACTATCACTGAGCATCTGCACGCTGAGCTTTCTAGCTGGATGTGGTGAGAGTGTGGATCACGAGCAAATCCGTGAAAAAGGCTTCATTTATTGCGGCCAAGGTAATCCTAGTACCTTCAACCCACAGCTGGTTGATAGTGGTATTACCGCAGAATCACTGAGCCCTCAAATCTTCGATACACTGCTCACTCTTGATCCGATGACTTACCGACCAAAGCAGAACTTGGCGACAAGTTGGTCTGTTGATAAATCTGGTACAGAGTACACGTTCAAACTGCGCCCAAATGTTGCGTTCCAAACTACAGACTGGTTCACCCCAACTCGTAGCATGAATGCGCAAGACGTAGTGTTTAGCTTCGAACGTGTCATTGATAGTTCAAACCCATTTCATTATGTAGGCGGTGGCCTATATCCATGGTTTGCCGGAATCGACTTCAAAAACCTGATCGTCGATATCACTGCAGTTGACGACCTAACGGTGAAATTCCAATTAAGTCGCCCAGACAATTCATTTCTCAACAATATCGCCACCAGCTATGCGGTCATTCATTCTAAAGAATATGCCAATAAGCTCATTGCTGCGGACGAGAAAAATCAAATCGATTCCAACCCGGTCGGCACTGGTCCTTTTTACTTAGACGAATACCAGATCAATGACCTAGTTCGCTTGAAAAAAAACAAGCACTACTGGAGGGGAGAAGTACAAATGGACCAAGTTGTGTTTGATACTTCACAACGTGGGACAGGCACACTTGCCAAGCTTCTCCGCAGTGAGTGTGACGTGTTGAACTCACCGATTTCTAGTCAGATCCCTATTATTCAAGCTCATGAAGAGCTGAAAATTTCTGCTACACCGGCGGTTAATGTCTCTTTCATCGCGCTGAATACTGAGCACCCTGCACTACGCGATTCTCGAGTTCGTAAAGCGCTCAACCTAGCCATCAATCGTCAGAACATTCTTGATTCTGTGTATTACGGCACAGGTACTAAGGCCTACACATTGCTTCCTCCTACGTCTTGGGCTTACCAAAAAGACAGCGTTCAAGTTCGTTATGATCGAAACTATGCAATTGCGCTTCTCAAAGAAGCTGGTGTTGAACCTGGATTAGAGCTTTCGATGTGGGTACCACTAGAGCCACGCGCATACAACCCAAGCCCAAGAAAAACCGCAGAATTGATCCAAGCAAACTTGGCCGATATTGGTATCGAGCTGAAACTCTATACCGACGATCGATTTGACCGCACACAGTTATCCTCTATTTCCTCAACAGACTTGTTGCTTACTGGCTGGATAGGCAATACGGGGGATCCAGATAACTTCTTGCGTCCACTTCTATCATGCAGCTCAGAACGCGCAGGATTAAACGTCTCTATGTGGTGTAATTCAGACTTTGATTTCCTTCTCGACTTAGCATTAGAGATCAATCAACAAAGGCACCGTGTGAACTTGTATCGACAAGCCCAAAACATTCTCAATGAAGAAGTTCCTGTGATCCCTCTCGCTCACGGCGTGCAGTTCCGCGTGCACGATCGTTCGCTAACCGGTTTTAAACAGAGCCCGTTCAATGCTCAACCTTTTGACCAAGTCAGAAGAGAGGTGCAGTGATGTTTTGGTATACATTAAGACGTGTAAACTTATTCATTATTACGTTGGGGATTCTGACGTTAGTGGGTTTCGCCCTGCTTCGATTAGACCAAACCTCACCTTGGGCGATTCAAGATTTCTGGCCCGGTTGGATCAGCTATATCACTGAATTATCGACACTAAACTTTGGTCTAAGCAAACACGGTGTACCTATCATCGATGAGTTGGCCGTTGTATTCCCTGCAACGTTAGAACTGTGCTTCTTTGCCTTTGTGCTTGCGCTGTTTATCGGCATCCCTTTCGGCACGATTGCAGGTATGAGACAAGGTAAGTTTGTCGATACGACAATATCGTTTACCTCTATGGCCGGTTACTCTGCACCTATATTTTGGGTCGCATTGTTGATGATCATGGTATTTTCTCTGCACTTTGAAATGTTCCCGGTTGGCGGTCGATACGACCTGCTTTACGAAATTGAACACGTGACTGGCTTCGCGATGATAGATGCCTTTTTTGCCGAAGGCCGTTACCGTGCACACGCACTACAAAGTGTTATCGAGCATATGGCGTTGCCTTGCCTCGTTTTAGCGCTCGCCCCAACGACTCAGGTAATCCGATTGATGAGAGCATCAGTAGCTGAAGTGATGACTCAAAACTACATCCGCGCCGCGCGAATTAAGGGTCTATCAACTAGAGAGATCATCACCCAACACGTGTTGAGAAATGCAATACCACCGATTATCCCTAAGGTCGGCGTTCAACTATCAAGTATGTTAACGCTTGCTATTATTACCGAGTCTATCTTTAACTGGCCGGGTATTGGCCGCTGGTTATTGGATGCATTATCGAATCAAGATTATGTTTCAATTCAAGCAGGCGTAATTGTAGTGGCAACCTTGGTTTTGACTGCAAACATTCTGTCCGATCTACTGGGCGCTATGATCAATCCACTGGTAAGGAAGGAATGGTATGCTAACAAATAACGTCTACCAAGAAGAACAGATTCCAACCCAGTTCGAACGTTTCTGGCGCAGCTTTCGTAGCAACAATCTGGCGATGTTTGGCTTGTGGTGTTTGGTGCTTATCATTCTGGTTACCGTCACTTCACCGTGGTTAGCACCGCATGATGCACAAGAGCAAACGGGACACCTTCTAACCCCTCCCTCGTGGGACCCTGCGGGTACGGTTGAATACTTTCTAGGTACTGATGACTTAGGCCGAGACATTCTTTCTCGCCTAATAATTGGCTCTCAACTTACTTTCGGCGCTGCGGTGGTGATTACCTTTATCGCAGCAGTCATTGGCTGTCTGATTGGCGTACTTGCCGGGATGACGCGTGGGTTGCTATCAAGCACGCTCAATCACCTGCTTGATACCGTGATGTCAATCCCATCTCTTCTGCTGGCGATTATCTTCGTAGCATTCCTTGGCTTTGGTGAGTTTAATATCTTGCTTGCCTTGTGCTTGGCACTGATTCCGCGCTTTATTCGCTCGGTGTACATTGCCGTGCACGCTGAAGTAGAGAAGGACTACATTCTGGCATCTCGCCTTGATGGTGCGAACGATTTCTACCTACTATGGAACTCAATCCTTCCTAACATTCTTACCGTGGTCGCTCTTGAAGTGACTCTGGCACTGTCAGTTGCAATTCTTGATATCACGGCGTTAGGTTTCTTGGGGCTTGGCGCTCAAGCACCAAGTACGGAATGGGGCTCTATATTAGGTGATTCGGTCGAGTTGATTTACCTTGCGCCATGGACAGTAACCCTACCCGGCTTAGCTATTATGTTTACAGTTATCGTGATTAACCTCGTCGGTGAAGGTGTTCGCCAAGCGCTAAATGCAGGAATCGAATAATGCCGTTACTTGATATTCGACATCTAACCATCGAAATTGAGACCCCTCAAGGGATGGTTAAAGCAGTAGATCGAATGAGTATTACCCTCAATGAAGGAGAAATTCGTGGCTTAGTAGGTGAGTCTGGCTCAGGTAAGAGCTTGGTTGCAAAGGCAATTGTCGGGGTTTGTAAAGAAAACTGGAAGGTTTCTGCAGACCGAATGCGCTTAGGTAATATCGACCTGCTGCAACTGACGCCGAAAGAAAGGCGACGAGTGATCGCACGCGATATCGCGATGATCTTCCAAGAGCCATCGACCTGTCTTGACCCTTCTGAAAAAGTAGGCAACCAACTCATTGAAGCGATTCCTTCCCACGCATTTGAAGGTCGTTGGTGGCAGCGATTTAAGTGGCGTAAGAAGCAGGCCATAGCGTTACTGCACAAAGTAGGTATCAAAGACCACTCTCGTCTAATGGACAGTTACTCTTATGAACTGACCGATGGTGAGTGTCAGAAAGTCATGATCGCAATGGCGATAGCTGCCAAACCAAAAGTCTTAATAGCGGATGAGCCAACCAACGATTTAGACCCAATTACGCAGTCTCAAATACTGCGTCTGTTGAGTCGTATGAATCAGATCAATAACACGACCATCGTGCTGATCGGCCATGACTTAACTACCATTACCCAATGGGCGACTCGTATTACCGTTATGTACTGTGGCCAATCTGTAGAATCTGCTGATACGCAGAAACTATTGGATACACCTAAGCACCCGTACACCGTTGCTTTGCTAAAAGCGATGCCAGACTTTAACGACTGGATTCCCCACAAGGAGAAGCTACAGTCTTTACCAGGATCAATTCCGCCGTTGCAACATCTACCTATTGGTTGTCGGTTAGGCCCACGTTGCCCATACGCGCAAAGACAATGTGTGGAGATCCCACATACTAAACGTATCAAGAACCATAAATTTAACTGTCACTTCCCTCTGAATATGGAGAAGAAAAAGAAATCATGAGTGCATTATTAGAAGTCAGTGATCTATCTAAAGACTTTACGACTCGCTCTGGTCTTTTTCGTAAGAAGATTCATCAGGCGGTGAAGCCGGTAAGCTTTTCCCTTGAAGCAGGCCAGACGATTGGTTTTATCGGTCAGAATGGATCTGGGAAATCAACATTAGCGAGAATGCTCGCAGGCATGGTTGAACCGACTGCGGGCGAGATCCGCGTGAACGGCGAAAAGCTAGAACACAAAGACTATTCAACTCGTTGCAAGCTGATTCGAATGATCTTCCAAGATCCGAATACATCACTTAATCCACGCATTCAGATTGGTCGAATTCTTGAAGGCCCATTGAAGCGAAATACCAACATGCCACCAGAAGCCCGTATGCGCCGCGTGAAAGACACGTTATTACGCGTTGGTCTCCTTCCGGAACATGCTTACTTCTACCCTCAGATGCTTGCTGCGGGCCAGAAACAGAGGGTTTGTTTGGCTCGTGCCTTGATACTTCAGCCATCCATCATTGTCGCTGATGAAGCGTTAAATGGTTTGGACATGGCAATGCGCTCTCAAATTATTAACTTGTTCTTAGAGCTGCAAGAAGAGATGGGCGTGTCGTTCGTTTACGTATCTCAACACCTAGGTATTGTTAAGCACATCACCGACAAGATCATCGTGATGCACGAAGGCAATGTGGTTGAGAGCGGTGAAACTGATCAAGTGCTGACCAACCCAACTCACCAAATCACGCAAAGACTGGTTGAGAGCCATTTCTCCAAAGCGCCCAACCACTAAACTGGTTTCGCTTTTTCACTCGCCACTAGAGGGGGTAACGCATGCTAACAAAAGCTTCAATGCTTCCCCTCTTGCTTGCAACTCTCTGCTTTAACGCCGTAAGCACTCCGCTTACTTGGTTAGATAGAAGCTTCGTTGAAAATGCGTTTTATAACGTCGCGCTGCAACACGAATATTCCCAAGGCAATAAACCACTCGCCAAATGGAAACAACCGATCAAGATTTGGATTGATCATCGAGTGGGCGATGAAGAACTGCATCAAGAGCTCACCGAGCTTCATATCCAACATCTATCCGAAGTCACTCAACACCCTATAACAATCGTCAGCAAAGAATCTGAAGCGAACGTTAAATGGATATACACGAGGCAGAGCCAGTGGGTGTCAGAGGCGAAATCGGTACTGAAACTCAAATCGACTCAGCATTTAAATAACGCTATCTGCACGGCGGGTTATCGAACCAATTCTAAAAGTGAGATTGTTTACGCTGGGATTGTGATTCCCGTAGATCAGGCAAGATCGCGAGGTAAGCTAGTCGCCTGTATCGTAGAAGAGATCACACAGGTTCTAGGTCTGCCGAATGATTCAGATAAAGCCTACCCTTCTATTTTCAACGACCACACGCCAGAAGAGTTGTTATCACCTTTAGATGTGGTGCTACTGCAACTACTGTATGAACCAGAATTGAAAGCTGGAATGACAGAATCGGAAGTAAAGCCTATCGTTCGAAAGGTACTGAAGAGATACAGTAAAACAGGTGTGCTTCAACAAGCTTCTAGAGCCGCACAGCAAGCGCCCTTGTATCAGTTGATTGGGTATTGAAGGAATATACGTTGGAAGTAGCTGAGATGTGCTAATTGAATGATAGCGCTGCCTAAGAAAGGCAACGCTGACTTACGATGTTACTGTATAACGAAAGAACTAGCGCTTAGCTGCCTGTTTCTTCAACTCGAAATCGAACTCATCAGGGAACAAGATAACGCCCTCTTCTTGTTCGTTCGGGAATACCACAACAGCAAGCTCGTCGTCTTCTAGACCATTCGTCCAGCGACTATGCCATTTGTTTAGCGAGATAGACTCAGCTTTACACTCAGACCAATCACCCGTTGCCCATGACTCTGCGAACTCTTGGTTTGGCCATACTGGAACACAGTCTTCATCTTCTGTGTTCAGCATTACACAACCGTGTTCATCGGTTAAGATCCATACTTCACGGTTTGCTACGATTTCTTTCACACAGTACTTCAGGCGTTGCTCGCCCGTATACTTGTTGATTTCAGCGATTTTTTTATCGTCTAGCTGTGTAGTCATCTTAATTTCCTACTTTAGTCAGTAACTTTGTTCTTAAAGCTATTTTATGCCGAGTACTTTTAACTTCAAACATTATCGATGAAGAAGAAAATCTACTTCAAAGAAAAACGCCTGCTAAAGTAGCAGGCGTTTATTATTTAAGTGACTTGATTAAACAAGCTCACCTTGTAGCCAAGGCCAGCCTTGCTTCTTACGGCTTAGTGTATTTTCCATCATCAATACGCCGTCTTTCTCGTGCTTAACTAATTTCTCAGCCCACTCACCTTTGTAAAGAAGACGAGTTTGCGCAGTAGTGATGTCAGTTAGCATTACCGCAGCAAATGCTAGACCGTCTTTCTCACAACGCTCTTCAAGATCAGCTTCTAGAGCTTCAATCATGCCGTCTACTTGCTCAAGAGTCGCAAGTTCAACTTGACCAACAACAACATCGCGACCATTGAATGGGTAGCCTTTAAGGTCTTTTTCTACTAGCTGTGCAGCAGATAGGCCTTCGATGTTTGTCTTAGCGATTAGAAGTGCTTTGATGAATGCATCAACGTCTTCTACACCTGCGATTTCAGCAAGTTCAGCAACCGCGTCTTTGTCTTTTTGAGTACATGTTGGAGATGCGAAACCAACTGTGTCTGAAAGAATTGCAGACATCATTAGCTTAGCGATTTGTTGAGATATAGCGTGACCTTCAATCTTGAACATGTTGAAAAGTACAGTGTTTGTACAACCAACAGGCCAGATCCAAGCTTCCATTGGGTTTACTGTCATCACATCGCCTAGACGGTGGTGATCGACAATACCTACGATCTCTGCTTCAGCAACATCGTCTGGTGCTTGTGCTAGATCTGAGTAGTCTACTAGCCAGATTTTCTCACCAGCAACAGAAGTACGAAGCTCTGGTTTTTCAGCGCCAGCAACTTCTAGAATGTGTTGAGTTTCGCGGTTGATCTCGCCTTGGCGAATTGGTGTCGCTTCCTCGCCACGAGCTTTAAGAAGCTCTGTTGCAACTAACGCACTACAAATACTGTCACTATCAGGGTTTTTGTGACCAACAACTAAAATCATGTTTCTTCCTATTACACTAACAATTATGACTCTACCTTTAGAGCCTCTCTTTATTAGCCATACTTTACCTCATTTTTTTAGATTGGTCATGTTTCCTAGTTTTAGCCAATAGTAACAATAGATAAAAAAACAACAAATGCAATTGATAATTATTATCATTCGTATATATTTATCTTAAGCCACTAATTTTGAGTAACACCTATGGATCGTCTAATCTCTTTTTTGCCAAGCAGTCGTGCTTCGAAAACAACTCAGTTTTCACTGTCATTTAAGCGACTGCTATTACCTATCTCACTTGCCGCTCTTGTGGCCGCTCCCGCTACACGTGAATTGACGGTGACCACTCTGTCAGACGCGTTCTGGGCAGTGTCTTGCTATGTTGCTTTAACCTTGGCGATTTACCACTGGTTAAGCCTTTACATCAATAAGGACAACGTCTTTAACAAGCTTGTACATCAGTCTCGTTCAAACCAAGTGGTATTTGCGGCACTCATGGGGGCTTTACCCGGTTGTGGCGGTGCGATTGTGGTAACCACGCAATTTATATCCGGCAAACTCGGGTTTGGTGCGGTTGTTGCGGTGCTTGTTTCCACGATGGGTGACGCAGCCTTCCTGCTGATTGCTAGCGAACCTAAAACTGGTTTAGCCATGATGGCGATGGGCGTGATTGTGGGTACTGCTTCAGGTCGAATCATTAACCTATTCCATGCCGATGACTTCTTACGTCCAAAACAGACTGAGCAAAATGAAGCCTCCAACAGCTGTGCTTCCCAATCTCAAGACAAAGAAGCGGTATCTAAAAAGGCGATCAATCTGCAAGGCTACCTATGGTCAGTCCTAATTATTCCCGGTGCAGCGGTGGCCCTACTTGGCTCTTTTCAAGTCGATGTCAACGAGCTGCTCGCTTTGCCTGAAATGTCAATGGAATGGGTGGGAACAATTTTACTGATTAGCTCAATGTTTCTGTGGGGGCTGACCCGTGAAATTGAGGATTACAAATCAGCTGTGAGTGAGGACGAAAAGTGTGTAGGCTCTCATCCACTGCAAAAGACCGCTCAAGACACAAACTTTGTTACCGCTTGGGTGGTGGTTGCCTTTCTTTTCTTTGAATTTGGCTCTGTCATTGCAAATGTCGATTTTGCGACGCTATTCTCAAGCTGGGGCATCATGCTCCCCCTGGCTGGCGTGTTGATGGGTTTGCTACCGGGCTGTGGACCACAATTATTGGTCACTAGCTTATACCTTTCAGGCGCACTACCACTTTCGGCTCAGGTAGGTAACGCAATTTCAAATGATGGTGATGCACTATTTCCTGCGATTGCGATGGCACCGAAAGCAGCACTGGTCGCAACCTTGTATTCAAGTGTGCCCGCTTTAATCTGTGCTTATGGCTATTGGTTTATGTTTGAGATCTAACTTGATCAGAGCTAACTCCATAGGCTTCTGTAAGGTCGGTACTTTGTATCGGCCTTTTTGTTTCCGCGTCATTGCTTCTGTCACCTATCTCAAACAGCACGTTACAACCTATCTCAAAAATGCCCTCTATTCGCCTTGTCACAAGGCTTATTAGAAACAGCAACACAGACATCTAAAATACAAAAAGCCCCCGTAAGAGTGCTTACAGGGGCTTTAATTCAAGCTTTAATCTTAGCTTTTAAGCGAGATGCTTAAGAAACTTCGATTGGACCACCGAATGAAGTTACTGGAGGCAGTTTGCCTTGGAACTTCTCGAAGTCTACCAAACATGTGTTTGCTGACGTTGCTTGAGCAAGTTCAGACGTACCGATATCTTGAGTCAGTGTGTTTGGATCGCCGTATGTATCTAGCGCGCCCACTTTCTCGTTGATCGGACCGTACCAAGCACCTTCTTCGATACGAACAACACCAGGGGCATAGCTATCCATTAGAACAGCACCCGCTAGTAGTTGACCACGGTCGTTGAACACACGTACTACGTCACCATCTTTGATGCCTTTCTTCTTAGCATCTACTGGGTTGATGTAGATTGGCTCACGACCTTGTACCGCGTAAGTCGCACGCCACTCTTCAGATTCACACATCTGAGAGTGAAGACGCTTGTCTGGGTGACAAGATTGTAGCCAGTACGGGTGTTTGTCAGAACCTGGACCACCGTGTGAACGTTCAGATTTCTCGAACCACATTGGGTGCTCTTGACAGTGCTCGTAACCCATGTTGCCTACAGTACGGCTTGTAATTTCGATGAAACCAGAAGGTGTACCTAGAGCATTGATCTCTGGGTCTTCACGGAATGAAGCGTGACGAGTCCATGGCTTACCTTTACCGAAGTCTAGGAAACCTTTTTCCCAGAACTCAGCAAACTCAGGCATTTCGAAGCTACCTTCGTTTGAAGCACGACATTCGTCGTACAGAGATTTAACCCACTGCATTTCGTCCATACCACGCGTGTAATCGTCGTAACGACCCCAACGCTTAGTTAGGCTAGACATGATCTCGAAGTCAGTCTTAGACTGGAACAGAGGATCAACTAGTTTGTGCATCGCGATCAAACCACGGCCAGAGTACGCGCCGTAACCATCGATATCGTTACGCTCCCACTGAGTACATGCTGGAAGCACGATATCAGAGTGACGACAAGTTGCAGTCCAAGCGAAATCAACAGCCACTACAGTTTGTAGGCTCTTGAATGCTTTACGCATCTTGTTGCGATCTTGGTGGTGGTGCCACGGGTTGTTACCACTGAATACCATCATTTTGATATCAGGTAGTGTTACCGTTGAACCGTTCGCTTTGATCTTCTTACCTGGCTCTAGCAGGCTATCTACCCAACGAGCAACAGGGATTACGCGGCTGTAACCGTTGTAATCAGTGTTAGTGTGCTTAGGCGATTGACCCTGGTCGATGTTCAGCGGGAAAGAACCCGGAGCAGCGAAGCCAGTTGAAGATACACCGATACCTGAGTAGTGGTGACCGTAAGAGATACCGCCACCAGGTAGACCAATTTGGCCAACCATTGCTGCGATAACTGCACACATCCAGTAAGGCTGTTCACCGTGCTCTTGACGTTGGATACTCCAACCCACAAGAATCTGTGTACGACCGTTAACCAGCATCTTAGCGAATTCACGGATAGAGTCCGCGCTTGCACCACAGATTTCTGCAGCCCATTCTGGTGTCTTCTCAACTTTATCTTTCGTTTCACCTTGAACGTACTTGATGAAGTCTTCAAAACCTAGACAGTAAGTTTCGATGAACTTCTTGTCGTATAGATCTTCGTTGTAAAGAACGTGAGCAACACCAAGCATGAACGCCACATCAGTTTGTGGGTTGATGTACATTTGCTCGTTTTCTAGGTAACGGCCTGTTTTGTTTTTAACAGGGTCAACAGAAACAACGTTGATCTCTTTCTTAGCAACTTTTTCTTTCAGCTGTTCTAGGTATGCGAACGACTCGTGCGTCTCACATGTCCAACCTACTTGCAGGTTTTTAACTGGATCGTTACCCCAAAGAACAATGTTGTCACTGTTTTCTAGGATAAGTTCCCAAGATGTACCTTGCGCGTAAACTTCAGTCGAACCTAGCACGTAAGGCATGATCGTTTGACCAGCACCTGTTGAGTAGTCACCGATTTTCTTCACAGAGTAACCGTGAAGTGCCATTGCACGTTGCATGTGGTTAGTACAGCTGTGGAACTGACCAGTTTGTCTCCAACCAGTTTGACCGGTGTGAAGCGCCCATGGACCGTAATCTTTCTGTACGCGCTCTAGTTCACGGTAAACAAGGTCTAGTGCCTCATCCCAAGTCACACGAATAAAGCGGTTGTTACCACGCGTATCTGCGCTGTATTTATGCTTCTTCAACCAATCTAGGCGAACCATTGGGTAACGCACACGTGATGGGCTGTAGATAATACCTTTAATACCTTTCAACATCTCAGTTGGGTGTTGATCGATTTCTAGAGGTTTAATTTCTTGTACTTTACCCGCATAAACACGAGCTCGGAATGCACCCCAGTGAGAACCAGAGACTTTCCACGCGCCGTCTGTTTCTGCAGCAGACGCTGATGCCGACGCCAATAAGCTTGGACCGATAACCGATGCCGCACTTGTAGTAGCGACACCTTTCAGAAAACTTCTTCTTGTAATTGCCATTGTGTTACTCCAATTGACGTCTTATTAGTGATGGCCTTCAGAAAAATCTGATGAGTGCTTCTGTAGATACTTAAGAACAAGTGCTTCTGTATCTGTATCGAAGTTAACGAACGCAATCATACCATCTAGCATGCCTACCCAACCGTTAGCGCTGAAGTGAGCTTCATCTGGCTGTGAGTGACACGTTGAACAGTTAGATTGGTACGCTTGACCCGCTGCGTTCCAGATTGGATCGAAGTTATCAACCATAGACTCTTTCTTCATCCAAAGTGCTAGGTTAACTTCTTCCCAAGGAAGACCAGTTAGCTCATCTTCTTTCTTCTCACCAACAGTGATTACGTCACTTTGAGATACTTCTTTCGTCAAGATTGCAGTCGAGATGTTCATACCGAAGTCTTCTTGGATTACACGTCCGAAGCCTTTCGCTTTACGCCAACCGTCGATTTGAATCTTAATCATGTCGCCTTTTTCGTCGATCACTGCAACTTTACTTGCAGGGCTTAATAGACCCGCTTCAACTGTTGCTGTCTCATCCGTATACATTGGTAGGTGACGAATAGAGATTACGTCTGAACCATTTGCGTAAGATGTGCTGCTTGCTACATTTTCTAGCTCGCCAACAATACCGCTTGCTGATGCCATATCTAATGGAAGGTTGTGAGCAATACCTTTGTGACAGTCAACACAGCTTTGATCACGCTCTGCCGCGTTTTTCATCTGGATACGCGCTGTTGGGCGCATGTTTTCGAAATCCATTGAATCGTAGTTGTGGCAGTTTTTACACTCTAGAGATTTGTTCGAAGAGAAACGATCCCATTCATGTTTAGCCAATTCGATACGACGAGCTTCGAATTTCTCAGGTGTATCTAGGTCACCAAATACTTGAGCGAATACTTCTTTAGATGCTTGCATCTTACGAGCGATTTTTGCTGTCCATTCATGTGGAACGTGACAGTCAGGACAAGTCGCGCGTACACCAGAAGTGTTTTTCCAGTGAACCGTTTCTTGTAGTTCTACGTATACGTTGTCACGCATGGTGTGACAGCTTACACAGAATTCTTCTGTATTTGTGTGCTCTAGAGCTGTGTTAAAACCGCCCCAGAAAATAACACCGGCGATAAAGCCACCCATAGTTAGTACACCAAGACTGATGTGTACCGCAGGGCGAGTCATTGTGCGCCATAATTTAACTAAAAATGATTTCATGTTTAGCTCTCTTAAATATTGATTTTAAAAAATGTTGTTACTAGAGGGCATTACATGCCGCCGTGAGCACCTGGAGGTCCGAATACAAACACTTGCAGTGCCCAAACTAGGAAGCCGTAGCCGCCTACAAAAGCCACACTTAATATTGGAAAGAGAACCACCGCGATGAAGAGGAAAGACTTCCACTCCAACGAGCGTTTTTCGCCAGTTTCAATTTTATTAACATCACTCATACATTTTGCCTATTTTGTATTTAGTAATTTCGAGTAACCCATTCTATGGGGCTAAAGTTCTTAAGTATCTAACAACAAATTTTAGACCATACTCAAAGTAGGGTTCAATCAAATCTCCTGTTATAACCCTTGCTAATCAATACTTTTTTGAGCTCATCCAAAGTTGTTTTTAGTTAAACAAAGTTATTAAAAAGTATTAACAAATGTGAAGAATTAAGTATATTTCACAAATGTTAAATTCCAACACTCACACAACCTTATTGTAACCAATTTTAACGTTTTACCTACTAAGTAGTAGCTAAAAATGCCTTAAACAACCAATATTTTGTACTTTGGTTGTTAAATAATTGAGCACTTTTTGAATCGACGGGTTTGAAGCTGAAATGCATCATTTGGCACTTTCAGATATGATGGGGACCTACTTAAAAGGAAGCTCTATGCAAGACGTTATTGATATATCTTGGTGGCAGTTGTTGCTCTTCGGTTCACTTCTCTTTCTGCCCATTGCCATCAACCACAAGCTGAAACTCGGCCTTGGAAAAGAAGCCTCTATTAGCATCATTCGCATGGTTATTCAGCTGTTTCTTGTGGGTCTTTACCTAGAATATTTATTTACTTTGAATAGTTTGTGGGTCAATTTGTTGTGGTTATTTGCCATGATAATTGTCGGTGCGAGCTCGATTGTTGAGAAGTCTAAGCTACCGAGACAGCTATTATTAGCGCCTGTTGCCGTAAGCCTTGCCGTAACCTGTGTACCCATCGTCTTGTTTATCTGCTTTTTCATCATTAAACCGACACCGCTTTTTAACGCGCAGTACCTTATCCCGATCGCAGGAATGTTATTGGGTAATAGCTTAAGCAGTAATATAGTGGCATTGCAGAACCTGTTTGGTGCTTTTGAAACACAGAAATCAGAATATGAAGCAGCAATCGCGTTAGGCGCGTCTCCCTCCTACGCTGCAGCACCGTTTGTACGCAATGCAATACAGAAAGCGATGTCCCCTATCATGGCCTCTATGGCAACCACAGGCTTAGTAACGCTGCCAGGAATGATGACAGGACAAATTCTTGGGGGGGCGTCACCGATGATCGCGATTAAGTATCAACTGATGATCATGCTGGCGATTTTCGTGATGATGAGTTGCTCTTTAGCGCTTGCCCTTCACCTCTCATTGAAGACTTCCCTGACCAAAGAAGGTCGAGTCCTCGCTCAAATAAAACCGGCAAAATAGCCTCTCTACTCCCCTTAGATCTGGTTACTCACTGAATTTGAGACAGGTTATCCACAGAAATTGTGGATAACCAAATCAAGATAGATCCTTTTTTGTCCACTTTCACTCGAGAAAAGATCATTACCGTTGATCCTTCCGTGTTTTCAAAGAGATATACACATATGGTGAGCAGCGCTGTTGAGTGTTCAGATGATCATTAGAGGGGTGAAGAAGTAGGTTTTCCACAAATAAAAAACGGCCTGCAATGCAGACCGTCTTGTAAATGTCATAAGTCAGTTCAGTGTTTCCACTGAGCTTTAGCGCATCTCGTCAACTGAGTTAAGTACGCCACTTTTGTTGATAGAGCCACCTTTATTAGTCACGCAGGTAGATCAACCAATACCACATGCCGACAAAGATACCGCCACCAATGATGTTACCTATAGTAACGGGCAGCAAGTTGTTCATCAGAAAGTCCATCATGTTCAGGTCAACGTAATCCGCAGGGTTAGCGCCCGTCATTGTCCAGAATTCAGCAGGAGCAAATGTTTTAATGCCGATAGCTAAAGGGACTTGGAACATATTCGCAATACAGTGCTCGAAACCAGCTGATACGAACATCGCAACAGGTAAAATCATTACCGCGATTTTGTCGGTAAGTGTACGTCCACTAAACGTCATCCATACCGCGATACAAACCAATACATTACACATGATACCAAGCGCGATAGCTTGGATAAAATCATGGTGCATCTTGTGTTGGGAAATCGCCATTGCATTTAAACCAACCTGGCCATGGTCAAACATGTACTGTTTAGTCAGAAGCATACATGCCACCAGCAACAATGCGCCAATCAAGTTACCTACATAAACCGTAGCCCAGTTCTTGACGAGCGTGCGCCAAGTAATTTTACCACTTGCACGAGCAACCAGAGTAAGCACCGAACTGGTAAATAACTCACCACCGGTAACAACAACGAGAATTAAGCCCAGGCTAAATGCAAGGCCACCTAATAGGCGAGTAATACCCCAAGGCAAATCACCAGCACCGGTCGTTACGATGGTGTAGAACACAAACGCAATACCGATATGGATGCCAGCTGAAATCGCTAGGAGAAAAGATTTGATTGGATCTTTAGTTGCTTTACCTACGCCAATATCTGCAGCGCGCTCAGCCATTTGTGGCGGTAATAATGAGTCAAATTGGTTTAGATTCATGATGATTTACATTTTGAAACATGTCGTCGGGAGCGCGATAATCCTCTCTTTCATTTCTGAATTCAAGAGCTATTTTAAGCTCGAATTTCCTTCAACAACTAAGAAAACGCCAAACCTTCAATGATATTGAAATTTCTTACGACTTTAGTAGTAAAAAGAAAACTCTGATGAATGAAAAACTACCAACGATAAAAACAACACATCTATAAATATCAACAAGTTACGTTAAAACCATAAGAATGACGTACACTATAGCCGTGTTTTGAGAGCTTTTCTTTTCAGATTTTGACATAGATCAACAGAACGTAAAAAAGCGCCCTGAGGCGCTTTTAAGTCAGTCACAAATAAAGACATTGGTTATGCTAAACCGAAGGTTCAATCACTTCTTCTGATGATAGTTCTAGAGCCGGGTTCTCTAGATTTGTTTCAATACTCGGCGAGATCGCATCAGAATCACTTTCGTTGGCAACTTTACCACCTAAGCTTTTCAAACTATCGACTAGTTCTTCTAAGCTTTTTATGTGAGCATCGCTCTTCGTAATCTGCTCACCGAGCAACTCACTATGCTTGGTTGCTTCAGACAATTGCTGTGCTTGCTTCTGGTTTTCAGATTCCAGGTTAGCCAATTGCTCAGTCAAAGTTTCAATCTCTGACTTTAATAGCCCTGTCATGTCGGAGCTTTTTAACGCTTTAATACTCGCTACAATCTTTTGAGATTGCTGACGTAACCCAACATCACGGTAATCTTCATCATTGACGATTTGTGAAATACTCAGTAGTTGGTTCTCTGCATTCAAAACCGACTGTTCGAACTTGTCGCCTTTTACACTCGCCAGCACTTTGACTTCATGAGCGACACTGCGCACGTGGTTCAATTCAAACTCAGCAGCGTGAACCGCATCTTCAATGATCGACTTTTCACGAGGGCTGGCTTTCACTTGGCTTTCGGCCAACGCAATTTGAGATGCTGCCTTAGCAAAGGTCAGCGGAGCAACATCATAAAAATCTTCATCTTCCAAGAACTCTAATTCGTTCTTCAAAGGTTCGATGTATTTCTTATGCGCCACTTTAACTTCTAGTAAGCGAGCATTGTTAAGAAACTCCACCTGCGCTTCTTGAGCGTCTTCAAGCTCATCGACCAGCACATATTCGAACAACTCGCTGTATTCTGAATACAAACGTTTGTAGCTCGAAGTAAACATGGTATCTGCGCCAAGAAACTTCAGGTAATCCATTTGGACAATCGAATCAGCGAGTACTCGGTCAGCCTTCTTCTTTAACACTAAGATCGAGTCATAATTTGATTTGATCAACGCTATTTTTTCATCAAAGGCTTCAGCGTAAGTCAGGCTCGAAAAAATGGAGTAGCTCTTGGTTATCCGAGTTTCGTCTTTCAGTAAGTCCGCATAAATGCTTTCAGCATCATCCCATGCGTCTAATAGTTCATTGTAATTCTCTGGTGCATAGAGAGACAATTGAGCATGGTCTTCAAGCTTAACTTCCCATTCGGAGTAAACGCTTTGGACAGACTGAAATGAACGGACCTCTATTGTAGATTCATTATTGTTGTTTGTGGTTTGGTTCGCGTCTGTCTGCTCTGAGGGTGTGCTTTGACAACCTGAGATAGCAAATAGCATACTGATCGTTAATGCTACTTTGTTCGCTCTCACTTATGCATATCCTTTTTATACAATATTCGCTCAATGCAAATTATTTCTAGTCACAATATATTACAACCACTTAGCAATAAACATCATTGATGATTTAAGTGGGTGCAAATCACCCAATATAACCAAAATAAACCCATCACTCGATGATTAATCAATCAATTTGGTATCACTTATCAATTCTCCTTATTTGCTATTGCCTGAGCCGTGAATGCGCACTAAGGTGAAGGTAGAGAACGTTATGAATATATAGGTTAATTATGAAGTACAACGCTGAACATATTGCTGATTTAAACCTCCTTCTTCAATTTGATGTAAGTAGCGCTGCTACTGGAATTAAAGTTCATCAAGAGGCTGCTCAAGAAACTCAAGACGCTGTTAAGCGCCTATTCGAAAAAAACCTTTGTACTCAGCCAGACGGCGGTTATTTAACAGATGAAGGTATCGAGATGGCAGAGCGCGCAGATAAGCTACTTCGCGTACTTAAATAAAGCTCCATTGTTCTAGTAAAAACTCCACTCGCTTCGGCCGTGGAGTTTTTTCATTTTTGGGCCAAGGTTTGTTAGGCTTATTGTAAATCCATAGCTTGTCGTTGTGAGGTACAGATGGCTTCTATATTTATTGTCGGTGCAGGATGGGTCGGTGCACCTTTATCCAAACATCTAGAAAAACATGGTAACCGAGTGGTGGTCACGAAAACGACCCAAGCGGGAGCGGAGGCCATTGGTAACGAACGAATCCCATGTGAAGTGTTTAGTTTTGACTCATCAAAGCCAGAACAGACTATCGGGCGACTCTATTCACTGTTACTCGAAAACAACACTGAAATTGTAATTGGCAGCTTCCCTCCTGGCTTTAGAAAAGGAGCAGGACAAGAGTATGCCGACTACTGGCAGCAACTCACCAATGCATGTCAAAAGGCCAACATTAAAAAGCTCATTATGGTCAGTTCAACTACGGTATACCCAACCAAGCCGGGTGTGTTGAATGAGCTGGATGCATCGCTCCCCCTTTCAACCTCAGGTAACGAGAACGCATCTTCATTTTCCGATAACGCGCGAATCATGCTGCAAGCTGAACAGTCAGTGATTGATTCAGGTATCGACTACACCATTCTTCGCTTTAGTGGATTAATAGGTCCAAGTCGTCACCCATCAAGGTTTGCTAGTAAGCTAAAGCAAGTGAGCACTCAAGCTCCAGCCAACATGCTGCACCTTGATGACGCGATTGGCGCTGTCGATTTCGCTATCAGTCAGCTGCACAACGAAGTGGTTAACGTGACGACGCCAAATACGGTCAGTAAGGCGGAGTTTTATGCCGCAGCACTGAAAAGCGCCAACAGCAGTGAGCCTCTACCCGCTGTTGTTGATACCCCAGACAAATTAATCTCTTCGAAGAAGATTCTCGATTTAGGTTATTCATTTAAATTCGAATCCACATTGGATGCACTTCATGACTGAACAATCTATGGCTAACAAATATCCCAACACAAAACTGCACCGCTCGGTAGACACCCTTTGGAACTTTATGTCGATGGGTCACAAGGTTACGCCTTCAGACTGCATCTTTGTATTGTGCAGCAATGATACTCGCGTCGCTGAATATGCAGCTGAGCTTTATCACCAACAGATCGCGCCTTACATTGTTTTTTCTGGTGGTGTGGGACGCTTTACCGAAGGAAGCTTTGAGCGCTCAGAAGCTGAAACATTCGCTTCTATCGCACGAGATTGTGGTGTGCCTGACTCTGACATTATCATAGAGAAACACGCGACAAACACTGGGGAAAATGTCCGCTTCACTCATGAGTTACTGAAAGAGCAAGGGTTATCACCGAAGAGGCTAACCTTAGTTCAGAAGCCCTTTATGGAAAAACGAACTTACGCGACCTTTAGTAAACAGTGGCCTGACGAAACGTCCGAGATAACCGTGACATCACGTTGGCAAAATTGGGATGATTACTTTAATGAAGAGTTGCCGTTAGACATGGTGTTAGGTGCATTGATTGCTGATTACGAACGAATCAAATCCTACCCAGAGAAAGGCTTTCAGGTTGAGATGCCCATCCCCGATGACGTTGACCACGCCTATCAAGCATTGAAGAAGCTCGGATTCGAATAAGTCTCCAATAAAGTAAAAGCTAGGCTTGGCATAAAGTAAAAACATAAGTTCAGTAAACAAAAACGGTGACACTTGGTCACCGTTTTTCATTCTTTCCTGTTAGTAACAACAGCAAATAGTTTTGCTTATTTACCTAATGCTTCTTTGTAGTGCAGACGGCAAACAGAAACGTATTTGTCATTGCCACCAATTGCCACTTGATCACCTTCAGCGATCGCGACACCGTGCTCATCGGTACGAATAACCATGTTCGCTTTACGGCCACAATGACAGATGGTTTTCAGCTCCACCAGCTTGTCCGCCCAAGACAGTAAGTAACGGCTACCTTCAAACAGCTCGCCCAAGAAGTCAGTGCGTAAGCCATAACACAGCACAGGAATATGAAGTTTATCCACTACTTCTGTAAGCTGATACACCTGCTCTTTCGACAAGAATTGACACTCATCGATCAACACACAGTGACGCTTCTCTTCGTCGTTCAGCTTTTTGATCGCATCAAACATGTTAGTGTCATTTTTAAAAAGTTGAGCTTCAGATTGCAGACCAATTCTTGAGCTTACTTTACCGATACCATAGCGATCATCCAATGCAGCCGTGAAGATCACTGGCGTCATACCACGTTCTTGGTAGTTGAATGACGATTGAAGAAGCGTTGTTGATTTACCCGCATTCATTGCCGAGTAGTAAAAATACATCTGAGCCACAGAAATATTCCTGTTAAATAAAATTGAATATGAAAAGGTGAAATTAGAGAATTTTTGCTAGAAAAAAGGGCTGAAAATCAGCCCTTTTTTATAAGATTTACTTGCGACGCCAAGTCGTACCTTCTGGGCCGTCTTCTAGAACGATGCCTAACTCGTTTAACTTATCACGTGCAAGGTCGGCATTTGCCCAATCCTTTGAAGCTCGAGAGTCGTTACGCAGTTTGATCAACGCTTCGATTTCAGCCACTTCGTCATCGTTACCAGCCGCATCACCTTGTAGGAAGGCTTCTGGCTCTTGGTGAAGAATACCGATGATGTCCGCTAGTTCACGCATCAATGCACCAAGTCCGCTTGCTTTTTCGATGCTTTCAGGCTTGATACGGTTGATTTCACGCGCCATTTCAAACAGCACTGAGTAAGCTTCAGGCGTGTTGAAATCATCGTTCATCGCAGTAGAGAAGCGAGTTACGTACTCTTCGCCACCAGCAGGAGCTGCGGTAAGGTCTAGGCCACGAAGTGACGTGTATAGACGCTCTAGCGATGCGCGAGCTTGGTTTAGGTTGTCTTCACTGTAGTTCAGTTGGCTACGGTAGTGACCAGACATTAGGAAGTAACGCACTGTTTCAGCATCGTAGTGTGCTAGCACATCACGGATAGTGAAGAAGTTACCTAGTGACTTAGACATTTTTTCTCTGTCTACCATCACCATGCCACTGTGCATCCATGTGTTTACATAGTCAGTACCATGTGCACAGCAAGATTGCGCGATTTCATTCTCGTGGTGTGGGAATTGTAGATCTGAGCCGCCACCGTGGATATCGAAGTGATTACCTAGAATAGACGAGTTCATTGCTGAACATTCAATGTGCCAACCTGGACGACCTGGACCCCATGGTGATTCCCATGTTGGTTCACCTGGCTTAGACATCTTCCAAACCACGAAATCTAGCGGACTACGTTTTGCAGAGTCTATATCAACACGAGCGCCAGCTTGAAGCTGATCAAGGTCTTGCTTAGAAAGCTTACCGTATTCTTCGAACTTCTTAACTTCGAACATTACGTCGCCGTTACTTGCAACATATGCGTAGCCGCGTTCAATCAGCTTTTCAACAAGTTCGATGATTTCAGTGATGAATTCCGTTGCACGAGGCTCAACGTCTGGACGCTTCATGTTCAATGCATCGAAATCAGCGTGCATTTCGCCGATTAGACGTTCAGTCAGAGAGTCACAAGACTCGCCGTTTTCGTTAGCGCGCTTGATGATTTTGTCATCAATATCTGTGATGTTACGAACGAAGTTCAAATCGTAACCAAGGTAACGAAGGTAACGAGTTACTACGTCGAAAGAAACGAACGTACGACCATGACCAATGTGACAGAGATCGTATATGGTTACCCCACAGACATACATGCCGACTTTGCCAGCTGTAATTGGTTTGAATTCCTCTTTCTGTCTTGTGAGCGTGTTATATATCTTCAGCATGATCTCTATCTATTTTATGGATTAATCAAAAATAAGCTCGCAGTATAACAAGTCATACCTTAATAGGTAATCCCCCAAAGCAGGAATTACCTCAAACATCCGAGTTAAGTTAATGATTTGGTGATTTGAAAGTCCGCCAACATGCGCTAGAATTCGAACTTCATATTAAAAAGACAGTAAGGTAACAATCATGATCATCCTTCACACAAATTTTGGTGACATCAAAGTTCAACTTAACGAAGAAAAAGCACCAGAAACAAGCGCAAACTTCCTACAGTATTGCCGTGACGGTTTCTACGACAACACACTATTCCACCGTGTTATCGATGGTTTCATGATTCAAGGCGGCGGCATGACTTCTGGCCTTAAAGAAAAAGCGACTCGTGCAACGATCAAGAACGAAGCAAACAACGGTCTTGCGAACAAAGTTGGTACGCTAGCAATGGCTCGTACTATGGAACCGCATTCAGCGAGCTCTCAGTTCTTCATCAACGTTAACGACAACTCTTTCCTAAACTTCCGTAGCGAAAGCCTAGACGGTTGGGGCTACTGTGTATTCGCAGAAGTTGTTGAAGGCATGGACATCGTAAACAAGATTAAAGGTGTTAGCACTGGTTCTATGGGTATGCACCAAGACGTACCTCTAGAAGAAGTGATCATCACTGGTACTACAATCGAAGCTTAATTCATCGCTTTCGGTTAGTATTGATGAGCCGATAAAATCAGGATATAGGGAGCGAATCGCTCCCTTTTTTTAGACCTATGAAAACATATTTTATATCAGATCTGCACCTTGCTCCGTCACGACAAGATATCACCGACTGCTTCCTAACCTTCATGAAGAAAGAAGCCGTAGAAGCGGATGCACTTTACGTGTTAGGTGACCTTTTCGAATTCTGGATTGGTGACGACGATAAGAGTGAGTTCGCAACTTCTATCCGCCAAGCATTTATTGATTTGGTAAAGACAGGCGTACCTTGCTACTTCACTCAAGGTAACCGTGATTTCCTTGTTGGCAAAAAATTTGCCAAGCAAACGGGCGTGAAACTGCTAGACGAAGTATCGACTATCGATATCTACGGCCAAAGAGCGGTGGTGTTGCATGGTGATACCCTATGTACTGAAGATGTAAAGTACCTCGCTTTTCGTGAAAAAGTACATCAACCATGGCTTCAATGGGTCTTCAACAGAATTCCATTTTTCATCAAGAAAAAAATTGTTTCGAAGGTTCAATCCGATATCAAAGATGACAAGCAAACTAAGTCTCTCGACATCATGGATGTGACACAACAAGAAGTCGAAGATGTAATGGAACGAAACAACGTTGATCTGATGATCCACGGTCATACTCACCGCCCTGACATCCACACCTTCAGTGCTAATAATTGCACTAAAACCCGTATCGTACTTGGCGATTGGTATACGCAAGGTTCCGTGCTGGTGTTCACGCCGCAAAGTTTTGAACTACAGAATCGAGCGTTTAGCAATAGCTTTTAACGTCACTCTTAAACTTTCAGTTTGATTATTATTGTCGGTCAGACTTTCTTAGAAAGTGTATGGTAATTTCTACTGAATTAGCTATTATCTCTCTACCAGAAATAAACCGAACACAGTACCAAGTTGAAATATTCATACGTAGCGCGTCAACCAATACTCGATACAGACAAGAAGACCATAGGTTACGAGTTGCTATTCAGGGATGGTCCTAAGAACACTTTCCCTGAAGTAGAGCCGGAGCTCGCTACTAGCCGTTTGCTTTCCGATCACTTCTTATCGACCCACTATAATACGTTGGGTGATAAGCTTGGGTTCGTGAACTTCCCTTACGCAAGCCTAATCAACTTGGTCCCTACTCTGTTTCCCAAAGAAAGCCTCGTTGTAGAGGTTCTTGAAGACTGCGGACCGACAGACGAGTTACTTGAAGCAATCAAAACTATCTTTGATGCAGGTTATACCATCGCGTTAGATGACTTTGTACCAAGTAAAGCTTGGAAGCGCTTCTTACCTTACGTTTCGATTATCAAGTTCGATATCCGTTTGACGCCAATTGCCAAAGCAGCGATGTTTATGAACTCACTCAAAGGGCTAGATATCAAGTTCCTAGCTGAGAAGGTAGAAACGTACGAAGAATACCAAGAAGCGAAGAAAGCAGGCTTCACTTACTTTCAAGGTTACTTCTTTAGCAAGCCAGAAATGATCCAAACGCGTGCGCTCAACCCTGCATTCCTGACGACCGTTCAGCTGTTAAAAGAGATTGCACACGACCCTATCGACTTTGGTGAAGTAGAGCGTTTAATTACGCTTGATGTGACCATGTCGTATAAGCTACTTACCTACGTAAACTCTGCAGGTGGTTCAGCAACGACGATTCGCTCATTCCGCCAAGCGCTTATTTACCTTGGCGAACAAAAGCTGCGTAAGTTCGTTTCTCTTGTGGCTATCGCCTCCGCGAAAGAAGATAAGCCGGACTCTCTCTATGGTTTAGCGGTAATACGCGCACGTCAATGTGAACTCTTAGTCGAGAAGATGAATGTTAAGGTTGAGCCTGGACAAGCCTTTTTGACCGGTATGTTCTCTCTATTGGACTCACTCTTTGACCAACCATTGAAACAAGTACTCGATTCAGTGCCGATCGACGTAGAGATCAAACAAGCCTTAATTCAACGTAAAGGCGTGTTAGGTGCTGTGTTGGCGATGGTGGTTGCTTATGAACAAGCTCGTTGGGATGAAGCGACTCGTATTCGCCAGCTTCTCAAACTGAGTGAAGCTCAACTTGGTCAAGCTTATGACGAAGCGACGACTTGGGCTCAAGAACTATTATCTCCAGCCCTGAAATAGCGTAATTCACACAACAACTTCAATAGAAACTTAACTTTGGTGAGCGATCGTTTCTTGGTAAACTCCCACGCATTCATTTATGGCCTCTTAATAGAGGCCATTTTTACAGGATCTGACTATGTCTTTATGCCCATGCGGTAGTAATAATACTTACCAACAGTGCTGTGAATCAGCGCACCTCGATCACAGCTCAGTTGAAACTCCAAAGCAGCTGATGCGCTCTCGTTATTCCGCGCACGTTTTAGGATTGGTTGATTATGTAATTGCTACCTATCACCCTAGCTGTGATGCTGAGTCGCAAAGAGAAGGCATTACCGAATCTATCGACAGTGATTGGGCAGGTCTTGAAGTCATCGATACGGCGGCAGGCTCGCACCAAGACGAAGGCTTTGTTGAATTTAAAGCTTACTTCAATGAAGACGGCGCGCAGTACTGTATGCAAGAGCGCTCGCGTTTCGTTCGTGAAAACGGCCTATGGTTTTATATCGATGGCGAGTTCCCAGAGCAAGAAAACGAACATGAAAAGCTAACAGAACCAGAGATTGACCCTCGCCTAAACCAAACCGTAGAGAGCTTCAAGATTGGCCGTAATGACCCTTGCATTTGTGGTAGTGGGAAGAAATATAAAAAGTGCTGCGGGTAATACTGAGATTTAAGGTAGCTAAGCGCTGAGATAGATTCCTGATGTCACCTAAGCTCCTCGGAATGACGATGTTCAGTGCTTTTTAAGTAGATTAATATCTTAGATGATTAAAAAGCCCCGTAAACATGGTTGTTTACGGGGCTTTTATCTATTTTTTACGCGGTTCGATAAATCTAAAGAGGCTTACTTATGACGCTCTTTAAGTTTATTTACCACGTCGTTCATCGATAGGCCTTGGTCTTGAAGAAGAACCATTAGGTGGTAAATCAAATCTGCTGATTCACACACTAGTTCCGCCTTATCGCCCGACGTCGCCGCAAGCGCGACTTCAACGCCTTCTTCGCCCACTTTTTGCGAAATACGCTTGGTGCCACGGGCATATAGACTGGCAGTATAAGAAGACTCAGGGTCTGCGTCCTTGCGGGCAGCCAGTAGCTGCTCAAGCTGATGAAGCCACACCATCTGAGACTCTTCTTGCTTGTCTCCATCCCAACACGTTGTTGTACCTGTGTGGCACGTTGGACCAATGGGATTAACTTTAACCAGTAAAGTGTCGCTGTCACAGTCCAAGGCGATGTTTTGCAGTTGTAATACGTTGCCTGACGTTTCACCTTTCGTCCAAAGGCGCTCTTTGGTGCGAGAGAAAAACGTCACATTGCCAGTTTCACCTGTTTTCTCAAGTGCTGCTGGGTTCATGTATCCCATCATTAACACTTGGCTCGATTGGTAATCTTGAACAATAGCTGGTACTAAGCCATCTACTTTTTCCCAGTTAATACGCTCTGATAATGCGCCTACTTCTGTTTTTGATAAGCTTGCGGTTTCAAAACTCATAGTCGCACCTCTACATCTTGTTGTTTTAAATACTGTTTAAGTTCACCAATATTGATGACTTGCTTGTGGAATACCGAAGCTGCTAGCGCTCCGTCCACGTTGGTCTTCTTATAGGCTTCAGCAAAGTGCTCCATTGCACCTGCGCCACCAGAAGCAATCAGAGGTACATTGCATACTTCACGTACCATGTTTAACTGTTCGATGTCATAGCCGTTACGAACGCCATCTTGGTTCATCATGTTTAACACAATCTCACCTGCGCCACGTTTCTGTACTTCCTGCACCCAATCTTTGGTTTCCCATTTGGTCGCTTTAGTACGCGCCTCATCGCCAGTGAATTGGTAAACCTGATATTTACCGGTTTCTTTATCGAAGTATGAATCGATACCGACAACAATACACTGCACGCCGAACTTATCAGCAAGGTCAGTGATCAATTGAGGGTTAGCAAGTGCAGGCGAGTTGATCGATACTTTATCGGCACCAAATTCAAGAATGCGCGCTGCATCTTCTGCTGATTTAATACCACCAGCAACACAGAAAGGAATGTCAATCACTTCTGCTACGCGCTTCACCCAGCTTTTATCGACGACACGACCATCGCTTGATGCCGTGATGTCATAAAATACTAATTCATCAGCGCCCTCTTCCGCATAGCGCTGTGCTAACGGAACGATGTCGCCAATGATTTCGTGGTTACGGAACTGAACGCCCTTCACCACTTGTCCGTCACGGACATCCAAACAAGGGATTATTCGCTTTGCCAACATGCAAATGCCTCCTCTGCGGTAAACTTGCCATCAAGTAACGCACGACCAACAATCACACCCGCAACACCGCTGCCTTTTAGAGCTTCGATATCCGCTAGGCTGCCAATGCCGCCCGATGATTGGAATTGAACCTGTGGGTACTGTTTACAAAGGTCAACGTAAAGCTCGACGTTTGATCCTTCTAGCGTGCCATCACGTGAAATGTCAGTACATAGAACGTGTTTAAGACCCACTGTTAGGTAGTCTTCAATCAGCGCTTCAATAGTCACGCCTGAATCTTCTTGCCAACCTGAAATTGCCACTTTACGTGTGCCGCTTTCATCGATGTTGATGTCCAGAGCAAGCACGATTTTTTCAGCGCCGTACTTTTCCATCCAACCTTTAACCAGCTCTGGTTGCTTAACTGCTGTAGAACCAACCACAACGCGCTGTGCACCAGCTTCCAGTAGGTCTACGACATCTTGTTCGTTACGCACGCCACCACCAATCTGGATGTTCGCAGGCGTGCTAGCAAGTAGCTTAGCAATCAAGTCTAACTGACGAGCCGTTGTGTCTTTTGCACCCGTTAAGTCAACAAGATGCAGCCAACCTGCGCCAGCTTGGTGATACAGGTTAAACTGCTCTGCTGGGTCTACTTTGTATTCTGTTACTTGCCCGTAGTCTCCTTGGAATAAGCGAACTACTTGACCTTCAATTAAATCTAACGCGGGAATAATCATTTACATTCCTTATATGGCAACGTTAGCCGCTGCCTAATCCTTATTACAATTCCAAGAAGTTCTGAATCAGCTTAGAGCCAGCTTTCGAAGATCGCTCTGGGTGGAACTGAACACCATAATAATTGCCACTTTGAACCGCCGCTGTAAACGGATTACCGTAATCACATTGTGCGATTGTGTAGTCGCCCACTGGCATTGCGAAGCTGTGAACGAAGTAGAAATACTCGCCTTCTTCAATATCTTTAAACAAAGGATGGTTAGGTGTCGAAGTTACTGTGTTCCAACCCATGTGTGGTAATGGCAAATCGCCCGTTTCGAGTAAACGCACTTCACCATCACACAAACCTAGACATTCAACTAACTCGTCAGCCTTTTGGCCTTTCTCTTGAGATAATTTGCCTAACAGTTGCATACCTAAACAAATACCAAGCAGAGGCTTCTCTACTTTCTTCACAAGAGAAACAAGGTCGCGCTCTTGCAGGTTCTTCATTGCCTCACTTGCTGTACCTACACCGGGTAGGAATAGCTTATCGGCAGCAAGAACAACTTCAGGTTCTTTTGAAATTTCAACTGCGTAACCCAAACGTTCAATGGCAAATTTAACCGAAGAAACGTTGGCACACCCAGTATCAATGATGACGACTTTTTGATCTTTCATTGTTTTTTCCTTGCTAACGTTAGCCTTACAGGACGCCTTTGCTGCTTGGTAACTCATTACCTTCAACTTTGATTGCTTGGCGAAGAGTACGGCCAAACGCTTTGAACAGGCTCTCAATGATGTGGTGATCATTATTGCCAGCAGAAGAAAGGTGTAGCGTACAAGCCAGAGTGTCGGTTAGAGAACGGAAGAAGTGAACCACCATCTCTGTTGAAAGATCACCCACTTGCTCACGACTGAATTTAGCATCGAACTTCAGGTATGGACGACCAGAAAGGTCTAGCGCACACTGAGCCAAACATTCATCCATTGGCAGGCTAAAACCAAAACGGCCAATACCACGTTTGTCACCTAGTGCATCTTTCAGAGCTTGGCCTAACGCAAGTGCCGTATCTTCCACTGTGTGGTGATCATCAATGTGTAGATCGCCTTTCACCGTCAGGTTCATTTGGAAACCACCGTGTGTCGCGATTTGATCAAGCATGTGGTCGAAGAAACCCATGCCGGTATCGATCTTATTACCACCGGTTTCATCAAGGTTTACAGCTACCTTAATGTCGGTTTCTTTAGTTGTACGAACCACTTCAGCAACGCGAGCATTAACCGTCAGATCTTTAACGATTTGTGGCCAGTTAAGCGTACCTTCCGTTTCTGCATCAGGGCCATATTGAATACCGCGGATTGCCATATTCTCTGCAAGTTGAAGATCCGTCATTCGGTCGCCAATCACAACAGAGTGTTGGAAGTCGACTTTACCGCCTTGTAAATACTCTTTAACCATACCTAATTTAGGCTTGCGGCAAGAGCAGTTGTCTTCGTCAAAGTGAGGGCAAATAAGCACGTCGTCAAACTTAACGCCTTGAGATTCGAAGAACTCCATCATCATATTGTGTGGCGCATCGAAATCTTCTTGTGGGTAGCTATCGGTACCTAGGCCGTCTTGGTTAGTCACCATCACTAGACGGTAACCAGCATCTTGCAGTGCAAGCAGGCTAGGAATCACTAGCGGTTCGAATTTTAGCTTGTCTAAACGGTCTACTTGAAAGTCAACTGGCGGCTCAACAATTAAGGTGCCGTCGCGGTCTATAAAAAGTATTTTCTGTTGTTTACTCACTTGAACTTCCTTTTAATTTTAAATCTGGTGGCCTAGCTAAAATCAAACGCTAACCCAAAATATTGGTTTCACTTACCAGCCTGCGATTAATCAAATCAAACTGGTAAATGTTATTACTGGTAAGCCTTTCGTTACTGATAAAAGTTACGAATAAATCCAAGTGTCTTTTCGCACTCTTCGCGGTTACCAATACTAATGCGAACACAGTCTTCAATTGGTGAATTACGCAAGATGATGCCCGTATCCCAAGCCGCTTTAAACAACTTATCGCCGTTCGGGAATTTAACCAGTAGGTAGTTACCCCAACCATCAAATACCGTCACTTGAGGCATACCTAATAGACCCGCTTGCAAATACGCTCGGTTCGCACTTAAATCCAGGACCTGGAACTTAGCTCGTGCAAGTCCTTGCTCTGAAAGTGCTTGAACGGCAATGTCAGCAACAGGGATTGGCACTGGGTAAGGAGCAATCACTTTCAACAGCACATCGATAAGCGCTTTATTCGCCAGCGTAAAACCACAACGTAAACCCGCTAAAGCAAAAGCCTTCGACAAGGTGCGTAGGATCGCGAGGTTTGGATATTGCTCAAGCAAATCAACGGTTGACGCTTCTGGACAAAAATCGATATACGCTTCGTCCATCACCACGATCGCTTTGTCTTGAGTCATTTCAAGCAACTTGATGATGTCTTTACGATTAACCAAATTACCGGTTGGGTTGTTTGGGCTACAAACAAACACCACCTTTACGTTGTCGAGTTGAGCTTCAATCGCAGGAAGATCCAGTTGCCATTCAGAAGTTAGAGGCACAACTTTACGCTCAACACCAATCGTCTCTGCACTGATTGCGTACATACCGTAAGTAGGTGGGCAGTAAAGAATAGCGTCTTCGTTCGGCTCACAGAAAGCACGAATCAATAACTCGATGCCTTCATCAGCACCACGAGTCGTTAGTGTTTGCTCTGATTTCACACCGGCGTATTGTGCATAAGCGTCAATCAACTCTTTAGGCTGACATTCGCTGTAGCGATTAAGACGAGACAGGTTTAGGTTGTACTCGTTATCAAACGGAGATTCGTTGGCATTGAGCCATACATCACCAGTACCGCCAATGCGTCTTGCAGACAAGTAAGGTGTAAGAGCCTGAACTTGTTTTCTTGCTAACTTTTCCATGCCCTACCCTTATTTCGCTTTATTTAACTTTTCAACTCGGATGGTCACAGCGCGTTTGTGTGCATCCAAGCCTTCGGCTTCCGCCATTGTTACTACCGTTGGCGCTAGGCCTTTCAAACCGTCAGCCGTTAGCTCTTGCACCGTCATTCTCTTAGAGAAATCAGCTAAACCCAGGCTTGAATACGTTTTCGTGTAACCGTAAGTCGGAAGAACGTGGTTTGTGCCTGATGCGTAGTCACCTGCAGATTCTGGAGACCAGTCACCAAGGAAGATTGAGCCTGCATTATCTAGCAATGGCAGCAATTCACGTGGATTCTTGGTTTGAACAATCAAGTGCTCAGGACCGTAGAAGTTCGAAATCGCAATCGCTTGAGTGATCGATTCAGCAATGATAATTAAGCTTGAAGCCAATGCTTGCTGAGCGATGTTCGCACGAGACAGTTCTTTCAATTGCTTCTGAACCGCTTCTGTTACTTGGTCAGCAACCACTGGAGATGGTGTTACTAGCACAACCTGAGAATCAGGACCGTGCTCCGCTTGGCTCAGTAAATCCGCCGCGATGAAATCTGCATCTGCAGTTTCATCGGCAATCACTAACACTTCAGACGGGCCAGCAGGCATATCAATCGCCGCACCGCGGAAGTCGTTGCTAACTTGGCGTTTCGCTTCCGTTACGTACGCGTTGCCAGGGCCGAAGATCTTATCGACTTTAGCTACACTCTCGGTACCGTAAGCCATAGCAGCAACCGCTTGACCACCACCAACGTTGTAAACCTCGTCGATCTTACAAAGCTTAGCGACATACAAGATTTCATCTGCGATTGGTGGAGGTGAACAAAGCACAACCTTGCGGCAACCTGCGATTTGAGCGGGAACACCTAACATAAGAACCGTTGACGGAAGTGGCGCACTGCCACCTGGAATATAAAGGCCAACAGTATTAATAGCGCGCGTCACTTGCTCACACACAACACCAGGCTGTGTCTCAACCTTAATTGGCTGCGGCTTTTGAGCTTCGTGAAACTTCGCAATGTTGCTATAAGCTTGCTCTAACGCTTGCTTCATCTCTGGTGTTAGACGAGCACACGCCTCTTCGATCTCACCCGAACTGACTCGAATGGATTCTGGAGTCACACCATCAAACTTTGCAGTCAGCTCTCTAAGCGCGGCATCGCCTTCATTTCGTACTTTTGCAATCACATCAGAAACAGTCGCGGTGATGTTTGCACCTTCAGTAATAGCTGGACGCTCTAATACCGAGTCTTGCTGTGATTCACTTAAAGATTGCCAAACAACGGTTCTCATCGTCACTACCCCATCATTTTTTCGATTGGTAATACTAGAATCGAGCTTGCACCCAACTCTTTCAGCTGCTCCATTGTTTCCCAGAACAAGTTCTCTGTACTTACTAGGTGAACGGCAACTTTGTCTTTGTCTGTAGATAGCGGAAGAACCGTTGGATCTTCAGCACCAGGCAGTAGTGCTTTGATTTGCTCTAGCTGAGAGGTTGGCGCGTGAAGCATGATGTACTTCGACTCTTTCGCTTGTTGAACACCCTGCATACGAGTCAGTAGTTTTTCAATCAGTGCGGTTTTGTCTGCGTCGAAATCACCAACACGTTGAATCAGTGTTGCTTTCGATTGGAAGATAGCTTCAGCTTCTTTTAGGCCATTCGCTTCAAGCGTTGCACCTGTAGAAACTAAATCAGCGATAGCGTCTGCTAGACCTGCGCGAGGAGCAACTTCAACCGAACCTGTTAGCATACAAGTGCTGAATTCAACACCCTGCTCATCCATGTAGGCTTTCAGTAGTTGTGGGTAAGTTGTCGCAATACGCTTGCCCGCAAGATCTTGTGGCCCGTTGTAGACTTCATCTTTGTTGATTGCGATAGAAAGACGGCAACCACCGAAGTCTAAACGGCGTAGTGTGCGAAACTCTGATGGCTCTTTTAGAGCAACACGGTCTAGTCGAACTTCTTCTAGTTCATTTTCACCGATGAAACCAAGGTCAACCACACCATCCATGATAAGACCTGGGATGTCATCATCACGAACTAATAACAAGTCGATTGGCATATTTAGTGAATGAACAACTAGGCGCTCACCCATGATGTTAAATTTAACACCACATTTTTTAAGTAGGTCTTGGCACTCTTTACTTAAGCGACCTTTCTTTTGAATTGCGATTCTTAGGCGTTGTGTCTGCATTGCTGTATCCCTGTGCAAATATTTGAATTTATTGATTATTTAAAATCGCTAAAACTAAAAAACCCTCGGAAGACTTTGTCATCCCGAGGGTTTAAATCTAAATTCTTTGACTTAACCTCCGGGAGAATTCTTGCTCCCGGGTATACGTAAATCTCCCCGAAAGACTAGATAGGGTGATGATGGTGATGAATGTTCATTACTAATTTACGCATACTTATAAGCTCTTCAGTTGTTTGCTTTCTTGTCTCCACACTAACTAAGCTGAGATCCTTTTTCAACCATTTATTCGAACTTTTTTCACTAAACTTAAAATTAAATTAACAAGCACAAAAAAGGGAGGCTAATGCCTCCCTGATAGTTTACTGATTAGCTTTCAGTTTTAGCTTTTGCACGTCGCCATTTTGCAGCGAGAGAAGTAAGCCAATGCAAAACATACAGCAACAAACGTTAGAGACGCTGCGCCAAATGCGATGCCAATTGAAGATGTCATACCTAAGGTAATGAAACCAATGCACGATACGAACGCCACAGACAGCGCGTATGGAAGCTGAGTCGATACGTGGTCAATGTGGTTACAACGAGCACCAGTAGAAGACAGAATCGTTGTGTCTGAGATTGGAGAACAGTGGTCACCAAATACAGCACCCGCTAGAACCGCACTTAGCATAGGAAGAATTAGCGCGATATCCGATGCTGCAGCCATGTCGCCCGCGATAGGTAACATAATACCGAACGTACCCCAAGATGTACCTGTCGAGAACGCCATAACGCCCGCTAGAAGGAACAACATAACCGGTAGCCAGTGGTAATCAATGCTGCCTGTTACTAGAGACGATAGGTAAGAACCCGTTTTCATGTCGCCGATGACAGAACCGATAGTCCATGCAAACACAAGAATCAGAATCGCGCCAAACATAGAGCTAGCACCGATCCACATTGTTCTTGCGATATCAGCCATAGAGAGCTTTTGCTTGAATACTGTCGCTAGTGCTACTAGTAAACCGATAACACCACCGTAAACAAGAGACTTACCTACATCCGTGTTTTCGAATGCACCTAGAAGGTTGAATGCTTGGTCATCAGCAGCCAGCGCTTGGCCACCTGTGTAAAGCATTGCTGCAACTGTCGCTACAATTAGCGATACGATTGGCATAACAAGATCAGAAACTGAACCGTTTTCGCTCTCTTCGATGTCTAGCTCTTCGTTTAGATCGTGAGCTTGCTTTTGATCGTTGTCGCCTTCAAAGCCACGGCCTTGAGATGCTTCGATTTCATGCTCACGCATCTTACCAACATCTAGACCGAACCAAGCCACTGCGAACACCATTAATAGTGCAAATACAGCGTAGAAGTTCATTGGAATAAGACGAACGTAAGCACCCAGTGCAGAATACTCTGTCACACCGTGTGTCACTAAAATGCCACCAATAATAGTAATGATGTAAGCACCCCAGCTAGAAGCTGGCATGATCACGCACATTGGAGCAGCAGTAGAATCGAGAATATAAGCAAGCTTAGCGCGAGATACGTAGAAACGGTCTGTTACAGGGCGAGAGATAGCACCTACCGCTAAGCTGTTGAAGTAGTCATCAACAAAGATGAAT
The DNA here is from genome assembly GCF_002874195.2 of Vibrio sp. 10N.286.45.E10. Taxonomy (NCBI): domain Bacteria; kingdom Pseudomonadati; phylum Pseudomonadota; class Gammaproteobacteria; order Vibrionales; family Vibrionaceae; genus Vibrio; species Vibrio sp. 10N.286.45.E10. Next base: position 858,325 of record NZ_MCWD02000001.1, on the reverse strand, counting down.
ACACCTAGGAAAGCAGCAAGTAGTTTTGAACCACGTTTGCTCTTAACGCGAGACTGCGCCCACTCCGCGAATGCGCGAGTACCGCCAGACAGTGTTAATAATGCCGTTGTCATTCCAAGAATAATTAGGAATGCAATGATGCTCATGTTCCAAGTGTTGATGCCACCATCTTCGATGAAAACACCAGATGCTTTAGTAAACACGTAACTAACTGCGTTACCTACTGAGTAGTCAGCAAGTAGAATCGCACCCATGATGATACCGACACCCAAAGAAACCAATACACGGCGGGTAACAATAGCAAGGCTCAAAGCCACAAGGGGCGGAAGCAAAGATAAAGGTGATGTTGCAAAATCTATTAAATTCATGATCTTCAAAAACCAGTTTTTTATTTGGCTAGAGATCTACTGCAGACAAACTTGATACGGCTGACCAAGCTCATGTTGAACTAAGCGAAAGGGAAGTGAACACTTCACCCAACCCTACAGTAGCGCTCCATAGTTTAAAATTAAGACTATGGCAGTGTTGTACCTATTGAGCACAACCCCAGCAAATTGCTTAGATATACAATTTACTTCGGCAATTACACCTTTCATTCCCGTTCATTGGCATCACCCCAACGGAAGTTACTTTTTATAATTGCACCTCTACGTGCGATAACATTATTAACCGTGCAAACCAGAGTTTAACAACAAATTAACCAATACCTCGCATCAGGTAGCCGCAATTGTACTCATCAAGAGCAACAATGCAACATATCATTCCGAGAAAAATAGCTTTTTGCTAATGAACTAATCAATAAGAGAATAGTCTACATAAGTTAACTACTCCACCAGTCACATATCAGTTTTTAAGATAATCTTAATAATTATTATAAATTCGATAGAAATACGGCTCTGAATTTTCAACTATTCATCTCACTTTTATATTTAAATATGTAATAGAAGAAATACTATTTGTTTTATTCCTAGGCTCTGTTTATTATTAGGAGGATTATTTAGTTTACCTTGATGGAAAATATCATGTCTGAATTAACAAAAACTCTATTAAATATCCGCAGCCTTCGTGCGTTCTCACGTGAATTAACTCTTGAGCAACTTGAAGAAGCGCTAGACAAGCTGACTATTGTTGTACAAGAGCGTCAAGAGTCTGAAGCTGAAGAGCGTGCTGCTAAAGCAGAGCAAGAAGCTAAGCTTTCTGCTATTGCTGAACAAATTGCAAAAGACGGAATTGATGTTGCAGATCTAATTGCAGCACTTTCTGGTGAAGCAAAATCTAAAACAACTAAAGCTAAACGCGCTCCTCGCCCTGCGAAATACAAATATGTAGACGGAAATGGCGATGAGAAGACTTGGACAGGTCAAGGTCGTACGCCTTCAGCTATCCAAGAACAGCTAGATGCTGGTAAATCTCTAGAAGAGTTTGCAATCTAAACATTTAGTTTACTTAGTGAGTAATCAATTACACGCTAAGCAATAGAATTAATATTTTAGTCGACCAAAGTATTATTTACGGCTTCAATATATTCAGAAACAAAAAAGGCTCCTTTCGGAGCCTTTTTTATATTTGTACTATCAGTATTAGAAACTAACTGATACTGATACTGATACTGATACTGATACTGATAGTACTACTGATTAAAGAAAGTAACTTATCTTTCCCAGTACGCTTCTTCTAGGCTATCTTCTCTTTCAGGAAGACCACGAGATAAACGTGGAGAGTGTTGAACCAACACTTCATAGCTAGCGCGGTTTGAATATTTACAAACTTGTGAGAAAGAAGAATAGGTCAAAAATGAATGTTGGTGCTTACTTGAGTTTGGCACGTTTTCTTTGTGGTACTTATTCGCAGCCATATCATGTAATAAAGCCGATAAAGCAGCATCACCTGCACCATTCGTATTTTTGATTTTTTCCGGACCACCCATGTATGGCGCAATATGCGAATACACTTTGGTTGGGTTTTCACATAAATCTTTATGCGCAGGACGGCTAAATTCAAAACGGTTGAACTCTGCGATTGAACCTGGAAGTAAAGGCAGTGACGTTTCACGTTTAGCTGCATCTTCCGTGTAACCCGCCATGAATAGGCCAACAGGTCCCGCGGTACATAGAACAAGGTCTACCCACTCTAACGCTTTATCTGAAGCAGCAAGCGGATCACTCTCGCCTGTCAATGCTTCAGCTTCATCTTCATTCATTGCAACAACAGTTACGTGTTGCTCAAGGAAATCTTTCCAGAATTCTGGATCATCTTGAATAACAAATTTAGTACCAAGGGTTAAAACAACAGGCACATCGTATTTCTTCGCGTATTCGATCGCTTTCATTGTTGCTTCAGGCATAGGGTCACCTGGCTTACAACGAACTAAATAAGCCGTTAAAACTAAAGCAGAAGCACTTTTGAAGATCTTTTCAGGAATGCTTTCTGGTTTTAATTGGTTCATTTGTCCTTCGCTAATTGCGAAAGTACGTTCACCGTCTTCTGTAATTAATGCAAAGCAGCGACCAATTGCGCCATCTACCCCTTGTAAATGGTTCAGATCCATTCTGCTTGATGTATTACATAAATAGCGGTAACCGTAGCTACCAATCTTAATATCTTGGCTCATTACACCCAGTAGAGTAGAACGGTCATCCGCTAGCACTGAATAGTTGTGTAATGTGTTACCAATTGTGCCACCAGCGTATTCATTGGTAATCAGGCTCTGTTCTTTTAATTCTTGATATAAAGATTCAGCGGCTGCGTCACCAATAACCAGTGAATGTCCCTTGCTCAAACCATACTTCTCAATAAGTTCAGAACTCACCTTTGCTTCAATATCCACCAATGTTTGGTCAATACCGATAATATGAGTGCGTGACATTCTTTTACTGCTTTGAGCTTGGCTCACTAGAGGATCACGAGCGTGAACCGGAAAGTAGTGCTTTGATTTACGTTGTCCAGGGAATTTCATAGGGCTAGTCTAAGTCAAGGGGAAATAGGTGGCGGATTCTACCGCGCTATATTTAACGCGGCAATCTTTCAAACTATAGCAAACGTTTGCTGAAGGTTTTTTTTATTCGCCTTCCATAAAGCTCAGATCAGGCAGCATACCCAAATGCTCTGCGTAACGTTTTTGATTGAACTCCGCGCCGTTTTTCATAACGTCAAAGACTTCAATTGCCAGTGCACATGCCATAGCCGCAATTGCCTCTTCACGAGGAGTACCAGTCATCATTAAACGCATCAGCGTCTCTTTAACTTTTACAGGTTCGCCATCTTCAAGCTGGTTTTCGATAATCTCAATCAGCTCTTCTTCTTGCATAAATTCATTTTGTTCAGACATTTTTTTATCTCAGGTCTTGGATTTCGAGCGACTATGCCACATATACTTCTGACATCCTAGCGACTCACCTCGCTCTCATGCGATTCTCTAACAAAGTCAGCGCACTATTTGTGCAAATGAAACTGTGATTCCGGTCTCGGATCTGTCACGGCGTTTCTCTTTCTGTTAGAATCTGCGACCAAGTAATAGTAACGGTGTTTAGACATGTCAGATATCAGCTCTGGAAACAGCGAAAAGAAAGTAATTGTCGGTATGTCCGGCGGTGTAGATTCGTCAGTATCGGCGTATCTTCTTCAGCAACAAGGCTATCAGGTAGAAGGCCTTTTCATGAAAAACTGGGAAGAAGATGATAACGAAGAATACTGCACGGCAGCTGAAGACCTTGCTGATGCTCAAGCGGTATGTGACAAACTAGGCATCCACCTACACACGATCAACTTTGCTGCGGAATACTGGGACAATGTATTCGAGTACTTCCTTGAAGAGTACAAAGCGGGTCGTACACCGAACCCTGATATCCTTTGTAACAAAGAAATCAAATTCAAAGCATTCTTAGAGTTTGCGGATGAAGTGCTAGACGCAGACTATATTGCGATGGGTCACTACGTTCGTCGTACTTTCCCAACTCAAGAAGAGCTTGATGCTGGCGTAAAACCAGAAATGCTACGTGGTCTAGACAGCAACAAAGACCAAAGCTACTTCCTATACACGCTAAGCTCAGATCAAGTGGCACGCAGCCTATTCCCTGTCGGTGAATTAGAAAAGCCAGAAGTGCGACGTATTGCTGAAGAGCAAGACTTGATCACAGCGAAGAAGAAAGATTCTACAGGCATCTGCTTTATCGGTGAGCGTAAGTTCACTGAATTCCTAGGCAAATACCTACCAGCACAACCGGGTAACATCGAAACACCTGAAGGCCAAGTGATTGGTCAACACCAAGGTTTGATGTACCACACGCTAGGTCAGCGCAAAGGCCTTCATATCGGTGGCACTAAAGGTGGCGGCGGTAATGAAGAACCATGGTTTGTTGGTGAAAAAGATCTCAAGCGTAATGTTTTGATCGCAGTACAAGGTAAAGACCACCCTCTTTTGAAATCAGAAGGTTTGATCGCTTCTCAGCTTCATTGGGTAAATCGCACACCAATTACTGAAGTTATGACATGCACGGTAAAAACACGTTACCGTCAGACTGATATTCCTTGTACAATCATCCCAATTGATGATGAGAACATTAAGGTTATTTTTGATGAACCTCAGATTGCTGTGACCCCAGGTCAATCGGCAGTGTTCTACCTAGACGAAGTATGTCTTGGTGGCGGTATCATCGAAAAACGCATCTAACTAATCGAACGACAAACGATAGAAGACAACTAGGAGTTACTACGTGGCTAATACACTTTATGACCGTACTATTGCTTTCGCCGGAATTTGCCAAGCTGTGGCTTTGGTTCAACAAGTAGCGAAAGACGGCCATTGTGATAAAGATGCCTTCGAAGCTTCACTCAGTGCTATTTTAAATACCAACCCAGCGAATACAGTTGGCGTATTTGGACGTGAAGCGAACCTAAAGCTTGGCCTTGAGTGCTTAGTAAAAGGTATCGATAGTACTCCAGCTGGTAGCGATATTACTCGTTACATTATCAGCTTGATGGCTCTTGAGCGTAAGCTATCTTCTCGCAACGACTCTATGTCTCAGCTTGGTGACCGCATTCAAACTGCGGAGCGCCAAACTGAACACTTTGATCTGTTTGACGAGCAAATGATCAGCAACCTTGCGAGCATCTACCTTGATGTTGTGAGTCCAATAGGCCCTCGTATTCAGGTTTCTGGCACACCAGCTGTACTTCAACAAACCTCGAGCCAACATAAGGTTCGCGCACTGCTTCTATCAGGGATTCGAAGCGCTGTGTTATGGCGCCAGGTTGGTGGTAAACGCCGCCACCTTATCTTCGGTCGCAAGAAGATGATCGAGCAGGCTCAAATCCTACTAGCTCGAATGTAATTTATTAGCTCGCGCCTTGTCGCGAGCTTGTTTTTTGTATCAACACAACTCTCACGCAAACGATTGCGCAATGTGCGTGACAATTGAGATTGTTACTGGTATAAACCTCTCAAAATTTAGAAAACTCAATTCAGGAGAACACCATGGAACTGTCAGCATTGACTGCTGTTTCACCAGTAGACGGCCGTTACGGAAGTAAGACTATTGCATTACGCAGCATCTTTAGTGAGTTTGGACTACTAAAGTACCGCTCTATCGTTGAAATTCGTTGGTTACAAAAGCTTGCAGCTACTGATGCAATCAAGGAAGTACCAGCGTTCAGTGCAGAAGCTAACCAGTTTCTTGATGAACTAGCCGCTAACTTCAGCGAAGAAGACGCTCTGCGTATCAAAGAGATCGAGCGCACGACAAACCACGACGTAAAAGCGGTTGAGTACTTCTTGAAAGAGAAAGTTGCGGGCGTTCCTGAGCTTCACGCAGTTAACGAATTCATTCACTTTGCATGTACTTCTGAAGACATCAACAACACATCTCACGCGCTTATGCTTAAAGAAGCTCGTGACACAGTGATTCTTCCAGAAATTCGTAACGTAATTGATGCTATCAAAGCACTTGCGAACGAGTACCGTGACATTCCTCTTCTTTCTCGTACACACGGTCAGCCAGCTTCTCCTTCTACTATGGGGAAAGAGATGGCTAACGTTGCGTACCGTATGGAACGTCAATACAAGCAAATCGAAAGCGTTGAGATCCTAGCGAAAATCAACGGCGCGGTAGGTAACTACAACGCACACCTTTCTGCATACCCAGAAGTTGAATGGCACCAGTTCTCTGAAGAGTTCATCACTGAATCTCTTGGCGTAACTTGGAACCCGTACACAACTCAAATCGAACCTCACGATTACATCGCTGAGCTATTCGACGCGGTTGCTCGTTTCAACACGATTCTTCTAGACTTCGACCGTGACGTTTGGGGCTACATTGCTCTTGGTCACTTCAAGCAGAAGACTATTGCTGGCGAAATCGGTTCTTCTACAATGCCGCATAAAGTTAACCCAATTGACTTCGAAAACTCTGAAGGCAACCTTGGTCTAGCTAACGCAGTATTTAGCCACCTTGCACAAAAACTTCCAGTTTCTCGCTGGCAACGTGACCTAACTGACTCTACAGTTCTTCGTAACCTAGGTGTTGGTGTTGGCTACGCAATCATTGCATACACTTCAACTCTGAAAGGTATTAGCAAGCTAGAAGTTAACCGTGAAGCACTACTTGCTGAACTAGACAAAAACTGGGAAGTTCTTGCTGAACCAGTACAAACAGTAATGCGTCGTTACGGCATCGAGAAGCCATACGAGAAGCTAAAAGAGCTAACTCGTGGTAAGCGTGTAGATGGAGAAGGCATGCGTGCATTCATCGACGGTCTTGAAATCCCTGCAGACGAGAAAGTTCGCCTGAAAGAGATGACTCCAGCAAACTACATCGGTCAAGCAATCGAGCTAACTGACAAGCTGTAAGATTCGAATCGCAGAATAGACTAAGGCTTCCCATGTGGAAGCCTTTTTATTGCGCGGAATTAAATCTATCGACACAAGAATCGTAAACATAAGAACACCAAGCCTCCTCCAATTGATCTACTCGCCCCCTGCTTATTCAATTTAATCACCTAGCGACAACTACACCTCGTATCTCATACTTCATGTCTCAACACTTGTTATCTTAAGCGCCAAGATCAAAAAAGGCCTCCCGAAGGAAGCCTTTAGATTTTTCTTGTCGACTAGCGATGGCTAATCATATTAGAAATTACATGTTACGTAGAGACGCAATACGCTTATCTAGTGGCGGATGGCTCATTAATAGCTCAGTAAGAGACTTCTTACCGTTAATACCAAACGCCATCATAGAACCTTCTAATTGCGGCTCGTGGCTCACTTTTAGACGCTCTAGCGCTGCAATCATCTTATTTTTACCTACCAAGTGCGCAGCACCTGCATCAGCATGGAACTCACGATGGCGGCTGTACCACATCGTAATGAAGCTCGCTAGGAAACCAAATACCAATTCCAGCACCATAGACACACCGAAGTACACCATCATGTTGCTGCCACCCTCTTCTTCGTTGTCATTCGACGCAACAATGTTGGCGATGAAACGAGATAGGAAGATAACGAACGTGTTCACAACACCCTGCATTAGAGTCATTGTCACCATGTCGCCGTTCGCGATATGGCTAACTTCATGAGCCAATACCGCTTCAGCTTCATCACGCGTCATGTTGTGCAGCAGGCCTGTTGATACTGCGACCAATGAATCGTCACGCTTAGCGCCTGTCGCGAATGCGTTGATGTCTGGCGAGTCGTAGATCGCCACTGTTGGCATACCAATACCAACCTGTTGAGATTGACGGCTTACCGTCTCCATCAACCAATGTTCTGTTTCGTTGCGCGGGCTTTCAATGACCATGCCGCCTACAGAGCGTAGCGCCATTTTCTTTGACATCATTAATGAAATGAATGAGCCGCCAAAACCAAATACCGCAGCCATCACCAATAAGCCTGAGAGGCTACCGGGTTGCATACCTGTGACTGCGTATACAATATTAAGAACAACACTTAGAACCAATACAACCGCTAGGTTGGTTGCAAGGAACAACATTACTCGCTTCATTACTTATCTCCGCATGAAAGCTGTTTTTATAAAACTTATTGTTATAGACAAGGTAGACAGCAATAGATTCCAACCTTGAAGACTTATACTTACTTATACATATAGTCTTAGATTAAGAAAACAAGGTTAAGCATTAAATTGCAACATTTGATTACGAGACCATATCCGAATTAAATCTAGTCTATTAGACCTAAGTCGTATGGTGTCGATATAACAATCCGTTTACAGTGACTTCAGATGATTTATTGGCTAGTCCATGTACAAAAAGGGAAGAATCATGGTTGAAGGTACTAACACTCAAATGGCTATCGATTTACTGTGCTGTCACCTAGGGATTACTGAAGAAGAAGCGAAAAAGCAGATCGGAATCCTAACACCGCAAACTGCACAGACAAAGATCACAGAAACACAGCAAGCTTTAATGGGACTGACAAAAGAACATTAATCCCAAGCTTTCTATTAAAAGACCGGTTGTTTATCAACTTAAGATCTAAAGGCTTAAAATAGCAAAAGGGCTGCAATCGCAGCCCTTTTCTTATTTAGTACATAAGGTGATAATTAAAGCGCAAGCAAAGGCTGCACATCAATGTACTTACCAATGTTCTTAGACTTCGCTTTTGGTACGTAAGGGATTTCACCTAACTTTGGCGCACCTAGCTTATCTTCAAGCATCGCAATAATATCTGCGTAGTGCTCAGTACCCGGATTGATACGGTTTGCGACCCAACCTACTAGGTTTAGGCCATCAGCACGAATCGCTTCTGCCGTTAATAGAGCGTGGCTCAAACAACCAAGCTTAATACCCACAGTAAGTACTACTGGCAACTGCTCTTTTTTAACCCAGCTAGACAAATATTCATCATCTGAAACCGGTACACGCCAGCCACCAGCACCTTCAACTAGAACTATGTCAGAATTTTGCTTATGCTGTTCTAGCTTCGCTGATAATACCGCTTCATCAATTACAACACCGTCATGTTTAGCAGCGATGTGAGGCGATGACGGTAACAATAGCGCATACGGGTTGACGTCTTCGTAAGCAATATCTTGCGTCGCTGCTTCTTGAAGATGCAGAGCATCACTATTACGTAAACCTTCAGGGGATTTCTCACTCCCTGCTGCAACTGGCTTGTAACCAATTGTTGATAGATCTTGTGCGGCCAAAGCTTGAAGAATCGCTTTTGAAACCACAGTTTTTCCCACTTCGGTATCCGTACCTGCAATAAATAATGCATCAATCATAATTGAATAACCCCTAAACAAACTTGATATGTTGCTGGCAAGAAACCTTGATGGTTTTTAAACTCTCGATATTCCCGTTCAACAAGCTGCAACATGCGACGACTTGTTAAACCTTGTGAGCGACCACTTACGTGATTAGCGCCAATACCTTTAAGGTCGCGCATCAGTTCAAACGCAGTGTCGTACCAAACGGTGATGGTGGGCAAGTCTAGTTGATGAGCTGTACAGCTAGATTGCGCTAACGCAATTTTTACCTGATTGATTGTAATAAAATGGTTAACGTGTTGATGTGAGTCAATTTTAGACCACGACTTTTTCAACTCAAACAGTGACCCATCAAGCAAAGTTGAGAAAATAACACGCCCACCAGCGGCAGCAACACGCTTCATTTCTCTCAAAGGCGACGATAAATCGTCACACCATTGCAACGCAAGGCTTGAAAAAACGATGTCAAAAGACCCATCTTCAAACGGTAATTGTTCGGCATCAGCTTGTTGATATAGACAAACACTTGCGCCACAGCGCTGTTCTGCTTTTTGCAGCATTCCATCAGAAAGATCAGCGCATACCACTTCAGCACCGCGTTTCACCATCTGTTCGGAGAAATAGCCAGTCCCACAACCTAAATCGAGCACCTTTAACCCTGAGAGGTCGCTCGGTAACTTATCCAATAGCCGGTGACCAACATCGCGCTGAAACTCAGCGTGTTTATCATAGGTTGTTGCTGCTTTACCGAAAGCTTCGGCAATCGCACTTTTATCTTGGCCTATGTAATCATGCACTACTGCTTCTTGTGACATTTACTGAGCCTCATTATTTAGCTCTATTGCTTTAAGCAACGAGCTGGTTAACTGAAGAATCTGTTTCTGACTGTGGTTAGCCGTTAGCGTGATTCGTAATCGAGCGGTTCCGGCTGGAACGGTTGGCGGCCTTATTGCGGTCACCCAAACTTGGTTTTGCTTTAACTCTTCAGCTATAGATAATGCAGCCTGAGCTTCACCTATCACAAATGGCTTAATTGGAGTCTGAGTATCAACAAAGCCTTTCACGCCATTCAGCTGCTCTGCATAAAGAGCCCCTAACTCGGTTAGCTTCTCGCGACGCCACTCTTGTGTTTGAATCATCTGACACGCATGAGACAAAGCCACTGCTTGTGAAGGTGGCATTGCCGTCGAATACACATGATGACGAGCGAACTGAGTTAAGTAATCACCCACTTCTGATGAACAAAGAATCGCAGCTCCAGAAAGACCAAAGGCTTTACCAAAAGTCACAATTAAGATATCAGGCGTTATTTGTGCCGCGTTACAGCTCCCCGCCCCTTTATCACCTAGTACGCCAATACCGTGGGCATCATCAACCGCTAGCCAACTGTCGTATTGATTGGTCAGGCGAGATATTTGATTGAGAGGAGCTTGGTCGCCGTCCATGCTGAACACGCCTTCCGTCACAACTAAGGATTGTGGAGAACGGCTCAGTAGCGACTCTAGATGTTGCGTATCGTTATGCTTAAAACGTTTCATTGTTGCAGGAGAAAGCATCCCCGCCTCCATCAAAGAAGCGTGGTTAAGTTTGTCTTGCAACAGTGAGTCGTCTTTCTCAAGAAGAGAGAACAACAAGGCTTGATTGGCGCTGAAACCAGAGCTAAAGAGAATGGCACGTTCAAAGCCCAACCATTCACACAGTTGAGCCTCTAAATTTCGATGAGCAGGACTAAAGCCTGTAACCAATGGCGACGCCGCACTTCCAGCTCCATATTGTGAAAGACCCGTTTGCCATGCATCCACCAGTTCAGGATCGTTCGCCAAGCCTAAATAATCATTACTCGAAAAATTGATGAAACTAGAACCTTCGCTATTCAGCAAAGGTCCATTGCTGTTTTCGAGCACCTTGAGTTGGCGAGTCAACCCTTGCTCATGGCGATGAACAAGGGCTTCTTTAATGCGAGCTTTAAACAGTGGCATCGTAGAACATGTCATCTTTAGTTGGACGAGCCGCAACGCGCTCCACCACTTGATCTAACAGTTCGTTTTCTTGAATTTCGTCTGGCTTTTGAGCCACTTCTTGGCTGTTGATACCCAGCTTCTTAAACAACTGCATATCCGTGTCTTCATCAGGGTTTGGCGTCGTCAGTAGCTTACAACCGTAGAAGATAGAGTTCGCACCCGCCATGAAACACATCGCTTGCATCTGTTCGTTCATGTTCTCACGGCCTGCAGATAAGCGAACCGCAGACATAGGCATCATAATACGTGCAATTGCAATCAGCTTGATGAAGTCGAAAGACTCGACATCATCGACGTTTTCCATCGGTGTGCCTTTCACTTTTACAAGCATGTTGATTGGTACACTTTCAGGGTGTACTGGAAGGTTCGCCAGTTCTACAAGAAGGCCTGCGCGGTCATTGGTGCTTTCGCCCATACCGATGATGCCACCAGAACAGATCTTCATTCCGGCATCACGCACGTGAGATAGCGTATCTAAACGATCTTGGTAAGTACGAGTGGTAATAATGCTGCCGTAAAACTCTGGAGACGTATCAAGGTTATGGTTGTAGTAGTCCAAACCTGCGTCGGCTAGCTCACCTGCTTGATCCGGCGTTAACATGCCCAGGGTCATACAGGTTTCTAGACCCATGCCTTTCACACCTTTGATCATGTCAGTTAGGTGAGGCATATCGCGTTCTTTCGGGTTTTTCCATGCAGCGCCCATACAAAAACGAGTTGAGCCCGCATTCTTGGCTTTTTGCGCTGCATCCAAAACACGCTCAACTTCCATTAAGCGTTCTTTGTCGACATCCGTTCGGTAGTGAGCACTTTGAGGGCAGTACTTACAATCTTCAGGACAAGCACCTGTCTTTATCGACAAAAGCGTACTCACCTGCACGTGGTTGTGCTCTTGGTACTGTCTATGAACGACTTGAGCTTCAAACATTAAATCCATAAACGGTTTTTCAAGCAGCGCTGTTACTTCAGCAACTGTCCAGTCATGACGAACTTCCACGTGTCGATCCTTTTTTTTATTTTTTTGATGTTACAACTCTGCGTCTAGAGTTTGCATTTATGCTTGGCTAGTCTACCGACAAGCTTTAGACTGTCAACACATTGATAATATCAAAAGTTTACATCTGGTTATTTTTTAATCACAACAAGAATGGAAGTTACTATGGATCTCGCCTTTGATCGCCAGCATATCTGGCATCCCTACACATCAACGTTAACACCTCTGACCTGCTACCCAGTCACCAATGCAGACGGTGTTTACTTAGAATTAGAAGGCGGAAAACGAATTATTGATGGTATGTCGTCTTGGTGGTCAACTATCCACGGCTACAATCATCCAGAGCTAAATGCCGCTGCTCATAGCCAAATAGATAAGGTTTCACACGTTATGTTTGGTGGTATCACCCACCAGCCTGCCATCGATTTATGTAAGAAGCTTCTCAACCTAGCACCAAGTAATCTTGAACATGTATTCTTGGCCGATTCAGGCTCAGTTGCCGTAGAAGTGAGTCTTAAAATGGCGCTTCAATACTGGCATGCCAAAGGACAACCTCGTTCGAAGTTCCTCACACTCAGAGATGGCTACCACGGTGATACCTTTGCAGCGATGTCAGTGACCGACCCTGACAACTCGATGCACAGCCTCTACAAAGGCTTTTTGCCTGAACATATTTTTGCAGATTCACCGAAAACAGGTTTTTGGGAACAATGGGACGCTAACGACATAAACAGCTTCCGTGAAAAGCTAGCAACACATCATCAAGAAGTCGCAGCCGTGATCTTGGAGCCAATTGTCCAAGGTGCTGGCGGTATGCGCATCTACCACCCTGAGTTACTAAAACAGGTTCGATTGCTGTGTGATGAATTCAACGTATTGCTGATCTTGGATGAGATTGCTACCGGGTTTGGCCGCACAGGCAAACTGTTCGCTTGTGAACATGCCGATGTTCAACCTGATATTTTATGTGTTGGCAAAGCGCTGACTGGTGGCTACATGACCCTTTCAGCAACACTGGCGAGCAAAGAAGTCGCTGATACGGTATGTGGCGGTGAAGCGGGCTGCTTTATGCACGGGCCAACCTTTATGGGGAACCCATTAGCTTGTGCAGTCGGTGCGGCAAGCTTGTCGATCATAGAGCGAGGCGATTGGCAAAATCAGACTCAACAGATCGAACAGCTCTTCTCTGAATTACTGCCACCTTTACGAGAGCATGATCTTGTAAAAGACGTACGCTGGCTAGGAGCGATTGGCGTTGTTGAAACACACACACCTGTCGATATGGAAACCATTCAAGCTCATTTTGTTGAGCAAGGTGTTTGGATTCGTCCGTTCGGAAGGTTAATTTATATGATGCCTCCGTTTATTAGCGAACCACAACATATTGAGCAATTGGTCGCTGCTATCGACACTGCATTACAAAATGCTCATTGCTTTAAATAGTAATTAAATAATGCGTTTATTGTTCTGAACAAGAGCGATGATTATTTCTATATATCTTCAATAATAAATCACTTAATTAAACTTAAAGGCCTTACATAAAAGTAAGGCCTTAACTGTTTTGAAGGTAACCGTCAGTTTAACGTAATTGGCTATCTTTACTTGCTCGACGGTTAAACAATGAATGTCGATGTGCGTCATGCTCTAATATTGACTGACATTCGATACACAAACGAACGCCTTTGATCGCGAGTCGTCTTTGTTCCGGTATCTCATCACCACACTCATCACAATAACGCAAACTCTCACCACCTCGAAGGTTTCCTCTTACACGAGAGATCTCATCATCAATGGTATTTTGTATTTGCTGGCTGACACTATCGTCTCCAGCCCATCCTACGGCCATAAGCCCTCCTCTGTACATAAACGAGAAAATCTTTACCTACCGCGGTAAGAGGACATTATAGCCACATTACAATTAAGTAATAATATGCAAAAATAATAAAACACTATTACTTTTTCGTAATAATATTTAGGTAAAAGTAGTCAAAGAACGCACCAATATATTTTTCAGATGATAAAAAACCCAGCCAATAGGCTGGGTTTTCAATAATTTGTGAACTCACTAAATCGTCGAACGATTAACCGATGTGCGTTACGCCGCCCATGTATGGTTGAAGTACTGCTGGGATAGCAATACGGCCGTCAGCTTCTTGGTTATTCTCAAGAATCGCAACCATAGTACGACCAACAGCAAGACCAGAACCGTTTAGTGTGTGTACAAGCTCAGGTTTCTTCTCGCCTTTACGACGGAAACGAGCTTGCATACGACGAGCTTGGAAATCCCACATGTTTGAGCAAGAAGAAATCTCACGGTAAGTCTCTTGTGCTGGAACCCATACTTCTAAGTCGTAAGTTTTCGCAGAACCGAAGCCCATATCACCCGTACATAGAATTACTTTACGGTAAGGAAGCTCTAGAAGTTGAAGTACTTTTTCAGCATGACCAGTTAGCTCTTCAAGCGCTGCCATTGAGTCTTCTGGCTTAGTGATTTGTACTAATTCAACTTTGTCGAATTGGTGCATACGGATAAGACCACGAGTGTCACGACCGTAAGAACCCGCTTCAGAACGGAAACATGGCGTGTGAGCTGTCATCTTAAGTGGCAGTTCAGCTTCATCAGTAATCGTGTCACGAACCATGTTCGTTACCGGTACTTCCGCAGTAGGGATAAGCGATAGAGTCTTAAGAGGTACGTCACTTACTTGCTCAGTTAGCGGGCTTGTATGGAACAAGTCTTCGCCGAACTTCGGAAGTTGACCAGTACCGTAAAGGCTATCGTGGTTCACTAGGTACGGTACGTACATTTCTGTGTAGCCGTGCTCATCAGTGTGAAGGTCCAGCATGAACTGAGCAATAGCACGGTGTAGGCGTGCGAATTTGCCTTTCATCACGATGAAACGAGAACCAGAGATTTTAACTGCGCTAGCAAAATCAAGACCGCCAGACATTTCGCCAAGATCTACATGATCTTTCACTTCAAAGTCGTAAGCCTTAGGTTGACCCCAACGAGAAACTTCTACGTTGTCGTCTTCATCTTTACCATCTGGCACTTCTGCATCAGGTAGGTTAGGAATAGACATTGTGATCGTTTCTAGCTCAGATTGAAGATCAGCCAATGCTACTTTAGCTTGGTCTAGTTCTGCGCCTAGATTGCCTACTTCAGCAAGGATACGCTCAGCTTCTTCATGGTCGCCTTTTGCTTTCGCTTGACCAATGGACTTCGATCGAGAGTTACGTAACGCTTGTAGCTCTTCAGTTTTCATCTGAAGGGACTTACGTTTTTCTTCAAGTTCACGAATTGTCTCTACATCAAGGGTGAAGCCTCGACGTGCTAATTTTGCCGCTGTTTCATCCAGCTCAGCTCGAAGTAATTTAGAATCCAGCATTGCTAATCCTATGCTTTAGTTATTTGAATATTCAGTAGTTTGCTACTGAATCACTGCTAAACCCCTAAAACTGGTGCTATTTCGACCAATTTCTAACGATTTAATTGAATTTTTATGACTAGGTAACGATATCCAAAAAAGACTACTTTTCATAGCGTTTTTGTGGGCTTTTTGCGTCCAAATCCGCCAGATAATCTAGCTTCTCGCCAATTTTGGTCTCTAAGCCTCGTTTTGTTGGGAAATAGTATTGCTTCTCTCCCATTTCAGGAGGCAGATACTTTTCCCCAGCCGCGTAGGCTCCAGGTTCGTCATGAGCATAACGGTATTCTTGCCCGTAGCCCATGTCCTTCATCAAAGTTGTGGGTGCATTCCGTAAATGATGAGGGACTTCATATTCAGGCAGATTGTGCGCGTCTGTTAACGCTTGCTTCCAAGCTGTATAAACGGCGTTACTCTTTGGTGCACACGCGAGATAAACAACCGCCTGTGCAATCGCACGCTCCCCTTCAGCAGGGCCAATACGTGTAAAACAATCCCAAGCCGACATCGCGACTTGCATTGCGCGAGGGTCAGCATTGCCAATATCTTCAGAAGCAATCGCCAGCAAGCGTCTAACGATATACAGAGGATCGCAACCTGCCGCAATCATGCGTGCCGACCAATATAAAGCCGCATCCGGGTTTGAACCACGAATTGACTTATGAACTGCAGATATTAGGTCATACCAAATATCGCCTTTATTATCAAAACGAGCGACTTTCTCACCGGCCACTTCAGCCAACAGCTGCAAGGTTATCGATTTCTCACCTTTATCGTTGTCTTCTGCCATGTCATACAGCAGTTCAAGATAATTAAGCGACATACGCGCGTCGCCGTTAACCAGTTCTGCAAGGCGATCTAAAACATTATCAGCAAAATCAGCAGGCACATCACCTAACCCACGTTGCTTATCTTCAATCGCTTGGCGGATGACGAGGGAAATATCCTCGGTATTGAGAGAAGTCAGTTTGTAGACACGCGCACGTGACAACAAAGCGTTGTTCAACTCAAAAGAAGGGTTTTCTGTCGTCGCACCAATAAAGGTCACGGTACCATCTTCGATATGAGGCAGAAAAGCATCCTGCTGACTTTTGTTAAAGCGATGGACTTCGTCCACAAACAGGATGGTTCTGCGCCCTGCTTGCTTGTTCTCACGCGCTTTTTCAATCGCAATACGAATGTCTTTTACGCCCGAAGTTACCGCCGATACGCGTTCAACTTCTGCATTCGCATAGTTTGCCGCTACTTCGGCTAACGTCGTTTTACCGGTGCCCGGAGGCCCCCACAAAATCATCGAGTGGATATGACCCGCTTCCAATGCTCTGCGAAGTGGTTTACCTGGGCCTAATATATGCTGCTGACCGATATACTGTTCGACAGTTTCCGGTCTCATACGAGCAGCAAGGGGACGAAAATCTTCGTCCCCCGCAAAATCTAAGCTGTAATTACTCAATTGCAATCTCTTGATTCGTTGATGGCATTAATGCCTATCGACGTACTACCAAACGATCTGCTTCTTTAGATCAGTTTCTTTGGTCGTCGACCTCGACACCTTCCGGCGCCACAAAAGTAAAACGGTCTGCTGCAGGTTTACCCAAGTCAACATTGCTAAAGGTAAACTCACCTTTTTGACCGTCTTGTTCAATCACATTAAAGCCCTGAACAATGCCTTTCTCGGTGATATTAATCTGGAAGTCACCCTGATTAGAGTCCGCTGCCGTTGGTGTTAGTGTAAATTGGTTACCTGTTTGCGCGACGTTGTAGTTATCCCAATCGCTTTCTTGGTTACGTGTAAGCAAAAAAAAAGGTGTTTGCGATGTCGCTTGCTCTTGCCAATAAATACTCACTTGCTCAATGAACGGGCTGTAGTACCACAAGCTTTGGCCATTAGATACCAATAGGTTTTCATCAGGGAAAGTGGTTTCCCAGCGGAATAAGCTAGGGCGAGCAATCTCTACCGTGCCCTCGCCTTCCATGACAACATCACCATCAGGGCTGGTCACGACTTGTTTAAAGTCAGCACTAAAGCCTGCGTTCAATGCCAAACGGCTACTCAACTCTTCTTTCGGAGAAGCAAGCACTGAGAAGCTCATAAATAAAAGTGCGAATACTTTTTTCATCAATAATCCTGTTAGAACATAAGTCGGTCATATTTTCGATTTGACCGACTTAATGGGTATGAGTTCCTAGTGGAACTAATCTTTTGGTGGAGCTGGTGCCAAGACTTCTCGGTTACCGTTATGGCCTGGAGCACTTACGATACCTTGAGCTTCAAGTTGCTCGACAATACGTGCAGCACGGTTGTAACCAATCTTGAATCGACGCTGTACGCCTGAAACTGAGCCACGACGTGAATGAACAACGTGTTCTACCACTTGATCAAACAGAGGATCGACCTCTTCATCACCTTCCATCTTCTCACCCGGAAGCAAGGTTTCTGGGGTTTGTTCGCCGTTAGTGATCTCATCAATATAGTTTGGCTTACCACGCGCTTTCCAGTTATTCACAACTGCGTGTACATCATCATCAGATGCAAAGGCACCGTGAACACGAGTTGTATGACTAGAGCCCGGTGGCAAGTAAAGCATATCACCCATGCCCAATAGTGATTCCGCACCACCTTGGTCAAGGATAGTTCTTGAATCCGTTTTGGTTGATACCGTAAAGGCCACACGGGTTGGAATGTTCGCTTTGATAAGGCCGGTAATAACATCCACCGAAGGACGTTGCGTCGCTAGGATCAAGTGAACACCCGCCGCACGTGCTTTTTGTGCCAAACGCGCGATCAGCTCTTCAACCTTCTTACCGACCACCATGATTAGGTCGGCAAATTCATCAACGATAACCACAATGTAAGGCAGCTTCTCAAGCAATGGGGCTTCAGGGTCCATGCTGTCGCCCGGCTTCCACAGTGGATCGTGAATTGGGTGACCCGCTTCCGCAGCCATCTTAAGCTTATCGTTGTAACCTTTAATGTTACGAACGCCTAACGCTGACATCAGCTTATAACGGCGTTCCATCTCGCCAACACACCAACGAAGGGCGTTCGACGCATCTTTCATGTCGGTTACCACTTCAGACAATAGATGAGGGATACCTTCGTAAACCGATAACTCAAGCATTTTCGGGTCGATCATGATGAATCGAACATCTTCCGGTGATGCTTTGTAAAGCATACTCAGAATCATTACGTTCACACCTACCGACTTACCAGAACCGGTTGTACCAGCAACCAGAACGTGAGGCATTTTCGATAGATCAGCAATGACGGCTTCACCTGCGATGTCTTGTCCTAGAACCACTGTCGTCGGCGATTTCGCTTCTTGGAACTGAGGGCTAGCAACCACATCTGAGAAGAATACCGTTTGACGACTCATGTTCGGCAGCTCTAAGCCAACATAAGGTTTACCCGGAATCACCTCGACAACACGTACAGCCAATGCAGAGAGCGAACGCGCCAAGTCCATAGAAAGGCCAGAAATACGGCTCACTTTCACGCCTGGAGCAAGATCCAGCTCGAATCGAGTGATTACTGGACCTGGGAAAATATCAACCACATCGGCTTTGATCTTGTAGTCCGCTAGCTTAGATTCCACAAGACGAGCAATTGCCTCTAGTGCGTCACGGTCAATAAAGGTTTCACGCTTTTCAGGGTGGAATAACAATTCAAGTGTTGGTAATGGCTCAGCAGGCTTCGGTAAATTAACATCTTGTTGAACCAAGAACGGGTTCTGCGCCGCAGCCATATTCGCTTGGGCTTCAGAAACAATGCTTTGGAATGCGGCGACATCCTGATCTTGATGCGAAGGCTCTTCTTCCGTAACTTCTTCCCAAGGAAGATCAACAGCTGACTCTTGGCTTTGTGCTGTTGGCTGTTCAGGCTCTGAATGTTCTTCTTGATAAGAGAAAGGTTCAAATTGCTCATCAGCTAATTCTGCATCAGCTTGCTCGGTTTCAGTCTGCTGAGCTTCAGGAGCGAAAGTCTGTTCGTCAGCCTGCTCTTCCGTTACATCAAATGGTGAAGCTTGTGCAGAGAAATCGTCTTCCACAGTTGCTTCTGGCTCACCCATTGGTGAAGCGTATAGAGATTCTGGCTGAACATCTTCAACATCGAATTCATTCGTTACTTCTGGCGAGCTATTGACCTCTGGTTCTGCACTTTCAAGAGCCGTATCAGTAGAGGTAACGTCTTGTTGCTCATTCTGCATGTATTGCTGATACGCGATTTGAGATTCATGCGCATCAACCTGCTCTTGCTCCGCAAGGTCATCTTCATACATAGCGGCGTTTTCTAGCTGCTCGATAGTGGCATTAAGCTGCTTAGAACGCTCCACACCTTCTTCTAAAGGCTCCTCTGGCGCTTGGTAAACAGGTGCTACAGGGATCGACTCAGGTGCAACTTGAGGTTGGCGCTGAACCTGAGGTTCTTCTTGTTCTGAAGCTTCTTGCTTCGCTGGCGCCTCAACAGGCATGTGAATATTGTAATGGCGCTTCGGTGTCGCAGCGCTCTCTAGCGCACTTGCAGCCGCATCTGACGAATCATTGGTCGCAGAAAAGCTCATTGCAGGATCTAGTGGATCATGCTCTGTTGATTCTTTGTTATCTTCTAAAGCAGGAACATCACGGTAACTCGGCTCTTGATGACGTTCTTCGATTAAATCGCGGTCTGCTGTTTCTCTTAGCTGAGGCTCTAGTAGCTCTTGATCTTGGCCACGAGCCTTATTAACAGCAGACGTGAAGAATTGGATGGCACATTCACCTAACCATTCCACAATGCTTAACCAAGAAATACCAGTTAATAGAGTAAAACCAGCACCCCATAAGAAAAGAAGAACCAGCGTACTACCAAGAACATTCAACGTCGGAAGTGCAAGGCTTGTTAAGACGTCACCCACGACTCCACCTGATGAAAAGTACCAGATGTCGTCAAAGTTAATATCCGCTAGACCACAACTAGTAAGGATTAGGATAGTCAGGCCAAGTAAGCGAGTGCCCCACAGCATGAAGTCGATCTGCTCGTCTTCATTACGTTTGCGGAATAATACCCACGCAGCAACCGTCACCAAGATAGGCAAAGGGTAAGCCAAAGAACCAAATATGAAGAAAAGTGTATCCGCCAACCAAGCACCTAGATAACCACCCGCATTTTGAATGTCACCACCCCACGCCGTTTGCGACCATGATGGGTCAGCTGGACTAAAAGTTAATAACGCAACGGCAAGTAGAATAGAGAAGAGAACACCGAGAATCAGGCTGCACTCTTTGAGACGTTGAGAACCACTCAAACGAGGAGACTGAGGCTCTTCACTCGTTTTAATGATTGTTTCTACTTTATTACTGCTCTGCTTGAACATAAACCAACTTAATAATTAAACGGGATAAAAACATCTCGAGCGGCAAAAGCCGCTCGTTTCAATGAAACTACTGTTGATTTAACCATATCAAACAGAAAAACCCAATTCCAGAAAGCAAGAAAGCGGAACAAATGTCCGCTTTCTTTCATTTCACCAATTGTGACTAACGAGTTTTAATCACAAGTTGATTAGTTTGTTTCACTTCTTCCATTACAACGTAAGTTCGAGTGTCGTTTACGCCCGGTAGACGAAGTAACGTATCACCCAGTAGCTTACGGTAAGCACCCATATCAGATACACGTGTTTTTAGAAGATAGTCAAAATCACCCGACACTAAATGACACTCTTGGATGTCATCCAGTTTCTGCACAGCGGTGTTGAATTGTTCGAACACATCTGGCGCACCACGGTTCAACGTAATTTCAACAAACACTAAAAGTGAAGCATCAAGGTACTGTGGGTTCAGCAATGCTGTGTACCCAGTAATGTAACCTTGACGTTCTAAACGACGAACACGTTCAAGACATGGAGTTGGAGAAAGTCCTACTCGTTTTGAGAGTTCAACGTTTGAGATACGACCGTCTTTTTGCAACTCATTAAGAATGTTGCGGTCAATACGATCTAGTTCCTTGGACGGCTTCTTATAATTGTCTGCCATTTTTTATTCCACCTTATTACTTCCTTGCAAAAAAATATACTACAACTTTTTAATATTCAGTATCAAATTTTATCTGAACCTATCTATACTAGATATTAATTCGACAGAATTACCCTACACATAGATAAAACAACCAAAATAAAATGAGGAGTCAGGATGATCATTGGCGTACCTAAGGAAATCAAGAACCACGAATACCGCGTTGGTATGACCCCAGCTAGCGTGAGAGAACTAATCTCACACGGCCACCAAGTTTTTGTAGAAACCAATGCCGGTACTGGTATCGGTTTTTCAGACGATGATTACATCGCTGTAGGCGCATCCATTCTTCCTACTGCTGCTGACGTTTTCGCGAAAGCAGAGATGATTGTAAAGGTTAAAGAACCTCAAGCTGTCGAGCGAGCTATGCTTCGCGAAGGGCAAATATTATTTACCTATTTACACCTTGCACCAGATTTTCCACAAACTGAAGAGCTTATCAAGAGCAAAGCTGTCTGCGTAGCCTATGAGACTGTAACAGATAATATGGGTCGCTTGCCACTATTAGCACCAATGTCTGAAGTAGCTGGTCGCATGTCTATTCAAGCAGGTGCACAAACATTAGAGAAATCTAACGGTGGTTGTGGTCTTCTTCTTGGTGGCGTTCCAGGTGTTGAACCAGCAAAAGTTGTTGTTGTTGGTGGCGGTGTTGTAGGTGCTAACGCAGCACGTATGGCTGTTGGCCTTCGCGCTGATGTTACAATCCTTGACCGTAACGTAGATACACTTCGTCGTCTTGATGAAGAATTCCAAGGTCGCGCAAAAGTGGTTTATTCTACTGAAGACGCTATCGAGAAGCATGTTCTAGAAGCAGACCTAGTGATTGGTGCAGTACTAATCCCTGGTGCAGCAGCGCCTAAACTGGTTACAAAAGAGCACATCGCTAAGATGAAGCCAGGTTCAGCAGTTGTTGATGTTGCAATCGACCAAGGCGGTTGTTTCGAGACTTCTCACGCAACCACTCACGCAGACCCAACTTACATCGTTGATGACGTAGTTCACTACTGTGTTGCAAACATGCCAGGTGCTGTAGCGCGTACTTCAACTTACGCACTAAACAATGCAACACTTCCTTACATTGTTAAGCTAGCGAACAAAGGCTACCGCGAAGCACTTCTATCTGATGAAGGCTTCCTAGAAGGTCTAAACGTCATTCACGGTAAAGTAACTTGTAAAGAAGTTGCAGAAAGCTTTGACCTTGAATACGTAGATCCAGCAGAAGCTATCGCAATGTTTAACTAATGATGTAGTAACTAACTGAGCGTCAAATTTTCTCGTTGAAGCGTTCAGTTAATCCACACATTAAAAAGCCAGTCCGATTTTGTCGAACTGGCTTTTTTGTCTCTATAACACTATCGTTCGAAAGCTATGATTAGCACGCTTTCTAATAACCGCATCGTTTATCTATCGCTCTTAACACCATGAACCAACAGATTTCGAGGTGTGACACTACGTTCACAAAACTCTTCGATGGTGGCTTCGTAGCCTTGTTCTTTTAAATAAATCGCGCGATCCAACGCTAGCCATATCTCTAATGGTCGTCTAAAGACTTGCTGAACCAGGCTTAGTTTTTCCATCTCCCAGAAAAGTTGCTCCCCTTGAACAAGATAAGACTCAAAATCGGTATCCAAACGAATTGGGAGCTCTTTAATCTCTGAAGCCCATAAACAAAAAGCTTTAAAGCCCGCAGACAATTCTGATTTTTTGATGCTCGGCACGGGAATGTATTCATCAATCCCCATTTCAGCCTTGAGTAACTGACTGAAGCCTAGGCGATAACTCATCTCCAATTGGCGATGTCGCTTTACCCTTTCGCCACCAGTAACGGTTTCTTGGAGTGGAATTCGTAAATCACTCTTGCTCAATGTTAAAGCCGAGGCTTGTGCCACTGATGACATCGCTTTGTAGTTGTCGTCACGAATAAGGTGATAACAACAAGGGGATATAGTCACAGCAGGAAGCCCATGCGACACGGACTTTTTAACTAACTCAACATGGAGATCACCACAGGCATGCAGTGCTACCGCATGTTGATTGGAATTAAACACCTCATCAACACTCTCAGAAAAGGCATCACCTTGAACAAACGTCATTTCTAAACGTTGTGCATCTGCAATCTTTTGGCCGCTTTCGCACAGCGATTGTTGCCACTCGAAGCTGGTCACTTTTTGCTTCGATTGTTGAGATAAGATTCGACCAAGGAAGCCTTTACCAGAACACCACTCCAGCCACTCTTTACCATGGTGGTGATCAAGTACCGCCTCTCCCATCGACACGATTTGTTGCAACTTTCTACCTGGAATACCATCGGCAGTACCACGAGGGAGGTGGAGCCCTACCAAAGCTGTATTATCAAACTGAATATTTTGATTCGCGAGCTCTAAATCAGGAAGGAAACGAATCAGTTCCTCGGCCAACAGCTCAGGGTTTTCTTTTAAAGTTTGAATGCTTTCAATGCTTAAGTCTTCTAACCAGTCAACAAGTGGACGATTGGCCTCTTGCCATGGTTGCTGTTGAGTTTGGCATAGGTGAAAAGGCTCTGAACGCCAATAAACTTGGTGCTCTAACAAAAATGAGTCGAGAATTGTAAATCGTGAATGCATGATTCCCCCTATGGTGCGTGGATTGTAGGGGTAAGAGCTTCAAATGGAAAGGTTCGAGACAAAGAGAACTAAAAAACGCACGCCCAATAAAGCCGAAAACAAAACGGCCTGTAAATACAGGCCGAATAAGAGTCTAGCTTTAAATGAAGAGATTAACGAACAGGTAGTTCGATATCTTTAAACATCTCTTCGATCTCTTCATTAGACTTCAAAGAAATGGCTTGCTCAACTACTGGGCGAGTTAGGTGCGGCGCAAAACGCTCCATAAAATCAAACATGTAAGAACGCAGGAATGTGCCTTTTCTAAAGCCAATGCTTGTGGTGCTAGCACCAAATAGGTGACTCGCATCAATTGCAACCAAATCGGTATCTTGCTCGTGGTCAATCGCCATACTTGCGATGACACCCACACCAATGCCCATGCGAACATACGTTTTGATGACGTCCGCATCGGTCGCGGTAAACACAACACGCGGTGTTAGACCAACTTTATTGAACGCAGTATCAAGCTCAGAACGACCAGTGAAACCAAATACGTAGGTCACTAGAGAATAAGCCGCAAGATCTTCGATCGTTATATTTCGCTTCTGTGCCAGAGGGTGATCTTTGGTCACAACGATTGAACGGTTCCAGTGGTAACACGGCAGCATGATCGCATCTTGATAAAGGTGCAGCGCTTCTGTTGCAATCGCAAAGTTCGCTGTACCCTTCGCTACCGCTTCTGACATCTGGCTTGGTGTGCCTTGGTGCATGTGAAGCGATACTTTTGGATAACGCGCAGTGAAACCTTTAATCACATCAGGCAGAGCATAACGAGCTTGGGTATGAGTGGTTGAAATATTCAATGTACCCATCTCAGGGTGAGTGTGTTCACCCGCTACGGCTTTAATGCTCTCAACACGAGCCAAAATCTCTTGAGAGATGCGAATGATATCCTCACCGGCTTGGGTAACCTGTGTTAAATGCTTACCGCTACGCTCAAAAATCTGAATGCCTAGCTCGTCTTCAAGTAATCTAACTTGCTTACTAATGCCTGGCTGAGATGTGTACAAACTCTCTGCTGTAGCTGAAACATTTAGGTTATGGTTTACAACCTCAACAATGTACTTCAGTTGCTGTAACTTCATATCTAACCTCGTAATCCTTTACTCATTTCTGTGCTAACTTATTTGCAAAGAGAGCGTTATAGTCTCGTGTAATATAATTAATAGTTATAACGCTTCAAACACAAAAATGACAGAAAAATTGAGTTTTTCTAGCTTAACAAACAAAAACATCACTAACGCTTTGCAACCCAACCCTCATTCTCATACATTAGTGGGTAAGTTTTGATTGCCGATTTCGCTCAACAAGAGATAATCAGAAATTGCAATTTACGAGTGCCGATACACAATGGAATCGTGTATCCTCTCAGGTTAGCTATAGAAAATAATAAGCAGACTCAAATATATGAATATTGGTTTAATAATCGCCTTAGTAGCCGTTCTTTTGGTGTTAGTTTTAGGCTACAACATCATGCTTCAATATAAAGTTAAGGTAGAAACAGCGAAGAAACAGGAAGCTTCTCGTTATCTAACCATTATTGACGGTACAGAAGAACTGATTGGCAACGCTCATCACATGCCGTTTAGCCAAGATCTTCTTGTGTGCTTAAACAATCGGATTCTTGATGCATTAGAAAACATGTATCAACTCGATCCAAAAAATAAGCAGCTTGCCCAACGCATTGAAAGCGTAAAACAACAGATCACTCAGCTCAAAGAGAACTACAAAGGTGGTGAGAGCACAGTTTTCCGCGTACCAAGTAGTGACAAGCAAGCAATCATGATGCTAAAGCTCGTTAAGCGCCTACGTGATACAGTCCGCAACGAACACAATAAGGGTCGCTTCGAGACTCAAGCTTATGTGGTTGAAAACGCTCGTCTAGAGACAATTCAAATTCGTATCAACATTGAAAACGTTATCAAACGTGCAAACGACTCGATTTCTCGTGGGCAACCGGGAACAGCAATTCAGTTACTGCGTAAAGGTATCGATGCGCTAGCAACCAAAAATGATTCGTACTCTAATCAAGCAAAAGAAAAGCTACAGCAGATGCTCGACGAGCTTGATCAAAAACGCCAAGATAAGAACGCTCAAGATTTACAACAGATCGAATCTAAAGAGCGAGAAGACGATATGGATGCCCTCTTCGGTCAAAAGAAAAAATGGTAACAGTCTAACTCAACAATTAAAGGCCGCCTTATTTACATTAAATAGGCGGCCTTTTTTATAGCTGTTGAATTTCCTTTCTCTGTATAGGGAGATCTCTTGAGCTGTGATAAAATCCCCGCATTATCAACAAACTTTCCCTGACCATGTATCAAGAACTACTCGCTCCAATCCACTCTTTTCTGAAAGCAGAAACGCCAGATTCATGGATAGATGAAGCCAAAAAGCCTGAAAATCTGCACATCATTCTACGCGATCACATGCTGTGTGAACTTAAAGCAGCACAGAGTGCCTTGTTCCTTATCCGCAAGTACGCAGTTGATAAAGAAAGTGCGAAACAACTGAATGAATGGATTTTGCCATACGAGCAATTTGCTTACCGTCGTATCGGAGACTTAGAGTCTCTGCGTGGTAAAAGCAACGTATCCAAGCAAATCACAGCGAAAGAAGGCTGTAATTACGGTGCTGATCTGATCGATAAGATGGTACTGCTGATCAAAGAAGAGCTGCATCACTTCTACCAAGTCATGGAGTTGATGGAGAAGAAAGGCGTAACTTACCAGCCAATCGAGGCGGGTCGTTATGCTAAAGGCTTGATCAAACAAGTTAAGACTTACGAGCCTGATGCTCTGGTTGATAAGCTTATCATCGGCGCGTTTATTGAAGCTCGCTCTTGTGAACGATTCGCTAAATTGGCTCCTTTCTTGGAAGAAGACATGGAGAAATTTTACGTGTCTCTACTTCGCTCAGAAGCTCGCCACTACCAAGATTACCTTGAGCTAGCAGAACAGATCGCAGGTAAAGATATTTCAGAGCGTATTGCTCATTTTGCGCAAGTAGAAGCGGAACTTATCACTTCAGAAGACAGTGACTTCAAATTCCATAGTGGTGCTCCAGTTTAAACTCTGTGCAGAGAATTCATTCCAGTTTAGACTAATCCGGACAAGACAATTAAGGCCAGCAATATGCTGGCCTTTGTTATTTATATCTCGAGCTAAATATAAACTTAAGCTAGCGTACCGTTGATCTCTGCAAGTACAGCAGCTGGGTCAATAGCTTGAGTAATAGGACGACCAATAACAAGGTAGTCTGACCCCGATTCAATCGCTTTAGAAGGGGTCATGATACGCTTCTGGTCACCAACATCAGCGCCTACAGGACGAATACCTGGAGTCACTAGTTTGAACTCCTGACCAAGTGCGCCTTTAAGCAAAGAAGCCTCTTGTGCAGAGCATACAACACCGTCTAAGCCAGAGTTCTTCGTTAGAGAAGCTAAGCGCATCACTTGCTGCTGTGGTTCAAGATCCAAGCCAATACCCGCTAAGTCAGATTGCTCCATACTGGTTAGGACAGTTACGCCGATTAGCAACGGGCGATCTTTACCATACGGTTCTAAGATTTCGCGAGAAGCCGTCATCATGCGCTCACCGCCACTTGCGTGTACGTTCACCATCCATACACCTAGTTCAGCGGCAGCGCGGACTGCCTTTGAACATGTGTTCGGGATATCGTGAAACTTAAGGTCTAAAAATACTGAGAAACCACGCTTATGCAATTCACGAACAAATTCAGGGCCAAACAGAGTAAACATCTCTTTGCCCACTTTTAGGCGGCAAGATGCTGGATCAATACGATCAACAAAGGCTAACGCATCCGCTTGGTTGTCATAATCCAAAGCTACAATGATTTTTTGGTCGTTCATTTCATCTCCTAACGCAGTTAACTTTCTAAAAATTTCAATCACCAAATCAGGTGATAAATAACAGTCATAAAAATGCAGCCCGAAAGCTGCAATTAATAATTTGGTCTTAAAATGACCACAAATCTATTCACCATCAAGCCCACGAATAGGCTTGATCGTTCCCCACCCCTTACATGAAGGGCAGTGCCAATACATTGAATGTGTTGAGAAACCACACTGACGACAGCGATAATGGGGCTTAACCTTAAGTTGTTCACCAACCATAGACTGAAGTGTGGTTAAGCTGTCTTTCGCTCGACCTTCTTCAGCTTCCGCTAGGTGGTAATCAATTAATCGATAAAAACCTTTCATGGTTGGGTTTTTAACAAGCTGCTTGGTCAGTAGCTCTTGCGCAGAGCCTACATCTTCATGGTGAGCAACCAATTGCGCCAGCATCAGTTCGGCAGATACACCGGCTTTCTTCTGTATACACGCTTTCAGGAACTCGACCAGTTGAGCTTCTTGTCCAAGTTTGTGGTAACACTCAGCAAGAGTTGGCAACACCTCACTGATAAAATCGATATCTTGTTCGAGTACCGACTCCAGACAATCAATTGTCTTTTGGTAATCTTCATTCGCTAAGTGGAACTTACCTAAAGCAATACTTGCACGAACACATTTAGGATCTTCAGAAAGCGCCTTCTTGAAGTGCTGAAGTGCTTTAGAGCGATTGCCATCAGCTTGCTCCTGCATCGCAAGTTCACACCAAAAATGCGCTACTGTCGCACGCATTTTCATTTTCTTCTTACCAAGCTTAACGAGGATATTTCCGTAATGGATAGCCTTATTCCACTCTCGAGTTTGCTGATAAATAGCAACTAACTGCTGCAAAGCGCCCTCTTTGTGGTCGGGTTCTTCTACAAGCTGTTCAAAGATTTTTTCGGCGCGATCAAGAAAACCAGAGACCATGTAGTCTTTAGCTAATTGTTGCAGTGCGAGATTTTTCTGGTCGAGAGTAAGCCCCGAACGAGAGATAAGATTTTGGTGAATTCGAATAGCGCGGTCGACTTCGCCTCTTGAGCGGAACAAGTTGCCCAAGGCTAAGTGAGTGTCGATGGTCTCATTGTCTACTTGAAGTAGCTCAATAAAATGATCAACCGCTTTGTCAGATTGGTCTGACAGTAATAGGTTCAAACCCGTCACGTATTGACGGGAGATCTGGTGTGATTGTTTTTGTTTTTCTTGCTGAGCATTACGATTACCCATATACCAACCATAAGCGGCTGCGATAGGCAAAAGTAAGAACAGTAACTCTAACATCAAATATAGCCTTTAAGCTTTAGTATCAGCAGCGACCTGCTTTGATTGCTTATTGAGTTGCTTCTTCAAGCGATGAATTTTTAGCTGAGACCGCATGTGCATATTGCCAAAGACTAACCAAGCAAGGGCAAAGCCTGAAACGAATACAACGCCTAGTAAACTTGATAGGTGGAAGTCACCTTGCGCTAGCAGATAGTTGAAATTCACAGTTGTTTGGTTTTGAGAGCCTAAAGCCAGTGCAATTAGGAAAAGTGCGATAACGGCGACTATTTTTATAATTTTCATAGTTCATCACTCATTGGTTGGTTAGCTGTACGATTATGCAGGAAAATTACTAATCAGACCACCATATTATGGTCATAAAAAAGCGGCATACATTATAGTATGCCGCTTTTCTTAATTCCGATAAGTAGGCTACAGTCCTGAGTTTACTCGTTCGCGTAGCTCTTTACCTGGTTTGAAGTGAGGAACGTATTTGCCTTCCAACTCTACCTTGTCACCAGTTTTAGGATTACGTCCAACACGAGGTTCACGGTAATGCAGAGAAAAACTGCCAAAGCCGCGAATTTCGATTCGATCACCACTTTCTAGTGTTGAAGCCATGTGCTCTAAAATGTCTTTTACAGCGTCTTCAATTTCTTTTGCAGAAAGATGCGTTTGCTCAGCGCATAGTCTTTCAATCAATTCAGACTTAGTCATAGTTACCCTCGTTGGTTTTCTTTTTAGAAATTATAGACCTATCGGAAAAATAAGCAAAAAAAAAGGAGCCTTACGGCTCCTTTCTTGGCTATATAGCTATAATTCTCTTAACGAGAAGCTATTATTCGCCTTTAGCAGCTTTGAATGCGTCTGCCATTGCGTTACCGAACGCGCCTTCTTCAGACTTGTTCAGTGAAGCCATTGCTTCTTGCTCATCAGCTTCATCTTTAGCTTTGATAGATAGGTTGATTACGCGGTTCTTACGGTCTACACCAGTGAACTTCGCTTCAACGCTGTCGCCAACGCTTAGGATTAGAGATGCATCTTCGATACGGTCGCGAGAAACTTCAGAAGCGCGGATGTAACCTTCAACGCCTTCGATTAGCTCGATAGTAGCGCCTTTCGCGTCAACTGCAGTAACAGTACCGTTTACAAGAACACCTTTCTTGTTGTCAGCAACGTATGCGTTGAACGGGTCGTTTTCCATTTGCTTAACGCCAAGAGAAATACGCTCACGCTCTGCATCTACTGCTAGAACAACAGCAGAGATTTCGTCGCCTTTCTTGTATTCACGTACAGCTTCTTCGCCGGCAGCGTTCCAAGAAATGTCAGATAGGTGTACAAGACCGTCGATACCGCCTTCTAGACCGATGAAGATACCAAAGTCAGTGATAGACTTGATCTTACCAGTAACTTTGTCGCCCTTAGCTTGCATTTCTGCAAATGACTGCCATGGGTTAGCTTTACACTGTTTCAGACCTAGAGAGATACGACGACGTTCTTCGTCGATATCAAGAACCATAACCTCAACTTCGTCGCCAACATTAACAACTTTAGAAGGGTGGATGTTCTTGTTAGTCCAATCCATTTCAGAAACGTGTACTAGACCTTCAACGCCTTCTTCGATCTCAACGAAGCAGCCGTAGTCAGTTAGGTTTGTAACACGACCAGAAAGCTTGTGACCTTCAGGGTAACGCTTAGCGATTGCTACCCATGGATCTTCGCCTAGTTGCTTAAGACCTAGTGAAACACGAGTGCGCTCACGATCGAACTTAAGAACTTTAACTAGGATTTCGTCACCAACGTTAACGATCTCTGATGGGTGCTTAACGCGCTTCCAAGCCATATCTGTGATATGTAGAAGACCGTCAACACCGCCAAGGTCAACGAATGCACCGTAGTCAGTAAGGTTCTTAACGATACCTTTAACTTCAGTACCTTCTTGTAGAGTTTCAAGAAGTTCGTCACGCTCAACACTGTTTTCAGATTCGATAACAGCACGACGAGAAACAACAACGTTGTTACGCTTCTGGTCTAGCTTGATTACTTTGAACTCTAGCTCTTTGTTTTCTAGGTGAGCAGTGTCACGGATAGGACGTACGTCTACTAGAGAACCTGGAAGGAAAGCACGGATACCGTTAAGTTCAACAGTGAAACCGCCTTTAACTTTACCGTTGATGATACCAACAACAGTTTCAGCTTCTTCGCAAGCTTTCTCAAGTACGATCCAAGCTTCGTGGCGCTTAGCTTTCTCACGAGAAAGTTGAGTCTCACCGAAACCATCTTCAACAGCGTCTAGAGCTACGTCTACTTCAGCACCAACTTCAACTTCAAGTTCGCCAGCAGCGTTCTTGAATTGTTCAGCAGGAATAGCAGATTCAGACTTAAGACCAGCGTCTACAAGAACGAAACCGTTCTCGATAGCTACTACAGTACCTTTAACGATGCTGCCTTGTTGGAATTCAGTTTCAGATAGAAACTCTTCAAAGAGTTGAGCAAAAGATTCAGTCATTATTTAATCTTCAATAATTAAACGTCCATGGGTATCCTACCGCATGGGGTTGATAAATTCGCCGGTCATCATCCTTGCGACCAACGTTCGTACTAGCTCGGCGAAATTACCCAGCCAGTTTCGATTCAATATAGTGTAGTGCTTTTTCTACTACCTGCTCAATATTCATTGAGGTGGAGTCAAGCACTAGAGCATCCTCTGCAGGGCGAAGTGGCGCCACTGGGCGATTACGATCTCGGTCGTCTCGCTCTTGGATCTCGCTCAAAAGGTCGTCAAATTTAACATCTAACCCCTTCTGTTGCAACTGTTTAAGGCGGCGACTCGCACGCTCTTCAGCACTTGCATCTAAAAATATTTTCGCTTCAGCTTCAGGAAACACAACCGTTCCCATGTCACGGCCATCGGCAACCAAGCCAGGCGCAGCGCTGAATGCACGTTGACGACGAAGCAGTGCTTCTCGAACGCGAGGTAAAGCAGCAACTTTTGAAGCCGCCATGCCAGTCTCTTCTTTACGAAGTTCACCAGACACATCTTCACCTTCTAGGATAACCTTAACTAAGTCGCCTTCAGCAATAAACTGCACGTCTAAGTGTGTAGCAAGCGGTACTAAAGCATCTTCTGATTCTGTATCCACACCATGGTGAATTGCCGCTAAAGCCAATACGCGATAGATCGCGCCTGAATCTAGAAGATGAAAGCCTAGCTTATCTGCTAGTAACATACACAGGGTACCTTTACCTGCACCACTTGGTCCATCAACCGTAATCACTGGGCTTTGAGAAGGCATCTTTTACTCCACGTTTTGTCGTAAGTTTTATTCTGTACTAGCGATTCGCCACTACTTTATAGGCGGCATATTATAGAGAAAAATTGGAAGTCGAGCGAGGTAAATCTCAGATAATTCCGTGTTGATGACGCATAAACAAATGCAACCAGCTCAATATCCGTTTGCGTAAGTCAATAAGACACCCACGCGCTTATCGATAGCGTACTTTTCGATAGATAGAAAAAAGCCTCGCAACAAGCAAGGCTCTACTGTGTTTTATGATCAGCTCAAAGAAGCTTAGCCAATAATAGCTCGAACCGCTTCTAGGTCTTCAGGTGTGTCAACCCCAGCAGCAGGCGCTTCAGCCGCAACGTCTACGTGGATTTTTTCACCGTACCAAAGCACGCGTAGTTGCTCTAGGCACTCAATTCGTTCTAGGGTACTTGGTTCCCAATTGATGTAGGTATTGATAAAACCCGCTCGGTAAGCATAGATACCAATATGACGAAGCAAAGGCGATTCTGCTGCAGTGCCGTTGTTCGCATAAGCATCGCGATCCCAAGGGATGGTTGCTCGGCTAAAATATAACGCGTAACCGTCTTTATCGGTTACAACTTTAACTGCGTTAGGATTAAACACTTCATCAGCATGAGTAATTTCCACACCTAACGTTGCCATCGGAGCTGTACTGTTCGCAAGGTTATTCGCAACCTGATTAATGATCGCAGGTGGGATAAGTGGCTCATCACCTTGAACATTCACGATAATATGATCATCTGGAATCTTCATAACTTCAATCACTTCAGCTAGACGCTCAGTGCCTGATTCATGATTCGGTGATGTCATACAAACGGTCGCGCCAAATGCTTTAGCCGCTTTTTCAACTCGAGCGTCGTCGGTAGCGATAATAACGTTATCAGCACCTGCCTTCATCGACTGTTCGTATACCCATTGAATCATCGGCTTGCCACCAATGTCAGCCAGAGGCTTACCTGGTAAACGGCTCGATTGGTATCTTGCAGGTATAACAACCGTATAAGACATTACTTACCCTCATCCATTGAAACGGTGCGAGCTTCAGGTTCTAAAAGAACAGGAATACCCTCTTTAATTGGGTAAGCAAGGCGATCAATTTTACAAACAAGCTCTTGCTTATCCTTGTCAAAAGTTAGTTTACCTTTACATACAGGGCAAGCAACGATCTCAAGTAGACGGTGATCCATAGTATTCCATAACCTCTTTTATTCTTTTTAAAATTTGCTGTTGCGAATCTTCATCAAACTGCGCAGAAACTGGAAGATACCACCAGTTATCTTGAGCATATTCTTCGCATTTTACAGCGTCTTTTTCTGTCATAATCAGATTCATGCCTTTCTTAGCTAAGGCATGAAGTTCATCTTTATCAAAATCTTGATGGTCAGCGAAACCCTGTGTGAACACCACATCACCATCAAGATCTTCCAATGTCTTAAAAAAGCGCGGTGGGTGGCCAATACCGGCAAAAGCCACCAGCTTCTGTAATTCTGAAACAGACCTTTTTTGGCCTGTCTTCAGATTAACCGCTTGGCTTGGAAGCAAAGACATCGAGAACTCTCGCCCATGCGCTTTACCGCCATTATTCACCAAAAAGTCAACTTCATCTAAACGAGATACAGGCTCTCGTAATGGACCTAAAGGAATCAAGCTCTCGCTACCAAAGCGTCTTGCGCCGTCGATAACTGCAAATTCAATATCGCGTTCAAGCGCGTAATGCTGAAGGCCATCATCAGTGATGATGACATTCACCCCTTCGCTCAGTAGAGCTTTCACCGCATTCGCGCGCACAGGGTCGACCGCAACAGGAGCTCCTGTTCGCTTTCGGATCAAACGAGGTTCATCACCAGAGTGTTCTGCTGGCGTATTCTCATCCAAAACCAGCGGATAGCTTGGTGCTTTTGCACCGTAGCCACGAGAAACGACACCAGGCTTAAAACCATTGGCCTGGAGCATCTCAACCAACCAAATTACGACCGGTGTTTTACCATTACCACCAGCGGTAATATTACCAACAACAATTACTGGCAATGGTGGACGGTAAGCCTCTTTCTTCCCCGATAGATAAGCATCACGACGTTGACCGCTGATCATTTTGAACAGCAGACTCAGTGGCCACAACAGCGGCCAGAGAAGGTATTTCAACGGGTGGTTGTTAAACCAAATCTTTTCGATCACAACAAGACCTAATCTTATCCACTGAACTGAATTCGGTGTAATTGTGCATAGGCGCCATCATGCGCGATTAGCTCAGCATGTGCCCCCCTTTCTACAATATGACCATCATCAACCACTAGAATTTCATCGGCTTGCTCGATGGTAGAGAGTCGGTGTGCAATAACTAATACTGTTTTGTCTTTCTGCAGCTCTTCTAGTGCGGATTGAATCGCTCTCTCTGACTCTGTATCCAGTGCAGATGTTGCCTCATCAAGAATCAAAACAGGTGCATCTCTCAATAGAGCTCGGGCAATCGCAATACGCTGTCTTTGACCACCAGAAAGACTCGCGCCATTCTCGCCCACAACCGTATCAATGCCATTTTCCATGCCCTCGATAAATTCGCTTGCATGAGCAAGTTTAGCCGCGTGTTCAATCTGTTCGCGAGTATATTGCTCTTCTGCTGCATAAGCGATGTTGTTCGCGACTGTATCGTTAAACAGATGCACATTTTGAGAAACGAGAGCAAAGTGCTCACGCAGATTTCTCAATTCGTAATCACGAATGTCGTGGCCATCAAGTTCGATAGAGCCTGAGTCTACATCATAAAAACGAGTAAACAGGTTCGCAATGGTACTCTTGCCCGAACCTGATCGGCCGACAAGAGCAACGGTCTTACCTTTCGGTATATTAAAGCTGACCTTATCGAGAGCAGGTTTCTCTGCACCATCATAAGTAAACGTCACATCTTTTACTGCAACTTCACCGGTTACGGTTTCAGGTTTCAACGTGCCTTTGTTTTGTTCTGTATCTAGGTCCATCAAACCAAATAGCGTCGTACTTGCTGCCATACCGCGTTGGAATTCAGATGTTACGTTAGTTAGCGCTTTTAGTGGACGCAACAAACCAAACATTGCAGAGAACACAACCGTGAATGTACCTGGCGTTAGTTCTGCTTTAATAGAATCAACACTAGCAAGGAATAGAACAACAACAATCGCAACTGATGCGATCATTTGAATAATTGGGTTAGCGGCCGCTTGAGCAGTGATTAGCTTCATGCTTTGTTGGCGCATTTGATTACTAACTTTATCAAAGCGGTGTTTTTCTAGATCTTGACCACCGTAAGTTAGAACCACTTTATGCCCTTTCAACATTTGCTCTGCAGACGACGCCACATGGCCCATACTCGTCTGCATGTTCTTAGAGATCTTTCTGAATCGCTTCGATACGATACTGATCGCCCACGCCACAAGAGGTGCTACAGCGAATAACACCAAAGACAACTGCCAACTGTTCCAGAACATCAGCGTCAGTAAGCCAATAATACTTGCACCTTCACGGACAATACTGACTAACGCTTTACTGGTTGCTGCAGACACTTGCTCTGAATCGTAAGTAATTCGGGATAGCAGAGCACCAGTCTGTTCTTTATCGAAGAAAGACACAGGCATGTGCATGAAATGGCTGAATATTTTACGACGAATTTCCATAACCACATTGCCAGAGACCCAGCTCAAACAGTAGGTTGAAACAAAACCACTGACACCACGAACGAACATCATGGCAAAGATAATAAGTGGAAGTGTACGTAAAAAGTCAGATTCAGCATTACCAAAGCCTTCATCAAGTAACGGCTTTAGTAAGGAAATCATATAGGTATCAGAAACGGCATTTATAATAAGCGCAATTACCGCAACACCTAGGCCGGCCTTATATAGTCGAATATAAGTCCAAAGTCTTTTAAATGTGACCCAGGTAGTTTCATCTGTTTGTGTTGACATAGAATCGCTTAATTTTCTCACAATAATCTATCTATTCTACTCCCTTACGAAGCATCTGCCTATACCACTGCCCGCCTTGTTGTTCTCTAATCGCATGATATTGCCAACCTTCTTTGCTAAGAGTGATGGTTATTTGTCCGCTGTCTCCAGTATCTAGCCAAGTACTCCCCGCTTCCTGATAGCGTTCAACAACAGACGCACTTGGCATTCCCCACTGATTTCCTTTGGCTAGAGAAGCTATCGCCAGCTGAGGTGACACGGCCTCAATAAACGACTTAATCGATGACGAATCACTGCCATGATGCGGAACCAACATGACATTACTCCTAAGCCGTTCACCTTCACGGGCAAGTAACCACTCACTTACTAGTTCAACATCGCCAGTGAGCAACATCGAGAAATCTGTATTTGAGTCTGATATCTTGACCACGCACGAATGTGGGTTGTACGCCCTCTTCACTTGCTTGGGAGGCCATAACACTTCAAAAACAATACCTTGCCAGTTCCAAACCTCACCAAGAGTACATGCTTGAATATTAGGCAGAGCTGGAGTGGTAGATTGGGGTTGTTGATTAATATTCTGACTGGTTCTTATCCACTTAGGGTTGTAGTTTTCAAGCAACCCCGGATAACCACCAGCATGGTCAGAATCGAAATGACTCACAATCACGCCTTCTAATTCATGAATCCCCCGCTGATTCAAAGTAGGAATCAACAAAGACTCAACAACCGAGCCTCCTGGCCACGCATTGCCAAGATCATAAACAACAATCTGATTGTTCTTTTCCAACACTAAAGACAACCCGTGTCCAACATCCAATATATCGATGGTTAGCTTTTCTTGCTGGGGTTTGCTGAATTCCCACCACAGCACAAACAGCGCAATTAGCAATATCGATAGTGCTTGCTTGAGGTATCGACCAACAAAGCCGAAAAACAAAATAAGGAATACAAATAACTCAATTGTATGATTATCGACTTGAATCCAAAATCGCTCAGAGAAAGGAAGGCTATATACGAGAGGCTCAAGCGACAAGTCGACCAACTTCCACAGTTGGCTAACAAAACCATTCTCTATCACTCCGAGTTCAAGCGTACTAGACACTGACTCCGATATTAAGCTAAGAAACATTGCCAGAAACAACAGCGGGATCGTCACCATCGATACCCAAGGCAAAAGAAGTAAATTGTAGAAAACAGAGACTAAACTGACCCCTTTGAAAAACAGCATGGAAAACGGCGCGATCAGGAGTGTAAGTATCAGTTGGATCTTAATGAGCAACAATACTCGATCGAAAAATGTAGAGACTGAAGATGAAGGCTGACAATTTAAAGCGATATATAGAACGGCGCCCAATGCACCAAAGGACAACCAAAGACTGCTCGACAAGACTGAAAACGGCCAAATCAGCAGAACCACGCACAGACTTAAAGCGACATACCGAAGCAAACTGATATTCTGCCCACGCCACAAAAAATAACTGGCGATGACGCACAT
This sequence comes from Vibrio sp. 10N.286.45.E10, assembly GCF_002874195.2. NCBI lineage: Bacteria > Pseudomonadati > Pseudomonadota > Gammaproteobacteria > Vibrionales > Vibrionaceae > Vibrio > Vibrio sp. 10N.286.45.E10. The sequence continues at coordinate 820,066 of NZ_MCWD02000001.1, read as the reverse complement.
CACTAAAGCTCTTAAAGTTGGCAGCGTGAACCCAGCAAACCAACTATAGAAATAGGCCAAACCGAGCCCGAACATCGTAGGAAGCCAAAGATATGAAGGTGAAAGTAACCTGAATATCTTGCCTAACTGATAACCGAAACCAAAGGCAATCCCGATATGGAGTCCCGAGATAGCCATCAAATGAATTAAGCCACTACTTTTAAGTAAATCCCACCGATGAGGATGAATGAGCTCCCGATACCCAAAGCTTAAAGCCATAATGAGGTCTTGGTTTGTCAGCCGACTTAACCTTTCAAGGCTGGTTTCAAACCATTGGGCTCGCAAGTTGGTGCTAGAGTGTATTCGATATTTGGTATCGGCCCTGTAAGTTGCATTGGCAACCACGCCTGCACTAAACAAGTACTTTTCTAAATCAAAGCCTGCTTCATTGAGTTTGCCCCATACAGGCTTTATGGACACAGATAAATTGACATCATCTCCAAGCGTTAACTTAAAAGGGGTGAATAAACGCAATTTTATCAATTGAGGAGAGATTAATTTTTCGCCGCTAATTGATCTGGCTACTATTACGCTTTCAAAACCGTGGCTATTTTCACTAAAAAGGCTAACAACCGAAGCATTTATGGTAGTATTCTGCCCTGATTGGAATAAGCGACTCGTTTGTATTTCAATCGCATTCCCTAGGCAGATAACTAGTATCAATGCTGTTACTGGACCTCTTGCACTCCGGAAAACGCTATACTTTGTTGATGCTAGCAGTAGCAACAGCATCAATGGTGCCCAAACCCAATGTGGCATCACAGGCCAGAAGCTGGCAGACACAACTGTCGCAGCAAATGAAATCAAGAACCAAGTGTTAAACAAGAGAGTAGCTTCCTCCTATGCCAAGAAAGTTTATCAAACGATTTATGCCTGACCATGAGTTAATCAAGCGTCAGAAAGCATTGAAAGTTTTTGGCAATGTTTTGTACAACCCCAACTTATGGTGCCTTAATCGTCGCTCTGCGGCTGGCGCGTTCGCTGTTGGGTTATTCATGGCGTTTGTCCCTCTACCAAGTCAAATGATTATGTCTGCAGGCCTTGCCGTCGCATGTGGCGTTAATCTGCCTCTGGCTGTCGCACTTGTTTGGATCAGTAACCCGGTCACCATGCCCGTTCTCTTCTACTTTGCTTATAAAGTCGGGGCGTTTGTTATGCATGTTCCGCCGCAAGCCTTTCACTTCGAATTGTCTTGGGACTTCATCTTGGCGCAGATGAGCACCATTGGGCCTCCGTTCTTATTGGGTTGTCTGATTTGTGGGGTGGTTTCAGCAATGACTGGCTACTTTGGTATTCGCGGTTTATGGCGTTACTCAGTAGTAAGAAGTTGGAAAAAGCGACAAGCAAGGTACTGAACGACCGTTCCTTGTCATTCAATCTAACCTTGTATGCGCTTCACTTAAAATGCACACAAGTTAAAATCAGATGAGCCGCTGACCTCTGCAAGATTGGCATGTAACGAAAGTCGTAAAGAACACGAATTGAATTCAATAAAAAAGGATCCCATTGGGATCCTTTTTTGTATCTACTAGAGAACTGACTGCTGATTATTTAGAACTAAGCACCGAGGCCGGATTTAACTTCGCCGCTCGTGATGCTGGATACCATGTCGCCAGCAAACTCAACACAATCGCAGTACCGGACACAACAACAACATCCGTCATATCCAACTGTGATGGCAAAAAGTCGACAAAGTAAATGTCACCGGACAAGAACTGGTGATCGACCAGCTTTTCAAGCCCTTTAATAAGCGTAGTGAGGTTAAGTGCCACCAACACACCTATCGCACTCCCCACTAAACTGCCTAACACACCTGAGAATACGCCCTGCCAAACAAAGATGCGCTTCACTAGACCATCTGATGCACCCATGGTTCTTAAGATCGCGATCTCTGATGCTCTGTCTTTCACTGCCATCATTAAAGTCGAGACAATATTGAAACAAGCGACGCCAATAACCAGTACCATCACCAGATACATGATGGTGCGAACCAATTGGATATCTCGATACAAGAAGCCAAACTTCTGTTGCCAGCTTCGTAGATACACGTACACATCAAGCTGATTGCCCACTTCGCGCACAATAGAGTTCGCGTTCAGCACATCGGTCACTTTTAAAGAGACTCCAGTCACCGCTTCACCTAAGTTTGCGTAGACTTGAGCATCACCAATAGGGATTAGAGCCAAGCTGTGGTCTATCTGACCATTAAGCGTCAGCAAACCCACCACTTTCACTCGAACACGTTTTGGCGCCTGAACCTTCACAGAACCATTCACCGTTGGAATCATCAAAGTCAGATAATCACCGACTTTAGCGCCAAGCACATATGCTACACCTGAGCCCAAGATGATCTGTTGTTGCCCCGACTTAAATTCACTCCAAGCTTGTTTGTCGATGAAGTTAGACAAGCTCGAGACTTCTTGCTCACGCTTAGGGTCAACGCCGCGCACTTCGATCGCTTTCAACTCTTTGCCCTTTTCAGCAAGCGCTGTAATTTTTACATAAGGCGCAGCTGCCACAACCTTGTCGTTTTTTTCGGACTGTTCGATCACATGTTCCCAGCGAGTTACTGGCTCGTTCACGCCCTCAAACTCACCGTGTGGAATAACAGAAAGCACGCGTGATTCAAGCTCACGCTCAAAACCATTCATGGCCGACAAGCCGATAATGATCACGGCGACACCAACCGCAATGCCGATTGTCGAAGACAAAGAGATGAACGACACCATCTTGTCTCGCTGTTTCGCTCGGCTAAATCGACCGCCTATCAATAGAGATAAAGAAGAAAACACTTAGCTCTCCTCTTTTTCTACGTTAACCAACAAGCCATCTTGCATGTGCAATTGACGGTCCATTTTGGCTGCGAGTTCGCCATCATGGGTCACCACTAAAAAGGCGGTATCGTATTCACGGTTGAGCTCACGCATTAAGTCGTAAATTGACAGTGCGGTATTGTGGTCAAGGTTACCAGTCGGCTCATCAGCTAAAACTAAAGCAGGTTTGTTTACCAATGCACGAGCAATTGCCACACGCTGTCTTTCACCACCAGAAAGTTCTGAAGGTCGGTGATCAACACGGTGACTTAACCCAACTTTATCAAGTAACAGTTGAGCTTCTTGTTTTGCTTTCGCAGGTTTCTCGCCGCCAATAAGTAACGGCATAGCTACGTTTTCTAGTGCAGAAAAATCAGAAAGAAGGTGGTGGAATTGATAAACAAAACCGAGATGTTGATTGCGAAGCTTCGCTTGCTTATTTGAACTCAAAGATGCTAAGTCCTGACCAAGAAAACTCACACTGCCTGCAGAGGCATCATCAAGCGCGCCTAAGATATGTAGCAAGGTACTTTTGCCCGAGCCAGAGGTGCCGATGATTGCTACTAGCTCACCCTTTTCGATTTCAAAGCTGACTCCCTTGAGCACCTCTGTATCTAACGAGCCTTCACGGTACGTTTTACGGATATCATTACATTGAAGAAAATTACTCATAACGAAGGGCCTCAGCAGGTTTCACAGACGATGCACGATAAGAAGGGAATACAGTGGCAATCAAGCTAAGTGCGATAGCCAAAACCACAACAACGGCGATTTGAATTGGGTTGATTAAAATTGGTAGTTGGCCACCAAATGAGAATAGAGCAACCCCCATCGCCTCTAAAATGGTATTAAGGTTCATTGCTAGGGCAACGCCCAACACTCCACCAGAGAGCGCCCCAATAACGCCACTACTTGCACCTTGAACCATAAAGATTCCCATGACTTGACCATCGGTCATGCCTTGTGTTTTAAGAATCGCGACTTCAGACTGCTTCTCCATCACCACCATAATAAGCGCGGAAATAATATTAAATGCAGCAACACCGATGATAAGACCAAGCATCAAGCCCATCATATTCTTTTCCATGCGCACCGCTTGAAACAGCTCGCCACGTTGGTCTCGCCAATCACTCCACAACCAACCTTCAGGTAATGGTTGAGTCGATAACTCTGCGACTTCAAACGGGTCTTCAAAAAATAGTCTCCAGCCTGAAATGGTATCTGATTTGTAGCGCATCAAACGCCCAGCATCTTTAATATCTGTCACCATCAATTGAGCATCGATATCAGAGCCAGTATTAAAAATACCAGCAACAGTGAAATTTCGTTGGCTTGGAATACGACCTAATGGTGTGTATTGGCTAGCGCTGGTCACCATCAGGCGAACTTTGTCACCCATAGATACCTTCAAATTTCTCGCCAAGGTATGACCAAGAAATAGCTGATACTGACCCGCTTTAAGTGAAGACAATCGACCTGCAATTAAGTGGTTCTGAAGAGGGTCATCTGAATTAGGCTCAATGCCGATTAACAGCCCTGCAGATAACTGAGCCGGACTCTGAATTACTGCCTCACTGCGAACAATCGGCTCAACGTGACCATTAAGAGACATTTGCTCTGCAAAATTAGGCGCTTTAGCAGAAAGAGAGGTGGTGCCGCCTTGCTCATAAACCACGGCCTGAGGAAGAACACCAAGAATTCGGTCTTTTAACTGCGCTTCGAATCCATTCATTACCGATAAAACAGTAACCAAAGACAGCACACCAATGGTGATACCTGCCGTCGACATATAAGAAACAAAACGGCTAAAGCGATCACCTGAACGGCCTTTCAAATAGCGTAGGCCAACAAACAACGAAATAGGATGAAACATACTTTGAACCATCTAAAGGGGATGCGGGTTAATGTAACGGGTATTGCTGTTACTGTGTAGGGGTTAATTGAAAATATAGAGTGAATTAACTCAATTAGTTAGGCTTGAAAAACAGAACCTTGTCAAATTGCCAAATTTCAAACAACTATTTGAGACTTTCAATTAACTGACCTTGATTACTGCGGCCACATAGCGATAATCAATAGATCACTTCAAGGAACTAACGCATGACAGAACAAGAGTTTTTCACCGTTCACCATAGCCTTACCGCTAATATTGAACCAATGGACAGCGGCTTCACTTTACCCTCTCAAATTCAATTCGAATCTGAGATCCCAGCACCATTTGTGGTGGCAAGTGAATTTAGCCAATTGGATCTGTTAGCTGACAGCGCTCGTGCTGAACTGAAAAACAGCGACTTGAAGAATGTCACCAGTTTATTGGATGCACAAAACTCGAAATTAAACCTCTTGTTGAGCTTTATGTTATCGCAGCAAGATGATGAGAAATTTCGTACTCACACCTATTCATTTGGTGCGAGTCAGTTTTCCTGCTTTTCAAAAGTAGACATCGAACCGGGTCGCTTAGTAAAAGCCAAACTTTTCCTAGAGCACCCAGCAGCAGCCATTTATTGCTACGCAGAAGTATTTGCTAGCGAAGCGAAAGACTCAGGTTTCGAAATCAAATTTAAATACGCTCATCTTCGCGATACCGACCAAGACCTGCTAATTAAAGCGGCACTTCATCAACAACAGAAACTCTTGCGTCAACGCTCTCTAGACCGAGATAACAAGTAAATTAACATGACCAAAAAATCCATATTTACACTACCTAAACTTAAAGGTGCCGGTGACAAAAAGCATATCGGTAACCTAGTCGGTTCGTCTCTCGCTCTGGCCATTGCTAAACTCGCAGAGCAGCACAACAGCCATACCGTACTTGCAGTGCCAGACCCACAAGTCGCACTTAAGCTACAATCTGAAATTGAACAGTTTACGGCACATGAAGTCGCACTATTCCCAGACTGGGAAACACTGCCTTACGACAGCTTTTCGCCGCACCAAGAGATCATCTCAGATCGTATCGCACGCCTTTACGCCCTGCCAACGCTAAAAAATGGCATCACGATCGTTCCGATCAGCACGTTATTGCAACGCCAGTCACCGCGCGACTTTTTGCTGCAGCACACTCTAATGGTGAAAACGGGCGATCTCTACTCGCTTGAGAAACTGCGCTTGCAGCTTGAAAAGTCAGGCTATCGTTACGTTGATCAAGTGTTTGGCCCAGGTGAATACGCAAGCCGTGGTTCTATTCTCGACCTATTCCCAATGGGCAGTAAAGACCCATATCGTATAGACTTCTTTGATGATGAAATCGATACGATTCGTACCTTCGATCCTGAGAATCAACGCTCTATCGAAGATATCTCCGAGATTCGCCTTCTACCTGCTCATGAGTTTCCAACCTCGGAAACAGCGATTGAAGATTTCCGTATTCGTTGGCGCCAACAGTTTGATGCGCGCCGCGAACCAGAATCGGTTTATATGCAGGTTTCAAAAGGGACTTGGCCTGCTGGTATTGAGTATTGGCAACCGCTGTTCTTCGATCACACAGAAACCTTGTTTGATTACGTTGCCGATGAAGCGCAACTCTTAGTTCTTGGTGACGTAGAAACAGCTGTTGATTCTTTCCTTGCTGATGTTGCTCACAGATACGAACAGCGCGGTGTTGATCCATTACGACCACTGCTGACACCTGAACAACTATGGCTAAAGAAAGACGAGCTATTCGCACACTTCAAACAGAAGCCACAAGTCAACCTAAGCCTAGATTCGATTGAAGAGAAAGCAGGCCGCACTAACTTACCGGTCGTGACATTGCCTGACCTCAGTGTTCAGCATCAGAATAAAGAGCCACTCGCAAACCTAAGAAAGTTCACTGAAGCCTTCGAAGGCAAAGTGGTTTTTTCAGTTGAGTCTGAAGGTCGCCGTGAGGCTCTGAGTGAGTTGCTTCGAGGCATTAAAGTTCGTCCAAGCGAAGTTGAAAACCTCGACGAAGCGATTAAAGGCAAAGATAAGTTCAGCCTGATCCTTGGCTCTGCTGAACACGGTTTTATCCATGAAGAGCACAACATCGCCCTTATCTGTGAAAGCGACTTACTTGGCGATCGTGTTGTTCAGCGTCGTAAGAAAGATAAGAAAAGCGTTAATAGCGATACCGTAATTCGCCACTTGGCAGAACTTAAACCGGGTCAGCCTGTTGTGCACATTGACCACGGTATTGGTCGTTACATCGGCTTGCAAACACTCGAAGCCGGCGGCATGAAAACCGAATACGTAACGCTTGAGTATCAAAACGATGCCAAGCTCTACGTGCCAGTTGCGTCTTTGAACTTAATCGGGCGTTACTCTGGTGGCGCTGAAGATTCTGCACCACTGCATAAACTCGGTGGCGAAGCGTGGCAAAAAGCTCGTAAACGCGCCGCAGAGAAAGTCCGTGATGTTGCAGCGGAGCTACTTGATGTTTACGCTAAGCGTGAGCTGAAACCTGGCTACAAATTTGTGCTCGACCGTGGCCAATACGCGACTTTCAAGTCTGGTTTCCCATTTGAAGAAACCGATGACCAAGCTATGGCCATCAATGCAGTGATGTCTGACATGTGCCAAGCAAAAGCCATGGACCGCCTAGTGTGTGGTGATGTGGGCTTTGGTAAGACAGAAGTGGCGATGCGCGCGGCATTCGTGTGTACCGATAACAGCAAGCAAGTGGCGGTTTTAGTCCCTACTACCCTGCTTGCTCAGCAACACTTCGAAAACTTCAGGGACCGTTTCGCCAACTTGCCGATTCGTGTTGAAGTTCTATCCCGATTCAAATCAGCTAAAGAGCAAAAGCTGATCATGCAAGATGTCGCCGAGGGTAAGGTCGACATCTTGGTGGGGACTCACAAGCTTCTTTCTAGCGATATTAAGTTTAAAGACCTTGGCTTGCTGGTTGTCGATGAAGAACACCGCTTCGGTGTGCGTCAGAAAGAGAAAGTGAAAGCAATGCGTGCGGATGTCGACATCCTAACGCTCACTGCTACACCAATCCCGCGAACGCTGAACATGGCAATGAGTGGTATGCGTGATTTGTCTATCATCGCAACACCACCCGCACGACGCTTGGCAATTAAAACCTTCGTTCGCGAGAGTGATGATGCGATCGTCAGAGAAGCGGTGCTGCGTGAAATTATGCGTGGTGGGCAAGTTTACTTCCTGCACAACCAAGTCGACACGATTGAGAAAACAGCAGAGTCACTACAGAAGCTGATTCCAGAAGCGCGCGTTACCGTGGCTCATGGCCAGATGCGAGAGCGCGAACTGGAACGCATCATGAATGACTTCTACCACCAGCGATTTAACATGTTGGTGTGTACAACCATCATCGAAACCGGTATCGATGTACCAACAGCTAATACCATCTTGATGGACAGAGCCGATAACCTTGGTTTAGCTCAGCTACACCAATTGCGTGGTCGTGTGGGCCGTTCTCACCACCAAGCTTATGCCTACTTGCTAACACCTCCCCCGAAAGCAATGACCAAAGACGCGGTCAAACGATTGGACGCCATTGCTTCACTTGAAGACTTAGGTGCAGGCTTTACGCTAGCAACCCATGACTTAGAGATTCGTGGTGCTGGCGAGCTATTAGGCGATGAGCAAAGTGGTCAAATCCAGTCGGTTGGTTTCACCTTGTACATGGAGATGCTTGAGCAAGCAGTAGAAGCATTGAAAGAAGGTAGAGAGCCTTCACTTGATGATCTATTGCGTGAACAAACTGAAATTGAGATGCGTCTGCCTGCACTATTGCCAGACGACTATATTCCAGACATCAACACGCGTTTATCAACATACAAGCGTATTGCGAGCGTGAGTGACACGGATGAACTTGCAGAGCTAAAAGTCGAGCTTATCGACCGCTTCGGTATTCTTCCTGATGCAACCAAGAACTTATTATCGGTTTCCGAGCTTAAGTTAGCGGCGGCATCTATCAAAGCCAAGAAAATTGAAGCGCACGATAAAGGCGGATTTATCGAATTCTACCCGGATGCTGACATAAACCCGAACTACCTTGTTAAACTGTTGCAATCTCAACCGCAAAAGTTTTCAATGGAAGGACCAACTAAGTTCAAGTTTACGATACCATTGGTCGACAGACGGAAACGAATTCAATTTGTTAGTGATTTATTGGACGAATTCAGACAAAACTTGCTGCCTTCAGCATAAGACCCAATCCACTGCACATATAAATTATCCAGCCGATAGTTCGGCTGGAAGACGGAGTAAAAATGAAAAGACTGATCCCACTGCTACTATTGTTCGTCTCACTGCCAAGTTTGGCACAGAGACAATTTGATATAGAAGTGATCATTTTTAAGCGCGCTGTTGATGCAGAAAAAGTAAATGAATCTTGGCCAAACACACAGCCTAAGATTTCACTTGAGCGCGTTGGTTCATTTCAAGATACCCAGTACCGAGCGAAGAAAGGCGTGCAGATGCTTCCTTACTCGGAATACAAGTTAACGCCTCAGAAGGACAAGCTACGCAAACACGCAGGCTTTGAAGTTCTGATGCACACTGCTTGGCGTCAAGGTGACCAAGGTAAAAGTTCAGCACCTGTTTTCCACATTCAAGCAGGTAAAGACTTCTCTAAACAGTTTAATGCCGACGGCTCTGAGAAAGGTGCTGTCACTGCATCAAACCCAGATGGCTTCCAAGAAGAGACTATTGATAAACCGCTTTACGAATTAGACGGCAAGCTACAGATCTACGTACAGCACTATCTATATGCTGAAACGACTCTGGATTTAAAAGCGCCAAGCGTTCGTGAAGTGACGCTGCAAGAACAGCAAATCGAGCTAGACTCGCCAGTAAGTGGTGCAGAGAGCAATGTTCAGGTGGGTAACCTTACTGAGATCTCTCCGACCGTTGAAGTGCAAGAGTTCCTTAAAAGCTACCGCATGGACCAAAAACGTCGCATGCGCAGTACAGAGACTCACTACCTAGACCACCCGCTTCTTGGCATGGTGATTCAAGTACGTCGCGTCGCTCAATAAACCACGTAATCAGTCTTCAGCTAGCAGCTCAACTATTCTTATAGAGAGTGGAACTTGATATAAAGAATTGAAGTTGTATTAAGCATTCAATACGCCCTCCATTGTGAGGGCGTTTTATTAGCCATTACATGTTATTTGGTACGTCCTATGAGCCCAGACTTTCAGATCAATACACAAAATCTAAGCCTCAAAATCATTGAAGCCTCAGATGCTCAAGAGTTTGCTCAGCTGATCAAATCTTCACCGAGTTTATTACCTTGGGTAGATTGGTGCCACGATGAGTTTTCTATCGTCGAAGCCGAGAAGTTTATTCTAGCAACTCGCCTGAACTGGGTGAAAGCCGACGCGTTTGGTTTTGGTATTTTTGAGCGAAAAACCGATAAGCTGGTCGGAATGGTGGCGATCAATGAGCTTTATCACACCTTCAATATGGCGAGTTTAGGTTATTGGGTGAGTGATGACTTTCAAAGGAGAGGAATAGCCAAAGAAGCGATGCTGGCCTTGTTTGAATTTTGCTTTGCGCAACTGAAGTTAACGCGCTTGGAGATTGTCTGCGATACCGAGAACCTACCAAGCCAAAAGCTGATAGAGAAGTGTGGCGCTGAGCGAGAAACCATTGCCAAGAATCGATTTCTGTTTAACGGTAAACCGAAAGATGGCGTGGTTTATTCTGTGCTACCTCCAACCTCTTAACTACTTCAATTAGTTGCAACCAGCGATAGTACTCAATCAACACGATCAAAAAAGAGCTCCGAAGAGCTCTTTTTTATTATCAGCGAAATGCCCTTATAAGGCTTACCTGATTAGTGAAGCTTTAGGTTTGGACGAAGTACACGGTTAATACGACCAACCAGCATCATCAGTGATGTTTTGATTAAGCCGTGAAGCGCCATTTGGTGCATACGGTACAAAGAGATGTAAACCACACGAGCAATACGACCTTCAACCATCATCGAACCTTTAGTTAAGTTACCCATCAAGCTACCTACGGTAGAGAAACGGCTTAACGAAACCAGTGAGCCTTTATCTTTGTAGATGTAGTCTTTTAGGTCACGACCGTTCAGCTTAGCAATGATGTTGCTGAATGCACAGCTTGCCATTTGGTGAGCCGCTTGTGCACGTGGTGGAACAAATGAACCATCTGCTTGGGTACATTGTGCCAAGTCACCGATAGCAAAGATGTTGTCATCCAGTGTTGTTTGCAGCGTGTTTTTCACAACCAACTGGTTGATACGGTTGGTTTCAAGACCACCGATATCTTTCATGAAGTCTGGTGCTTTGATACCTGCTGCCCATACCATGATTTGTGCTGGGATCTTGTCGCCATCTTTGGTTGTTAGGCCGTCAGAGTCCGCCTGAGTCACCATAGTATTAGTACGAACATTCACACCAAGCTTCGTTAGCTCAGAGTGTGCTGCGCTTGAAATACGAGGAGGTAGAGCCGGAAGAATACGCTCACCCGCTTCAACTAGGTTCACGTTCAGCTTGCTTGAATCTAGATCACCGAAGCCGTAAGTACGAAGCTCTTTTACTGCGTTATGTAGCTCTGCAGAAAGCTCAACACCTGTTGCACCCGCGCCAACAATCGCGATGTCTACCGTACCTTGACCGTTCTTAGCGTGAAGCTTTAAGAACTGGTTATTCATTTCAGTACGGAAACGGTGCGCTTGTTCTGGGCTATCAAGGAAAATACAGTTGTCACGAACACCTGGAGTGTTGAAGTCGTTCGACGTTGAACCTAGTGCCATAACAAGAATGTCGTATTCAAGTTCACGACTTGGCATCAGCAATTCGCCGTGCTCATCTTTCAGTTCGCTCAGTGCAATCACTTTACGTTCACGATCGATGTCGTTCAGGCTGCCCATTTGGAAGTCGAAGTAATGGTTTTTTGCATGTGCGCGGTAGCTTAATGCATCAACACCTTCATCCAGTGAGCCAGTTGCTACTTCATGAAGTAATGGTTTCCATAGGTGGCTTGCTTTACGGTCTACCAGAGTGATCTGGGCACGCTTCTTACGACCTAAAGTTCGGCCTAGCTTAGTTGCTAGCTCTAAACCACCAGCACCGCCGCCTACTACGATAATTTTTGTCACAATGACAATCCTCTACAAAATGAATAAATGGGGTTCGGCTCGATTACTCCAACCGATAAATTCTATGTATCTACTCGGCCTTGTTGATAAGGCTGTGACATATTGGATAACCGCGAAAAAGAATAACGACAGCTAACCGAGTAGTTAGAGGGATAACAAACAACAAACATTCGTTTGTCGCTTTGCTCACATGGATAAAAAAGGCGTCTAGCTGAGAGATAGAACGCAAATTATGGGCAAGTTTTTCACTCGCTCTCAATTTTTTTTGATATTTATCAAAATATTTTGCTTAAGAACATTATATATAGCAAAAAGATGACCGCAACAAAAATCCTTACCCACAATGAGGATTCGCGGCTAATTAGTTAACGTTTGCGCAAACTTATCTATAAATGCACAAACCGACCGATAAAACATATACAACTGTTTTATCAATACCAATATCTAAGATTCAGATGTGAAAAAGCAGCACCCAAATGAGTGCTGCTTTTATAAAATAACCGGAGTAATTAAGCGTTCTTAAACGCTTTCATTGCCTGAAGATGTTGAGAGATTTTTTTGAATTTGTGACTCTCTTTCTCGTCCCAGATTACGTCGTAGTAATCTTCGAGTGCAGCGGCTGTTTTGCTATTGTCGTGAATTTCATCTTCACGAGAAAGCACCACTAAACAGCGACCTTTGTTCTTCATACGGTACTGCTCAACACACTTGGTCGCAATATCTTCGTACTCTTCAGGACGGTCAATTCGACCTACCATGTGGTTTTCAGGTTGCAAGTTTGGATTGAAAATCACCTGCTTAATACCACACAAGAAACCAATGCGCTCAGACCAGAAACCACCTAAACCTACACCACAAATAATTGGATGCGGATCATCTGATTGCTCTATCACTTTATGCACTTCTTTTAGCAAATGCTGCATATCGTGTTTTGGATGCAAAGTACTGTAGTTGATGAAACGAACGTCATCATCAATGAATTGCAACTGCAGTATTTTTTCGTGATTGCCCGGGCTTGTTGAGTCGAAGCCATGTAGATAGATAATCATTGTACCTCCCCCGTTGAATATTGGTACGTTTTGATCAATCTAACACGAAAAACAAGGTTTTAAAGGTAACAGCTGAGAAATTATATTTTTCACTTCCTAAACGTGATCCTAGCTACATAAAGTGTGACTCAGAGCCTCTGCTTCCTGCAAATAACTTTCATCGCCCCAAAGCTGATGAGCAAGTAAATACCAAAGCATCGCCATCATTTGGCTTCTTGGTAACCACGCTGCTACACCATCTAGCCAAGGCTGAACATCATGGATACCTCGCAGCTGACAGTACTTCTCAACCGCTTCAGTAGCCGGCACTCCAGTAACCGCAATGGTCAAGGTTAAATCGAGCCTAGGGTCTGCTAGCGCAGAGTATTCCCAGTCGATAATCTTAATACCGTTACTGTTTCTCACTAGGTTATAACCACCTAAATCAAAATGGCACAAAGACAGGTCGACATTGGTAACACTCGGGGCCACGCGCCACTCTTGATAAACCTTAGTGCAGGCTTCGGTCTTATGAATCGCATCAAGCTGCAGCCAATAGTGGTCGACTCGCGCTGTGAAACTGAATGGTTGCAGTGGTAATCGCGCAGTATTGACCAGATGCACAGAGATCAGCGTTTTCAACAGGTCATCGATCTCTAGATCTTCGTAAAGTGTCTCACCTGCAATCCACTCAACCAATAAACCCTGTTCATTCACCACCACTGGGCTTGGCCCGATGCCGAGACGCTCAATTGCCGACAACACTTGGTACTCTTCATGACGAGAGATGAAGAAGGCTTTAGTGATAGCTGTGGTTGGCCGCCAAACATACGCAGTGCCATCGACATCAACCAATTTCCAACATCGATTGGTCAAACCGCCTGTTAATGTCTGAGCTCTAACTGGAGGCTCAGAAAAGTAACCATCAAGCGAACTCAGACTGGTATCAAGAAGCTTAGCCTCAGACCAAGAAAAAATTGCCATTGCTCATTCCCTATAAACGTCTTCATTTCCCTAAAAAAAGACACTGACCAAAAGCCAGTGTCTCTTCATAAACAGCACATCATGCACTGCATTGGCGTGTGGCCAAACTATGCGCAGCCAAGACTAGACGCTGTCAAAACTGGCTGCGTTTAGTTGGCAAGTAAGCGAAATTAAAGGCCTAGAAGGCTCTTAGATTGTTGCTTACGGATTTCAGTCTCGTCAGCCCACTCAATCAAGCCAGACTCAAGATCCATTAGGCGCATCGTCATTTTGTAGTATACGTCTTCATCGCTACCCGCTTTCTTAACGATGCTTGATAGGTTGCCGTACAACATATACTGAGCGCCCACCATTTTACCAAACTGAATCGCTGAACTTTGGTTTACAAGCTCATCGTTGTTTTGGAAGTTCAGTTGATCACGAACAGACTCAACACGATCCATATCAACGAAACGGAACTTACCAGAATTCAACATTTTAGTACTGATTGTGTCAGTGATTGACTCAGTATCGATGTGCTCACTTGTTTTGTTCTTGATTCGCTCAACGAACACGATTGGACGCTGTTCACGAGTAATGTAAGCCACTGAACCAGACGCCATCATGCTATCGACCATTTCACCCGCAATCGTTTGAAGGTCAGTTGAACCGAAATCGATTGTCGTGGTTTCTACTGCTTGTGCATCACCGTAGCTTACCTTGTTCGAACAACCGCCTAAAATAACCGCTAAACCTAGTAGCGCAATGACACTCTTTTTCATTTTGTTTCCTCAACTTATCACTGAGTGGGGTTACCCACACTCTTAAATTCTTATATTTACGAACCATTAGATCCGTTTTATCTAACTTACTGCTCTCGGAACTGAACTCTAAACTGAGTCGCTTTCGGGTTTACCGACACTTCCGACAACGAAATACTTTCAAAGCCACGCACAATCGCTTGCTTCCAAGGGCCTTGCTTTAGGTTGACCTCAAGGCCGGCATCGTCGTACCAGTAAAAACGATAAAGGATATGTTGATCGCCTTTATAGTTACTGTTTAAACGAACGATTCCTCGCGTATGACCGTCGACTAAATCAGTGCGGATATCTTCAACTTGTAAGCGGCTGCCCAATACATTGTCACCAAAGAAAACGTTCTGAGTCAGACTATCGACCCTTACACCAGCTGTATTATCAGCACAACCAGCCAGAGCCATAACCGCTGCTAAGCTCACTAACCACTTTTTCATTACAGCCTCCCTAGCTGTTTATGCCACATTGTTGCGTTGTTTCCTTGTCGAGAAATCCACACCAAGGTGGTCTGCCCCTCTCGAATATCAAAGTCATACGTTTTAGCGCCAGCCTCCAACGTATATTGACCACTGTTTGCTACAAACGTGCTGCTCTTAATCTCTGCTGGTAAAGATTGCCAACTGCGAGTGTCTGGTTGCTCTGTCAGTGTGTTCCACACGTTGAACAGAATATTACCGACATCATCGCCTTTGGTGGCTTCTTTACGAATGCGATCTTTCGCAACCACACGTAGCGCTTGGCGAATAACAATGCTCGTCATACGCTCAGATAAATCGTTTTGAGCCATTGCATTTACATCGGTAATCAAATGCTCTTGTAGCGGCTGCCCACTGATTCGCAATGCAGAAAAACGCTCTACGTTTTGGCTCGGGTAATATGGCAGCGCAAGAGAGTATATCGCTCCCTGATCGCGACTGTCATAAACAGGTAAATCTAGTCGCCAACTGTCCATAGCTTGCACAGCGCTCTGTTCTTGAAGAACAATTACTCTCCCTTCACCTACATTAAGTTTAGAAGACTGCTTATAACGTTTTTCTAGTGTCGCTAAATCTTGTCGCATCCCTAAACGAGCGGCTGTCGCCATGGTTCTGTCGATGATTTCTTGGTTATCTGGCATCACAGCCAAAGCACGACGATAATCAACATAAGCGCTGTTTAGATCATTCGAAGCTTCATAAAGCAGACCAGACAAGAACATCAGATATGCATTCTGTACCGACTGCAGTTTTTTACCCGCATCTGGGTAGTTGGCAAGGATGCTACCGACATTGGCAGACAAACCTTGCTTCTTCGCATCGTTAGCTGCCCGGTCTAACTCAGCTTCGCGTTGCTTCTTCGCTTGCTCTTGCACTTGGTTGGCGCGACGCATTTCGATCACCGCACCTTCTAAATCATTTTTCTTGAGGTAATTTAAACCGAGATAGAGATGAAGAAAGCCCAACTCATAATCGGCTGGCACATACTCGGTAATATTGTCATTCACAGCCAACGCACCCACGCTGGTTGCACTGTCTGAGATTGAGATTACGGCTTTTCGTTGCTGCTCAGTAACCGCCTGATCAGCCACTTCAAACGAAGACTTACTCTCAGGATATTTTTGATCCAGCAGGTTAATTCTGCCTCTTTCAAAGTTATCAAGGATGTCGCCTGCCGCGTAATCTGGTAGCTCTTGCTGAGCCTCTGAATAATCTCCAGATTTAACGGCTTGGTAGATCGCTTTGTTTTGTGCGCTGTAATGACTAAATAGGCTTCCTGCAGAAATACTCGCACAACCTACGGTCAACGCCGATAACAGGGCAATTGAAGCGAATCTAAACTGTTGCTTCACTTATCGTCTCCGTGCATGTTTAAAATGCCAACTTTGTTAGGGTCTGCTGACCTTTCGTGGTCTCATTATCAAAACGAAACG
Source organism: Vibrio sp. 10N.286.45.E10 (assembly GCF_002874195.2). Taxonomy (NCBI): domain Bacteria; kingdom Pseudomonadati; phylum Pseudomonadota; class Gammaproteobacteria; order Vibrionales; family Vibrionaceae; genus Vibrio; species Vibrio sp. 10N.286.45.E10. The sequence goes on along the minus strand of NZ_MCWD02000001.1, from coordinate 803,438 downwards.
TATTGTAAAAAGGATCTCAAGCCAGTTGAAACCCTACTGATTTAGCCTCTGCCTAGGCGATGCCGATATTCAGACAACAGATAGAACTTAAAGTTGGCATACAAACTACAAATTTTCCAACTAACTACTAGTGTTAACCCGCTAATGATCTCGTTTAAACTAGCTCATTAACTTTCAGTAACTCGTTAGCTTTTCATTAGCTCATTAACTTTTTATTAGCTCATTAATAGCGGACCAAGTGGACGGCCACCAACCAAGTGCATGTGAATATGATAAACCTCTTGGCCACCGTGAGAGTTGCAGTTCACGATAAGACGATAGCCATCTTCTGCGATGCCTTCTTCTTTTGCTAACTTCCGAGCAACGGTAAACATGCGGCCCATCATCGCTTCATCTTCGACTTCAACATCGTTAGTTGTTGGAATCAACTTGTTAGGGATTATTAGGATATGGCTTGGCGCGCGAGGGTTAATATCACGAAATGCGGTTACTAAATCGTCTTGGTATAGTAGATCTGCAGGGATTTCTTTATTGATGATCTTACTAAAAATGGTTTCTTCAGCCATGTTTCTCTCCGATAAAACATTTATTTTTTAATGCTTTGAGTATGCGCTATGCCGCATCAAACCACAATAAATCTGCTTTAAAGCATAATAAAAAACACCGTTCAAATCAAAGAAAACGAGCCTTAGCTCTCAAGAATGGCATGTTGGTTATAACTGAGGGTTATTTTTGACGTGTGCGTCATAAAATGCGCAAGCGGAGCTCAATAGAATGCTGATAATTTTGTTAGTTTTACTTTGACCTGACATTAGGTCAGCATTTTTATTTAGGGAGAAAGCCATGAAGGGATCTGTGATCAAGCGTATGTACGCTGGTTTCGCACTGATCATCATCATGTTCGCAGTCACGATAACCATCATGATGAACAGCATGAATCAGATACACAGCAATTTTGAGAGTGTCTCAGAAACCTCATTACCACTTGTCGCGCTTTCAAATCAAACAAGTGTTCAATTGCTCTCTGCTGATAAGTCATTCAAAGATTTCTTAACCACACAAAACGCTGAACGCATGTCTGCAATGCGTACAGAGTTTGCTGCATCACAAAACTCGTTTTCTGAAGTGCTAGGTAACTTAGAAGCAGCAAGCCAAAACAATGTTTCGCTCACCGAACGTATCGCCCAATTAAGAGCGATGGAAGAGCGCTACTTCGCCGAAGCAGACGAAGCGATGAACAACTACGTCGCTATGTTTGAAGCACAAGAACAAGTACAAAAAGCGTCTCGCGATTTCCAACGCTTACATTCAGAATTAACCGTTGGCATGAAAGAGTACGTGGCCGACCAAAAAAGCATCTCTGTAAAAGTAATGGCAAAAAGCTACTTCATTAAACTGCAAGACGCAGAAGTCATTACCTCTGATGCACTTGCTAGCTCTGATGTAGCCTTCGTTCAAAAAGCCGTTAACCAAAATAAAAAGGCCGTTACTCACCTTAACTACGCTTATCGTGGCCTATCAACACAACTACCAGCACTTAAAAATGTCTTTGATGAATCAGTTCAAAAGTTCACCAAAGATGTTGGTCAGAAAGGCGGTGTCTTGGACAAACACAACAACTACTTGAAAGCGAAAGAAGCTCTGTATATCAACATTGCAAACCTAGCCGTAGAAGTAGACCAAGCAATGGCAGTGCTAGATTCATTCAACGTGACCGCTGAAGAGCAACTGAACTCGTCGTTAGCTGACGCAAGCAGCATCTACGACAAAGGCCTATTCAATGCGATCGCAATTGGCATCATTGTGACCGTATTCGCTGCAGCGATTGGTTACCACATAGCACATAGCGTAAGAGAGCCATTAACTCGCATTCTCGGAACATTAGAAGGCCTGACTCAAGGCGATATGACTCAACGTATCGATATTCGCTACGACAACGAATTCAGCCGTGTGAGTCGCCACATCAACACCTTGGCGGACAACTTGCACAATATCCTTGTGAAGCTGAATGATGCTTCAGATGACTTAACCAAGACAGCAAGCGTAAACCAAAAGACTTCTTCTGAAACGCAAGCTCAGCTGAACAGCCAACGTGAACAAACGGCAACTGTCGCGACCGCAATGACAGAGATGTCTCATTCTGTACAAGAAGTGGCAAACAGCGCGCAAAGCTCACTCACCATGGTTCAACAAGTAGAATCGGCTTCTGAGTCTGGTCGTCAGATCATGAACACCAACATTAGCACTATCAATCAGCTTGAGGTTCGCTTGACCGAATCTGTAGGTGCTGTAGGTGAGTTGCAACAAATGAGTAGTCAGATTGGTTCAATCCTTGACGTTATTCGTGGCATTGCTGAACAGACCAACCTACTTGCACTGAATGCGGCAATCGAAGCAGCGCGTGCTGGCGAGCAAGGTCGTGGTTTTGCAGTTGTTGCCGATGAAGTACGAGTGCTAGCGCAAAAGACCACTCAATCAACGTCAGAAATCGAAACCATGATCAGCAACCTGCAATCAAGCTCGAAAACAGCAAGTAACGTGATTGAAAGTTGTATGAGCGACATGGACATGTCAGTCCAACAAGCTTCAAGTGCAAACAGTGCGATGGAAGAGATCCAAGCCTTGATTCTAGAGATTAGCCACATGAGCACACATATCTCTCAAGCAGCCGCAGAGCAGAGTGAAACGTCTGGCGATATCGCGCGTAATATCGAAGACATCAACCACATCGCAGATAAGAGTTACCAAGCGATGTCATCAATTGCAGAAGCCAGCCAAAACCTAACGATTCTGGCAAATCAGCAAGGTGATTTAGTACATCAATTCAAACTATAGATAAATGAAGAATTGATAGATATTTAGTGAGATTGTTGAGACTTCATACCCAATAGTGGTAACTAATTGAGCTAGGGCAACTTTTATCAAGGGTTGCCCTTGTTTTTTATGAGCTTTGTCATTATATGATTATTAAGGCTTGCTGCTTCCCGTTTTTTCTTTCACCTTTATGAGCGAGCCGCTATTAAGGAATTTATATGGCTGTTCATGTTGGCATTATCGATCAAGACCCTATTCGCTTGCTCACCCCTTTACTTGATAACCGAACGGTCAGCACTCACATCGTGTTTATCGGCGACAAGAATCAAGTCAGTATGTACAAACGTTTAGACAGCGTTTTACATAAGCGCGACATTACCAGTGAGTTTTTCGAAATTCCGACCATCGTAAACACATCTGTAATCAAAGAATCTATCCAAACTCTTGCCGAAGACCTCAAAGCTCGCGGTCAAGAAGTGAAGCTCAACGCTAGTTGTGGCCTCCGTCACCGCCTACTTTCGGTGTATGAAGTATTCCGTACCTACCACTGGCCAATCTTCGTGGTTGAACCAAACAGTGACAAGCTGTGCTGGTTGTACCCGAACGGAAAAGAAGACGCACAAGTTCAAGACCGCATTACTATCGACGACTACCTAACGGTATTTGGGGCTCGTGGCGAGTTCAGCGATGTTCAGCTATCTCCGCAACTTGATCAGAAACTTTATGAACTGGGTGAACGTTGGGCAAGTAACGCGCTAGAATTGGGCCCAGGCCTTGCGACATTAAACTACCTTGCAACGACCTGCCGTAAAGAACAGAAGCTTGATGTTGGTCTCTCTGAGAAGCAACAAGGTTACCGTGAACTGAACATGCTGTTGAGCGATTTAGTTGAAGCGAAGATTGCGACTTACGACAATGGTATTTTAACTTTTGCTAATGAAGACGCACGCCGCTTCTCAAACGGTGAATGGCTGGAGACTCTGGTTCACAGCACAGTGAAACAAATCCAAGATGACATGCCGACCATTCAAGATCGTTCTTTGAATGTTCAGGTATACCGTCAACTGGGTGAACGAGAAGTTCGTAACGAGCTTGATGTTGCCTCAGTGGTGAACAATAAGCTGCACATCATCGAATGTAAGACCAAAGGTATGCGTGACGATGGTGATGACACCTTGTACAAACTGGAATCGCTTAGAGACCTATTGGGTGGCCTACAAGCACGTGCAATGTTAGTGAGCTTCCGCCCTCTTCGCCATAACGACATCACACGAGCAGAAGATCTTGGCCTTGCATTGATTGGCCCTGACGAATTGAAAGATCTTAAAACACACCTAACGGCATGGTTTACGGCTGCGGGTGGTAGTGAAGATCTAGAGTACTAAAAACAAATAAACTCATGAGAGCTAAATGCTCTTAAGCAGATTGTTAAAAAGGCGAATGACGATTAGGTCACTCGCCTTTTTTGTTCTCTAGCCATTTATCTGTTTAGCTCTATTTTCATCTTTCAACTATCTATGTCTCTAATTTCTTTGCCCCATAAAAAATGGCCGCATCATTTGATGCGGCCATTTTTAAATCTTGGAAACAGACTTAAAGCATTTTACGAGCAGCTTCTACAACCACTTTGATTGAACGCGCTTCTGTTACTTTTAGCGTTTCGTGATCAGGCGTCTCTTTTTGAGTACGGTTGATGATTACACCAGCAACACAACCTGCTTTCAGACCAGAACTTGCACACATAGTTAGCAGCGTTGCAGATTCCATCTCGAAGTTTAGAACGCCCATGTCTTGCCATTCTTGCATAGAACCTTGGAAACGCTTAACAACACGACCAGAGAACGTATCGTAACGCTCTTGACCTGGGTAGAAAGTGTCACTTGAAGCCGTTACGCCCATGTGAACTGCTGCGCCTGATTCTTCAACCGCTGCTTTCATCGCTGTTGCCACTTCGAAGTCAGCAACTGCTGGGAATTCCATTGGAGCAAAGTGCAGGCTAGCGCCGTCTAGGCGAACAGAACCTGTAGAAACAATCATGTCACCCACGTTTACGTGAGGTTGGATAGCACCAGTAGTACCAACACGTAGGAAAGTACGAACACCAAGTTGAGCAAGCTCTTCTACAGCGATAGAAGTAGATGGGCCACCGATACCTGTTGAACATACAACAACTGGCTTGCCGTCTAGCTCTGCGCGGTAAAGCGTGTATTCACGGTGACTAGCAAGGAATACTGGATTCTCCATCTCTTCCGCAATTTTTTGCACACGAGCAGGATCACCAGGGATGATCGCCAGAGTAGCACCGTTAAGATCTGCTTCAGTAACACCTAAGTGGAAAACAGCTTGAGACATAGTTCGCTCCTTTTGGCTTATTGGGCTTTTTACCCTTATTTAAGCTCATAGTAAATTCGTGGGGTACGAACACACTCTAACCAAGCTTATTACAAAATGAAGTGACACATGTCACACGAATGATCGCAACAAGAATTCAAGTTTCACAAAAAACCGATTGGCATCACAAAAATAAGCAATCCGTATACCTATGTTGCATAGTAATGAGACAAAAAGCGCCTTTAACGTATTACCGCTAAAGGCGCTTTTTAGATTAGACGCTTTCTATATTCGTCGCTTTGAATAAGACATAATCTATGTCAGAGATCTGAACTTAATCCGCCTTAGACTTGAATCGAAGCAGACGCAATGCGTTCAATGTCACCAAAGCTGTCGCACCACTATCCGCTAACACTGCAACCCATAAGCCAGTAATACCTAATAAGCTCGTCACCAAGAATACACCTTTCAAACCGAGCGCTAACGCAACATTTTGACGGATGTTGTTCATAGTTGCTTGCGATAGCTCAATCATCGCTGGTAATTCTGTTAAGCGGTTATGAGTTAGTGCTGAATCCGCCGTTTCCAAGGCAACATCAGTCCCTCCGCCCATTGCGATGCCGACATTCGCCGTTTTCATTGCTGGCGCATCATTGATGCCATCACCAACCATTGCAACGTGCGACTGTTGAGATAACTCCTCAACGTAAGATACCTTGTCGCTTGGAAGTAGGCTCGCCTTGTATTGCATACCAATCTTACTGCTGATCGCAGCCGCACTGCGCGGGTTATCGCCAGTCAGCATGATAGATTGAATACCCAAATCATTGAGTCGTTCAATCGCAAACTTAGCGTCACTGCGTAACGTATCTTGCCAAGCAATCAGACCAATCACTGTCGTATTTTGCTCTGTTGATTCTTCTTGATCTTTAAGCTCAAGAGCAACCACAACCGTCTTGCCCTCGCCTTCCAATGCTTCTACCTGAGAAACCACATCGGCACCAAGATCGAACGCTATTTTAGACGGTGACAGAACCTGATACTTAACGCCATCAACATCACCTTCAACACCACTACCGATAAGTGCGATCTTGTTGTGTGATTCAGGAATCTCAATATTCAGATCTTTTACTTTAGCGACAAGTGATTGCGCCAATGGGTGAGTAGAGCCAACTTCAATTGCACCAACCACACGCAGCATCGCATCTTGTTGCCAACCCGAAAGAGGCTGAATATCCGTAACCTGCGGCTTACCTTCGGTCAGTGTGCCCGTCTTATCGAAGGCGATAGTTTGGATTTTACCAAGCTGCTCCAGTGCTGCACCGCCTTTAATTAGTGCACCACGTTTCGCTGCTGCCGCTAAACCAGAAGTAATCGCTGCTGGCGTCGAGATAACTAACGCACACGGACAAGCAATCAATAATAACGCTAGACCACGGTATACCCATGTTTCCCAAGGTTGAGCGAACAACAGTGGTGGCGTGATAATAACGAGCAAAGCCACCACCATCATCAATGGCGTGTACCAACGACTGAACTTATCAAGGAAACGTTCCAGCGGTGCTTTACGAGACTCTGCTTCTTCAATCAAGTGAAGAATACGGTCGATTGCGTTTTCACCTTGTTTTGAAGTGATGGTTATACGAACCACTTTGTCCACGACGACGGCACCAGCCATAATGCTGTTACCTTCGGTGTGTTCAACAGGAACAGATTCACCGGTTAACGCACTTTCATCAAAGCTCGCCGCGTCTGTAATCAATTGACCGTCAGCAGGTAAACGAGAACCCGCAGCCACTTCAATCACATCACCAGGAACCAGTTCACTGACTACTACTTCAACACGTTCACCGTTGATAATCTTAGTTGCATTTTCTGGTACCAATGCCATTAACGCTTGAACGCCACTTCTTGCTCTAGATGAAGCAAACGCTTCTAAGCGCTCACCAATCAAGAACAATAATAGAACCATCGCCGCTTCCGCGGTTTCACCCAGGTACAAAGCACCCAGTGCGGCAACACTCATTAAGGTTTCAATAGCAAACGGTGTACCTGAGCGTGCCAACTGAACCGCTTTCTTCGCCACCGGATATAAACCAAGCAAACAAGTTACCGTAAACAAGCCTTCACTTAATTGAGGAGAGGTACTTTTCAGAAGCGCAGCAAACAGCATTGCCGCTGCAATCGCGATAATCTGTAAATTAGGTTGGATATGAGCTTGCCAAAAAGTCTCAGGTTGTTGTTTTTCTTTCTTTGAACCGGCTTCCGTAAGAGGGAAACCCGTTTTAATAGAGACCTGTTCAATGGTGTCGGCAAGGCTTTCATTATCGAATTTCACAACCAGCTTTTCGGTAGCAAAGAGAACCTTCGCTTGAATAACACCGTCAATATTGCTGATCGCGTTTTCTATTTTTCTTGCACAAGCTGGGCAGTCCATTCCGGCAACCAACCAACTTTTCGAAAATTGAGCGTCGAGAGATAAGGTTGAGGACTGACTGTCCTCTTCTCCGCTGTCCGAACTACAGCAATCATCCCCTGACGATGAAGGAGCCGCAGAAGAAGAACCACAACAGCCAGATGAAGTACCTGCTGCCGTGATGCTGGAAATTTTAGGGCTAGAGCAACCAGCTCCCACCGCTTGAGGTTGAACGTCCACTTTTGTTGAGCGGCACGCTGCATGTTTTGCGCACATAATATATCTCCTTAATACTCAAAAGCCTTGAGGTTGTTGCTAACTCACGAGCAACAGAACCTTAAGTTCATCAAAAGTATAAACCTTGGAGGCTACTCCAAGGTCAAGAAGAAGTTTTCAAGAAAACAAAAATATTATGCAAACGCCGATGGCTTACTGAGATTTAAGCTCCGCACACTCTTCACGGTTCGCCGATACATCATCAATAAGAACCGCATCGTGTGAACAGAATGGCTGAGTGTTCAAGCTGACAATCGACACATCATCTTCCACTGGATCAACTTGAGAGCCCTGCATTAACTCAGCAATATGATGTCGAAGTACCAAAATACCTAAAATCCCGAACAGAACATTCCCTAACGCTTGACCATAGAGAACCCCCAAAGCGCCATACCACTGAGAGCCTAGATAGACGAATGGTAAAGTACCTAACGTCGCTTTGCCCAAATTCAACGCTGTCGAGTAAAGAGGTTTACCTAGGTTATTGAAAGAGGTATTGGCAACAAACAGCGCGCCGTTAAAGGTGAAGGTCAGCGCTACATAAGTACAAAACGCAGCAACAATAACGGCCGCATCACCTTGTAAGCTAAAGCCTTGAATGACATAACCTTGAACGAAGTACAACAGAATACAAACGGCGATGGTATAGAGTGTCGTCACCAACAACGAGTTGTTGAGTGTTTCTTTAACTCTGTCCATGCGTTCTGCACCAAAGTTCTGACCAATGATTGGTCCCACGGCGCCAGACAAGGCAAAGATAACCGCAAAACAAACCGGTGTTAGACGACCGATCACGGCAAAGCCCGCGACAAAATCCTCACCATATTGTGCGATACCTGTCGTCACAATCGCATTACCGATAGGCGTTGCGGTATTAGTGATAATCGCAGGCAGCGCAATCGCCAATATTGGTCGAATATTAAGGCGCCATTGCACAAACGAAGGTGGAGCCACCAGCTGATGGCTGCGAATCAGAGGATAAAGCGAGAAGAACAGCACCGAGAAGCGAGCAACAACCGAAGCGATAGCTGCCCCTTCGATGTTCCAACCAAAACCAAAAATAAACAGAGGATCGAGAATCGCGTTAACAATACCGCCTGACAAAGTCGCCCACATCGAACGTTTCGCATCGCCCGCCGCTCTCAAGCCCGCACCCGCGGCCATCGCCAACGCCAAAAATGGACCACTTGGCAACAAAATCTGTAGGTAAGCTTGAGCACGCTCGGCTGCAATGCCTTTGGCTCCTATCGCGGCTAGCAGCTCTGGAATATAAGCGAACATGATTGCCGTTACGGCGGAACTGATAACAAACGCAGTCAACATGATACTGGTGCTTAGGTTTCGAGCGTGTTCTTGATTCTTTGAGCCGATGGCTTTGGACACTAATGCGCCCATGGCAATGGAAGTACCAATCGAAACAGAGGTAGAGAAAAAAGTCAGCGTACCTGCAAAGCCTACCGCAGCAGCCAATTCGACCTGCCCGAGCATACTGATAAACAACATGTCGAGTAAATCAACCACAAATAACGCCATCAAACCGACAGAGCCAGCCCCCGACATCACCAATATGTGGCGCATCGTTGAACCTTCAACAAACTTTGCCGTTTGATTTGACATGAAACCTCCAAAAGTTGGAATACCCAAGAGCTAAAGCCCTATCAACTAATCAACAGGCTAGGGATCCACAAAGAAAGGATCGACCAAGAAAAGTGCTATACATAAAAAAGGCGCTAGTGCGCCTTTTTTCAATTGAGGGTATTGAGAAAAATAATCGTTCTTAACACGCTACTATACCTGATGTTTGAAGCATTCTTCCAAGTTCTTGCCGATTGCTCTCAAAACATCGGTTCTGGTGATCATACCCACCAGTTTTCGATTATCGATTACAGGGTATGCTTTAGGTTTGCCCACCTGCATCATGTCCGCCAATTCAATAATGGATAAGTCAGGTGACACCGACAGTACTTCTTGGTGCATGCAATCACCCACAAGGTGTGTGTCTTGGCAGAAGTAACTGACCTTCACAAGTTTCTCGAGTAAATCCTGCTCAGAAAGGAAGCCTATCACTTGTTCGTTATCATTGATTACGGGTCCACCCATGTGGTGGCTACGCATCACTTTGTCTAACGCTAGACTTAACGGCATATCAGGAGTAAATGTCACAACCTGCTGCGTCATGTAATCTTTCACTTTAATAGAATGCATTGTGTTCTCCCTAAATACTTTGCGTCATATATTTTTCTATCTTGTTAAGTTAATTGTTGTCTAAAATCTTGATTTTACTAAATGGATTTCAACAATTTTATTGATAGGCAAAACCTAACAAGACAACAAAGCGAGACAAACAAAGGCTTGAGCACGTTTTAGACCACCAGAAAAAAGGAAAAAAAGAGCCCTTACAAAGCCTTACTTTCCCTTGCTTAACCTTACTTAGCCGAACTAGCCTGAGTAGATAAACCCTGTAATCTTCTCCGCACTAATAATTAGAAATCCGGATTTGGGAAGTTTATGCAACACGACAACAACATGTACGCGTATGTTTATGCAGGTAACGACGGCACAGAAAACACACTCATCGCCACTGTAGATAATCAAGAAAAACCGCTTATTTCAAGCTGCGTTGATGAGATAAAACGCATGTCGTGCTTAGCCATTGACTTAGCAGCAAAACACGACCTAAAAGTGAAGCTGGTGAAGTATCAAAGAGAGCAAGAGATCGACTTCGGCCTATTCGTAAAATAGTGAGTCCGACACTGGTTTGGTTAATCACGAACTGGCAGCCACAGCAGCATTAGCATTAGCATTAGCATTAGCATTAGCATTAGCATTAGCATTAGCATTAGCCATAATGGCTGCCGAATTCGCCCTGACAAGCCTAACGGGTAAAGGCTATAATGATCAGACGGTGCCCTTGCCGATTTTCATTGTCTAAATACGGTTTACTATGTCTTCTCGAACGTATCTCTCTAACTCCTTATCTAAGTTAAAAAGCTACTTTAGCGAGTTATTGGATTTCCAATCACGCATTTGGGTGGTTCATATCTTTGAAGACTCTATTACCGATCAGTCATTTGTGATTAATGAAGATGGCTTTAAAGAACCGTTAGAGTGGATGAAGAAGCGAGCCTATCAAGCAGTAATGCTTGAATGAGTTGAGAAAATGAAAATTTCACAAGTCATTGAGATTCAGTTCGAAGACAAAATGCATCGATTGATGCGAGTGAAGTAGCTCTATTGTTTGGGCATTAGCAAAAAGCCCTTTGCTATAAATCAAACATAAAAAAGGCCAGCGCTCGCTGACCTTCTCTGATTGGTTAAAAACCATCATCTAACGCGCACAATACTCATGCCACAAGCGCACCGCTTTCTGATATGCCTCAGTTTTATCGTGCGTTTCTGCAAAGAGAATAGCTGTCATGCTGTCGACAACGGTATTCGCCATTAGCGCCATCTCTTCAGTCGACGTACCAAGTACACATTGACGAGGAAGTGGCAGTTCTAAGTTCATCATCTCTTCCCAGTAGAACGACTCGACTTTATCAGGAGAGCTCATCCACACCGTTTGGCTAACTTTAGGATTATATTCCGACTCACCGTTCATCCCTTTGAATGAAATCACCGAGTGGGATTTATTGCCAATGACATGCTCAACTTCCGCATGAAGTTGTGGGAAGCCAGGATGGAAACTACCACGCAGACCTAAACGACCACCACCGGGATTCAATGCTCGAACTACCGTGTTAATTGGTGTTCTTAATCCGTAACGGTGTTTCCAACCGATCATGGTTTGCGCTTCGGGAGCAAAGTTAGCTAGCGGTAAATAAGCAATGCCGTCTTGTTCAAGAATCGACTTAGCATGTTCAGGGTTCTCTGCACTTTGCACACCAACATCTTGCAAATGGCTTTCAACGTGTGTCCTACCGCTCGGTTTGTCCATGTAGCCATGCATTAAGACTTTATAACCACTGTCAGCGAGGATTTTTGCTGCCAGCAAGTTCCAAGGTTTACCACTGGCGTTATCGTTACGCTTACCTGCATAACACGGCCAATCAATATCAGCACCTAAATCTGGCACTCGAGATTGAAACGCTTTTACAAAGCCAGCGATCTCTTCATTGGTTTCATTCTGCACACGAATCAGCATCAGTAGCATAGCCATTTGGTCGTCGCCGACTTCTCCGCTTAAATACTCATCCATGATGCGGTAGGCTTGTTCGAACGATAAAGGCTTACGCCCTCTTTCTCCTCGTCCAACTGTACGAATACACTCTAAAATACTACTCATTGATTGTTTATTCTCTTCCGTTGATATCAATAAAATTCGCATACGTTTTCGATTCTATGATACCCGCAGTCCATTGCAAAGCGATTCAACAGCTGCTCCCTAATTATCAATACACGGATTGAGGTAAAATTAACGAATGCAGCGCACCTTGATAGGTCAAACAAAAATAGAACCCTGGCAAGTTTCATCGGGTTTGATTAGAGATGCTGAAACAAGTCGTGTATTATCGGAACGTTTGCACTTTACCTATTTTACGGTTAGCGGTTGCACAATTTTATTCGCACCAACACACGTTCATATACCAAGACTAAGAATTGATGCCAAAGTTGATTAACAAAATTTGGGTACACGCTTTCATGCTCTTCGCTATGCTAATGGCCACCATTAGTGTGGACAGCATCGCGAGCAGCAATGCTCTGCAAGCCCCCCAAGCTCAATCAACTTCTGCCAATAGCTTATCTTTCTCTGCTTCTAACATCAGTTCTGTAGAGAGCGCCCCAACACCTTTTTCCAGCGTACAATCCAACGTTGAGCACCACTGCTGTGGATCGGTCTGTCTACTGAAAATGCCACCACTTATCGTTTCTGAATCTTTCGAACCGCAGATTGAATCACTGGCACTGATAGAAAAAGAATCTTCGCACAAAGCGATTTTTGCACCACAAGCGCCATACCGCCCCCCTATTTCCTAATCGTTTGTCCCTGTTTGGCAATCTCTGCCACCAAGTTATAACAGCATTTTTGCTGTATCAAATGACATCCGAATTTAGGAAATTAACACATGAAAAAACTATTTAGCCTCTTTGCTGCTCTACTCTTAAGCGCTTCAGTAAACGCCGCACAATTTGAAGAAGGCACGCACTACAAAATCCTTGATGTAGCAAAGGCCGACAAGCCTGTCGTTACCGAATTTTTCTCTTTCTACTGCCCACATTGTTACAAGTTTGAAGGGGTCATTAAGTACCTAAAAGCAGACTTGCCAAAGTCAGCAAGCTTCCAAAAAGTGCACGTCGCTTTTATGGGTAACAACATGGCAGCGCCAATGGCGAAGGCTTACGCGACCATGGTTGCGCTAGACGCTGAAGAAAGCATGGTTCCTGCCATGTTTGCTCAGATCCATGAGAAGCAACAAACACCAAAAAATGAAGCAGAACTGCGTGACGTTTTCATTGATAACGGTATCAATGCGAAGAAGTTTGATGCAGCATACAACAGCTTTGCAGTGAACTCGATGCAAAAACGTTTCGATAAAGAGTTTGAGCAAAGCACACTAACAGGTGTTCCTGGAGTTCTGGTTAACAACAAATACATCGTGAAACCGGATCAAATCAAGAGCTACGAAGAGTACAACCAACTAGTGAATTACCTACTAACGCTCTAAGTCCGTTTTTCATCTCAAAGCCAGTGATTCATCGCTGGCTTTCTTATATATGAAGTCTCCCTAGCCACTCACCATTCCCATAAATCCGCTTGGGAAGCATTGTTAACTGGCATCCTCCACAATTTTTCATATACTGCACTCAAATAAGCTAACCACTGTGCTGTAGCCTTCAAAGTATTAACACTCAAATATTGGGACCTTTATGATCATTCTGACCACAAACTTTGGCGACATTGAAATTGAACTGAACCTTGAAAAAGCGCCAGTAACATCGAAAAACTTCCTTAAATACTGCCAAGATGGCTTCTACGAAGGCACGACATTTCACCGTGTTATTGAAGGTTTCATGATTCAAGGTGGTGGGCACACTATCGACATGACAGAAAAACCAACTCGCGCACCCATCGTCAACGAAGCAAACCGTGGCTTAAATAACGTGATTGGCTCTGTAGCGATGGCTCGTACTGATGCACCACATTCTGCAACGGCACAGTTCTTCATCAACCTTGATGACAACGATTTCCTCGATCACACCTCAACAACCAACGCAGGCTGGGGTTACGCTGTATTTGGTAAAGTATCGGCAGGTATGGATGTGGTAAACAAGATCGCAGCCGCGCCAACGACCATTCGTTGGGGACATGAAGATGTACCTTGCGAAGATATTGTGATTACTAAAGTCACTGTTCGCGACTAATTCACTCACGTACTTTTCCGCCCCTAGTGCATTCGAATTGATTGCACAAAGAAAAGAAGGCTGCGCGATAGGACTATGGTGGTAAGGGGTCGACTTTACCACCTATATTCAAAGCTCGTTGTTAGAATCGTTACCAACGAGAACGATAAGTACGGTGACACCCTTTACACGTCTTATTCGCAGAATTTAACCCTTGCTCTGCACTCAACAAGTCTTGTTCAACACTCGCTTGGTAAACCTCTGCAAAGCCTTGATTCATCTGCAACATCAGTTGGTTAAATTTCTCAGGCTTGCTCCAAACCTCCTTCTTGGCCTTACCTCCTGTATCAGCTTCAGCAAAACTCGCGTTCAAGACATCACCATGTTCCACCAACATTTCACTTAACTCCTCAACCTTTTTCCAATCTGTATTTCGGTTTCCTAATTCTGAAGACACTTGTTTATTGAGTTTTTCAATTGAGCTGAAAGCCTGTTGGCGATTATTCACAGCTTCAGTTGCAGCAATAGCCATTACTGGCGCGGCGATAAGTAAAGCGATAGTCAGTTTTTTCATAGTGTCACTCCTGTTCATTGGTCGGTTGATTTGTTGATCTTTCAATCGGGAATCGATGAGATGCATTTAATTTACACAACAATAGTTGCACACGCAACTATTGTTGTGTAAATTAACCTCACTTTGAAAAGTGACAAGCAGGAAATTGAACAATGAAAATTTGGGATCTACCGACTCGACTGTACCACTGGCTACAAGCCACACTATTCATTGGTCTAGCGGCATCAGGCTTTAGTGGCAATGGCCCACACATTTATCTAGGGCTAGCACTGTTTAGTTTGATTCTTTGGCGCTTGGTCTGGGGAATGATTGGTAGCGATACCAGCCGTTTTTCGCAGTTTATGAGCTCACCTCGATCTGCTTGGCTGTACTTACGAGGCCGAGTTCAACCTAAGCCGGGGCATAATCCTCTAGGTGCTTGGATGGTTGTGGGGATGATTACAACCTTATTCGCCCAATGCATAACTGGCCTAGCGATAGCTGGGTTCTTCGACACATTGCCATATTCAGAAATCATCATCACAGACGATGTTTTTGACCTACTCGGCACAGCTCATACTATTGCCGCACGTATGTTAATCGCTTTTGTAGCACTGCATTTATTGGCTATCTTGACCTACAAACTGCGTTCAAAGCCTTTAGTGCTCGCTATGATCACAGGCAAACAAAATCAATCGTTATCTACCGCTCATTCCGGAAATGGCACTCAATTGGCTTTCTCATCAAATAGAAAAGCATTGTTGGTGCTAATTGCATCGGTATTAGTTACGATGACAATAGTTGTTATGTCATAAGAATTAGGGGCTAACCAATGCCAGAAGAGTTTGATAGACAGAATAGTTTTGGATGGATGATCAATGTTATCGCCAACAAAGCGACCAAAGATTTCGACCTTGAGCTAAAGAAACACGGCTTAAGCATCGCATTGTGGCCAACCTTGATGTGTTTATGGGAAGAAGAAGGCGTTACCCAGCGTGATATTGCCGCTAAGTCGAAAGTAGAAAACTCAACGACAACACGAACATTAGATAAGTTGGAAAAGCTTGAACTGGTAGAGCGTAGAGTAGATCCACACAGTCGCCGCTCTTTTAGAATCTACCTAACAGAGAAAGGTAAAGCACTTGAAGAAGTGTTAATACCCATCCCTGTGAAGTTGAATGAAGAGCTAATGGCCTCGCTTGATGCAAAAGAGCAGCAACAGATGATCGGTTTACTTAAAAAAATGGTCGCAGCTGTCTAGATCAATAGCTCACGCTAAAGTAACCACTTAGAAACTGAATAAGACCCTCGCCCTGAACGAGGGTTTATTTTTTCCGCGACCATTTGATATAGCAAAACAGCGAAGCAATGATCACCGCTCCACCGACCAGCTTTTGTACCTCAACTGTTTCACCCAACATGCTGACACTCAGTAACAATGTCCACACTGGCTCAAGAATCATGATCAATGCCGCCACTTCCATGTTCACGGAGTGCTGACCGACCGTTTGCAGCAAGTAACGAATAGACGTTGCGATCACCGCAGATACGATAAACCAGAACACTAAGGTTTTGGTGATTTCGAACTCCGGCTGAGCTGTCATAGAAGCAAAGGCTAAACCACTCACACCCACAACAAACAATTGCACACAGATTGATGCGATAGGCTTAATATTGGTGATCACACGCTTGTTCATCACAAAGTGAATGGATAGCAACATAGAAGCCAACAAGAAGTAGATCTGACTTTGTTCAACATGCCAACCATTGGTGAGGGTAAGCAGTAACATACCAAGGATCGCGATAGGGAATGACATCCAAAATGCGCGATTAGGCTTTACTCGAAACAGAACCCAAGAGACGAATGGCGCAATGATCATCGCGAGGCTCATGATAAATGCCCCTTCCGATAAACTCTCCGTTACCGAAACCGCAAACACCCACACCTGAAGTGAGGCAGACAAGAGTAAGCCGACACCGCACAATGACAGGATCTGCTTAAATGAGAGATTGCGAATATGATGAATACAGAATGGCAGTAGAATCAGGCTCGCGACAACAAAACGCACACCAATGAACACAGGTCCCGGCATTTCCATGACCACAAGCTTAGATGCAATCCATCCTACCCCTGCCAGTAAAGTGGCACACAAGAGGTAAAGCTCGCCACGCATTGCTTTCACGTTCATCATTTTTATTCGTTCCAATAACAAAAAAGCAACCAGGCTCTGCAAGGTTGCTTTTTATAAACTCTCAACAGGATCAAGATACTATCTTAATACTCTGTTTCAGGCAGCAGTTTTTAGCCTGCGTATTCTGGGTAATCCGTTAAGCCTTTTTCAGCACCGCCAAACAGAGTATTTGGATCGTGCGGAGCTAGAGGAAAACCATTTTGAATACGAGCTGGCAAATCTGGATTTGCTACAAATGGACGACCAAAGCCAACCATATCTGTCACGCCTTCTGCGACTGCTTGCTCGCCACGCTCGCTGTCGTATTTACCTGCGTAAATCAGTACACCTTTGAATGCTTCACGAACCGCAACTTTGAACGCTTTTGGCGTTTCCGGCGCATCATCCCAGTCTACTTCTGCGATGTGCAGGTAAACGATCTTGTATAGGTTTAGGTACACGGCTGCCGCTGTGTAAGTTTCAACTGGCGTCGCGTCAACCGTGCCATTTAGCGAAGTAAACGGAGCAAGACGAACACCAACACGGTCAGCACCAATCGCTTCAACCATCGCTTCAACCACTTCACCTAAGAAACGCAGGCGGTTTTCAATTGAACCACCGTATTCATCGCTACGGTTGTTTGCTTCAGAATCAATAAATTGGTTAATCAAGTAGCCATTTGCTGCGTGAAGCTCAATGCCATCAAAGCCTGCTTCGATTGCATTAAGGGCTGCTTGGCGATATTGCTCAACCGCTTCTTTGATGTCTTCTTTGGTCATTTCACGAGGCTCAACCACGTCAACAAACCCCGGCTCATCAGTGCCGTTATCGATGAAGACTTTTACATTTTCCGCTTTGATAGCAGAAGACGAAATTGGCTGTTCACCACCGATGTTATCTGGGTGTGTTACACGACCGACATGCCAAAGCTGAGCGAAAATAACGCCGCCTTTTTCATGTACTGCATCGGTTACTTTTTTCCAACCAGCAATTTGCTCGTCAGAGTAGATACCTGGAGTCCAAGCATAGCCTTGGCCCATAGGTGAAATTTGTGTGCCTTCAGCGATGATCAAACCTGCAGAAGCGCGCTGAGCGTAGTAAGCCGCCATCATGTCGTTTGCTGAATTACCAGGTTGCGTCGCACGTGAGCGCGTCATCGGAGGCATAACAATACGGTTTTTAAGCTCAATGTTACCAAGTTGAATTGGTTGCAATAGTGCGTTTGTCATAATGGTTTCCTCGATTAACCTAGTTGAATCAGTTCGATTTGGTAGCCGTCTGGGTCAGTAATAAACGCGATATGAGTTGAACCGCCTTTCACTGGACCCGCTTCGCGAGTGACGTTGCCACCCAGCGATTTTATCTTGTCACATGCCACGTAAATATCTTCTACACCCAATGCCAGATGACCAAACGCGCTGCCCATCTCGTACTCATTCGTATCCCAGTTGTACGTTAGCTCGATAGTCGTGCCGCCTTGCTCATAGCCAACAAAAACCAATGTGTAGCGGTAGTCTTTGTTTTCATGGCGTTCAAGTTCCTTCATTCCCAATACCTTGGTGTAGAACTCAATAGACTTGTCTAGATCAGCAACTCGAATCATTGTGTGTAGGAATTTCATATTTCACCCTTTTTAAGCCCAGTAACCTGAGCCGATATAATCGTGAGTGGAGGTTATCCACTTCTTTGTTAGGGTTAATATACGAGCTGACAGCAAATAAATGAAATTATCATAAATTCTCATTGTGATAATTTTTTGTTATTAACATATTGACTAATACAAACTAAGAGACACAAAAAAGGGAAGCCAATGCTCCCCTTAGATTTCGACTCTCAATTAAAACCGCAAACGCCTATCTTTAAGCGTTTTCGACATCGTATCAGATGTATTAATCACTTGCTCTCGAAACCATTTATGAGCGGGGTCGCTGTTCTGCTTCTTCAACCAAATCAGGTAATGAGACATCGGCTGATATTCAAAAGGTGGCTTGAACAGCTGTAAACTTAACTTTTCTTGAAACTGCACGGCCATGGATAAAGGCACTACAGTGATGTAATCGGATTGGCTACACAGCAAGATATTACTGAACAGCGAACGCCCATGAAATACGATTTTACGCTGGGACAGATCTAAAGATGTGTAGTGATTCAAACTGCGAACTTTACGGCGAGTTCGATCTAAAACAGCATGTTTTTCGGTCATAAACTGAGCTTCATTGATTTCACCTTGAATTCGTGGATGCCCCTCACGACACACAATGGCAAAATCGCCCTGATACAAGGTTTCGCTAGCGATGCTAGGATGTTCAGGAACCAAAATATCGATCATCGCATCAAACTCTTGAGTCAGAAGATTTTCATAGATACGATCATCATTATCTGGTTGATCATAGACTTCAAGCGAGAGATTTTGATTTGGAAGAGCCGCAAAACTATTGAGCAATACCCACTGAAGGTGTTCAGGTGAAGAAATAACAAACTTACGCTCAGAAACTTGCTCATCAAAATTTGTCATCGATTGAAAGACACCATTTAACTCATTGATCGGTGCTTTAATTTGCTCATACAAGCTTTGAGAATATGCAGTAGGCACCACCCCCCGTCCTTTTCGGACAAAAAGCTCCTGCCCAATATCACTCTTTAAACGTGCTAATGCGGTACTGATGGTCGATTGGTTGGTACTGAGTTGATCCGCAGCTTTACTTAAACTGCCCTGCTCCATCACCGCAGAAAACACAGCAAGTAGATTGAAGTTGGGGATGTCGTTGCTCATATATCATTACTCGTTAGGCGACCATGAGCACCATGCTATCGTAAAAACGATAGAATGAAATAAGAATCCCTCGTTTAACGTCGAAAATTGAGGCGACATCTCGTCATGCCGCTCGTTTTAGGATGAAGGACCTCATCGTTCAACGACTATCAAGTAACAAAAAAGACACGATTGTCTCGTTTATCATGACACTGTGTTCAGCGTCGTTGAGATATACATTTGAGGAATTAAAGCTACAATATTTCAAATTCAGCACTCAACCGTAAACAGAAACGCATTTTTCCAGTGTTCAAAAACCTATTATCATTTATATGTCATCCATCATTCGTTTCTATTACTCCTTTTATTGTAAAAAGCGTGTAAAAAGATAAATTCTATCAACTCTCTTATTGATGCTTTTATTAGTCATTTCATTGATCCAAGCCAATTTAATTAACAATGTTTTAAAGCCGAATTTGAGCACTAGCAAATAATTCAACTTGCCGATTTTGCGCCATGCCAATTCATCGTAATTACGATATTATTAAATCGGTATACTGGGTAGATACTGCTCAAAACTCTTCCTATTATCCTGCCAGCAAATCAATTATTAGCCCAAACAGAAAAATGACAAATGTTTACTGTGGCATGTCAATTATCATGAAACAGCCCTCTATGGTCGAGGCGCAGCCCATAATAAAGACAGTCGCTACGAAGGTTAAGTCGATAGTCTAATTACCATTCTGTTTGCGTCTACTGACAAATAATAAGATTGATTTGTAAGGGAGCATATTCGCTTCTTGATACCGAGAATCGGTTGTCTGGACTGAGTAGTATCACTTTAAATAGCATCTATTACTTTTGTTTATTATGCGTACCAATCTACCCACATAATAGACATCTACTTTTTAAGATGTCATTAAAGGTCACTTCTAGGCTGCAAATTCTCTCTTCTTATTGATGTAGGTTGAGATATGAACTTTATAAAACTCGTTTTCCAGAAAATCTGGGCCATTGTAATGGTCTTGATTAAATTCTGCCTGTTTATGGCGGTGATGTTTGCTGGTGCATGGGCTCTTGCACCGTTAGGCACAATCCATTCTAAAGACATCGACATGTCTCAATTCAACAATCATCCCAATGAAATGATGATGAACTTCTTCCAGATGGAGTACTTCTCTGGCTACTTGTTCTCAGTGACCATTGCTGTGGTATTAGCCGGTGTTTACGGCATGTGGCAGTTGCATGAACTAGGTGTGCATAAAGCAAAAGAGCATAAGAGCGCTCACGTTCAGATCGTGTTTGCACTATCACTTTGCGGACTCTTCATCAGCAAAACATTCTGGGTGATCGCCTTGGTTATCGCATTGGCGAACTGGAAACATATTGGCCAATCACTGAGTGATGTAATTCGCCGTGGTGTACAGCCTAAACAAGATGCGACAAGTACAGAGGCCGCCGTAGTCCACGTATCACCTGAAGAATCGGTAACAGAGCCGTCTCAAACGAAACAATCTCCAGTAGAACAGTCTTCAGAAGCTCAGCCTTCAAAAGAAAAGACTCCAACAAATAAAGAGGTCGCATAATGAAAGAGATGATGATTCCATACATCCTAATTGTATGGTCACTGTTTGCGACAGGCGCACTTAAGAAGAATTTCAAAAACTACACATGGGCTGCCATTGGCGGTGTAACGATTCTTGCGGTATTAGCAGTTATCTCTCGCTTGTGGGCACCCGTTGATTTAACCAACTCAACCACAGTTAAAGCACCACACGCGGTGATGTCACCTATCTTTGGTCAGCAGATCGACCAAGTGCTTGTTGAACACAACCAAATGGTTAAAGAAGGCGACGTAATTTACACACTCGTCGACATTGATTCTGCCGCAGACAAAGCAAAGATCGAATCTTCAATTGTTCAGAAAGAAGAAGAGATCAAGCAAATGAATCGCGACTTAGAGCGCGCTGAAACGTCACCTGAAATCTTCAATATGCGTGACGTGGAAAAATACGACTCCGATCTTCGAGTGCTGCACGCTGAACTTGTGTCATTAAAAGCCGACTTGCAGAAAGTTAACTGGGCACAAGAGAAGAAAACCATTCGAGCTGAATTTGATGGCCAAGTCTCTATCGTGAACATTGCGGAAGGCTCGGTAATGGGCAATATGCACCTTTACAACACCAGCAAAAAGTTCTTAGAGATGCGCATCTCTGACCAAACATACGGCTATGTTCAAGTGGGTGACTTTGCTGAGTTCTTCGTAGACGCTTATCCAGGTCACGTGTTCCGGGCAAAAGTACACAGCTTTAATGCAGGTACCGGTGAGTCGAGTATTTCTCCACTTCAGGGGCCACAAAGTGTCGGTCAACACGTAGTAAGAAACGGCAATGGTTTAGGTCGTACTATCGTACTTGAGATCATCGAACCAGAAGGTTACAACATCCCGATTGGTTCAACTGGCGCGGCTTGGATCTCGGCTGAGAAGCCACACCCATTCTGGGGCTTCATTGATGTGATTGGCGCAGCAACCGTTCGCCTACAATCTTACAAGTCATACTTAGGGGCTTGGTAAACAAGTTACGCGTAAGAGTTGGATAGAAGATAAACAAAAATACCCCGCTCGTCGGGGTATTTATATTATTGGTGTGAACTGCTTGATAGGTTAATCTTGTTCCAACCTTACGAAAAAGGCAGTGGAATCAACTCCAGTCCAAGAACACCACTGATGCTCATTACCACCAGCAGGGACACCTTAAACACAGTCTTTGACCACTGAATGTAGTTGAGGCAGTCGACCTTACGGAACGTCACTTTGGTCCACATAAAGCAAACGGCTGCCGACACGGCTAGGTATTCATAACCCGCCTCTCCGAGTAAAAATAACCCCAGAGCAACCGCGCCAAAAGCGACCACATACGCTTTCATATGTTTGTGGGCCTTATCCACACCCTCTTTAACCGGTAAAACGGGAATGCCTGCATCTCGGTAGTCTTGAATGCGGAACATCGCAATCGCATACGAGTGTGGCATTTGCCATAAGCAGAACATAATGAACAGCAGAACGGCTTCTAAGCTCAGGTAGTTCGTCACGCCAAGGTAGCCAACCAATGGTGGAACCGCGCCAGAAATACTGCCCACTAAGGTGCCGTAAACTGAATTACGCTTGTACCACATGGTGTAGAAAAAAACGTAGAACACATAACCAAGCAACACCACCACCGCAGACATCGGATTAACGAATTGAAACAGCAACGCCGTGCCTGCCAACAACATGACTAACGCATAGATAAATGCGACGTCTGTGTTGATGTTGCCCTGAACCAATTCACGGTTCTGGGTTCGTTTCATTTTCTGGTCGATATCTCGGTCAAAGATGTTGTTGACCACACAACCTGATGCAATCACAAGTCCCACACCCGCTAATGTTGTCAGTAACAACATCGCACTGGCTGGTTCTGTTTTTGCGGCGAGGAAGAACCCCGCCGCAACAGAAATCAGGTTGCCGAAAATGATGCCCGGTTTGGTAATAGACAGATATCTTTTCAGCATACCCTAGCCTACAACTTCATGTTGACGTTCATATTGTAGATGATCCATACCGAGCCAGCGATAAGAATCAATACAACGATGGCGGTAAACATCAGTGACACCAAGTTCCAACGCCCATCGGAAGATTTCGCTTCCATATGCAAGAAGTACTTAAAGTGCACAAAGATTTGCACCAGCGCACAACCGAACAAGATCACGTAAGTTTCCGTGCTTGGTAGCGCATGTGACCACACGATGTAGAACGGAATAATGGTCAGAATTAGTGACGCAATAAAGCCTTTCACATAATCCGTTGCACCGCTGTCTAGATGCTGTTCCATTACATCACCCCCATTAAGTACACAATGGTAAATACACAAATCCAAACGATATCAAGGAAATGCCAGAACAAGCTTAAACACTGGAAACGCATCGACATGTTGTCGTTCAAGCCTTTGGTTGAAAGCTGGTGATACGCCACTGCCATCCAAATCAGACCAAACGTTACGTGCAACCCGTGTGTGCCAACCAAGGTAAAGAACGCAGAAAGGAACGCACTCTCTTGAGGACCATAACCTTCTGCAATCAAGTGATGGAACTCATACACTTCCATACAGATAAAGGCTAAGCCCAATACGAAAGTAACTTTGATCCATCGCTTCAGTCCCGTAACGTCTTTGCGCTTCATTGCAATCATGCCAAAGCCAAAGGTGATACTACTGAACAGCAGCATCATGGTTTCGACAAACACGAACGGCAGTTCAAAGATGTCTTTGCCTGTAGGCCCTGCGATTGAACCACTCTCAAGCACGGCATAAGTCGCGAAAAGTGTGGCAAACAGGACACAATCACTCATCAAGTAAACCCAGAAGCCAAACAACTTGTTACCCGCAGCTTCGTGGTGATGATCATGCGAGTGTGCAAGATCATAAGTGTGTGACGGAGTATTAGCTTGCATACGTCGTCTCCAAATCATCTTTATTGTTGTTATCACTGTCACCGTCAGCGCTGTTACCACGACCAGAGTTGTCGCCCTTCACTGACTGTCTCTTAGCTTCTTCAAGCTGTGCACGTCGAGCCGCTTCAATCGCTTTGATCTCTTCAACTTCCACGTAGTAGTCCACATCGTCGTTGTAGCTGTGTTGAATACACGTCACCACGATGCCCACTAAGCTTGCCGCCGCTAGCCACCAGATGTACCAAATCATTGCGAAGCCAAATGCCAACGCCCATGCAGACACATAAATGCCTGTCGGTGTATTCTTCGGCATGTGAATACGTTCGTATTCTTCTTCCTGAGTTGGATCAAACTCACCACTTTGCTTTTGATACCAGAACGAATCGATCTCATCGCCCTTAGGCAATTTTGCAAAGTTGTAGAACGGCGGTGGTGAAGACGTTGCCCATTCGAATGTGCGTCCGCCCCACGGGTCACCGGTTAGATCTCGGTTTTGGTCGCGGTCACGAACACTCACGTAAATCTGAACGAACTGACAAACAACACCCATCGCAATCACGCCCGTACCTGCAGCCGCAACCGCCAGTAGAGGGAAGAATTCAGGATTGATGTCTTGGCTCAAACGACGCGTCATGCCCATAAAGCCCAGAGCATAAAGCGGCAAGAACGCCATCAAGAAACCGATTATCCAGCAGTAGAATGCGCGTTTTCCCCAAAGTTCGTTCAGAGTGAAACCCGTCGCTTTCGGGAACCAGTAACCAATAGCAGCGAAACAACCGAACACTACGCCACCGATGATTACGTTGTGGAAGTGAGCAATCAGGAATACCGAGTTATGCAGAATAAAGTCTGCGCCCGGAACTGCCATCAATACGCCTGTCATACCACCCACCGTAAAGGTGATAAGGAAACCGACCGTCCATAACATAGGTGTGGTAAAGCGGATACGACCTTTGTACATGGTGAACAACCAGTTGAAGATCTTAACCCCGGTCGGGATAGAGATAATCATAGTTGCAATGCCGAAGAAGGCATTCACATTGGCGCCTGAACCCATGGTGAAGAAGTGATGCAGCCAAACCACAAACGCTAAAATAGTGATAGCCACCGTCGCCCATACCAGTGAGGTATAACCAAACAGTTTTTTACGTGAGAAAGTCGCAGTAACTTCAGAGAACACTCCGAAAATAGGCAAGATTAGGATGTACACCTCAGGGTGTCCCCATGCCCAAATCAGGTTCACATACATCATCACGTTGCCACCAAGGTCATTGGTGAAGAAGTGCGTGCCGATGTATCTATCCAAAGTCAGTAACGCAATGGTCACAGTTAGGATCGGGAAAGAGATGATGATCAGGATGTTGGCACACAGAGATGCCCATGTGAACACTGGCATCTTCATCATTGGCATAGACGGAGTACGCATGCGCAAAATGGTCGCAAAGAAGTTCACACCCGTTAGTGTGGTACCCACACCGGATATTTGCAGTGCCCATATCCAATAATCGACACCTACTCCCGGGCTTGCCTCAATGCCGGAAAGCGGTGGATACGCTAACCAACCCGTACGGCCAAACTCACCTAAGCCCAGTGACATGTTGGTTAGAATGATACCCACCACAAACAGCCAGAAGCTCAAGTTATTCAAGTAAGGGAATGCAACATCACGAGCACCAATTTGCAGCGGCACGATAATGTTCATCAAACCGATAACCAATGGCATCGCTACGAAGAAAATCATGATCACGCCGTGAGCAGTGAAGATCTGATCGTAGTGATGTGGCGGTAAATAGCCCGTCTCACCGGCTGCAGAAAGCAATTGCTGACTACGCATCATTACCGCATCAGCAAAGCCACGAACTAACATCACCATCGCAACCGCAATGTACATGAAGCCCAGTTTTTTGTGGTCTACAGACGTAAACCATTCATTCCAAAGGTATTGCCACTTACCTGCTTTAGTTACCGCGAACACCACTAAAGCACCCACCAAAGCAATCATGGTTAAAGTGACTACAATAATGGGTTCGTGGTAGGGAATTGAGTCTAGAGTTAATCTTCCAAACATGACGATTATCCTTGGGTTTCCGGCAAACAGTTCATTGAACCAGGGTGCTGGGTCACGACATCAGTGAATAAAAATGGTGGGATACTGGAGAAAAAAGTCACAGGTTCAGCAACACTTGGCGCAGCCAATGAACGGAACTGCTCCCAATCTTCAATACGGTCTGGGCTAGCCTTCACTTTTTCCACCCAGTTTAGAAACGCCACTTGGTCAGGCATTGCTGATGCGGTGAATTTCATTTGAGAGAACCCTTTACCACTGTAGTTCGATGCAAAACCTTTGAAGTCGCCTTCATGGTTAGCAATCAAGTTCAGCTTGGTCACCATTCCCGGCATCGCATAAATCTGCGAACCAAGACGCGGGATAAAGAACGCGTTCATGATGTTGTCTGAAGTCAGCTTAAACGTCACCGGTACATCTTTCGGGAACGCAACATAGTTAACCGTCGCAATGTTTTGCTCCGGATAGATGAACAGCCATTTCCAGTCCAGAGAGACCACTTCGATCACCATAGGCTTAACGTCACTCTCCAGAGGCTTGGAAGGCTCCAGTTCGTGTGTTGTTCGCCAAGTGATGGTGGCCAGAATCGCAATAATGATGATTGGAATCGTCCATACCACTATTTCAATCTTGGTTGAGTGCGCCCAGTCAGGTGCATACTCTTCTGTGGTGTTGCTTTCACGGTATCTATAAGCAAAGTAGATGGTCATCAGAATCACGGGGATGACGACAATCAGCATCAGCAACAGAGCAGTAATAATCAGCTCCTTTTCCTGAACGCCAACGCTACCTTTTGGGTCGAGCAATGCTGAGTTACATCCTTCGAGCATCAGGACGGTTCCCACCAAACCAATCCTCGACAGATTTGCTCTCGATAAAATGCGTTTATATCTTGAAGCTTCCATTAACTTTCTCGATGGTTATCCAGCCTCAGAACGAACGCCCGAGTACTGGTTGTCATGGTCATTAGAATATTTATGTGTTGAGCATGTGAAACGACGCATCTCAAAGCGAAACGGAATTAGCCACTATCTTGAACAGTCGACAGTTGAACCGTTGAACTGCCAAGTTAAAACGACAGTGCTGCGTAGCCGAAACATTGCCGCACGGTTAAAACCACACAAAAAATATGACTTAATTGTTACACTTTGAAATACATTGTTACATTTGGCGCATTATGAGGAGTTGAAATTGAAAGCTCACCAAACAAACTTGGAAACTAACCTTCCAGTTATGAAAGTAAGATGTGGGAAATTGATGCAATTCAGACGCACATCATATACGTGCCACACGAGTTGAGCCATGTGCGGAAAAGGATTAAAGCGAAACGGGAGAGAGAAAAGTAAACACGCAGTAGAAGCAACAATGATTGATTACATTAGAAAGAGCGAATTAAGTAAAGTGTGATGCATGTCAAATTTATGAATTCACATACGATTTTAAAGGTATTTAGAAAAGACATCACTTCAGACGGCAACCCATTAGATATTCGAATAACACACTACTTTTCATTGATAATAATGCCAGTGAGGTACCGAAAAACAATGGAAAAGATCGATCTAAAAAGCCGATTTGATGAGTATTTTGATGTATTTCAGTGAGTATTGCTCCCCTCAAAGGAGAGGAGTAATACTCATTAAAAAGGGGTTATGCTGTTGCTGTGACGACTTTCTTACGCTGATTTTTAGTCATTAAGTGATAAACCACAGGCACAAAGTAGAAAGAAATAAGCGTGGTTAATACCGTTCCGCCAACAATCGCGACCGCGAACGGAGGCCAGAAACCGCCACCAGCAATAATCAACGGCATAAAGCCGCCAACGGTTGTAATCGTGGTCGAGCTGATATGACGAGTACACGACATCACTGCCTCAACGACCGCATCCACATTACCTGATGAGGCTTGCTTATCGAGTTTCAATTCCGTCAGAATCACGATGGCAGCGTTAATCGCTAAGCCCGCAATCCCAAGCATGGCGATGATCACCGTAAAACCAAACGGATAACCGAAGATCCATACCGACAACAGCCCTAGCCCACCAGCCAGTCCTGCTACCATGAAGATGATGCTACTCATTCGGAACGAGTTAAACGACATCACCACCACCAAAACCATCAATACCACCACGACAGCGACATTCGAGATAAGGCTGTTGACTGAATTGTCACGCTCAGCCGATTCACCACCAAAACCAATCGTATAACCCGATGGCATTTCATAGCTTTCCAATCGTTTTTGGAACTCATTAAGCACGGTTTGAGGCAAGACACCCGCTTCAATGTAACCCTCAATGGTATTGACACGCTGCCCGTTACGACGAGTAATCGCACCACGACTGGTAGTCAGTTCAAGTTCAGCCAAAGTCGACACATTGATGCCCGTTGAGTAGACATCAGAACTGATTGGCAAACGAATATTGCTTAAGTGCGCCAAGTTTTCACGCGCATCATCCGCAACACGAACACGGATTGGCACCGATTCACTGCCCTCAATCACAGAGCCACTTTCACGGCCTGTAAGCGTAGTTTGCAGCATGCCAGCAAACTGATTGAGTGAGATGCCGTTAAGTTTCGCGGTGTCTTCATCGACCTTCAACCACACCTTAGGCGTACCTGGCTGCAATGTTTCTCGCGTATGAGTCACATGAGGCACACCTGCCAGAATCAAGCGTACATCTTCACCAATCGCTTTTAACGTATCGAGGTTTTCACCATAAACACGCAGCTCAACTGGCGCAGTAAATGGAGGCCCTTGATTAAGCTTTCGCACCAAGATTTGTGCTTCCGGCACCTCGTTATCTAACACCTTTTGCAACTCAGGAATCAGCGCATTGGCTTGGTCAAAGTTCTCTGTTTTCACCATGGCTTGCGAGAAGTAAGGCGCATTATTTTGCCTTGCCTGCAAGTTGTAATAGAAAGATGGGAAGTTTGCGCCCACCAGCCAATCGATACGTTCTACTTCAGGATAACGATGAATGATATCGTCGATTTTTTCAGAGGTATTCTTGGTCGCATAAATGCTCGCTTGCGGCGGCATGTACACCTGAATCTCAAACATGTCTCGATCTGATGGTGGGAAGAATTGCTCAGTCAGCTGAGACATAGTCCAATAACCAGTAAACGGTACCAACAACACCAGAGCAATCGTGATGATTGGATGCGTCACACCAAAACGGACAGAAGACGAGAACCAACGCGTCAAAGCCGGAATTCTCAAACCGGTCATGTACCAATGGTGCTGACCTTTCTTATCAACATCACTGAGCTGTTTCGGCAGTAACTTAGTCGCCAAGCCCGCAATTAGGGTATGTGAAATAATGTAAGAACCGATCAGTGAGAAAGACACAGTAATCGCAATACCACCGACAAACTCACCCGATGCACCCGGCATCAAAATAATTGGGGCAAACGCCAACACGGTAGTTAAGGTTGAGCCTAATAACGGCACCCACAAGTGCTTCAACGCATTCATGGTCGCTTCCGCTCTGTGTTGCCCTTTCAAGCGATATGCCTGAATGGTGTCAACCATCACCACCGCGTTATCGACCATGATCCCAAGCGCCACAATTAGGCCTGTCACCGACATTTGGTTAATCGGTACGCCAGTCATTTTCATGGTCGACAGGGTCAACAATGAGGTTAACGGCAGAGAAATTGCCACTAAGATTGCGGCACGCACGCCTAAAGTGACAAACAGAACAATCAAAATCAGACCGAAACCGATCATCAAGCTCTTACCTAAATCGTCTAAGCGAGTCTCGGTATAACCTTGCTGATTAAACAGCACCGTCACCTTAACGTTACTTGGTAACTCTTGCTCAAACTTGCCAATCAGAGCATTGGCTCGTGATGTCCAATTATCAACTCGCAGATCAGGGTGCATTCTTGCCGCGACAATCACCCCCGGCTCACCATCAATAATCGCAATCTGATCTTGTGGGGTTTTCTCACCACGTTTCACAGAAGCAATGTCTTCCATACGGATGATGTGACCATTGCTGTCAGTGGCAATTGGCACTTGCTTGATACGTTCAATGGAGTCCAGCTCAGACTCAATTTCCAAACCAAAACGGGAATAGGCACTGACCAATTCTCCCGCAGAATTCTTGGCGTCGGCCCCTTCTAGCGATTCAGCGATATTGGCACTCGAACGCCCTAGAGCAGCGGCATCAGCAGTTCTTAGACTTATTTGAATCTCTTCTTGTGGCATCCCATATTCATCAACAAACTCAGTACCCGACAAGGTTCGTAATCGCTTGGCTAACTCTTTGGCATATCGCCCTAGGGTTAATCGGTCAGGTTCACCCGCACCAGACCAAGTCAGGGAAGCGATAGTGGTAAAAGCGTAGGTATGGTCACTGTCGAGATCGGGAGAATGGGCACCCGCAGGTAAGATGGATTCGATATCAGACAGCTTGTCACGTGCTTGCGACCAAACGGGTTCAGGCTCGGTGATAGTGTCATCAAGCTCAAGCGTCACAATAGACACGCTCGGCCTTGAGGTTGAGCTCACCAGTTTAACTTCACTCAGTTCACGAAGCTTATTCTCGATAACCTCTGTAACCAAGGTTTCTACACGTTCGGCACTGGCTCCGGGAAAGCTGGTTGTGATGTTTGCATAACGGTTGATGATCACCGGATCTTCTGCGCGCGGTAGCGTCATGAAGGCTGAAATGCCACTCACCATCAGCAGCGCAGTCATCAAGATAAGCAATCGGGTATTGGAAATAGTCTCTATGATTTTCATACTATTCCCTATTCCGCAGCAGTGCTTACTGGCTTCACGGTTTGGCCCGGAACCAAGCGATGCAAACCACTCGCAATAACCTGCTCGCCATCCTCAATCGCACCACTCACGTATGCTTGTTGATTGTTCGCAAACAATACCTGAACACTTCTACGTTCAACCTTGTTGCCATCGCCAATCACAAAGATATTCCACACACCGCGCAAGCCATCAATCAATCCAGTTAAAGGGACCCAGTAGCCTTGCTCCTCAACTTGTTCATCAAATTGAAGGTAGGCCAGTTGCCCTTCTAAAACAGACGCTTGTTCGGGGAAAAGATAACGTAAGCCGACACTGCGGGATTGCGTGTCGACCATGGCTCCCGGATTCAACAGCTCCACGGCATAATCGTCACGTCCAACTCGAATACTAGGAGCAGAGAGTGACGTGACCTTTTGCATTTGATGGGCAGGAATACCAATAAAGGCTTCTTTGCCTTCCGTTGCCAATAGAGTGAGCGTCGGATTACCGACATTGACCACGTCACCTAGCGAGACAAATCGAGTGGCGATGGTGCCCGAATACGGCGCAAGAATCGTCGATTTAACCAATTTTAGGTCGTTACCTTTTACCGAGGCGTCAATGCGCAGTAAGTTAGCCTGTAACACACGTTGCTCACTGGTTAGTGAATCAATCTCCGCTTCGGCACTGAAGCCTTTCGCTTTCAATGAACGTTGACGTTTTAGGTTCGCCGCAACAAGGCTCAGTTGAGCTTTCACTTCTTCTGCTTGCGCTTTTAGCTGGCTCGATTCAGTCTGTAACAGTTGAGTGTCTAATCGAATAAGGGGTTGACCTTCGGTTACTGTGTCACCGACATCAACCAGAATCTCATTCACTTTACCTGCCAGCTCGAAACCTAAATTAGCTTGCTGACCTGCCTTAACCACACCAACATATTCACGCAGCACTGCATACGATGGAGAGCTTTCCAAAGCGACAGTTTCTACCGTTAAGACTGTCGACGCTGCACTATTCGATTCCGCTGCAGCATTATCTGCATCGGATGCTGTCTCGGCTTGTGTATTTTCACCACATCCGACAAGAAGAGTCGACAACGCCACTGCGACTGCGCTTCCTTTCATCAATTTATACATACTTCCTGTTCCTATGCGGTACTCAATCCTATTCTTTTTTAGACTAACCAAACCAAACTAGACTGTCTAGTTTGATTGTGTTAAAAATAAGTTTCATCGTTAATGATTGATAAAACCATCACAAAAAGCATAATGCTTAACGCAGAACGAAATGCATAATGCTTAACGCAGAACGAAATGCATTGAACTGAGCAACACCAAGTACCAAGCAATGAGAAACAGCACGTGACTAAAATCATCAAGAGTGAACAGAAGAGATCGCAGATCTTAACCGCAGCAAGCCAGCTTTTCTCTGAGCATGGCTTCAAGATCAATATGGATCAGATAGCCAAAGCGGCGAACGTTTCCAAGCAAACGGTCTACTCTCACTTTAAAAATAAAGACGAACTTTTCGAAACCTGCATGCAAACCAAGTGTGCAGAGCGCGAACTTAGCCCTGCTGCCTTTGATATGAATGCGGCGGTGGGTGATGAGTTGGTGAAATTTGGTGTGAAGTTTCAGGATTTGTTACTTGATGAACAGTCTCGACAAACCTTTCAGAACGCGGTGAGTCAATCCAACACGCACCCAGAAATTGCCTCTATTTATTTAGAAACAGGGCCACAGAAGACCACTAAGTTACTCGCTGATTACTTGCAGACAAAGATAGAGTCTGGCGACTTAACGCTCTCTTCTACAAGCTCGCCAATCATAGCGGCACGTCAACTGTTGCTGATGTTTCATGGTAAGTCGGCGTATTGGTCGTTCTTCGGCCACGATAGCGGCGAGTCAGAAGAAGAAAGGCTTCACTACACTCGTGAATGTGTCGCGCTATTCTTGAACGGCAACCAGCCTCGTTAATAGCTCATAACTCATAGTTCATAGTTAAGTTTCTCATAGCACTTAGTTCGCATTCTGGGCTGATTCAAGAAGCAGTTCGTAGAAACGTTTTGCGGCTGGGCCTGTCTTCGCACCTTTCGGCAGAGTCAGATGCAGCGGCACTTGATAGCCACTGCCATTTTCCACGTTCAACACAGTGAGCTTGTCACTTCCTCGGCTATCGACAATATGTTTAGGTAGCCTGCAATACCCTACACCCTGCTCTACCGCTCCAAAGGCGTGGTCAAAATTATCGACCGTAATACGCTGGCTCGACTTCAACCAACCCACATCCTTTTTCTCGCCCAGTTTTTCAACCGAGCCTAAATCTCTCACCACTATTTGTGGTAGCGACGACAACTGGTTGAGCGATATGGATGACACGTTAGCCAACGGGTGCGAACTGGCTACAACGGGCTCCATCTTGGTAAACCCAAAGGCTTCGGCCGAGTAATTGGTAATTGGCAGGTTGATGATGGCAACATCGGCTCGTTCTTGAGTGACCATTTCAGTGGTCTTCGACAAGGATGTTTCAACCACTTGGATTGAAGTGGTGTTGTTCTCTGCCATAAACGCAGCCATCGGCTTATAAAGACGCTCAAGGCAGCATAGGTGATCAACTGCGACCACAATTTCAGATTCCACACCCTTTGCTAACTGCTCACTGATCAGCTCAAGCTCTCGCGCTTGTTCCAGCATGCTGCTCGCCCTACGCAATAAGGCTTTGCCATCTTCCGATAGCACTGCCCTACGGCCTTCAACCTGAACCAAAGACACGCCTAGCTGATCTTCCAGTTTTCTCAACGCATAAATCAGTGTGGTGTGGCTCTTATTTAATTGCAGTGCCGCCGCCTGAATGCTGCCAGCACGGTCTATCTCATAGAGTGTTTGCCATTGGTCGAGGGTGGTCTTTAATCTCATCGGTCTAAAATCCTGACAGTTAATGGCAATATTATGAACTTTCCTGTCTGTTTTTTACAGGTAATATCTATTTCAACAGGCAATATAAATCTCAACAACAAACGAGAATGTCTTGTTTGTCTTAAACACCTATTTTTCAGCGGATTTTGTTAAACGAAATTTGTTAAACGGAGAAACACCATGAAACTACTGCAAGTTGATTTTGAATTTAACGGCCCTTTCGGTGAAGAGATGTCGAACGCACTCGTCGACCTAGCTAAGTCCATCAACAACGAGCCGGGCATGATCTGGAAAATCTGGACAGAAAACCAAACCGAAAAACTGGGCGGTGGTGTCTACCTTTTTGAAGATCAACTCAGTGCAGAGGCTTACTTAGCCATGCATGCCGCTCGCTTGAAAGAGATGGGCGTAGATGAAGTTCGCGGCGTGATTTTTGACGTGAACCAGCCATTAACTACCATTAACAAAGGCCCAATCAACGGCTAATGGAATGAATAAAGAATTAGCGAAAGGCACGAGATAGAGAGATAACAAATGAACAATAAAACGTTTTTAAGCCTACACGGCATCATTTACGCAGGTTTTGCCTTCGCGTTGTTTTTTCTACCAACGGTCATGTGGCCTATGTACGGCGTGGAAATTAATGATAAGTACGCTTATTTTCTCTCTCAACATACCAGTATCTTCCTTGGTGGTATTGCAGCGATAACATGGTTACTGCGAGATATTGAAACGGGAGTCAGTGCCAAGAAACTCATCCAAGGCTTGGTTGTCACCAATATGCTCGGTGCGATCATCACTCTGTATGCCGCTTTCACGGGCATCTTTGTTGGCTTTGGTTGGAGCGACCCAGCGTTCTTCCTTTCGCTATCAGTACTGAGCGTGTTGCAAGTGCGTAAACAACACTAACTCTCAGATAATTAAAGGCACAGAGAAGTTCATCCTCTGGGCCTTATCAATCATCAATCAATCACTCTCACCAATAACAGCGATCGGTTTATTGGGTATGTTCCACAACGATCAGCTCATCGGTATTGAACCCACGCTCTTTCGACATCGCTTTAAACTTCTCCATCACTTCAGGTGCGACTTCAGGCGTTCTTGCTAGTAGCCATAAGTAATCAGTGTCGGGCCCAGAAACGAAGGCGTATTGGTACCCTTCCTCTTCCAATTCAAATACCACATAGGCACCATAAAACGGACCGAAGAACGACACTTTTAAGTAACCTTGGTCGCTACCTTCAACAAAGTACGCTTTGCCTTCTGCCTCATTCCATTCGCCCTCTTCAGCCGAATAACCGCGGTTAATCACTTTCACGCCGCCATCATCGCGTAGGCTGTATTCAGCGCTCACATTACTTAAGCCACGCTCAAACGAGTGGTCTAAGCGAGCAACTTCGTACCATTTCCCTAAATATCTATCCAATTCAAACTGCTGAACTGGCTTGACGGTTTCTGGCATACCCACGCATCCACCCAACAGAATGACACTCAGCAGCAATAATATTTTCTTCATCCTAACCTCGACTCGATAAATTTATTCGTTATAGATAACTCTATACGTTAACTTTAAAGGAAAGTTCAGTTCTTACTCTGTTAATCAGTGACTTACCTAACATTTATTCGACAAACGTAGGTTTAACTCTTTAGAAATAAAACTTAGATTCAGCCAATCAATTATTCTAACCTTACAATAGACGGGGAAGTTATTAATGTGAATCACTATGAAAATGCACTCAAAACTAAAAGTACGACTATTAAAACAACTCGTTTGTACAATGGGTTTGGCGACATCATTAACAGTCACAGCCTCCGATAGTCGCGTTTTTACTGACGCGATCATTTATGGTCACTATGAATCCAACAGTATCGTCACGCAGAACGGCAAGATTTCTTTCATAGGGAGTGAACAACAAGCACGACAATTTGCTAGCTCTGACGCTGAATTTATCGACCTAAAACAAAACTTCGTCCTTCCAGGATTCATAGACAACCACAACCATGTTTTTGAAGCCGCCTCAGAGCTGGGTGGCACCTGTGAACTCGATTCTGAAGCAACACTCGAAGAGCAAATCCCCTACTTAGAAGCCTGTAAGATCAATGCTGATACCGTTGGCAGAGGTTGGCTAATGGGTTATGGCTTTTCTTTGGAATCGACTCTCGATAGCGATTCTGAATACACACCACTTGAGATCATCGACAGTGTCTTCCCCGATCGACCAGTCGTGATCATGGAGCAGACTTCACATTCAATGTGGGTTAACTCCAAAGCGCTAAAAATCGCCCGAATTAGTCCGCAATCACCAGACCCACAAGGCGGAGCATATTTAAAAGATCCTGCAAGCGGTAAGCTCAATGGCATCTTACTGGACAACGCCGGTGATCAAGTCATGGAAATGACGTGGAACAGTCAAAGCGAGCTCTTTGAGCAGAGCTACCAAGGCTTAATGTACGGCCTTGAAGAAGCGGCTGCCCACGGCATCACCACCATAGGTGACGGTAGAATGTATTGGAAGCGCGGTTGGTATGACGTTTGGCTAGAAGCCGAGCAAAACCAAGATCTCACAGCACGCGTCTCATTGCGTCCTTGGGTTTACCCTTCCATGGCAATGCCTTCTCAGCTCGAGGTATTCGAGAAAATGTATTCCGATAACAAAAGCCGCCTACTACTGGTCGAACAGGTGAAAATGTACAGCGATGGCATCTTCATTAATGGCACAGCAAAAACGCTTGCCCCTTACTTAGATACCTATTTACCAAGCTCTCCTAATGGCTTGAACTACATTCCACCAGCACAGATGAAACAGTGGTTAACGGCCCTAGAAAAAATCGGCTTTAGCGCTCATATACATGCTATTGGTGACGGTGCGGTTCGTGAATCTTTGGATGCAATAGAGAGCGTGCGTAAACAAGGTTCGCAAAAGCCATACACGTTAACCCACGTTGAATTGATCAATGATGAGGACGTTCCACGATTTAAACAACTTGGCGTAACTGCAGATTTTCAAGTCGGCTCTGATTACGTTGCAAGGCATCAACACCAATGGGCGGAAGCTTTCCTTGGCGCCCGCCGTGCTAAAGCCATGATGAACCTCGATGCAATACTCAAAACCGACGCCAATATCACTCTAAGCAGTGACTGGAATGTTCACGACATCAACCCTTTGGTCGGAATCGCAAACAGCTTAATCATGGGCAAAACAGGCCTAACCGATATCTACACAGCCATCGACGCTTACACTCTCAACGCAGCCAAGAGCCTAGGAATTGAAGACGTAACAGGTTCTATTGAAGTTGGGAAGTCTGCAGATTTCGCCATTCTAGATAAAGACATCACCACCTTGTCAGCAAGAGGCATCGCCAAGACTCAAGTATTGATGACTGTACTGCGTGGCGATGTGGTGTATCAAAATGGTGAATAGATTTTACAACCAACAATAAGCAGCATTATTCACCACAAGAAAACAATCATTACATATCATTTTCAGAATGTTAGTTTCCGCAACAGACAGGTTAAATAAAGTAATACAATGCCGCAACTTTTTACAGATAATGAAGTTACACATGAAGAAACATTTAATTTTACTTGCTGCGTTAACGTCTTTACCTGCTGCTGCGAATGACTTCTCTTCTATCTCATTTGGTGCTCAATATGGCATTGATGATGGCCTATCTGACTCAGTAATTGGGCATGCAGAAAGTAGCCTTGGTGGGTACGGTCGTTTATCTTGGAATTTCTACGACCATATCTTTGCTGACTACAACATCAGTTATAGCTCATTTGATGGCCCTAGCTTTCAAAGCCAACATTTTTCAACAACAACCTATGCTTCAACAACAAAGCAAGATTTCGGCATCGGCTACTACTTCGAGTTAGGCTCTTATTCACCTTATATAAAAGTAAACAAGACGTCATTTAAACAAAGCTACAAAGGTACAACCGGAAGCTCTACTCCTGGCAAAAATGGTATAACACCACCTGATATATCTGATGCGAGCTACACCGCGGATGGTTATGGTTTAGAGCTAGGCTCTTTCATTCATATGAGTGAGAATTGGACACTGAAAGTTTTGGGTAGCATTAGTAAGCTTGAAGAGAGCGGTCAGGACATTGACTTATACGAAACGTATGCCATTTCCGATACGAAATTCGGCAGCAATTGGGCTTTTGAAGCAGCTCTCGGCTATCGAAAGCTTAAAGCTCAAGGTGCCGACTTAGGCGAATTCATGCCACAAGTTGGTCTAAAATACGATTTTTAAATCTCTATTTAATAGAGGCTTATAAACTGAATGCTATATAGCTCAGATTTTTAACCTTTTTAATAAAAACACGATTCTGAGTTTTCTGTGGCATCTCTATATGTACATAAACTTCGATAGACCTAAAAGGGTTGGTATTTATTACCAACCCTTTTTCATTTAATACTAAATTAGAATGTTCAAATGAATATGGGTCAGATTATTAATATAAAAATCCGCTCAAACTTTCACACGATTAAATAGCGTAAAATTTGACAAGACGCTCACTGTAACCCAAATTCGCCGGTGTATGGTTAATTTCAACTGTAATATTACCGGACAGTTCGCCATCAGCTTTATACACCGGGCAAGATGCAATATCTGATAAGTATGACTCTTCTGTTGGAGCGCTGAAGTAATAAATTTTTTGTAGATTACATTCACCGACCTTCATACCCAATGCTTCAACTTCCAAGCGTTGACGGTAATAATGCGGACCAATGTCTAGAAGATATTCAGGGCTATGGGTATAGATCTCGCTGGTATAACGCTCAGAAAATTCACTCTCAGCAACGAAGTTTTCATTCTCCATGCTATAAAGAATGTTCAAATGCCAATAGATTAGCTCAGACTCATCACTCGTTGATTGACCCGGTTTTGAATACACACATTGGATCTGACTATGAGGGACTTCCAAGCCTTGATTTGCTTGGATGTTATTGCGAAGCGTATTGATCCCACAACGATGCAAAGTAAAGCCATCTTGCTTCATCGATTCAGTCACTTGATTCATCGATTGGTATTGAACGTAGACACCTTCAGGCGATTCACCGGTGATAACGTTACTATTATCAGCATAAGTAAACGGACTTAGGCAGGCGGTTACAGACACTAACGCTATTGTTTTTTTCATTATTATTTTTCCTTTATGATTGGCGGCAGGAAAATAACTCAAAAACAAAATATGCAATACAGTGCTCATTGATATTTGTGATCTTGGTTAAAGCAATGATTACTTTTATGAATATTAAAGTTTGGTGTCGGGTATATTTTTATATAAAAAGGATTAAACGCCTCAAAAAAATTATGGATTTATATTAATAGAATTACCTTATAACAATTAAGGAAATAGTATTTACTATTAACATATTAGATATTTAAAACTATCAAATATCACCACCATCTCCATTTTTATTAATCATTCTGTTTAATTATAATAATCAAAAGCGAGCCTAACCGACTCGCCTTTATTATGAATGTCGTAAACTGACTTCTCGTTTATTATTGGGACTCTGACAACAACAGGGATAATCCGGAAAAACTTCGGAACGCGTTAATCATGATATAGAGGTCCTCATCCGCCATAGGCACCTCGCAGCTTTCAAAGTTGCCTGAGCGATAAGGTCGGCAATCGTAAGTACTTTTCGTTGGTTGCGCGCCAGAACGAATATAGAGATCGGCGTCACCCACTCCTTGCTTGATAGTTGCAGTTACATCACTGGTACGGTTTGCGGCTTTGAGCACAAACAGTTTTTGTTGGCCGGACGTCGCGGCGAGATCGGTTATTAGGCTTCCTAAAGTCACTTCTGGGATCTCATTCTTAGGCTCACCAACTGAGCCGTTAGGTAGCTCGTCATTGAAATACGAAGCCACTAATGGCCAAATTTTACTGATTTTTACGCCTTGGTTTTCGCAGCCTCCGAAATGATGCAAAGCAATGGCTTTGTTGTTATCGGTTCGCAGAACAGGTGACCCAGACGAGCCTCCAATCGTGTCACAGAAATAGCCAGTATCCGTATTTAATCCTCGCCCATTCGCTGAAGCCACATCGATCTGACACAATCCTGAACCATTTTGATCACTCTCAATAGCGAGCTCTTTCGGCTTACCCGCCCCGTGTTGAGGAATGTAGATACCATCGCCAAAGATTGGCTCTTGAGCATCCAAGCCTAGATAACCAAACGACTCAATTTTTGAAAAATCATCAACGGTGAAAAGTGTGTAATCCAAATCATAATTGGTGCTGAGTATCTTACTTCCCATGACTTTAACCGTGGTGGCCATAGAGCCGTCACAAGTACGGCGCTGATAGTTAAACCATACCTCTGTATTTCTCAGTTCTGATTCTGATGCGACACAGTGGTTATTGGTGAACATATGGTTATTTGGCCCAACTCGCCAAGCGGTACACAAACTACGTCCATTGATTAATAGCCTTGCAACGGGTGTTGTCCAAGCCACCTTACCTGGATGAGACTCTTCCCAACAGGCAACATCTCTGCGCTCGTTAACGCCACATGTCGATAGTGTTGCCAATGCCTCCTCATCTGCACTCTTACCCGCCATGTAGTAGTCTATCTCGAATTCAGGGTATTGGCCGTTTGCGTTTGGCATCGCCTCAATCAACATGGTGTCACCTGAAATAGACTGAGCAAACCAATCTGTCTGACTCTCATGATATTCAACACCCTCATCACTGGTGCTCGAACTCAAGCGCAACAGGCTACCTTTGGGTATAACAAGCGAATTGAAATGAAGCTTAATGAATGACGCGCTCGCGTGTTCAATTTGCTGCGTGTATCGATCGCCCGATGTTTCAGTCAACGTTTGATGTGACAGTTGATACATCACTTCATCAGCAATAACAGGTAGGTGTGGTTGAATCGAAAGCTGTGGCTGAACTAGGAGCTGTGGTTGCGCATTTACGAACGAAGAAAATAGACATGTTGTCGCTAACCCAAGGTTAGATAAGATTACTTTCATTAGATTTCCTATATCGATTTGTAGTGTTCCCTCCACAAACATATGCGCTAATAAACAATATGACACAAAATGCATATTTTATTTTCAGTAAAGAAATCTCAACACCTAAAGTACACTCTAATATTCAACAAGATAGAAATAATTAGTATTGATTCACACCACTCTGACTGTACAAATTGGTGTGCGACTTGAACACAAAAAGAATCATGGGTAAGCAGCGTATTTTGCTATTCTGAAGATAGTTTCGGCAGAGCTATACTCTTCATATAGTCAATAGAGAAAGCCTTGAACTGCCACACTTAAAACTGCGTGGATTATTAAATAAGTAAGAAATCGATAAATGGAATGCAGGTAAACAGAAACCAAAAAGGGCTAGCAAAACTGCTAACCCTTCTCAGTTGAGAGTTCGTTTCAAACTCCCGATTTCTATTCAACTTTCGCTTACGCTGTCTTTTCATTCAAGTTTGCGTCTTGCTTATCATCAAGAGCAAAGTAGATCTTCGATACAATCACTTCGGCAATCAGAATCGTAAATACCACAGCAAAGAACGCAACCACACCATTCCAAGGACCAGTAAAGCTCACCTTCTCACCGAACAACAAGTTAATCGCTTCTAGCATCACGAATTTTGAACCCACTAAAATGATTCAAGTGGTGATTGCTCGGTAAACCTTAGGTGCGGTGCCCGGCTTGCTTTTGAAGTGCTCAGCAATCTTGTGCTCTAAACCAATAGAGAGCTTCAACAACAACTGCAACAACAACGCCGCAATCAAAGAGATAGTGAAAGATTCAATGTTTACAAAGTCCCAGTACTCATCAAAGAAGTTAAGAACCACTAAGTCCACCAGCACAGCTAACGTGTAACCAACGAATAGACGTTGTGGTGTATTGAATCCGTAAACTTTGTCTGATTTAGTCATTCTGTTTCTCTCTAATTGGATAAGTAACCTCGATTTGAAATACATCTTAGCGTTCGAATCGAAGCAAAACTTACCATTTGATGACACCACAACCATTCCATTCGAAATTATTAGTTTTTATCGATTCATCATTTCTCACACCAATAATTCGCTTCCCTCTATAAAGCAATTTTCAAAAATATAGAAATGCACCAAAAGATAACTCTCATCATTGCTTGTCACCAAATGGCCATTTTTCAAATACTGCCCGCCATAAGATAACTCCATCAGCGACACACTCTCATTTCCAAAAGGTGCAGACTATGAAAAAGCTAATCACTAACGCGAACGTATTTAACGGTGTTGATAACAACCTAATCAAGAACGTATCAATTCTTATTGAAGACAACTTGATTACACAAATTGGCGAGGTTGATACAACGTTAGCGGATGAAATTATCGATGCTCAGGGTGGCACGGTAATGCCAGGTTTGATTGATGCGCACGTTCATATCACGCTATCTGCACCTTTCAATGTGATTGATACCATGACACGTGAAGAAGTGGCGATTCGCTCGGCGAAGATTTCAGAAGAGATGCTGATGCGCGGCTTTACCACCATTCGTGATGTAGCGGGTAACACGCTTGGCCTTAAGAAAAGTATCGATAACGGCTACGCGACTGGTCCACGTATTCTTCCTTCAATGGCGGCAATTTCACAAACCAGCGGTCACTCAGATTACCGCCAAAACCAAGCTCAAGAACGTTTAGCGAATGGACACGAAGACTCGCCAATGATGAAGCTAGGCGCGATGCGAGTGGCCGATGGTCGTTCAGAAGTATTGAAAGCAGTACGTGAACAACTGTTTATGGGCGCGTCGCAAATCAAGATCATGGCCGGTGGTGGTGCATCATCGACCTTCGACCCACTAGACACATTGCAATTTACTTCTGACGAAATGGAAGCCGCTGTACAAGCCGCTTCAGATTACGGTACTTATGTTGCCGCGCACATCCATACTTCCGATGCGATGCGCAGAGCAGCTGAAGCGGGCGTCATGTCTTTCGAACACGCTACCATCATGGATGACGAGATCGCCGAGATCATCAAAGAGAAAGGTATTTGGGTGATCCCGTCTTACTTTACTTCTTCATTGATTGCAGAGCGTAAGATCCCTCTGCCAAACGAAGAGACATACCGCAAGACAGAGCGCGTGGGTAAAGCCATGTTCAAGTCAGCAGAGTTGATTAAGAAATACGACATTCGAAACATCGCCTTTGGTACCGATTGTGTCGGCGAAACCAATGTGCATGCCACTCAGCTGAATGAACTCGGTGCGATTGAACAAGTGTTCGATACCATCACTGCACTTCGTATGGCGACATCAAATTGTGGACGCTTGTTCGAAATGTCGACTTACCAACACCCTTACCAAGAAGGCAAACTAGGCCAAATCGTTGAAGGGGCATATGCCGACCTATTGATCATCGACGGTAACCCACTGGAAGGCGTGGCATGTGTTGCTAACACCGATACACAGAAACTGATCATGAAAGACGGCAAAGTGTATAAAAACACGCTTTAGTGCTCAAATTACTCACTGTGTAACTAAACCTCCAAGGCAAGCAAGCGACCTTTTTAGTCGCTTGCTTGCCTTTTTGTTAAGCGTTGTTTTATTGCTACTATTAAACACAGACTATTGATTCAATGATGGAACGAGTCGATTTAAGGATGAAATTGAATGAAGCTATTACTTACTGCACTATTTTTCAGTTCAGCCCTGTTACTCAGTTCAGTGCTATCAGGTTGCAGTAACTTTAGAAACCTATCCCATGAGATAGATGCGATCGACTCCATTACCAACCAATACCAACTCATTTTGAGCCAACCCGCCTCAGGTTCGGCCGTGGTGATTGAGCAAATCAAAGACATCAATAAAAGCGAAGTGGATGGTTACGACGGAATAATCGCTAGTGACCGTATCGACTTACAGCTATCGAACAACATCCATTACCTACTTGTCTTTAAAGATAAAAATCAAGACTTAACCCTACAAGCAGACGAAGCATTCAGTGTCATTAACCTTCGTAACCATCAAGACAAATCCACAATAGAAGTATCCCTAGAAGTTAATGAAAATGAAGTCCCAAGCGCCTTTGTTGATCGCTCATTATCCTCACTACTGAAAATTGAGTTAGACCTCGTCGACATAGGCACCGTGGTGGATCTATCGGATCCCCCTTTTGAGACAGGCAATGCAAAACTCGGTATGTGGCAGCCACTCACATTCTTACTTGAAGACAAAGCCGGACTCTATTTTCTATCTGAATATGACCCAAATAAAATCCCGATCTTGTTTGTGCATGGCATCAACGCCACTGCGTTAGATTTTGCCCCACTGATTGAAAAAGTCGACCAATCTAAATATCAGATCTGGGTCTTTAACTATCCTTCAGGCTTGTCTCTGGCATTGAACTCCAAAGGCCTGAATAACCTCATGCACACGGTGTTAACGGAATACAAAATTCAACAATTACATGTTGTGGCACATAGTATGGGCGGGTTGGTGGCCACCAACAGTCTTCGTCAGTGCCGTATCGGTCAGCTGTGTGATTTTGTTAGCAGCATCACCACTATCTCTTCCCCTTTCGGCGGTGTTGCTTCAGCGAAGCAAGGCATAGAGTACTCCCCTGTCGTGATGCCAGCTTGGGT
Source organism: Vibrio sp. 10N.286.45.E10 (assembly GCF_002874195.2). Taxonomy (NCBI): domain Bacteria; kingdom Pseudomonadati; phylum Pseudomonadota; class Gammaproteobacteria; order Vibrionales; family Vibrionaceae; genus Vibrio; species Vibrio sp. 10N.286.45.E10. Next base: position 758,956 of record NZ_MCWD02000001.1, on the reverse strand, counting down.
AGATCTAAACCCCGACGGCCAATTTATCGCTGACTTATTTTCTGAACACGATGAAAACCACACCCCACATTTTCTCGCGTTTGGCTATAACTCAGGTGAGCTGTTCAATACCAAAAGCAACGATGGTGTGATCAATTTATCAAGCCAGTTATCACGACCTGCCCAATTGAATGCGGACCAAATTCGTGGTTACAACGAAAACCATCTGAGTATTTTGAATAATGATGATCTGTTTGAAGATCTGTCCGAGTTTTGGTTAAGAGCAGAACAAGAAAATTGATCTACCTTTAGGCGCATTAGACGGCGTGGGTGAATCGACTTCAAGCATCTCTGACCCTTACGCAAGTGAGCGAATGTGGGGACACCCTAGCGAGCAAGTTTAAGGTAATCAGATACGAAAAATGGAACGCTCAGACGTTCCATTTTTTTGGGTAAACCGAAATACTCTAAGTCAAAAAATCGAGCTAAGATATCTTAGCTCGATTATGTTTACGCTGCATCTTGGAGTCTTAAGCTTTCATAATAGTCTTCTGCGGTAGCCGTCATTTTAAACTCAGCTTCAAAGCCAGCAATTTTTTCTACAGCTTCTTGTATAGATTCCAAATCAACTTGGAAAAACTCTTTGCGGGTATTAACCGCGTTTACACGTTGAGTATGAAACTCTCTATGTAAAGCCGCCTCTAAAGCAGGAGCATCATCGGCATAAATCATAGCGTGGACATCAAAAGAGAATGGTACACTTGCATCCCCTAGTTCTTTAACGCGATCCATTGGCTCAAGTCTTCTCGTTAAACCAATTTTATAGACATCTTCACCAAATGAGCCGATGTTACTAATCACGTAAACATGCCCTTTTCTAGTTTGTTCAGCCATGCTCTTAGCTCGTTGTTCTTTAGATTCAGCTTCTTCGAGTCGAGTTTGCAGCTCTGCTATTCGACGCTCCATAAGCTCTTTCTCTTCATCTGAAGCATCATTTAATTCTTCACGTGCCTTTTCAAGCATCTTGCGATACATCTTTTCTTCTTTTTCAGCATCAGCAATTGCTTTTTGGAACTCCTTTATAGCTCGCTGTTCTTCACGAATCTGCTCTTTAATTAATTTCTGTTCAACTTGCTCTTCTTCTTTCTTGAGCATGTATTGATATTGGAGCTTGCACTCCTCAAATTTTAATTCGATATAATCCAAATTAAAGCCGCATTCAAAAGTAGCACAAAGTTTTTCAATATTATTAGCTAGCTTCTCTATGCGTTCTAATGTTCGAGCAAAGCTACTTGGCGACACTTTTCCTATTAAGAAGTCACATTCTGAATTAAACGCTGTCAGCATTAACTTAACTTGTGCATCTAGGATTTTTCTATTGTAAGCAGTATCATTAGAGATAACCGTGTAGCTTGGATAAATAATCGCAGTTTTATCTTTGATCATCTCTTTTTGTGATTGCCTAACTTCCTTAATTTCTTCAGCAAAGCGAACTGACGTCTCGTACAAATATTGTGGCATTTCAAAATGACCACATGAAGTGTACTCATCAATTCGAGAATATAAGTCAAGCTTACCCATGAGTTCATCAAGAGCCTTAGTATTCATCTCAAATGAAGATTTACTATCTTCGATACCTAGTTCCACAGCTTCAAGTTCTTTTGTTTTTTGAGCTAAACTCTCAGCAATTGTATTCTCATTTTTCTGAAGAGCCCTCAACGATTCAGTCTCATTGAATATAGAATCTAGTTCTCTCGCTGCTTGTTCAGATTCAGTCTTCACCACATGTAGTTCGTTTTTTATGAGCTTAAGTGCCTCATCGATTGACTTATATTCCGCTACTTTTTTGTTGGCACTATTTTTAGTTAGGATATAGGTCAAGATAATTAACACTGCGGCGGAAACGACAACTATTAGTAAATTATTATCCATTTACTTTAAAACCTCTTTGACAAATTGTTTTCTTAATGAAGATCGTTCAAGACAGCGATCGTTGTATTCATCTTTCGCTTCAACCAAGGACTCTTTAAACGCTCTTTTTACTTCTGAGGCTCTCTTTTTCTCAGTTCGTTCAACGTCTTTTAACCGGCGTATCCTTTCACGCTCAACTCGTAATTCTTCACGTTCAGCTGCTTTACGGCGCTTTTCAGATTCCCGTATAGAACGCTTGTTTGCTTTATCTATAGCTTTAACAACTCTAATCGCTGTTCTTAAACCACTACCACGTCTAGCCAAAACTTCACCGTATACCATATAGATGTTGATGACCGAACATTAACACAAATGGACATTTAATCTTTAATACACATCAAGTTTGATATTTGGGCAAGATAAACAACATGGACCCATTATCAAATTAACGTGATTGCTCACACTATAATAATGTGTGGTTTTAGCTCTCCCCAGAACAAAAAGGGACTGGTATCTCTACCAATCCCTCCTCCAAACTCTCTTATTACTTACAAACTCTCAATTGCCTTTTGAACCGCTGGGCCAATCTGACGCTTGCGAGAAGTGACGCCTTCCAGAGTTAGCATGTCGCTGGTTGGTTCAGCGTTGAAAGCCGACTTGATGACTTGATAATCGCTTTCGTCCACCCACAATAGGTTCGCTTCTTTGTTCTTGGTATCTGTGATTGAGAAGAACAGATGATCTAAGCCGTTCTCTTCTTTATAAGACTTCATTGCCGCCAAAAGCTCGTCTTTACGGTCAATCAGTTGTTGAGCGGTTAGCGTTTCAGCGACACCGATGCCCACCTGTTTGCCACCATATTTAAAGTTTTTGTAATCCAGAGTCAGAATGGTTTCAGAAGAAAGGTGGCTAAGGTCTGATTTAGCAATCAACATTTGTTGGCCGAAACCTTCGATATCCGAAATGCCTGCAACCTTCGCCAACTTCTCTGCATATTCACGATCATGCTCAGTGGTGGTTGACGATTGGAATACCACAGTATCAGAGAGAATCGCGCCTAAGCCGACACAAGCAAGGTGCTTAGGTAAAGTCACATCGAGCTTTTCAGCGTTATCAGCCAAAATAGTGGCAGCTGAACCCCAACCTCGGATATCCATCTCGACAATTTGTGGGGTGTTAATCGGTGAGCCACCAATAGCGTGATGATCAACCACAGCAACAATGGATGATTGATCGATGGTTGGCGCTAGTTGAGTCACTTGGTTGAAGTCCACCAGCCCTACTCGATATGAAGAGTAATCTGTCTCTATACGTGGTGATTCCGCATTACAGTAGTTCAAGATAAACGTCGATTCAGGGTTGATAGGCTCAGGCACTGTCGCCGTACCACCATAGACATGAGCCGCAAGCATCGCAGACATAACAGTGTCGCTATCTGGGCTAAGATGCCCGGTCCATACGAGATCTTCACTGTTTTCATTGGCAGATTGTTGCAAACTAAAAGCAAAACTTGCTGAACTGAAATACATGATTACGGCGGCAACGACAGGTGTTAGCTTCACGGGTATTTCCTTATTTGGATTCGTTTTAGAACTCCATACGCTAGCCCTCAAAAATTTCAGAATCGTGTCAGCTATGTTTCAGATTTACTTCAATCAGTAACGAAATGTAATTCCCCTACCCTTTCCCATTGTTAGCCAAGCTACACATGATTTGGGATTAGGTCAGCTTTTCATTATTTCACAATGAATTTTAATGAAACTCAGTGAAATCAAATTTAAGCCACTGATTTAAATTAAGGAAAAACACGTAAGCCAAATACTAAAAATTAGAGAATCTTATCGGAATTTGATTAGAAGAAAGCACAAAAAAGGCTGCGAAAGCAGCCTTTATAGTATATGTATGAATGTTATGCTCTTGCACTTCAAACGGAAAACCGAATGCTAAATAGGTTTAGCTTGAACAGTTAGCCTCTGACAAATCAGATTCAGACATACCACATTCCGTTTTATGAGTGCCGTCTTTATAATTTGTGAGACGTTCCCAGCCCCCATCACTATTATGGCTAGTCATCACTTGAGTCGGATTTTCTCTAAACTCATTTTTCACGCGAGACCAGGAATCCGCACCATGCCCTTCTTCACTATAGAAGTCGGTATCAATCACATTACGAACAGGAGTTAAATCTGATGCAGTGATAGTGTCTGTGACGCCAATCAGGTGACTGAACCCGCTATCGTTGCCATCGTCATAACTGTGCTCTGAATAACTAGTAAGATCAGAACCATCATAATCTTTCGTAACTAAAGCCTGAACCGTGAAAGTATTACTTAAAATAAGGCTACTACAATCACTCCAGTCTCCAGCTTGGCCATATACGGTGTTACGAACCCCTGACGAATCCTGAGAGATAGTCTCCAGCCATTCACTCACAGAGCAATAGTAGTCACTGCTGGCCATATCCATAGATATCGTTTTTTCAATATTAACGCCATCTCGAACCGTTGTTTCCATTGAGTGCCTATCATGAAGCTGAACTTTACTATTGAGATCATCAGACATTACATGAGTTTCTGACTCAGAGTTACCGTTAGACATTTGCACGAATTGGTAGCGATACCAGACATCCTTATAGTTGTTATTAGAACTATCCCATTTGCCCATGAAGTATTCGACCCAAGCAAAGTCTGCTTCTGGGTATTGATTGATTAGTTCCCGTGTATCTGCGTATGACTTTTGTAATCCGGGAACAATATCTTGAGCAATTTGATGCACTTCATCATTACTAGACTCAATATAATCACCATACAATTCATCTACTGTGATGTTGTAGCGACGAGCAACGTGAAGTTCTTGCTCAGTTAGACGTTCAGCTATGTCGTCTCTCAGCTCTTGTTCTTCTAGCAAAGACTCACAAGAAAGCTCCTGAGAAGTACTTTCGCGTAACTCTTTTTCTACTTCATTCCAAACCACAGAGGTTAATGGTGTTAAGTTGTATAGCTCTTCATCTGTACTCAACGCATATTGAGGAGGTATTACCATCGTATAAGCGTCTTCAATTGGAGTATCAGGAAAATCAGTATCGATAGCACCTTCCGGAACATCTACCACAATAGGAACGTATTGCGCGCACTCACGATAAGTTGATGGTATATCTAAACTAAAATCGCCCTGTTCTTTAGTGACAACACTAGGTTCATTGGCATCCAACTCATTATTGAAATTCAGGTCGAGATAAACCGTAGCCCCAATAATATAGCCATCAATAACCTTCCCTGAAATAGAAGAAATATTGGAATCTCCTCCACTGTTGTCACTACCGCTACTCCCACCGCAACCAACTAAGCCAACGGCAAGCCCACAAAGCATAAGCTTCTTCATTTTCATTTCGATCGACACCTAACGGTTAATATTGTTATTGTTATTGTTTTCAAAGTAGGTTGACACTTACTCGTGAAGCAATATATAGATTTTCAATACAACCATATGATGTATTGATCACATCGCGATAAAAATGAATGTAACTTTATCTAGTGCAATTATCTTTTATTAATCATCTATTCCTTACTACTTGAAACAAAGTTAAGAATGGCCCTAAACAAAAAAGATCGGTATCTCTACCAATCCTTAAGTTTCACTAACCAGTTCAGGCTCAGAGGCAATTAGTGTTTGTACCTGAAGGTATTGCTGTCATCAACAATCTCGATTTTGACAGGCAAGGTGCCCTGCTTAACATTGCCGATTTTTGCAAATGCCTTGTGCGAAAGGTCGATAACTCGGCCTTTTACGTAAGGGCCTCGGTCATTAATTTTCACATCGACCGACTTGTTATTGTCTGTATTGGTCACTCTCACGATAGTGCCGAAGGGTAAGGTTTTATGAGCCGCAGTATTCGCATTCATATTATACGTCTCACCACTTGCTGTGAGCCTTCCATGGAATTTATCGCCATACCAAGAAGCTTTACCAGCAAGAGCATGTGACTTGGCATATTCCTTTGTTTTGGAACTGCCGACAGCCGACGTTGAGGTGCATCCAGCTAATATCATAAGAATAAGAGCAGTAAAGATAATATGTGATTTTTTCATGTAATTTGGGGGCGCTAATCTGTGCATTTTTCTCTATTTTCGTTGTTATTGGTTAGCAATATAATGCTGAGTATAGTCACGGCTCAGCCAAGGCTACCATTCGGTATGATGGCGCAATGTTTTCATGAACAACGCTTTATTTCGTCATATTCATGAAAGGTTTTATCTTAGAAACGTCAAATTTAACAACACCTTAAATCTGTATCTTTCTTGAATACTTGATGTAGATAAGTCACCCAGCCAATCATCCAAACACAAAAAAGGATTGGTATCTCTACCAATCCTCTTTGGGGGTGTTTCGGTTTTCTACCTTATGCAAGGCAGTAACGCGATTACTCGTAATCTGTCGCGTACGTATCTTCGTATGAGTGAGAGTAGAATTCGAATAGGTTGCCAAACGGGTCTTCTAGGTAAACCATTTGTGCTTGTTTTAGTTCGTCTTCTGGGTGGTAACGGTGAATATCCATACGTACTTTACCGCCAAACTCTTCTACACGTTTGATAGCTGAATCAAACTGCTCTTTTGGAAGCTGTAGACAGAAGTGGAAGATACCTAGACGAGAGAAATCAACGTTATGACGCTCTTCACGGTCAACCATTTCGAACAGTTCAACACCGATACCATCAGATGTTACTAGGTGTGCGATGTTGAAGCCTTTGAAGCCTTCGCCAAATACAGCAATACACATACGGCCGATTGCTGATTCGCGCTCTTCCATCACTTTAGTGTTGTTCATCACAACTCTTAGACCTAGAGCCTTTGTGTAAAACTCTACTGCTTGGTCCATGTCGCCTACCATGATGCCTACGTGATTCATTTTCATAACTTGCTCCAAATTCGTTTTTAATTCTGTGCTTTCCGAAGATTAGCTTCGGTGTTTCGTTTCGATGGAGAGAGTATATGGAGATGCGACGATTAACTGAAATTATCATAAATTATATTAATGATAATTTTTTGTTATTTACAATTTGGTATAACAACTCAACTCAACTCAACTCGCGTAAAGAAACCGTACTTCCCCTTACCTAAATAGAGAGCAACCTAAAAAGCATAGCTACTCAAATTGGGGGTGCTGATGTTTGATGGCTTTTGTTAATAGTTTTTGTTGATAGCTTTTACCGATAGTCCTTTCCTTTCAAAGATAGGATTCGCCTATTGAATCTATAGAAATGTCCGATTTCACTAATTTTCGGTGGCAATGCAATATATCTACATCGACGCGGGATAGCGTTAAACACTACAAATTAGAAAGAGAGTCAAATCATGATCAACACAGAAATCAAACCATTCAACGCAACAGCATTCAAAAACGGCGAATTCGTAGAAATCACTGAGCAAGACGTTAAAGGCAAGTGGGCTGTATTCTTCTTCTACCCAGCAGACTTCACGTTTGTATGTCCAACTGAGCTAGTTGACCTACAAGAAAAATACGCAGAGCTTCAATCTCGCGGCGTAGAAGTTTACTCAGTATCAACTGACACGCACTTCTCTCACAAAGCATGGCACGATACTTCTGACAAAATCGGCACTATCGAATACTTCATGGTAGGTGACCAAACTGGCAACATCACAAACAACTTCAACGTTATGCGTGAAGGTCAAGGCCTAGCAGACCGTGCTACGTTCCTAATCGACCCAGAAGGCGTTATCCAAGCAATGGAAATTACTGCTGAAGGTATCGGCCGTGACGCTGAAGACCTACTACGCAAAGTTAAAGCAGCACAATACGTAGCCGCTAACCCAGGTGAAGTTTGCCCAGCAAAATGGAAAGAAGGCGAAGAGACACTAGCACCATCTCTAGACCTAGTAGGTAAGATTTAATCTAAGCCTAGCTAACAAGAATAGCTAAAAAGAACAAATAAAACGGTTCTACAGGCGCGCTTCGGCCTCCCTCCTAAAGGGCAGTTGCGCGCCACCCTTTCAAAGCATCAACACCACAATATTTGCCGACTTGCGCCCCTTTTTTATTTTCCTTTTTCAGCAAGAAGGTATTGGTCAATACCAAGACACAGAATTTAAGAGCAGGCACGATTATGTTAGATCAAGCAATGAAGCAGCAGCTAAAAGCATACCTAGAAAACCTAAAAACCAATGTTCAGTTAGTGCTGAGCCTTGATGACAGCGATACCGCAAACAAACTTCAAGACCTAGCGAATGATATCGCCTCTCTCACAGATAAAATTGAAGTGACTCGAGATGATAGCGCAAGCACTCGCCGCCCTATCATGCAGGTCGTGAACCAAGAGAAAGGCACCGCGATCGGTTTTGCCGGTTTGCCAATGGGTCACGAATTTACGTCACTGGTTCTAGCACTGCTTCACAGTGGTGATCACCCTATCAAGCTTGAAGCTGACGTAATCGAACAAATTAAAGAGCTCGACCAAGAGCTTAATGTAGAGATTTTTATCTCACTATCGTGCCAAAACTGTCCGGAAGTGGTTCAGGCATTCAACATGATGTCGGCGATTAACCCTCTGGTTAAGACAACAATGATTGATGGCGCAGCATTCCAAGACGAAGTGAAGTCTCGCGACATCATGGCAGTACCAAGTGTATTCGTTAATGGTGAGCTATTTGGTCAAGGTCGTATGTCACTGGCAGAGATCCTGAACAAGGTTGATTCAGGTGCAGCGGAAAAGAAAGCGGCTAATCTAAACCAACAAGCACCCTTTGATGTATTGGTTGTAGGCGGCGGCCCTGCAGGTTCTTCAGCAGCAATTTATGCGGCACGTAAAGGCATTCGCACAGGTGTGGTTGCTGACCGATTCGGTGGTCAAGTAATGGATACAATGGCGATTGAGAACTTTATCTCAGTGAAAGCGACAACGGGTCCTAAGCTAGTGGCTAGCCTGGAAGAGCACGTAAAAGAGTACGGTGTTGAAGTAATGACTGAGCAGCGCGCTGCCAACATCATTGCTGCAGAAGACACGGAAGATGGCTACATCCACGTTGAGCTAGAGAGCGGCGCAACACTGCGAGCTCGCACTGTCATCACAAGTACGGGTGCACGTTGGCGTGAAATGAACGTTCCAGGCGAGCAAGAGTACCGCAACAAAGGCGTTGCTTACTGCCCACACTGTGACGGCCCACTGTTCAAAGGTAAGAAAACAGCGGTTATCGGTGGCGGTAACTCAGGTATTGAAGCCGCTATTGACCTAGCAGGTATCGTGGAACACGTAACCGTACTTGAATTTGCAGACACGCTACGCGCTGACCAAGTACTTATCGACAAAGCGAACGCAACGCCAAACATCGAAATCATTAAGATGGCTCAAACGACACAAGTGTTGGGTGATGGCAACCGCGTAACCGGTCTGGAATACAAAGACCGCAACACCGATGAGCTGAAACAGATTGAACTCGCGGGTATCTTTGTTCAAATCGGCCTAATGCCAAACAGCGAATGGTTGAAGGGAACGAAGGTAGAACTATCACCACGCGGTGAGATTGAGATTAACGCTCATGGTGCAACATCAATGAAAGGTGTATTTGCAGCGGGTGACGTAACAACCGTACCTTACAAACAGATCATCATCGCGATGGGTGAAGGTGCCAAAGCAAGTTTAGGTGCATTTGACCACCTAATCCGTAACTCAGCTCCAGTTAAAGAGGCTGAAACCGCTTAATCTTAAAACTTAAAAGCTTCTAGGCATAAAAGCTTTTAACTCAAGTTCCTTAAATATTTGTTAACTTAATTCTTTACTGTTAACGACTTAGTCGACATTTAGACACCACTCCTATGGATTTAGGAGTGGTTTTTTTCTTTCTGAACTATGCCGGTTGATAAAGCATGAAAGCAACAACAAGCGCGAGACTTCCACCCAAGCAACGGTTCACAAACATCATCTGTTTTGGTGATTGAAGCAATTTTTTAAGCATGGTGCCGCAATACGCCCACACCAACATGCACGGTACACCCGTGATCACCATACCCGCGATAATGGTCACCACTTGAATCAGGTAGTCCGCGTTCGGGGTGATGAACTGTGAAAACACAGTTAATGAAGCAATCCAACCTTTAGGGTTTAACACCTGCACCAGCACGCCTGACATAAAGCCCGAGCGATTGTCGGTGGTGCTTTCTTCGATTTGCATATTCGCAATCGACCACGCCATGAACAGCAAATAGGCCGCACCCACGTATTTCAAAATGTTGTATAGCTCTGGGTAAAGGGTAAATAGGCTCACCAAACCGACACTGGAACCCGCCAGTACGATGATGATGCCAACAGCGTTTCCAGAGATAAAAGGTAAAGTCGCAGCAAACCCATAACGACTTGAAATCCCAAGTAATGCGATATTGCCTGCCCCAGGTGTAATTGCAATTGATGTTGAAAATAGCAAGAACGCCAGCATTAATTGAGAGCTCATTTCCTCTCACTCCTAATAAGTAAAGTATTTATAGGGAGAGAGTTTACAGATTCGACTAGGAATTAAATTGCTATATAGGCTAATATTAACCCAAATTTGAGCAAGACTTTTCCAAAATAGCCATGAAACAGAAAGAATCCACCAAAGAAGTGTTAGATGACACAGATATCGCCATCTTAGGACATATCCAACAAGACGGGCGCATGAGTAACAGTAAACTCGCCGAGAAGGTAAACCTCAGCGAAACCCCATGCTGGCGCCGTTGGAAACGCATGGAAGAGACGGGTTATATCGATGGTTACGCAGCGAAGCTAAACCGCAAAAAGCTGGGTTTTCATGTAGCAGGCTTTACTCTTGTGACCTTGGGTAACCACGAAGTTGAAAACACAGAACCGTTCGAAGAGTTTGTCGCCGTTACCGATTGGATTCCGATGTGTCACTGCATTGCTGGCGGTGCCGACTATATGGTGCAAGTGTTAGCAAAAGATTTGGAAGAGTACTTTGAGCGTATTAGCTCAATAAGACGAGTAAAAGGCGTGAGTGCGATTCAATCCAACATCTCAGTGAAAGAACTAAAAAACAGCTATCAGCTTCCTCTTGAGGACTAGTTCACTTCTCCTGACTGCCCTGTTCTTTCAGCAAAACAAAAGCCCAGCTCCCTAGATTTCTAAAACTTAGGGGCTGGGCTTTGTTTATTTAGGTTCTAGGAAATGAGCATACGTTAATTCCCCACACCACCGGTTTTCTCAGCCGGAGATTCTGGTGTGACTGGCGGCCACTCTTCGAAGGTTGCTAAGTGTTGCTGAATAGCGGCTTGAGCAGGGCCAAATGCCCACATTTTCTGTCCCATCCATTTCAAGTACATTCCAGACTCTTCAGCTGCTCGCTCGTAAGGATCACGACGCAGGTTGAACAATAGTGGTGCGTTAAGTTCTTCTTTCGGGCCACTCCAACCGTGATTCTGAACCACGAAGTGTGCCTTCCAATCTCCTACTCGAACGGCTTGTAGCTTATCTCGCTCGTAATAGTAAATCTCTTTACGGTTCGACTCGCCTTTTTCCGTCAACATATCGACTTGGTTGTAACCATCGAGATGCGCTTTAAAGCCATCGTGACCTTTCAGCATTTTCTCTTTCAGGTCTGTTGGACCACCCGCCGCTGCAATCAATGTTGGTAACCAATCCATATCATCAAAGATGCCATTACCGACACTGCCAGCTGGGATTTTGCCCGGCCAACTCACCAATGCAGGAGCACGAACACCACCTTCCCATGTTGTGCCTTTTTCGCCATGGAATGGTGTCATACCGCCATCTGGCCATGTCATGATTTCTGGGCCATTATCGGCCGTGAAAATGATGATGGTGTTATCTGCAATGCCGAGCTCTTCCATTTTGGCAAGCATCTCACCAACGTGATCATCGAGATCTTTCATGACCACTTCTTGCAGTCCCCACCCGTTCTGGCCAAGCATGGCTTCATACTCTTCAGAAAGGTGCGTCCAAACGTGACCACGTGATGGACAGTACCAAGTGAAGAACGGTTTATCCGCTTCAACTGCCCTTGCCGTCCGATTTCGCGTAAATCACGTTACGAGGTGCGAAGGCATCTAACGAGCCATCTTTTGGCCAATCAGGGTCCTCGGTGTATTCCATTGCATTCAGGTGATACAACCAGCCCCAATACTCATCAAAACCATGCATAGTTGGTAAAAATTCGTCTCGGTCACCTAAGTGGTTTTTACCAAATTGCCCCGTCACATAGCCCATGCTCTTGAGCATTTCTGGAAGCGTTGGGGTATCCGCACTCAAACCCACAGGCCCACCAGGTAAGCCAACGGAGTGCATGCCTGTTCGTACTGGTAACTGAACGACCCGCGGTACACGAAGGTTGAGCGTAGTAATCGGTGAGTAACATGCCCTTCTCGGCAATGCTGTCGATATTCGGTGTTTCACTGCTCATCACGCCATTGTGATAGGCACTTAAGTTTGAGGTCCCCACATCATCAGTGAAGATAACAAAGATATTTGGCTGCTCTTGAGCTGACCATGCTGATAGTGAAAAGCTACTCAACACACTCAGGATAAGAAGATGGAAAATCCTTTTCATAGAATGTCCTTATACTGTTTCAGATTGTTCGTTATGAATCATTTTTAAACCGACTAAGCCAAAGCCCAGTTCCAAGATCAGATAGACAAAAAGTAGCCAATGCGGCATGCCATCCACCACCAAACTGATGACTCGTCCGGCAGCTAAACCCAACATGAAAACCACCAAACTATAGAGCGCTGGCAGTCGATACTTTTTGAACAGTGCGCCAAACACCCAAAACAACGCCAGAGCCAAATAAAGCCCCATCACTGCACGAAAGATATGAGTCACATTGATGGGGCTATTACATTGACTACAGCTTCATGAAACTAAGCGGAAAAACAAACTCGGTATTAGGATCCAACGCAGAGTTATTAAGAGGCAACCTTGATATCCGACAAGGTGTTTTAGATGTGAAGGGTTTTAAGCGCTACCAATACGATTTTGGCACGATTGATTATCTGTTTGGGCTTCGTTGGTGGGATAACGACATTGATACCAAGCTTTACGGTTCAGGTGGTAGGTTAAGTGTCGACCGATCACTTGATGAAGATTGGGTTGACTACCAAGTAGGTGTGAGATGGATTACGCAGGTCAATAAGGATTGGAAGTTTCACGCAACCATGGATGCAGGGCTTGGCAGTGACACCAACTTTACCTCATCTCTGTTAACTGGCGTGCGATACCAAATAAACAGTTGGTCTGACTTAAATATTGCCTATAAATCGACCTGGGTTGATTACGAAAACAAGGGCACCTTTGAGTACGATGCCGCATCGCAAGGGTTCCTGATTGGTTGGGCTGCTCATTTTTAATGATGAGTTAAAAAATTGAGAATTGAGGTAAGCCTGATTGATGGCTTACCTCTCAAACGAAATCTACCTTTCAAGAAAAGCTGCTGGTGACTTAACTATTGATTCACAGAACCTGGCACAACACACTCTTTCTTCATGATAGTTAAGCCTGCTTCAAGAGTTTCGGTCCAAGCTTTTTCTACTTGCTCATTGTAGTGTGGGTCGTATTTTTTAACCGTATTGAGTAACGAATTAAACCATTCGTTGAGCTCAATTTCGGAAATATCCAGCCCTAAATCTTTATGCCTTTTACCCAATTTCTTTACTGAGTTACGCACGCTCGGCAGACCCGCAGAGTTATAGATAAGAATGATCGAGGCTTTAAGCATCTTGGTTTGTTGCTCTAATCCTATCTTTTCGAAACGTTCTGAAAACCTTGGATTATGCTCGCAAAAATCCGCCAAAAACGTTTCGAGAAATTCTTGGTCGATCCGGCAGCGCTCAAAGCTTTCATAAAACAGTTCGTTCGATGTCATTTAGCTGAACCTTTGCAAAATTTTGAGTATTCAGAAAGCTAACAAGTTCAGAGCCGCGACTTAGCCAACTCCGAACCATCAACATGATCTAAGTATACGCCACTGTGGCATAAAATAAACGGTGGCATAACGTAAACTATGGCATAAAGTGAGTTGCACAGATCTTGTTTCCATCAGGATCTCGCAAATAAGCCATGTACAAGCGACGCTCGTCAGAACCTCTCGCTCCGGGGCCGTTTTCAATACTGGTACCGCCATTTTCGACGCCAACCCGATGCCACTCATCTACAACTTCAGGAGAAGACGCCAGAAAACCCACCGTCATGCCGTTGCCGTGCGTTGCAGGCAGGCCATCAATCGGTTTCGTTAAGCCCAACACGCCCGTTTGACTAACGTAAACACAGCGCCCTTTGGGATCAACTGAGCCTTCGTTATAACCAAGTACTTTCATGATGGGGTCATAAAAACACTTCGCGCGTTCAATATCTTCGGTACCGAGAAAAACATGGCTGAACATAACTAACCTCTTCTTTTATTGAAAGAACCACCTAAACTAGACCCTTAATTCCGCTTTGTCTAGACGAGATACCCCTACCCCTGCCACCACTGCTCTATCAAGTGATAACACATATAGAATTGAGTTCGATGTTCAGACGAAATGGAGGCTAATCAACAATACGCTGAGCACCCTGCCCTTGGTCATGAAGAATATCTTCTGGGTTTAATAAATGGCACTTTTGCATACTCAAGCATCCGCAACCGATACAGCCAGTTAAGTTCTCTTGTAACGAACGAATCTGTGCCATCTTGCTATCAAGTTGCCCTTGCCATTTCTTCGCTACTCGCTCCCAATCACGCTTGGTTGCGGTATGGTTCATCGGCAGCGTCGATAACTCTTCCGTGATCTCTTCAAGAGTAAAGCCTATCGACTGCGCAACTTGAATAAGAGCAATTCGACGCAACATCGCTGACTGATAACGGCGTTGGTTTCCATTCGTTCGAATAGAGGCAATTAACCCTTTAGTCTCATAGAAACGCAGTGCAGAAGGAGCAACACCACTGCGCTCCGAGAGTTGACCAATCGTTAAATACACGATGTTTTTCATGCTCTATCACTTTCCCTGTTCATGTTATTTAGCTATTCAAGTCCACAGAGCAGTATAGCTAAAGTTAATCTTAAGTTTAAGTTGAGGTTCTTGAGTTAGCTTTGAGTTTTCATATAACAACAGCAGGGCTTAAAACGCAAAAACAGCCATCAAGGAAGGGTGTTTGAGTCTTATGACCAATATGCACCTAGATCTTTTTCATTATCATCTTAAGGTTATCGATCATCTCTACGTTAGTCATCTCTCCCGCTTCCATATCGAAGTTATCGTAGAAGCTTGGCACCGACATAGAGCCTTTCACATCAGCATCAAAGTAAGGTGCAGAATTTACCGCTGACGACAACACAGAACTTGCACCACCAGGGCCTGGTGATGTGGAGAGCATAACAACAGGTTTGCCTTGATAAACTTTCATGTCGATGCGTGATGTCCAATCAAACACATTCTTAAAGGCTGCGGTGTATGAACCGTTGTATTCAGCAAAAGAGATGACCACAGCATCAGCTTCACCAATCTTGCTAAAAAAGCGCTGCGCATGTTGATGAACGCCGGACTCTTTTTCTCTGTCTTCACTGTAAATTGGCATCTCGAAATCATTGAGGTCGAGCACCTCGACTTGCGCGCCTTCGACTAAACCTGCTGTGTAAGCTGCAAGTTGTTGGTTAATTGATGTTGTACTGTTAGTCGCGCCAATCGCTAATACTTTCATTGTTGGTTCCTAATTCATTTGTATCACCTTTCCACATTCATGGTTTCAGAGGCGATTGTCTGTGTATTTAGATTGGGAATGATAATAAAACCTCAAGTTAACTTGAGGTAAAGCGATATTTTTAAAAAATAGGAAATGCCCTAAAAACGCTTATAAATCAATGAATTGCAAAAGGATAACTTTGGGGTTGAGGAAATAAGCACACCCAAAAGAGCAGTAGGTGTGCCTTATCGAAGTGCTGTTTACTTAAGTTGGTTTAGTGGACTGACACCAGAATAGGCAACTCCCGATAGCTCTGCCATTTCGCGATTCCATGTTGCTAAATCGTGAGGGTTAAATTGATTCAAGTGATCATGCCCACACGCTCTCGCCATCACTTGCATTAATTCTGTCGACGCCTCAAAGAAGTTTTTAAGCTGATTCGATGCCTTCTCCACATTTAAACGCTGGCGTAAATCGGCTTTTTGAGTCGCAATACCCGCTGGGCAATTATTGGTGTTACACATTCTCGCCGCTACACAACCTATCGACTGCATGGCACTGTTCGAGATGGCGACACCATCAGCACCAAGCGCCATTGCTTTCACAAAGTCCATCGGTACGCGCAAACCGCCCGTGATGATCAATGTTACTCTGTCACTGACACCTTGCTTGTCTAGATAGGCTCTGGCACGAGCAAGCGCTGGAATAGTTGGCACACTGATATGGTCTCGGAACATTTCTGGCGCCGCCCCTGTACCGCCGCCACGCCCATCCAAGATGATGTAATCGGCACTGGCATCTAATGCGAACTGAATGTCTTCCTCGATATGGTTAGCACTTAGCTTAAAGCCTATTGGGATACCGCCTGTCACCTCTCTAACTCGGTCGGCGAACTTTTTGAAATCCTCGACCGTTTTAAGGTCGACAAAGGTGGGCGGAGAAATCGCTGCCGTACCCGCTTCAATGCCACGTACTTCTGCAATCTTACCTATGTTCTTCGCGCCCGGTAAGTGCCCGCCCGTTCCGGTTTTCGCCCCCTGCCCGCCTTTAAAGTGGAAGGCTTGAACGTTTTTAAGCTTGGATTCATCGTAACCAAACTGAGCACTGGCTAATTCATAAAAGTAGCGAGAGTTCGCAGCTTGCTCTTCGGGTAACATACCGCCTTCTCCAGAACAGATGCCTGTTCCTGCAAGTTCAGCACCTTTCGCCAAAGAGACTTTTGCTTCTTCAGATAGCGAGCCAAAACTCATATCAGACACAAACAAAGAGATGTCCAATTTAAGCGGCTTCTTCGCTTTGGGACCAATAATCAGTTCAGTACCAACTGGCACATTTTCTAGCAAAGGCTTGGTGGCCATTTGCGCGACCATCACTTGAATATCATCCCAGTGAGGTAATAGATATCTTGGGACGCCCATTGAGGTCATTGGCCCATGGTGACCTACTTTGGATAAGCCATCTCGTGCCAATTGATGAATGAACTCAACCGTGGGCTCTTCTTTAGTTGCAGAAGGTGCAGGTGAGAGATCGGGCGTTGCCGCTTGGATATGCACATCAGGGCCTTCTTGACCCACTTGCTCAGCCGTAAACTGTTTATGGGCACCATCACAAAAAGGAAGGTTGCTAGAATACTTACAGCGACACAGGTAGGCATCTCCGCTCTCTTCGGCAACAAAGCTTTTCGGTTTGAACCCCGAACCGGCATGGGAACCGTCACAAAACGGTTGGTTTTTCGATTTCCCACAGGTACAGAAGTAATACTCCTCCCCTTCGGTTAGCTCGACCTTAACGGGTTTGTTATCCGCTATCACTGGATTCTTCATAGTTCGTTCACCTTTTCTTTCTTATGATTTGATGACTGAAGCGATGACTTGCTCACAAGAGTAAAGTAAAGATGAGATACGCAGCGAATTCAATAAATGGGCCTGAGAAAACAAGCTTAATATACAGCCAAAAAACAGAAGCATTGACTGTTCAACACAAACAAAAATGGCCACCAAACTGGCAGCCATTGTGTTTTAAATCTTAGTCTAAGCTAAACGTGAAAGGTTAATCGAATAACTCGATGACCAGCTTGTTGTCTTTAATCACAAGATTAGGTTCCGAAGACTTAATCAATGACTCTTGAACCTTATTGCTGTCGAGTTTGTAAACTGGCGACTGAGATAAGGCAAAACCAATCATAGAAACGGCAGGCTTAAGTAGTTTGGCGATCTCAGGAGAAAGTTGTTTGTCTTTTTCTTCAAAGCGCTCTAAACGCAGTGATTTCAAATAAATCTCGCCACTCTCTTTGTCATATTCAGGAATCGCACTGAACTCGATATCAAGATCCAACCTCATGTTCGGCACGTTAAACACCTGAACTTGTGCATTAGTATTCGCCAGAACAGAAACGCGCTCGGCATCAGCTCGGCCAATTTTCACCGCTAAGTCATCGACAGCCACTTGCGCATACATAACGTTTTGCACACCGACTTCTTGCTCTAACATCACCGAATCTTGCAGGTAGCTCGTCATTTCTTGTTCAGTAACGCTATAGCTAACACAACCGCCTAGCACCAACGCAGAAGCTGCCAAAATGAACTTCTTTGCTACGTTAATTATCATCAATATCAGCCCTTTATCATTAGTGATTAGCGCGGAGTTTACTGTGTCATCATCAATAAACAAAACAGTAAAAACACGATATTCGTGAGTATCTTTATTAATAAGCATAAATATCAATAAGTAAAGCACCAGATTAGCTTTCCCGCTTGAGATAATTACACTTGTCAGCCAAACACCATCAGATTTGTGTACTCGAATTAATTGAGTTTTGCTTCTAAGCTTATGGGATATTTTAGGGGGCTTACTGTAGGTTTCATCATGGAGTCGAAACATGAAGAGTGAGCACAATGCCATCAAAAAGAGTATCACCTGAGCCTAAAACTCGTTCTGTGATTCTGCTATGTAACACCACATGCCTGCACCATAATCAGTGGGTAGATGAATTGCGCCTCCATAACTGGGAAGCTCAAATTGCAGAAACGACCGAACAAGCCATTCACTTACTCAACACCCGCAGCGACAGCTACTCATCAATTTTGATGTCTTGTCTAACATCATCCTCGATCGACAAGCAATGTGAACAAATATCAACGCTCAAGGTTCACTTTCCAAGTTTGAAAGCAATCGCTATCTGCAACCAACCACCAAGCCGCAACTTATCGCTCATTAAGCAAACCTATTGGGATTATTACCATCTACCTATTGATACAGAATGGCTTTGTCGAAATTTAGGGCATGCGTATGGCATGGTAGACACCAAGCAACACAAACCTAAGCCTGATTCGTGCCATGAATATCAATTGGTGGGGCAATCCAGCACCATCCAACAACTTAAAAAGAAGATAACTAAGATCGCTAACAACGATTTTCCAGTACTGATTCAAGGGGAAACAGGAACAGGAAAAAGCCTATGTGCGCGTTTAATACATGAGGCCTCAGCCCGTAGCCAGAAACCTTTCATCGCCGTAAATTGTGGCGCAATTCCACAATCCCTGATCCACTCAGAGTTATTTGGTTTTGAAAAAGGCTCATTCACGGGAGCAAACAAACGCTACGTCGGACACGTGGAAAGAGCGAATGGTGGCACACTATTTTTGGATGAGATCGGCGATCTTGAGCTGTCACTACAAACTTACCTGCTCCACTTTCTCGAAAATAGCTCGATAGAGCGACTCGGCAGTAATAACCAATTACCCGTAGATTGCCGTGTAATTTTCGCCACCAACGTCAATATCGAACAAGCCGTTGCTGCGGGTAAATTTCGTAAGGATCTCTTTCATCGGATCAATGTACTTCCATTGGACCTAGTACCACTCAATGATCACAAGGAAGACATTGAAGATTTGGTTCGATTTGAACTGAAGCACAATTACGCATCCAAAACCAAGCTGCCTAGTGACACACTTGAGCAAATGAAACAGTACCATTGGCCGGGCAATGTCAGAGAGTTATTCAACTGTATAAAAAGGGCGATTGTTCTTTCGAATTCAAACGCGCTCTCTACTCGTCATATGGGGATTCAATTGAAAGATGCGTCGCCCGACACTGAGAGTGACACTCGACTTTCCTCAAAAAATGTTCGTCGTGTGATTCAGCAACACCATTACAATATTTCCCAATCCGCTAAAGCGTTGTCTATTTCTCGGACAACCTTATATAAGCTAATTAAAAAACATCAAATAGTAATTTAAGTCGCCTAGTTAATTAATTACATAACAAATAAAGCAGCCTAACGAACTAGGCTGCTTTAGAAATTAAGTGAGTACAACTAATAAAAGTACTTATGGCTCAGGTACAGTAAATGGACAAACATCACAGGTTGCAATGTTCGATGTTTCCATAAATGCTTCTTGCAAGAACAACGAGTCAAACGTTGCTGTTACTTGATTAGATAGCATTCCGTCTACTCCAGTTGGTAACACATTTGGCGCATAGGTTTTGCTTACTTGTGTACAAACTTGACCAATCGCATCACCAAAGTTCGGTATCCACTCACCCTCACCCGTTTTACAAGCAAACAGTTCTGGGTCGGCACTTAATGCACTACACATATTACCAGCACCACATGTGGTCACATCCTCAAGATCATCACAAGGTAAAGCGAAGTCGAGGTAATAACTGCTGTTGACAACTTCGGTAGGTAAGTCAGAACGGCTCAAAGAATCATCCTTAGAATCCACCAGCGATTCAATGGCCAATGGAATATCACCGGTATTACATATTTCAACATCATAGGTTTTCTTAAGCACAACTTGACCGCTATCAACTTCTAAGGAGCTATTACATACCTTAGAAATCTCAACCATTGGACTCAAATCTATTGGCGGACAATTGTAAGCCACGGGAGCTTGAGCATTCACGATAAGCCCGTCAAGATCCACTGAACCATCGATCACGCCGACGGCACCATTATTTACAGACAGGTAATTACCCATGAATGAGAATGACTCACCGACGCTCCACACTTCATCACCGTTACCCACCACTGGAAGCGCACCTAAGATTGGTGACTCCGATAAAAAGGCCACTTCGTAATCACCATTAGTGCCTAACGAACCAGGGCCAGTATTGGTAACCGTCACGGTGTAGTCGATGTTGAACATGCCATCAACCGTAAAACTGGTTGTGTTACAAGTCGCCGCTATGCTGATACTACATAAACTAAATGAACCGACAACGAAGTCAGCCAAAGACGCATCAATCGAACGGGAAGCTCGTGATTCCACTAAGAAGCTACTAAAACAAGGGATATCCTCAATACCAAACTCATCATTCAATAGTGCAGATAAGTTCAGGCGTCCTTCAACAAAGCTCTCCGTCGGAATAGACGTAGTTTCACCCGTTTTAGCTAGATAATCCCAACCTTGTACATTGGGTAAAGCAATTGCCCCGATAGAATCATCATTTGAAATCGCACATATCTTCTCGACACCGACAGCGCCACTGCCACATCGTGCACCAACAAAATCATTCGATTTAGGATCTCCGTCAGTTTGGAAAATTCTCGTCATGTTGTCAGTCACATCACCATTATTCAAATCCCATTGGAATACTTCAATGTAGGGGTTACCACCGCTCGCTTGTGGGAATGAAATCAGCACAAGGATGTCCCCATTGACATGCTGCCCAACAAAGTCGCCCTTAGTTTGTCCATCTGGTAATCCTACTTGGTCTTGTAAGAACCAGAAACCAATGTACATATCACCATTGTTGGCATATCGGTCTGCACCAAAGTAAATCAGCAAATCGCCTTCGCTTTCAAAGGCAGCAGCATACGCATTAGTAAAGTCATCTTTTGGTTGTGGTGACGCAGTACGGAACGCCCAATCCGTAATGTCGGAATCATCTTTTGATCCCCCCTTCCAAAAAATTTGGTCGATACCGTTACGGTCTTTTTGGAAAAATTCTGCAATCCCAACCATGCTATTGGGATCATTTACATCGTCCCAATCAATACCACTATTATCACTGGTCGCATTACCATCAAGTTCCATCACATCAACAGTAGCCCACGCCAACTGGGGGCTACTAAACAACAAAAGCACACTAAGTAAATAATTTATAACCTTCATGTTCTCTCTCCATTTGTTCATACTTATGCTGTTAGGGTTTTCTGCCTTGCCCAAATTGGAGAAAATCCTTTAGCAATTCGTAGGTTCGATAGAGCACATTCCAAGCCAAGTTCAACTAATTGATTTGGTTGATGTTTATATATTGAAGGCACACCTTTATTGGACGCTTTGTTATCATTTGTCCATAAAGTCGAGATTTGACCAAATAATCAAGCACTTGAAAGGGTGAACAAAGTGTCTAAGTCAGACATATTTAGAGCTTTGATACGAGGAGAGTGATCTTTAAAAGGTACAATAGCGTAGCCACTTTAAGCTTATCGAATAACAAGCGTGTGAAGGGTGCCGATTTAGCGGGCAACTTAAGGTTCTTCTAGCTAAGCCACAGGCGAATAAACAATGACACAACTGACGATATTTTATGATGGGACTTGTCCATTGTGCGCAAAAGAGATGGCGGCACTTGCCAAGCATGATATCGAGAATAAGATTCAAACCATTGATATCTACAGTGAAGCCTTTTCAGACTACCCTCAGATTAATGCGGACGCAGCCAACACCATTTTGCATGCACTGGATGAGAACGGCAAACTGCTGTTAGGTTTAGACGTGACCTACCAAGCGTGGCGCTTAGTAGGAAAAGGTTGGCTATATGCTCCATTGCGTTGGGCTATATTTAAGCCAATCGCAGATTGGTGTTATTTACGATTTGCCAAGAACCGATATAAAGTCTCTTTCTGGCTAACTGGAAAATCACGCTGCAACGGAAACAGCTGCATTAAATAGGATTGAGTTAAGACATGCCGCTGGCGACTTTGTAGTAAACGATGCCAAACAGTGCAGCAAATACTAGTACGGTAAGAACGACTTTCAACCAAATAAACTTCATGCTTTGTCCTTTTCAATCGAGTTACTGATTCAGGCGACAAGTTATCACAACAAGACATAAGGTTGTGTAATGATTGATAGAACTTTGTAGTCATACCAATCACAGTAAGTAAGGGTTCAAAAATAGCGCAGGAAAAAAGCTTGAGAACAAGGCAGATTTTTCGATAAGTAGTTATTCTACAATCAAAAAATCTAACGAAGTTATCGAGTTTTTTAACAAGCTAGGGTGAACCGTTATCTACTACGATTGGTATCACACCTGATTCCCAGAGAGAGACTTTATGTCGGCAAAAGAGAGAAACCTTCCCACTCATAGACTTTCTAGATTCAGCAAGTTCGCCTCGCTGGCGACAAGAGTCGTAGGTAACGTGCTAACAGAAGGCACCAAGCAAATTGCACAAGGCAACAGGCCCAAGGCAAAAGACTTACTGTTAACGCCACAGAATATTGCTCGTCTAACCGATCAACTCGCCCACTTGCGCGGCGCTGCGATGAAGTTAGGACAAATGCTATCAATGGATGCGGGCGATGTTCTAGAGCCAGAATTAGCCGACATTCTTTCTCGCCTGCGCTCCGACGCTGACCCACTGCCAACAAAGCAGCTCAATCAAGTCTTAGAGAGCTCGCTTGGGCACCAGTGGAAAACCGAATTCCTTTCCTTCAACTTTAAACCGATTGCCAGTGCCTCTATCGGACAAGTTCACCAAGCCTATAGCGATGCCGGGGACAAACTCGCCGTCAAAGTCCAATACCCAGGCATTCGAAAAAGCATCGACAGTGATGTGGACAACGTCGGCACACTGCTCAACATTGTTGGCTTGATACCAAAGTCGGTCGACTACAAAGGCTTGTTAGAAGAGGCAAAAAAACAGCTCCATGATGAAGCGGACTACGCTCGAGAGGCTGGCTATGCAACTCGTTATCACAATGCATTAAAAGAGCACTCTCACTTCGTCGTACCTAAGATTCATCCGCAAGTCTCTTCAGAATCCGTGCTCGCCATGGACTTCATCGAAGGCGTCTCTATAGAACAGATAGAAAGCTACGACCAAGACACCCGTGACTTTGTGATGCACAGCTTGCTTGAGCTTCTATTCAGAGAGTTGTTCGACTTTAAGATGGTGCAAACCGATCCCAATTTCGCCAACTACCTTTACGTTGAAAACACCCGACAAATTGGCTTGTTAGATTTCGGAGCAACACGTGAATACAGTGACCGCTTCAGCGAAGGTTATCGCTTAGCCTTTTCGTCAGTGATTAATAACAATGAGCAAGGGCTCAACCAAGCGTTAGAGCAAATTGGATTCTTCAGCGAGACGATTCTTCCCGATCAACGTCAAGCTATTTTAAACCTCGTAAAGATGGCATGTGAGCCGATGTTGGTTGACGAAGACTACGACTTCAGAGCCAGTGGTTTGGCACAAAGGCTTCGTGAAGCAGGCACCATATTGAGCATGGAACAAGAGTATTGGCACACACCACCAGCCGATGCGCTGTTCCTGCACCGAAAAATTGGTGGCATGTATCTGTTAGCGGCTCGCCTTGGTGCGAAAGTGAATATAAGTCGTTTGGTCGCTCCATACCTTATGCCAGAGAGTAAAAGCACAATTAAAAACGATAGTTAAAACGCTAATGAAAGAGACAGTAAATAAGACACAAAGTGATCATTTCAACGTGCTCAAGAGTAATAACCATTACGCCAACTAAAATGAGTCACACCTATGGAACATTCACTGCTGCGCTCCACCGCCCTAATCGCGAGCCTCACGAGTTCATTCGCTTTTTCAGCTAGCTGCCCAGAGATACTCAACGGAAAGCAAAGACTGTTAAATTCAAACGAAGAGATTGAACTGTGTGAAGAGTTTCAAGGTAAGGCTTTATTGATCGTGAATACGGCAAGCCAATGTGGTTTCACTCCTCAGTTCGAACAACTAGAGCAGCTCCATCAAACCTATAAAGACCAAGGCTTCACGGTTGTTGGTTTCCCAAGTAATGATTTTCGCCAAGACAGAGGCAGCGAGGAGCAATCCGCTAAAATCTGCTACTTAGATTATGGCGTCACCTTTCCGATGATGGCGCGTGCATCAATCTCTGGGCCAGAAGCAAACCCAGTCTTTGCCGAAATCCAACAACAAGCGGGCGTAACGCCTAAATGGAATTTCTATAAGTTCTTGATCAGCAAAGAAGGTAAAGTGGTCGCAACCTTCCCGAGTTCTACATCGCCAACCAGTACTATCCTTAAAACCGCTATCGAGCAGCAGTTATGAAGTCAGATTACATGGGGACAACTCAAACACGTAACACCATGGCCAAACTCGGTTATATGGGGTTAATTCCGTTTTTATTCGGTCTCCTCCTTTCGCTCACCGACAGCCAATTTATGGGGATAAGCGGTGAAACGCTCTTCATAACCTACAGTGTGGCGATTTTGAGCTTTCTTTCAGGGATCTTGTGGGCAAACGGCATCGAGAACTTTGAAAGCCAATCAAGCAACAAAGCGCTGCTGCTAAGTAATGCGATAGTGCTCGTCGCATGGTTGGCAGTGTTGCTTGGAGAGCAAAAAGAGTTTCTCACTACCCTAATTCTCATCATTGGCTACATTGCGGTTTGGCGAGCGGAAAGGTCAATGAGAGAAGAGAACCAGAGCCAAGGCCCAGATGGCTACTTGGATATGAGAACTCGGCTCACCTCTAGCGTGGTATTGATGCACGGTATCGTGATGCTAACTTAAGCATGCGATGCCTATATCTAAACGGATACATGAAGCGGTAACTAGATGATGAGCTGCATGACCAGACGAGGCTCATCGTCTCCGAAATAATTACTCTCTTCTTTGATGGTCACAAAACCCATCGACAAATACAGCTCACAAGCCGAACTGTTACTTGGATCAACGGTAAGTAAAAGCTTGGAACCTTGTGGCAAGGTTTCTATCGCCAGTTGCATCAATGAACGGCCAATCCCCATACCTCGGTAAGCAGTATCAACAGCCAGTGACAAAACCCAATACTCTTGTTGTTTGTCGGTTGGTGTCATTAATATATAGCCCGCAACCTGCGAATCTTGTTTCGCCACCAGCAAGCCCTTCCCCCAGCAATCAAATGCCTGACGAAAGAAAAACAACGGATAGGCGTGATCGCCAAATAAAGCATGTTCAAGTTGGTAGATATCAGCCAGCTCCTGTTTTTCCGCACAGACAATATTCATAGACAGACCTTAAAAGATTAACGATAAACTAGACAAGCAAAATGAGAACTACTGTCGACTCACCAACAGATTAGCACCGGATAGAGCAAGAAAAACCGAGCACGCTTTGTTGAAACGCTTGGCCATTTGAGGTTTTGAAAACCAATTTCGTAGATATAAACCAAAGGCTGCATAGATGGAAATCGCGAGCATTTCTAATACAAGGAACGTGCTGCCTAAAACAAAGAATTGAGTATTTACGTTCGCTGAAACATCGACAAATTGAGGTAGGAATGCAGTGAAGATAAGTATCGCTTTGGGGTTGCCAGCAGCCAGTGCGAACTCTTGTTTAACAAGACCAAACCAGTTCTTATTTCGTTCAATATCCGCGACCGGACTGGCTTGTGAGCGCCAAAGATTGAACGCGATCCACAACAGATACATCGCGCCAAATAGCTTGATAAGGAAAAACAGAGTTTCAGAGGTATAAAGCACAACAGCTAAACCGGATGCAGCCAAAGCAATCATGCCAGAAAAAGCGAGGATTCTTCCTAAGCCAGCGACAAAGGCGGCCTGAAATCCGTAACAACGGGCGTTGTTCATTGATAACAAATTGTTTGGGCCCGGTGTCATGTTGAGCGCAAAGCAAGCCGGGATAAACAGTAGCAACTTCCATATTTCCATTGGTATTTCCTAGTCTCAATATGCCAAGGTTATCGTATCATTAAATGAGATATGACCTTTTATAGCAGCTATTAAAACCAGTACCAATCCTACTGTCGTATCCTTTCAACTAATTCTCAAAAAATTTCTCGTACTCTGGTGTCGCTAAGTTTTCTGCAATCCCCATTTCACCCACTATATAAATGGCACTCGCAAGAGTCTCTATGGTTTGGTTAAGCTCTCTATCGGGCACTTCACCAACAACAGGAACGGGCTGACGTACAGATGTTGAATTGCAGACTACGCTTTCACAAACGATGTTGTGTTGTTCCTGTTGAGAAACTTCTGGCGGCTTGAAATCCTGTGAATTGAAGTCGGGAGCAGTAATACCCTTACTTGAAAAATCAGAGGCGCTGTATGAGGCAGCTGAAAACAGAGACAAGAGCAGCATCCACTTATTCATAAATCTTTCCATGGTTAGCATTCACTGAATTTATAAATACTATCTAATTCGAGTCGTTATGAACAGTGTTTTATTGTTGAAGATAATTATGTAGCTAAGTGCCGATTACCCGCTGTACTTGGGATTACATGAATTCAACTCACATGCGAATGCTTACCTAACATAAACTTATCGAGTAGCGGCTGTGGTACAGGGATAATAGAGTATCGAATGAAGGCAACTAACGTCACTATCGCCACAAAACTGCCTAAAACAAAATCATGCACATCAACCAGCACCCAACCAAGAACCCTATCACTGACAATCGCAAATAGACCGATACTCACCGCGACTATCCATTTACGGTGATCATAAGGTAAATATTCCATCTTTTGGCTCACGATATAGAGCAGTGACAGCCTCACGATATAAGTACCACAAAGCACCACCACCACACCCCACACTCCATAAATCGGTGCCACAACAAAGTAGCCAATCGCAGCCAAGATCGCACAGCCACCTTGAATCCACATTTGTGATTGACTTGAATCGCCACTAAAGCAGCCTAAATTGAGGTAATCGCCTGCGCTTTTGATAACACCAATCACAAGCAAGGCCACGACGAGAGTACCAGCATAGTGATAGCTGCTAGGCAAAATTAATGAGATGAAACCAGGAACGGTTAGAATCATCAGGATCCCTAACACGATGGCAAGGTTAACGCCGACTAAGGCTCTATCTGCACAAATTTTACTACCGCCAAGCTGCTGAAGCATAGCTACTCGGTTCGGAAACCACCAAAGTGCATAAGGCTGCAACAGTAAGCCTAGAATCAACGCAAACTTACCGCTGACCGCATAAATCGCAAGCTCTTCAACGCCGACGAAACTCGCCATCACCCAACGGTCTAGCCCTGTAATCATGTAAATCGAAGCACCACCGACTAACGTGGGCAATCCAAATTTTAGGATCTTAGCGGAGTACTTGAGGCTGCCAATTGAGCCCATCTCCTGCCATTGATAACGCAGTAAACACAGCATCAGCAGCACACTCGAAACAGCGGAAGATATTAGTACACCATCGATGCCATAACCCGCTTCAAGCAGCACAAACGTCATTGCAGCTTGCACACTCGCCTTCAAGACATTGAGCATGCAAAAACGTTTTGCCATCGCATTCATTCGCATCAGTGTTAACGGGATAGAAATCGCACCATCGAGCATGGTCGGTATCAACAGAAGTAGGATTTGATAGGGTTGGAACTCGACGGGCAGCATCAATAACAGTAGCGGCATGCTAAGTGCAATTAAGCTCCCCCCTAACACACACTAAGACACTCAATGTGAAACAGTTAGAAACCAATTTCCTCTTTTCTTCCCCCTCAGCGACGCCAACATATCGATACATAGCCTCAACAATCCCAAAGCTAAATAGGATCGTCCCGATATCAGCCAACAAGACAATGGCTTCTAAAGAACCGTATTCAACCAACGTCATCTTATGGGTGATATAGGGGACCATCACGAGTGATATCCCTTTCATCATCACAATGCCAATGGCGTAATAGGCGGACTGTTTTAGTGACCCCATAGCAGACACCTATTCCTTACAATGCAGGCATTAGGAAACTCTTAAAGTCCCCAAGTAGATGTCGGAACGTTCGTTTTTGCGGAGCCAAAACCAACGAACGAATACTGTATGAGATGGCCAGTCGGTTTATTTGTAAGCCTCGATAATAGTCAGCGTAGCCTTCCAGTATTCTCGCCTTTGCTATTTTGAAACTTGAAGAGGGTAGATTCCATCGTTGACTATAATCTTGGTAATGTTGAAGAATGGTCTCTATCGACTGCAAATTTCTCAATTTAAGATTTTCAGTTTGGGTAACGGAACTCGCTCTCATCAAGTAACCAACCTGCACGGAGTTCAACGCACCAATCTGATGGTTTTCACTCATTCGAAGCCACAGCTCCCAATCTTCCCCATACTTAATATCAGCATTGAAACTGCCTGTTTGAGAAAACACATCCGCTCTCACCATGACCGTCGATGTCCCAATCACATTGTTTTCAATAATGAACTCTAGCGGGTTCTCGATATTGATGAACAACTCGTCTTGATCTTGAAACTGCGACCAATAACTAAAGCAATCGACTATCACTTGGTAGTCTTCCGTAAGGTGCTCGTAATTGGTAAAACTCATCGCAAGATCAGGATATCGTTGATGAAATTCAAACTGGCGTTCGACTTTTTCGGGAAACCAAAAGTCGTCAGCATCTAAAAACGCAATAAATTCACCCGTCGCCTTTTCGATACCAAGGTTTCTTGCTTGAGGAGCCCCGACACCCAAGGTTGATAACTTGACGATACGATCATCATGGATTGACGCCAGGTAAGTCGACGTACCATCATTACTATTATCATCGATAATGATTAATTCTATGTCTTGATGAGTCTGCTTAAGCACGCTACCAATTGCCTTAGGCAGGTAATCCAGACAATTGTAAGTAGGAATGATAACGCTTACTTTAGCCATAATGACGCCCTCAGATTTATACGTTATATGGCTAACGTTGCATGTTCTATGCCGAGAGCACCTTGCGATAAAATCACTTCTAGATCAGTCCCCTACGTACCCATTCCCAAAATGACGACAAAACACAACCGGTCAAAAAACCTACAACCTCAATTTGATTTTCAATTTGAGAAAACGGACTACTTCTGGGTGGGTAACCTTCAGGAAACCATTGAAATGCCCGCCAAAGCTACGATTTGATCTTGGTTCGTATCTTGCTTTGTTGGTTATTACCTTGGCTTGATAGCTTTAATCAGATGGATTTGAGGAGCAAAGAATGAAGAAAGTAGCATTTGTGGCGCCAACCTACCCTGTACTCAGTGAGACCTTCATTCAAACAGAAGTCGACTCTGTGAAAGCCTGTGGGCACGATGTTTGTGTAATGACGTTCAAAATTGAAAACAGCGAAAAACAGTTCGACTACCACATTGTCGAGATAGGTAAAGATGTTCGGATGAGTAAAGTCACCCACATTAATTGGATAGGGTTAATCAAGGCTGTCTCATTTATTTCTAAGCAAACCAGCATGCCCAAGAAGTCACTGTTCGCTTATGGCTTTAAATTAGCGCTGCAACTCGCGGAAAACGACGTCGAACACGTTCATGCACATTTCTGTCAGCACACTGCAGCTCACGCCATCGTCGCGGCAAAACTGCTGAATATTACCTGTTCGTTCGTTGCTCACGGCCATGATGTTTACGAGTTTGCTTATGATATTGAACACAAGATTTCATCGAGTGATTTTGTGGTTGCAGTATGTAAAGACATGCTCGCTGACTTCAACACCATGGCGAAAGGAAACATTAAGCTCCTGCACTGCGGAGTTAATACCAAACAATTCCAACTCAACCCAAAAACCGAAACCAAGCAACTTCGCTTTGTTTTTCTTGGCCGATTAGTGGAGCAGAAAGGCATCCACCATCTTATTGATGCACTAGCGCCGATTGCCGAACCTCTCGACATTCATCTCGATATCATCGGTACTGGCGATTTAGAGCAACAATTAAAATTGCAGGTCAAAGAGCAAGGGCTCACTCGAAACGTGACCTTTCTTGGTGCCAAATCTCACGAATGGGTGAAAGAGAAACTGTCGAACTATGAGAGCCTAATCGCGCCCTTCTGCTTTTCCGAAACAGGATGTGTGGATACCGGGCCACTGGTTTTAAAAGAAGCGATGGCCGTTGGTACGCCTGTCATCACAACCAACATCATGGGATGCAAAGAGATCGTCTCACCTGAAACAGGTTTTGTGGTTAGCGAAAAGAACGTTGAGGAATTAAGAGAAGCGATTGAGCGTTTTGCGCAGTTGAGCAGTAATGATAAAGCGTCAATGGGATTGGAGGCACGTCAGAGAGTGAAAGACAGTTTTAATTCGATAAAACAAGCTCAGCAATTATCTCGCTGGATAGAGAACCCAGCTCAATAAGGATTAACTCAGGCAGCTAAGCATCACAAGAACAAAGCACCATAAGAAAACTGAGCACCACAAGATCAAAAGAGCGCTACATCAATTTGAAATGTAACGCTCAACTTAGCACTGCCCAATGATGGCGACTTATGCTTTCAGTGACTTTCATTAGCTTTTCATTAAGAAGCCTAGCTAGCCAGCTCGCAATGCCAAAATAGACTCAATATCTTCGATGTCACGATATTGAGCGAGTTGTTGCTCTTTCGATGAAATCGCCACAATAGACATTCTATCGGCCAATTCGTTGCCTTCAATCCCAACGTGTCCGTTCACATGGTAGATGGTGATTTTTGAAGCAAGTTCTTGGTAGAGAGCATACGCAGGCTTAATAATATCGAGGTTTTTGATCTCGCCTCCCGACTTGGTCCAGCCCTTTTTCTCCCAACCTGTTGCCCACTTAGTAATGCAGTCTATCGAGTATTTCGAGTCACAATAAATCGCCACAGAGAGGCCTGCGTTTAACTTATCTTTCGCAAGCAAAAACGCCTGTTTAAGGCCATGTAACTCAGCGGTATTATTGGTACCAACAGGTTGATACAAGCCATACCATAATTCGGTTAATTGGTTGTTTTGATAGACCGCTAAACCCGTCCCCGCTTCACCAGGGTTTGGCTCACAAGCACCATCAGTAAAGATCTTGATATCAAAAGGCATATCAGTGATTTGCTGCTCTGAAAGAGGCGGAACCTTTGCTTTCGTCGCCTTCCCCGCAGAGCTTGGCTTTGTCGCTGTAGAGCCTGACACAGACGACGTTTTACCACCGAAAGCAGACTCAGCCTCGCCTAATGTTGGAAACGATTTATATCTCGCACCAGCGAAGCCATCGACTTGCGATTTACACTCGTTCCAAGTAGTAAAAATACCCGGTGTGCGACCTTTCCAAACCACATAATATTTCTTAGCCAAACTAACTCCTTACCAAAACCTAAACACACAAACAGTGAATCAGTACATTAGATGCCACCACGCTATACGTTGCAAGGTCTATCACTCTAAAACAGGTCTAAAAAAGCTTCGTTCATAACTCACGATACAATCAACTTCGCCCGCAAATTCAAACGCTTTAATACACTCAGCATCGCTCAGCGATTTAATCCGATATTCTTCATAGGCAACCAAACTTTCAAAGGTAAACAGCGCCAAGGCAATATTGTTCGCCCCTTCCGACGGTAAGAAATAACCATTGTGTTGGCCCCCGAATTTAGCGACCAGAGGAATCCACATTTTTGCGTATGTCTCGAACTCATTTACCTTTTTAGGATCAATCACATATCGAACATAACAAGTAATCATATTTATACGGCCCTTAAATTATGGGAGAAACATAAAGTTGAAGTTGAAGCTCACGAGAAAAGGTAATCAACCGCGACAAGGTTATAAAACAAAAACACCCCCATACTGACGCCAATCGTAAGTAACACATTGCCTGTTTTCCAAATCAGCAAGCCAGTCACCACCGCGCCTATCAAGTAAGGGTTTTCAAGGCTTGGCCAAAATGTTTGTTCAGGAGCAAATACAATTGGCCCCCAAATCGCAGTCAGCACCGCTGGGCTTGAATAGCGCAATAGGCGCCTTGCGGTTTGATTGAGTCGAAGCGGGATTGCAGGTTCAAGAAACAGATACCGACTAAAGAAAACAATCGCAGTCATGAAGAATATCGTTAACCAAATCATCTCTATTTCCCCTCCACGATTGTCTTGTCACCGTTGGTTCGCTCTTGGAATGATTCGCTGAAAAAGCCGGCTAACATACCAGCGATCGCTGCAATCATTAGCCCACCATCAATATTGTTAACCGACATGGCAACCGAAGTGACCAGTGAAACCACCACACACACGACAACAGGCAATGTTCTGATTAGTGGAAAAACCAACGCGATAAACGTCGCGGCTACCGCGAAGTCGAGACCGATTTCATTGAGTGACGGGATTTGGCTTCCCGCGACAATGCCAACAAAGCTCGCGATATTCCAAACAAGGTAAAAACCTCCACCTACACCCGCGGCATACCAACGATTAAACTCTTGCTGAGACTGCCCACTACAAATCGCGAACAGCTCGTCGGTGAGCCAAAATCCGAGTAATAGACGCCAACGCGCAGGAAGATGACTGATTTTGTCTCGCATCGATACGCTATACAGAAAGTGCCTTGAAGTGATGAACAGTGTGGTCAACAACATGGTCCCTAAACCAATACCCGCTTTGAACATACCCGCTGCGACAAGTTGCGCTGAGCCAGCAAATAAAATAGCCGACATCGCTTGAGCTTGAAGCTGATTCAACCCAGCATCTATCGCATATGAGCCCGCTAGAATTCCCCAAGGGATAACCGCAATGCTCAAGGGCATTCCCGCTAAAACGCCCTTCCATAACTGTGTTCGTCTATCCATTGTTTCATTATCCATATAATTCTTTTCTCTCCCACATTAGCTATTCAATGTAAGAAGAGTTGAGTCGGTTCGATTGTACAAACTTGCTCGATTTCACAAACGAATTAAGGTGTCCGATTTAGAGCATTTTGATGTATTGCCCCGGCGTGTAGCCATTGGCCTTTTTGAAGTGTCGATGAAAATGGCTTTGGTCGTGAAAACCACACTCTTGCGCGGTATCTGAAATGGTATGCCCTTGTTTCAATAACTTACGGGAAAGCCTTAATCGAGATTGGATCTGATACGCATGCGGCGGAAGGCCAAACTCTTTCTGAAAAGAGCGTACCAAATGAAACGGGCTTAAAGCCGCCAGTTTAGAGAGTTCTTCTAGAGACACATCGGCTTGTGGAAAGTCATCTAAGAACTCTTTCACTAAGACAAGTTGCCGCTGAGTTTTCCCATCGAGTTGAGGGTTAAGCGGCGATTTTCCATGTCGGCTAATCAGCTTAACCAACATCCCATACATCAAGGTCTCTCTTAACAGGCGATTGTCGGATTCATCAATCGTGTTGAAGACCAACCTCAATTGATTGGCGAGCTCTGGGTCTTCAACAACGGCTCTTGGGAAATAAGGCGCGCCGTAATTGGGTAGGTTAAGCTCTTGAGTGATCTTAGCAAGTTGCTCTGGGAGTGGATACATGGCTCGATACGCCCAACCGCCTTCAGTGGCAGAGTGACCGCTATGAACTTCGTCGGCATTGACCAAAATAATCGCATCTTGTGGCGCAATATGATGTCCGCCCGTTCGATAGAAACGCTGAGCGCCCTGCTCGATGACTCCCAGCGTGTAGCCCTCGTGGCTATGGCGTGAGAAGTTCTGCTTTTCATATTCAGCATTAAGAATTTCAAGGCCGCCGAGCTCTTCCGTTATCTTATATTCGGCCTTTTCTTTAGAGCGTTTCTTGTTCTCCATAACAATTCCCAAGCCTGTTGATTATCGAGCGACTTATCAGTCTACTCTATAGTCTCTTTCAGCTTTTGTACAAAATTGCGCATTTGGCGATTAATGCGCTTTTTGACCGAGGAATTAAACAACTCAATAACGCGCTCTAATTGCGAGCAAAGTCATGCTGTTTAGGTACTTGGCGAAGAATTGACAAATCAGTGACTTAATCATGCTCATAATCCCCACCAACTATTGGCAACTGTTCAGAGATATTATGAAGAAAGCCTTAGCATTGATCTTTTTCTTAAGCCTTACAGGCTGCACGCACAATCAATCCAAAGCACTAAGCATGAACTCCTCGTCGGTTAATACATACCCACAATCAATGTCGAACCTACAACTATGCGACACCTTATATTACGGGCGCTCGAGCAACCAAACATTGGCAGCCATTGGCAGTGAGTTTAATCGAAGAGGATTGTCGAAGAGTTGGTGTGATACTGAAACCAATAAGCTCTATCTAACAAAGACAATTGATTGGGTTGCGGATCAAGTAGAAGACAAAGAAGATTCAGAGGAAGAAGCGTCTGCCGTTGTGTTGCCTGCGAATTAAGAGGATTAAAAATTTAACATCGTAGAATGACCAAATTATAATCAGCCACCAAAATTATATATCCAAAACTTACAACACTAAAAAAATAAGCATTAACACTCATATAAAGTTCATCATGACAACTCCGTTTTTTCACCACACAGTGTACTTTTGAAATATTTGTTTTACCGTGCACAAAACAAGATAAAACAATGTGAAATAAGCAACCAGACTCTTATTTAAGCTGAATTTTTATAAAATCCTGCTATGTTTATTTAGCTGCCAATATTGCTATTTACTGATGTTTCAATGGCAATAAGTAAAATAAATTCAATAAGATAAAGGATTCGCCATGCCTCTTCATAAAAAATCGACTGTTCGTGGTTCACTCTTAGATGATGTTTATTCTTCCAAAGATCTTTCCGTTGTTATGCCCAAGTATCGAATCCCAGAGCAAGAGCATGCACCCGCTCATGCTTACCAAGTCGTGCATGATGAACTAATGCTAGATGGCAATTCGCGGCAGAACCTTGCGACCTTCTGTCAAACATGGGTCGAAGACGAAGTCCATAAATTGATGGATGAATGCATCGACAAAAACATGATCGATAAAGATGAATACCCACAAACGGCAGAAATCGAATCTCGATGTGTACATATGCTCGCCGATCTTTGGCATGCACCTAACGCTGAAAATCCAATGGGATGTTCAACAACTGGCTCAAGTGAAGCCGCAATGCTTGGTGGTATGGCGCTAAAATGGGCTTGGCGTGAGAAAATGAAGAAGCAAGGTAAGCCAACTGACCGTCCTAACCTTATTTGTGGTCCAGTTCAGGTTTGTTGGCATAAATTTGCCCGTTACTGGGACATTGAACTTCGCGAAATCCCAATGCAAGGTGATCGTCTGATCATGACCCCAGAGGAAGTAATCAAACGTTGTGACGAGAACACGATTGGCGTCGTCCCGACACTAGGCGTGACCTTTACTTGCCAATACGAGCCAGTACAAGCGGTACACGAAGCGTTAGATAAACTACAAGAAGAGACCGGATTAGATATTCCGATTCACGTTGATGGTGCAAGTGGTGCCTTTCTCGCCCCATTCTGCGACCCAGATTTAGTGTGGGATTTCCGTTTGCCAAGGGTCAAATCCATTAATGCTTCTGGGCATAAATTTGGTCTTTCTCCACTTGGTGTTGGCTGGGTTGTTTGGCGAGATGCGGATGCTCTGCATGAAGACTTGATTTTCAACGTCAACTACCTCGGTGGCAACATGCCGACCTTTGCGCTCAATTTCTCCCGCCCTGGGGGGCAAATCGTTGCGCAATACTATAACTTTTTACGTCTTGGTAAAGAGGGCTACCGTAAGATCCATGATGCTTGTTATGACACGGCTCGTTACCTTGCCAAAGAAGTCGAAAAGATGGGTATATTTCACATCATCTACGATGGCCATGGTGGTATCCCGGCCTTGAGTTGGTCAATTAAAGATGGCGCAACCCCAGGCTTTAACCTCTACGATCTTTCGGATCGCATCCGATCTCGTGGTTGGCAAATTGCCGCTTATGCGATGCCCGCCGAGCGTGAAGATCTGGTAATCATGCGTATTTTAGTTCGTCATGGTTTTAGTCGTGATATGGCTGACCTTTTGATTTCCGACTTACAACACTGCGTTGATTTCTTTGACAAACACCCGGTCGTCAATGGTAGCGACGCTGACGAGTCGAGTAACTTTAATCACAGCTAATTGTCCCATCTTACTTAAAGCAAGGAGCCTTGATGGTTCCTTGCCCTTATATCAACAAGTTAGCAGGTGACATTATGTCCTTTCTATTTAGTTACTTGTCAGAGAATCCGTTTGTATTTCTCTTTCTATCACTCACCATTGGTTATCCACTTGGTCGACTCACTTTTAAAGGTGTGAGCTTAGGCACAACAGCTGGCACCCTAATCGTTGGCGTTGGTATAGCACTGACGTCCTTCTCAGTTTATGGACTAAAAATTGAAGAACCAGGATTGGTCTCCGACATTTTCTTAATGATGTTCATGTACGCCATTGGGATGAAAGTAGGACCGCAATTTTTCTCCGGCCTTGCTAGAGGAGGCATCGACTTCGTCGTCATTGGTTTAATTGTCGTGTTCAGCAATTTTGCGATTGTTGTCATCGGCGCCAAGCTCATGGGCCTTGAGCCCGGCTATGCCGCGGGCATCATTTCTGGCAGTTACACAGTGACGGCAGTAATGGGCGTAGCGCAGTCAGCAATCAGCTCTGGGGCATTTACGCCACCAGAAGGCATGAGCATTGATCAGGTCAGTGCCAATATCGCGGCGGGTTACGCGATAAGCTATGTCCTGTCGACCGTCCTCATCATCTTGTTCATTAAATACCTCCCTTCTCTCTTTGGAATTGACCCCGTCAAAGCAGGTAAAGAAGCAGAAGCAGAGTTCTCAACTGGCGATGACAACGAGAAGCTCCCAAGTACCTTTGGGTTCTCAGATGTTGGCATTCTACCCATTGATGTTCGCTCTTATAAGGTCACACACCAAGAGTTAGTCGGTCGTTCAGTGCAGGAGCTGTATCGAAACTTCCCTGATGCGGCCGTGCTTAAAGTGGTTCGAGGTGAGCAAGTCATTGATGCTTCTGATAATCCAATGCTTGAGTTAAATGATGTCATTGGCATTCGCGGAGAATATCGCGTCTTGATTGCGGAAGGTGAAGCTGATATCGGAAATGAAGTCGATGAACCACGAGCTAGAAATGTCGATATCGAAGTAGCGGACATTCACGTTGGGAAGTCCGAACATGCAGGAAAAACGATAGCGCAGTTACATTCCGAAGTCGGTTTTGGTGTTTACTTTAAAGCAGTCTTCAGACAAGGCCACCAGCAACCTCTATTACCACAAACCCAGATCGAAGTTGGCGATGTGGTTCGAATTGCCGGCTCTCAGTGGTGTGTAGAACAAACAGCCACTAAGTTGAACAGTGTACCCATCGTCGAGAGTACCGTCACAGAAACCTTCTATCTCGCCGTTTCTTTATTAATTGGTTATGTCTTCGGCCATTTAAGTGTCACAGTCGCAGGTATTCCATTTGCATTGGGAACCTCGGCAGGCTGTATGCTCACCGGGATCATTTTTTCCTTCCTACGCACGCGGAATCCAAGTTTTGGCGGCCCTATGAGCGAGGGAGCAAGAAGCTTTCTACAAGACATCGGCCTAAATCTGTTTGTTGCTGTATTGGCAGCGACGGTAGGCCCCAAAATACTGGCCTCTTTTCAAGGCATCGTTGTCATCAAGATAGCTTTGCTCGGGGTGACAGCTGCTTTAGTCCCCCCCTTATTAGCTTGGTTGTACGGCTTATATTTCCGCAAAATGAATCCTGCAATTTTAGCTGGTGCTTGTGCCGGAGGCAGGAACAGTACGCCTGCAATGAAAGGCGCACAAGATGCCAGTCACAGTGACATGCCAGCGATCGGCTATCCTGTGCCCTACGCTTTAACATCGGTATTGGTTCTTATTCTGGGTTACATCGCAATGGTCATCAGTTAGTTAAATCGAGTTTTGATTCATGGTCTATGATTTAAACGTAACCATAGATGTGTGACGACATGCACCTAACACAATAATGAGTAAGGAGAAGTTATGGGGTTTATATCTTGGATTATTCTTGGGTTGATTGCAGGGGCGCTAGCTAAGTGGCTAATGCCGGGCAACGATGGTGGTGGATGGATCGCCACCATGGTTCTAGGTATTGCTGGTGCCTTTGTTGGTGGTTTTTTAGGGAGCTTCATCGGCCTCGGCAGTGCTGACGGCATTAACATCGGTAGTATTATAACCGCAACGCTTGGCGCATTCGTGTTGCTGTTTGTTTATAACCGTTTCCTCAAAAACTGATATTTTCGCACCTCTAGTCATAAACAAGATAAAATTAAGCTTCAGATAGCAAAAAGCCGCTCATGAAGAGCGGCTTTTTTAAAGGGTGGGAACCCAGCCACATCCCGGCACACAAGTCACTCGCTGCGGCTGCTCCCTTCCAGGCCTGACCGAGTTCACGAGCTATTGTTGCGGGAGGACCAGGCCCCCATAGATTCGTTTTCTAAGAGGCTTGCCTCAAAGAGTGATTGGATTATTAAGCATCACAGCAACCATTGCAAGCCCTTCCACCCTATTTTTGAACAATTACGGTCTAAGTGCTTATCCTTTATTCAAACCACTAGAAAATCGCAGGTAAATTCACCATTTACCTGCATTTGGAAAGTTTGGATTGCTGAAGTACTAGACATCGATGTCTTCATTATCTTCTGTACGAATGATGTAGTCAGTCATCCACGCGGTGCCTAATAGACACAACCACACCACAAAGACAGGGCTTGGAACTTCGATACTTGGAGTAATTACCAGAGCCGCAAAACCGACCGTTGGCAGTGTCCAACATAATAGTTTATTCCAGCGGAACGTTTTCAAGCGCGTCAGCGTTTCCATTGATGCCATGATGCCCGTTATACACAAGGCCACCAAAGCAGCATAAGGTAAATCGGCTATCCATAATGGAAGTATTAAGCCTAATGACCACCAGCTGTGTCGGCTGGCTGGCTTAAGGTGATTTGCCGCCCACCAAATTACGATGATAGATAAGGTTTGAAGTGTGGTAACCCACGGGACGCCTTCAAGCTTGCCTGCTGATTGCGTGACCATGATTCCGACCTGCAACGTAGTCACGATCAAGCCAGAAATAATCACGACCGACAAACTACTGCGTCTTGAGAAGACCACCATCAATAGCGGGAATAGTACCCACGCACTGACAGACAGCGTGATGGGCTGCAAAGGAAGGGTTAGACCATAAGTAGTCATGGAAACAAGCAAAGCTAATCCAGCTATGCCCCCCTGCGGTAAAATCCATAAGGCAGGAATTACCATTGCAAGCACCGGGATATCTCCCTCACTTAAACTGATTGCTCTCGCGCAAACAACCGCTAATAATGTGGTGATCAAGAACTGAAACGTTGAAAATACCATAGCCCTCTCCTTCTACCGATCCGTGGTACCATACCAATCGTAGTAATTAACTGGTCACCCTAGCTTGTTAAAAAACTCGATAACCTCGTTAGATTTTTTGATTGGAGAATAACTACTTATCAAAAAAATCTGCCTTGCTCTCAAGCTTTTTCCCTGCGCTATTTTTGAACACTTACTTACTGTGATTGGTATTTATGAACTAGGAACATTTAGTATGGACCAATTTTTGAGCCAAATCTTTGCTGTGATTCACCAAATTCCATATGGAAAAGTAACAACTTATGGAGACATAGCACGTTTTTCAGGATTTCCGGGCTATGCGCGCCATGTTGGTAAAGCGCTGGGTAACCTACCAGAAGGTAGCAAACTGCCTTGGTATCGAGTGATCAACAGCAAGGGAGAGATCTCTTTAAAGGGCGATTCATTCGACCGACAAAAGCGGCATTTGGTTAAAGAAGGGGTTGAAGTGAGTGATGCCGGAAAGATCAAACTAAGAATATATAAATGGCAGCCCTAGAGCTGCCATTTATCGAAAGACGTTAATTAAGATGCCTTAACAATGGCATCTATTTCTAATTAACGAACACCAACCAAGCGTAGGTCTGCTTGTTGCGTGTTTTCTACGTCTGTAATCACTGACTTAATCGTGTCAGTTGTGAAACGCAGTTTGCCATCGACATGAATCGACGCACGCATGTTGTAGCGGTGGTTAGCTTTAATCTTGTTGTTGTCGTAGCTCAGTTCGAATGCGAACGGTACTTGCTTACCATCAGTAGTGAACTCTTGAGTTGCGATAACCGTCGATGGTGCGTCAGCCAGTGAGATATCTTCTAGCGTAACGGTAACTACTGCATTCTCTGGCAATGCAATTCTTTCACGGTAGCTAACTGTTCCTGAAATCACTTGAGTGTTCTCTGCAACCACTTGAGTGTTCTCTGCAACCACTTCTTGAGAAGCATTCGTTTCTGATGTTGCTTGGCAACCAACAAGTAGGCCAAACGATACTAAAGACGTAATAAGAATTAGAGCCTTTTTCATATTCAATTTCTCTCAACATGTTTGCCGGACTCGGCAAATCTACTCAGCAATTATAAGAGAGCTTTCATATTCTGTCTCGAAACCCTATGATTTATTGACAGATATCTGACTAAGCTAAATGATTAACACCATAATCTGACACCTATTTTACCAAGAGGCATGCTGGCGATGAGTCAACCTTTAAAAGAATTACTCAATTTACTTCAGTTAGAGAAACTAGAAGAAGGTCTGTTCCGCGGGCAAAGTGAGAACTTAGGCCTACCACAGGTATATGGCGGTCAAGTATTGGGACAAGCGCTTTCTGCTGCTCGTTATACCGTTCAAGACGACCGTAGTGTTCACTCTTTCCACAGTTATTTTCTATTTCCCGGTGATCCTGAAAAGCCAATCATTTACGATGTTGAGAACCTAAGAGATGGACGCAGCTTTAGCACGCGCCGTGTGAAAGCGATTCAAAATGGCCGCCCTATTTTCTATCTCACCGCTTCTTATCATGGCGATGCGCCAGGTTTTGAGCACCAGATTGCAATGCCTGATATTCCTGGACCAGAGAACTTTGCTTCAGAAACTGAATTAGCGAGCCACATTGCAGAATTCTTACCAGAGAAACTGCGCAAAACCTTTTGTGGCGAAAAGCCGATTGAGATGCGCCCGGTGACGGTTGTGAATCCACTCAACCCGAAGAAGACGGAAGCGAAACAGTACCTTTGGGTAAGAGCAAATGGCGCGATGCCAGACAACCAATTAATTCATCAATACCTACTTGCTTACGCATCGGATTGGGGGTTCTTAGTTACGGCGCTTCATCCTCATGAAGTCTCTATCATGACACCAAATTTCCAAGTGGCGACGATTGACCACTCAATCTGGTTCCACCGCCCGTTCAAGATGGACGAATGGTTACTTTATGCGATTGAAAGCCCAACGGCGGCGAACACTCGTGGCTTAGTGCGCGGCGAGATCTTTAACCAAAAAGGTGAGCTCGTAGCGACGGCAGTACAAGAAGGTGTGATGCGTTTTACTAAGTAACGGATAAACGCTTTTTACAAGCCCAAAATACGCACAAAAAAATAGAGGCTAGGTTTAGTACCTAGCCTCTATTTTTAATATTAACGAAAAGTCGTTACTTCGAATCCATAAACTCTACTCAGCTTCTGGCGTAGGCTCGAATTCACCTTGCACTCGTGTTTTGATGCCATCGCCAGCGTCTCTAAGTAAATTAAATGGCGATAACACTACGCCTTTCACCGCGCCCTCTGCGGCTCCCTGAGCGAGCTCTTTACTCTTATCAGCTAACAAATTAGCTTGTGCCAAAATACCAGGGACT
Organism: Vibrio sp. 10N.286.45.E10; assembly: GCF_002874195.2. NCBI lineage: Bacteria > Pseudomonadati > Pseudomonadota > Gammaproteobacteria > Vibrionales > Vibrionaceae > Vibrio > Vibrio sp. 10N.286.45.E10. The sequence continues at coordinate 716,763 of NZ_MCWD02000001.1, read as the reverse complement.
TCCGCTCGTAGCATTTCAGACTCAGTGACGATGACAGGAATAGTCTGTTCGCGGTAAGACTTACTTTCAGCGAGCATTGGTGGCATTACGTCTACGCGATATCGTTTTAACTCAATTAATGTTGGTGGAATAACATCAGTTCTTACCTGTTCAACTTCCGTTCGAACATTTTTAACTTCATCTAATATCGCAGGGATTTTGTTGTCGACCGACGCTACGGTTTGATTCACGTCATCGATCGTCTTTCTCACGTCTTCGACAGTATCTAAAACTCTAGGGGCTAGCTCGTCGACATGAGATGCAAACTCTAGCCACTCTTCAACTTTAAGACCTTTAGTCAATACCGATAAATCCTCAATAACCTGCGGATAAGTATCAACGATTTCACCGACTTTATTGGTAAAGGAGTAGATGGTGTAACCCAAGTAAAAAACGGCAACGGCCAGCACCAATTGGATAGCAGTCGAAACTTTTGCAAACATGAATAATCCTTTTCTTTATCGCTGAGGCAATATCTAAACTGAGAAATAGTTAGCGTAACGCTAGATTTAGCTTAAAGCGGCAATGCTGTCGTGTACTTCAATGGTTCCATCGCAAATGTCGAGGTCACATTAGATATACCATCAATACTATTCACCAAGCGCTTGTAGAAATCATCAAAGCACTTCATGTCTTTAACCTGAACCTTCATCATATAATCATACTCGCCAGCCATTCGATAGAACTCCATCACTTCTGGAAAGTCCGACACAGTATTCACAAAGCGGCCATACCACTCATGAGAATGGTTGCTTGTTTTCACCAATACGAACGCGGTAAAAGCAAGATCAAGCTTCTCAGGGTTCAGCAACGCCACTCTTTTTTCAATAATACCGTTCTCTTCAAGACGCTTCAGTCTTTTCCAACAGGGCGTGGTTGTTAGGTTGACTGCCTCTGAAATATCGTTCAATGACAGCGTGCTGTCTTCTTGCAGCAAACTTAATATCTTTTTATCTACGGCATCTATCACACTTTCACCAAATCGTATTTAAATAGAATAATTTTCTACATTTTAGTCAAAACAAAGCAAATATGGCAAAGTTTTTCTCTCGAATTCTAGTTAAATTATAACCATACCAATTACAAGAAATTCCTACACAAGATCAGGAGAACGCTTATGTGCACTGACCATCAATGGATTAACAACGCGATTCGTAAAATTGAAGCGGACTACCAACGCTCAGCGGATACGCACCTTATCAAGTTAGACCTTCCAAGTATCGAAGGCATTGATATCTACCTTAAAGATGAAAGCACACACCCTACAGGCTCTTTAAAGCACCGTTTAGCGCGTTCTCTATTCTTATACGCTATCTGTAACGGTTGGGTTGGTCCAGAAACAACGATCATTGAATCTTCATCTGGCAGCACTGCTGTATCTGAAGCGTACTTTGCTCGCCTACTTGGCCTGCCGTTTATTGCGGTAATGCCAAAATGCACAGCGAAGAAGAAAATTGAACAGATTGAATTCTACGGCGGCCAAGCGCATCTTGTTGACCGCTCAGATGAAATTTACGATGAGTCTCGTCGTTTAGCAGAAGAGCTGAATGGTCACTACATGGACCAATTTACTTACGCTGAGCGCGCAACCGACTGGCGTGGTAACAACAACATCGCTAACTCGATTTTCAATCAAATGCAGATGGAAGATCACCCAGTTCCAGCTTGGGTAGTAATGAGCCCAGGTACTGGCGGTACTTCTGCAACTATCGGCCGCTTCATTCGCTACCAACAGCATGAAACTAAGCTTTGTGTTGTCGACCCTGAGAACTCTGTATTCCACGAATACTTCCAAACCGGCAATGCGAACGTGAAAGGCAGTACGTTCAGCAAGATTGAAGGCATTGGTCGCCCACGAGCAGAGCCAAGCTTCATTCCTGGTGTGGTTGACGAAATGCGTAAAATCCCAGACGCAGCAAGTATCGCAACGACACATTGGTTATCTGACATTCTTGGCCGCAAGGTTGGTGCATCAACCGGTACTAACATGTACGGTGTGCTTCAGCTAGCCAGTGAAATGAAAGCGCGTGGCGAGAAAGGTTCTATCGTGACTTTGCTATGTGACAGCGGCGAACGTTACCTAGACACTTACTTCAATGACGAGTGGGTAAATCTGAATATCGGTGACCTACAGCCTTACGCAGCGAAGTTGGAAGCTTTCTCGCAAACAGGTGAGTTGGCTTAACCACAGGATAAGCACCGACACCAAAATTGAAAAGAGCCCTTGATGGGCTCTTTTTTTGTTCTGTTAATCAATCACTAACGACAACAAATTACTCTGGCTTCTGCTTCGCTTCAAATGCCGCTAGTTGTTCAGGCGTCGCTTTTGGTTGATGGTTTTGTTTCCACTCATCGTAAGTCATGCCATATATGCGCTCACGAGCGTCATCGATATCCAAGTCTAGGCCTTGTTGCTCAGCTTCTGCTTTGTACCACTTGCTGAAACAGTTACGGCAGAAACCCGCCAAGATCATCAAGTCGATGTTCTGCACATCTTTGTTATCATCCAAGTGTGCTAGCAGGCGACGAAAGGTTGCTGCATCAAGCTTGTCTTGTTCTTCTTGAGAAAGATCTTTGTATTTAAATTCAGCCACTTTACTTTCCTTTATTCGATTTATTGTATTAGTTCGTTGAGCTCTGTTTGTTATACAAAAAAAGCCTGCAATTCGCTAGGAGCAAACGCAGGCTTTTCAATATTGTTACACTATTCCGTGTTCATTAACCGTGACTGGTTCTTCCCACGTTGTCATGGCTAAGCTCTTTATTGAGCACCGCTTCGACGTGACCCGGAGAGCGTGTTGAGCCAGAAATCAGTCGGTACATCGCAGGGATTACGAACAGAGTGACCAGTGTCGCAAAGCCCATACCGAAGAAGATAACCGTACCCACAGCGACTCGGCTTTCATAGCCTGCGCCCGTTGAAGTAATCAATGGAATAGCACCTGCTAGTGTGGTAAACGCCGTCATCATGATTGGACGTAAGCGTCGAGCCGAAGCATCAATGATCGCCTTTTCAAACTCAATACCACGGTCACGAAGTTGGTTAGCAAACTCAACGATCAAGATACCGTTTTTGGTTACCATACCGATCAACATGATCATACCAATCTGGCTGTAGACATTGAGGCCTTGACTCATCAGCACCAGACCTAAGAAGCCACCAAAGATGCCCATAGGTACGGTGAACATCACCACCAGCGGGTTAATGAAGCTCTCAAACTGCGCTGCAAGTACCAAGTACGCAACTAACATCGCTAACGCAAACACCACTAAGATGCTTGATTGGTTCTCTTTGAAGTCTTTAGACTCACCTGAGTAGCTCACAGAGATGTCACCCGGTAGCTGTTCAATCGCTTGCTCATCAAGGAAATCCAGAGCATCACCCAGTGTGTAACCTTCCATTAGGTTAGCTTTGATGGTCACCGACTTTTGCTTGTTGTAGTGCGACAAACGAATCGATGATGCCACTTCTTCAATGTGTGTCAGTGTATCAAGCGTTACAAGCTCGCCTGACTGAGTTCGCATGTAGATTTGGCTTAAATCGTTGGCGTTGTTGAAGCTGTTCTCATCACCACGCAGGTAAACATCGTACTCTTCACCACGGTCAACGAAGGTGGTTTCACTGCGTCCGCCAAGCATGATTTCTAAGGTATCTGAGATGTCTGAAACGCTAACACCTAGCTCTGCTGCACGCTGTTTGTCTACAGTTACCAATAGCTCTGGTGTTTTCTCAGAGTAATCGATGTCCGCACCTTCCATCATTGGAGAGTCTTCAGCGGCTTGCTTTAAGAGCTCTGCCCACTTTTGAAGTTCAGTGTAATCAGAACCGCCAAGTACGAACTGTACTGGCTCACTTGAACCACCTTTAAAGCCCGGCATGAAAGGGAATACGCGCACATCTGGAATACCAGCTAGTGACTTACGAACTTCATTAAGTGCTTCTTGCGCGGTCACGTCACGCTCGTCCCAATCTTCGAGGATCATGATAACGAAGCCCGTTTGGTCGCCGGCATTGCCACCAAATGCTGGTGATTGAATGCTGAATGACTTCAAGAAACCTTGACCAAGCAATGGCATTAGACGCTCTTCAACGATGTCCATGTTGGCAGACATACGGTTGTAACTGGTTGCATCGGCACCACGAACAAACGCAAAGATAACACCACGGTCTTCTTGCGGCGTCAGTTGCGACGGCACTTGTTGCATCAAGCCATAACTACCGCCCATACACGCGATAATGATAATTGGAGCTGCCCAACGCCAATTTAGAGCACGGCGCAATACCGAGCGATATCCAGACTCAAGCTTGCCAAATACGCGCTCGACAAACAGATTAAAACGGTTTGGTTTAACGTTCGCTTTTAGGATTTTACTGCCTAATACTGGCGTTAACGTTAATGCAACTAGCGACGAGAAGATCACCGACATAGCGAGCAATACAGAGAACTCGGTAAACAACAGTCCAACCATGCCATCCATGAAAGAGATTGGTAGGAATACCATCACCAATACAAGCGTCGTTGCGATTACCGCGAAGCCTACTTCACGAGTACCTTTATAGGCAGCAAGCAGTGGTGACTCACCACGTTCAATGTGGTGGAAAATATTCTCAACCACTACGATCGCATCATCTACCACCAAACCAATCGACAGGATAAGTGCCATCAGAGTAATCAGGTTAATAGAGAAACCGAAGTAGTAAGCCGCAATAAACGACGAGATCAGAGATACAGGTACGGTCACCGCAGGAATAAGCGTTGCACGTGCTTGACCAATAAAGATGTAAAGCACAAGGATAACCAAGCCACCCGTGATAAAGAGCGTGCTGTAAACTTCTGAGATTGAACGGTCGATAAACACAGTTGAGTCGTAGTCGACAGCCAAACGAGTACCATCTGGCAAGAACTTTTGAATTGCTTCGACTTCTTTATGGACTAAGTCAGCCACCTCCAGTGGGTTCGCATCTGACTGAGGCACAATACCCATACTTACGTTAACAACGCCGTCACTCTTAAAGGTCGAGTTCTCGTTTTCTGCGCCAATGTAAACATCCGCTACGTCTTTTAAGTAGATAGGTGTGTTATCAGAAGCGCGTTTTACCACCAAGTATTCGAAATCTTCCGCTTCAGTGTAAGAACGAGCGGTACGAACCGACATCACAATTGCATCGTTACGTACTTCACCACCTGGGCTTTCAATGTTCTCACTGTTCAACGCAGAAGTGATGTCCGAGGTAGTAACACCGCGACCAGCCATCTGAGCCGGTTTTAGCTTGACGTACATGACTTTGTACAAGCCACCTGAAATATCCACCGAGCTCACACCAGAGATCAAACTAAAGCGGTCGATCAACACACGTTCGGTGTAATCGGTTAGCTGCGTTCGATCCATCTCTGTCGAACTTAAGTTGATGTAGACCGAGGCTTCACCACTACCATTGTTCTTATAAACAATTGGGTCGTCGGCTTCATCTGGCAATGAGCGCTGTGCACGAGCTACCGCATCACGAACATCACTCACACCAGTATTGAGATCGTAACCAAGCTCAAAAGTAATCGTGATACGCGACATACCGTTACGGGTAGTGGACTCGATCTCATCGATACCACTGATGCCGGATAACTGATCTTCGAGGTTGGAGGTTATTTGGCTCTCAATGATGGTAGCCGAAGCACCCTCATAACGAGTACTGATGGATACCACCGGACTTTCAATATCTGGCATCTCACGAACAGCAAGCTTATTAAACGAAACAATACCAAACACCACCAACAGCAAGCTCAATACGACAGCCGCTACTGGTCTCTTTACAGAAACATCAGATAACAACATTAGTTAGCGCCTTCTTGTGTTGCTTTCTCGTTTGCTGACTCAGCAGGGCGATTGACGGTCAGTTCTTGAACTTGAACACCATCACGCATATTCACTATGCCCTGCACCACAATTTTCTGACCAATTTCGATGCCCTTTTCAATCACAACTTCGTTGTCGATACGAGCACCAAGGAATACTTCGGTTCGTGTCGCCTTGTTATCTTCGCCAATGACATAAACAAAACGTTTAGTACCTGAGTATTCAAGTGCTTGAACTGGAATAATGGGTGCTTCCACTGGTGGAAAGTCCATATCAGCTGCCACTAACATGCCCGGCTTTAAGTAATCATTATTGTTGTCGAAGTGAATTCGAACTCGAAGGTTCAAGGTTTCAGCGTTAATACGAGAATCAATGCCCACTACAGTGCCAGTGAACTGAGTATCTCCCCATGCACTGGTGCGAGCCGTCACTTTCATGCCTTTAGATAGCTTGGAAAGATAACGCTCAGGGATCTGGAGGTCTAACTGCATTACTGAAAGGTCATCTAAGGTCACTAGTTCAGTACCTGCTGTCACCATTTTACCGCGGCTAAAGTCGATAAAGCCGACCGTGCCAGAAAAAGGCGCGCTAATGTGTAAGTCTTTAAGATTAGCATTCGCAGCAGCTAGGCGAGCATTGGCGATCTCTACATTAGTTTTCTGAGCGTCAATTTCAGTTTGCGTGATCGCGTTGCGTTTCACTAGTCGTTGGAATTCCGCTAGCTTACGTTTCTCATCTTTTAAATACGCTTGCGCCTCTGCAACCGCCGCTTTCGCTTTATCATCGTCGAGCTGGACCAACATCTGCCCTTTGGTGACATCTTGATTGGCCTTGATGTTGATAGAGTCCACTCTGCCAGCCACTTCAGAAGTAATCATGACAGATTGCTCAGCTTCTAACTTACCGACCAAAGAAAGAGATTGACTAACTTGGTGGATATCAACTTGCTCAGTAACAACAGTGACAGTGCTAGGGCCCATACGTTTAGCAAGTGCGGCTGGAGACGCCAAAAGAATAGACAAGCTAAGCAGGGTTAAAACAGATTTATGCTTCATAATAATGGTCTGCAAGTAAGGTTTATACCAATCACAGTGAGTCAGTGGTCAAAAATAGCGTAGGGAAAAGGCTTGAGAACAAGGCAGCATTTTAGATAAGTAGTTATCCTACAATCAAAAATTCTAACGCAGTTATCGAGCATTTTAACAAGCTAGAATGACAAGTTACTTACTACGATTGGTATTATTATCTATAAATGAAATTAACCGTATTCTATCAACTGATGAATGCTGTAACGTCAAGAAGTGTAAATCTAGATTAAATTCCATTTACGTTTCATCACGTTCTAGACACAATGAATAGAATACAGAAAGCCAATTACCTCAAGGTGTTATCTATCAGTACGTAAACCTTAGTACAGATGTTCACTTCACGAGCAATATGCGTACTTTTCGCCATCTTTGCCCAAAAAGGCAGCATTTAACACAAAACCATAAGAAAAACCCTTTACAGGTTTAGCGTGTTTGCTATGATGCGCTCCGCACTTGAGAGATGCGTTGGGAAAAACATCTCTTTAGCCTATCCATTATGAGTTAGGAAAAATCACCCTGGAGGGGTTCCCGAGTGGCCAAAGGGAGCAGACTGTAAATCTGCCGGCACTGCCTTCGATGGTTCGAATCCGTCTCCCTCCACCATATTTCTTCTTACCTCTTTTAAGAGTTAAGAGAACAACCTGATTGATGGGCTTATGGGAAAACATCAATTTAGGCTTACTTTGTGAAGAGTAAGACACACCCTGGAGGGGTTCCCGAGTGGCCAAAGGGAGCAGACTGTAAATCTGCCGGCACTGCCTTCGATGGTTCGAATCCGTCTCCCTCCACCATATTCTTCTTACCTCCTTTGAGAGTTAAGAGAACAACCTAGTTGATGGGCTTATGGGAAAACATCAATTTAGGCTTACTTTGTGAAGAGTAAGACACACCCTGGAGGGGTTCCCGAGTGGCCAAAGGGAGCAGACTGTAAATCTGCCGGCACTGCCTTCGATGGTTCGAATCCGTCTCCCTCCACCATATTCTTCTTACCTCCTTTGAGAGTTAAGAGAACAACCTAGTTGATGGGCTTATGGGAAAACATCAATTTAGGCTTACTTTGTGAAGAGTAAGACACACCCTGGAGGGGTTCCCGAGTGGCCAAAGGGAGCAGACTGTAAATCTGCCGGCACTGCCTTCGATGGTTCGAATCCGTCTCCCTCCACCATATTCTTCTTACCTCTTTTAAGAGTTAAGAGAACAACCTAGTTGATGGGCTTATGGGAAAACATCAATTTAGGCTTACTTTGTGAAGAGTAAGACACACCCTGGAGGGGTTCCCGAGTGGCCAAAGGGAGCAGACTGTAAATCTGCCGGCACTGCCTTCGATGGTTCGAATCCGTCTCCCTCCACCATATTCTTCTTACCTCTTTTAAGAGTTAAGAGAACAACCTAATTGATGGGCTTATGGGAAAACATCAATTTAGGCTTACTTTGTGAAAAGTAAGACACACCCTGGAGGGGTTCCCGAGTGGCCAAAGGGAGCAGACTGTAAATCTGCCGGCACTGCCTTCGATGGTTCGAATCCGTCTCCCTCCACCATATTCTTCTTACCTCTTTCGAGAGTTAAGAGAACAACCTAGTTGATGGGCTTATGGGAAAACATCAATTTAGGCTTACTTTGTGAAAAGTAAGACACACCCTGGAGGGGTTCCCGAGTGGCCAAAGGGAGCAGACTGTAAATCTGCCGGCACTGCCTTCGATGGTTCGAATCCGTCTCCCTCCACCATATTCTCCTTAATTGGAAAATCGAAAAGCCAACTCATTGAGTTGGCTTTTTTCGTTTCTGAACGCGTTATTGAAAAACCCTGTTTTATCAAGACAGAAGTTGAAACCGCTTCTGTCTAAGTTCAACACTTCAAACTTCTATCCGTAGATCTCACAACAAGATTGAATCTCTTAAAGATCATTGAGCGCTCAGTCTCTCCAGGCTTCCATGTGGCGTCCACATACCAAGTAAGCAGCGCAACCTAAGCAGTTTGTAGATACATGCTCCTCACACTCGTCCGCTATTTGTTGTTTCTGCTGTAGTGATGTTTCAGGTTCTAGTATCGGCACGAAAAACTCAGTCGTCACGATTAATACCTCTATCTTGGTTAGATAGCCTCGATTGAATATCCAAGTAAAATGAGTAACTTGCGTTCAGCCTAACTCACTGTTAGCACAAAGTATCACTCTAAATAATTGTCGTGATGGTACTGTTTTCTAGCAACGCGAATATCTAAAGAACCGCATCTTCTGTAAGCCGAAGGCAAACGCCCTTCTTAGAATTTACAGTTCCAAACAACCGGACACAAAAAAGCCCCTACAGATTTCTCCGTAAGGGCTTTCAATAATCAAAGTAATGTTAAGTTAACTCATTTTTAGTTAACTATCGAGATTAACCTTGAATACCAACAATTAACCACGGTGCATTTTGAGTCGTTAAATCACGCTCTAAGTGCCAGATATCAGTGATATCTTCTTCAATGCCGTCCGCTGTATCACGGTAGCGACCGCTAAACTGAAGGCTTAGCTGCGCTTTGCTACCATCATGGTCTGCGCGAACGATTTCAGCATCAACGTACATTACGTCTGTGTGCTGATCACCGTCCAGCTTATTACGCTCAACTTTTAGATCTTCAAATAGGCTTGGAGACACGTACTCTTCAATCGTGTTTAGCTCGTTGTGGTTCCATGCACCTTGCAGTGTACGGTAGTGCTCACGAGAGCCATTGATGAATGCCGCTTGATCAAAGCCTGGTGGGTAGTTATGTGGAACATCGCTTTGTGCACCAAAACCGAAACCACCAGCAGCGCCTTGTGATCGAGGCTGTGCTTGTTCGAAGTTATGAACGTTTGGTTGCTGCTTAGGTTGTTCAAACTTGTTCTGACCCATTCCGCCGAATGCTGGCTGCTGGCCACGTGCATTCTGCTGATTCATTGAGCCCTGCTTCGCACCCAACATTCCACGTAGGAATTTAAACGCTAGGAACGCAATCAGACCCATGATAAGAATATCCATAAACTGGATACCTTCAAATGCGCCACCAAAGAATGCTGCTAAAAGACCACCAGCAAGTAAACCACCTAGTAGACCGCCCATAAGGCCTTTCTTGCTAGAGTTAGCTGCTGTGTTCTTACCCGTTTGATCTTGTCGGATCGAATTCGTGTTTTGTTGTTTTGGTGCTGGAGCCGTTTTAAAGCTTTTGCCAAATGACTTACCACCACCAAACTTTTTCGCTTCCGCGATTGGCGTCACCGCGACTGTTACCAACAGGATCGCGACTAGTGAGAAAAATCGTTTCATTATTATCCTTTATAGGGTTCTTTATCTTTCGACACCTTAATCATACTCGTTAACAAAGAACAATGAAATATTCACGGCCTTTACACATGTATCATAATATTGCGGCCATTAATTGATTACTGAACTAGCGAAGGGATTGACGGCACTCTGGGGCAGCATTAAAATATTGAACGATGTTCATTTAATAGAAAGTACCCATGGCAAGACGAAACGATCATACTCGCGAACAATTAGTGCAATTAACCTTAAAAACGGTGACCGACTTCTTAGAAGAGCACTCTTATCACGAGTTAAGTCTACGTAAAATCGCCAATATGATTGGTTACGTTCCAAGTACCTTGGTGAATGTATTTGGTAACTACAACCTATTGCTATTACATGTGGTCGCTCAAACATTAGATGAACTGGCGTCAGAATCTGCTGCAGCGGTTGAACAATCGAGCAACCCTCAACAAGCTCTATTCAACCTTGCATACTGTTACCACGATTTTGCACAAAAACACCCTCACCGTTGGCAGCTTATCTTTGAGCACAACATGAACGGTGAAAACCTTCCTGAATGGCAATCAAACCGCATCGATAGAATGACAGGTATGCTAGAGCAACTATTAATAGCTATTGCCCCTGAACATACTAAAAGCGAAGTCGTTAAAGCTAGCCGTGTATTATGGTCTGGAGTACATGGAATTACTCTACTCAGCGTTGATGATAAATTTTTCGCCGCTGAGCCAATCGATGGTAAAGAGTTGATCAATAACCTAGTCTCAAACTACTTAACCAACTGGTAATCATCCAAGGAAAGACAATGAACAACAGCAGCCAATCTTCGCTGTTAACGCAAAAAAGGTTCCTACCCTACTTTATTACCCAATTTCTAGGAGCCTTTAACGACAACATATTCAAAAATGTCCTGTTACTGTTTGTTGCTTTCGCAAGCGTAGACACGCTGCCTATTTCTAGCAATCTATTCATTAATTTGGCCGCTGGCCTGTTTATTCTGCCCTTCTTCCTATTCTCAGCTTTAGCCGGTGTACTGGCTGATAAATACGAAAAATCGTGGTTTATCCGTAAAGTTAAGCTCCTTGAAGTGGTGATCATGTCACTGGGTGCGATCGGATTTATCTATGAAAGCTACGGAATATTACTTCTGCTTCTGTTCCTTATGGGAACGCAGAGTGCTTTCTTTGGCCCAGTGAAATACGCCCTGCTTCCACAACAGTTAGAAACAAAAGAACTGGTATCTGGTAATGCTCTCGTCGAAACAGGTACATTCTTAGCGATCCTGATCGGTACTCTAGGCGCAGGCATCATTGCATCTGAAGAAGGCGCAAAGCTCATTGCCGCAGTGTGTATTGTTTCGTTCGCCGTGCTTGGCTATGTATCAAGCTGCTTTATTCCACAAGCGCCAAGTAATGCACCAGACCTGAAAGTAAAGTGGCAACCTGTAAAGCTCACCCGTGCAACACTGGCGATTGCCAAAAAAGACCGCCCAACCTTTCAAGCACTGATGTCTATAAGCTGGTTCTGGTTCCTTGGTGCAGCTTACCTGACTCAATTTCCAAACTTCACTAAACTACACCTAAACGGCACTGAAAGCTCAGTCGCCTTTTTACTGGCACTGTTCTCAGTAGGTATCGCGATCGGCTCTTTGGCTTGCGATAAGTTATCTAATCACCGCATTGAGATTGGCATCGTGCCAATGGGCAGCTTAGGTATCTCGATCTTCGGTCTTTTGATGGCGATATCCATCCCGGAGTCTTTGCCTCACTTTAGCTCTTTTCATCAATTCGTAACCTATTCAGAACTATGGCCACTCTTTGCTTACCTTCTGCTATTGGGGATCTCTGGCGGTATCTTTATTGTTCCTCTGTATTCACTGATGCAGCTACGTGCCAAGCCAGATGAGCGTGCCCAAGTGATTGCCGGGCTCAATATTTATAACTCACTGTTCATGGTGGGAAGTGCGGTTTTAGGTATTGTTTGCCTCAGTGTTCTAGAGCTTTCAATTCCACAGCTGTTTGTGTTGCTCGCGTTGGGCAACACTTTGGTGATGCTGTACCTGTTTTATCAGGTTCCTATCTACGCTTTCCGCTTCTTTACGTGGGTGGTCACTCACACCATGTACCGAGTCAGGCATAAAAACTTACATCACCTGCCAGAAAAAGGCGGTGCGTTAATTGTCTGCAATCATGTAAGTTATATGGATGCACTGCTGCTGAGTGCGGTTTGCCCTCGTCTTATCCGTTTCGTGATGGAAGAGGAATACACCAAGTTGCCGCCGATTCGACGTTTCTTGAAAAGAGCTGGGGTGATTCCAATCTCAGCAACCAACCGCAGTTCGATACGAAACGCTTTTAAAGAAGTAGAGCGAGCCCTGCATGAAGGCCACATCGTGTGTATTTTCCCAGAAGGAAAGCTAACCTCTGATGGCGAAGTGGCTGAGTTCATGCGTGGTATGGAGCTAATTATCAAACGCTCCCCTGTCCCTGTGATCCCTATGGCTCTAAAAGGATTATGGGGAAGCTACTTTAGTCGTTACAAAGGCCGTGCCTGCAAAGGGCTACCCACTCGCTTCTGGACCAAATTAGAGATAGAAGCTGGCGAACCTATTGCACCTAAAGAAGCCTCTTGTGAAACTCTTCGACAGTCGGTGTCCAATCTTCGCGGATCTCTACGCTAGCTAACCAGCCCTTTATTCATATCAGCTGAACAAGCGTTAAGTTTTCCTTAACGTTTGTTCAATTCATTTAGACTTACTTATCATTTTATTGAACGTATAGTGGTCTCATTACAATAACATCACTACAAAACAAGACTCTAAATACAATGAACCTAAAAAAGTCCGTTCCGTTTTATCTTGCTGCGCTGTTTTGCTTAACGCCTTGGGTCAGCTCACCGACAGCCCTGGTTATCGGTTTCCTACTTGCTAGTTTAGGTTTAGTCCCTGAACACTTGGAAGTCGGCAAACTCACCAAAAAGCTACTAGCTTACTCGATTGTTGGCTTGGGTTTTGGCATTCAGTTTGAAAAAGCATTAGCGGTAACAGGCGATGGTATTGGTCTCATTGTAACGACGATTATCGGTACATTAGTCATTGGTTGGTTCTTGGCTAAGAGAATGGGTCTAGACCGCACAACGGGTTACCTTATCTCTTCTGGTACCGCGATTTGTGGTGGTAGCGCGATAGCAGCAGTGGCACCCGCGATCAAAGCAGACGATGAACAGATTGGTTTGGCGTTAGCCACTGTATTCGTGTTGAACTCGGTCGCTCTATTCTTATTCCCTATGATTGGTCACGCGCTTGAACTCAGCCAACAAACATTTGGTACTTGGGCAGCTATTGCGATTCACGATACGTCTTCAGTTGTCGGCGCAGCTTCAGCGTATGGCGAAGAAGCACTGACGACAGCGACCACATTGAAGCTCGCTCGGGCACTTTGGATCATCCCAATCGCTTTAATCAGTGCGATGCTCTTCAAGAACGATCAAAAGAAGATTACGGTTCCCTACTTCATTTTCTTCTATTGCGCTGCTATCGCAGTGAGTGACTTACTGCCACAATTTGAGATGGTTTATCAAGGAATCTTTGATGTGTCTAAGCGAGCACTGGTGGTGTGTTTGTTCTTAATTGGCTGTGGTATTTCAGTTGAGAAGTTAAAAGCAGCAGGACCGAAACCATTGATGTTTGGTATTACAATGTGGGTCATGATCTCGACAGGTTCATTGGCGTGGTTAACTCTCACCTAGACCGCAAGCGAACGCTCTAGATAGTTGCTCGATTACCTAGACACTCAGATTAGCGAATGACACAACAAAAAGGCAAAGCTCAAATGGGCTTTGCCTTTATCGTTTGTGGTAAAAATATTCTTTGTTGCAACAATCACGAATCAAACAGGGGCTTATCACTCTTCTTGCTCTCTCTTTTCATTAAAACGAGTACCACAACCAACACAAATGCGGTGAGTTCAGCCAACGAGCGAGTCAACCCTGACGAAGTAACCGCTTGGCCTATCTGCAGCAAAACCGCAATGATGAGGGCAATTTTCATAATAAGACCTTATTCTATAATCCGTTATTTATATGGCTTATTATGATTGATGGTTATAAAGATAATAAATTCTGTTTTGAACTATCTAATTGCTAAATTAACTAACTGCAGGCCAAGTGAACAAAAAACCTCCGACGCAATTAGTTAGAGCGCCGGTGTTGCAACAACCACTGCGCTAATCCCGCTCTCGATACCTTAATACCTAACTGTTCTTGTTGAGGCATGCGGTAATACTCAATAGGGAACTTAAATCGCTCTAGGCTTCCTTGTAGCTGTTCTGCAAACCATTCTTTGGTTAGAACTTCATCACAGTCCACAATAGCAACTGGTCTAAAACCAAATTCGCTGTCTTCTATGGGCACAATAAAGGCTTGCTTAACTTCGGGCAGCTGGTTAAGTACTCGCTCGACCTCCTCACAGTGAATATTCTCACCGCCAGAAATAAACTGATTGTCGGCGCGACCAATAATCGACACTTGCTCACCAACCCACTCCCCAAGATCCTTGCTATCAAACCAGCCATTCTCACCCACTAATGGGGTTAAAGTGCCTTGATAGTAGTAACCAGAAGCGAGCGTCTCGCCGCCAATAAAGATGCGTTGTTCTTCAATTTTTAGCTGGCGATGATTAAGGACAAACCCTGCAGTGCTGCTAGCATCAACAGGCTTTGCCGTCACCGTTGAGGCTGCTTCCGTCATTCCATAACCAAGCCAAGTCTCAATCCCCATTTGCTGAGCTTCAAGGCCAAGCGCCTCTGGAATATAGCTACCACCCAAAAGTACATGAGTTAAAGTAAGTGCTTGCTTACTCTTTAACAATCGATGTAACTGAGTAGCCACCAATGAGGCATGACTGCAACCTTCTATATCGGTTTCAAGCTGGCCAGAACCTATTTTGATGCAGCCACCCGCAGCCAGCCAACGATGAACAATTGCCAACCCTGACACATGGTACATAGGTAAACTCAATAACCAAGTGTTACCTTGTTGATAACGAAACACCTCAAGTAGCCCAGACGCAGAACATAAGTGCTGCTCAAGTGTATGGGCGACCGCTTTGGGGTTTCCAGTAGAACCTGAAGTGAATACGATGCTCGCTAGATTTTTCGGATTGAAGTTAGAGTCTTGAGATGTCGAGAGCCGATTGTCATCACCATCGACCTTAACTTCATTTAAGCAAGGCAAGGTCACCAACTGAGTATTCAAATCGGCACTCTCTGATTGCTCTATTCCATAATTGTCCAAAAGCCAAAGGTAGCTCTGTTGATCTGCTTGATATAAGGAATCGAGCTTTTGCTTCAGGCGTAAACTAGGCTGAGGCATCGTAAACGCACAAACCACACCTAAATTGAGTGCGGCAAGGTAAACAGGGATCACTTCAGCTTGATTCTTACCTACAATCGTCAGTACATCACCTTCAGATAGGCCTTGATGAGATAGCTGTTGTTGGTACTCACTCACCAACACAAACACTTGTTGCCAAGTATAAGTGCGGTGAGTAGTCACTAGCGCTGGTTGAAGTGGTTTTTGCTGCGCCCACTGTTCCCAAAGTGGGTGATAATTAGATTGTGGGCGCATCATAAGATAACCAAGTTATAGATTGAAAAGTGTCTAAGCCAATCAAACGAACAGCCTAAGAAGACCAAATCAATTGCTGCTGTTCAAGGGTAGAAACCGGAAGCTGACAACCCGGCCATGAAACTTCCAACTGTTGCTGATACAAGCCAATCGTATCCAGCCCCGGCACTTCATTTGGCAGATATTGCTGCGCCAGACGAGCAATCTGAGTCAAACCTAGGCTCGACTCAATGCTTGAACTCAATACAGGTTTAATTCCAAGCTGTTGTGCACGCTCAATGATTGCCACACAACGTTCTACAGAGCCAATGAGAGTTGGCTTGATAACTACAGCTTTAACACCAGTAAGGTCGCTAAGATCAAACTCTGGATTACGCACAGCTTCTTGCAGTGTTTCATCCCAAGCAATCGCTACGCCGTGGTCAATAGCAAATGCCAAGCTGTCTTCCGGCTTTTGGCAAGGTTCTTCAATAAAGCTGATACGCTGACGTAATGAAGGCGAAATGTACTTAATGAACTGCTTCGCTTTTTCTGGCTTCCACGCACGGTTGGCATCAAGCCTTAGAGTCAAATCCGGAATCGATTCAAGGAATAAGCTAACCAGCATGCCATCGCGAATCGCTTCGTAGAGGCCGACTTTCACTTTTGCAACCTTCTCGCCTTCCATTTCATTTAGTACAGGGATCAGTTCATCTGGATCACCTGTACACAAAGGCGCAGCCTGGTAGTTACCTTCCGTGTTGAGTTCGCCTCGTAATTCCATAATCGCCATCGAAAAACCGAAGGCAACAGAAGGATATAGCTCATTAAAAGGCGTTTGAGGGTTGTTGTGACTCCAAAGCTCTAATTCATGTTGCAGTTGAATACCGGCTTGTTCAGCATCTTCTTGGCTGAAGCCTGGCAGAGGCGCAACTTCACCAAAACCTGTTTTACCGTCACACTCTAGTTGGATGACATAGCCAACGCGTTCGTTCAACTTATTGTCACGAAGAACCACTCCACTATCCATAGGTAATTGATAACGGTAGAGTTTAGCGTGACGCTGAGAATTCACTGAGTTCATAAAGTTTCCTAAAAAACGGGGAACATCAAAACAAAACGAGCCGCTATTAGCGACTCATTTTGAAAAGGAGAAAGACTATGGGTTACGCGGGAACTTGTCGAAGTCCGGTCGACGTTTCTCGTTGAATGCGTTACGGCCTTCTTGACCTTCCTCTGTCATGTAGAACATCATGGTTGCGTTACCAGCCAACTCTTGTAGACCGGCTTGACCATCACAGTCAGCATTAAGAGCTGCTTTCAAGCAACGTAGAGCCATTGGGCTGTGCTGCAGCACTTCACGACACCAACGAACGGTTTCTTTTTCTAGGTCAGCGACAGGCACAACCGTGTTCACCAAGCCCATGTCCAAAGCTTCTTGAGCATCGTAGAAACGGCATAGGAACCAGATTTCACGCGCTTTCTTTTGGCCAACGATACGAGCCATGTAAGAAGCACCCCAGCCGCCATCGAATGAACCTACTTTAGGACCCGTCTGACCGAACTGCGCGTTTTCAGCAGCAATCGTAAGGTCTGCCATCATGTGAAGTACATGACCGCCACCGACAGCCCAACCCGATACCGCTGCGATTACTGGTTTTGGACAAGTACGAATTTGACGTTGGAAATCCAGTACGTTCAGGTGATGTGTACCTGAATCGTCTTGGTAGCCGCCGTAGTCACCGCGAATACTTTGGTCACCACCAGAACAGAACGCCTTCTCACCAAGACCCGTCAAAATGATCACGCCTACTTTCTCGTCGTAACGAGCATCAGCCAATGCATTGATCATCTCTTTTACGGTTTGTGGACGGAACGCATTGTGGACTTGAGGACGCGCAATCGTGATTTTTGCAATACCGTCGTCAGACTTGTGGTACTGAATATCTTCGTATTGACTGCTTTCATCGCTCCAGTTAACTGCCGCGTAAAGTTCTTCTTCTGTGATGCCTACTGTTTTAGCCATGGTGATTCCCATTGTTCTATTAGAGACCACGACTAACGAGTAGTCGTGACGGTGTTGCTCTGCTTTTGATAGTGCTTGATACGAGAGAATCGCTCAGTCAGATTTACGACGACTGGCGATACATTGGATTATCAGGTTGGAAAACAGTTCTGGTTGCTCAAAATGAACATTATGACCAGCGTAATCCACCTGACTATATTCAAAGCCACTATTATCAGCTAGCTCCATGAATTTACGGTCTTTTTCTCCACACACATAATGCAATAAGTGCTCATGAGATTTCAATGTGGCACGTAAATCCGGTTGCTTAGCTAACGAAGTAGATAACAACATATTTGCTACGGATACTCCAAGATTACCACTACGCTTTATGACCAAAGTTTGTCTTTGCTCATGATTTAGTGAAGAAAAGACGCTTTGTTGATACCAATCGTCTAAAACATCTTCAATCGACTGCTGTGCAAAACGAACAGCCCACTGCGTATCATGTACTAACCTTTGTGCTCTTTCTTCATCACATTCCAAACCAAAGTTGCCACCTTCAATGATGACTTTCTCTAGGTTAAGCGTCTCGAAGCAAGGGCTTGTCACCCCATACATAGCGAGTCTGCCGCCCATAGAATATCCGATCACCACGATAGGGTAATTAGCAGGAAGATCGTTGAGCGCCAGTTGAGATGTGATGCACTGGACAATTTTCTTGCAGCAATGATCAAACCCTACCGGATCGATAAAGCGACTTTGTCCGTGTCCGGGTAAATCTATGCAAAGGAGAGGAAAGTCCTCGAGGAATGGATGACATGCACTCCAATCATCCCCGCTTCCGAGTAAACCATGTAAAAAAACAAGCAAAGGTTTGTCAGAAGAATCTTGTACAGCTGGGTAATAATCGGAGTAAAGCATGTAAAGTCCTTAGGCTAATGCCTCGGTGAGCATTGAACTGAATTGTTTCAGCAAAGTAGACGCTTGTTCGGGAGGCGTCTTAACTTCCACGAGCAAGGTACCCTGACCCTGTTCGAAATGTTGTTCGATAATGGTTTGATAGCAATTCAAGGTTTCTGGCGCAGCGTATCCCAACTGGAATTGAGCAGCAGCGTGTTCAAAACTGAAACCATGAGGCATTTGATAAAGTGACTGTTTCTGCTGCTCTGGCACCGGCAATAAATCAAAGATCGCACCACCATCATTGTTGGTTACAACAATAACCATCGGCGTTAAATTATGAGTCAGCAGAGCGAGTGAGTTGATGTCGTAAAGCAAAGAAGTATCGCCAATCAACATCAATAAGGGATTCTGGTTGGCTTTCACCACGCCCGCAGCCGTCGCCACCAAGCCATCAATGCCCGATGCACCACGATTGCTGTAAACTCGATTCGCAGATATTGACGACAACATATCCACCAGCCTTACCATCAAGCTGTTTCCCACAAACAACTCTCTGTCTTTAAGTCTAGACGACAAGTCAACCGCAACACTCAACTCTGTCAGTTGGTCATTATTGGATATTTGTGCGAGTGCGAGTTGCTGAACGGTATTTGCGACCTCGATTAAAGGCGTCGCCCAACCAGAGTGTTTGCCTAACAATGTTGGCAGGTGTTGATCGGTTATCCATGACTCAATATTGGCAACAATATGAGTTTGAGGTAGATGATCTTGATTTATACGGTGCGCATCAGGTGAAACCACTACATATTGCGTGCAATCGAACCAAGCTGCTTGTGACTTAATCCATTGGTTTAATCGTTTAGAAACGATGCGCTCACCAAACTGAAGAATAAAATCACACTGGTTGAGTTGCTCTTTAACTGAGTCACTCTGTAACCACAGATCATAATGCTTCCAATCACTGTTCACGCCCGATTGAGGATCACAGAAGATTAGCCAGCCCAAAGCAGAAGCAAACTGCTGCGCTTTTGTTGCCGCTTCTTTATCAATCGAACCAATAATCACGGCACCTTTACGCTCTAGGTAATCGCCAGGCGCTACTGGCTGTACAGTCAAATGATTGGGTAAACAAGTATTAGAATACGGGTTGGCTGATGAGCTCCACCCTGCGATACTTTTAGTGTAATCCGCATACATTTCAGCACTGTTCTTAGAATAGAGCGGCTCTGGGAACGGACAATTGATATGAATCGCGCCGCCAACATTGCATTGTTTCGCAAGCGCACTATCAACCGATGTTAGCAGCCAGTTCAAAGAAACTTGTGTGGTTGGGCTTGGCAGGTTTAGCGCCGTTTCAACATGAGACGAAAAGATACCCTGCTGCTGGATCGCTTGATTAGCGCCGCAATCCACTAAATCGATAGGTCGATCTGAAGTCAGTAAAATCAGCTTCTCTCGTGTTAACCCAGACTCAGCGGTCGCAGGAAGAAGGTTCGCGACAGCTGTTCCCGATGTCACAATCACCGCAACGGGCTTGTTACTCGCCTTAGCTAAACCTAAAGCCAAAAATCCAAGACCACGCTCATCAAAGTGCGTGTGTAAGGTTAACTTGGGATTAGCTTCAGCTTCGAGAGTTAACGGTGTTGAGCGAGAGCCCGGTGCAACACAAACATGTTCAACACCGTTGCGTGCTAGCTCTTCAAGTAATGTGTGACACCAAACTCTATTTAATACGGCTTGGTCGTGATTCATGACGCCACACCAAGTGGTGGATGATCGGAAATTAGGCTGAGCAAAGTCGACATCTTCTTGTTCAGCTCTTGCCACTCATGTTCAGCAACCGATCCCGGCACGATCCCTGCTCCAGCAAACAGTTGTACTTGATCGTTTACAATCAAGGCACTTCGAATCGCCACGCAGAATTCCGCTCTCTGATGGCTGATATAGCCTACAGAGCCTGCATACCAGCCTCGAGCAAACGGTTCGTGTTCAAGAATGAAATCCATCGCTTCTTTACGTGGCAAACCCGCTACCGCTGCAGTTGGCTGTAAGGCAGCAAGCAACTGCACACCATTAACACCATTATTAAGTTGAGCATGGATATTGCGCTTCAAATGCTGCACCTTACGCAAGCGCACTAAGCGGGCATCCTTTTCAACATGGACCGTTTGAGAATGAGGAGTGAGACGCTCAATGATGTCGTCAACCACATACTGGTTCTCATTGAGGTTTTTGCTGTCTTGAGAAAGCCAGTTGGCCAGTTCCATATCTTCAGTAGCGTTCTCTCCACGACCAATGGTTCCAGCAAGCGCTTCGGTATCGAGCTCAGTACCATGTCGGCTATATAAGCGCTCTGGCGTCGAGCCAATAAAGCTGTGTTTAGAGTCCAGCACCAACATAAAGTGGAAACTGTGATGATTTTGCAGATAGCTGGCTTTAAGTAATTGAGCCGCACAAATAGGCGCATCGAGTTGTAGCGTGGTTTTACGCGCTAAAACGACTTTTTTATACTCTTCGTCGCTAATGCCTTGCAGCACTTTATCGACAAGGTTGCCCCACTGCTCTCTTTCTGGAACGTGATTGATCTGTTCAATATGGGCAGACAAAGGCGCCAATATCGCCGCTTCAACGGATAACTTATTTAAGGCATTGATAGAAGCAACGCGATCAGGAGACAAGTTGACGGCCAGCGACCAAGTATTGTCAAAGCGAATTAATTCAACCTGAGGAAGGAAGAAAAACGATTCCATGCAGCGACGGTTCTTTGCGGTGTGCCCGTCAAACGATCGTCCCCCCCAGATTCGTTGGTCTTCACCAAGAATCGCGTACGCGGGTGCCGGGTCTGAAAACGTATGTAACTGTCCGAGCGCAACAACCTCTTCACGAGTGTCGCGTGACTGCCAGTAGAACTTAGGAAAGAGCGGTTGAGCATGAAGCCATTCAATAAATGCAAACGATGGTTTTTGCGTTAGAACTTCAACACAACGAACTTCGCTTGCTTGGGCATTTTGTACTCGCTCAATCAAAGCGGAGATAGTTTGCTGGAAATGTGACAAATCGACCTCGTTCACATCTAAATTATTATTATATTAGTTTGATACTTTATGGGCAGTACCCACTTAGATCAAGAATGTACTATATCTTTTCAACATTCCTGTGATTTTAAGCGATCCCGCCCCTTTATTCATCTTAGCCAATAACCAAGAAAGCGATTAATTAAAATTTAGAAAATAGTGACAACAAAAAGACCAAACGTGACACTGAAATGCGACATTCATCAGATTTTTATTCTATCAAACGCCATTTTGCGGTACTTTAATAAAGTATTTAAATTAATTTCAGGAAATCGGCAATGCAAAATATCGGGATGTCGTCAAAACTCAACAGCGTATGCTACGAAATCAGGGGGCCTGTACTCAAACATGCTAAGCGCATGGAAGAAGAAGGGCATAAAATACTAAAGCTTAATATTGGTAACCCCGCCCCATTTGGTTTTGACGCCCCTGATGAAATCCTTGTTGACGTAATCCGTAATCTACCGACATCTCAAGGTTACTGCGACTCAAAAGGCATCTATTCAGCCCGCAAAGCGGTTGTTCAGCACTACCAGAAAAAAGGCCTACGTAACCTTGATGTAGAAGACGTTTACATTGGTAACGGCGCATCAGAGCTTATCGTTATGTCTATGCAGGCGCTACTGGATAATGGTGATGAAATCTTAGTTCCCGCTCCGGACTACCCACTATGGACAGCGTCTGTTGCGCTTTCTGGTGGTACACCGGTTCACTACATGTGTGATGAAGATGCTGATTGGTATCCAGATTTAGACGACATGCGCGCGAAAATCTCTCCAAAGACTCGCGGCATCGTTCTTATCAACCCGAACAACCCAACAGGTGCAGTTTACAGCCGTGATTTCCTACTACAAGTTGTCGAAATTGCACGTGAGCACGGCCTAATCATCTTCGCTGATGAGATTTACGATAAAGTACTTTACGATGGTGCAGTGCATACCTCTGTTGCAACGCTTGCTGAAGACGTATTAATGGTCACGTTCAACGGTCTATCTAAGGCTTACCGTGTATGTGGTTTCCGTGGTGGCTGGATGTTCTTAACAGGTCCTAAACACCTAGCAAAAGGTTATGTCGAAGGGCTAGAGATGCTTGCCTCGATGCGTTTGTGTGCCAACGTACCAATGCAGCACGCTATCCAAACGGCATTAGGCGGCTATCAGAGTATCAATGAGTTGATTCTTCCTGGCGGCCGTCTACTTGAGCAACGTGACCGAGCATGGGAACTGATTAACAAGATTCCTGGCGTTTCTTGTGTGAAACCAAAAGGCGCGATGTACTTGTTCCCTAAGATCGACACCAAGATGTACAACATCAAAGACGATCAGAAATTCGTACTAGACTTCCTTAAGCAAGAGAAGGTGCTATTGGTTCAAGGTACGGGCTTCAACTGGCCGAAACCGGATCACTTCCGCATCGTGACTCTGCCGCACATTGAGGATCTAGAAATCGCGATTGGTCGCCTAGAGCGCTTCTTGCAAACTTACAGCCAAGACGATCTCGTCGACGTTAAATAAACACAATGAAAGGTGGCTACAATTTGCTGTTTTAAAAGACTTTAACTTGTATTCAATCACTTCTATGCTTAAAAGGCTCCTGTTTAGGAGCCTTTTTTGTATCCGCTGTCTCGTACAGTTTGTGGCAAACACAAGGTACGAGTGGAGCACTCTCTAGATAGGACACTTATGAAACAGAGCCATTTCTTCGCCCATCTCGCACGCATGAAGCTGATTCAACGTTGGCCCCTGATGCGATCTGTTTCAAGCGAGAACATTTCAGAACACAGCCTACAGGTCGCTTTCGTTGCCCACGCTTTGGCGCTGATCAAAAACAAGAAGTTTGATGGTCAACTTAATCCTGAGCATATTGCTCTGCTTGGCATGTACCACGACACCAGTGAGGTACTGACAGGCGATTTGCCAACGCCAGTTAAATACTACAACCCGGATATCGCCCAAGAATATAAGAAGATAGAAGCCGCAGCAGAGCAAAGACTGCTTTCTATGTTGCCAGAGGAGTTCCGAGACGACTTCGCCCCATTTTTAATATCTGGAACAGCGAGTAAAGAAGAGCAAAGCATCGTCAAGCAGGCCGACACCATCTGTGCTTACCTGAAATGCTTGGAAGAGCTCAGTGCGGGCAATCATGAATACGAGCAAGCCAAGCGCCGACTGGAAGAGACACTCGAACAACGCAAAAGCCCAGAAATGGACTACTTTCTCACCACATTTGCGCCAAGCTTTGAATTATCACTAGACGAGATAAGCTAGCTGGGTATAAGTTGTTTTTAATTAGCTAAATAAAATCAATTTGATAGGTGCTATTTTGAATTCTCTACTCGAACCACCCTTTGTACTCGAACAAGAATGGCAGCATCGAAATGACGATGAACATAAAATAAGACGAGATGATCACCGTAGCCCATATCAACGTGACCGAGCGCGCGTGCTTCACTCTGCTGCTTTTCGTCGCTTACAAGCGAAAACCCAGATTCATGGCACCATGGTGAATGACTTTCATCGAACACGCCTTACTCACTCTCTTGAGGCCGCCCAGCTTGGCACAGGTATCGTTGCTCAACTGAAGAAAAAGCAACCCGAGTTTCGAGACCTATTACCCTCAGACAGTTTAATTGATTCACTGTGTTTGGCTCACGACATCGGTCATCCACCATACGGACATGGCGGCGAAGTCGCACTCAACTATATGATGCGCGACCACGGCGGCTTTGAAGGCAACGCTCAAACGTTTCGCATTGTCACTCAGCTAGAACCTTACACTGAGAATCACGGGATGAACCTGTCTCGACGCACGCTACTGGGGTTAATTAAGTACCCTTCGCTGCTCAGTCAAGTCCAAGCGAGATTACAGTCTGAACCGGTAAAGCATCAACGACAGCTCCGAGCCAAAGATTGGATGCCGGCAAAAGGCATCTACGATCATGATGAAGAGTTGTTTAACTGGGTGCTTGAACCGCTTTCAAGCAGCGACCAACAGCTCCTAAAACAGAAAAGAAAAACGCATACCGAGCCACTTGAGCACAATAAGACCAAATATAAGTCACTGGACTGTTCGATCATGGAGCTGGCTGATGACATCGCGTATGGCGTGCACGATTTAGAAGATGCGATTGTGCTTGGTTCTGTGACCAAAGCTCAGTGGATCGAATCGGCTTACCCTCAGCTGAAAGAGATGGCCGACCCTTGGATTTGTGAACACCTAGATTCAATTACAGAGATGCTTTTCTCTGGTGAACAGTATCGTCGAAAGGATGCGATTGGTGGAATCGTCAACGCATTGTTGACCAGTATTTCAATTAAGCGAGTGGATGCTAGCTTTGAGAATGTGCTTTTGGCTTACAATGCGGTGCTTGAACCAAGCATGGACGGCACGCTTGATAAACTGAAACACTTTGTCAGCGAGTTTGTGATTCAAGTGCCTCAGGTTCAAGTCATCGAATACAAAGGCCAACAGATCATCATGGATATGTTTGAAACATTCAGCGCTGATCCTGAACGCTTGCTGCCACTGCCCATCAAGAAGCAATGGCTACAGCATCAAGATGAGTCTCGAAAAATGCGCGTGATTGCGGATTACATTTCATCAATGACTGATGATCTTGCGCAGAAAATGCATCAGCAACTATTCTCGGCTCATACCGAGTTTTAATTCCTGACTCATTTTACTGAAACGGCTTAATCTAAGTAGTTTTTCTCAAACACACCCGGCGGCATTTGATTGATTTGAAACTGAATCATTTGATCAAATGCCGTTAGCAAAGGGCTAAATTCGCCATCACTCTCTAACAAGCTAAGCAAATGATAGCCAGCTTCAACGGTTGAAAGGCTGTTTTCACTGGGTGCTTTGCGAATTCGGTAATTACCCTTGAGATCTTTGGGTAAGTGGACCGTGTTCAACGCATGCAAGTTATTCGACACTTGCCACACCTTGAATGCTTTCTTCCACGTCCCATCCAATAAAATCACACGTAGCTTCTTGCTTGGGTATGTTGCCGACTCAACAGGCACAGAATTTTCACTTGGGTATAAAATCACATGTTGGTACTGTTCATCGGCCAGCAATGCGTTCAGTTGTTCGTTGTCTGAAAAGTCTTCACCAACAAGCGTCACGCTGTTTTTTAGAGATAACGAGAGAATACGCGCGGTTCCCATCGGACGGTGCTCTTCTGATGGGTGCTGAAGAATGATAAGCTCAACATTCGATTCGAGTGGTGTAACCCACTGACAAATACAAGCTTTCAAAGCCTTGCTGCATTGGGGGCAATAACGAGACATGGATTTAATGTGTACCCTGTTTTAATTTTCACTTCACTTTTATGCGTCTTATTCCAATTTGAGCCAATACAAGCTTGGGTCGTATGGGATAGCAATGCGATTGCCGAGGGGCAATGGTGGCGGATCCTAACAGGAAACTTTTCACATACCAACTACTCGCACCTTCTGATGAATCTAGCAGGCTTATGGATCATCAGCTATCTGTTTCAACCGAGTAAAAAACAGCTTGTTCTTGCTCTGCTTGTGATTAGTCTAGTGACTGGGATCGCTCTGTTGTTTTCGAGTATTCAGATCTATGTTGGCCTATCTGGCACTTTGCATGGGTTGTTTGGCTTATTCGCGCTCAGAGAGGCTTTAAACGGCAGGAAATCTAGTTGGCTATTAGTGTTGGGGGTAGTAGCTAAAATCGCTTGGGAGCAGCTTGTTGGCCCCTCTAGCACGACTGGCGAACTGATTAACGCTCGTGTCGCAATTGAAGCCCACCTAGCAGGTGCTCTGGTCGGGGGCTTCATGGCTATCATTTCATTTCTAATCAACAAAAAAATGGATCAAAGCTGAATTCTTTCACGGTTCTTTTCAACCGTCGCTTCACCTATCCCTTTCACACTCGCCAAATCATCAGCAGTAGTAAATGCCCCGTTCTGCTCTCTGTAGTCGACAATCTCTTGGGCTTTTTTGTCACCAACACCAACCAGTAGTGCTGATAGCTCTTCTGCTGTCGCGGTATTGATGTTAACCGTAATCTCAATGCCATCGTAAAGCTCAGCTTTAGTTGGGCTGTCTGCAAACACTGCAGGGCTTAAGAGCATCAGAAATGAAAGAAGTAGTGTTGAATATATCGTGCGCATAAATCGTTCCTTTGTACAAAAAAGGTAACTTATGCATTTGCAGCACTAGATAACACAATCACCAGACAAAAATAAAGCGGGTCTCCTAAGTGACCCGCTTCGTTATACATCTTGTTTTCATCAGTTTGTTTGTTGGCTCACAAATCTGATTTATCGAATAAACCTAATTTGCAAAACAACAACCATCGCATGTTGACTCTCGGTAGTCAGTAACCAAATAGGCTTAACTACCGAGCTAATCGATGCTTACTGACCTTGGCCTACTACGTAGTATTCAACGTCTGCGTTTTTACGAAGTACGTTTAGTACGTTAGTCAGATCTTGTTGGTTACCAACTCGTTCCAACTGTGCACCAATTTGAGTGCTGTAAGCTGGGTTGATTTCAGCCGTTACCTTAGAAAGCTCAACAACAACGATGTTACCGTCTTGGTCTTTAGATTGACCGAACACAGCTTGGCCTGCTTCTGGTTTCGCTAGAGCGAATACAGATGCTGCTAACGGAGAGTTGCGGTCAATCGTTTCAAGTTCAGTGAACTCAAGATTGTTGTCCGCTAGCACTGCTTCATTGCCTTGCTTTAGTTCGTTCACTAGAGAAACACCTAGTTCAACCGCTTGTTGCTCAGCTTGTACAGCAGACAATGCAGCGACAACCTGATCTTTCACTTCAGCTAGAGGAAGAACTGTCTCGTCGCGAGTCTCTTCTACACGAACAACGATCACGTGCTCAGGAGCCACTTCGATAACTTCAGAGTTTAGACCGTCTTCTTTCACTTCAGGGCTCAAGATAGCTTGCATAACTGCAGGCGTCATCAGAACTTCTGGAGCGTCAATTTGAGAGATGAAATCTGTTGTTGTGATCTTCGCATTGATAGCTTCTGCAGAATCATCAAGAGAATCTGGGAATTCAAACGCTACTTTTTCTAGCTCAGTTTGTTGCTCGTAGAACTGGTCTACAGCGTGCTGGTCTAGAAGCTCTTGCTTAATCTCTGCCGCTACTTCAGTGTAAGGCTGAGCTTGAGACGCTTTTAGTTCGTCGAGCTTGATGATGTGGTAGCCGAAATCAGATTTAACTAGACCAGTCGTGTCACCAATATTCTCAAGAGCGAAAGCCGCGTCTTCGAATGCTGGGTCCATCACATCACGTTCGATCCAACCTAGGTCACCGCCAACGTCAGCACTGCCGAAGTCGTCAGATTTCTCTTCCGCTAGCGTAGCAAAATCAGCGCCTGCATTTAGTTCGTCTAGGATAGACTGAGCTTTCGCTTCGTCATCGCCTTGAACTAAGATGTGGCTAACTTTACGTTGCTCTTCAGTTGAGTACTTGTCTAGGTGCTCTTGGTAGTACTTCTGCGCTTCTTCATCGCTTACTTCAAGCTGAGACTTAAGTGCTTCAGCAGAAAGCTCAATGTAAGATACCTTCGCTTGCTCTGGACGAGTGTAAGCTGCAGGGTTCTCTTGGTAGTACTGTTCGATCTGTTCGTCAGTTAGCTCGATGCCTTTCGCAAGGTCAGCAACAGACAGTGTCACTGTGCGAATGTCACGAGTTTGTGCGATAAGCTTGCTCTGAGTATCGATTTCACCTTGAAGAACGAATTCACTGCCTTGAAGTGCAGTCACAAGCTGGTTGCGCATTAGGTCACGACGCATGTATTCAGCGAAGCTCTCTGCGCTGAAACCTGCACGACGTAGTGCCGATTGGTAAACTTCTTGGTCGAATTGACCAGCTGTTTGGAACTGAGGCATTTCTAGAATCATGGTACGGATTTGAGAATCACTGATTCGTAGACCTAAAGACTCAGCTTGCTGCTCAAGCAGTACATCGTTGATCATGCGATCAAGTACTGATTTACGGAAAGACTCTACGTATGCAGGGTCTGCAAGCATTTGAGCGAAGTAATCGCCAAGTTGAGACTGCATGCGATTACGTTCGTTTTGGTAAGCCTGTTCGAACTCACCACGAGCAATTTCTGTGTTGCCAACTTTAGCTGCTGCGTTGTTACCGCCACCGGTGATGTAGCTGCCTACACCTGCGAATACGAATGACAGGATAATCAACCCAAGGATAATTTTTACCGCGATGCTATTCACGCCTTCGCGTAATCGATCCATCATAATTTAAGTGCTCTCCGGATATGAAGCATTGGCTTCAAAATAAAAATCTATTCACGCGATATTATCAGAAAAAGAAATGCGCATCAGTAGGATGCGCATAATTTAAATAAGTTCAATGTGCTTTGTACACATACTGTTTAAAAATGAAACATCATTTTTCAAACAGTAAACGCATTTTACAGCCTTCCCCTCGCAAAACCGAGGTTTCAGCCGTAGAAATTAGTTACATGCGTCTTTAAGTGCTTTACCCGCTTTGAAGCCAGGTACTTTAGCTTCTGCGATTTGGATCTCTTCACCAGTTTTTGGGTTACGACCTGTACGAGCAGCACGAGTACGAACACTGAAAGTACCAAAGCCAACAAGTGCAACTTGGTCGCCTGATTGTAGCGTTGTGCCAACTGCTTCGATGAATGCGTCTAGAGCGCGGCCAGCTGAAGCTTTAGAGATGTCTGCGTTTTCTGCGATTGATTCTACTAGTTGTGTTTTATTCACTGTTTTTCCCCTATGTGTCATCTGTGACTACTTCTTGATGACTGTACGTTCCATTTTGGTTTTAATTTAGCCGCAAGCCTTATTGCAAAAGGGCTGCCGCTTTGATCAATAACTTAGCGTCCAAAAAAAACGCTGACAAGCCTTTTCGGGCCTATCAGCGTAATTCTTTACTTATTTTTGCTATGCATCACTATTTTTTCACGTCAAACTCGACCCCAGACGGATCTCGTTCTAGCGCTACTTTGAGTACTTCATCAATCCACTGAACCGGGATCACCTTCAAGTCAGCGATTACGTTGTCTGGAATCTCTTCCAAATCACGCTCATTGTCTTTAGGAATCAGTACAGTTTTGATGCCGCCACGGTGTGCTGCAAGCAGTTTTTCTTTCAAGCCACCGATAGGTAAAACTTCACCACGAAGGGTAATTTCACCTGTCATACCGACCTCAGCTTTAACAGGGTTACCCGTCAAGCTAGACACTAATGCAGTACACATTGCGATACCCGCACTCGGGCCATCTTTCGGTGTAGCACCTTCTGGTACGTGAACGTGAATATCACGTTTCTCATAGAAATCTGAGTTAATACCCAGTTTTTCTGCACGAGAACGAACCACGGTCATTGCCGCTTGAATCGATTCTTTCATCACATCACCAAGTGAACCGGTTTGCGTTAGCTTACCCTTACCCGGCATTGCTTCAGTTTCGATAGTCAGTAGATCACCACCAACTTGAGTCCAAGCTAAACCAGTCACTTGACCAATACGGTTACTTTCATCCGCTTTTCCGAAGTCATGACGTTGAACGCCTAAGTACTCTTTCAGGTTATCAATATTAACCGTTACAGACTTAAGGTCGCTGTCTAGCAAGATGTTCTTCACAGCTTTACGACAGATCTTAGAGATTTCACGCTCTAGGCTACGTACACCCGCTTCACGCGTGTAGTAACGGATAATGCCGATGATTGCAGAGTCTTCAATCTCAATTTCATGAGGCTTAAGACCGTTGCGTTGAACTTGCTTGTCCAATAGGTGGCTCTTAGCGATGTTCAGCTTTTCATCTTCTGTGTAACCAGACAGGCGAATCACTTCCATACGGTCCAATAGTGGGCCAGGGATGTCCATCGAGTTAGACGTTGCAACAAACATCACATCAGATAGATCGTAATCGACTTCTAGGTAGTGATCGTTAAATGCGTTGTTTTGTTCTGGATCTAGTACTTCTAGAAGCGCTGAAGATGGG
Source organism: Vibrio sp. 10N.286.45.E10 (assembly GCF_002874195.2). Taxonomy (NCBI): domain Bacteria; kingdom Pseudomonadati; phylum Pseudomonadota; class Gammaproteobacteria; order Vibrionales; family Vibrionaceae; genus Vibrio; species Vibrio sp. 10N.286.45.E10. Next base: position 685,923 of record NZ_MCWD02000001.1, on the reverse strand, counting down.
TCGCCACGCATATCAGAAGACATCTTATCGATTTCATCTAATAGGAACAGTGGGTTCTTAACGCCAACTTTAGACATCTTCTGGATTAATTTACCCGGAAGTGAACCGATGTACGTACGACGGTGACCACGAATCTCAGCTTCATCACGAACGCCACCTAGTGCCATACGTGTGTACTTACGACCCGTTGCCGCAGCAATCGAACGACCTAGCGAGGTTTTACCTACACCAGGAGGACCTACAAGACAAAGGATTGGACCTTTTAGCTTGTTGATACGGTTTTGTACTGCCAAGTACTCAAGAATACGTTCTTTAACACGCTCTAAGCCGTAGTGATCTTCGTTTAAGATCTCTTCCGCTTTAGCTAAATTCTTTTTAACTTTTGAACGCTTAGCCCAAGGAACACCAACCATCCAATCAATGTAGCTACGTACTACTGTTGCTTCAGCAGACATTGGCGACATCATTTTCAGTTTTTGAAGTTCTTGCTCAGTTTTCTCACGAGCTTCTTGAGGCATCTTAGAATCTTCGATCTTCTTCTTCAGAGTCTCGAATTCATCAGGTGCGTCGTCCATCTCGCCAAGTTCTTTCTGAATCGCTTTCATTTGCTCATTCAGGTAGTACTCACGCTGAGATTTTTCCATCTGCTTCTTAACGCGGCCACGGATACGTTTTTCAACTTGCAGGATGTCAATTTCTGACTCCATTTGGCCCATCAAGAATTCCAGACGTTCTGTCACATCTAAGATTTCTAGAACGTGCTGTTTATCTACCAACTTAAGTGGCATGTGCGCAGCAATCGTATCAGCAAGGCGAGCTGCCTCATCAATACCGTTCAGAGATGTTAGAACCTCTGGTGGAATCTTTTTGTTTAGCTTAATAAAGCCTTCGAATTGATTGATCGCACTACGAACAACCACTTCTTGTTCTTTTTCGTCAAGTTCTGAGGTAACAACGTATTCGGCGTCCGCTAAGAAGAATTCACTTTCTTTGAATTGGTGAATCTTTGCACGCTGCTGACCTTCAACAAGTACTTTAACCGTACCATCAGGGAGCTTGAGTAACTGAAGAATGGTAGCGACTGTACCTACGTTAAATAGGTCGTCGATTGAAGGCTCATCAGTGTCCGCTTCTTTCTGCGCTACAAGTAGTACTTGTTTGTTAGCTTCCATTGCCGATTCAAGGCATGTAATCGATTTTTCACGACCAACAAACAATGGAATAACCATGTGTGGGTAAACCACTACATCACGTAGAGGTAGCACGGGGATTTCGATACGCTCGGAACGTTCCAAGTTCATATATTTCTCTCTTCCGCTTTAACTTATAAAGCAGTATATGGGGCTTAAACGACTGGATTCAATGGAAGAATAAAAAAAAGGAGGTAATTGCTTACCTCCTTTTTCAATTTGAGTGACTTGTCTAAAAAAGACCTACTCTGCAACAGCTGCTTGGTTATCTGAGTTGCTGTAAATCAATAGTGGTTCTGACTCACCATTAATTACCGACTCATCAATCACAACCTTGCTTACATCAGTTGAAGATGGCAGTTCGTACATAGTTTCTAGTAGAACACCCTCCAAGATAGAACGTAGACCACGAGCGCCTGTTTTACGGTTCATTGCTTTCTTAGCAATTGCACGTAGGGCGTCTTCACGGAATTCTAATTCTGTATCCTCAAGCTCAAATAATGCTGCGTACTGTTTTGTCAGTGCATTCTTTGGCTCACATAGGATTTGGATTAGCGCTTCTTCATCAAGCTCTGTCAGTGTTGTTGTCACCGGTAGACGACCAATGAATTCTGGAATCAGACCATACTTCACTAGATCTTCAGGTTCTACTTGAGTGAACAATTCACCGATAGTTTTGGTTTCGTCTTTTGAACGCACTTCTGCGCCAAAGCCGATACCTGAACCTGTTTCTACACGTTGTTCAATCACTTTATCTAGGCCTGCAAACGCACCACCACAGATAAATAGGATCTTAGACGTGTCCACTTGCAAGAACTCTTGCTGTGGATGCTTACGACCACCTTGAGGTGGAACTGAAGCAACTGTACCTTCAACAAGTTTTAGTAGAGCTTGCTGTACACCTTCACCAGACACGTCACGCGTGATTGATGGGTTTTCAGCTTTACGAGAAATCTTGTCGATTTCATCGATGTAAACAATGCCGCGTTCCGCTTTCGCTACGTCGTAATCACATTTCTGAAGCAACTTCTGGATGATGTTTTCAACATCTTCGCCCACGTAACCCGCTTCGGTTAGTGTTGTTGCATCAGCCATAGTGAAAGGAACGTCTAGGAAACGAGCCAATGTTTCAGCAAGTAGTGTTTTACCACTACCAGTAGGACCGATAAGAAGAATGTTACTCTTACCTAGCTCTACGCCTTCAGCTGTCGTGTCACCATTACGTAAACGCTTGTAGTGGTTATAAACTGCAACTGCTAGCACTTTCTTCGCGTATTCTTGACCGATTACATAGTCGTCAAGATGCTCACGAATCTCACGCGGCGTTGGCAGCGATTCCGATTCTTTCTTAGGAAGAACATCTTTAATTTCTTCACGAATAATGTCGTTACAAAGATCGACACATTCATCACAAATGTAAACAGAAGGACCTGCGATTAACTTGCGAACTTCGTGTTGGCTTTTGCCACAGAAAGAGCAGTAAAGCAGTTTACCGCTACCACCCTCTTTGCTTTTATCTGTCATTCGCTAACCTCTTAGCCTTAACTCTCTATGCTTGAGTGTATATCAATTTGAATCACTTTGCGTTAAACAATTGCCCTGCAATTATTGACCGCGATGATTAAGAACTGAATCCACTAAGCCGTATTCTACTGCTTGATCAGCAGACATGAAGTTATCACGATCTGTATCGCGCTCAACAACTTCTAGAGGCTGACCCGTGTGCTCTGCCAATAGTTTGTTTAGCTTTTGTTTGATCGTTAGGATCTCTTGCGCGTGAATTTGAATATCAGACGCTTGGCCTTGGAAGCCGCCAAGTGGCTGGTGAATCATTACACGTGAGTTTGGAAGCACGTGACGCTTACCAGGAGTACCACCCGCTAGTAAGAATGCACCCATAGAGCAAGCTTGACCCATACATACTGTGCTCACGTTTGGCTTGATGAACTGCATTGTGTCGTAGATAGACATGCCTGCTGTTACGCTACCGCCAGGTGAGTTGATGTAAAGATAGATATCTTTGTCTGGGTTTTCTGATTCCAAGAAAAGCAGTTGAGCCACGACAAGATTTGCCATGTGGTCTTCCACTTGACCTGTTAAGAAAATGATACGTTCTTTTAATAGACGAGAATAAATATCGTAAGAACGTTCACCACGGGAAGTCTGTTCAACCACCATAGGAACTAGTGCGTCCATAATCGATGGCATTGTATTTTTTTCTTGGTAGCTCATATTCTTATGTCCCTAAAATAAATGGCCCGAATGATTAAATCATACGGACCATTGTTAGCAGAATTGTTGACCGTACGTCAACCTTCTACGTCAGATATTACTATATTAAGCAGGTTGCTGATTCATTAGCTCGTTGAAGCTAACTTCTTTATCAGAAACTTGAGCTTTAGCGATGATTGCATCAATAGCTTGCTCTTCTAGAGCAACATTGCGCATGTTGTTCATCATTTGCTCGTTTTGCTCGTAGTAAGCAATAACTTCTGTTGGATCTTCGTATGCTGTAGCCATCTCTTCGATGATAGCTTTAACTTTCTCGTCGTCAGCTTTTAGCTCTTCAGTCTTGATTACTTCACCAAGAAGAAGACCTACAACTACGCGACGTTTAGCTTGCTCTTCGAACAGCTCACGTGGAAGTTGGTCAGCAGCTTCAGTGTTGCCACCGAAACGTTGAGCAGCTTGTTGACGTAGAACACCGATTTCTTGATCGATAAGAGCAGAAGGTACGTCGATGTTGTTTTCGTTAACTAGACCGTCGATAGCTTGCTCTTTGATGCGGTTCTTAACAGCTTGCTTAAGCTCACGCTCCATGTTCTTACGAACTTCAGCTTTAAGACCTTCAACGCCGTCAGCAGCGCCGAACTTAGAAACGAATTCTTCGTTTAGTTCTGGAAGTTCACGAGCTTCAACTTTGTTCAGCTTGATAGAGAACTTAGCTGCTTTACCTTTTAGGTTTTCAGCGTGGTAATCTTCTGGGAAGTTTACGTCGATTTCGAATTCCATACCTGCTGTTTTACCAACGATACCGTCTTCGAAGCCAGGGATCATGCGACCAGCGCCCATCTCTAGTGGGAAGTTCTCAGCTTTGCCGCCTTCAAACTCTTCACCGTCGATAGAACCAACGAAGTCGATAGTTGCACGAGAACCAGCGTCAGCAGCAGCTTCAACTTCAGTCCAAGTCGCTTGTTGCTTACGTAGAGTTTCGATCATCTCTTCAACGTCAGCTTCTTTAACTTCTACTGCTGGTTTCTCAACAGTGATGTTTTCTAGACCTTTCAGCTCAACTTCTGGGTAAACTTCAAAAGTTGCGTTGAATACTAGGTCAGCGCCTTCGTTGTTTTCAACTGGTGCGAAAGTTGGAGCGCCAGCTGGGTTGATTTTCTCTTTAACGATCGCTTCGATGAAGTGACGTTGCATTACTTCGCCCATCACGTCTTGACGTACTGCTTTGCCGTACATTTTAGCAACCATCTTCATTGGCACTTTGCCTTTACGGAAACCATCGAAACGACGGTTTTTCGCGATGTTGCGTAGTTCAGCTGTAACTGCATCTTCGATGTTAGCAGCAGGAACAGTAATATTAAGACGGCGCTCTAGGCCTTCTAGCGTTTCAACAGTAACTTGCATTATATAAACCTCAAAACTGGCTCAGTAATCTGAGCATATGAGCCGTAACTTAGCTTTAATTCAAAAGCCGACGTTGTTGGCTGCATCCTTGTGTAGTGCTCTATCCGAACACCTAATTTAAAATCGAGCATTGATGTCTGAATTGATTATTCAACCAAACACCAGACTAATCAGCGATATCTTCGTTCTTCACACGTCGATTAAAACGCAATAAAGCTTGTTTTCAGAAACAAGAAAGGTATCTCCGATTAGCCTCAGGACAGAAATTTTAGACGCGACATTCTAGCGATCTGTTTAATCTCTGTCGAGCCGTTCACCTCTGCATGATGATGAATGCTCTAAATTCGTCCAACTAAGTGATACAAAAACGATCAAATCATCACTTAGCACAACAGAAATGGGGACAATAGCGACTTTTTCAAGGGAATCGAGGGCTTTTTTTGCTAAAAACCTTAAAAAGAGATCTTGCTCTTGTTTTACCCCTCAGAGTCGATAACTTTTTCAACAATCCCCGTTACAAACCCTTAACCTACACCCATCTGTTCACTCTCTGCTTTCAGCAAAAACGACCGCTATTTGCTACCATAAACGAGAGAAGACAGGCTTGATTGTTTACCAAAGAAATTAGCGGAGAGCCTTCATGTTTCAAGCTTTTAGAATCCCAATACTCTTAATGGTCGCATACAGTTTACTGATGGTGTTTGGCGGTCATTGGGTGTGGAGCACAAGCCATGAAAGTTTGTTAAATGATCATCAATCTAAGCTAGACCGTTTTTCAGTTCATATTTCAAGTCAATTGGACAAGTTCGCGCACATTCCAGAACTGCTTTCAAAAGACAAAGAGCTGGTCGATGCCCTGCACTCTCCAAGTAACTCTGCGCAAATCGAACTCACTAATCGTTATCTAGAGCACGTAAACTCGGTGATTCAAGCATCCGACACCTACCTACTAGACAGTATCGGTACCACCATCGCAGCCAGTAATTGGAATCAACCGCGTTCTTTTATTCGTCGTAATTTTGCTTTCCGCCCTTACTTTCAAGAAGCGATTCTTGGCAATGAAAATCAATATTTTGCGCTAGGATCAACTTCTGGGAAGCGAGGCTATTATTATTCTTACCCCGTCTCCTATGCCGCCGAGATTATTGGCGTCATTGTTGTAAAGATGGATTTATCGCTGATTGAAGCAAGTTGGAAAGGCAAACAGAGTTTTTTTGTTGCTGACGATAAAGACCAAATCGTATTTATGTCGAGTAACCCTGAATGGCTGTTCAAAAGCCTTCAACCACTAAGCGAAGAACAGCACTCTCAAATTCAAGAAAGCAGACAGTATCTCGATACAAAAATAGAAAGCCTACACTTCTCCGGTGATTTCGAGAGCGCTACTAGCAATATTGAGTCTCAGCACAAGCTCGTCCAAGAACAGTTCTTTAGCTCCTCTCGCTTCTTAGCCGAGCCAAAACTCACCATACGGGTATTTTCTCCGACCCACTTAGTTTGGTGGGACTTGGTTGCTTACCTTGTGGTTCTCAGCCTTATCTTTGCGATTATTTATCTCACAATGCAACTCAACCACCATCGACAACAAAGACGCGCTCAGATAGATAGGCTGCAATCCGAAGCCAAGCAAAAGCTCGAATTTCAAGTGCTCGAACGCACATCAGAGCTGCATGTCGAAATTAAACATCGTATCGAAACCGAACATGTATTGAGGCAAACCCAAGACGAACTCATCCAAGCAGCCAAACTGGCGGTGCTAGGGCAGATGTCAGCGAGCATCAGCCACGAGCTAAATAACCCGCTCGCTGCGATTCGCAGTTATGCCGACAATGGCCGACTGTTTCTTGCCAAAGAAAAAACCGATCGTGTCGATGACAATCTATCGCGAATCTCGGCACTCACTGATCGCATGGCGAAAATCAGCCACCAGCTTCGCTCCTTTGCAAAGAAATCCACCGCGGAAGAACTGCACACCTTGCAAATACTCCCTATCTTACATTCATCGAAAGAGCTGATGAAGCCACAGCTCAAGAGTGAACGAGTTAAGGTCAACGAACTCCCTGAAATCTTTGATGCTTGCGTGCTCGCCAACGCTATTCAACTGGAACAGGTGATCATTAACCTGCTGACTAATGCGATTCAGGCGATGGAACAACAAGATGATAAACAATTAGCTATTCTGTTAGAGATTTGGGAGTCCGACCATCAACAAGCCCAGACCTTGCTGATTCATGTCGATGATAATGGTCCCGGCTTCACCTCCCCTTCGAACGGACACTTTTTTGAACCCTTCCATACCACCAAGAAAAACGGACTTGGACTTGGGCTATCGATTTCTCAACAAATAATCAGCGGAATAAATGGCAAGCTCGTTACAGGAAGCAGCCCCCAAGGTGGTGCTCGATTTAGTATAGAGTTACCCCTTGTTGAACAAGAACAGCAAGCAAAAACGCAGCAATAACCAGAATACAAAGAAGTAAAGGAATCACTATGTGTCACGTCTATTTCATTGATGATGAATCCGATCTAAGAGTGGCGATTGAACAGAGCTTCGAGCTCGCCGACATTGATGCCGAATTCTTTCCCGATGCGGAGTCAGCTCTGCTCGCGATTCAAGAAAACGGCTTACCTCACGTGATCATCACTGATATCTGTTTACCGGGTCTGTCTGGGCATGATCTGCTCAACACCGTGATGCACAAAGACAAAGAGATCCCCGTAATTATGATTACTGGTCACGGCGATATTTCGATGGCCGTTCAAGCAATCCAATACGGCGCCTATGACTTCATCGAAAAGCCGTTCGCCAATGAGCGCCTAATCGAAACCACCAAGCGAGCGATAGAAAAACGTCAACTAACCCTCGAGAACCTTGAGTTAAAACGTTCACTCAAGGCCAGCCAAGCGCTTGGCCCAAGGATCATTGGTGACACACAATCAATGACAGAACTGCGGTCTATCATCACTCACGTTGCCGACACCAACGCCGATATTTTGTTATTTGGCGAAACTGGCACAGGCAAAGAATTAGTTGCACGTTCTCTACATGAACAAAGCAGCAGACGAGAACAAAACTTCGTCGCGGTCAACTGCGGCGCTGTCCCTGAAAACCTGATTGAGAGTGAACTGTACGGCCATGAAAAAGGCGCATTCACTGGCGCAGAAAGCAAGCGAGTGGGTAAATTTGAATTTGCTCAAGGCGGAACTCTATTCTTAGATGAAATTGAGTCCATGCCGATGCAAGCACAAATTCGCCTGTTGCGCGTCTTGCAAGAGCGAGTCATCGAAAGGGTTGGATCTAATGGTTTAGTCCCTCTGGACATTCGAGTGATTGCGGCCACTAAAGTCGACTTAAAGAAAGCCGCTGAAGAAGGCACTTTCCGCCAAGATCTCTATTATCGACTTAACGTTGTGACCTTAGACTTGCCGCCGTTAAGAAGCAGACAAGAAGACATCCCAGCCCTGTTCCATCACTTCTTACTGGTTGCTGCGGCGCGTTATGGCAAGACAGCCCCAGCCCTTCCACAAAAGGAACTGCACGCACTTTTGGCTCATGATTGGCCAGGGAATGTACGTGAGCTACGTAACAGCGCTGAACGCTTCATCTTACTCGGAAAACTAGCTCAATTGGGGGATGGTGCGAACTCAGAGATCCATTCAGACGCCAGTATTAGCCTATCGGACCAAGTGTCAGAGTTCGAAAAAGCAGTGATCGAGCGCGCGTTGATTGAGAATGAAGGGAGTATAAAATTAACCATGTCTCAATTAAATGTCCCAAGAAAAACGCTTTACGACAAAATGCAACGCTATCAAATCGACAAAGATAATTTTAAGTAAACAATAGATTTTGAAGTGAAAATTAAGCTACGAAATAAAAGAATCAACAACGAAACAAAACGCAAAGCGCAACTTGATCTGAATGTCTATCGAAACTGGCAGAGATAAGATTCATCTTCCATAATTCATATGTCGACTTTAAGGATAAGTTGCATATGAACGAAAAAACGACCATTCCTGTCATTGTAGATACAGTGCTTATTGATGACCATTATGAAGTAGAAAGAAGATCTGGGCGCGATCGAAGAAAGAAAAAACTGCGCTGGAAAGGCTATGACAGACGCATAAGCGGTACTTTACGGCGCGGGAAAAAGAAAGCGATAGATGAAAAAGTATAACTCTTCATCTATCGCTGTTATTTACATTGAGAATGAAACCGTTCGTTAGACTAGCCGTGTATCTAAACCGCCAACTACTTGGTAATGATCTCCGGCCCCATCAAGGTGGTTGGTAACCATGTTGACACCCAAGGCACGTAAGTGACGATAATCAAGAACAAGAACATTACGCCTACCCAAGGCAGTGCGGCTTTTACCACGTTCATCATCGACATCTTCGCGACACCTGCGGTCACAAACAAATTGAGCCCGACAGGCGGCGTTATCATCCCTATCTCCATGTTCACCACCATCATGATACCTAAGTGAATTGGGTCGATACCGAGTGCAATGGCAATTGGGAATACCAACGGCGCTACGATGATCAGCAAACCTGATGGCTCCATGAACTGCCCACCAATCAAGAGTAGAACATTCACCACAATCAAGAAGGTGATCGGTCCTAAGCCAGCAGAAAGCATAGACTCAGTGATCATTTGAGGAATACGCTCTTCTGTTAGAACATGCTTAAGAATCAATGCGTTGGCAATGATAAACAGCAGCATGATAGTCAGCTTACCCGCATCATAGAGCGTGTCTTTGGTGTCTCTGTGACAAAAGGTTTGGAACACTTTCACCAGCGCAGGCTTGGTATTACTCTTGTCAGCGAAAGGTCCCATATCTTTATAGATAAAGTTGGCTATAAAGAAGGCATAAACCGCTGCAACAGCCGCCGCTTCTGTTGGTGTAAAGATTCCGCCGTAGATACCACCCAGAATGATGACAATCAGTAGCAAGCCCCAACTCGCATCTTTCGCTGCTGCGAACATCTCGCCCCAACCCACAAACGGCTGTGCCGGAATCTTCTTAATACGTGCCGCAATGTAGATAGCTATCATCAACATCACGCCCGCCAACAGGCCAGGAATCACACCGCCTAGGAACATACGACCTACCGATACATCGGTCGCTGCAGCATAAACCACCATCACGATTGACGGTGGAATCAAAATACCCAAGGTACCTGCGTTACAGATAACCCCTGCAGCGAATTCTTTTGTGTAGCCGTTTTTGATCATACCTGCGATAACAATACTACCGATCGCCACTACCGTTGCAGGAGATGAACCAGAAAGGGCTGCGAACATCATACATGCCACAACCGATGCCATAGCCAAACCGCCGCGGAACCAACCCACCATCGCGATAGCAAAACGAATAATCCGCTTCGCCACACCACCCGTAGACATGAAGCTAGAGGCCAAGATAAAGAAAGGAATCGCTAAGAGTGTGTAGTGGCCTGCAAATGCATTAAACAGCGTTTGTGCGACTGAAGCTAATGACGCATCTGAATGCATCAATAAGAATATTACGCTCGATAAACCGAGGGAAATTGCAATTGGTACACCGACCAACATGAAAGCAATTACCATTAAAAATAGAAATAACATTGCCATGATTAGTCTTCCTTACCGTTAGATTTTGTACCCGACTCGTTCGCTTTGTTCTGCTTAGTCGAATCCAATACTGCTGTCGCGTCTTCATCAGAACCCGCTAACACATCAGCTTTCAAGGCATCCAGCTCTTCTTCGGCTTCGTGTCCTGCAATCATACGGTCAAGCTTGCCTGTTACGACTTGGTAAGCAACTTGAGCAAAACGGAACGTCAACATTGCCATACCAATCGGCAACGCCATATAAGGAATAAAACGTGGCAGTTTCTCGTATCGCTCTCCTTCATTCAGCCAGTCAGCAAGAAACTGAAGCATCTCTGGCATTGGAATATCGTCGGTCTCGTACCATGCGCGATCGGTCGCGAATGGGTACCAATAATTCCAAGAGCCGATAAGAAGTAAGATTGAAAATGCTAGGCAGCTTGTCACGGCGATTAGCGCGTACACTTTGCGTAGCTTTTCTGGGGCAAGGTTGATGATCACATCAACACCAATGTGGAAATGTTTTTTAACACCATAAGATGCGCCGACCAACACCATCCAAGCAAACATGAACACCGTCAATTCCAGTGCCCACAAGATATTGCCATTGAATGCGTATCGAAATACCACATTGGCAAAAGTAAGTAGCGTCATTGCGCCAAGGAAAAATGCGATTAATGACTCTTCAATCACATCCGTAACTCTTCCGACTTTGGAAAAAAGAGAGGTTTCCAGTGCTGATTCGCTAGAATTTGGTTGTTCCATTTGAGGCTTTTCCATAATTGACTCCGCTTATAATTGTTTTAATAAGGAGTGACGAATACTCGCCACTCCCTTAGCGGTATTATTGGTTTGAAGCTAACGCTGCATCGATAAGATCTGAACCGATGTCTTTTTCAAACTTCTTCCATACAGGTTGAAGCGCAACTACCCATGCTTCACGCTGTTCAGGCGTAAGTGTACGAACCTCACCACCGGCTTCGATGATGTTATTTTTGTTCGCTAGGTTAACTTTTGAAGATTCTGCATTACGTGTTTCAGAGACTTCTTGAACGATAGTGCCAAGCTGTGTACGTACATCTTCAGGTAAGTCTTTCCAGAAGTCGTTTGACGTTACAACTAGGTAATCCAAGATACCGTGATTGGTTTCAGTTACGCCGTCTTGTACTTCAAAGAACTTCTTACCGTAAATGTTTGACCATGTGTTCTCTTGACCATCGATAACCTTAGTTTGCAGGCCACCATAAACTTCTTTGAAAGACATCTTCTGTGGGTTAGCGCCTAGTTGTTCAAACTGAGCCACCAATACGTCTGATGCCTGAACACGGAATTTCAAACCTTCCGCGTCTTCAGGGTTGATAAGAGGCTTATTTGCCGACATCTGTTTCATGCCATTGTGCCAAAACGCTAGACCTTGAAGGCCACGACGCTTCATCGCATTCTTCAGTTTTTCGCCAGATTCTGAGTTTTGGAAACGGTCGACGGCTTCTACGTCTTCAAATAGGAAAGGAAGGTCAAAAATGCGGTATTTCTTAGTGAACTTCTCAAATTTAGACAACGATGGCGCCGCCATTTGAACATCACCATTTAACAGGGCTTCCAGTACCTTATTATCATCGTAAAGTGTTGAGTTAGGGAAAACTTGCATACAAGCTTTGCCATTCATTTCCGTGTTTACTCGCTCTTCCAGTAAAGAAGCGGCAATGCCTTTCGGGTGCTTATCGGTATTGGTTACATGACTGAATTTAATCACGATTTCACCTGGATCACAGTTTGCAGCAGCATTAAAACTTGTGAGCGCCAGAGCAGAGACAGACAGCAGGGTAAGAGGCTTAAACATTATTATTCTCCTTAGTAAACAAAACAGCCCTTCAATGGGAACTGCGTGCTTTCACTAAGGCAATTAGCGCGCCACATTGACACAAATCATTAACAACCCTTTAACCATAAGGCTTCATGATATCTGCCTGCTGCAATCACCAACTTGCTGCAAAAATCAATGGGTGGGAAATGACACATAGAATATTTGTAAATGGGTGGGAGTTGACCAACGCATCACTAATGGATACGGCCGAATGAGGTCTGACCAAGAGCCACATTCCCGATGATACCTTGAAGTAATTTCGACCTATCCTGTAGAGTGCTGCACAACTTAGTCAGATTTACTACAACGCTACTTAATAAGAGTTGATATCAATGAGCCAGATCTACCATCACCCAGTACAAATTTACTATGAAGATACCGATCACTCAGGTGTGGTTTATCACCCTAACTTTCTAAAGTACTTTGAGCGTGCACGCGAACATGTATTGGGTAGCGATAAACTGGCAACATTGTGGAATGAACACGGATTAGGTTTTGCGGTATATAAAGCCAACATGACTTTTCAAGATGGGGTTGAGTTCGCTGAGATCTGCGACATCCGAACCTCTTTTGAACTCGATGGCAAATACAAAACGCTATGGCGACAAGAAGTGTGGCGTAAAGATGCAACCAAACCTGCGGTGATTGGTGATATCGAAATGGTTTGCCTAGACAAAGACAAGCAACTGCAGCCCGTGCCTGCTGAAGTATTAAAAGCGATGCTTGGCGAAACGAGCTAACTTCCCCTCACCAAGCTAGCTTAAAAGAGATGAGACGATGAAAAGGTTCTCATCTCTACCTTCATCGGTAGCAAATTTCCACCAAGCGTAACCGCAAAGCGATACTGCTCATCCAACCGCCCTAAGCAACATTGCCAATCTGTAGAAATATCGGTTTGCTCAGTAACATCCAACCCAACTCCACTGTATATGCTGATTTCACCATGAAATCTAATTTCATCCTGCAAGTTTGGTTGAAAATTCGAAGGGTGAATTGGCAATGTTTGCTCCGTCAGATTGGAGAAATCAAACGAAAAGCTTCGCAACGATGTGGCTAGCCCCCTGCCCGTCGCTTTGATATACGACTCCTTCAGCGCCCATAGATCGAAAAAGCGCTCTCTCTGCAGCTCTTTACTAAGTTTAAGTAAATCCGCCAATTCCTTATCTGAAAAATAGTGCTTCATGATCGAATCGATATTGGTCGAGCTTCTTGCATGTTCGATATCGATACCCAGTTGAACTCGCTTCCCTTCTCTCTGGCAAACCGCGACTAACAAATGTTCTTTGCTATGACTGATATTGAAATTCAGGCCGGTTTCTATTTGTTGTTTCTCAATTAATCTTGGCTTCCCTTTCTCACCATATTCAAAGCACCACGCTTCAGGCATCAAATCAGAATAGCTAGACAGCACCTTTCTTAGGTAGTTGCGAACATACAGGGCCTGAATTTGAGATGAAGGCATTCGATAGCGCTCAACTTTGGCTATCTCGTCGGCCGTCAGTCTCTTTTTGAGCTGAGATACAATGTCTGGCTGGTCATTCAAGTTACCCAGAGAACATAGCCACAAATCAACAACGGGAGTTTTCATTTAACTCGAACTCACTTCTATAAATCACTCTTCAAAACACGATCGGAACAACCCAATCGAACAAATTTAACTCACCTATGAATTAAGTGGAACCTAGAGAATACGGGAGGGAAACCCCCTTCATATGAGGACTTAAAACTAATTTTTCAAATAATAACAAATTAAAACACAGATCACACTTAGCCTTACACAAGAGGCATCCATTAAATGTTACTTACAAAAATATGACATAGATCTCGCCAACTCAAAATATAGAGCAAAAACACTAAAAAACAACTCATAACCATTAATTATCAATAAGTTAATTAAATTAAAAATACAAAAATCAAAACCATGTCAAATTCATCTGGTCTGAACAGATCATAGTGGCCTCTGGGAGCATTGTATCGACCACTCACCTCGGGTAGCCTGCTCAACCATTAAACAAATTCACACGTTTTCTTTGCGGATACCGACTTGTCGTTTAGTCAGACTTTGAACAGGATTTTAATGGACATCGCCTCAACATTTGAATGCCACCGTCGCGCATGAAACACCTCCCCTACTCTCGTAAGTCAACGCACTTCGAAAACCTAATTTCTATCTGGTTGCCGCCACTCAGCAACCTGAATTTTCAGCTGCGCTTCCCTAAATCTGTTTCAGATTTTCTTTCTATAGCTTTAAAAGCGCAGCCTCAAAACACGACATCGCCCTCAGTGATTTCAAGTGGAGACTCATAATGAGCCAACCCGAAAAAAATACACCGGAATCAGTCGACGACACTCGACTTAATAAACGTCTTAAAGACATGCCTATTGCTATCGTTGGAATGGCAAGCATGTTTGCGAACTCTCGTTACTTAAACAAGTTCTGGGATTTGATCAGCGAAAAGATCGATGCAATTACCGAAGTGCCTGATACGCACTGGCGTCCAGAAGATTACTACGATTCAGATCGTACGACGCCAGACAAGTCTTACTGTAAGCGCGGTGGTTTCATCCCAGAAGTTGACTTCAACCCTATGGAGTTCGGTCTTCCGCCAAATATCCTTGAACTGACTGATACGTCACAGCTGCTTTCTCTGATCGTGGCAAAAGAAGTACTTGAAGATGCGAAACTTCCTGAAGGTTACGATCGCGATAAGATCGGTATTACGCTCGGTGTGGGTGGTGGTCAGAAGATCGCTCAAAGCCTAAATGCTCGTCTTCAATACCCGGTTTTGAAAAAAGTCTTCAAGAGCAGTGGCATCAACGACGAAGACAGCGAAATGCTGATCAAAAAGTTCCAAGACCAATACATCCATTGGGAAGAGAACTCGTTCCCTGGTTCATTGGGTAACGTTATTTCAGGTCGTATTGCTAACCGCTTTGACCTTGGTGGCATTAACTGTGTAGTAGATGCTGCGTGTGCAGGTTCTCTAGCCGCAATGCGTATGGCTCTGAGTGAGCTGGTTGAAGGCCGCAGTGAAATGATGATCACTGGTGGCGTGTGTACTGATAACTCGCCAACCATGTACATGAGTTTCTCTAAAACACCTGCATTTACCACCAATGAAACCATTCAACCTTTCGACATCGATTCAAAAGGGATGATGATTGGTGAAGGCATCGGCATGGTTGCTCTTAAGCGTCTTGAAGATGCTGAGCGCGATGGCGACAGAATCTACTCAGTGATTAAAGGTGTCGGTTCTTCTTCGGACGGTAAGTTCAAGAGTATCTACGCGCCTCGCCCTGAAGGACAAGCAAAAGCACTAAAACGCGCTTACGATGATGCTGGTTTCGCACCACACACGCTTGGCCTTTTAGAAGCGCACGGCACAGGTACAGCAGCAGGTGATGTTGCTGAATTTGGTGGCCTAAACTCGGTATTCAGTGAGAACAATGAAGAGAAGCAACACATTGCGTTAGGCTCTGTGAAATCTCAAATTGGTCACACTAAATCAACTGCGGGTACTGCAGGTTTAATCAAAGCTGCATTAGCACTACACCACAAAGTACTGCCGCCAACGATCAACGTATCGGCTCCGAATCCTAAGTTGGATATCGAGAACTCACCGTTCTACCTAAACACACAAACGCGTCCTTGGATGAAACGTGTCGACGGCACACCACGCCGTGCAGGTATCAGCTCATTTGGTTTTGGTGGCACTAACTTCCACGTTGTATTAGAAGAGTACACACCAGAACACGCTCGCGGTGACAAATACCGTCAACGCCAAGTACCGCAAACTCTGTTATTCAGCGCGGAATCTCGTCAAGCACTGATCAATGAGCTCAAGCAGGTTTCAACTCAAGCTGCAGATGCGGCATTCAAACTAGAAGCGCTTGCTGAGCAGCACGCTCTGCGCGAAGTAGACGCTAAGCACGCTCGTCTTGGTTTAGTTGTCACTGACCAATCAGACCTTCAAGCGCAACTGACTCAAGCGGTTTCTATGCTTGAGAGCCAAACCAAAACACATTGGCAGATGCCAAACGGTACTAGCTACCGTGAGTCGGCACTGATTGCAGAAAATGGTGCAGGTAAAGTGGCAGCACTATTTGCAGGTCAAGGTTCGCAATACCTCAACATGGGTCGCGAGCTTGCTTGTCATTACCCAGAGATGCGTCAACAGCTTGCTCAAGCGGATCAGGTATTTGGTCAGCACAAGAAAACGGCTCTGTCGCAAATTCTGTTCCCAATTCCAACCTTCACACCAGAAGCAACCAAAGCTCAAGAAGCTGTGTTAACCAACACGGCCAATGCTCAAAGTGCGATTGGTACTGTGTCTATGGGTCAGTTCGACATCATGACTCAAGCTGGCTTCAAAGCAGACATGGTGGCAGGCCACAGCTTTGGTGAACTAAGTGCACTATGTGCATCGGGTGTTATCTCGCAAGACGATTACTACCAGCTAGCTTTCGCTCGTGGCGATGCGATGGCAGCGACACCTGAACAAGGCGACAGCGGTACTATGTTTGCAGTCATCCTAGATGCAGACAAACTTCCAGCTGTTGAAAGCTGCATCAGCCAATTTGAAGGCGTGAGTATTGCTAACTACAACGCTCCGACTCAACTGGTTATTGCAGGTCCAACTGCGACGGTTCAACAAGCAGCACAAGCGCTAACTGAGCAAGGCTTCAAAGCGATTGCTCTGCCAGTTTCTGGCGCTTTCCACACACCGCTTGTTGCTCACGCTCAAAAATCATTTGCTTCTGCAATTGATAAAGCTTCATTCAGCGCTCCAACACTGCCGCTTTACTCAAATGCAACGGGCAAGTTGCACAGCAAAGACGCGAAAGCGATCAAGAAAGCGTTCAAGCAACACATGCTGCAATCGGTTCGTTTTAGCGAGCAAATTGAAGCGATGTATGAAGCAGGCGCGCGCGTATTCGTTGAGTTCGGTCCGAAAAACATTCTTCAAAAGCTGGTTGAGAAAACATTGGCTAATAAGAACGAAGAGCTTTACGCAATCAGTATCAACCCAAGCCCTAAAGGCGACAGTGACCAACAGCTTCGTTTAGCTGCAGTTCAACTATGCGTGGCAGGTGTTTCATTAGACAACATTGACCCTTACCAAGCTGACATTGCTGAACCTGCGAAGGCATCACCAATGAACATCAAGCTGAATGCAACCAACTACATCAGCCCTGCTACTCGTAAGAAAATGGATCAATCATTGGCTTCGGGCAACGTCACCGAAAAGACTGAGATTGTTGAAGTGAAAGTTGAAGTCGAGAAAATCGTGGAAAAAGAAGTGATTAAAACAGAAATCGTTGAAGTACCTGTGGCTGCTCCTCAAGCTTCAAATGTACAACAGTCAACTGCTCCAGCACCAAGTGCACAAGTAGCAACAGCTGCTCCGCAATCACAAGTGGTTCAAACTGCCCCAGCAACTATTCAGCCAGCAGCTCAAGTAACCGTTGATGAATCTTCACTGCAATCGTTCTTCAATGCTCAACAACAAGCAGCAGAAGTACATCAGCAATTCTTGGCGATTCCTCAGCAATACGGTGACACATTCAACACCCTAATGTCTGAGCAAGCGAAAATGGCAACAGCAGGCGTAGCAATTCCTGATAACCTACAGCGTTCTATGGAAATGTTCCACCAGCACCAAGCTGAAACGCTAAAAGCTCACGCTCATTACCTAGAAATGCAAGCGCACAGCAACAACTCAGCACTTAATATGCTGACGCAAGGTTCAGTACAAACGGCACAACCAACCTTCGTTGCGCCAGTAAATGCTCAACCAGTGATTCAAGCTCCAACTACTCCAGCAGCTATCGTCCAACAGCCTGTAGCTCAAGTACAAGCTGCTCCTGTACAAGCTGCGCCAGTTCAAGCTGCACCGCTTCAAAAGACAGCAGCTCAGCAAGCTCCAGTACAGAAAGCCGTTCCTACACCACAAGTAGCGGCTCAAGCGGCAGCGCCTGTTGCAGCTCAACCTGTGCCAGTTAAAGCGCAACCGGCTCCTGTGGCTGCACCAGTGGCAGTACAATCAGCCGATGCTGAAAAAGTGATGCTAGAAGTGGTCGCTGAGAAAACGGGTTACCCAACGGAAATGCTTGATCTAGAAATGGACATGGAAGCAGACCTTGGTATCGACTCAATCAAGCGCGTAGAGATCCTTGGTACCGTTCAAGACGAAATGCCGAACCTACCAGAGCTGAACCCTGAAGATTTAGCTGAATGTCGTACTCTTGGTGAAATCGTTACCTACATGAACAGCAAGATGCCAGCATCAGCGCCTGTGGCAGCACAACCAAGCGCAACTGCTCCTGTTCAAGCTGCTAACGGTCTTGATGCAAAAGTCGTTCAACAAACCATGCTAGAAGTGGTTGCTGGGAAGACCGGTTACCCAACGGAAATGCTTGATCTAGAAATGGATATGGAAGCAGACCTTGGTATCGACTCAATTAAACGTGTTGAGATTCTTGGTACGGTTCAAGATGAACTGCCTACTCTTCCAGAGCTAAACCCTGAAGATTTAGCTGAGTGTCGCACTCTTGGCGAAATTGTTGCTTACATGAACAGCAAGCTCCCAACTTCTGCACCAGTTGCAGCACAAACGGAAGTAGTTGCTCCAGCAGCAGCTAACAATGGACTAGATGCAGCTGTTGTTCAGAAGACGATGTTAGAGGTGGTAGCAGAGAAGACGGGCTACCCGACTGAAATGCTAGATCTAGCAATGGATATGGAAGCTGACCTTGGTATCGATTCAATCAAGCGTGTTGAGATTCTTGGTACGGTTCAAGATGAACTACCGACTCTTCCAGAGCTAAACCCTGAAGACCTCGCTGAGTGTCGTACTCTTGGCGAAATCGTTGCTTACATGAATACTAAAAGCATGAACAGCAAGCTTCCAGCTTCTGCTCCAGTAGTGGCTCAAGTATCTGCACTAGTGCAAGCAGTATCAAACGGTTTAAACGCAGAACAAGTTCAAGGCACAATGCTGAGCGTAGTGGCTGATAAAACGGGCTACCCAACAGAAATGCTAGACTTAGCAATGGACATGGAAGCAGACCTTGGCATCGACTCAATCAAACGTGTTGAGATCCTTGGAACGGTTCAAGACCAGCTACCAACATTGCCAGAGCTGAATCCTGAAGACCTGGCTGAGTGTCGTACTCTGGGTGAAATCGTTGACTACATGAATAGTAAGCTAGGCGCTACTGCTACTACGAGTACAGAAGTCGCTGCAGCAACTGTAGAAAGCGCGAGCAACGACCTAAACCCTGCTCACGTTCAATCCACAATGATGGAAGTGGTTGCCGACAAAACAGGCTACCCAGCAGAAATGCTCGACCTAACGATGGATATGGAAGCAGACCTTGGCATCGACTCAATCAAACGCGTTGAGATTCTAGGTACGGTTCAAGACCAGCTACCAACGCTGCCGGAGCTAAACCCTGAAGACTTAGCTGAGTGTCGTACGCTTGGTGAAATCGTTACCTACATGCAAAGTAAGCTATCCGCTGCTGCACCCGTAGCGACTCCAAAGGCTGAATCAGTAACGCCTATCGTAGAAACAGCGACAGCGGAACTTCCTCCACACAATGAGGTAGCGCTAAAAAAGCTACCAGCGGCAGATAAACTCGTCGATTGTTTCTCAAAAGACGCTTGTGTCGTGATCACAGATGATGGTCACAACGCCGGTGTTCTAGCAGAAAAGTTGACCGCTAACGGCATTCAAGTTGCTGTAGTGCGTAGTGCTCTTTCTGCCGCGTCACCTTTAAACAGTGAAATCGCAAGCTACACACTCAACAGCGTCGATGATGCTGGTGTGACTGCGGTTATTAACGACATCGAAGTAGACCTTAAAACGTCGAACAAAGTGATTGCTGGCTTCATTCACCTACAAGCTATCGTTGATGCTAAACAAAGCAACGAGCAAGCGGTTAACTTGAATGCAGACTCAAGAGCTTCGCTAACCACAGCGTTCTTGTTCGCGAAGCACCTAAATGGCCAACTGAATGCTGTTTCTGGTCGCAGCGTGTTCTTCACGCTAAGCCGTATCGATGGTGGCTTTGGTTACCTAAATACTAAGCAACTAGCGAATGCAGAACTTAACCAAGCCGCGTTGTCTGGTCTAACTAAGACACTGAGCCATGAATGGTCAAGCGTGTTCTGCCGTGCATTGGATGCAGACGCTTCGATTGATGCTCGTCACCTTGCTGAAGCTATCACAGGCGAACTGTTCGATATCGATACCAATACGGTTGAAATCGGCCTTAGCCATGCGGAAAACGGTGAATCTGGTCGTGCAACATTGATTGCTGCAACACCAGGTACTGCACAAACTAAAAACACAGGCGCTCAACTCACCAAGAGCGATAAAGTTCTCGTAACTGGTGGCGCTAAAGGCGTGACGTTTGAATGTGCACTGACGCTTGCTAAGCAATGTAAATCTCATTTCATTCTTGCAGGTCGTAGTAAGCATATTACTTCAGCTGAGCTACCTCAGTGGGCACAGGGCAAGCAAGAGAAAGAGCTAAAACCAGCGGCTATCGCTCACCTACAAGCAACAGGTGATAAACCAACACCGAAAAAAGTTGATGCCTTGCTAAAACCGGTATTGAGCAGCCTTGAAATCAACGCAGCACTTGCCGCTTTCAATGAGATTGGCGCGAGCGCTGAATACCTAAGTCTAGATGTGTCGAACCATGAGTCTGTAGCGAAAACACTGGCGAATTTCGACGGCATCACGGGGCTAATCCACGGCGCAGGTGTACTGGCTGACAAACACATTCAAGACAAAACGCTTGATGAACTGAACATGGTTTACGGCACCAAAGTGGGTGGACTAGAAGCGGTTCTTGGTGGTCTTGATAGCGGCAAGTTAAAACTGATTGCGATGTTCTCTTCGGCGGCAGGTTTCTATGGAAACACAGGCCAAAGCGATTACTCGATGTCTAACGAGATCCTGAACAAAGCGGCTCTACAACTGTCTGCGCGTAACCCTCAAGCGAAAGTAATGAGCTTCAACTGGGGACCGTGGGACGGCGGCATGGTAAACGCAGCACTGAAACGTATGTTTACAGAGCGTGGTGTGTACGTAATTCCTCTTCAGGCAGGTGCAGAACTGTTTAGCTCTCAACTACTGAACGAAACTGGCATTCAACTGCTGGTTGGTACGAGCATGCAAGGTTCTGACAACAAGGAAGCTGCTGTAAAAAAGCTTAATGCGGAGTCTGTGCATCTTGCAAAGAGTCCGCTGAATACAAGCATTACTGTGACACGTCATCTTGATCCTAAGGCATTGCCTTTCATTCAAGATCACTGCATTGCCGGTAACCCCGTGTTACCGACAGTGTGTGCCATCCAATGGATGCGTGAAGTGGCGGAGCAACTGTTAGGGGTGAACGTTAGCGTTCACAACTACAAACTGCTTAAGGGTGTGATTTTTGATACTGATGAAGTGCAAGAGCTAAAACTGGTTCTTTCTTCTGATGCTAAATCAAAAGATCAGCTAAAAGCAGTGATCAGTTGCCAAGGACGACCACAGTATCAAGCTCAGTTGCAAGTTGCCTCTGTGCAAGTGTCTGAAGATGTTCAACAAGCGTCAGAGAAACGCTTTGAAGCCAACACTTCAGCACCTGTAACAACGGCGCAAGCTCTATACAGTGACGGCACTCTGTTTCACGGACCAAGACTGCAAGGTATTACTTCAGTCGAGCGCTTTGACGACTTAGGCTTATTGGCTCAATGCCAGTTGCCTCAGATTGAAAACAGCGACTGCGGATCATTTATTCCGAAGCAAGGTTTTGGCGATAGTCAGCCATTTTCAGAAGATTATCTATTGCAAGCCATGTTGGTATGGGCTCGATTGAAATACGGTGCGGCAAGCCTACCGTCTGCAATTGGTGAGTTTGTTTGTTACGCACCGATGCACAATGGTGACCGAGGTTGGTTAGAGCTGAGCGTGATAAAAAGCACGGCTCGTTCACTGCAAGCTGATATCTCGCTTTACCACCAGGATGGTCGTTTAAGCGCAGTAATGAAAGGTGCCAAAGTCACCATCAGCAAGAGCTTAAACGACGCATTTTTGCCGAAGTCTAGCTCAGCAGTATCAAAGAAAGAGGCGACTAAAAACGCAGAAAAGGAGCAATTGTCATAGTGATTGTTCCTACTAATAAAGCGATGCCATTGCGCATCGCTCTTTTAGCTCAGCCAGCAAACGCGGCTGAGCTTTCTGCCGACTTATCACCTTCGATTCCAGAGATTGTTACTGTTGTGGTTGATGGCAATTTTAATCAAGCACTTGCTCACGCCATCGAGACAGTCAATCAAGGTAATGTTGTTAAGCTTGGTTTGAATTCTCACTCACCATCATTGTTGATGTTGAGTGCACTGACCGCTGCTCAAAACAAGATTCATCCACACGCTTATCTAGCGGGTTTTGTAGATACAGCTACTGGAGATAGCGTCCAGCTTGCTCTGGATATTGCGCGCCGCCCCGCTACAGATTTAAGTCATCAACAGCAACACTCTGACTTATCGGCTTCGCAACAGTTTGGTCAATTGTTGAATATGGTGAATGCAATATCGAGCCGCTCATTGCCGAGCCATTCATTACCTAACCATTACTGGTTCACTGAGACGAACAAAGCTCGTGTTGCTTCATTGACCTTCAATGACGATAACCAAAATGCCACCAGCCTGATATTGACTCAAGCGACCGGTTTGCAAGAACCGAAACCATTGCTATCGAGCGAGCGTTTGATGTTTGTGCTTTCTGGCAACGAACAAGCCGAATTGGTTTCTCTGTTAACCTCGTTAAGAGAAGAGCTTAAATGCGTTAACGAATCGGCAGACAGCAAACTTGCTATCGCCACTTTGATGCATTCAAACCTAAGTCACTTCCAAAGTGTTCAGCACAATGCTGGCCGTGGTGCGAACATCGTGATTCAAGGTGCTTCAATTGAGGCTGCAATACAAGAGGTCACCGCGATAGAGAATGCGTTGCCAAAAGTAATGGCTGATAATAGCCAATACAAAACCCCAGCGGGAAGTTGTTTCTCACCGATGCCTCAAAGCAAAGGTGGCGTTGCATTTGTTTACCCTGGTGTTGGCACGGTTTATCCCGGCATGTTGCGCGAATTTCACCACCATTTCCCACAGTTATTTGCTCGGTTAGAGCGCGAAGGTAACTTGAAAGAGATGCTGCAGGCTGACAAAACCTACGCTGACGACTCGCAAGAAATGTCGCTTAGTGAATTGGCCATTGCAGGTGTAGGCAGTAGTTATCTGTTAACACAACTGCTGTGTGATGAATTCAAAGTGCAGCCAGATTTCGCCTTGGGCTACTCCAAAGGTGAAGCCTCCATGTGGGCCAGCTTAAATGTTTGGAAAAACCCACATGCGCTAATCGAGATGACTCAAACTAGCCCTATTTTCACCACGGCTATTTCTGGCGAACTCACCGCAGTGCGTCAAGATTGGCAGCTGAACGGCGACGAAAGTATCCAATGGAATAGCTTTGTGGTTCGCAGTGATGCACAAGCGATTAAGGCTCTGTTACCAGAATTTCCGCGCGCTTATCTCGCTATCATCCAAGGTGATACTTGCGTACTGGCAGGCTGTGAAAGCACCTGTCGTGCTCTGCTCAAGAAACTGGGTAAACGTGGCATTGCCGCGAACCGTGTTACTGCAATGCACACCACGCCAGCGTTGAGCCAGCATAGCCAAGTGCAGGAGTTTTACACTCAACCACTGTTCGACGAGTTGCCAAAGCATATCCGCTTTATCAGCGCAGCAGGTCTACCGACTGGCGCACCAATCAATATCGACAGCGATAGTATCGCCCTTTCGATTGCCGACACCTTCTGTTCAACGTTAGATTTCACCGCGTTGATCCAGAGTGCGCGTCAACAAGGTGCTCGTCTGTTTATAGAAGTAGGTGCCGATCGTCAAACCAGCACATTGATCGACAAGATCAATCGTAGCGACAACGTAGCCGACCAATACTGCACAATCGCTTCCAATGCCAAAGGCGGTGACGATGTTGTCACGCTCATCAAATGCATTGGTCAGCTCATTACTCATCAAATTCCACTGTCTGTCGAGCCTCTTATTCAAGGGCTAGAACAACAGATCACCGCCGCTAAGCAATTAAGTGGTATGCCTCAAGGCAGCGCAGTGAATCATCAAGGAGAGCTAGTATGAGTTCTCAATCGAATCAGGCTCAGAACAAACAGCAAGTGAAGTGCAATAAGATCGCGATTGTCGGTATTGCTAACCAATACCCTGAAGCTGATACGCCAAAAGATTTTTGGCAAAACTTGCTAAACAAAAAAGATTCTCGAACCACATTAAGCGCTGAAAAGTTAGGTGCTAAACCTGAAAGCTATCAGGGTGTGCAAGGTGAGTCAGACCGCTTTTACTGTGATAAAGGCGGCTACATCGAAAACTTCAATTTCGACAGCAATGGCTACCGTTTAACAGCCGAGTCATTCAAAGGTATCGACCAGAGTTTCCTTTGGGCTTTGGATACCAGTCGCAAGGCTTTAGACGACGCAGGCATTGATTTGAATGCCGATGTTTTAGAGCGCACAGGCGTGATCATGGGTGCCCTTTCGTTCCCAACCACACGCTCAAACGACCTGTTTCTGCCGATGTATCACTCGGTGGTCGAGAAAGCACTCAAAGATAAATTGGCTAATGACCAGTTTTCACTGCTACCAACCAATGAAACTGCTCAAGACCTCAACCCGATCAACGGTGCTGCAGCACACAACGCCTCTAAGTTAGTAGCTGATGCGCTAGGTTTAGGCAACGTACAACTTAGCCTAGATGCGGCATGTGCAAGCTCAGTGTATTCATTGAAGTTAGCGTGTGATTACTTGAACACGGGCAAAGCCGACATGATGTTGGCAGGCGCGGTATCCGGTGCTGACCCATTCTTTATCAACATGGGTTTTTCCATTTTCCACGCTTACCCTGACCACGGTGTGTCGGTTCCGTTTGATAGCAACAGTAAAGGCCTGTTTGCTGGCGAAGGTGCCGGTGTTTTAGTGCTAAAACGCTTAGCTGATGCAGAGCGTGATGGCGACAACATCTACGCAGTCGTCAGCGGTATTGGCTTGTCGAACGATGGCCGTGGCCAGTTCGTATTAAGTCCAAATAGCAAGGGACAAGTCCAAGCCTTTGAACGCGCTTACGAGGCTTCAAACCTATCACCAGACAGCATTGAAGTGATTGAGTGCCACGCAACCGGCACACCGTTAGGTGACAAGGTTGAGTTAACCTCAATGGAACGTTTCTTTGCTGACAAGTTGAATGGTTCTAACCCGCCATTGATTGGCTCTGCCAAGTCAAATCTCGGTCACTTACTGACGGCAGCAGGTATGCCTGGGATCATGAAGATGATCTTCGCGATGAAAGAAGGTGTGCTTCCTCCAAGTATTAATTTGGACAAGCCACTATCGTCGCCAGAAGGTTTATTTGGTTCACAGACGCTACCAACACAAGTGCAACCTTGGCCAAGTAAAGCGGGCAACCAAGAGCGCTGTGCGGGTGTTTCTGTATTTGGTTTCGGTGGTTGTAATGCTCACTTACTGCTTGAAGCGTATTCAGGTACGGGTCATGCAAACCAGACTCTAGAGTCAGCATCTCCAAGCCTACAATCGCCTAATTTAAGCATTACTGGTCTCGCGTCTCACTTCGGTTCTCTGCAAAGCATCAATGCACTAAGCACTGCGATTGAGACTAACAGCGATGCTTTCATTACCTTGCCGAAGAAACGCTGGAAAGGCTTAGACCAACATCCAGAACTGCTGAATCAGTTTGGTTTACACGGCATTCCAAATGGCGCGTACATCGATCAATTCGACCTCGATTTCCTACGCTTCAAAGTGCCGCCTAATGAAGATGACCGTTTGATCTCTCAGCAGTTGCTACTGATGAAAGTTGCAGACGAAGCCATCAAAGATGCCAAGCTTGTAGCTGGCCAAAAGGTAGCAGTACTCGTCGCTATGGAAACAGAGCTTGAGATGCACCAATTCCGTGGACGCGTAAACCTGCATAGCCAATTGGCTGACAGCTTTACCAACATGGGGATTGAGCTGACACAAGACGAATACCAAGCGCTAGAAACCATTGCGATGGACAGTGTGATGGACGCAGCCAAGCTGAACCAGTACACCAGTTTCATCGGTAATATCATGGCTTCGCGCATCTCTTCATTGTGGGACTTTAACGGCCCTGCCTTTACGATTTCAGCCGCTGAACAGTCGGTTGCTCGTTGTATCGATGTCGCACAAAACCTAATGTCGCAAGAATCCATGGATGCAGTCGTGATTGCAGCCGTTGACCTTAGCGGCAGCGCAGAACATGTGATTCTGAAGAACAGCGTGAGCCCAGTGTCACTTGATCCTAAATTCGGACAACCGCAAGACGGCAGTTGGAATGTCGGTGAAGGCGCTGGTGCAATCGTTCTTGTTGAAGAGAGTCGAGCCACCGGAAACCAAGATACGGCTTACGGCAGCATCAATGCATTGGCCTTTGGTTCAAGCGAGCGTAGCAACGCCGTTGCTGATGAGTTACTGACTCAAGCAGGCATCGGCTCGAACGATGTATCTTTGCTTGAGCTTAACCATGCACCAGAGTCTTCATCACACGAGCTTGTATCTCTCAATCTAGGTGTAACCAAGACCACTCAAGCAAGTCTACGTGTGGGTCACTGCTCTGCAGCTTCTGGCATGGCAAGTCTGCTACACGGCCTGCTCAACCTGAACCTTAAGTCTCTGAATCCAAACATCAGCTCTAAGAGCGCGATTGTTGCCAACATCAGCGAAGGACAATGTTCACAGCTGCTACTAAGCCAGTCGAGTGTTGAATCTCAGTCACTTTCCGTTCGTTTAAGCAATGAACTAGCGAGCGATGCTAAACGTCAATTGGTTAAGCAAGTGACATTAGGTGGTCGCGATATCTATCAACATATTGCTCAAACCCCAGTGACCAACTTGGCAACGATTCAACAGAAAGCTTCTGGTAAACAAGCAGCAAGAGTGGCGTCGATTCCAACGACAGCAAGCATTCAAGCAGCCCTTGCGCAAAAAGAGTTAGAGAAGAAGGCATTAGCGCAGAACGCGGTAGAGCCAGTAATCGAAACTCCTACATCAGTATCCCCTACTCTGGCGCCAACTCGCCACAGTCAGCTAACAGGTAACCACAGCAATATGACTCATGTCCTATCCGCTAAAAATGGCGCGTCTCAAATCGACGCTAAGACGGATGCAGCATTACAACCGTCTGTAACACCACATAACCAAGCTTTTGCTCAAAACCAGCAAGCGGCCCAGCAAGTACACAAAGCATTCCTGCACACTCGTGCCCAAGGCATGCAGATGGCTGATGCACTATTAAAGGCACAGTTAAACGCAATTACGTCTGGTTTAGATAGCTCAGCCGAAACATCAGCTCAACCAGCTCAAGTTCAGTCAGCTCAGGTTCAGTCAACACCAGTCAACGTACTTGCGACACCAGCACCAGTAAAACCTATCCGTAAACCATGTATCTGGGATTACGATGATCTGGTTGAATACGCCGAAGGTGATATCGCCAATGTATTTGGTCCTGACTACGCGATCATCGATAGCTACTCGCGCCGCGTTCGATTGCCAACCACCGACTACCTATTGGTATCTCGTGTCACTAAGCTCAACGCGACAGTGAACGAGTACAGGCCAAGCACCATGACCACAGAATACGACATCCCAGTTGATGCGCCGTATCTTGTCGATGGTCAGATCCCTTGGGCTGTAGCGGTAGAATCTGGTCAGTGTGACCTAATGCTGATCAGCTACCTAGGTATTGATTTTGAAAACAAAGGCGAGCGTGTTTATCGCCTGCTTGATTGTACACTGACCTTCCTTGGCGACTTGCCTCGTGGTGGCGACACACTGCGTTACGACATCTCAATCAACAGCTTTGCTCGCAATGGCGACACACTACTGTTCTTCTTCTCGTACGAATGTTTCGTTGGCGACAAGATGATCCTGAAAATGGACAACGGTTGTGCAGGCTTCTTCACTGATGAAGAGCTAGCAGACGGCAAAGGGGTGATTCACACTGAAGAGGAGATCAAGGCTCGTAAGCTTGCCACTAAGCAACGCTTTGACCCGATTCTGCACTGCCCTAAAACCCAGTTTAACCACCAAGAACTGCGTCACCTACTGACTGCCAACATCGCAGAGTGTTTTGGCCCAACTCACCAATCTGATCGCCACCAGCCTTCTTTATGTTTCAGCTCAGAAAAATTCATGATGATCGAAAAGGTCAGCCGTGTTGAACCGCAAGGCGGCACATGGGGACTTGGTCTGATTGAAGGTCACAAACAGCTAGAACCTGAGCATTGGTACTTCCCTTGTCATTTCAAAGATGACTCAGTAATGGCCGGCTCTTTGATGGCAGAAGGTTGTGGTCAACTGCTGCAATTCTTCATGATGCACCTTGGCATGCACACGCTTGTTCAAAATGGTCGTTTCCAGCCGCTTGAAAATGCGCCTCAACAAGTACGCTGTCGTGGTCAAGTTCTACCACAATCGGCAGAACTGACTTACCGCATGGAAGTGACCGAGATTGGTTTAAGCCCTCGCCCATACGCAAAAGCTAACATCGATATCTTGCTGAACGGCAAAGTGATTGTTGATTTCCAAAACTTAGGTGTAATGATCAAAGAAGACGACGAATGTACTCGTTACCTGCCTTCTTTAGAAACAGCTGTCGCAACCCCTGTTATCGAAAACTTGGACCATAAAAGCTTGGGCCATACGCCAGCAGTGAATCAACAAGCTTCAGCAAATGCGCCACTTATGGCGCAAATTGAAGACCTAGAAACAACGCCAAATAAAGGCGTGATTCCTCTTCAACACGTTGAAGCTCCGGTAACGCCTGATTACCCGAACCGCACACCCGATACGGTTCCATTCACGCCTTACCATATGTTCGAATTCGCGACTGGCGATATCGAGAAATGTTTCGGCCCTGATTTCTCAATCTATCGCGGGATGATTCCACCACGTACTCCATGTGGCGACCTACAGTTAACTACACGTGTGGTTGAAATCGACGGTAAGCGTGGCGACTTCAAGAAACCTTCATCGTGTATCGCAGAATACGAAGTGCCAGAAAATGCATGGTACTTTGATGAAAACAGCCATCACACCTTGATGCCTTACTCGGTATTGATGGAGATCTCATTGCAGCCAAACGGCTTCATCTCTGGCTACATGGGCACCACATTGGGCTTCCCAGGTGAAGAGCTGTTTTTCCGTAACCTAGACGGCAGCGGCAAAATGCTGCGTAACGTCGACTTGCGTGGCAAAACGATTACCAACGATTCTCGTCTGCTTTCAACCGTAATGATGGGCACTAACATCGTACAGAGCTTTAGCTTCGAACTGAGCACTGACGGCGTGCCTTTCTACGAAGGTACAGCGGTATTTGGTTACTTCAAAGGCGCAGCACTGAAAGATCAGCTTGGTTTGGACAACGGTAAAGTGACTCACCCTTGGCACGTTGATAACAACCGCACACCGGATGTAAACATCAACCTGCTAGACAAAACGACTCGTTACTTCAATGCACCTGTTTCTGCTACTGGTGAAGTGCAAGAACACTACCAACTGGCTGGCGGTCGTTTGAACTTTATCGATACTGTGCAGATCACAAGCGATGGTGGTAAAGACGGTCTAGGTTACCTATACGCTGAGCGTACGATTGACCCAAGCGATTGGTTCTTCCAGTTCCACTTCCATCAAGATCCGGTAATGCCTGGTTCTCTAGGTGTCGAAGCGATCATCGAACTGATGCAAACCTACGCGCTAAACAAAGATCTTGGCGCTGGCTTCCGCAATCCGAAATTTGGTCAAATCCAATCTGAAGTGAAGTGGAAATACCGTGGTCAGATTAACCCTCTGAACAAGCAAATGTCTCTGGATGTACACATCACTGCGATTAAAGACGAAGACGGCAAACGTATCATCGTTGGCGACGCAAACCTGAGCAAAGATGGTCTGCGTATTTACGAAGTGAAAGACATCGCGATTTGTATCGAAGAAGCATAAGCCGCCATTAGAGACAGAGAATTAGGAAAGAATTTAGTATGACAACTCAAACTACTATCAATAACGAAAAGCTATCTCCGTGGCCTTGGCAGATCGAAGAGAACACAACGCGTTTCGATAGCGCGGCAATGTCGACAATCTTGAAAGATCTAAGCCTTGCTTGTTACGTCGTGAACCACCCAGAAAAAGGCTTAGGCGTTAGCCAACAAGCAGAGATTACATCAGGCAATTCAGCAAGCTCTGCTAACAGCCAACCTGTTAGCGCATTTGCTCCGGCTCTTGGTACTCAAAGCCTAGGCGACGAAGATTTTCGTCGCTGCCACGGCGTAAAATACGCTTACTACGCAGGTGCAATGGCAAACGGTATCTCATCAGAAGAGTTGGTGATAGCGCTTGGCCAGGCAGGCATTCTTTGTTCATTTGGCGCGGCGGGCTTAATCCCGTCTCGCGTTGAGCAAGCGATCAACCGTATTCAAGCAGCACTGCCAAACGGTCCTTATGCGTTTAACCTGATTCACAGCCCAAGCGAACCCGCTCTAGAGCGCGGCAGTGTAGAGCTGTTTTTGAAGCACAAAGTGAAAACCGTTGAGGCTTCAGCCTTCTTAGGTTTAACTCCGCAAATCGTTCACTACCGTGCCGCTGGCCTTAGCCGTGATGCACAAGGTGAGATTCAGATTGGAAACAAGGTTATTGCTAAGGTAAGCCGTACTGAAGTCGCGAGTA
The DNA here is from genome assembly GCF_002874195.2 of Vibrio sp. 10N.286.45.E10. Classification (NCBI taxonomy): domain Bacteria; kingdom Pseudomonadati; phylum Pseudomonadota; class Gammaproteobacteria; order Vibrionales; family Vibrionaceae; genus Vibrio; species Vibrio sp. 10N.286.45.E10. The sequence continues at coordinate 654,807 of NZ_MCWD02000001.1, read as the reverse complement.
AGTTCATGCAACCAGCTCCAGCTAAAATGCTGCAAGCTCTAGTTGATGAAGGTCGAATCACAGCAGAACAGATGGAACTGGCGCAGCTGGTTCCTATGGCTGATGACATTACCGCAGAAGCAGATTCTGGTGGTCACACCGATAACCGTCCACTGGTTACGCTACTGCCAACGATTCTTGCACTGAAAGAGCAAATCCAAGCACAGTACCAATTCAAAACTCCGCTACGTGTCGGTTGTGGTGGTGGCGTAGGTACGCCTGACGCTGCTCTAGCGACGTTTAACATGGGTGCTGCTTACATTGTTACCGGTTCAATCAACCAAGCGTGTGTTGAGGCTGGCGCGAGCGAACACACACGTAAGCTGCTTTCGACAACCGAAATGGCTGACGTGACTATGGCTCCGGCAGCAGACATGTTCGAAATGGGCGTGAAACTGCAAGTGGTTAAGCGTGGCACCTTGTTCCCAATGCGTGCCAACAAACTGTATGAGTTATACACACGTTATGACTCGATTGAAGCGATTCCAGTAGAAGAGCGTCTGAAGCTTGAGAAGCAAGTATTCCGTTCAACACTGGATGACATTTGGGCAGGGACTGTGGCGCACTTTAACGAGCGCGATCCTAAACAGATCGAACGCGCTGAAGGCAACCCGAAGCGTAAGATGGCGTTGATTTTCCGTTGGTACTTGGGCCTTTCTAGCCGTTGGTCAAACACCGGCGAACAAGGTCGTGAGATGGATTACCAAGTATGGGCTGGCCCTGCACTTGGCGCATTCAACGCATGGGCGAAAGACAGCTACCTAGATGATTACCAGCAGCGTAATGCAGTCGACCTAGCAAAACACCTAATGCACGGCGCAGCCTACTTAGCTCGTGTTAACCTGCTGACTTCGCAAGGTATCAAGCTTGATCCAGAGCTAGCACGCTGGAAGCCGACGCAAAGAATGGCCTAGGCATTTCAATACAGCGTAATTAAGCTCAACGAATAAAAAAAGCGACCTTAACGGGTCGCTTTTCTTCTGGTTATTCTTCTTAAACTAGCTAAGAGATTAAGATTTCTGCATACGCTTTTTCAGTCGAGCTAAGTCAATTTCACTAGAGCGAACAGTCAACTTAATACACTCGTAATCGTACTCTTCTTTAACCACACTCATGTTTGAGCGAATCTCACCGATGATGCCTTGGCCAGAATAAGGAATCGTGATCTCTTCTTCGATCATGCCTTCTTCAGCAACACCAACGATGTACTTGTGCAGTTTGGTGATATCCAGAGGATCACGAGTTGACGTTAGCATCGCATCTGGGAATTCTTCGATCAGCTCTAATTGCTGCTCTTCAGTCAATCTATCGCACTTATTCAGCACTAATAGTTTTTCGCTGCCTTCAACGCCCACTTGAGCTAATACGTCGTGCACTACATCAAGTTGTGCGCGGAATGAAACGTCAGAAGCATCAACGACATAAAGCAGCAACGAAGCATCATGCGCTTCTGCTAGCGTTGAGTGGAACGAAGCAACCAGATCGTGTGGCAATTTCTTGATGAAACCCACTGTATCTGAAACCAGAATACGCGGTTGAGTGATTGGCTGAAGCGCACGAACCGTGGTGTCTAGCGTTGCGAACAGTTTATCTTCACCCACCACTTCGGTTGCGGTCATTGCACGCATCATCGAAGATTTACCGGCATTGGTGTAGCCAACTAAAGCAACAGTGAAAAGCTCCGCGCGCCTTGTGCGTCGGGTCTTCATTTCATCTTGTACGCTGACTAGTTCACGCTTAAGCGCAGCAATTTGGTCACGTACGTTACGACGGTCTAGCTCTAGTGAAGTTTCACCGGCGCCCTGACCCATTTGACGCTCTTTATCACCCTCAGCCGTTTCACGAAGTCGTGGCACTAAGTAGTTTAGACGAGCGATATCAACTTGCAGGCGAGCAGTACGAGTACGAGCGTGACGGCTGAAGATTTCGATGATGATGCCAGTACGGTCAAATACTTCCACACCCAAACTCGCCTCAACAGTGCGCAGTTGAGATGGGCTTAAATCACAGTCAAAGACCACAACATCAGCAGCGCCGTATTGGAAATTGCCCGTTGGAAGATCATCAAAATCTAGCTCGTCGATTTCTGAATCAAATAGGCCTGATTCATCAAGGAAGTCTTCATCTTCTGCTTCTTCAATCGAACCTTGGTAACCAGTTAGATGAGCAATTTCCGCAAGCTTACCAGCACCCAACACGTTTTGTCGTTGAGCTGAACTGTGGTGCTGCGATTGAGTACCAACCACTTTAAACCCTAGGGTTGTTACTAAGCGAGCAAGTTCGGCAAGAGACTCTTTTGCTTCGTCACCTTTGAAGTCCGGTGTCGTAATAGAAATAAGTAAAGCGTTACTAGCTGAGGGTTTTGCTGTTAGTTTCATGTATTCTTCTGTTTATGCACCAAAGTGCAACCTAGTATTTGGTCTAAAGTTGACTCGATCCTACGCGTTTCTACGTCAGCTTTATATAGCCACATCACACTAAATATCAGCTTTGATGATAATTAACTGTCTACTCGATGATTATTCACAATAAAAAACGACCCATCAGGTCGCTTTTTATTGCCTACAACGGCATTTTTATACCTACTTAAACTATCAAACAAGTTAATTACTCACTGCAATAGGGTCAGGAGACCCGTCGGGATCATTATTCACATCACCATCCAAAGAGAATGAGCCTCCGGTGGCTAACAGTACTCCACAAAAGTGAGGAGCCGCCATTGAGGTACCATTGTAAGAAACTGTTCCTCCGCCCGTTTTGGTCGATAACACATCGACTCCAGGTTGAGCGTAATCTACATCAGAGCCATAATTGGAAAAGTAAGCGAAATTATCGTTAGATTCACCAAATGCGGAAATAGTAAATATATTCGTGCCGTTGGTACTCGCTGGCGTAAACCCACTGGCATCCTGCCCTGAATTACCCGCTGCGATTGAGAAAAATATCCCTTGAGCAGCGGCCGTTTTAATCGCGCTATCCAAGGCGGCTGAATATCCAGCTCCTCCCAAACTCATATTGGCACAGTCACCAGAGTCACCATAACGAGCAACATGATCAACTCCTGCAATCACGCCCGACATTGAACCACTGCCGCTATTATCTAACACCCGTACTGGAATTACCTGTACACCAGGAGCAACACCAACGACATCAAAACCGTCATCATACGCACCAATCGTTCCTGCTACATGCGTGCCGTGACCATTACCATCGCTAGTATTGTTTTTCTTACCGCGAGTAAAGTTTGCCCCTCGAGATTTGTTTACATTTAAATCTGGGTGATTACTGTCAATACCCGAGTCTATAACCCACGCAACAGATGAGGAATTACTCATATCAACAGTACCACCGTTGACTCTGGTTACACCCCAAGGAACCTGCTGAACAGCTCGCTCAACACTATCTCCACCTCCGCCTCGATTAGGTTTACCTCCTCGCGGTAAAGCATGCATGACGATATCAGGCTCAATGTAATCAATCTCGGGAAACCTATTTTTAAGACCTTTGAGAGCTTGCTCTGGGACCTTAACAGAAAACCCTTTCAAGGCATGGCTATATTGATGACCAACTACACCACGCCCATTGGCAACTTCGCGCGCGATATCGTTCGCCCGTGATTCCGATACACTCTGTTTTAAAACGACAATATAACTGTCTCTCAAATCATGATTAACAACAGCAGATACAGGAGAGGAAAGAAGAGCAAGTGACATTGCTCCTACGAGTAATTGGACTCTCATTGCAGACATCCTTTTTATAAAAATTAATCTCCCATCAAGCATAGACTCTACTGAGTTTTTTATCATTAATGTGACAATTAACCTGTCTTGATACAAAAACACCCCATCAAACGATGAGGTGTTTGGTGAAACTAACTTGCTAGTAACACTTAGAAATCGATTCTCGCTTCCGTCTGAGCATCGAAGAATACGGCTTTGGATAGGTCAAAATGCAGCGGTGCCATTTGCCCAACCGACACCTCAAACTCCGGTGACAAGCGACACGCGACTTCTTGATCGTTCACTTTAACCATTGCGATGGTATCTGGCCCTGTCGGTTCCAATACCTCTAGCTGTAAGTCCAGCTTTGTCGAGGCAGAAACATCATCACCTTCCTGTTCGGTAATGTGTTCTGGACGCAGCCCAATCACCAACTCCTTGCCATCTTGGTCACGCATACTTTGTGGCAAACGAATATGGTGTTCTTGATCTGCGGTGCCGACCACTTTAATAATCGGATTCTGTTCCTCATCCAAGTCCACCATGGTTTTAATAAAGTTCATTGACGGTGAACCCATAAAGCCAGCCACGAACATATTGTTGGGTTTGGTGTAGATCTCTTGTGGCGTACCGAGCTGCTGTAGCTCACCATCTTTCATTACTGCGATACGATCAGCCAGTGTCATTGCCTCAATCTGATCATGGGTTACATAAACGATCGTGGTATTGAGCTTCTGGTGCAGGCGCTTAATCTGATGACGCATCTCAACACGTAACTTGGCATCCAAGTTCGAAAGCGGCTCATCAAACAGATACAGCTTAGGGCGACGAGCTAGAGCACGGCCCATCGCGACACGTTGACGCTGACCACCAGAAAGCTGCGATGGCTTACGATCAAGCAACTGTTCTATTTGCAGCATTTCAGCGACTCGATTCACTTCAGCATCGATCTCGTCCTGAGGCATCTTGCGAATCTTCAGACCGAAAGCGATATTGCCACGTACCGTCATGTTTGGGTAAAGCGCGTAGGATTGGAATACCATGGCGATATCGCGATCTTTAGGTTCAACCTGCGCCACGTCTATGCCGTCAATTACAATCTCACCCGAGCTAATATTCTCGAGCCCAGCAATGGTGTTCATTAGGGTGGATTTTCCACACCCCGAAGGGCCGACAAGTATCAAAAATTCCCCCGAATCGATACTGATGTCGATGCCCTTTAACGTTTCGTTGTCCGCGTTGCGATAGGTTTTACGGATCTGTTTTAAATCTAATGTTGCCATGGGTAATTATCCTTTTACTGATCCTGCCGTTAGGCCACGAACAAAATATTTTCCTGCGAAGACATATACCAACAGCGTTGGCAGTGCGGCGATGATCGCGGCAGCCATGTCGACGTTATATTCTTTAACGCCCGTACTGGTGTTGACTAAGTTATTTAATGCCACAGTGATTGGCTGAGTTTCTGAGCCCGAATAGACCACCCCAAACAAGAAATCATTCCAGATAGCGGTGAACTGCCAGATCACCGTCACCATGATGATTGGCGTTGAGATCGGTAATAAGATCTTGAAGAAGATGGTAAAGAAGCCAGCACCATCGAGCTTTGCCGCCTTGATTAATTCATCAGGGATCGAGATATAGAAGTTACGGAAAAACAGTGTTGTAAATGCCATGCCGTAGATAACGTGCACAATCACCAAGCCGATGGTTGTGTTCGCTAACCCCATCTTGCCAAGCATGGTCGCCATTGGCAGTAGCACCACTTGGAATGGAATGAAGCAGCCAAATAACAACAAACTAAAGAACAGGTTTGAACCTCTAAATTGCCATTTCGTCACCACATAGCCATTGAATGCACCGAGTAGTGTTGAAATCGCAACCGCTGGAATCACCATTTGGAATGAGTTCCAGAAGTAGCCTTTGATGCCTTCACATTTCACGCCCGTACAAGCGGTGTCCCACGCTTTATACCAAGCATCGAACACCCACTCTTTCGGCAAGCTCATCAGGTTGCCCGCCTTGATATCAGGCAGAGTTTTGAATGAGGTCAGCACCATCACGAACAATGGCATTAGATACACTAAACAGAAGAAAAGCAGTGCTGAATAGATAAAGATTCGAGCAAAATTGATGTTATTCATCATGACTTTTTCTCCCTAAGTTCAGAGTAAAGATAAGGCACGAGAATCGCTAAAATGCCGGCAAGCATCATCATGGCACTGGCAGCACCAAGGCCGATTTGTCCACGCGTAAATGAGTGTGCATACATGAATAGCGCAGGAAGGTCCGATGAATAACCCGGGCCACCCGCCGTCATTGCGGTCACAAGGTCGAAGCTCTTAATCGCGATGTGTGAGGTGATGATCACCGCACTGAAAACCACAGGGCGCAAGCAAGGCAGAATGATTTTGAGATAAATAGTAGGTAAGCTTGCCCCATCAATTTGTGCCGCTTTGATAATTGATGAATCGATGCCGCGAAGACCCGCTAAGAACATCGCCATCACAAAGCCTGAAGACTGCCAAAGTGCCGCGATAACCAAGGTATACACCGACATTTCCGAGTCAACTAGCCAATCAAATTTGAAGTCGGTAAATCCCCAGTCTTGCATCAGCTTTTCAATGCCAAGACCCGGATTAAGAATCCATTTCCACGCCGTACCTGTCACGATGAATGACAACGCCATTGGGTAGAGATAGATAGTTCGAATCGCCCCTTCTTGGCGGATATTCTGGTCAAGCAATACCGCTAAACCAACACCAAGCAAGATAGCAATCGCCATAAAAAGAAAGCCAAACACACCGAGGTTAGTGATTGAGGTGATCCAACGATCGTTGTCCATCAGCTTTTCATATTGGGTTAAACCAACGAAGTTAAAGCTCGGCAGAAATCGAGAGTTGGTGAACGACAGCGCTGCCGTCCAAAAAATGTAGCCGTAGATACACACCACGGTCACTAACGCGGTCGGCGCAAGTACCATTTTAGGTAACCAATGTTGTAACCTGTCAGCAAAACTCGGTTTCGGTGCAGGCTGGCTCCTTGTGGGTTTTGGAGTCGACTCAGTCAAAACATGCTCCATAACTTATCCTTGTTGCACAATCGAGCCAATGGCTTACCTCTCGGCACCACATCAGCATCACGCATATCAGAATTGGGAGTGAAGAGTAGATAGGCTCCCTACGAGCCTACCCACCCTGGGGGTTTGGTAAAGCAACACAACCCGTCACTCACGTGCGTTGTGTGTCGCTTATCAAGTTAGATTAGATAGCCGCTTTCACAGCTTTCGCTAACTTAGCCGCCGCCTCTTTTGGATCGGCATCTTTTTCGTTGAAGAAGTTGGTCACTACGTCATAGATAGCACCTTGAGCGTAGCTTGTTGTCGCTAGGCCGTGAGCCATACTCGGAACAAGATCGCCAGATTCCGCACTTGCTTTGAAGGTTGCCATTGAATCCAACGCACATTGGTCAAACTTAGACATGTCCATATCTAGACGAACAGGGATAGAACCTTTGTTAAGGTTGAAGACTTCTTGGAAATCTTTGGTAAGAATGGTTTTCGCTAGGTCTTGCTGCGCTTTTTGGTTCTCTTTGTCACTCAGCTCAAAGAACGCAAAGCTATCGATGTTGAAAGTGAATTGGCCATCAGTACCTGGAGCTGGTGCACAGATGTAGTCTTTACCCGGCACTTTGCCTGCCGCAGTAAATTCACCTTTCGCCCAGTCACCCATGATCTGCATTGCCGCTTCGCCATTGATAACCATCGAAGTTGCTACGTTCCAATCACGACCCGGAGAGTTGCTGTCGATGTAATCACGCATCTTTTTGAACTTGGTGAACACTTCCACCATTTTGTCGCCAGATAACACGTCCATATCAAGATCAACGAACGCTTTGTTGTAGTCTTCACTGCCTAGCACATCAAGTGCCACTGCTTCGAAGACTGTCGCGTCTTGCCAAGGTTGACCACCGTGAGCCAGTGGAATGAAGCCAGCCGCTTTGATCTTGTCTGCCGCCACAAAGAACTCATCTAATGTGGTTGGAACGGTAACACCTGATTTTTCTAAAACAATAGGATTCGCCCAAAGCCAGTTAACACGGTGAACGTTGACAGGAACCGCCACATATTCTCCGTCCCACTTCATCACTTTGGTCACAACCTCTGGCAGTAACTCATCCCACTGTTCTTGTTTTGCTGTTGCATCGAGAGACGTAAGAAAACCTAAACCACCCCACTCTTGAATATCATGACCTTTGATCTGCGCAGCAGATGGTGGGTTACCTGATACTGCTCGCGTTTTCAAAACGGTCATCGCACTTTCACCGCCGCCACCAGCAACAGCGAAATCTTTCCAAGTATGACCTTGTTCTTCAATCATCTCTTTCAGTACCGCAGCGGATTTTGCTTCGCCACCAGCAGTCCACCAGTGGAGCACTTCCACTTCACCAGCTTGAGAAAATGTTGAGGCAGCAAGAAGAGATAGAGTAAGTAGGGTTTTATTGATTTTCATTATTATCTTCCATGTTTAGCGGACTCGACGTCCGGTTCAATACAGAGTCTACTTATTCTGATTTGTAAGATTGAAACAAAAGGTAAGCTCAATGTAACACAATTGTTACATTACACTTCTAGGCCTCTAGGGATATAGACTTTGGCTTCTAAGCCGCCTTGAGGGGAGTTACGAATAATGAGATCTCCACCGTGTCCGTGCAGGATATTTCGGCAGATCCCGAGCCCTAAACCGTGTCCTTGGTCGTCGGTGGCAAGCCTAAAGTAAGGTTCAAACACCAACTCTAACTTGCCTTCAGGGATACCTTTTCCGTGGTCTTGAATCGTCACGATAACCCACACCGAATCACTGTTGATACCGACCTCAGCTGATGTTCCATATTTCACAGCGTTGTCGATAAGGTTGGTTAGCACACGTTTAATGGCTAATGGTTTGGCGACTAGCGGTTCAACCACAGTGGGCTCAAACTCAACCAAGGTTTGATGTTGGTTGTGCAATTCAATCACAGAGAGCATCATCTCATTGAGGTCGATAATAGCGTTGTTTTCGTGAAGATCAGTATCTCTTACCGCTTGTAATGCACCTTTGACCATCATCTCCAGCTCATCCAAGTCTTTATTGAATTTGTCTTTCTTTACTTCACTCTCCAACAATTCAGCCCGCAATCTAAGACGTGTTATTGGTGTCTTTAAATCATGAGAAATAGCAGAGAAAAGGTGCTCACGGTCGGCAACATAACGGCGAATCCGCTGCTGCATGCGGTTGAAGGCTCGGGTTGCGGTAACCAGTTCTGTCGCACCTTCTTCGTTAAGTGGAGGCTGCTGAATATCCATGCTCATTTCGTTGGCTGCCCTTGCTAGCTTTTTAAGCGGGCGCACTTGGCGGCGAATCATTAAGTAGGTCAACACCAATAGAATCAGCGTTGAAGAGAGCAAGAAGATCACCTGTTCACGACCAAGAATGGTGTCATCAAGTTTTACATAGGGAGCTGGTAACAGTGCGGCAATATACACCCATTCGTGACTGGCTAGCTCTATCTGAACGACCAAAATAGGTGGATTAAGAGGTTCCAACGTTAAAGTATGATGTGCCCACGATCGCGGGAGATCGCTTAAATATATGTCATTTTTAAGCAAACGGAGATGTTCAGGGCGAGAGAAGTCAACACGGACTGATTCCACTTTATTGAGCTTGCTACTCAAAACACTTTCTATCGCTTCAATCGAGGCGGTTTTTAAGCGAGTATCGGGGATCGATTCAACAATCAAAGCCTCTTTATTGAAAGAGACAAAAAATCGCGTGCCACCCATATTTCGAATTTGGTCTAACACGATGTGGCGATATTTGACGGGTAAAGACTGAAAGAAAGTCACCGTTGAAGCAAACATGTTCGCCATGCTAGATGAGGCTGAGCGAATCCCTTCCAGTTCTTTATGTTTAGATTCGCTATACCAAATAGAGGTTGCGATACCTTGAGCAATCACCACCGCTAACAGAGTCAACAACAAGGTTCTTGCGACCAAGGAATTTGGTTTTAATCGACTTAACCATTTCATACGAGATACTTCATTAGCATTACTTAATAAACATTAGATCATGCTCAGTGCTCATACTGAACAGGCACAGCGAGAATATAGCCATTGCCACGCATGGTTTTGATGTAGTGAGGGTATTTGCCGCTGTCGCCCAATCGGCTTCTCAGACGACTAAGCTGCACATCAATGCCTCGTTCAAAAGGCAACGCTTCGCGGCCTCTGGTAGCGAAAGAGATGGTGTCACGGTCGAGAACTTCGTTAGGACGAGTTAAGAACAGCATCAACAGAGAAAAGTCACTGCCCGACAAGTCCATCTCTTCTGAGTGTTCATTGTGGGAAATTCGATGTGCGAGCGTATCAAGCGTCCAATCACCAAAAATAATCTGCTTTGGCAGTGCATCACTCGGCTTGTCATCCACCACTTGAACACGGCGCAATAACGCTTTGATACGCGCCATTAACTGACGTGGACTAAACGGCTTGGCAATATAATCATCGGCACCAATTTCCAACCCGATAATCTGGTCGGTTTCATCCGACACCGCAGTCAGCATGATAATAGGCACATTCGATTGCTTACGGACACGTTGACACAAGGTAAAGCCATCGTCACCGGGCAGCATCACATCAAGCAGAATCAGATCCGGGTAACCTTGGTTTTGCAGGTGAGTTTCTAGTTCAACACCGTCTCCTACAGAAGAGACATCGAAACCCGATTTTGTCAGGTACTCTTCCAGCAGCTCGCGGATTTCTTGATCATCATCCACCACGAGAATTCGAGTATTTGTTGGCATCGCCCAAACCTATTAAATTTACAACTTATTCACATAGTGTATAGGCAGGTCGAGTATTTGATTATTGATATGTTGATAAAATTAGAAGAACAAACAGATAGAGATCACAACTAAGCGACCGCTATCTGTTGGTATTGCATTGATAAGCCGATTTAAGACGAGCAGCTGATCTCCATCGCTTTACCCCACTCTGGTGGTAACGCGGCAAGATGTTCGTAGTCAGGGTGTTCCGCATAAGGATCGGCCAACACCACCATTAATGCGTCAATATCACTGCTATCACCACGCTCTGCTTTATCTATTGCAAGCTGAGCTAGGTAGTTTCTGAGGATGTATTTCGGGTTTACCTGCCTCATCTTTTCGCAGCGCTCTACAACTGAACACTCCTCAAGTTCACAACGTTGCAAGTAGTTATCCACCCACAGCTTCGCAGCATCACGATCGATAACTAAATCAATCACCTCCTGTGGTGGCAAGGTGTCCAAGTTCGACAACGTTCTAAAGAACCTTGGATAATCAACTTTGTTTTGCGACATTAACTCGAACATAGATTCAAACAAGCGGCTGTCACCTTCTTGTTTCGAAAGTAGCCCCAACTTACGACGCATCAGCTGACTAAAGTAACCATTCATTTGCGGTTCGTATTGTTCAAGTGCCGCTTCTAAGTCAGCCCTCTCTATCAACGGTGACAACGAGTGTGCCAATGCAGATAAATTCCACATACCAATTCTAGGTTGTTGATTGAACGCGTAACGACCTTGGTAATCCGAATGGTTACAGATCAAACGAGGGTCATATTCATCAAGGAAAGCGAACGGGCCGTAATCGAAGGTTTGTCCGATGATTGACATGTTATCCGTATTCATCACGCCGTGAGCAAAACCATTCGCTTGCCACAACGCAATCATCCCCGCGGTACGATCGACAATTTGATTAAACATGGCTGCGTATGGCTTTTCTTCTTCAAGACACTCTGGGAAGTGCCATTCGATGACTTTATCAGCCAGCAACTTATGCTCAGCTAACTGATTGGTATAAAAAAGATGTTCAAAGTGGCCAAATCGAATGTGAGATTCTGCAGCACGCACCAGTAATGCGCCCCACTCTTGTTTCTCTCGGTAAACCGGCGTGTCACTGGTCATCATGGCTAATGCACGTGTGGTTGGGATATTAAGCCCTGCCATTGCTTCGCTACACAAATACTCACGAACCGTTGAACGAATAACCGCACGGCCATCACCCATACGTGAATATGGCGTTTTACCTGCACCTTTAAGGTGTAAGTCGAACGTTTCACCGCTTTTAGCGACAACTTGTGCCAAAAGTAGCCCTCTTCCATCACCTAAGTCGGGATTATAAGAGCCAAACTGGTGGCCTGCGTATTTCATTGCTACAGGCGAAAACTGCTCAGGTTCAACATTGCCAGATAACGTCTCAAGCAGCTCTTCGGAGGCGTCATCAAATGACGGAAAACCGAGTTCATCCGCAAGATTATGATTCCATGCAAGCCATTGAACATTGTTTAGCGGTGTAGGTTGAATTGGGGTATAGAACAGTCGAGGTAATGCCGTAAATCGATTGTTAAATGAAATAGAATCCCAGACAGACATGAGCGGTACACTGTAGATAAAAGATGATTTAAGATTATCACAGTTTGATAACAACTTCAGATGAGGTTACGTGATGAACTTGTTAGAGAAGATTGCTTAGCTGTTTTACGAAAAGAAAAAGCTAAGTGGCTAGACTGATGAGAAGAGCCACATTTACGAGAGTAAGAGTTCTGACTTTGAAGACTTTTTGAAAAGTGTATTCATAATAAAAACTAAAAATATAGAGCCGAAAAATAGGCTACATTAGAGCAAGAATACCCACTAGAGAAAGGGTAGAGAAAATCCAAGTACGACTGATTACGCCAAAGTTACTGTGTTGAATCATTTCTTGATGCTGCATATGTCTCTCCTTGAGAACGTGATGGTGTAACTACAATATATCGGCTTTTCACCAAAAGCAGCAAGCACATTAATATTAACCTTTTATGACAGCATTAAGAATTTTCTGTAACTATTCAGCCCTTTGATAAATAAAAAAGTTATGCTCGGCTTGTCGTCGAAAGCAGCGCGCCTGCACCAATAAACACGCCCCCTGTAACACGATTGAAGACCTTAGCTCTGCCCTTCGCAAATAGCCAGTTTGACGACTTCGCACCTAAATACGCGTACACCAATAGCCAAGACAACTCCATCACTGCAAAGGTTAAAGCAAACACGGTAAACTGGGGAAGCAGAGCGATCGACGGGTCAATAAATTGAGGGAAAAGTGCGGTAAAAAACAGGATAGCTTTGGGGTTACTCGCGCCAACAATAAAGCCACTTAGGTAATGTTGCGCAGCGCTTTCTTTAACAGATTTAGAATCGGCTTGTTGACTAGATAGCTTGTCATAATCTTGCTGACTGGAACGCAGAGACTTCCAACCAAGGTAGATTAGGTAAGCGGCACCAGTCCATTTAATAACGTTAAACACCACTTCAGACGACGCAATGATCACCCCTAAGCCGGTAAACGATAGGGTTAGAATGCCAGTAATCGCAGTTAAGCTGCCCAGCGCGGTAAATATCGATAATTTAAAGCCTGATTGCACGCCTTTAGTCATGCACAACAAAGAGCTTGGGCCTGGTGATGCCGTTAAGATCAGCACCGCTAATAAGTAATAAATCCATGTATCTAAGCTCATCGTGAATTCTCCTTAACTCACTAAAACGACCAAACATTAAGCATCAATATGTAATAACCTCTCATATTAATCAACTAAATATTGAGCTGAACGTCTTCGATATAAATACAAACATCCTTAATCTAGGCAATAAAAAACGCCATGCATTGCTGCACGGCGTTTAAATAAAAACGTTTCAAATCGAACGTCTTATTCAGTTTCAGGTTCTAAGCTTACAGCCCTAAGATCGGGGCACTAACCTAATAATTGAAACCTAGTCTTTGTAAATAGAGAACTCATCGGCGCAAGCAACAAGCTGCTCACGAGTGATCATGAATACGCCGTGGCCACCGTTAGAGAATTCAATCCAAGTGAATGGAATCTCTGGGTACTGATCCATCATGTGAACCATTGAGTTACCCACTTCACAGATAAGAATACCGTCATCAGTTAGGTAGTCTGGTGCGTTAGCTAAGATGCGACGAACCAATTTCAGACCATCTGTACCCGCAGCTAGGCCAAGTTCTGGCTCATGAGTAAACTCATCTGGCAGGCTGTTCATATCTTCTTCATCCACATAAGGCGGGTTCGATACGATCAGGTTGTATTTCTCTTTTGGCAGATCACGGAAAAGATCTGAACGGATTGGGAACACTTGCTGCTCCATGCCGTGATCTTGAACGTTCTGTTCTGCAACTTGCAGTGCGTCTGTAGAGATATCAATCGCATCTACTTCAGCGTCAGGGAATGCGTGCGCACATGCAATAGCAATACAACCACTGCCCGTACACATATCCATGATGCGAGTTGGCTCTTCAGTTAACCAAGGTTGGAACTGAGCTTCAATCAGCTCACCAATTGGAGAACGAGGCACAAGAACGCGCTCATCAACGAAGAATTCAAGGCCACAGAACCAAGCTTTGTTGGTTAGGTAAGCCGTTGGTGTACGATCATTAATACGCTTGATTACGCGCTCAACAACACGCAGACGCTCGCTACTCGTTAGACGAGAGTTCATCACATGCGAAGGAACATCAATCGGCAGATAAAGAGTAGGTAAGATAAGTTGTACTGCCTCATCCCACGCGTTATCAGTGCCGTGACCATAAAATAGGCCCGCTGCGTTAAAGCGGCTAACAGTCCAACGAATCACATCTTGAAGCGTGTGTAGTTCTGATACCGCTTCTTCTACAAAAATCTTATCCAAAATTGTCTCCGAAAAGCGCTACAATACTGCTAATTACGTTTCTAATTAGAATTCATAACCTGATGAGCAAAAAAGACACCGACTTCGATGACGATTTCGCCCTGTTCAACGATGCAGTAAAGGGCGTTAAAAAGTTGCAACAGGATACCATAGTCCAGCAGCCAAAAAGAAATGCCAAGCAAAAAGAAATTACTCGAACGGCAAGACAAGCCAGTGATAGCGAGTTTTATTTCTCGGATGAGTTCATTCCGCACCTTAGCGAAGAGGGTCCGACACGCTATGCTCGCGATGATGTCTCGAAATATGAGGTAAAGCGCTTACGTCGTGGTGTCTACGTTCCTGATGTGTATCTCGACATGCATGGTATGACTCAACAAGAAGCTAAACGTGAGCTTGGCGCGATGATTGCGCACTGCGTGAAAGAGAGCGTGGCGTGTGCCTGTGTTCAGCATGGTATCGGTAAACACATCCTTAAACAGAAAGTGCCGTTGTGGCTAGCACAACACCCTGATGTGATGGCTTTCCACCAAGCGCCGTTAGAGTTCGGCGGCAATGGCGCACTATTGGTTCTGTTGTCGATTCCTGAGAAATAATTCTGGTTTTCGAATCCGCTCGACGTCAAAAACAACAAAGGGCATCTCAAATATTTGAGGTGCCCTTTTCATTTTGCTTACGAGAGACAACTTAGATTAAGCGTCGACTATGGATTGATATTCCAAAGTAACTCGCCTTTTTGTGTCTCAAGATTGAAGTCGATACACGCTAAGCCCGAAGTTGGAAACATAGGCGGCGCCATGCCAGTTGCAAACTCTGCTGTTAGGTAGCCCACTAGAGGTAAATGAGAAACAAATAAAATGGTCTCTAGTTTTTCTACTTCAGCCATTGCCACGGTCAAATCAAACACATCGTCGGACATTCCATAAGGCGTAATATCATCACAGGTTTCTACTTTCTTTCCAGAAAACACCTGAGAGATCTCTAACCACGTTTCTTGTGCCCTCAAATATGGGCTCACAAGTACTTTATCGAACTGGCTGATGCCCTGCTCGTTTGCAGCTTGAGCCACCGCAAGAGACGCCATCTTACCGCGCTTAGTTAACGCTCGTTCTGCATCCGAGTTAGCAAAATGTTCTGCTTCACCGTGGCGCATTATGAATATTTTCATGTTCAGTCCTGTCTACGTAACATTTCGAAAGTCGATATATCCCATATCAGCGATACGCTACTTAGCGTTTGGCCCTCAATCCAGAGGGAGCCGCAGTCTATATAAATAATTATATCAAGTCACTTGCTAAAGAGTTCGACTTTCTTAACAATCTTGTTAAAAGAAAATAAATTACTGATAAAAATCGATAAAAGTGATTTAGAAATCACCAAAAAGCACTTCATATCCCAAAATATGATCACAAGGTTTGCACGCCGAATCATCGGGTACATAATTTAAAAACCACCTTCTCTGGAGATGCTCCTGTGCACTTAAGCCCCAACGATGAACATCAATACCGCTACATAACCTTAAATAATGGGTTACGTGTACTGTTAGTTCAGGATCAAAATGCTCAAAAAGCAGCAGCCGCATTAGCCGTCAATGTGGGGCATTTTGATGACCCTATAGACCGAGAGGGTTTAGCTCACTACTTAGAGCATATGCTATTTCTAGGAACTGAAAAGTATCCAAAGGTCGGAGAGTTCCAAAGTTTTATCAGCCAACATGGCGGCAGTAACAATGCTTGGACAGGAACAGAACACACCTGCTTCTTTTTTGATGTTGAATTGAATGCCTTTGAAACCGCACTCGATCGCTTTAGCCAATTTTTTACCGCTCCGCTGTTCAACGAAGAAGCATTAGATAAAGAACGCCAAGCCGTTGATTCCGAATACAAGATGAAACTCAACGACGATTCGCGACGCTTGTACCAAGTTACCAAAGAACTGGTGAATCACAATCACCCATTCTCGAAGTTTTCTGTCGGTAATATCGATACGTTGGGCGACAGAAACGGCGAGACGATTCGACAAGAGATCTTAGCTTTCCACCAGCAACAATACTCTGCTGACTTAATAACGCTGACATTGTCTAGCAATCAATCTTTAGATGAAATGCAAAACTGGGTTGAGGATCGCTTTAGCTCGATCACCAATCACAACCTACAAGGCAAGAAGGTTGAAGTACCAATTGTTGGCGAGTTAAGCACCGGCGTTCAAGTCCGCGTTGAGCCAATTAAAGAAGTTCGCAAACTGATCTTAACCTTCCCTATGCCAAGCATGGACGAGCACTATGGCGTTAAACCATTGTCGTTCTTTGCCCACCTTTTAGGTTACGAAGGTGAAGGCAGTTTGATGATGCAACTTAAAGAGAAAGGTTGGATAACATCCCTCTCTGCGGGTGGTGGCGCCAGCGGCAGTAACTACCGTGATTTCACAGTCAGTTGCTCGTTGACCATTGAAGGTTTAACCAAAACCGATAACATCATCCAAGCGATATTTCAGTACATCAAATTAGTCGAGCAACAAGGCATAGAAGAGTGGCGCTACCTAGAAAAACGCGCAGTATTAGAGTCTGCTTTCCGCTTTCAAGAGCCAGCAAGGCCGCTAGATGTGGTCAGCCACCTTGTTATCAACATGCAACACTACCAAGAGCAAGATGTGGTGTATGGCGATTACAAAATGTCGCATTTTGATGACGAGTTACAGCGTTCTTTACTGCCTTACTTAACCGTCGACAACATGCGAGCGACCATTGTTGCTCAGGGATTCGAGTATGACAGAGAAGCGAAGTGGTATTTTACGCCTTACTCGGTCACACCATTTAGCGCTGAACAAGTTCAATGCTTTGCATGCATTAACCCCGGTTGGCAGTTTGAGCTCCCAAGCAAAAACCCGTTTATTTGCTACGATCTAGACCCTACTGAGCTCGAAGGTGACGCTAAGTTCCCACAACTGTTAGAAGAGCTCGATGGCTTTAAGCTTTGGCACCTGCAAGATCATCAATTTCGAGTGCCTAAAGGTGTGGTGTATGTTGCTATCGACAGCCCACACTCAGTCGCTAGCCCAAGAAATATCGTTAAAACGCGCTTGTGTGTAGAAATGTTCTTAGACTCGCTCGAAAAAGATACCTATCAAGCTGAAATCGCCGGAATGGGTTACAACATGTATACCCATCAGGGCGGCGTTACACTCACACTTTCTGGATTCAGTGAGAAGCAACCACAATTGCTTAATATGATCCTTGAACGCTTTCAAGCACGCGACTTTAGTCCAACACGCTTCGAAACGATTAAGCATCAATTGCTAAGAAACTGGAATAATGCGTCGCAAGACCGCCCTATTTCGCAGCTGTTTAATGCGATGACAGGGATACTTCAGCCAAATAACCCGCCCTATTCTGTATTAATTGAAGCGCTGGAAACGATAGAGGTCGATGAACTCTCTTCTTTTGTTCAAGCAATCTTGGCTGAACTGCACGTAGAAATGTTTGTGTATGGCGACTGGAAAAAAGCCGACGCACATAAAATGGCGGAAACGCTAAAAGATGCCCTACGTGTTCAAGACCAAGCCTACGAAGAGTCATTGCGCCCGTTAATTATGCTAGGTGAAAACGGCAGCTTCCAGCGTGAAGTGGTGTGTAACCAAGATGATTCGGCAATCGTGGTTTATTACCAGTGCGCTGATATTTCTCCTAAAAACATTGCGCTGTATTCATTGGCGAACCATTTGATGTCAGCCACCTTCTTCCATGAGATCCGTACCAAGCAGCAGCTAGGTTACATGGTCGGCACAGGTAATATGCCACTCAACCGACACCCAGGTATTGTGTTGTATGTACAATCACCGAATGCTGCTCCAGCAGACTTATTAGCCTCGATAGACGAGTTCCTCAATGCCTTTTATATGGTGTTGTTAGAGCTTAACGACTACCAATGGCACAGCAGTAAACGCGGTCTCTGGAATCAGATTTCGACACCAGATACGACTTTGCGAGGACGAGCTCAACGCTTATGGGTTGCTATAGGCAACAAGGACTTGGAATTCAATCAGAGAGAGCGTGTGTTGGAAGATCTTAAAGGGTTAACTCGCTCAGACATGATGCGTTTTGTGGTGAGCCAACTAAAACCACGCACCGCAAATCGTCTGATTATGCATGCGCACGGTAATGCCCATCATGAGGAAGAGAAGTTGTCGGCAGGTGTGGAGATTGGCTCTATTGATGAGTTCCAGTTGCGCCCGAAAGATACTGAGCTTGGTTGATAAGAGTGTTTTAGAAATCAAAGGTTGATGTGAAAGCATCAACCTTTTTTATTGGATGCAACATAAAAGCAGATCTCCTATTACGCTCCTTCGTCGCTTTAGGAGATGACGATAGTTTCAATTACAATGCATTTAGCCATAATTTCCCTATTAACACTAATAGCTTACTTTCATCTGTCTTTCGTCATTCCCGAGAAGGAAGAATGACTGAGTCGGGAATCTCATACCTTTCACTCGCCAATTAAACAGAAAAGCCCGCATCAATTGCTTGATACGGGCTCAATAACTAGCGAACTAGAGAGTTACTTGTAAAAAGACTCATCCAAACCAGCACGTGTCAGTAGGCCATCACATGGCGCGAAACGATCACCATACTTCACAGCAAAGTCGTTCATCATCTCAACCAGTGACTTAATACCGATTTGGTCCATGTAACGGAACGGACCACCTAAGAACGGAGGGAAACCGATACCAAAAATAGCACCAATATCGCCATCACGAGGGCTACGGATAATGCCGTCATCTAGACAACGAACCGCTTCGTTTAGCATCGGTAACACACAACGCATTGCGATATCGTTATCGCTCAACTTAGGTTCAGGTTGCAGTTTAAGCAGCTTGTAAACTGACTTATCGACTTCCTTCTTCTTACCCTTGTAGGTGTAGAAACCTTTACCACTCTTACGACCTTTACGGTTGTCATTCAATAGAATATCAAACACATCTGGGCCTTGGAAACGATCGCCAAGTTCATTCACTAGAATAGGAATAATCTTCGCGCCGATATCCACACCGACCTCATCTAATAAGGTAATTGGGCCAACCGGGAAACCGAAGTCCAATAACGTGCTGTCGAGTTTTTCAATCGGCTCGTTCGCTAATAACAAATGCGCGGCTTCATTCATGTACGGAGCAAGAATACGGTTCACATAGAAACCTGCCGTATCTTTAACAACAATCGGCGTTTTGCCTTGCTTCTTCGCTAATGCTACAACCGTTGAAATCGTCTCTTCTGAGGTTGTCTCATGAGGAATAACCTCAACCAGTGGCATTTTCTCAGCAGGACTGAAGTAGTGAAGACCAACCACATTTTCTGGTCGCTGCGCCTTCTCCGCAATCTTATGGATCGGCAGTGAAGAAGTATTCGTCGCGAAAATCGTGTCTGGCTTGGCATTGGCTTCGATGTCCGCAACCATTGATTGCTTAAGATCGAGGTCTTCAAACACCGCTTCAATCACCACATCGGTGTGGTTAAAGCTTGTAAAGTCGATACCACCAGAAAGCTGAAGCATCTTACTTTCAAGACCAGCTCGGCTCAGAATGCGACGCTTACGCTGCTTATCGAACAACTTGAAGTTGTAGTTCAGCGCGTTCAAAACGCCTTCATTTGATACGTCTTTAATACGAACAGGTACTTTCGCTTTTGCAACGCTTACATGACTAATACCTGCGCCCATAAGGCCGCCACCCAGAACACCAACACGCTTAACTGCCTTTGGATCTGCGTCTGCGCCATGTTCTTTTTTCATTTCGGTGGTTGCAAAGAAAATCGAACGAAGGGCTTTTGACTCAGAGGTCATCACTAGTTCAGAGAAACGCTTCGCTTCGTACTGAAGGCCTTTATCAAAGCCGTTCTCTAGGCCATAACGAATGACGTCTAGAATCGCATCTGCTGCTGGGTAATTTCCGCGTGTTTTCTGATTCGTCTTCTTTGAAGCCTGTTCAAAAATCACTTTGCGACCAAGGCCCGTGCGTGAAATCAGCTTTTCTTTAGTCGACGCTTGGCTTTTCGACGCCAGACGCTTACCTTTTTTACTGCCCGTATTCTTTTCAACAAAGCTTTTTGCTACTTCAAGCAAAATGGTATCAGGGACACAAGCATCCACAACACCAAGTGATTTCGCTTTCTTAGCGCGCAGTTGCTTGCCCGTTAGGATTAGATCGAGTGACGGTAGCAAACCAATCAAACGAGGAAGACGCTGCGTACCACCAGAACCTGGTAGCAAACCTAGTTGCACTTCAGGTAGACCAAGACGCGTCTTATCTGAATCAGTACATACACGGTAATCACACGCCAGTGCGAGCTCTAAGCCACCACCTAAACATGGGCCGTGAATCGCTGCAACAACTGGGTATGGAAGATCAGATAATGCTTGGAACATCTCTTGACCTTGGCGAGCTAAAGACTGCGCTTCATCAGCGGTTTTACAAGCATCCAGCATTCTTACATCAGCGCCAGCGATAAAGTTATCTGGCTTAAGAGAATGAACGATTAAGCCCTTAACTCGGCTCTGCTTTTCTTTGAGTTGCTCGAAGATCGCTTTCATTTCTTCAGCAAAAGCCACTTGTAGCGTGTTCATTTTCTCGTTTGGCACATCAATCGCCAACCAAGCAATATCTTGGTCATCGATGTTAAGAGAAAATGCTGTCGTTTTCTTTTGGGTTGATTCAGTCGCAGACGTTGAATCTGGTTGAGCGACTGTTTCTTTTTCTGTTGTTGCATCAAGAGTCGTAGACATTATTCTACCTCCAAGATCATTGCTGCACCTAAACCACCAGCCGCACACGCTGTGTTAAGTGCCAAGCCGCCACCGCGACGTTTCAGTTCACGTAATGTTTGAGTCATCATTCGCGCACCAGTTGCCGCAAACGGGTGTCCGTAAGCAATTGAGCTACCCAGCACGTTGAACTTCTCCATATCAATCTCACCGATCGCTTTGTCACGGCCAAGATTCTTCTGAGCAAACTCATCGCTCGCAAACATTTTTACATTCGCAAGAACTTGCGCTGCAAACGCTTCATGCATCTCGATCAGTGTTAGGTCTGACAACTCTAGACCCGTGTTCTTCAATACTTGAGAGGTCGCGTAAGTCGGCCCCATCAACATATCCGTTTCAACACCAATCGCTGAGAATGCGTAGCCACGAATATAGCCAAGCACTTCTAAGCCTAGCTCTTTCGCTTTGCCTTCGCGCATCAACATCACTGCTGCGCCGCCATCGGTAAGGGGCGTAGCATTGGCTGCCGTTACACTGCCGTACTTTCTGTCAAAAGCAGGGCGCAGCTTAGCGTAGCCTTCAACTGTTGAGTCGTGGCGAATGTTGTTGTCTTCCGCTAGGTACTTTTTGTAAGGCGCCGGGAATGCTGTCATCACTTCGTCTTTGATCTTGCCTTCTTTCCATGCTTGAGAAGCCAAAGAGTGAGAACGGTGAGCAAGTGCGTCTTGAGCTTCGCGAGTAATACCATGTGTCTTCGCCATCTGCTCAGCCGTTTGTCCCATGGATAAACCGGTCGAGTACTCTGCAACAGCAGGCGGCACTGGCATCAAATCTTTTACTGAAAGCGTTTTAAGAATCTTCAGCTTTTGACCCATAGTTTTCGTTTTACTCAGCGCTAATAGATTTGCCGCTAACTTTTTCGAAACACCGATAGGCAATACAGAAGAAGAGTCCGCTCCGCCCGCAATACCGACATCAATCGTGCCAGCCATAATGCTTTCGGTCACGTTAACTGCCGCTTGGAAGCTGGTCGCACATGCTCGTGTGACACTGTAGGCATCGGTATTGATGTCCATGCCTGTGCCCAACACGATTTCACGCGCAATGTTCGGCGCTTCTGGCATTTGCACGACTTGGCCGAACACAACTTGTTCGATAAGCGCAGGATCGACATCCGTTCTTGCAAGCATTTCGCTCACAACCATTTTGCCTAGGTCAACCGCAGGCACTTGGCTAAATTCTGTGCTCTGACGAGCGAATGGGGTTCGTAATCCAGCGACAACGGCAACACGTTCTCCAGAACGCGTTTTGACTTCCTGTTTGCCCATGGTTTCTCCTTAAAGTTAAGAGGTCTGACCTGAAGCATTGTAAAGAAGTTGTTAATTAAATCAAACGAGCGTTTAAATAAACGTGATACGAGTATCTCACTGTTTGAAAATATAACTGCACATTCAGGCGAACCTTTTTGGGGGAAAGGTTGTCGTAAGAGACTAAACTATTGTAAGTAAATACTGTTATCGCTTTGTAGGGAATGGTTTTCTTGAGGTAAAAAAAAACCACACAAAGCTGTGTGGTCGGAATGTATATAAAGCAATTAACTTAGCGCCAATTGAAATAATCAGTTTCCTGATTAGGAGAAAGTAAAGTCAGCCTTCAAAAGGAAGTGTCGTCTTGCTCAACATGCTAGCCACGAATGACTAACTAGACGACAAGGTGTACTATAGCTTGTTCGAGGCCTTAGATTTTGAAGTAGATCAATTTTAATGTGATTTTACGATTTCCTGCCGATCGTTAGCTCTAAAAATATAAAAACAAAGCACAACGTATAGAGGACAGCTATACGCAGAGCAATTATGGAGGCTCGTGTGTCAATAATAAAAATGTTTGGAAAGAAAACAGCCAAGCGTCCGGTCAACTCTGATATGGACAAACAAAGAAAATACGAAGCACTCGTGCGTGCCTATCATCGTGACCTCTTTCGCTACGCCTATTGGTTATGCAAAGACAAAAGCATTGCCGAAGACTTAGTTCAAGAAACTTGCCTTCGTGCATGGAAGTCACTCGATAGCCTTCAAGATGAAAAAGCCGCTAAATCTTGGCTGATTACTATCTTGAGACGCGAGAACGCTCGACGATTTGAACGCAAACAGTTTGATCTGGTTGATATCGACGATCACGGTAATGATGCTAGTGTCAGCGATGACCCGCACCATCAGCATCAGTGGTTGCAAGCGCAGATCATGAAACTTGAAATCGATTACCGTGAACCGCTCTTCTTGCAAGTGATTGGTGGTTTTAGTGGTGATGAGATTGCCGATATTCTCGATCTCAACAAAAACACGGTGATGACACGTTTATTCAGAGCTCGAAATCAGTTGAAAGAGCTGTTGGATACAGAAGAGGCAGAGAGGGGGCAACATAATGGATGATTTGGAATTTCGTCGTCGTGTATTGTCGGAACCTAAACAACGTACACAAGATATTGTTGATGCAACCGCCAATAGCGAAGCCAATAGTAATTTCTTAGACGATGTATTAGCGCTAGATAAACAGATCCACTCTGCGATGAATGTGGATGTGCCAGACGATCTTGCTGATCGCATTCTGTTCAATCAGACCTCAAGCGAAGAAAGCAAAGTGGTAAGGCCTACATTTGCTAGAAGAGCAATGGCAATGGCTGCCTCGGTGGCGTTTGTTGCTGGTTTACTAGTTGGCCAAGTGAATTGGGGCAATGCATTCGTTTCACCAGCTCAAGCTAGTTTGGTTGATACAGCGATGAAGCACGTTGTTGATGAAAAAAGTTTTGTTAGTTCCATTGATGAACAGGTCACATCACAGCAGATTAACGCAAAAATGAACCCATTTGCTTTTCAGTTTGATGATGCTTTCCCTTACCACGTCTATTACCTAAACCACTGTGGCTTTGGTAAATCCAACGCAGTACATATGGTCTTCCAAGGCGCAAAAGGCAAAGTAACGTTGTTTTTAACCGGTATTCCGACAGACAAACCTATCGACTTTGATGAAAAAGGCATGTCCGGATCGGTAACACCCGTCGATGGCAGCAGCTTAATCCTTGTTGGTGAAAATGGTGAGGATGTTTCCAAAATCGCCGAAAAGCTGACAAAAATGATCAAACCGATGAGCTAATTCGCTCTTAAAGCCCCGTGACAAAAGGCCCAGCAATTATATTACTGATATTGCTGGGCTTTATTTATAAATAAACTAAAAAACCATTCACAAAACCAATACCTCTAGAGTTAAAACTCTAAAAAACAGCATTTCGCACCATTTTCGTGCCAGATAGGCGTCATTTCCATAATTTTCCACTCAAAATTTCCAATGGTCGGATTTGTATATCGTATACTTGCGAATAGGATCAGCCACCATTGAGCAATTGCTCAAATTAATCGCCCTGTAGAGGCGGATATATAAAGGAATAAATGAATGACTACCAACAACACGCGTCTGTTTAAAAAGTCTCTTTTAGCAGTAACAATTACACTGGCGTCTTCGCAAGCGATGGCAGCAGGTTTCCAACTTAACTCACAATCAGCTACCGGCCTTGGCCGAGCATTTGCTGGTGATGCAGTAATCGCAGATAACGCTTCTGTTATGGCTCGTAACTCAGCAGCAATGGCTCTGTTTGATTCATCTCAGTTTTCTGCTGGTATAAACTACATCGAGACTGACATCGATGTTACAAACGTAAAAGCAGGCGGTACAGTGCCTGTTGATAGCGCAAATAATAGCAGTGGTACTCCGGTTCCTAATATCTACTATATCCACCGATTAAATGACCAATGGGCATTTGGTGCTGGTATCTACTCAAACTTTGGTACAACTAATAATTTTGATAGCAGCTTTGGTTCAAGCAGCGCTTTAGGCGGTGCACACACAGGTGTGTCAGCATTTGGTGGAACGACTGAAATTAAAAGCATCAACTACGCGCTATCAGCTTCATACCGTGTTAACGAACAGTTTTCTGTTGGTGCTGGTTTAGATATTGTTCAAGGTAGTGGTAAGCTTGAACGTAATTTAACAACGACGAATCCTTTAACAGGCGAAACGAGCACATCTAACCTAGCATCAATTGACGCGGATGGTGTTGGTGTTGGTTGGAACATCGGCGCGGTATATGAACTTGATTCAGCAAACCGCTTTGGCCTTTCTTACCATTACAGCCCTGAAATTGAAGCAGATGGCGACATGACTTTAGGTGGGGCACTTCCACTAGATACGTTATACCTATCGTTACCAAGCATGGCTGAATTCTCTGGTTACCATGAGATTAAAGACACTAACTTTGCAGTTCACTACTCTGTTCAGTGGATTGGCTGGAACACATTTGACACTCTAGAAGCAGACTCTGTTGCTGGTAAGCAAGAAATTGGTAACTACCAATGGCAAGACGGTTGGCACTACGCAATCGGTGGTACTTACTTCCTGAACGATGCTTGGACTCTGCGCGCTGGTTACATGTATGACACTGCAGCTCAAGATAAAGTAACTTCGATTTCTGTTCCTGATTCTGACCGTCAATGGTTCTCTGCAGGTTTCACATACGCATTCCAACAGCAGCATACTGTTGACTTCGGCTTTACATACCTACTAGGTGAAGATGTAGATGTGACTGAAGGTGACGGTGCACTAACAGCAACTACTCACGCAGACGCTATCTTAGCTGGTATCCAATACAGCTACAGCTTCTAATATAAGCTAGTAAGTAATCCCCAAAGGGTCGCTTTATGCGACCCTTTTTTATTGCCTAAGTCACTGACCCGCATCAATTTAAGCTTACAGCTGTAGCCTGCAAGACCAATATATGACTACAAGTGTACGCTCAAACTTCGCAACACAGCCGAAACATTTAGATTATTTCTCTAATAATTAAACACATTTACTCATTAAATCCCTAAAACACTGTTTTATTCGAATTTCATTTTTAAAGTAATGACTCTAAAAGTAGAATCACGCCACTAAATACTTATGATTCAGCGAACATAATAATGAAAATAAATAAGACTCTTCTATCTGCTGCAGTGGCAGTTGGACTACTTTCGACTTCTACCGTGACTCAAGCGGCAGGTTTTCAGCTAGCAGAATACTCAGCAACAGGCCTAGGCCGTGCATACGCGGGTGAAGCTGCAATGGCTGATGGTGCAGACGCACAATGGCGTAACCCTGCCATGCTGACTTATCTAGAAGGCACTCAGGTTTCTGTTGGTGCTATCTATGTTGACCCGAACATCGATATCGACGGTACTTCTACGTCTATGATGGGCAAAACAACTTCATCAAATTCTAGTGATTTTGCACACAGTGCAGTTATCCCAAACTTTTACGTTTCTCATAAGTACAACGAAAAATTTGCTTTAGGTTTTGCTGCTGGTACCAACTACGGTATGGAAACAGACCTAGGGAAAGACTTTGGTGGCGCTAACCATGGTAACGAAGCAAGTGTTACTACAATGGAGCTAAACCTTAATGCTGCATACCAATTACTGGAGAGTGTTTCTCTTGGTGGTGGCATTCGTTACATTATGGCTGAAGGTAGCTTTGGTGCAGTATCTACAGCAAACTCGCTTGTTCCATTACCAGCAGGTACTCCTTTAAAATATATGGAAGGTGATGACACTGCATGGGGCTGGCAAATTGGCACAGCGTGGCAGATTAATGAAAACAACCGCCTTGGCTTTACTTACAAGTCAGAAGTTGATCTAACTCTAGAAGGTTATGCACAAGGCTTTGGTTTCAACCAAGCAAACCCGGCGGCGCACAAAAATGGTTCAATGGACCTTGCACTTCCAGCAACAGCAGAACTTGCGAGCTTCCACCAGCTAACAGAAAAAGTTGCAGTTCACGCGAGTGTTAACTGGACAAACTGGAGCAGCTTTAAAGAACTTGTAGCGGATTTCCCTGGTGAAAACAGCGTTGAGATCAAGCAAGAGAACTGGGAAGACAACTACCGCTTTGCAATTGGTACGACTTACCAAATGACACCAAAACTGGCTCTGCGTTCTGGTATTGCTTACGACACTTCGGCAGTAAGCGAAGAGCACCGCACTGCGACTATCCCAGAAACAGATCGTACTTGGCTGAGCATTGGTGCAGGCTACCAATGGTCTGAGCAGCTAACTCTAGATGCTGGTTTCACTTACATCCTAGCGAAAGACGCTAAAATGCATGAAACCGATGCTGCAGCAGATTTATTTGGTGGCAGCTTCGAAGGTGAAGTAACAGGTAGCATCTGGCTAGTAGGTATACAAGCTAACTACCGCTTCTGATCTACCTCCCTAAAAGTAGAAAGCATTAAAAAGGCTCGATGTTGCATCAACATCGAGCCTTTCTTTTATCGATTTTCTAAATCATGTTTCTAGTAATCTTCTAGATAACCATCGATCAAATCTTCTTCTTCAAGGTCGACCTCTTCAGGCTCGATCTCGGCTTTAAAGTCACGGCGTTGAATATATACATCACGCGTTAATGCGTATGGATCTGGAGAATCATCCAACAGCGCTTCTTGTGACACTAATTGAGCACGTGTTTCCATGCCTTCAAATGCCCATTTGCCTAGACTCGCCCAAAAGTTCAGAAACGACAGAGGGACATATAATCCATCGACAGTTTCAGTCACTTCACGTGTGGTTAATGGGCCATAACCCGGCACCATGAAGTACGGACCATTCCCTACCCCGTAATGACCAATCGCATCAGAAAACGACTTATCATCGTACTTGGTGATCCCTGCCTCGCTGGCAATATCGATTAAGCCTAACAAACCAATCGTTGAGTTAATCCAAAAACGATTGAAATGGTCGAGAGCTTTCTCGCCATTACCCATAATAAGGTTATTCACCATGCTTGATGGTTCGTCTAAGTTGGCTAGAAAATTGGATATACCAGAGCGCACTGGCACAGGTGTGTAGTCAACATAAGCGAGGGAAACAGGACGAACTAAATAAGGATCTAGATATTCGTAGTTGATATCCCACATCGCTCGGTTGAAGCCTTCAAAAGGATCATTCGGGTGGGACTCTTCGACGTATTCAGAGGTTTCGAGGTTATCATCGCTGACACTTTCGTCCGGCGCACTTGAACACCCAGCCGTTAAGCTTGCGATAAAAAGTAAACTCGAGAGTCTTAAAACACTGACAGACATATCACCTTTTCCATAAGGAATTCAAATAATAAAAAAGGCCAGCAATCGCTGGCCTCAATTGTTTGGCTAAGTCTATACCGTTTATCGATAAATCGGAATAGCTAACACCTATGCAAAGTGATGATTAATATTGCTTATTGATATTGATGGTGACTGGAGCGCCCAATTCAACCACTTCACTTTCACCGTACCAATCGCCTTCGCGAGTTGAAACGTTGCGATCTGTATCAAGCCTAGCTCTAACCATCAGAGTTTCAAGGCTAGACAGCTCTTGTCCTTCCAGCATGCTGTTGCCGTCATCTAGCACAACCGTACGAGGGAAAGTCCCTAGTGGGTAACGAGCGGCTGCGATAGGCATTGGAGAACCATCTGCTCTGTGTACTGAAACAATTAACACTGAGTTAGGGTCAGCATTCACGTCTGCAGATAGATCGAGCGTTACAGCAACAGTCTTACCTTGGTCGACACCCATATTGTCGCCCATTTTCTTCTGAGCACTTTCAATACTGCGCGAAAGCATTTCATAGCGACTGTCTTGTGGACCAATCATCTGTTGCATGATGCTCCAGTACTTCACAGCACCTGGGTAGTCTTGACGCTCAAACGCATCAAACGCAAGCAGTGAGAACACACGAAGGTCAACGTAATCGTTTTGAATCAAACGGCTCAAAATCAAACGAGCTTGGTTTTGATCAGCTTCATCCGGTGAAAGCATCAGCGCTTGTGCGAAACCTAACTGAACATCTTCATTCTTAGGTTCAAGCTTGTAAGCTCGTTCCATTGAATCTTTTGCTGTTTCAGCGTCGCGGTTAGCCAGTGCAATACGACCGAGTAGCAACCAGCCTGTTGAATCTTTTGGTTGGTAATGTAGGCGAGTACGAAGCGCTAGAGTCAAATCTTCAAGTTCATCATCCGTTAGTGCACCACCTTCCGATGACATTAGCTTTTTAGACAATTCAGGAAGGTTCGAGCTCACTTCTTGCCAGTGTTGAACTTTGTCCAACGCACCGAACTTAAAGTACATACCATAAGTCACAACGACGACAAGGATGATCGACGGTACAACCACACCGACCGTTGAAATTTGAGTCTTCTTCATCTCTTCTTGTGCAGGAACATCATCAAGTAGCGACTGTTTCAAATCAGCGATCAGTTCTTGTTGGTTATCAACAAGACCTTCCTCTGCTTCTACTTCTAACTCGACAAGACGGTCTTTATAGAATGCTTTGTTCAACTCGTCGCGAAGCATTTCGTCATTGTTTGCCTTCTTGTTAATGAAAGGCAGAACAATTAAGAAAATTGCCGCTAGCGAAAGGATAATGGTAGAAATCCAAAATAGAGTCATTACTTCTTATCTCCGTCGTTCTCTTCATCGAGTAACGCTTTTAAGCGAGCTTCTTTGTCTGCATCCCAGTCTTTATCTGACTCTACTGCCGCTTTCGATTTTGACTTTCTGCTTCGCAAAATGATCAAACCAAATCCAAACACAACCACCGCAAACGGACCAATCCAAAGGATCGATGTTGCTAGTGTCAGTGGTGGATTGTAAGTCACAAAGTTACCGTAGCGAGCAATCATGTAATCAATGATATCTTGCTTCGACTTACCGTCTTTTGTCATCTCGTACACTTTTTGACGTAAGTCGACCGCTAACTCAGCGTTCGAATCACCAATCGTGTTGTTCTGACATTTAGGGCAACGCAATGTATTGCTTAGCTCTTTGAACTGCTGCTCTTGATCTACGGTATCAAATTCATGAAATTCGATAGGTGCAGCAGAAACCGTCGCTGAGATTGCGAACGTAGTAAATAGAGTAATCAATGCCTTTCTAATCATTTCGATTCCTCCAACAACTCTTGATACATCGGCTCAAGCGTCGATGCCCAGTTGGTCGGGTTCACATCGCCAACATGGCGGTAACGAACCACACCGTTAGCATCAATTAGGAAAGTTTCAGGAGCGCCATACACACCAAGGTCAAGACCTAGCATGCCATTACCATCAAACAGGCTGATTAGGTACGGGTTACCCAGTTCTTTTAACCAACCAACCGCTTTATTGCGATCATCTTTGTAATTAAGACCAATGATCTTAACCCCTTGACCAGCAAGTTTGTTCAGGTAAGAGTGCTCTGCATAACAAGTAGGACACCAAGTCGCCCATACGTTAAGAAGCAGCGGCTCACCTTTAAAGATAGCTTGATCATGCAGCTTACCTGGTTGCTCTAGATCTTCTAGGTCAAACTCAGGCACAGGCTTACCAATCAATACGGATTCAAGCTTAGTTGGGTCATCGCCCGACTGGTTGCGCATTAATTGCGTTGCAAAGATTCCAGCTAGAACCATGAACGCAATCAATGGAATGAATAAAACCTTCTTGTTCATTCGGATTAAGCCTCCTGCTCTTCAGCCGACTTTTTTGTTGGCTTACGGAAACGGTAACGACGGTCACTGATAGCAATAGCGCCACCAATCGACATGATCAAAGAGCCTGCCCAGATCCAACGTACAAATGGTTTGTAGTAGATACGTACAGCCCAAGATTTGTTGTCGTCTAAACGTTCACCCATTGCGATGTAAAGATCGCGCGTTACACCACGGTCAATCGCTGCTTCCGTCATCATAGACTTAGCGGTGGTGTAGAAACGTTTTTCAGCGTGAAGCGTGTTGATGTATTTGCCTTCTTTAGTAATTTCAAAGTCAGCAATGTAACCATCGTAGTTAGGACCATCTTTGTCACGAACCCCTGTAAACAGGAAGCTGTATTCTTCAAGCTGGTAGCTTTCACCAGGTGCCAGACGAACATCGCGTTCGATGCTGTAGTTTTGCACCATCGCGATACCAATCACTGTCACAGCTAAACCGATGTGACCACACACCATCGCCCAGTGACTACGAGGCAACTTAGTTAGACCTTTCATAAACGTATGACGGTGAGTCGCACGTTCATGCAGCTCAAAGCCGTGCATGAAGATGATCCAGAATGCCATTACCCAGCCAGCAAACGCAGTACCACTGAAGCGGTCAGCCAATAGAGCAACCATTAGCGCACTCAAGCCCAGTGAGAATGCACCTGAAATCAGCATTGGTTTAACAAGCTTAGACAGGTTGTCACGTTTCCAGCGGATCAGAGGACCGATACCAAGCAAGAACGAGAACGGAATCATTAACCAAAAGAACAGCATGTCAAAGAATGGAGCACCGATAGATACCGATCCC
Organism: Vibrio sp. 10N.286.45.E10; assembly: GCF_002874195.2. NCBI lineage: Bacteria > Pseudomonadati > Pseudomonadota > Gammaproteobacteria > Vibrionales > Vibrionaceae > Vibrio > Vibrio sp. 10N.286.45.E10. The sequence continues at coordinate 623,166 of NZ_MCWD02000001.1, read as the reverse complement.
AAGCCTAACTGTTTGTGAACTAGTGGTAATAACGTACCTACTAACACAACCACTAGGGCTGCAATCAATAAGATGTTGTTGCCAAGCAGTGCGTTTTCACGAGAAACCAGATCGAAGTTACCACGAACACGAACCGATGCGCCTTTAACAGCAAACAACAGCAGTGAACCACCGATAACGAAGACTAGGAAACCTAGGATAAACATACCGCGAGCAGGATCCGACGCAAACGCGTGAACCGATACCAAGATGCCTGAACGAACTAAGAATGTACCTAGTAAGCTTAGCGAGAATGCAGAGATAGCCAGCAATACTGTCCAAGCTTTAAATGTGCCACGCTTTTCTGTTACCGCTAGTGAGTGCATCAGCGCAGTACCAGCCAACCAAGGCATGAATGAAGCGTTTTCTACTGGATCCCAGAACCACCAGCCACCCCAGCCAAGTTCGTAGTAAGCCCACCAAGAGCCTAGTGCGATACCTACTGTTAGGAATAACCAAGCTGCGATTGTCCAAGGACGCGACCAACGAGCCCATGCCGTATCTAAACGACCACTCATTAGAGAAGCGATGGCGAAAGAGAACGCTACCGAGAAACCTACATAACCCATGTAAAGCATTGGCGGGTGAATAATCAAACCCGGATCTTGCAGTAGTGGGTTCAAGTCACGGCCATCTACAGGGAAGAAAGGCAATGTACGTAGGAACGGGTTAGACGTTACGATAATGAACAGCAAGAAGCCGACAGTAATCAAACCCATGATAGCCAGTACGCGAGCCACAGACTCTTGAGGCATACCACGGCTAAACGTCGCTACTGCAACTGTCCAACCCGCTTGGATAAGAACCCAAAGCAGTAATGAACCTTCATGAGCGCCCCAAACCGCCGTAATTCGGTAGTACCAAGGCAGTTGGCTATTCGAGTTACTTGCTACGTATTGAATCGTAAAATCATTGGTGTAGAACGCGTAACACAAGATAAAGAACGAAATCGCTAAGAATCCGAACATACCCCACGACAACGGTCGTGCGCTGTTCATCAATAATGTGTTATTTCGAGCGGCTCCATACAATGGGAGCACGCTTAGCAGCAATGCAAGTCCCAAGGACAGGATCATCGCAAAATGGCCGATCTCGGCTATCATTGAGCATTTCCTTCTTTTTGTTCAGTCGTGTATTGCAAAGGCTCATGGGTTTTCTTCATTGCTTCCGCAACTTCAGAAGGCATGTACTCTTCATCGTGCTTTGCCAACACCTCAAACGCTTCGATTGTCGTTGCATTTTTAAGCACACCCTGAGCAACAATACCTTGGCCTTCACGGAAAAGATCAGGAAGGATGCCATCGTATAGAATCGTTACTTTAGGGCCTACATCTTGCAAATCAAAGCTTACACGTAGTGATTCATTGTCACGGCTTACAGAGCCGACTACGACCATGCCACCAATACGTAGGCGTTGACCAACTTCAGGTTTTTTACCATCTTTGCCGTTGACCAGCTCAGTTGGTGTGTAGAACAGATCCATGTTCTGGTTAAGTGCGTAAACCATCAATCCAACAGTCGCACTGATACCAAAAAAGATCGCTAAGACAATGCCCAGCCTCTTTTTACGTCTTGGGTTCATAGAGTGTTCTCCATATTTTTTGCTGCATCGATACGAGCCTGACGATCAATCTTAGCTTGTACTTCATTTAGTAATTGCTTACCACGACGAACGCTTACGACCAGTAAAATGATCATCGCGAGAAATGTGATTCCAAATGCACTCCATACATATGAGGCGTAGCCCCCCATGGCAAAGAAATCACTCAAAGATTCAAAATACATAATTACCTACCCTACTACGCTTTTTCGGCCGCAAGCTTGCGAACCCATGGACGGTGACTCTCTTTACTGATGATTTCGTTACGGAAACGAACCATAGTCACAGCACCAAAGAAAAAGGCGAAGCCGAAGATGTTAAGAAGAAGCGGCCATAGCATGTCACTTGATATAGAAGGCTTGTCGAATTTAGTGATCGTCGCGCCTTGGTGAAGTGTGTTCCACCACTCTACGGAAAAGTGAATGATAGGTAGGTTGATGACACCAACGATTGCCAAAATGCCTGCTGCTTTAGCGGCTGTTTTTTGGTCATCAAATGCGTGGTGAAGTGCAATCACACCCAAGTATAAGAATAGAAGAATCAGCTCTGAGGTTAAACGTGCATCCCAAACCCACCAAGCACCCCACATTGGTTTACCCCAAACCGCACCGGTTAGCAGTGCAATGAAGGTAAATACAGCACCAATCGGCGCCATCGCCAATGCGGCCATATCAGATAGTCTCACCTGCCATACCAAACCGATAAAGGCAGCAATCGCCATCGACATGTAAACGCCCATCGACCAGATGGCAGACGGAACATGGATGTAGATGATTCGGAAACTATCACCTTGTTGGTAATCTGAAGGCGCAAATGCAAGCCCCCACACGGTACCGACGGATAGACACAATAGCGCTAGGATCGAAAACCATGGCAAAAGTTTACCAGCAAGCTGATAAGAGGTTTCTGCTTTGGCATAGGGATGGAGCCATTTCCACATGTTGTAATCTCACTCTTACTTCATATTGCTTACAGCTATTAAAGCTATAATTATAATAATTTTATTTGTCTTGCTTTCAGTTTTACTGACTCTATGAGTCCAATCGACACGTTTGGTTCACATTAGCTATACGATAACGGAACCCTTATCAGTTCACACTCACTCTAAGTGCGGCACTGATCGCAAAAGGTGTCAGAGTCATCGCCCCCATTAACATCGCCCCAAGCACCGCCAACTGACCGTTGTATGCAACGCCCAATGCCGCAGCGTCAATAGCTGACGTCGCGAAAATCAAAATGGGGATGTAAAGCGGCAGAATTAACAGGCTTAATAGGACTCCGCCCTTCTGTAACCCAACGGTCAACGCAACACCAATCGCACCAATAAAGCTCAATGCGGGTGTACCTACCAGCAAGGTCAACACAACTGAGAGCCATGTATCAAAATCTAAAGACAACAAAACAGCTAACAATGGGCTAATTAAAATCAATGGTAACCCGGTCAACAACCAGTGTGCTATGACCTTGGACAAGACTACCAACTGCAACGGGATGGGCATCAGCATCATCTGCTCAAGGGCACCATCTTGAAAATCATCGCGGAAAAGGCGCTCTAAAGAGAGCAATGCCGAGAGCAAAGCGGCCACCCAAACAATACCCGCAGCAATACGTGCAAGTAGGTTTGGCTCAGGGCCGATACTTAAAGGGAAAAGCGTGATAACAATGATGAAGAACCACAGAGGGTTAAAGATATCCGCTTGACGTCGGAATGCGATAAGCAGCTCACGTCGGATAATCGTGGTCATAGAAGAGATCATATTACTCACCCAACTTTATTTTTCTTAGTTTCGGGCTATCAGCAAACATATCTTGGTGCGTGGTTAATAACACAATGCCACCGTTGTCTGCATGCTGAGAAAAAAGAGATTCGAGAACTTTCACGCCCTGCTTATCAATCGCAGTCAGCGGTTCATCGAGAATCCACAACATTTGCTTACTCAACCAAAGACGAGCCAATGCGACTCGGCGCTGTTGCCCCGCTGAAAGTTGCCCCGCAGGTACGTCTTCTCTGCCCGCAAGCCCGACTTGAGCCAACGCGTGGTAAAGCTCTTCTTTGCTCGTACCACCACTGTGAATCGACTGATAGAAACTCAGGTTCTCATAGGCACTTAGCTCGCGCTTCACACCAGTTTGGTGACCAAGAAAAAGCAAATTTTGATGATACACGTCTCGACTCGATTCGATAGACTCACCATCCCAAGAGATAGTGCCGTCATCGCGATCACCTAAGCCAGTAATAATCCTAAGGAGTGTCGTTTTCCCGGTACCGTTACGACCTTCAACCTGAACCAGTTCACCTGGTTTCAATTGAAAAGACAACGATTCAAATAGAACCCTGTCGTCACGAATAGCAGTTAAATTTGAGACTTCTAGCATAGGTAAATTTAGTCGAGTAATGAGAGGGCTATAGTAGCACACCAACATGGTGACAAAACAGGACTAGGCGTTTTCGATAGAACAAAGTCGGTAAGAAACTGTTACCACCGCATCACAATTTACACATTTTCATCAACAAACAAGATATTGCCTTAGATACAAGCACTTATAAACATCGTTCTATATAGATAGAACAGGCATAAAAAAAGAAGCCGAAGCTTCTTTTAAAAGGAATACGTAATAAACATCAATTGTTCAATACGAATTAAGCGCTCAATTTAACGACGTCGAGACGGGTCTCTGCGATCGCGAGAGGCATCGGGTTGATCATCGTACGATGAAGGGTTACTTCTCAACGAAGGGATTTTCTCCTTACCCGCGAGCTTATTCTGTAGAGACATCATTAGCTCAGCTTCCGCTTTAGGTAGTTCACACTCTTCAATCAGTTCGTTTATCCCGGCACCAAGCTGAACCATTTTCGTTGCACGTGTGTACAAGCGGCCATCAGTGTCAGCATGTTCCAACTCAACAATACGCTCATTCAAGTGCTTTATCAGATCTTGCTGTTCAGTAACTTTTTGGCCCAGGCCAACCACAACCGAGCGAACCTCAAGTAATTGCTTACTCGATTTTTGAAGCTCTTTGTCCAAATTACGAACTTGCAGACGTGACTGATCGAGCTGCTTTTGAATCGCACGTTTTACTTTGCTAATCAAAATCACGATGAATAACGTAAAAACCCCAACGCCTGATATCAGAGCAACAGGGGTTAAAGGAAGCGCTTCAAACATTACAGGTGAGCCATCTCATCCCATTCGTCTTCGCTTAGTAGTTTGTTTAGATCTACTAAGATAAGCAGCTTGCCATCACGGTTACTGACACCTTGAATGAACTTAGCACTTTCGTCAGTGCCAACACTTGGCGTTGTGTCGATTTCAGAAGAACGTAGGTAAACCACTTCAGCAACGCTATCTACTAGAATGCCAATAACTTGACGCTCAGATTCAATAACGATGATACGAGTGTTATCTGTGATTTCACCTTGCATCAAACCAAAGCGAGAACGAGTGTCGATAACAGTAACAACATTACCACGCAGGTTGATAATACCTAGAACGTAGTCTGGAGCACCCGGTACAGGAGCAATTTCACTGTAACGCAGTACTTCACGTACTTGCATTACATTGATGCCGTAAGTTTCTTCTTCTAGCTGGAATGTCACCCATTGAAGTACTTCATCATTGGTTGGATCTTTTCTTACTTCAACTTCACTCATATGAGACATAGATAATCCTCTTGCCGTCGTTACCGACCACTATTATTAACTTGACGCTTATTGTTAGCCTAATGCTTATGACTAGCTTAATGCTTTTACATCTAGCCCTGCGTTTAGCATGGCGATTAATGCTTCAACATGGATCAAAGCACACATTTTTTCTTTTACCATACCAGCGAGCCATGGGCGTTTCCCTGCCATTTCTCGCCAACGTACTTTATCTGTATTAAGTAGCTCGGTGCCTTTTAACTCGGTGCCCGCAAGCCCCCACAAGCTCTCTCCAAGCATCACTATATATTGATAGTTTTCTTTGTATTCGTCACCCGATAGTTTCTCAGACATCACCCATTTTGCGGTGTCAACCACATCTAGCTGACTATCACGGTTGGTTTGTAAACCTAAATACCAAGCTGGCTTACCAATGATATGGCTTAACTCTTCAAGGCGATGGATGCCGCCAAGCTCATCAAGTGGCACCGCAAAGGTCACGCCGTTTACATCAAAATACAAAACTTGAAAGTCTTCTGTGCGAACCGTACTTTCCCAAGAGGTAAACTGTTCAGCACCTCCTGCTTGAGTTTCAGGTTCAATAACTGTCTCGGGCTCAGGGACGTCAAGTTCAGGTTCAACAGCCTTAACTTCTAGTTGTTCCATCTCCAGCGATTCAGCTTGTAACTCTTCAAATTGCTGCGTTTCAACCGGTGGCTCTGCAGCAATTGATAAATCAGGTTGTGGAAGATTCCAATCTTGAATCTCTGGCTCTTCAAACACCTGAACAGATTCAACCGCGGCATCAAATATTTGCATATCTGCTTGCTGTGCGATTTTCTGGGTGTTCTGATCCATCAACTCATCAAGGTTCAGTTCATCAACAACATTGGTCGCCTCTAAACGACTCAGTAGTTTCTGAACATCCTCAAGGTTAGGAACCTCAAACTCAGCCGCGCGTATTTCTGCATAGCTTGAGTGGTGACTCGAAAATTGGCGCTCTGGCTCTGGCTCTGGCTCTGGCTCTGGCTCTGGCTCTGGCTCTGGCTCTGGCTCTGGCTCTGGCTCTGGCTCTGGCTCTGGCTCTGGCTCTGGCTCTTCAGATTGTGATTCGTCGCTCGACTCGTCAACAAAAAAATCATCAGATTCAAAGCTTTCATCGCCTAATAACGCAGTAAAGTAATCATCCAGTGCTTGTTCACTGGAGAGACTTGGCTGCGCCAATACTGATTCTTTATTCGCGCTCATTTATCGCCAACCTTTCGAGATAAATAAGCAACTGTTTATAAGCAAATACACCACGGCTACCCGATGCAAAATGAGATGCTGGTAGGCGTTTTAGGCTCGCATCTCGAAACTTAGTATCTATCGGCACAGCAGACGTCCAAACTTGGTTTGGATAATCATCTTTGAGCTGCGTTAATGTTTGCAGTGAGGCTTTAGTTCGCTTGTCGTACATCGTCGGGACAATCGTCACCTTAAACGGCGTTTTGCGAGACTTCTGCATGATGGTCAAAGTGCGAATCATGCGCTCTAAGCCCTTCATCGCCAAAAACTCAGTCTGTACCGGAATCAAAATACGATCACTAGCAGCCAATGCATTGACCATCATCACCCCCAGAATTGGCGGACAATCGATCAACACATAGTCATAGTCACCTTTCAAAGCGGCCAAAGCGCGCTTCAAGATCAACCCCATGCCACTTCGATTTCCCATTACACGGTCTAATGTGGCCAAAGACATGTGCGCAGGAATAATATCGATACCTTCAACTTCCGTTTGTAAAAGCAAAGGTCTTACTGTCTGCGCGTTAAACTCACGCAACTGAAACAAATCAAACAGGCTCGATTCCACCGTATCTGAGTCGTAACCCAGATAGGTGGTCAGTGATGCATGTGGGTCAGTATCAACCAACAGAACACGGTGCCCCTTCAACGCAAGTAAACCTGCTAGAGTCACGGTCGTGGTCGTTTTACCAACACCACCTTTTTGGTTTGCAACACTCCAAACAATCATTTCGATTTACCTAAGCTAACCCAACTTCAACCAAAATCCTTTCCGCGATGCGGTCGAGAGGTAGGTCTTCAGTAGAAATGCCAGCTTTTGCTACAGCTTGAGGCATACCATATACAACACAACTATCTTCGTCTTGTGCCCAAATCGTCGAGCCCGCGGTTTTCAACATACGCGAACCTTCTCGACCATCTGCGCCCATACCGGTCAGTATCATAGACAACACTTTGTCACCGTAGATCTTCGCTGCAGAGCCAAATGTGACATCTACACAAGGCTTGTAATTCATTCGGTCGCCGCCATCGATAATTCTTAGACGTGCAGAGCCTGCACGGCCATCAACCATCATCTGTTTACCACCCGGAGCAAGATACGCCACTCCTGGTTTCAACACATCACCGTCTTGCGCTTCACGGACTTCAATCTTACACAAGGTGTTCAATCGACTAGCAAAAGCAGCTGTGAATGTTGCTGGCATATGCTGAACTAACACAATCGGATGTGGATAGTTAGCAGGGATGCGCGTCAAAATCTTCTGTAGCGCAACCGGGCCACCAGTCGACGTACCAATTGCCGTTAATTGATATTTCTTACCTGACGCTCTGAATTTTGCCGTTGATGCAACCGCTGGCTTCGCTGTCGAAGTCGCAGCTGCTGTTGAAATCGGTTGGCGTAATGGCGTAGATGTTGAAGTCGTTGCTGTCGCTCTCGGTGCAATAGGAGCACGACGCATAAACGCACGCTTTGCAGCAATCTGAATCACACGCTGTTGAAGCAATGCAACCGCATCATCGCGGTTACGTGCGATGTCTTCAAACTTCTTAGGTAGGAAGTCGAGAGCACCTGCATCTAATGCATCTAACGTTGCTCTCGCTCCATCATGCGTTAACGATGAAAACATCAAAATAGGCGTTGGAGACGCGGCCATGATCTCACGAACGGCAGTGATGCCGTCCATGACAGGCATTTCAATGTCCATCGTGATTACGTCAGGTCTTAGCTGTTTCGCTTTCTCAACGGCTTCTTTACCGTTTACTGCTACATCAATGACTTCTAGGCGAGCCTCTGAGTTGATGATCTCGCTAACGCGACGACGAAAGAAACTCGAATCATCAACGACTAATACTTTAATCGCCATATTTATCCTTAAATTAAATTCTTGACGCAGCTGCGTACTGCTTCAACAAGTCCGGCACATCTAGAATCAATGCAATGTGTCCGTCACTTGTAATTGTCGCGCCTGCCATTCCTGGCGTGCCTTGCAGAAGCTTATCAAGTGGCTTGATCACGACTTCTTCTTGACCGATAAGCGTATCGACAACAAAACCAACTCGTTGGCTACCAAGTTGTACGATAACAACATGGCCGTGCCCTTTACGCAGTTCAACAATACCCGCTTTAGGAGCAAGCCAGTTTTGCAAGTAGAACAACGGAATAGACTTATCGCGAACGATGATCGTTAGCTGACCATCAACCACATTTGTGCGGCTTAAGTCTAGGTGGAAGATCTCGTTAACCGATGCCAATGGCAATGCAAATGGGTGACCCGCAACACCGACCATCAAGGTTGGTAGAATAGCTAGGGTTAGTGGAACCTTGATGGTGATCTTGGTGCCTTGTCCCATTTCTGAATCAATATCAATAGAGCCGTTCAGTGTGTTGATCGCCGTTTTCACAACGTCCATACCTACACCACGACCAGAGATATCCGAGATCTGCTCTTTGCTTGAGAAGCCAGGAGCAAAAATCAGGTTGAAACACTCTTTATTTGATAAACGAGACGCTGCATCTTCATCCATCAGGCCACGTTTGACCGCAATAGCACGAAGCTTATCAGGGTCCATACCGCCACCGTCATCAACGATAGCCAGCTCAATGTGATCACCTTCTTGAGAGGCAGACAGAATCACTTTACCCGTTTGTGATTTACCCGCAGCAACACGGTCGTTCGGCATTTCGATACCATGGTCGACAGAGTTTCTCACCAAGTGAATCAGGGGATCAGCAAGTGCTTCTACCAAGTTTTTATCAAGGTCAGTTTCTTCGCCACGCATTTCAAGAACGATGTCTTTCTTCAAGCTACGCGCAAGGTCACGGACAACTCGTGGGAAGCGACCAAATACTTTCTTGATCGGCTGCATACGAGTCTTCATTACCGCGCCTTGTAGGTCTGCAGTAACAACATCTAAGTTAGAGACAGCTTTCGACATTTCTTCGTCATTGCTGTTTAGGCCAAGACTGACAAGTCGGTTACGCACCAATACCAGTTCACCCACCATGTTCATGATGGTATCCAGTGTTGATGTATCGACACGAACTGTAGCTTCAGCTTGCTGCTTCTTCGCTGGCGCTTTAACTTCAGTTTTTGCTGGAGCACTAGGTTTCGGTTCTTCTTTAACCACAACCGGAGCAGCAGGCTTAGGCGCAGCTTGTGGTGCAACTGCCGCAGACTTCACTTCTGCAGGCTTAGTCGCAGCATCGAGCTCTTCAATCGAAGGTCCGTTACCTGAACCATGCAATTGGTCCAGTAACTTCTCGAACTCTTCGTCAGTCATCAGGTCATCGCCTTCAGACATCGCCGAAACAGGTGCTGCCGGAGGCGCTGGCGGTGGAGGAGGCGTTGAACTTGCCGCTGTCGGGCTGTTACCCGCGCCGTGCAATTCATCCAACAACTTCTCAAATTCGTCATCAGTAATATCACCACTGTCAGCAACAGGCTGAGGTGCAACTGGTGCTGGCGGCGGTGTGGGTGCAGAAGGTGCTGTTGGTGAACCACCTTTACCGTGAAGTTCATCAAGCAGGCGCTCAAACTCGTCTTCAGAGATATCATCCACAGATGAGGCACTGATGCTTGAGCTTTCGACAACCGGTTCAGGGGCTGTAACGACAGGCTCTGGGATAACAGGTGCTGGCGCTTCTACTGGTGCAACTTCATCCGCTGATTCTGGTTTGCAGAGGCGGTGAAGTTCATCCAATAAAGCTTGGTCTGCTGGTACTAAAGGTTCCTGATCTTGCACGGCTTGGAACTGTGTATTAACAGTATCTAACGCCTGCAGCATAGTATCCATCAAGCCTGATGTTACGCTGCGCTGACCGTTTCGTAGAATGTCGAACACATTCTCGGCACCATGACAAGTATCCACCAGCTCAGTTAATGCTAAGAAACCAGCACCACCTTTTACTGTATGGAAACCACGGAAAATAGCATTTAATAGGTCTTTGTCGTCAGGGTTATTCTCAAGCTCTACCAGTTGCTCTGATAGAAGTTCAAGGATCTCTCCTGCTTCGACTAAAAAGTCCTGAAGAATATCTTCGTCTAAATCGTAGCTCATACGTTACCTTTAAAATCCAAGACTGGATAACAAATCGTCGACTTCATCCTGAGAAGCAACAGCGTCTTCGCGCTCTTCTGGATTCATGATTGGCCCTTCTGGAGCAATCGATGCTTTCTTCTCTGATTTTGGAGTTGGCTCAGTCTGATTCGCACCAAATACGGTGAGAATCTCAACTAAGCGTCCTTCAACCTCATTCACCAAGGTAATAACTTTGCTAATTATCTGCCCAGTTAAATCTTGGAAATCCTGAGCCATCAAGATTTCAGTCAGTTGTCCACGTAGTTCGGTACTATCGCCCTCTACTTGGACAAGCAATCCATCAATGCGGTGACATAAAGCTTTAAATTGTGCCAGCTCAATGCGGCCATGCATCAGTTCATTCCATTGAGGCCTTACTTGAAGTAAACACTCGTGTAGGTTGTCTGCAATTGGCATACAGCGATCGACAGCGTCCATCGTCTTATTTGCCGCAACTTCCGTTTTATCAATGACATACTGAAGGCGATCCCTTGCATCGGGGATTTCGTCATTTGCGATAACGCTAATGCGCTCATCGAAATTAAATTGAGTCAAAGAGTCATGGAGGTCGCGAGTCAGACTTCCTATTTCTTGAAGCATTGGATTGTCTTGAAGACTAAAATTATCTTCATAAATGCTTCTAACAAGAGAATCAGCATCTTGCTGCTCATCGTTCTCAAGCAGCTCTACTAATTTTTTTGCTTGTTCTAATGAAATCATCCTGAGTTCGGCCTTACTCCGCATACTTTGTGCGCTTAGGCTATCGAGATAAACAGATAACTTATCAGTCAGCGTTTATCTAGAAGTACCTAAAACTTATTGATGCTTATAAGCGATCAAAAATCTTATCAAGTTTCTCTTTCAGCGTTGCAGCAGTGAAAGGCTTCACAATGTAACCATTAACACCCGCTTGCGCTGCTTCGATGATCTGCTCACGCTTCGCTTCTGCTGTGATCATAAGCACTGGAAGGTGCTTAAGTTCTGCATCTGCGCGAATGTGTTTAAGCAAGTCAATACCTTGCATGCCTGGCATGTTCCAGTCAGTTACCACGAAATCAAATTCGCCTTTTTTCAGCATAGGTAACGCGGTCAAGCCATCGTCTGCTTCTTGAGTGTTGTTGAAACCTAAATCGCGAAGTAGGTTTTTAACAATTCGGCGCATCGTTGAAAAATCATCAACAATGAGAATTTTCATGTTTTTGTTCAAATTAGCCTCCACTGAATAGGATCAGTGTTGTTAGTCGTTCTGTGTCCAAGCACTTAACTTAGTGCGTAAACGCTGCATAGATTGGCTCAGTATTTGGCTGACACGAGATTCGCTGACACCTAGCACTTCCCCAATCTCTTTTAAATTGAGTTCTTCGTCGTAATAAAGCGAAAGCACAAGGCCTTCTCTTTCCGGAAGTTGTTTTATCGAGTCGATCAGAGCTTGGCGGAATGACTCATCAGCAACCCCTTGAAAAGGCGTGTTATCTTGAGAGTCTTCATTCGGAGATATTACATCATCTGAGACGCCTAAATCTTCGATCCCAACCAGTCTTGAGCAATTAATATCAGTTAAAGCACTGTGGTACTGCTCCAAAGTGAGTCCCATATGTTTTGCCACTTCGGCATCACTCGGGTCGCGGTTGAGGATACCCTCTAATTCCGCGATTGCACTGCTGATTTCTCGGTTGTTTTTATGAACCGATCTCGGTACCCAGTCCCCGCGGCGAATGTCATCCAACATTGCCCCACGAATCCGAATACCAGCATACGTCTCAAAGCTTGCGCCTTTGGTACCATCATAGTTTTGTTGCGCTTCAATCAAGCCGATCATGCCAGCTTGAATTAAGTCATCAACCAATACATTAGGCGGTAATCGCCCCAACAAGTGATGAGCGATACGTTTAACCAACACAGAATACTTCTCAAAAAAAGCCTGTTGGCTATTGTGATTAGCATGTTGGTCGTAAGTAAGCGCTTTATTCACCAAATGGTTCCTCTATAAATTCAGTACGATTCAGCAGCCTTTCAACAAAGAACTCCAAGTGCCCACTTGGTGTTTTTGGTATTGGCCAGGTCAATGCTTTATTCGCCAAAGAGCTGATTGCCAACGCAGCTGGAGAGCGAGGATACGCATCTACTACGATCTTCTGTCTCTTGACTGATTGACGTACTTTATCATCTAAAGGAATACATGCTACGAGTTCGAGGCTCACATTCAAGAAGCGCTCTGTGACCAAAGTCAACTTTGCAAATAATTCTCGGCCTTCTCGGTAGCTTCTGACCATATTTGCAACAACTTTGAATCGCTGAACTTGGTGCTCTCTGCTCAAAAGCTTAATCAAAGCATATGCATCTGTGATTGAGGTAGGTTCATCACATACCACAACAACCACGTCTTGCGCCGCTCTTGAGAAACTGATCACCATGTCCGAAATTCCGGCAGCGGTATCAACCAACAAGATATCCATCTCGTCTTCAAGCGAACCAAATGCGCGAATCAAACCAGCATGCTGTGCGTGTGAAAGTTCAGTCATGCTTTGTGTGCCCGATGTCGCTGGAATAATTTTAATTCCGTGCGGCCCTTCGACAATCGCATCCTTAAGTTCACATTCGCCAGCCAACACATGCCCAAGGTTTCGTTTAGAACGAATACCCAGCATGATATCGACGTTAGCTAGCCCTAAATCGGCATCTAACACCATGACTTTTTTGCCTTGGCGCGCCATGCAAATAGCCATACCTAACGTCACATTGGATTTACCAACGCCTCCCTTACCACCGGTGACAGCGATAACTTTTGTGAGTGAAGGCTTGGTTAAGCGACGGAGGCCGCTAGCTTGATCATGTATCATATTTTCATTCATATTTATCCGCCGCCTAGAGCCCTTCAGAATCGCTATTCCAGTAATGAGGTTCATTCTCTGTAGATTTTTCTAATAACTCATTAGCCTTAGCAATCATGTACTTTGGCTGAGCTATAACGATATCTTCAGGAACTCGTTGACCATTTGCTATGTAAGCAACTGGTAATGCATTTTGTATTACGACACTGATGAATTCACCAAGACTGAGGGATTCATCCAATTTAGTCATGATGCATCCCGACAACGGGATTCTTCTAAAGTGTTCAATTGTTTCTTGTAGCACTTTGCGTTGTGCAGTTGCTGGCAACACAAGGTAGCTATTGATAACGGAACCACTCTCTTGCATCAATGTGTCTAACTGCTCAGATAGGCGAACATCTCGTTGTCCCATGCCTGCAGTATCGACCAGAATCAGGCGACGATTACGTAACTGATATATTACATCGGCCAGTTCGCTAGAATCTTTAGCAACTCTTACAGGACAACCCATAATTCGACCATAGATCGATAACTGCTCATGTGCACCTATACGATATGTGTCAGTTGTCACTAGTGCGACGTTATCTGCGCCATATTCCATGGCAGCACGTGCAGCTAGCTTTGCAACAGTTGTCGTTTTACCCACACCGGTTGGGCCAAGTAGAGCCACAATACCGCCGCGTTTTAAAATATCTTTCTGAGTGACAGAGATTTGGTCAGCAACCAGTGCTAACAAAGCCTTCCATGCACGCGCTGGTTTGGTATCTTCAGGAATGTAACAAGCCATCTGATCGGCCAGCTCTGCAGAAACACCCATACGCTCAAGGCGCTTAATAAGCATCGCTCTGAGCGGTTCACGACGCTCAACTTCTTGCCACATTAATCCAGATACTTGATGTTCTAACAGACGACGAATTGAGGTCATCTCTTCGCGCATCGTTTCCATTTCAGAATCAGAGCCTTTCGAGTGAGTGTTCTCACGACCGCGATCATAACGAGTAGGATCCAAGCGAGGTGCCGGACGCTCGACTCTGCGGTCTTCAGCAATCAACTTAGACAAACCTGTTTCACGAGCAAATGCTGAATCAAGATTGCCGTGAGACTGTTGGTTACCGTGAGACTGCTGATGGCCATGAGACTGCAGATTGCTTTGAGTCTGATGACTATGAGAGTTATGACCCGTGCTTGATTGGCGATTAAGCAATGCTGACAATGAATCTTCATTTTCAGCACGATGTTGTGGTTCATCCTCGGCGCCATGACTGTATTGTTTTAGCATATTCGCAAAGCGCTTAGTCATTGAGCGTCCACCTTCAGCATTCGACTGCAGGCTAACCTTGTCATCGTCTAGTTGACGTCGCCCTGCAGGAGCTGCGGGCGCGGCCATTTGCGTATATTGGCTTTGTGCAGGCTGCTGAGGTTTATTTAGTCTCTGGCTTGCTGTTGAAGGGCTAGATTCGCCATCAATAGCGGCAACAATTTCCACGCCACCTGCGACCTTTTTGTTAGACATGATCACCGCCTCTGAGCCAAGTTCTTCTTTAACTTGGAGCAGTGCCGTTCGCATATCTTTTGCAAAAAATCGTTTAATTTTCAATTCGATCGTCCGTTCTAATTAGGCGGCTTAATTACCAACAGCTTGTACTATACGTATCTGTTTTTCGTCCGGTATCTCTTGGTAAGACAAGACTCTCAAGCTTGGGATCGTGTTTTTCACGAACTTAGCCAGAGTCGAGCGTAACACACCAGAGGTCAGTAGCACCGCTGGTTCACCTTTCAGCTCCTGCTCTTGCGTAGCGTGGCTGAGGGAGGTCTGTAAACGTTCGGCTAAACCAGGTTCAATACCAGCAGATTCTCCGCCGGATGCCTGCATGGTTTGATGCAAGATTTGTTCCAGCTCAGGAATTAGGGTTATCACTGGCAACTCTGGCTCTATACCATTGATTTCTTGAACAATTAATCGTTTCAATGAGATACGAACCGCCGCAGTAAGTATGTCAGGTTCTTGACTCTTACCTGAATACTCCGACAAAGTTTGGACTATAGTTCGAATGTCACGAATTGGAATAGCTTCATTCAATAGGTTCTGTAGCACTTTCACAACCACACCCAACTGCAATTGATCCGGTACAAAACCTTCGACCAGCTTAGGTGTTGAGCGGCTAAGCATCTCAAGTAAGTTCTGAACTTCCTCGTGACCAATAAGCTGTGATGCGTTGTTGGTAAGCAGTTGGCTAAGATGTGTCGCCAATACTGTAGAAGAATCGACAACGGTATAACCTAGAGCTTGTGCGTGTTCACGCTGCTCTTCACGAATCCATACCGCTTCTAATCCAAATGCAGGGTCGATTGTCGGCTCACCATCGATCATACCGTACACTTGGCCCGGGTTAATCGCGAGCTCCATGTCAGGCTTGATCTCAGCTTCACCTACTGCGACACCCATCAGGGTAATTCGGTAGCTGTTTGGTGTCAGCTCTAGGTTATCGCGAATGTGTACCGCTGGGATCAAGAAACCAAAGTCTTGAGACAGCTTCTTACGCACACCTTTAACGCGTTCAAGCAGTTCGCCCCCTTGGTCTCTGTCAACCAAAGGAATTAAACGGTAACCCACTTCTAAACCAATAATATCGACAGGTTGAACATCATCCCAAGAAAGCTCCTTCTGAGAGCCTGCTTCTCCATTCGCTTCAACGGTCGCCGGAAGATTAGGTTCTTCCGCCTTCTTTTTGTTTTTCTTATCGATGTAATACGCACCCGCGCCCGCAATAACAGCAAGGCTCAAGAACGAGAAATGTGGCATACCCGGAACAATACCCATGATGCCAAGGATAGCGGCGGTGATCATCAAGGCTTTTGGATTGTCGAACATCTGGAAGACGAGCTGTTGCCCCATGTCTTCATCAGTATTTTGACGCGTTACCATCATTGCAGCTGCTATAGAAAGGAGCAGTGACGGGATTTGTGCAACCAGACCATCACCGATAGTCAGTAGCGTGTAGATTTCGATTGCTTCACCAAAACCAAGGTCAAACTGAGCCATACCAATGCTCAAGCCACCAATGATGTTGATGAACAGGATAAGGATACCGGCGATCGCATCGCCTTTTACAAACTTAGAAGCACCGTCCATCGAACCGTAGAAGTCAGCTTCCTTGGTTACTTCAAAACGTCGCAGACGTGCTTGATCTTGGTCGATCAAACCCGCGTTCAAGTCGGCATCGATTGCCATTTGTTTACCCGGTAACGCATCCAAAGTGAAACGCGCACTTACTTCCGAGATACGGCCCGCACCTTTGGTTACAACCATGAAGTTGATGATCATCAGAATCAAGAACACCACTAGACCGACAGCGTAGTTACCACCGATAACCACGTTACCGAAGGCTTCGATCACGTTACCAGCAGCGTCACCACCTTCATGGCCATGGAGCAATACCACACGTGTTGAAGCAACGTTCAAGGCCAATCGAAGCAGAGTCGCAATAAGCAGCACGGTCGGGAATGCAGCGAAGTCTAAAGGCCTACGGGTATAAACCGAAACCAATAGCACAACCATAGACAGTGCAATATTAAAGGTGAAGAACATATCCAACAAGAAAGCTGGAATGGGCAACACCACCATAGCAAGCGTGGCAAGTACCATAACAGGCGCACCAATCGCAGGCATGGCACGGTTAGGGATTTTAGGTAGCTTGTCCGCAAAAGGCAGGGAGAATTTCATAAATCTAGACAGTTTCGCTATGTTGTAGCTCTCTGAAGAAGTGGATTAGATCTTAGTCAGGGCTGTTTTGCTATGGGCTTATAATGTTCAGGCTTACTACAGCAAACACTGTACCAACATCTCACGTCAAATTATCGCCATCACCTCAATAAAAAGAAGATTAGCTAGCTCGCTATTATCAAGGTTCATCACGCAGAGCTCAAGCAATTGATCTAATGACGTAAATCAGGTGGGATCGGCATATTAGAATCTTGCAGTTTTGGCCTCTCCCCTCCTCGTTTTCGGTACTGCTTAAGCTGGAAAACATATGCAAGTACCTGCGCAACTGCCGTAAACAGACCGTCAGGAATTTGTTGTTCTAGCTCAGTGGTGTGATAAAGCGCCCTCGCCAATGGTGGCGCTGGAACAATATAGATGTCGTTTTCGCGCGCAATTTCTCGGATTTTCATCGCCATGTGGTCGACACCTTTGGCAACCACAATCGGCGCTTTATCTTGATTCTGCTTATAGCGCAATGCCACGGAAAAGTGCTCTGGGTTGGTCACAATCACATCCGCTTGAGGAACATCAGCCATCATTCGACGTTGAGCCGCTTCCCTTTGAAGCATACGAATTCGCCCTTTCACTTCCGGCTTACCTTCAGTATCTTTGAATTCGTCTTTGACTTCTTGTTTGGTCATCTTCAATTGATCGGCGTGTTGCCAGATCTGGAACGGGATATCAATCGCCACCACAATAAGCAGAGAGCAACTGATTAAAAGAATAAAGTTGAGCAAGATATCCAAAGCATGAAAGATATTCTGCGGATAAACATCCATGCTCAGCTGCATTAAATCATGCTGAGAGGCCTGAATCAGATAAATGGCCATGCCTGATACAAGAGCTACTTTCAAAATAGATTTGAGAAGTTCAACCCAACTTTGTAGGCCAAACATACGCTTGATACCACTGAGTGGATTGAGCTTAGACGCCTTTGGCATCGCGGCTTGCATTGAAAAGTTAATCCCACCGACACCCGCCGCACCAATGACTGCTGCAACGAATAAGGTTATCAGGATCAAAAACAGCGGAAACAGCAAATTCACCAGTGCACCACCGGCAATTTCGAAGAGTTTATTGGTATCAAAAATCTCGTCGCGGCTCAGAGAAAACAGACGTTGCATAGCCTCGAACAACGCCTTCGCCATCGATTCGCCAAACCACATTAATGCAATCGCACCTACTATCAGTACCGACGCCGACGCTAGCTCTTTCGACCTTGCAACCTGCCCTTTTTCTTTGGCCTGTTGCAAGCGTTTGGGCGTGGCGTCTTCTGTGCGTTCTTGACCGTCTGACTCTGCCATTTCAGTCCCCTAGCAATCTAACCGGATTAGACGACATATCTGTTGTTCGCCTTGCATCCAGAATAGCTCATAGTGACTATACAAGCCGCCAAGGATGTACCAACAAAGTAACAGACCCACGAGTAGCGCAAATGCAAAACCCAAAGAAAAGATGTTTAACTGAGGTGCAGCACGCGTCATTACACCAAAAGAAAGGTTAATCGTTAGTAGCGCGATAATGCCCGACAACGACATTGCTAATGCCGTTTTGAACATGATACCGAGCCACAACGCGAGTTCTCGAAAATCGACCGAAGTCAGAGAGCCACTGCCAATCGGCAAAGTCTTAAAACTGAACACCACCAACTGCAGCATTTTCAAGTGACCATCTGTCGCCAAAAAAAACATGGTCGCAAGCAACATGAACAACTGACCAAGTACTGGCGTATTCTGTCCGTTAGCGGGGTCAACCATTGAGGCGAAGCCCAAGCTAGATTGCATACCCAAGATCTGGCCGAGCATGACGAAGGTCTGAATCATAAACTGAGTAACAAAGCCCATGGCAACACCAATCACGATTTGCTCAAACACCGTTAAGAACCCTTGGAAAGAGAGCAGTTCGATCTCTTTGGGAACAGCAGGAATTGCGGGCATCACGGCAAAGGTGATAGCCAAACCTAAATACAGACGAATACGCGGCGACACGAAGCGTGCCCCTGTTACCGTCATCACCATCAGCATCGCTGAGATGCGAGTGTATGGCCAAAAATAATTGGCTAACCACTCTAGTACAAGGCTCGTTGGGTATTCCATATCGGTCTAATACAGAACTTGCGGCAAGCGTTCGATGAGTTCGAAAAAGAACTCCATCATCATCTGGGTCATCCAGTGTGCAAATAGCATCAACGCCAACAAAGTTACTATCAAACGCGGCAGGAAACTCAGTGTTTGTTCATTGATTGAGGTCGCGGCTTGGAAAACAGCCACAACCAAACCGATCAGCAGGCTAGGAATAATGATGGCGCAAACCATGATTAATACCATCCAAAGGGCATCTCGGAACAACTCTACGAATATTTCAGGATTCATTATTCCCCCAGCTACAAGGCAAAACTGCCGGCGAGTGTGGAGAGGATCAAGTTCCAGCCATCAACAAGAACAAACAACATCAACTTAAACGGCAGCGATACAATCATCGGTGACAACATCATCAT
Organism: Vibrio sp. 10N.286.45.E10; assembly: GCF_002874195.2. Classification (NCBI taxonomy): domain Bacteria; kingdom Pseudomonadati; phylum Pseudomonadota; class Gammaproteobacteria; order Vibrionales; family Vibrionaceae; genus Vibrio; species Vibrio sp. 10N.286.45.E10. The sequence continues at coordinate 603,429 of NZ_MCWD02000001.1, read as the reverse complement.
ACCCATGGCCATCAATACCGATGCCACCACCAAGTCGATGATTAGGAACGGTAAGAACAACATAAAGCCGATTTGGAAAGCCGTTTTTAATTCCGATGTGATAAACGCTGGAATCAGAACCGCCATGGAAACATCTTCAGGGTTGGTCACTTCCGCACCAGAGATCTCAACAAAGGTTTCAAGATCTTTGATTCGAGTCTGTTTGAGCATGAAAGACTTGATCGGACCTTGGGCAACATCGAATGCCTGTCGTGCCGATATCTGTTCATTGAGATAAGGTTGAACCGCCTGTTCGTTAACCTGATTGATTACCGGTGACATAATGAAAAAGGTCAAAAATATTGCGATACCAATAATCACTTGGTTAGACGGTGTTTGTTGTAAACCCATCGCCTGACGCAAAATAGACATCACCACCACAATACGGGTGAACGAGGTCATCAAAATCACCATCGCTGGCAAGAAGCCAAGCATGGTCATTAACGCCAAGATCTGAAGGTTTATCGAGTAGTCTTCACCGCCATTAGCATTGGTTGTCATGGTAAAGGCAGGTATGCCGCCACCATTGCCGGTTAAGCTGCCCGTGGTCATGGTTGTCGATTTGGCTTGGTCTTGTTCCATCGTGCTGATGGTTACCGACTCTGAGCCAGCGGTATTCGCCGGAATGACGGTGCCATCTTCAGTCTGTGCAAATACCGACATACTGAATACGAGTGAGCAGAGAAGAGTGAGCTGAACCAACAACACTTTAACCATTCGGAAAGCTCCGTTTTGGCAAACGTAAGATGAGTTCAAAAGTCCGTTACTTGTTTGCATCTTTTTTTATTAGCTGGGAAAGCTGACTTGAAAATGTACTTTTTTCCAGCATCTCCTGAGTAAGAGGTTTATCGAGCTTAGAAATTAGCTGAATAGATTGCGTGGTAATCCCGACTAAGAACTGCTCATCACCCGCTTGAACAATAGCGATGCGTTCTTTAGTACCTACAGGAATTTGCCTAACAATCGCCAAGCCTTGCTGATTCGACATTGCAGGCACTTGCATGCGCTTGAGTAGCCAAGCAATAAATAAGATGAAGGCTATAACGAAAATTAGCGACCCAAAAGTGGTCGCTAAATCGAGAGATGGCGGCGTTGCAGCAAAGGCAATGGAGGGAACAATTAATAGCCCTACTCCCAAGCCCCCTCTTAACAGCTTTGTCATTCCGAGAGAAGAGCTCGCCAGTCTTTGAGACAAAAAGCTCATTAACGCAGCTTCTTAATTCGTTCTGTTTGGCTAATAACGTCAGTCAAACGAATACCAAACTTGTCGTTCACCACAACCACTTCACCATGAGCAATCAAGGTACCGTTGACCATTACGTCCAGTGATTCACCAGCAATTCTATCTAGCTCAACGACCGAACCTTGGTTCAACTGAAGTAAATTACGGATACTGATCTGAGAGCGGCCAACTTCCATTGAGATAGTCACTGGAATATCCATGATGGTATCCAGCTTACGACGCTCATCTTCAGAAATCGGAGATGATGAATCAGTTAGCTCATCAAGTGGTGCCGCAAGCACGTCATCAACATCAATTGACGGTGCTGAAGGATCTTCACCAAGTGCTGCAGCCCATTCGTCTGCTAGCTTTTGATCTTCACTAGGTTCCATTACCAATTCCTATACTTTTATCTATTTTCTATTCGTCATCATCGCTGTTTTCTAGTTCAGACATTAAGTCCTTGCCTAGAAAAGCGAGATCAGTTTTAACCACATGGGGTCTTTGAATTTTTTCAGAAATCTGTACTGCGAGCTTCTCACCAGAGCGCCCCATTTTCACACGATAGGTCGGCAGTTCTTCGACAAACATCGTTGCGTGCTCAGGCATGTTCATTGGAATGACGTCACCGGGGCGCAGCTCCATCAAATCACGCAGAGAAATATCTTGCTCTAGAAGGTTCACACGAAAGTTAACCGGCACATCCATGATTTCATCACGCAGTGCGGTACTCCAACGAACGTCGGTTTCCATTTTGTCAGATTGAACACCCGCATCAAGCAGTTCACGGATCGGTTCAACCATTGAATAAGGCATCACAACGTGGAAGTCACCACCACCGCCATCTACCTCGATGTGGAACGAACTCACAACGATCACTTCTGTTGGGCTCACAATGTTCGCCATACTTGGGTTCACTTCAGAATCCAGGTATTCAAACTCAACCCCCATCACTGGAGACCAAGCTTCTTTGTAATCTTCAAAAACAATTTTCAGCAGCAGCTGGATAATACGTCTTTCAGTCGGCGTGAATTCACGGCCTTCAATCTTGGCGTGGAAACGACCATCACCACCAAAAAAGTTCTCTACAAGAATAAAAACAAGACGTGCTTCCATGGTGATCAGCGCCGTACCTTTTAACGGACGGAAACGAACCATATTTAAACTGGTGGGTACATACAATGTGTTTTGATACTCACCAAACTTCATCATCTGTACGCCGTTGATCGACACTTCAGCCGTTTTACGCAACATATTAAACAAGCTAATCCGCATATGACGTGCGAAGCGCTCGTTAATAAGTTCAAGGGTCGGCATTCGACCACGGACGATTCGATCTTGAGATGAAAAGTCGAAATTGACCGCACTGTCATTCTCGGTTTCTAAGACATCTTCTACGTCTTCAACATCATCAACGCCATGTAACAGCGCATCAATTTCGTCTTGGCTTAATAAATCGGTCACAAATTACCTATTGAATTACGAAGTCAGTGAATAGCACTTTTTCAATCACAGGCTGGCCAACAGCTTGAGCCAGACTTGCTTTAATATCTTCAGTCGCCTTGTTTCGCAGTTCAACTCGTCCGGTTGGAGAGCGCAATTGATCGACCGTGGCCGAAGCGAACGTTGCTAGTAGCGTACTTTCTACAAGAGGAGAGTGATAGCGAGCCAAGTCTTCATTCTTGCTGCCTCGTACCATCAGCTGTGCTTTTATCTGCACTAGGCGATCTTTTTTATCACCTGTCACATTGAACAAGAAGGGCTGAGGAATATTAACATACATAACTGGCTCTGCAGCGACCATAGCAGTGGCTGGCTGAGACTGAGATTCAGAGGCACTATCATCGGAGCCTAAGAAAAAGAACAAAGCACCACCGATACCAAGCAGTAAAACGACTACCGCTATAATGATGATGAGGAGCTTACTCTTCCCTTTAGGTGCATCTTGTTCTTCGGCCATATCTTACTCTAACTTCCTGTTCTTTCTATTAACTAACGGTTCTTTCTATTAACTGATGTTTTTATTAACTTAGTCTTCTTAGCCTGATACTAGGCATAATAACTAATTCCATCACGCTTTGATGAGACATTCAATTCAAGATTGCTGCCACTATCAAGGTTTTCGTCACCTTGACCATCATTTGTGCGGTTAGCGCCGGATTGTTGCTCACCACTGTTGTACCTCTCCTGCCCCTGACCAGAGTTCTGTTGTTGAACTGACGAATCAGCAAGCTGCATCCCTTGTTGAGCCAACATCTCTCTCAACCGAGGTAAGGTTTGTTCAATCACATCTCTCGCCTGCTGATTGCTCACAGTAAAGTGTACGTTTGCCACATCATTATTCATGGTCATTCGAATTTTCATTTGACCCAGCTCTGGTGGGTCGAGGCGGATATCCAAGTTCTTAAGGTTCTTAGACATCATCATTTGTACTTTTTCCGCTACCTGCTCGTTCGCGAGTTCTTTAGTAAGCTGCAAAGGCGCTTGTTGAGCAGCTTGAATTTCAGCTCGAGTTGGCGCAGAACCCGCGGTGGCAGCGCCTTGAACACCCGCAGCAGAAGCGATCTGCTGAGCAAAGGTCGAATCTTTAGAATCTTCCTTAGCACTCGCTTTTCCAAGACCAGACAGTGCCGCTGCACCAGCTCCGGCTTTAAGTAACATGTCCGTTGAACCTGCTTTGGTCGCGGCAGGCGCAGCATTCATCGCCACCCCTTGTGCAGTTAAAGCAGGGTCTAACGCAGCTTGCTGTTGAGGTGAAGAAAGATTGGCTTGTTGAGCCGCTGCCTGTTGGGCCGCGTGCGCATTATTGGCGTGCAGCATTGCCGCCTTATCCGTAAGAGCATTGTTTGCTGATTGAGAAGCGGCCTGCGCTGACACTTGTTGTGCCGCCGTCGCTACAGCTGCTGTTGATGCTGCCGCAGCTAAGGCTTTAGTTTCGCTTGAATCCGTATTATCCCAATCGATAGCAGCGGGTTCACCAGACGCACTGTTCGCAGCCGGAGCTTGACTTAGCAGAGCTGTTGCTTGTTGTTGAACGTTTGCGAGCTGTTGATTCAACAGGTCTAGGTTAGAGGTCGCTTTAGCCAAAGCGGCTTGCTCATCAACCGTCAACTTAGCACCACTTTGTTGCTTGTGAAGCAAGCTATCGACAACAGACTGCTCTGATTCGATTTTTCCATTCAATTGGTTTAGCGCTTTGGTATGGGCATCTACTTGCTTTGCCAGTTCAATATCCGCGGCTGACAATGCTTGACTCTGATCGGCAGCAACCGCACTAGCTGCATTCTTTTGGCTCAGCTCTCGGCTCATACTGGCTTCAATTTGTTCTGGAGTGACGCCTTTATCCATCAACTGTCGGATTTCATCATCAGTCAGCTGAGAAACACCCTTACCTCCGGTAAGTACAGCGATTTCAGAATCAACTTCTAGCGCACTACCTTGATTCGCTGCATTGGCTTGGCTCACTTGCTTACCCGCTTCACCTGCAACTGAAAGACCAGCAACTGAAGCTCCTGGAATATTACCTTGAGCTTGGTTGAACTGAGACTGTTCTAACTGAGACTGTTGTGGCAAGGCTTTGCCGTTCGGAGTCTGATTCAGCGTTTTATTTGCCTCATCCAACTGGCCAAGCAACTTATTACCTTCATTCATCGCGGCACTTGCTTGCGATGCCTGCTTAGACTCATCTACCGCAGATGAAGCCTGCTCTTGGGGTTGAGCAACCTGTTCTTTCGAATCGTTAGTCGTAGCCTGCGCGTCTTTACCAACCGCCTTATCTGCGACATTGTTATCAGCGACAGTGCTATCAGCGCTCGAATGGGCTTTGAGCTGAGCCGCGGAATCAGACGCTGCCTCTGTAGATGTTTTATCTGTGGCTTTGTCACCCTCTACTCCTGAAGCTGCTTGCTTGCTTTGCGCTTCGCTCACTTCCTCAGTAGCCTTTGATTCGGCTGAATCACCTTTATCCGCTTCAGCTGAAGCTTCACCTTCCTTAGCCGCTTGCTTAGCATCAGATTTTGTGGTGCTTTCTGAGTCTTTTACTGCAGCTTTATTGCCACTTTCTTCAAAGCCAATAGCTTCTTTGAAAGATTCAAAGAAACCTTTTGAGTCGCTGGTTTCCTCTACCTTTGAAGCGGCAGAACCGGTGTCCAACAACGAAGACGTTGTGTTGGTCGCTGAATTTGAAGAAGGACTAACGTTCATATATACAAGCTCTATCTACTAGCTTTGCCACCATAAACAGGCAACAAAAAGAAAGTCGGATGCTTTTCATACCTTTGGCAGGCACAAGGCGCAATTTTATATAAAACAGAGCAAGAAACATGCCTAGAAAACTCGGCTAATCACCATGTGAACAGCGCCAGTAGGATTCATGGCTCGGGATCACATCTTCTTACGGCTATAAAGCAAAGTCGAAAACTCATCCATCTGCTTTTGTTCTCTTTGATCCTGCAGTTTGGCTTTCTCTTTCTGCTTCTTCTCCATCAACCACTCATAGGATTTACGTTTCTTACGCAGTTCCATCCAGTAGTTTTGGCAGTTATCGACCTGATTTTTAAAGTGATGCTCCGCTTCTCGCTGTTTAGAAAGCGTTTCGTCCAATTGAGTTAAGAAGCGATTCAAATGCCCATATTGACTGGCTGTAAGCCCTGCCTTGCCTCTGTCGACCAGTTGCTGACAATAATCCAGTCGATACTTTTCAATCTGCGCAACCTGTTCGTAGTAACCTTGCAGCTCCGCATTGGCTTTGTTGAGCGCCAAGACCGCTTGATTTTCTTGGTCTTTTGCTTGGTCGAGAAGAAACTCTAATGCATTATCCATGACTAACCTTAATCACCCGTTAGCCACCCAACACATGCTTCAACATGTTGACGCACATATCGTAAGGAACCGTTTCTTTCATCTTCTGCTGTAAGTACTCATCCAACTTCGGCTTCAAGGTGAAGGCGCTATCAATCGCAGGGTCGGTACCCGGCTTGTAAGCACCAATCGACACCAAGTCTTGGTTCTTACGGCAGATAGAAAGCACTTGTCTTACCGCTTTCGACATCAACACATGTTCTTCGGTGGTGATTTGAGGCATCACACGGCTGACGGACTTCTCAACGTCAATCGCAGGATAATGACCCGCATCGGCCATTTCACGTGACAATACAACGTGGCCATCGAGAATCGCTCGTGAGGCATCGGCGATTGGGTCTTGTAGATCATCACCTTCGGTTAGTACGGTAAAGAAAGCGGTGATTGAACCTTGCTCATCATTGCCGTTACCCGCACGCTCAACCAGCGCTGGCAGCTTAGCAAATACCGATGGCGGATAACCTTTGGTTGCTGGCGGCTCGCCAACAGATAGTGCGATTTCACGCTGAGCCTGTGCAAAACGGGTCAATGAGTCCATCAGGAGCAGAACATCTAAACCTTGGTCGCGGAAATATTCCGCTACCGTTAACGCCGTTTGACAGCCTTTTAATCGCATTAATGGTGATGAATCGGCAGGGGCAGCAACCACAACCGATCGCTTACGGCCGTCCTCACCAAGAATCTCTTCAATAAACTCTTTTACTTCACGTCCACGCTCACCAATCAGGCCCACCACAACCACTTGCGCGGTAGTACCTCGAGTCATCATGCCTAGTGTTACCGACTTACCGACACCAGAACCAGCGAACAGACCGATACGCTGTCCTTTACCCACCGTCAGCAAGCCGTTAATCGCTTTCAAGCCAACATCCAGTGGTTCTGAGATCGGCTTACGAGCCAGAGGGTTAATCGGTTCGGCACTGAATGATGCGCGTTGCTCAGTATAGATAGGACCAAGCCCATCCAGAGGATTACCGACACCGTCGATAACACGGCCAAGCAGTTCCATCCCGACAGGAATGCCGCTTTCAGAGGTCATAGGGGTGACACGAGCACCGGGTAAGATCCCTGTGATTTGTTCACTCGGCATCAGAAATAGGTTATCACCAGAGAAGCCAACCACTTCAGCTTCCATCTGACCAGACATGGTTTCAACTAAGCACAAGCTACCAATTGGGGCTTTACAGCCAGTTGCTTCAAGGGTTAGTCCGACTACCCGTACCAACTTACCAGAGGCAACGGGACGTGATTTTAGCCCTTCGACTTTGTATTGGCTGAGACGATTCGCTAACTCAAGCATTACGCATGACCTTGATGGCGGTTAGCACCACAGAAGCTCTGGATAACGTTCTTCACACGCTCTTCCATTCGATAATTCACACTCGACTCACCCGCTTCTATTTGTACATCGCCACGGTTAAGTGCTGGCTCTGAAACCAATGTCCAATTGCGGCAGTCCAATTCTGTTTCACCATATGCAGAGCGAATGATCGCCACATCTTCCGGGTTAAGCTTCAATGTAATTGCATGACCAGAAATTGGCAGGGACTCTACCGACTCTTTGACGGTATCTAATATGATTTGTGGATTGGTTTGCACTTCAACATGAACCACTTCTTTGACCATGGTCAGTACCATGTCTACCAGCTGCTTCTCAACCTGAGCATTCATCAGCTCTAGTGGCTGAGCAAACTGGTTGGCAAGCCCCATAAAGATGGCCACTTGTTGCTGAATGTACTCTTGGCCAGCGGTCACGCCTTCAAGCTTACCAGCTTGATTGCCTTCTTCATGGCCAGCGGCAAACCCTTCTTCTTTGCCTTTTTCGTAACCTTGTTTAAAACCAGCCTCTTGCCCTTGATGAAGGCCTTCCTGATAAGCACCTTGTTTGATCAGCTCGATCTGCTCTTCAGTTAGAACCAGCTCTTCATCTTCAATGGCTTCTTCAACCGTTGGCATCCAACCAGGATCGTAGTTAAAGGCCGTTTCTTTGGCTTGTTTATTCACATCAGAGGTATAGTCAGGTAGCCCCCATTTCTGAGGTTGGGCAACCGTATTATCTTCTTCAGGGCGAAGGAAGCCGCGTTTTCTATCACCTGACATATCAGTACCTATCTATGAGTGCATCCAACTGCATTGTAAATTCAAACAGTTAAACGGAGTTAATCTGTGGTTCGAGATTGGATAAAGAAAAGCCCCAACAGTGTGGGGCTTTTGAGGTTTCTGTATTAAAGGAACTCGTCGGCGCCACCAGACAGCATAATCTCGCCACTGTCTGCCATCTTCCTCGCAATACCCAATATCTCTTTCTGAGCCGCTTCCACATCAGAGACTTTCACTGGCGGCATCGCCTCAATATCGTCTCTCATCATATCGGCAGCACGTTTAGACATATTCTTGAAGATCTTCTCGCGTAGACCATCATCAGCACCTTTAAGCGCTTTCTGTAGAATGTCTTGTGGAACATCACGCAGCAGTCGCTGAACACCTTGGTCATCAACTTCAATTAGGTTTTCAAAGACAAACATAAGATCTTGAATCTGGGTTGCCATGTCTTCGTCTTGATCTCGGATTTGATCCATCAAGACACCTTCTACGTTGTTGTCCATGTAGTTCATGATCTCAGCCGCAGCTTTCAGGCCACCAATTTTGGCAGCTTGAGCACCCGCTTGACCCGCAAACTGTTTCTCCATGATTTCGTTCAGTTCAGCAAGAGCTGACGGTTGAACTTCTTCAAGGTTCGCAATACGCATCATTAGATCCAGACGAACACGCTCTGGGAACTGTGACAGAATCTCAGCCGATTGATCGGCATCGAGATACGACAAAACAATCGTTTGAATTTGAGGGTGTTCGTTGATGATGATACTCGCCACCTGACGAGGATCCATCCACTTAAGCGAATCCAAACCTTTCGAACCTGTGCCGAGAAGGATTTGATCGACAAGGTTATTCGCCTTGTCTTCACCCAGAGCAGCCACCAATGCGTTACGCATAAAGTCTTCGCTGCCCATACCAATGTTGGTGTACTTCTGAATATCATCTAAGAAAGCACGGTGCACTGCGCCGACTTTCTCTTGAGATAAATCCGTAGCTCGCGCCATCGCACTACCAACACGCTGAACCTGCTTTGGCTCTAGGTGACGAATAATACCAGCAGCGTCTTCTTCGTTTAAACTGAGCAACAAGATCGCAGCGCGCTCATCGCCTGAGATAGAGCCGATATCCACGCTAGAGACATCAAGCACTTCACCGCCTTCAGTTTGTTGTGGAACTATTTCGTTAGCCATCTACCATCCAATTCTTAACTACTTGAGCTGCTAGCTCTGGTTCATTCGCTACAAGTGCACGTACTGCTTTCAGCACGTCCTCGTCTTTATGAAGGTTTGGCAAGTCAATGCTTGAACCAAATTCAAACAGCTCACCACCTTCAATATCACCACCAATTAAGCTGGTTTCGCCGTCGACACCAATTGGCATGCCATCAGGGCCGTACATTTGATCATCATTGTCAGCTGCAGGATTAAGCAGTTTCTTCATTGCAGGGCGAACAAGTACCAATACCACCACAATAATAACCAAGGCACTCGCAAACCAACGAACCCAATCATTAAAGTTTGGATGCTCCCAGATAGGCACATCTGCCACAACATCTGTCACTTGTGGTGCGAACTGCATGCTTAACACGTTCAGTAAATCACCGCGGCTTTCATCAAATCCAACAGTACCAATCAATACCTGACGAATCGCGTTGATTTCGCTGGCAGGGATTGGAGTATGAACCACTTCGCCCGTATCTGGGTTCAACGATTGACGGTCTTTGATCGCTACAGATACCGTCTGGCGATTCACCGTGCCACTCTGTTTACGTTCATGGCTGATGGTGGTGTCTAACTCAAAGTTTCGGGTCGCTTCTTTGTGAACCGAGCCTTGCCCCGTCATTGCGCCGTCTTTCATCTGAGCAACATCTTGTGGGATTGAGGCATCAGCAGGTGGCTGATTACTCAAAGCTCCAGGAATACCCGCCACAGTATTACCGTTGTTGTAATCTTCTAAGGTGTATTCACTTCGAGTCGCAGGTGTATTCGGATCAAAACGCTTTCGGGTTTGTTCCACTGCACTGAAGTCGAGCTGAATATCAACCTGAGCGGTATAGTTACCAAACCCAAGAATAGGAATCAGAATAGAATCAATTTTTTCACGTAGAGCCTGTTCTTGATTGCGCTCTAACTCGTGTTCTTTACGACGCGCTGCAGACATTGGGTCTTGAGAGCCTGAGCTCAACAATCGGCCATGCTGATCAGTCACCGTAATACGTGAGGTTTTCATTCCCGGAACGGCACTAGCGACCATATCCACAACAGAATCGACTTCTTGTTGCTTAAGATTGTTGCCCGTTTTAAGGGTTAGGAATACGGAAGCGGAGGCTTCTTGATTGTGACGCACAAACACGCTTTGCTTCGGCAACGCCAGTAAAACCTGAGCTTTACGCACCTGTTTCATCTGCTCAATCGCTTTGGCAAGCTGTCTTTCACGGCTTAATTTAAGGCGTTCTTGTTCTAAACGTTGTGATACACCAAAGCCCATGTCTTGCATGAGGATGTCATCACCCGCGTTTCGCTCTTGGTTCAAACCCGCTCGTACCATATTAAGCTTCAATGAGTTGTACTCACTCGCCGGTACTGAGATGGTATTGCCTTCAAGCGTGTACTGGATCTTTTGCAGATCCAAGTAGTCAAGAACGGGGATCAATTCTTCTGTTTCGTAAGCCCCTAGTGGACGCATTTCTGGCTCTTTCACCCAGAAAAACAGCATCACAATCAGCGCTACACAGATAGAGATAGAAAGGACTAATACGACCTGACGGAGTAAATCGAGATCACCGACAGCCATATCGAACTTCGATGAACTGCGTTCACCTAGATCGGGATTTTGCCCTTCTCCGTCTAGCTCAGAGCCTGCAATAAGTGCGTGGTCGTTGCTATCGCTTACGGTTAAATCTGTTGTTTGACTATTATCTGCCACTATTTAACTACCCAACTTATACCGGCATATTCATCAGCTCTTTGTACGATTCGACCAATTTATTTCTAATTTGGATCGTCGCCTCAAAAGCCACGCTAGATTTATTACGAGCAATCATCACGTCCGATAGGGATACGCTTTGGTCGCCACTATCAAAACGAGCTTGAAGATCACCAGAGGTCTTTTGTAATGAGTTCACATTATTGATGGCATTAGTCAGCATGTTGCCAAAATCTGCACCGACCGCTTGCCCCGTTGCTGCGGGACGCGCGCTGGCAGCTTCGACCATCATCGCCTGCATTTCGCCTTGTAAACCATCTATTCTCATCTACTACCTCAGGAGTCAAAATTATGACCATCTATTTAGCTGTATTATTGACAGAGCAATTAGCGTGCCACACATTAAATTGACTAGATATCGTATTACACTAGTCAGAAAGCTGACACTACTAATCTATCCTCAGTTTGGGATATCTATTCCAGCATCGCGCATTTTCGCCAGCTTGTAACGCAATGTACGAGGGCTAATCCCCAGTTTTTCAGCCATATCTTTGCGTCGGCCATTACATGCTATCAGGGTTTCAAGAATGATCGCATACTCTTGATCTCTAAGCTCATTACCTAACCCCTCGCTGCTAGCCGCGATTTTATTAATTGGGTTTGCTTCGGCAATAGGCTTGATTTCTGGCGCAGCAACATCACTGCCTTCGACGATTTGTTGTAGGCTGCTTGCGTCTTGCCAATCAACACCTTCAAGAAGGATGTGCTCGCCAGAGATGTTCTCTTGTTCGCTCAATATTAACGCACGCTGTACCACGTTGTCTAATTCACGAACATTTCCCGGCCACGGATAATTGACGAGTTTGCTGATCGCTTGTGCCGACATCACTGGCACTGGCATACCAAGCTTGGTGCAGTGGCGCTCAACTAAGTGCTTGGCCAAAGGCTCAATATCACCTTTACGCTCGCAAAGCGGAGGCCAAGAAATTGGGAATACATTCAGGCGATAGTATAAATCTTCACGAAAGTTCCCTTCAGAAACATACTGTTTTAGATCACGGTTACTGGTCGCTAATACGCGGACGTCTAATTTGATGCTCTTGCGGCTACCTAACCGCTCAACTTCGCGTTCTTGCAATACACGCAGTAGTTTGGCTTGTAGGCTAAGATCCATTTCACTGATCTCATCCAACAAAATAGTGCCGCCCTGCGCTTGCTCGAATTTCCCTGGGCAAGCTTGGATCGCGCCAGTAAATGCGCCTTTTTCATAACCAAACAGAGTCGCTTCTAACATGTTGTCTGGGATCGCCGCGCAGTTAATCGCGACAAACGGGCCATCTTTTCGGCTAGAGGCATTGTGAATGTAACGAGACATCACTTCTTTACCAGAACCACTTGGGCCTAATACCATGACGTTGGCATCGGTTTTAGCCACCTTATCAGCCAACATCATTAACTTGATGCTTTTCTCATCGGCAACGATAGCGTCGCCATTATCATCCGATTTTACGGGAGCATAACGGCTCACCATATTTAGCAGAACTTCAGGCGCAAATGGCTTTGCCATATAGTCTATGGCGCCCTCTTTCATTGCAGCAACGGCATCTTCGATGTTGGCATAAGCTGTCATCAACAGCACAGGCAAATTTGGCCAATGCTGCTTGATATTTCTCAATAGTGCCAAACCACCCATGCCTGCCATCTGAACATCAGATACGACAATATCAACGGAGTTAGACTTTAATTTGACCAGAGCATCTTCCGCACAATCCGCTTCCAGCCATTCATAGCCAGCAAGCGCGAGCGTGTCGACAAGGGCTTCGCGTAGACCTTCATCATCTTCGACGATTAACACTTTGCTTTGAGCCATAGGATTCTCCAGTGTAAATTCAGTTAAAACTTATTCGTTTTCAGAAGAAGCGCTTCTTTCCAGCGGCAAGCACATGGTAAAGCATGCGCCGTCCCCTTCTTCTGATATCAATTCAAGTCGGCCTTCATGTGCACGACATACCATTTGTACAACCGCTAAGCCTAGACCTGTACCTTGCGAACGAGTGGTAAAGAAGGGTTCCATGATTTTACCTTGAAGCTCTTTCGGTACGCCCGGCCCACTGTCTTGCACTGATATCTTAAGCTCGCCGTTTACGGGTCTAAAAAAAACATCAATCTGCGATTCTTTACCCGCAATTTGAACCGCGTTCAAAACCAAGTTACTTAACGCTGAAGCGATGGCGTTGGCGTTGCCAAACATTTGAGTCTGTTCGCCCTCAACTTCCTGGCAATAATCAATCTGACTGGTTTTCAATGCCGCTTCCACCATAGGGTGAAATTCGGTAATCAATTCAGCCACGGTAAAAGGTTTCACCACCTTATTATCGCCACCTTTGGCAAACAACAACATGTCATTCACTTGCTTCTCTAAGTCATGCAATCTATCCATAAGCTTAGATTGAAAACGCGTTTTTGTTGCCGGCGGCAGATTCGGCGCGGCAAGGTTTGATGCATACAGCATCGCACTAGATAACGGCGTACGGACCTGATGAGCAAGCGAAGCCACCATTCGACCTAACGAAGACAAGCGTTGAAGATCACTCACTCGAGACTGCAATAGACGAGTTTCTGTCAGGTCGGTAATCAAAATCAGCTGACCTGTAGTAGAGGCTGAAATGGCCAAACGTACCTTTCGACCGTTCTTTAATGAGATCTCATGACCATCATCGTCTTTTGGGTCGAAGGCACTTTGAATCACTGAAAACCACTTCTCACCAACCAACTCAACCCCAAGGATACGGTGCGCTTCAGGGTTCGCTTCTCTCACTTCGCCATGAGTATCTAACAAGATAACCCCTGCAGGCATTACATCGAGTACTTGCTTATAGCGTTCAACCTGCTGCTCAACAGAATCTAGGTGTGATTGATTTTCTGGTTCGTTCGATACGTGCATGTCAAAAATTTGCCTCAAATACTAAAACAGCCTGAGACGTATAACACGAGTCAGGCTATTTGCTATATTTATCACATAGTTAAGCAAGCAACAACTCGACTATGGTTTATCTGTTCACTTAGCTAGAATTACCAAATAGCTAAAAAGTGTGTGCTAGTTTTTCGTTTTCATCTAAAACTGGACACTATCGCTGCAAGTTATATTTACGCATTTTTTCAACCAGAGTGGTTCTGCGCATTCCAAGCATGTCAGCAGCACGGGCAACAATGCCACCTTGTGCTTCCAAGGCTTGATTGATCATATTCACTTCCATATCCGCGAGTAACTCTTTCAGGTTAACCCCTTCTGGCGGTAACTCTTGAGGTGCATTGGCGTTGTCGGCAAGTTCATCTTGCTGATCAAAGCTGAAATCTTCTGCGAACAAGTCGGAAAGTGCATCACGCTCTTGCTCTTCTTCAGATACAAAGCTATTAAACTCAGGCTGGAACTCAGGAATATCGCTGTATCGATATTTAGTTGGAAGGTGATTCACATCAACCAAGCTGTTTGGATACAGGATAACCATTCGCTCAACCAGGTTCGCTAATTCACGAACGTTACCTGGCCAGTAGTGCTCCATTAGAGAGTTAATCGCACGAGCGGTAAAGCAGATAGGCATGCTGCCTTCCGCTTCCATTCGAGTCATCAACTCTTGAAGCAACAGTGGAATATCTTCTTTACGGTCCTGAAGCGCCGGCATTTCGATTGGGAACACGTTCAAGCGGTAGTAAAGATCTTCACGGAACAAATCATCATCGATCATATCTTCAAGGTTGCGGTGGGTTGCCGCAATCACACGAACATCAGCTTGTATGGTGCTGTTACCACCGACGCGTTCAAAGCATCGCTCTTGCAGTACACGCAACAACTTAACTTGCATCGCCATTGGCATATCGCCAATTTCATCAAGAAACAGTGTGCCACCCTCAGCCAATTCAAAACGACCTTTACGTGCGGTAATCGCACCAGTAAACGCACCCTTCTCATGACCAAACAATTCACTCTCAAGTAAATCTGGTGGGATAGCACCACAGTTTACCGGCACGAAAGGCCCAGTACGACGTTTAGAGTGATAGTGAATATTACGCGCTACAACTTCTTTACCGGTACCAGATTCACCAAGAATCAGCACGTTCGCTTCCGTAGAAGAGACTTGTTCAATTAAGTGACGTACTTCTTGAATGCCAGCACTTTGTCCTACTAGGCTACGAAATAGAGTGTTCTTGCGTGCCGAAGACACCACTTGAACACCTTTGCGACCTAAGAAGTCTTTACAGTGTCTTAATGCATCACTTAATTGAGGGTAGTTAAGAGGAAGTTCAAGCTCACCAACATAGTTAGTCAACTCGTCAACCGGGTGATTGTTTTTGCCAATCACCAGTAAAGGGATGTGATTGGCGTGAACAAGCTTTTCGTTCAGTAATGCGTTGAAGCCTTTACCTTTAATGGTACCAATAATGCAGCCGGCCCACTGTAGTGACCAGTCAACTTTACGTGCTTGTTCAGAGCTGATTACTTCGCAGCTCTCTCCTACAAACTCTAATATTGTGCTTAAATTGTGACGATCTTGAGCGCTATCGTCGACGACAAGCAGTTTTGCCAAACCTTGCATAAGTAGGAATTATTGCCTTTATTTTGGTGCGATGCGGAAAAACGGTGAGCGACGTAGTCTATAAAACAATGAAAAGTATCAATGATTATGGTCTACGTGGACAAATTTAGGAAATCAGCAACGAAAAAAGCCATTAGGCTATCTAATGGCTTCTATTTTATTTGATTAAAAAAATAAGGCAACCAACCAATTAAGGGATATGAGATTGGTTAAAACTGCAATTTTTCTTTAAATACCTACGTCAGCAGACGTCAAGTTGTGATATTCGTTCGGAATTTGGTCCCAAGCGCTCTTAATTTCGCGAATAATATCGATAACATCATCAATAGGCTGTGGGTCATTTTTGTGATTTGCCGCAGAAATTTGCGTGATCATGAACTCATAAAGTTGATCTAGGTTTTTCGCAATATCGCCACCATCGTCCATAGATAGGCAACTGCGTAGGCTAATAATGATATCTAGAGCCTTACCAAGTCGCTCACCTTTCACCGGGATGTTACCCGCTTGCATTGCCGCTTTACCTTGAATCAAACGCTCGATAGCACCTGCCATTAGCATCTGTACAATCTTATGCGGTGAAGCAGCCGTTAGCTGACTATCCACTGATACCTTTTTATATGCCTGTAAAGAACCGCGCATAGTAAACCTCTTCTATAAAAACTTTTTGTATTGTTGAACTGATTTAGCACCGTGACGATATTTGTGTAGGGCCTTACCTACTCGACTCGTCTCAGACTGCATCAATTCGACTAATTTTCTGGTTCTGATAATGGCTTCAAACCATTCAGAACTTTGCTTAACGTCGGGGTGTGAGTCGATTATTTGAAGCACGTTTTGCAATAACTGTTCTCTGTTATCGACAAGCAGCGTTATTTCTTCAGCATTAATTTCACTAAATTCAAGCTTAGAGAGAATTAATTGATCGAGTTCACAAAGCTCTTTTAGCTGGCTATTCATCTATTAGCCCAACGCATTCATCATACTGCCCAACTGAGATTGCATCTTACTGGTCGCATCTTGCATGGCCGTAAACTTAGAGTGGGTACGGCTCTCAAGGCTGTCCATGCGGCGGTCAAGCGCGCTTTGGTCATCTGCTAGGCGGTAATTTTGCTCGACCAAGCTCTTTTCTCGAGTACGGATTGAACCCGTGATACCTGTAATGCCTTGAATCGCGTCTTCCACTTTTTTGGCGAAGCCGTTGTTGCCACCAAAGAACTCACCCAACTTATCAAAGTTATTGTTAAGTTGACGGTCAAGCATGTCGTAGTTGATTTCTAACGAGCCTTGTCTTGTGGTCGTGATACCAAACTCGGTCAAAGATTTTAGGTTATCAGGCGCGCCTTCAATGCTTGATGAGAACACACCTTTTAATCGTGAGTCGGCGTTACGCACGGTACTGTCACCAGACAGCGGGCCTTTTTGGCCAGTCGTTGGGTCAACACCCGCCAAGTTTTTAGACACTTGGTAAAACTGATTATAAGAATTAACAAAAGCTTCAATGTCTTGGCGAACACTATTACGGTCGTACTCCACACCAATTTCTGCCGGCGGCTTATCTTTAGGTGTTTTTCCTTTTACCGTAATATCGATGCCTTCCACGGCATCTTCAATCACATTGTTGTTACTTGAGAGCTGAGCAACGCCATCCAAGACAACCATTGAATCTTGTCCGGCTTGAACTTCCGTCATACCACTGTAGGTATCGAAAGACTCTTGAGCCTGAGCAAGATCAGCTTGTGCTTTATCGACCTTCTCTAATTGCTCACGCTCTTCCGGATCGAGTTTGGCACGTTCAATTTTTTTGGCTTGTTCAGCGGTCAATTCGCCTTTTTGAACTTTCTCAGCGAGCTCTGCTTTTTCTTGTGAGATCTTTTCTTCGATACGCGCTTGTTCAGCCTCTAGCTTTTGCTGGGCTTCTTTTGGCGTCACGTAAGAATCTGTCAACGTACCTGAAGCAGCATTTGACCACCCCGGCACATCAGGAGCTTTCTCTATCGCTTTTTCATCAAGCTCAAGTTCAGGTGTGTAGTAAGAATCAAGAAGCGTACCAGATGCAGTTTCCGTCCAACCTGGGATATTGTCTTCCGGCATGACAGATTTTGCCGCTTTAGCTGCATCAAGGGCAGCTTGTCCGTCGGCGGCGGCTTGCTCACCGTAGCTAAGGCTTTGAGAGCCTTCATCAGCTAATGAAGTAGCGTCGGTCTGGGATGCAGGAAGGGCATTACCGTCTTCATCGATTGTTTCACTCGCATTTGGATCATCGTTCGAAATTACGTCATCAACGAGTTGTGCGGCTTTTCCTGCAGGAGTTAGAGCAAGAACATCTTGAGCTGCAAGGCGCGCTTTCTCTAAAGCTTTAACGCGCTCTTCAAGAGTTTTGTATTCGAGTTTTTTTAGGGGATTAGCGGCATCTGACTCAACGTTGATGCTGATCTGCTGGTCTGAACCAGACTGATTCGAGGCAACGATAAGTCGTGGGCCTTCAACATCGTTGATAATAGATGCACGAACGCCTGGGTTGCTATCTGCACCGTTTATACTGCGAACAACATCGATAAGTTTCGATCTGTCGCCAACTTGCACATCAAAGCTGTCATCACCAAGCGAAACCTGCAGCTTACCTGGGCCAAATTTCATGTCCTCTGACAGTACATCAGAAGCCACTTTATGGCTTTGGGCAAGCTGCAACACATCGATGGCATATTTGCCAGCGATCGCTTCGGTAGTCGCGGTTGCAGAGACAAGAGCTTCATCAGTACTTTCCACTGTTCGCACAGCGAAAGCTTTTTCCTGACGAAAGTTTGTCATCAGGTTTTTCATCGAATCGAGGGATTCTCTGAGTCTTCCATAGGCACTAATGCTGGTATCGATTCGCGTTCGTTCATTGTCAATTCGTTGCTGTTTAGGTACACGCTCCGAATCAACAATTTTGCTGACCATGGAATTGATATCCATGCCAGACGAAATCCCCATTGGGCCAAAACTCATTAAACCACCTCAATAATACGACTTAAACCTTCACCTCAAATATTCGACTATTTGAGTTTTGGGCTGCTAGGCGTCTTAGAATTTCAAGCATTTCTTCATCGGGTATTTGGCGAATAATATCACCGGTTGTGGTCTCATAAATGGTCACCACATCCCTACCCGACTCTTCATCGACCTTAAAGGCAACACCCTTATTGAGGGAGGAGATAAACTCGTTTACCTTCTCCACCATTTTGACTCGCTCTTCATCATTTAGCTCTTGTCTATGTTGAGCTAATTGAATCGCTGCTTCGGTAGCTTCCTCTTTCGATTTCTCTACCTTGCCATAAGATGTTGCTTCTTTTAGTCGCGAAATACTCGACGCACTACTACCTTCATCGCTTGCAATTTTAATGCCATTAGGTGAGCCATAAGGCTGGATGTTCGATGCGTTGGATGATATTTCCATAACACTCTCCCTCCCTCCTTTATGAGCCATACAGTAAAACTCTACCCAGAGTAGAGTTTACCGCTACTTACCGAGGTAAGTTTAGCCCAATAAGCTTAGAGCTGCTGATGGTGATTGTTTTGCTTGAGCTAGGATAGAAGTACTCGCCTGTTGTAGGATTTGAGACTTAGTCATAGCTGTTGTTTCTTTCGCGTAATCGGTATCTTTGATACGGCTCTTAGACGCATTAACGTTTTCGTTAATATTATCTAAGTTGCTAATTGCATGGTCAAAACGGTTTTGGAAAGCACCAAGAGATGCGCGGTTACTATCAACAGATTTTAGTGCGCCATCAATGATAGATACCGCTTCGTTTGCACCTGCAACCGATGTTACGTCGATATCGTTAACAGTAACGTCTTTACCTGCACCGATACCTAATTCACCAGCAAGACTGCCACCGAACTCAACATCACCATCAACTTTTTGGCTTGAAGCGAAAAGTTGCAGTTTACCGCCTTCGCCTACCGAAGCTTTAACGTCTTGGCTTTGACCGTTGATGTAAGTTGCTAGCTCTTCCATATCGTTGCCTTCCTTCGCAGAAATAGACAACTCTTGTGCTTCACCAAACTTATCGTTGTATTTGATCGTTAAGTCAGCACCAGCACCTACACGCCAAGAAGCATCTTTGCCTTCTGTAACGCCGTAGCTCTTACCACCCATGTCTTGAGTGTCGGTACGCATGTTGTTCATAGTCAGCATTACTGCTTCACCAGAATCTGCACCGATTTGGAAAGATTGGCTGCCGTAAGTACCGTTAAGAAGCTTATTACCACCAAAAGAGGTCGTTTCAGCAATACGGTTAAGTTCTGTATTTAGAGCAGAGACTTCTTCTTGGATCGCAACACGTTCAGATTTGCTGTTTGAACCATTTGAAGATTGAAGAGAAAGGTCACGCATACGTTGCAGAATGTTGGTTGACTCATTCATTGCACCTTCAGCTGTCTGTGCAATAGAGATACCGTCATTCGCGTTTTTCACAGCCATATCTAGGCCACGGCTTTGCGACGTTAAGCGGTTAGAGATTTGTAGGCCAGCAGCATCATCTTTTGCGCTATTGATTTTATAGCCAGAAGACAAACGCTCCATTGATTTTTGAGTACCTTCAGCCGCGCTATTTAGGTAGCGCTGAGCCGTCATTGCAGACACATTTGTGCTTACATTAATCGCCATAGTTGATCTCCTTTAGGCATTTTTAATGTACTTATGTGACTCTCACCTCACACAAATACATGTCAATTTTGTTTATGCACCAGTGTCTCTCTCACCTTACATTGGTACATATCATTTCTCTCAATCCCTTTAACGGCCCCTTAATTAGAAGCTTTAATAAAAAATGCGCTTTTTTTCATATTCTTTTCAACAACAAAGGAAAGTGTGATCGGGCTTCAATTAATAGGGCGACATTCGCTAAAGTTTCCCGTTTTCTTGATTATTGAGCGTGGTGTTGAATATAAAACCAAAAGAGATCCCTGAGATCTCGTTCTATTCGATTCTAGGATGACGATGAATCTTCTCATCGACCAATAAGTAGCTCGTCACTCCCTAGAATGATAAGCGAGAACTAAACAAGTCCGCTCATTAAAAGTCAGATTCCTGATACCTCGTTTTACTCGGTTCTGGAATGACGAAAGGTAGCTTCGGTACAATAAGCGATGAAATTATCATTTCCCGATCCCGTCATTCCCTACAGTGAGGAACGAGCGTGATAGGGAATCTCGCTTTTGCTTCTGTTTACCCGCACTACACTTTTCCAAATACACCTTCACCAAATTTCAGGCAATAAAAAACCCAGCCGAAGCTGGGTCTGTTTAGCGCTCATCTCTCACCACGAGCTAATTTGTGGAAGCCTAACGTTAACGCTTATGATCAAAACTACTTATAGTCAACGTGGCCTTTCAATCGATTAACCTAGTAGGCTAAGTGCCGAGTTCGGTGCTTGCTTCGCTTGAGCAAGAATCGAGCTTGAAGCTTGAGAAAGGATCTGAGACTTAGTCATCTGAGTCGTTTCTTTCGCGAAGTCGGTATCTTTAATACGGCTCTTAGATGCATTAACGTTTTCGTTAATGTTGTCTAAGTTGCTGATAGCGTGGTCGAAACGGTTTTGGAAAGCACCCAGTTCAGCACGGTGGCTGTCGACATACTTAAGTGCCGCATCGATAACCGCTACAGACTCTTGTGCGCCGCCAACAGACGTTACGTCGATAGTATCAACCGTTACGTCTTTGCCAGGTTGCATGCCTAGTTCGCCAGCAAGGCTACCAGAGAATGCCACTTCGCCTTCAACTTTGTTGTTACCAGTAAACATTTGTAGCTTACCATCTTCAGTTACAGACGCTTTCACAGAGTCTTGTTGACCGTTGATGTAAGTTGCTAGCTCTTCGATGTCGTCACCCGCTTTTGCGCTGATGTCGATTTCTTGTGCTTGACCGAAGTTATCAGTGAACGACAGTTTTAGGTCGTTAGAGCCAGCTTGAACGTTCCAATCTTTGTCTTTCGCGTTCTCAGTTTGGTAGCTCTTACCACCCATCTGAGCATTATCAGAGCGCATGTCTTTCAGTTGAAGCATTACCGCTTCACCGTTATCCGCACCGATTTGGAATGATTTAGTACCGTGAGTACCGTTAAGCAGCTTGTTGCCACCAAAAGACGTAGTTTCCGCGATACGGTTTAGTTCGTCGTTAAGTGCTGTTACTTCTTCTTGAATCGCTACACGCTCAGATTTTGAGTTTGAGCCGTTTGAAGATTGTAGAGACAAATCACGCATACGTTGCAGGATGTTCGTTGTTTCGTTCATTGCACCTTCAGCAGTTTGTGCAATAGAGATACCGTCATTCGCGTTACGTACAGCAACATCAAGGCCGCGGCTCTGAACATTCAAACGGTTAGAGATTTGTAGGCCCGCAGCGTCATCTTTCGCGCTGTTGATTTTAGAGCCTGAAGCTAGACGCTCCATTGATGTTTGTTGTGCGCTGTTTGCGTTGTTTAGGTAACGTTGTGCTGTCATCGCTGAAACGTTTGTATTTACATTCACTGCCATGGTGATTTCTCCAATTGATTTTCCGGTATAGCGGTTTCCGACGTCTCGGAAAACCAAAGTAGTTCTCTCAAAGTTACTTTTAATAACGGCGCGAAATTCAGAAGCTTTAGAAAAACTTTTAAAAAACCAAAAAAAAATTATTAACCTGATATTTATCAATAATTTAATTTTCATCACTTTCTATTACAGAGATAGATTTCAATTGAAAAAAGATTTCAACCTGTTTAAAAAACGTACGAATCGACATCTAAATTAGTCAAGGTGGAGAAATGATCAATCACCAAAGATCTCTGGGGTAGGCAAATCCTGTGCAATAGATGAAATTATTTGTCGTGAAGAAGAGCCTTCAAATAGAGATCTAAGAAAGGTAGAGCGAGAAAATTCGCAGGGAAGTAAGTAGCAAAAACAAGAAACACAGAAAGGAAAAAGCCCCTTTTCCTTTGAGAGAACCGGGGCTAGTTGGCGCGTCAGAGCCTGTGTGGAGATCATCGAGAAATGAACACATTTCCGACTTGCCGTTGCATTCTTACCGTAAAAATGGATAGCAGGTGAGAGA
Source organism: Vibrio sp. 10N.286.45.E10 (assembly GCF_002874195.2). Taxonomy (NCBI): domain Bacteria; kingdom Pseudomonadati; phylum Pseudomonadota; class Gammaproteobacteria; order Vibrionales; family Vibrionaceae; genus Vibrio; species Vibrio sp. 10N.286.45.E10. The sequence goes on along the minus strand of NZ_MCWD02000001.1, from coordinate 580,620 downwards.
TGAGAGAGCTAAACACTCAATAGTAAGTATGCTTGCCAGTTTCCCTTGCTGCATGGCTCACGTCTGAACACGAGCAGCAAGTTCAACCAATAACTATTGCAACAATGTCATTGCAGAGTTAGGCAACTGTTTTGCTTGAGCAAGTATCGAAGTACCTGCTTGTTGCAGAATTTGTGACTTGGTCATTTGCGTCGTCTCTTTCGCAAAGTCCGTATCTTTGATTCGGCTGTTAGAAGCGTCTACGTTCTCTTGTACGTTTGCCAAGTTATTAATACTGTGGCTTAGACGGTTCTGTTTCGCACCCAAATCAGCACGCTGTGAATCTACGTACTTCATTGCAGAATCAATCACACTGATTGCGTTCTGTGAACCTGCAACGCTTGTTAGGCTGATATCTTGAACTGATGTTGCACGGCCTTCACTCTTAATACCTAGCTCAGATGCTAGACCACCAGAGATAGACATTGAACCCTCAAGATCAGGTTCAGCAACGAACAACTGTAAACGCCCTTCATCGGTAACCGATGCGTTCACTAGATCAGATTGACCATTAATGTAAGTCGCCAGTTCTTCAATATCGTCACCCGCTTTGGTGTTGATATCTAGAATGATGTCTTCGCCCGCTTTAGTCTTAAATTCGAACTTAAGATCGCTTGCAGTTGGCGGCACTTGCCAATCTTTATCTTTCGCGTTTTCTGAATCAAACGTAGTACCACCCATGCGGAAATCATCGGCACGAATGCTAGTCAACGCCATGATCATCGCTTCACCAGAGTTAGAACCAATCTGGAACGACGCTTCACCAAATGAACCATTCAGTAGACGACGGCCACCAAAAGAGGTTGTTTCCGCGATACGGTTAAGCTCATCTTGAAGTGCCATTGACTCTTCGTTCAGTGCAGTACGCTCTGCTGGAGAGTTAGTGCCGTTTGATGATTGAATCGCTAGATCACGCATACGTTGCAGTACGTTGGTTGATTCATTCATCGCGCCTTCAGCGGTTTGAGCAATCGAAATACCGTCGTTAGCATTACGCATTGCTACATCAAGGCCACGAGATTGAGCCGTTAAGCGGTTCGAGATTTGCAGACCTGCTGCATCATCTTTCGCGCTGTTGATCTTGTGACCAGATGACAAACGCTCCATAGAAGTCGCTAAGTCATTAGACGCTTTATTCAGGTAACGTTGTGCTGTCATAGCAGATACGTTAGTGCTTACATTGATAGCCATTTTGCTCTCCTTATGAGTTCGCAAACTTTCTGCGAAGCGGCCAGCTTTACTCTCATATGGATAAGCACTGACCGTGTATTACTCGATAAACCCTATTCAGGGTTTAAGATCTGTATTAATCATTTATAACCAACACAGATACAAGTTGTATGCCAAGTTTAATTTTGTATAAATAATTTTTTAATTAAATAAAAATCAAAAACTTACAAAAAATTAAACGCGATTATGATTGTTTGTTCTTTGAGGGTGAAACAACGTATACCCTCCTGATTGCCGTTTTTTGCCGCTATCTTGAAAAACAAAACGTTTCGTATAAAAAAGCGGCAAGTATTGAAGTCATTCGCACGTATGGCATAGCACATAAGGCAAAGAATCGACTCCATGATGAACAGCAGCTCACCACTAAATACCGATTGATCATTAAATATAATTAAACAAGGTCAGGTCTTTTGTTTTGCCAAACGCTTGTTGTGAAGCTTGGAGTGCTCGAGAGTTTTCATTGAATTCAATGATGGCTTTCGAATAATCCAAGTCTTCAAAGTTGCTTTTTGCTTTCGCCAAAGACAACTTAAAATCTTCATGTTGTTGCTCTTGAATATCCAAGGTACTCAAGCGTGCACCGACATCGGTTCTCGCCTTAGTTAAATGGATAAACGCAGCATGGAACTCTTCTGTTACTTGGTGCAATTTCGCCGTTGCCGATGCATCCGACACAGGGTTTTCTGCCTGTTCTGCCGCCTCTTTGAACGTATCAAAGATAGAGAATGTCTCTCTCGGCTCTAAGGTGATGGAGTCACCCTTAGTGATCTGGCCTTTGACTTGAATATTCAGCCCTTCGTAAACAATGCCTGTCGAAGGATCAAAATCTTCTGCTGCAACCACTGCACCGTCTTTTTCAAGCTGATAAGCGAAATTACCCGTCTGCATGTCGACAAAAGTCACTTTATAAGTAGACCCATCTTCATCGCTGTTGGTCGCACGCCCGAGCAATAACTCAGACGCAGGCTCAAGCTCATATTGAGGCTCGTAATCCCCGAACGGGTTGTCTATTTCCATAAACATTTTGCTGCCGGGATCATTCATCGCCATTTCAAAGCTGCTTGCCACACGCATCTTGCGTTGATAGTCATCACCTTGGTAAGTCACGTTCCCTTCATTATCTCGAAAGAAAGGTTGGTTCTTTGGTTTAGTACCCGCAAATGTGTAGTTACCCGACTCATCTTGAGAGTTGGCTAAATGCAGAAAGTTATTCGCCAGTTCTTGAATTTCACGCTTCTTAGCTAAGCGGTCTTCTGGAGAAAGTGCACCGTTGATCATTTCCATCACGGTTCGTTTTGCTTCATCAGCAAAGCCTTCAGTGTTGGAGACCAATACCTCATGATGTTCAAGACGGTTTCTTACTAAAGTAATCGCATCTACATACTGTTTAAGCTGCTCTGACTGCTGACCAATATTCTGTAAATAGTGCGTCGCCAATGGGTCATCACTCGGCGACTGCAACTTCTTACCAGAAGCGAGCTGCGCTTGGTTGTGATGCACCTTGTTCTCTTGGCGGCGCAAGTCGTTTTGTACTGACTGATAATTGTGGAAGCTAGAGATGCGATTCAACATTTATACCTTCCTATCTCAGAGCCAAAATGGTGTTAAACGTATCGTTGGCTGCTTGCATGATGCGTGACGAAGCCATATACGCTTGTTGAAATTTCATCATATTTGCCGCTTCTTCATCGAGGTTAACCCCCGAAATCGAAGCAATACGTTCTTGAGCTGACTGCTTTTCTAGCGTCGCGATATCACTCAAGCGATTTGCCGTGGAAGACTTCAAGCCCGTATTGGTGTTCAAATTGTGGTAAAGGTCTAAAATCGTAGACTCACCATCATTCAAGATCTTACCTGTTTGGAGATCTTGTAGCTTACGTAGGTTTCCGTTATCGCCTTCTGATGGGACAAGGTTTGCCGTAAATTTATCGTTTGCCACCGCACCGGCTGTTAGCTCAAAGGTGGTGCCATTGATGGTCACAGGCCCTTGTGGCGGATACGGTTGCGGCTGCATTAAAATGTTGCCCTTTGGATCCGTCACGGCAAATTGCTCACCCTTTGGCGATACAACCACTTCGAACTCACGTAATTGGCCAGCCGCTAAAATTTTGAACCCCGCAGTGCCTTTAGCAAAGGTGGTCGATGCCTCATAACTTTGTGCGGCAATATCTCTAGGGTCTTTAGTTTCCATCTGAATCTGCGCAGCAAAGTTGCGCGTAGGGCGCAGTAATAACTTCTCGCCAAGTTCAGGAGGATTACGTATTTCCACTCGCATGCCATCAAGATAAAAAGCGTTACCATTAGAGTCGGTCGTCACCTTAACGGTTTCGCCATTCGGCTTAGTCACGACATAATCACTGCCGTCATACTTAAGGCCGTACTCACCACCTTTTAAGGCAGAGGTGTCATCGATATATACCGCAACATCCGCTGTTGACTGCCCACTAGCCGTGACACGAGATTTTGCCACCAGCTCTGAGTTCACATCGGTGAAAATATCTTGGCCTACGTTGCCGTTGAGATCCAAACCTTGCTCTTGAAGACTATTTACCTTGTACGAAAACGCCGTCGCCAAACGACCAAGCTCATCCATGATTGCTGGAATATGCTCGTCTCGCATGTCTAACATGGCACCGATTTTTCCGTCGATATCACTGCTGGTGATCGGTTTTAAAGACTTCCCTTCAACAATCGCCAAGCGACGCTGATGCGCATCGGGCAAGCCATCAACCATTTTCAGTTGGCTTGCTTCACTACCTGAAACCAAGGTATGGCCATTACCGATATGGACGTTAAATCCTTCGGCGTTTGAGCGCGGATTTACCGTGACTTTGGTATAACCAGACAGCTCATTAATAAGCTTTTCGTGCTGATCCCGAAGGTCGTTATGTGGCCCAGGAGTTCGCATCATTAAGCGTTGTACGTCACGGATCTCGTAAGCCAGTTGGTTAACTCGCTCGATACCCATATCTAACTTTTTATTAGTAGAATCAGACTGTTGTCGAACTGTTTCATGAAATTCGTTCAAGGTTTTAGTTAATAGCCCAGCCTTTTCTAATACAACCTTTCGCGCACCAACATCATTCGGTGTATCGGCCAATGTTTTAACCGAGTCAAACCACTCGTTGAGGTTTTCTGGGATCTTCTTCGAAGCAACCGATGACAACATGCCCGACAGCATATCTAGGTTGGCTTCGGTATCACCTTTGTTGGCGGCATTGGTTGTCGATAGGTTAAGTTCATTGACGGCAAATTGGTCCCAAGAGCGGCGAACATTTTCCACATGCACACCCATACCATAGGTTTGGCCACCGTACTGGCGCGGGTCATTCACACCTTGAATCACAGATTGGCGGCTATAGCCCTCTGTGTTGGCGTTAGAAATGTTATGACCTGTGGTGTTTAGCTGTCTCTGAGCGGTAAGAACACTTTGTGCCCCTACATTCAGAAGATCCGACGCCATAATGCCCCCAAAAAACTTAACAAAATCAGCGCAAACTGATTAACTACAACTGCATATCATCAAGAGATAAAGCAATATATATGCCAATAGATAAAACTGAGAATTCAAAGGCAATAATTTATTGAAGTGTAAGGAGATAACTACAGACTTCGCAGCAAAACTTGAGGTGATAGATAGGAAAAGAGCCTGCCAATGGCAAGCTCTCAATGTTCATTAAAGGTGATTAGTTCATCTCATCAATCTTAGCTTTAACGCGCAATACCTTATCTGCATAGTTAGGGTCAGTTGCGTAACCTGCTTGGTGGATACCTTTGATGAAGTTCTCTGAGTTACCTTGATGCTGCAATGCCGTTTCGTATCTTGGGTTTTCGTTCAAGAACTTCACATAGTCGTTAAAGCTATCTTCAAAGTTTGAGTAAGAACGGAAAGAAGCCGACTCTTTAACGGCTGTTTTACCGTGGAACTCAAGTGTCTGCGTAGCAACCTTATCGCCCTTCCAACTTCTGTCTGCTTTGATGTTGAATAGGTTATTGCTGTTGCCCAAAGAGTTCTTAACCATTTTAGAACCCCAACCCGTTTCAAGGGCAGCTTGTGCCAATAGTAGAGACGAGTCCACACCAAGCGCGCTCGCTGCTTTTTCTGCGTAAGGCTTCATTGAGGTCACAAACGATTCTGGAGAATCAAAGGATACTGGCTGTTTTGCTGCTTGCGCAGATTGTACTTCTGATGCTCGACCTTCTGAACGGCCTGAGTACTGAGGTCTTTGCAATGAAGTATCAAAGCCTTCACTACGAACCTTATCTTCCGTCGCATCGCTTGCTTGACCCGCGCTTAACTGCGCCACAATCATATCCGCAAGACCTAACGAACCCGAAGCACTCAACTCACTCGCCATTTGCTCATCTTGCATTTGGCGATAAAACTGCTCGTTCTGGCTATTCAGCATATCCGATTTGAAGCTTGAGTTTGCATCGCGCATCGACTTAAACAACATTGAGGTAAAAATTGATTCAAACTGCTTTGCCGCAGCGGTTAATGCTTCTTTCTCGCTGCCTTCTTCACCGTTTACCGCTTGTTGACGAAGGCGGTCTAGGCTGCCGATGTCGTGGATAAAGCCGATGTCATTGTTATTCTTAATCATGCTTAACCCCTTAGATAATGATCAATTGGCCTTCAATCGCACCCGCTTGTTTCAGTGCTTGAAGGATTGCCATTAGATCAGAAGGCGCTGCGCCGACTTCGTTAACTGCTCGAACCAAATCATCCAGCGTTAGGCCAGGTTCAAACTTAAACATCTTGCCATCAGCTTCAGTGACTTCGATATCTGAATCAGGAACCACTACTGTTTGGCCGCCAGAAAATGCATTCGGTTGGCTTACGTTGAGATTTTCTTTGATTGCGACCGTCATACCACCGTGCGTTACCGCCGCCGCTTTTAAGCGAACGTGCTTACCAACCACGATCGTACCGGTACGAGAGTTAACAATGATTTTTGCAGAACCTTCTGCAGGGTCGAATTCGATATTTTCAATTGCAGACAGGAAAGCCACACGTTGGCTGATTTCTCGAGGTGCCCGAACTTTTACTGACGTCGCGTCTACCGCAGACGCCATTTGTGGGCCTAAGAAGTTGTTAACCGCATCAGCCAAACGCTGAGCCGTTGTAAAATCTGATTGGATTAGGTTGAAGGTAATATAGTCACCGCGACCGAATGGGGTTGGAATCTCTTGTTCAACCGTTGCACCGCTAGAGATGATGCCAACGTTAGGGTTGTTACCGACAATCTTAGAACCGTCGTTACCCTGCGCGCTAAAACCACTTACTACCAAGTTACCTTGCGCTACGGCATACACCTGGCCATCAAGACCTTTTAAAAAGGTTTGTAGCAGCGTACCACCACGTAGGCTTTTTGCCGAACCGATAGAAGACACGGTTACGTCAACTTCCTGACCTTGCTTAGAGAAAGCTGGCAGTTCAGCAGTCACAATAACAGCCGCTACGTTTTTGGTTTTTGGCTTAGTGCCGGGCGGCAATTGAATGCCAAAATTTTGCAGCATCGCGTTAAACGTTTGATCGGTAAAGGGAGTTGTCTCACCTGTACCCGGCAAACCTGTAACCAAACCGTAGCCAACAAGTTGGTTACTACGAACACCCGCCACTTTTGCCACGTCTTTGATACGCGCAGCATGGGCACTGGTGGCAAGAAATAGCATGCCGAATAGTACGAGTGTTAGTTTTTTCATTGAGTAACCTGTCTGTATTGCTTTAATTTATAATAGCTTAGCTAAATATGGCTGCGTGATAGAGGCTGTCAGTATGTCGACACCCTCTCAAGCTCTACAGTGATACATTAAAGAATCGTGCCAAGAATCCAGGCTCTTGCATATCTTTCTGTACGCCAGTCCCTGAGTACTGAATTCGCGCGTTAGAAACACGGTTTGAAGCGATGGTATTTTCGAAGTCAATATCGTCTGGACGGATGGTGCCGCTTAGGCGGATGTACTCATCGCCCGTGTTCAGTGTCATCCACTTCTCACCACGAACCACTAGGTTACCATTGGCTAATACTTCGATGACTTCAACGGTAATGTAACCGCTGATACTGTTACTTTGGTTGGCTGACGCATCACCCGCAAAGGTATTGGTGTTGCTCAGATCGTAAGAGAAGTTGTACTTGTCGATCGTCAGCTCTTGACCACCAACAGCCAGTGGCTCCATCGATGCATCATTCGACTTAGACATGTCTGCGTTGGCTTTTTTGGTCGCTCGAGTATTCTCATCTAGCGCCACTGTAATGATGTCACCAATACCACGCGGTTTTGAATCGTCATACATGCTGCCAATGTGGTTCACATTGAACAAAGAGCCCGTTGCCGCTGCGTAATGCTCTGGTTTCTGCTTTGGGTTGATTGGTGCCCATGCAGGGTCACCGGCAATTGGATCGGTTCGCCCACGAAGCGTGTCGATAATGCCTGAGCTCTCTTGAGCCGACTTATCACCTTCAACAGCATCAACCACTGTGGTTGCATTTTCTTCTGCCGGAGTCTCGATCGGGTCCAGAACAGCACACCCCGACATAGACATAAACAAAGCTAAACAAAAAATACGTTTCATGGCGATATACTCTCAGCAGGCAGTGGTAAATGGGTCAATTAGCAAAAACAGATCGATTAATTAAAAAAGTAAACGGCGAATAAACCAATTACAGCTGTTGGTTAACAAAGCTCATCATCTTGTCTACTGACGAGATAACTTTCGAGTTCATTTCGTATACACGCTGAGCTTCAATCATGTTTACCAGCTCTTCGGTTACGTTTACGTTCGATGTTTCTAGCATCGATTGGCGGATGTTACCTAGGCCATCAAAACCCGGTACACCCTCTTGTGGGTCGCCACTCGCGCCAGTTGGCAAGTAAAGGTTTTGACCTACTGGCTCTAGACCACCTGGGTTTACAAAGTCAGTAATGGTAATTTGACCAACCACGACGTTGTTTTGCTCACCACGTAGACGAACAGATACTTCACCGTCGTTACCAACCGTTACTGAGATCGCGTCTTCAGGAATCACAATTTCTGGTTGTAGAGGATAACCTTGGCCCGACGTTACGATCGCGCCTTCACCGTTCAGTGTGAACTGACCATTGCGGCTGTAACCTGTTTCACCGTCTGGCATTTCAACTTGGAAGAAACCGTCGCCTTCAATCATCATGTCTAGGCTGTTAGACGTCGTTTGTGCGTTACCGTGAGTATGCACTTTTTGAGTTGCCACTACCTTAGAACCCGCACCCAGCATCAAACCACTTGGCAGCTCAGTATTCTGAGATGATTGACCACCCGGTTGATTAATATTCTGGTAGAACAGATCTTCAAATACCGCGCGGCTCTTTTTAAAGCCAATAGTCGAGGCGTTGGCAAGGTTGTTCGAAATCGTTGAGATATTGGTTTGTTGGGCGTCTAAACCCGTTTTACTTACCCATAATGCTGGATGCATAGCAATGTCCTTTAAATTCTATTAGCTCATACGAAGCAGTGAATCAGACGACTTGTCCATTTCCTCTGCTGTGCTCATCATCTTGACCTGCATTTCAAACTGACGTTGTAAGTCAATTAGGCTGGTCATTTCACCTACGGCATTTACGTTACTGCCTTCGATAGCACCTTTTAGCAACGTTACCGCTGCATCTGCTTCGTATGCCTGATCTGGGTTTTTCGAACGGAATAGACCATTCGTATCTTTAAACAAACTTTGGTTGTCTGGACGCACAAGCTTAATACGATCAACCACGGCCAATTCTTCAGCTGGAGCGCCTTGAGGAATCACCGAAATCGTACCGTCAGTACCAATTTCTACTTTACTGATTGGGATGGGCAGTGTGATTGGCGCATCGTTCTCACCTAGCACCAAATGGCCACTTGCATTAGTTAGCAAACCGTTTTGGTCAACCTTAAGGTTACCGTTACGCGTTAAACCTTCGCGGCCGGTGTTATCCATCACTGAAATCCAACCATCACCTTGAACGGTAACATCGAGATCTCGACCAGTGGTAACCACACTACCTTGCGCGAAATTATGACCAGGACGCTCTGTCATGCTGAAAACACGAGTAGGCATGCCTTCACCATACGCTTGCATTGAACGTGCTTGTGCTAAATCAGCACGGAAACCCGTTGTACTCACGTTGGCAAGGTTGTTTGCACGTAGCTGCAAAGCCTGCATATTTTGCTTTGCGCCACTCATGGCAAGAAACAGTGCGCGATCCATAATTTTGCTCCAAAAAATCATCTTCTAGAGCTTATAAAGCAAACACTGTGCCAATATTTTTAACTGTTATTTATCAATAATTTAAATAGAAAATGTTCAAAGAGGGGTGATCATTAAAGGATCATTCAGGAAGAATTGTTGCCAGTGGCATTACCGTGCGGCAATAGGAGCGGCAAATAAGAAGACAAACAACAATACCCAATTCAATAACATTGAATTGGGTATTCGCAGATGATTCAAACGCTCGAAACGATTAACGAATCTGAAGAATATTCTGTTGTAGCTGGTTGTGTACTTCTAGAGAACGCGAGTTCGCTTGGAAGTTACGTTGAGCAGAAATCAAATCAACCAGTTCTTGAGTCATATCGATGTTCGACTGCTCTAGCGAACCGTTGTTGATGCTACCAAATGAACCTTTGTTCGATTCACCCCAGATCTTGTCACCAGAGTCGTTGGTAGAATCCCATTGAGTACCGCCTTTCTTATCCAGACCTTGCTCATTTGGTACACGAACCAAGCCTACACGGCCAAGCATCACGTTTTCACCATTTGAGTAAGTACCCAGAACACTGCCGTACTCATCGAAATCGATTTTTGTTAAGAAACCTGTTGTCGCACCATCTTCATCAAATTTAGTCAATTCAAACGGAGCGGCAAACTGAGTTGAAGAATCTAGACCAAACTTAAGCACTTGAGTTGGATCAGCACCGTTCAAGTCAATAGGGTTCGCACCAGCACCCAGTGGTTCCGAGTTAATCGGCTGACCATTGTTCAGGCTTGCTAACGTACCGTCATTGTTGAACTTCATAGTGTGACCAACATGACCTTGTGCATTCGTCGCATCACCACCAGTAATGTTGACCGGCTTTTCACCGTTCTCATCTGACATGGTGTAGTACGTTTGCCAAGTGTTTGGTTGAGTCTGATCTTTGAGGTAGTAAGTCGTTAACTTGTAAGACTGACCCATAGAATCGTATACCGTCGAAGACGTTGCACGGTTATAAGTATCAGCATCTTTGAAGTTAAATGCAGCCGGGTCTTTAAGATCACCGTTTGCAGGAAGGTTAACCCCTACTTCAATGTTTTCTGTCTGTTTTGGTTTACCAAACTCAGCAGGAATGTCGAGAGGCTTTGGCGCGTAAGAAAGAACTTCACCCGAGTTTGGATCAACATCGTAACCTAAAAGAAACTCATCGTTAGCGGTAACCATGTAGTTGTCTTTGTTTAAGTGAAATGCACCATTACGCGTTAATTCGTTAATCTCTGGCACCATGCGGTCTTTCGATACTGCAAAGAAACCTGTACCACTTACACGTAAGTCCATTGGGTTGTTCGTATAAATACTTGAACCTTCGTGGAACTGTTGCGCCACTTGGCTAGCTTGCGCACCGCCACCTGCCGTCGTTTTTGCGTTAGTGAACAACGAGCTTGAGTAAACATCACCGAACTCGGCACGAGACTCTTTAAAGCCAAATGTGTTCGCGTTCGCAATGTTGTTACTGGTTGTATTCAGGTCTAATTGTGCAGCGGATAGGCCGCTTAAAGCTACATATGACATTCCATTATTCTCCTAATCTATCTAGCTAGCATAGTCACTCAATAAAGAGCTACGCTTTACCAACTTCTAGTACTTCAGCAAGTCGTACTGGCGATGTGAAACCAGCCAGATTGAGTAGTACGTTGCCATCGCCCTTACCAAGAAGCACACTGTTCACGTTCGCATAACTGGAAACTTGGAACTCTGTGTTCTCGCCATCCAGCAAACCTGACGCTTTCACGTTGTATTTACCGGCCGGCAATGGGTTACCGTCTTCGTCTTTTCCGTCCCATTCAACACGTGTATCACCAGATGGTTTAGAGCCGATATCAAATGTGCGAACTAATTGGCCAACTTCGTTCTCAACACGGACCATTACATTGTCCATTGCCTGAGGAAGCTTAACCATTGCCGCCATACCGCCATCACCGGGTTTTACACCTGCCGCACCAGGAACCAATACATCACGGCCAACCAAAGAGGATGCCTGAAGTGCTTGGTTAGAGGTCATTGATGAATTCAAGCTTTCAAACTGTGTATTCATTTTGCCAATGCCATCTACGGTCGCAAATGAAGCCATTTGCGCAATCATCTGGTCATTGCTAACCGGCTTGAAAGGGTCTTGTTGTGCTAGTTGCTTAGTCAACAAAGATAAGAAGTCTTCTTGTTTGAGATCCTGCTTACCTGTTGTTTCGTCGGGCTTTTTAGCGCCATCTTGAAGACTCTTCAGCTGGTCAACATAGGACAAGCCGCTTTGACCAACATTGTTGTTGATTCCAGCCATGTGCTACCTCCTTATCCTTATTGACCCATCTGCAGCGTACGCAGCAGCATTTGTTTACTCGAGTCAGCAACCTGTACGTTCGTTTGATACGCACGTGATGCCGAAATCATGTTTGCCATCTCTTCCATAACGTTCACGTTAGGCTTGTAGATGTAGCCTTCGTTGTTCGCTAATGGGTGATCCGGGTTGTACTCCGCACTCAGCGGCTTATCGCTTTCCACAATACCTAGTACTTTCACAGGCACAGTGTGGTCACTGTTGCGTGCTCGATTTAACTCAGCGCCGAACACTGCGTGACGAGCCTTGTAAGTTTCTTCAGCAGAACTACTTACACTGTCCGCGTTCGCAAGGTTGCTCGAGGTCGTATTTAGACGAACAGATTCAGCACTCATCGCAGAACCAGTCACATTGAATACATTAAATAAGCTCATCTAATTATTCCCCTTTAATCGCTTTAGTTAAATTCTTGAACTTGCTTCCTAAGAAGTCGAGAGAGGCTTGATGCCTAATTTGGTTTTGCATGAAAAGGTTTCTTTCCAAATCCAAATCAACCGTGTTGCCATCTCCTGTATCAGGTTGTGTAGGAATGCGATACTTCGTTTCCCCGTTCACCGTTGTTGAGGCAGAAATGTGCCGACCATCTGTACGGCTAAGACCAATGCTTGCCCCAGAACTTGCCGCTTGCAGTGATTTCTTAAAGTCTAATCCCTTTGCTTTATACCCAGGCGTGTTTGCTTGCGCGATATTGGTGGAAAGCACCTCAGCGTTACGCTCACGTACACCAACTGTGTGCTGGTGAATGCCCAAAGCATTGTCAAAAGAAATAGCCATGTAAACCTCAACTCAAGAACTGACTGTTATGAAATAACCAAAGCAATATATATACCAACTTTTAAAACAAGGCGGTCTATCAATGCTTTTACAGGTTACTCGTGGGTAAACTTGCAATATACAAGCCAAAAAATAGAGTAAATTGGAATGTCACTCTGACTTAAAGATATAGCTTAAGTAGGAAAAAGAAAACCCAGCACTTGGCTGGGTTTTAAATTTAGATGGTAACGTTACACCTAATATGGGTGTCGCTCGTTACTTTAATTTGTAGATGATGCCTGGATTACAGCGAACCATTTCAAAACGATCCGTTAAGCCTGTTAACGATTCAGACGCACCCAATAGTAAGTAACCACCAGGGTTCAGGCTATTTGCCATCTGGTTAAGTACCTTTGACTTCATATCAGGCGAGAAGTAAATCAGCACGTTACGACAGAAAATAATGTCGAACTTGCCTAACAATGCATAGCTGTCCATCAGGTTCTGAGGGCGGAAGTTCACCATGCGCTTGACGTTATCTTTCACTTTCATACGGCCATCGCCCGCATCTTCAAAGAAAGTACGACGGCGCTCTGGAGAAAGTCCACGTCCCAATGCAAGGTTGTCGTAAGCGCCAGTGCGGCACATATCCAACATACTTGCTGAGATGTCAGTTGCGGTAATCGATACATTTGGCAGCATACCCGGCTTACGAGCTTGAGTTTCAAGAATCGTCATTGCCATTGAGTATGCTTCTTGGCCTGAAGAGCTTGCCGCAGACCAAATCTTAATAGGACGTTTATTTGCCGCTATTTCCGGTAGAAGCTTATCCGCAAGCACAGCAAACGGGTAAGTATCACGGAACCAAAGTGTCTCGTTCGTCGTCATGGCATCGACAGCAGCCACACGCAGCTCACGGTTTCGACCTGTTACTACATCTCTCAACAAATCAGACAACGAAGCTAACTTAAACTTCGTTACTAATGGGCTTAGACGACTGCGCACTAAGTACTGCTTGCTGTCACCTAATACAATGCCACATTGAGATTCTAAGAAACGGCTGAAATCGCGATACTCTTGATCACTTATTGTTATAGCAGTCATTAATGTCTCTTTTAGTTAGTTAACGCAGCTTTTACCGCTGCACCAAGCTCATCCGGGTTGAATTTAGCGATGAAGGAGTTAGCTCCAACACGCTCAACCATGGCTTGGTTAAATACACCACTCAACGATGAGTGTAAAATTACGTATAAATCTTTAAGTTCGGCGTGACGACGAATCTCAGCAGTCAGCGTGTATCCATCCATTTCTGGCATTTCGATATCAGAAATCACCAATGAAATCTGATCGTAAATACTGCCTTCTGATGACATCTGCATCAGCTTCTCATAGGCTTCTTTACCATCCTTCACCGAGATAACTTCAAAACCAATCGACTCAATAGCACGCTGAACCTGCTTACGAGCAACCGTTGAATCATCAGCAATCAAGATGCGACGAACCAGTTCTTTCTCTTGTTCTACTTTCGCAATATCTTCAGCAATCTTGCTGTCCATTGTTTCATCAACAGGAGAAATTTCTGCAAGGATCTTCTCAACATCAAGAATTTCTACCAATTCATTATCAATGTTGGTTACTGCTGTCAGGTAGTTAGCTCTACCTGCGCCATCCGGCGGCGGAAGAATCGATTCCCAGTGCATGTTAATAATGCGCTCTACTGAACTTACCAAGAAACCTTGAATGGTTCGGTTAAACTCAGAGATAACCACAAAACACTTTTCAACATCCGTTGTAGGACGGCCACCAATCGCTAAGCTCAAGTCGATCACAGAGATCGTTTGGCCACGAATGTGTGCTACACCTTTAACCAGTGGGTTCAAATTTGGCATCTTTGTCAACTTAGGGCATTGAAGCACTTCTTTTACTTTAAAGACATTAATGCCGTAACGCTGACGCCCCATTAGGCGAAAGGTTAGTAATTCTAATCGGTTTTGACCGACGAGTTGCGTACGCTGATTCACCGAATCAAGAATACCCGTCATGAGCTCATCTCCATATCAAACTTTTTTGTATAAAAAGTGTTAGTCTACTGCAGGCTACGAACCACCAGAGAAACGGAATGACGTATTATAAATCAAATTTGCCACCTCTTTCTATAGCAATGTGTAGAGCTACTTTTAAAACTGTCGCTAAGTTTATCGGCATTTTATCAATATTGTTTAGTTTTTTTGTGCAAGCTGCGACCCCAGAACAAATTGAGATGATTCAGTCTGCAGCGGAGCAACATATCCTTGATACGGTAGAGCAGCCACAAGGTGGCGAACTCTTTGTTAATTCAGCAAATGTTGACTCAAGAATCAAAGCGACAGACTGCCCAGTGCCTTTAGAGACCAGTGCTTCAACGACCACTAATACCCGCAGCAGTATTACGGTTTTAGTGCAATGTGTTCCTGATGAGTGGCGAGTTTATGTACCCGTTCGCCTTTCGATGTCGGTGCCTCTTGTCACCACCACTCGCTCACTCGCGAGAGGCGAAATCGTCGGTCAATACGATGTCACCACCGCTACGATTTCTCTTAACAAGTTTCGTCGCCAAGGTTTCACAGCTCCACAACAAGTCATCGGCGCTAAGGTAAAAAAGAACCTAAGACCGGGTGATGTTGTAGAAAGAGGTGATATCTGTGTCGTGTGCCGAAACGAGAAGGTTATCATACAGGCAGTAAAAGGTGGCATGACCATTACCACCAAAGGAACTGCGCTTACCGATGGCTCTATGGGTGATCAAGTAAGAGTGAAAAATGATAAATCACAGCGTATAATTGAAGGGATTGTTACCAGCATGTCTGAAGTCACGGTTTACTTTTAACTCTTTACTTCTAAATTGACGGTATCGTTAGCGATTTCACCCTCAACTCTAACGCCAAATATAACGGCTGCGGTGTTTTGTCCCTTTTCGACTATTGAGCTAAAAATTGCTAAAGTATTCGAACCCTTGGTCGATATTGACTGTACAGGTTCCCATTTTTGAAGAAAAAGGCTTAACTATGGCAGGCATTGATAATATTCGTTCAGGGCAAACCCTAACGACCACTAACCGATCAGCAGTACGCTCTGATTCTAGTTCTGAGGCATCACGCTCTGATGTATCAACTAAATCACCAGCAAGCAAAGATGCGGTTTCACTGAGCCAACAAGGCAAAGCGATTGGTCAGCTCCACCAAGATATGGCAGCACAGCCAAGCTTTGATTCTGTGAAAGTAGCAGCGATCAAAGAAGCAATTGCGAACGGTTCATACACTGTCGATCCAGAAAAACTGGCAGACAACATGATCAAGTTCGAAGATGAATTAAAAGGCCTTTAAGCCAACACTCACTTTTGATTGAAGTGATTGTCTTAAAGCACACGAGGTTATGAATAGGTTTACGTTATGGCGGCACTAGCAGATTTAGTTAATTTTCAACTTCAAAATGCCAAAGCCTTATCTGAATTATTAAGTTCAGAGAAAACCGCTATTACGAGCCGACAATCAAACGATATTGAGCGAATCGCCAAAGAAAAAGTGGTCCTAGTTGAACAACTAAGATCAACCGATCAGCGAATCGCAGCCCATACCAATATCTCAGAACTGACCGAGAATCCTGAACTTGCTCAGTTAGTCACAAAGATCCAGTCCATAGTGCACGATTGCCAGCAAGCGAATCTTGTGAACGGCGAAGCCTTGAATCGAGCGCACCTTAGCTTCAAAAAACTCAGTAATATGATGCAGCAAAGCCACGGAAAAATTGGCATGACCTACAATGCCGGTGGTCAAACGCATACTATCTCTACGCTGGGAACCAACGTAAAAGCATAGTTAAACTCCCTCTATTCAATAATATCTTTAGTCACCTTCCTGCTCGTATCTATATCTATATCTATATCTATATCTGTATTTGTATCTGTATCTCAGCCTATCCTTAGCATGACATCCGTCAAAACTCCCACTAGATCGGTAAATGCGCCGAACAAATCGACAGACACAAAAAAGCGGCAAGTATTTTCATACTTGCCGCTTTTTTATTCATATTAGTTATTAGTTGCCGATACGCCATCTGGAAAACGAGAGCAGCCAATATAACTGGATAATCCTATCGCTAGACGCCCGTTAGGCTAGAACAACGTTTGTTGTCTCTTTTCAGGTACAGGCTGAACTTCACCGTAATTACGTAGCTGTTCCATCTTACGGATATCAAGCTGAAGCTCTGTTACATAGCTATCACCCACTGGGTAGCTGCGTACCACTTCTGCACCGCGGATTACGCCATCAACCGCACCAGAAGTACGTTCTGTACCAAGGCGTTGATCTTCAAGCTCTGCTCGACCACTCACACGCATACCATAGACTTGCTCAGCAAGTTCACGATAGGCATCGATCTTGGAAGCTCTCATCGCACGGATACGTCTTTCTTCGTCGTTACGTCCCTTCTGCTCGCTGATACTCGCGTAACCAACGGCAACCAAGTAGTCGTCTGGCCTCATGTTTTGCAGTGGCTGACAGCCAACAAGCAGTAAAGCGGCAACAACAAATATTAACTTCTTCATCTCGAACTCCTAAGGGCGAAGAATAACAGTATAAGGCTGGCTGATCGTTGGGTCAGAACGAATGATAACGCCATCTTGAGTTCGAATACTGTTCAGAGTATCTAGGTCACGACCAATACGGTCTGCAGGCAAGAAGCCTTGTGCCGTCGCCACGACAATCCGAGTTTGCATGCCAACAACACGAGCATTGACTAACACACCGCCTTCTTGGCGAAGCATAGTGCCTGTCAGTACGTACTGTACGTCTTGCTCTTGAGCTAAGTCT
Organism: Vibrio sp. 10N.286.45.E10; assembly: GCF_002874195.2. Lineage (NCBI taxonomy): Bacteria > Pseudomonadati > Pseudomonadota > Gammaproteobacteria > Vibrionales > Vibrionaceae > Vibrio > Vibrio sp. 10N.286.45.E10. The sequence goes on along the minus strand of NZ_MCWD02000001.1, from coordinate 563,148 downwards.
TTCCAATCGCGGCTTAACGCGAAGTCACCTTGGTGAGTCACTTGGATCGAACCTGTTGTTTTGAAATCAACCACCTTGAAGCCACGACGCTGAAACTGATGAATAAAACCTTCTGAAACTGAATTACCTAGCCAGTTTGTTGTGTCCATGTGTTGTAGGTCAACAAACGAAGTAATCGCTATCGGAGTTCTTGCGGAGATACTCGTATTCGAAATGATCAGATCTTCGGTCATACTTTCCACGAAGAAATCCATGGTATGACGAGGGCTATCCATCAACATAAACTGACTGCCTGAATATTCAGACTTGCCGTTATAGATTGGCGAATAAGCGCATGAGGTCAACAACATGACACTCATTACTACGAGCCATTTTTTCATTCTCTTATCTCCAGATAGGTTTAGTGCTCCCTGTTCCAATATGTTCTCACCATTATTCTTTTCAATGGATTACAATGTTGGAACAGTCTTTGCTTTTCATTAATGGTTCAGATTAAGAAAAACGCACTTAAGTCAGCTTCAAGCTTATAGTTATTTGTTAAGCAATATTTATACCCAACTGGTAACGAATAGATGAAAAAAATAATTTCTTACTTATTTTCAATAAGTTCACTGATAACCATAAGCTTCAGTGCTCATGCCTCTTGGTATGAAGTTACCGGTACCGCAGCCATCGTATCGTCAGAGAGCGCCGCAAGGGTCCATGCTTTGGAAGACGCGGTATATAAAGCGATCCAGTTCTCAGGAGCCGACATTGGTAGCATTGCTAACCTCACGCCCTACCTCGACGCAAACAAGAAAGAATTTCAATTTACCAATCATGAAGTGCGTTACATCTTGGTAGAAAAAGAGAAAAAACGCAGTGGCAATATAATGATCACCGCAAGGATCGATATCTATCCTTCGGCAAATGCTTGCCATGAGAGCCAATACAAGAAGACATTTTTGGTAGGCAACATTGATGTGACTTCCCCACAGCAAGCTGTAATGGGCAGAATCTATAACATTGGTGATGATTTTGGCCATGTCGTGGATCGACAGCTGGCGCAAGAGTCTCGCAGCTTTGTTTCCGTTGGCACGACCAATTACGACATCGACAAGCGTCGACCAGAGGTGATCAAGATGATCGCCCAAGATACTGGCGCGCAGTACATCATTGGTGGTGACATTACCGATTTAACCGCGACCATCGAATCCAAGCTTTTGAAAGACGACATCATCAATCGTCAGTTTGCGTTAGAGATGCAAGTCTTCGATGGTAAAACAGGACACCAGGTTTACAACCGTAGCTATCGTGAAGTGGCAAAGTGGCCATTTGCTAAGACCAGTGAAGTGGACACCCGCAGTGCTCGTTTCTGGGCATCAACCTACGGCAGTATGATGCTGCGTGTTAGCCGCAATATTATGTTGGACTTGGAATCTGAAGTGTCATGTAAGATCACACTTCCAGAGGTGGCAGCGGTATTTGGTAACACGGTGACCATTGATTTAGGTCGAATGCATGGTGTTCAACAAGGTGACAAGCTGCAGCTATGGCACACAGGTTCGTTTATCGACCAACGCGGCTTGCCACGTAATAAGGTATCTCAAAGCGATATCACACTGACGGTTTCTCGCGTTTATGAAAACGAAGCAGAACTGACGATCGACCAACCAAGCCTTGCAGGAAGTATTCAAATTGGTGATGTGATGCAGAAAATCATGTAGTTAGCGACACGCCCGTCTCATAGTTTCTAATAAAGCCTTAGCACTTTTGTTAAGGCTTTATTTTTTTCATGGGTATTAGTTTCGGTTTTGCAGTATTTGGCGTAATCTTATTAATAACATAATCATCACTTAGCAAACTATGAGTCAGAATAATCTAATTGGTGCTACCGGTTACCGCTTTATCTCGAAAGGTAAAACCGCTTTTAAGATCCACATCCATACTCCCGAAGATACGGTGCTGCATCGGTCGGTCGGTTTTGTTCGTATGGGTGAAGACAAAGCACTAAAGAAAACCATTAAATTAAGAGATGAACTGGGCAGACAGCTTTGGGGTAAATTTTGGCCCAAAGTCCTCAAAGAGCCCTACCTAATGACGCGCCTGCCTCATAGTTTAGAACCCAAAATTGTATTCAAGCCAAATCCAACTCAGAGTGATCCTGAGCACCGCGACGAGTGCTACATCGCTAAGTGGCGCGTCTTCTCTGAGAATGGTGACTACAAGTACAAAACCAAGGTATGTTCAATCAGAAAGCACGGCCGACTTGCAGCTTATAGCCAAACCAAACGTGCGCTGCTTGATGCTCACAAAGACGTAATTGATCTACTTATATTTATGGGACGGTTGAACAGCATCGACTTAAAATAGGCTTAAATCCGATTAAGCTGACCGCCCATATTTTTCAGATACAAAAACAGCCGCACATTGCGGCTGTTTTTAATTTATGACGATCCATCGTGGCAATTTAGAGTATTGCTACATACAAAATCGATTACCTAGTTTCGGCATATCTCAGCCAGTGTCGCCAATCGGCGCTTAGACTCTTTCACATAAGGGTTGGCTTGATCCCATGCGTAACCCGCCAGAATTGAGCACACCATCTGCTTAATCTTTGGATTTGGATCTTGATAGAAAATCACATCCTGCAAAGCACCTGAGTACCACCCCTCAACATACGTTCTAAAGGTGTTTACACCAACCATCAAAGGAGCGGCATAATCGCGTTCCCAATCTACCTTCTCACCGTTAAGTTGCTTTTCGACACACTCAACCGCAAACTGTGCCGACTTCATCGCAATCGTCACGCCTGACGAGAACACCGGGTCAAGGAACTCACCAGCATTGCCAAGCAACGCGTACTTATCCGTCGCCAAATGTTTTACATTGGCAGAATAGCCACCAATTTCACCCGCAGGGTTTGGATACTCGGCGCTTGCCAGTATCTCAGCCAAGCCCGGCTCTTCCGCTGCCAGCTGTTTAATTGCAGCAATCTTGTCTTCTGGATAGGACTCAAAGAACTTAGGCTCTCCTACGACACCAAACGAAGAGACACCGTTACTAAACGGGATCAACCAATACCAAACATCAGGGTTGGTTGGATGCACAGAGATAAGAATTTTATTTCGGTCATATTCAAGATCGGTATCCACCTCTGCAATATGATCGTTAATGTGCGTAAAAATAGCTTTGCGTGGAGGGAGCGATGACGGCTCTGCCAAGTTAAGCATTTTTGGTAGCACTCGACCAAAACCACTGCCATCCAGAACGTATTGCGCTTCTATCTGATAACGCTCTCCACCCAGCACTTGTACATCTAAAATGGTGCTGTCGTCGGTGAAATTAATGCCCATTAACTCATGTTGGTAATCAATGCAGACACCCTGCGCCTCAGCCGTATCTGCCAAAACCTTATCAAAGGCACCTCGCTGAACCTGAAACGTAGTTCCAGGGCCAGAAGAGAACTTGTCTTCAAAATTAAACGCCGTATAAACGCCATTTTTGCGAAAGGCAGCGCCATCTTTGTATTGGAAGTTAGCGTTGATCACTGCGTCAGTCATCCCAGCCTGTTCAATCACTTCCATACAAGCTGGTAATAGGCTTTCACCAATAGAAAAGCGAGGGAATACGCTCTTTTCAATCACTCGAACATCGATGCCTTTTTTATGAAGTAAAGACGCAGCAATAGACCCTGATGGCCCAGCTCCGATGATCACCACTTGAGTTGATAGTTTTTTCATTATTTAAGCCATGTTTGTTATTTTTATTGCGCGCCAGCTTTCAATTCTAGAAGCGTGTGACCAAGACCGATATCGTCGGTACGCGTTACCACTTCAAAGCCCGCTTCTTCAACAATCTCTAAGAAATCTTCACAGCGGTAAAAACGACTGTTGCCATTGGCCAAGCAGGTAAAGTAGAGAGACGTCGCGTTTAAGCTATAAGAAGCCGCATCGTATTTCTGTGAATCCCAAAACAGTTCAAGGATATAGACAGTCGCATCTTCTGACATATGAGAGCGAACGCGCTTTAATATGCTCAGAATCTCCATTGGCGAGAAACAATCAAGGAACTGACTCATCCACCAAACATCCGCGCCCGTTGGCAGAGTTTGCTGTTTATCGAGCATATTCGCTGGGAATGACGTGACTCGCTCTTGATGACCATGCTTTGCCGCGTTTGCCATTGCCATTTCTAGCTGCTGTGGCAAATCAACAATCGTCACCTTAACGTCCGCATCATGGTTGCAGCATTTCATCGCCCACTTACCCGTGTTGCCGCCGATATCCACCAGCGACTTAGGTTTCTTGCTGAAGACTTTTTCAAGTAACACAGGGAACGAGCGATCCGAATAGAAGTGATCAAACTTGAACCAACTCTCTTTTGCTTTTTCTGGCAATTGAGACAAGCCTTGGTAAATGGTTTCCCAATCACCCAACTCTTTCAAGCCTGCAGGTGTGCCTTCTTCAATCGCTTCTGTTAGATGCATCATCGCGGCATAACAAACATCGGCTGTGAAATCCATGTTTGCGTTAGTCATACCATCATGCAGAAGGTAGAAACCAAGGTTAGCCATTTTGTAGTTAGGCTTTTCCCAAGTCACAATATGAGCACTTAACGCCATATCGAGCAGGACTTTCACGCCGTACTCAGAGACACCGGTCGATTCAGAGATAGACTCTGCTGGTAAACCCTCGTTGCCCGCGTCATCTAACGCTTTCAAAATGCCTAAATCACGAAGTGTACGAGCAGTATGAAAAACAATCGGAGCGAAAGACAATTTCTGCGCTTCTGTTTTTGCTTCTAATGCGTTGAATGGATCTAATTTATATTCCGACACGAAAAACCTAACTTTAAATAATAGAGAGTTACTCAGCTGCCATTTGCGCAAGCTTACGTTTAATATCAACGTTTAAGTTATTAACCCAACGGTTGTAATTACGGTGTATTTCACCATCGTCGTACTTCAAATTCTCTGATTCAACGTAAAGAATAGAGTAAAACTTATCACTATAAGGAATTTCAACCACAGCGTGGTGCGAACGAACATACAATTCAGCGCGGATCAAACCAGGCTTTATTTCTGAAACCAACCAGCCTCGATTTTCAGCAGATTCAGAAATAGCTGATTTAACCTGTTTACTTTGAAGATTCAGTGCAACTGGAGTATCCTCAACATTCATTACAGGTTGGACGCGTCCACATCCTGCAAGAACGAATATGAATAACATTGAAACTGCTATTTTTAGTAATTTCATTTAAATTCCTTATCTGTGTTTATTTATAAGCGCGCATAGTATTTAGTTAGACTCAAAGCAAATCAATACTCTATGTCAAATCAATCCCAATTAATGTCGTTTAATATTGAGAAATGGTCTGCAAATTCAGCGGGGCTCAATTCTATTGCTGAATGGCAAGCGTGGAGCACTAATTTAGATTGGCCACAAGATGGCTCAACTGAATTTAAAGCTATTCCTCCAATGATGCGCCGCCGAATGAGTGTGCAAAGCAAACTTGCTGTCCAAACCGCGTTAACCCTATTAAAAGACACCTCGATTGATTATCTGGTCTTTGCTAGCCGACATGGTGAGTTGCATCGAACCGCCACTTTGATTCAGTCGATATTAGAAGGTGACGATGCCTCACCAATGGCGTTCTCGCAGTCGGTACATAATACCGCAGCCGGTCTAACCACCATTGCCGCCAAAGCACCGATTCCACTGACTTCAATAGCCGCAGGGCAAGATACTTTCCATAACGCTCTGATCGAAGCTTATCTTTACCTTCATCAATATCCGTCGCATCGAGTGTTAGTTATCGATTTCGACCAACCTCTGCCCGAGCTCTACCAAGAGTACGAAACACAGAACTTTGCTGATTATGCGCTGGGCTTAGTGCTCACCGCTGGCAGTGAATGCTCTATTACTAGGACAGTAGAGACCAACCAAGCATCTTCCGTGTTACCACAAGGGTTAGAAATGCTCCAACATATCTTATTAGGTACAAATAAGTGGGCTATTGCTGGCAAGCACCAAACTTGGTCTTGGGTAAATAACACCGAGACAGGTACAGCGTAATGAGCAGAGTAGACCAGTATTGGCGAGTATTCGCGACAGGCCTCTGCTTTACCATCTTTGGTTTGGGTGGCTTAGTATTGAGCTTCTTAATCTTACCGACTATCGCGCTAACCACTCCAAATACCATTAAAAGAGAGCTTAAAGCACAGCGATTAATCCGTTTCTCATTCAATGCGTTTTGCCAGATCATGAAGTTCACCGGAGCAATCGATTACCGAATTGATGGTGCAGAACTACTGCGTAACGACCGTAACTGCATTATCGTCGCAAACCACCCAAGTTTGATTGACTATGTGCTGATCGCCTCCCAACTTCCTCAATGTGATTGCCTCGTCAAAGCGGCCATTTGGGAAAACCCTTTTATGAAAAGGATTGTCAAAGCGGCAGGTTATATACCGAACCAAGCCCCTGACGATCTTTTAGAGCGCTGTGAAGAACGCTTCTCACGTGGCAATGTCCTGCTGATTTTTCCCGAAGGAACTCGCACAACGCCAGGAATTGAACCATCCTTACAGCGTGGGGCGGCACAAATCGCGACTCGAACACAAACCGATTTACGCGTGATTCATATTACGGTTTCTCCGACATTCTTAACGAAAGAGAAAAAATGGTATCAAGTTCCTGCGTCGAAGCCCTTTTTTCATGTCGCGGTGAAAGGTAAAATAGAAGTCGAACCATTTATTGAAGGCTCAAATAATTTAACTTCGGCAGCAAGGCGCCTTAATCATCATCTTGCACAAACAATTTTCCCTTCCGAAGAAAACATTTAGCGTATCAATAACATAACAGGCGATATCGGCATTTCGAAAATACCTCATATAATGTAGAATCGCCCCTTTAAAGCAGCATTCAGATAAAGCATTAAGTAGGCCAAAGTGGAAACATTACACAACGAACTGAAACAACTGATCATCGACGCATTGAACCTTGAAGACATGAGCATTGATGAGATTGAAACGGAAGCTCCACTATTTGGTGATGGACTTGGACTAGACTCTATCGATGCCCTTGAGCTTGGCCTTGCTATCAAGAAAAAGTACAACATTGTTATCGATGCAGATGATTCAAACACTCGACAGCACTTTGCGTCAGTTGAAAATCTAGCGAACTACATCTCTTCTCAAACGAATAACTAGACAGATCTTTATGACACAAGCTAACCAACAAGAAGTATACAACCAGGTTAAAGATGCGCTTATTGAGCTGTTCGAGCTTGATGCTGAAGATATCACCCCTGAAGCTCATCTCTATCTTGATCTAGACCTAGACAGCATTGATGCCGTTGATTTGGTCGTTCACCTACAGAACGTCACAGGTAAGAAGATCAAACCTGAAGAGTTCAAAGCAGTGCGCACCGTTAATGACGTTGTCGAATCTGTGGTTGAACTATTGAAGGACGCCTAATGCGTCCTCTGCTGACTTTACTGTCGGCAATTATACTTTTCACTTATCCAATAGCGGTTTACTTTGGACTCAACAAGTTTGGCTTACAAACCGTTGGTATTGCCTTAGCCGCTATCTTTGCTGTACGCATTTTCACCGGCGGTCAGGCTAAAATCAAAGAGCTAAAACACCTAGCTTGGATCAGTGGAAGTGCCGGTATTGTTCTGCTGGCTTTAGGCTTAGCCTTTAAGCAACACGGCTGGCTAACCTATTATCCCGTTATCGTTAATGTTTGTATGCTGGTTGTATTCGCTTCGAGCCTATGGCAACCACAAACGATTATCGAACGTCTTGCTCGCCTTCAAGAGCCTGAACTTCCGCAAAGTGGCGTTGATTACACACGACAAGTCACCAAAGTGTGGTGCTTGTTCTTTGTTATCAATGGCTCTATTGCCCTTTACACCTGCTTCCAACCGCTAGAAGTATGGACCCTATACAATGGCTTACTCAGCTATCTGTTTGCAGGGTTACTCTTTGCAGGAGAGTGGGTAGTAAGACAGCGCATTCGTCAGAGTTAAATTGTTATGACCCAAACCGTATCTTACACCTCGTTGTCTGAGCTTCTCAACCAGGACAGAACCCCTGAATCTATTGTCTGCTTTGACGACAATAGCGAGATTACGTGGCAAACATTTAACGACGACTTATCTCAACTCGTACAATTTTTGTCTTTATCCCCTTTTCAACGAATCGCGATTTGTACCCAAGACAGCTACCTATTTACGGTGGCCTTTTTGGCATGTGCAGCAGCCAACAAACACATCATCTTACCGGGCAACTACCAGCCATGTGCGCTTGCTGAGTTAAGTAAGCAGTTTGATTGCCTGCTAGTTGATAACTCGATTGGCGAAGTTGAGGTGAGTGACGTTCGTAATATCCAAACCTTATTGGATTCAAACACTGAAGCACAAAAACCTCTAACCGAGAATCTTACGACCATTGATTTGGCAACAGTCCCATTAACTCTGTTCACTTCAGGTTCAAGTGGCACGCCAAAAGCGATAGATAAAACGTTAGAACACCTAGATATTGAAACGGCTCAGTTACACAAGAACTGGGATGCTTTACTCAAGGGAAACCGAATCCAAAGCACCGTTTCCCACCAACACATCTATGGCCTGCTGTTTAGAATCTTATGGCCGCTCTGTTCTGGTGTGCCATTTGCTCGAAACAACCTTGAGTACCCAGAACAAATTCTGTCTCATGCCAATAAAAACTGTGTTCTGATCAGCAGCCCTGCGCTACTCAAGCGATTAAAGCATGAGACCAACAAGGTACAACTTGCAGGAATCTTCTCTTCAGGTGGCCCATTGCCTACCGAGTCGGCTCACCAGTCACGAGATCTACTAGGACATTTACCTATCGAGGTATTTGGCAGCACAGAGACCGGTGGCATCGCCTTTCGCCAACAAGAGAACGCTCAAACCCCTTGGCAGCTTTTTGACTGTATTGAGGCTAGTCTCAACAGTGAGAATTGCATTAAGTTATTGTCGCCGTATATCGATAAGAATAACTGGTATCAAACCGCTGATGAGTGCGAAATGGTCTCAGATAATCAATTCATATTGAAGGGCCGAACCGACCGAGTGATCAAGATAGAAGAGAAACGAGTATCACTGGTTGAAGTGGAGAAACGACTGGAGCAACTGCCTTGGATAAGTGAGTGCGTGGTGATTCCATTTGAGGAGCCTGAGCGATTAATCTTAGCCTCTGTTTTGGTATTATCAGATGAAGGCCAAGCCGCTCTATCGACCATGAGCAAAGGCAAATTCTGGTTGATGCTGCGTACAGAGCTCAGAAAGTGGTTAGAGCCAATCGCTATCCCACGAAAGTATCGTATTGTTGATGAGATTCCTCTCAACAGCCAAGGCAAGCGATTAACGTCTCACATAGAACAGCTAATAAAATCATAGAAACCGCTGATCGTATTTTACACTGAGATTATCTTTTTATATTTTTGTCAAAGAACCAATATTTGCCCAAGGATTCTAAGCACGCCCTATGGATAAAAGAAAACCAAACATCATTGCTGTAGACACGGTAGCAAATGAATCGACCCTGACACTTCATGTTAGCGGAGATATCACCGATTTTAAGGGGCACTTCAAGAGCTTCCCTATTCTACCTGGCGTCACGCAAATTGATTGGGCACTTCACTACGCAATCCAAGAGTTAGGCGTTCCTGGTTTCTTTAAAGGAATGGAAGTCATCAAGTTCCAAGAGCCTATCCTGCCTGATGCTACAATCCAGCTATCACTCAAATGGGATGCTGACAAAGACAAGCTGAGCTTTAGTTACACCTCAAACAACGGTGAACGGACCCACTCTTCAGGCAAAATGAAGCTGGGAGAAAAAAGTGAATAGCGCTCCCGTCGAGGCTACTTCTCAACATCCAACAGAAGAAAGCAGCTACAAGGCTTGCTTCCTTATCCCGTGCTTTAACCATGGCACAACCATGCCTACTGTGGTCTCGTCGCTCCATCACTTTGAGTTGCCGATCATCATCGTTGACGATGGCAGTGAACTGACCACAAAACAGTTTCTGGCTCCTCTTGAAGAGCACTCACACGTAACCTTGGTGACACTTGAGCAGAACCAAGGCAAAGGCGGTGCAGTAAAAGCCGGTATCAAAAAAGCACACGAACTCGGCTTTAGCCACGCCATTCAAATTGATGCTGACGGACAACACGACCTTGAAGCCTTACCAACATTAATTGAGGCCTCACAAGCTAAGCCACAACGTCTGATATCAGGCCAGCCTGTTTATGACGAGAGCGTGCCTAAGGCAAGGCTCTATGGGCGCTACGCGACACACATTTGGGTATGGATAGAAACCCTATCTCTATCAATTAAAGACAGCATGTGTGGCTTTAGAGCGTACCCTGTCGACCAAACACTAGCAGTGCTAAGCAAATACGATGTTGGGTCTCGAATGGACTTCGATATCGAGATTTTGGTTCGCCTGTATTGGGAAAGCTGCGACATCGACTTCGTTGAAACGCGGGTTATCTATCCTGAAAACGGCATCTCTCATTTCGATGCGCTGTGGGACAACGTAAAAATCAGCTGGATGCACACGCGTCTTTTCTTCGGCATGCTACCAAGAGCACCAAAACTGATTGCTCGCCATTTCAAATCCGATTCAGCTGATAATAACCAAAATTTATCGACTGATTCAGAGCCGCAAGCTTCTGAACAACCACACTGGTCTCGCACTCAAGAACGCGGCACCGTGTTAGGCATCAAACTACTATTAGCCATTTATACCTTGTTAGGTCGCGGTGTATTCAACCTGATTTTACGTGGTGTGATGCGTTACTACCACTTGACGGGCAAGCGCGCGCGAAACGCTTCTGAGCAATACTTGTTTCAACTAAAGGCGTACGCAGAGCAGCAGAACATAGAGTTACCCGCAGAGCTAACCAGCTATAACCATCTGCTTTCATTTGGCCATACCATGTTAGACAAGCTCGCTGCATGGAAAGGTGATTTCTCGGCAGATAATCTGACTATTCATGGCCAAGACCAGTTCGAGAGCATGGTGGCAAACCAACAAGGTGTGCTAATCCTTGGATCTCACCTTGGCAATATTGAGCTGTGCCGAGCTTTAGGTCGCAGACACTCGAACATCAAAATCAATGCTTTGGTTTTTACAGAACACGCTGAACGTTTTAATTCCGTGATGAAAGCCGTGAACCCGCAATCTGACTTAAACTTGATTCAGGTGACATCGATGGGGCCTGATACCGCTATCTTGTTGCAACAAAAACTGGAGCAAGGCGAATGGATCGTGATTGTTGGCGATAGAACCTCCACCAGCAAAGAGAGTCGCTCAGTATGGGCAGAGTTCTTGGGTAAGGAAGCGCCGTTCCCTCAAGGACCATTTATGTTAGCCTCTGTTCTCAAAGCACCCGTATTTTTGCTGTTTGGTTTACGTGACGACTCACAGAGAAAACCGCACTTTAATGTCTATTTTGAGCATTTTAGCGACAAAATCGAATTACCTAGAAAGACCCGCGAACAATCTTTAAAGCAAGTCGTTCAACAATACGCAGACCGACTTCAGCACTACACACTGAGAGCACCGCTTCAGTGGTACAACTTTTTTAATTTTTGGACATTGAGCAAGCACCATGACGAAAAAGAATCCAAATAGCATCACCTTTGGTGCCGAACGCCTCACGATTGAGGATGTTGTCGCTATCTCACAGGGCGCAAAAGCCTCGATGAACTCAAGTGAAGCATTCACATCTAAGATCGACCGTGGTGTCGCTTTCTTAGAACGCCTACTGAAAGAGGAAGGCGTAATTTATGGTGTAACAACGGGCTACGGTGATTCATGTACCGTTGCGATTCCACCAAATCTTGTTGATGAATTGCCACTGCATCTGACGCGCTTTCACGGCTGTGGTTTAGGTGAAATACTATCTCACGAGCAAGCTCGCGCAGTATTAGCAACGCGTCTTTGTTCCTTGTCACAAGGCGTATCTGGTGTGACTCATGATTTGCTCAACCAGATCGTTACTCTGATCAACCAAGATATCTCACCGCGTATTCCGCAAGAAGGTTCTGTTGGTGCCAGTGGCGACTTAACGCCGCTATCATACTTAGCAGCAGCACTGATCGGCGAACGCGATGTCATCTACAAAGGTGAAGTGCGCCCAACCAGTGACGTCTACAAAGAGCTAGGCATTCGCCCTATCAAGCTTAAGCCAAAAGAAGGCTTGGCATTGATGAATGGTACGTCTGTCATGACGGCATTAGCGTGTATCGCTTATAAGCGTGCAGAATACCTAGCTCAGCTATCAACTAAGATCACGGCTATGGTATCGGTCGGTATGCACGGCAATGACTTCCACTTCGATGAAGCCTTGTTCGCAGTAAAACCTCATCCGGGTCAACAACAAGTGGCTGCATGGCTGCGTGATGATCTGCAAGCAGATCGCCCGCCACGTAACAGTGACCGCCTACAAGATCGTTACTCTCTGCGCTGTGCTCCACATGTTATCGGTGTGGTTCAAGACTCTCTACCTTGGCTTCGCCAGATGATCGAGAACGAGTTAAACAGTGCAAACGACAACCCAATTATCGATGGTGATAACGAACGCGTACTGCACGGTGGACACTTCTATGGTGGTCATATCGCAATGGCAATGGATACACTAAAAACTGCCGTAGCCAACCTTGCTGACCTGCTTGATCGCCAAATGGCCCAGCTGATGGATTACAAGTTCAACAACGGTCTGCCATTCAACCTAACCGGTGCTGAAGGCGAACGTAAGCCAATCAACCACGGCTTCAAAGCAGTACAAATCGGCGTGTCAGCTTGGACAGCAGAAGCATTGAAACACACCATGCCAGCAAGCGTGTTTTCTCGTTCAACAGAGTGTCACAACCAAGACAAAGTCAGCATGGGCACCATTGCAGCTCGTGATTGCCTTCGTGTTCTTGAACTAACGGAACAAGTAGCGGCAGCATCACTTCTGGCGGGTACACAAGCGCTTGAACTTCGTAAACGCCACAATGAGCTTGATGAGCACCACATGAGTGAGAACCTAAAGCATATTCGCGACGAAGTGCTTAAAGAGTTTGAATTTATCGTTGAAGATCGACCACTTGAAGGCGATCTACGTCACTTCATTGCTCGTATTCAAAGTCAGCACTGGTCACTTTACCCATAAAGTAGCTAACTTCATAAAGTAGCTGCCCCTTTACGCAATATTGTTGAGAGCGATTTATGTCTGAAGTTCTTCATCCATTACAATCTGAGGTGACACTTATCACCTCATTCCAAGATGCCGATCCAATGGGCGTGATCTATCACGGCAACTACTTCCGATTTTTTGAAGAAGTTAGGCGCATCATGATGGATAAGATTGAGTACAACTACCATGAGATGAAGGATTCAGGCTACATGTGGCCGATCATCGACACGCGCGTAAAATACATTAAGGCGATACCGTTTAATCACAAGATTAAGGTCACGGCGAAGCTCACCGAGTGGGAAAACCGCCTGCGCGTCGATTATGAAATTCATGATGCCCTAACCGGTGCTCGCATGACTCGAGCACACACAATGCAGGTCGCGGTGACCATTGAAGAGCAAGAGATGTGCTTCGCTTCGCCGAACGTGTTTACCGACAAGGTAGAACACTGGCATCAATTTGGCTGCTTATCCCAATCAACTGAGCAGCAGCCAAGCGACCAACAATCAGACCCATCTCAAGTATCTAACACACAGCAGGTGAAACATGAGTCTGTTTAAGCGTGGACGTAAGCAAATCAGCATCGTACTACTAGGGCTTGCCTCTGTGATGGCGAGTAACCTTGTTATTGCTAACGAAAATTCAGCAACCATCGGCTCTATTTCAGATCTGCAAACTGTATTAAGCGCAAACAACATAGTGCGTGGTGAGTTCACTCAAACACGCAACATGGAAATGTTCGCCCAGCCTTTGACGTCACAAGGTACTTTCCTGTTAGACAAGTCGAACGGTTTGCTTTGGACACAAGCTACCCCCTTCCCTGTGAGTTTGGTGCTCACCGATAACAAACTGAGCCAAAGGTTTGCCGATCAACCCGCTAAAATCATTACCGATAAAGAAAACCCAATGGCGTTTTATTTCAGCCATATCTTCTTGTCGGTGTTTCATGGGGATACGCAAAAACTTCAGGAACAGTTCGCACTCGATTTTGAGCCTGCAACTGCCACAAGCTCTGATGAAAATACAGAGAATAAGTCTTGGACACTGACTCTAAAGCCTAAAAGTGCACCGATGAACGCGGTATTTGAAGCCATTACTCTGCAAGGTCAAAATGATATTGAACGCATTGAACTGAGAGAGATTCGTGGAGACAGCACGGTGATCGAATTTAGTCAGTTAAGCCATCTACCGGAAGTATTATCAGATGCTGAAGCGCAACAATTCCAACTCTAGTCTTGCCCTTGTTTGGCTTGTTGTCGTCATGCTATTTAGCGGATTGTTGATAAAACAATTCGCTTTTTCTTCGTCGGTACCGATTGAAAGCAACATTCTAAAATTACTGCCAGAAAACCAGCAAGACCCAATGGTCGAGCAAGCCTTTCAGCAGATATCCAGCTCGATGAGCGAGCAGGTGGTGTTTATCATCAGCGCCCCCGACGTTGACCAAGCCATGATTGCGACCGACGCTTTTGAAAAAGCTCTCAACCAAAGAGCCTTTTCAAGTCAGCCAACTCTGTTTCAGCAAGTTCAAGGCAAAATCAGCGCCAGCACCCAAAGCCAATGGAGCGATTTCTACTTTCGTCACCGAGCTCAACTGCTGACTCAACAACAAAAAGAGACGCTGACCCACTCGCCTGATTCGCGATCTCAATACGTCATTCAGTCTCTGTACAATCCGTTCTCAGGCGTCACTGCAGCCGAACTGTCGATGGATCCATTTTTACTATTTCGCGACTACATCAGTGCTGTTGGCGTTCAATCAAGTAACTTTGTTCTGAAAGAGGGATACCTCACCGCTCAATCTAATGACCAAACTCATATTTTGGTGACGGCGACTTTGGCGGGTTCACCTTATAGCTTGGCCATTCAAGAGCAACTTCCCGATCTTGATTCAATTGAGCGCGAAGTCGAAAAGCAGTTTGGCGTCAAAGTGCAGCATACCGGTGTGGTGTTCTACGCCAATTACGGTACCGAAAGTGCGAAATCAGAAATCAGTACCATTGGTTTGGGCTCTTTGGCAGGTGTTATTTTATTGGTGTGGCTGACGTTTCGTAGTGCCCTACCACTTGCATTATCTTTGCTATCAATCAGTACTGGGTTATTGGTTGCGCTGGCAAGCACCGTCGCTATCTTCGGTAAAGTTCATCTGTTTAGTTTGGTGTTCGGTGCTAGCTTGATTGGCGTATCGATCGATTACTCCTTTCACTACCTGACTGACCGCTTGGCAGCTGGAAGTAAATGGCAAAGTGACAAAGGCTTGAAGCACATTCTCATTGCGATCACCTTGGGTCTTATCACGAGCTTAATTGGCTACTTAGGTTTGCTGGTCGCGCCTTTCCCGGGATTGCAGCAACTTGCTCTGTTTTCGTCGATTGGGCTGATCGCAGCTTACGCCAGTGTGGTGTGTTGGTATCCCGTTTTAGCGGCAAAACCAAGCCAAGAACGCCCTCTTCCCCTGTCGAAGCTTTGGCATACTTGGTTAAACCTCTGGAGCAACCAAAAATTTAGAATTGGCTTACCGTTAGCTGTGACTGTCTTGAGCCTGATATCACTCAGTCAAATTCGTTACGACGACGATATTCGCCAGCTTCAGGCTATGCCCGAACAACTCAAACAACAAGAGCAAGCCATTACTGAGATATCAGGGTTAGGCAGTGGTCAAAATATGCTTTTGGTCACAGCTCAGAGCGACCAAAAGCTACTCAAAAAATTGACAGAAATCACCACAAGCTTAGATTCGCTAGTCAATAGCCAAGGTATCTCCGGGTATCGCAGCATCAATCAACACTTGTTAAGTAAACAAGAACAGCATGATAACTATCAGTTGGTTGAACAACTCTATAGCCAACAAAGTCATATATTACAAAGCTCTTTCGGTTGGTCTACCTTTCCAGAACTACCAAAATTCGAACCAATCACAGTATCTGGATTTTTGGAGTCTCCGGTATCAGAACCCGTTCGACCACTTTGGTTAAAACCTATCGACGGGCAAGCAGCGTCGGTCATTTTGATAAAAGACGTCACTGATGCTGAGCTGTTCTCACAGTGGTTGGAGTCAGATTTTGCTCAGAAGCAAGGTGTGAAACACCTCAATAAAGCGGATGAAATCTCCTCTCTTTTTGCTGAGTACCGCGTCAAGATTACCGAGCTGTTATTGATAGCATTGGCAGCTATTGGCATGCTGTTAGGCTGGCGCTATGGTGTGAGGCAAAGCCTGTTAATGCTGTTGCCTTCATTGATTGCAGGCGTAGCAGGTTTGGCGGTGACCGGAGTTTTAGGCTCGACACTGAACCTATTTAACCTGCTTGGTTTGATTCTGATTTTAGGGATTGGCATAGACTACACCCTGTTTTTTGCTGAGCAAAAGAAATCGCTGAGCACCTTATTAGCGATCACCTTATCAGGTCTCACAACACTACTTTCATTCGGCTTACTATCACTAAGTCAGACTCATGCTATTCATAGCTTCGGGGTGACGGTTCTGACAGGGATCCTTGTCGCTTGGCTACTTTCTCCACTCGCGATCAACATAAGTAAAAACGTAGAACGACCAATTTCTCGAGAGGCTTTTAGATGATCCAGACATTAAAGGTAACCTTCGCCATGCTAGTGGGCATTCTAATGAGTGCCTGCTCGATGGTTTCTCAGCAGCCAAGTGGTGCGAGTGTGTCTATCGATCAAGACACCGAGCTAGCACTACCACTTCCAGCTGAACTGGGATACTCATTAACGGCCAGTCAGTTGATTGGCGCTACGTGGGAAAATGATACACAGCAGCTTCCGGTTCAAGTCGAAGTCACACCAGGTAAAGTGGTTTTAGCAGGATTCTCTTCTTGGGGTACACGTATCTTATCGCTGCAATATCAAAACCAAGCCATTGAAACGCAAGTGCTATCTGGCCTTGGTGCGACACTGCCGCAGCCGGAACAAGTGCTATTTAATTTAATGCTCACCTTGTGGCCAGCAGAAGCATGGGCTCAGCCTTTGCAAGGCATCGGTTGGCACCTAGTCGATACCGACAAAACAAGAACCGTTTTTGACGATAACCAACAAGCCATCATTCGTATTGAATACCAAGCAAAAGTCGGCGAACCAAAGACATCTGGAGAGATTGTTTTCAAGCATCTCATCCAAGGCTACAACATTACCATACAAACGTTGAACTCAACGATTGTCGACAATCCAAGTAAGAGTTGAACACTATGCCTATTTACATCCAAGACTGTGGTTTCCACTCAGCGCTAGGCTCTGAGGTTACCGATATTCATGGCTGTCTGAAAGACGAGCGTGAATCAAATATGGTCGAAGTGCACGATATACTGAACGATGGTAAACATACTGTCGTTGGTCAGATCGCAGGTGAACTACCACCGATTCCTTCAGATCTTACGCAATACGCCACTCGCAACAATCAACTGGCGCTGTCGGCTCTTCACCAAATTGAAGATTCTATCGAGCAAGCCAAATCTCAGTTTGGCGCAGATAGAATTGCTGTTGTTATTGGCACCAGCACCTCTGGGATCTCCGATGGTGAAGCAGCCTTCAAACAAAAATTGGCAAACGGCGAGTTTCCAGCAGATTACCATTACTCAAAACAAGAGCTTGGTGATACCTCAGAGTTCGTTAGCCAGTATTGCGCATTAACGGGGCCAAACTACGTAATATCTACGGCTTGCTCATCCAGTGGCCGCGTATTTCTGACCGCCCAGCGCTTATTAGATTCAGGTATAGCTGATGCCGTGTTAGTGGGTGGTGTGGATACCTTGTGTAAGCTGACACTCAATGGTTTCCACGGCCTTGAAGCACTCTCAACAACACATTGTAAGCCATTTAGTGCAACCCGAGATGGTATCAACATAGGAGAAGCAGCGGCATTTATGTTGCTCAGCAAAACAAAGTTAGCCGGTGTTAATGCAGCACAAGACACGTCAAACATTGCCTTATTGGGCTGTGGGGACAGCTCTGATGCACACCACATTTCAGCGCCTCACCCTGAAGGCAATGGTGCTGAACAAGCAATGAAAAAAGCGTTACATTCTGCACAGTTAAACGCAGAAGACATTGGTTATATCAATGCACATGGTACAGCAACGCCACTCAATGACTCGATGGAAAGTAAAGCCATTCATCGTATTTTTGCAAACAAGGTTCCCGTCAGTTCTACCAAACCGCTGACCGGGCATACTCTAGGCGCAGCAAGTGCGATTGAGGCTGCAATTGCGTGGCATATTTTGAAATATGACTTACCGCTTCCCTTACAAAAATGTCAGGATAAAGCTGAAGATATTGAGATTGATTTGGTAAACTGTTCACAGAAACTTAAAGCAAAGAACATCTTAAGCAACTCGTTTGCTTTTGGTGGCAACAACATTAGCCTGATTTTTGGTGTAGTAAATGACTGATATCCCTTCTGTAGACCAACTTCTCCCTCACGATGATCCGATGATATTAATCGATCGTGCTATCAGCGTAGAAGCGTTGTCGATCCACTGTCAGGTCGATATTGGTGACCATAATCTGTTCTTTGACGCCGAATCTCAAACGGTCCCAGCTTATGTTGGCATCGAGTTTATGGCGCAGTCTGTAGCGGCGTGGTCTGGATACCATGCGCTGAAAAGCGGCACCACTCCCCCTATCGGTTTTCTGCTTGGCTCTCGTCGCTATAAATCACTGTGTGATGAGTTTACTCAAGGTCAGACCCTTGATATCTATGCCGAACAGCTTATGGAAGACAGCGGCATGGCCGTATTTACCGCAAGAGTCGAAGACCAAGGCGAGTTGGTAGCTCAATGCCAACTCAATGTTTACGTGCCAACCGAACAAAAATTACAAGAAATGAAAACTAGGAGCCCATCATGACCCGTCAGGTTTTAGTCACTGGTGCCAGCAAAGGCATTGGTAAAGCGATCGCTATTCAACTCGCGAAAGACGGATTTGAAATCGCCGTTCATTACATGGGTGACAAGCAAGGTGCTGAGGAGACTCTACAATCGATCACCGAGCAAGGTGGCGCTGGACGTCTTATCCAATTTGATATCAGCAACCGCAGCGAGTGTCGCGAAAAGCTTGAGTCTGATATCGCTGAACATGATGCTTACTATGGTGTAGTGAACAACGCGGGCATTACTCGTGACACTGCATTCCCCGCGATGACGGAAGAAGAGTGGGATGGTGTGATCCATACCAACCTAGATAGCTTCTACAACGTACTTCACCCTTGTGTAATGCCTATGGTTCAAAAGCGTAAAGGTGGCCGTATCGTCACTCTAGCGTCGGTATCAGGCATTATGGGTAACCGCGGTCAAACTAACTATGCGGCAGCAAAAGCTGGTGTAATTGGCGCGACTAAGTCTCTTGCTCTAGAACTCGCAAAACGCAAGATCACGGTAAACTGTGTCGCTCCTGGCCTAATTGACACTGGCATGGTTGACGAACACGTG
The DNA here is from genome assembly GCF_002874195.2 of Vibrio sp. 10N.286.45.E10. Lineage (NCBI taxonomy): Bacteria > Pseudomonadati > Pseudomonadota > Gammaproteobacteria > Vibrionales > Vibrionaceae > Vibrio > Vibrio sp. 10N.286.45.E10. The sequence goes on along the minus strand of NZ_MCWD02000001.1, from coordinate 543,504 downwards.
AAAGATCATGCGCTTCCTCAAGTACCACTGCGCCGCATGGGCGAGCCTGAAGAAGTAGCCGGCCTAGTCAGCTACCTAATGTCTGATATTGCAGGCTACGTAACTCGCCAAGTGATTTCAGTAAATGGAGGCTTAGTATGACCCGTCGCGTTGTTGTAACAGGAATGTCTGGTGTTACTGCTTTTGGTAACGACTGGCAACAGATAGAGCCTAAGCTAAAGGCCTGTGAGAATGCGACTCAATATATGCCAAGCTTCGAGCAATATGACGGTCTCAACACTAAGCTTGCCGCGCCTATTGATGACTTCCAACTTCCTAAACACTACAAGCGTAAGCAAGTGCGTGGCATGGGCCGTGTATCACGCCTAGCTACCGTTGCGACTGAGAATGCATTGGAGCAAGCCGGCTTAATTGGTCACGATATATTGACCAATGGCGAAACGGGTATCGCTTACGGCTCTTCAACTGGCAGTACCGATGCGGTTGGTGCTTTCGGAGTAATGCTGAACGAGAAGTCGACACGAGCAATCACAGCTACCACTTACGTACAGATGATGCCACACACAGCCGCGGTAAACGTAGGTCTGTTCTTTGGTCTGCGTGGCCGCGTGATTCCCACCAGCAGCGCCTGTACTTCAGGAAGCCAAGCCATTGGTTACGCCTATGAAGCGATCAAGCATGGTTACCAAACCGTAATGGTTGCCGGTGGTGGTGAAGAGTTATGCCCAACTGAGTCTGCCGTTTTCGATACCCTTTTCGCTACCAGTTTAAAAAACGACACACCCAAGAAATCCCCTAGCCCATACGACAGCGAGCGTGATGGCTTGGTTATCGGCGAAGGCGCTGGAACCCTGATCCTTGAAGAGTACGAACATGCTGTTGCTCGTGGCGCAAAGATCTACGCAGAAATCATAGGTTTTGCGAGCAACTGTGATGCGGCTCATGTGACTCAACCTCAGATGGAAACCATGCAAATCTGTATGGAGAAAGCATTGAGAGACGCACAACTTCCAGCTGAGAAGATTGGCTATGTTTCTGCGCACGGTACTGCGACTGAAAAAGGTGATATTGCAGAGAGTAACGCGACAGCGAATATCTTTGGTGAAGTACCAATCAGCTCTCTTAAGAGTTACTTTGGCCATACGCTTGGTGCGTGTGGTGCAATTGAAGCGTGGCTCAGCCTAGAGATGATGCATAGCGGTTGGTTCAGCCCAACCCTAAACCTTAAGAATGTCGATGAACAGTGCGGCAAGCTCGATTACATCACGGGCTCAGGTCGCGAATTGGATGTTGAATACTTGATGAGCAACAACTTTGCTTTTGGTGGAATCAACACCTCTATCATCTTCAAGAAAGTCTAAGCTTAGCTACATAAAACGCTAAGTAAATAAAAAGGGCCAGTAACCAAGTTACTGACCCTTTTTTGATTCTATCAATCGCTCAAATTAAGCGTTAGCTTCACGCTCAGCGATGAACTCAAGAGCCATCTTGATACGAGCGATTACGCGCTCTTTACCAACAAGCTCCATCACTGCATCAACAGAAGGAGACTGACCGCCGCCTGTTACTGCTACGCGAAGTGGCATACCGATTTTACCCATGCCGATCTCTAGCTCTTCACATACTGCTGCGATCACACCGTCTTTGATGTTTGCAGTCGTGAAATCTTCAAGCGCTTCAACCTTAGCAAGCGCAAGCTCTAGCGGGCCTTTAGCAACACCACGTAGGTGCTTCTTCGCTGCGCCAGCTTCAAACTCAGAGAAATCTTCGTAGAAGTAACGAGATTGCTCAGCAAGTTCGATAAGCGTGTTACAACGCTCGCCAACTAGCTTGATCACTTCAGTGATAGCTGGACCGTTTGTTGCATCGATCTTCTGTGCGTCTAGGTGCCATTGCAGGTATTTTGCAACGTACTCAGGCTCAGATGTCTTGATGTAGTGGTTGTTCAACCAAAGTAGCTTATCAGTGTTGAATGCAGAAGCAGACTTGCTGATAGCGTTCAGGCTGAAGAATTCAATCATCTCTTCTTGAGAGAAGATCTCTTGGTCACCGTGAGACCAGCCTAAACGAACTAGATAGTTGTTTAATGCATTTGGTAGGTAACCTTCATCGCGGTATTGCATTACAGAAACAGCACCGTGACGCTTAGAAAGTTTCGCACCGTCATCACCAAGAATCATTGCACAGTGAGCGAACGTTGGAACTGGCGCGCCTAGTGCTTCATAGATGTTGATTTGACGAGGTGTGTTGTTGATGTGGTCTTCACCACGAACAACGTGTGTGATACCCATGTCCCAGTCATCCACTACTACTACGAAGTTGTAAGTTGGTGCACCGTCTGTACGACGAATGATCAGGTCATCAAGTTGGCTGTTTGCGATTTCAATGCGACCACGGATTTGGTCATCAAATACTACGCTGCCTTCTTTAGGGTTACGGAAACGGATAACGCACGCATCGCCTTCTTTTGCTGCTTCGTTTGCTGCAACAATTTTAGGGTGGTTAGCATCGTAGCGAGCCATTTCTTTGTTTTCTTCTTGCTCTGCACGAATTTCATCAAGCAGCTCTTTAGACGCGTAGCATTTGAATGCTTTGTCTTCAGCAAGTAGCTTATCAACCATTTCGTTGTAACGGTCAAAACGCTTAGATTGGTAGTAAGGACCTTCGTCCCATTCCATACCCATCCATTGCATGCCTTCTAGAATTGCATCAACCGCTTCTTGAGAGTTACGCTCAAGGTCTGTGTCTTCGATACGTAGAACGAATTCACCGCCTTGGTTTTTAGCGAATAGCCAAGAGTAAAGTGCAGTACGTGCACCACCAACGTGAAGATAGCCAGTTGGGCTAGGAGCAAAACGAGTTTTAACCGTCATTTAAATACCTTGATTATGTAGGTGATTCTTTTAGTGCTCGCCATTACAAAGCCTGTAACAGAAAAATATCACTAAATTTTGGGCGCTATTTTATCACCACCGCTTAAATCTACAATCAGTAGTGAATGATTAATGCACTGTTGTTGTACGAAAGCTGTTATTGAAAGACTAATTACGTCTTCAAAGTAGCAAATCGATGGTATTAGCCTGTAGATTATAGTCGCACATTCTTTATTCCCCTCTCTCATTCCCAAATTGAATCCACCAGCTAATGCACCACTAAGATCAAATTCTTGAATTTATGTTTGACCTTACCCTTACGGGAAGGTTTATGTTAGGCGTAGATGAGAATTGGAGTATCGATATGAACCACTACACAACCGCGCTCAACGGCTTAAATTGCATGGGTTGTGCGAAGAAAGTCCGCACCCTGTTTGCTGATCTCGACAACACGACGATCAATGATATATCGCCGACCTACATCGATATTTCGACTCCATTTAATTACGTTCAACTCAACGAACAGTTGGCGACGCTTGGTTATAGCATGGGCAATAAACTGCACCTTTCGTTATCCGGTCTTAGCTGCGGTAAGTGCGTTAGCAAGCTGACTCAAGCACTTGAACAAACCGAGCAAATCTCAGACCTAGAAATCAGCAAACATGAATTGTCCTTGGTTACTCAGCTTTCAGAACCCGAGCTTATTGAGTTGATCGAAAGCGTGGGTTATCACGCGGCTTCCTACTCAGAAGTTAATGAGCCTTTATCTAATTCAGATTCAGAATACGATAAAAAAACAGCGCCAGTGGAGCCGACACAAGATAAACCTGCTGCTAGCCAATATACCTATCACCTTGTTCTTGAGGGAATGACGTGTGCGAGTTGTGTTTCTTCGGTAGAGAAAGCACTGAAAAAGAATGAGTTCGTCGACCAAGCTCAGATCAATCTCGCAGAACAGACAGCCTTAGTTTTCACCTCTAAAACACGAGACGTCATCGAAAGCGCGCTAATAGAATCCGTAAAAACCGCAGGTTATGGTGCAGAGTTCGTTGATGACGCGGCGACTCAACAACAAAAACAGCAAGAACAACAACTTCGTACCCAAAAAGCTTTCCTAAAAAATTCGGTAAGCGCGCTGCTTATCGGTGCTCCGCTGATGGCGTGGGGTCTGTTTGGTGGCAGCATGACTATTGCTACATTTAACGACCAATTGGCTTGGGGCTTAATCGGTGTCGTCTGTTTGGTACTGCTAGCCACTTCAGGTCGTAGCTTCTTCACCAATGCTTGGCAATCACTGATGCACAAGCGCGCGACCATGGATACGTTAGTTGCTTTGGGTACAGGCGCAGCATGGTTCTACTCCATGCTAGTTGTGTTGATTCCGTCATGGTTCCCTGAGGCCTCTCGCCATGTCTACTTTGAGGCGAGTGCGATGATCGTTGGTCTAATTTCTTTGGGCCACTACATTGAAGCCAAAGCCAAAGCTCGCACCACAAAATCACTACAAGCTTTGATTAACCTACAACCTCAAAAAGCGGTGGTGATTGTCGATGGCAAAGAACAAACTATTGCTGTAGAAGCTATCCAAGTAGGCATGCAAGTACGCGTCAAACCGGGTGAGAAAGTGCCAGTTGATGGTGTTGTGGTATCGGGTGAGTCTTACATCGATGAATCCATGTTGACCGGTGAACCACTTCCCAACGTTAAATCGATGAGTGATGGCGTTTCAGCGGGCACTATTAATGGTGATGGCAGCTTAGTTATTGAAGCGACAGGAATTGGCTCAAGCACCATGTTGGCTAGAATCATTCAAATGGTTCGCCAAGCACAAAGCAGCAAACCAGCAATTGCGAAACTAGCCGATTCTATATCTGCCATTTTCGTACCAGTTGTAGTCGCGATCGCAGCTGTTGCAGCCCTAGTTTGGTTTTTTGTAGGCCCACAGCCAAGTGCCAGTTACATGCTTGTTGTATCGACCACTGTGCTGATCATCGCTTGTCCATGTGCATTAGGCTTAGCCACACCGCTTTCGATTACTGTCGGCGTTGGTAAAGCGGCTGAGTTTGGCGTTCTGATCAAAGACGCCGATGTGTTGCAATCTGCAAGCAAAATCGATGCTGTTGTATTTGATAAAACAGGCACTCTAACCCAAGGTAAACCAAGCGTTCAGCAGGCGTTTTACCCTAATCTAACGGAACGGGAATTACTGGCTTACGCTTATTCAGTGGAAGTAGGATCTGAGCACCCACTCGCCAAAGCCGTTTGCCAATATGCAGAGAGCTTGCATGTTTCAGCACTCCCACACAGCGACTTTGAAAACCGCCGAGGCCTTGGAGTACAAGCCAACATTAACGGAAAACACGTCCAAGTCGGCTCTCTTAAATACTTAACCCAACTTGGTATTGATACTCAAATAGGCCGTGACTTTATCGAACTTTGCCGTACACAAGCATGGACGCCAATCTTCGTAGTCATCGACCAAAAACTGGTAGGCATATTAGGCATTTCAGACGCGTTAAAAATAGATAGCACACAAGCCATTGCTCAACTAAAATCCGCCGGAATTCACACTGTGCTATTAACAGGCGACAACGATTCTGTTGCTCAAGCGATTGGCAAAAGCGTCGGTATTGATGAGGTTATCTCGGAAGTACTACCAGAGCAGAAAGCTCAGCATATTGTTCAGCTTCAACAACAATATAAGAGTGTGGCTATGGTTGGAGATGGCATTAACGATGCACCAGCGCTTGCTCAGGCCGACATAGGTATCGCAATGGGCAGTGGCAGTGATGTTGCAATTGAAAGTGCACAAATGACACTCCTCAACTCGTCGCCACTGTCTGTAAGCAACGCGATCGAGCTATCTCAAGCGACCGTAAGAAACATGAAGCAAAACCTATTTGGTGCCTTCATCTACAACTCGCTAGGCATTCCAATAGCAGCCGGTGTGCTCTACCCACTTTTTGGATTTTTGCTTAGCCCAGTAGTTGCAGGTGCAGCAATGGCGATGTCGTCAATTACTGTGGTAAGCAACGCCAACAGGCTGAGATTGTTCAAACCCACTCATTCTAATATCAATAATAACCATATTCATGAGGTTAACCATGATTCGTAAAGTTATGACTCTTACTGCACTCGCTGCAATTTCAGGACAGGCTTTGGCTACTGATGTGCTAAACCATAAATCTCCATATTGCGGCTGCTGCACTGAATGGACGGAGCATATGCGTGATTCCGGGTTCGATGTAACAGAGAAGCTCCACGATGATATGAACCCTATCAAGCAAAAGTTAGGCGTAACACAAGAGCTGTCTTCTTGCCACACCGCAGAGATCGACGGTTATGTATTTGAAGGTCACATTCCAGCAGAAGACGTAAAAGCCTTTTTAGAAAACCCACCACGTAATGCGATTGGTTTGGCGGTTCCGGGTATGCCAATGGGCTCACCAGGCATGGAGTATGGCGATAAGAAAGACGAGTATTCTGTGTATGCGTTTAATGAAAAAGGTCAGGTGTTTGAATACCGTCACTACAACGGGAAATAGAACCTAAACAGACCAACACACAACTATAAAAAAGAAGTCATAAAAATAGAGCCTAGCATTCAGTAAACCCAAGACTGTGGTTTACTTGCTAGGCTCTTTGCTTTTGGACAGTAAAGCAAATCTTGTCGCGGCACTAACCGGGCTGTTAGTGCCGCTATGTTCCCCTCGCTAATTAGCTAGCAAGCTATTTAACAAAGAAGTTCATTCAGCTAATAATCGAATCGACTAAACAGCTAAGCGAATCAGCTTAGAAGCCGTAAGAAGCACCGAATACGAATGCGTTGTTAGCATTATCAGCTTGGTTACGGTACTCAAAGTAAGGTTGAACACCTTGACGAGTCCATGTAGCACGAAGCTCGTGGTCCATTGTGTTGTCAGCATCGCTGATTACGTATACGTTGTTGTAGCTAAGCGCTAGTTCAGCATTTACTGCATAGCCGATACGGTTATCAAAACGAGTTTGGTCGTCAGCTTTGCTGTCTTCCATTGCGTGGTAACGAGTACGGTTGCTGATAGAGATACCGTTGTCGAAGTTATAACCGATCTTAACTAATGGACGATACTGAACCGTTTCGCCGTTGTTTAGTAGGTGGTGGTAACCAGCAGCAACCCATAGGTTGTCGTTGATGTTGTACATCTGCTCAACACCAAGAGTGATGTATGGAGAGTTACCTAGACCGCTATCTTGGATTGCGTCGTTGTCGTACTTACCAAGAGAGATACCATCAAACTCTGTTAGTAGCGTTGTACCTGAATCAAACGTGTGGCCCGCTTCTAGCGTAGACGTAGCGTTTGGTTGGAAATCAGAGTGAAATTGAACGTTACCTGTAACGTAAGAAGAACCAGCAAAAGCACTAGAAGCGAAAGCAAGAGAAAGAGCACTTAGAGCGATAATTTTTTTCATAGTAAACTGCCTTAGTTTGATTTTTTCAGCGGCATATCTTCGGTACATCATTCACCTTCACCGCTTGAGTAGTTGGTCGCCTCCCTGGCATGAAATCTATGTTGCTCGAATTAATTTGCGTTTCAAAATAAAAGGGGCAACAGAGTGATCCCTCTCACTATCAAAAAAAGACAAGTTATTTAACTCTTTAAAATCAATAATTTAAAAACATAAAAATTGATAAAAAACTCAAGATGGAAAAATATACAGATCGGGATCACGTTATTTCATGAAGAAAAATTAGATTCAGATAGTTGAATCACATCTGATTTAGAGTTTTTTACAGGGGACTTATTTTTTGAAGAGAATAATGAGAAGCGCGTCACTTTTGGGATTAAAGTCACCTTATGTGCATTGTTGACGATATAAACAAAGGCGATTTCTATATATTTCAGTTTTGGATAAACACCTAATTCGCATCAAACAAAAAGAGCTCCCGTTTTATCTTGAATAAGATAAAGGTCAGGAGCTCTTTTACTAATAGTGCTTATCGATTATTTAACTGAGGTAACTCGACTTACTTTCTCACCACTTTCTGAAATAGAGCGGATGTAAGTTTCACCAGAGACCGATGGACGTTGTTGCTCATCATACGTTAGCCACTTTTCACCATCTGCTGAGTATTGAAGCTCTACACCTGGGAATTGAACGTTCATCGCTAACTTACCATCCACAACCAGAGCGCCCGGCACGGGTAGTCGGTAATCAATGCCCGCTTTTTCAAGCTTAGCCAGTTCACGTTGACCCACGATATTGGCGAAGCGATTGAAGTCGCTGTTTAGCGCTTGCTTATTCACTAGGTTAGTTTCTGGAGAGTATTCAACGCCAACCTTGTAGTCGTTTTCCCAATCTGCTCGGTGCCATGCGCGCTCTGCTGCTGCTAGTACGCGAGGGAACACCATGTATTCATATTGCTCATCGTTACGTACTGTCTCAGACCAAAGCTGTGCTGATAGACCGTAGAAAGGTTTCGCTTCGATTTCACCTTTGCCAATAAAGCCGTTGCCATCGCGGTCTACAGATGTTTCCGCGTTTTGAGGCATATTCTCTGGTGCAAAACCAAACATTTTACGAGTATCGGTTGCACGAGTACCCCAATAGTAACCACGCTCTTTCGAGTCAACCTCATATGGGAAGTCCATGTACACGTAGTCTGGGTTAGAAGCGATCACGTCGTAACCTTTCTTAGACCACTCGTACACTGATGATGTGCCCCCCCAGTAAAGAACGTCCCAGAAGTTAACGCGTGTGTTTTCTGTTGCGAACGCATTCTCACCTTCACTGTACTTAAGGCCATCTTGCCAAGCTTGGAAGTTTGGAATACCCTTCTCAGCAACAATCTTAGACACCTCTTCTGCAAAGTGGCTTGGCAGGTGACCGAAATCACTTACTGTACCGTCTGCAATTAATTTCTGACATTGTGGAGACTGTTGGAATGGCTTATCTTGCTTAGACAAGTCAATGTTACCTTTCCAAGCCACTTTATCTTCTGCATTAATATCTTGTAAGCCAGCGCCTAACTTGATGTTTTTCGCTTCATCGCCACCAAAGTGCCAAGTCGTTAGCGGAACACCCGCTTCTTGGTGCATTGCTGCCACTTCAGAGATCACTTTATCAACAAAGTGCGTCGAAGATTCCATACATGGGTTAATGAAGCTTTGCTTATCGTAGAACTGAACCGTGGTTACGTTCGATGTATCTAGTGGATCCATCAAGCGGTATTCATTTGCTGCCGCTTCTTTACCTTCCGCCATTAGACGAGTGTAACGCGCTTCCATCGACACCACAGCAGAACGAGCGTGTGCTGGCATATCAATTTCTGGAATTACTTCGATGCTGCGCGCTTTTGCGTAGCTTAAGATCTCGACGTAATCCGCTTTACTAAAGAAACCAGAGCCAAAGTTGTCTGTTGTTGGACCTGACCCTAGCTGAGGCAGTAAACAGCTTTGCTCTTCCAAATCAAAACAACGATTAGACCCTACATCCGTTAGCTCTGGTAAACCTGGAATTTCTAAACGCCAGCCTTCATCATCTGTTAGGTGAAGGTGCAGTTTATTCATCTTGTATGCCGCCATTTGGTCTAGCGTTGCTAGGATGGCATCTTTTGAGTGGAAGTTTCGAGCTACATCCACCATCACACCACGGTAATCAAAGCGCGGTGCATCTTTGATCGACAGTTGTGGTAATGATTCAGCGTTCTGACTATCTATTAGGCCAAAAATAGACTGAACTGCGTAGAAAGCACCCGTTTTATCAAACGCTTTAATCGCAATCCCCTCTTCCGAGATGCTTAGTTCATAAGCGCCAGATTTTGCTAAATCACCCGTAAACTGAGTAGGAACAACGGCAACACTTACAGGAAGGTCACCACTCACATCTACGTTTACCACATCTGCACGTTCTTCAATTGCAGCGAACTGATCAGCGTCGAATGCGTCTTTTGGTAAAGCAATACCACCAGCAATACTTACTGAACCTTCACCCGCTTCTACCGACATTGGCGTTGGCAATAGCGTTGTTGATACATCTTGAGTTGCTAGATCAGCATTCTTTTCAAAACGCGTCACCGCTGTCGCCATTACGTTATTATCATCAGGCGTACGCTTAAGGTTATTACCCTCAAGGCCGGTTACGAACGATGCAACATCTTCTGTATTCAATGATGCAATCATCTTAGGTTCTGCGTTTGGCGCCGTCACGAATGCACCTGGCATAAAGTCAGTTTCAAACAGTTGCCAGTATTCACTCGTTAACGGAAGAACCACTTCTTCACCAGCCGCAAAGCCGTCAAATTTTTCAGTAGGTTCTAGCTTGTGAAGGTCACCAGTAACGCGAGTGATCTTAAATTGCTCATTATCAACATCTAAAATAAGACGAATACTGTGGAAGTAGATGCTCCAATCTTTAGAGTCAATCGCTTCACCGTCATTGGTTAGCGTCATGTTCACTTTATTACATGACGCCCATTCAGCACCTAGGTCCTGACAAGCCAAGCCTTCATTCGCACCATGGTTAGTTAGAATTTCGTACTGAACATCAAGATTATCAGCCAGTGCATTCACTACTTTTTGTTCTGGTGCTTGCGTTACTGCACAACCTGTTAGGCCAGCCAATACCGCTACAGATAGTAAGTTTCTCTTCAACATCGTATTCACCCATAAATTAAAAATTGAGTAAGAAGCAAATTGGAGCGCTTCGAAAGTTAGATAAACTATATGGGCTTATTTTTTACCGTGAATTAAATCGAGCTAATAAAGTGATCGGCTTCAAATCTCAAAAATATTGATAAATTTAATTTAAATAAAATCATCAAGTTACAAGCATCGACACTTCCGTCATTTTAATTTTGACGTAAAATTTGAGAAATGAATCACAATCTTTTTTACCGATTTCATAAAATCGTGTCATTGGTAGTCAGAAAGGATTTAGAGTTTCAGCGTATTGTTATACTTTTCGTACAAACAACGTGACATCGTTCTCAAAAAAAACCGTTAAAAAACACCGTCAAAATCGATTTTAACGAGTTTAATACTTCCTAAAGGAGCTCCCTTTGCGCCCACTCTGGTACATGGTTTTATTCGTTTTCGCTTTTTCAGCAAGGCAAGCGCTCGCCGAGCCTCTTTATTGGCGAGCAAAAAAGGATGAACTGACACTCACTATCTTAGGTTCTGTGCACGTTGGGGACGAGAGTATGTACCCACTTCCTTCAGCGATCACCGACACGCTAAAAAACAGTGATGGGTTAGTTATCGAAACGGATATCAGAAAATCTGATGGCGTTGTATATCCCCGCAACAAACTCACTACAGCCGATGTACTCAATGAAGAACAGCTGCAATTATTAATCGACATCTCAAAATCATTGGATATGCCGACGCAACAACTGCTTAGCTCACCGCCTTGGGCGACATCTCTTTCCATACAGATGCAGCAGTTAAAAAATCTTGGTTATGGGTCCGCAGGAGGCGTTGATACGACGCTAGCTTACAAAGCGACTATCCAAGATGTCCCGGTGATCAGCTTAGAGCCTCTTCAATTCCAAATAGACTTGATGACAAAACAGAAGGACGACGGTAAGGAGTGGTTAGTCAGTAGCCTTGAGGAATTTGACCAAACTGATCGTGTGGTTCATTGCCTAATAGAAAGCTGGAAGGCGGGTGATTTAGCAAAACTGGAAGCCTTCGCAAAGCTCTCTGAGATGTCGCCTGAACTAGAGAAAGCATTTTTAGCCGATCGAAACCTAGACTGGGCAAACAAACTAGCAGCCAATGATTGGAAACTCGACTCAAAAGGGAACTACTTGATTGTGGTTGGTGCCTTGCACCTAGTTGGCGAAGGTAACCTTTTGCAGTTGTTAAAAGAGAAAGGTTTTAATGTCACACAACAATCACAAAGCCAACAGGCTCAGTGTCAATTTGAGATTAGTGACGACAGCTAGTTCAACTCGAAGCCATGACCTTCTCCTAATATAAGCATTATCTAATAACAGAATCATTACATTTAATAGCACCATTGGGGTGCTATTATCTTTCGCTCTTTCTACCTACGGCGTTGTTCGAATGAAACCAGTACTTTTTGCTTTCCCTTTAGCCCTCACGATGCTGATGCCCTCAATAGCCTCAGCCAAAGAAACGTGCACCATTGAACAGTTTCAGGCTATAGATATTCAACCTGATGCTAAAGGCGGTGTCTTAGATAAAGAAAGCGGACAGTTCTTGATTACTGAGAAGCCACCAATGCGATGCGCGAACATTACGTTCACGACGTCTACAACACGCAACCGTATCGCAAGCCAAATGAATAGTAATTTTGAAGCAAGCTTTTACGATGGCAAGACGGGTAACTCTCACTCGGTGACTTTTAACGAAGATGAAGTACAAGCAGGTTACATTCGAATTGGTCCAAATAACCCTGTTGAAGCGTATGTTTGCTTTGTCACTTCAGAGACTCCAATCAAAAACATCACCTGTGATGTCAAGTAAACAGGTTTGGGGCTACTAGCTATTGGGTCAACCCTTGTCTCTATAAAGGGCATTTAGAACAACAAGAGATTCCCGACTCGCTCTAGGGAATGACGTACATACCGGAAAGCAAAAAAGCCGTAGCACCTTCTACTACAAAGAGTGCTACGGCTTTCTTTTATGTGGTCGGTGAAGAGCTATTTTGAACATCAGGCGAACCCCACCTAGGTTCAAATCCCATTTCCCTTCCCCTGAAACGACGAAAGCCTGCTCAATGAGCAGGCTTTCTAAATGTTGTAGATGAAGAGCTTGTTTTGAACATCAGGCGAACCCCGCTTGGGTTCTAAACCAAATCAAACCATAAAACCCAAATGCAAAAAAGCCGTAGCATCTCTGCTACGGCTTTCTTTAATGTGGTCGGTGAAGAGGGATTCGAACCCCCGACCCTCTGGTCCCAAACCAGATGCGCTACCAAGCTGCGCTATTCACCGAGATATCTAACTGGCTGATTGCCTGTCGATGGAGCGTATAATACGGATTCTGAATTTATCCGCAAGCGCTTTTTCTCATATTTATTGTGAATTCCAATCGTTCGAACAAAAGACATACAACAACTCGCTTGATGTGACGAAAAACACACAGTTACCAACAAGTATTTAACTTATGAAACAGAATTGATCCAGATCAGTGAATTGATAACACCACTTAATACACTAACCCGTGTCATATAACTTTGAGGTATACACATGGACTTTTGGCTAGATCTCCTATTTGGTAATGCGGTGGGACTATCTTCAATGATAGTAATCTTCGGGGCTCTGGGTCTCATGATGTTTTATGGAGGCTTCTTCATCTACAAAGTTATGACTGAAAAATCTCCTCACTAGAATCGCTCAGCCTAAATCATTTACTTTTAAGCATTGTTTTACTTTATAAGTATTACTTTATTTTATCACTAAATGTAAAAACGCTTTGCACCGGAGCAGACTTATTGTCTTCTCCGGTTTTTTCATTTTTAAACCCAGCCTCAACTTAGGTATACTTACCCTATCCTTCCCAACTTGAGATACACAATATGTCTCATGATGACGACTTAGATCTATTCCAAGAAATGATGGGCGATGTTAAACGTATCGACCATGACACCGCTGAACACCAAAAAGTACACCGAGTCACAGAATCTCACCTTGCTAAGCGTGAAGCCGCTATGTGGCTGTCTGACGACGAGAAAGACTACTTATCATTAGACTATTCGCCAATGATCAAGCCAGACGATGTCGTTGCTTATAAAAAAGACGGTGTACAAGAAGGCGTATACAAAAAGCTGCGCCTAGGCAAATACCCTATTCAAGCCAAGCTCGACCTTCATAGAAAAACACTGAAAGACGCACGTAACGAAGTGCTTTCATTTTTGCGTCAGTGTTTAAGAATGGATGTTCGTACCGTCATCATTGTTCACGGTAAGGGAGAGCGTTCGAACCCACCAGCAATGATGAAAAGCTACGTGGCAAATTGGCTCACGCAAATCAACGACGTTCAATGTGTTCATTCTGCTCAGCAATTTCATGGTGGTACGGGCGCTGTCTATGTCATGCTCAGAAAGAGTAATGAGAAAAAGCTAGAGAACAGAGAGCGCCATCAAAAACGCACCAGTTAATAGGTTGAGATAGATAAACGGGCGAATAACGATTTTGCATCAGGATCGATATTTCGTGCCTAGACTCACACCAAGTGCTAAAATTGCCTCAGTTAACGAATTCCAACTCAAAGCAACTATCCAAAGGTTGCTTTTTGTTTATTTATATTTCCGTTGTGAAACGCTAAGAGAATATCATGTCACAAGAATCCCAAGCTAAACGCCTTAATAAATACATCAGTGAAACTGGTTTTTGCTCACGCCGCGAAGCCGATAAACTCATTGATGCAGGCCGAGTTACTATTAACGGTAAGATCCCTGAGATGGGCACTAAAGTCTTGCCAGGTGATGATGTTGAGATCGACAATAAGCCTGTTCGCTCAAAAGAGAAGCCGATTTACATTGCTCTTAATAAACCAACAGGTATCACCTGTACGACTGAGCGTGATATTCCTGGCAACATCGTCGACTTTATCGGCCACCACAAGCGTATTTTCCCTATTGGCCGCTTAGATAAACCTTCTGATGGCCTTATCTTCTTGACCAACGATGGCGACATCGTAAATAAAATCCTACGTGCAGGTAACAATCACGAGAAAGAATACGTGGTGCGTGTAGATAAGCCGATTACGACTGAGTTTTTGAAGCAAATGGGCGCTGGTGTCCATATTCTCGATACTGTTACCTTGCCATGTAAGGTCGAGAAAGAGACCAAGTTCTCATTCCGAATTACACTAACACAAGGCCTTAACCGCCAAATTCGCCGTATGTGTGAAGCGCTCGGTTACGAAGTATTTAAGCTGCGCCGTGTTCGTATTATGAATATCTCACTAGACGGTATTCCTAACGGCAAATGGCGCTACCTGAGCGACGAAGAGATCACTGAGATCTTGGCGATGTGTGAAGGTTCAGTAAGTACGGAAGATGCGTCAAAAATGAACGCGAAAGGTCAACGTATTCGTAAAGCGACTGACGCGAAACTTTTTGACAGCCGTGAAGAGAACCAAACTTCAACAGCACGTCGCAATCAAAAAGAGAACCGTACTCGCACTTACCGCGGTAACAATGCGGATGAATTCCGTCATGCGCCTAATTCAAAGCGTGGCCGCAATTCGTCGAACGGTGAAAGCGGTGGTAATACCGAGAACTGGAAATCAAACTCTCGTTCAGAGCGCTCTAACTCAGATAGAAACCGTTCGGATCGCAATCGTAACGATCGCGACAATACCGATCGTAGAAGCGGTAAACCGGCAAACCGCAGCCAAAATTCAAACAGACCGAACAAACCTGCACCAAAGCGTGTTGGTGGTACTTTAGGTCTTAAGAAGTAGTCAGAATCAATAAGACGAGACACTCGATATAAAAACGCCCGCTAGATTAGTCTAGCGGGCGTTTTTGTTGGTCATTCGATAGCTTTATCGCCATGATGACGACAATCTATAAACAGAGATCAGCAAACTGGCCGCGAGTGAGCAATGCTAAGTCTTTTGGATCTAACTCAATCTCTAGCCCGCGCTTCCCTGCACTCACACAGATAGTTTCAAAATCGGTAGCGCTTGAATGAACAAAGGTAGGCAGTGCTTTTTTCTGTCCAAGAGGACTAATTCCACCAACAACATAACCCGTGGTTTTCTGAGCAATATCTGGATCAGCCATCTCCGCTTTTTTGCCCTTCGCTGCTTTCGCTGCAAGCTTTAAGTTTAGCTTCTGATCGACAGGAATAACGGCAACCGCCAAATCTTTAGCGACACCGTTCAAACAGAACAACAGCGTTTTGAACACACGTTTTGGGTCCTGACCCAGCGCTTCAACGGCTTCCAATCCATAGTTGGTATTATTCGCATCATGATGATACTGATGCACACAATGAGCGATTTTCTTTTTCTTGGCGAGATTGATTGCAGGGGTCATAACAAATCCAAACGATAGATAAACAAAAAGCGACGCCGAGGCGTCGCTTTAGTTAAATTTATCATGGTGCTAGAGTCAATCTAATTTAGCCCCTATTGACACAATTACTTGTATTCAATTACTTGTAAACCATTTGGCCTGAAGGTGCGTACTTGTTTACGTCAACCGGGCTGTTTGCTTCTAGGTATTCTTTCAGTACTTCAGCGTCAACAAAGCCAGTGTTTACGTAACCAGGGTGGTCAGACAGTTTAGGGTAACCATCACCACCAGCTGCGTTGAAGCTTGGCACCGTGAAGCGGTATGTTTCATCTAAACGTAGCTGTTTACCACCGATGAATACATTCGATACTTCACCGTTTGCCACTGTCATTGAGATACCAGCAAACTGTGCGTAAGCACCAGAATCGATTGGTTTAGTCGCCACTACATTTAGGTAATCTAGAACTTCTTTACCCGTCATGTCTGTGTAAGTCAGGATGTTTGCAAAAGGTTGTACTGTTAGTACGTCTTTGTAAGTCACATCACCGGCTTCAATTGAATCACGTACACCACCAGAGTTCATCACAGCGAAGTCTGCTTTTGCACGCTCCATGTGAGACGTTGCAATCAAACGACCTAGGTTAGTCTGTTGGAAACGAACAACGTTACGGTCGCCTTCAAGCTTGCCATTAGTTTCAGCAATTTGAACTTCTAGCTGTGCTTGACCTTGCTCTTGGAAAGGACGTAGGAATTCAAGTAACTCTGGGTCTTGTGCGATTTCATCTTGAATAAGAACACGTTGCTTCTTACCGTCAATCTTAACTTTCTTCTTAAGGTTAACTGGAATCAGATCGTAGCTCACCATCTCTAGTTCGCCGTTACGGAATTCGTAATCAGCACGGCCTACGTACTTGCCCCACTCATGAGCTTGAACGATGTAAGTACCGTTCTGTACGTCAGGCTTACACTCATCACCCGGCTTGAAGTTTTTCTTCGCTACGTTAGGGCCTTCCATACATACAGGCTCTTGAGAGTGACCACCAACGATCATGTCTAGATCGCCTTCGTTTAGGTAACGAGCGAGTGCAACATCACCCGGAGCGTTAACACCACGTTGGCCATTTTCGTAGTGACCCATGTGAGTCACAGCAAAGATTAGATCCGGTTTTTCTGTTTCTTTAAGTTCAGCGATTAGCTTCTTCGCTTCTTCTTTAGGGTCACGGAAATCTATGCCTGCGATAAATTCAGGGTTACCAATCTTTTGGGTATCTTCAGTTGTTAAACCAATAACCGCAATCTTGATACCTTGCTTTTCAAACATTTCGTACGCTTGGAATTTACGTTCGCCTGTCGCTTTATCGTAGATGTTTGCAGATAACATTGGGAAGTTAGCCCAGTCGATCTGCTTTTGTAGTACGTCTAAAGAGTTATCAAACTCGTGGTTACCCAATGCCATTGCATCGTAACCAATTTTGTTCATACCTTTAAAATCAGGTTCTGCGTCCTGAAGGTCTGACTCTGGAACACCCGTGTTGATGTCACCGCCAGATAGAAGCAACACGCTACCGCCTTCTGCTTCAACTTCTGAACGAAGTTGGTCAACAAGCGTTTTACGCGCAGACATGCCGTATTCGCCGTATTTATTCTGCCAGAAACGACCATGGTTATCGTTTGTGTGAAGAATCGTTAGCTTGTAAGTTTCGTCTTGGTTCCAATCATGAGCTGATTGAGACGCACACCCAGCTAAAGTAGCTAGGATTGCAGCACTTAGTGCTGTCTTTAGAATAAGGCGTTGCTTCATTGTCATACCTTTGAACTTTTTAGGGGAATCCACTGCTTTTTATAATCTATTGCGACCCCTTTCCTGGAGTTCGAACAATAAGACTTCAACATGACTAATCTTAAATTAACATTCTAGATGTAACACGACGATTTCATATTTATGTCGAATTGGTCACGCATAGATCAACAGTTAAGTGTAACAAAATTATGAGATTACACTCAAACTTCCCCTGCATCACAGGCAATCGTTTACTTATAAAGTGTGATGAACATCAGTAATTTACTGTAAACAGGACAGACCTCACACACTCATGGTTATTTCTTAGGGAGTCAAAGATTCTGTTAACAAGGGTTTAATCATCTAGCGCTAATTAGCGCTCAAAAGAACAGATAAGCGCACAACGAAACGAACTGATACCCAGATAAACAAAAACGCCCAACTCTTAGAGTTGGGCGTTTATTTGATATCGTTAAATAACCACTTTAACTAATTTACATTAGCGAGTTATTTAACATCAGCTTCAGCTACTTAATATCGATGTGCTCAAAGCCTTTGATAAGGTCATCCAGTGCTTTCATCTGCTTCAAGAACGGCTCTAGTTTGTCTAGAGGTAGCGCAGATGGGCCATCACAGCGAGCTTGGTCTGGGTTAGGGTGAGCTTCAATGAACAGACCCGCAATACCTGTCGCAAGACCCGCTTTAGCAAGCTCAACCGTTTGCTCACGACGGCCGCCAGATGCAGCACCTGATGGGTCACGCATTTGTAGAGAGTGCGTCACATCGAAGATGATTGGGCTACCGTTTGAAGACTTCTTCATTACGCCAAAGCCAAGCATATCAACTACTAGGTTGTCGTAACCCATGCAAGCGCCACGCTCACAAAGGATGATGTTGTCGTTACCACACTCAGCGAACTTATCAACGATGTTGCCAACTTGGTTCGGGCTCATGAACTGAGGCTTCTTCACGTTGATTACTGCGCCAGTCTTAGCCATTGCTTCAACAAGATCAGTTTGACGAGCTAAGAATGCAGGTAGTTGGATCACATCAACCACATCCGCAACAGGCTGAGCTTGGGCTTCTGTGTGAATATCAGTAATGATCTTCACGCCGAAAGTGTCTTTCAGCTCTTGGAAGATTTTAAGACCTTCTTCCATGCCTGGACCACGGTATGAATGAACTGAGCTTCGATTCGCTTTATCGAAAGACGCCTTAAATACGTAAGGGATGCCCAGCTTCTCTGTTACTTTTACATAGTGCTCACAGATCTGCATAGCGAGATCGCGAGATTCAAGAACGTTCATGCCTGCAAATAGCGTAAATGGCTTGTCGTTAGCAATTGGCATATCGCCAATATGAACTGTTTTCTGTTCCATCATATTCTCTCTAAATAATTATTAATTAGTGAACAACCACTGTCTTTTCGTTCATGACGTTCACTTGAGATTTCAGTAACTCAGATGCAGGGTCATCTGGGCATTGGTCGATAAAGTATTGATAATCCGTTGCAGCCACTTGATGACAGTCTAGCTGCTGATAGATAAAACCGCGGTCACGGATTTCATACGGGTCATCCGGCACAAACGTTAACGCCAGATCGGTACACTTCAATGCAAGTGTATAACGCTCTTCTCGCAGCAGTGCACTCTTGAGCAGAGCTAACCACTTACCAATAATTGTTGGATGGTCGGCGACTTCCAAGTGCTCAGGTTTCACCTTAGCTAATGGGCCATCATGCCCAATTAACCATGCTCGCAACGTTTGTTCGCCAACGTACTCACCGTTATAAGGGTTAATGTAGGCCGCAGCTTGCCCGTACCAGCTTACTTTAAGTAAGAATTGAGTCGGGAAAGAGACGCCCTCTACAGGAAAGCCTAGCTTGCGACCTAGAAAAAGAAAGATCGCCCCCAGACTCACTGGAATGCCTTTCTTTCTCTCAAGCACTTTATCAATGAATGCGTTTTCTGAAGAGAAGTACGCGTCCTTATCGCCAGCAAAACCCCACTCGTAGAAAAATAGTCGAATAAAAGACTCAAACTTCTGCTGTTCGTCGGTTTCATGAACCAAAGCAAACTCAGCTTCTTTAAACAATCTTGCCAGCTCTTGCTCAGCCCAACTGTCTTGGGTTTCTGGGTTAATCGCTTTATTTAAGATCAATGCACCTTCAGCTAATTCTAGCTGGTCAAAGTCTTCATCAAAAAATTCGTACATAGATAGTTAACCGAAAATAAGGAGATAATTAACCGAAAAATGTTGGCGTCTTGGTCATTGCGATTTTGCCTGCCATTGCTAACCAGCCAAGTGCACCGAAGAAAGAGAAAACTCTCAATAGCTTGTTCTTACCTAGCTTAAGTGCAAAGAAGCCCAATGCAATGTAAGCCATAACACAGGTTAGTTTTTCAGTTAACCATGGTGCTGCAGGTGTAAATGGAATAAAGCCGGTGATAAAAATCAAACCAATACCCGATAGCAGTAGCAACGAATCATTGATATGAGGAAAACGCTGCAAGAAAGGATGCTTAAGCTTTGGAGAGTTAGCCATCATAAGAGCGAAACGAATCGAAAGCAGCAGTGCGCTTATCGCAATCGTTAGTAAGTGAAAATGTTTTAAACCTTCGTACATGGTATTCCTTTATATTTTTATATGTGCTTTCGTTAACACGAGCCACACAATACCCGTTAATGCTCTGTATTTCTGCGTTAAATGCATCATCGGGTGAAATGTATTGTCGAGTTAAAGGTATCAATTTAGCAAGTTCATCATCTATTGCTCACAAGACGATTAACCGCAGCCGATGGACAGTCACTATCTATGAACAGTCACTAACTATGAACAGTAACGACCCAATGTCACTCGGTCATTACCACCGTAATCTTTCTCTGTGACAACATCGAGATAACCGAGCGCCTGCATTATCTCACGCACCGCCAAGCCTTGGTCGTAACCGTGTTCAAACGCCAACCAGCCTTCATTTTCCAAAAAGCCACGTGCATTTTCAGAAATATAGCGAATGTCAGCCAGTCCTTTCTCTTCAGCAACCAATGCGGTAATTGGCTCAAAACGCACATCCCCTTGAGATAAATGAGGATCATCTTTCTCAATATAAGGTGGGTTAGAGACAATCAGAGAGAACTTCACAGCTTCTTCAGAGCTCAAAGGCTCAAACCAACTGCCATGTAAAAACGTAGCGTTGGTGATGTTTAAGCGCTTCGCATTTTCTGTCGCCAGCTGCTGCGCTTCAGGGCGAAGATCAATACCCGTTACCTGTCGGTTCGGCATCTCTGACGCCAATGCTAACGCGATAGCACCTGTACCTGTCCCTAAATCTAGAATCGCACCTTGCTTGCCGTAAGTTTTATCCAAAGCCACCTCAACCAAACGCTCAGTATCTGGGCGTGGAATTAAGGTAGAAGGAGAAACTTTTAACGGCAGTGACCAAAACTCACGCTCACCGATAATATAAGCCACAGGCTCACCAGTTAAGCGACGTTTTAGAAGGGCATTGAATTCAGACTCTTGCTCTGAGGTGAGATGCTTCTCAGGCCAAGTCAGTAAGTAAGATCTTGGTTTATCTAAGGCGTGACAAAGCAGTACCGCTGCATCAATAGAGGGTGATGTGTTATCACCCTCTTGAAGCTTTACGATTGCTGCTTTTAAAGCACTTTCAACCGTATATGCTGACTGCATACAGGTTAGTTGTTCTCTGCAAGTGCAGCAAGCTGATCGGCTTGGTGCTCTTGAAGTACAGGATCAAGCAAGCTTTGCATGTCACCTTCAAGTACTTCGTTAAGACGGTAGATAGTAAGGTTGATACGGTGATCCGAAACACGACCTTGTGGGTAGTTGTACGTACGAATACGGTCACTACGGTCACCAGAACCTAATAGGTTACGACGTGTATCAGAAACCGCTGCCGCGCGGCGCTCTTCTTCTGCTTGAACAATACGAGCAGCAAGAACAGCCATCGCTTTCGCTTTGTTTTTATGCTGAGAACGCTCGTCCTGACACTCTACTACTGTACCCGTTGGTAAGTGAGTAATACGGATTGCTGAATCCGTGGTGTTAACGTGCTGACCACCCGCGCCTGATGCACGGAAAGTATCAATTTTAAGATCGCCCGCTTTGATTTCAGGCAGATCAGCTTCTGGGATCTCAGGCATAACTGCAACTGTACATGCTGACGTGTGAACACGGCCTTGAGATTCAGTTTCAGGTACACGTTGTACACGGTGACCGCCCGACTCAAACTTCATGGTGCCGTAAACAGCATCGCCGCTTACCTTAGCGATCATCTCTTTGTAGCCGCCTTGTTCAGAAGCATTGCTGCTCATGATTTCAACGCGCCAACCTTTCTTCTCAGCAAACTTAGAGTACATACGGAACAGGTTGCCCGCGAAGATACCCGCTTCATCACCACCCGCGCCTGCACGGATTTCAAGGAAACAGTTGCGCTCATCGTTTGGATCTTTTGGAATCAGAAGAATCTGTAGCTCATCAGTCAAACGTTCAATCGCCGCTTTTGCGTCTTTGATTTCGTCTTGAGCCATTTCACGCATTTCAGCGTCATCTTCGTTCGCCATATCTTCAGCAGCTTCTAAATCTTCTTGAGCTTGCTGGTATGACTGGAAGCAAGCCGTTACTTCTTCTAGTTGAGAGTACTCTTTAGAAAGTGCACGGAATTTGTCTTGATTCCCGATTACATCTGGATCACCAAGTAGATGTTGAACTTCTTCATAGCGTTCAACAAGTGTTTCAAGCTTTACTAGAATCGAGGCTTTCATAATGTCTTATTCTGTTGGAGGTCTAATATTATTGAGGGTTTTCTAAGCCCAAACTCTGTCTAATGACCATTAATTTTGCAGGTTCTCCTTGCTCTGCTGCACTTTGAAGTGCGCGCGTTGGAGCATGGATCAATTTGTTTGTGAGCTTATTGCTTAGCTCAAGTAAGACTTTTTCAGGGTCACCGCCAGCGGCAAGTGATTGTAAACTCTTACTTAATAATTCTTCTCGGATTTCGTTGGCCGATTTACGGTAGTCACGAATACTGTCTACTGCTTGCAGTGAACGCATCCAACTCATGAATGCCGCACTTTCTTCGCTAACTATTGCTTCCGCTTGAATCGCTTCCACTTTGCGTTGTTCAATGTTGCCATCAACAATCGACTGCAGATCATCCACAGAATAAAGGTAGGCGTCGTTTAATTCGCCGACCTGAGATTCCACATCACGCGGAACCGCAATATCAACCAATAACATAGGTTGATGTTTTCTCGTCTTCAGCGCGGTCTCTACCATACCCTTACCTATAATCGGTAACGGACTGGCGGTTGAGCTGATCACGATATCCGCTCGATGCAGATGATCAGGGATCTCATTTAGGCTGATCACTTCAGCACCAAACTCTTCAGCCAGCCCTAAAGCACGCTCACGAGTTCGGTTAGCCACTATCATCTTGGTACAGCCATTTGCTGAAAGATGCTTAGCCACCAACTCAATCGTTTCACCCGCCCCCACCAATAACACGGTTGAATCGGCAATCGATTCAAATATGTGCTTGGCTAACGTACAAGCTGCGTAAGCAACCGAAACCGCGCTTCCGCCGATCTCCGTTTCAGTTCGAACACGCTTCGCGACAGAGAATGATTTCTGGAACAGTTTTTCCATTGAAGCATCAACAGATTTGTTCTCTCGCGAGTCTGTATAAGCTTGCTTCACCTGACCTAAGATCTGTGGCTCGCCCAATACTAAAGAGTCCAAACCACAAGCTACACGCATTAAATGTTTAATCGCAGCCTGCTCTTCATGGATATAAAGGCTTGGTTTTAGCTCTTCAGGGCTAACTTGATGGAAAACTGACAACCAATCGATCAACTTGTTTTTTGCCACGCCTTTGACGTCACAATACACTTCAGTTCGATTACAGGTAGAAAGTATGACACTTCCATTTACGTGTGCATTTGCGTTAAGTTGCTTGAGTGCCTCAGATAATTTATCTGGACCAAAAGCGACTTTTTCTCGCAATTCAACCGACGCTGTATTGTGATTGATACCTACGGCAAGCAAAGACATGTATCAGAAGTTCTCGATCAGGGAATGGAAACAAGGGGCGAATTTTACTTGATGCATGGCTCTATTTAAAGAGCAAGCGGGATTTGTTTTCCTGACTTCGTGAATTCAATGCTATAGTTGAAGCGTTTTTTAGATAAATTTGAACAAGTTGTGAGCAAATATGAGCAAGCTTCTCAAAATCACGTCTCTTATTTTTATGACCATAATTATGGTGGGTTGCTCGTCTATCCCAGAACAACCAACCAGCGTCGAGTGGCAAAGTCACCAAGATCGGCTTTTACAGATAGAAAACTATCAAGCGTCAGGCAAGCTCGCTTACATTTCCCCAGAGCAACGCCAAAGCCTCAATTTCATTTGGAAGCACTCTCCAAATAAAAGTCAATTAAGGCTTACGACGTTTCTCGGTCAAACCGCATTGAACCTAACCATTGATCCATCGGGTGCAAAAGTCGTGACCTATGATGACCAAATCTTTACTCATGCGAGTGCTTCAATCTTGGTTGAGCAGCTGACAGGCTTACAGATCCCCATTGATCATCTACCACAATGGTTCCTTGGCATTCCAGACCAAGCCGATTCCTATCAACTCAACAGCACCAACACGCTTGAATCTCTGTCCAAACAAGTCAGCAGTCAATTATGGACACTGAATTTTGCTAACTATCGCAATACAGAGATGCCGAGTAAGCAACTATCGAATGAAGACAACGCAAAAGTAGAGACAATCCCACTCCCTACTCGATTGTCATTCAAGCAAAACGAGAACAAAATCAACATTGTAGTTTCGAAGTGGACACTGAAAAAATGATAACAACGCCAACCCATTGGCCCTCTCCGGCTAAACTGAATTTATTTCTCTATATCACTGGTCGACGTGACAATGGCTATCACGAACTTCAAACCTTATTTCAGTTTGTCGATTTTGGTGATGAACTGACGGTCACTGCAAATAAAAAAACAAGTGCGATCACAATAAGCCCTGCAATTCCGGGCGTTGCTACAGAAGACAACCTTATTTGGAAAGCGGCTACGGCCCTTCAACAATACACATCGACCTCTTTCGGTGCGGATATTGAACTCAAGAAAGTGCTGCCTATGGGTGGTGGTATTGGTGGAGGCTCTTCAAACGCAGCAACCGTGTTGGTCGCCCTGAATTATTTATGGCAACTCAACCTCTCGGATGATCAGCTCGCTAAGATCGGTTTGAAGCTTGGTGCTGACGTTCCTGTCTTCGTTCGAGGCTACGCCGCCTTTGCTGAAGGCGTTGGAGAACAGCTACAGCCAGCTAATCCGGATGAGAAATGGTATCTTGTGGTTAAACCTCAAGTGAGCATAGCAACTGTAGACATATTCACACATTCAGAATTAACTCGAAACACGCCAAAGCGAGCGCTATCAACGCTTCTAGAGCAAGAATACGTAAACGATTGCGAAAAAATTGTGCGAATGCTGTACCCAGAGGTTGATAAGCAACTTTCATGGCTGCTACAATACGCGCCGTCGAGATTGACTGGCACAGGTTCGTGCGTTTTTGCTGAATTTAACAGCGAAAAAGACGCCGAATTGGTGCGAGAACAACTGCCTGACACAGTTTCCGCTTTCGTAGCGAAAGGAAGAAACATTTCTCCTTTAAAAGAAACTCTGGCTGAATACCAATCAGCCCACCCACAATCTATTTAAAACTGGACGCAACCCGAGGTTTCCACCGTGCCTGATATGAAGCTATTTGCTGGTAACGCAACACCTGAACTAGCCCAACGTATTGCTGATCGTCTATACATCTCTCTTGGCGATGCTACTGTAGACCGTTTTTCTGATGGCGAAGTCGCTGTTCAAATCAATGAAAACGTTCGTGGTAGCGATGTATTCCTGATTCAATCAACTTGTGCACCAACCAATGACAACCTTATGGAATTGGTGGTAATGATTGACGCAATGCGCCGTGCTTCTGCTGGCCGTATTACTGCTGTAATCCCTTACTTCGGTTATGCCCGTCAAGATCGTCGTGTACGTTCTGCTCGTGTGCCAATTACTGCAAAAGTTGTTGCAGATTTCCTTTCTAACGTTGGCGTTGACCGCGTTCTTACTATCGACCTACACGCAGAGCAAATCCAAGGCTTCTTCGATGTACCAGTTGATAACATCTTCGGTACTCCAGTTCTTCTAGAAGACATGGCTAACCGTGGCCTAGAAAACCCAGTTGTGGTTTCTCCAGACCTTGGTGGTGTTGTACGTGCTCGTGCAACGGCTAAAGCGCTAGGTGATGTTGACATCGCTATCGTTGATAAGCGTCGTCCACGTGCTAACGTTTCTGAAGTAATGAACCTAATCGGTGATGTTGAAGGCCGTGACTGTGTTATCGTTGATGACATGATCGATACAGGTGGCACACTATGTAAAGCAGCTGAAGCACTTAAAGAGCGCGGTGCTAAGCGTGTATTCGCTTACGCAACTCACGCTGTTTTCTCTGGTACTGCTGCGAACAACATCAAGAACTCTGTTCTAGACCAAGTTATCGTAACGGATTCTATCTCTCTATCTCCAGAGATGGCTGCGACTGGTAAAGTGACAACACTTAGCCTTTCTCGCATGCTTGCTGAAGCGATTCGTCGTATCAGCAACGAAGAATCAATCTCAGCGATGTTCAACTAATCAGAGCTCAATAGCTTTGTTTTAGAAACACGTGAGAGAAAAACATTAAGCACTTCATTCAATGAAGTGCTTTTTTTATGTCTGAGTAATATTGCCCTACTAGTTATCACAAACAGGAATAATCGCGCAGCTATCAGCTAGCTCGCACCTTTTTCATAAACTGTGATATCATACGGCGCTTTTTGAAATCCCAAGAGAGATCCATACCTTGAGCCAACAAATAAAACTTCTCGTTGGACTGGCTAATCCAGGTCCAGAATACGCCAAAACTCGCCACAATGCGGGTGCTTGGGTAGTTGAAGAATTAGCGCGTGTACATAACGTGACACTAAAGAACGAACCAAAGTTCTTTGGCCTAACGGGTCGTATCATGGTTCACGGTGAAGATCTTCGTTTGCTGATCCCAACTACTTTTATGAACTTGTCAGGCAAAGCAGTTGCAGCCTTAGCAAAGTTCTACCAAATTAAACCTGAAGAGATCATGGTCGCTCACGACGAGTTAGATCTGCCTCCTGGTATTGGAAAGTTTAAAAAAGGTGGTGGTCATGGTGGACATAATGGTCTGAAAGACATCATCAGCAAACAGGGTAACAATAAAGAATTCTATCGTCTTAGATTAGGCATTGGCCATCCAGGACACAAAGATAAAGTTGCAGGTTATGTATTAGGCAAAGCTCCTCAAAAAGAGCAAGAGTGTATCGAGGCCGTCGTTGACGAATCGGTTCGCAGCCTAGACATCTTATTGAAAGATGGCCTACCAAAAGCACAAAATCGCTTACATACGTTCAAAGCAGAATAAGGTTTATATCATGGGTTTTAAATGTGGCATCGTTGGTCTACCAAACGTTGGTAAGTCAACTCTGTTTAACGCACTGACTAAAGCAGGCATCGAAGCAGCAAACTTTCCATTTTGTACGATCGAACCAAACACAGGTATCGTTCCGGTTCCAGATCTACGCTTAGATGCATTAGCAAAAATTGTTAATCCACAGAAGATCCTTCCAACGACAATGGAATTCGTAGATATCGCGGGCCTAGTAGCTGGCGCATCTAAAGGTGAAGGTCTTGGTAACAAATTCCTAGCTAACATCCGTGAAACTGACGCTATCGGTCACGTTGTGCGCTGCTTTGAAAATGAAAACATTGTTCACGTTGCTGGCAAAGTATCTCCAATCGAAGATATCGAAGTGATCAACCTTGAACTTGCACTGGCTGACTTAGACAGTTGTGAGCGTGCAATTCAACGTAACGCGAAGAAAGCAAAAGGCGGCGACAAAGACGCTAAATTCGAAATCACTGTACTAGAAAAGCTACTTCCAGTTCTAACAGAAGGTGGGATGGCGCGTACTGTTGAACTTGGCAAAGAAGAAGCGGCAGCAATCGGCTACCTAAACTTCCTAACGCTTAAGCCAACAATGTACATCGCAAACGTTGCAGAAGATGGTTTTGAAAATAACCCATACCTAGACGCTGTTCGTGAATACGCTGAAAACGAAAACAACGTAGTTGTTGCTGTTTGTGCAGCAATCGAATCTGAGCTTTCTGAACTTGACGACGAAGATCGCGAAGAGTTCCTAGCGGATATGGGTATCGAAGAGCCAGGTCTTAACCGAGTGATCCGCTCTGGTTACGAACTACTGACTCTTCAAACTTACTTCACAGCTGGCGTTAAAGAAGTTCGTGCTTGGACAATCCCTGTAGGTGCAACTGCGCCACAAGCAGCGGGTAAGATCCACACAGACTTCGAGAAAGGTTTCATCCGTGCTGAAGTTGTTGGATTTGATCACTTCATCGAATTTAACGGTGAGAGCGGAGCGAAAGACGCAGGTAAATGGCGCCTTGAAGGTAAAGAATACATTGTTAAAGATGGTGACGTTGTTCACTTCCGCTTCAACGTATAATTCTGATTAAACATCTAGAAAAAAGGCCAGTGAATTCACTGGCCTTTTTGTTTTTCCCCTTTCTAAATTGCCCCTCATCAGAAACTTAACTTCCTATATATATCGCCTTTTTGACCTGTTTTTTGTCGACAAATACGCCTCTTTGCCTAAAAAGAAACCGAACAGATGTTTATTCGCGATTTATTCAAAAAAAAAGTTGACGGGTTTCGCTCAACTACGCATAATGCGCCCCGTTCACAACGAAGCGACAACGTCTCGAAATGAACGACAATTTGGAAATGGCTACTTAGCTCAGTTGGTTAGAGCACATCACTCATAATGATGGGGTCGCAGGTTCAAATCCCGCAGTAGCCACCATTTCCTAAGCACTCTGTTTGTTATTAAATACATGTTTATTAACGACAAGAGTTTTTAGGAAAGTAAAGCGGTCGTGGCGGAATTGGTAGACGCACCAGATTTAGGTTCTGGCGCCGAGAGGTGTGAGAGTTCAAGTCTCTCCGACCGCACCATATTGAGATATCTTAAGTGATATCATTGTTGGGCTATCGCCAAGCGGTAAGGCACTGGCTTTTGATGCCAGCATTCCCTGGTTCGAATCCAGGTAGCCCAGCCACTATTTAAAGTGTAATTATCTTTAAAAAGATAATGGCATTGGAAGCGAGATTATATTATATTACTTCGCTCTCAGATGGCTACTTAGCTCAGTTGGTTAGAGCACATCACTCATAATGATGGGGTCGCAGGTTCAAATCCCGCAGTAGCCACCATTCTTTCTTTATGAAAGAAGAACAAACAACGTTATATTGAATCACCAATGTCGATATAACTATACTCTTCGCTAGAGTAAAAGCTTTGCTGCGGTCGTGGCGGAATTGGTAGACGCACCAGATTTAGGTTCTGGCGCCGAGAGGTGTGAGAGTTCAAGTCTCTCCGACCGCACCATTATTTAGATATCTTAAATGATATCATTGTTGGGCTATCGCCAAGCGGTAAGGCACTGGCTTTTGATGCCAGCATTCCCTGGTTCGAATCCAGGTAGCCCAGCCATTACAACGTTACTTAGACAAACCATAAGTCTTCTTAACTATACTCTTCGCTAGAGTAAAAGCTTTGCTGCGGTCGTGGCGGAATTGGTAGACGCACCAGATTTAGGTTCTGGCGCCGAGAGGTGTGAGAGTTCAAGTCTCTCCGACCGCACCATTATTTAGATATCTTAAGTGATATCATTGTTGGGCTATCGCCAAGCGGTAAGGCACTGGCTTTTGATGCCAGCATTCCCTGGTTCGAATCCAGGTAGCCCAGCCACTATTTAAAACTCTTTGTTTTTACTTAGCTTGTTTTAAAGTTAAATAGAAAACTAAGAGCACAACGTTACATCGAATCACCAATATCGATATAACTATAAAGATTTGCTGCGGTCGTGGCGGAATTGGTAGACGCACCAGATTTAGGTTCTGGCGCCGAGAGGTGTGAGAGTTCAAGTCTCTCCGACCGCACCATTATTTAGATATCTTAAGTGATATCATTGTTGGGCTATCGCCAAGCGGTAAGGCACTGGCTTTTGATGCCAGCATTCCCTGGTTCGAATCCAGGTAGCCCAGCCACTATTTAAACTCTTTGTTTTATTACTTAAGTAGTTAACTAAGAGCACAACGTTACATCGAATCACCAATGTCGATATAACTATAAAGATTTGCTGCGGTCGTGGCGGAATTGGTAGACGCACCAGATTTAGGTTCTGGCGCCGAGAGGTGTGAGAGTTCAAGTCTCTCCGACCGCACCATTATTTAGATATCTTAAGTGATATCATTGTTGGGCTATCGCCAAGCGGTAAGGCACTGGCTTTTGATGCCAGCATTCCCTGGTTCGAATCCAGGTAGCCCAGCCACTATTTAAACTCTTTGTTTTATTACTTAAGTAATTAACTAAGAGCACAACGTTACATCGAATCACCAATGTCGATATAACTATAAAGCTTTGCTGCGGTCGTGGCGGAATTGGTAGACGCACCAGATTTAGGTTCTGGCGCCGAGAGGTGTGAGAGTTCAAGTCTCTCCGACCGCACCATTATTTCTCTTTAATTAGAGAACAAATAGTGAATCTATTAGATTTATTATGGCTACTTAGCTCAGTTGGTTAGAGCACATCACTCATAATGATGGGGTCGCAGGTTCAAATCCCGCAGTAGCCACCACTTATACAACGTCTTATTGAAGCACCAATATTCGATATGACTATAAAGATTTGCTGCGGTCGTGGCGGAATTGGTAGACGCACCAGATTTAGGTTCTGGCGCCGAGAGGTGTGAGAGTTCAAGTCTCTCCGACCGCACCATTATTTAGATATCTTAAATGATATCATTGTTGGGCTATCGCCAAGCGGTAAGGCACTGGCTTTTGATGCCAGCATTCCCTGGTTCGAATCCAGGTAGCCCAGCCACTATTTAAACTCTTTGTTTTATTACTTAAGTAGTTAACTAAGAGCACAACGTTACATCGAATCACCAATGTCGATATAACTATAAAGCTTTGCTGCGGTCGTGGCGGAATTGGTAGACGCACCAGATTTAGGTTCTGGCGCCGAGAGGTGTGAGAGTTCAAGTCTCTCCGACCGCACCATTATTTCTCTTTAATTAGAGAACAAATAATGAATCTATTAGATTTATTATGGCTACTTAGCTCAGTTGGTTAGAGCACATCACTCATAATGATGGGGTCGCAGGTTCAAATCCCGCAGTAGCCACCACTTATACAATGTCTTATTGAAGCACCAATATTCGATATGACTACAAAGATTTGCTGCGGTCGTGGCGGAATTGGTAGACGCACCAGATTTAGGTTCTGGCGCCGAGAGGTGTGAGAGTTCAAGTCTCTCCGACCGCACCATCATTGAATGAAACCCAGCTTTTTAGCTGGGTTTTGTTTTATCTGGAATATGTAAATCTGATAACTCCGTCACCAAGTATTTCTCTCTATCTAATCACTTCATGACTTTTTTATAAGACAATGTCTGCTCCATTTTCTAATTGAGTATGACTTCCCTATGAAAAACCTCACTCTAACGATCGGTTGCTACACAGACACTCCCAGTAAAAGCCAAGGCGTATATCAGGCTCAATTAGACTTGGAAAGCGGAAAGCTATTACCTTTAGAGCTCGTTGCAGAGTGCACTAACCCGTCTTTTGTCGTAGCGACAAAACTTGGCATCTATACCGCGTCTGAAATTGATCAGCCAAAACAGCCGCAGCTGATTCATATTCCTAGCCCTAACTCAAAGACGGTTAAGAACTCCGGTACTATCGCTGGCGGTCACCCCTGTCACATCACGATAGATCCACACAATAAGTTTGCTATCACGTCGCAATACTCATCAGGCACATTCGATATTTTTAGCTTAAGTATCAATGGCAACATCGATAAGCGCCTCAAAACAATCAAGATGGTTGGTTCCGGGCCAAACAAAGAGAGACAAACTAGCCCGCACGCCCACCAATGTCTGTTCTTACAAAACTCGCCACAGTTTGTGACTGTCGATCTCGGCACCGATCGAATCAACTTCTATTGCTTCGATGAAGAACAGGAAGAGTTTCTAGACGGGCCTATGCAGTCTATTAAAGTGCCAGCTGGCAATGGACCTCGCCATTTAATCTTTAACAAAGCAGAAGACAGAGCCTATGTGATCTGCGAGCTCTCTGAATCAATACTTATGTTGGAAAAGGTTTTGGGTGTATGGAATATCGTAGAAGAAATTGATGCGCTTCCCAATATGGAGAAAGGAGAAGCTACGGCTGCGATAAAACTATCGCCGGATGAGCAATTCCTCTATGTATCTTGTCGACACCAATCAAGGATCAGTTGCTTCAGAATCGAGCCTACAACAAAAATGCCTATTTTTATTGATAGCTATAATACTGAAGGCAACTTCCCTCGCGATTTTCATATTACTGACTGCGGACGATGGGTTATCGCAGCAAACCAACACTCCAATAACATCACCTCATTCAAACGAAATAATGAGGATGGGTCTTTGGTTTATACAGGATACTCTTTAGAGATCGATGCACCGGTTTGCGTTACACAGCAGTTATAGCACTCAGCACCAAACAAAAAAGGAGAGCATCTGCTCTCCTTCTCTATATAGATAATCTGAACTAATAAATTAAAGGCCTAAGGCGTATTTCAATACTTGGGTTTTAATCGGCCCAGAGTTCTCTGCTAATTTTAGCGCAGCATTACGTGCAAACTTGAGCGGACCAATGTCGTTGCTGAATGTCTTGTAGAAAAAATCCATGCCACTCTGCATCATTAGGTTGTCGCCTCTTCTCATCACTTCATAACGTCTTGCTACAAACTGATTCAATTCACCCTTTTCGTTGGTGACATCCAACAGTACTGATACATCTTTAAAGCCTAAGTTAACACCCTGCCCTGCCAATGGGTTGATCGTATGTGCAGAGTCCCCGACTAAAATACAGTTATTCTTCGAATATGATTGAGCATGACGTCGTGTCAGAGGAAAATAACCCGAATTCAAGACTTTAATATCACCTAACTCTTTAGGAAAGTGAGAAAGTACTTCGTTACGTAGTTTTTCAGGGGTCATTGCTGACAGTTGCTTAATACGCAGTGGAGAATCATACCAAACTAATGACCCCTGCCCGATTTCTTGACCGTCAGAGGTTAGAGAACACAAAGGCAAAAATGAACGAGGACCACTTGGTAAAAATTGCTGCCAAGTAATATCTTGCTGAGGCTGCTCGGTTTCTACGTTGATAAGCATACAGTGCTGGCGGTAGTCCCAAGCAGTAATACCGATACCAGCTTGTTGACGAACGGCTGAATTGGCGCCATCCGCGCCAATCACCCATTTCGCGGATAGCTCAGCCCCAGATTGAAGCTTAACGATATTGATTTCACCAAACTCAATCTCATCGAGCTTTTCTGGACATAGCAATTCGAGGTTGTCGTGTTCAGCAAATTGAGACCATAAACCTAATTGAATGAGTCTGTTCTCAACGATATAGCCCAAACGAGGAAGGTCCAGTGATGCAGCATCAAACCGAGTACGACACTCTGGGTGTTCCCACGTCTCTAAACGCTTATATGAACACACTCGCATCGCTGCAATACTTCGCCATGCACCAAGATCTTCAAGCAACTCGACCGATGCTTGAGAAATCGCTGACACACGAATGTCCATCGTTTGTGACTCATCAAAAGCTTGTGGGGCAAAACCTTCGATTACCGCAACACTCAGACCTTGCTTTGCAAAACCGATAGCTGTTGCTGCGCCAACCATGCCGCCACCGACTACTACAATATCGTAACTGTTCATATTTTGTACTTATCAGTTTGATTCTTTGACTGTTTTTGATTGTACTTTTTCATAACTAACTTGTAACCAAAAACCTTATTCGAAAAAAGGGTTATCCCTTATGGCATATGGCGTTAACGATAATAAAAGCCACTACATAAGAGATTTGTTCAGACTACTAGTCAGTCGGTTTTGAAACCAGTACAATACGCCGCTTGCCGCTAGAGCCTGTCATAAAATTGAATACTGAATTATGACATATGGAGCTAGCGGATGAATAATGGGCGATTTGCTCCCTTAAATTAAACTAACGATCGAGCGAACATATAATGAGTAAGAAACTGCTAATTAAAACTTGGGGCTGTCAGATGAATGAATACGATTCATCAAAAATGGCCGACCTGCTTAACGCTGCAAATGGCTATGAGCTAACTGAAGTACCTGAGGAAGCAGACGTACTACTATTGAATACTTGTTCTATCCGCGAAAAAGCACAAGAAAAAGTATTCCACCAGCTTGGTCGTTGGAAAACGCTTAAAGATAAGAAAGAAGGTGTGGTGATCGGTGTGGGTGGCTGTGTAGCGACTCAAGAGGGTGATCACATTCGTCAACGTGCACCTTACGTAGACGTTATCTTTGGCCCACAAACACTGCACCGTCTGCCAGAGATGATTAAATCATCACTGTCTAACGAAAAGCCAGTAATGGACATCTCTTTCCCAGAGATCGAAAAGTTCGATAACCTGCCTGAGCCAAAAGCTGAAGGTGCGACGGCATTTGTTTCTATCATGGAAGGTTGTTCTAAATACTGTACTTACTGCGTTGTACCATACACACGTGGTGAAGAAGTTAGCCGTCCAATGGATGATGTACTGTTCGAAGTGGCTCAACTTGCAGAGCAAGGCGTACGTGAAGTTAACCTACTAGGTCAGAACGTAAACGCATACCGCGGTCCAACACACGAAGGCGATATCTGTTCATTCGCAGAACTGCTTCGTCTTGTTGCTTCTATCGATGGTATCGACCGTATTCGTTTCACAACTAGCCATCCGCTTGAGTTTGGTGACGACATCATTGAAGTTTACAAAGATACTCCTGAACTAGTGAGCTTCCTTCACCTGCCAGTACAAAGTGGTAGTGACCGTATTCTTACGATGATGAAGCGTCCACACACGGCTATCGAGTACAAGTCTATTATCCGTAAACTGCGTAAAGCTCGTCCTGATATTCAAATCAGTTCTGACTTTATCGTTGGTTTCCCTGGTGAGTCTAAACAAGACTTCCAAGATACAATGAAGTTAATTAAAGAAGTTGATTTCGATATGAGCTTCAGCTTTGTTTTCTCTCCTCGTCCGGGTACGCCAGCGGCAGATTACCCATGTGACGTACCAGCACAAGAGAAGAAAGATCGTCTATACGAACTGCAACAAACGGTAAACACACAAGCTATGCGCTTCTCTCGTCTAATGCTAGGCACAGAGCAACGTATCCTTGTTGAAGGTCCATCAAGAAAGAACCTAATGGAACTTCGCGGCCGTACAGAAAACAGCCGTGTTGTGAACTTCGAAGGTTCTGCAGACCTAATCGGCCAGTTCGTAGATGTGAAGATCACTGAGGTTTACACCAACTCACTACGTGGTGAGCTAGTTCGCACAGAAAAAGACATGGGTCTACGCGTTGTTATGACTCCAGCAGAAATGATGGAAAAAACAAAACGTGAAGACGAGCTAGGTGTAGCGACATTTACACCGTAGGCAATACAACTGTTTGAGCACAAAGCGCAAACACAAAGCTTGAAATTACCTAACTAAGTGACCATCTTAGAAATAGGGATATCACAATCAAAAGCCCGGTCTAAATCGGGCTTTTTGCTCTTTGTTTTATTTAAGAGCGAGTGGCACAAAATGAGAGGCTAATTTGAGCAATAAAATCGTTACCTTAGAGATAAATCTAGAGCCAGCCGACAACAAGCGCTTGGCTAGCTTATGCGGACCATTCGACGACAACATCAAACACCTTGAGCGTCGTCTTGGCGTTGAGATTAATTACCGAAGCAACTTCTTCACCATCGTTGGTAAGCCTCACACAGCAGCCGCTGCTTTAGACATCATCAAACACCTCTATGTTGAAACGGCTCCAGTTAAAGGCAACATAATCGATATCGAACCAGAGCAAGTGCATCTGGCGGTCACCGAATCTGGCATTTTGGAACAACACGTCGAGTCTGAAATCGACTACGGCAAAGAAGTGACCATTAAGACTAAAAAAGGCGTCATCAAACCTCGTACGCCAAACCAAGCACAGTACCTAATGAACATGGTCACCCATGACATCACCTTTGGTATTGGGCCAGCAGGTACAGGTAAAACCTATTTAGCCGTTGCAGCAGCAGTTGATGCACTTGAACGCCAAGAGGTTCGCCGGATCCTACTGACTCGCCCTGCTGTAGAAGCCGGTGAGAAGCTTGGGTTCCTACCGGGTGATTTAAGCCAGAAAGTCGACCCATATTTGCGCCCACTTTACGATGCACTGTTTGAGATGCTCGGTTTTGAACGTGTTGAAAAGCTAATTGAACGTAACGTGATTGAAGTCGCTCCACTGGCTTACATGCGTGGACGTACACTAAATGATGCATTTATCATTCTTGATGAGAGCCAAAACACCACGGTAGAACAGATGAAAATGTTCTTAACCCGTATCGGTTTTAATTCGCGTGCAGTTATCACAGGTGACATTACGCAAATCGATTTACCTCGTGGAGCGAAGTCTGGTCTTCGTCATGCAACTGAAGTGCTGAGTGAAGTGGATGACATCAGCTTTAATTTCTTCATGTCTGAAGATGTGGTTCGTCACCCTGTTGTTGCTCGTATCGTCAACGCCTACGAGAAATGGGAAGCGAAAGACCAGAAAGAGCGCAAAGAGTTTGAAAAGCGTAAACGTGAAGAGCGCGAAGCCAAACTTCTTGAGGCTCAGCAGGCAGTTACGACACAATTAGCAACACAAAATAGTTCTGTGATTACAGAACAAGGTGATAAATAGATGTCTATTGAACTAGACCTGCAAATAGCAGTCGAAAATGAGCAAGGTCTTCCAACTGAGCAAGATATTCAGCTTTGGTTGGACAAGACAATTCCTCAGTTTCAAGAGAACGCTGAGTTGACGGTTCGTATCGTTGATATGCAAGAAAGCCACCAGCTCAATCATGAATACCGTGGCAAAGACAAGCCAACTAACGTGCTGTCTTTTCCATTCGAGGCACCTCCAGGGATCGAGCTAGATCTGCTAGGCGACCTCATTATCTGCCGTCAAGTTGTCGAAAAAGAAGCAGAAGAGCAAAGTAAGCCTCTGCTAGCACACTGGGCTCATATGGTTGTACATGGCAGTCTGCATCTGCTAGGTTATGATCATATCGAAGATGATGAAGCTGAAGAGATGGAATCACTCGAGACAGAAATCATGCAAACTATGGGGTTTGAAGACCCGTATATTCTAGAAAAGTAAATTGATTCTAGTAAAGTAGGTTGCAGAGAAACAATAACTCATCGAACCTGTGATTTCCGCAGGAATCTGAGTTGTAACGTGTGCTATCACACTTCTGATAGCGTTATTTTTTGAGAAATCATGAACGAAGGTAACCCCCCCACTTCTGAGGGAAGTAAAAAATCTGAAGGTCCGAGTAGAAAGTCCTTCTTTGAACGCCTAGGCCAACTATTTCAAGGTGAAGTAAAAGATCGCCAAGAGCTCGTGGATGTAATCCGCGACTCAGAAATTAATGACCTAATTGACCACGACACGCGCGACATGCTCGAGGGTGTAATGGAAATTTCAGAGATGCGAGTACGCGATATCATGCTGCCTCGCTCTCAAATGGTTACAGTTGAACGCACCGATGATTTAGATACATTGATTGCGCTTATTACTGATGCTCAACACTCTCGCTACCCAGTGATCAGTGAAGATAAAGACCATGTTGAAGGCATTCTATTAGCGAAGGACCTACTTAAGTATTTGGGTTCAGAAAGTGCCCCATTTGATATCGAACAAGTGATTCGCCCTGTCGTAGTTGTTCCTGAAAGTAAGCGAGTTGATCGCCTGCTTAAGGAGTTCCAAGAAGAGCGTTACCACATGTCTATCGTTGTCGATGAGTTTGGCGGAGTTTCTGGCCTAGTAACCATTGAAGATATCCTCGAAGAAATCGTTGGTGAAATTGAAGACGAGTTCGACGATGAAGAAGAGTTAGATATTCGTAAGCTGAGTAAGCATACCTTTTCTGTAAAAGCTTTAACCACTATTGAAGAGTTCAACGATACGTTTAACACTGCCTTTAGTGATGATGAAGTAGATACAGTAGGCGGCATGGTTATGACAGCACTCGGTCACCTGCCGGTTCGTGGCGAAATTGTAGAAATTGAAAACTACCATTTCAAGATAACATCAGCAGATAACCGTCGTGTAATTCAGCTACAGGTAACCATTCCTGACGAACAGCCTCTTCCGACTATCGAAGAATAACAACTTCTCTCTAAAGAGATGACAGAAATTAGATGACTAAGACCTTTATTCATCGCCTATTACGGCCGCTTGCGGCCGTTTTTGTTGGCGCTATAACCACCCTTTCATTCGCTCCATACTCCATATGGCCTCTTGCTATTCTCAGCCCAGCTTTGTTGCTGTTACTGATCCACAACCGCTCTCCTAAAAGCGCGCTTTGGATTGGCTACGCATGGGGTTTAGGCCAATTCACGACAGGTATCAGCTGGGTATACGTCAGCATTGATGGTTTTGGTGGCATGCCACTGGCGGCTAATCTATTTTTGATGGCATTGCTCGTTGGCTACCTAGCTGTTTATTCAGGTCTGTTTACCTGGAGTTTGAACAAGTTCTTCCCTGTTAATAATCTAAGCCGCTTTTTCCTCGCTGCTCCAGCATTGTGGTTAGTCAGTGATTGGCTACGTGGATGGGTAATGACGGGCTTCCCTTGGCTTTGGTTGGGCTACAGCCAAATCGATTCGCCATTAAGTTCGTTTGCACCGATTGGCGGCGTAGAGCTAGTAACTCTAGCGATCATTGTTTCAGCCTCTGCATTCGCTTATGCGATTGTTAACAGGGCTTGGAGTATCGCTATCATTCCCGCCGTCGTATTTAGCGCAGGTTTTGGTATTCGAAATATCGATTGGGTCACGCCGAACCCGGAAAAAACTACGTCAGTCGTTTTAATACAAGGCAACGTCGATCAAGACAGTAAATGGCTACCAAGTCATCGCTGGCCGACCATGATGAAATACACCGACCTCAGCAGAGAAAACTGGGATGCGGATATCATCATCTGGCCTGAAGCCGCTATTCCTGCTTTTGAAGTCGAGATACCCTCTTTTCTGCGCAACTTAGACAGCGCTGCTAAGATGAATAACAGCTCAATCATCACAGGTGTACTGAATCAGTCTGAAGACAAGAAGTACTACAACAGCGTTCTCTCACTTGGTGTAAACCCATACGGTGAATACAGCTACGATCCAGACGAGCGCTATCATAAACATCACCTACTGCCATTTGGTGAGTTTGTACCGTTTGAGGACATATTGCGCCCATTGGCACCATTCTTTAACTTGCCAATGTCTTCGTTCAGTCGTGGTGATTTCATCCAACCAAACATCGTGGCCAACGGTCGTCATCTTGCGCCTGCGTTGTGTTACGAGATCATCTTTAATGATCAAGTTAGACAGAATGTGACTGATGAGACTGACTTTATCCTCACGCTCTCCAACGATGCGTGGTTTGGTCGTTCGATTGGGCCATTGCAACATATGGAAATCGCACAAATGCGGGCTCTGGAGCTTGGTAAGCCGCTTATTCGCTCTACCAACAATGGTGTGACGGCGGTGACAGATTACAAAGGCAACATCATCAAACAAGTGCCTCAGTTTGAAACGGCCGTATTAAAAGCTGAACTCATTTCAACGGATGGTCAAACGCCTTATCACACAATAGGTACTTGGCCACTGTATATATGGGCGATGCTCAGCTTGGTGATTGGTTGGCTAATAAGAAAGCCAAAAAGCTAGATTCGAGATTCGAGATTCGACGAAAGGTGATTGGAGGGTTGACTGACTGGGTCAACCCTTTTTATTGCTGTGGTTTTACGTTGATACTGTATTATGGTTCAGGAGCTTACGGCTTAAGGGCTTTACGACTAAACCCTTTAGAACCACATTTAATGCATGGAATGATATTGGTTGGGTGGTTATATTCAGTTTGGTGACCACACTCGTCACATACCAAGGTTCCTAAGCCTATGACTTCACCCGCTTGATACAGCCCCTGATGTTCTAAATCTTGGAACAGTTCAACCCACTCCACCTTAGTGCGGTCAGTGATATCCAACAGTCCTTGCCAAATAGAGTCTGCAATCATCAAATAGAATTGACCACTTTTACTCTCTTCATAGCTTTCAGAAAACTCTTTTAAGTCCGACTTCACGTAGGCAGAAATCAGCGATAGTTCATCTTTGGTCATGTCGTTGGCTGCTTTCGCATACTTGCCTGACGTTTCGATTTTGTTGTTGAGCTCTTCAGGACTATGCTTCAGCGTTTCAATCACCTCTTCGACTACTTCTTCATAGAGCGCTTTTTTCTTCGGCATAACAACCTCCTTAAGATAACCAACCTTTTAGTGAGCAAACGGGTGCGCTGCAATGCACTCCCGCTCACAAACAAATGCAATTCATACTCTTAAGTATAGTTGCCCTGCGAAATTCAGTGAAAATTACACAATCTACTAGGTAGCAACTGCAAGTATGAAGGGTATAACTATTGTTGTACTCAGCTCCTTTAGGTATTCTATGACGATCTGTAAGATTCTGTTCTAACCGAACTCACAAATTCCAAGATAACCGGATACCATCGATGCAAGAACAATATAACCCGCAAGAGATTGAACAAAAGGTTCAACAACACTGGGATAACAGCGAAACTTTCGTTGTAAGTGAAGACCCAAACAAAGAAAAATTCTACTGTCTTTCTATGTTCCCTTACCCAAGTGGCCGACTGCACATGGGTCACGTGCGTAACTACACCATCGGTGATGTGGTATCTCGTTTCCAACGTCTACAAGGCAAAAACGTAATGCAGCCAATTGGTTGGGATGCATTCGGCCTACCTGCAGAAAACGCAGCTGTTAAAAACAACACAGCGCCTGCACCATGGACTTACGAAAACATTGAGTACATGAAAAACCAGCTTAAACTTCTAGGCTTTGGTTACGACTGGAACCGTGAATTCGCAACATGTACTCCAGAGTACTACCGTTGGGAACAAGAGTTCTTCACTAAGCTTTACGAAAAAGGCCTGGTTTACAAGAAGACATCTTCTGTTAACTGGTGTCCAAACGACCAAACAGTACTAGCAAACGAGCAAGTAGAAGACGGTTGCTGCTGGCGTTGTGATACTCCAGTAGAGCAAAAGAAAATTCCACAGTGGTTCATTAAAATCACGGAGTACGCTCAAGAGCTACTAGACGATCTCGACAACCTTGAAGGTTGGCCTGAAATGGTTAAGACCATGCAGCGCAACTGGATCGGCCGCTCTGAAGGTGTTGAGCTGTCTTTCGCTGTCAACGGCGAAGAAGCGCCACTGGAAGTTTACACAACTCGTCCAGACACACTGATGGGTGTTTCTTACGTGGGTATCGCTGCAGGTCACCCTCTTGCAGAGAAAGCATCGAAGAACAACCCAGAGCTTGCTGCATTCGTTGAAGAGTGTCGTAACACTAAAGTTGCTGAAGCTGAACTAGCAACGATGGAAAAGAAAGGTATGGATACTGGCCTAACGGCTATCCACCCTCTTAACGGTCGTGTTGTTCCTGTTTACGTAGCAAACTTCGTTCTTATGGATTACGGCACAGGTGCGGTAATGGCGGTTCCTGCTCACGATCAACGTGACTACGAATTCGCAACTAAGTACGGCATCGACATTATCCCAGTAATCAAACCTGAAGACGGTTCTGAGCTAGATGTGTCTGAAGCGGCTTACACCGAGAAAGGCGTATTGTTCGATTCTGGTGAGTTCGATGGTCTTGCGTTCCAAGAAGCATTCGATGCAATTGCTGCGAAGCTTGAAGCTGAAGGTAAAGGTAAAAAGACAGTAAACTTCCGTCTACGTGACTGGGGTATATCTCGTCAGCGTTACTGGGGTGCTCCAATCCCAATGGTAACCACTGAAGACGGTGAAGTTCACCCTGTCCCAGCAGACCAATTACCAGTAATTCTTCCTGAAGATGTGGTAATGGATGGCGTAACTAGCCCAATCAAGGCAGACAAATCTTGGGCTGAGACAACGTTCAACGGCGAACCAGCTCTACGTGAGACTGACACGTTCGATACGTTTATGGAGTCTTCTTGGTACTACGCACGTTACTGTTCACCACAAGCAGACGACATTCTAGATCCAGAGAAAGCAAACTACTGGCTACCAGTTGACCAATACGTTGGTGGTATCGAGCACGCTTGTATGCACCTGCTTTACTCTCGTTTCTTCCACAAGCTTCTACGTGATGCTGGTTACGTGACGTCTGACGAACCGTTCAAGCAACTACTATGTCAAGGCATGGTTCTGGCTGACGCTTTCTATCACGAAAACGAAAAAGGCACCAAAGAGTGGATTGCACCGACTGACGTAACGGTTGAACGTGACGGTAAAGGTCGCATCGAAAAAGCAGTCGACGATCAAGGCCGCGAAGTTGAGCACTCAGGCATGATCAAAATGTCTAAGTCTAAGAACAACGGTATCGACCCACAAGAGATGGTAGACAAGTACGGCGCTGATACAGTACGTCTATTCATGATGTTTGCATCACCTGCAGACATGACGCTTGAGTGGCAAGAGTCTGGCGTTGAAGGAGCTAACCGCTTCCTTAAACGTGTTTGGAAATTGGTTCACGCTCATTCTTCTAAAGGTGCAGCTGAATCTGTTGACGCTTCTGCGCTATCTGGCGACCAAAAAGCACTTCGTCGTGATATCCACAAGACTATCGCGAAAGTAACGGACGATATTGGCCGCCGCCAAACGTTCAACACAGCTATCGCTGCAATCATGGAACTAATGAACAAGCTAGCGAAAGCACCTCAAGAGTCTGTACAAGATCGTGCAATTCTTGATGAAGCGCTAAAAGCAGTAGTTCGTATGCTTTACCCTATGACTCCACACATCTCTTACGAAATGTGGATTGCACTTGGTGAATCAAACGTAGACTCAGCAACATGGCCAACTTTCGATGAGAAAGCGCTAGTTGAAGACGAGAAGACTATCGTTGTCATGATCAACGGTAAGCTACGTGCGAAGCTAACGGTTGCTGCTGACGCGACAGAAGAGCAAGTTCGTGAACTTGGTCTAAACGATGAGAACGCTAAGAAGTTCCTAGATGGCCTAACGATTCGTAAGGTTATCTTCGTTCCTGGTAAGCTTCTAAACATCGTTGCTAACTAATTTCGTTAGTACAGTGCAATTGCTAAAGAATTAACGAACTTAATTCATCAAAAGCAGTCTGTAGACAGGGTAGCTAATTGCCCTGTCTACTTATTTAAGCGCTTTAGATTTGAGCCTAACAACTCAATCTAGCTAAAGCCTTTAAATAAGTATTCTACCTTCATGAGAGCCATCAAATAATGCGCCTGATTTCACTATCTTCATTGAAAGTTACTATTGTTGTTTTAACCGTCAGCCTGTTAAGTGCGTGTGGTTTCCACCTGCGTGGTGATTACTCCGTACCAGAAGAACTCAACAAGATCTCCGTAACCAGTTATGACCAATA
Organism: Vibrio sp. 10N.286.45.E10; assembly: GCF_002874195.2. Classification (NCBI taxonomy): domain Bacteria; kingdom Pseudomonadati; phylum Pseudomonadota; class Gammaproteobacteria; order Vibrionales; family Vibrionaceae; genus Vibrio; species Vibrio sp. 10N.286.45.E10. The sequence goes on along the minus strand of NZ_MCWD02000001.1, from coordinate 500,133 downwards.
CAGTACGTTTACACGTATGGTGAAAGGTCAGCTACGCATGAATGATGTAGAAATCGTGCCACCTGCTGAAAATACCCCTAACCTACACATTATTAGTGAGAGCGTTGGTGAGCGTACCCTTTCTCTATACCAAAACACTCGTGCTGCTGAAATTGAACTTACGTTTTATGCTTCGTATCGCGTAACTATCCCAGACCTTGGCTCAAAGACATTCTCAACCAGTGTAACCCGTAGTTATCTAGACAACCCACTGACTGCACTTGCGAAGTCGGTTGAACGAGACATGATTGAAGATGAGATGCGCAAGTTGGCAACAAGCCAAATCCTACGTCAAATGGCTCGACTAAAAGCGAACATCGCAGCTGATAGCATGGATTTAGAAGCGTTAGAACACGTTCAAGTGAAAGAGCTCGAAAAGCAATACAACATCAAGAATGTTGAAATTGACGACGTTGAGATCGTACCGGCTTCAGAAGAGCAACCAACACTTAGCGAACCGGCTGAGTAATAGGTTTATTTGATGCGTATTTTTGCTGACCGCTTATCAGAGCAACTTGCTAAACAGCTAATCAGTGTTTACCTCATTTTTGGTAACGAGCCTCTGCTATTACAAGAAAGCCGAGAAGCAATTCAAAAAGCTGCAAAACAACAAGGTTTTGAAGAACGTCACCGCTTTGCTATTGATAGCAGCCTCGACTGGAATCAAGTCTACGACTGCACTCAAGCACTGAGCCTGTTCTCTAGCCGTCAAGTCATCGAACTTGAATTACCAGAGTCAGGCGTCAATGCCGCGATAGCAAAAGAGCTACTCGCGATCTCCGAGCATATCCACAGTGATATCCTATTGATCTTGGTCGGCACTAAGCTAACCAAAGCTCAAGAGAGCGCGAAGTGGTTTAAGGCGCTCTCGAATCAAGGTCACTGGGTCAGTTGCTTGACTCCAGATGTCAGTCGACTTCCTCAGTTTGTCCAAGCTCGCTGCCGTCAAATCGGTTTGACGCCAGATCCTGAAGCGATTCAAATGCTGGCACAATGGCATGAGGGTAACCTATTTGCACTAACCCAAAGCCTAGAAAAACTGGCTCTCCAATACCCAGATGGAAAGCTCACACTAGTACGCTTAGAAGAATCGCTGAGTCGCCATAACCATTTTACTCCATTCCATTGGAGTGATGCGTTATTAGCAGGCAAAGGAAACCGAGCACAACGGATCCTGCGTCAGCTAGAAGCCGAGGGTATAGAGCCAGTCATTTTACTGCGTAGTATCCAACGTGAACTTGCCCTGTTGTTGCAAATGCAGCAACAAATGAAACAGATGCCGATTGGTCAAGTCTTCGACAAACACCGCATCTGGCAATCTAAAAAGCCTCTTTATAACGCCGCGCTAACAAGAGTTTCGATTTCTCAATTACACTCTTTGTTCGCGTTGCTCACCCAAGCTGAATTGATGACAAAGACTCAATATGAGCAGTCGCCTTGGCCACTAATTCATCAGTTAAGCGTAGAGTTTTGTATCCCTTCAGCTTCAATACCATTTCACGCATAAAAGCGTGGTATATTCTAGGGTCAACAGCCCCTAAAAAGCTAAATTCAGATTAAAGGAACACCCCGTGTTACGTGAAGAACTAAAAGATTTTCTTGCAGACAAAGCCGACGACATGAAAGCAGAATCGATTGTGACTATCGATGTAGAAGGCAAATCAAGTGTGACTGATTACATGATTGTTTGTACTGGCACCTCTAAGCGCCATGTTGCTTCTATTGCACAGCATGTTGCTGATGAAGTACGTAAAGCAGGCATGCAACCACTAGGCATGGATGGCCAGCAAGAAGGTGAATGGGTTGTTCTAGATATGGGCACAAGCATGCTCCACGTTATGCAAGAAGAGCATCGTGAACTGTACCAACTAGAAAAACTTTGGGGCTAAGCTTTGAAGATCCAGTTAATCGCAGTTGGTACAAAAATGCCAAAGTGGGTTGAAGAAGGCTTTAAAGAATATAAACGCCGCTTCCCTCATGATATGCCATTAGAACTCATTGAAATCACTGCGGGTAAACGCGGTAAAAATGCGGATATTGCACGTATTCTTCAAAAAGAAGGCGAAGCAATGTTGGCAGCGGTTCCGAAAGGTAACCGCATTGTCACGCTTGATATCCCAGGTAAAAAATGGGATACCCCTCAGCTGGCAGAGCAATTGGAAAGTTGGAAATTGGATGGACGCGACGTTTCTATCCTTATTGGCGGGCCTGAAGGACTAGCACCTGCATGTAAAGCGGCAGCAGATCAAAGTTGGTCTCTATCGGCACTTACTCTCCCTCACCCATTAGTACGCGTTATCATGGCTGAAAGCTTGTATCGAGCTTGGAGCATCACTGCTAACCACCCTTATCATCGAGAATAAGCGTTAATGTTACGTAAACGTAGCCAAATCCGTGACTACAAAGCAGAAGCACGACTATTTACTAGCCGTGCTTTTGTTGCGTTTGCAGGGATCATAGTGATGATGTCGATGTTGGTTATGAATCTTTACAACATTCAAATCAACCAATATCAGGACTATAAAACCCGCTCTAACGACAACCGTATCAAGGTCGTTCCAATCGCACCCAACCGAGGTTTGATTTACGATCGCAACGGTGTACTTCTTGCTGAAAACCGCCCTGTTTTCAATCTAGAAATCACACCAGAAAAAATAAAAGATATGGATGACACGCTCGCCCGCCTACAAGCGTTAATCGAGGTCCCACCAGAACGTGTCGAGCGTTTTAATCGTGATCGTCGTAATTCACGACGCTTCAAGTCAGTACCGATTCTGAACCAACTTACAGAAGAACAGGTTGCGGTCTTTTCTGTAAACCAACATAAGTTCCCTGGTGTTGAGGTCACTGGCACGTTAAAACGTTTTTACCCTTATGGTGATGTGCTGACTCACGTTATTGGTTATGTATCGCGCATCAATGACCGTGATATGCAGCGCCTAGCACGAGAAGAGAAAGACGCCAATTACCAAGCGACTCGCGACATCGGTAAACTTGGCATTGAACGCTACTACGAAGACATGTTGCACGGTACCGCTGGCTATCAAGAAGTCGAAGTAAACAGCCGTGGACGAGTGATCCGTACCCTTAAGTTTGTACCTTCGGTTCCGGGTAAAGATATCGTGCTCAACTTGGACATCAAGCTACAACTATACGTACATAAGTTACTTGATGGCCGCCGTGGTTCAGCTATCGTTCTCGACCCGAAAGACAATGGCGTGTTAGCTATGGTATCTAGCCCAAGCTACGACCCAAATGCATTTGTACATGGTATATCCTCTAAAGGTTACAACGCACTGCTTCAAGACAAAGACCGACCTTTAGTTAACCGTGCAACGCTAGGTATTTATCCACCAGCATCGACGATCAAGCCATTCATTGCTGTTGCGGCTTTGCAAGAAGGTGTCATTACACCGAATACCACACGTAACGACCCTGGCTACTGGAAGATCCCGAACTCTAAAACCAGACCATTCCGTGACTGGTTGCGTTGGGGGCACGGTGTCGTTGATATAGAGAAAGCGATTGAAGAGTCAGTGGATACTTTCTTTTACCAAATTGCTTATGATCTCGGAATTGACCGCATATCCAAATGGATGATGATGTTCGGCTTTGGTGACTACACTGGCATCGATATTTATGAAGAAAGCAAAGCCAATATGCCAACTCGTGATTGGAAAATGGCAAGACACCGTGTGCCTTGGTACCAAGGTGACACCATCCCTGTTGGCATTGGACAAGGCTACTGGACAGCAACACCAATGCAGATTGCAAAAGCCACATCAGTTTTGGTGAATGAAGGTGAAGTAACAGCCCCTCATCTACTTCGTTCAACCATTGATAACGGCCGCCCATTCGATGAACAAATTATGTCGGATATTGAAACTTACCCACCGCTAACCGGAGTTAAGAAGAAGTATTGGGACATCGCTCAGGAAGGTATGAGGCTGGCTAACCACGGTAAGAAAGGCACCGCAAGACGTTCATTCCAGAAGATGTCTTACCAAACTGCTGGTAAATCGGGTACCGCGCAGGTATTCGGCTTAAAAGAAGATGAAGAGTACAACGCGGATGAAATCGCAGAGCACTTACGCGATCACGCCCTCTTTACGGGTTACGCGCCTTTTGAAGATCCTGAAGCAGTCGTGACTATCGTTCTAGAGAACGCAGGTGGCGGTTCGTCTAACGGCGGACCAGTAGTAAGAAGAATTTTAGACCATATTATCCTTGCAGAAGATTATCAAAGTGAGCCAATTAAATAATGAAACTTGATCCTTCAACTGGACGAAATAGAGCCCTATTCGAAAGGCTGCATATCGACCTGCCGCTTTTGCTCGGCATTCTGGTTTTAATGGGCTTTGCCCTACTGATCATGTACAGCGCAAGCGGACAAAGTCTTGCTATGATGGATCGCCAAGCAATGCGTATGGCTCTATCTTTAGGTGTGATGATCTTCCTAGCGCAAATCTCACCTCGCACTTATGAGACCTTGGCACCACTGCTGTTTGCTGGTGGTGTCATCTTACTATTAGGCGTGTTGTTCTTTGGTGAAGCCTCGAAAGGTGCCCAGCGTTGGTTAAACTTCGGCTTTGTTCGATTCCAGCCCTCAGAGCTATTAAAGCTTGCAGTGCCTTTGATGCTGGCACGATTTATCGGTAAGCGTTCACTTCCACCTACCTTCCAAACATTAGCGATCTCGCTAGTGATGGTATTTGTACCGACGATTCTAATCGCAAAGCAACCCGACTTAGGTACATCTATCCTTATCGCCGCATCCGGTATCTTCGTGATATTCCTGGCAGGTATCAGTTGGAAAATCATTGCTAGTGCGGCAATCGCGTTGGGGGCGTTTATCCCAATCTTATGGTTCTTCTTGATGCGTGAATATCAAAAAGTACGTGTAAGAACCCTTTTTGACCCTGAATCAGATCCATTAGGTGCGGGTTACCACATCATTCAAAGTAAGATTGCGATAGGTTCTGGTGGTATATCAGGAAAAGGTTGGCTGCAAGGCACTCAATCTCAACTAGAGTTCATCCCAGAGCGCCACACCGACTTCATTTTTGCGGTAATTGCCGAAGAGTGGGGCATGATTGGTATCTTGTTCTTGCTTGCTATCTATTTGTTTATTATTGGACGTGGCTTAGTGCTTGCTAGCCAAGCTCAAACCGCATTCGGCCGAATGATGGGCGGCAGTATTGTACTGAGCTTCTTCGTCTACATTTTTGTAAACATTGGCATGGTAAGTGGCATTCTACCTGTGGTTGGTGTTCCTCTTCCTCTAGTCAGTTATGGCGGTACTTCAATGGTTACCCTTATGGCTGGTTTTGGTATTTTAATGTCAATCCATACACACAGAAAAGCATTCTCAAAGGCGACCTAATCGATGTCTATTACAACGTTCTCAAAAAAAGCATCCCTGGTTGATGAGCTGCCATTCAAAAAAATAGCCTCTATCTTAGGGCTAGCGATTTTAATCAATGGCTGTTCTTCACATAAGCCAACAGGTCGCTACGATATTGATTCAGATATTGCGCCAGACGCACCGATCTCGGTAGAGCATTTAGAAGATGCTCACCCTCAGTATGAACCTTATAGTTTAGGTGGTAACACGGATTACACTCTGCGTGGCGAAGACTATAAGATCGTCAAGGAGACGGAAGGATTTACCGAGAAAGGAAAAGCCTCTTGGTACGGTAAGAAATTTCATGGTCATTTAACGTCTAATGGCGAAATCTACGACATGTATTCGATGTCTGCAGCACACAAAACATTGCCGATTCCAAGCTACGTAAAAGTGACCAATACCGACAATAACAAAACCACGATTGTTCGTATCAATGATCGTGGTCCATTCCATGAAGGCCGAATCATTGACCTTAGTTATGCGGCCGCTTACAAGCTCGATGTATTAAGAACCGGCACTGCAAATGTTGAGATAGAAGTCATTACTGTAGCTATGCCAACCGACGCTAAGAAAAAGGCCGCTTTGCCACAATTTATTATTCAAGTTGCCACATCTCCACATGAAGATAGAACAGAGAAGTTAGCTAAAGATCTAGCCGAAAAACTAGAAGTAGCAACGTTCTTGCAGTCAAATGATGACAACTACCGTCTGATGATTGGGCCATTTCATGACTATGCTCTGACTCAAGAAAAATTAGAACAAGTTAAGCTAATGGGTTACCCGTCAGCTTATATAAAAAAACACACCCTAACTCGCTAATTAATCTAACAGTTACTTCTGGTAATCAGCGCTCTGGTGTGACAGAGTGATTCTGTTAATATATGAATAGTTCACCAAATAATTGCATTCAAAATGATTAAATCTAATAAACTTGTTAAATCGATTTTTGCTACTTCTGTTGCTCTTTCTGCAACGATAGCTACATCGTCATTCGCCGCTCCTATTGTTGTTCCTGATGCACCTCAAATCGCCGCTAAAGGTTTTGTTCTGATGGATTACCATTCAGGCAAAGTACTAGCAGAGAAAGAGATGAATACTCAACTTTCTCCAGCAAGTTTAACCAAGATGATGACGAGCTACGTAATTGGCCAAGAGCTAGAGCGTGGCAACATCAACTTAAACGACGATGTTGTAATCAGTGAAAATGCTTGGGCTAAAAACTTCCCAGATTCATCTAAGATGTTCGTTGAAGTAGGTACAACGGTTAAAGTTGAAGAACTGAACCGCGGTATCATTGTTCAGTCAGGTAACGATGCTTGTGTTGCCATGGCTGAACACATCGCCGGCTCTGAAGATGCATTCGTTGACCTAATGAACGCATGGGCAAGCTCTATCGGTATGAAAGACACGCACTTTGCTAACGTGCACGGTCTAGACAACCCGAACCTATACTCAACGCCTTACGATATGGCGCTACTTGGTCAGGCGCTGATTCGTGACGTTCCTGATGAGTACCGTATCTACTCGCAGAAAAAATTCACTTACAACGGCATCACCCAATACAACCGTAACGGTCTGTTATGGGATAAGAGCATGAACGTTGATGGCATCAAAACGGGCCACACAAGCAATGCAGGTTACAGCCTAGTAAGCTCAGCGACCGAAGGCAAAATGCGCCTAGTTGCTGTAGTTATGGGCACCAAGAATGCTAATGCTCGTAAAACAGAAAGCAAAAAACTGCTTAGCTACGGCTTCCGTTTCTTCGAAACAGTGGCGCCACATACAGCGGGTGAAACCTTCGTAGAAGAGAAAATCTGGATGGGTAGCAAGGACACAGTTGCGCTAGGTGTCGATGAAGATACTTTCGTAACTCTACCTCGTGGCCAAGCTAAGAACCTAAAAGCAAGCTTCGTACTTGAGAAAGAGCTAGAAGCGCCAATCAGCAAAGGCGATGTAGTTGGTAAACTATTCTACCAAGTCGACGGTGAAGACGTTGCTGAATACCCACTACTAGCACTTGAAGATGTAGACCAAGGCAGCCTATTCAGCCGCCTATGGGACTACCTAGTTCTTCTGTTCAAGGGTTTATTCTAAACCAGCCAAAGGTTTGTTCTAAGTAAAACCTAAGCTTGTTGTATAGCTAACCTAATGAGTAAGTTCATGATTTACTCATTAGTGAGCCAAAAGCCGCCATGTGCGGCTTTTGTTGATCTTGAGTTCAGTGATATTTACACGTAATATTCCGCCTTATTACTCGTGTCTGTTGACCGAACACGCTTTTTATCGACATTTCGCCAATTTGCGAGAGTCTAGCCTTTTGGAGCTAATCATGAACATCAATTCTGATGCAAAACTAAAAGATCTCTTAGAGTTCCCTTGTTCATTTACTTACAAAGTAATGGGCCACGCTAAGCCAGAACTAACAGAGCTAGTGCTAGAAGTGATCCAGCGTCATGCTCCTGGTGACTACAGCCCAACACTAAAACCGAGTGCGAAAGGTAACTACCACTCTGTTTCTATCAATATTACTGCGACTTCAATCGAGCAAGTAGAAACTCTTTATAAAGAACTGGGCGAGATCGAAATCGTTCGTATGGTTCTGTAATCTCCGATTACACATCAAAAACAGCGGCTTATTGCCGCTGTTTTTGTTTAAAGCCCCCTAACGAGTTCAAATTCATTCAACTTAATTTTCAATAAATACAAAGAAAGTTGAAAAACCTTGCAGTCCGTCTGTAGTTAGAATCATGTTTCGCGTTTATAATGCGTTCACTTTATTAATCCTTGAGGGAGTGCAGCTTTGCAAAATAAGCTAATCGTAAAAAAATTAGGCCGTCAGGATTACGAACCTGTATGGAAAGCCATGCATAAGTTCACAGACGAACGCACGGAAGAAGACGTAGACCAAGTTTGGTTGGTTGAACACAACCCTGTCTTCACTCAAGGACAAGCAGGCAAAGCTGAGCATGTATTAAATGCCGGTGATATCCCTGTGATACAAAGCGATCGCGGTGGCCAAGTGACTTACCACGGCCCAGGCCAATTAGTTGCTTACTTTCTGATTAACATCCGCCGCAAGAAATTCGGAGTACGTGATTTGGTTACTCATATCGAGAACCTCGTAATCAATACTCTGAAAGCTTACAATATAGATTCAGCTGCCCGACCTGACGCTCCTGGTGTTTATGTCGATGGCAAAAAAATCTGTTCACTCGGATTACGTATTCGACGTGGCTGCTCGTTCCACGGGCTAGCACTTAACGTCGATATGGACCTGTCTCCATTCCTACGTATTAACCCATGCGGTTACCAAGGTATGGAAATGGCGCAGGTAAGCCAACTTGGCGGACCAAGTGAACTGGAAAACGTTGAGCAACAGTTAATACAAGAGCTCGTAGAGCTACTCGGCTATGACCAAGTAGACATTCAAGCCACCAGTAACATTACAGCAGAAGCATAAAATCATGAGCAAACCAATCCAAATGGAAAAAGGCGTTAAATATCGTGACGCTGACAAAATGGCATTAATTCCCGTAAAGAATATGCCTGCTGAACAGAAAGAAGTTCTACGTAAGCCTGAATGGATGAAGATTAAACTTCCTTCAGACAGCCATCGTATTCAAGAAATCAAATCAGCAATGCGCAAAAACAACCTGCACTCAGTTTGTGAAGAAGCGTCTTGCCCTAACCTAGCCGAGTGTTTCAACCACGGTACGGCAACGTTTATGATTCTTGGCGCTATCTGTACTCGTCGCTGCCCGTTCTGTGATGTTGCCCATGGTCGTCCTGTTGCTCCTGAAGCAGAAGAGCCGAAGAAACTGGCTAAGACGATTAAAGACATGAAACTGAAGTACGTAGTAATCACTTCAGTTGACCGTGATGACTTGCGTGACGGCGGTGCTCAGCACTTTGCTGACTGTAACCGTGAGATTCGCGAGCTAAACCCAAATATTCGTATCGAAACACTGGTTCCAGACTTCCGCGGTCGTATGGATGTTGCGCTTGATCTAATGAAAGACAACCCGCCAGATGTTTTCAACCACAACCTAGAGACAGCACCACGTCTATACCGTAAAGCGCGTCCAGGTGCGAACTACAAGTGGTCTCTTGATCTACTGAAGAAATTCAAAGAACAGCACCCTGATATCCCAACAAAATCAGGTGTGATGATGGGTCTTGGTGAGACGAAAGAAGAGATCGTTCAAGTACTGAAAGACCTTCGCGAACATGGTGTGACTATGCTGACACTAGGCCAATACCTAGCACCAAGCCGTCACCACTTACCAGTAGAACGCTACGTGCCGCCTTCTGAGTTCGATGAACTAAAAGAGATTGCTCTAGAGCTTGGCTTCACTCACGCAGCGTGTGGCCCGTTTGTACGCTCTTCTTACCATGCAGATCTACAAGCTCAAGGTATGGAAATTAAGTAATCACGATTGCTTAACTAAAAATACAAAGGCGCTGAATATTATGTTCAGCGCCTTTTTTCTATCTTCTTGGTGCCGCTAAAAACAACAAAGCCACTCATTAAGAGTGGCCTTGAATAGCAAATATAATGATGTAGCCGTCAGCTGGTCACTATCCGAAAGAAGCCCAAATAACCGTTGCCACCAAGATTGGGCAGACAAATTTCACATACATTGGCCAAACTTTACCAAACCAACCCAGTTGAAAATCAGGGCAGCCTTGCTCAAGCTCTCTCACTTTTGAAGCTCGGCTCCACACCCAGCCACCAAACAGGCAAAACATCAATGCCGCTACAGGTTGAAGGTATTGAGTTGCAATCATCGCTACCATGCCAAACATCGCAGCAAAGTTGTAAACAATCACCACACTAAACAGCGCGATAGCACCACCAATCACCCAGCTTGTTGGCGTTCGTCTAGTATTGAAACGCTCACTCACTAGCGCTACCGGGCCTTCAAGCATCGAGATAGAAGAAGTCAGTGCAGCAATCGTTAGTAGTAAGAAGAAGACAATTGCGAAGATCTGACCAAGCACACCTAAACTATCAAACATCAACGGCAGAACCGTGAATACTAGCGTGTCAGAACTTAATAGTGAGCCGTCTTCCGCGTAGATTTGAACGCCTTTTTGCATCGCAACAAACATTGCAGGCATCACCACTAGTCCAGCAATAAAAGCGACAGCAGTATCAACCAAAGTAACGTTCATTGCCATTTTTGGCAGGTTTTCTTTCTTACTTAAGTAAGAGCCATAAACCAACATTGAGCAGCCACCAATGGTGAGCGAAAAGAAACCCTGCCCCATTGCCGCCAGAATCAGTTTTCTATCCCACACTTTCTCAAAGTCTGGAACGAGGTAATGTTTTAGGCCTTCCATTGCACCAGATTGCGTCATGATGTAAACAAACAATAAGCCAAATAAAACAAACAGCGCAGGCATCAAACGAGTCGACCACTTCTCGATACCTTGCTTAACACCGCCCTGTACAATCAAGATAGTCAGTACATAGAACGCGACGGTACCAAATACGTTGCGCTCAACACTGAAGCCTTTAAACCAATCAGCAGCAGCCTCTAGACCAATCAGATCCGCAACAGCTCCAATTAGGAAGCAGATCAACCAACCGCCAACAATGCTATAAAAGGCTAGCACTGCACTTGGAACACTCAATCCAATCCAACCGACAAACTCACCGACTTTCTTACCCAAAGGGTTTGTCGTCAACGAGCGCATGCTATCAACTGGATTTGCTTGGCCGTGACGGCCGATAGCCATCTCTACCACCAGCATAGGGAAAGCAACCACGAAGATCATGATCAAATAGACCAAAAGGAAAGCACCGCCACCGTTGCTGGCAACTTGAGTCGGGAAACCCCAAATATTACCCAAGCCAACCGCTGCACCAGCCGCTGCTAAAATAAAGCCTAAACGAGAGCTAAAGTGCTCTCTTGAAGAGGAAGATTGTTGGTCCATATTGCCCGCATTAAAAATCAGTGAACTAGTTGAGAAGTACAGTAATAAAAAGCAATGATAGGCACAACCAATAAATGAACAATTCTCTGATTTTTACAATCAATGCGCTATTTAGAACCACAAAATTAACAAATAACCAGTCTTATCATTCAATCATAAGCAATAAAGCAAAGTGGCGGGCTTGAGAAGGGAATGGATTAACATAGAGATAAATACTCGTTGCGTGGTTCCATTTATACAAACAAAAAGAGCACCAACCGGTGCTCTTGCTATTCATCATTAGATTCAAATTAAATTGTGAATACTTGGTAATCTTTTAGGTTCGGAATAATTTCATGCAGTTCTTGCTCTTGCTCTGCCATCTCATCAAGTGAATCACAGAACTCAGTGCCTTCTTCTTCCATTTGCTGAGCATGTTCTTTCATTCGCTCTTCAACTTTCAGCTTTAATTCAGCCATGCTGTCAGCCAATTCAGTCAGGTTTAGGCCACCGTCTTGTTTCATCTTTTCTGACATCGCATTAAAAGCGCTAGATATAAATTCTTGGTTAAAGATTTCTTTCGCCTTCTCGAAATCTTCAGACCAGCCATTGGCCATCGAATCAAAGCTTTCTGCTGGTAACACTAACTCACCATCTTTGTAGTAACGCGCTTCCAGTTCTGCAAAGTAGGTTTTCATTGATTCTTTTACATTATCAAACGACTCAGGCGAATCTAGGCTAGCGGCGATATCATCAATCACATCATTGGCTAATGCGAGACTTTCGCTCGCCATCTGCTTAGCTCGCGGCAAATACTCACTCATACTTTCACGATACTTTTCAATTGCCGCTTGTTGGTCAGCATCGAGCTCAACTTTCTCTCCATGGATATAGAGGTCATTGTTTTCATCGAAGACCGCAGTATCGCCATTCACCTGATGGATTTCGACTTTTTGGTCATCGATTCGTAATTCATTCTTCAAATCAACGCGACACTGAGCAGCAAAAGTTGGCAGGCTCACAACAGAGATTACCGCTGTTAACGATGCGATTAATAGATTGTTTTTCATAAATACATTGCTTTTCATAACATCCTCTCATCAATCTGACGAATTACTATACCTTGGGTTTATGCTTCTTTGTCAGAGCAACGTCTTATATTCCTTAGCCAATTATTCAGCAAACCGATACCACTTCGTAGCAAAACTGTTTATCAGCAACTTTAAATTCAATTTCATCACCGACTTCTTTACCCATTAACGCCTGACCAAAAGGTGCATTTGCCGTCACGATAGCGACTTCATTATCATTCCACGTGACAGCCAGTCCCCCAACTCTCGGCCCCATAAAGAAGTGTTTATATTGGTCATGCTCATCAATCACCACCACATAGCTACTCACAGTAATTTTTTCACTGTCACGCAATACAAGATTTCGGTAACACTGAATATCATCTTCACACTCTTGCACTCTCACCGCTTGACCATGGGCAAGGTACGAGGCTTCTAGAGCCAAGGTGTCGTACTTGTGCTCTGGTACTGTCTCTTCATCTGTCGCAGCGTCAATCGCACGTTGAGTGGCAGATTGTGCGATACGCAATCGGGATTCGAGTTGCTCTATGATTATTTGGCGAAGCTCAGACTTATTCATACTATTGGGGTGCTTTTCTATAGGAGCTACAGAATAGAATTAGGTACAATCAGGTGCAAGACATTTGATTCATCAAGCGACGCTATCATGAATAGGCGCCCGCTTTAGCATCAATACGACACTTAATAACTCAGGTAGAACATAAATGATTGAGCAGAAACTAAAACAAGTATTCGGATTCGACTCACTGCGTAATGGACAAAAGCAAGTCATTGATAATGTTCTATCTGGTCACTCAACTGCGGCCATATTTCCTACAGGCTCAGGTAAATCCCTGTGTTATCAATTACCAGCATTAGAATTGCCGCACTTAACCTTAGTGATATCACCGCTGTTAGCCTTGATGAAAGACCAACTGGCTTTCCTGCACAGTAAAGGCATTAGCGCAGCTGCAGTCGAATCAAGCCAAGACAGACAAACCACACAACAGGTCATGCAGTCGGTACGTAACGGCGACACAAAGATCCTCATGATCTCCGTTGAACGCTTGAAGAACGAGCGCTTTCGTCAGTTTATCTCTCAAGTGCCGATCTCACTGCTTGTGGTCGATGAAGCGCACTGTATTTCAGAATGGGGACACAACTTCAGACCCGATTACCTGAAGCTTCCTCAATATCAGAAACAGCTCAATATTCCTCAAGTGCTGCTACTGACAGCAACCGCGACGACATCTGTTATTCAAGATATGAAGTCGAAGTTTGAAATTGATGAGGAGCGCGTTGTGGTTACGGGGTTCTATCGTCAAAACCTCGACCTGTCGATTCAACCTTGCGAACAAACCAGCAAGCTAGAAACCTTGTGCAATGTCGTCAACCAAGCTTCTCTCGCTCCGACTATTGTTTATGTCACCCTTCAACAAACAGCAGAGATGGTGGCTCAGCAACTTCGAAACGCTGGCGTTAATGCCGTGGCTTACCATGCGGGTCTTAAGCCTGAAAACCGAGATGCAATTCAACATCAATTCATGAATGATGAAGTGAGCTGTATCGTGGCAACCATTGCGTTTGGTATGGGCGTAGATAAGTCCAACATTCGCCGAGTGATTCACTTTGATTTACCAAAATCGATCGAGAACTACTCACAAGAGATCGGCAGAGCGGGACGAGATGGACAAGCTTCTGAGTGTATATTGCTCGCGAACAAACACGGCTTGAGCACACTAGAGAACTTTGTATTTGGCGATACTCCAGACAACATATCGATCCAGGCAGTATTAAAAGAGATCTACGAAAATCAAAACATTGGCGCTTCTGGTTGGAACCAATGGGAGATCATGCTTAACCAACTATCACGTGAATCCAACATTCGTCAGTTACCGCTAAAAACACTGCTGGTGTATCTCGAAATTGAAGGTGTGATTGAGCCGAAGTACAGCTACTTCGCAGACTACAAATTTAAGTTCATTCGCCCGAAACAGCAAATCACCGAACAGTTCCAAAGCGAACGTCGTCAATTTGTCGAAGCGATTTTCCAATGCTCTCCTCAGGCAAGAGTGTGGTGCCAAGTCGACTTCGATGCGCTTTGGACTCATTTCCAAGCTGATCGTCAGCGCGTGATTGCGGCTATCGACTACTTCAATGAACAAGGTTGGATTGAACTGGAAAGCAAGCAGATCACAGATGTCTATGCGATTCACAATACCTCAGAAGATATGATGCAGCTGTCAGAGCGTCTAACTGAGTTGTTTAAGGTAAAAGAGAACAGTGAAATCAATCGTCTTAATCAGATGCTGAGCTTCTTTGAAGCCGACACCTGCCTAAGCTCGCGCCTTGCAAGTTACTTTGCCGATGATAAGGCGCCAGCAAACTGCGGTCATTGCTCTGTATGTCGAGGAGAAGTGGCAATCTTACCAACCGTTGATGTTGAACCTGTCGATGATGAGACGGTGATGACATGGATACATGAGTTTATTTCGACTAGCCAACAACTGATTACCGACGAGGCAATTACTCGCTTCTTATGTGGAATCGCTACCCCGCTTTCAACCAAACTCAAAGCCAGCAAAATGGTTGGTTACGGCAAGCTAGAGCAGCAACCGTTCAGTGATACCTTAGCGCGAGTAAAACAGCTTCCTAGATAAGCCAACTTCCATACTTAGGTAAAAACCGATTAGGCTGTGAAGTCTAGTCGGTATTCAAATACCAACAACACTTTCAACAACATTTCTAAGCCGAACCTCTCAGAGCCTTTCCCTAAAAGAAACTCAACTGACGCATTTGGTCTTTGGGTTGCAGCATTACGCTTAAACCAAGCAGACGTATCTCTCGCCCCTGTTGTCTTTTCAGTATTTCACTTAGCAGTTCTTTGAAGTGTTCACGATCTAAAGAGACGTGGATATGTTCAATCGTGGTTTGCTGAAAGTCGGCGAACTTGAGTTTGATTCCCTGCTTGATGATCGCTTTACTTGGACTAGCCTTTTCTAAGCGAGTTTCGAGTTCAGGAAATAGCTTATCTTCTATCACCTGCCAACATTCTGCATAGGTTGAAATGTTTTGGGTGAAGGTGCGTTCTACGCCTACTGATTTTCGCTCACGTTCGATGATAACTTCTCGGTCATCAATACCATGACTGCGCTTCCAAAGTGATGCGCCTTGACGGCCAAACTTGAGCAGGAGATCGCGATAGTCAGACTCTTTAATATCCTTACAAGTAAAGAAACCTGCTTGATGCAGCTTTTCAATGCTCACCTTGCCGACACCGGGAATCTTTTCTAGTGGCAACTCATCAATCACTGATTGTACGTCTTGTGGAGGGATAACAAACTGACCATTGGGCTTATTCAGATCCGAGGCAACTTTGGCTAAGAACTTGATCGGGGCAATGCCAGCCGAAGCGGTCAGGTTGAGTTCATTCCAGATATCACGGCGAATCGACTCAGCAATAAGTGTTGCTGAACCATGACACTGCGTAGAATCGGTGACATCAAGAAACGCTTCATCTAAGGAAAGAGGCTCTATGACAGACGTGTATCGAGAGAAGATTTCACGGATCTTTTTAGATATCTCGACATAGACCGACATTCTTCCCGGCACAACCAATAGATTAGGACAAAGCTGTAGCGCTTTTCCGGTCGGCATTGCAGAGCGAACACCAAACTTGCGGGCTTCATAATTACATGTGCTCAAAACACCGCGTTGCTTCTCATGCCCACCAACAGCTAACGGGCGATTTCGGTAAGCAGGGTTATCACGCATTTCTACAGCCGCATAAAAACAATCCATATCGACATGAATTATTTTTCTTATTTTCTCTTCGCCTGCGCTACACATCTAGGAATGACTCGACCTTACAACTGTATCAATAAACAGTATAATCCAAATTTTATCAGATTTAAAACGATCTCGAGTCTAGCTAAAAAGGTTTCGCTTCAATAGTCATAAGCTCTTCTGATACTATTGTTAACGAGTATTTAGTCTATAAGTAGGGATCGCTTGTGAGTGAAAAAATACTAGTGGTGGAAGATAGCCGAGCATTCCGCAACTACCTGTACCAACAGCTTAAAAATAGCGGTTATGAGGTCGCACTTGCTGAATCTATTGCAGAAGCAAAAAACATCTTGGAACAAGAGACGGATTTCTTATGTGCCGTATTAGATTACTGCTTACCTGACGGGCAAGACGGTGAGATCATTGATCTCGTATTAGGCTATCAACAGAAAATAATTGTTCTTACCGGGATGTTCGACAATCAACTGCGAGAACAAGTCCTAGCAAAAGGCGTTATTGACTACATACTTAAAGACAGTATGTCATCAGTAAGCTACCTACTCCCTCTGGTTCAAAGAATTTCGAATAATCGCCACCACAAAGTATTGGTTGTCGATGATTCAGCGGTTGTTCGCCGTTACATAGCTCAACTTCTAGAACACCAATATATCCAAACTATTCAAGCCGAAGACGGCGAACAAGCATTAAAGCTTCTTCATAACGATCCCGATATTACATTCGTTGTTACAGACCATGATATGCCGAACAAAGACGGTATAGCGATGATCCGTGAAATTCGACGCGATCACGATAGAAACCAGTTGGCTATTTTAGGGCTATCAGGCAGCGATGACCGCACCATGACAGCTCGATTCCTTAAAGCGGGTGCTAACGATTTCCTTTACAAGCCTTTTAACCAAGAAGAGTTTTTCTGCCGTATCCATCAACTGCTTGATATGAAAGAAGCGGCCAATGAGCTATTTCGACATGCCAACGAGGATGCTCTTACTGGCTTATGGAATCGTCGCTACCTGTTTAATCATCCTTGTAAGGGCTGCGATCAACGAAACATCGCGATGATGGATATCGACTTCTTTAAGAAAGTGAATGATACCTTTGGCCACGATGGTGGTGATGCCGTGCTGATCGATGTAGGGAAAATCATCAAAGATCATTTCAAAGACGATGTCGCTGTGCGCTTCGGTGGTGAAGAGTTTTGTATTCAGTCATGCGGTGCATTTGAGAGCTTTGTTGACAACTTAGAGTCCATGAGAGAAGCCATTGAAAGCCATGTTGTTGAGCATGACTCTCAAAGAATCAAGGTCAGTATTAGCATCGGCGTAACCGATTTAGACGCCAAGTTAGATGAGCAGATCAAAGCCGCTGATGAGCTTCTTTATACGGCAAAAGAGCAAGGTAGGAATCAGCTAGTGTTTGCGCGTAACAGCATGCAAATCGAACAATAGTCATTCGTTTTTGTTTCCATCGTTAATCTGCCAAGATAAATGACTAAGCCTCAAAACCAAAAAAGCTCAAGATGATAATCTTGAGCTTTTCAATTTAAGGGCATAGATAACTCTACCCCTTATGACTGTCACCCATTAAGCGATACGGTCTTTACTCCAAGCCGCTTCTTTTTGTTGGCGCTCAGCCAGCTTCTCTTCACGGTAAGCTTCACGTGCTTCACGCTTCTTACGCGCGTCGCAAGGTTCAGGGCAGTTACATACTTTATCAATACCAACAGCACCTAAGCCACCACAGCTACCTTTCACAACTTTCTTTTGGATAATGTAGCCAATTGACATCGCTGCGATTACTGCAAGAAAAACACCAAATGTAATCAGAAATGTATTCATAATTATCTCGCTTACCTTATTTACCTAAGTATGGCTTAAATGCTTCAGAAGCAATTTCTTTAAAGCCATCTGCTGTTTTTACCACCATGAACACTGGGATGTTATGCTGGTTTGCGACTTCCATTCCTTTTTCCTCACCTAAGACCATAAGGCCAGTAGATAAGCCGTCTGCAGTCATTGAAGACGGGTTTAAAACAGTCACAGAAACCACTTTATGATGAAGAGGCTTTCCTGTTTCTGGGTTGATGATGTGTGAGTAACGAACACCATCACGCTCAAAATAGTTGCGGTAGTCACCAGACGTTGCGATCGCCATATCACCAGGCTCGATGATCTCTTGGATGTTACGTTCGTCAATACTTGGCTTTTCGATGGCAATACGCCAGCCTACACTTTCACGGTTTAGGCCTTTCAAACGGATTTCACCGCCTACTTCTACCATGTAGTTGTGAATACCAATTGAATCAAGGTAATCGGCAACAACATCAACGCCCCAACCTTTTGCAATAGTTGACAGGTCGACATACAAATTAGGCAAGTCTTTAGTTAGCTTGTTGCCTTCAACGCTCAAGTGGTGAATACCAACCTTAGCTTTACGAGCAGCAAGTTCTTCATCTGATGGAACGACTTCCGGACGCGCTTCAGGACCAAAACCCCAAAGATTAACCAATGGGCCAACCGTAACATCCAACGCACCTTCAGTAAGACCGTTCAAACGAATGGCTTCTTTCACAACGATAGCAGTTTGTTCAGATACTTCGAATGCGTCCGCACCTTTGTGTTGATTGAAACGGCTCAGCTCTGAATCTTCACGGTAAGTCGACATTTGATCATTCACTTCTTCAAGTAGACGATCGATCTCAGTATGAACTTCATTAGATTCAGGAAATTCATCACCATTGATATATTTAATATTGTAACTGGTACCCATTGTTGGGCCACTTAAATGCACTTGCTCTCTTGCCTGATCACAGCCCGCAAGAAAAATCAAAGAAGTTAATGCAACAAGCCAAATTCTCACTTGCTTACTCCTGTCTAATGTTAAGGATTTATATAAGGAAAAATAAGAGTAAAAAATAGGTATTTTGAATGCCTTACTCTTTCTTATATAAGCCAGTATGTTGTCAAAAATAGTCTTAGAAAAACAAATGGCTGACTCGTGAGAGTCAGCCATAATATCAATCACTTAAATGGATTAACCACCGAAGTCATCTAGTAGGATGTTTTCATCTTCTACACCAAGATCTTTCAGCATGCCGATAACAGCCGCGTTCATCATTGGTGGACCACACATGTAGTACTCACAGTCTTCAGGAGCTTCGTGATCCTTCAGGTAGTTTTCGTACAATACGTTATGGATGAAACCTGTGTAACCGTCCCAGTTGTCCTCTGGTTGAGGATCAGACAGAGCACAGTGCCACACGAAGTTCTCGTTTGCAGCCGCTAGGCCATCGAAATCTTCAATGTAGAACATCTCACGCTTAGAACGTGCACCGTACCAGTAAGACATCTTACGAGTAGAGTTAAGACGCTTAAGTTGGTCGAAGATATGTGAACGCATTGGCGCCATACCTGCACCACCACCGATGAATACCATTTCATTGTCTGTGTCTTTAGCAAAGAACTCACCAAATGGACCAGAAATAGTACATTTGTCGCCTTCTTTAAGAGACCAGATGTATGAAGACATCACACCAGGAGCTACGTCAGGGTTGTTTGGCGGCGGAGTTGCGATACGCACGTTAAGCTTGATGATGCCTTTCTCTTCTGGGTATGAAGCCATAGAGTAAGCACGGATCGAGTGCTCTTTAACGATAGACTCGTAACGGAACAAGTTGAACTTATCCCAGTCACCACGGTATTCCTCAGGAATATCGTAATCTGCGTATTTCACGTGATGTGGTTCAGCTTCAATCTGAATGTAACCACCCGCGCGGAACGGAACTTCTTCACCTTCAGGGATCGCTAGAGCAAGTTCTTTGATGAAAGTAGCTTCGTTGTTATTCGAGATAACAGTACATTCCCACTTTTTAACACCAAAGATATCTTCGTCTAGTTCAATCTCCATGTCAGTTTTCATAGCAACTTGACATGCAAGACGTTCGCCTTCGCGAGCTTCACCTTTTGTGATGTGATCAAGTTCAGTTGGAAGGATGTCGCCACCACCAGACTTAACTTTTACACGACACTGACCACAAGAGCCACCGCCACCACAAGCAGAAGATACGAAGATACCAGCGCCAGCTAGGGCACCAAGTAGCTTGCTACCAGGTTGAGTAACGATCGCCTTTTCAGGGTCGCCGTTTACAGCAATAGTGATGTCACCTGATGGTACTAGCTTAGACTTAGCGAAAAGAATCACTAGTACTAGAGCCAATACAATAATGGTAAACATCGCTACGCCAAGAATAATGCTTTGCATTTGTTATTCCTTATTACTGGGTGCTTACCCTACAGTTGAACACCAGAGAAAGACATAAAGCCTAACGCCATCAGACCAACAGTAATGAACGTGATACCAAGGCCACGAAGACCTGGAGGTACGTCAGAGTACTTCATCTTCTCACGGATACCCGCAAGAGCAACGATAGCTAACATCCAACCCACACCAGAACCGAAGCCGTAAACAACAGATTCCGCAAAGTTGTAGTCACGAGTTACCATGAAAGATACACCACCAAAGATTGCACAGTTAACTGTGATCAGTGGAAGGAAGATACCTAGTGCGTTGTACAAAGGTGGGAAGAAACGGTCTAGAACCATCTCTAGGATTTGTACAAGTGCCGCGATAACACCGATGAATGCGATGAAGTTAAGGAAACTTAAATCGACACCTTCAACAAGCGCGTTTTCTTTCAGGATGTGTGTGTAAACAAGGTTGTTTACAGGAACAGCGATTGTAAGTACTACAACTACCGCAACACCAAGACCAAAAGAAGTTTTAACTTTCTTAGATACCGCTAGGAATGTACACATACCTAGGAAGAAAGAAAGCGCCATGTTTTCGATGAAAATCGATTTAACTAGCAGACTAATATAATGTTCCATGACTACCTTACCCCTTCGCTTCTACTTGTTCTGGTTTGAACACACGAATTGCCCAAATCAAGAAACCAATTAGGAAGAATGCAGAAGGTGCTAGAAGCATCAAGCCGTTTGGCTGATACCAACCACCGTTGCTCACTAGAGGTAGTACTTCCATACCAAATAGTTTGCCAGAGCCTAGAAGCTCACGGAAGAAACCAACAGTGATAAGAACGAAACCGTAACCAAGACCGTTACCAAGACCATCGATTAGAGATGGGATTGGCGCAGACTTCATTGCGAATGCTTCAGCACGACCCATTACAATACAGTTAGTAATGATTAGGCCTACGAATACAGATAGCTGCTTAGAGATATCGTATAGGTATGCTTTAAGCACTTGGTCTACCACGATTACTAATGATGCGATGATTGCCATCTGAACGATGATACGCACACTGTTAGGAATGTGGTTACGGATCAAAGAAACGAAGAAGTTAGACAGAGCAGTAACGAACATTACCGCGATAGTCATAACAAATGCTGTTTCTAGCTTAGTGGTTACCGCAAGAGCAGAACACACACCAAGAACCTGTAGCGCGATTGGGTTGTTGTCCAACACCGGCGCTAAGATGCTCTTTTTAATTTCTTTTGCACTAGACATTAGTTCAGACCTCCGTCACGAACTTTTGCTAGGAACGGACCAAAGCCCATATCACCTAACCAGAAGTCAAATGTATGTTGAACACCAACGCTAGTCAGTGTTGCACCAGAAAGGCCATCTACACCGTGCTCAGAACCTTGAGGAGCGCCACCTTTAACAACCTGAATAGCAGGTTTGTGGTTTTCGTCGAATAATTTCTTACCAACGAATTGAGCGCGCCAAGTTGGGTTCTCAACTTCACCACCAAGTCCAGGAGTTTCACCTTGCTCGTAGTAAGTGATACCAGAAACTGTGTTGCCATCAGTTTCTACCGCAACGAATGCGTACATCATTGACCATAGACCGTTACCGTGAACAGGGATGATAACTTTAGAAGTTTCAGCGCCATCTTTCACAAGGTATACAGTACCTGTGTTAGCACGACGAATGATCTTAGCGATGTCATCTTCAGCTGAAAGCTTAATTGACTGAGCTGGATCTTTTGCCGCTTTACGTTGGTCGTATGCAGCAGCATCGCCGTCAACGAAATCACCAGTAGCGAAATCAACTAGACGAGGTTCAATGTTCTCTGCGTACAGTGCTGGAATGTTACCCGCAAGTTCAATGCCCGCAACTTCAAGGATCTTAGTTTGCTGATCCAGAACCGCGTTAGCTTGTTGCTTAGGTTTAAGAACAACTGCAGCTGTTGAAACGATGATTGAGCACACTAAGCTCAATGCGATAACAACAAACAGCGTCTTTTTAATGCTATCGTTATTACTTGCCATAGCGCGCTAGTCTCCGCTTAATGTTCTTCTCGATTACAACGTGGTCAAACAGAGGAGCAAATAGGTTTGCGAATAGAATCGCAAGCATCATGCCTTCTGGGTATGCAGGGTTAACTACACGGATCATTACACACATTGCGCCGATTAGGATGCCGTACCACCACTTACCTTTGTTGGTAAATGAAGCTGATACTGGGTCAGTCGCCATGAAGAACATACCGAACGCGAAGCCACCAAGAACTAGGTGCCAGTGCCAAGGCATGCTGAACATTGCGTTAGTATCAGAACCGATCACGTTAAACAGCGTAGACACTGCAATCATACCGATCATTACACCAGCAATGATACGCCATGAAGCGATACGCATGTATACGATCATCGCAGCACCGATCATAAGTGCTAGAGTCGATACTTCACCGATAGAACCTGGGATGTTACCAATGAATGCGTCCATCCAAGTGATTGCTTCACCAGATGTTACGTTCATTAGTGCGCTACCGCCGCCTTGAGCCCATTGGCTAAGAGCAGTTGCACCAGAGAAACCGTCTGCAGCAGTCCAAACTACGTCACCTGAAATCTGTGCAGGGTATGCAAAGAATAGGAACGCACGGCCAGCAAGTGCAGGGTTCAGGAAGTTACGACCCGTACCACCGAAGATCTCTTTAGCGACTACAACACCGAAGGTAATACCTAGTGCTGCTTGCCATAGAGGAAGTGTTGGCGGAACGATAAGCGCAAATAAGATAGAAGTAACAAAGAAGCCTTCGTTTACTTCGTGCTTACGCACCATACAGAACAGAACTTCCCAGAAACCACCAACGATGAATACCGTTGCGTAGATAGGTAGGAAGTATGTCGCACCAAGTAGCATCTTGCTGCCAACACCTGCATCGGCTCCTAAGGAGGCGCCAAGCATTTCGGTTAGCCAGTAGTGCCAGTTACCACTGATAACAGATGCTAGTTCAGCGCCTGCGTACATATGGTTAAGTGCTGCGATAGCTTGGCCACCCGCGTTGTACATACCCCAGAACATTGCTGGGAATACCGCGAACCAAACCATGATCATGATACGTTTTAAATCAACGCTATCACGAACGTGCGAGCTTTTCTTTGTAATAAGACCTGGCGTGTAGAACACTGTCGCTGCTGCTTCGTAAAGCGCAAACCACTTCTCGTGTTTACCACCTGGCTCAAAATGATGCTCGATGTCTTCAAGAAACTTTTTAAGGCCCATGAAAATTACCCTTCCTTCTCAATCGTATCTAGGCATTCACGAAGTAGTTGACCGTACTCGTACTTACCTGGACATACAAAGGTACACAATGCTACATCTTCTTCGTCTAGCTCTAGCGCACCAAGTGCTTGAGCACTATCAATGTCGCCTGCACATAGATCACGAAGCAGCAATGTAGGTTCCATATCTAGAGGCATTACGCGCTCGTAGTTACCAATTGGAACCATTGAGCGGTCACTACCGTTTGTCGTCGTTGTCATGTTGAACAACTGACCTTTAAACAGGTGACCAAGGAATGAACGAGTAACAGAGAACTTGTTCTTACCAGGCATAGCCCAGCCGAATAGCTCTTTATCACGACCTTCACGTAGAACAGAAACTTGCTGATGGTAACGACCAAGGAAAGCATGTGGACCTGTTGCTTCAGTACCCGTAAGTACAGAACCAGAAATCACACGAACTTCGCCTGGCATTAACTCGCTGTCTGTCAACTCTTCAAGGCTAGCACCAATTTGAGTACGAACTAGACGTGGGTTGTTAACCACTGGACCAGCCAGAGAAACAACACGCTCAGAGTAAATCTCACCAGTAAGGAAAAGCTTACCGAATGCGATAACATCTTGGTAGTTAATGCTCCACGCTACATTTTGTGCATTTACCGGATATAGGTAATGCATATGCGTGCCTGCAAGACCTGCAGGGTGTGGGCCATCAAAAACATGTTCTTCAACGTTAGACTGAGCTGAACGAGGTAAGCTAGTACCTTTTTTACAAACGTACACTTTACCGTTAGTCAGAGTTGAAAGAAGATCTAAACCAGCAACGAAAGCATCAGACTGCTCGTTAATGATTAATTCTGGCTCAGCTGCTAGTGGATTAGTATCCATAGCAGTAACGAAAATAGCCTGAGTTTCAGAATCAACTGCTGGAACCTTGCTGAACGGACGAGTTCGCAAAGCGGTCCATGCGCCAGACTCAACTAACTGAGCTTTAACCGTTTCACGGTCAAGACTTGTTAGTTGGTTAGCTTCATAGCTATTGAACGTGATTTGCTCATTACCTGCTACTTCAATCACTACTGATTGAAGAACACGCTTAGCACCACGGTTCACTTCAATAACTTTACCGCTTGCTGGAGAAGTAAATACAACACCTGGATTCTTTTTATCTGCAAAAAGAACTTGGCCTTTCTTCACTTCATCACCAACGCGAGCATGCATCGTAGGACGCATACCAACGTACTCTTCGCCAAGCAAGGCGACTTTAGTGATGGACTTACCATCATTAATCACCTGGGATGGAGTTCCTGCGATAGGAAGATCCAAACCCTTCTTTATTGTAATCATACGCACTTGCACTACTTTATCGGGAAAAAGATTCTTTTAATTGCGTAAATTCGGGACGTTTTAAAATCGCCCTTAGACACGACATTACAGTGTCCGGTTTTGATATATTTGAGATACCAAAATCGCAACATTACATTAATAAACTCATCACAAAGATTATGTGAGATTTATCAGGTGCCGTATTCTAGCATTTTTTGACAACTTGATGCCATGACCAATAACTTGAATACGGCCTTTATTTGGTGAGATTTGAAGCATATGGACTCTCAAATATGTATAAATTTGACGAGCCGCACAGATAAAATGGCTTTTGAAACGTGTTTTAAACAAGAGATTAATACTCTGTCACAAACTAATATTTTACGAGTTATGTTGAAACACTGTTAATAAAAACATTACTCATTGTAGGTATTTTCAGCCGTTCGATTTACCATCAGTTTGAGTGATATAACAACGAAAAACAGATGAATTTGACGACAAAAAAGGCGGCATCGCCACCTCTTCTATATTCGTAAGCTTTCTTACTTACCGCCGCCCATACACATCGGGCTATCTGGCACGTTATCTAGCTGCTTCATCCATTCATCTTTTGTATAAGTGTGAATGGACAATGCATGAATATTGTTCGCCAGCTCTTCTGAAAGGGCTTTATTTACCGCTCGATGACGAGCAATAAGACGCAAACCTTCAAACACATCGCTGACAACAATCACTTTGAAATGACTCTCAGAACCAGCCGGAACATTGTGCATATAGCTCTCATTGACCACGTTTAAATGACTTGGTGAAAACTCATTGTGCAATTTTGTTTCGATAACTTCTTGGATCATTGTGATTCCTTAATAACGTATTGGCATTATCCGTGGGGTGAGTATAAACCCTAACAGGTCGAGTGTCTGAGTATTTCATAGCGAATGGCATAGGTTTGGTTGAGTTTTTTCTATCTTGTTCAGCCTGCATTTGAGACAATATCTTTGTTATTTCTTACATAAGTATCTCAAGCAATGAAAACCGAACTTACTCTTCACGACAGAACTTTGACCTTACATCGTTTCCCTAAACGTTCAAATGAAACCCTTCAAGCTTGGGATGCAGGCGACGAATACCTGATCAGTCATGTTGAAGAGATGAACCTTGAACCAGGTAAACACATCCTGATCATGAACGACAGCTTCGGTGCTCTATCGACTTGGTTCTCGAAAGATCATGATGTCACTATGATGAGCGACTCATTTATCTCTCACCGTGGTGCTCTGAAAAACTTGCAGCGTAATCAAAGTAACCGAGTGAACTTCTTGAACACAATGGATGATATCCCACACGGTATCGATCTTGTGATCATGCAGCTGCCGAAAACAAATCGTCACCTAATCTGGCAATTGAGTCAGCTACGCCAAGCTTTGCCGGAAGGCTGCCAAGTGATCGGTGTCAACAAGGTAAAAGAGATTCACACTTCTACGCTTAACCTGTTCGAGAAGTACCTAGGCGAAACCAAAACATCACTAGCGAAGAAAAAACACCGCTTAGTATTCTCGTCTCCAAACTGCCAGCCAATTCAAACGGTAGAGCCTTTTGTTGAATGGGATGTGGACGGTGAAGATATCCGCCTGAAAAATTTACCAAATGTTTACTCAGGGGAAGCACTCGATCAAGGCGCTCGCTATATGCTAGAGCACATCCCTCAAGATCCTGAGCTGCGTCATATCATCGACCTAGGCTGTGGCAACGGTGTATTGAGTGTAAAAGCTGGGCAATTGAACCCACAAGCTCGTATCACTTGTGTGGATGAAAGCTTTATGGCAGTGGAATCAGCACGCCAAAACGTCAAGGATAACCTTGGTGAAGAAGGTAACTTCCAGTTCATCGCCAACAACTGTTTAGATGGCTTCAAGAAAAACAGCACCTACTTAGTGATGTGTAATCCTCCATTCCATCAGCAACAAGCGATTACGGATCACATTGCGTGGCAAATGTTCTGTGATGCAAAGCATGTTCTAAGCAATGGAGGCAAATTAATTGTTATTGGCAACCGACACCTCGGATACGATGTCAAACTAGCAAGACTATTTGGTGAAGCTAACGTTGAAACGCTTGAACTAAACCAAAAATTTGAGATATTACAAGCAACAAGAGAACCTGCGAATTTTAATAAATAAGCAGAAACGACTTCACAAGAATTTAAGATACCGAGCTTCTGGTGTGAATTTAGAAAGGATAAAGGAATGAAAAAACTGATTTTGGCTGCTTCTATTATGGCTTTGACAGCATGTTCAGCCCCTCAGCAAGAACAGATCAATGTAATGCCAGAAGCTTCACTAAGCTCAAGCAACCTTGTACAAGGTAAAACATACACACTAACCAGTAAAGATGTTCGTGCCGCTCAATATGTTGCATTGGTTGATAGTGGCCGTTCAAACATTCAGCCAATTCATGCTAAGCAAAACATGCGTATTTCTCTAGAAAACGCTGTGGCTCAACAGTTAGAGTCTCAAGGTTTTCGTGCAAGCGTAAACAGTGAAAACTCAATTGTTTTAGAAATTCAAGAAGCACTCGTTACCGTAGAACACACCATTATGGAAAACAAAATGGACGGTAAAGTAACGCTTGAAGTTACCGCTGAAACACCGGAAGGTAAGCTCGTTAAAACATTCAACGGTACTGCTACTCGCACAGGAGCATTAAGCGCTTCAAACGATGATATCGCGATAGTGCTTAACGATGTAATCAACTTGGTATTGAAAGAGATTGCCAATGACCAAGAGCTACAAACTTACATGAAGGAACGTTTCTAATGGGTCGCATTCTATCTTTTATTGCATTAATGCTAGTGAGCGTGAGCGTTTGGGCTGGTCCTAAAGTGAACGTAGAAACAACATTAGGCGACTTCACTATCGAGCTTAACCAAGAGCAAGCACCAGTTAGTGCTGAGAACTTTTTAAAGTACGTTGCTGACGGCAGCTACGAAGGTACTATCTTCCACCGTGTTATTCCTGGCTTTATGGCGCAAGGTGGCGGCTTCGATCAAGAGATGAATCAACAAGCGACTTATGCTCCTATCAAAAATGAAGGCAGCAACGGCCTAAAGAATGATACAGCAACGATCGCTATGGCTCGCACTAATGCGCCAGATTCTGCAACTCGCCAGTTCTTCATTAACTTCTCTGATAATGATTTTTTGAACGCAAAAGGTGGTAACCCAGGTTACGCAGTATTCGGCAAAGTAACTGAAGGTTTTGATGTTGTACAAAAAATGGCAACAATTCCAACTAAACGAATGGGCCGCATGTCAGACATTCCAGTCGACCCAATCGTCATCACTAAAGTGACCCTTCTTAAGTAATCCAATGCAACGCCCTTATTTCTTAAGGGCGTTTTTCTATACAAGGACGCCCTATGTCATCAGGCACTCCCTCTCTTTCTTGGATGCAGACTTTTCGCAGCTACCTAGATAAACGCCTACTTTGGGTGTTTATGCTCGGCTGTTCGAGCGGCTTCCCATGGGTTCTTATTGGATCCAACATGTCTGGTTGGTTAAAAGATGCAGGTTTAACACGAGCAGCCATTGGCTACTTTGGTAGTGTGTTTGCCGTCTATGCGATTAACTTTCTATGGGCACCATTGGTAGACCGAGTAAAACTGCCGGTGCTTCACGCAATACTCGGCCAGCGCCGCAGTTGGATCTTTTTCTGCCAAACCATTGTTTTGATTGGCACCTTATTCATCGCAGGCGTCAATCCCGCAGAAAATTTGGCGTTTACCTCAATGTTGGCGCTCGCTATTGCTATTGCCTCAGCCACGCAAGATATCGCGATTGATGCATTTCGTATTGATACCTTCCCAAAATCCGAAGCATCAAAACTGCCGCAAGCTTCTGCAATGGCCGTCATTGGTTGGTGGACAGGGTATTCTCTACCAGGCTACCTTGCCTTTATTAATGCAGACTCAATCGGTTGGAATGGCGTGTATTACGGCATGGCAGGTGTCGTTGTTGTATTAATGCTGTTTACTCTTTTTGTCGGAGAGCCAAACACACAACGTGAAGCCCTACAAGAGCAAGCACAGCAGCGCCACAATAAAGTGGTCGGCTCAAAGCTTGTCGCTTGGTTCAGTGTAACGGTAATTGAACCGTTTTATGATTTCTTCAAAAGAAACGGCGTTCAAGTTGCCATTACTCTATTGCTGTTTGTGTTCCTATTTAAGATAGGTGAAGCCTTCTTAGGTCGCATGTCGATCACCTTCTATAAAGAGATAGGTTTCAGTAACGAACAGATCGGTCACTACTCCAAGTTAATTGGCTGGGGAGCAACCATATTCTTCACTTTGGTAGGCAGTGTCTTCAATGTGAAATTTGGCATTGTACGCGGACTGATGATCGGTGGTGTGGCAATGGCAGCAAGTAATCTAATGTTTGCGTGGATCGCTCAGACAGGCCCGAGTGAAACCTTGTTCTTGGCAACCATTATTGTCGACAACTTCACAACTGCCTTTTCTACCGTTGCGTTTGTCTCTTTCCTAACGTTATTAACAGGCCAAGCGTTTTCGGCAACACAATACGCCTTACTCGCATCCTTAGGTAACTTCGGTCGCACCACACTAGCTTCCTTCAGCGGTGAGTTGGTTGATTACCTCAATGACTGGTCAACCTTCTTTATATTGACTGCTCTCATGGTGATACCAAGTTTGATCATGCTCTATTCGTTGCGCCACTTTTTCACAGATTTACTAGAAAAAGCCAAAACCAACCACGAATAAGAGAAAAAGAAGACAGAATAGAAAGAGGGTAGCTTCACGCTACCCTCTTTTACTTTGTCACTACTGATTTAGTAAACGCTAGTCTGTTGTATCACTCACAATAAGGTTGAAGCCTGTGCCAGCCGAATCGTCGATCGCCACAACTTGATACACCACGCCATCAGCCAAGGTCGCCTGTGCTGAATTAACAGCGATTGTTGATGGGTCACCTGCAACGGTAATCGTTACATAATAAGTTCCCGCTGCAACATAAATGCCATTCGCATAATCTTTGAATTTCACATCACTCAGCGCCGGAGTGCTACCAGAGATCCCCGCGTTTTCTGTTAAGTAGATATCCACCGATGCCGCAATTGGGTTAGCAGCGGCGTGGGTAATGTTTAACACCGCACTGGTCGCAACCGGACGACGGTTTTCAGGAACAACCAAAGGTTCCAAATTCAGTGGACTTACTGTCCCTACCGCATAGACGCTGTAATCCATGCCAGCAAATACAGCTAATCCATCAACATCAATAAATGTCGGAGACGTCGTTCCCGTTTCGTATATATCAATATCATAACTGCCTGCTGCTAAATCTAAGAAACCGCGAATTTCTTTAAACATTAAACCATCAAGAGGAGCAAACTTAGCAGAATTAACAAATACATCTACAGCTGGTGCGCCATCGACCAAATGCCCGACTCTCACTTCGGCAGTTTCTGACATGTCGTATATTAAAGAGGAACCGCTACCATCCATCACCATCAACTTAACTGGAGATGCACTGTTTGAGTCAGCTCTTGGCACAGCTGCAATCGTTAGCTCGCTACCGCCAGACAGAGTGATCTCTCCTGAATCAAACGCGATAGCACTACCAGTGACTGTTTCAAGTCTCACGCGATATTGACCAGCAGGAATATTGAGCACATCGGTAAAATCTTTATAAGCCAACGTCCCCAACGGTGCACCCAATGGATCGCTAGGACCTGTGACATACAAGTTTACATCGCCGACACCTGTCGCCGCATGGACTACTTGCACATCTAAACTTGAACTTGTTGCCGTGCCCGCAGCAGGACGAGTAACAACTAAAGCCTCAACCGGGTTATTAGAACCATCAGCATCGCCGACCACCATCACGGTGTAATCTAGGTCTTTGCTCAGGTTAAATTGGCTTTGAGGTATGACGGTTGCGACGGCCTCTCCAGGAAGCTGAACGTCAACTTGCACTGAAGTCTGCCCTTCTGACACTGACGCGTACCCAGACGCTTGAGCATAATCGACGCCAGTCCAACGAGCTTGACTGTTGACGATAACATTAGCCAAAGGTGCATCGGGTGATGCGTGAACGGCTTGAAGTTGTGTAGTAGGTTCATCGTCATCGTCACACCCAACAACGAACAGGGCTGCTATTGCTACCGCTAGTAATGGTGAATATTTCATCGGTCTTCTCTCCAAAAAAGTTAGACCAGTTCGTCACACAAAAGATAAGCTCAGTAAAAAATCTTCAAATACTCTCTCAGTATTTAGTGCAGTGAACTGTCTCAATAATATCTGTGGTGGGAAAAGTAATAAGGCTGACATTCCAAATTACTCATCACATGAGTTGTTCATCAATTGATTCCCCCACCATTACGGAGCTGGTTAAAAATAGATCAAAGAGTGGATCTAACTGAGGAGAGATTTAGTCGTTTTCTGGGGGTAAATTACATAGAAAAGAATACTGTTGATTTTGATATGCATGTCACTCTAATTAGTAGAATCGTTTGCTTAGCGTAGTATTTCACCTATTTATCCACAAAATAATCAAATTTCACAAAATCAATAGAATTAGAGGTGCATCTAGATGCATTGACACTTTAAAGTTCCATCATTTAGATCGTTAGTGTGATCAACCTCACCTTAATAATTGTAGTTTTCACTCTGTCTCACTTTTATTTGAGAACAAAATCGCTATTATGCTCGGCATTCGGACATTATAAACACGCACGGATTAGCGGGTTATTCATTTTTAACATAGAGAGTTCCATTATGCGTAAATCACTTTTAACTCTTGGCCTACTTGCAGCAGCATCTGCTCCAGTAATGGCGGCTGATTATTCTGACGGCGACATCCATAAGAACGATTACAAATGGATGCAATTCAACCTTATGGCTGCAATTGACGAACTTCCAGGTGAGTCTTCACATGATTACCTAGAGATGGAATTCGGTGGCCGCTCGGGAATCTTCGACCTTTATGGCTATGTTGACGTATTTAACCTAACGTCTGATCCAGGTAGCGATAAAGCTGGTGCTGAAAAGATGTTCATGAAGTTCGCTCCTCGTATGTCTCTAGACGGACTTACAGGTAAAGATCTTTCTTTCGGTCCAGTTCAAGAGCTTTACGTATCTACACTTATGGAATGGGGTGGTAACTCTGGCGTTAACACTCAAAAAGTTGGTTTAGGTTCTGACGTAATGGTTCCGTGGTTAGGCAAAATTGGCCTAAACCTTTACGGTACATACGATTCAAACAACAAAGATTGGAACGGTTACCAAGTTTCTGCAAACTGGTTTAAACCTTTCTACTTCTTCGAGAACGGTTCATTCATCTCTTACCAAGGTTACATCGATTACCAATTTGGTCTGGAAGACAAGTACTCTTCTGCAAGTAACGGTGGTGCAATGTACAATGGTATCTACTGGCACTCAGATCGTTTTGCTGTTGGTTACGGCCTAAAAGGTTACAAAGACATCTACGGTATTAAAGATACTGATGGATTCAAATCAACAGGCTTCGGTCACTACGTAGCAGTAACTTACAAGTTCTAATCGAACTTCTAAGAAAGTTTCCTAAATGGCACCCTCGGGTGCCATTTTTTATTGCTTTCATTTAATGCCTCGCTATCCTTGCAGCATCACTTTCTTATCTTGGTATTGCTGTGAACATCACGATTGTTGGACCTGGAGCAATTGGCTCTTTATGGGCAATAAAACTACTTCAAGCTGGTCATAATGTCTCTTTGTGGAGCCGCTCCCCTGAAACCTCAATTGACCTATCACTTGATGAGCAAACTTCACTTCACTTCAGTAACAACAATATCGAAAAGCTATCAGCGAGTGACTTAGTGATTTTCACGGTCAAGGCTTGGCAAGTAAAAGAAGCCACCACTCCGTTACTTCAATATCTCGACCCTGATACCATTCTTATGTTCATGCACAACGGAATGGGAGCAGTAGATGAGATAGCCACTCAGATTGATGCTCACCCGATAGTATTGGCAACCACCACCCAAGCAGCATTCAAACCTGATCGTAATAGTGTATATCACACTGGACTTGGCCAAACTCAACTGGGTGCTTTTAACCTCAATGGGCAACAGTGCACTTTTTTAGTTGATGTATTGGATAATGCTCTCCCGGCTGTGAGTTGGAACCCACAAATAAAAATCGCGCTTTGGACTAAACTCGCCATCAACTGTGCTATCAACCCACTGACTGGGTTAGAGCAAGTCAAGAATGGCGAACTTGCAGAGCAAAAGTTTGGAGATACTTTAAGCTCTATCGTTGAAGAGCTCACAAAAGTTATTCAGGCAGAAGGTATTGATTGTTCGATCGAAGAGTTAGAAGCGAGCGTCAAACAGGTAATCCAAGCCACAGCCCAGAACAACTCATCCATGAAGCAGGATATGTTTTACCAACGCAAGACAGAGATCGACTTCATCACTGGACACCTGATAAAAACAGCAAATAAGCATCAGATAGAAGTTCCCGTTAACCAAAAGCTGTTCGATCAGGTCAAAGAGCAAGAAAATAGCTGGAATCATCAAGATTAGTCAGCAACGGTTAACAAGTCGCGATAAAATAATGATACCGCTTAGCATGACGCTGGCACCAATTTCCAAGATTTAGGTAAGAATAGATGTTTGATATCAATCACATCCGAGAGCAGTTTCCTGCGCTATCACAAACCATCAATCAACAACCATTGATTTACTTAGACAGCGCGGCAACAACACAAAAACCTCAGGTAGTTATTGATGCCATTAGCCAATATTACTCCAAACAAAATGCCAATGTTCACCGTGGTAGTCATAGCTTAACAGCGAACGCGACCAGTCAGTTTGAAGCTGCTAGAGATAAGGTCGCTCAGTTCATTGGCGCAGCCTCATCAAAAGAGATCATCTGGACTCGTGGTGCCACCGAAGCACTCAATTTAATTGCTCAAACTTACGCAAGAAGTACCCTTCAACCTGGCGATGAGATCTTAGTGAGTGAAATGGAACATCACGCCAACATAGTGCCTTGGCAAATTGTTGCAGAACAAACCGGCGCTAAAGTAGTTAAAGTGCCAATGACATCTGATTGCGAATTTGATCTACAAGCTTTTGATCATCTTCTTAATGATAAGACCAAGATTGTTGCCTTAGCTCAGATCACCAATGTCACAGGTTCTCGTCAGCCAATTGAACAAGTCATCGAAAAAGCTCACAAAATGAATGCGGTTGTGGTGGTTGATGGCGCACAAGGTATCGTTCATGAATCAATTGATGTTGCAGCTTTAGGCGCTGATTTCTACGTATTCTCTGGGCACAAGCTCTATGCTCCCGCCGGCATTGGTGTACTTTACGGCAAGCTTGAATTGCTCGAAGCGATGCCACCATGGCACGGTGGAGGTAAAATGGTTGAGCGAGTATCATTTTCTGGTACCACTTTTTCAGAATTACCGGGCAAGTTTGAAGCAGGCACGCCAAATGTTGCCGGAGCGATAGCATTAAGTACTGCAATAGAATGGTTAAGTGGTTTTACACAGCAAGATGTCGAAAATCATATCCACCAGCTACAGCACGAGACTTACCTTGCGCTCAGTAAACTGGATGACATTCAGATTTTGGGCTATCAACCCAACGCCAGTGTGATTACGTTTGTAATGGATGGCGTTCACCATCAAGATATAGCGACTCTACTGGATCAGCAAGGTATCGCAGTACGTGCAGGGCATCATTGTGCTCACCCATTGATGGATGCTCTTAATGTGAAAGGAACGGTTCGTATTTCATTTGGCATTTACAACAACATGGATGATGTTGAAAGGCTCGTAGCAGCGATAGAAAAAGCCGTTGATATGCTTTAGCCGAGTCACGAGCGAAATTATTTAGGGTTGGCGTTTAGCGTCAACCCTTTTTGTTTCTGTGTATCTAAGAGATGTTAAGCACTGAGCTCTTGGATTTGAGCAACAATCGCTTTTAATCCATTACCGCGAGATGGGCTTAGGTGAGTGATTAGACCGATTTTTTCAAAGTAGCTGTCAATATCAAACCCTTGAATCTGCACTGATGTTTTTCCATCATACGCAGCCATCACTAATGCGATTAGCCCGCGAACGATACGAGCATCAGAATCAGCACAAAAGTGCCAAACACCATCGATATTCTGAGAAACTAACCACACTTGGCTTTCACAACCAGACACTACAACCTGCTCACTTTTCAGTTCATCAGGCATGTTAGGTAGTTTTTTTCCCCATTGAATCACTTGGCGATAACGGTCTTCCCAGCCGCTGAATGTCTGCATTTTCGCGACAATATCATCACTGGTAATTTCAGTGCCGAAAGGAGAGCTTGGGAAGGTGGTCATTTTCATATCCAGTCGATTGTTAATTGAGTAGAAGACGTTACTTAGCGTGCTTTTGAATCAGCTTTTCTACAATACGTGAAACAGCCACAAAACCAAACGTAGCAGTTACCACCGTTGCCGCACCAAAACCCGTCGCACAATCCATGCGCTTTGGACCTTCTGCGGTCGCTTTCGCAGCGCATACACTGCCGTCAGCTTGAGGGTATTTCAGCTGTTCAGTTGAGAACACACAATCGATACCAAACTTACGCGCTGGATTCTTAGGGAAATTATGATGACGACGAAGGGTATCTTTTAGCTTCTTCGCTAGCGGATCTTGAATCGTCTTGGTCAAATCGGCCACTTTGATTTGAGTCGGATCGATTTGACCACCAGCGCCACCGGTAGTGATCACCTTGATTTTGTTGCTACGACAGTACGCCAGCAGTGAAGCCTTCGCTTTCATGCTATCAATCGCATCTAACACAAAGTCGAATTCTTTCGATAGGTATTCAGCCTGATTGTCTGGGCCGATAAAGTCATCAATCAGGTTAACCTTACACTCAGGATTAATCAGCTTGACGCGCTCTGCCATCACTTCGATTTTGCTCTTACCAACGGTACCCGACATAGCATGAATCTGGCGGTTAATGTTAGTTACACACACGTCATCCATATCGATCAACGTCAGCTCACCTAAACCGGTACGAGCAAGCGCTTCAACCGCCCATGAACCTACGCCACCAATACCGATAACACATACGTGTGCAGCTCTAAGTATGTCGACTTCACTATTGCCATACAGGCGACGAGTGCCACCAAATCGTTGGTCATAGTTTTCTGAAGCTGGAGTGGTCAATTCACGCATTGTTGCCGCCAATTTATTTCTGAGAAAAAGAAAAGAGTGCGTTTTATACGCACTCTTGAATAAAAAGTCTAGGGGATTAGCGATTCGCTTTCAATGCCCTATTTTATTGTCGCTTACTCAACTTTTTCAGGAGGTAAAGCCCAAGGCGCTTCAGTTGCGCTGCCATCTAAGCCGAGCTTCCACACACGACCAAAATGCTTGTAATGACCCGCTTCAGTACCCGCTCGAGGGCCCATGCCGTGGTAAAGGTCCAAATGGTTTTGCTTAACCGCGCCGCCCGTATCCAAAACCAGTAACAGTCTTAATTGGTGTGCACCGCTCCAAGTACCATCCGCATTCAATAAAGGAACCTCAGCCAGAATTGGAGTTCCCATAGGCAAGATAGAGCGATCGCCAGCTACTGCAGCCATTGGCAATAGAGGAATCCCAGCACTACCCATTACTGACAAGTCGTCTCTCGCTTCAAAAAACACGAAAGATGGATTTTGCTCAAGCAACTCTTTGACCACTTCAGGGTCGTTTGCCAATACCCACTCTTTGATTGCTTTTAGTGACATTTTTTCGCGTGGAACTAAGCCTCGCTCAATCAAAACACGGCCAATGCTCACATAAGCTTTATTGTTCTTACCTGCGTATGCGAAATACTGCAGCGTATCATCATCTCCGAAATGCACAAAGCCACTGCCCTGCACTTCCATCATAAACGGGTCGATACGGTTCGCAGCGTAGCCAAGCTCAAGCCCTTGACCGTCTAAGGCGCCATTGTAAATCTCTTCACGGGTTGGGCACTCTTTATCGCAGTCAGGAAGCCCATAAACAGGGAATCGATATTCTTCATTGGCTTCATGGCGTAATTCCATCACAGGAGAGAAGTAGCCCGTGAACAAAACATTGCCTTGCTTATCGCCACCACCCAGTTGAGCAGTCTGAACGCCAAAGTTTGCTAGTTGGCTTGGATCACCGCTTTGCAGCGCCCACTCATTGAGTTGCTGATAAAGCGGCTCATAGATTTTCGCCATCGAAGGAGATTTAGATACCACCATCTCAGCTTGTTCAGCGAATGCGGTGTAGTCTCTTGGCTTATTGGATTCAACCTGATCGACCTTATTTAAGGTGCGAGGAAATTCATCATCAAGATGTTGTTGAGCAAGATCGGTAGGTTGAGCACAGCCAAATAGTAAAGAGGCGGCAACAAGGGGAAGCCATTTTTTAATCACAAGAGTCATCCTAAAAATTCTATGCATCGAGGATGACAAAAACAGTCAGATAACACAATCTTAGATTGTAAGAGTTTACAATAAGATAACCTACCGGACGGAGTTATCGATGTGACCTTTAAGGCGGAAGATAGGGTTATAGTGGCTGTCAGAATCGAGCACCATTTCTGTATTGTCAGAATTAGTCATGCGGTAGCGATAGGTCTTTTCACCGGCCTTATATTCGAAGTAGTGGCCATCAAAGTCAAAGTTCGTCGAGATAACAGACCCACGAACTGACACACCATTAGCATTCAGTACAAACTCATCTGTCGCATAATGTGCAACATCCTGCTCTATCCAAGTACCATATATTAGATGATCAGGCGTCGCCGCATCTTGCACTCGGGAAAGCACATCACCGAATAAAGAAACCACAGCAAATGAACCCACCAAGGCTAAAACCATTAAGCAGCGCTCAATGATCTTACGCTTCAACTTAGATTGATTGCGCTGATCTGCTTCACTGTAGAGGCCTTTGGTTATCTCATCGATTTTGTTCTTTGTAGCTGGAACTTGCTGCATTCGTTTACGACTCATAAGGATGCTATGCGCATTCTACACTGAGACAGTTTATATATTGAAGTCTAGATAAGAATAGTTTGCGCTTTATTCCAAAAAGGTGTTGTTTACATTTGAATTTAAATGCTAAATTAACGAATAAATAAACACAAATGGACTTGTTCTGTGAAATTAAGAAGTACAGCGTTAGTAAAAGGTTTCAGACAATCAACCCCTTACGTGAATGCTCACCGTGGCAAAACCATGGTCATTATGCTGGGAGGCGAAGCTGTTGCCGATAGAAACTTTGGTAACATTATTAGCGACATTGCCCTACTCCATAGCCTTGGCGTGAAGATTGTTCTCGTTCACGGGGCAAGGCCACAGATCAACCAACTGCTAGAAAAACAAGATTGCCATACGCCTTATCACAAGAATATTAGAGTCACCGATGAATACTCTCTGGGTGTTGCTATGCAGGCAGCTGGCCAGCTACAACTAGCCATAACTGCTCGCCTTTCAATGAGCTTGAACAACACCCCTATGGCAGGCACTCAACTCAATGTGATGAGTGGTAACTTCATTACCGCGCAACCGTTAGGTGTCGATGATGGTACAGATTATTGCCACAGTGGGCGTATTCGTCGAATCGATATAGAAGGGATTAATCGCACACTTGACCAAGGTTCCATCGTCCTTCTTGGGCCTATAGCTAGCTCCGTGACTGGCGAAAGCTTTAATCTACTTTCTGAAGAAGTCGCGACTCAAGTAGCCATTCGTTTAAAAGCCGACAAGCTGATTGGGTTCTGCTCCGAACAAGGGGTAACAGATGAAAGCGGCAATGTACTCGCCGAACTCTTCCCTAAAGACGCCAAACAAATTCTAGAACGCTTAACAGAATCTCAAAAACCTGCCGAAGACATGAGCACAGGAACGCTGCGCTTCTTGAAAGGTGCGATCTCAGCTTGTCGTGCAGGCGTACCTCGTTGCCATCTAATCAGCTACAAAGTCGACGGCGCATTAATCCAAGAGCTGTTCTCTTTTGATGGTATTGGCACCCAAGTGGTCATGGCGAGTGCAGAGCAAGTAAGACAAGCTCAGATTGACGATATTGGTGGCATATTTGATCTCATTCGTCCTTTAGAAGAACAAGGCATCTTGGTTCGTCGTTCAAGAGAGCAATTAGAGCAGGAGATCCACCGCTTTACCATTATCGAAAAAGACGGACTGATCATTGGTTGCGCGGCGCTATACGCCTACCCGGAAGATCACATGGCAGAGATGGCGTGTGTTGCAATCCACCCTGATTATCGTGATGGAAATCGTGGGCAATTACTGCTGGATTACATGCGCCACCAATCAAAATCTCGCGATATCGACCAAATATTTGTCCTAACGACACACAGCCTTCATTGGTTTCGTGAACAAGGTTTTTACGAGATAGCAGTTGATGAGTTACCGATGGAAAAACAAGGGCTATACAACTATCAGAGAAACTCAAAGATCCTGGCGCTCAACGTATAAATAAAGTTTTTGGAGCGGAATCTCACTTCAAAATAAAAATAATTGCAAACGTAATCGTTTTCTATATGAGATTTATTAACTATGCACTTTAACTCACACGCAAAATTGTATAGAATTTAGTCGCTTTAACAAAATAACAAATGTTTTTATTGGAATTACCATCTCGGTTGTCATATCAAATGCATTGAGGTGGTCACTGCACGGATTGCTATACCCGTTGACGGTCAGCACGCTAACATTAGCTCTGCTCGTTAATATAAACAGCAAAAAGAGCAACATTGATATGAGAACCATTGTTTGTAACTCGCTGCAAAGTTTTTGGGATATGGCTGATAACCAATTCTTAGAAGGGCTAGACGTACACTGCGTGTTCCCTGTGAGCGAGAATCTAAAAGAGTTTATTTTGAATTGCCAAGCAAAATACAAAATAAACCACATATCGTTTACTCGAGCGTTTTTAGGCACTGATTCCTAGCACGCTCAAAGCAACCAGGGATGGTTGCTTTGTACGTACATCGACATCATCTTTAGTTGGTTAAGCGACTGCCTAAACCACTCACTCGCTCTGTTTTCACCTTAATCCCACGCTTTAATACATTAGTATCACTGAACATCATCAGTCGTTTCTTCGCACGCGTAATACCTGTGTAGATAAGCTCTCGCGTCAAGATGGGGCTGAAATCTGGCGGCAGGATCATTAAGGTTAAATCAAATTCACTGCCCTGAGATTTGTGAATCGTCATCGCATAAGCGGTTTCATGATCAGGCACTCGGCTTGGTAACACCGCTTTTACGCTGCCATCGGGCAACTCAAAATAAACCTTCAAGCGAGGAGTTGAGTCTGACTGGTGTGAATCCGCCTCGAGCATACAGATACCAATATCACCATTGTATAACCCCAAGCCATGATCGTTACGCGTTACCATTACTGGTCGCCCGTGATACCAAAGTTCATCGTTGTGCGGATTCACCAAGCGTCTTGCAGCAAGCGCTCTTTCAATACGATGGTTGAGGCCTTTAACACCAAAATCACCTTCACGAATAGAACACAACAGTCGGCATTGGCTGAACAAATCGAGTACCGATTTGGCTCTCGCTTCTTGGGTTTCTAATTCTTCTAACGGCACATTCATTCGGTTGAGATAAGCACCATACTCATTAACCAAGGTACGCAGCATCAAGTTGTAGCTGTCACTCGATAGAGGATGATTTTCAATATCGCCAAATCCTTTGGCAAACACTTGGTCGACTTGATTCGCAGACCCGTTATTGATTGCTTTTGCCAACTGCCCGATACCAGAACGCGCGTCGAAACGATAACTCTTCTGCAGCATACACAGACTATCTGCAATTGCCGGTGGATTAACGGTTCCTGCTTTTGCTTGTTGTGTCTTCGCTATCGCATCGAAACCTGTCATATCCGCAATCAAGTTGCCTTGCGCGCTGCTGTAACCTGTAGAATTAAATGAGCAGATATCACCCAACACCGCGCCCGCCTCAACAGAAGCCAGTTGGTCTTTATCACCCAACAGGATAAGCCTTGCGTGCTCAGGAAGTGCATCCACCAGCTTATACATCATCGACAGATCAACCATCGACGCTTCATCCACCACCAAGATATCAAGGTGGAGTGGATTGCGTCGGTTATGTCGAAACTCAGCACGGTTAGGAATCGCGCCGAGTAATCTGTGTAAGGTACTCGATTCCGTTGGTATGTTGGCTTTCACTTCAGGCGCTAATGGCAACTGTTCAATCGCTTTACCAATCGACTCAGTTAAACGCGCCGCCGCTTTACCCGTTGGTGCCACTAGCTTAATCGTAGGTGTTTTTCCTTGGCTTAATGATTGCTCGACCATCGCCGACAATAACTTGGTTACTGTGGTCGTTTTACCAGTACCCGGCCCACCGGAAATCACCGCAAAGCGACGACTCAGCGCCACCGCTGCCGCCACTTTTTGCCAATTCAAACATGCCGATAACGGTACCAAGCTGTCTAGCACATCTAAGTCTGTTACCTGCTTGGCTTGGATAATCGCTTGGTCGATTGCTCCCCAATCTAGAGCCTGCTCATTCACAATATCAAGATGATCACACACCAATTGTTGGCGTAACACCTGAGACGTTTGTTGGCTTGCTTCAGCCTTGGCTAAGGCGTTAAACAGGAAGTGATAGCTGCGTGCAAAGAGCTGATTGAGTGTTTCCGTCAGCGCCTTTTTCTGTTCAATATTGAACTCTACTGGCTTACTTAAACGGTTTAACGTGTCAGCCAGTACAACCTCGTAGTTCCAGTAACGCTGTAAGTAGACACGCTGTCCATCAAACATCAGCGGCTTAACACAGTCATTGGTTGCTCCAACTAAATTGGACGATTGAAGTACCGCCAACCAATCAATACCTAACAACTTTTGATTCAATTGCAGGGCCGTTTCACCGTACAAACCAAGTAACTGGGCTAGATCTGCCGTTTGTGCAGGGCCTGTCGTATGCTGCTGTATAAGCTGAGTACAAATGTGTCCTTTGCCTAATTCATGGCTCACTACCCCCGCGAGAAAGCCGATCTCTTGAGGGTAGCTCGTGGCTTGCTGAGCAATAAAACGGGCAAATTGATAATCCAACTGACGAATAGAACCCTTATCCGCAAGAAACTGGAGTACATCCATCAGTTGCTCAGGAATAAGTGAAACTGGCTTTGCTGTGTTCGCAGTATCTATGCCGGTATTAGTGGTCGTTGTTGTCATTATAAAAGCCCCATCTGTCCAGTTTCATCGTCATTCAATTGTGCCGAACGTCTGTCTATCACTTTACCGTCAATCAATTGATCCATTTCAGCAAGTAAAGCCAGTGTTGGTTTGGCCGAGAAAATACCTTGCTGAGATTGGCCGTCCATTCCTCGTAAGAACAAGTAGTACACGCCACCAAAATGTTGTTCGTAGCTGTAATTGGCAACGCGGCTGCGTAAGAAACGGTGCAACGCCAATGCATAAATTTGATATTGCAAATCATAGCGATGGTCGGCCATCGCCGATTTCAATGCCTCGCCATGGTAGACAGCAACATCATCTCCTAAGTGATTCGATTTCCAGTCGAGTACATAGTATTTACCTTGGTGCTCAAACACCAAATCGATGAAGCCTTTCAACATACCTTGCACGGTTTGGAAACCTAGATCGCCCGCTTTTGCCGATAACGGATCGTGATATTGAATGGTTTGATTCAGTTCAGATGCAGCCAATACTTCGATCGGCAGTAAGAATTCCATCTCAACTAAACGTTGCGTCGAGTCTTTCTCGCTTAGCTTTAAGCTTTTACCATCCAACGCTGTGTTAAGAACGGTATCGACCAGTTGTTGAAGCACAGGTAACCACTCTAGTTCGTATTGCTCCGACTCTAATAAGTGAGTGATTACTTGCGTGTTATGTTTACTGGTTGCTGGCTCAGTAAATTCAACATCCTCAAACAAGGTGTGCAAGAAGGTACCTGGGCGAGCGCCGCGAGGGAACGTGAATATAGAACGTTCAGGTTCAATCAGTTCCGACTCATCTTGTTCATCAGCCGAGTCAATATCGAAGCCAGACACCTCAATTGTCGCATCATGGCTCGCGCCGTGACTGCCTTGTTTTACAAGCCCTGAATAACTGGTGATACGCCAAGCTCGGTCAATTGAAGCTTTAAGTTCATTGGCCTGTAAGTCGTCACTCACTTGCTCTGTTTGCACAAAAACTTGTTCGTGAGCGGTTGGTGTTTCAGACAGCAATACGCTTGAATTCTTACCCTCAATCGCTGACAGAGCTTGATGTAACTCAGCGATGCCTTGCTCTTGTCCGTTTTGAACCAAGTAGCCCATGGCACTTAAGTGAACGCCGGTCGGCTCTTTGGTTGAACGCCCTTTACGTAAAGGAGCCATACCAATAAAACAGCCATAAACGGCACGAGTCAGCGCTACATAAATCAAACGCAGGTCTTCCGCGAGTCGCTCTTTATCGGCTTGCGCCAAAGCACTGTCGCTACCGGTAATATCAAGCACTGTGGTATCTGATTCGTGATCGTAGAACTTGCCTTCACTCGCTTCACGGTAACTCGCGACAAACGGCAAAAATACGAGGTCATATTCCAAGCCTTTTGATTTGTGGATGGTAACGATTTGAACCAAGTTTCTCTCTGATTCAAGGCGTTGAATGTCGTCTTCACTGCCACCTAAACCATTTTGCGCATCTGATATCGCTTCTGCTAACCAACGTAACAAGCCATAGTCGCTGTCGAGTTCTTGCCTAGCTTGTTGCAGCAATTCGCCAATGTGCATCAAATCAGTGAGTGAGCGCTCACCATTTTCTTCTTCTAGTAAGCGTTCGGCGAGGTGCCTTTTACTGATCACGCTGCGAAGCATTGGTAATACGCCACGTTGCAACCACAACTTACGATATTCTCGGA
Source organism: Vibrio sp. 10N.286.45.E10 (assembly GCF_002874195.2). NCBI lineage: Bacteria > Pseudomonadati > Pseudomonadota > Gammaproteobacteria > Vibrionales > Vibrionaceae > Vibrio > Vibrio sp. 10N.286.45.E10. Next base: position 456,112 of record NZ_MCWD02000001.1, on the reverse strand, counting down.
ATTCGTTAACGACGTTTTCCCAAACCACTTCATCGTTATTGAGTTCATCCAATGATGCGGCATCCAAAGCAAACAACTCCGACGCTAAACTCGCGCGCAATGCACGGTCGTTTTCAGGAGTCAGCACCGCTTGCAATAGGCGTTGAATATCTTGCGCGACCAAGCTGGTGAACACGCTATCTCGGTTAGACAAATACACGCTCGCAATGCCTTGTTCCGACAATGCATTTTTAATTAGACGCCCTTCACTGCCGGTTCGAACCAAGACAGCAATATCACCTGCATTCACGGCATGTTGTTTTTTACCGTTATCAAAATAGGCTTGCTGGTTTTGAGAAGCAGTCAGAATGGTTTGAATTTGACTCGCCGTCGCCTCGGCCATTGCCTTGTGGTATTCGCCTTTCGGTAAGGGCTTTTCTTCCGCCTCTTGCAGCCAAAAGGTGAGCGCGTGCTGAGTTTCACCATTCATCACCCATTGGCGTTTGTCGGCCGATGGGCTGGCTGCGACGGGCAAAAATGGAATATCTTGGTCGTAGATAAATGGGCTATCCGAATTCATAAACACTTGGTTTACCGCGCTGACCATATCCGCACTCGAACGCCAGTTAGTGCCTAACGTGTAGTGAGCACTAACTTGGTTTCTCGCTTTGATATAGGTAAAGATATCTGCGCCGCGAAAGCCATAGATAGCCTGCTTCGGGTCGCCGATCATAAACAAGCCACATTGCGGGTTATCTAGGTAGATTCGACTAAAAATACTGTATTGCAGCGGATCGGTATCTTGGAATTCATCGATCATCGCTACTGGGTATAAGGTGCGAATTCTCTCCACCAGCAGTGATTGCTCATCGACATCGATTGACGCGGATAACTGAGTCAACAAATCATCAAACGATAACCACTGCTTTTGTTGCTTAGCCTTGGCTAGCATAGTTCGACAATGGGTAATGGCATGCGCCAGCAATGGAGCTTTTAGATCTGCTGGAGAATTTAAGAAGTCCTCAATCGCTTCGAAAACGGCGTGCTGAGGCGCGGTGCCTTTGGGTGTTTTTTCAATTAGAGTGGCTTGTGAGAACTTCTCTAATTTATCTGGGAACTGGTAATCATGGGTGTCGCTCTGCGCCCATGCTGTTACCGCTTCTAGCCATGTTGGCAAAGACTTCTTGGTGTAGCTGCGCTTGTTCACATCTGAACCTGAAATCAAAGCCAAAAAGTCCGCTTCAGATTCACACCACAGCGCTTTAAGTTGCTTCACTTTGTCTAGGTTTTGATTGTGCAGAGTTTGTAAATCGCCCGACATTGCTTCGACGGTTAGCTTTAGTGGAGATCCCGTCAGATAACGATTTACGTCAGCTAATAACGAAGCGGGAGAACCCCAGATATTACGAACCTCACCAGCTAATTGAGTCGGCAGCGGGTAGAACTGTTTACGCCAATAGTCGGCAACTACTTGTGCTTTCAGATGGCTTTCATCGGTCACAAATTCATTATCAAAACGGCTTCCAGACTCAAAAGCATTTTGAGTCAACATTCGCTGACAGAAACCGTGAATGGTGTATACCGCCGCTTCGTCCATTTGCCTTTCGGCATTAAGCAGTGTTTTCGCAGCGCCAGCGTGGTCTTCGATCTCTTGCAACAGAGGCGCAATCACTGGGTCATCACTTTGCCCGCGAGCAAACGCAATGCGCGCATCATGGATTCGTGCACGGATACGATCTCGCAGCTCTGCGGTTGCCGCTTCGGTAAAGGTCACTACCAGGATTTGATCTACGGTCAGTGGCTCATGGTGTCGGGTAGCTTCTGTAAGCTCACCTTGTGGTGCTACCGTGCCGTGCCCGAGCAGTAGGCGCAAGTACAAACCAGCGATGGTAAATGTTTTACCCGTACCCGCTGATGCTTCAATTAAACGCGCGCCATGAAGTGGAAACGTCATGGTATCGAGTGTCTGTGGAGCAATTACCTGAACACTGCTTGTGGTCGTCATGCCTTACTGCCTTCTGATAAATATGTTGTTACAAATGTGACCTAGCGTGGAAAACGTCATTCAATTTACGTCCTACGCTGATTTGTTAATAGTTAGTGCGATCTCTCTCACGGATCAATTCAGATCGCCTCGCTACTATGCGCCCACGAGTTCAGGAGCGCGTACGAGTTTTGTACTTTACGGCGTTACTTTGAACCACAGAATAATGGTCCCTCTGACCTGTGGCCGTACAGCGAACGCCCTACACTAATAATGATTTACTGGCGGCCACTTTATTTCCTGTACCTTGCTTCTGTTCACCTTGATTCCCTTCACCTGGAAAGTAAGCACCCCAAATGCTTACCAGCGACTCTCTTTCGTTTTTCATTAATTCAGCGCACACGCTACTGATCTTGTCGATCACAGCCACTTACTCCTGATCTTCCAGATCGGCAGCAGCCAACCTTGCCGCCTGTAACACAAGCGTTGAATACATACGCGACTCAGCCGCCAGCTCCTCGTCCCACTTAGGCCAAATACGCGAGATGTAGGTATCTCGACCCTCGCCCGTGAAAGCGAAGCTATCATTAAAAGTATCGGCCATTTTCTTGAGCGACTTCTCTTCATCATCGACCCATTTACCACGGCTAAAGCCCGCTTCAACGCCGGCCAAGGCGGTTTTCGGGAAATACGGCAGTGGTGCAGTCATACCTTGATAGAACAGTCGCACTAACTCAGCTAATAAACTCTTCGCCTGCTGCGCATCGCCGATAGGTTGTAGCGTTTGGTGAACCACGCCTTCTTTTCTGTCATAGCCAATAATATGAGTCGTTTTGCCGTGCCCCATCACCGCACAACACAAGTGATCGACCCACGCAGCCAAGTAATCTTGCGAGCGAATTTTGCCACTACGGAAACGCACTAAACCCGATTGATAGTTTTGAGTCAGCCAACCCATCAAACGAACCGGTTTGCCCTCACCTAGTACGTCAAATTCAATATTTACCTCGAGATCTTGTTGTGGCTGCCCACTTACAAATCGAATCTCTTTGGCTAAGTCTTCTGCTTGAACGCGGTTGGTTTCAAATTCGATATCACCAAAAGCGCCAACCGGTAATCGACCTTGAGCTTTTTGCTCAGAGACAAACAAGCGAACCGCTTCATCCGCCCCTTCAGGATGATCGAGTAATACTTGAAGCAAAGCGTCTTTTAGTTGGAAACTTTCTAAACCATTAAGCACGAACGGTTCATCGTCTTCCATTACCGGAAGCGGGGGCTCAAACACCACTTTTAGTCGGCGATTAAAGAAGTATTGCACTGGCAAGCGCCAGAAACGCTGCAGCTCAACCAAATCCAATTCCAATGGATAGGTCGCACCAAGCAAATAGTCATCCAAGGCACGATTGAATTCACCACTGCGTTCACCGGAACGGTTAGCCGCAGGAAGCCATTCTTTGGCGTAACTCAGCACATGGCTTGAATCACCTTGAGTAAAGGCAGCCGGGCTAAATGGCGTCATGGTGTGTTCAAAACTGATCGCTTGAGTCAGCTTGATACCAGAATCATCACTTGGTAGCGCTTGGTCTTCACTTAGACAGTAGTTCTGCTGGCAGTACTCTATCAACTCTGAAACCAATACCGACGGCACTCGCTCAGTATTATCTTGAATCGAACGGCCGACATAGCTTATGTACAAACATTCTTGCGCTGACAACATCGCCTCTAAGAATAGGTAGCGGTCATCATCACGACGAGAACGGTCTCCGGGACGAGCTAGACTCTTTTTGCCTACGCCATTCGGCGAGCGAGTTTGGGCGCTCATCAAATCAAAACCTTCCGGTGGCATTGAGCGCGGGTAAACACCATCATTCATGCCTAATAGACAAACGGTTTTGAACGGAATAGAACGCATCGGCATCAGGGTACAGAAGTTAACTTGTCCCGCTAAGAAACGCTGACTAATACGCGCGCCCGACAGTTTATTATTCAAGTACTGATAGATAATGCTTGGCGATAGCTCTTGTTCGTACAAGGCATCATCAAGCTGTTCATTCAGTTGAGAAAGTGCATCGCGAATCGACTTAAGCACCACCTCACCTTCTAACTCAACCGCAAAGAAATCATCAATCATTTGCAGCAAGGTTTCACGCCACATGTCGATAGATTGCGTCTCAGCAAGGCGTTGACGGTAATGAGCAATGCGGTCAATAAAATGCGCTAACTTACCTGCAAGTTCGGCGTTAATGCCCTGAACTTCGTTATAAGCGGCAATTGGAGAGTGTTCATTTTCAAACAAACCTGCAGAATCCGACATCGCATAGCCCAGTAGCATTCGCTGGATACCAAATAGCCAGGTATTTTGTTCAGTAGCAGGTAAGTCAAATTCAGTTGCGGTAGAAGAATCGACACCCCAACGGATACCCGCTTCTTCAACCCACTGCTTAGCTTGTTCAAATTGAAATTCATCAATACCGAAGCGTGCCATCATCGCTGGGATTTCTAATAACTCTAGAAGTTCAGAAGCTAAACAGCGCGTGTTTGGTAGCGCGACTAGCTGCATGAACGCCGTCAAAATTGGGCTCTCTTGATCTGCGGTTCTATCCGAGATCGAGTAAGGGATGTAACGCTCACCCGGAGCATTGCCAAATACCGCCTGAATCGCAGGGCTGTAGGCATTGATATCTGCCACCATCACGATGATATCGCGTGGCTTTAGTGTCGGGTCAGCGTCAAACATTGCTAACAGCTGATCATGAAGAACTTCAACCTCACGCATTGGGCTGTGACAAGCGTGTACCGTCAACGAGCGATCGCCCAGCTCAACCACTTGTTTGTGGTTGCTGGAATCTAAGATGTGATCGTCTTGGTGTTCTTCTAGCTCAAGAATATCCGCTTGCAGTTGATGCAGCAGGCTGTCTCTCTCAACATCAATAAAGAACTCATGCTCTTCACTGTCTGATTGAGACAGCAAGAACAGGTTATCTCTGCCCAGTTTACCCATAGACGCAAGTAAGCTATTACCGACCGCTTGGCTGGTATGCAGTTCGTCTTCAATATTGGCTTCAATGCCATCTTTCAATGGTGAGGCTTCGCCTTCAAGTAGAGGTAAACCATCAACCAAAGCAAACTGCTTACGACGCTGCGCTTCCACTCTAGCCAAGTATTTACGGTCACGAATATCGCCCCAGTAATGTTGGCAAGGGTTGGTAAACATCAGGTGGACATCAATCTGTTCGCCAAGTGCTTTCAAAGCATCCATGTAGCGAGGAGGCAGTGACGAAATACCAAACACAAACAAACGTTTCGGCAGGTGTTGTAACTGGCCTTGTTGATTAGCTAACGCTTCAATGAAGTCGTGATACAAGTTGCCACGGTGATACTTTGATTGGCCTTGAGAGAGCGTTTGCTCGTAGAGTGCCTTCCACAAAATTGGCTGCCAAGGGTGCTCTTGTTGCCCTTCACTATCAATCAATTCTGCAACGGGTTCTCCCGCTTCCCACATCGCCATCCACTCAGGTCGATACACCAAGTAACCATCGAAGATATCGGCAATTTTCTCTGCCAATTGATACAGCTTAGAGCCGTCTTCGTCGTTTTCAAGATAGCGCTGTAGGGGTAAGAAATCAGGATGGTCAAGCTTCGCGGGTAGCAAATTCATTAGCTTCCACGTCATCGCTTCTTTATTAAAAGCACTGCGTTTCGGTACATCAGGAAGCACTTGGGTAAACATATCCCAAATGAAGGTTGCTGGGAGAGGAAAATCGATATTTGCTGCTACACCAAACTCTTTGGCGAGTTCCATCTTAAGCCATTGAGACATACCAGGGCTCTGAACCAAGATCTGCTCTTTTTCGAAAGGATTGGCTAAAGGGTCACTTTTGATTAAGTGAACGAGAAGGATTTTTAAAGTATCAACTTTATTGGAATGATAAACAGTAAACAAAGTGCACTCACGCTAATCTTGCCACAATATACTGCCAGATTAGCATAAGTGCTGAGTTTGGATGAGGAATATAAGCTTATGAAATACCGAAAGCTTAAGCTTCGTTTATCTTTTGAACTATTGCCTCTTACAATCTACCCGCTACCGCGCCTAAAACACGATGAGGTTTGTAGTTCATGTAGTAACGAACAGCGACATAACCCACAACCAACGTAGCCACAATCAATTCAAGATACGCTAGGCCAAACACTTGATTGATGTAATGCGCTTCAATACCTTGTGCTTGCATCCACGCAGCCAGTTTAAACAAGGCTGTTGCACCAATCACGATTGGGAAGGTAAACGCTGCATAACCAGGGCTAAATGGAAGACGAAGTAGTTTGAAAAACGCCATATAGATAATGAACGTCATCAACACTGCAATACCAAATAGTAAACCAATGATCACAGGTGAAGGGCTAGCAGTAACGGTTAAGTAACCCGCTAAAGATAGGCTTGCCGGTGCTGCCATAATCGCAATCGTTGGTTTTGCAGCATCTGGCACTTCGTGAGCGAAGATCAAACGGTAAACCATGATTGGTAGCATTACTGCGTAAACCAATAAGCCGAATACCAAAGTCGCGTTAGCTACTGGCTCTAAAACTGGATTACCAGAGAAAGAGACGTCAGCGACGATAATACCGATCGGTGGCACAAACCAGCTTGGCACCATGTGGTGAATCTCAAAGTTTTTAGCTCTGTGGTACAAAAAGCTCATTAGAAACACAACGTGCAAAGCCACAGAAGCCAACCACATAGCTTCTTGTAAGAATTGAGAGATTGGCGCCAAAGACGCTGACACCACCATGCACCCCATTGCAAATGTTGGTACCACACTGCCGACAACAGGGTGAGCAAGATCTTCACGAAGTAAATGACCGTGAATCAAAAATTTCACAGCTAAAACAAGAAGCAATACCGCTGCAATAGCTGCACTGATCCACTGGACTAAGCCTGGGGTGTGCAAAATACCTTGTGCGACTAAAACGCCATCCCAGCACCAGCCTAAGCTTGCGATTGCTAGTGCTAACCCTGCCATGGGTGTTGGAGCTCCTGTTAATCTATATTTAATACGTTGAATCATGTCAGCCTCTCTTAAACTTAATTCACTAAACTTGTGAACTCATCAGCTTGTTGAAGCCATAATACGCTTGCGCTTCGTTAAACAATATCCAATTATATATAACAAGTGTTCATCAATACTGAACAGAACCCGTTTTCACCAGCAGAGCAAAACTAGGAATCTGATGGCTAATATTTCAATTAAACAACTCAAAGTGTTTGTCACCATTACCCAGCATTCGACGCTTACCGCAGCATCAGAAGCGCTGTTTTTGTCTAAAGCTGCGGTCAGCATGGCACTAGGCGAAATGGAGAAACAACTCGGCCACTCTCTATTTGACCGGGTCAACAACCGATTAATTCTCAACCAAGAGGGACATAAGTTACTTCCTTTGGCTGATGAAATACTTCACCGAGCTGCGGGTATTGATGTTTTGTTCCGTGACGACCAGCCTTTAAGTGGCAATTTAAAGGTCGGCGCGAGTGACACGATTGGTAATCAGGTCGCACCGTTTATTTTGTCAGGTTTTCGTGAACGAACTCAGCACCAGGATCAAAGCTTGTTCATTTCAAACAGTGCACTGATCTGTCAAAAGTTGGTGGATTATGAACTTGATATCGCGCTAATTGAAGGAAAAACATTACACCCTGAACTCATTTCGAGTCAGTTTAGCAGCGATGAAATGTGTATTATTGTTAGTAATCAACATCCTCTCGTTTCAAAAGAAAAAGTAACTTTAAGCGATTTAGAAGGCAGCCATTGGATTCTACGTGAATCAGGCTCAGGGACTCGCGAGTTTTTCCTTCGTGCCGTCGCACCACGTATCGAACACTGGTATGAATCTTTTGAACTCAACACGACAGAGGCGATCATCAATTCGGTTTCTGCCAATCTTGGATTCGCGTGTTTATCACGATTGGCGGCGCAACGAGCGATTGATTCAGGCCGGGTGAAAGCGCTCGATGTGCCACTCGACATGAAACGACGTTTCTGGATGCTGGTACATAAAGACAAATACCAGAGCCCGCTGCTGAAATCTTTCATGAGTTATTGTGAAGACTGGGCTACACATCAAGATTGAGGCCGCATAGTTGGGGCTCCAACTGGACTTTTAACATCAGAAACTGTATAAAAAGCCAGTAAAATTTATCAAACTTAGAGGATTAACCATGGCTGTTATCGTCAAGTACGTGGTGGAACGCAACGGAGAAGAGAAAATGACTTTTACCTCTAAAGCCGAAGCTGACGCATACGACAAAATGCTGGATATGGCTGATGAGCTTTTTGAACTGTTAGGCAAAAGCGATTTAGTTGAAGATGAAGGCAAGCAAGAAGAACTTGCAATGTACCTAGCGAAGAACAAAGAAGAAGTTCTTTACGCATTAGGTGCTAAGCGTAAGCCAGCTCCGAAAAAAGCTAAGAAGCTTGAAGCTGTTGAAGACGCAGAAGAAGATGCAGCTTAACTAGCTGATACCTTTCTAAAAAACGTCAATGACGCCTCTAATCAGAGTTCGTTATTGGCGTTTTTTTATACTTTTCGAAATATAATGAAGCTTGTTTATAGTCGAAATCGCTCTAAACATTCGCTTGCACAAAAGTGTGATAAAGATCTAATCTATAGCCATCAGGTGATGGGGTTCCACCTAAGCTTTTGCTTCAACCGCCCGTTCTTTTCGAACAGTGCTAATGACTCCTACAGAATCGAAAACAGGTAATACTGTTGGATGTATCGCTATTCCTCCATTTTGAAATGGACTTAGTCTATTGAGACCAAGACCCATGACACCTTTGGATTATCGATACTCAAGATCTGTAGTGAATTAGCCGCACCTCTTCCAACACGTCCTGTTTTCTCAACGCCCTAGGTCTTAAATGGCTCTACAAGTGAGAAAACATTATGCACTACTCTTCAGAAATTCAATCAATGTGCCCTATTCAAAGGGGTGACCTTCACAATTCAGCTCCAATTCCAGTTGAAGGCGCAATGGTTAGCCCAAAAGATGTCATCGCTATTTCTGGCTTAAGCCACGGTGTTGGCACTTGTGCACCACAACAAGGTGCTGCAAAACTGACTCTTAACGTAAAAAACGGCATCATCGAAGAAGCACTAATCGAAACGATTGGTTGTTCAGGCATGACTCAATCAGCCGCGATGGCCGCTGAAATCCTCACCGGAAAAACTATCCTAGAAGCACTTAATACAGACTTAGTATGTGACGCTATTAACGTAGCCATGCGTGAAATCTTCCTGCAGTTTGTTTACGGTCGAACTCAATCAGCTTTCTCTGAAGGTGGTCTAGAAATTGGCGCTGCATTAGAAGACTTAGGTCAAACACAGCGCAGCCAAGTGGGTACCAGTTACTCAACCGCTGCAAAAGGCGTACGTTACCTAGAGCTTGCAGAAGGTTACGTGACCAAGCTTGCACTTGATGATCACAGCGAAGTGATTGGCTACGAATATCTCAACCTCGGCAAAATGATGAAGGCGATTAACCAAGGCGTGCCAGCGAATGAAGCGGCCGACCTTGCGACAGGGACCTATGGCCGCTTCGATGAAGCCGTGACCACTATTAACCCACGCCAACACTAATTGCCAATTTAGAGGAAAGATATGATGAACACTCAATTTAATGAATCAGTAACTCGCGTATTGGCAGAAATGAACTTCGACTCTTTGGAGCAAGCTGACCAATACTGTAAAGCCCACAACGTTGATCCAAAAGCGCTAGTGATGGATACCCAACCTATCGCTTTTGAAAGCGCTGCAGATGCTTATATCCTTGGCTCAGCACTGGCGTTATTTCGTAAAGCCACCAGCGCAGAACAAGCCGCTAATATTATTGGTGAAGGTCTTCAAGCATTCACCAAACCTGGCAGTGTTGCTGAACAACGCCAAGTTGGTATTGGACATGGCGCGCTAGCCGCTCGTCTTCTCAATGAAGAGAGCCACTGCTTCGCCTTCCTAGCGGGTCACGAATCTTTTGCTGCAGCAGAAGGTGCGATTAAAATTGCGCTAAACGTCAACAAATCACGCAAAAACCCATTGAAAGTGATCTTAAATGGCCTAGGTAAAGATGCGGCTTATCTTATCTCGCGCATCAACGGCTTCACTTACGTGCGCACTCAATACGATTACCAAACAGGTGAACTTGTTGAAACTGAACGTCGCCGTTTCTCACAAGGCCCTCGCGGCGACATCTTGTGTTACGGCGCTGATGATGTACGTGAAGGTGTGGCTATCATGCACAGAGAAGAAGTGGATGTCAGTATTACGGGTAACTCAACCAACCCTACTCGCTTCCAACACCCTGTAGCGGGTATCTACAAAGCAGAACGTACTCGCCAAGGTTTGCCATACTTCTCAGTAGCTTCAGGCGGCGGTACAGGTCGAACATTACACCCAGATAACGTAGCAGCAGGCCCAGCGTCTTACGGCATGACAGATACCATGGGCAGAATGCACGCTGACGCCCAGTTCGCAGGTAGCTCTTCTGTTCCTGCTCACGTGGCGATGATGGGCTTCATCGGCATGGGCAATAATCCAATGGTCGGTGCTACAGTTGCATTGGCTGTCGCAGTGAGTGAATCTCAAAACGCATAGCGCCAAAACGAGCTCCACCGTCGGCCTGTTATATAGAGGCCGTTGTGTCGAGCTTAATAATTGAGAAACTCGCAATAACGCGCGACCAAAACTCTACCCCTATCACTAAAATCAAACAGTCAGCCTTGTGCTGGCTGTTTTTTATTCATACTTGCTCTACTATCTATTTCTAATAATTATTTGTATCTAAGATTAAATACACTAGCCATTAGTATTTAACTGCATCTTTTCAAAGGAATAATATGAAAGAGCTCATCATTCATACCATTACCGTGTTCATGGGCTTTTTTGCCATCATGAACCCAATCGCTAATACGCCAATCTTTCTTGGATTAACCGGTGACAATGACAGGGAAACGGTCAAGTCCATCGCCTTCCGTTCAGTGTTTATCGCATTCGTCATCGTCAGTACGTTTGCACTCTCTGGCAAACTGATCTTTGACCTCTTTGGTATCACGCTTTACGCACTGCGTATCACGGGCGGTATTCTGGTCTTTTTGATTGGCTTTCACATGCTACAAGGCGACTCAACACACGCCAAAGCGAAAGAGAAGGTCAACTCAGATGCCCAACGAGACGCGGCGCTAAGTATCGCAGTTTCACCTTTAGCTATGCCAATACTGGCCGGCCCGGGCACCATTGCCACTGCGATGAACTTTGCCAGTACCGAGGGGATTTACGAGACCATCATCACCATCGTCGCCTTTGGTCTACTGTGTACTTTAACCTATGTATTATTTGTATTCGGCGAACGCTTCGTGAAAGCCGTTGGGCCAAGTGCACTGAATGTGATTACTCGAATGATGGGTTTGATACTAGCGGTAATCGGTATGCAGATGTTGATTGAAGGTATTGAACAAGCTCATAAGGCGCTGTTTGTTTAAGCTCAGACTACAAAAATCTAAAACAAAAATAGCCAGCGATTCGCTGGCTATTTTCTTTTACTGTTAATCTATACCCTTGTCTTTTAAGGCTTTGAATAACAATAAATAACGCTCCGACAAGTGCGGTATCAGTACTATTTATATTCCATCGTTGTTGTTTCAAACCCTAGTGGTTCTAGTACTTTCTTATGCTCAGCCCAAGAGATAAATGATTCAGCATCAGTATTACATATGTCACCTGAGCCTTCCGCACATGGTTTAATACCACCGTCATAGATGACGCTATACTTCTCGGTACTTCCATCGTATGACAAGTTGTTAACTTTGTAAGTTTTAAAACTATCGCCTGAAATAACTATGTCTTGACGATCTGTTGATGTTAATTGAGCATCGCCTAATACATTCCAACCATCACTACCGCTTGCATTATAGTTATTAACGATAACAGTGTAGTCAGCGGCATCGTTCATTGTCGCCCATACTGGGTTTACTTCTGTTCCAGTATTTACCTCTAGATTCGTAACTGTACCTGATACACCTTTCACATCTTCTGTAAACGTGTAACGCATACCCGATACATACGGGAACTTACCAGCATGAGCACCTTCAGCAAGCGTCGGCTCAATTGTGCTGTCAATAAGGTTTCGAATCACCTCGCCTTTCACTGTTAAAATCGACAGGTAGTTCGAGAATGGTAATAATTCTAGCGTAGCGTTACCTTCCCTGAAATCACCTGACGCGATATCCGTTCGAACACCACCAGCTCCCACCAAACCAATCTGGACATTTTTACCGGTAACAGTTGCTACCGACGCTTGATTTGCCCAATAAATCATACCTTGAGCTATCATAGGTGCAACATCAGAACCGTGCACATCTGTTCCAGCATCACCAGGACGACGCTCATGACTGATTTCAGTCGGTGCGGCTGCAACAACATCACCATATGCAGCTTCAAGAGCAGGCTTATAAGTCGCGTCGATACGGGTTCTTAAATCAACATCTTCATTTTTAATCGTGATTTTATCGTTATCATCAATAAACGAAGTTACATCATCTTTATCAGAGCTAACCATTTGATGTTCTCGATGAGAATCATGATAAAACTCATCATTTGATAATAAAGTATTATTCCCAACACATGATAGGAGGTTGCCATTTATATCAAATGCTACATCAACGTCTCCGATAGCTTCGGCATACTGACCAGCTTGAACCACACAAGTATTTTGTGCCTTATCTTTTTGCGGGATCATTTCGGCGTAAATACCATTATTACCTTGATCAAGGTCGGTAAAATCACCAAGTAAAGTATGAGAATGACCGCCAACAATAATATCGATACCCGTTGTATTGGCAGCTAGATCCTTATCGGCAGCATTTCCTATATGTGATAGAACAATGATTTTATTCACACCCTTGGTTTTTAAATCATTTATAGTGGCTTGAGTTGCTGTAATTTGGTCACTAAATGTCACATCACCAGTCCCGGTAGCTATCGTTGGCATATCCCCCAAAACAACACCGATTACCGCAACAACTTTCTCATCATCACTTGCATCAGAAACAGAGGTAATTGCTCTTTTTTCTGAGCCTTCAAATGCAAACAGTTGATAAGGGTATAAATTATCTACATTACTTAAAGACTGATCTTTTGATGCATCCATATTATTTGCTAATATCGGAAAACTAACCGTATTGATGAACGATGCGAGCTTGTCGGTATCTAAGTCGAATTCATGGTTCCCAAGTACCATTGCATCTAACCCCATCTGGGACAATAAGTCTGCGTTTGCAGCACCTTCATTTAGCTTAAAGTAAGCGGTACCTTGCCATGCATCACCACCATGCAAGAATAACAAAGGTTCTTTGTCTGCTTTAGCCCCTGCTTTGATATCGTCAGCGGCTTTCAATAGGCGAGGATAGCCGCCAAATTCGTTATAAACCTTCTTGCCATCAGCACCCATAGTAAAACTGGATTTTACAGGATCAAAATTTGAGTGAGTGTCATTCACATGTGCTATGCGCAATGTCATATCGGGAACAATAATATCGTCACTGTCCGAGCCACAACCAACCATCGCTACGCCGATAGAGAGCACCAGTAAAGACTTAGTAAAATTCATAGAAGATCCTTTATTAATCGTTTTAATGTCGTTATGGCTGGAAATATACTTATATCCTTAAGTGTTTTAGTGATCGCTATCTTAATTACACAGCGGAAAAACTGAGTAATTACTCGGACTGTAGGCACAAGCGATTAATCAACAGAACTCGATTAATTCCGATACTAAACAGATATTTATAAAGAATTTGTGACTAGCTCTATTGATATAGCGAACAAGAGACTTCTTTCTAAGTGCAGATTTGGGATGAGAATGGAGCGGTGCAAAGCAGCTTAAGCAATGATCAATACAATAAGCTCAGAGAGTAATATCCGGATAATGAAAACTATCGCCAGAAAGACAAGCAATATCATTTTACAGACTTTATCCCGATACGCCCTTTCATAACGAGAGCGCTCTCTTTATGATGAACGCAATTAAATTAACTTTGCTAACGGCAGCGCTTGTTATTCGAGCCGCTGTTATGAAATAGCAAAATCAAGACTCAACACATGGAGATTCAACATGGCTTACTTTTCACTAGCCTTCGGTACGGCAACCAAAAACCGCGACAATAAAATCATTGAAGCGTTCTTCCCTAACCCACTTCTAAACCCAAGTGACGCTCTTGTTGCGGCTGTTGGTGAAGTTGCAGGTTACACTGAAGGCAACCAAGCTATCGAAATCTCTGCTGCACAGAGCGCGGAACTAGCGAAAGCATTCGCAGCAAACGACGATTCAGCAAACGCATCTTTAGCAGAAAAAGCAGCAGCATCTGAACAGCCACTTGTTCTTGTTGTTCTTGCTACTGACGAGAAGCCAGCATCAGTTGCTGAAGGCTTCCTAAAACTACAACTTATCTCTAACCGCCTAGTACAACCACACGGTACGGTACTGGACGGCATCTTCGGCCTACTGCACAACATCGCATGGACTAACGAAGGCCCAATCGACCTTCCTGAGCTGGCTGAGCGCCAAATCGAAGCTCGCCTTGCGGGTCGCGCTCTATCTGTAGATTGCGTAGACAAGTTCCCTAAAATGGTGGATTACGTGGTACCAACAGGTATTCGTATTGCTGACACTTCTCGTGTTCGTCTTGGCGCACACGTAGGCGAAGGCACAACAGTAATGCATGAAGGTTTCATCAACTTCAATGCAGGTACAACAGGCGTAAGCATGGTCGAAGGTCGTATCTCTGCGGGTGTTGTTGTAGGTAACGGTTCAGACATCGGCGGCGGCGCTTCTATCATGGGTACGCTATCTGGTGGCGGTACTATGGTTATCTCTATCGGCGAAAACTGCCTACTGGGCGCAAACGCGGGTCTTGGCTTCCCAATGGGCGACCGTTGTACTGTTGAGTCTGGCCTATATGTGACTGCAGGTACTAAAGTTCGCATGCTAGATAAAGAAGGCAACGAAGTAGAAATCATCAAAGCGCGTGACCTAGCTGGCGTTTCTGATCTTCTGTTCCGTCGCAACTCGATCACTGGTCAAATTGAATGTCTAGCGAACAAGTCTGCTGTTGAACTGAACAGCGAGCTACACAGCAACAACTAATTTAAGCGCTAGATGCTAAATTACTAGATACTAAAAAATACGAAGCCGCTGGGGTTAACTCCAGCGGCTTTTCTTTTATTAGTCTCTAGCTGAAAGGGTTACGCTTTCTCTGCGGCTAGCTGTTCAAGCGCTTGAATAGAGGTCTCTGATACTAGCGTGCCATCCATGTAGTAGCTGACCTTATCGCCATCACGAACACCCGTCAGAACGGCTTTCTGGCCATCGTTGTAGGTGATGTCCATGCGAATGGTGTTCTCATCGATTTGTTGCATCTCACCCCATTCAATCTGGCGATTATTGAAACCAAGTGGCGCTTCTTTTAGTGAATCATCAAGGCTGTCGTTCACATCAATCATGGTGTCGACTTTGCTATCAAAGATGTGAGGCGCGCCTGTGAGTGGGTTTTTACCCGCCCAGAATTCGATTGAGTTAAAGACAATGTAATCGGCTGCGGTGGTTAGTGCGTAAACCGGAGCAAGCAAGAAGTTGACGCCTGCACGAGCGTAACGGTTATCTACCACCTCGACGTTGAACTTCATTAATTTCCCAGTAACCGCGTTACTACCTACACACCCAGCTAACGACATAACAATCGCTGCCACTGCAACGGCTTTTGTAATTGTTGTTTTCATAGATCCCTCTTATGCCACGATGATTGATTCAGTTTTTGCATAGCCGAACGAAGCTTTCCTTGCTCGAGTGCAAGAATTATTCGCCTAACAAATTGATTCCATAACATTTAGCGTAGTGGAGATTTTTAGAACAGCAAACTGCAAACCTCAATTGTTTCGCACCGGTTCCTAAATCTTAGGAAATAAAAAAGCGCAGACCTTTCGATCTGCGCTTTTCATTTTTGCATAACCTAGCCTAGATTAATGCGACCTGTAAGAAAGTGATTAACCTACATTCTTACGAGCGTTTTGGAACATACGCATCCAAGCGCCATTCTCGCCCCAACCTTCAGGAGACCAAGAGTTTGCAACCGTGCGGAATACACGCTCTGGGTGAGGCATCATGATTGTCACGCGGCCATCCGTCGTTGTTAAACCAGTGATAGCGTTTGGCGAACCGTTCGGGTTGTTCGGGTATTGCTGCGTTTGGTTACCGTTGTTATCAACGTAACGTAGGGCAACTGTACCTGAGTTTTCAATCGCGTTTAGGTGGTCGTTGTCACGCACTTCTACGCGACCTTCACCGTGAGAAACCGCAATTGGCATACGAGAACCTTCCATGCCATTGAAGAATACGGAATCAGACTTCTGAACTTCAACTAGGCTGAAACGAGCTTCAAAACGCTCAGATTCGTTGCGAACGAAACGTGGCCAGTACTCAGCTCCTGGGATAAGTTCACGTAAGTTAGAAAGCATCTGACAACCGTTACACACACCTAGTGAGAAGGTATCTTCACGCTTGAAGAAGTTTTCAAACTGGTCACGCGTCGAATCGTTAAACAGAACCGACTTCGCCCAACCTTCACCAGCGCCTAGTACGTCACCGTAAGAGAAGCCACCACAAGCCACAAGCCCGTTGTACTCTTCAAGAACCGCTTGACCCGTTAGGATGTCGCTCATGTGAATATCTGTCGCTTCGAAACCTGCACGGTCGAATGCTGCTGCCATTTCCACGTGAGAGTTAACACCCTGCTCACGTAGAATCGCCATCTTAGGCTTAGCGCCAGTGTTGATGAACGGTGCAGCGATATCTTCATTTACGTCGAAGCTTAGTTTCACGTTCAGACCTGGGTCTGAGTTGTCTTTCTTCGCTTCGTGCTCTTGGTCAGCACATGCTGGGTTATCACGTAGACCTTGCATCTTATGCGTTGTCTCAGCCCAGATAGTACGTAGTTCAGTACGGTTACGTTGGATTACAACGTCTGCGCCTGACTTAATCACTACCTCGTCAGATGCTTCAACAGAGCCAATTACGTGTGAACACGCTTCTAGGCCATTTGCTGCAAGAGTAGAAAGAACTGCGTCTAGGTCGTCGTTGCGAACTTGGATTACCGCACCTAGCTCTTCGTTGAATAGTGCTGCTAGTGTGTCTTCGCCTAGCGCTGCAATATCAGCGTTAACACCACAGTGACCTGCGAACGCCATTTCAGCTAGCGTTACGAATAGACCACCGTCGCCTTTATCGTGGTAAGCGACAACTTGGTCGTTAGCCACAAGTGCTTGAACGCCTTCGTAGAAACCTTTTAGTTGTGCTGCGTTGTCTACGTCTGCTGGCTTGTCACCAAGCTGCTTGTAAACTTGCGCTAGTGCTGTAGCACCCATACGGTTTTTGCCGTTACCTAAGTCGATAAGAACTAGGCTTGTATTACCCTTGTCAGTGCGAAGTTGAGGCGTAATCGTCTTACGAACATCTTCAACACGTGCGAACGCAGTGATAACAAGAGATAGCGGAGACGTTACTTCTTTCTGCTCGCCATTCTCTTCCCACTTAGTCTTCATCGACATTGAGTCTTTACCCACAGGGATAGTTAGACCTAGCGCTGGACATAGTTCTTCACCAACTGCTTTCACCGCTTCGTAAAGACCTGCATCTTCACCTGGGTGACCCGCTGGAGACATCCAGTTAGCCGACAGTTTAATGTGTTTGATATCGCCGATATTGGTCGCTGCGATGTTTGTGATTGCTTCACCAACCGCTAGACGAGCAGATGCGCCGAAGTCTAGTAGTGCCACTGGCGTACGCTCACCAAGAGACATCGCCTCACCGTGGTAAGAGTCGTAACTTGCCGCAGTTACAGCACAGTTAGCAACAGGAACCTGCCATGGGCCAACCATTTGGTCACGAGCCACAAGGCCAGTTACCGAGCGATCACCGATAGTGATAAGGAATGTTTTCTCAGCCACTGTTGGTAGACGAAGAACACGGTCAACCGCTTCGTTCATCTCGATACCAGAACGGTCAATCGCTGGGTTATTTGCTTTTAGCGTTTTCGCGTCACGGTGCATCTTAGGTGTTTTACCTAAAAGGATGTCCATTGGCATGTCGATTGGCGTGTTGTTGAAGTGTGAATCTTCAAGTTTAAGTTCACGCTCTTCCGTTGCTTTACCAACCACTGCGTAAGGTGCGCGTTCACGCTTACAAATAGCGTCGAACGTTGCCATGTCTTCGTCAGCAACCGCCATTACGTAACGCTCTTGAGATTCGTTACACCAGATCTCAAGTGGGCTCATGCCCGGCTCATCGTTTGGCACATCACGTAGGTTAAAGATACCACCACGCTCGCCATCGTCTACTAGCTCAGGAAGAGCATTAGAGATACCGCCCGCGCCCACATCGTGGATGAATGCGATTGGGTTCGCATCACCTAGCTGCCAACAACGGTCGATAACTTCCTGACAACGACGTTCCATTTCTGGGTTTTCACGTTGTACAGAAGCGAAGTCTAGATCTTCAGAAGAAGAACCCGAATCCATTGAAGATGCCGCACCGCCACCAAGGCCGATGTTCATCGCAGGACCACCAAGAACGATTAGGCTTGCACCTACTGGGATCTCTTTCTTCTGAACGTGCTCATCACGGATGTTACCAAGACCACCAGCTAGCATGATTGGTTTGTGGTAACCACGTACTTCTTCACCAGCGTGAGAGTTAACTTTCTCTTCGTAAGTACGGAAGTAACCTAGCAGGTTTGGACGACCAAATTCGTTGTTGAATGCTGCGCCGCCAAGAGGACCTTCAAGCATGATATCCAGAGCAGTAACGATACGGCTTGGCTTACCAAAGTCTGTTTCCCAAGGTTGAACGAAGTTCGGGATCTTAAGATTAGATACAGAGAACGCAACCAAACCAGCTTTTGGTTTACCACCAATACCAGTCGCGCCTTCATCACGGATTTCACCGCCTGAACCTGTCGATGCGCCCGGCCATGGAGAGATTGCCGTTGGGTGGTTGTGCGTTTCAACTTTCATCAAGATGTGTGTTTTTTCTTGGTGGTAGTTGTATTGGCGAGTTTCTGGATCTGGGAAGAAACGACCGACTTCAGAACCTGTCATTACCGCTGCATTATCTTTGTAAGCAGACAGAACGTGCTCTGGTGTCGTTTCAAAGGTGTTCTTAATCATCTTGAACAATGATTTTTCTTGCTTAACGCCATCGATAGTCCAATCAGCGTTAAAGATCTTGTGACGACAGTGCTCTGAGTTCGCTTGTGCAAACATCATTAGCTCGATGTCAGTCGGATTACGACCTAGCTTCTCAGTGAAGCTTTCAAGAAGGTAATCGATCTCATCTTCTGCAAGTGCAAGACCTAGGGTAACGTTTGCTTTTTCAAGCGCTTTACGTCCGCCAGTTAATAGGTCAACTTCCGCATAAGGAGCAGGCTCAGCAACCGTGAATAGTGCCGCCGCTGATTCGAAGTCAGTGAAAACCACTTCCATCATACGGTCGTGCAGAATCGCTTTCAGCTCAACAAGTTGAAGCTCAGAAAGTTCAGAAGAGGTTTCAATGTAGAAAGCAGTACCGCGCTCTAGACGTGACACTTTAGCCAGTCCGCAGTTGTGTGCGATATCTGTTGATTTTGAAGACCAAGGCGAGATAGTGCCCGGGCGTGGCGTTGCAAGCAGCAGTAAACCTTCAGGTTCATGCTCTTCAATCGTTGGACCGTAAGTCAGTAGCTTTTCTAGCTTCTCAACTTCAGACTCATCTAGGTCTGCCGTTAGATCAGCAAAGTGGGCAAACTCAGCGTAAATACCTGTTATAGGTAAGCTTAATTCACGACAAAGCTCTAAAAGCTTGTTAACACGAAACTCAGATAGAGCTGGGGAGCCACGCAAAATTCTCATGTGCTTACGTCTCTTATGCAGTTGATTAAGGTAGTATTGGAATAAATTCAGTGGGTTATAGGAACAACCTAACTGTTTTCTTCGAAGCTATTCCCGAAGGTTGCCAAACCTATGCCGATTCCACCTCTTCAATGCGAGCGCATTATAAAGCATTTCTTTTTGTGACGTAACACCAAAAGCAACCGTTTGCGTGATTTTTTTTATCTTTCTGCGTAAATGGTACTTTTGCTGCATTTATCACCACTTTTACAACTGTTTAATTAAACCTACTTTGCCAGCCTTGCGGGGTTTGGTATAAAGGGGCTTCCACTTTTCGAGATTTCATTTTGATGCCTAAATTTACGCTCATCTTTTCGTCTAAGTTCCTTCTGCTCGCCATCGCCCTCTTTGGGTTGGCTGGATGTCAGATTGAATCTGAACCTAAAAGTGTCCTTGAGCAGATACGAGATCGTGGCGTTCTTCGTGTCGGCACCCTCAATAACCAACTCTCTTATTACATCGGTCCTGATGGCCCTGCTGGCTTGGATTACGAATTAGCGCGTGAATTTGCGCAGGAGCTTGGTGTAAAGCTTGAGGTTAAACCCGCTTACCGTTTGTCTGGCCTGTTCCCTGCCCTGCAGAAAGGCGAAATCGATCTTATCGCAACCGGCTTAACGCAAAACAATAAACTGACACGCGCTTATCGCGCCGCACCTGCTTATTATTATGTAAGCCAACAGGTCGTATACAAAAAAGGCCAGTGGCGACCAAGAAACCTTGAACAACTGATCAAGTTTGAGAATGAGCGTCAGGCTGAGTTTGTAAAAGCGCAAACTGAATCAGAAGAGGCGGCGTCTACTGACACATTAACGCCATCTTTGGTTGTAGTGAAAGACTCACACTTTGAGCCAACACTAAAGCAGCTGCAAAAAACACACGATGACTTTATCTATGATGCGGTCGGCAATGCTGATATCAACGACCTGCTTAAAGAAGTCTCGACTGGGGAGCGCTTATTCACTGTGGCTGACTCAATTGAGCTGTCACTTGCACAACGTTTATACCCAGACGTAGCTTTGGCTTTTGAACTGACAGAAGACCAACCTATCTCTTGGTATTTGCAGAAGTCTGAAGATGAAAGCCTTTATGCTCTGTTGATTGAGTTCTTCGGTAACCTAAAACAGTCTGGTGAACTCGCTTCACTGGAAGAGAAATACATCGGCCACATCGGTACTTTTGACTATGTTGATACTCGTGCCTTTATCCGTGCACTGGACAGCAAGTTACCAAAATGGTCACCGCTGTTTCAGAAGTACTCGCAAGAGTTTGATTGGCGCTTGATTGCTGCATTGGCATACCAAGAGTCACACTGGAACCCTGTTGCGCGCTCGCCAACTGGTGTGCGAGGCATGATGATGCTAACACTGCCTACTGCTAAGAGTGTTGGTGTAACCAACCGTCTTGACCCGAAACAGTCGGTACAAGGTGGTGTTGAATACCTGCGTCGGATCGTGAACCGAGTGCCAGATTCAATCACACAACATGAAAAGATCTGGTTTGCCCTAGCCTCATACAACGTAGGTTACGGACACATGATGGATGCTCGACGCTTAACCAAAGCACAAGGCGGAGATCCTGATGCTTGGGGCGATGTAAAAGACCGATTGCCTCTATTGAGACAGAAGAAGTACTACAGTAAGACTCGTTATGGGTATGCGCGTGGTGATGAAGCAAGGAATTACGTTGAGAACATTCGCCGTTATTACCAGAGCATCATTGGCCATGTGAATAAGCGCAATAAAGAGCAAGAAGCGAGCCTTGAAGGTTTGGTGGTGATCCCGCCTTTAGAAACCTCAGGTGCTGAATCAAGCATTAGTGCTGCTCAATCGACAGTAAGCAGTTCGGAACCTTCGCAGTAGATACTAAAAGAGCAATGCCATTAAGCATTGCTCTTTTTTATTGTGCTTTTTATAACTGCGCGAAAAAGAACAAGCTCGACAAAAGGCCATGAAACTCGATGTGTCATATTGCAGTAACAATCGAACTTTATAACGGCACACCATAATCAAAAATTACGTTCTGTTGCACATCAGTGCTGGCTTTAGACTAGAACTGCTCTTCTATTTAAGCCAAGCGTGCGACAGGCCAAACAAACGAATAACACTATAATTAAATCGTTAGTCCAAACTAAAAAGTCAGACGACAAATAGGAAATCATTGAAATGATGAAGAAACTGAAATCGAAACGCCTTGATAAGACCGTTGCTGCAAACCGTCGTAAGCGTATGCTTTCAAATAATAAAAAGAAGATCATTTGGCGCAATCGCGCTTTCATGCAGATGATTGCCGAGTAAATGTAGTTACTCAGTCAGTTTGCTTGGCACTCTTGCGATTGAGAGTGCCGAAAGCACGCTGCTATTTCTTGTTGCTAGCCTTCATCTCTGCTTCTAAACGCTGCTCTTCCAACAGACGTTCTTGCTTTCGCTTCTCTTTTATCTCTTTTCTACGACGCTTGAAAAACGCCTGCAATTGTTCACGGCACTCTTCCTCTAACAAACCATGCTCGACGTCGGCATAGTGGTATGAGGCTTGGCTTTCAAACAAATTCAACACTGTACCTGCAGCACCCGCTTTTAAGTCTGGGGCGCCAAACACAATGCGCTTTACTCGGCTGTGTAACAAGGCACCTGCGCACATTGGGCAAGGCTCTAGCGTGACATATAAAGTGGTATCGAGTAGACGGTAGTTTTCTAAGGTTTGACCGGCTTTACGCAAGGTTTCAATTTCTGCGTGTGCCGTTGCATCGTGGCTGCCAATCGAACGGTTCCATCCTTCAGAGATAATCTCCCCATCTTTCACTAATACAGCACCCACAGGAACCTCTCCCTCACTCTCTGCTTGCTTAGCAACCTCAATGGCGCGTCGCATGAAGATTTCATCTTGAGGGGTGAATTGATGGTCTGACAAAGGGAACTCCAAAAAACATAGGATAAAAACGAAAATAGGTATGCGGTGAAGCATACCTAATCTTCGTGATAATGAACAATAAAGAGGTTAAGACAACAAAAGACAATGAACCATTGCCGCTTGTTGGTTGATCTGACTGTTAGCTATTAGCATCTTCTGTGTCATCGACTATTGGCGTCGCCTTGATACTCACTATGCGATTGTTCTCAACAGAGATAATTTCAAACTGCCACTGCTGGTATTGAACAACTTCGCCGGCATCCGGTAAACGCCCGATTAACCAAGTCACAAGGCCATTCAACGTTTGGAAGCTCTCACTTTCGCCCTCAAAATCCGATAGCTCTAAACGGTTTTTCAGTTCACTGATAGGAATCAATCCATCCACCAGCAAACCGTCTTCCACTTGCTCGGTCCAAAGATCGTTCGGGTTATTCGATAGCTCACCAGCAATCGCCTCAAGAATATCGTAATGAGTCACAAGACCTTGCACATCGCCATACTCGTCGACAATGAATGCCATCTCAGTACCCGACTCTTTAAAGTAGCCAAGTAAACGCAGAGCTTTCATCGATTCTGGAACATAGATCGGCGAGCGAGACAGCCCCATGATCACTTGAATGCTTAGATTGCCCGCCTGATTCAGCAAGGCTTTGGCTGACACCGTACCGACCACTTTATTGAGGTGATCTTGGCACAATGGAAACACACTATGCTTTGATGAACGCAATTGCTTAAAGATATTCTCGACAGGCTGATCGATATCCAGAAAATCGATGTCTCGACGCGGAGTCATCAATGAGCTCACAAGGCGATCATCAAGCTGCAAGATATTGCGAATCATCTCTTGTTCGCCGCGTTCAATCACACCCGATTCCGAGCCCTCTTTCACCAGTGCATGGATATCATCTTCAGTCACGCTATCTTCTTCACCGCCTCGACCCATCAACTTAAGAATACCTTCCGTTGAAGCCGACAACGCAAATACAAACGGCGTCGCGATTTTAGATAGCCAGAAGATTGGCAGCGCGACTAACACAGCAATGTTTTCAGCTTGAGACTGAGCAAAACGCTTTGGTACCAACTCACCGACAACGATAGCGAAATAAGTAATACCCACCACCACAACCGCGGTAGACAAGATATTCGCTTGTGTTGGGTCTAATCCCCACAGTTCAAGTTGAACGGCCAATGGAGCCGATAGCGTCGCCTCACCCACAATACCGCTGAGCAGGCCGATTACCGTGATACCGATTTGAATGGTTGAGAGGAAGCGGGTTGGGTTTTCTTTGAGTTCAAGCGCAACCTGAGCGGAACGGTGTTTTTCGGCTAAGCGTTTCAACCGACTATTCTTTGCTGCTACCAATGCAATCTCTGACATGGCAAACAGACCATTTAAAACAATTAACCCTACTAAAAGCAGAATCTTCATGTGGCTTGGATTTCCTAAATTTACCGGCCAACAATTAGCCGTAATCCGGAGTATAAGCTGAGTGCCTTTACCTTGGATATAAAAAGTTTTGGGTATAAAAAGTCTCAGATATAAAAAATAGCGAAAAAAAAACCCGCATATTTCGGTGCGGGCTTAGCAATGAATAAAGCTTAATTTTGCTTAGTTCAATCTTACATTGTGTAAGTGTAAGGTGCTTGGATACCTAGTGGGATACCAAGAGCCCAGTAAGCTAGCAAGAAGATAGACCAACCGATTAGCATAGCAATCGAGAATGGCATCATTAGAGAAGCTAGAGTACCGATACCTGTGGACTTAACGTAGCGTTGACAGTAAACAACAACCAGTGGGAAGAACACCATTAGTGGAGAGATGATGTTAGACACTGAGTCACCTACACGGTAAGCCGCTTGAGATAGCTCAGGAGAGATACCCACAACCATTAGCATTGGAACTAGGATTGGACCGATAAGAGCCCACTTAGCTGAAGCAGAACCTACAAGCAGGTTAACTGAAGCTGTTAGTAGAATCATACCAACAACCGTTGCTTCACCAGGAAGGTCCATCGCTTTCAGGCCTTCAGCACCGTAAAGTGCCAGCATAGTACCGATGTTTGATTGACCGAATGCAGATAGGAACTGTGCACAGAAGAACGACATTACAATGTATGCGCCCATCGTTGCCATCGTCTCAGACATTGCTTTGATTACGTCATTGCTGTTTTTGAAAGTACCCGCTACACGGCCGTAGACGATACCTGGAATGATGAACAGGATGAAGATAAGAGGAACGATAGACTTCATTACTGGTGCAGAGAATGCTGTTAGCTCACCTTCAGGCGAACGAAGCGCTGAGTTTTCAGGAATAAGAGCCGCGATAAGCAGACCAATACCTGCAACCATAGCCCAACCCGCAAACTTGAATGCTTTAGATTCAATTGCAGTGAACGTACCAAGATCTGGTGCTGCTTCTGCATCTTCATCAACTGGCGTGTTAGCAAGGCGAGGCTCGATGATCTTCTCAGTTACGTACCAACCGATAGCAACAATAAGAACTGAAGATAGGCCAGTAAAGAAGATGTTCGCTAGAGGGTTAATCACGTATTCAGGGTCAAGAACGTTTGCCGCTGTTTGAGTGAAACCAGCTAGTAGCGGGTCAATACCTGAAGGAATGAAGTTCGCTGAGAAACCACCTGATACACCAGCAAACGCTGCTGCAATACCCGCTAGAGGGTGACGACCCGCAGCGTGGAAGATGATACCGCCAAGAGGGATTACGAGAACGTAACCTGCATCTGCTGCTGTGTGAGACACGATAGCAACAAGAATTAGCATTGGTGTTAGTAGCTTAGCTGGCGTGAAATTAAGCATCTTCTTAAGGCCAGTCGTAATGAAGCCTGAAGAATCTGCAACGCCAACACCTAGCATAGCAACAAGTACGATGCCTAGAGGTGCGAAGCCTGTGAACGTAGTAACCATATTCGCTAGGAAGCTAGCAAGCGCTTCACCAGTAAGTAGGTTGTTAACTTCAAGAGCAGCACCCGTTTGAGGGTTGATGAGGTCGAATGAAAAGTTCGACAAAAGTGCAGATGCTACCCATACAATAACTAGAGCCCAGAAGAACAGGATTGCTGGATCTGGAATTTTGTTGCCGGCGCGTTCAATGAAGTTTAGAAAGCGGTCCATTCCACTGATTTTCTCAGTCGATGGTGCTTTTTTTACGGCTTGGTTACTCATTGTAACTCCATATGTGATGTTGTTTTGTTTAGGCCTAATATAAGTTTTGACCACGGCCTATTGGTACAGCACATATTCTATTAAAGTCGTTATTAAAAAGCACAAGATTCCATCTGATTTTCCATAAATGGAGACATATTTTGCAAAAATACCATACAACCACAACAATATAAAAACACAAAAAACACCATTCCATATACAGAGTTTTAACTAGCACGCAAACAATGTCCGAGGAGTGAAAATTATCAGTAAAAGGAGTGGCGTAAGCCTTGGCATGCAGTAAACGTTTGCTTAGGGGTCAGTCAAACTCACTGTATTTGGAGAGCATAGTTTCGAGATAAATACTTTGCGCGCGGTTCATACGATCTTGCCATGCAATTGTGACAACAATGTTTTTGAGGGCACCAGATAAGGCTCCGCTCGCATTAGTGACTTCACATGTCATCGAATATACAGAACCAGATAAACCGGATAAGGGATCTGAACTCGCGATGTTGAGACAGTAACTCGACTGATTTAGTTCCTCAAAAGGAATAAGCCCTACCGCGCCACTAACATTGAGCGCGCGAGTTCGATAATGCTCCATCTGCCTTTCTGCAAAATGCAAAGCTTCGACACTCTGGAGCGCATGATCCGACTTTTGTTCCGCATACACCTGTAATTTAACCAGCCCTAACGACGCAACGCCAATCAGCAGAAAAGAGATAAGTACCTCTAGTAAACTGAAGCCAGAACTCTTAGAAATCATTCCACGAACCTCGCTGCCATTGGTACGTTGAAGGTGGGTCACTTGGGTTCGAATCCGCACGAAAATCCATGTCCATATCGCCCACTATGGTCGTCACTCCCGAGGGGGAATCAAAAATAAGACCACCAGAAGGTAAACCAGAGGCAAACTGAATCCCGACACTTTTTTTGACGACACTGGCCTCATCAATATCTTTGATAAAAGGCGCAAACACGTTATTAGCAGCGAGCGCATTCCAGAAACCATCGACTCGATTTTTCACGTGGCTCTTTTGATAATCGACCAAATGATAAATCACTCCGTTGTAAGCCATGGCTCCATTCAGGGCCAACACACCATCTTGCACAACCAACAGCTGTGACGGATTGATTGTGGCCGCAACCGAAGCGTTGATATGGCAGTTGCCTTCAATCCACAGCCCCTTGGTTTGCCCTGCAGTGAAGTGGTCCATGATCTCAGTGCCGCACTCAGTCGCATTCAATAGCTGAACATGCTTAAACAAATCCGTATCTTGTGATAAATCGACAATGTTTTGATCAGTTTTAGCAACACCAAAAAAGGTGTAAAACGGATTCATATTCGGATCTGGATTAAAGTCTTTTTGGAAAGGCGGTGGATTAGTACCTTGATAGTAATCAGGGGCATAGATTGAATGAGTGCTACCGGAAGCACCTTTCGGGATCTCCGTTTTATAATCACTATGGCATATACCATCAAAGCCAGAAAATGGACCATCAGCACTAGGATCGAGAACCTCTAACCCCAATGCCTGTCCTGAATTACTATGAGTTTCGTTATATTGATAGGTGAACAGGTCAGCAAAAGAGACACTGACACACTCATATTCATTGCCGCTAATTGGGTCTTCTTTTACTGTCGGCTTCAAGCTTAAGGTACCAATAAGCTCAATAGGCCCCGTCGACTGAATCGCCCCACTGCCGAACTGAGATCTTTCTTTTATTGTCTTAAAAAGTGACTGTGCGTTTGAGGATGACGTTACGATGTAAGCACTAGAAATTGCACTATCGGAGATCTCGATTTCTGGCTGATTTTGATAAGGAGAGCACCAATCTGCAAAATCCGCCGGGCGAGCACTCACGTCTTTGATATCAGCAATAGTCTTGTCTAATTCAAGTAAGTAAGAATAAGTACATTCTAACCCCCCTTCCGAACGCCAATGTTCTTGCCTACCTTGAACCTCGTTTTGAGCAACTTTGACCTGATGAAAAACACTGCGATACGTGCCTAGCGTCACCACTAAAGCTCCAACTAAAAGAACCGATGTCACCAGCAAGGTCACCACGCCGCGCTGCTTTCTATATATCATCATTGCCAGTTCCTTTGTTTAACGGAAACCGAAACCGATTTGGAAACACCTGCGGTTGGAATTGAGGCTGTGATACTGATGTCAGTAAATGTGCTCTTGATAGAGTTCTGCTCTAATACTTGGGAATTAATGCTGAACTCATCAACCTCAATGAGGTTGTCATCGAAAAGTGAGTAACATCCAGTAACCTCATGAAATGTAGGAATTGCCTCCGATACAGTGGTGCCCTTCTCACATATTTGCAGTTTGGTTCCATTTTTTCTGTAAACGATATTTCGATGATCTTTACTTGCGCTCGAACCCTCTCGGAAGTAAACAAAACCAACGGCAACACCACCGCTCACTTGAATGGTATCCGTCGCGCCAGACAACTTGATTGAATAACCATTAGATCCATCGTAGCCCGCTCGTTGAATATCTTCTTTCATCACTTGCATGGTGCTGGTTAGGTTTTGTAGTAGCAGTAACTCGATACCTTTGTCTTTAGCTGTTCTCTGACCGGTGATAAAAACACTGCCCATGATCGAGATCGCGAAGATACCAATCACAGACGCCACCATTAACTCAATCAATGATGTGCCTCGTTGCTTGCTAGGCGCAGCCACAATCGGCTTAACACGCATAATAGCCATACAGAGCGCTCGACTCGCCGCAAACCTTAATTCGCCCTGGGGGACTAGATAACTTAATCAATAAACGGTCGGTTGAAGATGCATTAGGAGAAAGATAGATCGTGCCCCTGGCAGGTCTCCCCCTGACACTCTCAAAACTGATTCTCGCCCCCGTATAGTTGTGAGAAAACGACACATCTCGAAACGGTTGACCCGATAACATCACCAGCGTTTCGCCAGAGAGATCTTCGGTCGGCTTCAACAACAGACTCCATTCCCCTGTTGATTGCTCCTCATTTTTATCCATAGAAAAATGCACCCAAAGATCTTGATTCCTTTTAACCGATTCAGACTTGGCCTGAATAAGAAAGCCATTCAACTCTCCGGCGAGTCGCTGCATCTTGACGGTTTCAGTAACCGAACTAAAACTCGGGGCAGCCGCAGCTATCAGTATCGACAGCACCGATACCGTTACTAACAGCTCTAATAAAGTAAACCCGCGAGTCATTTCCCAAATTCCTATGTAATTCAGTGCGTAACCGTATTTAATCTTGCAGCGATGCTACCACCAGAGAAGAATGGACAGAGTTATGAAAGGAAACTACTCGCGATGATTCGAAGAAATATATGCAACAGCAACAACATAAGCATGAGAGGGATGACATTGATCGAGTTATTGCTGGCTGTGGTAATCGTGGGGATACTCGGTGCCATTGCCTATCCAAGTTATACCAACCATGTTACCAAGGCTCATCGAGTTACAGCGATGGCCGACATGACCAAAATACAACTGGAGATAGAAACCCTATACACGGGAAACTATGCGTCGGCAGCAGTGAATATTATTTCTGGAGGAACATGCTTGTTTTGTGATACCGATTCTAGCCGATACACGCTCGCTATCTCAGCAAGCAGCAGCACCTATTCAATTCAGGCTGAGCCGCATGCACCACAGACAAGTGATGACTGTTTAGATTCGACGACTGATTTTTTGGAATTGCACCACTCAGGTATCTCAGAGCCAGAAGCGTGTTGGAAATAATGAGGTAAGCCAATCAATCTCATGCGTTACCCTTTTACCCTTTCTACAGGCACAAAAAAGCCTGCACACTGGCAGGCTTTAAAATTTTCAAATCACTATCTAATTACTTAGTTAGGTCATCGAAGAAGTTTTTCACGCCGCTGAAGAAACCTTCAGATTTTGGCTTGTGCTTGCTTGCCGCTTCGCCACAACATGTTTCTTCGAATTCACGTAGTAGTTCTTTCTGACGAGAGCTTAGCTTAACTGGCGTTTCTACCACTAGCTTAACGATTAGGTCACCCACACCGCCGCCACGAACACCTTTCACGCCTTTGCCACGCATACGGAACATACGGCCCGTTTGTGTTTCTTCTGGCACTTTAAGGTTTACACGACCATCTAGTGTTGGAACTTCAACTTCACCGCCTAGAGCAGCCATAGAGAAGCTTACTGGAACTTCACAGTAAAGGTTGTTGCCGTCACGCTCAAAGATGTTGTGCTCTTTTACGTGTACTTGTACGTACAGGTCGCCAGCTGGAGCACCTTGCTCTCCCGCTTCGCCTTCGCCAGATAGGCGAATACGATCGCCAGTATCAACACCAGCAGGGATCTTAACGTTAAGTGTTTTCGTCTTCTGCTTGCGACCTTGACCATGACATGAGTTACATGGGTCTTTGATGATCTTGCCTTTACCGTTACACGTAGGACAAGTCTGTTGAACCGCAAAGAAACCTTGGCGCATTTGTACTTGGCCGTGGCCATGACAAGTGCCACACGTTTGTGCAGAAGAACCCGCTTTCGCGCCGCTGCCGTCACAAGTATCACACTCTACAAGTGTTGGTACTTCAATTTCTTTAGAAACACCACGAACCGCTTCTTCTAAAGAAAGTTCCATGTTGTAACGTAGATCTGAACCACGTTGTGCACGCTGTTGACCGCCACCACGACGACCACCGCCGAAGATGTCGCCAAATACGTCACCGAAGATATCGCCGAAGTCACCTTGGCC
The DNA here is from genome assembly GCF_002874195.2 of Vibrio sp. 10N.286.45.E10. Taxonomy (NCBI): domain Bacteria; kingdom Pseudomonadati; phylum Pseudomonadota; class Gammaproteobacteria; order Vibrionales; family Vibrionaceae; genus Vibrio; species Vibrio sp. 10N.286.45.E10. The sequence goes on along the minus strand of NZ_MCWD02000001.1, from coordinate 425,319 downwards.
ACCGCCGCCGAAACCGCCGCCGCCCATGCCGCCTTGTTCAAAAGCTGCGTGGCCGTATTGGTCGTAAGCTGCTTTCTTTTGAGAGTCAGTTAGGATCTCGTACGCTACTTTTACTTCTTTAAACTTATCTGCTGCGGTCTCGTCACCCTGGTTACGGTCCGGGTGGAATTTCATCGCTAAGCGTTTGTACGCTTTTTTAATATCGCGCTCTGATGCATCGCGGCTTACGCCTAATACTTCGTAAAAATCACGTTTTGACATGTTCTAGGTCACCAAAATAATTGCTACTACCGAATGATCACTTCAGTAGTCTGTGTATCAATCTAGATAAAAGTTCTGCCGGCTGAAACGCCGAATAAAGCTATTATCTAGATCGACAAGTCTAAATACAAATTTACGGGCGTGAGAGTTACCTCTGACGCCCGTATATTTAGAAATCGAAAAACGACTTTTCTAAGCTAAAACACGTTAGTTCAAGGAGAAGGCACGGAGCTTACGGATGTAAGTGAGTACCTTCGACGTAGAAATCACGTGTTATAGCGACGAAAAATTACTTTTTGTCGTCTTTAACTTCTTCAAACTCCGCGTCTACCACGTCGTCGTCTTGCTTAGGTTGTTCACCAGCGTCAGCACCAGCTTGTTCAGCTTGAGCTTTCTGTTGAGCAATTTCCATTAGCTTTTGAGCTGCTTGCATAAGTTCTTGAACTTTAGCGTCGATAGCTTCTTTGTCGTTACCAGACTTAACTTCTTCTAGTGCCGTGATAGCCGCTTCGATTTTAGCTTTCTCGTCTGCAGGTAGAGCTTCACCAGCTTCTTCTACTTGCTTCTTAGTGCCGTGAATCATTTGGTCAGCTTGGTTACGTGCAGTTACTAGCTCTTCGAACTTTTTGTCCGCTTCTTTGTTAGCTTCTGCTTCTTGTACCATTGCTTCGATCTCTTCCTCAGACAGGCCGCCTGATGCTTGGATAGTGATCTTCTGCTCTTTACCCGTCGCTTTATCTTTAGCAGATACGTTCAGGATACCATCAGCATCTAGGTCGAATGTTACTTCGATTTGTGGCATGCCACGTGGTGCTGGTTGGATACCTTCTAGGTTGAACTGACCAAGAGACTTGTTGTAAGTCGCTTGCTTACGCTCACCTTGAAGAACGTGGATAGTTACTGCGTTTTGGTTGTCTTCAGCTGTAGAGAACACTTGATCCGCTTTAGTAGGGATAGTTGTGTTTTTCTCGATAAGCTTAGTCATCACGCCGCCCATCGTTTCGATACCGAAAGATAGAGGAGTAACGTCTAGTAGTAGAACGTCTTTAACGTCACCAGCTAGTACACCACCTTGAACAGCAGCACCCATCGCAACAGCTTCGTCAGGGTTCACGTCTTTACGTGGCTCTTTACCGAAGAATTCAGTTACTTTAGCTTGAACCATAGGCATACGAGTTTGACCACCAACTAGGATAACGTCAGTGATTTCGCCTACAGATAGGTCAGCATCTGCTAGAGCAACTTTTAGTGGCTCAAGAGAACGTTGAACTAGGTCTTCAACTAGAGACTCAAGCTTCGCACGAGTCACTTTGATGTTCATGTGCTTAGGACCAGTCGCATCAGCAGTAACGTAAGGTAGGTTTACGTCAGTTTGAGTAGTAGAAGAAAGCTCGATTTTCGCTTTTTCTGCTGCTTCTTTAACACGCTGCATTGCTAGTGGATCAGCTTTAAGGTCGATACCTTGCTCTTTCTTGAACTCATCTACTAGGTAGTTGATCATGCGGTTATCGAAATCTTCACCACCAAGGTGAGTGTCACCGTTAGTTGAAAGAACTTCGAAAGTCTTCTCGCCTTCTACTTCATCGATTTCGATGATAGAGATATCGAATGTACCACCACCAAGGTCGTATACAGCGATAGTGCGATCACCACCTTGCTTATCTAGGCCGTAAGCTAGAGCAGCAGCAGTTGGTTCGTTGATGATACGTTTAACATCTAGACCTGCGATACGGCCAGCATCTTTAGTTGCTTGACGTTGAGCATCGTTGAAGTAAGCAGGAACAGTAACAACTGCGCCAGTTACTTCTTCGCCTAGGAAGTCTTCAGCTGTTTTCTTCATTTTCTTAAGAACTTCAGCAGATACTTGAGGAGCAGCCATTTTTTGGCCTTGCGCTTCAACCCATGCATCACCGTTATCAGCTTTAACAATGTTAAAAGGCATGATTTCGATATCGCGTTGAACTTCTTCATCTTCAAAACGACGACCGATTAGACGCTTAATTGCGTATAGCGTGTTTTGAGGGTTAGTAACTGCTTGACGTTTCGCAGGTTGACCAACTAGCGTCTCGCCGTCAGTGTATGCGATTACCGATGCTGTTGTGCGTTCGCCTTCAGCATTTTCTAGTACGCGTGGTTTGTCGCCGTCTAAAACAGCAACACAAGAGTTAGTAGTACCTAAATCAATACCAATGATTCGACCCATCAGGCTATCTCCGAAATATAATCTATATTAGTTTTTGCTATACCCACATATGTGGGGGGCGGTAATCAGGGATTCAACCCTAATACACAAAATTTAAGTGCAAATGTAATTTGCTTTCGTATGCACCATAGATAAGGGCTCACGAAGCCTTTTCAAGGGTGAAAAGGGATTTTTTTACATTTATTTTAATAAAAGGAATGATTAGGCACGAATACATATCATTACCGCCTATATAAGTCCCATAACTGGGTTTATTCACCCTCTACTATCCTTTTTTGTAGCAAAGTCTTATTTCTGTAAACTGACTCTCAAAGAGGCTCCCCTCACACAGCAATTCAGACTGCACTATCGTTTGTTGAGTAAAAATAGATAAGGTGACCTTCTCACTCAATAAAAAACGGAGCCACTTGGGCTCCGTTTATCTACTCAGGGTTTCAGCTCAGATTAAATCTATAGCGGAAAGAATCTCTGAATTAAGCTTCTGCTTTTTGTAACTCAGCTTCTTCATTAGCTTCAACGCCAATTTCGTTTTCAGATTTAGCAACGATAGTGTTCACCGCTGTATCACCAACTACGTTTGAAGAAGTACAGAACATGTCACAGATACGGTCAACAGCAGCAACGATTGCTAGACCTTCTGGTGGTAAACCTAGTTGGTGCAATAGAACACCTACCATCACAACACCGCCACCAGGAACACCACCAGCACCGATAGACAATAGCAGGATAGTTAGACCTAGAGTGAAGATATCAGCAGTGTTGATTGGCTGACCAAACGCGTTTGCTACGAACATAGTTGCTAGCGCGATGTAGATAGATACACCAGACATGTTCATTGTTGCACCTAGTGGTACACCGAAACCCGCTACTGACTTAGATACGTTTAGTTTGTCAGTTAGAGTGCGCATTGTTACTGGGATTGTTGCATTCGAACTTGCTGTAGATAGTGAGAATAGAACTTGCTCACGAGTTGCACGTAGGAACTGCTTTGGAGAAATACCTGTGAATGAACCCACCATCATTGGGTAGAAGAAGAAAATCCAGAACACAAGCATTGCAACCACAAGTGCCACATAGCCAGCAACTGACATTAGCGTGTCTGCATCCAGTGTTGCGCCCAGTTGAATCATCAGAGCAAATACACCGTAAGGCGCCAAGCTCATTACTAGGCCGATAAGCTTCATCATGATTTCGTTAGCCATCTTGAATGTCTTGATAGCTGGACCACCACGAGAATCAAGCGCTTGAATAGCAAGACCTGTCAAAATTGCCATGAAGATGATTTGTAGCATGTCGCCGCTTGCGAACGCTTCTACAGGGTTGCTAGGAACGATGTTAACAACAAGAGAGAAGATGTCTGGCGTTTCAGTTGTTGTAAGCGCAATTGTCTCAGAAACCGTACCGGCTAGATTCGCACCTGCACCTGGTTGGAAAATAAGACCAATCGTTAGCGCTGCTGAAATCGCGATGATGGTGTTAATAATGTAAAGACCAAAGGTTTTACCACCAAGACGACCAAATGAACGAATATCTTTTAGCTCAACAATACCGCAAACAATAGATACGTATACAAGAGGAACTACAAGCAATTTGATAAGTGAGACGAACATACCACCAGCACCTTCGGCAGCACCAAGTAGATACGTATCAAAAATAGCAATACCGCTGAATAGGTACTGAATAGCAGTACCAATAAGTAGACCGGCGAACAAGCCTACAAAAATTTTACTTGAGAGCGATTTATCCATCGTTCTTCTCCAGTTTGTTGTGTTTAAAATTTGTACTTTTATAGTTATATATGCGACCAAAGTCGCTATATGGCAGTGGATTTTACATACAAAGATAACAATTAAAAGTATTTATTTACAAAAATATCACAAATGTGACATCAAAACATTCACTCAATCACAACAAGTTTCATAACACAAAACTCTAAATCGCTGATCTGAATGAAATAAAAAGAACGACATTCTTAATGCGGTTTTGATGCTTATTTACGTGGACTCTCAGGCTATAGACATAAAAAAAGAGAGGCATATGCCTCTCTTTTCATTTCACGTAAACCAGTGATTTATTTTGCCGCCACGACTTATTCAGTCAATGCGCCAGTCAATCAGTTGGTAACGTAATAAGTCATTACTTAGCAACCATAACCATCGCTGGGCGAACCACACGACCGTTTAGTTCGTAGCCTTTTTGCATCACAAACATAACCGTGTTTGATTCATGATCTGGGCTTTCTTGGATAGACATTGCTTGGTGGAATTCAGGGTTGAACGCTTCACCTTCAGGGTTGATCTCTTTAAGACCAAACTTAGCAACTGTATCTACGAACGTCTTGTGCGTTAGCTCAACACCTTCAAACAGTGGCTTAACCACTTCGTTTTCAGCGTCTGCCGCTTGCATTGCACGCTCTAGGTTGTCGATTACAGGAAGTAGACCTTCAGCAAACTTGTTCAAAGCGAATTTACGCGCTTTATCAATTTCTTGTTCGCTACGGCGACGCATGTTTTCAACTTCAGCTTTCGCGCGAAGAACAGAATCTTGCTGCTCTTTCACTTTAGATTCGCTAGAAAGCAGTGCAGCTTCCAGTTGAGCGATTTTTGCTTCCTGCTCATCAGCAGCGTCTTCATTCAGCTCAGCTTCTTCAACTTTCTCAGCTTCAGCGATGATCTGATCTAGCTCTTCTTCGGTTACTTTGTTTTCTTCGTTGCTCATGATATCTCCAGAATTCGTTTTCAATGCAAGTGACAGGCGTGTTTGCGCCCCAAATTGATATAAAACACTCGCATAGACGTTCAACTTGCCTTTATTATGGGGATGAAGAATTTTGATTCAAGCCTAATTCGTTTGGAAACGTTATGAAAAAGCCATTTGAAGTCATCGCCATTATTGGTAAACCTCGAGATCAGCAAGCAATTCAGACTCATAGAGAGCTCTATCAGTGGTTAAGTGCTGAGGGTTATCAAGTGTTTGTTGATGACAGACTCGCCACTATTTTAGACGACATCCCAAAAGAACATTTTTCTAGCCTGATTGAATTAGGTAAACGCGCCGATCTCGCCATTGTGGTCGGTGGCGACGGAAATATGCTCGGTGCCGCTCGAATCTTGTCACGTTTCGACATTTCAGTGATTGGTGTTAACCGAGGCAACCTTGGTTTCCTAACCGATCTCAACCCTGAAAACTTCCAGAGTGCGCTTACTGATGTTCTCAAAGGCGAGTTCATGGAAGAGGAACGCTTCCTGCTTGAAACGGAAATTCACCGTCACGGCCAAATAAAAAGCCATAATGCAGCACTAAACGAAGCGGTACTTCACCCAGGTCAAGTTGCACACATGATCGAGTTTGAAGTCTATATCGACGACAGCTTCGCTTTCTCGCAGCGTTCTGATGGTTTAATCGTGTCGACGCCAACAGGTTCTACCGCCTACTCACTTTCTGGCGGCGGCCCTATCCTGTCATCAAGCCTAAATGCGATCTCACTAGTACCAATGTTCCCACACACCCTTTCAAGTCGACCACTTGTGGTGGATGGCAAGCGTCGTATCAAGCTGATCGTATCGCCTGATAACCGCGGAACTCAGGAAGTGAGCTGTGATGGTCAAATCTCGCTGCCTGTCTCCCCTGGCGATGAGATCCACATTTACCAAAGCCCAAATGTACTCAAACTGATCCATCCTAAGGACTACAATTACTACCACGTTCTACGTAACAAACTAGGCTGGTCGAGTAAGCTGTTCTAACTAAACAGCTCTAGCAATAACCGAAAATTTCAAAGGCTGACGACATTCGTCAGCCTTTTTTATTACCGATTAAAAGCCCACCATCTCGGTCTTTACGCCAATCCACCACATCGTCATTCCCAAGAGGAAGGAACGACCGAGTTGGGAATCTATAGCGGTTTCAGTGATCTACAGACAAGCTTAATTCTGAGAGCTGTCGCAAAAAATTTTCACCCGCCGACTTTACTGTATAAAGAAACAGTATATACTGAGCTTATATACAGTATTGTTCAGTTATACAGGTAAATAAAAATGCTGGCTCATTTAAGTGTTAATAATTTCGCTATTGTTAAGTCTTTACAGCTAGAACTCTCTAAAGGCATGACAACAATCACCGGTGAAACTGGTGCGGGTAAATCTATCGCTATCGATGCTTTAGGCTTGTGCCTTGGAGGAAGATCCGATGCAGGAATGGTTCGACAAGGTGAAGAAAAAACCGAAGTCAGTGCCGCTTTTTTACTTGAGAACAATCTGCATGCTACCCGCTGGTTAGAAGACAACGAATTGCTTGATGGCAGTGAGTGTATCCTGCGCAGAACCATCTCAAAAGAAGGTCGTTCTCGTGCATTCATCAACGGTAGCCCTGTCCCTCTTTCACAATTGAAATCGCTAGGGCAACTATTGATCAACATTCATGGTCAACATGCGCATCACCAGTTGATGAAAAGCGATTACCAAATGGCCATGCTTGATCAATACGCAGGCCACTTGAACCTATTGAAATCAACACGTAATGCTTACCAAGCGTGGCGACAAGCGGATAACCACTTAAAAGAGTTACGTGAAAATAGCCAGCAAAACCAAGCTCAAAAACAACTTCTTGAATACCAAATCAAAGAGTTAAATGAGCTGTCTATTGGGGAGGAAGAATATGAAGACCTCGAACAAGAGCATAAGCGCCTCTCCAATAGCGGAGAACTGGCCACAACCTGTCAGCAAGCTATCGAGCTTATTTATGAAGGCGAAGAAGTTAATGCGCTTGGTATTCTGCAATCGGCCAATAACTCCTTAATTCAGTTAGCTGAGCTCGATGAAAGATTGGCCGAGTTACCGAACTTGCTTTCTGAAGCCATTATTCAGATTGAAGAAACCAACAACGAGTTAAGAACATACCTAGACAGCATTGATGTTGATCCCGGTCGTATGGCTTACGTTGAAGAACGCTTCTCAAAAGTGATGTCAATGTCTCGTAAACACCACGTGTTGCCAGAAGAGCTATATAAGCACCATAAAGATTTATTACAACAAGTTGAAGCGCTTGATTGCTCTGATGAAAAGTTGGAAGAATTGGTAAACGAGGTAGAAAACCAATACCAATCGTTCGTTGCTAAATCAGAGAAGCTTCATAAATCTCGAACTCGTTACGCAAAAGAGCTAAACAAACTGATCACGCAAAGCATGCACGAACTGAGCATGGAAAAAGCGCAGTTTGCCATTGAAGTGAACAACACCAACACACACCCTTCTCCATTGGGTATGGATAACGTGACCTTCATTGTTTCAACCAACCCAGGGCAGCCAATGCAGCCGATTGCGAAAGTGGCCTCTGGTGGTGAGTTATCACGAATCTCACTAGCGATTCAGGTGATCACAGCGCAAAAAGTGGATACACCAAGCCTGATTTTCGATGAAGTCGATGTGGGTATCAGTGGACCAACCGCTGCGGTTGTCGGAAAAATGCTTCGCAAGCTGGGCGAATCTACACAGGTGATGTGTGTGACTCACTTACCTCAAGTGGCAGGTTGCGGTCACCAACAGCTGTTTGTAGCGAAGAACACGAAATCGGGCAAAACAGAGACTCAAATGCACACGCTTGATGAGCAACAACGTGTTTCAGAGCTTGCTCGACTGCTTGGTGGCAGCCAAATTACCGAATCGACGCTTGCCAACGCAAAAGAGCTATTAATCGCAGCTTAGGTTACATATTCAGCAACTTTCTGATAATTTACCGAAAATTCTTGGCAATTTTGCAACTTAATTCAAAATTGCCAGTCATAACAAGCTCAAAGCGCAAGGAGCTTTTTACTTCTTGCTGGAGCTTGTTTATTATCAGGCAGTATTTTAGCGAAGAAAGATCTCAAACTATGCGAATTAAAAAGTGGTTAGTTGCAGTTCCACTTGCACTAACAATGTTGACCGGTTGCTCTCTACTAGAGAAGTTGGTTTATCGAATTGACATCAATCAGGGTAACTATGTTGAACAAGAAGCTGTCGACCAGCTCAAGTTTGGCATGACAAAAACACAAGTTCGTTACGTTATGGGCTCACCTATGCTTATCGAAAATGGCTACCCAGATACGTGGTACTACATTTACCACCATCAGAAAGGTCACAACGACCCTATTCAGAAAAACCTTGTCGTAAACTTTGATGCTACGGGCACTCTGGTAACGATCAATGGTGATTTTGAAGCCAGTGATGAGTTCTTCGAAAGCCTTCGCTAGCTTTCCAGTCAACAAAACTCTCAGCCGATAAAGCTATCAGTCGACAAAGCAAGAATCACAAAAGCCTGCTCATATGAGCAGGCTTTTTAACATCTGCTAACAAATTAGCTGCTGTGTCTAACTAACAGGCACAAAAAAGCTCGCAGATGCGAGCTCTCTTCTAACTTAAATTTGTTTAGCATTACGATTTAGCTGCGGCCGCTTTTGCTTGTTCAGCACGCTTGCGACGAATCTCTTTTGGATCTGCCAATAGCGCACGGTAGATTTCGATACGGTCTTTATCACGAACCGTCGCATCAAGCTTCACGTTACGGCTGAATACACCAACCTTATTTTTCGCTAAGTCGATCTCTGGATACAATTCCAAAACACCAGACTGCGCAATGATCTCTTCAACGGTCGCGTGCTTGTTCACTACCAAAGTAAACACACGCTGTTCATGCGGAAGCGCAAACACAACCTCTACGTGGATCATATCCGATTCAATAGTCATGGCTTAGTAAACCTGTTTCGCGCGTTGAGTAAAAGCACTGACCATATTGCTCGTCAGCTCATTGAAAATCTTACCAAATGCCATTTCAATCATTCGGCTAGAGAACTCAAACTCTAGCTTAAGTTCAACCTTACAAGCTTGCTCGTCGAGCGGAGTAAAGTACCAACCACCCTGCAGCTTTTTGAACGGGCCGTCCACCAGCTCCATCAAAATCTCAGCACCATCCGCTAAACGGTTCGATGTGGTAAATGTTTTGCTGATACCAGCTTTAGAGACATCAACCGAAGCCACCATAGTTGAATCTGAAGATTCGATCACACGCGAACCAGAACACCCTGGCAAAAACTCATGATAACGAGCAACATCATTGACCAAGCTGAACATCTGGTCGGCACTAAACGACACTAATGCTGAACGAGTAACCTTTGGCATATAGACTCCTGTTAAAGACAGCGTTACATTAACACAAACTGCAATTTTAATTGTATTGGGCCAGAGCGCAAATAAAAAGGATTCCCCAACTAGGGCGCAATCCGTATAATGAGGCCATTATGGCAAAGAATAAATCAAAATCAAAAGCCGGTAGTAATACCATTGCGCTTAACAAGAAAGCTCGCCACGAATATTTCATCGATGATGAGATAGAAGCGGGGCTTGAGCTACAAGGCTGGGAAGTAAAATCCCTACGTGAAGGCAAAACCAATATCGCAGAAAGCTACGTTTACATCCGAGATGGCGAAGCATTCATCAGTGGTATGACGATTACTCCGCTAACTCAAGCGAGTACTCATATCGTGGCGAACCCAACACGTATTCGTAAACTCCTTATGTCGAGAAAAGAACTCGACAACCTTATCGGTCGTATTAACCGTGAAGGCATGACACTTGTCGCAACCGCACTTTACTGGTCTCGCTCTTGGGCGAAGATTAAAGTTGGCGTTGCGAAAGGTAAAAAGCTGCACGATAAACGTACTGATATGAAAGAAAAAGATTGGGCGAGAGATAAAGCACGAATTATGAAGAGTAATTTGCGTTAATTTTAAGCACTTAAACGCACAGTGCTAGACAGGGTAAGCTTTTCTGGTACTATGCAAATAACACTTGGGGCTGATTTAGGATTCGACAGGAATTTTGAAGTCTGAGGTGCATGCCGTGGGGCGGTTGGCCACGTTAAAAGCCGCAAAAAAATAGTCGCAAACGACGAAAACTACGCACTAGCAGCTTAATAACCTGCTCAGAGCTCTCTTACCCTAGCTTCCGCTCGTAAGACGGGGACCAATAAGAGATCAAACCCAAACTAGCTAGCGCGGATTCTCCCACCTGAGAGGAAAAGCGCGAATAACAATTCAGGTTAGCCTTTAACTAGCGTGTCGGTTCGCAGGTTGCTGGTGAAATTAAAGATCGACTAAGCATGTAGTACCAATGATGAATGATTTTTGGACGCGGGTTCAACTCCCGCCAGCTCCACCAAACGTTTGGAAAGGGCCAACTCGAAAGAGTTGGCCCTTTTTGTTTGTCTAAAGGTTGAGTAGTAGTAGATAAATTTCTAAATAACAAAGGTTTAGAACTCAAACCATTAACGTCAAAAACAGACACCTAATAAAAAAGCCACACATCCCGTTGCTGAAATGTGTGGCTGTTTGGAACGGTTCTATTATGAATAGAAGCAGGTTTAGGTGTTACTCCATATCACCCAGCACATAATCTTCATCGCTACTCACAACCGCGCCGTGTTTCAGGAAGTTCTTACCTAGGATCATGCTGTATTCAAAGCGAGAGCGATCTTGAAGGTTTACCCTCACCTCTTTCTCTAGGTCTCCAAGCTTAACCTTCATTTCAACGACAGGGCGAATGTTCACCTTCTCGCCTTTCTTGGCTTTGATGCGCATTACATCAATCACTGGCTTGGTGAACTCTTGCTTATCACCTTGGTTGTTTTGATAAGTAAAGGTCACCATGTCTTGGCCATCTTTCTTGAATCGCTTGATGTTCACCGCGTTCATTGAGCTTACATCCGCACCAGTGTCGAGCTTGGCCGGGAACTTCATGCCATTCACTTCAACCACTTCAATGTGCCCAACTTTAAACAGTGGCTCGGCTTTCAATAGGTAGTCTGAGCGCGTGTTTACGTAAACGCCCTCTTTCGCCATCTTCTTACCTAAAATAAAGTACGCTTCTTTCTCATTCGTATTGAGCACGTCGATGGCAAACTCTTGCGTACGCACTTTTCCAGACACCGCAAACTCACCACTTACAACCGGGCGAGTATCATCCCCGACTTTAAGCTTCTTAATAATTGGCTTGGTCACCTTCTGCTTCTCACCATTTACATCCGTAAGATAAAATTCAACGGAGGCATCTTTGCCTTTACCTGTCATTTCAAAACTGTCGACCTTCAACAAAGGCGTATTAACAGTAAAAGAAGCCACAGCCTTAAGCGGGAAGTCATCTAGGGTGATGTCCTCTTCCGGCGAGATAATCATAGGCTCACCAGACTCAGCCACATCACTAAATTTCTCTGAACCTTCTGATAAAATATTCTCAGCACTGGTGTCAATCATGAAGAGTTCGCTGGCAGTGCTGGTTCCAAATCTCAACTGCGACTCACTACTCGAGCGCTCACGTAGGTACACCAGAACGTCTTTGGTTGTGTTTTCATCGAGTTGAACCGGCACATACACCAAAGGCCTTTTCTTACCACTTACGCTTAACATACGAACTAATGGCAGTGTCATCTCTTTCTGCTTGCCATCGTTGTCGAACATATCAAACGTCACTTCACTGTTCTTCTTATCTACATCGATGTCTTTTGCATGCAAAATGCTGTAGCGGTTCTTTAAAGAGAAGGTCGCATTCATCGCCATTCCCGAGATAGAAACCACCTCTTTACGGCCAACCACCGTTGCGTTCTCTTGCTCTTGTAAGTAGTCATAGCCCGCAAACACTAAAGCGTTATCTGCAAGGAAGGTTTTGCCGATCAATACTGGCGCAGAGAAGTGACTTCTGTCGGTCAGGTTAACGTCTGTTTTTAGCTCTTGGTCTGCAATGGTAAGCGACATTTTTACGGTAGGGCGAAGTAAAGGCGTGCTGCTAGTGCGGCTGCGTATCATGCTGACACGCTCTAAAGGCGCTTCGATTAATACCATGTCTCCCGTGCGTGGGTTTTGGATCTTAAAAGACACCACAGCTTCATATTTCGCAAAGGTGCTGCCATCCCAATCATCGTAATCAACATCAGAATTGTTCAACAGGTCTTCGGTTAACGCCGCCATCAACTCTTTGTCTTTGAGGTTTTGGTAATCGGGATTAGAGCTCTTCACATGAATGTCTTCAGCATGCATAGAAGTGGTTTCTGCACCGGTATCAATTTTACCAATGAAAGGAACGTCTTTTAGCCCTTGAACGCTAGATAGGTACACGTTCTCAGTACGGCCTAATACCGACTTACCATCGAGTTCGTAAGTAGGATTTTGAGTGGTGTGTGAAGTATCAGTAGCCAAAGTGTATTGTGAAAAAAGTAGAGTGCTTAAAAGAGTTAGAGCCAAAGGTATCTTTTTCATTAGTTGGTCCGTTGTGATCAGTTCACTAATAATACTGGCGTTTCAGCGAAGAGTTCCCCCACCAGTAATGGTTCTCACAAAACGTTAACGCTATGAGTTTTTCAATGACAAACCGATGACTTTGCGCTGCATTCGCTTATCGATTATTGACTAATGGATACCCAATAACCTTTTCAATGCTCGGTGTTCTATTGGAGAAATGAATACAAAAAAGGCCAACGACAAGCGCTGACCTTAGCTATTCAAAACACACCTGAAGCGAGTTTAACTTGCTAAAACACAAACGGTTCTAGATAAACATAGCACTAAAAAGTCCCGACTGTTTTCTTTGCGCAGATAGCTCGAGCTTTTTCTGCGTCCTCACCTTTATTTTTGAGATAGCACTGTCGATAAGATTCGACGTAGCGCTCAAATAACACCTTAGCTTCAGGTTGTGGTTTAGAGAGCAGTTGGTTAACAAACTTTCTTGAGCCGACCTCAAAATGCTGAGTATCGATTGGGCTATTCCAATCCCCTCCCCAGATCATAAATCCGTGATGGGCAAAAAGCTCAACCACATCTTCAGCCATGCCGCGGCGTTCTATTTCATCACGCGCACGAAAGCGAGTACGGTTCACATAACTTGTCGCAGATTGTGAAGGCTTTACCGTGATCTTTCCGTTGCTATCGAACGCTAAGAAAGGATTTTGAACTGGGTTGATGTCTATCGCCACACCATAAGCATGCTTCGACCAACCACCTCCACCTATAATAGGACGAGCATTAAACGCACTGCTGTTGTTCGCGTCCATTGAGGCGTTATCGTCACCTCTGAATTCACGCATTAGGCGAGCGGAATGAAGAGGAAAATTGCGCTGTTTGAGCTCCGAAAAAATTTGTTCAACAGCAGGTGCAACCACATCAAGCACGATCATATTGCCCTGTTGCGTTTCCCCTTTGAAATTAATGAAATCGAAATCCACTTTGGATAGTCGCTCACAACCGACAGGCGCACCACTACTCAAGACATTGTTCTTTTTCATCATGTCGCATTGCCATTGAGATATAGGGGCAACTTGGCCGTAACTCGCAACACTGAGAACAGTGGCCAGCCAGCCGACAATAAAACGTTTCATATCAAAGACTCAAAATAGTAAGTGTGAAAAGTAGCAGAAGTTGGAAAGTAACATATTAAGCCAAGTGGAGCGCACGCTTTGTTAGCGCGTTTTGTCCCAATAGACAATCTCTCGAACTCTTCCGTTCTGATCCTTATCAGCCTTTCCGCCGATTTCAGAAAGCTCAGGCAAGCACGACAATGTTGGAGCGTGATAAGCAATCAACATCAAAATGAATGCGTCATAAATATCGTCTATCGCGACGTCTTTACGCTTGGTATTTAAAATGGCCAAAGACAAGCCGTCACACCATTGAGGGGCGAGTTGCTGAATAATAGAAAGCCGTTCCTCTTTGCCTTCTTGCGTTCGTTTGGAAAACGTCAGCGGTTCACCTTTCAATGCTGCAAACACCACCTCAGGATGTGATTCCCTTATCGAAAGGCTTGGGTGAGATTCAATGAGTTCATCAAGCTCGCGAATCTTGGGCACAATTCCCCAAGTCTGTTTAGAAAACTTCTTATCAAGCTGCTCAACATTAGCACTGCACGCCGCAATGTAATCGGTTTGGTAAACCGCCTCTCGACACGGAACAGGAAACACGGAAGAGCCACGTTTGCTGGTGAGGAAACGTCTTGCTGCTTTATCGCATAATCTATCTGGAGTCAGTGAATCGCTAAAGCCAATCGGCATATCGATTAACGTTGTTGATCCCGTAAGATCATCAACCAACTCTTCGAGGGTCTTCACCACCTTGAACTCAGGTGTTTCATTGCCAGAGACAATCCAAGCGATCCAACCCGCCTTGCAGCCATCAATTCCGATGTATTTCATTGTGTTCTCAAATTACGTGCCCATGTTATCTACGTACTGTCGCTAACTATCGGCTTTGAATCAACTTAACTCCGGTATATATGCCCACAATGATACTCAACACAGAAAAAACACCCGCCAACGACAGCACTGGCATCGCCACTAACAGCTGAGTATCGTTCCCGCCACCAGCCATCACAGCGCCAAGCCCCATAAGTACACCAGCAACCAAATGTTTACCCAACAGACGTATAGAGCTCAACCTCAGTGAAAACGACCCAGTAAACAACGCGGCGCTAACCATTCCAACTAACAGAGAGATCATCAAGATAAAACGCTCGCTGCTTGGCCAATCTTCGGCTTTTCCGTGCCAGAGTGAAGTACCCATAGATTTCAATAAACCACTTGGCGTCCAGTGTGGTTCATAAAGGAATACAAAACCTGCCGTTAAGCCAATTCCCAGCATTGATAACCATAACTTACGATTTACCGCATTCATGAAATAGCAACTCACCACAATAATGAACGAAATGCTCCCAAGGAATGCATAGCGAGAAAAATCAGACAATACCAACTTATCTCCCTTTAACTCGTTAGGTAAAACGGGAGCAAATAACAACCAAGCAACGAACCACCCTAATATCGTCGCCAGCATAACCAGTTCGCCACGAGCTAAGCGGCTTACGGTAGATACCCCGCAACCACTATTAATTGCCGCTCCAATACCAAACAGAAAACCACCAAACAGGGAAAACAGGCTCGGCCAAAAAGCGGCAGATAAAAGCCGCCCTTCTACGACAGAGCCAAGAGCCATAGAAACCCAAGCCAGCGAACCACTAAACACAATCGCAACGATGAACATCGGTGATCCGTTTATTGCCTCCTTCACTCCTCTCACCATACAAAGGCCCGTAGTTTGTGCAAGATACCCCAACAAGAAGATGCAGAGTAAAGCGAGAATAAACAACATACATAGCCCCCGAATTGCATTGATTTTACTGCTGTCGTTCGTTAAATATAGTAGCAACCTAGAACCCTAAGGACAGAAAATGCACCACAAGCTTATTGATTGGCATAAGTCTAGACATCCTAATTACTTAGGAGACAACAAGGTTAATAAACTTTCTTCCACTGAGCTTCAGTGTTTAACGGTTCAAATTTTACAGCCTATCGAACGCTCACTAGGAGAGGTAACGGTGACCTATGGTTATACAAGCCATCCTCTTTTAAGGTGGATATTGAAAAATAGCCCTGGAGATATGGCGCCCGATATTGACCAACATGCCTCTATGGAACTCAACACCCGGGATAGTCGTATCTGTAAGCGCAGTGGGGCTGCGTGTGATATTTATGTTGAAGGGTATGAGCAACGTATGGATGAGGTCGCTCGATTTATCTGCACGCATTTAGAGTTCGACCGCCTCTATTTTTATGGCAAAGATAAACCTCTGCATATTAGCGTTGGGGCTGATAATTCAAAATACGCACTTATCCGACAACGTCGAAGTGACGGGCTTCGCGTAAACACAAAAAGTGCAAAAGGCAGCGCCACACAGGCATTGTTTGATGATTTATAATCTTCAAAAACACCTAAGGAATAGGAATGAACGAAGAGCTATTTGCTGAACTTACCTCTCAAATAAAAGTTGGAAAACAACTACCCGATGCCATTTATCTTCATAAAGACGCATTCAGCGCATTGCCTAAAGTATTAACACAGTTCATTCCTGCCGTAGCAAAAGCCGTTAACTTAGATGAAGAAGAGTGGAACCTCGTTAAGCTGTTTAAAAAAGAGTTCCGCTTATCTCTTCTTCATTACCCTGATTTTTATACTGATTCCTATCCCGCATTAGAACAAAGCCTCAATGTCGACCTCTCTAAGCTAAGCCACAAAATTACAGGCTATCTCGAATCTGAAAACCCGCCGATCTTACATAGAAAAGAAACGATGGTTTTGCCAACAAGTGAATATTACGAACACTTCGTTTCACTCACACAAGAAGGCGAGAATGCAGGCCTGTACGAAAACAGCCGTTTGATTGGTTTTAAACGTTCTTGGGAAAACCTAATAGCACGCCATGGTTACGAGCTTGTCGATGGTCGATTATTCCGATGCTCCTCTGTGACAACGCAAGAAGAGGCTGGGATTGATAGGCACAGAACAGCCATCGTGCGCCATGAACTCTCCGCACCAATGAAGACTCTCGTTAAACATGGTTACTTAAAAGGCGAACACTCAATTTTCGATTACGGCTGTGGTCGCGGAGACGATTTAAGAGAGCTCGAAGCACATGGCCTCGACGCTCTAGGTTGGGATCCGAACTTTCAACCCGACAACGAGAAATCCAATTCTGATATCGTAAACATAGGGTTTGTTCTTAACGTAATAGAAGATCAAGATGAACGACTCGATGCCCTACTAGGCGCATGGGAGCTGACAGACAAGCTTCTGGTGGTTTCTGTCATGCTGGCCAACGAAAACTACATTGCTCAGTTCAAACCTTATAAGGATGGGGTCATCACCTCTCGTAACACCTTCCAAAAATACTATGCGCAATCAGAGATCAAAGCGTACATAGAGAGAAGCCTACAAGAAGACGCCATTACCGTCGCGCCTGGTATTTTCTATATCTTCAAAGACAAATTGGAAGAGCAACAGTACCTGCAGAGTAAATACAAACGACACCACAAGTGGCAGCAACTGACTTCACCAGAACCTATCGAAGCGAAAGATAAAGCCAAGCTACTTATCACTCAGCATCAAGACCTGTTCAACAACTTTTGGAATACCTGCTTAGAACTAGGCCGAATTCCGGCCAACGACGAATTTGAACAATCTGACAAAATTCGAGAGTTAATAGGCTCACACAGAAAAACCTTTAACTTACTGCAAGAGATGTTTGATACCCAAGAGTTTGAACAAGCAGAAAAAAGCCGAAAAGAAGATCTTCTCCTCTACTTTGCTATGGGACTGTTTGAGAAAAGAAAACCCTATACGCAGCAACCAGAGCCGCTAAAGCGAGACATCAAAGCCTTGTTTGATGATTACAAAACCGCGATCAACCTAGCTGCAGAATTACTATTCGCAATCGCAGATATCGACTTAATCCAGAAGCAGTGCCAGAAAGCACATGATCTGTTACCAGCCAGTCTTCTTAATGAAGGGCACTCTTTGATTCTGCATCGAGACTTTATCGATGATTTACCTTTGTTACTGCGAGTCTACGTAGGCGCAGGGTTGCAAATGTATGGCGAACTGGATGAAGAGGTAGACCTAATTAAAATTCATATCACATCAGGAAAACTTACCCTCACCGCCTATGATGACTTCGAGAAATCGGTTCCTTTCTTAGTAGAACGCATAAAAATCAAGATGGCTGAGCAAGATATCGACTTCTTCGATTACGTTAATGAAGATCGCAGGCCGCCATTGCTCAATAAGCACCTTTACATATCAGCCGAGCACGAGAACTACAAGAAACAACAGAGCTTTGATAAACGATTAGCAAAGCTCATGGAGTTTGAAGTAAGTGAAGAAACACGGATGATGAGAACAGAATTTGAGGTTCTATTAGAGAAGGAACATAAAGAAATCAAAGGGTTTACGCTAAGTTCAAAATAGCGCTTTTTTAGCACTATAAAAACCTATGGTTACCATAGATATCTGGCCTACATACCTGTAAAATACTCAGCCTATTTTGGCATACCTATGTAATAATTCGCATAGATAAGACTAAAGCATAACAAACTAAAAGCTTAGTTTGTCAAAATATGACATACCAACTATGGTTTATGTCATAGGCAAATAACATAACTTAGAGTTCACTATGCAAAATCAAGATTCAGGCTATTGCTATTCATTTCCAGCAGTCAGAGGTATTCAAGCAGGACGTCCATTTTACATTGCGACATGTCCTCTTCGAATCATCCCGAAGATTTTCAGTTATAACGAAGATGATGTTCCTCCAGAGCTTAGAGCTCAAAGAACATTAAACAAGACTCGTATACCTGAAATGGTCAAATACCTACTCGACAACCCTAAAGAGTACGTATTCTCAGCATTAACAGCATCGGTTGGAGTTGATATATCTTTCCACGATCATGAAGGTGCGCCTAATTTAGGTACGCTTCAAATCCCGATGGATGCACAGATTCTAATTAACGATGGCCAACACCGTCGTAAAGCGATAGAAGAAGCACTAAGAGAAAATCCTGACCTTGGGCAAGACAACATTCCAGTATTGTTCTTCATCGATGAAGGTTTAGGAAGAAGCCAACAAATGTTTGCTGACTTAAACAAGTACGCAGTAAAACCCAGTCCATCTCTTGGCACTCTCTACGATCACCGAGACGAAAGCTCTGAATTAGCACGTGAATTAGCAGCTAAAGTGAAGCCCTTCATCGGAATGACTGAAATGGAAAAGTCTAACATCAGTCCAAAGTCGAACAAGCTATTTACTTTAAGCAGTATAAAACAGTCAACACGAGCACTTTTAAGTAAAGGGCCTAAAGATGGTTTCACTGAAGAAGAGAAGCAGTTAGCTGCTGAGTTTTGGGAAGAGGTCACTCGCCATATTAAAGATTGGCAAATGGTGATCGACAAACAAGTATCCCCTGCACAGCTTCGCCAAGAATACATCCACGCACACGGTGTCGGGCTGCATGCTATTGGCGTCTTGGGTAAACACCTGTTGTGTCAGGAGCCAAAGCAATGGAAAGAAAAACTCCAGTTACTAGGGAAAGTCAATTGGTTGAAAACCAATCCTGAATGGATCAAGCGTAGCATGAACCACGGCAAGTTGAGTAAATCGAACATCAACATTCAGCTCACGGCAAACGCACTTAAAATTGAACTTGGGTTACCACTTACCCCAGAAGAAAAAGCTCTAGAGAAGCAGTTATCATGATACACGAGCTAAAATTGGCAGAAGATCTCGCCGAAGAATACCAAGAATTCATCAACGCTGAAGAGTTCGCAAATAATAAACTCAGCTACTATGTTGCTGACGTTCAACGCGTCTATTGTGCAGACAACCGCCCATGGGTGATCGGCTACAGTGGTGGTAAAGATTCCTCCGCTATCATGTCTTTAATCTATATGGCACTACTTGGCCTAGAGAAAGAACAACGCCACAAACCCGTATTTGTCGTTTCATCAGACACACTGGTTGAGACACCTGTTGTTGTTAACCACATTAAAGACTCCCTAGCGGCAATACAAAAAGGCGCTAAGCGTGACGACTTGCCAATCAGCTGCCACAAAGTTGTACCTGAGTCAGACCAAACGTTCTGGTCAAGTCTTCTTGGTAAAGGCTACCCAGCACCGACACGTTCATTTCGCTGGTGTACAGAGCGAATGAAGATCGATCCGGTTAGTGACTTCATCAAAAGCAAAGTATCTCAATTTGATGAGGTGATTGTTGTATTGGGCTCACGTAGCCAAGAAAGTGCCTCGCGTGCTCAGGTTATCGCTAAACACAAAATTGATGGCTCTCGTCTAGCTCGCCATACAACGCTAGCCAATGCATTCATTTACACCCCTATTGATACATGGGCTGTTGATGATGTTTGGAAGATCTTGCGTTTATGTCACCTAGAGACAAAAGAAACGCCATTAGGTATTAGAAACATCTGGAAAGATGACTATGACCTAGAATGGGAAAACCCTTGGGGCGGTAAAAACCTAGTACTTTGGAATCTATATAAAGACTCTTCAGGCCAAGGTGAATGCCCAATGGTGATTGACGAAACTACCCCCTCTTGTGGTAACTCTCGTTTTGGTTGTTGGACATGTACCGTAGTAACCAAAGACCGTGCGATGGAAAGCCTTATCCAAAACGGTGAAGAGTGGATGTCACCTCTACTTGAGTTCCGCAATAAGCTTGCGGCAACCAATGTCCCCAAAGACAAAGATGAGTATAGAAACTTTAAAAGAAGAACAGGCCGAGTTCACGACCACACAAAAAAATTGCCTTGGGATATAAAGACTCCAGAAGCAGCAATCACGTATATAAAAACTGAAAAACGTGACGAGCTGTATGATACCCAGGAATTTCGCATTATTAACGATAGTAACATTGAGATTCTAGATGGTAAAACTGTTGTCGAAACTGTTACTTATCAAGTTGATACCAAGGATTTAAAAGAGCGTAAAGCATGGTTTTGGTCACGCTATACTCCAGGCCCTTACTGGCTTAAATACCGCCGTCAATGGCTCCGTGAATTGCTAGAGCTAGATAAGAAATACAAAGCTGAAGGCCGAGAGATTGAGTTAATCACAGTGCCAGAGCTGCATGCTATTCGCCAAGAGTGGATCCACGATCCAAACGAACCGGATTGGGATGACTCTCTACCAACTATTTTTAAAGACGTTTATGGCTACGACCTTGATTGGGTATATGACGATAACGCAAGTTTTGGTAAAGATGACGCACAGCTGATCCATGAGCTTTGCAATAACTTCGATGTCGAACCGGAAATGATCATGAAACTCATCGAGCTTGAGGTATCTATGGAAGGTTTGAGCCGTCGTAGTGGCATCTCGAACAAGATCGCATCGCTATTGAAACGAGACTGGGGAAGCTTGGAAGAAATCAAACAAAAGCATGCTTCACTGCAAAGCAAAGCCGAGTTTGATATCCACCAACAAGAAATTGAGCGCTATAACGAACAGCTTGCTGACCTAGATAACCAGCTTCAAAAAGAGTTTTAAATACTGAAATGTTGATTACAAAACTAACTTTAAACAACTTTCGCGTGTTTCGCGGTGTGCATGAAATTGACTTGCGCCCCGCCCCAGCTCGTTTAAGTAAAAGTGGCCCTATCGAAGGGACCGAACGACCTATTATTTTGTTTGGCGGCTTAAATGGTGCCGGTAAAACATCAATACTGACAGCAGTTCGCTTAGCGCTTTTCGGGCGTCAATCATTTAGCCAATTACTTTCAAATGGTGACTACGTTGACGCTTTATCGGAACTGATTCACAAAGGTGTCGGCCACGGTGGAGTTCAAGATAATGCATCGATCGAGCTTGAGTTTAAATACAGCCAAAACGGTGAAGAGAACACCTATAAAGTGATTCGCGGTTGGAAACGTGGCAAGAAAGACAACCTATGCCTTGAAAAAGATGGCATCCAAATTCCAGAGCTGAATTACGAGCAGTGCCAAGGCTTCCTTAATGAGTTAATTCCAACGGGTATTGCTGATCTGTTCTTCTTTGACGGTGAGAAGATTGCTGAATTAGCAGAAGATGAGTCTGGTAACGTACTTAAAACTGCCGTTCGTCGTTTGTTGGGATTAGATGTTATAGCTAAGCTTAAAAGCGATCTGAACATCTTCTTAAAAAAACAGGGAGCAGGCGCTTTAAGTCAGTCTCTAAAAGAAGAGATGGATAATCTCGAAGATATTCGTATTAGACATGAAAGAGAATCAGACAAACTCCGCTTCGAAGCTGAAAACGAAGTCTATAAGCAGATTATCCATACTAATTCTGATATCCAAATTTTGGAAAACAAGCTTGCACAAAATGGCGGAGCTTGGGCAAAAACCAGAGAAGATGAACAACTAAAAGTTGAAAGCTTGCTGAAAGAAAAAGTGGAGCTTGAGAAACAGATTCGTATGGAGATGGAAACCAACCTTCCATTTTCACTTGCTCCAAAGGCAATGCAAAGACTGCAAACTCAAATCAAGCAAGAGCAGCAGGTTAAGAAGAAACAAAACTTTGGCAATGAGCTAGATTCATTCTTAGAAACCCTATGCTCAAAATACCCAAGCTTTGATACTGAGATGGCGCAAAATGCAATTGCCGACAGCTTTAAAGCTCATGTAGGTGAATTTGATTCTACAGATCTACTTTTAGATATTTCAGACCGTCAGTCGAACACCATTGATTACCAGTTATCAAATCTTTCGCAGGATTCTTTTGTTCGCTTTGATAAAGCGCGAATTCGCCTTCAAAAAGTTGAAGACGAGATCGACAATGCTTCAAACAATATCGCGCGAGCTCCCGAACAAGAGCAGGTACAAGAGTTGTTTACGGATGTTCGAGCATTAGATAAGAAGAAAGAAAAGCTAATTATCGAGTACCATGATTTACTTGAAAAAGCTAAGCGTGAGCTTCGACTAGCACTGGAAACAGCTCGTCAAATCCAAAAACTACACGACAAGCACAAAGATCAGTCCAACAAAGATCAAAGCGTTAGCAACGCCCAAAACTCAATTTTATTGCTAGAAAAGTTTGGTGAACAGTTAACCAAAGCTCGCGTTAATCAACTAGAGAATGAATTCGTTCAATCATACAAAAAATTAGCACGTAAAGAAGATTTGCAGATAACCGCTTCAATCAACCCTGCATCATTTGATGTTGAGTTAGTTGATGAACACGGTATTAAGATCAACCGTAAGGCGATGTCTGCTGGTGAAAAGCAGATCTACGCTATCTCGATCCTAGAAGCACTTGGTCGTACATCTGGCCGTAAGTTACCAATAATCATTGACACACCACTAGGTCGATTGGATTCACACCACCGTGATAAGTTGGTTGAGAACTACTTCCCTACAGCGAGTCACCAAGTGGTAATTTTATCGACAGATACCGAAATCGATAGAAACTACACAAGCCTCATCCAAGACGATCTTGCGCGTACTTACGAGATCTGTTTCGACGGTACAACCAAGTCTTCAAGGTTGAAAGAAGGTTACTTCTGGAAAGAATCGATTAAGGAGGCAGTGTAATGCTACCTAACCGCATGAACTTAACTCGCTCTACTGAAGAACAGCTTAAAAAGTTGAAAGGCTATACTGGAATAACTCCAAACGTTTCGGCACGTATTGCTTTCTTCCGTTCTATTGAAAGTGATTTCCGATACCAAGGCCAAGAAGCTAAGTTAGATGGTTCACTTGTACTAGATAAGTACACTTGGCTCGGTGAGACTAGTGATGTGACTGAGCTAATGCTGAAAATGTACTACCCAGAGCTTGATAGTAAAGAATGCCAACAAGCTTGGGCAGCACATGTTGAAGATGGGATTGCTTCTGTGCGTAATCACAAATTAATATCAGCCTTAGCAACTAAGATTGCTTGATTTTTTAAGCAACAATAGGGCTTCCTCTGCAAGCCCTATTGTTAGAAGTTTTGTTCATCGCAAAAATATGAAATTTCGTCAAATACATCAATCGACAAAAATTCATCAAGTCGATGAGAAATATTATACCATTTTGATGCTTGCTGATTTATTTCATTCTCAAAAGCCAAAATGAAACTAGATATTATATCAATTGATGCCCTCGATATTTGCTTAGTAAGCTTCACATTTCCATGAGTTAGCACAAAATTATTTCTCAACTCTTTAATTTTCTCCAATTCATTGATTAAATTGGGCTCAATAGAACTAAACTCATCTTGAGTTTTTATCTCAGACCACTTTCCACCAAAACCAGAAATAAAACGGTTGTTAACTAGTAAAGTATCAGGCTTAAATATTTCACCTTGGCGATTTAAAGCATCACCAATACGAGCTCTTCCAAAAAAAACCAGCAAACCATCACAGTACGCTTCTAACGCTCTAAAAGCATACATAAATGAACTAGAAATAACATTAGATGACAATTTAAACTCGGCAGCTTTAATAAAAAACGAGGACAATATTTTAATAGATATTGGATAGCCATCCACCAGCTTCAGACTTAAGTCACTATTATTTCTCAGGCTAAATAAATCATTCAGGCATGAAATCTTTCTTTCCTTAAAAGCATTAGTACATAGGTAATAATCGAAAACTGAACTTTGATAAAAAGATCTTACTTTATCTAATTCATTTAAATTGAGCATTTCTAAATACGTTTCATCTTTTCGATTCCAAACTTCCTCGTCTAAAAAAAAACCATCTTTAGATATAAATCTTTCATCATATGTAGAGATATTTTCTAGAAAATTAATATAATTACTTAAATTATACTTCAAAGTCGAAGATAGTGTACTTGATGCTATCATAGACTTTAACCTGAACAATCGAACCCTAGCTTGAGTTCCAAAATTATTTCCCTGAAAGTCATATATATCAATTTCTAAATTTAACAATCTTCCCGTGTTCACACAAACTGGCATTAATTTTTCAACTTTCAAGGATTCCAGAAATAACACGTCGCTATACTTTTGATTAGTAACCCTTAAACTAAAGTCTATTTCCAATTCCGTTAAAGATTGTAGTTCATGTTCATATAACTCTCTAGAGGATACAATTATAACAGGTGAGTATAAGCACATACCCACCATTGCATTGTCATTATCATCCTCCCTAATATCAACTAGATAATTACTATTCATCTTCACCATCATCAGAAGTAAAAACTAGTGCGCTAGCTTCAATACCAAAGCAAGAACGTAAAGAATCCAAAGCAGTATCTAATTCTGTAGAAATAGCTTCTGTAATAGCTTTATCAAACGGTTCATTTGCATTTCTTCTCTCAGACGCTGTTGATGCTAAAATCAACTTTTCATCTCTTTCAGATTCTAATTGCAATAGTTTTTCCCTATCGAATGAAGAAACAGAAAAATTAACTTTATAATTTTTCTCAAAGTATTTCTTCTTATCTAAGGTCATTCTGTTTACATACGAACTAAATTCTTTAGAAGCTAGATTTAACAACCTTTCAGCACATGACTCACTAACGATCCCCTTAACTTTCGCTAAAATAGAAGGAGAATTCAAAGAGCAAATTATCAATCTTGATAGCTGCTTCCTTGTTTCTTTTGTTACTTTAAGCTTATTAGCATTATATATAGTATTTTGAACATAAGGCTGTCTGAAATCATAATTTCTACCACAGTCAATCAAGCTTGAATCCAATAGTAATATCAATATTTCAGTTGCTTCTTTCACCGTAAACCCAGAAGCGACTACAATTTCTAGTATTTTAAACCAAGACTCTATTATTGACTTCTGAAATATTGATCTTCTAACAATTTCAGAAACCTTCCCTTTTCTATTAGCAAGTAATACATTATAGAATTCCGAACGAAGTTCCCTTGCTTTCTTTTGAGAACTATCTATCGGATCATTGAATAATATATTATTCTTTACCAGAGATGCAGAGTCAGAGATAGATTTCCTTTCCGAAATTGCTTTTTCAATAACTTCATCTAATGAGTCTTTAAATGTATCATATAGAACCTTATAAGACTCAGACTCAAAAAATATCTCTACCAAATGCTTGGTTATATTATCGTTAACTAATTCAGTTAATTTGGATTTATGTTTAATAGAGATAGATTCTAAAGGGAATTTTTCTGGTTTAGGCTTTTTATTTTCATACTCATCAACCCCAAAGTCAAAATCTGATATATTATCATCTATCTTAAGAATTTCATTAATCAGTTGAATACCAGATTTATTGTTAAACATCTCTTCAAATGCTGAGTTCAAAACTCCAATGCTAGTTGTGGTATGTTCCCGACTTATATTCAATGATTCTTTGTGATTTTTAGTATTCCATTCAATTAAACCTAACCCTTCATTAGATAAACTAGGAGAGTTGAGAACTTCATTACAAAAATCTCTACAAATAACAGAACCAAGAGAATCATCTTTTAATAAAGTAAGAAAATGCCCACTGACTCTTTCAACGGTCGAGTTAACATCGACAAATAAACTTCGCATAACGCTCTGGATATTTGGAATATCTTGTCCATCAGAAGACAATGACTTTATTGATTTTGGTGAGTACACAACACAGACCGGTAAAACAATATTTTTAACGCTTTCGTAATGTTCTCTTCTTAAGTAGTTCAGGGCATATAGACGGTGCTGCCCATCAATAACAACTAATTTAGCTCCTTTCATTTGCTTTGGACTCAAATTTAGAGAAATTTCTGCCTGAGTGGATGTAATTCGTATCGACTTATCAACAAGGTCACTATCTAAAATATTTAAGTCAAATCCCTTCTTTGCAGGATAGTTTTCAACTTTGAATACTCCTGGCCATTCTCTCGTATGTGTCCCACCAAATTTATCTTTTATAAATTCATACTCTGAGTCAGGGTAAGTTTCTACAATATTATCTTGATTATCAGTCTCGACTACTGCCACTAATAAAGGCGGAAGAAATATAATTTCCTTCTGCTTTTTTGTTCCATCAGTATAAATATACTGACTAATTTCACTTAAAGCTCTCTCTTCATCAATATCCCTCTGAATTAAATAGTCAAAATTCAATTCAGAGTACAAATCTCTAGCCAGACTAAGGTGTGGAAGTTCATTAATGGTAAAAGAAGTCATTACAAATTCTATCGGTATTGTCGACTCAGTATCAAATATTCCAAATGCACCACTTCTACTAAACTCATACTTGTAACCATCTTCTAAAGGTCTTCTTTTGTCATTCATTATTATTACCCATTTTTCAATTCATTAACCAACCTCAGTAGTTAATACTAGCAAGCACATCAACCTTAAATAACCTGTAATGAAAGAATACCGATATTTATTCTTACTAACTTTCATATACAACGTATTACTTTATAAATTTAAGTTACCTAATGGGCTAGAGTCCATCTAACTAAAACGCGAGGAACTCCCGGATCCAATTACGAGTTAATATGCATCTGCATTATATTACTATGATATAGCATAACAAAAAACGCCCTAAAGGGCGTTTAAAATCAGTTGTTTATTGAAGAAGCTCCCAAAATGCTCTATCTCTCATTGGGAGTATCTTCTTCGCCCCATCAATGTATAAGCTGTAGTGCTTCTCTAGCTTATTGATGGTTTCCATCAGCTTCTCTTGTTCTGCTTTTTCGTTTACACCAAACATGGCTTTTAGCTCTTGTGGGCGAATCTTCGCTACGCGATGAATTACCCATGTAAGTACGTAACTTGAGTAGTCATTCTCACCAGTTTGGAAGTGGGTGATGTCTTGTGTAGACAGAATCACACCAACACCGTATTCACGGCCTTCCTTCAAGATCTTACGTAAACTTGGGAAATTTTGAGACATGAAGTTATCCGCTTCATCCACCAAAATCATCTTAGTAATTTGGCGGAAATCACCTTGGACTTCAGGCTTACCTTTCTTCTGCATTTGTGAGTAGAAAAGGTCTAACGTAAGTGCGACTACAAGGTTTTGAATTTCTGAAGGGTAACCCGCTAGTTCAACTACCGTGATGCCATCCACCAAGTCATAAAGGCTCATGCACTTGGTGTTATCGTCTTCAAAAATCTCTAGCTCATATAAGCTCTCAAGTGCCGCATATAATGAATCTTCATCTGGTTCTGTTTCAATGAACAAGTCCCATACCTGTGAGATTGTCGGCGCTGCTTTTGACCAAGTGTTTGGATCCGCTTTGCGGATACCCGCCAACTCATACGCTTCACCCACCAGCTTACGCAAACGCAGTTGCTGTTTTTGGCCCAAGCCAAAGGCTTTCCCCATGGTTTCAGAGAAGCCACGTGCGGTGTGCACAGGTAGCATTGGTGTATCGCCAAACAAGCTCAGTGGGTTATACGGCAGTTTATGAAGGTTAAACTTCTTACCCGCGGTCGCTTGTTGAAACTTGTCGTCTACATAATCGGATTTGTAGTCGAAAATAAGCATCCCAATTGGCGCACCGTTTACGTTGTCTGCTTGGTTGCGGTAAAGCTGAGTGATCACCGACTTGGTAAACTGCGTTTTACCCGTACCCATGGTGCCAATAATGCCGGTATTGGTATTCATGAATTTGGCGGTATTGGTTGGCTCCCAGTTCAATGGTGCTTGTGTTAACGCATTGTGGCCAAATAACACGTTTAGGTTGCTGTTAGATTCGACCTTCATAGGCTCAACGACTGGTGCTACTTGCTCTTCAACAACTGGCTGTTCAGGCTGCACTGATTCTGTCGTTTCAACCTCATCAGATTCTACTACCGCTGGCTGTGATTCAGCTTCAGGGAATTTCTCTAATCGAGTCTCACCATTCAACACATATTCACTTGGCACGTGGCAAAGTTTCACTACATCTAATTCGTTCAACACTTCTTGCAGCGGAGTTTCCACTAAGCCAGGAAGTAGCCCCATCGGTAGGTCGACTTTTAACACCCCTTCCATCATTTGGTAGTCGGGTTGTAAACAGCCAGCCCCTTCAAGGTGGCTAACCACAAAGCCCTCTGGGTAGTCTGCAATTTGACCAAGTGAATAGTCGCCTCTTAGCCACTCTTCTTTGTTAGCAAGTAAGCTATCGAAGTAATTATCTGCAAACACCTTGTATAGGCGATACTTGTCGACTTGCATCAATACTTGGCGCATAAATAGGCCACGGTAAAGCTTGCTCGCTAGGTCATCATTTCCTAGTAAGTCTTGGCTTAAGTAACGTAGTAGCTCTTTCGACTGTTTAACGGCTTTGTTGTAATTCGGCACCGAGCCCGTTTTTACTTCAACAGGTAATAAATACATGTCTTGGTCTTTGAAGCCAACCAGCAACACATCGTCAGAAATTTCGCCTTTCTTGTAACCTTGTACATTACGAGAGAATTCACTGTCAGACATCTTCAGGCCAATGTTGCCCGATACTCGGATCATCTCAGCGACAGACAGCGGTACCCATGTAATGTCTGAATCATGCACAAGGCTAGTCACAAACTTGTAGGCACCAATCACGCCTTTGCGTTCTTTATTTATGGTCGGCGCACAGGTCATCATTTTAAGGAGCCAATCGCCGTTGAACGCGTTGAACTCATTAATTTGGCCACCATCACCTTGCTTGATGACTTTCTCAAACAAACCACGCTGAGCGGTAACCGTGATCGCGTCGTAGCTTGATGAACTGGTGTACTGATCTGAATAGTGAATCAATACTACGTCTTCATTACTGTGGAAGAAGTCCAACGTAACCTTAGGATCAATAATGGTCGTCCAGATAGAACTCTCGTACGAACGTTCTAGTAAACCTTTAAAGTCTTCACTTACAGCAAGGGCAACCGCGTTTGCACCGTGATATTGAGTATTTGGCTTGAGTGCAGGTTTTAACAGAGCACCGACGTATTTAGCCATCATCAAATGTGGGTAGTCTTGGTAATCCGTTCCTTTTAAGCCAAAGCCCGTAAAGTACGAACCTGATTTACTTTCAGAAGCATCACCCGTTAATAGACCATCACATGCAATGCCTGATGCCATATCTTCAATCGCAATGTCTGAGCAATCGACCTTGTCGTTATTACGGAAAAAGGAAAGATGCGCATAAGACTGACCATCTTTTTCGGCTTGGGCATTAGTGAACTTGCTGTAAGTTAGACGCGTGCGAAGAATATCGATAATAGTATCTGCAACTTCACGAACTTTACCCTTGTTCAGCTCTAGCCACTCTTTCAATTCATCGTAATTGGCTGTTTCAGCAAATCGGTCAAACGCATTAAACGCTAACTTGTCGTCATACAGGTTAATATGAATCGATGCAGCCTGATCTTGGTTACTGCGGACATAATCCACCAGCCCCATGAATAACTCTTCAGCGCTGTCTTGGTTCACCGCATTGACAATAATGCTCTTCTCAGAGCCTGTGAACAGTTGGCTGAATGCCGTTTGGAACTCATCGATTTTCTCTTTTACCAGCTTACGAACGAAAGTAAGAGAGCTTTTCTCTTGAGGCACACTCTTGATCCAGAATGCGTTCTCTTTCACCTGTTGGTTATAAGAGAACTCATGTTTTGGATGGAAAACATATGGCAGCAAACCTTTTGGTGACAAGCGTTCGAAAGTGACATCCGGTAGCTGAGCAAAGCTCTTGTCATTACGAATCGAATTTCTTAGATTGAGGTAATAAGCCAAAATCAGCGGGTGGAAGGGTGAGTAATACTCCTCACCTTCTGAGTTAACTAAACCAATAGTCAGTGCTAGCTTTTGCTCTTTGGTTAGCATACTGCCTGTTGGAATTGCTTCAAAATAACCTAAGCAAGCGTCAACCGTGTTTTGAACAAGCGTTGTAAACTCATCTCCCCAAGATGCCAATGAAGGCGTACTGCGGCGTTGTTCTAGGTAATCAAAAAGCTCAACGTAAGAAGAGTGAATGGCATCATCAATCGCTTGCAGGTCATCGAGCTTGAGCGCCCCTGAATCAGCAATCGACACCACTTTGTTGTTAATGAACTCTTCTTCCCAACGCAGTAGTTTTAAGCGAACACCAGGTACAACGAACTCGCTGTTGTCGATGCCGACCTTGCCTTTGTGAGAATAAAACTCGCCGTTGTATTCATCTTTGAAAAGCTTGTGATAACGACCTCTATTGATCAATAAAGGTAAGCTCAATGAATCGGTGGCTACTGCACCTTCAACATTAAACTTAAGCTGGTTATCACCTGATTTAACGGCAAAATCTATTTCGTCAGCTTCATTGGCTAACGCTTCAAAATCCACTACGGCGTAGTCTGCTGCATCGACAACCTGCTTAGCATCAAGCAGTGAACATGCGCTGCCTTCGTTGGCTCTGATTTGCAGCTTATTCTCTTCCATATTCAAGGTTAAGCGCTGCTTCGCTGGTGCAGGCTCTACCAAGAAGATGTTTTTGAACGGTTCAATATAGAACTCGCCTTTTCGAACCACTAAACAACGGAAGTTATAAACTTCAGATTTATTCTCGCGCTTCAACGCCAAATTAAAGAACAATGGCTCGTGCTTATAGGTACCTTTTAAGCTAGCTCGTGTCGTTTTTAGGCCGTTAAGTGTGGTAATCACTTCCTCGTTGTTGAGCGCTTTTGCTGGCTGAATTTTGAATTGGCTTCTCTCAAGATTACTCGCACCTTGGAAGATCAGCTTCAGTTCAAACTCATTCACATCTTCATCTAACTCGATGATTAAGTGGCGATCACGCATACCCGCTTTGGTCTCTGCACGGTTACGCGCTGTGATTGTGATACCATCACTCGCTTGCTCTTCTTCAAGAACTAGCTGCTGTTGCGCATTGCGTTTTTTCTCTTGCAGAAAAGCTTCAAATTCAACATCTTTCCATGCATCCGTTTCAGCAAAGTTTTCTTTAATAAATTTCTCGCCGAATGATTTCAAGCGGTCTTGAAGCTGACCACCAAAGTGTTCAACTTCAAAAGTGAGCTCTTCATAAAGTGCACGGTTATCTTCTAGGCGTTTTTTAATTTGCTTAGGATTGCCGCTCATTTCAGCTACAAGCGGATCTTCAAACATGCCCAATTCATTGAAGCGCAAGTCACCGTCTTCAACTGCTTTGTATAGAGATTCAAAACCAAACATGGTTGCGCCATCTTCTAAAATGGCATCAAATTGGTCATCAAGCAGGCAATTCGACACATCGCGCCCTTTGTCTTGCTGATCGATTAACCCTTTCATTGCCGCTTTGATCTTTGATGCGCTCCAAACCTGCCCCACTTGAGCTAAGTCTTCTGCAGAGTTTATCAAGGTATCAAGCAAGCTGTTGTGGATCACAACTAGCGCGCAACCTTTTAAGTAGCCTGATTGACTCGCCACTTCGTCACGCAAATGTGAGATGTAGTTTTCAGTGAAGCCTTCGAACTCTGCTGGGTTTTCGCTATGAATCACAGGTACGATTTTGCAACCTGACAGTTCAATGAATGGCAATTTAATGTCGTTAGTCGCATCAATGCTGTTTTCAGAATGAGCCGTCATCGCCTGATACAAGCGCATGCTATTTTCATTGTCTGGCGACTTAAACTGATAGCGAAAACCTGCCTTGATGTGTGTTTCAGCATCCGCTAAAAACTGCTCTACTAGAAAGGTCTCAAATTGTTTTACGGACATATACTGCGTCTCCACTATCACTCATGCGCTCTACGTTACCAATGCGCTCATAGAATTTAATTAGTTCTTGTTCTGTTTGTTTATCAACGAAAATGCCACGTTGCTCAAAAGCTGTGATTAATTCGTGGAAACGGAGTTTGTCCTTTTCTCCAACAACTAGGTTGGTTAATAATATTATGTAGTCTTGGTTAAGTACTAATACTCGACCACTACGACCTCGGCTTTGAATAAAGTGAGACGCCAGATATTTCTCGACTTCTGATACATACTTCTTGTTGATATTGAAACGCTCACCGACGCTAAACTGCGCTGATGCCAACTTCATTACATTGCCAAGCCAATCGAGCGCCAATTCAGACTCACCTAGATCTGTGTCTAGATTACGTTGTGACTTAAACGCTCTGGCAAAGTTTTCTAGTTGTTCTTTTAGATGCGTCGACTTCGACTCTTGAATGCCCTTTGATATTTCCCACAGAGGTACTTTTATCGCATTCTTATCGCCAACACCTGGCTGAAGTAGCTCAAGCATCGTCAGCATAGGGAACAGTCGAGTGGCTGACTCATTAAATAGCTTATAGCCGTGATTCTTAATATGGGTGCGTTCGTTACTCGCACGCTCATGATCCATAATGAAATATAAAGGCTTAGCCACTGGCTCTTCACCACTGCGCCAATCAGTTATCGCTAAACTCAGCTGCGCGGTGTATGCGAAACCATAAAAAGACAAGAACGACTCAATTTCACTGAGTAGATACTTAGGGCGACTTGCCAAGAATTTCAGGTCGTCACGGAATGCTTTCGAAAGATAAGGTAGATAAGGTTTCTCGCTCGCTTGCAATGACGAGTCAGACTTCATTTTTCCACGAAGCGTAGAAAGCATCTCACGTTCAATGAAGTTTAACTTCGCATCAAACTCTTCAACACGCATGTTCTGCAGTAAGTTGGTAAACATAGAAGCGACACGCGAGTCACCTGCCGCAAACTCACCTTTTTGTGCTCGAAATAGAAGGAGCTCAGGGCTAACAGTAAAGATATCTTTGTTATCAAAGTACATCTCTTTTAGCACCTGCCAAAACTCTTCTTCACCGAGCTTTTCTTCAAAGGCGCTTTGGCAGTCAGCCACAAACTCTTCGTAGCTATAACCTTCTACTTTTTTACGTAGAAGCCCACGTAAAACTAAACCGATGACCGCATCAACATCAAAGTCATTACCTTTGGTTCGAATAGGTAAGTAGCTGCTTAGGCTATTTTTATTTCGCACTTTTTCCGCAGTTTGTGGCAACGTTGGATTAAATGGTTGGGTGTAATTATCCATTGTCATTTTATAAACCACTCACTTCGAAATATTCATCATCTTCATTCACGACCTTATAGCGTTTGTCGTTTTTCAGAATAAATAGGGTGTGTTTTTCGTTGGCTACGGTGATGATCTGCTCAATCACTTCATCCAACAAAAGTACCGCGTTCTTGTCGTGTTTGTTTGGACGGTACCCTTGGTTAATTTTTTCCAACAGCTCGAGTAAATTAATGCTAATAGGCATAGGTAGAAGCGAATGATCGTCGACTCGAATATGAGCGTTAAACGAACCAATTTTACTCACAGCTTGCGTTTTGATAGATGAGAAGTCAGGTTTAACTTCAAGCTCAGCCGCAGTCTTAAAACCGTTATATTCAGAGATAAAAAACTGGTCTTTATCAAGAGATGGGGAGTTACGATTACAATAACGGTGGACAGCTGAAATCAATGTGTCTTTGTAGAATTTATTAAGCTCTTTTTTCTGTTTACCTGAACCATCAAACTCACGATGAAGTAACCAGATCTTGGCATATTGCTCAACCAAAGAGTTATCGAAGTCTGCTTTTAACCCATTGATATAGTCATTAGCGAACTGCGCTTCATCCTTTAACAAGTAAACCATACGTAGATAAGAAGCAGCGCTTAGCACGTCAAATACACCGAGCGCTTTCACTTGATCTTTAAGTTGTGCGAAACCTTCATCTTCGATCCCTAAACCAAACTGAAGAACGAACTCATCCACTTTGCGAGTATGAATATTGCTTGGGTCAAAGCTTTGAATATGTTCAAGCAACTCGTTATCAGAGCCTGAATACAAATTATCAAACAAGTATCCATCGCTCGCTAAGATTTGGTATACAAAGTCTAATAGAGCTCTTGCCGTTAAGAACTGGTCTTTGATTAAACGAGCCTTCAGCAACAAAGAAATAATATTCTTCTGTACAGATTCTAAGCCTAACAACGCATAGTTTGCCGTGAGCTTACTGTGACCTAGCTTTTGTACTTCACTGTCATACAGTGCGTAAAACGGGTTATCTAGCGTTGGCTCAGTTAAGCGAGCGAGAAACTTAGCCGCAAAGTCAGAGGTACTAACTTCATGGCCAAGCGTAAATTTCGGGTATTGCTCGAAATCTAAGAAAATATGGTTCGTTGGAATATCGTCCGTTTTGTTTTCCAAGAACGCTTTTATCGAAGCTTTAATATCGTCGTGTTGTTCAGCACCTTCCTCAGCATAGTTGCCTAACATTCCGATATTAATGCCAACAACAAGTGGCTTATCATTTCCTTTGAACTGTGAGAATCGCTCATCCAACGCATTGATTGCCGTCTGATTTGGGTTAAAGCTGTGTGTCGCATCCAGATGGAATTCATGTGTCGCTTTATGCTTCTGGCTATACTGAGTCAGAATCTCAGATTTACCATCACCACTACTGCCACACAAAAATATGATGTCACTTTTCTTAGAGGACAGCAGAGACTTTTTAAAGTCCACTTCGATATCTGTAGTGATGTACACATGGCTTTTATAATCAGCCAGAAGATCTTGATTTTGCTCTCTTTCTGTACTTACCGCGTAGGGCGATGATTTAGAAAGTATGCTGAGGGCTTTTTCTAAGTTCAAAGGAATCTCTTCAAAATTTGATTAAACGGACTTTTTTTGTGGAGATAAATAGTATCAAACACGGAAAAGTAACGGTACTTGTAACCATAAAAAAATGGAATGAGTGGATGAGTTAACATCACCATATGCAAATTGTTTATCTTACTCGCTTTACAAACAAATATTGTGTTTAGTATTAGAAAAGTATGATTTAGCTTACATTGCGTTACGTAACACTCCGCAATTTTAACCGTTGAGTGTGTACTATACCCATGTAAAAAATGTACGTATATTCTGTACACATCAACATGTATCATTTTCAGGCATTAGATAATTGTTATGACAATAAAGTGGGATCAGTTACTGCGCTTCAAATTAATCGAAGTTGTTGCATTGTGGGAGGGTCGCGTTACGACTAATCACCTATGTAACTCTTTCAACATTAAGCGACAGCAAGCCTCTAGAGACATCAAAGCTTATCAAGAGCACTTTTCTACTTCACCACTTGTTCATGATCGTAGTATTAAAGGCTACCGACTTACTGATCATTTTGCGCCAAAGTTTACAAAAGGCACTCCTAACGAGTATTTGTCGCTACTGCACAAATACAACAGTGACCATGTAGACGGCTTTAATTTAAAAGATCTGGGTTTCGCAGACTCTATTGTCCTTTCAGTCCCAGACAGGCAGATAGCCCCTATAATCGTTCGTAGACTTCTACAAGCAGCACGAGAAAGGCGTAGAGTTGATATTGAGTATGTTTCAATGGATAACCCTGAGGGGCGAGGTCGAAATATCGTTCCACACACCATCGTATTTGATGGGTTTCGCTGGCACGTGAGAGCATATTGCGAAGAAAGAAAGATGTTCTTAGACTTTGTATTGAGCCGATTTAGAGGTGAGCCTGAGCTGCTCAACCAATCGGAGATTAACATCGAAGACGATGAAGATTGGGCAACAGAAGAAATAATCGAAATCATCCCAAATCCACATCTTTCACCAGCACAACAGCAAATAGTGAAAGTCGACTACGGGATGCATGATGCGCCATTTACAATTGACTGTCGACGAGCATTGATTAAGTATTTGCTCAAACGTTTGGATGTCTGCGTAGATACTAAGAAGCTCTCTTCAGCTCCCAAAAAGTACCAATTAACCCTAGCGAATCCAAAGAATATAAAACGCTGGTTGTTATAGTGGTATAAGAAGACATTCCCCATAGGTAAAGACTCACTACCTCTACCTCGATAATTCAGAAATGGTTCAAAATTGACAGTTAACACATACTCGCACATAGATACCCCGTTCAACCTGCGCCACACCTGTTGGTTTTGTGGTGAACCTTCCAGTAACCTTGTTGAATTTCCTAAGACAGCGCAGGCTGTTGCCAAGATTGGCCATTCACCGATAGCACTGCCGGCTTGTAATGAGTGTGAGAGAATTAACTATTCAAAGAATCTGACCTCAATTTGGTCTGTGCGCGATCAGATAAAACACACTCTGATAGACAAGTACGCTAAGCACCTTGGCATCGGTGAGAACTGGACAGAGCAAGAACTTATTGATTCTGATTTCTCGGGCTCGACACTTGGCGGGTTTGGGCGCAGCGCGTGGAAAATGTATCAAATCGCCAAGCAACGCGTCGATTATAAAGGCTGGCCTTTGTCGGTTGATGACATCCCACTTGAGGTATACGACGAAACCAGTGGCTTTGAGTTTGACGGTACTCGTTATGCCTCAATCAATTCGTGTATAGACTATTTCACCAAGGCTGCAGGCGTAGACAAAGAGCTGTTGTCGCAGCTTGTCGACATCGTTTCATCAGACCGATTTAGCTACGCACTGCGAATCGCTAAGCTGAACAAAAGTGTCTCTAATACCAAGCGCTCGGAGATCGTCGAAGAGGTGCTACAACAAGAGTCTGAACAAGAAGAGATACTGCTTGAGCAAGCTAATTCAATGTTTAACCCAAACGTCGAAGAGGTGAATATTTCAGGCTCAGTTGCGCCTGTATTTGCCATTCAATGGGCGTTAGCTAACAAGGTTGAAGATTTGGCCCACCTATGTGCGCTCGAAGATGAGTATTTCGACTATTTCGAACACCTCGGCGGCCCTGCAGCTTTCATGTCTTATAACGGCCTACAACTCTACTTGGAATCGCGTCAAGATCCTGAATGGGTAGAAAAATCGGATCCAAATAAACAGTATTGGTGATCATGAGCCATTACTGGTGAACACGTGTAAGCTCGATAAGTGTGTCAAATGCCCATTGTTAGTCCTTGTTTTATATAAAGATCTAAAAATAGCCCCCTAACACAGTTAATTGTTGCAATTCGGTTAAATAGAGTGAAAACTTCAAGCATCTAAAACTATTTAATCACTGCCCTCTGTGGTGAGTAAGGAGTGAATTGTGCTTGCTGTTCTTCGTATTATTTTGGCTACGGTGTTTATTATTCTCACCACTCTATGTGCTTTTGTTTACTGCTTGTTTAGCCCCAAGAACCCCAAGCATGTGTACGTTTTCTGTCGTTGGTTCAACCAACTCCAAAAGATCATCGGTGTAAAACTGGTGCAGCGCGGCCTCGACAATGCCCCGACACCAGAAAACAGCGTCTACATCTCTAACCACCAAAGCATATTGGACTTTGTGACCGACCCAGGAATGCTAAGACCACGCACTGTTTCATTGGGCAAACGCGATTTGTTGTACGTGCCTTTCTTTGGTCTGCTGTATTGGATCACGGGTAACATCATGATTAACCGTGAAGACAAGTCCAAAGCACGCGATACCATCAAACAAGTGGCGGAAGCGATTCATCAGAGAGATCTATCTGTTTGGGTTTACCCTGAAGGAACCCGTAGTAAAGGACGTGGGTTACTGCCATTCAAAACAGGCGCTTTCCGAATGGCGATTGAAGCTGGTGTGCCTATCACCCCGATGTGTACCAGCACCACACACAATAAGATCGACTTAAATCGATTAAACAACGGTATTGCGATTACCGAGATGCTGGAACCTATCGATGTGTCTGGATACAAGCTCAGCGATGCAAGGGAGCTGGCCAATCGCTGTCACGCACTCATGGCAGAGAAAATAGCAGAGCTTGATGCCGAAGTAGCTAGTTTAGAGGCGCAGCAAAACCCAGAGTTGGATTCAGACCGCTCTTCTACGAACTAACTCACAACGAACCCACTGAGTCATCGCTCAGTTACTTAAAAAGATACTCAACGATCGCAACTCTCATTGTTCTTGTTTTACTTACTGGCGCTTATCCGCAAAATAAAAACAGGCGTTAACGGCTTTATAGAGCAATGGGAGTAAACGATGGAAGTGATTCACCATGGCGGCAAACATACTGTCACAGGATCTTGTCACGAATTAAGAGATTCAGGCCAAGCGGTGCTCATCGATTGTGGCCTGTTTCAAGGTTTAGATCTTCAAGGTAAAAAGCTTCAAGGTGCGGACACCCACCCTCTTGATATTGAATTTGAAACATCCCACCTCAACGCTCTGCTGCTGACTCATACTCACATTGATCATATTGGCCGATTACCTTGGTTACTCGCCAGTGGGTTTAACCAACCGATTTATTGCACGCAAGCCACCGCTGAACTCGCCCCTTTAATGATTGAGGATGGCTTAAAGCTGCAAGGACTCAGTAATAAACAGTCGAAGCTGATACTCAAAAAGATTCATTCATTAATTGCTCCCAAGCCTTACGGGGAATGGTTTCCAATCACGTCTAAACAGCAAAAAAACGGAAAGGATCATCATAGGCCAAATACTTTGCATGCCCGCTTTCAACCCGCTGGGCACATCTTAGGTTCTGCCTATATCGAGATTAAATTACCTAATCAAGAGGTGGTGGTATTTTCTGGCGACTTAGGGCCAAGCAACACACCTTTACTTCCCGACCCGATGCCGCCACAACAAGCCGACTATCTGTTTATCGAATCTACTTATGGCACCAGTACACATGATGATATTGCGACACGAGCAGAACGCCTCAAAAGCATCATAGATCGTTCGCTACTTGATGGGGGTGTCATCCTAATTCCGGCCTTCAGTATCGGTCGAACACAAGAGTTGCTATTTGATATCGAACACCTGATCTTTGAGCATCAGCTCAGCGCCGATATTCCTATCATCCTCGATTCTCCTATGGCAGAGAAAGTGACACGTTCCTATCGACGCTTTAAAGAACTCTGGGGACAAGAAGCAAAGCAACGGCTAGAACTGAACCGTCACCCACTCGCTTTTGAGCAGTGCATTACCGTTGATGGGCATCGAATGCACAAGAAAATCGTTAATCGCCTTAAGTCGACAGGTGAACCCGCGATTGTGGTCGCAGCTTCTGGAATGTGTCAGGGCGGCAGGATCATGAACTACTTATCCGCCTTGCTTCCCGATAAACGAACTGATGTAATTTTAGCTGGCTATCAAGCGCACGGAACGCTCGGACGAGAGCTGCAACAAGGCGAAATGCAGGTTTCTATTGATAACAAAGACGTTGAGGTTAATGCTCAAATTCATGGCATGTCTGGCTATTCTGCCCATGCTGATAAAGAGGATCTCTACCGATTTATAGAGGGCATCGCGACGCCACCGAAAGAGGTGCATTTGATTCACGGCGAGCCAAATACTCAGTCGGAGTTCGCTCAAGAATTACAAGAGCGAGGGTTCGTAGTTGTTTGAAACAGTCATCAAACTAACAACTTTCACTAAGTAATTCTTAAAGCCGCAATTATCGAATCTTCAAAAAACACAGTTTCTTATATCTGCTAACTCACACGATGCAGGTGATAGATTCCAATCTACTTATCCCACAACCCCTATATCAGCCGTTTATGCTAGCGGCCTTAACCGCTGCTCTTTTTTAATTTCGTATTTTATTCGCATCTCAAATCCCCCTTTTTGTATTAATCACTATTTATTCACTTTGTAAAACACCAGAAAGCAAAACTAGTTGCATATTAGGTTGAATGGGACGATTATCGAATTAGCACTAAGCATTAACAACCCCCCTCTATAACTTGCTTTATGTCACAGTAATCCTAATGCGCAGTTAAATAATTTAACACTTGGGTTACAAGTGAAGTATTGTGTTGTTCGAAAAACAATCATAAGCAAAACTAACAGGGAAAATACTCATGCAGTCATTCGTTGATTTTTTGAATGGAATAATCTGGAGCCCAGTACTTATCTACCTATGTTTAGGTGCAGGTTTGTTCTACTCCATCATGACTCGATTTGTTCAAATCCGTCACTTCTTTGAAATGTGGCGCTTGCTACTATCAGGTAAAAGCTCATCAAAAGGCATCTCGTCTTTCCAAGCTCTAGCCGTTTCGCTATCTGGCCGTGTCGGTACCGGTAACATTGCTGGTGTTGCTGCCGCTATCGGTTTCGGTGGCCCAGGTGCAGTATTCTGGATGTGGGTTGTAGCCTTCTTTGGCGCCGCAACTGCTTACGCAGAATCTACACTAGCGCAAATCTACAAAGAAGAAGACGAAGGCCAGTTCCGTGGTGGTCCGGCTTACTACATTGAAAAAGCAATGGGTCAGAAGTGGTACGCATGGATCTTCGCTATCGCGACTATTTTTGCATGTGGCATTTTGCTTCCAGGTGTTCAGTCAAACAGTATTGGTAATGCTGTAGAAGCTGCATTTGGCTCAGGTGATATGATTGAAACAGCTGTCGGTACATTCAGTTTCGCTAAAATTTTCACCGGTACTGTTGTTGCTATCATCCTTGCTTTCATCATCTTTGGTGGTGTTAAACGTATTGCGAACTTCACACAAATCGTTGTTCCTTTCATGGCATTGGCTTACATCATCATCGCGTTCGTTATCATTCTGCTAAACATCAGCCAAGTGCCAACTGTTTTCGCAATGATTGTTGGTGATGCATTCACACCTATGGCTGGCTTCGGTGCTGCAATTGGTTGGGGTGTTAAGCGTGGTGTTTACTCAAACGAAGCGGGTCAAGGTACAGGTCCTCACGCGGCAGCAGCTGCAAGTGTTGATCACCCAGCTCAGCAAGGTTTGGTACAAGCGTTCTCTATCTACATCGATACTCTTCTAGTATGTTCTGCTACAGCGTTCATGATCATCATCACTGGTGCTTACAACGTTCACGGCGGCGCAGAAGGTGTGTTCCTTGTTCAGAACTTAGCAGCAAACGTTGGTGCGAATGGTCCTGTATTTACACAGCTTGCTATTGAAAGTGCACTACCAGGCATTGGTAAGCCATTCATCGCATTTGCTCTGTTCTTCTTCGCATTTACAACGATTCTTGCTTACTACTACATCGCAGAAACGAATATTGCTTACCTACGTCGTACCATCAAGATCCCTGGCATGATGTTCGTACTTAAGCTTGTTCTTATCACTGCAGTTTTCTATGGCACAGTTAAAACAGCTAACCTTGCATGGGCAATGGGTGATGTTGGTGTTGGCTTGATGGCATGGTTAAACATCGTGGGTATTCTGATCATCTTCTTCATGTCTAAGCCTGCGCTTAAAGCTCTAGCTGACTACGAAGAACAGCAGAAACAAGGCGTAACTGAGTACACGTTCAACCCTGTAAAACTAGGCATTAAAGGTGCTACTTACTGGGAAGAGAAGTACAAACGTAAAACAGGCAAGTCTCCTGAAACAGAAGCTGCAGACACTAAACCTGTAGAGCAACCTTCAGCTTAAGCTTGTGCCTTAACAAATGGATTGCTTTAGCAAATAGCTCGCTTTAACTCGCGCTATTAATAACGCATAAAAAAGGGGTTAGCCATTTCGGCTAACCCCTTTTGTTTTATTCATAACCAATAAACGGCTTATAACAAACTAACTGTTCCCGAGTTAGAGTATTAAGCAGCGATTTCTTGTGTTGCCAGTTGAGGTGCTTTCTTCTCACCGATAGGCAGAACTGTGCGGCCGTATTCGTTGTTGATTACTTGTGCCATTGCAAAGTAGATAGCTGAAGCGCCACAGAAGATACCTTCAAAACCAGCGATAGTGCCGATCAGTTCGCTACCAGTGAAATCACGAGCTGCAAGTAGGAAGAACAAGATAGTTAGTGAACCGAATACTACTTGCTTCGCTACTGGGTAGCATAGAGAACCGATGAACATGAAGCCAGTGAAGATGCCCCATAGAAGTAGGTACCAACCCATAAATGCAGCAGGGCTTGCTGGTAGGCCCATGTAAGGCATTACGATTAAACCAACCAAAGACAACCAGAATAGGCCGTAAGAAGTAAACGCAGTTGTACCGAACGTGTCACCACGTTTGAAACACATTGTGCCCACGATAACTTGGCTCAAACCACCGTAAAAAATACCCATAGCAAGAATCATTGAATCGATTGGAAAGAAACCTGCGTTGTGGATATTAAGAAGAATAGTGGTCATACCGAAACCCATTAAG
Organism: Vibrio sp. 10N.286.45.E10; assembly: GCF_002874195.2. Taxonomy (NCBI): domain Bacteria; kingdom Pseudomonadati; phylum Pseudomonadota; class Gammaproteobacteria; order Vibrionales; family Vibrionaceae; genus Vibrio; species Vibrio sp. 10N.286.45.E10. Next base: position 382,602 of record NZ_MCWD02000001.1, on the reverse strand, counting down.
CCTAGTGGCGCTGGGTTAGCTAGTTTGGTCGACATTGCGAATTTACCTTATTAAAGTGGTTGATTAAAAAAAATCGATAAAATTTGTAAGAAAATTTTAATCTATAAACCGCTCAACTAGGTAATCCAGTTATCGAAAACTAAGATTGTGTAAATGATCTTATGGAAGATTAGTTTCATAACGACACAAATCAATTCACAGAAACTATAAGTAAACAAATTCCCTATCGCGCTATAAAAAAGATGCGAGTAACGAGATACGAGATTCGAAAAGAGTCTTTAGATTCGAGTAAGCGGGATACGAAGAGCGTGTTGAGATTGAAGTTAGTAATATGCATATGAAAAAGTTTCGGGTAACGAGATGCGGGATGCGAAAAGAGTCTTCAGATTTGAGTAAGCGAGAACCCTTAGCATCAAACTTAGACAATAGAGAGCTAGCTTTTCGTTACTCGATTACTCGCATCCCGTATCTGTCCATTAAATCTCGTCTCTACTTAGACATATTAAATTACGCTTGTTGTTGTTTAGACTCTGACACTTGAGATTGAACGTCTGAAGAAGCGTTTTTACTCGCATCGCGCTTGGCTAACAACGTAACGATAATCAATTGAGCGACAAGCGCACCTAACACAACCAACGAGCTACCAGTAAAGCCAGCCACGATAAAGCTCACTAAAGCGATAGAACCGTTCATCAATGCATAAGGCAGTTGTGTCTTAAAGTGCTCAAACTGGTCACACCCGGCACCTGTTGAAGAAAGAATCGTGGTTTCAGAGATCGGTGAGCAGTGATCACCAAACAAGCCACCCGATAACACGGCACCAATTGCGACGAGTAGCGGAGCATCTATTGCAATCGCGGTTGGAATAACCAATGGCATCATTATCGCGAAGGTTCCCCAAGAAGAGCCCGTAGCGAATGAGATGATAGCCGACAGCAAGAAAGCGACCGCAGGTACTAACCAGTATGGAAAGCCACTCTGTGCTTGTTCAGCAATATAAGCCGCTGCTCCTAACTCTTTACCGACAGTACTTAACGCCCAAGCCAGTACCAAGATTATTGCCACTGGCATCATGTTTCCCATGCCTTTTAGGTACACAGAAACGCCATCCGACAGTTTTCTCACGCCGTAGTAAGCCATCAGCGAGATCAAGGTAATCGCGGCAAAGAAATAAGCCGAAGATAATGCTGCTCTGAATGATGAGCCTGCGACCTTTTGGAATGGGAAGCCTTGTGGAACCAACATGGCGCACAACACCACCAACATCACTAACAATGGTGCCCAGACAAAAGAAGCCTTTGCATTTTTATGCGAGAACGCATTGAGTGATTCGTTATTCACGCCAGAGTTAATCCCCGCTTGGCAATCACGCTCGGCTTTTGCCATTGGTCCAAAGTCTAAACCTTTAACGGACACGAGCGGAACGATGAAAATCGCGAGAAATGCGTAGAACTGGAAAGGAATCGCACCGATGAAGGCATCCCAGTCAGACATGTTGACATTCAAAGCCGTAAACTCTTTTTGAATCAGACTCATGATGTAAACACCCCAGCCGATAAAAGGGATAAGGATTGCGACTGGTGATGACGTAGAATCGATGATGAATGCTAGCTTCTGTCTTGAAAGTTTTAGTTTATCGAAAAGAGGACGAAAAACAGGGCCAACAATTAGCGGAGTACCTAAGTCTGAGAAAAATATAACGATTCCACCCAGCCATGCTGACAATTGAGCTTGGCATTTATTGCTTACCCACTGAGTCACTCGCTTTGCAAACGCGACGCCGCCACCGGACTTTTCCATCAAAGCGACAAAACCACCGATGAACACCAACAGCATAATCACACCTGCGTTGTAGCTATCCGTAAGCTGTGGTACTAGGTAGCCTTTGACCATGGTTCCAAAGGTATCAAGAGGATTTAGTTCACTAAACATTCCGGTGAGCATAGCTACACCACTGAGTACGCCAGCAAAAAGGCCAATCACTACATTCCTTGTCGCCAACGACAACACCAAAGTAATCACAATGGGGATGAGTGACGTGATATCTGTCTGTTCCATAGGTAAACCTTAACCCTAAAATAAAGAATAAGTATAATTTAAAAGTGAATATAAATTCACACTCAGCATTTGTACAGGACTTTATTCTCTAAATGGAAAATTAGCATTCAGCTAAGAAGTTTTGCGTTAGATAATCGAGGAACGCAGAGCAGAAACGCAAAAGCCGAAAGCAATCACTTTCGGCTTTGATTCGTCAGTTGAGGTACTTAATTAGCTGAGTAATTATTGACAGCTGATTTCATCCCAGAACCAATTCGATTGAACTGGGCTTTCCCAGACACCAGGGCCGTTTTTAGCCACGAAGCACTTACCGTTATGCGTCACTTTATCGCCATTACTCACTTGGCTAACGCCAGCTTGCCATGTGATAAACACAGATGGGTCAACAACGACAGGTGGCTCGGTAACTGGCGGTTCAACTGGTGTTGGGTCTACCGGAGCAGGATCGACAGGCACAGGATCAACAGGAGTTGGATCAGTAACAACCGGCGGTGTTGGCTCTCCAGCAACCAATTTCCAAGGGCCACCATTGGCAGGGTCATCCCCTTGTGTCCACCATTTCGCTTCATAGGTTGCGCCGTTGTGAGTCACTTGGTCGCCCGCATTGTAAACCTTAGTCGCACTCCAACCATTACCACCGGGATCAGTACCTGGGTCTACCGGATCAAGCTTATCGACCACTTTCACTTCCGGCCAGCTTGCATGAGAGCCATAGAAATTGGTCACACACTTCTCGTAATCGCCCGCCACCAGCGCGGAATAAGCAGTTTGGAAACCAACCAACTCGCACTCAAATGAATACCCTTCTGGGCGATCTGCGTAGTATTTCCAGTTGCCATCCCAGTTGGTGTACAACACATCAGTCGCGCCGTTGAGGTTCAAGCTTCCGTAAGGTGTTTGCTGCCAACAGGTATTGGCTTCATCCGCTTCTACAGGAATTTCATAGTGAGCCGCTAACCCTTCCCAGTAACGAATACGGTTAACTGGTTGGCCCTTGTCTTTATTCTGTTCACCACACTCAATACCACCGTTGATCACGTTGATTGTGGTACCAAACCCATAACCAATACCGGCATCCAGTTCACGTTGAGATGGTGTCCATGTACGGTCAATGACATGCAGCATGGCAGGCTTAGGTGCTTGTGGTGTTAAGAAAAACCAGATAGCTGACGCTAAGTTCAACCAAGAGTCCGCTACCAAGCCCGGATTGTTGAGAAGCACTGTCGCGTCACCATCAAACATCACCTCAGAGAAAGCACCGTAATTAAAGTGGTAAGAAAGCTGTTTAGCACCACGACCGAAGTAGCCCTGCCCCGCGGCACATGGCCAGCGAGCATTTTGCCAATCGTTCTGACCACAACCAGTGGTGTAGCCTTCTTGACCTTCTGACCACCCCATTTCACGAACATGTACCAGCGCTTGCTGCCACTCTTCTAGAGCTAATGGGTTATCTGAGGTGTTGTCTATCGCGATGTGACCGCCTGTCTCTTGAGAGAAGTGAGCAAAAGCGGTGATGATGGATTTCTTACAGATAGCATCAGAATCACGGCCATCAGTGTACTCTCCACAGAACGCAGGGAATTTACCAATCGCACGTAAGAAACGAGTGTAAGTGTATTCTGGCGCCGCCATCTGAGTAAGGAAATCCCATTCAGATTGAGGGAACACACGCTCAACCCGCTTTACGTTTTCAGGGTTAGATGGGGAACCGGGTTCAATCGCTTCAACGATTGTGTTCGAACGAGTTTGTAATGCTTGTGACCAGATCGCATACATAGGATCGGATGTTTTTGCTTGTTCAGCAGCTTGTAATGCCGACTTTTCAACAAGGTAACCATTCGGGTTTTGCGGATCAGGTTGAATGTTCAAAGACGCATGACTTTGCGCTGCCAATGTGCAGCCCAGTACTGTCGCCAAATATTTGATTTTTAACATGATGGATTCTCTTATCTGTCCTTAATAAGTCCATCAAAGAGTATGCGGCGCGTGAGAAATGGCCTAGCTGTTGCTGTGTGAATTTATAAAAAGTGCGAGTGATATTTTTGATATATAGCTCAACACAACAAAGCGTCTCATAGTTTCTTGAGCTGATATCTAGTTTCCAACTCATTTGGTTTCTAGGCATTGTTCATTTGATTTCTAGGTATGGCTCATAAGCCTTTAATGCTATGAGTCAATATAATGAATCGAAAAGAAAAAAGCCCCGAACTGAGTTCGAGGCTTAAGATCTTAATCAACGCTGGTTAAATCTCTAAGAGATTATTCCCACTCGATAGTTGCCGGTGGCTTACCAGAAATATCGTAAACAACACGTGAAATGCCGTTAACTTCGTTGATAATACGGTTAGAAACCTTACCTAGGAAGTCGTATGGTAGGTGTGCCCAGTGAGCAGTCATGAAGTCGATAGTTTCTACAGCACGTAGAGATACAACCCAATCGTACTTACGGCCATCGCCCATTACGCCAACTGAACGTACTGGTAGGAATACCGTGAATGCTTGAGATACTTTGTGGTAAAGGTCAGCAGCGTGAAGCTCTTCAATGAAGATTGCATCAGCACGACGCAGTAAATCACAGTACTCTTTCTTCACTTCGCCAAGTACACGAACACCTAGACCTGGACCTGGGAATGGGTGGCGGTAAAGCATGTTGTATGGAAGACCAAGCTCTAGACCGATCTTACGTACTTCATCTTTGAATAGCTCACGTAGAGGCTCAACAAGGCCCATTTCCATATCATCAGGAAGACCACCAACGTTGTGGTGAGATTTGATTACGTGTGCTTTACCTGTCTTAGATGCAGCAGACTCGATTACGTCTGGGTAGATAGTACCTTGAGCAAGCCATTTAGCATTCTTCAGTTTCTTAGACTCTTCATCGAAGATATCTACGAATACGTGACCGATGATCTTACGCTTAGCTTCTGGTTCAGCTTCGCCTTCAAGAGCGTCAAGGAAGCGTTGCTCAGCATCTACTTTGATGATGTTTAGACCAAACTTGTTGCCGAACATCTCCATAACCTGCTCAGCTTCGTTCAAACGAAGAAGGCCGTTATCTACAAATACACATGTTAGTTTGTCGCCGATAGCGCGGTGAGCAAGCATTGCAACTACAGATGAATCAACACCACCAGAAAGACCAAGGATAACTTCGTCGTCACCTACTTGTTCTTTAATACGTGCAACTGCATCTTCAATGATTGAAGCTGAAGTCCACAGACCTTCACAACCACATGCGTTAAGAACGAAGTTCTCTAGCATTTTTAGGCCGTTCTTAGTGTGTGTTACTTCTGGGTGGAATTGTACGCCGTAGTACTTCTTCTCTTCGTTTGCCATTGCAGCGTATGGGCAAGTGTCTGTTTCAGCGATCTTTGTGAAATCAGCTGGGATCTCAACCACTTTATCGCCGTGGCTCATCCAAACATCTTGAGTAGACTCAAGGTCTGCGAAAAGTGCAGATTCACCAGTCACTTGTACCGCTGCGTAGCCGAACTCGCGCTCAGTAGACGTTGCTACTTTACCGCCAAGTTGCTCAGCCATAGTTTGCATTCCGTAGCAGATACCGAATACAGGAACACCTGAATCAAATACGTACTGAGGTGCACGTGGAGAGTTCTCTTCCGTTACACTTTCAGGGCCACCAGATAGGATGATGCCGTCTGGATTGAATTCACGAATATCCGCTTCTTCTACGTCCCAGCTCCAAAGTTCACAGTAAACACCGATCTCACGAATACGACGAGCTACTAGCTGTGTGTATTGAGAACCGAAGTCTAGAATTAGAATACGTTGGTCATGAATATTTTTAGTCATTGTAAGCAGTCTTATTGGCTATGTGATAAAACGGAGGCGAGTTTACTCACCTCTGATTAACTCTTCAAGAAATAAAGCAAACGTTTTCGTTGGTTATCTGTAACCTCGTGTTTTGAGAAAATCAGAATTTCAGCAAAACAGGCGGTAGATATAATACCAATCACAGTAAGTAAGTGTTCAGTAGTAGCGCTGGAAAAAAGCTTGAGAACAAGGCTGTCTATTCAACAAAGAGTTCTGATAAGTAGTTATTCCACAATCAAAAATTCTAACGAAGTTATCGAGGTTTTTAACAAGCTAGGATGACCAGTTATTTACTACGGTTGGTATATTAATGTGCCGACTCAATCAGCACATTATTCAAACGTTTGGACGTATTATTAACCTAAACGGTAGTTAGGTGCTTCTTTCGTGATTTGAACATCGTGTACGTGAGATTCTTTCATGCCCGCACCAGAGATACGAACAAACTCAGCTTTAGTACGCATGTCTTCAACAGTTGCAGAACCCGTAAGGCCCATGCTTGAGCGTAGACCGCCCATCTGTTGGTGAACGATCTCTTTTAGACGACCTTTGTATGCGATACGACCTTCAATACCTTCTGGAACAAGCTTGTCTGCAGCGTTGTCAGATTGGAAGTAACGGTCAGAAGAACCTTGAGACATAGCGCCAAGAGAACCCATACCACGGTAAGACTTGTAAGAACGACCGTTGTAAAGGATAACTTCACCTGGAGCTTCTTCAGTACCAGCGAACATTGAACCAACCATCACACAAGATGCGCCAGCAACGATAGCTTTACAGATATCGCCAGAGAAGCGGATACCGCCATCTGCGATTACTGGAATACCGTATTCGTTAGCGACTTCAGCTGCATCTGCGATTGCTGTCACTTGAGGAACACCAACACCAGTAACGATACGAGTCGTACAGATTGAACCAGGGCCGATACCTACTTTAACCGCACTAACACCAGCTTCGATAAGAGCACGAGCGCCAGCGCCAGTTGCTACGTTACCACCGATGATTTGTAGATCAGGGTATGCAGCGCGAGTTTCGCGGATACGGTTAAGTACGCCTTCAGAGTGACCGTGTGAAGAGTCGATAAGTAGAACGTCTACGCCAGCTTCAACTAGAGCAGCAACGCGCTCTTCGTTACCAGCACCAGCACCAACAGCTGCACCTACACGTAGGCTGCCGCGCTCATCTTTACAAGCGTTTGGTTTACGTTCTGCTTTGTGGAAATCTTTTGCAGTGATCATTCCAGTTAGTTGGAAGTCATCATTTACAACAAGAACTTTTTCAACACGCGCTTCATGCATTTTCTCTTGAACTTCTTCACGAGTTGCACCTTCTTTAACAGAAGCAAGGCGAGCTTTAGGCGTCATTACTACATCAACTTTCTTAGAAAGGTCAGTAACAAAGCGAACGTCACGGCCAGTAATAATACCAACCAATTCGTTTGTTTCAGTAACAACAGGGAAACCGGCAAAGCCGTGTTTTTCAGTTAGGGCTACAACATCAGCGATTGTCGCGTCAGGGTTTACAGTTACTGGGTGAGAAACCACACCTGCTTCGTAAATTTTAACCTGGCGAACCATTTCAGCTTGCTGTTCAATAGACATGTTCTTATGAATGAAGCCTATTCCGCCTTCTTGTGCCAGTGCAATCGCTAGGCGAGCTTCTGTCACAGTATCCATCGATGCAGAGATCATTGGGATGTTTAGGGAAATATTCTTCGTCAGCTGAGTGCGAAGATCAGCTGTATTAGGGAGAACGGTGGAGTGTGCTGGCACTAGCAGTACGTCGTCGAATGTCAGCGCTTCTTTGGCAATTCTTAGCATTTGCAATATCTCACAATAATAGGAGTAAAAAGAAACAATCCAATCTCATCGTTTCGCCTAATGAGGGCAGCCAATTAAGGAAAATCAAACTGCATTTGGATTAGATATTGCGGACGGATTATACGGCCAACGAAATCGCTTGGCTACACATTTTTGTATTTTTAATTTGCATTTACCCTCTTGCTATGTATTATATTGCCGCTATCTTCCATACTCACGCCCTGTGAGATTCCAAGAAAGACCTTCCTTCAAGGAAAGATAGTGCTTCTATGACTAATCCAAACATCTTTACTGTTTCTCGCCTCAACTCAGAGGTTCGTCTCCTATTAGAAAACGAAATGGGAATAGTCTGGCTCGTTGGTGAAATATCAAACTTCTCTGCACCTGTATCTGGTCACTGGTACCTCACGCTTAAAGACTCTCGCGCTCAAGTTAAGTGCGCCATGTTTCGTGGCAATAACCGCCGAGTCACTTTTAAGCCTCAGAACGGTAATCAAGTGTTAGTCAAAGCTCGTCTGTCGCTTTATGAGCCACGCGGTGACTACCAACTGATCATCGAAAGCATGCAGCCAGAGGGTGACGGTAAACTTCAGCAAGAGTTTGAAAAGCTTAAGATGAACTTGGCGGCAGAAGGCTTATTTGCTCAGTCCAGTAAGCAAGCTCTTCCTGAACATCCAAAACGCGTTGGCGTCATCACCTCTAAAACCGGTGCAGCACTGTTTGATATTCTTGATGTCCTGAAAAGACGCGATCCTTCATTGCCTGTTGTGGTTTACCCGACCATGGTTCAAGGCGAAGAGGCGGCAATTCAGATTGCTCAGGCGATTGGGTGTGCCAATGAGCGCAATGAGTGTGATGTGTTGATCGTGGGTCGTGGCGGCGGTTCGTTAGAAGACCTATGGTGCTTCAATAACGAGATCGTAGCTCGCACAATCGCTGCAAGCCAAATCCCGATTATCAGTGCAGTTGGCCACGAAGTTGATGTCACTATCGCCGATTTCGTCGCAGATATGCGCGCTCCAACACCATCAGCAGCCGCTGAATTGGTTAGCCGTGATAACAGCCATAAAGAACAAGCTTTTGCGTCTAAACGTGCTCGCTTAGTCAGTGCGATTCGTCATGTGTTAATCAAACAAGCGCAATCAACTCAAACATTGAAGTACCGCTTAGAGAAGCAACATCCTAGCTACCAACTGCAAAAGCAGAGTCAGCAGCTTGATGATCTAGATATGCGTTTGCGTCGTGGTATGACTCAATACCTAAAGCAGCATGCACAGCGTGTTGAACGTAAACAGCACCAGCTTCAATTGAACTCGCCAGTAAAGCGCCTTGGCGAACAGAAGCTACATCTGCAACGTTCAGAGCAAAAGCTATTGGATGCGATGGATAAAACGTTACTAACGACTCGCCACCAGCTCGCTATGGCTGCAGAGAAGTTAGAAACCGTTAGTCCACTGGCTACCCTAAAGCGTGGCTACAGCATTACTCATTCAGCATCGAGCAAGACGGTATCATCGATTAACGATGTCGAAGTGGGCGAAGTGATCACCACCCAAGTTGAAGACGGTGTTATTGAATCGCAAGTGACCACAAGAGTCGCTAAGAGCGAGCTTTAAGTTCGACTCGAACGTTTAAAATCAAAAAGCCCTATCGATAATCGACAGGGCTTTTTAGTCTCTAGCGGCTTAAAAAATCAATGATTCCAACCCTACTCAGTAGTAGAAGGTTCCTTCATGGTTAGCATACCTTCGGTCACAATAAAGTTGATGATGAAGTCTAGCCCTTGGCTCTCTTTGAGGTTGGTAAACACATAGGGCTTGGTTGGACGCATGCGTTGTGTGTCTTGCTCCATCACCTCCAATGATGCGCCAACATACGGTGCTAAATCGATTTTATTGATAACCAACAGATCAGATCGTGTAATACCCGGGCCACCTTTACGTGGGATCTTCTCCCCTTCAGCTACATCAATCACGTAGATGGTCAGGTCTGCTAATTCAGGGCTAAACGTCGCACTGAGGTTGTCGCCACCACTCTCTACAAACACCACATCGAGATTCTTATGTAGCTTAGCCAGCTCTTCGACTGCTGCGAGGTTCATCGAGGCATCTTCACGAATCGCGGTATGTGGGCAGCCGCCTGTTTCCACACCGATAATACGATCCGGTTCTAGCGCTTCTGCTCGCGTGAGTATCTTGGCATCTTCTTGGGTGTAGATGTCGTTGGTTACCACCGCAATGTTGAGCTTGTCGCGAATCGCCTTACATAGCACCTCTAACAACGCTGTTTTACCAGACCCTACCGGGCCACCAATACCAATTCGAAGTGGTTGCTTATAACTTTCCATAATCTACTTCCTTATATTCTTTTCTTGCTACCTCGTTAGCGCTGACCGCTACGAACGAAATAGTCGTGTGTATTGTGTTTCGTGCAGTGAACTTGCTAATGCCATTGATGGCGAAAAGCTACCTATCATCCAATCTTCAATCTTGCGTGCTTTCTCAATCACCTCGGGAAAGGTGTTAGTGATATTAATCAGTGCCAACTGCCCGTCGGTTTGGCCTAAAGGCACCAATTTGACTCCTGCGGTAACGATATTTTCAAGCCAGCTCCATAAGTAACCTTGCTTGAGGCTTTCTAAATCAATGCACCAATGCTGAGCCGCCATACACATGCCCAACAGTTGGTTTGGGTGACTATCAACAGAGTCCACCAGCGAAATATCGATATCCAAGCGCTTCAACAAGGTGTTCAATGCCTGCCCACGCTGCTTTTCTTCCGCTCGCAATTCACTGGTTTCACGGCTTGAGTATAAGTAGTTACACCAATGCTCAATCTCATCGATTTCACCCTTTTCTAGGGCATGATAAAGACGCTCTAAGATAGGTAATTCCAAAGTCGCGATACTGGAACTGACGATGGTATTGAGCCACTGCTCCATGCTGTTGCGATCGGTCACCCACCCCGCTTCAACCGCTAACTCAAGGCCTTGCGAGTAAGTGAACCCACCAATCGGCAGTGACGGACTGATCAATTGAAACAGACGATAGATGGCAACATTTTCTGTTGTGTTCATAATCGCGCCCTCAGTCTTCTAGAATCGAAAAAGTTCGAGAGCTTACGCGCCTAACAGTAATAATGCGCTAGCTGAAGCCACACCAACCGACATCCATTTTGAGTAAACCGCGCGTCCAACCGATGTACCGATAACCATAAGAGCCAAAGCAGTGATGCTCATGCCTGCTGCAAACTGAGTTAGGTTGCTCGCAGCTTCAACGCCGTGTGCGTAGCCATGGAAAAACAACATAGCAATAGAAGCGACTAATACGCTGTTTACACGCTTGGTTGATGGTGAGAATACGTGCCAAAGGCAAAAGCTGACGACGAACAGAGAAGCGATAATGGCTGGTTCAACAATTACAGAGAAACCTAAGGCTTGGCCTGCGATAAGCCCAACCACCAACGAAGCCAATCCACCACCAATCAAAGCGGCTTTTATCTTGGTTGAAAACGACAGTGCGCCAATTAACAGACCAAAAGCGATCAGCATAATCAGGTGATCCATACCTGTCACAGGGTGAGTTAAGCCAGACATCAATGAGTGAGACTCATGAACCGAATGCGAACCGTGCCCCGGGTGAGCGAAAGCCATCGTGGATGTTGTTAGAGAAGCCAGTGTGAAAGTACAAAAGCCAGCAGCTGTTTTAAAGTTCATCGCGAGTTCCTTGCGTTTATAATTATTGATATCGTGGTTGTATCTATAAATGGATGAGTCTCAAATGACTCGATTAATGATGGTGATGATGACCACCAGAGCGACCGCCATAAGCGCCGCCTTCTGGTTCAAACGGTTGTTTTTCGGTCGTCACTGTCGCGCCTAAACCTTCAACCATTTCATCCAAAACATGGTCGTGTTGATAACGAACCCAGCCCGCTTCCACTTGCAGCGGAACATGTCGGTTACCAAGGTGATAAGCAACACGAGTTAACAGATGCGAGTCTTCACAGTAAACGGTCGACACGGTTTCCGGCGCCGCTTTCACTTCGACAGTTAAGCCACACTCACTAGTCAATTGTTCTCCACCACGCAAAATATGACCGCGTGGTAGAAACAATCCAGCATTGCGCCCGTCATCAAGCATCACCTTAAGACGGCTTTTAATGCGACTATCGATCGGCAGACTTAAATAGCCGTCCGGTGCATTTTGTATTTGAGTATTTAGTTGAGTCAGTTCAATCATGCTATTACCTCAATCTCCTTGTGAGATTTATAACGTTCAAATTAGGAGCCCTCAGCCAAGAGCTAAAATACGAGCTTCAGCTAAAGGACTTAAAATAAAAGCCTTCAGCCGAGCTATTAAAATAAAAAATATCTTTGAGCCATTGGCAGTTCTTCAGCCGGCTCACACGTCAGCAGTTCACCATCAGCACGCACTTGATAAGTCTGAGAGTCGACCTCAATTTTTGGCATCCAGTCGTTAAGCTTCATGTCGGCTTTGCTAATGTTTCGGCAATTGCTCACAACACCAATCAGGCTTTGCAAACCCAATTTTTTATCGATGTTCTGTGCTTTGGCTTCCTTGGAAACAAACAGCATCGATGTGTTCTGACACGCCTTGCCATAACTACCAAACATAGAGCGGTAGTGGACGGGTTGAGGGGTTGGAATTGAAGCATTAGGATCACCCATTGGTGCCATGGCGATCATTCCGCCTTTCAAAATCACGCTCGGCTTCACACCAAAGAAAGCTGGTTTCCACAGCACGAGATCCGCGAGCTTTCCTGCTTCGATAGAGCCGATCTCATGTGCCATGCCGTGCGTGATCGCAGGGTTAATGGTGTACTTAGCGACATAACGTCTTAGGCGGAAGTTATCGCTGTAGTCAGAATCTTCTTTTAGGCTGCCACGCTGCACTTTCATCTTGTGCGCGGTTTGCCAAGTTCGGGTTACCACCTCGCCTACGCGCCCCATTGCCTGTGAATCCGAAGCGATCATCGAGAACGCGCCTAAGTCATGAAGAATGTCTTCTGCGGCAATGGTTTCACGGCGAATGCGCGATTCAGCAAACGCGACATCTTCAGCAATTGACGGTGACAGGTGATGACACACCATCAACATGTCTAAGTGCTCATCGACCGTATTGACCGTATAAGGTCGCGTTGGGTTAGTCGAAGAAGGCAGAACATTTGGTTCACCTGCCGCACGGATAATATCGGGAGCATGACCACCACCTGCACCTTCGGTGTGATAGGTATGAATCACACGGTCACCGATGGCACCCAGTGTAGATTCAACAAAACCCGATTCATTTAGTGTATCGGTGTGAATTGCAACTTGTACGTCCATCTCGTCAGCAACACTCAAGCAAGTATCAATTGACGCGGGTGTGGTTCCCCAGTCTTCATGCAACTTCAAACCCACTGCGCCTGCAGCTACTTGTTCGCGTAGAGCTTCTGGCTGACTGGCATTGCCTTTGCCGAGCAAGCCAAAGTTCATCGGGAATTGATCGAGTGACTCCAACATACGGTGCATGTTCCACGGGCCCGGTGTACAGGTCGTCGCATTGGTGCCTGTGTTTGGCCCAGTACCACCACCTATCATGGTAGTCACACCCGACGCCAGCGCCTCTTCAACCTGCTGTGGGCAGATAAAGTGAATGTGTGAATCGATACCGCCAGCAGTCAGGATCGAACCTTCACCTGCCAAAATTTCCGTGCCCGGGCCAATGACTATATCGACGCCCGGTTGAACGTCGGGGTTACCCGCTTTACCCAACGCTTGAACTCGGCCGTCTTTGATAGCGACATCGGCTTTTACTATGCCCCAATAGTCCAACACAATCGCGTTAGTGATCACCAAGTCAGGTGTTTCGGCACTTGGACGCTGGCTTTGCCCTTGTCCATCACGGATCACTTTACCGCCGCCAAACTTCACTTCGTCACCGTATACGGTGTAATCCTTTTCAACTTCTAGCCATAAATCGGTGTCAGCAAGACGCACTCGGTCACCGACTGTAGGCCCAAACATTTCGGCATAAGCCTGTTTGGATATCGTCGCCATGATCAATCCTTTGTTGTTTTAATTCTTTCTATGGGAGCGCTTAGAGCTTGCCCATCACCTTTCCTTGGAAGCCATAAATCTCTAACTTACCTGCGTAACGCACTAACTCGACGCTACGTGATTGACCCGGTTCAAAACGAGTGGCAGTACCTGCAGGGATATTGAGTCGAAACCCTTTAGTGGCTTCTCGGTCAAAGATCAAAGAAGGGTTTGCTTCATAGAAATGGTAATGAGAGCCAATTTGCACAGGACGGTCGCCAATGTTTTGCACCTTAACCGACGTCGTGTCTCGGCCTTCATTTAAAGTAATGTTGCCCGGAGCGGTTTCGACTTGCCCGGGAACTAAGCCTGAATATTGTTTGGTGGAACTAGCCATACTACTTCTCCCTAAACGATAGGTTCATGAACGGTCACCAATTTGGTGCCATCGGGAAAAGTCGCTTCGACTTGTACATCTGGGATCATGGAAGGGATCCCCTCCATAACGTCATCGACGGTTAGCAGTGTGCGTCCAAAATCCATCAGTTCCGAAACGGTTTTACCCTCGCGGGCACCTTCTAGAATGGCGCTGCTGATCAGCGCAATAGATTCTGGATAGTTGAGTTTTAAGCCTTTTTGTTTGCGCTGCTGTGCCAGCATTCCTGCGCAGAAGATAAGTAGCTTATCCTTTTCTCTTGGTGTTAATTCCATTTAGCCGCCCGCTGTTAGTGTTGTTTTCTTATTGCTCATAAACGCATGAGCAGTAAGTGGGATTCAGTCACAGCAAGCTTGAAAAAATGTACCGAGGGCCGGAAGTCACTCTCGGTACAAATAGGGCTAATCGCTAAGTCGCCCAAATCCTTGGTAAATCAGGAGTCGTACCATACAAATGAGAGCGAGTTGCTTGCCATATCTGACCAAAGGCCTGGAGAATATCTTCACTCCAATTGCCCAAGGCTCGCACCACAATCAATCCTTCTATTTGTGTCGCGCCCAATATTAATGTGGGGTCACTCGACATTTTCGATGAGTCTGATTGCTGTGAAGCTTGCTGTGTAATAGATAAGAGCAAGCTCTGTACCAACTCTAAATCTTGCTTCTCATTTGAGGTGAGATAAAAGGTTCCCATCATAGAATAGTCAAGTAACCCCATATTTATCATCAACTTATCGCCACCGTGAAAATTAAACCCTTCCGTAAGAAGCCGTTGATTATCAAGATAGATTTCCGTTTTACCGACGAGGTGACCATGCTCAAATCCCTCATTCTGTGCAGGCCGTCCAAAACAGTGCATCTCCCAACCCCAAAACTGTGCACCCTTTTCTAGGCGTATTTCAGTATCGAGTCGAACATGTGCATTGGGGAAAAAGATGTTCTCTTGTGGCATCCACTCCAAGCGAGCCCCTTTCTCCACATGTAAGGTTTGCTTCTGCTTGGCGTACTTGTTGTTGGAACGATAGAACTTGGTCGCACCGGGGGTGGTGATCAACGCATGAGCACCTCGCTCAAGGTTCACGTTAATATTGAGAGTGTCACCACCTACCACTCCGCCGGGGGGATGGAGTAAGTAGGTGTGACACGTTTCCCCATCAGGATACAGGGGGCGTTGCACCGCAAGCGGGCCTGACTGCTGACGATTCTTTAATACGGTTTTATCACCACGATCGACAAAGGTGAGATTTAAACTCGCTTGCCAACCATCACGAATATCTTGTTCGATGGTGTCATTCAAAGATAAAGCTTCAACTAAAGAAGCCTTGCTTACTTCATTTGGAGAAAAGAGAGAATTCATACGGTTAGGTACTCCTTAATCAAAGACTCATCGAGCCCTGTCATTTCACCTTCTGCCACCTGACGCCCACGGTCGAGAATACAAAAACGGTCACCGACCTTTCTTGCAAATGGTAGCTTCTGCTCTACAAGTAGAACCGTGAGTCCCATCTTCTCGTTAAGCATGCGAATGATGTCGCCAATCTCTTGCACAATATTGGGTTGAATACCTTCCGTCGGCTCATCCAAGATCAATAGCTTTGGATTAACCACCAGCGCACGCCCAATCGCTAGCTGCTGCTGCTGCCCACCCGATAAATCACCACCGCGACGATGTAGCATCTCTTTTAACACTGGGAAAATATCGAAGATGAATTCAGGAATCTTGCGGTCGCCCTTTTTACGAATCGGTAAACCGACCTCTAGATTTTCTTGAACAGTGAGCATTGGGAAGATCTGGCGACCTTGCGGTACATAGCCGATCCCTTGGCGTGGGCGGTCCTCGGCATCGGTTTTCAAAAGTGACTCACCCGATAAAGAAATGTCACCGCTTTCAACATTCACCAACCCCATAATGCATTGCAGCAAGGTGGTTTTACCAACACCGTTACGCCCCATTAATACCGTGCATTTTCCCTCAGGGATCTGCATATCTAAGTCCCATAAGGTGTGGCTCTCACCGTAATATTGATTAACTGATTTAACATCTAACATCCTATTCTCCGAGATAAACTTGTTTAACTTCAGGGTGAGCCTGTACTTGATCCATGGTGCCTTCTGCCAACACGTGACCTTGATGAAGCACGGTGACATGGCTAGCAATCGAACGAACGAAATCCATATCATGTTCAACCACAACCACCGAGTGCTTACCTGCCAGCGAATTAAGAAGTTCAGAGGTGCGATCCATCTCTTGGTGAGTCATACCTGCAACGGGTTCATCCACCAGCAACAGCTTAGGGTTTTGCATCAGTAACATACCGATCTCTAACCACTGCTTTTGTCCGTGAGACAGATTGCCCGCCAAGTTCGCGGCTTCGTCTTTAAGGTGAATAAGCTCAAGTACCGAGGTCAGTTTGTCTTTCTGCTCACCAGACATCACGGCAGTAAAAGTCGCCCACACTGAACGATCGCCGGCCATCGCCAACTCAAGGTTCTGCCACACGGTTAAACATTCAATTACGGTCGGCTTTTGGAACTTACGCCCAACACCTGCATTGGCGATTTCAGCTTCGTTCATCTTGAGCAGATTGATGTTCGAACCTAGCCACACTTCACCAGTGTCTGGCTTAGTCTTCCCGGTGATGATGTCCATCATGGTGGTTTTACCGGCGCCATTAGGGCCGATGATGCAGCGCAGTTCGCCCTCTTTGATATAGAGATTGAGGTCGTTTATCGCTTGGAAGCCATCAAAGCTTTTGTTGACGCCTTCAACATACAACAGCACGTTATGACGAGTATCGATGGCAGGATGAATATCAGGTTTAAGATAATCAAACACTTCATCTCGACGAGTGAACGCCTGAACCGATTCCTTTACGCTATTAAATGTGGTCATGCGATCGCCTCCTTTCCTTTATGTTGATCATCCTTATCTTGTCCTTCGCCTTTTGAGTTCGATGCCTTGCGCAGCTGTTGCCATTTTTCGCTAACAAAGCCAATCACACCTTGTGGGAAGTACATGGTCGAGAGAACGAATAGACCACCGAGGGCAAATAGCCACACCTCTGGGAACTCAACGGTAAACCAGCTCTTGGCGTAGTTGATGATCAGGGCACCAACAATGGCACCAAACAGAGTGGCGCGGCCACCTAAGGCAACCCAAACCACAATTTCAATCGAGTTAAGCGGTGCAAATTCACCTGGGTTGATGATGCCGACTTGAGGCACATAGAGCGCGCCAGCAATACCCGCGATAACCGCAGACAGAACGAAGACCCAGAGCTTAATGCCATCGACGTCGTAACCCATAAAGCGGGTGCGAGATTCAGTATCACGAATCGCTAAGGCCACACGTCCTAATCGACTGGTCACGACCATGCGACACGCTATATAGCTAAGGATGAGCGAGATACCCGTCGTGACAAACAGACCAATCTTGACCGCATCACTCTGTAAACTCAGGCCAATGATGTCTTTAAAATCCGTCAGTCCGTTGTTACCACCAAAGCCCATCTCGTTGCGGAAGAACGCCAACATCAAAGCGTAAGTTAACGCTTGAGTCATGATCGAAAGGTAGACACCAGACACGCGAGATCGGAAAGCCAAATAACCGAACAAATAGGCCAATGCGCCCGGCACCAACACCACCATTAAGCAAGCAAACCAGAATTGATCAAAGCCCTGCCAGAACCACGGCAACGCTGACCAATCAAGGAACACCATGAAGTCTGGTAGAACCGGATCACCATAAGCCCCACGATCACCAATCTGGCGCATTAAGTACATGCCCATCGCATAACCGCCAAGCGCAAAGAAAGCACCGTGGCCTAAGCTCAATATTCCGAGGTAGCCCCACACCAGATCGAGCGCCAACGCCAACATCGCATAGCTTAGGTATTTGCCCATCAGCGAGATAGTGAAAGTCTCGACATGAAGCGGGTGTCCACTTGGTAACACGGTATTAGCCAGTGGGATTAGAATCACGGCCGCAAGAATGGCAAGGATGGTCAGTTGACCACCTTTATCACCACGCATCGCCGAAAGTACAAATGATTTAGACTGCATGATGTTGTCCTTAACCTTCAGCCGCACGACCACGTTGCGGGAACAATCCGCGTGGGCGTTTTTGAATAAATAGAATGATGAGAACCAGTACTAGAATCTTGGCGAGCACTGCGCCAGCCCAAGGCTCTAAGATCTTATTGAACAAACCAAGACTCAGACCTGCAACGAGTGTTCCCCACAAGTTACCGACTCCGCCGAACACCACCACCATGAAAGAATCGATGATGTACGCTTGCCCCATATTAGGGCCAACGTTAGTCAGTTGAGAAAGTGCCACACCCGCGACACCCGCCACGCCAGAACCTAAACCAAAGGTCAGCGCATCAACACGTTCAGAACGTATCCCCATCGCGCGAGCCATGCCACGGTTTTGAGAAACTGCACGTACCTGCAAGCCAAGTGGCGTTTTCTTGAGAACCATCAACAATCCCATAAACACCAAACCACAGAACAAGATGATGTATAAGCGGTTGTAGGTCAGAGACAGCATTGGATTCAATTGCAGTGCGCCAGACATCCATTCAGGCGTGCTCACTGAGCGGTTCAATGGAGAGAAAATAGAGCGAACGGCTTGCTGTAAGATCAAGCTGATACCGAAGGTCGCAAGTAAGGTTTCCAATGGACGGCCATAAAGGTGACGAATCACACTACGCTCAATCGCAATGCCAACCAGACCAGACACAATAAATGCAGCCGGAATAGAGAGAATCAGCGCTAAACCGATGTGATTCGGCATCAACAACTGCAATACATAGGTGGTGTATGCGCCAATCATGATCAGCTCGCCATGGGCCATGTTAATCACGCCCATTACGCCAAAGGTGATCGCCAAACCAATACCCGCCAGCACTAGTACCGAACCTAAACTCAAGCCGAAGAATACGGTCTCAACGCCCGAGTACAGTGCTTGGCTCTGTTGATAATCATCCATCGCTCTCTCTGCTGCCGCCAAGACTTTTGGGTCTTGTTCGCTGTTGAGCAATTGATTCAAGGTTTTGAGTACTACTGAATGTTTGAAGTCACCGACTCGGTCAATCGAAACCACACGATCGTCAACCGTGGCACTCTTATCAAGAGAAGTGAAAATGGCTAACGACAAGTCCATCAACTCAGCGACTTTGCCCTCTGATTCACTGGTTCTCAGCACAGCTAAACGATCAATAATGTCAGAATCTTTGGTACCGAGCAGATCCAGAACCGCTTTATAACGCACGTCTGGGTTGTTGCTGTTCAGTCCAATCGAGGCAATTTCCCCACGCAAGATCCCGCGAAGCTTGTTATTCACGCGAACTTTTTTGAACTGTCTAGCATTCTCGATACTGAGGCTTGATTCATCCCACACAGACTGAGCCGAGGTTGCCGTTTTAATGCTTTGAATTAGGTAAAGCTGTTTGTACTGCTCACTTTGTTTGTCATTAAAGTAATAGAGATTACCGTTTAACCAGCCATCCAAAATAGGTTTCGACACATCTTCCGTTTGCGTCTCAATAACCCAATCAATAGCTAATTCTTTATCCGATGTTTTCTTACCAACTAGCGCCTTGGTAAAACTAGCTTCATCCGTTATTCCAGCAAAAGCCAACTGAGCACTGACTGCCATAAGCAATAGCGCCTTAAATACGTTCAATAGGTTTTTCATCCCTGCTTCCTTAATCCACCGAGCTAGATATTGTTATTTTTGCTTGATGGATACGTGGATAATTATTGTTACCTGAGAAGTAGTGAGCCTTACCTTAGCTATATTTACTAAAGACAAGGCTCAACATTCATGACTCTAGTTACCGCCAGAACACTTCTTGGTTTCGACATTAAACGCGCCACATGAGAATGGCTTCGACCAGCTAGAGAACAATTTTGCCGACTCAGGTAAGTAGCTCGACCAAGCATCACCCGCAACGAGACCTGTGGTTTCCCAAACGATATCGAATTG
This sequence comes from Vibrio sp. 10N.286.45.E10, assembly GCF_002874195.2. Lineage (NCBI taxonomy): Bacteria > Pseudomonadati > Pseudomonadota > Gammaproteobacteria > Vibrionales > Vibrionaceae > Vibrio > Vibrio sp. 10N.286.45.E10. The sequence goes on along the minus strand of NZ_MCWD02000001.1, from coordinate 362,423 downwards.
ACCATCGTCTTGGATTTCACCGATCAGGACAGGTTTCGTGATGTGGTGGTTTGGCAGCATGGTAGAGTAGCCGCCAGAAAGGTTAGGTACAGAGACACCAATCAAGGCATCTTGTACAGATTCAGGATCGGTTGTGCCTGCATTAGTGACCGCTTGAGCCCACATGTTGAAACCTACATAGTGCGCTTCCATTGGGTCATTGGTGACACGCTTTTCACTCTTGATGAACGACTGCCACGTTTCAACGAACTCTTCATTGGCTTCGGTATCAACACTCATGAAATAGTTCCATGCCGCTAGGTGGCCTACCAGTGGTTCTGTGTCCATACCTGACAGTTCTTCTTCACCAACAGAGAATGCAATAACTGGGATGTCTTCAGATGAAATGCCTTGAGCGCCGAGCTCTTTATAGAAAGGGACGTTCGCATCGCCGTTCACAGTAGAAACCACTGCGGTTTTCTTGCCTGCTTCACCGAACTTCTTGATGTCAGAAACGATAGATTGCCAATCAGAGTGACCAAATGGCGTGTAGTTGATCATGATGTCTTCTTCTGCGACACCTTTATCTTTTAGGTAAGCTTCTAAGATCTTATTGGTAGTACGTGGGTAAACGTAATCGGTACCTGCAAGTACCCAACGCTCAACTTCAAGCTCTTCCATCAAGTAATCCACTGCTGGGATCGCTTGTTGGTTTGGCGCGGCACCGGTGTAGAAAACGTTTTTAGAGGACTCTTCACCTTCATACTGTACTGGGTAGAAAAGGATGCTGTTGAGTTCCTCAAAGACAGGCAGCATCGATTTACGTGATACCGATGTCCAACCACCGAACACCACATCGACCTTCTCTTTTTCGATAAGCTCACGCGCTTTCTCAGCAAATAGCGGCCAGTTTGACGCAGGGTCAACCACAACAGGCTCTAGCTTCTTGCCAAGTAAACCGCCCTTTTTGTTCTGCTCTTCGATAAGCATTAGCACGGTATCTTTTAGCGTTGTTTCACTGATCGCCATGGTACCAGACAGTGAATGTAGAACGCCGACCTTGATGGTCTCATCAGCCGCAAGCACGGTAGCAGAAGAAAATGAAAGTGTTGTACACAGTGCAGCTAGCGATAAATTGAACACCTTGTTCATGATAGTACTCCATAATTGTATTTTTGTTATTCAATTACAGAGTTACAAGAAGAGTGCCAAACTTATAAATCAACAAGTTTATTTATAAGCTATTGTATTAATAGAATTTAAAATTAACTCACACCAGTATGAAACATAGTAATCATGTAACTATGTTTCATACTGGTGCAGCGGCGATAAGAATGAACCAAGATGACACATTCCTGTTCTTCAGATACAAAAAAGACCCAACACTTTAGTATTGAGTCTCTGGTATAACATCACCGATAGTCGTTCAAACCATGCAGTTTAAGGCTATTCCGCTGGTTGGAATTCGAATTTTACTCTCGATTTAGACTTAAGCTCGTTGCAATCGCCATTACAAAAATAGCTCGCGGCACCACAGGCTTGAAGCTTCTCTAACTGGCTCCTGCACTCAGGACAAAACCCAACTTTAGTAAAGTGAGCCTGACAAGTTTCACAGTGATACTTGCCATCCCAAGCTAGCTCAGACTGGCACTTAGGGCAGATATTTTCACTCATTAGCATTTCCTAATTCACTACTCTGTTTACAATCTACTACTGCTGGGATTTAGCTTGCTTGATTTGGTACATGTTCTTATCAGCTTGTGCAATCAACTGGTCTAATCCTTGAGGATCTTTCTCACAAGAAAGCCCGACACTCACTGAAAACTGCACATCATTGATATAAAGCGCTTGTTGCAGTGCTTTTTCTAAGCTGTGATAGAAGCTAACAACGCTTTCTTGATCATCAAAACAAGAGAACACCACAAACTCATCACCACCATAACGCCCTATCTTGGCACAGGCTGTAGTTGCCTCATCAAGAACCTCAGCAACCGCCAACAACACATCGTCACCGAAACTGTGGCCATAGGTATCATTTATCGATTTGAACTTATCGACATCAACAAACAGACACGCCATCACCTTTTGTGCAAAACAGCGCTTAGTTAACACTTTTTCGGCTTCATTGAACAATGCCCGACGATTCAAACAGTGAGTTAGAGAATCACGATTGGCGAAAAAGTTAAGCTGATTCTCCAGCTCAAACTTCTCTAGTGCGACCGAATACAGAGACGCTAATAGCTCTAAGATCTCGAGCTCAAATTCATGTGGTTCAGAGATGTACTGACTATAAATAGCAAAGGTACCCAAAACATTACCGCGCGACGATATAATGGGTACCGACCAACAGGCATGCAGATTGGCTTGGCTGGTTAAGGCTAAGAAAGGCGCCCAGTTTGGGTGTGCATTTATATTGGAGACCATCACTGCTTTCTTAAGCGCAGCTGCCTCACCACAGGAACCAATCCCGGCACCAATTCCCACCCCTTCTATCTGTTGATTGTAGAAATCAGGCAGGTTGGGGGCATATTCAAGATGTAGAGTCTTTGATTCGGAGTTGAGCAGTAAGATTGAAGCCATACGCTGACCAAAAAGCAGCTCAGTAAGCTGAATGATCTTATGGTTTAAGTCCTTGCGATCCATCCCAAGGGCAAGCTTCCGCAGCAAACTATTGACTGCTCGGTGGCCTTCTAATAAAAATTGTTGTTCCATTCGCTAAAGCTTTCAATTGTGTAATTGGGTACAGCTTGTTCTTATGCAAGCTTGTTATTGGTTAATAATAACACACTAAGTTAGTACCACACACAACCGAAGATCATAGGTTGATCTTTCGCTTTATCTATTTTGATCAGCGATCTACCCCAAAAAGAATATTTATATCACCACACACCGAAAGCATAAGTTACATGTGCTGCATTTCAATTTTAAATGGTCATTTATATCAAAAGTGACATGTTAAAAAAGAATATACAGCACAACCCATTTCGATCTGTAGTCTAAATCATCGAATTACATGCGTCAGCATTTCAATATGCTGGTCATCTAGCTGGGTTAACTTAACGGATAATGTCTTAAGTTCTGAGGTGTTCTCGATGTGAGTACCACCACACGGAATAGACACCAAAGTATCGCTATCCAACTGCCATTCCCAATAGCGAGAGTCTGTTAATGTCTCGCCTTCCAGTCGCATCGCAACTGGTGTCGGCTCTGCAAGCCAGCCCGCAATCATCTGGTTGATGTCAGCTTCAATGACATCTAGGTTTGCTAGCATGTCTGCAACGTTCAAACCGCGCTTCTTCAGGGTTTTGCCTAAACGATACTTATCGGTACACAGCTCTGGAGTCACAAAGCTCGTCACCTGTGCATAGCTATTGAAATCGTAGCTGCCAAGCGGATCTTTTCTGTCCGCATCTTTACGCCAGTAGCTTTCAGCCAATACTTTATTCAGGGCTAGAAAAGCGATGTGGCCAGCACTGTGACCACGGCTCAAACTGGCTTGATACTCTTTATCAACCGACAACACGACTTCGTCGCTAACCTTAATCATAGAAGCAGATGCGGGTAGCTGGTGGACAACCACAAACGCCCACCCTTCCGTATCACGCTTAACAGGAATATCTGCTGCAATATGAAGCTTGCCAGTAGATTGTTCTATTGCACCAACAAGGCACTCCTCCACTGGATATTGAACGTCACCAACAGTCACAAAGCCTTGGTCTGCCGGATGATCAGGCCAAATATGGCTAACAGGGTGGAAAGGTGTTACGTCGGTGATCAAGTAAGTTTTACTGTCATCACTTTCAACGTACAGCGCTTTAGCATTGAACTGCCAGGCCTGATGACAAAATTTAGTGATGGTTGGTGTGATTGCTGACGCAGGTGTAATCAAATCGCTAGTAGTCATATCGTTCTTCTTTGGGAATCTAGTCTGATTCGTTAAGCCATGATGATAAAAATATATTTTTATGGCTTAACGTGAATTTTGCTTAAAAAAATACCCGAGACAGGCTCGGGTATCAAATCTATTGGAAAGGTTTACTTACGACCTTTAACCATGCTCATCATACGCTTACGTTTACGTTCTTGAGAAATTGTCAGCTTGTTTGTCTTAGCTTCAAATGGGTTCTCGCTGTTCTGGAACTGAATGCGAATAGGTGTCCCCATAATTTCTAGTGAACGACGGTAGTAGTTCATCAAGAATCGTTTGTATGAATCTGGCAAATTACGAACTTGGTTACCGTGGATAACGATAATCGGTGGGTTGTAGCCACCAGCGTGCGCGTATTTCAGTTTCACACGACGGCCACGAACCATAGGCGGTTGGTGATCATCAGTCGCCATCTTCATGATACGAGTTAGCACAGAAGTACCAACACGAGTCGTCGCTGACTTGTAAGCTTCTTGTACAGACTCAAACAAGTGACCAACACCAGTACCGTGAAGTGCAGAGATAAAGTGAATACGTGCGAAATCAACGAAACCTAAGCGACGGTCTAGCTCTTTCTTAACGCGTTCTTTCACGTCGTTATCTAGGCCATCCCACTTGTTTACCGCAATCACGATTGAACGACCCGCGTTCAACGCAAAGCCTAACAAGCTTAGATCTTGATCAGAGATGTTTTCGCGAGCATCGATAAGCAGCAATACAACGTTGGCATCTTCAATCGCTTTCAGTGTTTTAACTACTGAGAACTTCTCTACCGTTTCGTTGATGTTTTTACGGCGACGAACACCCGCAGTATCGATTAGAACGTATTCACGCTCATCACGTTGCATTGGGATATAGATAGAGTCACGAGTTGTGCCTGGCATATCGTAAACAACCACACGTTCTTCACCAAGAATACGGTTAGTTAGTGTTGATTTACCTACGTTAGGACGGCCAATGATCGCTAGCTTGATTGGTTGATCTTGAAGACGCTTGAATTCTTCTTCAGCTTCTTCTTCTGTAAATTCAACCTGCTCTTCTTCTTCGTCTTCAAACTCAGTTAGATCGCTTACTTCGCCATTTTCCGCTTTTAGCGCTTCTGCGAACGGGTTAAGAGCAAGGTCAATCAGTGCAGTAACGCCACGACCGTGCGCCGCAGCGATTTGGTACATGTCTTCTACACCTAGTTGCCAGAAGTCAGCACTTGCAGCATCAGGGTCGATACCATCAACCTTGTTTACTACTAGCATTGAAGGCTTTTCTAGTTGACGTAGGTGCTTAGCAATCGCTACATCAGATGGTGTTAGACCAGCACGGCCATCTACCATAAATAGAACAACATCAGCTTCATCAATCGCTGCTAGCGACTGTTCAGCCATTTTAGTTTCAACACCTTCTTCAGTACCGTCGATACCGCCAGTGTCAATAACAATAAAGTCATGCTCGCTAAAATGAGCATGGCCGTATTTACGGTCACGCGTTAAGCCAGGGAAATCCGCAACCAATGCATCACGAGTTCGAGTCAATCGGTTAAATAACGTAGATTTACCTACGTTCGGACGCCCTACTAGAGCAACAACAGGTACCATAACAACCTCTACAATTTCTTCTCTAAATGTAGTTATAGGTAAGCACTTGTTCGCAAGTTTAAACTCTTACCTATAACCACACGGTTTATTAATTTTTAACAACAAAACGGCTCCTGGCTGTTACCAACCAGGAGCCGACTGTGAATTATATCACGCTTTTATTGGCTAATCGTTAGTTTCTTTACATCGCCATTGCGAGTCGTCACTAAGTAGCCTTCAGGCAGTTCAATTGGTGCAACCGCAAAGCCGCTATCATCGACAAGCTGTTGAGCAACAAACTCACCCGATGAACGATCTAACCAGTGCAGGTAACCTTCTGTGTCACCCACGACTACATAACCATTAATAATAGCAGGTGCTGTCAGTAAGCGGTTTTCTAACAATGGAGTGCTCCACAGTTCAGTACCACTACGAGCATCAACCGCAACCACATGGTCTTTGTCGGTAACAACGAACAAACGGCTGCCATCACTTGCTAAATCAATCGCTGACGAGTAGTTACGCTTCCAAATTGGCTTACCAGAACGAAGGTCAATTGCAATCAGCTGACCATTGATACCTACGGTATACAGGGTGCCACCGAGAACAATTGGAGATGCATCAACATCAACCAAGCGATCGATTTCCGTTGCGCCTTTTGGCGTGCCTACTGGCTGTTGCCAAATAAGCTGACCACGGTCGACGATAGCTGCAGCTAGACGACCATTTGCTGTACCCCAGAATACACCACCAGAAACCGCAACCGGTGAGCTATCGCCACGGAGTGTTAGGCTTGGTACTTCAGTACTGATGGTCCATTTTTGTTCGCCACTTGCTTGATCTAACGCGATCAACATACCGCGACTGGTATGAACAATGACCATGTTGCTATCAGTTGCTGGGGATGCAAGCACCTCGCCATTCACTGATACACGCCACAGCTCTTCACCGGTCGATTCTTCCAGTGCGATCACTTCGCCATTTTCAGAACCAACAAATACTTTACCGTAAGCCGCCGTTAAGCCACCCGATAAACGAGCCAGTACGTCTTTCTCAAGATCGACTTTCCACAGCTCTTTACCTGTATCAGGATCAAGCGCTTTAACCATACCTTCACGGCTTGCAACAAACACTTTGTCGTAAGCCAATTCTGGCGTTAGTTTTGAAAAGTAGTGACCAACACCATCACCAACCGACGTAGACCATTCCTGACTAGGAGTGAACTCGCTGTTTACCGTTGGTACTGGAGCCATGATTACGGTGTCTTCTTCACCCGCACAGCCAGCTAGTAGGCCAAGAGCAATCGCACACAACGCCGCTTTTGGAAACATCTTCTTCATTCAAAGCGCCTTATTTAGCTAGGTCGTCAAGTTTGATTTGAAGCGTTTGGCTAGCATCAACAGCTTGCTGTGCTTCTGTATAAGCACTGTATGCTGCGTCAGTGTCGCCTTTACGAAGTGAGATATCACCACGCAGTTCAGCAACACGGCCTTTCCAAGATTCATCAGTCATAGCAGCAAGATCAGTCAATGCTGCGTCAAATTCACCTTGCTCAGCTTTAATGCGTGCAACACGGTAAGTAAGTAGTGGCGCAAGTGCCGCGTCCTTAGTTGCCGATTTTGCCCACTCTAGCTGTTCAAGTGCTGCTGCTAGCTCACCCGCTTGCACTTGTACTTTTGCTAATTGCATAGCTGCAAGTACTGAGTACTCAGCCTCTTTGTTTGCGTCGATGAAAGCTTGAATATCAGATTGAGCATCAACGCCCTTAGTATCAAGAGCTGAAATTACAGAGGTGTAGCTTTCTGAAGCTGCTTCACGCGCTTCAACGACTGAATCTTGGTAATAACGCCAGCCAAATAGACCACCTAAACCAATAACCGCACCAAAGATTACGGCTTTACCGTTCTCTTTCCACCAATCTTTAATGGCTTCAACTTGTTGCTCTTCGCTATCGTAAAGTTCCACTTCCTGTCCTCTTTAATTCTTTAAACGCCAGCATAGTGCTGACGTTAGTATTCATTATGAGCGTTTGCTCAATGGCTAATTAGATTAGCGCAGCAACTTTCTCTGCAACTTCCGTTTGAGACACGGTTTCTTGCTCGCCGCCAACCAGATCTTTTAGCACAACTGTATTGTCAGCAACTTCGTTCTCACCAAGTACCAGCGCCACAACAGCACCTACTTTGTCAGCACGTTTGAATTGCTTCTTGAAGTTACCACCACCGAAGTGGTTCATTACACGCACGCCTTCAACGGTGTCGCGTAATTGATTCGCTAACTGCATGCCCGCGATCATAGTACCTTCGCCAGCAGCAACTACGTAAACATCAACGCTACGGCGAACTTCTGTTAGCTCTAGCGTTTCCATCATCAGAACCAGACGCTCTAGACCCATTGCGAAGCCAACTGCATTGGTTGCTTTGCCGCCCAGTTGCTCAACAAGACCATCGTAACGACCGCCGCCACATACTGTACCTTGAGCACCAAGGCTGTCTGTGATCCACTCAAATACGGTGCGGTTGTAGTAATCTAGGCCACGTACTAGACGCTCATTAACTTGGTATTCGATACCAACAGCGTCAAGAAGTTCACACAAACCAGCAAAATGTTGCTTCGATTCTTCACCTAGATATTCAGATAGTCGAGGTGCGTCACCTAAGATAGCTTGAACATCAGGGTTCTTAGTATCAAGTACACGTAGAGGGTTAGTGTGCATACGACGTTTACAGTCTTCGTCAAGCACATCAATGTGTTGCTCAAGGAAAGCCACTAACGCAGTGCGGTAGCTTACGCGATCTTCTTGAGAACCGATTGAGTTCAGCTCTAGGCGAACGTGCTTATCGATGCCTAGCTCACGCCATAGACGTGCTGTCATCATGATAAGTTCTGCGTCAACGTCTGGACCGTCTAGGCCAAACACCTCAACACCACATTGGTGGAATTGACGGTAACGACCTTTTTGAGGACGCTCGTGACGGAACATTGGACCCATGTACCATAGGCGCTGTTCATCACGGTTGATAAGGCTATTTTGAATACATGAACGTACACAACCTGCCGTGCCTTCTGGACGCAGCGTTAAGCTATCGCCATTGCGGTCATCAAAAGTGTACATTTCTTTAGAAACAACATCTGTCTCTTCACCAACTGCACGGCTAAATAGGTTTGTTTCTTCAACGATAGGCATACGTACTTCGTTGTAACCGTATGCGCTCACCACGTTTTTAACTGCGCTTTCTACTTTCTGCCACAGTGGTGATTGAGTTGGAAGGCAGTCGTTCATGCCTCGAATTGCTTGGATATTTTTAGCCACAGTATTTATTCCGTAATTTCTCACGACCAGGTGTTAGTGCGAATAGACAATCACACCCCATCGCGTTGTATTAATCTTCTAAGTTTTCTACATCAATGCGATTTGCTTGATCAAGCACTGACGCTTTTGCACGAATCTTAGCTTCAAGTTTGTCGACAAGATCATCGTTGTCGAAGCGCTCTTTCTGACGCTTACCGTCTTCGTAGAAAGCACTCTTACGTGCACTACCCGCTAGACCTAAGTGAGACACTTCAGCTTCACCAGGGCCGTTAACCACACAACCGATGATTGATACATCCATTGGTGTAATCACGTCTTCTAGGCGCTCTTCAAGGGCATTAACAGTGTTAATAACATCGAACTCTTGACGAGAACAGCTTGGGCACGCAATGAAGTTGATGCCACGCGAGCGAATGCGCAAAGATTTAAGAATATCAAAGCCGACTTTGATCTCTTCAACAGGATCAGCCGCTAGCGAGATACGCAGCGTATCGCCGATACCTTCAGAAAGAAGCATACCCAAACCTACCGCGGACTTCACAGAGCCAGCACGTGCCCCACCCGCTTCGGTAATACCAAGGTGAAGAGGTTGGTCAATCTGCTTAGCAAGCAAACGGTAAGAACCAACAGCTAGGAATACATCAGACGCCTTCACGCTGACTTTGAATTGATCAAAGTTCAGACGGTCGAGGATATCTACGTGACGCATTGCTGATTCAACAAGCGCTTCTGCTGTAGGTTCTGTGTATTTCTCTTGGATCTCTTTCTCAAGAGAACCGCCGTTAACACCAATACGAATCGGAATATTCATATCACGTGCGCAATCAACAACTGAGCGGATACGGCTTTCGTTACCGATGTTACCAGGGTTGATACGCAGACAGTCAACGCCGTACTCTGCCACTTTAAGAGCAATACGGTAGTCGAAGTGAATATCAGCAACCAAAGGAACAGAGACCTGCTGTTTGATTAGCTTAAAAGCTTCAGCGGCATCCATAGTCGGTACAGATACGCGAACGATATCTGCGCCAACTTTTTCCAAAGCTCGAATTTGAGCAACGGTCGCGGCTACATCTGTTGTTCTTGTGTTGGTCATGGATTGCACAGCAATTGGTGCACCATCACCGATCGGCACATCACCCACATAAATACGGGTTGATTTGCGACGAATAATAGGAGATTCGTGTTGCATATTAACTCTAAGGTAAGGTTATTCTAGCTACTTTGCCTGAAGTATACCCAGAAAGGTCGACAGGTTCACTTGCAAATGTCATTGATACGCCCTCTGGCGCACCTAGAATCACTTTATATGGCGCAGTTCCTGATAGATTTAATGACTGACCTGCTTTTTTGATGCCAGTCGACAGGGTTTTACCGGTTGCATCTTTTACTTGGATCCAACAATCAGCAGAGAACTGCATCACTAGCTCGTTAGCCACAACTTCAGGAGTAGCACTTGCTTCTACAGCTTCTGCCTTAGCAGCAACTTCAGTAGCGGGTTCTGTCTCTGTTGCTTGTTGTGCCGCAGTTTCGTCAGCTAGAATAACTGCATCTGAAGTATCTTCCGTATCGCTTATAGCAACAAGGTCATCTGTACTTTCAGCAACAGCAGCACCTGCTTCGTTTTGTTCAGCTTCAATCACTTCTAAAGAGGTGAATTCAGGGACAAGTGATTCTTCTACCGCTAGCTCTTCTGAACTTGCAGTATTCGCTAAAGATTGAGATAGGGTGTCTTGCTGTTGGTTCTGCCACCACCACAGTGAAGAGATACCCGCAATTACCGCAAAAATGCTCCAAGTAAGGATCATAATACGGCTGTTGTGCTTCTCGGTTTTGGTCTTACGAGAAAAGCTCAGCATTTCTTGCTCTTGATGCTGAGCATCACCAGCATGATGCAGCGCACTCAATACGACTTTTTCGTCAAGATTGACGTATTTCGCGTATGAACGAATGTAGCCACGCATAAACGTCGCCACTTGATCTGACTCGAATTGGTTTTCTTCAATTTGCTGGATCAGCGTAACGCGAAGTTTTAAGCGATCAGAAATCTGCTTTTGCGTTAAACCAAGAGCTTCTCGTTTGTTCTTAAGCAGCGTTCCCGCTTCCAAAGCTGGAGCGATCGGTTCTTGCGTTTGTGTATCTTGTTCTGTGTTCATAGAGAGTGAACTTCTAAAGTATTATCGCAAGTTGAGGAGAGCGTTTTTTTATTGTCGTTTAAGCTCAATCTAACAACCCACGTTATGTGGAATTTTTCCTGCTATCTAAATCATCAACCCTTAAAGGCGAACATCATTCATTTGTTATGGATGACCTTCTCAGGAAGCTAGTTTATCAAGTAGCCAACCTAAATAGACATATTGGCGATCAGTAGCAAGCGAGCACTTAAATTAATTTAAGATTAGTTAATCATAAGCTAATGCCATTACAAGGCAAAAACACTTTAAACAAAATTTACCGTCAGCTCATGGTTTTGTCCAAAATTTGACGAAAAATGTAAGAAAGCGTGGGCAAGAAGTCCAAAAAATCAAAAACTGTCCCCCAGAAAAGCAACAAGCCAGAAGTAAGACTTCTGGCTTGTTTAGGTTCTAATCGCGTTTTATACCGCTTTTACTTCAATCACACCACCGGCAATCAAGTTCGCTTCAGAGGCTGCTTTAAGCATTTTAGTACGCTTGGTTCTGTCAATAACATCACCGACTAATTGGCCACACGCGGCATCAATATCATCACCACGCGTTTTACGAACCGTTACTGTGTAGTTGTATTCCATCAGCGTTTTTTGGAAGCGATCAATTCGAGAGTTGCTTGGCTTCTTATAAGGCGAACCCGGGTAAGGGTTGAATGGAATCAAGTTAATCTTACAAGGCGTCTCTTTCATTAGCTCTGCAAGTTCACGTGCGTGGTCCATATCATCATTCACATGATCCAATAACACGTACTCAACCGTTACTTTACCGCGGTTAGCATTTGAAGAGGCAATGTAACGACGAACAGATGCTAGGAAGTCTTGGATATCCCAACGATCGTTGATCGGCATGATTTGGCTGCGTAGTGCATCGTTTGGCGCATGCAGAGAGATAGCCAATGCTACATCGATGTTGTCTGTCATTTGGTCAAGGCCAGATACAACACCAGAAGTTGATACGGTTACACGACGCTTAGACAGTGCGAAACCTAGATCATCAAGCATGATTTCTAATGATGGCATTAGGTTCTTCATGTTCAATAGAGGCTCGCCCATACCCATCATTACAATGTTAGTAATTGGACGACGACCGGTTTCTTTTTCTAGGCCGATTTCGCGAGATGCACGCCAGATTTGGCCAACAATCTCTGAAACTTTTAGGTTACGGTTAAAGCCTTGTTGAGCTGTAGAACAGAACTTACATTCAAGTGCACAACCAACCTGTGAAGATACACACAGCGTCGCACGGTCACCATCTGGGATGTATACCGTTTCAACGTCTTGGTCGCCAACGCTCATCGCCCATTTGATTGTGCCATCTGAAGAGTGTTGAGCTTCAGAAACAACAGGTGCAACAATCTCACAGCGACGTTGCAGTTTCTCACGTAACTTTTTGTTGATGTTGTTCATTTGTTCGAAGTCATCGACACCGAAGTGATAAATCCACTTCATCACTTGCTCTGCTCGAAACGCTTTCTCATTCAGTTCTTCTGTGAAAAATTTACGAAGACCTTTACGATCAAAATCGAGTAGATTGACTTTAGCTGTGGTCATGATGCCTCTCAATGACGGAACAATAATTAAGGGCGCGAATTGTACAGGCTTTACGCAACTTCAACAAGCACTGTAAAACCCTGTGTTTATTAAGACATTCAAACTTAAGCGATTAAAATTTGAACAACTGTATTTATTAGCCTGAGATTACCTAATTTAAACAAAAGATTCCCGACTACGCTCCTTCGTCGCTTTTAGGAATGACGACTAAATTGATTATCGAGAACGTAAAACTCACTTACAAAAAAGGCCTCACCGAAGTGAAGCCTTTAGAATCATTTGCTGTGTCGCTTATTGAGCTGGACGTGGGCAAATTTCAGATTCTGGGAAGAAGAACTCGATTTCACGAGCTGCAGACTCAGGGCTGTCGCTGCCGTGTACTGAGTTGTAACGCATGCTGATTGCGTAGTCAGCGCGGATAGTGCCGCATGCTGCTTCTTCTGGGTTAGTTTTACCCATGAGTTCACGGTAACGAGCGATTGCGTTTTCGCCTTCAAGTACTTGAACCATGATAGGACCAGAAGTCATGAACTCTTTTAGTGGACCAAAAAATTCTTTGCCTTCGTGTTCCGCGTAGAAGCCGCTCGCTTGCTCTTCAGTCAGACGAACCATCTTAGCAGCGATAATTTCAAGACCTGCTTTTTCGATTCGGTGGTAAATTTCACCAACAAGGTTACGCTTAACTGCATCCGGCTTAACAATTGAGAACGTTCTTTCTAGAGCCATAGGGATTCCTTCACTTCATTTTTTTGTTATTAAATACTGAAATTACTGAGATCTTTCAATCTTAGCTTTATGAATGAGCGGCACAAAATACCGCTCACTCTTATTATTATTTTGCTTGGTCAACAAGAAGACGAGCCAGTGTACGAACACCCATACCCGTTGCGCCTGCCGCCCACTTATCACTTGCTGATTTACGGTAAGTACCCGCGCAATCCATGTGAATCCAACCTTTTTTGTAGTCGTCTACAAAGTAAGAAAGGAACGCAGCTGCTGTACTTGCACCCGGCGTGTAATCGCCCGTGCTGATGTTTGAAAGATCAGCAAAGTTTGAAGGCAACATGCCACGGTGGAAATCAGCAAGAGGCAATGGCCATAGGCCTTCTTTCTCTTGGTTTGCCGCAGTTAGCGCTTGATGAGAAAGCTCATCGTCGAAGCTTAATAGTGCGTGGTAGTCGTTACCCAGTGCATTTTTAGCTGCACCAGTTAGCGTTGCACAGTCGATGATAAGCTCAGGGTTTTGTGCACTTGCGTACATCAGGCCATCAGCAAGCACCAAGCGGCCTTCCGCATCGGTGTTCATTATCTCAACTGTCTTACCATTTTTGTAAGTAATGATGTCGCCAAGCTTCAATGCACGGCCAGAGATCATGTTCTCAGCACAACATAGGATAAGCTTGATACGCTTGTTCAGACCACGTTCAATCGCAAGACCCAAGCCACCAGTGATGGTAGCTGCGCCGCCCATGTCAGCCTTCATCGCTGTCATGAATTGCCCTGGCTTGATGCTGTAACCGCCTGAGTCAAAGGTAATACCTTTACCCACTAGACAAGCAAACACGGGTGCGTTTTCGTCACCGGTTGGGTTGAAGTCCAGTTGCAGCATTGCAGAGGTGCGTTCAGAGCCACGACCTACCGCATAAATGCCTTCCCAACCTTCAGTTAGGAGATCTTTGTCTTTAACGATTTTTGCTTTTACTGTGCCTGCTGGCGCCACTGATTTGATGTATTCAGCTGCCATCGTCGCTAATTGACGAGGAGCCACTTCTTCAGCAGTTTTGTTGATAATGTCACGCGTCCAATCAGTAGCACGGATGCGAGCTTCTAGCTCAGCTTGAACAGCTTCTGAAAGTGCATCCCATTCCAATGCATTTTTTTTCTTTGGTCCACGGTAGCCTTGGTAGAAAGCCCAAACGCTTTCTAGATCCCAACCTTCACCACGAAGTGAAACGAATGCGATACCTTGTCCGTCAAGCGTACGACCAGCACGCTGAACCGCGCCTAGATCGTGGCCTTCACCAATGTGAATTGTCGCTCCCGCTTCTGAGAACGATAAAATAGCTCTTGCTCCCCACTGAGGCTGGGCAGCTTCTTGACTTAAAAATACTGACATCTGTGTAGACATGATTTCTCCTTGTCATGAACCACTTTGAGTGTGTGATTCTGATTATTTTTTATTAGCGCACTGATGTTAGCATTATGTAGGAGGAAAATGTCATTTTGATAAAAAAACGGACCATAAGGTCCGCTTTTTTTAGTAAGAATTGTTAACTTGGCTGCGTTTTATATTGGACTGATACCAACCCGCGACCAAATCATCAGATAAGAGGATTAATCCATCTCATCCATCCAGCACAAAATAATAGCCTCTAAGATTTTCTCATTCGAGTGGTTAGGCTCGTCGTCGAACTCTTCAAGGTCTAGCACCCATTGATGCAGATCGGTAAAACGTACCGTTTTAGGATCAGTATCAGGGTACAAATCACATAGCTCAATTGCGATATCTCGCGAATCAATCCACTTCAAGCTCATAACACTTCCTTATATTTATCAGCGACGCTCTGTCACCTTTATGATCTATATTCTAGGCCAGTTTTCTTAGTATGTTTGTCTAAGCAATAGCTCTCTCAGTCATCACTGTATTAGCCATGACTGAGAACAGGTTCTTAGTGGTCTTCAGAAGCCAGGTTCAATGTGTACTTTGGAATCTCTACTACAAGATCTTCATTCGCCACTTTTGCTTGGCAACCCAGGCGAGATTCCATCTCTAAGCCCCATGCTTTATCTAGCATGTCGTCTTCTAGGTCATCACTCTCTTCTAAAGAATCAAAACCTTCACGAATCACAACGTGACATGTCGTACATGCACACGATTTTTCACATGCGTGTTCAATACCAATACCGGCCTTCAATGCAACATCAAGAACCGTCTCACCAGTTTTTGCTTCTAAAACAGCGCCTTCTGGACATAGATCTTCGTGAGGTAAAACAATAATCTTTGGCATGTTTATCTATTCTCTAACTATTAAATATTATCGACTGACTGACCTGACAGTGCAGCACGAATTGATTTATCCATACGACGAGAAGCAAAGTCTTGGCTCGCTTTGTCGGTATTCTTAATTTCTAGTTCAATCGCATCGGCATTATCGCCATTGCGCACTTCAATCAGTGCTTCAATCGCTTGAACAAGTTGTTGTTTGCCTTGCTCATCAAGTAACTCATCGCCATCGGCTTGCATTGCAGCAATTAGGCCTTCAATAACGCGATCCGCTTCTACGCGTTGCTCAGCAAGAGCACGCGCTTGCATGTCTTCTTTTGCAAAAGTCATCGAATCTTTTAGCATGCTAGCCACTTCGTTATCGCTTAGACCGTAAGAAGGCTTAACTTGGATTTCAGCTTGAACGCCTGTGCTCTTCTCCATTGCGGTAACCGATAGCAGGCCATCAGCATCCACTTGGTAAGTCACACGAATATGAGCAGCACCTGCAGTCATCGGCGGGATGCCTTTCAAAGCAAATCGAGCCAGTGAACGACAGTCATCAACCATTTCGCGTTCACCTTGTACGGTGTGCACTGTCATAGCAGTTTGACCGTCTTTGAACGTGGTAAATTCTTGTGCGCGAGCCACTGGGATCGTGGTGTTTCGAGGGATGATCTTTTCGACCAAACCGCCCATGGTTTCGATGCCAAGAGACAGAGGGATAACGTCCAGTAGCAGCATCTCAGAGTCAGGCTTATTACCGACTAAGATATCCGCTTGAATTGATGCGCCAATTGCAACCACTTCATCAGGGTTAATGCTGGTTAGTGGCGTACGACCAAAGAAGTCACCGACCATTTCACGTACAAGTAATGTGCGAGTTGAACCGCCGACCATCACGACTTCTAGAACTTCATCTGCATCAACTTCCGCATCTTTTAGTGCACGACGGCATGAAAGCAGTGTTTTCTTAACGAGCGGTTTGATGATCTCTTCAAACTCTTCACGAGTTAATGAACCAGACCACCCTAGTACTTCAACCTCAACGCTTTCAGCTTCAGATAAGCCAATCTTAGCTTCTGTTGCGGCGTCTAGAAGAATACGGTTCTGCTCTGCAGTTAGCTCCGATAAGCCCATTTGCTCTTGGAAATGATCCGCAACTAAATGGTCAAAGTCGTCGCCGCCTAATGCAGAGTCACCGCCCGTAGCTAGAACTTCGAAGACACCTTTAGATAGGCGTAGGATAGAGATATCAAACGTACCACCACCTAAGTCATAAACAGCAATTACCCCTTCTTTACCTGAATCCAAACCGTAAGCAATAGCAGCGGCAGTCGGCTCATTAAGAAGACGTAACACGTGAAGACCAGCAAGTTGCGCCGCGTCTTTCGTACCCGCACGCTGTGCATCATCAAAGTAAGCAGGAACGGTAATAACAGCACCAGATAACTCGCCACCAAGTGTTGACTCAGCACGTTGACCTAGCGCTCGCAGAATGTCTGCAGATACTTGAATTGGGTTTTTGTTACCTTGCTCTGTGCGAATCACAGGCAAACCATTATCACTTTCTTCAAATTGATATGGCAGAGATGGGTATCGCTGTTGAATATCTGACAGTGAGCGACCGATTAGTCGCTTAACTGAGATAATGGTATTTTTAGGATCAGTCTGTGCATTTGCACGAGCTTCATCACCAGTCGTGTATGACTCTGACGTATAGTGAACAACGGAAGGAAGAATACTGCGACCCTGTTGATCAATCAGTGTGCTCGCCTCACCACTGCGCACTGCCGCAACCAATGAGTTTGTTGTACCTAAATCAATACCCACAGCAAGCTTGTGCTGATGAGGAGCGGCGCTTTGCCCTGGTTCTGCAATCTGAAGTAGTGCCATGGATGTGTCCTTGTTATACGAACTAGCCGATCAGACGATCTTCAACTAACTCGATTTCATTCTTTAATTTTGCAATAAACTTAAGCTTTCTTACTCGGTCTGCAGCTTCTAACCAAGCCTCACTGTCGAGTTCTTGTTGGATAGCGCTTAATTGTTGTTTATACATTTTGCTAACCTTTCCTTCAAATGCAAACAAAGCATCTTCAGGTTCAGAACTGTCGGCGATATCTTCAAGCTCTTCACGCAATTCCATTTGCTCCATTAGGAACATAGGATCTTGCAGGGTCTGCTGTTCACCACGAATATCCTCACCATGTTGCACTAACAGGTATTCAGCTCGGCTGATTGGATTCTTCAATACCTGATACGCATCATTGATTTGCGCAGCTTTTTGCACGGCTAGCAGGCGATCACGCTCAGAAGCAGTGGCAAATTTATCAGGGTGGAATTGGCGTTGCAGATCTCTAAACTGAGAAGAAAGAAGGCTACCATCCAGTTGAAACTGAAGTGGTAGCCCAAATAATTCGAAATGATTCATGTAACGGTGGTCCTAAGTTTAGGCTCTTCAATCAGAGCCTAATTTTATTCTTCGCTCACTATAAACGCTTAACGATTGAAGCGTTTATACGTTGAAGCTCTCACCACAACCACATTCGCCTTTCGCGTTAGGGTTGTTGAATTCAAAACCTTCGTTTAGGCCTTCTTTTACGTAATCAAGCTCAGTTCCGTCTAGGTAAACTAGGCTCTTTGGATCAATAATGACCTTAACACCTGAATGCTCGAACACTTCGTCTTCTTCGTTAAGCTCGTCAACGAATTCTAGTACATACGCCATACCCGAACAGCCAGTCGTTTTTACCGCTAAGCGTAACCCGATACCTTTACCTCGGTTATCTAGGAAAGCTTGAACTCGGCTTGCTGCCGTATCTGTCATGGTGATGGCCATACTACAACCTTGTGTTTTATATAAATTGAGAACTCAGGGGGAGCACAAAGGATGCTCCCAAATATTGCTTATTTTTTGTGATTACTTAATGAGACGATTAACGCTTCTTTTTGTAATCCGCAACAGCTGCTTTGATTGCATCTTCAGCAAGAATTGAACAGTGAACTTTCACTGGTGGCAACTCTAGCTCTTCTGCGATTTCAGAGTTTTTGATAGCTGCCGCTTCATCAATACTTTTGCCTTTAACCCACTCAGTTACTAATGAGCTAGAAGCGATTGCGCTGCCGCAACCGTAAGTTTTGAATTTTGCATCTTCGATAATGCCTTCTGGCGTTACCTTGATTTGCAGTTTCATTACGTCACCACAAGCTGGTGCGCCAACCATACCGCTACCAACACTTGGGTCTTCTTTATCAAACGAACCTACGTTACGTGGGTTTTCGTAGTGATCAATTACTTTTTCGCTATATGCCATGATAGTTACCTCGAATCCTCTATTTCCGTGAGATTAGTGATGAGCCCACTCAACAGTGTTCAAATCAATCCCTTCTTTATACATATCCCATAGAGGAGACATGTCGCGTAATTTGTTTACCGCTACACGAATTTGTGCAATCGCGTAGTCGATTTCTTCTTCCGTTGTGAAACGGCCGAATGAGAAACGTACTGAGCTGTGTGCCAGTTCATCGTTCAGGCCAAGAGCACGTAGAACGTATGAAGGCTCTAGGCTTGCTGATGTACATGCAGAACCTGATGATACTGCTAGGTCTTTTAGAGACATAAGCAGAGACTCACCTTCAACGAAAGCGAAGCTCACGTTTAGGTTGTGTGGTACACGTTGGTCTAAGTCACCGTTTACCGTTACCGCTTCTAGATCTTGAACACCTTTCAATAGGCGCTCACGAAGTGCTAGTGCGTGATCGTAATCTTTCTGCATGTCTTGCTTAGCAACAGCACAAGCTTCGCCCATACCCACGATTTGGTGAGTAGCAAGCGTACCTGAACGGAAACCACGCTCATGACCGCCGCCGTGCATTTGCGCTTCAAGACGAATACGTGGCTTACGACGAACGTAAAGTGCACCGATACCTTTAGGGCCATACATTTTGTGAGCTGAAAGTGAGATTAGGTCAACTTTCATCTCTTGTACGTCTAGTGGGATTTTACCCGCAGACTGAGCCGCATCAACGTGGAAGATGATCTTACGAGAACGACATAATTCGCCGATTGCAGAGATATCTTGGATTACACCAATCTCGTTGTTAACGTGCATGATAGAAACTAGAACAGTGTCTTCACGCATTGCAGCTTGTAGCTTGTCTAGATCGATGATGCCGTTTGCTTCTGGCTCAAGGTAAGTTACCTCAAAACCTTCACGCTCTAGTTGGCGACATGGATCAAGAACCGCTTTATGTTCTGTTTTGCACGTAATTACGTGCTTACCTTTCTTCTCGTAAAAGTGCGCTGCACCTTTAATAGCAAGGTTGTCTGACTCTGTAGCACCTGAAGTGAAAACAATCTCACGTGGGTCTGCATTTAATAGGTCAGCAATTTGCTCACGAGCATTATCTACTGCTTCTTCTGCCTGCCAGCCGTAACGGTGTGAACGAGATGCAGGGTTACCGAAGTTACCGTCCATCGTCATGCACTGAACCATTTTCTCAGCAACTCGTGGATCGACTGGGCATGTAGCTGAATAGTCAAAGTAAATAGGCAGTTTCATTTTCTACTCCAATGTAAAAACTGACCGCTAAGAGCGGGCATTAACACCGTGAGGTGCTGCACTAATCGTTGTAGTGCTCGTATTTTTATGTGCAAAACCATTATTAACCGCAAGATCGATATCTTGACGATCAGAAATTTCTAAAACTTCGTTATCTTTCATTAGCTCACCGAGCGTAATGTCGTTTAAGAAGCTGCTGATTCGGGAGCTTAAATCACGCCATAGAGTGTGAGTTAAACAACGACTACCACCCTGGCAATCTGCTCGACCGTGACACTTAGTCGCATCCACTGATTCGTCTACTGCTGCAATCACAGTTCCGACAGCGATGTCGCTCGCTTCAGCTCCTAAACGGTAACCACCACCAGGGCCGCGAACACTAGCAACTAAGCCAGCTTTACGTAACTTAGAAAAAAGTTGCTCTAAGTAAGATAACGAGATGCCTTGTCGCTCTGAAATGTCAGCCAGAGGAACTGGGCTTTTTTGCGAATGCAGTGCTACATCGAGCATAGCTGTTACCGCATATCTTCCTTTAGATGTAAGTTTCATATCACACCGTATCCACATTGTTTATGTGGTTGGAATCTTCCCATACCCGACCAAATTGGTCAAGTATTTAGTTGACTATTTTAGTCAGGTATTCACCCTTAGTTTTCACATGGGCTTTATTTATCGTTTTTGCTCTTCTCAATTGAAGTCAAAATGCCACGTAGAGTATTGATCTCTTGCAGCTCTGGACGAGCTCGGCTAAACAGACGACGCAGCTTATTCATCACCTGCCCCGGCTTATCCTTAGAGATAAATTGGGTATCAATGATCACTTTTTCAAGGTGCTCGTAGAACATTTCTAGTTCTTCGTGACGAGGGTACTCATCTTGTGGCTGTGGTTGATATTGGCTAGCGACCATATCAAGGTGGGCGACACGCACTTCGTAGCTCAGAGTCTGTACCGCCATTGCTAGGTTTAGCGAGCTGTATTCAGGGTTAGCTGGGATACATACATGGAAGTGGCACTTCTGAAGCTCATCGTTAGTCAAGCCCGTACGCTCACGGCCGAATACTAATGCTACTGGGTGCTTCTGACCTTCAATTGCAAATTTTTGTCCACACTCACGAGGCTCAAGCATTGGCCATTCAAGTGTGCGTGAACGTGCACTCGAACCAACCACTAAACCACAGTCTTTTACTGCTTCGTCCAGTGTGGAAACGATAGTCGCGTTTTCTGCGATGTCACCAGCACCCGCAGCCAGTGCTAAGGTCTGCTCGTCAACTTCACATTGAGGGTCTACAAGAACTAATTGACTCAAACCCATCACTTTCATTGCGCGAGCTGCTGATCCGATATTTCCCGAATGAGACGTACCAACCAGAACGACTTTTACATTGTCTAACATGCTATATGACACCACTTTAAAAATAATCGCGAGATATTAACACATAGCAAAGTAAAATGGTCAGACCCTTCGCGCAATGTGAAACCAAGAGTTCAAAAAATAACCACTTCCCTTTTGGTAAAACTTTGGTATACTCGCCGCCGCTTTAAATTGTTCTTTAACATCTTGTGGGAAAAACCATATGCATCCAATGCTAAACATTGCGATACGCGCTGCGCGTAAAGCTGGCAACCATATTGCTAAATCTCTAGAAACAACTGATAAGATCGAATCGTCTCTAAAAGGTAACAACGATTACGTTACTAACATTGCTCAAGAAGCTGAGTACATGATCATTGAGACAATCAAAGCATCTTACCCAGAGCACAGCATTATTTCTGAAGAGAAAGGCCTGACTGAAGGTAAAGACTCTGACGTACAATGGATCGTTGACCCACTAGATGGCACCAACAACTTTGTAAAAGGTTTCCCTCACTTCTCTGTATCTATCGCTGTTCGCATGAACGGTCGTACAGAAGTTGCTTGTGTTTATGACCCAATGCTAAACGAGCTATTCACAGCTCAACGTGGCGCTGGCGCTCAACTTAACAACGCTCGTATGCGTGTTACTCAACTAAAAGACCTTCAAGGTACTGTTCTAGCGACTGGTTTCCCATTCAAGCAAAAACAACACTCAGAATCTTTCATGAAGATCATCTCTGGTCTATTCATTGACTGTGCTGATTTCCGTCGTACAGGTTCTCCTGCTCTTGACCTATGTTACCTAGCAGCTGGCCGTGTTGATGGTTACCTAGAACTAGGCCTTAAGCCATGGGATCTAGCAGCTGGTGACCTAATCGCTCGTGAAGCTGGTGCTATCATGACCGACTTCGCTGGCGGTACTGATTACATGACTTCTGGTAATGTTGTTGCTTCAAGCGCACGTGGTGTTAAGTCTATTCTTAAGCACGTTCGTGAGAACGCTAACGAAGGTATGCTGAAATAATTCAGACCTTACGTTAAAGCTCCCTGTTTTAAGGGCGCATAAAAATTCCAAAGCCTCGCTAGATAGCGAGGCTTTTTTGTATCTGTGGTTCAGGGATGCGAGATGCGAGATGCGAGATGCGAGCAGAATAGCGCTTATGGTATTAAGTACAACTCACTTCGACCATAAAATTTGTATTGAGTTTTCCTGCAAAATGCAGCCATAAAAAAACCGCTAGTTGCCTAGCGGTTTTTTTGGTTTAGCGAAACTTGTTAAGCCAAGGCCTAAGGCATTTCGTCAAACTCTTCACCTTCTTTTTCCACTTGTGGTGGCATTAGGTGTTCACGTGTAATACCCAACTTCATTGCTAGTGCAGATGCAACGTAGATAGAAGAGTAAGTACCAACCGTAATACCCAATAGAAGGGCAGTTGCGAAGCCGTGAATCATAGCGCCGCCCTGAACGAACAGTGCGATAACTACGAATAACGTGGTACCAGAAGTGATCAATGTACGACTCAATGTTTGTGTGATTGAGCTGTTCAGTACTTCAGGCGCTTCACCTTTACGCATCTTACGGAAGTTCTCACGAATACGGTCGAATACAACGATGGTATCGTTGAGGGAGTAACCGACTACCGTTAGCAAGGCTGCTACGATGGTAAGGTCGACCTCAATTTGCATTAGAGAGAACACACCAAGTGTGATGATAACATCGTGCGCCAGTGCTAATACCGCACCCGCAGCCAAACGCCATTCAAATCGCACTGATACGTAGATCAAGATACAGATAAGAGAAACTAGGATAGCAAGGCCACCCGCTTCTGTTAGCTCATCACCTACGTTAGGACCAACGAACTCGATACGACGCATTTCAACTTGCTCACCAGTACCATTCTCAATAGCAGAAAGGATTTGGTTACCAAGCGTTTCGCCCGCTACGCCATCACGTGGACGTAAACGAACCATCACATCACGAGCTGAACCGAAGTTCTGTACCGTTGCATCACCAAAGCCTTCGGCTTCTAGTGCACTACGGATATCAGGAAGGTGTGCCGGTTGTTCAAAACCAACTTCAATCAGAGTACCGCCAGTAAAATCTAGACCCCAGTTCAACGATTTCGTTGTTAGGGTGAAGATAGCAGTACCAATCATCAAGATAGAAAAAACAAAGGCAACCTTTGACCAACGCATAAAGTCGATCATTTTGTCTGCTTTTAGAATCTGAAACATATTAATTCCTAGCCTTAGATCGACAGTTTTTTAACGCGTTTGCCGCCATACATCAGGTTCACGATACAACGTGTTCCCACAATAGCTGTAAACATTGAAGTCAAGATACCGATAGACAGCGTTACCGCGAAGCCTTTGATAGCACCAGTACCCACAGCAAATAGAATAATTGCTGTTAGTAGCGTGGTGATGTTGGCATCGGCGATTGTGCTGAATGCGTTCGCGTAACCTTGGTGAATCGCTTGTTGTGGACTACGTCCATCTCGAAGCTCTTCACGTATACGCTCAAAGATCAGAACGTTGGCATCAACCGCCATACCGACCGTTAATACGATACCGGCAATACCTGGCAGGGTCATAGTAGCCCCCGGAATCATCGACATCACACCGATAATCAACACCAAGTTAGCCATTAGCGCAACGTTCGCAATCAGACCAAAGCTGCGGTAGTAAAGCAGCGTAAACAGCATTACAGCAGCCATACCCCAAACCATCGCCATGATACCCATATCGATGTTTTGTTGCCCCATAGATGGACCAATCGTACGTTCTTCTACAATCGAGATAGGCGCAATCAGAGCACCAGCACGCAGTAGAAGTGCCAAGTTATGAGCTTCAGCCGTTGAGTCGATACCAGTAATACGGAAGTTACGACCAAGTGCAGACTGAATCGTCGCTTGGTTAATCACTTCTTCGTGCTTACTTAAGATAACTCGACCTTCCGGTGTTTTACGACCGCTGTCTTTGTACTCTGCAAATACCGTCGCCATTAGCTTACCGATATTCTGACGAGAGAATGCAGACATCTTGCTACCACCTTCGCTGTCTAGCGAGATGTTAACTTGAGGACGACCATATTCATCAACACTTGAGCTTGCATCAGTAATACTTGAACCGCCTAGAATAACGCGCTTCTTAAGTACCACAGGACGACCATCACGATCTTGCTTGATTTCGCTACCCGCAGGGGCACGACCAGAAGCGGCAGCGGCTAAATCAGCACTGCTATCTACTTCACGGAACTCAAGCGTCGCGGTAGCACCAAGGATTTCTTTAGCGCGAGCAGTGTCTTGAACACCAGGCAATTCCACTACGATACGGCTAGAACCTTGACGTTGAACCAAAGGTTCAGCAACACCAAGTTCGTTAACACGGTTACGTAGAATGGTAATGTTTTGCTCAACCGCGTAGTTACGGATTTCTTGAAGACGAGCCTCTGTAAAGCTTGCAACCAAAGAGAAACGACCGTTAGATTCAGAATCTACGAACGTCATATCTTGGTGCTTAGATTGCAGTAGCGATTTCGCTTCAGCAAGCTGCTCTTCGTTACGCAGAATCACTTCAACCGCATCTTTACCAGATGGGCGAATCGCACGGTAACGGATTTTCTCTTCACGAAGTTCACTACGGAATGCTTCTTCTTGTTGACCAACCAGCTTTTGCATCGCCGCGTCCATATCCACTTCCATTAAGAAGTGAACACCACCACGTAGATCAAGACCAAGTTTCATTGGTGCAGCACCAATAGATTCAAGCCAATCAGGAGTTGAAGCCGCTAGGTTTAAAGCAACAATAACGTCATCGCCTAGTGCTTCTGTGATGATATCACGGGCACTAATTTGCGTATCTGTGTCGTTAAAGCGAACAAGAATGGAACCGTTTTCGAGAGCAACGGATTTAGTAGAAAGGTTTTCTGCTTCAAGAGCATTGGTGACAGCATCCAGCGTAGACATATCTACAGAGGCGCCGCGCGCCCCTGTAACTTGAACTGCCGGATCTTCACCGTATATATTTGGAAGTGCGTACAACGCAGCGATAGCGATGGCAAACACCACCATCAAATACTTCCATAACGGGTAACGGTTTAGCACAGCGAGGATCCTCTAGCTGTTTATAGAGATTTCAGAGTACCTTTTGGTAGCACTGCTGTAACGAAGTCTTTCTTGATAACTACTTCGTTGTTTGCGTTCAGTTCGATAGCAACGTAGTCGCTGTCTTCAGCAATCTTAGTGATCTTGCCGATTAGGCCGCCGCTTGTAAGAACTTCATCGCCTTTGCCCATAGAAGACATAAGGTTCTTGTGCTCTTTAACACGCTTAGCTTGTGGACGGTAGATCATGAAGTAGAAGATCACAGCGAACATACCTAGCATGATAAGCATTTCGAAACCGCCGCCTGCTGGTGCACCTTCTGCTGCTGCGTGAGCTTGAGAAATAAACATTTAAAACATCCTCTATTTATATTTTCGTAATTGTTTGTCTAATTGGGTTGCATCCCTTTATTTTCAAGCCCCATCACTCGGAAGAGAGATAGGGCTCGCAAAAAAGAAATACTAAGATTCTTTACCTAGTGGTGGCACTTCACGCCCCATTCTTGCGTAGAACTCTGCAACGAACTCTTCAAAGCGGTCTTCATCGATAGACTGACGAATGTCTGACATTACTCGTTGGTAGAAACGCAGGTTATGAATCGTGTTCAGTCGAGCACCTAGGATTTCGTTACAACGATCCAAATGGTGTAAGTACGACTTGCTGTAGTTCTTACAAGTGTAACAGTCACACTCTGAATCTAGTGGTGTTGTATCGGTTTTATGCTTCGCATTACGGATCTTGATCACACCTTCAGTCACAAACAGGTGGCCGTTACGTGCATTTCGCGTTGGCATTACACAGTCAAACATGTCGATACCACGACGAACACCTTCAACTAGGTCTTCTGGTTTGCCTACACCCATTAGGTAACGTGGCTTATCTTCCGGCAGTTGAGGACATGTGTGTTCAAGAATACGGTGCATGTCTTCTTTTGGTTCGCCTACTGCTAGACCACCAACTGCGTAACCATCAAAACCAATTTCAGTTAGGCCTTTAACAGATACATCACGAAGGTCTTCGTACACACCACCTTGAACGATACCGAATAGTGAGTTCGGGTTTTCAAGTTTGTCGAAGTGGTTACGTGAACGCTCAGCCCAACGAAGAGACATCTCCATTGAGTCTTTTGCTTCTTTGTGTGTCGCTGGGTAAGGCGTACACTCGTCAAAGATCATTACGATGTCTGAACCTAAGTCTTTTTGGATTTCCATAGACTTCTCAGCGTCCATGAAGATCTTGTCACCGTTTACAGGGTTACGGAAGTGAACACCCTCTTCAGTGATTTTACGCATTGCACCTAGGCTGAATACTTGGAAGCCGCCTGAATCAGTCAGGATAGGACCGTGCCAGTTCATGAAATCGTGCAGGTCACCGTGCATTTTCATGATTTCTTGACCAGGACGTAGCCATAGGTGGAATGTGTTACCTAATAGGATCTCAGCACCTGTGTCTTTAACTTCTTCAGGTGTCATACCTTTTACAGTACCGTAAGTACCTACAGGCATGAATGCTGGGGTTTCAACGGTACCGCGTTCAAACTGAAGTTGACCACGACGTGCGCCGCTATTAGTTTTTTTAAGTTCGTATTTTAATTTCACGAAGCCTCCAATATGCCAGAGAAACAATCTGACTGTTAATTCAGAACCTTAAGCCAAACAAAAGTTCAGTCCAGTGAGCTCTATGAGGAGCGGTCGCGTATTCCTTGCGAGAGATTAGACAGACACCCTGCCCGACTCCTAGCTTACTGCTAGCACCCGTAAATTTTTTTATCGCTTAAACCAGCTTCAATTAGCTCGTTTTCTTATTGATGAACATGGCATCGCCGTAGCTGAAGAAACGATATTCGCTCTTCACAGCGTGATCGTATGCGCCCATCACATTATCGTAACCTGCAAATGCACTCACCAACATAATCAGCGTTGATTCTGGTAAGTGGAAATTGGTAATCAAGCAATCCACCAACTGGTATTCGTAACCAGGGAAGATAAAGATTTCAGTGTCACCAAAGAAAGGAACCAACTCTGTGCCTTTCTTCAATGCATCTTGCGCTGCACTTTCTAGTGAGCGTACTGATGTTGTACCAACGGCAATAATACGACCGCCACGAGCTTTTGCTGCAGCTACGGCGTCAACCACTTCTTGCGGGACTTCAACGTACTCCGCATGCATGTGGTGATCATTGATGTTGTCTACTTTAACTGGCTGGAATGTGCCAGCGCCAACGTGAAGCGTCACGTAAGCAAACTCAACACCTTTCTCTTTCATGTCAGCCATTAACTTGTCATCAAAATGAAGACCCGCTGTTGGAGCTGCAACCGCTCCCGGCTTCTCATTATAGACCGTCTGGTAACGCTCTTTATCTGCGTCTTCATCTGGACGATCAATATAAGGAGGTAGCGGCATATGACCAACACTGTTCAGAATCTCTAAAACGCTTTGATCGGATGTGAAATGGATTTCGAATAACGCATCGTGACGCGCCACCATTTCAGCTTCATATTCATCGTTCTCACCAAGGAACAACTTGGTACCCGGCTTCGGTGATTTAGAACAACGAACATGCGCAAGAATGCTTTTCTCATCAAGCATACGTTCAACCAAGACTTCAAGCTTACCGCCTGATGCCTTGCGACCGAATACACGAGCAGGAATCACTCGAGTATTATTGAAAACAACAAGATCGCCTGGTTCAACCAAGTCTAAAACGTCTTTAAACGAACCATCTGTCAGGTTGCCATTATTGCCGTCTAATTTAAGCAGACGGCTTGCTGTACGCTCTTCTTGAGGATAGCGAGCAATAAGTTCATCTGGTAGGTCAAAGTGAAAATCTGAAACTTGCATGTGTCTAGTCTTGTCTTAGTTGATGAGATTTGTGCCGTTGACGAATCATCAATCGTAGTTGCTGAACAATGGTTACGGTAAGTCAATCATTACCGGAAACACATCGCAAACACGACTAAAAATTTCGCAGTGGGCTAGTATAGGCACACGAGCCGCAATAGCAAGGTTTACAGCAATGGATTATTGTAAAGAGGCGTAAAATAATGCTACTAACTCACCTCCTTAAACTAAAGAATTAGTTGCATAAAACTCACCCAAAAATGCGTCAGATCTCAGTTATTTTTAGGATAAAAAACTATAGTAATAGCAACAAAATAAAAAAGAAGGAGGTTCGTATGATCAAGGTTGAAGATATGATGACTCGCAACCCTCATACCCTATTGCGCTCACACTCACTGGCCGATGCTAAGCACATGATGGAAGCGCTTGATATCCGCCATATTCCGGTCGTCGATGCCGATAGAAAGCTACTCGGTGTTGTCACACAACGAGACGTTCTAGCCGCTCAAGAATCCAGCCTACAAAACATCCCACAAGCTCAATCTTTTACTCTTGCTACTCCCCTCAACGACATCATGCACAAAAGTGTTATGTCAGCAGAGCCACGTGCAGGATTAAAAGAATCGGCTATCTATATGCAGAAACATAAAGTGGGCTGTTTACCTGTCGTAGAAAACCACGAACTAGTAGGCATTATCACCGACAGTGACTTCGTCACCATCGCGATTAACTTGCTTGAACTGCAAGAAGAAGTCGAGCCAGAAGAAGCTGAAGTAGATTGAGACAACAATAAAAAGAGCCTCATGACATCATGAGGCTCTATTAGAATCAGATTTACTGTTTCTGTTGTTACAGAGGGGTAGCATCACTGCAAAGGTTAGTTTGTCGAGTTCTGAATTGATGCTGAATAACTAGCTGAATATCATCAATCGCTTCCGTCTCAACAATATCGCCATATTCATCACCTAATTGCAGAGACAATCTCCAACCAGAAGCAGCTACACTTCTCTCTTTAAATGAATAGGTTGGATTAAGTAACTCTCTATTGTCATGATAACCTGCCGTTAAGTTAGCGGTCATACGCTGTCTAAAACTACCATTAGATACAACGCTATCACGGGAAATATCAGCAAAACGAGTGGAATAAGAGTTCAAACCACCTTGAAGCCCCTCGCCATCACCTACTAATACTCCTGGAGTGCTACTACGCATGTAACTATTCCCGCCGTAAGTAAGATATGCTTTAGTTGTCGCCTCGCCAGATATGTCGTAATTCAGCGCGAGATCAATAGCAACACCACCAATTTTATCAGAATATGTACCGGCAGCACTTAAGCACATAACGTCATCATCACTACCCACAATCGGACCTTGAAAAAGGACTGAGGATGGAAAGTTTTTCACGGTACTGAACTCTACCGTTAGCCATTCACCAGAAACTAAATCGCGAGATAATAACTTAAGCTTGGCATTAAATGCTTCATCAGCATTCAACATTTCACCACTACCATTTGGGTCTGGGTAAAGGATAGTTCTCCCGTTATAGTTATCAATGTAACCAAAGATATCCCTCTTGAGAGAAATAATATCCACGGTTTGATGACCATTCGATGTATACCATCCGCCATAGAAACTTTCCAAAGCATTGAGGTATTCGATAGATTGCTGAATGTTTGAGACTTTGAATACATCGCCTTTATCTAGCTCTGCATTACGGTCATTGAACAACACTTGTCTACTATGCTCAAAAGCTTGTACAGCATAAAACAGCCACTCTTGAAGTTCAGAAAACTCTAATTCTGCTTGATAGGTTTCAACAGTCAAAGTGCTGAAAGATAGTGGATTAGCGTACGAGCGCTCTGAAGCCAGATACTCATTTTGGTCGGTTTCCGCGACCAAACGCAAAGCTTCAGCATTTAAAGCAAGTAACCTACCAGCATCATCACTTAAATTAGAAAGTGACTTAGCCATATCAGCTCTAGCCGTTGCCAATTCTAAGGTTAGTTGTTGAATTCGCCCCTTAGCAAAAACATCTGATGTCTCTACCTGTAAACCTTTTATTGTTGCACGCTCAAGCAAAGCCAACTTCTGTGTATATAAGTCAGCCTTAAGAGAACTTCCCTTCAATGCACCTTGTAAGTTCTCGACAGCAGTAAATGTCGATGATAAATCGGTAGAGCCGGTATCATTCAAGAAACGATTTAGTATATCAAGAGAGTGTTGTACTTCTTCAGACAGCAGCAATGTGTTCATATCGAAAGTCGAAGTTCGACTTTCATCAATTAGGCTTTGGAGCTTAAATTCATTAAGACCTAATTTAACCGTGATCTTATCGACCAAATTACTAGTTTGCTGCACCAGCTCAAGATGTGCCACTTCTAGTGCTATGTTGTTTAATACCTCACTATGGACTCTATAAGCTCGTTCAACTTCGCGCTTTGCAGCTTGAATGTTTTTCAACTGATAGCCGATTAAGCTGCCTCTACGTTGACTCTTAGTCTGCTCTTTACAGGAGTTAACAATCAATGAAGAAGGGCAACCTAGAAGAGTTGATAACCTCTCTTTTGAGCGTTGATTTTCTTGCTCAAAATTTCGTGTAAAGACGCCCAACTGATAACGGTAATCAAGGTGTTTTTTTTGAGCAAAATTCAGTGAACTCTCAAGAGAGAGCGTCATTTCATCTAATACTTTCCCTATAGCCTCAGTTGAACTGCTCCCAATACTATCTTCAGAGTCATAATCTGGCATCAACAAAACGAAATCATCTGGCAGCCCTAAATAGTTAGCTCCACCTTCGAGCCAGTTGGCTACAGATTTCAATTCAACAACGTTACCTTTAAATTTATCTAGCTCAGACGACAATATTATATGGGTATAGGAATCATCGCCTAACAAACGACGTAACTGCGTCTCTTTTGAAATAACTCGCTCAAGCAGTGAACTAGCATCATATGCAAGCTTAGATTTTTGCTCTACAGAACTCGCCGATACCGACTTTAATTTACTAATTTGTAACTGCTGAGCTAATAACTCATTCATAAACTGATAAGCTAATAAAGCATCTTTATAACCTGTAATTAAACGGTCTTCTTGGTATACAGGTAATGACTGTCCTTTTTCATTTAGGTATCGAGCACTTTTCACATCACGAAATGGCTGCGCACTAGCAAATGATTGAGGGTACTTTTCGATCAATCTCCAATAATCATCAAAAGCGCTTAATAGAATATCTAAAGACTGTTGACGGTACTTTTCCACTGCGGCTGTGCTTGCTCGATCTACCCATAATATTCTAGCTTGGTCAGTTGCACGATTCGCCAAAATAAAATCTGCTGTAGCGCGATCATAATAAATATCAAAAAGTACCGCTTTTAAGCCCACCAAATCAGAAGTTTCGATAACGAGTTTTTCAATCGTTTTAATGGCACCAGTAGCTTGACGTTTTTCTGCATTACCCCATAAAGAGTCGAAGGGCCATCCTTCTCCGCTTTCAGATATTGCAACGATAATATTTCCTGTTTTTGGGTCGAGAGTAAACATACGCTCCAAATAACGAAAAGCTGTTAAATCTTTAGCTTCAGTATCTTTTGCATACTGAGGATATAATTTAGATAACGCTTGTTCGATAGTCGTATATGTTGTAGAAAATTGAGGTACGCTCGACCAACAGAGTTCACCTTCAATAAACTCCTGATAACAACTCTGCCTTAGATTATTCTCATCAAATAAATAGTTTTCATTTTTATCATCTGAAGCGTTAGTAACTCCTGATAATAGTAATAAGGGCGTAAAAAGCCCTACCAAACGCTGTTTAGCATCAATCATAATTATTCTTTTAATTTTATTTTTGACCATTAAGTAAATAACATAATGGTCATTTACTTTACCTAGCTAACAATAATATTTTTTTATCATTAGTCGGGTTCACTATCCACACAGGGAATGCAATATCAACTTTTATAAAACCCAATTATCATTAACTTAATTTCGATCACAGTTATCAATAGATGGAATGATAAAAAGCATAACAATTAGAAGAAAATAACCATTTATTATTTTATGCTTCATTAGATTTAACTAATAATAAATTTATTTAACAGTATCAATAAATAAAAGAGCGGCTTTAATAGCCGCTCAAAGATATAAATTAAATACGCTGATAAATGATGTCTCTTAAAGTAACTCAGAAACCACATCAGCAAGTTGATGGAAGGTTTCGCGACGTGATGAGCTTGGTCGCCAAACCAGGCCTATATCTCGGTACGCATGCTGACCAGGAGGATCAATAACCACTAGGTTTTGGTTTTCAAGCAAGCCATGATCGATCGCCATTTGCGGAATAAAGGTGGTTCCTAAACCATTGGCGACCATTTGTACCAACGTATGTAGGCTTGTGGCGGTGAACGGGTTGATCTTCTCTTTGTCGGTTAGCTTACAAGCTGATACCGCATGCTCGGTTAAGCAGTGCTCGTTCTCCAATAAAAATACAGACTCATCTGGCAAGTCATCGTATTTAATCGGGACACGAATGCCATCTGCTTGATTACGACTGATCACCATACGGAAAGGGTCTTGCCCAACAACTTTGCTCTCCATGTTGTCGATATCGACAGGCAGGGCCAGAATCAACACATCTAACTCACCATGACGCAGTGCAGCCAATAAGTTGGTCGTCGTGTCTTCACGCAATAGTAAATTTAGCTGCGGGAAACGATGGTTGGCTTCTTGGACTAAATCACACAAAAGGAATGGCGCAATGGTAGGGATACATCCGACTCTTAGCTGCCCTTGCATCGCATCACCATTGCATAGGTTTCCAAGCTCGACAAGGTCTTGCCCCTTCGCCAGTAGATCTCGTCCATGCTTGACCACCAGCTCACCCGCTTGAGTAAAAACCAATGGGCTCTTCTTATCCTTCTTTTCATAAAGAGGGCAACCAATGAGTTCTTCTAGGTTTTGAATGCCTTTACTTAATGTAGATTGACTAACGAAACAGCGATCAGCGGCGTCGCTGAAGTGACGAGTTTCGTGAAGAGTAACAAGATAGTGAAGTTGCTTAAGACTTGGCCATTTATTCATGAAATTACTTTGTAATATGAGTAGGATAAGTTACGTAAAGGTCATAAGACCTAAGGACAGGACAAAGAATAAGCTTATCGCTTTTTTCGATTAACTTAATCTATTTAATTCGCTTTTTTCTATAGTACCGATTGTACTATAGTTTGTCCCGTAGAAACGGAGCCCAAACAAAGATGTGTTGGGCCAACTAATTTTTTAGGAGATTCCAAAATGGTACTAGTAGGTCGTCAAGCCCCTGACTTTACTGCAGCAGCTGTTCTAGGTAACGGTGAGATCGTTGATAACTTCAACTTCGCAGAATTCACTAAAGGTAAGAAAGCTGTAGTTTTCTTCTACCCACTAGACTTCACTTTCGTTTGTCCTTCAGAGCTAATCGCTTTCGACAACCGTCTAGAAGATTTCCAAGCTAAAGGCGTTGAAGTAATCGGTGTTTCAATCGATTCTCAATTCTCTCACAACGCATGGCGTAACACTGCTATCGCTGATGGCGGTATCGGTCAAGTTAAATACCCTCTAGTTGCTGACGTTAAGCACGAGATCTGCAAAGCATACGATGTTGAGCACCCAGAAGCAGGCGTTGCTTTCCGTGGTTCTTTCCTAATCGATGCTGACGGTCTTGTACGTCATCAAGTAGTTAACGACCTTCCACTAGGTCGTAACATCGACGAAATGCTACGCATGGTAGACGCACTAAACTTCCACGAGAAGAACGGTGAAGTTTGTCCTGCACAATGGGAAGAAGGTAAATCAGGTATGGACGCATCTCCACAAGGTGTTGCAGCATTCCTATCTGAGCACGCTGACGACCTAAGCAAGTAATTACCTCTTAAGCCCGAACTCAACGCGGGTTAATGGTTGGAAGATTCTCTATAAAGAGACATAAAGCATAAGCTAATAGCGCAAAGCGCACCGCCAATCAGTTAAGAAGTAAAGTCCTATTAAAAGCCCGAAGTTAACGCTTCGGGCTTTTTGCATCTACCGCTTCAATAATGATTTATTCCTCGCTCATATCCGCTATGAATAGGGGTAACCGCAAAGCCAAACTTTACCTCTATTTTCCTCTGCCCCTACCTATTCAGAATCATCCCAAGATTGCTATGATTTCCTTAGTCTCAATTTGAACGAGTAAAATAGCATGAACATCGAAATTGAAGTTTGTATCGATAACCTAGAATCCCTACACAATGCCCTAGCTGGCGGAGCTAATCGTATTGAGCTCTGCTCTTCACTAGCACTGGGTGGGTTAACTCCGAGCTTCGGAATGATGAAGCAAGCGGCAAGAATTTCGTCCGTTCCGGTCTACGCGATGATACGCCCAAGACAAGGCGACTTCATCTTCGATGATGATGACATGATGTGTATGCTTGATGATATCCAAGCCGCTGCCGATGCTGGTTTACATGGCGTGGTATTGGGTGTACTTACCGCTCAAGGTGAAATAGAAATGGTCGCGATGAAAGCCCTTACCTCAAAGGCCCACCAACTAAAACTTGGTGTGACCTTTCACCGTGCCATCGACCAACTTAAGGATTACCAAACAGCACTAGAACAGATTATCGAACTTGGTTGTGAGCGCGTTTTAACTTCAGGCTTAGCAAGTAACGCAGAGCAAGGAAAAGACATTCTCAAGGAAATGGTTACACTCACTCAAGGCCGCTTAGACATCATGGCAGGGGCAGGCGTTACCGCTGACAATGGCCAAGACATTCTTAAGCACACTGGCGTTCAAGCGCTGCATCTATCTGGCAAGTCGACAAGATCGAGCGTCATGACACAAGCCTCTCAAGCTCAAATGGGGCACGATGACATAGACGACTACTCAATCCCCGTTACGAGTACAGCCAAGATTCAAGACCTAATTGCTTCGCTTAACGAATAGATGAACACCGAGAGCTGACTAAACACCAACACAACATGGCTAGTAAAAGCTTGGAAGTCACGTATATTAATAGACTCAATATAGCGACTCATGGAATGTTATGGCTAAGGATCTGTTCAGCTCTCTTGATTTAAACCTACTGCGCACCTTTTTGATTGTTTACCAAGAAAAAAACACCAGAAAGGCAGCTGAGCGTTTATTCGTTTCTCAGCCAGCGGTGAGCCAAGCCTTACAAAAGCTACGCCATCACTTCAACGATGAGCTTTTCGTCAAAGTTCATGGTGGATTGCAAGCTACCTCGTTCAGTGAGCAACTCATCAATGAGATAACACCTCACTTGGATGGCTTGATGACGGCAGTGAATGCATCCAATAAATTTGATCCAAACGACATTGACTACCCTATAAAGATTGCGCTATCTCCTGTGGTACTCGCTTGCTTATCCGGCACCTTATACAAAGAACTCATGAGCCAAGCGCCAAACTCGAAACTCGAGCTAGTAAGCTGGTCTACTTCATCTTGTGAAGATATACAGAAAGGAGAGGTTCTGCTAGGGGTTGCTTACGAGCTACCTTTTACATCAAAAGAGATCTATGTAAAAAAACTGGTTGAGATTACAGGCCGATTATTTGTAAGAAAAGATCACCCAATTAAACAAGCTTCAGTCAGTCCCGAAGAATTAGCAGGTTATGAAATAGCATCAATGATATCTCCTGGTTGGAACGACAATTTTAGCCATGCAGCCAACATATTAGAGTCACGTTCAATTCCACACAGTATTGGCTTTCGTTCCGAGATTTTGATGGCAATCATCGATGTCGTAGCGAACTCCGATATGTACATGCCACATTCTAACCTATTCCCCATAGATAACTACCCAACGCTGCGAGCTATAGATGTAGATCTTGATACTAAACATAAGAATGTCAGCGTTTACAGTCATATACATACTAAAAATCGTAATAACCCTCTCATATCCTGGCTTTTCGATGTAATCAAAGCTGCACTACTACAACAGATTAATAAGTAATGCTTATTACAGATATACGAGAACCTATTTAGCTTAAAAATATAACACTGTTTAATATTCACTCCATCGACAGGGAGTCAATCAAATATAAGGATGCAATAATTAAACATTAAGAGCGTTATTTATATGAAATTACTAACTACAGCACTAACCGTTATCGCAATCATTTCTGCTTCATCAGCTTATGCTCAGAAAGACTATTCTGGACATCGTATTGGTTTCGGTATTGTTTCTAGTGAAGTCGATCATCTAGATTCAAATTTCTCTCGAAGCGATTTAGGTAATGGGTTAAAGCTCGAATATGGTTATGACATTAACCGAATCTTTGGTGTGAATATCTCATCAGATACGAGTAAAGAAGATGAAAATTTTGAAGGCTATGGATATGAGACTAAAGTTTCAACCTTCAAAATAGACACAGACATCGGCTATGCATTCTTCCTCAATGGCTTTGATGTAAAGCCATACGGTGCTATTGGTTTTACTCGTGTAGAGGAAAAGATCACGTTAAATACGCCTGACGGTAGTGCAAGTATCAAAGACAACAATACTTCTCTATTGCTAGGCACCGGAGTTAGAGCAAACTTTGATTTCGGCCTATACACTGACCTGCGTTTCAATTTCATCATGATGGATGATTACGATATCGACCAGTTATCTTTAACCGTGGGCTACAAGTTCTAACCTCTCTCGTAATCAGGTACGCTATTTGCTCACAATTATTTCTTATTGTGAGCAAAATAATTAATACCATCGCTTTTCTAATCTTCTGGACGCCAACTCAATGCACTCGCGATAGTACCAATAACTAACGTATCTTTCTCATCATCATTAAGTTCAGGCATCATCTGTAAAGTTAGCATTCCATTCGTCTGAGCCGCTGCTGCCTCTTGTGAAGCTTGTTTAAAGCTATACCCTAAAGGTTTTTCAACTGACATCAAAAGGTCTTTGCTTGAGTGGACAGTTTCGACATCATATTTATTCGACCCAACTCGTATGTAGCCAGCTTCTTTCTTCTCTAAACTAACTTTAATCATCCCAGATTGAGGCTCTAAGACGAACTCTCCTACTTTCTCATTCCTTTGGGTTACAGAGCAGCGATAAGGCTTATTGCCACCGAAATCAACACCCATATAGTTAACTGAAGTCCCACCGCCAGAACAAATTAAGTTCCACACCTGACCATTGTCGTTTCTAGTGATCTCAGCAGCAAGCTCTCCGTCTTTAAAAGAGACAGTATCAAACCATGTTGAGCTTGATGAGTTTCGACTGTATTTGCCTTGATACATACCTGCAATATCAAACGTTCCTTCTTGTCCCAATCCCCAGAAGTCACCATCTGTTTTAATAATAAGTTGCGGTTGCTTACTAACCACTTCTGATTTGTCCATGATGGCAACGCTGCCGCACGCTGTTAACGTGAAAAGGGGAGTTAAAACTAAAAGAAACTTTTTCATACTGATATCTACCTGAAAAAATAAATGTGGAGGATAAATTCAGCAGGAGAATAAATTAAAGATTGATCGGAATATAGTAAACACTAATGAGCCACATCGACATTATCATCATCACATCGGAACAAATACATTAAATAACATAAGGTTAAGTAGACGCTTATCTATCAAACTCGTTTTGTAAGGCTACGTAAGACAAAGCATTCGCTAAATAACGAAAACAACCACTGATAAGTACACGTTATTACAGAGATAACCAATGCGAATTAGCCTGCTCTTTCAAAGTCCATATAATGATTTCCGTTATCCAGTTAATTCTCTGGGTTCATTCATGGATCGACCTAATGCTAAGGAGAGCAAAAATTACTTCGGTGGTACCATGAAACTAAAAACACTTCTTCTCACTTCGGCTTTATTCTCAACCTCTGCATTTTCAAGTGGTCTTCATTTATCCCCTGAACTAAAAATTGGTTCTTATCATGGCTTCGGATTACAGGCGGGTATTACTGATGTGGCAAATTTAGGCGCTGTTTACCTAAGTTATTCTCACCTTTGGTATGACAGCGATCGATATGATGAAACTGTCGATGCATATCGTATTGGTATCCAAAATATGTTTGGAAGAAATCAAACCCACGGCTTTCAGGCTGAAATTGGTGTGGCAAGCTATGACGGTACAAAAACGCGCTCAGGCGAAGTAGAAGAGAAAACATCACATGGGTTAAGCCTAGGCGGTGCCTATGTTTACCAAGCGACACCAATGCTTGGGTTACGTGCTGGTGTTGATATGAATATTTTTGATCACAATAAAACCTTTGTACCTTACGACACGACGATCAATTTTAATCTTGGTGCAATCCTTAGCTTTTAAGATGTCCCCTACTTCAATGCGTCATCAAGGCTTTGATCGCCTAGGTGGCGTACATCTTTACCCTTCACAAAGTAAATAATGTATTCGCAGATGTTTTGGCAACGGTCTCCCACTCGCTCAATCGCACGCGCTGACCACATCACCTGCAAAATATTAGGAATGTTCTTAGGATCTTCCATCATATACGTCATTAACTGACGAATAACCGCCTCGTATTCCGCATCCAACTTATCATCAAGCTTATGAACTTCAGCTGCCGCATCAACATCCATACGAGCAAAAGCATCTAATACTTGGTGAAGCATGGTGATTGCTTGTCGGCATAGCGGCTCTAACGAAACATGGAATTTTTGCTCTTTGGTCGAAGGGATCTCTATCGCGCCTTGAGCAATTTTAGAGGCTACATCACCAATACGTTCCAGATCGGTAATCGTTTTGATGATCGCCATAATCAAACGCAGATCTTTCGCTGTCGGCTGACGCTTTGCAATAATTCGGGTACACGCTTCGTCAATCGACACTTCCATCGCATTCACTTTATGGTCGTCACGAATCACTTTTTTAGCCAATTCAACATCGTCTTTATGAAGCGCCTGCATTGCAAACGAAAGTTGCTGCTCCACTAACCCGCCCATGGTCAATACATGAGTACGGATCGACTCTAACTCGACATTGAATTGCCCTGAAATGTGGCGACCGAAATGCATACCTGCTCCTTGAAAGAAATGAAGAAAGCCATTTTTATAGAGTGACTAAGCTCTAAATGACGCCTCTATAGAGGTTAACCATATCTACCAGTAATGTAGTCTTCCGTCTGATTTTTCAATGGAGAAGTAAAAATTGAGTCCGTATCTGAGTACTCGATCAATTTTCCCATATGAATAAAAGCAGTATGGTCACTCACGCGCGCCGCTTGCTGCATGTTATGAGTAACAATCACCACGGTGTATTGTGTTTTGAGATCGTTAATCAGCTCTTCAATCGTCAAAGTAGAAATAGGATCCAGTGCCGATGTCGGTTCATCCAACAATAGTACTTCAGGCTCAATCGCGACCGCACGTGCAATCACCAAACGCTGCTGTTGACCACCCGATAAACCAAATGCGTTTTCATGAAGTCGGTCTTTCACTTCATCCCATAGTGCAGCAGCACGCAGAGATCGCTCAACCGCATCATCCAGGTCTCGACTATTGCTGACACCTTGTAGTCTCAAACCATAAACCACATTCTCATAGATAGATTTAGGAAAAGGGTTCGGGCGCTGGAATACCATGCCAACACGACGTCGCAAGGTCGCGACATCTACCTTAGGGTGATAGACGTTCTTGCCATGAAGCTTCACTTTCCCGGAAACCTTGCAGCCCTCAACAAGATCATTCATGCGATTAATACAGCGCAGCAGCGTCGACTTACCGCACCCTGATGGGCCGATAAAAGCCGTCACTTGCCCCTTCGGAATTTGCATTGAAATATCATCGAGTGCTTGACTCTCTTTATAATAAAGATTCAGCCCTTCAATTGAGATAGCAACTTGCTCATCCTTCAGGTTATGAACATCTAGTGGTGCTTGGTAACCCAAGGTTTCATTAATCGAGAACATCTAATCTTGTCCTAAGGTTCGGTATTTTTCACGCAAGTTATTTCGGATATTGATGGCCGTTAAATTTAATCCAACAATCACCGTAACCAATAAAAATGAAGTGGCATACACTAAAGGTCGTGCCGCTTCGATATTCGAGGTTTGAAACCCAACATCATAAATATGAAAGCCTAAATGCATGAACTTTCTGTCTAAATGTAGATACGGGAACTGACCATCGACTGGCAAGCTGGATGCTAGCTTAACAACACCCACCAACATGAGTGGAGCAACTTCCCCCGCGGCTCTCGCGATGGCCAAAATTAAACCAGTGATAATCGCAGGGCTTGCCATCGGTAAAACAATGCGCCAAAGCGTCTCAAATTGAGTAGCACCAAGCGCTAATGAACCATACCTCACGGAGCTAGGGATACGCGTTAAGCCCTCTTCCGTAGTTACAATAACAACGGGCAAGGTTAATACTGCTAAGGTCAAAGCAGACCATAATAAGCCAGGCGTACCAAATGTCGGAGCGGGTAATCGCTCTGCATAAAACAACGTATCAATCGAGCCGCCAATGGTATAGACGAAGAAGCCTAAACCAAAAACGCCATACACAATCGATGGTACACCAGCCAAGTTAATCACGGCGATACGAATCAAACGTGTCAGGGCGTTGTTTTTTGCATATTCATGAAGATAAATAGCAGCAACAACACCAAGAGGCATCACTACAATCGACATCAGAATAACCAACAAAACAGTACCGAAAATGGCTGGGAATACGCCACCTTCAGAGTTTGAGTCTCGTGGGTTCTCTGACAAGAACTTCCAAACTTGTTTGCCCCAATGCCCAACCTTTTCAAGGTAGGGCATATTATTCGGGTACCAATAATCCAGAATATGGCTGAGCGAAATTTCGACCTGTTCTCCTGTCATATCCTCAACGAGCAAGCTTTCTACATTAAGCTGCGTTCTCAAGTGCTCAAGCTTTACTTCAGCCTCACCTAATTGGCGGTTTAATTCCAGTTTAGTTTGAGTATAGGTTTTAAGATATTCATCGCTCACTGATTCATTGAGTTCAAGCTTACGCTTTTCTAAACGCAAGTTTTCCAATTGCCAGCTTATATTGCGAATTTCTTGGTTCACAACACGCGACGTTTCTTTACGTAACGTATCAGCAAACGCTAAACCTTGTTCGAGCTTTTGGTCTATGTTCGAATCAAATGTGCCAGAAGCGGTTTTAAAACCCACTGGCTTACCAAAGAAATAGCCACCTCGACTTCGTTCAATCACAATCCAATCAAGTGGAGTGGTTGGTTCACGTAAGTTAACATCCAGAATGGAAACAAAGTCCGCAGGGTACAGTTCTCTATTGGCGACTTTGATGCTTAAGCGCTGTATTAGCCCTGTCGACAAATTTTGAGGTGACAAAAGGTCATGGACTTGTGGAACTTGCTCTATCGGGATGTACTTGCGTTCATATAACTGACCAATCAATAAATCTTGTTTCGATACGGTTTCGTCAAGGTCAACTACTAACGATAAGTCTTTGGAATCAACTTGCCATTGGTACAAAGGTGCTGGCCAAAAATAGGTCAAGCCCTTCCAACCAATCAGCAGCATCAGGCCAAGAACAGAAAGCATACTGATGCTCACCGCCCCACCCGTTAGCCATATCCACGGAGAGCCCGATTTAACCCAAAATAATAATGACTTCAGTTTATTGATCATAATCGACCTTGCTCTGACGCGCTGAAACCAAGGTACAGTAAAGATCACGAGATGCGCTAGCCAAACAACTAAAAGCCGTTGATACACATTGAGATAAACCGATAAAACTACAGTGCACGATATTTGTCTCTCAATCTTTGTCGAACCCACTCTGCGACTGAGTTCACCGCAAACGTAAAAATAAACAGCAAGAGTGCAGCCAAGAACAACAAGCGGAAATGAGAACCGCCTACTTCAGATTCAGGCAGCTCTACAGCAATCGTTGCCGATAACGTCCTCATCCCTTCTAGAATATTCCAATCAAGGATCGGCGTATTACCTGTTGCCATCAAAACGATCATCGTTTCGCCCACAGCTCGTCCTAGCCCCATCATGATGGCTGAAAAGATACCTGGGCTAGCCGTCAATAACACCACATAAATAAGGGTCTGCCACGCGGTTGCCCCCAACGCTAATGAACCATCAGATAAGTGTTTAGGCACAGAGAAAATCGCGTCTTCTGCGATAGTAAAAATGGTCGGGATAACCGCGAATCCCATAGCAAAACCGACCACCAGCGCATTACGTTGGTCAAAATCGATACCATAGCTAGCCAAGAAAGTACGAATATCCCCCCCAAACAGCAAGGCTTCCATACTATTTTCAGCAATAAATACTGCAATCACAGTAATCACCAATACCGGAATCAATATCAGGGCATGCCAACCATTAGAAAAACGACTGGTCACCATCTTCGGTAAGCAGAACCACACAAGCCCAGTCAGCAGTGTGCTCAATGGCAATAGCACCATTAACAAGAAAACGGCCGTTAAATGCGTTTCAACAATGGGAGCAAACCAAAGCCCGGCTAAGAATCCGATGATAACGGTCGGAAGAGCTTCCATCAGCTCTATCGAAGGTTTCACCACTCTTCGCATTCGAGGAGACATGAAGTAAGCGGTATAAATGGCTCCGAGTACAGCAACAGGTACTGCGAACATCATCGCGAACAGGGCGGCTTTGATAGTACCAAACGTGATAGGTACTAAACTGAATTTCTCTTCAAAGTCATCATTAGCCGACGTTGATTGCCACACATATTGAGGCTCTGGGTAGCTTTCGTACCAGACTTTTTGCCAAAGTGATGAGAATGAGATTTGCGGATATTCGTTATCGACTTTAGCCACACTGATGGTGCCATCAATCAGCGTCGCCAGATGCAGTTCATTGGCAGACATAGCGGCTAATTGTGGTGACTTCTCAAATGCCCGTTCAAACAAAGACAGTTTTTCACTGGTCGTATAGTGGCTCTGTAAGGTGCCGTTTTTGTAGAAGCTATAGAA
Organism: Vibrio sp. 10N.286.45.E10; assembly: GCF_002874195.2. NCBI lineage: Bacteria > Pseudomonadati > Pseudomonadota > Gammaproteobacteria > Vibrionales > Vibrionaceae > Vibrio > Vibrio sp. 10N.286.45.E10. The sequence continues at coordinate 319,098 of NZ_MCWD02000001.1, read as the reverse complement.
GCCCTTCCTGTAAGTATCAGGCAGGATAAATTGAACCTCTTCAGCAAGCTGGAAGTCTCGAATATGGGTTAAGCTACGCTTTTCATCTTTGAGAACATCAAACCACTGAGAAACCTGCCCGTCCTCATGCGTAACCAATAGCGAATAGGCCCCAGACAACAAATCGATACTTTTCACCGAGTGCTTCGCATCATTCAAGCTAAGGTCAATCACTTCACGAACATTAAAGCCGCTATCTGATAACTTCAAAACCACTAAATCCGATTGTGCTCGGAGATATAAGGTTTGACCATCGGGTGTCACTAACAGCTGTTGCTGTATGCCCAACTTATCCGATAGCCATTGGCTCTTCTGAAAAATATACTGACCCGTAATATCACTTTGGTACCACTTCACTAAGACTCGTTGGTCACTTAGCTGAGCGGCAACCGTGATACCACGTCCATTCTTAGCGAACGCGAATTTTTCGATTGTCGCCTCGTTCGAGGATTCGTCATTTAAAAATGGCTCAGGGAGAGTGATTTGCTCGATTTTAGGTTCGGCTTCACTGCCCTTTTGCAACACAGGCGCACTATACTCAGGGTAGAAAAAAGTAAGGTTGCTTGCGCTATCGGCAAAAGCAAACCAGTTTTCAGATGGGGTGTTTCGAGAAAAGGCAATTGGATTGGCTAAAACATTTCGCTCAAAGTAAGAGTGTGTATTTTGAGACTCTAAATCCCAAAATTTCACCAAACCGTTTTTTTCGATAGTAAATGCATGCTGACCGTATTCATCAACAGATATGGCGATAGCCTTTTCTACAGCAACGCTCTTTACTGCTCGGTCTGTCTCTAAACCAGTATCAGAAAATACTGGTAAAATGACCATCGCCAAGTAAACAAAGATCAATACCAGAGCAGCTAAGACACTGACGGCACCACATGTCACTGAAAAACGGACGAGACGATCTTTCAACCATCTTTTTTTGTCGCGCTCTTTCAATGAAAATTGGGCTGAAGCCATCTGTTTATCTACCTTTTTTTAGCTACTGACATAATATGTACGTTAGATGACAATTATATTACAAGTTACGTTAAACAACTGAAACTAATAACAAGTTTGTTGACCATATTTCTTAAAGTAAGATCCTAGATTTTGTGAATTTTGTCATTCTAAATTAAAGTAATCAGCTCTATAGCCAGCACTCAAGGATTATCATCTCGATGGAAAAAGACTATGTCACAAAAGAACTTAGCTGGTTATCCTTCAATGAAAGAGTGCTCCAAGAAGCGGCCGACAAGTCAGTTCCCTTAATCGAAAGAGTTCGTTTTTTAGGTATTTACTCGAAAAACCTCGATGAGTTTTACAAAGTCCGATTTGCTGATGTGAAACGAAAGATCTTACTTCAAGATCCACCGCTAACCTCCAACTCACCGAAAGCCTTGCTGACTCAAATGCAGAGCAAAGCGAGCAAGCTCGATGCTCAATTCCATGAACTGTATAACGACTTGCTATTGGAATTGGCACGCAATCGTATTTTTCTGGTCAACGAACAGCAAATCAGCAAAGAACAAAGTGGCTGGATAAAAAAGTACTTTAAGAAAAAAGTATTGCCACACTTAACTCCGCTTCTCTTGAACGAAGATAGCCAGTTACTCAATATTCTCAAAGATGAACAAAGTTACTTAGCCATCGACATCGAGCGTGAGGCAGCTTCTCAATATGTCTTACTCGAAATTCCATCAGAGGCTCTCCCTCGATTTGTTAAGCTACCGGAAGCTTCGGGTTCGCAGCGTACGACTTTGATCTTATTAGATAATATAGTTCGATTTTGTTTAGATGACTTGCTTAAAGGGTTCTTTGAGTATGACTCATTGCGTTGTTTTGCGATAAAAATGACGCGTGATGCCGATTATGATCTTCAAGATAACAATGAAAATAACCTATTAGAATCGATGTCTTTAGGTTTAGAACAACGCTTAACGGCACTGCCGATACGTCTGATCTATGAGTCAGAAATGCCAGCTGAAATGCTCAACTTCTTACAAGTCAGACTTAAGTTGTCTGACTATGACAGTGTTATCGCTGGAGGGCGCTATCATAACTTCAAACATTTCTCTGAGTTCCCAAGTCTTAATCGACGTGATTTAACTAATCGCCCACTCCCCCCGATTAAGTGCGCGCATTTCAGTCATTATCCAAACTATTTCGAAGCGATCAAAGCGCGTGACATCTTACTCCATTACCCTTATCACACCTTTAATCACATCACTGAGCTTGTTAGGCAGGCTTCCTTTGACCCGAAGGTAACCTCCATCAAAATAAATGTTTACCGTGTTGCGGAAGGCTCAAAACTCCTCAGCTCGATCATCGATGCGGCGCACAATGGTAAAAAGATCACCGTGGTTGTCGAGCTGCAAGCCCGCTTTGACGAGCAAGCCAATATTCAGTGGACCAAGAAACTTCAAGAAGCGGGTGTAAAAGTCATCCATGGTATCCCGAGCTTAAAAATTCACTCCAAGCTGCTGCTCATTAAACGAAAAGAAGGCAAGCATACAGAGCATTATGCCCATATTGGCACCGGTAACTTTCATGAAGTTACAGCGCGCGTTTATACCGATTTCTCTCTACTCACTGCGCATGAAGATTTGACTCAGGAGGTGAGACAAGTTTTTAAATATATCGAAAACCCATATCAAAAATCACAGTTCAAGCAACTGATTGTGTCACCAAAGAATACAAGAAAACGTCTATATCAGTTGATAGATCGTGAAATACAAAACGCGATAGAGGATAAGCCAGCAAGCATCACTCTAAAACTCAACAACTTGGTCGATCGAGAGATCATCGAAAAGCTCTATCAGGCTAGCCAAGCCAATGTAAAAGTAAGAATGGTCATTCGTGGTATGTGCTCCCTTGTCTCTGGCATACCCAACATCAGTGACCATATTGAGATTGTCAGTGTGGTCGATCGTTTTCTCGAACATCCGAGAGTGATGATATTTGGTAATGCTGGAAAGCCGAAAGTCTATATCTCCTCTGCTGACTGGATGACTCGAAACTTTGATCACCGCATCGAGGTTGCTGCCCCAATTTTAGATCCAAAGATCAAGCAAACCATTATCGATATCACCGAGTTTCATTTTGAAGACGGCAACAAAGCTCGAGTGTTAGACCAATCGATGAGCAACCCTTACATACAACCACCAGCAACCCCACTTGATTACCCAACGTCACAACTCTCCACTTACCACTATATTAAACGTATGGAGAAACTTACTCGCAAGAAGTACAAACAAGAGAAGAAATCATGCCGCTAATTGATAACGAACATTCTCGATGTATTGCCGCTATCGACTTGGGTTCGAACAGCTTCCACATGGTGGTTGCCCGAGTATTCGATCAACACCTGCAATTAGTCAGCAGACACAAACAGAAAGTGAGATTAGGTGATGGATTGGATGAACGTAACTTCCTATCCGAAAGCGCTATCGAGCGAGGCCTAGAATGCCTCAAGGTGTTCGCAGAACGACTAGCGGATTTTGAGCTTGATGATGTCAGAGTTGTTGCGACTCATACTCTAAGAAAGGCCAAAAACGCTAAAGACTTCTTAGAACAAGCTAAACCATTGTTTCCTTTCCCAATCGAGATCATTTCTGGTCAAGAAGAAGCTCGAATAATCTATAACGGCGTAGAACACACTCAAACCGCTTCTGAATCTAAGTTGGTTATTGATATCGGTGGAGGGAGTACCGAACTCGTCGCTGGACAAGGCTTTACTCCCCTAATTATGCGCAGTTTACCGATGGGATGCGTCAGCTTCACTCAACGTTTCTTTACTGAAGGAGAGCTAACCTCACAACACTTTTCAGATGCTTATACCGCGGCTACTCGTCTATTGATGCCACTGATTGAAGAATATAAAAAGCCCCCTTGGGAAATAGCCTTTGGCTCATCTGGGAGCGCTAAATCCATAAAAGAGGTACTCATTGGCTTAGGGTTCACCGACGGTCTCATTACACCCCAACGCCTTTCCTATTTAAAGAATCACTTATGTGAGTACTCATCTTCCGAAACCTTAAATCTTTCAGGTTTAAGTGATGAGAGAAAGCCAGTGTTTGCTGCTGGTGTCACCATTCTTTCAGCAGCCATGGATACGCTAGACATCAAGGAGTTACATTTTTCTGATGGTGCCCTAAGAGAAGGCGTTCTTTATGACATGGAGGATAGATTTAAAGATATTGATGTTCGCACAAGAACTGCCGAAACGCTGGTCTCTCGATACCATGTTGACGTAGCTCATGGCCAGAAAGTCAAAGTACTCGCACTTGCATTATTGAAACAAGTGCAGCCTCAAGTGACTACTACAGTCACTAATGAGCTGTATGATCTGGTTGGTTGGACAGCATTGCTTCATGAGGTTGGACAAAGCATTGCATTTCAAGGCTATCACCGCCATTCGGCTTATCTGCTTAAGCACACGACAATGCCAGGCTTCAATACGGAGCAGCAACGTCTGATCTCGACATTAGTTCGCTATCAAAGAAAAGCGCTCAAGTTACAAGACTTACCGGAGCTCTCTCTATTTACTCCACAACAAATCACACTGCTGATTCGTATATTGAGACTCGCTATCTTACTTAATCGTCAGCGAAATCAAGCACCTGAACCAAACGTAACTCTAACGATTGAACAACAGAATAACTGGGAATTAAAAGGATCTAACAGCGACTGGTTGACCCAAAACCAACTGCTTGAGTATGAACTCAGAGAAGAGCAACAACGTTGGAACAACGCTGGATGGTCGTTGAAACTAAAATAACGAACAATCAAAATAATAACAGCCTGCGAGATCGCAAGCTGTTCATAGGTTTCTTTTCTACGTTCGCAGTGACCTCAATCAGAGCCCGACTTTCGCCAACTCTTGCTCTGCGAACTCAGACGGTATCGCTAGATAGCCATCTTTTTCTACAAGCTCTTGGCCCTGCTTTGAGAATACAAAAGTAAGGAACTCTCTCTCAACCGGAGAAAGTGGTTTATCCGGATGCTTATTCACATACACATAGAGAAAACGAGATAGAGGGTAATCACCACTCAAGATATTCTCACGCGTAGGCTCAACATAATTAGAGCCATGCTCTGCAATAGGAATCAGCTTAACACCAGCTACGCGGTAGCCAATGCCCGAGTAGCCAATCCCACTGATGGATGAAGCAACCGACTGAACGACTGAAGCCGAACCAGGTTGCTCATTCACACGATTTTTAAAGTCACCGCCGCACAGTGCATTCTGTTTGAAGTATCCATAAGTCCCCGATACAGAATTGCGACCGAACAATTGGAATCGATGTTTCGCCCATGGCTGATCGATTCCGAGATCTTGCCAGTTATTGAGGGGCTTCGTTGCTCCGCAGCGTAATGTCTCAGAAAAGATACCATCAATCTGACGGAAGTTAAGCCCTTCAATAGGATTATCTCGGTGGACAAACAGCCCGATTGCATCAATAGCGACTCGCAGTGCTGTTGGCTTATATCCATGCTCCCTTTCAAATGCTTCAATTTCTCGCAGGCGCATCGGACGACTCATTGGCCCTAGATGTGCAGTCCCTTCGGTTAAGGCTGGAGGAGCAGTAGAAGAACCCGATGCTTGGACTTGAGCGTTAACATTTGGGTAGTAGGACTTGAACTCTTCCACCCATAACGTCGTCATACCCGCTAAGGTATCCGAACCGACCGATAATAAGCTCCCAGAAACTCCCGGAACCTTAGAATAATCAGGAAGAGAATCGACACCCTGTTCGGCATGCACAGGGTTAACTAAAGCAAACGCTAATAATGAGCTGACTGGAAAATGCATCCTGCGTATCGAACAACTCATGATACGGTCAGTCGATTTGGTAAAGTAAAATGGAATCGACTACCGACGCCCACTTCACTTTGAATTTCTAAATGTGAGTCATGGTGACTAAGCGCGTGTTTCACAATCGCTAATCCAAGACCACTACCACCAGTATCACGTGAACGTGCTTTATCTACACGGTAGAAACGCTCTGTGAGTCGATGTAAGTGTTGTGGCTCAATACCGTCCCCAGTATCGGACACATCCAAACACGCGCCTTGACTGGTCTGGTACCAACGCACCTTAACCGTCGCGCCCGGTGGTGTGTATTTCACTGCGTTATAAACCAAATTCGATATCGCACTTCTCAATTGGTCTTCATCAGCTAATACACGTAGGCTCTTATCAATATCAAACTCAAGCTTGTGTTCGCGGTCACCACTCAAGCTCGCGGCTTCTTTCTCAAGAACCTCAAGCATAGCGGGAACGTTGACCACTTCATCAAGCTCATGCATTGGCGCAGCTTCAATTTTAGAAAGCGTGAGTAGTTGATTGACCAGACTGTTCATGCGATTCAATTGCTCGGTCATCACACCATGAGCTTTAGGCCACATAGGCCCAACGACCATGTCTGGGTCTTCCGTCATTTCAAGGTAGCCCTGAAGTACGGTCATTGGAGTACGTAGCTCGTGAGAAACGTTAGCAAAGAAGTTACGACGCATACCTTCTAGCTGCTTTAGCTGAGTAACATCACGTACCACCATTAAGTGTTCACCCTCGGTATACGGCACAATACGCAACTCAAGCATACGCTCCACATTCAGTGGCGAAGGCATCTCTAACGGTTCTGAAAAATCTTGTTTATTAAGATACTTAATGAAGTCCGGCGTGCGGATCAAGTTAGAAATCGGTTGTCCTGAATCGTCCGGCCAGCGAAACCCAAGTAAATATTGAGCGAGCTTATTACACCAAACGATATTACCTTCACCGCGAAATACCACAACGGCATCGGGAAGCGATTCTGCACCGTTACGGAAACGGCGGATAAGGTTAGTCAGTTCTTTGCGTTTGCGACGCTGTCTCTGCTGCATACGATAAATACCGTTAAACAGAGATTCCCAGTTCCCAGAGCCTGAAGGTGGAGTTAGACGCTTCTCATCCCACAGCCATGCGGACAAACGCATTTGGTTGTGTAGATGCCAGCCGAGCTGCAATACCGTAGCAGCCAGCAGTAACCAAGGTAGGTAACCGAATATCCATCCGACTAAAACCCATGGTGCGTAAAAAAAAGCCAGCTCCCAAGCCAGCTTTTTCCAGGTTAACTTTTCAACCATTCAGGACTCCGTAAACTGGGCAGCGAAGCCACATTAAGCCTTTGTAGAAAAACGGTAGCCAGCGCCACGAACCGTTTGGATTAGCTTATCGTGACCTGCAGACTCAAGCGCTTTACGCAGGCGTCGAATATGTACATCAACAGTACGATCTTCAACGTAAACGTTGGTGCCCCAGACGTTATTCAGTAATTGCTCTCGGCTGTATACACGCTCTTGGTGCGTCATAAAGAAGTGCAGCATTTTGAATTCTGTTGGGCCCATATCTACTGGACCTTCACTCGCGGTAACACGGTGTGATACAGGGTCTAGTTTAAGACCTTGAACGTCAATCACATCTTCCAATGCGGTTGGGGTTACTCGGCGAATAACCGCTTTCAGGCGAGCTACTAACTCTTTTGGCGAAAATGGTTTGGTAATGTAGTCGTCAGCGCCAACTTCTAAACCGCGAACCTTATCTTCTTCTTCACCACGAGCCGTCAGCATCACCACTGGGATGTTGCGAGTTAACTCTTCACGCTTCATGTGCTTGATAAAGTTTATCCCGCTACCACCAGGTAGCATCCAATCTAGTAATACTAGATCTGGGAAAGGTTCACATAGCTTGTTTACCGCTGTATCGTAATCTTCAGCCTCTACTGCTTGGTAGCCTTTTTGTTCAAGTACAAAACACAGCATCTCACGAATAGGTGCTTCATCTTCAACGACCAGAATCCTTCTCGACATAATTGAATAGCCTTTGTATTTAATCAACGCATTGCATTATCTGAGTTAATTATGACACTTTTGTGACCTTTGAAAACAAATTTTCATATAACTGTCTCAAACGTTTCACTTTACAACTTTTGATACAGAGCTAAGGACAAATCGAATTAGATCTCATATCATGAAGCACTTCTAAAAAGGTATGAGAAAAATTTATGTGGTTTAAAAATTGCCTAGTCTATCGCTTCAACCGTGATATTGATTTCAACGCAGATCAGCTAGAGAAACAACTTGAAGAATTCCGCTTTACTCCTTGTGGTAGCCAAGACAAACAGAAGTTTGGTTGGGTACATGCAATGGGTAGACACGGCGATATGATGACGCACGTATCAGAAAACCGCATTCTAATTTGTGCAAAGAAAGAAGAGAAAATGCTACCGGCTTCTGTGATCAAAGAATCGCTGAACGCAAAAGTAGAAACGCTTGAAGCTGAATCTGGCACTCCTCTTAAAAAGAAAGAGAAAGACAGCCTAAAAGAAGACATCATCATTGATTTGCTTCCTCGTGCATTCAGCCGCAGTAACTTTACTTATGCGCTGATCATGCCAAAAGAAGGTTTCATTGTGGTTGATGCTAGCAGCTACAAAAAAGCAGAAGACGTATTAGCATTGCTACGTAAAACAATGGGTAGCCTACCAGTCGTGCCCGCTATTCCTGAGCAAGCGATTGAAACGACTCTAACCGAGTGGGTTAAATCAGGTGATACACCTCAAGGTATCACAATGCTTGATGAAGCTGAGCTTAAGTCGATTCAGGAAGACGGCGGTATTGTTCGAGTTAAGAAACAAGAACTAGAAACGGACGAGATTAAGAACCACATCGAAGCTAATAAGATGGTGACTAAACTTCTTATCAACTGGCAAGATCGTATTGAATTCATTCTGGCAGAAGACGGCAGCATCAAGCGCCTAAAATTCAGCGATGAACTTAAAGATGAAAACGATGATATCCCTCGTGAAGACCAAGCTGCGCGTTTTGATGCTGATTTCTCACTTCTATGTGGTGAGTTCAGCGTTTTCCTTCCGAACTTATTTGAATCACTTGGCGGGTTAACTCAACCAAACGCTTAATCTGTGATTTTAAAAGCTCAGATTTCGATGGTATCTGAGCTTATTTCCTAGCAAACTCTTGCTTATATTTATCTCTCTGCCCTCTTCTTAATGTCATTGCTATCTTTAGGGCTATCAACCAAACTCGTTTTAGCGTAAAATTTGCGCCCCTTTGATATCACTTGGTGGTATCAACCTGACTTGAGATCAGATTAGAGAACGAAGCAATGACTACACAAAAACCATTTGTACCTGAACTATTATCACCGGCAGGAAGCCTTAAAAACATGCGCTACGCATTCGCCTATGGCGCAGATGCAGTTTACGCAGGCCAGCCACGTTACAGCCTTCGCGTTCGTAACAACGAGTTCAATCACGAAAACCTACAAATTGGTATCGATGAAGCTCATGCTCAAGGCAAAAAGTTATATGTTGTATGTAACATTCAGCCGCACAACTCTAAATTAAAAACATTTATTCGCGACCTTAAACCTATTGTCGATATGGGCCCAGACGCTCTTATCATGTCAGATCCTGGTCTTATCATGATGGTTCGTGAAGCATTCCCGGAGATGCCAATCCACCTTTCTGTTCAAGCAAACGCAGTAAACTGGGCGACCGTTAAGTTCTGGTCAACTCAAGGCGTTGAGCGTGTGATTCTATCTCGTGAGCTTTCTCTTGAAGAGATCGAAGAGATTCGCGAACACTGCCCTGAAACAGAGCTAGAGATCTTTGTTCACGGTGCACTTTGCATGGCGTATTCTGGTCGTTGCCTACTTTCTGGCTACATGAACAAACGCGATCCAAACCAAGGTACTTGCACTAACGCTTGTCGTTGGGAATACAAAACAGAAGCGGCAAAAGAAGACGAAAACGGTCAGATCGTTGAAGCAAACCCTACTGGTGTTGAGATTCAAGAAGTAGAAGTTCAAGACGAACGTCCAGACAACACACTAGGTCTTGGTAAACCAACCGACGAAGTCGTTCTACTTTCTGAGTCACATAAGCCAGAAGAGAAAATGGCAGCGTTTGAAGATGAGCATGGTACTTACATCATGAACTCAAAAGATCTTCGCGCGATCCAACACGTTGAACGCCTAACGAAGATGGGTGTCCACTCTCTGAAAATCGAAGGTCGTACTAAGTCTTTCTACTACTGTGCACGTACAGCACAGGTTTACCGTAAAGCGATCGATGACGCTGTAGCAGGCAAGCCGTTCGATGAAAGCCTAATGGGTACACTAGAGAGCCTAGCTCACCGTGGTTACACTGAAGGTTTCCTACGCCGCCACACTCATGATACATACCAAAACTACGAGTACGGTTACTCTATCTCAGACACTCAACAGTTTGTTGGTGAATTCACAGGTAAGCGCCGCGGTGACCTAGCGGAAGTAGAAGTGAAGAACAAATTCCTAGTTGGCGATAGCTTAGAAATGATGACACCGAAAGGTAACGTTGTTTTCACGCTAGAGATGATGGAAAACCGTAAGTCTGAAGCAGTAGAAGATGCGAAAGGTAACGGTCACTTTGTATTTATCCCTGTACCAGCAGATCTAGATCTCGAGTACGGCTTGTTGATGCGTAACTTGAGCGAAGGCCAAGACACACGTAACGCATCAGGTAAGTAACTTTACTTAGAAAACCGAGAAGTAAGCAATGGCTCTGTTAATCACTGACAAGTGCATAAACTGCGATATGTGTGACCCTGAATGCCCAAATGGTGCAATCACTATGGGTGACAGTATCTTCGAGATCGATCCAGATTTATGTACTGAATGTAAAGGTCACTATGAGAAGCCAACGTGTCAATCTGTATGCCCGATTACCAAGTGCATCATCACTGACCCCAACCATATTGAAACTGATGATGAGCTACTTGAGAAGTTTGTTATCATTCAAGGCTTGACCTAAAAGAGAAAAGGTTCAACTTATTGTAAGTTGAACCTTTTTTTTATCCTGACTTTTCGATTGGATAAATATTGCAGAAGAGCTCTTTTTCAAATTGATATTCGAGTCGCTCCCGCCAATTTATCGACTGAGAAACAGGAACTAGATAAAAGTGTTCCCGCCCAGTGTCAGTCACAAATGCCATTCCATACTGCATCAATTCATAGTGAACATCATTCACGAAGCTAGGGTCTAAGCGTTGTCTACCTGTCAGTTGGGTAATGTCATCTCTCGAAATCGAAATACCAGAACTTTCAGCGTTGAACCTATGTCTTAACCATTCTGAAAATTCCTTGGCACAAATCATAGTCATAGTCTTATCCTTGAATTATCTATCGACGGGTATCAGACTCTGATTTCGCATACTGCATATAAGCCGCATCTTTCACCCCAAAACACTCCATCCCTGACCAAACCTTGTCAAATTCGTCATCGCCGTTGCTGATACCGTAATTGATTTTATTAATATCAAACGATGTTCTTAATCTAGTGTTTATAAACTCTAGACAAAAGTGTGACATTTCTCCAGTTTCAGAGACGAGAAAGCCAGTGTCGTTACCACTGTAATTAACCTTGATAGATACGATTACTTATTAGATATCAAGGCTAAACATTGACTTGGCATCACTTTAACTTTCTTCTTTTTCTTACTTTTTACGACTTTTTTAGGAGGAGGAACAGGTATAGTTTTCGGAGCCCAACTTGCAAGTTCGTCTCCACAACCATCACCTTTAGGAGGGCTTGCTTGGGCTATGCAGTTTGAACTCCCTTCAGGGCACTTCAAGCGAACATGAAAATGTGAATGATGTCCCCACCAAGGTCTGATTTTTCCAAGCCAAGCTCTATCATCTGCGTCAGAATCTTCTTGATCACAAAGGGTTTGCTTAATCACTGGATGAACAAAAATACGCACCACTTTTTCATCTTTCGCTGCATAACGAATAACTTGAAAATGCTCATCAGTCCAATTCGATTGACGCAATTTGTAGTTAGTAAGATCCACAACGCTCACAGGTTTAGGCACAGCTAACTCGTTTTCTGACAATCTCTTACTCGTTAACCTTAACCATATATCAATATCTAACCCGGTTTGATGACTTGAATGACCGGAAGAAAAGCGCCCTCCTCTAGGAAGAGAAATATCACCGACCAATAAATTAGTATTGAGTTTCTCGCTAGTAGTTACACCTAACCTCTCGATAAACTTTATAGCTTCTGTATGACCATAGTAGCGTTCTCTTTGGGGACGAATGATTTGATACCCCAAACCATTAATAGGTAGAGCCTGTGCTCCATCAAGGCAGCCATTAGCATAACTACCTATTGATGAGGTTGAGTTTCTTGTCGGGATTTTTTCTTCTTCCCATGGGGTTGCCAAAGCAGAAAATGAATAAAACAGGACAACTAAAACAAAAGATAACCTCATAACCGTTCCATGTAAGTGATGCATATTATCTATACTAGTCGGCATTCGAGAAGAGTTGACGATTATTGGTAACTTTTTGGGGATAGACAGAGAGGTATTTGAGGTGGAAGAAGCTGAAAGGGGATTATGAAGTATTTCGCCACCAGAAAGTAAAAAGGCTCTAGTCTTTCGACTAGAGCCTTAAATATGGCAGGGGTGGAGAGATTCGAACTCCCAACACGCGGATTTGGAATCCGCTGCTCTGCCAATTGGAGCTACACCCCCTATTTCAGTTTTAAAGAGCTGAAACTCTGAATAAGTGGCGGAGTGGACGGGACTCGAACCCGCGACCCCCGGCGTGACAGGCCGGTATTCTAACCAACTGAACTACCACTCCGCAGTGGTCAACTCACTAAGTGAGCGTCCATATCTCCAGGTTGGTCAACCTAAAGATTTAATTTAAAGCCTGGCGATGTCCTACTCTCACATGGGGAAGCCCCACACTACCATCGGCGCTATTATGTTTCACTTCTGAGTTCGGCATGGAATCAGGTGGGTCCACAATGCTATGGTCGCCAAGCAAATTTTGCTTTTACTTTCAGTTTTTTAAAAACTGAAGGCAAAATAATCTGGAAAGCTGTTTTTGTTCTCTTCAAACTCATTCAAGCGTTTGTACTTTGTTTCTGCTTTTAAAAAGCGGAGACAAATAGTTTTGAGTCCACAAAACCCCTTGGGTGTTGTATGGTTAAGCCTCACGGGCAATTAGTACAGGTTAGCTCAATGCCTCGCAGCACTTACACACCCTGCCTATCAACGTCGTAGTCTACGACAACCCTTTAGGACGCTTATAGCGTCAGGGAAAACTCATCTCAAGGCTCGCTTCCCGCTTAGATGCTTTCAGCGGTTATCGATTCCGAACTTAGCTACCGGGCAATGCCATTGGCATGACAACCCGAACACCAGAGGTTCGTCCACTCCGGTCCTCTCGTACTAGGAGCAGCCCCTTTCAATTTTCCAACGCCCACGGCAGATAGGGACCGAACTGTCTCACGACGTTCTAAACCCAGCTCGCGTACCACTTTAAATGGCGAACAGCCATACCCTTGGGACCGACTTCAGCCCCAGGATGTGATGAGCCGACATCGAGGTGCCAAACACCGCCGTCGATATGAACTCTTGGGCGGTATCAGCCTGTTATCCCCGGAGTACCTTTTATCCGTTGAGCGATGGCCCTTCCATTCAGAACCACCGGATCACTATGACCTGCTTTCGCACCTGCTCGAATTGTCATTCTCGCAGTCAAGCGGGCTTATGCCATTGCACTAACCACACGATGTCCAACCGTGTTTAGCCCACCTTCGTGCTCCTCCGTTACTCTTTGGGAGGAGACCGCCCCAGTCAAACTACCCACCAGGCACTGTCCGTAACCCCGATTCAGGGGCCAACGTTAGAACATCAAAACTACAAGGGTGGTATTTCAAGGACGACTCCACCACATCTAGCGACGCGGTTTCAAAGTCTCCCACCTATCCTACACATGTAGGTTCAATGTTCAGTGCCAAGCTGTAGTAAAGGTTCACGGGGTCTTTCCGTCTAGCCGCGGGTACACTGCATCTTCACAGCGATTTCAATTTCACTGAGTCTCGGGTGGAGACAGCGTGGCCATCATTACGCCATTCGTGCAGGTCGGAACTTACCCGACAAGGAATTTCGCTACCTTAGGACCGTTATAGTTACGGCCGCCGTTTACCGGGGCTTCGATCAAGAGCTTCGACCGAAGTCTAACCCCATCAATTAACCTTCCGGCACCGGGCAGGCGTCACACCGTATACGTCATCTTACGATTTTGCACAGTGCTGTGTTTTTAATAAACAGTTGCAGCCACCTGGTATCTGCGACTCTCGTCTGCTCCATCCGCAAGGGACTTCACTGATAAGAGCGTACCTTCTCCCGAAGTTACGGTACCATTTTGCCTAGTTCCTTCACCCGAGTTCTCTCAAGCGCCTTGGTATTCTCTACCCGACCACCTGTGTCGGTTTGGGGTACGATTCCTTACAATCTGAAGCTTAGAGGCTTTTCCTGGAAGCATGGCATCAATGACTTCACTACCGTAGTAGCTCGACATCGTATCTCAGCGTTAGTAGCGGTCCGGATTTACCTAAACCACCCGCCTACGTACTTGAACCTGGACAACCGTCGCCAGGCCCACCTAGCCTTCTCCGTCCCCCCATCGCAATTGTAAGAAGTACGGGAATATTAACCCGTTTCCCATCGACTACGCCTTTCGGCCTCGCCTTAGGAGTCGACTTACCCTGCCCCGATTAACGTTGGACAGGAACCCTTGGTCTTCCGGCGAGGGAGTTTTTCACTCCCTTTATCGTTACTCATGTCAGCATTCGCACTTCTGATACCTCCAGCAGCCCTTACAGACCACCTTCAACGGCTTACAGAACGCTCCCCTACCCCACATACCCTAAGGTACGTAGCCGCAGCTTCGGTGTATAGCTTAGCCCCGTTACATCTTCCGCGCAGGCCGACTCGACCAGTGAGCTATTACGCTTTCTTTAAATGATGGCTGCTTCTAAGCCAACATCCTGGCTGTCTGAGCCTTCCCACATCGTTTCCCACTTAGCTATACTTTGGGACCTTAGCTGGCGGTCTGGGTTGTTTCCCTCTCCACGACGGACGTTAGCACCCGCCGTGTGTCTCCCGGATAGTACTTACTGGTATTCGGAGTTTGCAAAGGGTTGGTAAGTCGGGATGACCCCCTAGCCTTAACAGTGCTCTACCCCCAGTAGTATTCGTCCGAGGCGCTACCTAAATAGCTTTCGGGGAGAACCAGCTATCTCCAGGTTTGATTGGCCTTTCACCCCTAGCCACAAGTCATCCGCTAATTTTTCAACATTAGTCGGTTCGGTCCTCCAGTTGATGTTACTCAACCTTCAACCTGCCCATGGCTAGATCACCTGGTTTCGGGTCTAATCCTAGCAACTGTACGCCCAGTTAAGACTCGGTTTCCCTACGGCTCCCCTAAACGGTTAACCTTGCTACTAAAATTAAGTCGCTGACCCATTATACAAAAGGTACGCAGTCACACCACGAAGGTGCTCCTACTGCTTGTACGTACACGGTTTCAGGTTCTATTTCACTCCCCTCACAGGGGTTCTTTTCGCCTTTCCCTCACGGTACTGGTTCACTATCGGTCAGTCAGTAGTATTTAGCCTTGGAGGATGGTCCCCCCATATTCAGACAGGATATCACGTGTCCCGCCCTACTCGTTTTCACTGATGATGAGATGTCGATTACGGGGCTATCACCCTTTATTGCGGCACTTTCCAGAGCCTTCATCTGTCTCATTAAAAGCTTAAGGGCTAATCCAATTTCGCTCGCCGCTACTTTCGGAATCTCGGTTGATTTCTCTTCCTCGGGGTACTTAGATGTTTCAGTTCCCCCGGTTTGCCTCCTGTTGCTATTTATTCACAACAGGATACTTACTTATGTAAGTGGGTTTCCCCATTCAGGAATCCCAGACTCAAAAGGTTATTACTACCTAATCTGGGCTTATCGCAAGTTATTACGCCTTTCATCGCCTCTGACTGCCAAGGCATCCACCGTGTACGCTTAGTCACTTAACCATACAACCCGAAAGGGTTTCTATTTGCTTTCACTTTAAAAAGTGAAGACAAATAATCGTATGGCAACTAACCAAGGTTTTTGGTTGTCATTAAGAAGGGTTAATTCTCAATGACTGTTTGCCGGACTCAATTGTGAATCAAACTAAGTTTGATTCGAATACAAGACACTTGAATGTGTTTGTTGTGTTTACCATAAAGGTAAACATTGAGAACTTTTAAATTTGATTGAATTACTCGTAAGTAATCAATCAGTCAGCTTTCCAAATTGTTAAAGAGCTAGATTTTTCTAATTAAAGAAATAACCATTTTTAAAGATTCTTAAGGAAGAACACTTAAAGATGGTGGAGCTATGCGGGATCGAACCGCAGACCTCCTCGCTGCCAGCGAGGCGCTCTCCCAGCTGAGCTATAGCCCCATCTGGAAAAGTATTTCCTACTCTTAACTTATTAAACCATCAATCTGTGTGGACACTTATCGTGAGTATCTTCGTATAAGGAGGTGATCCAGCCCCAGGTTCCCCTAGGGCTACCTTGTTACGACTTCACCCCAGTCATGAACCACAAAGTGGTGAGCGTCCTCCCCGAAAGGTTAAACTACCCACTTCTTTTGCAGCCCACTCCCATGGTGTGACGGGCGGTGTGTACAAGGCCCGGGAACGTATTCACCGTAGCATTCTGATCTACGATTACTAGCGATTCCGACTTCATGGAGTCGAGTTGCAGACTCCAATCCGGACTACGACGCACTTTTTGGGATTCGCTCACTATCGCTAGCTTGCTGCCCTCTGTATGCGCCATTGTAGCACGTGTGTAGCCCTACTCGTAAGGGCCATGATGACTTGACGTCGTCCCCACCTTCCTCCGGTTTATCACCGGCAGTCTCCCTGGAGTTCCCGACATTACTCGCTGGCAAACAAGGATAAGGGTTGCGCTCGTTGCGGGACTTAACCCAACATTTCACAACACGAGCTGACGACAGCCATGCAGCACCTGTCTCAGAGTTCCCGAAGGCACGCCTGCGTCTCCGCTGGCTTCTCTGGATGTCAAGAGTAGGTAAGGTTCTTCGCGTTGCATCGAATTAAACCACATGCTCCACCGCTTGTGCGGGCCCCCGTCAATTCATTTGAGTTTTAATCTTGCGACCGTACTCCCCAGGCGGTCTACTTAACGCGTTAGCTCCGAAAGCCACGGCTCAAGGCCACAACCTCCAAGTAGACATCGTTTACGGCGTGGACTACCAGGGTATCTAATCCTGTTTGCTCCCCACGCTTTCGCATCTGAGTGTCAGTATCTGTCCAGGGGGCCGCCTTCGCCACTGGTATTCCTTCAGATCTCTACGCATTTCACCGCTACACCTGAAATTCTACCCCCCTCTACAGTACTCTAGTTCACCAGTTTCAAATGCAGTTCCGAGGTTGAGCCCCGGGCTTTCACATCTGACTTAATGAACCACCTGCATGCGCTTTACGCCCAGTAATTCCGATTAACGCTCGCACCCTCCGTATTACCGCGGCTGCTGGCACGGAGTTAGCCGGTGCTTCTTCTGTTGCTAACGTCAAGAGATAGCGCTATTAACGCTACCCCCTTCCTCACAACTGAAAGTACTTTACAACCCGAAGGCCTTCTTCATACACGCGGCATGGCTGCATCAGGCTTTCGCCCATTGTGCAATATTCCCCACTGCTGCCTCCCGTAGGAGTCTGGACCGTGTCTCAGTTCCAGTGTGGCTGATCATCCTCTCAGACCAGCTAGGGATCGTCGCCTTGGTGAGCCATTACCTCACCAACTAGCTAATCCCACCTAGGCATATCTTGACGCGAGAGGCCCGAAGGTCCCCCTCTTTGGCCCGTAGGCATTATGCGGTATTAGCCATCGTTTCCAATGGTTATCCCCCACATCAAGGCAATTTCCTAGGCATTACTCACCCGTCCGCCGCTCGACGCCCATTAACGCACCCGAAGGATTGTTAGTGTCGTTTCCGCTCGACTTGCATGTGTTAGGCCTGCCGCCAGCGTTCAATCTGAGCCATGATCAAACTCTTCAATTTAAGATTTTGTCGGCTCAATGAATACTGACTTCAAAACTACAAAAAGTAATTCTAAAGCTATTATCTTTCCAACAGAAAGATAATGAATTGACTGTGCCAAATACCTTCTTTCTACAAGAGAAAGTAGTTATTTGTATTGGTCACTCAGTTCATTGAAACCAAAGTTGATTCCGAAGAATCTGTTTTATCTAACGATAAAACGTTTTGATATTCATCAACGAGTGCCCACACAGATTGATAGGTTTAAATTGTTAAAGAGCTTTACTTGTTGAGCGTTCCTTTTAATAAGGAGCCTCTCGAAGTGGACGGCCATTCTAGCGAATTGGATTCCAGTGTCAAACACTTTTTCCAGCTAATTTTTCAAAGCATCTTAAATGCTTATCACCGTCTCGTCATTCAGTTCAAACCGCTTGGTTATCCTTGGCAACGGAGGCGCATTATAGAGAGAATAATCCTTTGCACAAGGCCAAAAACGAAAAAAAAACCGCCACCGGCGACCGTTCGAACACTATTCACACAAAGCGTTCAAAATAGGTACGATTACACCTTGATTTTGGCCAATCGTACCTACAATTCTTACTTAAACTACTGGTGAGCAATAATGCGGTCGTTGTTTACTAATAGTTGTACTTTTTTATCTGGATTAATTTTTCCTGCCAATATTGCTTTCGCTAAAGGGTTCTCGACACTTTGTTGAATCGCTCTTTTCAAAGGTCGTGCACCATATACTGGGTCAAAACCGACTTGAGAAATTAACTTGAGTGCTTTATCCGAGACTTCAAGCTCATAACCATTGTCTTCCATTCGCTTCTTGAGGTGCTCAAGCTGAATAGCGGCTATCGATTGAATGTGCTCTTGACCTAATGGGTGGAACACAACGCTTTCATCAACTCGATTCAAAAACTCAGGACGGAAATGTTTGCCTACTACTTCCATCACCTCATTCTTTATTCCTTGGTAATCGAGCGTATTGAAGTTCTCTTGAATTCTCGAAGAGCCAAGGTTCGAAGTCATGATCACTACCG
The DNA here is from genome assembly GCF_002874195.2 of Vibrio sp. 10N.286.45.E10. Taxonomy (NCBI): domain Bacteria; kingdom Pseudomonadati; phylum Pseudomonadota; class Gammaproteobacteria; order Vibrionales; family Vibrionaceae; genus Vibrio; species Vibrio sp. 10N.286.45.E10. Next base: position 300,074 of record NZ_MCWD02000001.1, on the reverse strand, counting down.
TGTTTCTAAAGTCGACGGTCCGACCTTGTCCATCAGTTAAGCGTCCATCATCAAGAACCTGTAATAAGATATTGAAAACATCAGGATGCGCTTTCTCTACTTCATCTAGCAAAATCACTGAGTAAGGCTTGCGACGCACGGCTTCTGTTAAGTAGCCACCTTCTTCATATCCAACGTAACCCGGAGGAGCACCAACCAAACGAGCAACAGAGTGTTTCTCCATAAACTCAGACATATCGATGCGCACCATTGCATCGTCACTATCAAACATGAAGTTTGCGAGTGTTTTACATAACTCGGTTTTACCAACACCAGTTGGGCCAAGGAATAAGAAGGAGCCAATCGGCTTGTTCGGATCAGATAAACCAGCACGGCTACGACGAATCGCGTTCGATACCACTTCTACTGCTTCCGCTTGACCAATAACACGCTTGTGCAGAACACCTTCCATTTTAAGAAGCTTCTCTTTCTCAGCCTCTAGCATTTTAGAAACAGGGATACCTGTTTGCTTCGATAGTACGTCTGCAATTTCTGCATCCGTGACCTTATTACGTAGTAAGGTCATCTCTTGCATCTCAGCTTGAGTCGCAAGATCTAACTGCTTCTCTAATTCTGGGATTCGACCATATTGCAATTCAGACATTCGGTTAAGATCACCAGCACGTCTTGCAAAATCCATATCCATGCGAGCTTGTTCTAACTCGGACTTGATGTGTTGTGTGCCAGAAAGTGCGGCTTTCTCTGCATTCCACACTTCTTCGAGCTCTGCGAAATCTCGTTCTTTATCAGAAAGCTCTTCTTGTAGTGTTCGAAGGCGTTTTTCACTGGCTTCGTCATTCTCATTAGTAAGAGCTTGCTGCTCGATCTTTAACTGAATGATCTTACGCTCGAGCTTATCTAGTGACTCAGGTTTTGAGTCGATCTGCATACGAATACTCGAAGCCGCTTCATCAATCAGATCAATCGCCTTATCTGGCAACTGACGGTCAGAAACGTATCGATGAGATAAGGTTGCCGCTGCGACAATCGCTGGGTCGGTAATTTCTACATGATGGTGAAGTTCATAGCGCTCTTTCAAACCGCGGAGAATTGCGACTGTGTCTTCCACGGTTGGCTCATCGACTATCACTTTTTGGAATCGACGCTCTAACGCGGGATCTTTCTCTATATACTGGCGATATTCATCGAGTGTCGTTGCACCTACACAGTGAAGTTCACCACGAGCCAATGCTGGTTTCAGCATATTACCCGCATCCATAGAGCCTTCACCCTTGCCCGCACCTACCATGGTGTGAATTTCATCGATGAAGAGAATGATGTTGCCCTCTTCTTTTGATAATTCGTTAAGAACTGATTTCAAACGTTCTTCAAATTCACCACGATATTTAGCACCGGCAATCAAAGAGCCCATATCTAACGAAAGTACACGTCGGCCTCTCAAACCTTCCGGCACTTCATTGTTGATAATACGCTGCGCTAAACCTTCGACTATCGCTGTTTTACCGACACCAGGTTCACCGATAATGACAGGGTTATTCTTAGTACGGCGTTGAAGTACTTGGATAGTGCGACGAATTTCGTCATCTCGGCCAATTACCGGATCAAGCTTGCCTTGCTCTGCTCTTTCCGTCAGATCAATGGTGAACTTCTCTAGCGCTTGACGTCTGTCTTCCGCATTCGGATCATCGACCTTTTGGCCGCCACGAACTTGTTCAATTGCTTGAGATAATTTTTGCTCGGTAAGACCTAGCTCTTTAAGTAGGTTTCCTAAAGGGCCTTTGTCTTCAATGGCAGCAAGTAGGAATACTTCTGAAGATATGTAACTGTCTTGACGCTTTTGCGCGACCTTATCACATAGATTAAACAGCGTTCCCATCGCATTCGATAGCTGAACGTCACCACCAATGCCACTGACTTTAGGCACTCGGTCTAATATTTCGCTCAATTTAGAACGTAATTGAACCACATCAATATTCAGCATGGTGAGCAATGGACGAATTGCACTACCATCTTGATTCAGCAAAGACACCATTAGGTGTACAGGTTCTATATATTGGTGATCACGACCTAATGCGAGTGACTGAGCATCAGATATCGCAATTTGGAATTTACTAGTGAATCGATCGAGACGCATGCCAACCTTCCTACTCTTAGATATGTTTATCTTATGCTTAGAAGATGGATACGGTAACGCGGATTTTCAAGGGATAAGAATGAAGAATAGAGTTTATATGAAAATATAAATGGGCTGGATGGCTAGTTGCACTAGCTAAAGATTACTCTAACCAAATAAAAGTAGCTTGGCGTCCCGTAATGCCATCACGACGATAAGAATAGAACGCATCCGCATCAGCGAAGGTGCATAGATTGGAGTCTATCACAGAAGTTACATCAACTTTGTTCAGTCGTTGCGTTGCAAGCTGAGACATATTCGCTAGCCATTTACCCTGTTCAGGCTTGGCTTTAAATGCAAGCTTAGCTTGAGGGTCAAAGCTAACAAACGCTTCCAACACATCATCGCCGACTTCAAAGGCTTGTTTGCCTATTGCAGGCCCAAGCCAAGCAATGATCTTATTCTCTGAATCTAGTTTCGAAAACTTTGCGACGGCATTTTCAAGAATTCCACCAGCAAGACCACGCCAACCAGCATGAACGGCAGCAACTTGAGTGCCTTTCGTATCAGTAAGGATTACAGGTAAACAATCAGCTGTCATCGCAGAACAAACAACACCTTTAGCAGTGGTAAATGCACCGTCAGCATCAAGAATATCCACCGTAGGTTGTAAAACCGTAACAACATCTGTTGAATGGGTTTGATTTAGCCATACCGGAGTTGCCGGCATGTTCGCTTGCTGCTTAAGCCAAGTTCTATTGTTTTCAACAAGCGAAGCATCATCCCCAACATGCGTACCTAGGTTTAATCCTTGATACGCACCAGTAGAAAAGCCACCTACACGTGTCGACGCAAATGCCTTCACGTTATTGGGTGCATTCCAGTTAGGGATGATCAACGACATATTAAATGTCTTCTTCTTTATTTTCGCGAGCATCAACACGTAACGCTTCAGCCATCACAACCATGTCATTTGGCACAGGAGCGTGGAACTCAACTTCTTCACCTGTAATTGGGTGAACAAATTTAAGCATGACTGCGTGCAGTGCTTGGCGGTCAAAAGAACGAATCATTGTTGTTAGTTCTTCAGATGCACCTTTTGGAATACGAGCACGGCCACCGTATGCAACATCACCTAGCAGCGGGTGCTGAAGGTATGACATGTGAACACGGATTTGGTGAGTACGACCCGTTTCTAGGCGTAGACGAATACGAGTATGCTCGCGGAAGTGCTCAGCAACACGGTAGTGAGTTACCGCTGGCTTTCCTAATTCATTTACGTCCATTAAGGTACGCTTAGTTGCATGACGGCTAATGCCTTTCTCTACAACACCACCAGCGGTCATTTTACCAATTGCAATTGCTTCATATTCACGAGTAATACGACGCTTAGCAAGAGCACGCACAAGACGAGTTTGAGCTGGAACCGTTTTAGCCACAACCATAAGGCCTGTTGTGTCTTTATCAAGACGGTGCACAATACCTGCACGAGGCACTTCTGCAATCTGTGGGTAATGGAAAAGCAATGCGTTTAGTATGGTTCCATCCGGTGTGCCTGCGCCTGGGTGTACAACCAGATCGCGAGGCTTATTGATAACCAATAAGTCATCATCTTCGTAGACAATGTCTAGAGGAATATCTTGTGCTTCCCAGCGTTCTTCATCTGCAAGTTCAGCTTGCAAGATGATCTCTTCACCGCCCAAAACCTTAACGCGCGGCTTAGTAATAACTTCGCCATCCACTTGGATTTTGCCGTCAAGAAGCCACTCTTTAATGCGAGAGCGAGAAAAATCGGTAAATAGTTCAGCGACAGCTTGGTCTAAACGTTGACCTAACTGGCTGCTTTTTACTGTGTCTGTTAATGTGATCTGCTGAGCCATATCGAACTTTTTTAAAAACCGTGAGACTAATACCCATTAGTATGGATAAAATAGAATAATTGCATCATTGTATCTGTTACTGGTTAGAAAGTAACGGAAGCTTACGAAATATTTAATTCAAGGAATCGACGCCTGACATGAAACACCTTACTTTATCGGGTCTATTAGCCGTATCACTCTTGGTTGGTTGTTCAAGTAGTGAAGAGATAGTGCCAGATGTACCGCCATCGGTTCTCTACTCTGACGCTCAAGAATCACTACAGAGCGGTAGCTGGCTTTCAGCAATAGAAAAGCTAGAAGCCCTAGACTCACGTTACCCATTCGGCGCCTATTCTGAGCAAGTACAGCTCGATCTGATTTACGCTTACTACAAAAATGATGACTTGGCACTTGGCCTTGCTACCATTTCACGTTTCCTACGTTTGAACCCAACTCATGAGAAACAAGACTGGGTTCTTTACATGCGCGGCTTAACGCACATGGCGCAAGACCTAAACTTCATGCACGATATTTTCAATATCGACCGTAGTGACCGAGACCCTGAGCCAGTGAAACTCGCTTTTGCAGATTTCAAGCGACTACTCGAACGTTTCCCTAGCAGCCCTTATGCTGAAGATGCACAAAAACGCATGTTCGCACTTAAGAACCGCCTAGCAGAATATGACTTAGCAACTGCGGACTTCTACCTACGTCGCGAAGCGTGGATTGCTGCTATTAACAGAACACAAGAGTTGCAAAAGACTTACCCAGATACCGTTGCTGCGCGTAAATCTTTAGAGATTCAGCTAGAAGCTTATAAACAACTAGGCCTAGATGATGCTGTGTTAAGAACTGAAAAGTTGATTGAGTTAAACCCACTACCTTAATCAACTTCTTACATCTCAACCCAAAAAGCGCGCTAGTTTACTAGCGCGTTTTTTTTGACCACATATCGCAAACTTGATGAATCGCATAATACACGGTATCTTCAAAAGATAACTTTTAACAAAACATCAACATGGAGTGTGGATGTGAGTAGGTTGTTATTATTTATCTGGATATCGCTATTTAGCCAATTATCCTACGCATTAGAACTGTCCCCATTAAGCAATAAGCCTTACATGGGTGATTTGGATGTGCTCAAAACCAAAGGAACGGTTAGAGTGCTCGTATCTGCCGATCTTGGTTTCTATTACATCGAGGATGGTAAGCCAAAAGGCATCGTGGCAGAAATGCTCTACCACTTTGAAAAAAGTCTTCGTAAAAAACACCCCTACCTCAATGTTCAAATCATCCCCGTACAACGAGATGATCTACTTCCCTCTTTAGAATCTGGCTATGGTGATGTCGCTGTCGCGAACCTAACGATCACCGACAAACGATTACGAAGCATCGATTTTTCAGATCCGATGATTAAAGATGGTAAAGAACTAATTATCACAGGGAAAAAGGCCGAACCTATCACCGAAATCAAGCAATTGAGCGGCAAAGAGGTGTGGATACGTGCAAGCTCGAGTTACTTCGAGAGTGTACAAAGAATCAATAAAGAGCTTAACAAATTAGGTTTACCACCACTGCATGTCCACTTCATTGAAGAATCACTGCAAGACTACGAGCTGATAGAGTTGGTTAACCAAGGTTATATTCAGGGCACAATTCTGGACAGCCACAAAGCAAAGCTCTGGATAGATGTAATGGAAAACATTCAAGTGCATCATGATTTGCCCTTACGTGAAAATGGCCAAATAGCATGGGCATTGAGAAAAAACAGCCCTCAGTTAAAGAAAGAGATAAACAAATACGTCAAGACTGCACGAACAGGTACCCTACTTGGAAATGTTATCTATCAGAAATACATCGACAACACTCGCTGGTTAGGTCGAGCACTCAACCCAAATAAAATAGACCGAGTGGCTAAGCTGTCAGATGTCTTTGAAAAGTATTCGAGTAAATACGAATTCGACCCTTTGATGATGTCTGCACAAGGTTTCCAAGAGTCTGGGTTGGATCAAAGCAGAGTTTCTCATCGTGGGGCTATTGGTGTGATGCAGGTATTACCAAGTACCGCCAAAGATAAAAACGTCAACATAAAGAACATCCATAAGGTGGATAACAATATCCATGCGGGTGTGAAATACATGCGTTTTATCAAAGACCGATATTTTGACGACCCGGCAATATCACCCGACAATCAAATCTACTTTACCTTGGCTTCTTATAACGCAGGTCCCGCTAAGATCAGAAAGATGAGGCGCCTTGCTAAGCAGAAAGGCTACAACCCAAACATCTGGTTTAAAAACGTAGAAATCATCACTCGCAAGTACGTGAGTAAAGAACCCGTAACCTATGTTGCCAACATCAATCGCTACTTCGTAATCTATAAACAATTACAAGCTATCAATGCCATCCGAGAAGACGGCACAGCGAGATTACTGAACACTAACGATTAGGATCGCCTCAATCAATCCCCAGCTGGAGAGCTAAAGGGGATTAGGTAAGTCTAAAAACACAAAAGCCGCATAAGAAGACTTATGCGGCTTTTGCTTATCTAATTCAGAAGAAGCTTGCGTAGCTATCTATGTCACGAGAGCTACATCACAAAATACTATTGAGCAAATTTCAATCAAGCACTTTCTATAAGCTGTAGGACGCCCCTAAAAACTGGTTTAATTTTTAGCGAAGACTTGCCTCCAAGTTATCGTTTTCCATAAGGATAACAAGCATTTTCCGCCAAAAAGATACTAAGACTTGCGTGAGATCACATTTGATTTTAATGCTCACTCCATCCAACCAAAACAAGATCTATATCACATTCTTTATTCCTAAAAGTCGTAATCTGAAGTTAACCCATGAGGGATACAACAGAGGAAAACTTCTATGAAAATGAACATCACTGGTAAAAACATCGACATTACCTCTGCAATCCGTGATCACATAGAAAGCAAATTTAAAAAGCTGGATAAATGGCAAGTAGACATCATTGGCTGCCAAGCGAGCTTTAGCGAAGAACCAAACAAGAAGAAGAAGTTTGAAGCGGTACTAACCGTACCAAAAGGCCAACTTGTTGCTTCATCAATCCATGATGACCTCTACGTAGCTATCAACGAAGTAGAACAAAAACTAGAGCGTCAACTCAACAAGCTACGCCATAAACCAGAAGCGCGCCGCGCTGAAAAGCCTGAAATCGAAGAGCTAGAAGCTGAAGTAGAATAAGGAAAGAGAACAGATTAAAAAATAGCGCCTCAGGGCGCTATTTTTTTGCTTGACGCTCGTAGCTCGCTTGCTTATTGTGTTTAAACATTCATAAAACAATCACTTTTTATGCACACTCAATCTTTGTTTATTTTTGACTTCTTTTTTCTTCCGTAAATCGGAGGCTAAGTCGTTTTAGAAAAACAAGTCAAAAACGAACAAGAAGCCTCCCACACTAGGGAGGCTTTTTTATAAGGACACATTTATGACTGACAGCTCAATTTCACTGGATGATATCCGCCTTCGTCTTAATGATTTAGACGACGAACTCCTGAAGTTACTTTCGGAGCGTCGCAAGCTAAGTATCGAAGTTGCTAAAAGCAAGGTAGAGACATCAAAACCAGTTCGTGATGCAGTACGAGAGCAACAACTATTAGTTAAGCTGATCAACAATGGCAAAGATAAATACGAACTTGATGCGCAGTACATTACCAAGCTGTTTCACACCATCATCGAAGACTCCGTTTTACTGCAGCAGTCATACTTACAAAATCTAGCGAACCCGCAAAGTCGTAAACCATTGGCTCGCGTTGCATTCTTGGGTTCTAAGGGATCGTACTCTCACCTTGCGAGTCGCGAATACTTCAGCCGTAAGAATATGGAGTTGATTGAGTTAAACTGTAATCACTTCAAAGAAGTAGCCTCTACGGTAGAATCTGGCCATGCCGACTACGGTGTACTACCTATTGAGAACACCAGTTCAGGTTCGATTAACGAAGTGTATGACCTACTTCAACACACAACGCTTTACATTGTTGGTGAGCTTTCTCAACCAATCGAACACTGCCTAGTGGCGAAAAGTGATATCCGTTTAGAAGACATCAAAACGCTTTACTCGCACCCACAACCACATCAGCAGTGCAGCGAGTTCTTGAGCCGTCTTAAAGATGTAACCCTTGAGTCTTGTGCCAGCACAGCTGACGCCATGAAGAAGGTGAAAGATCTGGACGGTGATGATGTTGCTGCAATTGGTAATGCGTCTAGCGGCAAGCTTTATGGACTTCAGCCAATTCAAGGCAACATTGCAAACCAAACAGAGAACCACACACGTTTCATCGTGGTAGCTCGTAAGCCTGTTGAAGTGTCAACTCAAATACCTGCAAAAACGACGCTCATCATGTCGACTTCTCAAGAAGCAGGTTCTTTGGTCGAGACACTACTGATTCTGCAACGCTTGGGTATCAACATGACCAAGCTAGAGTCTCGTCCTATTATGGGTAACCCTTGGGAAGAGATGTTCTATGTCGATTTAGAAGCACATCTGGATTCAGATAATATGCAGCAAGCAATCACTGAATTAACAGCCATAACTCGTCACCTGAAAGTGTTAGGTTGCTACCCAAGTGAGAATATCAAAGCGACTCAAGTTAAGTTGTCATAGCTGAGAGGGAGTATCAGCTTTTAGCTAACATAAGTATTTGGCCTACAGTAGGCCAAATACTTAAATCACCATTTAGTCGAATACTATTCGGTCTAAGAACACTTACCCTAGCATGCCTAAAACACAATTCACTTGTTTCGCACATTCGGCACGCTTCTCCCCTCCACTGCTTAAGTATTTCTAACAAAAAACCCATTAGTGGCTTTTTTATTAATAAAGACAAAACCTTACACCCTTCACAGGAAATCATCGAACTACGTGTAATTAATAGCGAGTAAGCATTAAGTAACATAAACTTACGCGCTTAAATTATAAATAGTGTTGTCATTAACTATGAAGCTAAGTACTAAAATCTTACTACTGATAACCCCTGTGATACTGATCAGTACCGCGGCTTCTAGCTATATTATTTATTCGACGCAAAAAAGCAGCTTCATCAAACGCGAAGACAACGCACTTCAGCTCAACATGGAAAAACTAGCCGGATACTTTCGTCAATCTCGTTCGTTTCTCAATAGCTACTCTTACACCTTGATCCAAAGCGATATGGTGAAAGGTTATTTTCTCACTGACCAAAATCTATCTCGCGATCTTGAACTGGTTAGTAACTTTCGAGAAGCTATAGATTTCCTGCAAGATGACGATGAGAGCTATACGGGTTTAGCACTTCTTAATGCTGACCGAAAACTGCGTTACTACGCAGATAATAGCAACGACTCACGCACTCAGATTGACAGTAAGATATTGGAGTATGTTGACCAGCACTATCAAGACACCCTAGCAACATCGAGTACCAACTATATTCAAAACTCCCAAGGCGAAGGGATGTTGGTTCACTATGAAAAGGTAGATAGAAAAGCGATTTTTCCAACCGAAAGTAATCAACCAAGCGATGTATTCTTTGTTGTTGTATCTGTTTCTCTCGACAAGTTTAATGCGCTTAGAAAACAGATAGAGTTCGACTACCAAACCAGCTTGTTTTTCACATCCATAGCGATTTCTTTGGAAAATGATGTCACCCATTCAGTCAAGCTGGCTCCAGAACTATACGCCACGGTCGATCCGGCGCAATTCCTGTTGGAAAACAAGCTCGATTCCATATGGAACAAGCTGAGTTTGTCGTTTGCACTGTCTGCGTTTGTGACTGTCGCTTTACTACTCATACTTCTGTCTCGCACTGTGATTACTCCGATAACACGGCTTGATCGACAACTACAGCAAGTAGAAAAAAAACAACGGAAGAACATTGAACGCTTAGGCACTCGAGATGAGCTTGGCCGACTATCACAGCGTTTTTATGACATGTACCAAGAGCTAGATAACACCTACCAACAAACCAAGCTCTTGGCCGAGAATGATCAGTTAACCCAAATCGCCAACAGGCATCAGTTTCAAACCTTCGTTCAGCAATCGTTGCCAAAACCGAGTTCAAATACCGAAACTTGGGTTCTCTACTTTGATTTGGATAACTTCAAGTTTGTGAACGATAAATATGGGCATCAAATCGGCGACTCGATTCTGGTCTCTTTTGCTCAGCGTATTTCAGATATTTGTCGCCACTATCAAACGGAGTTCGATGCTCATTGCATGCCAGCCCGACTTTCTGGTGACGAATTCGTTGTCTACATTAACGCTCCTAGTCACCGAGGAAATGTCGCGCATCGATTTTCGAGTGATTTACTGACTCCCTTACAAAAAGGGTTTATCACCGAATCAGGAAGCTTTCCGATCACGGTCAGTATTGGTATTGCGACCTACCCTAATGATGGCGATTCAATCGAGAAGCTACTGTCGAACGCGGATACCGCAATGTATCAAGCCAAGCGTGCAGGCAAAAACCAATTTGCTGACTATTCACGGGATTTAGACAAAGCGATTCAACGCCAAGCAAACATTGAACGTGCGCTTAGAGACAAGAATTTTGATGAAGAGTTTAGACTCGTTTATATGCCCTATATGGATTCAACCGGCGCGCATATTATTGGGGTTGAGGTACTATTACGCTGGGACTCGAAACTGTTGGGAGTAGTTCCGCCCGATGAATTCATTCCAATTGCCGAGCAAACTGGGTTATTCGAGCAAGTTGATCGTTGGGTAATTCAGAATGCGTTTGCTTCTTTTTACCGACTTCAGGCTCAATTTGACCACTCAATTCAGCTGTCGATTAACTTATCTTCTGCTGGGATTGAAACCACACACCTTGCCGATTTCATTAAAAAACACGCAAAAATCAATCATATTCCACCAAGTTTGATTGATTTTGAAATTACCGAGACCTTTTATTCGAATTCGGAAGGCTTTCCGTTGCTCAACGAATTGGCGGGGATGGGCTATCGATTAGCAATTGATGACTTTGGTTCCGGTTATACCTCTATCACTCAACTGGTGCAGTATCCAACTCAAAAAATTAAATTAGATAAAGCGTTTTTGGATACCTTGATTGAGACCGATAACCAGAACATCGTAAAACCTGTGATTGGACTATGTCATGCTCAGGGGAAAAAGGTCACCGCCGAAGGGATTGAAACTCAAGGCATGCACCAGTGGTTACAGGATGCGCAGTGCGATATGCTGCAAGGCTATTACTTTGGTAAACCTATGCCATTAGAAGAGTTGAGTGACTGGTACCAACAACATCAACTCAATCTACTCGACAACAAAAAGAATCCGACACATGAAATCTGTAATCATCGCATCGCTGAACCCAGCTAAAATTAACGCCGTTAAAAGTGCGTTCTTATCTGCTTTTCCTGATACTGAATTTGATTTCAAAGGCATCAGCGTCCCTAGTGGCGTTGCCGATCAACCGATGAGTAATGATGAAACCTATCAAGGGGCAGTGAACCGCGTGCACAACGCAACGCAAGCGCAGCCCTATGCTGACTTTTATGTTGGTCTAGAAGCAGGAATAGAAAAAAACGTCACCTTTGCTTGGATGGTTATCGAAGCGAATGGTCAACGTGGAGAGTCTCGTTCAGCGAGCCTTATGTTGCCACCAGCCGTGCTTGATAAGTTAGAGCATGCAAACGAGCTCGGAGATGTAATGGATGAAGTGTTTGGTACCGATAATATCAAACAGAAAGGTGGAGCAATTGGCCTACTGACACATAATCAACTGTCTCGCAGTTCAGTGTATCATCAGGCTTTAATTTTAGCGCTGATCCCATTTTTGAACCCTGAGCACTTTCCTGTTTAGTGCTTCGTTAAACTTAGAAAGGTTCTGAAAACAATCTTCAGAAACAAAAAACGCTAACAGTTAGTTAGCGTTTTTTATCGAACTCTTACTTTAACAACTTAGTGACTATTTGAGTAGTAGATCCGCAATCACGGCTTTCTCTTGTTCCGATTTTGCCTTTAGCTCATTCGAACCTCTGGTTATCGTCGCTACGCCTACTCCCAGCATTTGACTCACCTGTCGTTGAGACAGATCGCCTTTCATCAACTCACAGAAGATATTAATTCGAGCAACCAGAGCATCTCGCTCGTCTGGTGTCATCATCATGGTCAACAACAGTTCGTGCTGATCTTTTTCGACAGCCGTCTTTACCAAGTCCATCAGTTGTTGCCAATTATCATATTCAGGTTGTGATGCCATATCTCTACACTTACTTTTAAATTCTGACTTTAAAGAGTCGCTTAACAATTGAAAGTGTTTAACACTTTATACCGAAACACTTGATGCGATCCAATGTAAAAAGGCAGTAAGTGGAAATGGTTCGCACTCACTGCCTTTATTCTTACTCAGTTTCGGGCCAAATGCCGAAGCCTTAGTATTTCATTTTTGCTTCATGGGTAGCTAAAAATGTCCCTTTCTCACCCAAGATATCTCGATAGTAGGTCTCAAACATCAAGATATTCTGAACGTAGCCCCGAGTCTCTTTGAATGGGATCATTTCAATAAATGCAAAAGCATCGAGTTTTTCATCGCTGCGTGAACGCCATTGTTTAACACGGCTAGGACCTGCATTATAAGCGGCAAAAGCAAAGATACGGTTGTCATCATATTGAGCTAATAAGCCATCTAAGTAGTGGCTACCAATCTCAATGTTCTTGCCGACATCATAAAGATCATCGCTGCCCTGATACTTAATTTTATGTTTGTTAGCCGTGTATTGCGCCGTCTTCGGCATAATTTGCATGATTCCACGCGCGCCAACAGGGGAGCGAGCCTCTGAATCCATCGCACTCTCTTGTCTTGCTAAAGACATCAAGGTGATTGGGTCAATATCATGTTTTTCTGCATAGAAGTTAAACCACCACTTATGAGCAACAGGGAAACGTAATGCAATGTTGTCCCACATCTTCGCTGAGATACTCGCCGTCACGGTAAAGTGATTCCAACGTTGCGTCGCAGCATGAGCCGCAAGCATCGCTTTTTGGTCTTTGTCTACGTTGCTTAGTAACCAACTCCACTCACTCTTCGCTGCCGCAATTTTATCTCGGTCAATCAGCTCACCAATACGCACCAAAGAGGTGTCGAATGGCTTGACTGTTTCAGCATTGTATTTAAGTGTCGATGTTGGGTATTCGACAGACTTACCTAACTGCTTAGCCGCAGCTACACTGTAAAAATTACGCTGACCCAAGATATCTGACAATCGCTTATTTCCTTTGTCAGTATCGCCCGTCGCGATTTCAGCTCTGCCCTGCCAATATTGCCAACGAAGCGAAGCCTGATGCTTGTCATCCAAGCGCGCTATCCACTCTTTCAAACCCGTCCAATCGGCATGTTGAATCGCTAAGCGAGCACGTCGTTCGAGCAGAACTTGCTTTGATGAACTCGCGAGCATCTGGTCTCGCCACGCCATCAACTCTTCAGAATCGGTGTTAATCAAACGAAACGTTAGGTAATCAGCAAGCTCTTGAGACTTCTCTTTCGAGAACTTTTGAGCCTTGATGACGTCATCAAACACCTCTTGAGCGCTGCTTGATGACTTCCTTGCTAACTTCTCGAAAGCAAACTCGGTTTGCGCTTGGTAGAATTCATTTGCTGGGTGCTTGTTAGCAAATTCGAGCACGTTTTCAGGCTTGTTGTACAACGCCTTCATCTGCTTAGCTTGAGCAATTGAATCATCATGATCCAATTGCTTGATCAGGTAGCTCATCAGCTTGCCGTTACGGCCTTCAAACGCTAATAACATTCTATCTAGGATGAGTTCATCCGTTCTTAAACCGGCTTGATCCCAACTTTTAAATAAAGGGTCACAGGCATCATCAACACCACTGCCACTCAACCAAAGCTGTTTCGCCCCTTTAAAGGCGAGCTCTTTGTTACCTTGCTCGTAATGCGCTCGATAATAGATGCATTGATATTTTTCACCGACAGGCTCTTTAGTTTGAAATTCAAGGATGGTCTTCCACTGTTTTTGAGAAGCCAATGAATCCAGGTAAGGTGCGCGCATTCGATTAGAAAATGGCAGTGCCTTATTCTCTTCAATGAAAGCATCCACCTCAGCAGGTGTGCGATCACCTAAGCCAATCAGAAAGGCTCGATAATCGGTGTAAGGTGTTAAAGGGTATGTTTGAATTTTGTTGCGCAGCGCGGAGTAAGCTTTTAGATCACGGTTGTCTAAAACCTCTTGCGCTCTATCATAAACATCACGCTGCATTTCAAGCTCAGAGGCGTTGCTAGCCATAGCCATCGGAGCCAGTGAAAATGAAGACAAAATTGCTGATGCAGCCACAGCAATTTTCGTATTACCAATGCGGAAAAACATTCGCTCTTTCCTTAGTGCGTGTATGAATACGTGAAGTCTATTTACGCCCGACATCACATCAAATGTAAAGGATTTGAGTGTAAATACTATTAATATTTAACACTTCGCCTCAGAAGCTTATTAAATATAGTTTTAATGACCAATGTGACAATAATAGGTAAGGATTAGTTCAAGAATGGCTTTTCTGACCTAGGAGTAACATCTTTAGGGATATTGGTATAAAATAGCAGACAATTTTGAACAATAATTAGGATCGATCGGCAATGGCTGAATACGTATATACCATGTCTCGGGTGAGCAAAACTGTTCCACCTAAGCGTCAAATTCTTAAAGACATTTCTCTTAGCTTTTTTCCTGGCGCTAAAATCGGTGTTTTGGGTCTAAATGGTTCAGGTAAATCGACCCTACTACGTATCATGGCTGGTATTGATACTGATATTGATGGTGAAGCTCGTGCACAGCAAGGCCTTAAAGTAGGTTACCTACCGCAAGAACCTGTACTAGACGAATCAAAAACCGTTCGTGAGATCGTAGAAGAAGCGGTTTCTGACGTTGCTGACGCACTTAAGCGTATCGATGCAGTCTACGCAGCTTACGCAGAACCGGATGCAGACTTCGATGCACTAGCAAAAGAGCAAGGCGAACTAGAAGCACTGATTCAAGCAAAAGACGGCCACAACCTAGAAACAGCTCTAGAGCGTGCTGCTGACGCACTTCGTCTTCCTGAGTGGGATGCGAAAATTGAATTCCTATCAGGTGGTGAGCGTCGTCGTGTTGCTATCTGTCGTCTACTTCTTGAAAAGCCAGACATGCTGCTTCTTGATGAACCAACCAACCACTTGGATGCCGAATCAGTAGCATGGCTTGAGCACTTCCTAGTCGATTACAGCGGTACTGTTGTGGCGATTACCCACGACCGTTACTTCCTAGACAACGCTGCAGGCTGGATTCTAGAACTTGACCGTGGTGAAGGTATCCCATGGGAAGGTAACTACACGTCTTGGCTAGAGCAAAAAGACGAGCGTCTTAAGCAAGAAAAAGCGGGCGAAAGCGCACGTCAAAAGACAATCGAGAAAGAACTTGAATGGGTTCGTCAAAACCCTAAAGGCCGTCAAGCTAAGTCTAAAGCTCGTATGGCTCGTTTTGAAGAACTGACTACTGGCCAATACCAAAAGCGTAACGAAACCAACGAACTGTTCATCCCGCCAGGTGAGCGTTTAGGTGACAAAGTTCTTGAAGTGAACAACCTGACTAAGTCGTTTGGTGACCGCGTTCTTATCGACGACCTATCGTTCAGCATGCCTAAGGGCGCTATCGTCGGTATCGTTGGTGCCAACGGTGCAGGTAAATCAACACTATTCAAGATGCTAAGCGGTGCAGAACAACCAGATTCAGGTTCAGTTGTATTAGGTGAGACTGTTAAGCTTGCTTCTGTTGATCAGTTCCGTGACAGCATGGACGACACTAAGACAGTATTCCAAGAGATCTCTGAAGGCGCTGATATCATTAAGATCAACAACTTCGAAATCCCTGCGCGTGCTTACTGTTCTCGTTTCAACTTTAAAGGCAACGACCAACAGAAGATCATCGGTGAGCTTTCTGGTGGTGAACGTAACCGTGTTCACTTAGCTAAACTGCTAAAAGCGGGCGGTAACGTACTGTTACTCGATGAACCGACCAACGACCTTGACGTTGAAACGCTACGTGCTCTTGAAGAAGCACTGCTTGAATTCCCTGGCTGTGCAATGGTTATCTCGCATGACCGTTGGTTCCTTGACCGTATTGCGACCCATATCTTAGACTACCGTGATGAAGGTCAAGTTAACTTCTACGAAGGTAACTATACTGAGTACACTGAGTGGCTTAAGCAGACTCTGGGCGCTCAAGCGGCAGAACCGCACCGCATCAAGTACAAGCGTATCGCTAAGTAAATAAGCTTGTATTTTGAACAAAGGCCGCGATAATAGCGGCCTTTGATATATCTGGCTTACGTGTTATGCATCGATATAGAGAGATTACTTATGGTTGAAAGACGTCAATTTTCACGAGTTATTTATCAAGTCCCGACTGAGATCTCACAAGGGCAAGTAAATGTATCAGGCTCAGTGCAAGACTTATCACTCCATGGTTTACTCATTCAATGCAATGAATCAAAACAACTTAGCCATGATATCCCCGTTCAAGTGAGCTTTAAGCTCGAAAGCAGTGATATCAATATTCAGTTAGAAGCAACGATAGTCTCTACCATCAATACCTCAATGCGTTTACGCATAGAGCATTTAGATATTGATAGTATTAGCCACCTTAAGCGCCTTGTGGAGCTTAACGTTGGTGACGATGAACTGCTTTATAGAGAGATTGAACACCTTACCGATTTAGGTAGAGAGTGACATCTCCATTACCCTTTTTCTATTAGAAGCATTTAGTTAATACAGAACCATGTCTAAAAAACTATCCATTACTATTCCCTCTAGCCAGGGGGAACAGACGTTTTACTTCGGCCGTAAAGCCGTACTCATGTGCACTACTGCCATTTTTTCAGTACCGCTATTGATTGGCGGAGCGGCGTACATGCACTTCGAGAGTAAACAAGAACTCGCGATGCAAGCAGGTGACGCACAAGAGTTGATTGAAACTCTGATTGTTGAAAAAGAGCAAACTGAGTTTCTTTATGCTGAGCAAGTAGAAACCAACCATTCGCTATCGCAAACACTGACTGAGAAAGAAGGCACGATTCAACTGCTTGGTAAGCGTGTATTCGATGTGGAATCAGTACTTGGTCTTGCTGATGAAGAGCTGCTTACCGATGATGCATCTTTAGAAGATCGTATTGATGCGGCTGCAGTCGATTCAGCAGTAAGAGCCACGATGTTCCGTTTGATTCCAAACGACAGCCCGATGGCTTATCAACGTATCTCTTCTTCTTATGGTAGCCGCACTAACCCTATTTCAGGTAAACGCCACGTACATACTGGTATCGATCTAACGTGTAAGCGTGGTGAAGATATTGTGGCGCCCGCAGATGGAGTCATTGAAACAGTACGCCCAAGTAAAAAAGGCTTCGGCAACTTTATCACTATGCGTCACTCGTTTGGTTTCATGAGTTCTTATGCGCACCTACAGAAGTTCAAGGTACGTAGCGGTCAGTTTGTAAGTAAAGGCGATGTCATTGCGAGCTGTGGTAATTCAGGTAACTCAACCGGCCCACACTTGCATTATGAAGTACGCTTCCTTGGCCGTTCGTTGAACCCTCAATACTTGATGGATTGGACACCGGAAAACTTCAACTACGTATTCGAAAAAGAGAAAAAGGTTAAGTGGGGCCCACTGGTTCAGCTGATTGATAATGTGGTTCGTTTGCAGATCAACCTGACTAACGTGCCTTACATTAGCTCAACCATCGACACCGTATCGAGTGAAGATAGTAAGAAACCTATTACGACTAACTAGACACAGCTAACTAGAACCTGTTGATTTGGCCTATGATGATCTAATTGCATTTAGCCTACAGTAGGCCAAATGCTTTCATAGCGTTCAACACAAACAAAAAGAGCGACCATCAGGTCGCTCTTTTTTATGATTTCAAATCGTATTAACCACGATGAATCGAGTCATGTGCTTGTTTTAGAAGACTTTGGCTCTCTTGCAAAAATTGTTGTGAGTAGTCACCAAACCAATCACTCACTTGGTTGAAGCTCTCAACAAACTTGGCTTTATCTTTCCCGTCCAAGATCTCTAGAGCTTCTCCGAAACAACTATGGAAACGTCGAATCATCTCAATGTTCTCATCTGAAGAGAGAATGATGTCTCCGTACAAGTTCGGGTTTTGAGCAAACAGACGACCAACCATAGCAATCTCAAGACGGTAGATTGGCGAACTGAGCTTCAGAAGCTGATCGATATTCGGATTCTCTTTACTTAGGTGCAAACCGTAAGCAAACGAGGTGAAGTGACGAAGTGCTTGAATCAAGGTCATGCCGTGATCGTGTTCTGCTGCATCCATCTGACATAGGCTCGCACCCCAGATACCAAATTGATTCAGTAGCCATTGGTAGCTTTCAGAACCACGACCATCACTGTAGACAATCACCTGCTTAGCAAGGCTAGGAACATCAGGACCAAACATTGGGTGCAATCCAACCACTGGGCCTTGGTGCATGTCCATCATTGCTTGTAGCGGTTTTGACTTAATCGATGTTAAATCACAAAGAATACAATCGCTTGGTAGGTTACCTAGTTTTGCAATCACACCTTCCGTTAGGTGAATTGGAACCGTAACAACAACAAGGCCAGCATTATCTAAGATTTCGTCGGCCTTATCCCAATCTTGGCTGCCGAGGATTTTCACTTCGTAGCCAGACAGTTTGAACATACGACCAAACAAGCCACCAAGTTGACCATTACCACCAACGATAACCACTGAACGTAACTCTGGGTTTAGACACTTAAAACCAGAATCTTTCTCACTGGCATAAGACTCACGCATAGTACGACGCAAAATATCTTCGATTAGCTGTGGTGGAACCCCTATTTTCTCGGCTTCTTGACGACGAGATGCCAGCATTGCAGCCTCACGCTCTGGTACATAAATAGGTAAACCATGTTCACTTTTTACTTCACCGACTTTCTCTACTAGAGCCAATCGCTGAGCAAGTAAATCCAACATTTGTTTATCGACAGCATCGATTTGGTCGCGTAATTCGTTCAGTTCAACGGCCATTTTATTCCTTACTAATCTATAAGCCCCTACTAACGCTGAGTTCGCTAGTAACAGATCTTAAAATGCCCCATTAGATGAGGCACTTAAATTTAAAACTCTGACTAACCTTTCAAACGGTTCTCTAAGAACGGGACTAATTCCGTATGTGCATGCTTCAATAGTGCCTCAGTTGAATCCCAATTGATACACGCGTCGGTAATAGATACGCCGTATTTCATCTCATTGAGAGGTATATCCGAAGATTGGTTTCCTTCGTTAATATGGCTTTCAATCATAAGGCCGATAATCGACTTGTTGCCTTCACGAATTTGGTGAATCACATCTTCTGCAACTAGAGGTTGGCGGCGGAAATCTTTGCGAGAGTTAGCGTGGCTACAGTCGACCATTAGCGCAGCCTCTAAGCCAGATTTACCCAGCTCTTGCTCACATTCGTGTACCGATACTGAATCGTAGTTCGTCTGCTTACCGCCACGTAAAATCACGTGACCGTTTGGGTTACCTTGCGTTGTTAGTAGTGCAACTTGACCTTCGCGACTAATACCCATGAAACGGTGGCTAGAAGAAGCCGCCTGCATTGCATTGATTGCTGTACCTAAGTTGCCATCGGTGCCGTTTTTAAAACCGATTGGCATTGAAAGACCACTTGCCATCTCACGGTGAGTTTGCGATTCAGTAGTACGAGCGCCAATCGCCGCCCAACTGAAGGTATCTGCTAGGTATTGCGGGCTGATTGGATCTAGTGCTTCTGTTGCGAGTGGAATTTCCATCTCAGCAAGTTCAACCAGCAGCTCACGACCAACATGCAGACCGTGCTCAATATCGAAAGTGCCATCTAGATGAGGGTCATTAATCAAACCTTTCCAACCAACAGTAGTACGAGGCTTTTCAAAGTAAACACGCATTACAATATACAGTTGATCGCTCAGTTCTTCAGAAAGTGCTTTTAGGCGTTTCGCATACTCTTTCGCAGCTTCAATGTCATGGATAGAACATGGACCACATACAACAAGCATACGATGATCTTTCTTATGAATGATGTTTGCGATAGTTTGACGAGACTCTTGAATGAAACGACGAGCATTATCACTCAAAGGCAGTTTTGCTTTTAACTCCTCAGGAGTAATCAGTACCTGTTCGTCGATGATATTGACATTGCTTAATTCACTTTTCTGCATAACTCAACCTGTATATTTATTTTTACACCCAACATTTCCATTTGGGCTAACAATCTTTAAAAACACAATAACAGCTACAAAAACGATTGCAAGTGTAAACAATAAAAAACATTTAATGTAAATATAAATTTACACCCCCATCTTTATCTCGTTCTGAGGCACAAATAGGCCTTAACCACACCAAGCACATACAAAAAAGGCGATATCTTTAATATCGCCTTCTTAAAACTTATAGAGTGTTTATTTATCACCCAGCGTTTAACATCCGCTTAATTTGCTCTGAGGCCTCTTTCCATCGGCTATCCGAGTGAAGCGTCGGTAAATCAAAGCTGTGCTTTTTAAGCAATGAGTTGGCTAAAGGCACCTCTTGAATCGCTAAGTGATCAAGAGCTTCAATTTGTGCATCTCGTTTATTACACATCAACACCATGTCACACCCCGCATTCAAGGCCGCTTTCGCTCTGTCGGCTGGTCCGCCCATAATAGCAGCACCTTCCATGGTTAAGTCGTCCGAGAATATTAGGCCTTTAAAGCCAAGTTTTTGTCTCAATACTTTCTGTAGCCAATACTGAGAGCCACTTGCTGGTTGATCATCATAATGAGAGAACACCACATGTGCAGGCATCATGGCATCCAATATTCCGGCTTCAATTTGCGCCTTGAAGATTGCCATGTCGGTTTCAAAGATGTCGTCTCTAGGGTCATATGGCGTCTCTAAGTGTGAGTCAGCAATTACGCCACCGTGCCCAGGGAAGTGTTTTCCTGTTGTCGCCATGCCAACCGACTTCATGCCTTTGATGAACGCGCTGCTATGACGAACGATGGTATCAATATCTTCACCAAACGCTCGGCTACCAATTGCTTTACAGTCGTGGCCTTTATCTAATACTGGCGCAAAGCTCAGGTCGATATCATGGGCAATCAATTCTGCCGCCATCAGCCAACCGGCCTGTTCTGCTAACTGCTCACCATTATTCTTAGTCGCAAATTCCTGAGCAGCTGGAATAATTGAAAAGCCGTCACGAAAACGCTGAACTCGGCCGCCTTCTTGGTCAACGCCGATTAAAATAGGACGTTTTGCTACCTTACGAATTTCTTTGTTTAACGCCGATAACTGTTTGCTATCGTGATAGTTTCGAGAAAATAAGATGAGACCACCAACAGTTGGGTGCTCCAAAATCTCTCTGTCTTCAGCTGTCAGCTCGTAGCCTGCAACATCAACCCACAACGGTCCCATATTTATCCCTTATTAAACCTAATTTCATAAACTTCCCGAGATTATTCTCTTTAAATTTGCTTTACAATGTTTTTAAACCAATCTGTGGAAGACTTTAGGAATGCAGTGCAAGAGCTTAGGAATGGATCATAAAGAACTGTATATCGGTGTGATGTCGGGGACCAGTATGGACGGCGTTGATACTGCTTTAGTTTCGATTGAAGATACGCGTATCACATTACTCGCTCATGATGAGTTCCCAATGCCTGATGATCTCAAAGCGCGTCTGCTTGAGGTGTGTATTGGTCAGAAAACGGATTTGATTGCTATTGGCGAACTCGACCACCAGCTTGGCCATCTATTTGCTGATGCGGTTCTGCAACTTCTCGACAAGTCAGACACACCTGCATCTTCTGTGACTGCGATTGGTAATCATGGCCAAACGGTGTTTCATCAGCCAACAGGCGAATCTCCATTTACCATGCAGCTGGGTGATGCCAACATCATTGCCGCTAAAACACAGATTCAAACCGTCGCTGATTTTAGACGTAAAGACATGGCATTAGGCGGACAAGGTGCACCGTTAGTACCGGCTTTCCACCACACTATTTTTCACCCGCAAGACAGCTCAGTTGTAGTGTTGAATATTGGTGGTATCTCGAATATTTCAGTACTGCGCCCGAATCAGCCAACGCTTGGTTATGATACTGGCCCGGGCAATATGTTGATGGACGCTTGGGTTGATAAACATACGGGTAAGAAGTTTGACCGTGATGCGCAATTCGCACTTAAAGGCCAACTTAATCAAGCTTTACTCGAACAGCTGTTGAATGAGTCTTATCTATCTCAAATACCACCGAAAAGTACTGGTAGAGAGCTATTTAATCTACCGTGGCTAGAGCAACAGCTTACAGAATTTAAATACCTTGCAGCAGAAGATGTGCAACGCACGCTTTGTGAATACACGGCATTGACGATAGCCAATGAAGTGGAGATTTATCGCTTGGGTGACCAACCCGCCTTGTATGTGTGTGGTGGTGGTACAAGAAACCCATTGTTGATGAAGAGACTGTCTGAACTGCTTTCGAGTTGGGAAGTTGACTCAACCACCAGTAAAGGCGTTGATGCAGATTACATGGAAGCAATGGCCTTTGCGTGGCTTGCTCAACGTCATGTTCATCAACTACCAAGCAATTTACCAGAAGTGACTGGCGCAAGTAGGGCTGCCTCTCTAGGCGTTCTCTACCGTGCTGACTAAACCATTTTAGAACCATCATTTTAGAATCACCATTTAAGGATCATTATGAGTAACGACGCTCTCATATCAGCGCTCTCGCACCTCGTTTCGGAGGGGAGAAACCCTGATACTATGGATATTGATCTGCTCACCTCTCTCGAAGTGGTTGAAAAGATTAACCAACAAGACAAACAAGTCCCACTGGCGATTGAAGCGGAACTGCCGCAGATCGCGAAAGCGGTTGATAAAATTGCTCATGCCTTTCAAAACGGTGGTCGACTGATTTATATGGGCGCAGGCACCAGTGGTCGATTAGGTGTGTTGGACGCATCAGAATGCCCACCGACTTTCGGTGTTTCAGACAAAATGGTTATCGGCCTAATTGCAGGTGGACCAGAGGCGATTTTAAAAGCCAAAGAAGGCGCAGAAGACTCGCTGACTCTCGGTATTGAAGATCTGAAAGCGATTCAATTTTCAGAAAATGATGTCGTGGTGGGTATAGCTGCCAGTGGTCGCACACCTTACGTGATTGGTGCACTCAACTATGCCAATCAGCTTGGCGCGGTGACCGTTGCATTGTCTTGTAACCCTGATTCTCCAATTGCTGAAATCGCTCAAATCGCAATTAGCCCGGTGGTTGGCCCAGAAGCATTGACTGGTTCAACACGACTCAAATCAGGTACAGCACAAAAGCTGGTGCTTAATATGCTAACGACTGCCAGCATGATTCGTATCGGTAAGAGCTACCAAAATCTGATGGTCGACGTAAAAGCGACCAATGAAAAGTTGGTTGCCCGCGCTGCTCGTATCGTTATCCAAGCAACTGAATGCGACAAAGCGCTGGCAGTCTCGACACTTAAAACGACTGATTACGATGTGAAGTTGTCTATTTTGATGATTCTAACCGGGCTAGATTTAGAATTGGCCAAGGCTCAGCTTGATAAGCAAAATGGTTTCTTGAGAAAAGCAGTCGAGAATAATCAGTAATCTGCTTCTGTTACTCTCACTACAAACAAAAAGACCAGTACACATGCGGTACTGGTCTTTTTAGTTTTAATTTTTTATCGCTAGCTTGGGCTTAATAGTCGTTTGAGAACTCATCCCAGCCACGTTGCCATTCCATGCGGAAACGTTGAGCGTCTTCCGTACCAGAGCACACGCCTTCATACACCTGACCAGATAAACCAATCTGATAAGCATGGTTCGGATTACAATATTCAGTCACACCTAGATGGTAACCTTCTGTGTAACTCGCTTGATCGACTGCGCCAAGCTCAGTCATCTCTGAATACGAACGCTGAGTGTGACCTTTGATGCCATCACGATAGCCAATCTCTTGCCAATTGCCCTCAGCGGCTAAATCTTGAACATTGGCGCTGCATCCTGCAAGGCTAAATGCCACGGCGAATAGTGCGATTATTTTTTTCATTTCAGTCCTTTATATTTACCTAGCCACTTCCTGACGAAGCGTTACCTTTATGGTGATTCTCCGCTGAACACTGGCTGATGTCCACTTATGTCTGTTATCTGCCACTGATATCTATTGGTTACCGCTTAAAGCTGATAAATCACCACTTGCCAGAAGCAAGAGCCTTCTCAACACGAATAACCAACCGCTCTACAAACGTAGCAAACCACTCAATCAGTTATAACACCACTTAATTGACTATTCGACCACTCACTCTCATAGCAGAAGTTTCTTTTCATACTCTTCTTTAATATACACCCTGACTTAATTAATACATTCAGGGATAACAAATTATGATGTGGTTTCTTACCTGTGTTGCAGCACTCATTGGTGGCTACTTTATTTACGGTGCCTTTATCGAGAAGATTTTCGGTATCAATGAAAAGCGTCAAACACCCGCTCACACTAAGCAAGATGGCGTGGACTACGTTCCAATGTCGACACCAAAGGTTTACCTAGTTCAACTGCTTAACATTGCAGGTGTAGGTCCAATCTTCGGACCTATCATGGGTGCCCTTTACGGCCCAGCAGCGATGCTTTGGATCGTGCTAGGTTGTATCTTCGCAGGTGCAGTGCACGACTACTTCTCAGGTATGTTATCTATCCGTAATGGTGGTGCTTCGGTTCCAACCATCACTGGACGTTACCTAGGCAATGGCGCAAAACACTTTATGAACATCTTTGCCATTGTTCTACTGCTTCTTGTTGGTGTGGTATTTGTTTCTGCTCCTGCAGGCATGATCACTAACCTAGTGAACGACCAAACTGATTTCGCGATGTCTGCAACAACCATGGTTGTTATCATCTTTGCTTACTACATCATCGCAACGATTGTCCCTGTCGATAAAATCATTGGTCGTTTCTACCCACTGTTCGGTGCACTACTTATCTTCATGTCTGTTGGCCTAATCACTGCGATTGGTCTATCTGACGAGCACCAAATCATGGGAGGCTTCGAGATGAAAGACATGTTCACCAACATGAACCCGAATGACCTACCACTTTGGCCTGCTCTATTCATCACTATCGCTTGTGGTGCAATCTCTGGCTTCCACGCAACTCAGTCACCACTGATGGCGCGTTGTATGGAAAACGAGAAGAACGGTCGCTTCGTATTCTATGGTGCAATGATTGGTGAAGGCATCATCGCTCTAATCTGGTGTGCACTTGCTCTTTCATTCTTCGGTTCAGTTGAGTCTCTATCAGACGCAATTGCAAACGGCGGCCCAGGTAACGTGGTATACAGCGCTTCATTTGGTCTACTGGGTGTATTCGGCGGTATCCTTGCTTTCCTTGGCGTGGTTATCCTACCAATCACTTCTGGTGACACAGCATTCCGTTCAAGCCGTCTTATCCTTGCTGAATACTTCAACATGGAACAGAAAACACTGCGTAACCGCCTACTGATGGCTCTGCCACTGTTCGTTATCGGTGGCATCTTGACTCAAGTTGATTTCGGTATCATCTGGCGCTACTTCGGTTTTGCTAACCAATCAACAGCTGTAATGATGTTATGGACAGCTTCGGCTTACCTACTTCGTCACAATAAACTGCACTGGGTAACTACGGTTCCAGCTGTGTTCATGACATCTGTATGTATCACATTCATCCTGAACAACAGCCAACTAGGCTTCGGTCTACCAATGCAAATCTCGACCATCATTGGTGTGGTGAGTGCACTTGGTATTGCGGCTTACGTTATCAAGATATCAAAAGGCAAAGGTGATATCGACCTTGCTGATGAAGAAGAGAAAGAAGCAAAAGGCGTAACCAAAACTGCCTAGTTCTTTCAGACTTTGAATAAAAGAGACACGTCTTCATTGAGAGACAAAACAACAGCCAAACACACTTCGCTTGCTCCCGTAATCACCCAGTGATTCGTGGAAATTAAGACTAAAGCCCGTCCTCTGTGATGGGCTTTACTGTATCTCAGCATTGAGAAGCAATCGTCACTCGATATAACCAACGAAAACACAAGCAAAGCTACCGTTACCACGCAATGAGCTTTACACTTAACAAGCGTCTCAATAGGTGAAAATATGGAACTCATTCTCTCTCTTCTGCAACAAACTTGTGTCTACTTAGTGATTGCTTACATGCTAAGTAAAACCCCGCTGATTCTCCCTCTGTTAAGCATCTCTTCACGCTTAAGTCATAAAGTCAGCTGTTATGTTCTGTTTTCCCTGTTCTGCATTATGGGCACCTATTTCGGACTGCAGATTAATGACGCGATAGCCAACACTCGTGCAATGGGGGCGGTAATGGGAGGCCTGTTTGGCGGCCCTGTCGTTGGCTTTGCCGTAGGCTTTACAGGCGGGATTCATCGCTACTCATTAGGTGGCTTTACTGACTTAGCTTGTGCGATTTCAACCACTGCAGAGGGCCTGATTGGTGGCTTGCTGCATGTATACTTAGTCCGAAAGAACAAAGCCAGCCAGTTGTTTAACCCGATGGTGGTGTTCTCTGTGACGCTATTTGCAGAGATCATTCAGATGTTGATTCTGCTCGCAGTCGCTAAACCGTTTGAGCAGTCCTACGCTCTAGTTTCTGATATTGCCGCGCCAATGATCATTGCTAACTCAGTGGGCGCTGCACTGTTCATGAGCATCATTCAAGATAGGAAAACTATCTTCGAGAAGTACTCAGCGACCTTCTCGCGCCGCGCACTCACCATCGCCGAGCGTTCGGTAGGTATTTTGCATGGCGGGTTTAATTCAGATAACGCGCAAAAAATCGTACGTATCGTTTACGAAGAGACCAATGTTGGGGCGGTAGCGATCACCGACCGAGAAAAAATCCTCGCGTTCGTTGGCATTGGCGATGAACACCATATTCCAAATACCCCTATTTCATCGCAAAGCACGCTCACTTCGATGGAACAGAACGACATCATCTACCTTGATGGCAAAGAGAACCCATACCAATGTTCTCTTTCGCAAGATTGTAAGTTAGGTTCTGCGCTTATTATCCCACTGCGTGCCGGTAACGAAGTCGTCGGTACCATCAAACTGTATGAGCCTAAGCTAAAGCTATTTTCAACCATCAACATGTCGATGGCTGAAGGTATTGCTCAACTATTGTCGAGTCAGATCCTGTTCAGCAACTATCAGCAACAACAGACGCTACTGACACAAGCGGAAATCAAACTACTGCACGCTCAAGTGAACCCGCACTTCTTGTTTAATGCGCTTAATACTATCAGTGCAGTAACACGTCGTGACCCTGATAAAGCGCGAGAGCTCATTCAGCACCTATCTCACTTCTTTAGAAGCAACCTTAAGCAGAACATCAACACTGTGAAACTTAAAGACGAGCTTGCACACGTCAATGCGTATCTCACCATTGAAAAGGCACGTTTTACCGACCGGTTAGAAGTGGAATGGGACATAGATCCACAGTTATACGAGTCACAACTACCAAGCTTTACCCTGCAACCATTGGTTGAAAACGCCATCAAGCATGGCATTTCGAACATGCTAGAAGGTGGCACAGTGAAGATCTATAGCGAGGCTTTCGAGAGTGGGTTCAAGTTAACCGTTGAAGACAACGCGGGTAATTATCAGAAGCCATCTCAAGATCATGTAGGATTAGGGATGGAGATTGTTGATAAACGACTCACTAATTTCTTTGGACAAGATTCAGCACTAAAAATAGAATCTCAACCACAGCAATTTACTCGAATGAGCTTTATCATACCTATACTAAAATAATGATGTTTTCATAGATGTTAGCTCCCCCAGTAGTAACATTTAGCAGACATTAAAAAGATAAGCGTGAATCAAGCAGGGATGGCACAAAAATGAAGATTGTAGGATGTTAAAAGCATTAGTTATCGATGATGAGCTTTTTGCTCGCGAAGAACTGATTGAACTTCTGACCGAAACCGGAGAAGTCGAAGTCATTGGTCAAGCGAGTAACGCAATTGAAGGACTTAAGCAGATCAACCTTCTCAAGCCTGATGTGGTGTATTTGGACATTCAAATGCCTCAGGTCACCGGTATTGAATTGTTGAGTATGCTTGACCCGGAAACCATGCCCTACGTGGTATTTGTCACCGCCTACGACCAATATGCTATTCAAGCCTTTGAAGATAATGCTTTTGATTACCTACTTAAGCCAGTCGAGCCTTGTCGATTAAACAAGAGCGTTTGTCGCCTGAATAAGGTCATCAAACAAAATCAGAAAGCGCCAGCACAAGACATCTCTGCGATTGCTCCCTGTCACTTAGAGCAGATTCCATGTATTGGTCATAACCGCATTGTGATCATGGCAAGCCAAACGGTCGAGTGCGCCTATTCCGATATCAGTGGGGTGCATGTACGTAGCTCATCGCAAACCGCGACTTCACAGTTAACGCTAAAGATCTTGGAAGAAAAAACCGATTTGATCCGCTGTCATCGCCAGTATTTGATCAACATAAAGTCGATCCAAGAGATCAAACTGTTAGAGAATGGATTAGCGGAGATCATTACCCTGACTGGCTTTGAAGTCCCTGTTAGCCGTCGTTACCTCAAGACTTTAAAAGAGCAGCTCGGTCTTCAGTAAACACATCTCGGACGGGACATAAAGCACGATCAAAAAAGCCAACGCATCAACGTTGGCTTCCTACTGTTTACAAATCGATAGTATTTGCGAATCAACTGTTTGCGAATCGCTAGTGTCTCGAATCAATAGAGATTAATCTACTTGCTTGATCTGCAGCTCTTTAGGTACTTCGAAGAACATGTTCTCTTCGCGACCTTGAATCTCTTCAACGCCAGTCGCACCTAGTTCGCGGATACGATCTAAGATTTGGTTAACTAACTCTTCAGGAGCAGAAGCACCAGCCGTTACGCCGATTTTCTTCTTGCCTTCAACCCATTCAGTCTGAATATCTTCTGGGCAATCCGTTAGGTAGCCTGGTGTGCCTAGCTTCTCAGCTAGCTCTTTTAGGCGTGTAGAGTTCGATGAGTTCTTAGAACCAACCACTATCACCACATCAACGTCATTCGCCATCTCACGCACCGCGTCTTGACGGTTTTGAGTCGCATAACAGATGTCGTCTTTACGAGGGCCTTGAATCTCAGGGAATACACGACGTAACTCTTCAATTACATCTGCCGTTTCATCAACAGACAGCGTAGTTTGGCTCACGTAGTGTAAGTTACTTGGATCATTAACCACTAGTTTTTGTACGTCTTCTGGTCTTTCAACCAAGTACATACCACCTGTTTGACTCGCGTACTGACCCATAGTGCCTTCAACTTCCGGGTGACCCGCGTGACCGATCAGTACTACTTCCATATGTTTACGGCTCGCACGAGCAACCTCCATATGAACTTTAGTCACCAAAGGACAGGTTGCATCGAATACCGTTAGCTCGCGCTCCTTCGCTTCTTTACGAACCGCTTGAGAAACACCGTGAGCAGAGAAAATCACGATATTGTCGTCAGGCACTTCACTCAGTTCTTCGACAAAAATAGCACCACGTTGCTTGAGCCCCTCAACAACAAAGCGGTTGTGTACCACTTCATGGCGAACATAGATCGGTGGCTGATACATTTCAAGTGCGCGCTCTACGATGCTGATCGCACGATCGACACCGGCACAAAAGCCACGAGGGTTAGCTAACATTATTTTCATTTCATTGCTCATCATTTACCGCGGTACTAAGGTTGTTTCTATAGAGTTCGCCGTCAGCGAGGTTCGCATTCTACAGTGAAGCGTCTAGACAGTGAAGCTCTAGGTGACATCACCGCAGTAAGGCTATCTTATTCTAACGTTAAGAGAGTTATTCTACCGTTAAGATATTGACGTCAAACGTAACGTCTTGACCTGCGAGTGGGTGATTAAAATCAACCGTCACTGAATCACCTGCGATCTCAGTAATAATACCTGGAATTTCCATCCCATCAGGACCAGAGAATGCCATGATAGTACCCACTTCAACTTCAGAATCACCAACAAACTTAGCACGATCCATATAATGAATATGATCAGGGTTTGGCATACCAAACGCATCTTCCGCTTTCAGTTCGATAGACTTTTCAGTTCCAGCTTCAAGTCCAAGTAAGCACGCTTCAAAGTTCTCACTTAGGCTGCCATCGCCCATGACGAACTTTGCAGGTTTGCCCATATTTTCGGTGCTATCGGCAACTGAACCATCCTTCATTTTAATCGTAAAATGTAGAGTTACTGCTGAATCATTTTTAATTGCTGCCACGTTACTTTCCTTAGATTTCTTTATTATTTGAGGATGCATTGTGCTTTGCTTCCTTGTTGACTGAAGCATAAAAAAAAGCGCCGTCGGAATCAACCGACAGCGCTTAGGGCTATTCTATTCTGTGAGTCATAGACTGACTTTGAGGCAAGCTATTTGCTTTCGTCTTTCTTACGGAAACCATCTAGGATGATCATCGCAGCACCGATACAGATTCCCATATCGGCTAAGTTAAATGCGGGCCAATGGTAAGTGCCCCAGTAGAAGTCTAAGTAATCGACAACAAAGCCATGTACGACTCGGTCAAACACATTTCCTACTGCGCCACCAATGATGATCGCATAAGCAATGTTATTCCACTTCTCTGCAGCTGGTAGTTTGCTCATCCAGTACGTCAGCATACCTGTTACCGCAAATGCGATACCGGTAAATAACCAACGCTGCCAACCACTTTGATCACTCAAGAAGCTAAACGCTGCACCATAGTTATGCACGTACAAAAAGTTAAAGAATGGCAGAACCTCAATACGGTTTGCCCAGCCATAACCCATGTTATCCATAACAAAGAGTTTAATGCCGATATCGGCAAGGAAGACCACTAGGGCCAACCATAGCCAACGCACACCAGATTGTTTTAACGAAACTTCACTCATTTCTATTCCTAGTATTTACGAAGTTGGTATTCACTGTTACTCAATTTAAGTGACCTGATTACCGTACTTGTATAAACACATTTCCTATAATTAAAAATAACCCCAGTTGATACTGGGGCTATGATTTTTACAAAAAGTTCAGTCTTTCTCTGAGCTGTTATGCGAACTTACGCACTTCGCCTTCACCGTCGATGTTCGACACACAACGACCACAAACTTTCTCATGACCTTCGATAGTGCCTACATCTGGAGTGTGGTGCCAGCAACGGTCACACTTCTCAGCTTCAGTAGCTGCAACTTCAACGAATAGACCAGCAACGTCTGTCTCTTGAGCTGCATCAGACTTCTCGCTTAATGGCTTAACAACAGCTGCAGAAGTGATAAGTACGAAACGTAGCTCATCTTCTAGCTTGTTGATTTTCGCCGCTAGTGCGTCGTCAGCGTATAGAATCACTTCAGCTTGCAGTGCACCACCGATCGTTTTCTCTTTACGAGCATCTTCAAGAAGCTTGTTCACAGCGCCACGAACCGTTTGGATTTCAGCCCAGAATTCGTTGCTTAGCTCTTCGCCTTCAGCTAGACCGAATAGGCCTTCGAACCATTCGCCAGTAAACACGAACTTGTCGCGCTCACCCGGCATCTCGTTCCAGATTTCATCTGCAGTGAACGACATGATAGGTGCCATCCAACGAACTAGAGCTTCTACGATGTAGTAAAGCGCAGTTTGACAGCTACGTTGAGCATGGCTGCCCTGCTTCGCTGTGTACTGACGGTCTTTAATTACGTCTAGGTAGAAAGAACCCATTTCGATAGAACAGAACTGCATTAGACGTTGAGTCACACCGTGAGTGTTGTACTCGCCGTATGCTTTAACAATCTCTTCTTGTGCAGCTTGAGCACGGCCAACAGCCCAGCGATCAAGTGCAACCATCTCTTCAGCAGGTACTAGGTCAGTTTCAGGGTTGAAACCATTCAAGTTCGCTAGGAAGAAACGCGCTGTGTTACGAATACGACGGTAAGCATCAGCTGAACGCTTCAGGATTTCATCAGAAACCGCAACTTCACCCGTGTAGTCTGTAGAAGCAACCCATAGACGCAGGATATCTGCACCTAGCTTGTTGGTTACATCTTTAGGTGCAACAACGTTACCGATAGATTTAGACATCTTACGGCCGTTACCGTCAACCACGAAACCGTGAGTTAGTACTTGCTTGTATGGTGCTTCGTCTTTCATCGCAATAGATGAAATTAAAGAAGACTGGAACCAGCCACGGTGTTGGTCTGAACCTTCAAGGTAAAGATCAGCACTGTGAGTACGCTCTTCGTTCGGGAAGTTGTACTCTTCACGAGAATCAACAACCGAGAAGTGCGTCACACCTGAGTCGAACCATACGTCTAGCGTATCCATTACTTTTTCGTACTTATCAGCGTCTTCTGCGCCCATAAGTTCAGCAGCGTCTACATCCCACCAAGCTTGAATACCTTTCTCTTCAACTAACTTCGCGACTTTTTCAATAAGCGCTGGGCTTTCTGGGTGAAGTTCTGCTGTTTCTTTATGAACGAACAGAGCAATTGGCACACCCCAAGTACGTTGACGAGAGATACACCACTCAGGGCGACCTTCAACCATACCTTCGATACGGCTTTGACCCCATTCAGGCAACCACTCAACACTCTTGATAGACTCTAGTGCTTTAGCACGTAGGCCAGCTTGATCCATAGAGATGAACCATTGTGGTGTTGCACGGAAGATGATTGGAGTTTTGTGTCTCCAACAGTGTGGGTAGCTGTGCTCGTAAGCGTGGTGATGCAGAAGTGCACCTTTATCTTTTAGAACTTCTAAAACAGAGTCGTTCGCTTTAAATACGTGCTGACCAGCAAATAGCTCAGTATCTGGCAGGTAAACGCCGTTTGAACCAACTGGGTTAGCGATTTCTAGGTTGTACTTCTTACCAACCACGAAATCCTCTTGACCGTGGCCAGGCGCAGTGTGAACCACACCAGTACCTGAATCCGTTGTTACGTGGTCGCCAAGAACAGCAGGAACAGTAAAATCGTAGAACGGGTGGTTGAACTGAGAAAGCTCAAGATCAGCACCTGTAGCAAAACCAAGGTTATGGAAATGCTCGATACCTGCACGGTCCATTACGTCTTTTGCTAGATCAGAAGCAACAACGATACGTTGAGCTGGTTGGTCGCCATTCGCTTCAACTTGGATAAGCACGTATTCAAGATCATCACGTAGACATACTGCGCGGTTCGCCGGCAGAGTCCATGGTGTTGTCGTCCAGATAACGATAGAAATTTCGCCTTGACCCGCATGACCTTCAGCTAGAGTAAATTTCTCTAGCAGCGCCGCTTCGTCAGCTGCTGTAAATTTCACATCGATAGATGGAGAAACTTTATCTTTATATTCAACTTCAGCTTCAGCCAGAGCAGAACCACAGTCAGTACACCAGTGAACTGGTTTGAAACCTTTAAGAAGGTGACCTTTGTCTGCGATTTTGCCTAGAGAACGAATGATGTTCGCTTCAGTGCCGAAATCCATAGTACGGTAAGGTTTGTCCCACTCGCCCATGATACCAAGACGTTTGAAGCTCTCTTTCTGACCTTCAACTTGGCCCGCAGCGTACTTACGACACTCTTCGCGGAATTCAGCAGCCGAAATCTTCTGACCAGGCTTACCTTTCTTCTTCTCAACCATTAGCTCGATTGGAAGACCGTGACAGTCCCAACCTGGGATGTACGGTGCATCAAAACCAGAAAGGGTCTTAGATTTGATAATAATGTCTTTAAGAATCTTATTCAGCGCGTGGCCAATGTGAATGTCGCCGTTCGCGTATGGAGGGCCATCATGCAGTACGAAAGATTTTTTACCTTTCTTTGCCTTACGGATTTCGCCGTAAAGATCTTCTTTGTACCAACGCTTCAGCATTTCTGGCTCACGATTTGCCAGATTACCGCGCATTGGGAACCCTGTTTCTGGTAAGTTCAGGGTATCTTTATAATCACTCATCGATTCTTAATTCCGTTATATTGGGCGAAGTTAGACATTATGTTAATCGGTGGAATCATCCGATTAATTCTTTAGCTGAAGCAGCCACACCCTTGCGGCTTCAGCATCCAATTCTATTTGATTCTTTAGTGCGTCGAACGATTCAAATTTTATCTCGTCGCGCAGTTTGTGCAAAAGTCGTACTTCTAACTGTTTACCATATAAATTGGCTTTAAAGTCAAAAAAGTGCACTTCTAATTGCTGCCTTACCCCATTAACTGTTGGTCGTTGTCCAATATTAGCAACGCCACCGACAGGAACACCGTCGATATCCAAAGCTTCAACAACATACACTCCCGATACAGGAGAAACACAACGCTTTAATGGAATATTAGCGGTAGGGAAACCGATAGTTCTCCCTAGTTTTCGACCATGAGAAACACGACCACTGATACTGTAGTCACGCCCTAGCATGGTAGCACTAGAAGCCAAGTCATTGGCCGCTAACGCATTTCGTATCTCAGTACTGCTTACTCGTAATTGGTTTAAGCAATAGCTCTGGGTGCTCACCACCTCAAAACCATACTTCTCGCCTGCCGCTTTGAGCATAGCGAAATTACCAGTACGCCCCTTACCGAAGCAAAAATCGTCACCGACAACCAAGAATTTCACGCCAAGCTTATCAACCAAAAGGTCTTTAATGAACGCTTCAGCCGACAAGCTTGCAAAATACTGATTAAAATTCACACACAATAAACGACTGATATCTAGCTTACTCAGTTGCACGTATTTATCTCGTAAGCGAGTTAAACGTGCTGGTGCTTTACCTTTGGCAAACAACTCCATAGGTTGCGGCTCAAACATCATGACAACAGAAGGGAGCCCTAATGCTGCAGCTTGTTTAGAAACCTGACTCAGAACCTCTTGATGCCCTAAATGAACACCATCGAAGTTACCTATGGTTAATACACAGCCATGATGCTGCGCTTTAATATTGTGTATACCTCGGATCAGTTCCATTGTGATCAGCTAAAACCTGTTATTAACATCATTTATTGTGTGAAACCGACGGATTATATACTAATCAGTATTAATCTGTCGCTGCTTTTAAATGTTTTACTCGGATACCTAAAACCAGTATCGACACAATATAAGCAAAGGCGCCAAGTGCGATCAACCCTGTTAGTGTCAACGCTCTTTGGTTAAAGCCCCAATCAAGCCACAATTGCATATTGTCTAGCTGCCATAAAATCACGCCAATCATTACCGTACCTGAGATCAATAATTTAAGGCTAAACAACAATGTAGTCTTGGTTAAACGATAAACACCCGCTAGATGCAAACCACGATAAAGCAGAGTCATGTTCACGAACGCAGACAACGCCGTTGCGATTGCCAAACCAACATAACCATAGAAATAAGCGAAGATTGCGTTGAACACCATGTTAGTCACCATCGCAATGATGCCGTACTTAACCGGTGTTTTGGTGTCTTGACGAGAGTAATAGCCGGGAGCCAATACTTTAATAAGCATGAAATTCAGCAAGCCTGAAGCGTACGCCACTAAAGACATTGAAGCCTGATTAACATCATGAGGAGAAAACTCACCACGCATAAACAGCACCATCAACATCGGTTTTGCTAACACAATAAGACCGAACATCGCAGGAATACCGAGCAGCAGTACCATGCGCACACCCCAATCCATGGTGTGAGCAAACCCTTCTCCTTCAGCATCAACGTGCTTACGAGATAAAGCAGGAAGAATAACCGTCGCAATGGCAATACCAAACAAACCGAGTGGAAATTCTAATAGTCGATCCGAGTAATACAGCCAACTGATCGAGCCCGTCGCTAGAAAACTGGCAATGAAAGTATCGAACAACAAGTTGATTTGACTTACTGACACACCAAACAAAGCAGGGATCATTAACGTGCGGATCTTAACCACGCCCGGATCTCTCCAACCCCACTTAGGCTTAACCAGTACTCCCGCTTTAATCAAGAAAGGCATTTGGAACAGGAATTGAACTAAGCCTCCAAGAAAAACGCCGATGGATAAACCAATTTCAGGTTGTTCTAAATTAGGAGCAAGAAACCAAGCACAAGCAATGATCATTACGTTCAAGAACACAGGCGTAAATGACGAAACCGCAAATTTGCCCATGGTATTAAGGATTGCACCTGATAAAGCGACAAACGTAATGAACCATAAATAAGGAAAAGTAATTTTCAGCATTAGGCTGGCGAGTTCAAACTTAGGCGCCGAGGGGCCGTCATTAAGCCAATCAATAAACCAACCCGCACCGAACATTGCGGTGATAACCCCAGAGCCTAATACCCCAAGCACCGTAACAATAGAAACCAACACCCCAAGAGTACCGGACACCTTTGCTATCAAGTCTCGAGTTTTATCTTTATCACCTGCGGCGTGATATTCCGTTAATACTGGTACAAAGGCTTGAGAAAAAGCACCTTCGGCAAACAGCCGACGTAAAAAATTAGGAATTTTATTGGCGAAGAAAAATACGTCTGCACTTGCTCCTGCCCCCATTAAGTTTGCTACTACGACATCACGTACTAGCCCCAAGACACGGGAAACAAAAGTCATTACACTGACAATCAGCCCTGACTTTAATAGTCGTTTACTCACAGAAACCTCTGACACTGGTTGATTACTTTCAAGCGAGGATAAATACTATCCTATCCTAAGAAGCATATTTATTAGCATTGGTCTAAAAATGCTGTTAGAATCCCCGCCATCTTAACCGCGATGACCTTTCCATACCAAAGTTTGTTTGGCTACGATTGGTTTTTGCACAAATCATTTGACAATTAAGCGCTAATGAGGGATAGTCCTCGCCCTTAAATTGTCACCGAACTAAGTTTTTGGGAGTTAGACCCTTGGCAAACAGTAAATCTGCTAAGAAGCGCGCTATCCAAGCTGAGAAACGTCGCCAGCACAATGCTAGCCGTCGTTCTATGATGCGCACTTACATGAAAAAAACTATTGCAGCTATTGAAGCTGGCAATAAAGAAGCTGCAACTGCTGCTCTTGTAGAAGTTACACCTCTTCTAGACCGTATGGCGACTAAAGGCCTTATTCATAAGAATAAAGCTGCACGTCATAAGTCTCGTTTCGCTGCTGCAATCAAAGCTCTTTAATAGAAATTTGATTACAACGCAAAACGAAAAAAACCGGCCTTGGCCGGTTTTTTTATATCTAAAATTTGAGAAATGCTATTATTTTCCGGTGATTATTTAACTGAAAAACCGCTAATTTGCTTACCGATAAATAGCTAAGCAGCTAAAAAACAACGAGAAAAAAACAGACAAGCAGATAGATAGGTCGGTAATATAGATAGGCACTCACGTTTGACGTGAAATACTGACACTTCCTTGTGTCGGTCTTATTCCTGATAAGAAATCCCCCTCCCACCAGCAATAAGCTACTTGCAGTAAATACCATGCAGTAGGTTAATCATCGCTTTTACTTCTTCACTACTCAATGTGTAATACACAGTTTGAGCTTCTTTGCGAGTTTCGACCAAACCATCTCTTCTCAACCAAGCAAGATGTTGAGATAAAGCAGACTGACTCAGTTCCAACTTGCCACACAACTCCCCAACCGACAGCTCAGTACCATGTAATAGGCACAAGATCTGTAAGCGACGCTCGTTGGCCATGGCTTTGAGTAGAATCACAGCTTGTGCTGAGTTCTTCTCCATCTCTTTTAAGTTCATAGTTTGGCTCCCTACAACCTTTACGCCAACTACGGGCTATCAGTATTTCCGGCATATCGTGGAGTTATGATAATCGATATCAATTCATTAACAAACCGCCTCATTCGAACAATTTGCTAAAATCTGCGTCGCATACGTTTTTTACTGCTGGATGTTGGATCATCCTCTCAGCAAATATGACGTAGTACTCCTCTTTTAACTCTTCAATGCCACCTAATAATTGCAGTGATGTATCTTCCTCAACCTCAGACATATAAAGGGTTGGCGCTAAGAATATTGCGTCATCGTGGTAGCGAGCAAAAGCCTTCATCAATGCCGCATCATCAAACTCACCCAAAACATCAGGTTTAAGTCCTTGTCTATCAAACCACTGCAGCACTTTGCGCCCCATAGAGGTTCGACTACCAGGTATCAAAAGCTTTCTTTGTTCTAATACCGCGGGGAAGTTCACACCTTCAACCTTGCCGGAACTGAAAAAGCTCATTCCACTTTCGCCAAGCTTTTTACTAAACAGGCCAGGGCTTTGACTCGAATCCACCGGGCAATCAGACAAGATCATATCGAGCTTATGCTGAGAAAGTTGCTCAAGTAGCATTTCATGGGTCGATTCAAAGCAACGTAAATGAATGCTGTTATCTGGGGGAATCGTCGACATCAGTATCTTGCTTACGAGTCTTTTAGACAGTGCATCCGCAACACCAACATCAAACAGAATATTAGAGTGCTGGCTATAATTTACGATATCCAGCATCTCGTAACTCAGGCCAAACATACGGTCAGCGTACTTAAAGACTAGCTGCCCAAGCTCTGTCGGCTCAACACTGCGACCATTACGCTTAGTTAACTTGCCATCCATACGCTCTTCTAACGCTTTTATCTGACCAGTTACTGTTTGTGGTGTTAGGAATAGAGCTTCTGCCGCTTTAGTAACAGAGCCTTGTTTGCAAACCATCCAAAAGTAATAAAGGTGGTTATAGTTGAGGTGCGACATAGATGTGCCGTAATAAAGAGTAGATACCCTTTTATATCAAATATGACACTCCCACTCAACAAACTCGGAAAAACCAAACCTAACTAACCATTACCACCTATTTTTACGAAGTGTCTGATTTCATAATGTAATATTTCAGCGATTATTTTCAATTTTTCTCTAACTTTTAAGATCTATATCACCCAGGTTGAAAATGACAAAAAACCAATTAAAACATAAGGTTAAATAAACAACATTTACTGTCGAAATATTTAAACAGCAAATCATCACAAAAAAACCCAACCTAAACCAAAATGTAATATTACTGAAATATTTGTTCTCTAACATCACGCTCAGATTAAACAAACAGACCAAACACAGACTTAAACGGTCCAATGGAGAAAACATTATGAACCAAGCTACTACTGCAGCAGCGCCTATCTCGAGCACTACTCGTTGGCTACGCTGGGCTAACTTGGCATTCATGCTTTACCTACTATTACTTTCAGTTTCAATGGTTGGTACAGGCTTCAAATGGGCAACAGGCGAGCAAGCAAAGGTTCTTTTCGAATTTGCTTCACACCCAGTTGCAGGCTTAATGATTGGTTTAGTGGCAACAGCACTTATTCAATCATCAAGCACAGTTACTTCAATTATCGTTGGCCTTGTGGCAGGTGGTTTACCTGTTGAGCTAGCAATCCCAATGATCATGGGTGCTAACATTGGTACTACGGTAACCAATACGCTAGTTAGCCTTGGTCACGTTCGTTGTAAAGAAGAGTTCAAACGTGCATTCGCAAGTGCGACTATTCACGACTTCTTTAACCTATTAGCCGTTGCTATCTTCCTACCACTAGAGATGGCGTTTGGTATTCTAGAAAAGATTTCTCACTGGTTGGTATCACCAATGCTAGCAACAGGTGATATGAGCATGGGTGGTCTTAACTTCATCAAGCCAATCACGAAGCCTGTAGTAAGTGCGATTAAAGAACCACTATCAACATTTGGCGACACTGTTGGTGGCATCATGCTTATCGTTTTAGGTATTGCGACTATCTTCGTAGCTATCACGGTAATGGGTAAGCTAATGAAGAGCCTGATGGTTGGCCGTGCTCGTGAGATTCTAAAGAATGCAATTGGTCGTGGTCCTATCCACGGTATCGCTTCTGGCTCTATCGTTACTATCCTTGTTCAGTCTTCTTCTACGACAACAAGCTTGATGGTTCCACTAGTCGGCTCAGGTGTTCTTAAAGTACGTGACGTTTACCCATTCACTCTTGGTGCAAACATCGGTACATGTATTACGGCTCTACTTGCAGCTACAGCAGTATCTGGTGAGTTCGCAGTATTCGCACTACAAATTGCTCTAGTACACTTGGTGTTCAACATCATGGCAACGGTATTCATCTTCGGTATTCCGTTCCTACGCGAGCTACCAGTTAAAGCGGCAGACATGATTTCAGACATGGCTGTGAAGAACAAATCAGTAGTCGCTGGTTACCTTGTTGCGGTATTCCTTGTACTGCCTGGTACCGTGTTAGCTTTGACTGCTTAATAGCAAAACAAACATCGCTTATAGCAAAGCCCGCAACCTCCTAGGTTGCGGGCTTTTTCTTTTTAGGAACAGATGCAGGAAACAAAAAGAAGATACGGGATTCGAGTAAACGAGTAACGAAGACCAAAACCAGATACGAGATTCGTGTAAACGAGTAACGAAAAGCGACTATCTCTAATTATCTGCGTTTTAATATTTCATATCTAACTGACTCAAATCTAAACACGCTCTTCGCATCTCGAATCCCGTTTACTCGCATCTAAAAAACGCTTACTTACCTTGCTCATTACGCAGGTACATAATGGCAACCATACCAAAGCCGATAAATTGCCATAGATACTGCCCGTCGCTTGCGCCAGTGATGGTTTGAGTGAAAGCCATACAAGCGGTCACAAACAGGGAAGCGAATGCGGCATAGAGCAACCACGGACGTTCTTTGCCAACCATGAACTCACCAGCAAGTACCGAACGAAGAACCAATAAAAACGGCA
Source organism: Vibrio sp. 10N.286.45.E10 (assembly GCF_002874195.2). NCBI lineage: Bacteria > Pseudomonadati > Pseudomonadota > Gammaproteobacteria > Vibrionales > Vibrionaceae > Vibrio > Vibrio sp. 10N.286.45.E10. The sequence continues at coordinate 259,330 of NZ_MCWD02000001.1, read as the reverse complement.
CACATTGCAAAGCAATCAGAATTGGGAACATAAAATCGAACGTTGGACTCAATAAAGCATGACCGACTTGGCTCTTATCCCAAGTGCCAACAATATAACCTTTCCAACCAGCCCAGGTATCACCTGCATAAGCGGTATCAGGTGTAACAAAGCCAAGTAACACCCCCATCACTTTATCGATAAAGCCATTTTTAAACCAAAAGACGAATAAGAAGATCTGAATTGGAATGATCTGAAAAGCAAACTTCTTCAACATGTGTGTACCCCAAATAATGAATGATTTGGTACCAGTATCTGGAAGTCGATGTTTTTACGCTTGATGCAAGGCAATCGAGCCTGAGTCCAAACAATAATCAAACATATTGAGAAGCCTGTTGGCACAAGAAAGTCTTGCGGATATACCGTTACTATTTGCTCTCACGAAACACCTTCGCTTGAAAACGTATTTCGTGGTTTAGGAAAGGTTTGTTTTTTATAAAGATTCAATAAGATCAAACAGTTGACCGTCATTCTCTTTTTTTACTTCGGTATAACGTTGATAGTTGTATTGCGAACCTTTTGGGTTGTCCGACAGCTTGTCAGCCACACTCAGTAGATAAAAGCTGATTGGGCTCGGCGTACTTTCGGCAGCATAGGAGAGATAAGGGAACGCTTGATTAGCATGTTGATTGATTAACAAGGCTAGCCCTAAGGTAAGATTAGCGATGTCACAACGTGGGTTCATCTCGAAGGCTTGCTTTGCCAGTTGCAGTGCATGTTCGCGATCTTTCTGTTCATGACTTTGTAAATAAGCCAAAGATTCCGAATACGACAGTAAGGCATTGACCAGATAGTTATCTCGCCCTTGTTGCTGAATCGTGTCCAACTGGAGTGCTATTTCCTCAATTGGCTGACCACCTTTTCCTTGGTAGAACAACGATATCCCCTCGGAGATAACACTCCAATCATCGTAGTTATCAATAGAGGTCACTCGATGACTTGCCACGCCGTATTCGGAGCTCATTGGAGCAATAATAGCTTTGACCTCGAGAATCACATCCCCAATGGCATCAAAGAAATTATCTTGGCTAAAGCGCTTTTCCACTTTCTGACTTTGATTCGGTTGGCGATTGTTTTGTACAAGCACGCTCAACACATAATCACTGTCCTTTTGTTTGAGCCAACCTTTGAGTTCAACACCATTGTTGGTCAGTGATTGCTTGCCCTGATGCGATAGCTGAGAAAAGTGGTAACCCGATAAGTTTTTTGCCGAATTCAGCCCGTAGAAAAGATAGTTATAAACGCTTTCTGACATCTCATAATCGTTCGCAGAATCGAGTGTTATGTCATGAATATAAACAGGAATTACATCACTTTGATGAGCAGAAATAACAGCAGTGTCATTAGTTGGGACATCGGTTTGCCATGCCCAAGCTGCTATTAAGCCAATAGAGAATACTGCGGTTGTAATCAGGGCGATGGTTTTCTTTTTCGACTTAGCAACAATAGGCTCAAGTTGAGAGACGTCCTCAACGGGAGTTGGTTTAACGCTCGACTGAGTCACCTCAACATCGAACAGGTAACCTTGTTTAGGGATCGTCTGAATAATGCGATACGGACGTGACTTATCCTGAAGTTGACTGCGCAATAAACTGATGACTTGCCTAACCAGATTGTCAGACACTTGAGTTCTTTGCCACACATCAGAGGCTATCTGCTGAGTGCTAACCACTTGCCCGCGATTTTCGATGAAATAGCTGAGTAGCTTTGCTTGTAATGGCTCTAGATGAATCGCCTCATCATCAATCACCAACTGATTTTTATCAGGGTAGAAAGCAATAGGAAAGTCATGTTGCAACACGAAGCAATGCGAACGAGTCATAGCAGTTCTGTGGTTAGAAAAGACCCCACAAGATTATTGGTTTTATAAATAGTAAGCAAGCCAAGTATCACAAATAAAAAAGGCTGCACAATGGCAGCCTTTCAATCAAACAAAGCAGATTAGATTAAACCGAGAACGGGTACTTAATCGCTTCGTGGCATTCGTAACCTTCAACCCAGAAGTCATCCATCGTTACCCATGTTTCCAAATCTTCTAGAGACTTAATCTCAGGATTGATATGGAATGTTGGGCCAGCTAACGGCTCACGCTTTAGCTGAATGTCACGCATTGGCGCCAGCTGATCTTCGTAGATATGAGCATTCACAAGCTTGTGGTAAGCCACGCCAGCTTTCTTACCCGTGATTTGCGCCATAATAGCTAGGAAGACATACACTTGAACCATGTTGAAGTTCAGGCCTAAAGGCACGTCACAAGAACGTTGAGTACTGTTTAGGTACAGAGTGTCACCAAGTAGAGAGAAGTGATGGCTGTACATACACGGACGCAAACATCCCATGTGGAACTCACCTGGGTTATAGAAGTTTAAGATCTCACCACGGTCATCAATACCGTTCGTTAGATCATCAACAATCTTCTTCAGTTGGTCGATATGACCGCCATCAGGTTTTGCCCATGCACGTCCTTGAACGCCGTAAACACGGCCCATATCGTCTTCGCCCTTGCGGTAAGGGTTATTTAGCCATGCCTCGTTCAAGTTCGAATTCGCATCCCAAGTCTTAGTACCTAGTTTGCGGAAGTCTTCAGCATTATCGTAACCACGGATGTAGCCAAGCAGTTCAGCAACCGCGGCCTTCCAAAAGCTCTTACGCGTTGTTACTAGAGGGAACTGGTTATTACCAACATCATATTCCAGGTCAGCATTGATCACGGTTAGGCAGCGCTTGCCCGTGCGTTCATTTTCAATCCAAGTACCGTCATCAACGATACGCTGACAGAGATCTAAATACTGTTTCACACCAATTCCTTACTTCGTTTGTTGTGGTAATTCGTCTTTGTAGTGACCACGCTTGTATGCCCACACCATCATCAGCACACCGATGATAACCATTGGCAGTGACAAAATTTGTCCCATAGAGATAAATCCACCGAACAAACCTAGGTGGGCATCAGGTTCACGTACGTATTCTACTAAGAAGCGGAATGTACCATATCCTGCTAGGAATAACCCTGATACAGAACCAAGAGGACGCGGCTTTTTGATAAACCAGTTCAAGATGAAGAACAGCACAATACCTTCAAGCGCCATCTCGTAAAGTTGAGATGGGTGACGAGGAAGTGGACCACCGTTAGGGAAGACAATAGCCCATGGCACATCAGTCACACGGCCCCAAAGCTCGCTGTTCATGAAGTTACCTAAGCGTCCCATGCCTAAACCAAATGGCACCAATGGTGCAATCATGTCTGCCACACCAAAGAAGGTTCGACCGTTCTTTTTGGCATACCAAAACATGGCAGTAATAACACCAAGCAAACCACCGTGAAAAGACATACCGCCAGTCCATACCTTAAATAGATACAGAGGATCTGCTAGGAAAAGGTCAAAGTTGTAGAAAAGTACGTAGCCAATACGACCACCCAGCACCACACCTAGAAAGCCAGCAAACAGTAAATCTGATACTTGCTCTCGAGTCCAACCGCTGCCCGGTTGATCAGCTCGACGATTTGCTAACCAAAGAGCAAACATAAAACCAACAAGGTACATTAAGCCGTACCAACGAACTGAGATTGGTCCTAGTTCAATAAGAACAGGATCGATATTTGGGAATTCGATAAAACCCTGAGACATACTTGGCTCTCTATCTAAATTGATTAACGGTTAGCTCAATGGCTAACAGAAAAGACACTACAGCAGCATTGTCGCCGCTATAAACATTAAAAATACCGCAAAGAATTTCTTCAGCACAGGGGTTGGCAATTGAGTGGCCAGTTTCGCCCCCACTCGAGTGGTCAAAACTGAGGTACAAGATATCGCGATCAAAGCCGGCAGATAAACGTAACCTAAGCTATACGCAGGAAGATCATCAACAGAAGATCCATGCCAAATGAAACCGAGCATTCCCGAAATCGCGATAACACAACCGCATACCGAAGATGAGCCCACAGCTTTCCGCATTTCCACACCATGATGGTTAAGGAAGGGCACCGATAAAGACCCACCGCCAATGCCCGCCAAGCTTGATACCAAACCAATACCGCCACCACACAATACGGTTTTAGCTGAACCCGGCATCGACTTTTGGCTCTTAGAACGAATCGACAACAGCATTTGCAACGCCAATACCAAAACAATCACACCAAAGACTTTTGGTAAGTATTGAGCTGGAATGACATCGGCCACGAAAGAACCGAGGAAGCCACCTATAACGACACCCGGCATCAACCACTTAACGACAAATATCTCTACGTTACCCAATTTTAAATGGTTAATCGCAGACGATCCCGACGTAACAATGATGGTTGATAGCGAAGTAGCCAATGCCATTTGCATCGCAAACTCTTGGGGGATACCCGCTTTAGGAAGCAAAAAAAGTAAGGCAGGAACCACCAGCAAACCACCACCAATGCCTAGCAAGCCTGCTAAAACACCAACAATAGCACCAAGGCCTGCTAACAAGCCTATTAGTTCATATGACACGTTAAATCCTATTTTTTTACCTGCTCGAATGAAGCCTGTAAATTCACGCTCTTCGAAATAGTTCAGCATCATACTATAGATGTCACTACCATACGGTTTTGAAAGTGCCTTATTTGCCAAATCCTGTAATTCAGCCAAGTTCGATTGACGAATCAAATATTTGGTCCTTGCGACATTCGAGGTATTCATACTTAGCGTCTCATACCCCAATCCAATCAATAGCAGCGCGCCCATCGGGTCACCGGCTAACTCGCCACAAATACACACAGGTAATTGATATTGCTTACAAGTATCATGAATTTGTTTTAATGCCATGATCACCGCAGGGTGCATTGATTCATAGACATCGGATACTCGTGAATTGTTCCGATCAACCGCTAATAAATATTGGGTTAAGTCGTTGGTACCGACTGAAACGAAGTCGACCTTATCCGCAATCAGCGGCAGTATGTACAGCATGGATGGCACTTCAATCATGATACCAACGCGAGGCATACGCACTCGATTATCAAGTTCATGCACTTCATCATACGCTTGTTCAATCAGCTGTAGCGCGTCATCCAACTCCTGAGCACCAGAGATCATCGGCAGCAAAATGCTCAAGTTATGGCTTTCACAACTCGCACGTAGCATGGCACGCAGTTGAATAATGAAGATATCTGGATGATCGAGCGTAAAACGAATACCACGCCAACCAAGGAATGGATTGTCCTCTTCGATAGGAAAATAAGGTAAGGCCTTATCACCACCGATATCGAGTGTACGCATCACCACTTGTTTCTCAGGGTAACTTGCCAGCACAGAACGATACTGCTTGAATTGTTCATCCTCTGACGGGAATCTTTGCTGTAACAAGAAAGAGATTTCAGTTCGATACAGCCCTACTCCATCAACACCTTGGTTGATGGCGATGTTAGTGTCTGCACTCAAACCCGCATTAAGTAGAATCTCTACTTGCTTGTCGTCTTGCGTTTTTGCCGGTAGGTACAGCTCGCGATTGACCATAGAGGAGAGCTCACTCTCTTCTAGAATCAGCCCTCGATACTCTTTAAGCAGGTTTTTAGTCGGCTCAATAAAGATCTCACCGCTATACCCATCCACAATCGCTCGCTTGCCATTAGCTTGAGCTAGATTGAGATTTACCCCCATGACTGAAGGTATGCCAAGCGCTCGAGACAAAATCGCTGCATGCGAGTTCGCCGCCCCTTCCAAGGAAATAACAGCTAATAGCTTTTCTTTTGGAATAGACGCTAATACCGAAGCGGTTAACTCACGAACCACTAGAATAATCGGCTTATCTAATGTGCGGAGTTCATGTTCAGAGTTATGGAGGAAATAGAGCAACCTTTGTCCGAGCTCTCGGATGTCTTGTGCTCTCTCACGAAGGTACACATCAGACATACGAGCAAAGCGGTTCGAATAGCTCTCAACCACTTGTCTTAATGCCCAATCGGCTTTATCGCCTTTCTGAATTTGACTCTTTAGATCCTTACGCAACATAGGATCGTTGAGTAAGTGAGTAAACAGGTCAAAGATCGCTAATGCGTCTTTATTGATTTCGCTATCTAAGCGCTTTCGCATGCGCTTAAAGTCATTGAGGGCATTTTCAACCGCTACCGCCAACAACTCATGCTCTCTCTCTACATTGAGCGTCGAAGCAGGATAAACATCGGTAAGTTCAGGCTGGGTGTTGTCCCACCATAAATCACCAATCGCCACGCCCGATGAAGCTGCAATACCTTTAGTCGCAGGTAGCTTCTGTTGCTCTAACAGCCAATGACCTTGAGTTTGGGCGTGCGCCACAATAACGGCAAGTTGTGCTGAGAGCGTGACAAGGAAAGATTCTTCCATCTCACTGAATAAACGCGGAGTCTTCTGTTGAATGACCAATACACCGAGTACTTGCTTGCGGTGGATAATCGGAGTACCGAGAAAAGAGTGATAGACGTTTTCTCCAAGCTCTGGAAAAAACTTATAAGCAGGGTGAGCAGATGCTTGTGCAAGGTTGATAGGTTCAGCACTTCTTTTAACAAGGCCAACCAGACCTTCGTCAAAACCAATGTGAATGCTATTGCCTTTGAAGATCAGGCCTTGAGTTGCCATCAACTCAAGGCGCTGCATATCATTATTTGCCAAATACACGGTGCAACATTCCGTCTGCATCGCACTGCATGTCTCTTTAACCAAAATATCAAGAGCCGTCGACACATCTTCAACTCTTGATACGTGTTCAACTATTTCCCTTAGTTGACTGAGCATGCTTAACCTCTACGCAATTTGCGCTTTCCTTTTATTTTTCGCTCTTTAAACGGCATTGCTAAAGATGCGAACTCTTTCATCGCTCGACGGTAAACATCTCGCTTGAAAGAAACAACTTGTCGAACTGGGTACCAGTAACTCACCCAACGCCAACCATCAAACTCAGGTGTACTTCCACGCTGCATATTGATATGCGATTCATCGCAATCTAAGCGCAAAAGAAACCACTTCTGTTTTTGTCCAATACAGACAGGTTTAGAATCCCACCGAACCAGTCGTTTGGGTAGCTTATAGCGTAACCAATGACGACTTGTCGCGACGATCTTTACATCCTTTTTAGTAAGGCCAACCTCTTCATACAACTCGCGGTACATTGCCTGTTCCGGAGTCTCACCTTCATCTATTCCCCCTTGAGGAAATTGCCATGAATGTTGCCCGTATCGTTTAGCCCAGAAGACCTGACCATGGTTGTTACAGATTACAATACCAACATTTAATCGGTAACCATCGCCATCTATCACTGGCCAACCTCTATCTAAATTTTTAATTACTCTGATTTTTCCACATATCCCCAATCGGAGCAAACTTAGTGACGTGATAAGCGCTATATTTATGAATAATAACTAAAGATATGGATAAGTTTTGCTCAAATTCTAGTTACCCACACAATAGTGAGACATAGACCACATTTATTCACCTTTTCTGTGAATAACTATGTGAAGAATTACCCGCAATCGTTTTTTTTAATCCATAGATTCATCAACACAAAAAACGACAAATCAATAAAACTTAATTTATATTCATACAAATCAACCAATTAAAATAATATCTTAGTTTTAAAAAACATTGGAAATGTAAAAGATCTTTCAGAAATTCGACATGGTTAAAGATCAACCACTCCGATGTTTATCCACACTACCAAGTGAAAGATTCATTTTGAACCCCATTTGGCAAGCATTTTATCCACCATAAACCCCTGTTTATTTATCCACTAAATTAATATTTCAATTAATTACCTTTATGTCCTGTGGATAACCCTGAGTTTGATCCCTTTTCTCGCAAGGAGATCATTTCTTAACCAGTCGTCATTTGGTGATAACTTCTGATAAAATCGTTTTTTTGATCATACCTTTTATTATGAAACCAGAACCACAAACACAACAAGAGCTGTTAGAGCGCGCGTATGCCATCGCCGGAATGACCTTTAAAGAACTCGCCGACGAAGCCGAGATGCGGATGCCAAACGACCTTAAGCGTGATAAAGGCTGGGTTGGGCAGTTATTGGAATGGCACTTGGGTGCACCTGCAGGCAGCAAGCCAGAACAAGATTTTACCAAGCTAGGGATCGAGCTAAAAAGTATTCCGATTGGCTATTCTGGCAAGCCACTCGAAACCACCTTTGTGTGTGTCGCGCCTTTGATGGGTGTGCAAGGCATAACTTGGGAAACCAGCCACGTTCGAAACAAGCTGTCTAAGGTGTTGTGGATCCCTGTCGAGGGAGAAAGAGAGATCCCGTTAGCAGAGAGGCATGTAGGATCCCCTTTATTATGGACACCTAGCCAAGCTGAAGACGAACTCTTGAAAAGAGATTGGGAAGAACTAATGGAATTGATCGTGTTAGGCAATGTGGAGCAAATAACTGCAAGACACGGTGAAGCACTGCATTTACGTCCAAAAGCTGCCAACAGTCGAGTGTTAACCGAAGCTTACGGTGCAAGTGGAAAACCTATCAAAACTAAACCACGTGGTTTCTATCTACGAACTCAATTCACCCACAAATTGCTGACAACACATTACGCATAGATCGTTTAATCAAGCCTCGGTAGCGAAAACTCTCAATGCGTTACAAAAGAGCCTGCAATTAGAATCAATCTCTAGCAACAAACGCTCTCTTAATGAGGTTTAAGCGCCAGTTCAATGTCACAGTAGCTTTGGCTTGGCTCATTACCAAACTCATCATACGCGTTATGTAGGCGAAGATACGCCTTTTCAAAGCCGAGCCGGAGTAACTCCTCTTTCACTTGATCCAAGGATCCAAAGTGAAGCGGCTCGCCGTCTTGCTTTACCGGTTCTAGCTTGTGTTTGTACTCCACCGCCAGTAGATATTCTGAGATATCAGAACAGCCTATAACGTACACTTTTGGAGTTTGATAAGAGTCTTTATGCTCTCCATGTAACCACATGTCTAATTGATGCTTCTGCATAGCCAGCCTCCCTTGCTCTATAAAGCTTAGTAGAACTCTTTTCCTTTACTAGATAACAACTTAAAAAAGCATAGATAACGGCTTAAAAAAGCAAAAAAGAGAAGCAAGAGCTTCTCTTATTTGACCAGTTCTAGTTCAAAAGTTTGCACTTTCGACGCCATAACTATCACTGTGACTTATCTTAGGGGTTGAACGGTGCTATCAACCCCGCAGATTACGTCGGTATTCGCGCACTTAGGACACGACGAAGGTGACGTACTCGACGTTCAATAGTGACAACTTCTGGTTCAGAAAAACCAATAGGTCGACCGTCAGCCTCAAGACCAATATCTCTTAATAAGTGAGTATTGTTCCATGGTAGATCATATGAACTACGACGAACTTTTCGTTGCCATTCACGCTCTTCACGACGAAGATCGGCACGGATAAGGACTGTTGCTAATTTTAAATATACTGAGTGACGCATAATAACTCTCCAGTTGTTGAATAAACTGAGGAAAAATAGCGTGTTAGATAGTGTGAGGGCTTCTCATTTAGCTGCTATTTTTCCGCAGCCAAATAAGGATACGGATCTATTAGTTAGGTTTATCTTGGGTGTTTCGATCGGCCATGGCTGATGTTTGTGACATATCAGTCACCATGTCAGTACACGGATCAAACGACGCGCAAATATGCTGTATAAAATCGAAATGTTTCATTTGCGCCTCCAAGCTAACTAAAAAATCCAAAAAGATATGAGGTAGTAAAAGCAGACAAGTATTTGTTAAATCTCTGCTTTCACGGGTAAAGTCTAACCAAGTGAGTATATTATTCAACCGATAATTGGTTAACATTTTCAAAACAATGCATTTACCCAAAATATCAGTTGCATATTCATTTAAATATAACATATTCACTATGATTATATAAAATCACAGCATATCTATCTTCGGCTGAGCTAGAAAAGAACTGGCTATCCTTCAGAAACAAAAAAGCCACGTAGATACGTGGCCTTTCATTTACAGTGACTGAATAAAGTCATGTAGAAAAGAGTCTAAACAACCCCTTCAGAGATTAGGCTGTGTTTATTGAGCAATCGGTACATAGTTGCTCGTGATACGCCAAGTTCTTTAGCTGCCAACGAAACCTGACCGCCGTAAGACTCCAACACAATCAGCAGTGCATCGCGCTCTGAACGCTCACGAATACTCTTCAAACTTCGGCGTTCATCATTCTGTTTTGGTAAATCGAGTTGGTGATCCTCAATGATCACCGCATCAGACATCAACACAACACGCTTAATCTGATTCATCAGCTCACGCACATTTCCAGGCCAATGGTAGCGATTCATCGAACGGATAGCATCGTCTGAAAAGCTCTTCGCTTGAGCATTAAACTCTTTCGAGTACTCACGCAGAAAGTGATTAGCCAGTACTGAAATATCACTCACACGTTCTTTTAAGCTCGGAACATGAATACGCAGAACATTAATGTAGTGATAGAGCTCTTCATTAAAATCGCCCTCAATCAACGCCTTCTCGATATCAGAGGAGTTCGCGGCCAGAATACGCACATCAACGGATTTAGGTCCATTAGCGGTTTCAATCTTACCCTCTTGTAAAAAGCGCAACAGATTCAGTTGTTGATTGCGTGGCATCGCTAAAACATCATTAAGCAAGATGGTTCCGCCATCGGCTTCTTCCAACATACAAGGCGCTGTCGCTGGCTGTGCTGAAATACCAAAGACCTCGGCCTCTATTCTCATTTCAGACAAGGCACGACAGTTAACCGTTAAAAATGGCTTCTGTGCTCGCGACGAGTTTTGGTGAATCGAGCGTGCAATCGTCTCTTTACCAGCTCCGCTCTCGCCATAAATCAAGATACTGACATCAGTCGGCCCAATACGCTTCACTTGGTCTCTCAAGCGCTTCACAGCCACAGAGTCGCCCAGCAGGCCCATATTGTTGTTAATGCCGTAGTTTGGCCATACTTTCTGCTCAAGCTTCAGCATACCCAGTTGGTGACCAATGGTACTCAGCAACTGAGCATCTGGGATTGGCGCCGTGAAAAAGTCGATACAGAAGTTAACGATAAACTGGCAGATAGTATCAGAGCTTAATTGCGATTCACGGATAAAGGCGAGCCATCTCACCTGCTTGTTATTGCTCACAAGGTTAGCAATACCGTTGAGACTGAACTCATCATGACTAAGATCGACAATACCAATACATGGGCCAATATCAGCAATCAAGGCATCGGCTTTTCGTAAATCTGCACACTGGGTACACTGCCAACCCACTTGTTCTAACACTGATAAACAGGGTTCGTACGCACCACCAACGACGATAAGAGAACCTGGTAAGGAATCCATCTTAAATTGAGTTCCCATCCTTCTTCCTTATTCTATTTTTATTTAAATCAGGCTAATACGAGTCACTGCTTCATCGTTCGACAAAATGCCGCGAGATCGTATTCAGCGCAGAGGCGTATAGTAGTGAGACTATCTTAGATTTTATGTCTCAATAGTAAGACTATGTCAGAAATAACGATTTTTCGAATCAAGAGTGCGGTACAGACTAGGTTTTGAAGCCCAAAAACAGAAAAAGCCACCCGAAGGTGGCTTTTTAATTACATAGGCTGTTACGCCCTATAAGCGAGAATTACGCTTGTGGACGCATTGCCGGGAACAAGATCACGTCACGGATTGTGTGCGTGTTTGTAAATAGCATTGCTAGACGGTCGATACCGATACCTTGACCTGCTGTTGGCGGTAGGCCGTGCTCTAGTGCAGTAATGTAGTCTGCATCGTAGTACATTGCTTCGTCGTCACCCGCGTCTTTCGCGTTAACTTGCGCTTTGAAACGCTCGTCTTGGTCTTGTGCATCGTTAAGCTCAGAGAAACCATTCGCAACTTCACGGCCACCGATGAAGAACTCAAAACGGTCTGTGAAGAATGGGTTGTCATCGCTACGACGTGCTAGAGGAGAGATGTCCGCTGGGTAGCCAGTGATGAACGTTGGTTGAATTAGCTGAGGCTCAGCCGTTTCACCAAAGATCTCTTCTAGAAGCTGACCACATGTCCAGAACGTTTCTACGTCTACGTGTACAGATTTTGCGATAGCAACCATCTTCTCACGGTCTTGTAGGTCTGCTTCTGTTAGCGCTTGAATCTCAGCGTGCTCAGGGTTGTAGTGCTTGATTGCATCGAACATGCTCATTCGAGCGTAAGTGCCACCGAACTCAACCGTTTCGTCACCGTAAGGCATAGAAGTAGAACCAAGAACGTCCATTGCTGCCGTGCTTAGCATCTCTTCTGTCAGATCCATAAGGTCTTTGTAGTCAGAGTACGCTTGGTAGAATTCCATCATTGTGAATTCTGGGTTGTGACGTGGAGATAGACCTTCGTTACGGAAGTTACGGTTGATCTCGAATACACGATCAAAACCACCAACCACTAGACGCTTAAGGTAAAGCTCTGGTGCAACACGTAGATACATGTCGATGTCTAGTGCATTGTGATGAGTGATGAATGGACGTGCAGTTGCGCCACCCGGGATCACGTGCATCATTGGCGTTTCAACTTCTAGGTAGCCTTTCGCGCTCATGAAGTTACGGATTGAAGATACAAGCTTAGAACGCACGATAAATGCATTGCGAGAATCTTCGTTCACGATTAGGTCAACGTAACGCTGACGGTAACGCATCTCTTGGTCAGTTAGACCGTGGAACTTCTCTGGTAGAGGACGAAGTGCTTTAGTCAGCAATTCAAACTCTTCCATGTTCACGTAAAGGTCGCCTTTACCTGATTTGTGAAGCGCACCTTTAACACCGATGATGTCACCGATATCTAGGCCTTGGTACTTCTCTTTCAGTACTTTTTGTACGTCTTTCGCTGCGTATGCTTGGATACGACCAGAAGTTTCTTGAATCGCAAGGAATGGACCACGCTTCGCCATAACACGACCAGCGATCGCAACGATGTGGTTAAGCTCTTCTAGCTCTTCCTTAGTCTTCTCACCGAATTCCGCTTGAAGATCGCCAGCTAGGTGCTCACGACGGAAGTCATTTGGGTGACCGTTAGCTTTGCAGTTTTGGCGGATGTGATCCAGCTTGCTGCGGCGCTCAGCGATTAGTTTGTTCTCTTCAGGTGAAGAAGCTTCTTGTGCGTTTTCGTTTTGAACAGCATCAGTCATTAGAGATGTACCCTGCTTTTAAAATTTGGACCGCTATATTTTTGCAAATATAGGCATTTTTACCAATATTATTGGTAAAGCTTAATAGTTGATAAAGCTTACAGACCTGATTTCAGGCTAGCTTCAATAAACTTGTCTAAGTCACCGTCAAGAACCGCTTGAGTATTACGGTTTTCGATGCCGGTGCGTAAATCTTTGATACGAGAATCATCCAGTACGTAAGAGCGGATCTGACTGCCCCAACCGATGTCTGATTTCGTTTCTTCGCTCGCTTGTTTTTCAGCATTTTGTTTTTGAATCTCAAGTTCAAAAAGCTTAGCACGTAGCTGCTTCATCGCTTGATCTTTGTTCTTATGCTGCGAACGGTCATTCTGACACTGAACCACGGTGTTGGTCGGAACGTGAGTAATACGTACCGCCGATTCCGTGGTGTTTACGTGCTGACCACCAGCGCCAGAGGCACGGTATACGTCAATACGTAGGTCAGAAGGATTAATGTCGATCGTAATGTTGTCATCAATCTCAGGATAGATAAACGCAGATGCAAATGAAGTATGACGACGACCACTTGAATCAAATGGTGATTTACGAACTAGACGGTGAACACCAGTCTCTGTACGTAACCAGCCGTAAGCATACTCACCAGAGATACGTACCGTTGCGCCTTTAAGGCCAGCAACATCGCCATCAGACACTTCGATAACTTCAGTCTTGAAGCCTTTCGAATCTGCCCAACGTAAGTACATGCGCAACATCATTGAAGTCCAGTCTTGAGCTTCTGTACCGCCCGAACCTGACTGTAAATCGATGTAGCAATCTGATGCATCGTGATCACCAGAGAACATACGACGGAATTCCAGCTTCTCTAGCTTAGCTTCAAGCTCGGCCAGTTCAGGTTCAATTTCATCGAACGTTTCTTGATCTTCTTCTTCAACCGCAAGCTCTAATAGGCCATCAACATCCTCAACACCTTGGTCAAGTTGGTCGATCGTTTCTACTACCGCTTCCAATGCAGAACGTTCTTTACCTAGCGCTTGAGCACGCTCAGGTTCGTTCCATACATCCGGTTGTTCTAATTCTGCGTTTACTTCTTCTAGACGCTCTTTCTTAGCGTCATAGTCAAAGATACCCCCTCAGGATATTTGTGCGCTCAGACACATCCTGCAGACGGTTTTTTATAGGATTGATTTCAAACATTTTAGCTCATCATTTATGAGTAGAATTTAACCGAAGAATTGTACTCAAAAGTGTGACGGAGATACAGAATTTTTTAGAGTGGTGAACCAAGATTCAACAACTTAATGGGATATAAAATTGACAGGCAGAAGAAACACGTAGAATTTGTAAGGGCAGGAAGGAAAACAAGCCCTGTTTTTGAACAGAGCTTGTTGAATTTAGCGCTAGATGATGAACATTATTGAGCCCAAAATAACTATTTGGCTTCGATATGATCGATCATCAGCTGCAACGATTGGTTACCACGAAATTCGTTGATATCGAGCTTAAATGCAAGATGAACGGTTTTTACTGATGCATCAGGCCAGCGACGTAGGTCGACGTTAAAGGCAATACCATCAATCATCACATTGGTAGGGTGGCCTTTGTAGAGCGGCTCGAGCATCAGCTTAAGGTGTTTTTCACCCACCAGCTTTTGGTGCAGCACTTTAAACTCACCATCGAAAATTGGCTCAGGGAAAGCTTGTCCCCACGGGCCACCTGAACGCAGCGTTTCAGCGGTGTGCATAGAGAACTCTTCTGGTAACAGCTCACCATCAGACAAGATAATGCCCTTCAGTGCTGTTTCTCCAAGTTCATTCTTCACAACATCATTGAACAACTTGCTGAAGCGTTCAAAGTCCTTTTCCATGATGGTTAAGCCAGCCGCCATTGCGTGGCCACCAAACTTAAGAATCAAGCCTGGGTTTTGAGTGTCGATTCGGTCCAAAGCATCACGCATGTGCAAACCTGGAATTGAGCGACATGAACCTTTGATACTGCCTTCGCCGCCATCTGCAAACGCAATCACTGGGCGGTGGTATTTGTCTTTGATACGCGAAGCCAAGATACCAATCACACCTTGATGCCAATCACGTTGGAACAAGGCTAAACCAGAAGGCAGGTCGTCTTTACCAAACTCAAGGCGCTCACAAAAAGCCATCGCTTCTTGCTTCATGCCCTCTTCGATCTCTTTACGTGTTTGGTTCAAACCATCCAGTTCACTTGCCATTCGACGCGCCGCATGGATGTTGTTACTCATTAGTAGCTCAACACCAAAAGACATGTCATCCAATCGACCAGCTGCATTGATACGAGGACCAAGAGCAAAGCCAAAATCAGACGCCACCAAACGCTTAGCGTCTCGCTTAGCGATTTCGATCAAGGCTTGAATACCCGGACGAGCTTTACCCGCACGAATACGTTGCAAACCTTGATGCACTAAAATTCGGTTGTTTTCGTCGAGTGGGACCACGTCGGCAACCGTACCCAGCGCCACAAGGTCAATCAATTCCATCAACTTAGGTTCTGTCATGCCGCGCTCTGCAAACCAACCCAACTTACGCATGTGAACACACAATGCCATCATCAGATAAAAAGCGACACCAACACCCGCTAGGGCTTTCGAAGGAAAAGCACAGCTCTCAAGGTTTGGGTTAACCATCGCATCGACCATTGGCAGTTCATTGCCCGGTAAGTGATGGTCGGTAACCAGAACCTCTAGTCCTTTCTCTTTAGCGAAGCGAACACCTTCAATAGAAGAGACACCGTTATCAACCGTCATGATCACTTCGGCGCCAAGCTCGATTGCCTGTTCGACAACCTCAGGGCTCAAGCCATAACCATCTTCAAAACGGTTTGGTACCAGATAATCGACGTTAGAAACTGCCCAACATACGTAGAGCAAGTACGGACAACGCTGAACTGGTTGCGCCATCGGCATCAAAGTCACCAACAATGATGATGCGTTTTTGCTGCTGAATGGCCTTGAACAACAGTTCAACCGCAGCATCAATGCCACCCAGTTTTTGATAAGAGTGCAAGCCTTTCGCTGCTGTCTCTAGTTGGTCAGCACTGTCGATTCCACGACTCACATAAATACGCTTTAATAAGTCAGGTAAGTGAGCAGGTAAGACTGAAATGTCGACCTCTGGACGGCGTTGGATCTCTATCATATAAAAATGGGCCCGATATCAATCAGGCCTCTCCTTAAATCAAAAACATGGGGGATAAATGGCAATACAGAAAACGAGATTATTGCTCTAAACGTTGAAGAAGTTGTGCTGGCGGCAAGTAACCACTCACCAACTCACCACTTGCTAGTACGATAGCCGGTGTACCATTGATGCCAAGCTCACGACCCAATTGGTATTGTTTAGCAATGATCTGCTTCTGCTCTGCTAGGTCTTTACCAGACGCTGGCATTTGACGATTTACTTTAGCGTCATGCATAGCTGTTTTTGGATCATCTGACGCCCAGATTGCCGCCATTTGATCAGCAACTTGTCCTGTCGCGCCTTGACGCGGGTAAGCCATGTAACGAACGGTAATACCCAGATCGTTGTAGCCCTGCATTTGGCTGTGCAGACGAACACAGTAGCCACAGGTAATATCCGTAAATACCGTCACAACGTACTTTTCGTTATCAGCTTTATATTCGATAACCGTATCCGACATTGCTGCTACTTTTTCAGCATTCAACGGAGCTTGACGCTCAGCCAAAACATCACTGAACTTACCGTTGTCATCCAAAGAGTAAAGTGTACCGGCTAGAAAATGGTCGCCCTTAGGAGAAGAAAAGATAATGCCGCTGTTGGTTTGAACTTCTAAAAGACCATCGATATCCGAAGGAACAATCTTATCGACCTTAATGCCGATCTTTTCAAAACGCTTAGTTAACGCTGCAGTATCAATAGCTTGAGCAGGAGCAGCTTCTACGGCTGTTGACGTTGTTTCTACTTTCGCTTCTGATGCATTACATGCAGTAATCATAAGAGGAAGCGCTAGTAGAGGAAGACGGCGTAATACGCTCATTAAGTTCACCTTAAAAATAAATGGATTTAAGCACGTGGGTGATGCTGCGCGTGAATTTGCTTCAGCCTTTCAGTCGCCACGTGAGTATAAATTTGGGTTGTCGATAAGTCACTATGCCCAAGTAACATCTGTACGACCCTGAGATCTGCGCCATAGTTCAGTAAATGCGTCGCAAAAGCGTGTCTCAATACGTGGGGTGACAACAATTCTGTGTCGATACCGGCGACGACCGAGTAGTGCTTGATACGATACCAGAACGTCTGACGGGTCATTTGCTTGGCGCGTTTACTCGGAAAAACCACATCAGAACTGTTTTCGCCAAGTAGATGTGGACGACCTTGTTCAATAAAAGTCTCTATCCAATCGACCGCATTTTCGCCCATGGGTACTAAGCGCTCTTTACCACCCTTACCAATAACACGCACCACGCCCTGTCTTAGGCTAATGTTTTCCATCGTCAAGCTAACCAGTTCTGTCACACGCAAACCCGTTGCATAGAGTAACTCAAGCATCGCCTTATCGCGAAGCTCAATCGGATCGTTCGGATCTGGCGCATCAAGCAAAGCATCAACCTGCTCTTCGCTCAAATCTTTCGGCAAGCGTTGCGGCAACTTCGGGCTGATCAACAAAGCACTTGGATCATCACCTCTGATTTTCTCGCGGTGTAAGTATTGGAACAAGCGACGAATCGCCGACAACATACGGGCACGAGAAGTCTGCTTAAAATCAGCGTCGGCTAACCAGCCTTGATAATCCTGTAAACCTGAAAGGCTAATGAAGTCGAGGCGGTAATTGTTCTTTTCCATCCACGCTAATAACTTGGACAAATCGGTACGGTACGAAACCAGCGTATTCTCCGATAATCCTCGCTCCATCCACATAGCATCTAAAAACTGCTCAACGAGACCGTGGTCTTCGCTCTGCCCTTGAGGCGACTGCATAGTGTTACTCACAATATTGGAAACTGTTTTGAGAGTATGCCAGAGCAAATATGAATGCCATAAAAATTACGACTTGAGCGGATAATCGCTGCAATCGAAGTCGATTTATGGTTAGAATTCGCCATCTGAAATTAAAATCGAACGTTTGCTATGAAAATTGGATTATTTTACGGCTCAACCACCTGCTACACAGAAATGGCAGCAGAGAAAATTCGCGGCATTATTGGTGAAGACCTAGTTGATATCCATAACGTTAAAGAAACCCCTCTTTCATTGATGGCGGACTACGACCTTTTATTGCTGGGCATCTCGACTTGGGACTTCGGTGAAATCCAAGAAGATTGGAATGAACTGTGGGAAGACATCGCAACCACGCCAATGAAAGGCAAGGTTGTGGCTCTGTTTGGTTTAGGTGACCAAGAAGGCTACGGCGAATGGTTCCTTGATGCGATGGGTCTGTTGCATGATGAACTGAAAACCGCTGGAGCAGAGTTTGTTGGCTTCTGGCCAAACGACGACAGCTACGAGTTCGAAGCGTCTAAAGCGTTAACGGAAGACCAATCTCAATTCGTTGGTTTGGCGCTTGATGAAGATTCACAATACGAGCTTAGCGATGACCGTATCGCAAGCTGGGTTGAGCAAGTACTGGTTGAGTACAGCGAAAAGCTATAACCAAACAGAAGTACACCTAACTAAGTAGCTGAATATAAAAAGACCACAGAATACAAAAAGGCCTCATTACTGCGAAGTAATGAGGCCTTTTCTATTTCATCTCGAAGAACAATCTAATCTCAACGGAAGATTAAACAGTCTCCTCAGCCATCTCTTGCTCTGTTGATTTACCAACGAAGAACATACAGATGATTGCAGCAGTCGTTGGAAGCAACCAACCCATACCGATCTCAAACAGTGGCAGCATCTTAAGTGCAGACACGTCTACACCCGCTACTTTAGCGCCATCAATAAGAGCAAACAGCAGTGACACTAATACTACTACGCGGTAAGCCACTTTTGGATTAGGGAAACGGCTACGCAAGAATGTCAGAGCAACCAACGCGATAGCGACTGGGTACAATGCAAATAGTACTGGAACAGACAGAGAAATCAGTTGAGAAAGACCAACGTTTGCAACGGTTGCACAAGCCACACCGTTGATGATTACCCAAGTCTTGTAAGACAGAGGCGTTAGCGAGCTGAAGTAATCCGAACATGCTGACACAAGACCAATCGCCGTTGTTAGACACGCTAATAGTACGATCACAGAAAGCACTAGCTGACCAGAAGGACCAAACAACGATTGAACGTATAGGCTTAAGATAGCACCGCCATTGTCTGCACCGGCTGCTACTGTTGCACTTGTTGCGCCTAGGAAGAATAGAGAGATGTAAACAAACGCTAGACCCGCTGCGGCAATACAACCCGCGCTAATTAGGTACTTAGTCGTCGCAGCACGGTCAGTAATGCCCTTGCTACGAATCGCATCAACAATCAGCATACCAAACATCAAAGAAGCAAAAGTATCCATGGTGTTGTAGCCTTCAAGGAAACCTTTGGTCAGTGGTTGAGTGATGTACTCACCGTGAGCCGCAAGAATATCACCTTGAGGGTTAACGAACACAGCAATCGCCAGTACAACCAAACCAACGAACAGTGCAGGTGTCAGTACCTTGCCAATAACGTCAATAAGCTTACCTTGCGACCATGAGAAGAACATCGCTACTACAAAAAATGCAATCGAAAAGAGAGTTAGGTGAGCTTGAGAGGCATCGATGAAGAACGGTTTCACCGCCATCTCATAGGCAACAAGGCCAGTACGTGGTGCAGCAAATGCAGGACCGATAATGATAAAGATCAGAACAGCCATGATAGTTGCAGCTTGCTTTGGAAGATCTTTAGTTAAGTGACCCCAAGAGCCACCAGCCACAGCGACCGCGACGATAGTGATTAACGGCAGACCAACGGCAGTCAGCAGAAAACCAGACATCGCTGGAAGGAAGTGATCACCGGCTAATTGGCCAGCTAGAGGTGGGAAGATGATGTTACCCGCACCCAAGAAAAACGCAAAAAGCATAAAGCCCAATGCCATTATATCTGTTAGTTTTAGACTCTGTTTCACAGATAATCCTTAATTATATTTATGAGTTTATGTTGTGCTTACATGAATGTTACAGCTAAAAGCTGCCAATCAATCTATAAAATAGTCGCGCATAATGACGAAACACTTGGCTAGCTGCAAGTCACCACACAAAAACACCATATAAATTTGCATATGAGAACAAAAAGCAGTTGATTACACTGGCTATGGAAAAATAGCCACAATTATAAACTAACCATAATTCACAACAATATTTTCCCAAGCAGAACATTGATTCATACAAGCGGTTAACATTAGAGCTAATCACTTAAAATATCTTGATACTCAGAACATTAATGAAAGACAAAACAGTGCAAACTAAAAGCTTCAATTTTAAGCAATTCTCAATTTACGGCGGGCAAAGCGGTATGCCAGTCAGTACCGATGGCGTGTTACTTGGCGCGTGGGTAAGCCTGCCACAAAGATCATGTGTACTCGATATTGGAACAGGAACAGGTCTGCTGGCCTTGATGGCTGCGCAGCGTTTTGAGGATGCTTCAATCTCTGCGATAGATATTGATCAACACGCCATTGATGCTGCCACTGTCAATATTGAGCAGTCGCCTTGGCAAAATCGTGTCTCGCTTCATCACGACAGTGTGTTATCGGCAAGCTTTCCACAGAAGTTTGATGCGATCATCTGTAACCCGCCCTACTTCAACTCTGGAGAACAGGCGCAGCAAAGCCAAAGAGCCACTGCCAGACACACCGACAGCTTGGATCACCTAGCGCTTGCTCAACGTTGTTTCGAGATCACAACCGAAGCCGCGACGGCCAGTTTCATCCTACCGACGCCTGAGGGGGAAGGTTTTATCAAGCTTGCCGAGCAATGTGGTTGGTATCTAGCAAAACGCCTTGATGTGAGAACAACAGACAAGAAACCGGCTAGCCGAATTCTATTTGAGTTATCTAAAGATCCTGCCTGCGAGCAAGATTTGCAGCGCGAATCGCTTACAATTCACCATCAAGGTGGTTATAGCGAAGCATTTATTGCGCTCACGAAAGATTTTTATCTCAAGATGTAGCAAATACCATGTGATCCTAATCACTAATGCTTCTATAATGTCCGACTACTCTTTTTTATCGTCTGCTTTTTGAGGCAGAAACATTTATTGCTTGTGGAGAAACAACAGTGATCAGAACCTTTGCAGAACTCGATCTAAACCAAGAGCTGCTTAAAGCAATTGACGAAATGGGCTACGAACGTCCAACACAGATACAAGCTGAAGCAATCCCACAAGCGTTAGATGGAAGAGACGTTTTGGCTTCTGCGCCAACAGGTACTGGTAAAACAGCATCATTTGTATTGCCAGCACTGCAATACCTACTGGATTTCCCACGTAAGAAATCTGGCCCTGCTCGTATGCTTATCCTGACGCCAACGCGTGAGCTAGCAATGCAGATCACCGAACAAGCACGTGAGCTTGCTAAATACACTAGCCTAAATATCTTCACGATCACGGGCGGTGTTATGTACCAAGAGCACGCAGATATCTTAAGCACAACTCAAGATATCGTAGTAGCAACACCTGGTCGTTTGATGGAATACATTGAAGGCGAGCGTTTTGACTGTCGTGCAATTGAATGGCTGGTTCTAGATGAAGCCGACCGTATGCTAGACATGGGCTTTGGTCCTGTTGTTGACCGTCTGTCTGCAGAGTGTCGCTGGCGTAAACAAACTTTACTGTTCTCAGCAACGCTAGAAGGTAAAGGCATTGAAGGCTTCACTGAAGATCTACTGAAAAACCCAGCAGAGATCGATGCGAAATCATCACTTCGTGAGCGTAAGAAGATCACTCAGTGGTACCACCGTGCAGATACAGCAGAGCACAAGCTGAACATCCTAAAGCACGTCATCACAGAGCAAGCTGAGCGCAGCATCGTATTCTTGAAGACGCGTGATCGTCTAGGAGATCTACGAGCTCAACTTGAAAGCGCGCAAATCCCATGTGCATGGATCCAAGGTGAAATGCCTCAAGATCGTCGTAACAACGCGATTGCTCGTTTCCGTGACGGCTCTGTAAACGTGCTACTAGCGACTGACGTTGCGGCGCGTGGTATCGACCTTCCAGACGTAAGCCACGTAATCAACTACGACATGCCACGTACTGCTGACGTATACCTACACCGTATTGGCCGTACTGCTCGTGCTGGTAAAAAAGGTAACGCGGTTTCTATCATTGAAGCGCACGATCAACTAATGATTGAGCGTGTGGCTCGTTACACAGACGAACCAATCAAAGAACGCTTCATCGAAGGCATGCGCCCTACGCATAAGAAAGCGGCCGTGACTAAGAAGAAGAAACCGAAGAAAGAAGATAAGAAAGCGGTAGAGAAACAAAAAATCGCGAAGAAGAAAAAAATCGCGAAGAAAAAGAAAGCAGCAAAGAAGAAATAATCTAATAGCTTCAACGATTCAATAAAAAGCCCCATGCAGTTCGCTGCATGGGGCTTTTCTCTATCTGGTTGGCATCTCGCCATAGAGCGTGACGACCATTAATCAATAACGTCTAGTTTTGCTCTTCACGTTTGAAGACAAGCTCTTTCGCGTTCGACTCTTCTTCAACGAAGTAGTAACCCGCTGTATCAAACTGAGTCAGCGCTTCAACCGAGTCGATCTTGTTCTCGATAATGTAGCGAGCCATCATGCCACGCGCTTTCTTCGCATAGAAACTGATCACCTTGTATTGACCGTTCTTACAGTCTTTGAATACAGGGGTAATCACTTGGCCATCCAAGCTCTTCGGCTTCACAGCTTTAAAGTATTCGTTAGATGCTAGGTTGATCAGCACATTGTCGCCTTGAGCATTCAACGCTTCATTCAGCTTGTCTGTAATGATGTTGCCCCAGAACTGGTACAAGTTAGTACCACGAGCATTCGCCAAGCGTGTGCCCATCTCTAGACGGTAAGGCTGCATCAAATCTAACGGCTTAAGCAAGCCATATAACCCAGAAAGCATGCGCAGGTGATTTTGTGCGTAGTCAAAATCTTCATCCGATAGCGTCTCAGCATCTAAGCCAGTGTATACATCGCCCTTAAAGGCTAGGATTGCTTGGCGTGCGTTGTCTTGGGTAAAGGTCTCGCTCCACTGCTCAAAGCGCGCTACGTTCAACCCTGCGATTTTATCGCTCACCTTCATCAGTGCAGAAATATCGACTGGCGTCAGTTTACGGCACTCTTCAATCAGTTCAGCAGAGTGTTCAACAAACTCAGGCTGACTAAAGCGTTCAGTCGCTAATGGTGATTCGTAATCAAGTGTTTTGGCTGGAGAAACGACAACTAACATAACTTTACCCTAATCGGTTATCTAACTGGATGCTGCTAGAGTATAGAAAAAACATCAACTTGTCTTTATGACTCTTCCTATTACTTTGATAGGAAGAATGAGCTTCGATAGGGAGAATAAGCTTTGATAGACAGAATGAGACAAATGACAGGCAAAGAAAAAGGCTAAGGTCGAAACCTTAGCCTTTCTAATCATTTTAGGATGAGCGGTTTATCGCTCCAACAAGATTATTTCTTGTTGTTGTCCCAAATACCGTCTTCCAGTTGAGACTTAAGCTCAGGGAAGTCATTCGAATCGAATGTCGGTACTTTACCCGCGTCTAGTTGGCGGTTGTAGTCTTTCGCTAGCTTAATCACGATGCCTGATAGCAGGATAATCGCCACCAAGTTAACAATCGCCATTAGGCCCATCGATACGTCAGCCAGGGCCCATACCGTTGGTAGTGTCGCTAGAGAACCGAACATAACCATACCCAGTACAACAATACGGAACAGCACTAGGCCTTTCTTGTTGTTGTGCTCTAGGAAGATAAGGTTCGTTTCAGCGTACGAGTAGTTTGCAATAATTGAAGTGAAAGCGAAGAAGAAAATCGCTACCGCTACAAAGATGCCACCCCATTCGCCAACTTGTGCTGTTAGTGCACGTTGCGTTAGTTCGATACCCGTAACTTCACCGTGTGGTACATACTCACCAGACATCAGGATGATTGCTACTGTTGCTGAACAGATAACAATGGTATCCATGAACACGCCTAGCATTTGCACGTAACCTTGTGATGCTGGGTGTGGTGGGTAAGGCGTAGCAGAAGCTGCTGCGTTTGGCGCAGAACCCATACCCGCTTCGTTCGAGAACAAACCACGTTTGATACCGTTAATCATCGCTTGTGCGATTGCGTAACCTAGGCCACCCGCCGCTGCTTCTTGCAGACCGAATGCACTCTTGAAGATAAGAGCCAATACTTCAGGCACTTTCTCGATGTTCGCGAACATCACGTACATAGCGATCGCTAGGTAAGCCAATGCCATGATTGGAACGATGATTTCTGCAGTACGTGCAATCTTACGGATACCACCGAAGATAACGAATGCAGAGATAATTACGATACCAACACCAACGTAGCTACGCTCAAGGTCAAATGCTGTGTTCATTGCGCTTGCAATCGCGTTTGCTTGAACCGCGTTGAATACAAGACCGAATGCAATGATTAGGAAGATAGAGAATAGAACCCCCATCCAACGCATGCCTAGGCCTTTCTCCATGTAGTATGCAGGGCCGCCGCGGTAGTTACCGTCGTTATCACGCGTTTTGTATAGCTGTGCCAGTGTACTTTCAGCAAACGATGTTGCCATACCTAGCATGGCGATTAGCCACATCCAGAAGATAGCACCAGGGCCACCTGCGGTTAGAGCTACAGCAACACCTGCCATGTTACCCGTACCTACACGAGCAGCGAGACTAGTACAAAGAGCTTGGAAAGAAGAGATACCAGCACTGTCTGCTTTACGGCTGTTTCTCAGAACAGAGAACATGTGGCCGAAATGGCGGAATTGAATGAAGCCTAGTCGTACAGTGAAGTAGATACCCACACCAACCAGTAAGTAAACTAAGATAGATCCCCAAAGGAGATCGTTCATCAAATTGATTAAGTCTGTCACGTGAACCTCGTAATTGAGTTTAAGCACCGATCATGCTTCCTAGCCTTCCTCTAAATCGCCTATGCCAGTGTCAATGTTGTGTCGGCATTCGTTTTATATTTATTTGCTGCGATCTAGATTGTAAATGTCGCTTCATGCATCCATTTTACGTATCAGTGTATTTTTTGACGGGCGGATAATGCAGCGAGACGACTTAAAAATCAATATGCAAATGCATTTATATTAAAATGACATTTCACTAATAACACACCTTTTGTTAACACAACTTTCAACAATACAGCCCAATAAAAGTCACATTATCGGGACATAATATCAACAACAGCCACGGCTCCGCCCCAACAAGAACACCATCCCATAAAAATGACGTCAGCCTAGGTTTTACAAGGTATAGTGAAGATCTTCGTTTTTTTCTAGGCCAATGAGATCCCTATACCGCATAGCACCATGTGCACTTCAATGCATTATAGGCAAAACACTATTCCATTCGCACAATGAATTAACATTCAATAACCCCTAATTTAATCGTTTACTTAGGTTTGTTTGCTTGTTTTTTATACATAAAAAGTCCCTCAATGTGTGAGCATGCATAAAAAAACAGAACAAAAACTTCATAGATTTGAAACAAATGAGAAACAAATCAAGGTTATGGTGAACCTAAATATGATATTTAATGGTTCGTAAGAACTAGTCCCACGGAAGGAGATATGGCTTATGGATAGCTTTCAATTCGATGAAGTATCAGAACTAGAAATGCCTCGTGCAACTCAAAAAACACGCTCGAAACCACTTAAGCGTAAGTGGCGTGAAATCGAAGCCATCAACGATCGCAGGCAGCTTGAGAAAGAGCTAAGAGAGATGAATCTCGGTCTCGATTTTAGCCTTGACGATATAAAGCTTTAATCAGCACGATAAGAAATCAGATAGCAAAAGGCACCTATAAAGGTGCCTTTTTTATTGTTTAGACTATCGCATCCGTTCAAAGCGCCGCACTAAGAACTAATCAACTAATATAGAGGGAGTCTCAAACAGTCACCTCTTAATATAGAAGGCACTTCGAAATAGGTGTGACTCACTCTTAATATTAACTAAACGCACTCTTGCTCATTTTGTCGAACGCGAGCTGCGAGCTGGCGATATTGGTCAGCAATCGTGTCCCCAAAAACAGGGTCGTCTTCTGGTTGAAGCCACTGTGACTCAACCTCTTGCCAATCCTTAACCGTGAACGCCTCAACAATCATTGGTAGCACATGCTTCTCTTCATATTCCATGTGCTTTCTCTGAGCCTTAACAAACGCTTCAAGCTGCTCAATAAAGACTTGCTGAGGAACCACCGCATCTTGAAGGATCATATCGACCACGCCTAAAAAGTCCGCCGTTTTCTCAGAAAGCAATTGATGCTCTAACTCCAAGTCTTCAATCGCTTGATCACTGCCATATTGTTTAAGATAGTAGCGATAAATAACGTCTTCTTTAGGGTGATGCACTTTGTCCGAATGGTTCATCAGGTAATCAACCACCTCTGCGATCAAGCTATAGTTTATTTCTCGCTCTTGTTTTAGAAACTCTAACTTATTGTTGAGTATCGCGAGCAAACGAGCCATATAGCCATGCTCTCGTCTTATCCTTTCAATCATCATAGTATTGCACTCCATTACACCTACTGTTTATAAGTGTATACGAAGATACTGATTTATGATTTGACCCGGCTCAGAAAACCACCAACCTACACTTCTGTTGGTAAACACCAGTCAATAGGTTGTTGATCCATAGAAGAAAGTAACTTGTTGGTTGTTGAGAAATGCTGACAACCGAAGAAGCCACGACGTGCCGATAATGGCGATGGGTGAGGTGCAACCAACACTTGATGTTTGTCTTCATCAATCGCTTGGCCTTTCTTCTGGGCGTGTGCGCCCCACAACAAAAAGATGATCGGTTCAGAACGCTGATTGAGCTCAGCAATCATGGCATCAGTAAAAGTTTCCCAACCACATTTAGCATGTGAGTGTGCTTTTGCCTCTTCTACTGTAAGAACGGTGTTCAACATCAACACCCCTTGCGATGCCCAAGAATCGAGATAACCGTGACTAGGAATCTCAAAGCCCTCTATATCTTGTGCAAGCTCTTTGTACATATTGCGTAGAGAAGGGGGGATTTTCACGCCAGGAAGGACTGAGAATGCTAAACCATGAGCTTGGTTAGCACCGTGATAAGGATCTTGCCCTAAGATAACTACTCGCACGGATTCGAAAGGCGTCATATCAAAGGCACTGAACACCTGATCTTGTGGCGGGTAGACGGTTTTCCCATTATTACGTTGCTGCTCAACAAACGCGAGGACACTCTGAAAGTACTCCTTGTCACGTTCATCATTAATAATGGATTCCCAAGTTTTTGGTGCGATCATCGTTTTACTTCCCAATCATCAAGGTTTCTAGCGGCTTTCGCCAGACAAAAAAATAGCTGTATCGGCTAACTGTCCTAAATAGGGATCTAGTTATACCTCATACAGCTATCAATAAACATGATTTGTAGGGTTCACTTGTTGATGAATCATAATAATCAGTTCAAGTTGTGTTTATCTCGATTAACCACTTTTCTGTTGTGTACGATGGTGGCCATGGTTATGCACGTGACGGTTTGGTGTTGGTAAACGACTTGCGACAGCAACAGTTGAAGTTTGGGTGATTGAATACATAAAGGCACCTCCTCTAAGACATCGTGAACTACATATTCACTTTAATGTTATGAAAGAAAGGTGCCAATTTTTAGAAATAGACGGAAATAAATTTTCCCTTCTATTATTACGCTTCTTCGCTGACTACCGTTGCTGAGCGATGAAACATTCTAAGTTGTTGAATTTCCTCTTTCCAAATCGTCGAATCAATCGTTTCCAAGATAAGAGGGATACCATTAAAGCGAGAATCAGAAGCAATATACTCAAAACAATCCCAGCCAATTTCACCTTTTCCTAAAGAATGGTGTCGATCAACTCGACTCGCGAACTCAGCTTTTGAATCATTGATGTGCATTGCTCTTAGATAGTGCATACCCACAATGCGGTCGAACTCAGCAAAAGTATGCTCACACGCCTCTTTTGTACGTAAGTCATAGCCAGCAGTAAACGTATGGCAGGTGTCTAAGCACACGCCAACACGTGACTTATCTTCTACCTGCTCGATAATCTCAGCTAGATGTTCAAACTTCCAACCAAGGTTAGTGCCCTGCCCTGACGTATTCTCGATCACCGCGATTACGTCAGGTACAGCTTGATGAGCTAGGTTGATCGACTCGGCGATCTTAGCCAAACATTCGCTTTCTGAGATTTTCTTCAAATGACTCCCAGGGTGAAAATTCAAAAGCGTTAACCCAAGTTGATTACAACGCTCCATCTCATCAATAAAAGCCGCGCGTGATTTCTCTAGCTTCTCTTCCTCTGGTGCTCCTAGGTTAATAAGGTAGGAGTCATGAGGAAGAATGTGCTCAGCACCGAAGCCCAACATTTTGCAATTGGCTTTGAAGGCACTAATGGTTTTCGCTTCTAGCGGTTTTGCCGCCCACTGTCTCTGATTCTTGGTAAACAGTGCAAACGCATTGGCACCTATTTCACGTGCACGCATAGGCGCCTGATCAACACCACCAGCAGCCGACACATGAGCGCCAATAAACTTCATATTTGTTTCCGGTTTTGAGGATGAATTATTGTTTGTCATTAAATCACTTTACACTTTCATAATGCTTAATAAATAAAGGGTTGTATCGGTTGCTGTTCAATAAAAACACAACAAATGTAGTAAATTTACAACAAATACAACTGTTAAATATTTTTTATACTTTAAAATATTTTGTAATTACTTTGTTTTCAAAGGTTTTTTTTGATTTACCTCAAGATAATCACCTTTGTAAAAATATGGTTTTTGGTTGTTTTTTGACTTAAATCAATGTTAACCTTACTAATATTAGGTATATATTACTCAGCTCAATAAAAATCGAAAGTTAACACCATAATCAAACCACATTCAGTGGACTAGGAGATAGTTATGATCCAAGGTATTCAAATTACTAAAGCAGCAAACGATGACCTACTAAACTCAATCTGGCTACTAGATAGCGAGAAGAATGAAGCTCGTTGTGTTGTTGCTACTGCAGGTTTCGAAGCTGACCAAGTTATCTCAGCTGCAGACCTAGGCGAGTACGAAAGCCGTGAAGTTGCAATCGAAGCAGCACCACGCATCGAAGGTGGCCAACACCTAAACGTTAACGTTCTTAAGCGTGAAACGCTAGAAGACGCAGTTGCTCACCCAGAGAACTACCCACAGCTAACTATCCGTGTATCGGGTTACGCTGTACGTTTCAACTCTCTAACAACTGAACAGCAACGTGACGTTATCGCACGTACGTTCACTGAGTCTCTATAATTTTTAGAGCTTAAATTAGAATACAAAAACGGCGCTCATTGAGCGCCGTTTTTATTTGTTCGAAAAACAAATGGACGTTACGGTTGAACTCGACGAAGCACTGCTTTTAGCGCTTCAAAATCGTTATCAAGATCTTCAGACAACAACTCCATTACCGCGTGTTTTGCTAGCGGGCCTGGCAGTTCGATATCAGAACCTAGGATGTCATCAACCACTTCTTTGAATTTCGCTGGGTGTGCTGTACACAGGAACAAGCCAGTTTCATTCTCTTGCAATTGCTCTTCCAATAGACGGTAAGCAATCGCACCATGTGGTTCACATAGGTAACCTTGTGCTTTTAGGTCGCGAACTGACTCAGCGCTCTGCTCGTCAGATACTTTACCTTTGCCTAGTGTATCTAAGCCCCAACCTTTGAGTTGGCAAAGCTCTTCAATACGAGGCCAGTTATTTGGTTGGCTTACGTCCATCGCGTTCGATGTTGTCGCAACGGTCGGTTTTGGATCCCATTGACCTGTTTCTAGGTAGCGAGGAACCGTGTCATTTTCATTGGTTGCTGCGATGAAACGCTTAACAGGTAAACCTAGTGCTTTAGCCAATAGACCCGCCGTTAGGTTACCAAAGTTACCACTTGGTACAGAAATAACTAGGTTTTCACGTTGCTCTTTAGTCAGCTGAGAAGCCGCTTCAAAGTAGTAACAGATCTGAGCCATTAAACGGCTGATGTTGATAGAGTTTGCCGAGTTAAGACCAATCTCTTTACGCAGTTCAGCATCATCAAATGAGTCTTTAACCAGAGCCTGACACGCATCAAAGTCACCATCGATAGCGACAGTGTGAATGTTCTTACCCAGCGTACAGAAAAGCTTCTCTTGCAATGGGCTGATCTTGCCTTTCGGGTAAAGAATCACAACATTGATGTCTTCCATGCCGTAGAAAGCATGTGCGACCGCCGCACCAGTATCACCTGATGTTGCTGTTAAGATAGTGATTTGACCACCATCTGAAACGGCTGCTAAAGACTGAGCCATAAAGCGGCCACCGAAATCTTTAAACGCCAGTGTAGGGCCGTGGAAAAGCTCAAGCGCGTAAACGCCGTCTTTTACTTGGTTGATTGGTGCAGGGAATTGGAACGCTGCATCCACCATTTGGTCGATCTGTTCTTTTGGTAATTCATCGCCAATCAATGCTGACAGAATCTTTGAGCTACGAGGGACAAAGTCCTCTGCTAGCAGCGCATCGATATCATCAAACTTTGGTAGCTCAGATGGAAAAAATAGACCTTGATTACGACCTAAACCTTGACGAACGGCTTGGCCAAAAGAGACTTGCTCGTCATTTTCTTTGATGTTGTACAGCTTCATAACTCACTTCCTGTAACGATCGAACCTTGCTTATCTAGGCGACAAACGTGAACGAATCCTTCTTCATTTTGTACGTAATTTTGTTCTAACCAGCGTGCAACACGCTCGGCGACATCTTGTTCTTTGCAAATGCTAAATAGAGTTGGACCGCTACCGGAGATCCCAGTAGCCAGTGCTCCTGCTGAAGTGGCGTATTTACGCGCATCAGCAAACCCTGGAAGCAGTTTCTCACGATATGGTTCAGCAATCACGTCTTTGATCATCTTCGCTGCTAGCTCTGGCTGACCAGAGTGGCACGCGTGGATAAAACCCGCTAGATGACGGCCATGGGCAATCACATCCTGACGACGATATTGAGAAGGAAGAATTTCGCGAGCTTCAGCCGTTGAAACCTTAATACCCGGATACGCCATTACCCAATACCAGTCATCAAAACACGGTACTTCTTGGCTAATGATACCTAACTCTTCAAGCATTAACTGCACACCACCAAGGTAACATGGAGCAACGTTATCATAATGGATACCGCCTGAAATCTTACCTTCCATTTCGCCCATTAGAGCAAGCAGTTCAGTCTCATTCAGTGGCTGGCCATGAAAACGATTTAGCGCATCCAGTGCCGCGACAATTGAACATGCACTTGAACCTAGACCAGAACCAATAGGCATGTTCTTTTCGAGTGTCATTTCTAAAGGCTTTAGCGCAACGCCTTTTTTATCAAGCTCTCTAGAGAACACCACCCAGCAGTCATAGACGATGTTTTCTTTGGCTTCAGTCGGCAGCTTAGAAACAAAGCTGCCTGCTGTTTTTAGCGAGAATGATTCATCGCCTACTTTAACCATTACTCGGTCACCCAGCAGTGTGCCATCCACTGGAGACACAGCGGCCCCCAGCACATCAAACCCTACACTGACATTACCGATTGATGCAGGAGCATAAACGACAACATCCATATCACTTGAACTCATTCCTAAACTCCTAATTTCCAACCAAGAGTACGCATCACATCAGAGAATACGCCAGCTGCTGTTACTTCAGTACCCGCGCCGTAGCCACGTAGTACTAGAGGGATTGGTTGGTAGTAACGGCTGTAGAATGCTAATGCGTTCTCGCCATCTTTAATCTTGAACATTGGGTCATCGCCATCAACAGCAGCGATACGAACCTTACACTTACCTTCAGCGATTTCGCCAACATAACGAAGTACTTTGCCTTCTTCTGCTGCGATAGCCGACAGCTCTTGGAAGTAAGCATCCGCTTCTGGCAGACGAGCCATAAACTCTTCAACCGTGCCTGAGTCATCAAAACCTGGTGGCAGAGCTTGATCAACTTCAACATCTTCAAGTTCAAGCGCCATGCCTGCTTCACGAGCAAGAATAAGCAGCTTACGCGCCACATCCATACCAGATAAATCGTCACGAGGATCCGGTTCAGTAAAGCCGTTATCTTTAGCAATATTGGTTGCTTGGCTTAGTGTCATACCTTCATCAAGTTTACCGAAGATGTAAGACAGTGAACCTGAAAGAATGCCGTTGAACTTCTCAAGTTCATCACCTGCAGAGATAAGGTTCTGAAGGTTTTCGATTACTGGTAGACCTGCACCTACGGTTGTTTCGTACATCAGCTTACGACGTGAGTTACGTGCAACTTCACGAAGCTGATGGTAGTAAGCCATGCTTGCTGTGTTTGCTTTCTTGTTTGGTGTTACCACGTGGAAACCAGCCGCTAGGAAATCAGCGTACTGCGCAGCAATACCTTCGCTAGACGTACAGTCAACCAATACTGGGTTGATGATGTGGTTACGTTGAACAAGAGCCGCTAAGCGAGCTAGGCTGAATTCTTCAGTCGCACTCGACATACGGTCACGCCACTGCTCTAACGGTAGACCATCGCTGTCTAGCAACAAACCTTTACTGTTTGCTAAACCACATACGCGAATCACGATGCCTTTTTCAGCCAATTTACCTTGCTGACGTTGGATCTGATCAACAAGTTCGCCACCAACGCCGCCAACACCCACAACGAATACGTCAAGGAAGTGCTTAGAGTTAAATAGGTTCTCGTGACACGCTTTGATTGCTTCAGAGATTTTATCTTCAGGGATAACCGCTGAGATAGCACGCTCAGATGACCCTTGAGCAATCGCAACAATGTTGACGTTCACTTCAGCTAAAGAAGAGAAGAACTGAGAAGCAACACCGCGTGAAGTACGCATACCGTCACCCACCAGCGTTACAATCGCTACGTCGTCCATGAACTCAACTGGCTCTAATAGACCATCTTTGAGCTCAAGTTCAAACGCGTCTGACAACACTTGTTTCGCTTTCACTTTGTCAGCCGATTCAATACAGAAGCTGATGCTGTACTCAGAAGACGATTGAGTAATAAGGACAATAGAAACGCCAGCCGAAGACATCGCGCCGAATACGCGACTTGCCATGCCAACCATGCCTTTCATACCAGGGCCTGATACGTTAACCATTGTTAGGTCACTTAGCGTAGTAATACCTTTAATTGCTAGGTTATCTTCGCCAGTGTCTTGACCAATCAAAGTACCCGCACCCTGTGGGTTAAAGCTGTTTTTGATCAGACAAGGAATATGGAATTGCGCGATAGGCGCGATAGTCTTCGGGTGCAGAACCGAAGCACCGAAGTAAGAAAGCTCCATCGCTTCTTGGTAGCTTAATGATTTAAGCAGACGTGCATCATCGACTAAGCGTGGGTCACAGTTGTAAACGCCGTCTACATCAGTCCAGATTTCACAGCAATCAGCACGTAGACATGCCGCTAGAACTGCCGCTGAGTAGTCAGAGCCATTACGGCCAAGTGTTACTAACTCACCTTTATCATTACCAGCAGTGAAGCCCGGCATGATGTTTACGTGACCTTTAGGAAGTGGCGATTGACGGAAGTTCTGAGTTGAAACATCCACATCGACCATAGCTTCAAGGTGATCACCTTTAGCGTATAGGTATTGAACTGGGTCAATCAGGCTTGCTGGTTGGCCTTTCGCTTCAAGTACCGCTTTCATCAACTGGATTGAGATTCGCTCACCTTTACTGATGATGCGAGCATTAACATGATTCGGGCACATACCCAGTAGGTTAATGCCGTTCACGAACTGTTTTAGCTGAGCAAGAGAAGTATCCACCTGCTCTTGGAACGCAGAACCGTCAATAGAAGGAACAACGGCTTGAATATCTGCAAACAGTGCAGCGAATGAGGATTCGATCTCTGTAATCTGTGCATCTGCTTCACCATTTTTAAGTGCAGCTTCAATTACAGCGACCAACTTATTGGTTGTTTTTCCTGGAGCCGATAGTACAACAGCTAGCTCTTCTTGCTGGGCATTATTAGCGATGATATCAGCCGCTCGTAAAAAACGATCTGCATCAGCTAATGATGAACCTCCAAACTTTAAAACGCGCATCCCTTTCTCCATAAGTCATAAAAATGGTACAAAAAAAGGCCTGTATCTTGTTGGATACAGGCCTTTTTTTAAAATCCGTTACTTAGCAGCCTGCCCCAACAATGTTAATGTCGGTAATAATAATGGTTGTGGTCATTACTAGGTGGCTTACGTGCTGCATATCAAATTCTCTGCTTGTGCTTTACTCTACGTGTATCAATTTTTACCACTGGACGTCAATGAAAAGTTGCGTTTTTTTTACATTCGCACCGTTTTTCAGAGCAAACCGTCATTTAAGGGATAAAACACCCTGTATAAACCTTCACTTAAGATACTGGATTTACTCATTGAACAAGCAAGAGTGATCAATTGCATATATAGTCATAACAAAATGCTATATCGATTGTGCAGCGAACGCACAAGTTCTGTGCTTTAATTGAACGATAACGTTCGAAGAACAATAATAATGACATCAGGAGTGGGAAATGAAGAGATTACTTATTCTTTTGGCTTTTGCTATGCCTGTTGTTTGTTCAGCGAATAGTTTGCCTCTACTTCCTTCTCAAATAGATCGTTCTTCTCATAAATTTTTTATCTCCACACAAAACGCGTCAAGTGAAAGCTTCGATACTTGGAAAATAGACAGTGGCTATTCTTATAGCTTGTTTTCAGATGTGGATCTTTACGTGGGTACACGTATCAATAGTGCGGCACTGAAACAGGAAAGTGGATTCTTAAGTGGTGTCAGTTATCAGTTTTCAGAAAGAGTCTCTTTCAACAGTTCTTTACACACCTATAAAGATGAAACCGAAGACAATGAGAAATCGGTAGCCGCAGAGGTTTCCAGCCGAGTGCAACTGACTGATAATCTAGATTTGCATGCCACCCTTGACTATGAAGAGTGGCAGCAAGGTGTTGAAGTGGGATTAGGGTTTCGCTTTTAATCTCTTTCGCTTGTTCTTTATTTACTGATTAGTCCGAATTGAGCCCCAAGCTTTCAGCACATCACAAACCATTCCCCAATCTAATCTAACAACGGAATTAAATTTGAGTTAGTTACGACTCAATTAACAACTCAGATGAAATTAATACGCCATTCCAATCGGCATAAATATAGTCACCAGGCTGAATCAGTTGATTATGTATAGAGAGCGTAACATTCACTTGTCCGACGCCGCGTTTCTCGGTCTTGAATGGCGATGCACCCAGCGCCTGAACACCAAGGTCCATTTGCGACATCATGCCAACATCACGCACCGCACCGTTCACAATCACGCCTTCCCAACCATTCTCTATCGCGAGAATAGCGAGCTGATCGCCAAGCAGCGCCTTTTGGCATGAGCCATTTCCATCAACGACAAGCACTTTGCCACAGCCATCGGTCTCTAAAATCTCGCGAACCTTGGAATTATCGTGGTAACAACGAACTGTTACAATTTTTCCAAAGAACGCACCACGTTGACCGAAGTTCTGCAATGGCATGTTCAGTAGGGTGACTTCGCTTTCAAACTCATCACATAAGTCGGGTGTTATATCGTGCATATATCCTCCGTGAGTAAGGCGTTACCTGTTTAGTCAGGCTAACCTCTATGCTTTTATATGTTATTAAAATTAATCCTTTGTTTTCATTGTTCTATGCTCAATTTATTACTCAATAAAAGTTGATTGAGCATATTTATCTACTAGACTCTTAGGACAGCTTTCAGCTTCCTTGGTTCATAATCCGGTCTTTAGCAGGCAAGATGTGCGAAACATCTCGAATAATCATTCTTGTTTTGGTGCTAAATAATCACCATAACATTGGTTAAGTTGTAGCCATACTATTAAAGTTTGTTGCGATACGGCAATTGATGTAAATCAACAAAGTGAATGGAATTAACATTCTCGCGTTGTTAGCATGCTGTTAACATTATAGAATCCTCTCCAATCACTAAAAGAATGATTGAAAGGCGTACTGGATCTACGTTATTGGGCAATACTTCAAGGAAGGCAGATAGCTGGAAGTAAGTGTTTTTTTGAAAACTTTAAGTTATCATCAAAAATACATTACCTGTATGTTATGTTTTTGCCTAGAATTTATTCTATTAGCACAGTTTCGTCACAAATTTAGGTACCGCCAAATGCAAACCCCGCAGATTCTTATCGTTGAAGATGAGCAAGTAACTCGTAACACTCTAAAGAGTATTTTTGAAGCAGAGGGATATGCTGTTTTTGAGGCTAGCGACGGTGAAGAGATGCACCAAGTGCTATCTGACAACCAAGTTAACCTTGTAATTATGGACATCAACCTTCCAGGTAAGAATGGCCTACTACTTGCGCGTGAACTACGTGAGCAAGCAAACGTAGCGCTTATGTTCTTAACTGGTCGTGATAATGAAGTTGATAAGATCCTTGGCCTAGAGATCGGCGCTGATGACTACATCACGAAGCCTTTCAACCCTCGTGAACTGACTATCCGTGCACGCAACCTTCTTAACCGTTCAATGAGCACAAGCTCTGTTCAAGAAGAAAAGCGTAGCGTTGAAAAGTATGAGTTCAACGGTTGGGTACTAGATATCAACAGTCGTTCTCTGGTTAGCCCAGATGGCGAAGGCTACAAGCTACCTCGTTCAGAGTTCCGTGCTCTACTTCACTTCTGTGAGAACCCAGGTAAGATCCAAACACGTGCAGACCTTCTTAAGAAGATGACTGGTCGTGAGCTTAAGCCACACGATCGTACTGTAGACGTAACAATCCGTCGTATTCGTAAGCACTTTGAATCTGTTTCTGGTACGCCAGAAATCATCGCAACGATTCACGGTGAAGGCTACCGCTTTTGTGGTGACCTAGAAGACTAATTCGATTCGCGTTTCGAGTCGTTTAGCACTTAGTGTTTGAACAGTAGAAGCGCAATCAATAGTTATTAAAAAGGGAGAATGCCAACGCATTCTCCCTTTTTTGTTGTTCATTGTTCGCTAAGGTTTAGTAAACCGTATCAACCTTAACGTCTTTCTCTACTAGCCACTTCACGGTTTCACCATCTTTCAGTTCAACCGCCACATCAACAGGCTTGTCGCTGTCGATCTCTAGTTGCCACACAAAAGCGACTTCCCATTGAGTTTCGCTATGTGTTCTTAAATCAAGATCGTCAGCTGTTACCAATAAGGTGTCTGCACCCTGTTTAACGGTAACACTCTCAACCGCAAGCGTTGCTGGCAGTTGTGAGTCTGACTCTAGGTAGATTGCACCATGCAGAGTCTTATCTTGGGTCTCTCCAATCGTTGGCATCTTGTTGTGCCAAAGGTTGCTTTTCATTGTGACTGTTGCTGCAGATACTTCTACTTGATTATCTTGCTGCCATTCTACTTGGGGCGTAGAACAACCCGCTAATGCCACTACACATGCGGCGAATGCTAATTTTTTCATTCTTCTTCTACCTTTGATTTAACCAACTCTTTAAGACTTCAATGTCATTCTGGTATTCGTTATTAATCTCATCGACCCAATCTGAAATGTTTTCCCACCAAGCTGGTAGGTCAGGAGATTGAGCTTTCTGAGCAACTTGTTGAATGCGTTTCAGGCCGATAGAACCTGCTGCACCTTTAATTTTATGTGCTTCAGAAACGATACTGGCTTTATCTTTCGCGACCATGTTGGAGTTCAATATTTCCATATACTCCGGCATCATATCTTCAAACATCACGATGCTATCCAAAACCGGTTTTGGTCCAACAATGTCAACATAAGACTCTAGCATATCAATATCAAGCAAAGTGGTATCAATAGCTGAAAGAACAGACTTAGTGGCGTCGACTTTCTCAATGCTTTCAACCTTCTCCGTACCCGCTACTTTCTCAATTACCTCTGGCGCATCTTCGATCAGCTCGCTGATGACATCTTGAATAGCTCGAACTGACAAAGGTTTGCTGATCGCTTCGTCCATGCCTTTCTGGAAATACTCTTGCTTGTTGCTTAACACGTTGGCAGTTAATGCCACCAAAGGCGGTAGTTGGCTGTATTTCTCGCGGTAGTATTGAGCAATATCGAAACCTGTCATGTCTGGCAGTTGGATATCTAACAGTACCAAGTCATAGTCTTCCGGGTTGAAAGCAATCTGAGCCTCTTTACCCGTCATTACTACGGTCACCTCATGACCCAGACTTTCAAGTAGAGAGCGAGCCACTGTGATATTGAGTTCAATATCTTCAACCATGAAGATCTTAAGATTTGACTGCTTTCTTGGCGTTTTGATCAGTGCCTGAGTATCGTGATTCACTGGAACTCGAATCGAAACCGTAAAGGTGCTACCAAAGCCCTCTTCACTGGTGACTTCAATGTGGCCATCCATCATATTGATCAGCTGCTGTGAGACCGCGAGGCCAATGCCCGTGCCGACAGCGTGCAAGTTGTCCGTGCCCGATTTCACCTGATAGTACATCGCGAAGATCTTCTCGATTTCACTTTCAGGGATACCAATCCCGGTGTCTTCTACTTCCATCGTTATGTTGGCAAAGTCGCCATCAATGTCGGCGCTGACTGTCATCACCACACCACCATCTTTGGTGAACTTCATCGCGTTGCTGACAAGGTTCCACAATACCTGTCTAAGACGAGTACCATCCACCTCAACAGCAGCTGGAAGATCAGACAATCTTTCTAGATCGAACCTTAGTCCTTTCTGCTCTGCCATTAACGCAGAAATACTCTCGATCTCGACAACGAAATCTTCAAAATTGATAGGGGTTGGGAAGAGCTCAAGCTTACGGCGGTCGAACTTATCCATGTCGATAATATCGTTAAAGATATTACCCAATGTCACTGCGCTTACCTTAATGGTTTGCATCTGCTTACGCTGCTCGGTCGTTAGTTGGCTATCCAACAACATGCGGCTCAAGCCGATGATGCCATTGAGCGGTGTTCTTAACTCGTGGCTAATGGTTGAGATAAAGGTGGTCTTATCGCGGCTAGCTTTTTCTAACGACTCTTGATGCTCTTTACGTTCAGTAATATCGCGACCAAAACCGACTAAACCCAAGTGACGGCCATCTTTGCTATAGAAAGGAACTTTACGCAGTTCGAAGTAACTCTTACGTCCGTCAGGGTATTCAAGCCATTGGTCATAGGTCAGCGCTTGGTTATCAGAAAAGACTTTCTTATCGGTTTCAACAACTTGCTGGGCTACCTCTTTACTGTAGACATCCCAAGGAGTCAAACCAACCAGCTCTTTTTCTGTTTTGCCGGTGAGCTCTTCTACAGCACGGTTACAACCAGAGAACACACCATCTTCATTACGATAGTAAATAAGGTCAGGAGAAGCATCAATAAATGAACGTAGCAGTGCCGTACGTTCTGCAAGTTCAAGCTGAGTTCGCTCACGTTGAAACACCTCGTTCTCAAGGTCGTGCATCGCTTCTGCACGCGCTTCTTCCGCTTTTTCACGCTCTTCAATTTCTTGATTAAGCTTCTCAATATTGAGCTGCAGTTTATTGTTGAGCTCTTGGTCTCGCTCACGCATGTCGCCAAGTTTAGAGACCAGTTTCGCTAACCTTTGACGAGACTCTTCCAGCTGATCAACGACTACAGATAGGAAGTAAACCGCCCAAGGCGTTATCACTAAACCAAAGAAAACTGAACGGACAATATCGATATCATCAACATTACCTTTGAGTGCGAGGGTGATACCGACTTGCACAACAACAGCGAGGGCAACAAGCGCTAGGGCGAGTAAGATAGAAAAGCGGACAATCCCCAGCTTTACGAGTAGATCCACGTAATACTGGGCAAGATTTTTCATGGGTTTCATTTAACGCTCCATGCGATAAGACTAGCAACATTCTACCCTGTTTGAAGATAGGAGGTAAGCTAGCTACATCACACGCAGCAAGAGATCAGCGGCAATATCGAAGGTTAATCCAATTAATATAAATACCGAACAACCAAAACAGACGAAGGTGGGAAAATCACCGATTTTATAGAGTTAGCAAATTGAGGATGGGTGCACCATAGAACGGTTTCGACCGTCAGACTTTGCTTGATACAGAGCACTGTCAGCCAAAGCAACGGCCGACTCCATCTCGTCATCAGGTTTCGGAATGTAAGAGACAATACCAATACTCACGGTGATGAATTCAGAGACCGTCGACTTCTCATGCGCAAGTTCCAACTTTAGGACTTCGTCATGAATACGCTGCGCCACCAGCTGAGCACCTTCGGTCGTTGTATTCGGCAGAATAAAGCCGAATTCTTCACCACCATAACGAGCTACACAGTCCGATGAACGATTCAACACCTGCTTAAATGCCTGAGAAACTTGGACCAAGGCATCATCACCTTGCTGGTGTCCGTAATAGTCGTTGTAGCCTTTAAAGAAATCGATGTCACACAGCATGATCGTCAGCGGTAACTTCTCACGCACATGATAATGCCACAGTGTCGAGAGCTGTTCATCGAAACGACGTCGGTTAGAAACTTTAGTCAGGCTATCCATAAAGCTGAGGCGTTCAAGTTCAAGGTTGGCTTCTTCAAGCTTTTGTTCTGCTAGATAACGCTCTGTAATATCACGCGCCATGATCAACACACCATTAGTGCTCGATGCTGGATCTCTAAACGGTGATTTGACTACATCATACCAAGTAAATGCTCCATCACTTGAGACCACTTTGTCGATATAACGCAGCGATTTACTTTGATGAAGCACTTGATGATCGGTTTCTGATATTCGCGTATAGATACTATGTGGCACCACATCTTGTAAGCGTTTACCGATCAAGTCACTCACTTCAGAGATACCTAGCGCAGCCACAAATGGCTTATTACACGCTTGATAAACCATGTTTTCATTAAAGATGCCAATCGAGTCTGGGCTGGCCTCCAAGATGTTTTGCAAGATGGTGTCACGCTGCGCAAGTGCCACTTCGGTATCTTTTCGCTTCTCCATTTCGCCACGAAGCTGCTGCTGCATGTCATGCCAATCGGTCACATCATGGCTAATAGAGAGCGTACCTATGGTTGATCCATCTTGTGAGAGCAAGACACTTTGGTAGGTTTCAAGCAAGCAGCTTTTTCCATCTTGATCTGTAGTCCAAGAGCGTTCACTTACACGACCTTTTAATACTCCACCAGAAACACTCAGGGTGCCCTCTTCAGCACGACCATGCCAAAACTTTTTAAACGAGCGATTACTCGTCACTAACTGATCTTTCTGATCTTTCACGTAGATCAACTCAGACAAAGAATCCAAAGCGGTACGAGCAACATTCAACTCTCGAACTTCTTGGGACATTTCTTCGTTAGTATTCTTATAAGGTGAAGCATGAATCATCCAAGCCTGCTTATTTCTAAAATGAACCTTACGACCGACTAAGTTGATCTTAAACGACTCAAATTCAGAAAGCGCCCACAGGGAGACCTGCTCGAAGGCTCGAGAGTTGATGTGATTGGTTAAGTAGTGGCGAAAGCTATTCTCGCTTTCAACGGTAGGGAATCGAAAGTTAACACCAATTTGTCGAATACCAAGCAACTGCATTGCTTGGCGATTGGCATAGAGTATTTCGCCACTTCGAACATCAACAAAGTAGAGTGGCGACGGGGTAGCAAGTAGAAGCGTTTCGATATGCGATTGATAACGAGAATAGAGATGCCAGCAGATGAGAGCAATCAGCAATACAACAACGATATAAATACCGTAGCCATACGCCCTGTCCCACAACCAAGTCATTACCAGTTCCATCTGCTCTCAATCTATACCATAAAATCTGTGAGGGAAATGTTACCACTATTTGTTGGTTTTATCTGCTGTTACCTACAGTCACCCATTTCTATTAATTGGCTGCGTTTAAAACAGGCAACGTGTACTCGAATGCAGAGCCAGTTTTGATGCCTTGAGCACCGGTTTTATCGAGCGAACGGCCTATTTCAGTCATCGCTAACCAGCGGTTCTCACACCATAAAGGAGAAAGTAACGTTGGCCGTCTCGCCGCTGAAGAAACACGGTGATAAACCACGTCCGCAGGCGTGCGTTGAATGATCTCACTCGCGATATCGATGTACTCTTCAAGGCTTGGGGCTTCTAGCTTTCCGGCTTTCCACGCCTTAGCCATGTTACTGCCCTCTACTATATGCAGGCCGTGCAGCTTAATACCATCAGTGCCAACCGCTAATACCTTGTCTAAGGTTTCAAGGTTATCCGGCTTAGTCTCTTTTGGTAGACCAACAATCAGGTGGGTACACACCTTGATGCCTAAAGCGCGTGCACGCTGGGTGATCGTTTCATACACCGCAAAGTCGTGTCCGCGGTTAATTCGCTTGAGGGTTTTATCATTGGCGGTTTGCAGGCCAAGCTCGAGCCAAATCTCATAGCCTTGTTTAACGTAACCCGCTAACAGATCCAACACCGCATCAGGCACGCAGTCTGGTCTTGTGCCAACACAAAGGCCGACGATCTCTGCACCAGGTGCTTTTAACGCCTCTTCATACATATTCTTAAGCACTTGTACCTCAGCATAAGTGCTGGTGTACGCCTGAAAGTAAGCCAGATACTTCTTGGCACGAGCAATCTCACCCGCGCGATCTTTTAACTGGTCAGCAATACTTTGAATTTGAGTTTGTTCATCGGCAAAGGAAGCCACGTTACAAAACGTACAACCTCCACGACCAATGGTCCCGTCTCGGTTTGGGCAGCTGAAACCACCGTGAAGCGTCAGCTTGTGGACTTTCTCGCCATAACGGCGTTGAAGGTCTTGGCCGATAGTATTGACCAACTCGTGTAATTGCATATTTTCAAAGCACTCAAGTAAATAAGAATGAATATCAGTCTTTTTTTGAAAAAAAATTACATCCCTGCAAAATTCGACCAATTAGTTTACTCAAGGCTTTTTGCGAGCAACCTAACAAATATCAATAAACATGCAAAAAATCGGCTCTATTTGCCTAATGTTGCACATTTGTTAGGCATTAAATTCAAAATAAAACGAAAAAAATGGTCTACATGGGTCAACTTTCATTGCAATTCGCCTAGACAAAATTGTAGGATACTTACACATATTGGCTATTTTTGAGTATTTACTTACAACGAAAACTTGCTAATAAGTCGGTGATATCTAACTCCCACCTATATAAACCACTAGTTTGTGGTTAAAAATAAACAGGTATCACTAAGGATTGTTTTTCTCGCAATACTTTTCCTGCGAGATACGGAAAGGATTCAAACCGCCAGCATAGGCAGGTTTAGACCCATAAATATAAAAGGACAAGGCTGACTTTATACAAATAAGTTGCGCCTAGATTTAACTGGAAGGATGTATCTATGGTAGATCAAGAGCAGAACTCACAGGGTCTGTATACTCCTGAATTGGAGCATGACGCTTGTGGTATCGGTTTTGTTGCGCATCTAAAGAATCGCAAATCTCATGATGTAGTAACTCAAGCACTCGATATGCTTGCACGTATGGAACACCGTGGCGGCCAAGGCTGCGATCCGTGTTCTGGTGATGGTGCAGGTATCCTGCTACAGAAGCCGCACGAATTCTTACTAGAAGAAGCCGTAAAGCTTGGAATTAAGCTGCCATCTTTTGAAAAATATGGTGTTGGTGTTGTACTTTTCCCTAAAGATGAACACAAACGTGCACAGTGTCGTGACATTCTAGAACGCAATGCACAACGCCTTGAGTTAGAAGTGATCGGTTACCGTGAACTTCCAACTGACAATTCAATGATTGGTGCTGACCCACTAAGCACTGAACCTCAATTTGAACATGTATTTATTTCTGGCGGCCCTGGTATCACAC
Organism: Vibrio sp. 10N.286.45.E10; assembly: GCF_002874195.2. NCBI lineage: Bacteria > Pseudomonadati > Pseudomonadota > Gammaproteobacteria > Vibrionales > Vibrionaceae > Vibrio > Vibrio sp. 10N.286.45.E10. Next base: position 215,183 of record NZ_MCWD02000001.1, on the reverse strand, counting down.
CAGAAGAACTTGAGCGTAAACTGTATGTTCTACGTAACTACACGGTTCGTGTATGCCTAGAAAGCGTTTCAAATATCGGTGATGACTTCTACATCAACTCTATGTCTTACAAGACATTGGTGTACAAAGGTCAGCTAACAACTGAACAAGTTCCTCAGTACTTCCTAGACCTGCAAAACCCAACCATGGTGACAGCTCTAGCACTGGTACACTCTCGCTTCTCTACCAATACATTCCCACGTTGGCGTCTAGCTCAGCCTTTCCGTTACATCGCGCATAATGGCGAAATCAATACGGTTCGCGGCAACCTGAACTGGATGAAAGCGCGTGAAGCAATCCTAGAATCGGATCTGTTTACACAAGCTGAAATCGACATGCTACTGCCTATCTGTCAGGAAGGTAGTTCGGATTCATCAAACTTCGATATGGCACTTGAGCTACTTGTTCTTTCAGGTCGTACTCTGCCACATGCGTTGATGATGATGATCCCGGAAGCATGGCAAGAAAACAAAAACATGGACCCAACTCGTCGTGCGTTCTACCAGTACCACGCGAACGTAATGGAACCATGGGATGGCCCAGCATCTGTATGTTTCACCGATGGTGTTCAAGTAGGTGCAACGCTAGACCGTAACGGTCTGCGTCCTTCTCGCTACACAGTAACAAAAGACGATTTCCTAGTAATGGCGTCTGAGTCTGGTGTTGTTGAGATTGCACCTGAAAACGTTGAGTACCGTGGTCGCCTGCAACCAGGTCGTATTTTTGTTGCTGACCTTGAGCAAGGCCGCATCATTTCTGATGAAGAAGTGAAAGACAGCATTGCTAAAGCACAACCCTACGAAAAGTGGGTTGAAGAGAACCTTCTGAGCTTGAAAAAGCTACCAGATGCGAGCAACGAATTTAGTCAACCTTCTCCAGAGAAACTTCTCCACAAACAACAATCGTTTGGTGTGAGCTCTGAAGAAGTCAACGAAATCATTCTACCTCTTGCGAAAACAGGCTACGAGCCACTTTCTGCAATGGGTGCTGACTGGCCGCTAGCGATTCTTTCTCATCAATCACAGCACCTTTCAAACTACTTCAAACAGTTGTTTGCACAAGTAACCAACCCGCCGATCGACCCGATTCGTGAGCGTATGGTTATGTCTCTGAACACTTACCTAGGTAAAGATCAGAACTTACTTGCTGAAACACCTGAACACTGTCAAAAAGTAGAGCTTGAGTCTCCAGTACTGTCTAACTCTGAGTTAGAAAAACTGCGTGCAATCGATAACGAGCACCTTCAAGCGAAGACGCTGGATATCGTATTCCAAGCAAATGGCGACCAAGGTAAATTAGAGCGCGCACTTAAGCGTATCTGCCAATACGCAGAAGACGCAGTGATTGATGGCTACTCTATCATCCTACTAACTGACCGTGCGGTTAACTCTAACCATGCCGCTATTCCAGCAATGCTGGCTGTTGGCGCGGTTCACCACCACCTAATCCGTAAAGGTCTACGTGCTAAGTGTGACATCGTGGTTGAAACGGGCGACGCTCGTGAGACACACCACTTTGCAACGCTTATCGGTTACGGTGCGAACGCAGTTAACCCATACCTAGTTATTGAAACGATTGTTGAACTGCAACGTACGAAGAAGCTAGATCCAAACGTACACCCACGTGAGTTATTCGATAACTACCGTAAAGGTGTTAACGGCGGTCTACTTAAGATCTTCTCTAAGATGGGGATCTCTACGCTGCAGTCTTACCACGGTGCACAAATCTTTGAAGCACTTGGTGTTAGCAAATCAGTGGTTGAAAAATACTTCACAGGTACTGTTTCTCGTATCCAAGGTCTAACGATCGACGATATCGCGCGAGAAGTACTGGTTCGTCACCGTGTTGGTTACCCAGCTCGTGAAATCCCAGCTCAGATCCTTGATGTCGGTGGTGTTTACCAGTGGAAACAACGTGGTGAGAAGCACCTGTTCAACCCTGAAACGATTTCTCTACTTCAAGAGTCGACGCGTAACAAAGATTACGGTCAGTTCAAGAAGTACGCAAAAGCAGTTGATGACCAAGGCGACAACGCAGCAACGCTACGTAGCCAACTGGACTTCATCAAAAACCCTGCAGGCTCTATTCCTCTAGCAGAAGTAGAACCAATCGAGAACATCCTTAAGCGTTTTGCTACTGGCGCAATGAGCTTTGGTTCAATCTCGCATGAGGCTCACTCAACACTGGCTGTTGCGATGAACCGCATTGGCGCGAAATCAAACTCAGGTGAAGGTGGTGAAGATCCAGCACGTTTCGAACGTAAAGAAAACGGCGACTGGGAACGTTCAGCAATCAAACAGGTGGCTTCTGGTCGCTTTGGTGTAACGTCTTACTACCTATCTAACGCTGATGAGCTACAAATCAAGATGGCTCAAGGTGCGAAACCGGGCGAAGGTGGTCAACTACCTGGTGATAAGGTTGATGACTGGATCGGCGCAACGCGTCACTCGACTCCGGGCGTCGGTCTTATCTCGCCACCGCCACACCACGATATCTACTCAATCGAAGATTTGGCTCAGCTGATCTACGATCTGAAAAACGCGAACCGTAATGGCCGTGTAAACGTGAAGCTAGTATCAGAAGCTGGCGTAGGTACGATTGCATCTGGTGTAGCGAAAGCGAAAGCTGACGTGGTACTTATCGCAGGTTTTGATGGTGGTACGGGTGCATCTCCGATGTCTTCTATCCGTCACACTGGTCTGCCTTGGGAACTGGGTCTAGCAGAAACGCACCAAACACTACTGAAAAACGGCCTACGTAACCGTATCGTTGTTCAGTCTGATGGTCAGATGAAAACACCACGTGACCTTGCAGTAGCAACACTACTTGGTGCTGAAGAATGGGGCGTAGCAACAGCAGCATTGGTTGTTGAAGGCTGTATCATGATGCGTAAGTGTCACAAGAATACATGTCCTGTTGGTATCGCAACACAGAACAAGACTCTGCGTGAACGTTTCGACGGCCGCGTAGAAGACGTAGTGACTTTCTTCCAATACATGGCAGAAGGCCTGCGTGAAGTAATGGCTGAGCTCGGCTTCCGCTCTATCGATGAGATGGTGGGTCAATCGCACAAACTGAAAGTGCGTGATGACATCGGTCACTGGAAGTACAAGAACCTAGATCTAACGCCGGTACTGCACATTGAGCAGGCGCGTGAAGAAGATGGTATCTACAACCAGACACAACAAAACCACAACCTAGAAGATGTTCTAGACCGTAAGTTGATTCAAGCTGCGATTCCTGCACTTGAGAAAGGCGAAGCTGTAAGTGCAAGCTTCCCTATCATCAACACGGACCGCTCTGCAGGTACCATGCTGTCGAACGAAATCTCGAAGGTTTACAAAGACCAAGGTTTACCACAGCCAATGAACGTTAAGTTCCACGGTAGTGCTGGCCAATCTTTCGGTGCTTTCCTTGCGAAAGGCGTTAAGTTCGAAGTAGAAGGCGACGCGAACGATTACTGGGGTAAAGGTCTGTCTGGCGGTACTTTGGTACTGTACCCAGATGCGAAATCATCTATCGTTGCTGAAGATAACATCGTGGTAGGTAACGTATGTTTCTACGGTGCGACTTCAGGTGAATCTTTCATTCGCGGTATGGCTGGCGAACGTTTCTGTGTTCGTAACTCAGGTGCGAAGGTTGTTGTTGAAGGCGTTGGTGACCACGGTTGTGAATACATGACTGGCGGTGTTGCTATTATCCTTGGCTCAACGGGTCGTAACTTTGCTGCGGGTATGAGTGGCGGTGTCGCTTATGTTTGGGATAAAGCGGGCGACTTCGAAACCAAGCTTAACTCTGAACTTGTCGACCTAGATCCAATTGAACAAGAAGATAAAGATCTTCTACTAGATATGCTAACGAAGCACGTTGAATTCACAGGAAGTGAAGTTGCTCAGTCTTTCCTAGACAACTTTGAAGCAAGTGTTGCATCACTAATTAAAGTAATGCCACGCGACTACAAAGCAGTTCTTGAGAAGCGTAAAGCTGAAGCACAACAGGCACAAACGGAAGAAGTGGAGGCAGTATAATGGGTAAGCCTACTGGATTTTTAGAACACGGTCGTGAGCTTCCAAAGAAGCTCGACCCGTCAGTTCGTATCGAAGACAACAAAGAGTTCGTACTTAACGAAGAGTTTGGTGACAAGATCAATACTCAAGCATCTCGTTGTATGGACTGTGGCGTACCTTTCTGTCACAGCGGTTGTCCGATTGGTAACATCATCCCAGAATTCAATGACGCGGTTTACCGTGACAGCTGGGAAGAGGCTTGGAACATCCTAAGCTCGACCAATAACTTCCCTGAATTTACAGGTCGTGTGTGCCCTTCTCCTTGTGAGAGTGCTTGTGTACTAGGTATCAACCAAGACCCAATCACTATCTGTAATATCGAGAAAACGATTGTAGAAACTGCGTACCGCGAAGGGTACGCAAAACCTAAAACACCTCGTTCTCGCACAGGCAAAACCGTGGCTGTTATCGGTTCAGGTCCTGCTGGCCTAGCCGCTGCTGAGCAGCTGAACAGTGCTGGTCACTCAGTAACAGTATTTGAACGTGACGAGAAAGTTGGCGGCCTACTGCGTTTCGGAATCCCAGACTTCAAACTGGGTATGGACGTGATTGATCGTAAGATCAATCTAATGGCTGAAGCGGGCGTTGAGTTTAAAGTGAACCAACACATCGGTGTTGATGTTAACGCTCAGCAACTACGTCAAGAGTTTGATGTAGTCCTGCTAACAGGTGGTTCTACGGTTCCTCGTGACCTACCAATTCCAGGTCGTGAGCTAAAAGGCGTTCATTTTGCGATGGAATTCCTTGGCCAAAACAACCGTCGTGCCAACGACCTAGACCTCAAAACAGAAGAGATTCACGCTCAAGATAAGCACATTGTGGTTATCGGTGGTGGTGATACTGGTTCTGACTGTGTAGGTACCTCAAACCGTCATAAAGCAGCAAGCATTACTCAGGTAGAGATCATGCCGATCCCACCAGAGAAGCGCCCTGCAAATATGCCTTGGCCTCAATACCCAATGATCATGAAAACAACGACTTCTCACGAGGAAGGTTGTGAACGTCACTGGAACATCTTGACTAAAGAGTTCATCGGTAACGACCAAGGTCAAGTGACGGGTCTACGTATTGCTGACATCGTTTGGCAAGATGCGAAACCAGGTGAGCGTCCAAGCTTTGATGAAGTGGCGAACACAGAACGTGTTATCCCTTGTGATATGGCATTCCTAGCAATGGGTTTCTTACACCCAGAGCCAACAGGTGTGCTAGCTCAACTAGACATTAAACTGGACGAGCGCGGTAACGTCGCTTCTGAAGGTTACGCAACTAACCAGAAAGGCGTTTTCGCTGCTGGTGATATGCGTACAGGTCAGTCTCTAGTGGTACGTTGTATTAATGAAGGTCGTGAATGTGCAATTGCTATTGATGACTTCTTAATGGGTAACTCAAACTTAGAAGCGAAAGCTGATTCACTCATGCTTTCCGCATAATATTTCTCGGGCTAACGTCAATGACGTTAGCCTAGAGGAAAAGCAACACCCTTCCTAACTTTTATATTTGGCTAGCACTCGATGCTAGCCTTTTTTCTATCTGCTTTCTGGCGCTTTCAAAATCCCCCGGTTGTATATGTTAAATCCCGTTAACATCCACCTTGTATATCTCATTGATATCCATCGACTATTTTAGATTATTAAGTGGCTAATCGCGTTTATGCATGATAATTAACCATGAACTTGACCTTAAACACAATTAGCTATACGTTGTAAAGCTGATGAAAATAAAATCAATCGGTTTTGTTAACACAACCAATAACGTTTTAACTGGCTAAAGCAAACTATCAGTTTATAAAAAACAACAAGTACATGAATAGTTAGTCATTTACTGTCTGGATGACAGAGAAGCAAAAGGGAGAATTGCAATGGCTCTATATGATCCTAGTCTTGAAAAAGACAACTGTGGATTTGGTTTAATAGCGCAAATGGAAGGCCAACCTAGTCATAAGTTGGTAAGAACTGCTATTTCAGCCCTAGATCGCATGACACACCGTGGTGGTATCGCTGCGGATGGTAAAACCGGAGATGGCTGTGGCTTATTACTACAGAAGCCAGACTCTTACCTCAGAATAATCGCAGAAGAGAATAACTTCAAGCTCGGCAAGCAATACGCTGTCGGCATGATTTTCTTCAGCCAAGACCCAATCAAGGCGCAATCCGCGCAAGACATCGTCAATAAAGAGCTCGCTCAAGAGACACTCACCGTTGCAGGTTGGCGTGTCGTGCCGACTAACACCGACGTTTTGGGTCCCATCGCGAAAGACTCGGTTCCCAACATTCAACAGGTGTTTATCTCAGCACCTGCAGGCTGGCGTGAGCGTGATATCGAACGCCGCCTATACATTGCTCGTCGCAGAATTGAAAAGCAGATCACCGAAGACAAAGATTTCTATATTTGTAGCCTTTCAACACAAGTAATGGTCTACAAAGGTCTGTGTATGCCCGCCGATCTTCCGCGATTTTACCTCGATCTTGCAGACTTACGTATGGAATCGGCAATATGTCTGTTCCACCAGCGTTTCTCAACTAACACGCAACCACGCTGGCCACTGGCTCAACCATTCCGCTATTTGGCGCACAATGGTGAGATCAATACCATCGAAGGTAACCGCCAATGGGCCAAGGCTCGTGCCTATAAATTCTCTTCACCGTTGCTGCCCGACTTACAAACGGCTGCACCCTTTGTGAATGAGACAGGCTCAGATTCATCAAGCCTAGATAACATGCTCGACCTGTTCCTTGCCGGTGGTATGGATGTGTTCCGAGCGATGCGCATGCTTGTGCCGCCCGCTTGGCAAAATCACCCAGACATGGACCCAGATCTGCGTGCCTTTTACGACTTCAACTCCAAGCACATGGAACCGTGGGATGGCCCTGCTGGCATCGTACTTTCTGATGGTCGTTACGCCGCATGTAACCTTGATAGAAATGGCCTGCGACCAGCGCGTTATGTGATTACCAAAGACAATCTAATCACACTGGCATCTGAGGTCGGTATCTGGAACTACGCACCGGATGAAGTTGCAGAAAAAGGTCGTGTTGGTCCAGGTGAGTTACTGGTGATAGATACTCGCCGCGGCAAACTGTGGCAATCTAATGAAATCGATAATGACCTCAAAAGCCGCCATCCATATAAAGAGTGGATGGAAAAGAATGTTCACAAATTAACGCCATTTTCTGCGTTGCAAGATGACCAAGTCGGTAAGCGTAGCTTTGACGATGACACGCTCAAGACCTACCAAAAACAGTTTGCGATGAGCAACGAGGAGTCCGACCAAGTACTGCGTGTACTTGGTGATATGGGGCAAGAAGCAGTAGGCTCAATGGGCGATGATACGCCGATGGCTGTTCTCTCTTCAAAAGAGCGTCTGGTTACTGATTACTTCCGTCAGAAGTTTGCACAGGTCACCAACCCTCCGATTGATCCATTGCGTGAAAAACACGTGATGTCTTTGGCGACCAGTATCGGTAAAGAGATGAACGTGTTCTGTGAAACAGACGGTCACGCCTATCGTGTGACGTTTGATTCACCAGTACTGCTTTACTCAGACATGCAACAGCTTCTGCAGTTAAGTCAGAAACATTACCGTCATGTCATTCTCAGCATGCACTACGACCCGAATCATCAAGATCTCGAACAAGCGATCAAAGCGGTATGTGATAGCGCGGAACAAGAAGTCCGTGAGGGTGCGGTTTTAGTTGTGCTATCGGACAAAGGTTTAGAAAAAGGCAAACTACCGATCCCTGCAGCCATGGTGGTTGGCGCGGTTCAAACAAGGCTTGCTGATACTAACCTACGTTGTGATGCCAACATCGTGGTTGAGACAGCCACTGCTCGTGACCCACATCAGTTCGCAGTTCTACTTGGCTTCGGTGCGACCGCGGTTTATCCATACCTTGCTTATGAAGCGTTAGGTAAAATGTTGGATAATGGTTCTTTAGATAAAGACTATCGTACCGCGATGCAGAACTACCAAAACGGCATCAACAAAGGTCTGTATAAGATCATGTCGAAGATGGGTATTTCTACGATTGCTTCATATCGTTGTTCGCAACTTTTCGAAGCCGTTGGCCTACATTCCGATGTTGTTAAGCTCTGCTTCCGCGGAGTTACCACACGAATCCAAGGCGCAAGCTTTAGCGATTTCCAACAAGATATCTATAACTTATCTCGTAAAGCGTGGACTAAGCGCAAACCGATCGAACACGGCGGTTTACTGAAATACGTCCATGGCGGTGAATATCACGCCTACAACCCAGATGTAGTTGGCACACTGCAAACCGCAGTTAAAACTGGCGAAACTTCGGATTACCTATCTTTTGCTAAACAGGTAAATGCTCGCCCTGCGGCAATGTTGCGTGACTTAATGAGCCTGAAAAAAGCCGATAAACCACTAACACTTGAGCAAGTAGAGCCAAGTAGCGATCTGTTTAAGCGCTTTGACTCGGCTGCGATGTCGATTGGAGCTTTGAGCCCAGAAGCTCATGAAGCACTGGCTATGGCGATGAACCGATTAGGAGGCTACTCCAACTCTGGTGAAGGTGGTGAAGACCCACGACGCTTTGGGACTGACCGCAACTCGCGCATCAAACAGATTGCGTCTGGTCGATTTGGCGTAACGCCGCATTACTTAACCAATGCAGATGTTCTGCAAATCAAGGTCGCGCAAGGTGCGAAACCCGGTGAAGGTGGTCAGCTGCCAGGTCATAAAGTCACGGCAGAAATCGCCAAACTGAGATACTCAGTTCAAGGGGTCACGCTGATTTCCCCTCCTCCACATCACGATATCTATTCCATCGAAGATTTGGCACAGCTGATTTTCGACCTTAAACAAGTGAATCCTAAAGCCTTAGTTTCCGTGAAGTTAGTATCCGAACCGGGTGTCGGCACGATTGCAACAGGTGTGGCAAAAGCCTATGCGGATCTGATCACCATTTCAGGTTACGACGGCGGTACCGCGGCAAGCCCACTGACTTCGGTGAAATACGCTGGCTGTCCTTGGGAGCTAGGACTCGCGGAAACCCAGCAAGCATTGGTTGCTAACGGGCTTCGTCATAAGATCCGTCTACAAGTCGATGGTGGTCTGAAAACTGGCCTTGATGTGATTAAAGGCGCGATTCTCGGTGCTGAAAGCTTTGGTTTCGGGACTGCGCCAATGGTCGCGATGGGTTGTAAGTTCTTACGAATTTGTCACCTAAACAACTGTGCAACGGGTGTTGCGACTCAAGATGAAACGCTACGCCGTGAATACTTCAAAGGCCTGCCAGACATGGTGGTGAACTACTTTACTGGCCTAGCCGATGAAGTTCGCCAATACCTTGCGGAGCTTGGTGTAGAAAAACTTACAGACCTGATTGGACGTACGGACTTACTAGAAGCCGTTCAAGGCCTCACAGCGAAACAGAGCAAACTCGATCTATCTTCAATACTCGAAGCTCCAGTATCTCCGGAAGGTCACCCGCTGTTTTGGACTGAGCCAAACGCACCATTTGATAAGGCGCAACTCAACCAACAGATCCTTGATGATGCACTCGATGCGATTGAGAAACGACAGTCCACCAGCCTCTACTACAACGTGATTAATACAGACCGTTCGATAGGCGCACGTATCTCTGGCGAAATTGCTAAGCGTTACGGCAACCAAGGGATGGCAGGCTCACCAATTAAGTTGTACCTCGATGGTACAGCAGGCCAATCATTTGCGGTTTGGAACGCTGGTGGCGTTGAGCTGTATCTGACAGGCGATGCCAATGACTATGTCGGCAAAGGCATGGCGGGCGGCAAGGTGGTTATCAAGCCTCACCAAGGAACAGCCTTTGTTTGTAACGAAGCTACCATCATTGGTAACACCTGTCTGTATGGTGCAACCGGAGGCAAGTTATTCGCTGCAGGTACGGCTGGCGAACGATTTGGCGTACGTAACTCAGGCACGGTTGCCGTGATTGAGGGTGCGGGTGACAACGCTTGTGAATATATGACAGGCGGTATTGTGGCCATTCTTGGCGCAACTGGCGTCAACTTCGGTGCGGGTATGACGGGTGGCTTCGCTTATGTAATGGATAAGAACGAAGACTTCCAAGGCCGAGTTAATAATGAGTCGGTCGAGGCACTTTCTCTATCTGACCTATACATCCACCAAGAACATCTGCGTGGTTTGATTGCAGAGCACTTAGAAGAGACAGGTTCAGTACACGCTGAAGCGATTCTGGCGAACTTTGATGAATGGATTCCGAAGTTCTACCTAGTGAAGCCAAAGACGGCAGATCTGAACACCTTGCTCGGCCACCAAAGCCGCAGCTCAGCTGAACTTCGTGTTCAAGCGCAATAATTGGAAGGAGCCAATAATGAGCCAGAATGTATACCAATTTATTGATGTGAATCGCGTAGACCCAGCGAAGAAACCGATCAAGATACGTAAGATTGAGTTTGTAGAGATCTACGAACCTTTCACTAAACAGCAAGCCAAAGCACAAGCAGACCGTTGTTTAGACTGTGGTAACCCATACTGTGAATGGAAATGTCCTGTTCACAACTACATCCCTCAGTGGCTTAAGCTTGCCAATGAAGGGCGCATTATCGAAGCGGCTGAACTATCTCACCAAACCAACAGCTTGCCTGAGGTTTGTGGACGAGTTTGTCCTCAAGACCGTTTGTGTGAAGGCTCTTGTACCCTCAACGACGATTTCGGCGCAGTAACCATCGGCAACATTGAAAAATACATCAATGACAAAGCGTTTGAGATGGGTTGGAAGCCAGACATGTCGCACGTCGAGTGGACCGACAAAAAGGTCGCAATCATCGGTGCAGGCCCCGCCGGTCTTGCTGCTGCTGACATCTTAGTTCGAAACGGTGTGAAGGCCGTAGTATTTGACCGCTATCCGGAGATCGGTGGTCTGCTGACGTTTGGCATCCCGTCGTTCAAACTTGAGAAAGGCATCATGGAAAACCGACGCCGCATCTTTAGTGGAATGGGTGTCGAATTTAAAATGAATACCGAAGTCGGTAAAGACGTTCAACTTCAGCAACTTGTCGATGACTACGACGCTGTCTTCTTAGGTGTCGGTACCTACAAAAACATGCGTGCTGGCTTAGACAACGAAGACGCACCGGGCGTTTATGATGCTCTGCCTTTCCTAATATCCAACACCTACAAGGTAATGGATTTAGATAACCCAACCCCTTTCATAGATATGCAAGGCAAGAAGGTGGTCGTGCTTGGTGGTGGTGATACGGCGATGGACTGTGTCCGAACTTCGATTCGTCAACATGCGGCTAATGTTGTGTGTGCTTACCGCCGAGATGAAGCCAATATGCCGGGCTCTCGCCGTGAGGTAAAAAATGCACGTGAAGAGGGTGTGAAGTTCAAGTTCAACCTACAACCTATTGGCTTAGAGCTTAACAACGCTGGTCATGTGGTTGGTGTCAAAGTCGTGAAAACTGCTTTGGGTGAGCCAGATGAAGCTGGTCGTCGTCGTCCAGAACCTGTCGAAGGCAGTGAACATGTTCTTGAAGCCGATGCTGTGATCATGGCATTTGGTTTCCAACCTCATGCGATGGAATGGTTAGAACCTTTCGGTGTGGAACTCGATCAATGGGGGCGAATCAAAGCCTCCGGCAAACAAGAGTTTCAATACCAAACCACCAACAACAAGATCTTTGCAGGTGGTGATGCGGTTCGAGGATCTGACTTGGTGGTGACCGCTATCGATGAAGGCCGCAAAGCAGCAGAAGGGATATTAGATTACCTAGAAGTGTGATTAGGTTTCCTTTATTACTCAGTTCGTTACTATAAAAAAGGATCCAATTATGGATCCTTTTTTGAATTAGATTCGTTTATCAAAAGCACAACAAAAATACGTAAAACAATTACAAATAAGCCAATACCGATAACTACAATTAGAATTAAAAACAAGCCATAGGAAACACTATGAAAAAAGCCGCTCTCCTCTCGCTATCACTTTTAACGTTAACCGCATGCAGCCAAGGAATCACGGACATGAAAGATAGAACTTCATCACCTTGTGGAGACAAACCAAACTGCGTATCAACTCAAGATGATCGTGAGCAGCACGCATTGGCCGCGTTTGAGTTATCAGATTCAGCAAACCTAGATGCGATTGAGCAGGTTGCACTAACCTTACCGGGATCGAAAACCGCGAGTAAAACAGAAGATTATCTGCGTGTTGAATGTACCTCTCGCATCATGCGCTTTGTCGATGACTTAGAGCTTAAGATCACCGATGGCAAACTGATCGTGCGTTCAGAGTCTCGTACTGGCCATTCTGATTTTGGCGTAAACCGAAAACGAGCTGAACAACTTCGTGCTAGCTTGAAAAGCGAAGGCCTAATCAAGTAGATAAAAGAATACGCAGATAAATCGCTGCTATTCGGATGAGAAGTGCCTCTGGGCAGTCGCTCGACACTTCTTATCCATGCTACAATTTCGCTCTACTGTTTAAATATTATTTATTAAGAGACTACACATGAAAATCGGCATCATTGGCGCAATGGAGCAAGAAGTTGCGATCCTAAAAGCAGCAATTTCAGACATTACTGAAGTTAATAAAGGCGGTTGTACCTTTTTCTCTGGTCAGCTAAATGGTGTTGACGTTGTTTTGCTTCAATCTGGCATTGGTAAAGTAGCAGCGGCTGTTGGTACTTCAATCCTACTAAGCGAATACCAACCAGATGTCGTTCTGAACACTGGCTCTGCTGGCGGTTTTGATTCAACACTGAATCTTGGCGATGTGGTTATCTCAACTGAAGTTCGTCACCACGATGCAGACGTTACAGCTTTCGGTTACGAAATCGGCCAAATGGCAGGTCAACCTGCAGCGTTCAAAGCTGACGACAAACTGATGGCTGTTGCTGAACAAGCTCTAGCTCAAATGGAAGATAAGCATGCCGTTCGCGGTCTTATCTGTACTGGCGACGCATTTGTTTGCACAGCAGAACGCCAAGAGTTCATCCGCAAGCACTTCCCATCTGTCGTTGCTGTAGAGATGGAAGCATCCGCTATCGCTCAAGCTTGTCACCAATTCCAAGTACCATTCGTGGTTGTTCGTGCAATCTCTGACGTTGCAGACAAAGAGTCACCAATGAGCTTCGAAGAGTTCCTGCCACTAGCAGCGCAAAGCTCTTCTGAAATGGTAATCAAGATGGTTGCCCTACTAAAGTAAGCGACTAGACATGCAAACACTGTTTGATCAGGTATTTGCAAATGGCGTGCTCCTTGTGATGTGGGGAGCACTGCTTTTTCATTTAATTTTACCTATCCCCCATGCCGCACACCCCACGACCTTATGGCATAAGTTTGCTGAGCTTTTAGCAAGCAAGGTTAATAACAACCACAACTATTCCCAAAGTTTAATCTCAGGCACATTAGCCTGGGGGTTAATGGTACTGCCGACTCTGGTTATTCTTCTGGCACTGCAACCATTGGTTTGGCAATCTCAACTATTTGAATTAGCACTGTTATTACTCGCAATTGATTGGCGCAATAATGAAAAGCTGGCAAATCAGTTAATCAAAGCATTAGGCCGAGAAGATAAAGCTGCTGCTCGTCAGTTACTGGCTCCGATTATCAATCGTCAAACTGAATCACTTTCGTCACTTGGCCTAGGCAAAGCCGCCACAGAAACCATCATCATGGGCTACGCTCGTAACGTAGTTTGTGTGTTGTTCTGGTACGCCATTGGTGGTGGAATCGCCGCGTTAATGTATCGCCTTATGGTCGAATTAGCTCGAGCTTGGTCGCCAAGTCGCAAGCAATTTTCTCCGTTCGGCTCAACGGCGATCAAGATAGTCGCGATTCTCGAATTTATACCGATGCGTTTTTTTGCTTTGATGATCGTATGTGGTGATAAAGCCACACACACGTTTAAGATGATGTTAGTTCAGAGTCGCTCTTGGCCACTGCCCGGCCCTGCCTGGTTGATCACGGCCGTTGGCAACAAGCTGGAGTTATCATTAGGTGGTCCTGCGATTTACGACAACACTAAAGCCATTCGCGCGAAATTAGGCGGAAGAATCGCACCGTCAGCTCTGCATCTGTCTCAGGTTCAGAAACTACTCTTTGGTCGCATCGCTATCTGGATATTTTTACAAAGCCTAGCCTTACTATTTATTCACCAAGGGATTTAGAGTGAAACCTTCAGCACTTGTTACAAGCCTTACTATTTTGTCTTCCAGCTTATGGCTGCCTTTATCATTTGCAGAAGAAGCACCACGGACTCAAGAAAAAGTACAGCCAGCTCAACGCGTGGTCAGCCTTGCTCCTCATGCCACTGAGCTCGCGTACAGCGCAGGTTTAGGCAACAGCCTTGTTGCCGTAAGTGAACGAAGTGATTACCCACCACAAGCCGATAAGCTTGAAAAAGTGGCAAACTATCAAGGTATCAAGGTTGAGAAGATCATCGCTCTTCAGCCTGATTTGATTCTTGCGTGGCCAGCCGGAAACCCGCCCAGAGAGCTCGCGAAACTAGAGCAATTTGGTTTTAATATTTACTACTCCAAGACCAAAAGCCTAGACAGTATCGCAACCAATATTGAACAACTGAGCCAATACGCTAGCGATCCAAGTATTGGCGAAAATAATGCTCAGCAATACAGAGAGCAGCTCAACGCGTTGAGACTAAAATACAAAGATGCCGAGCCAGTAAACTACTTCTACCAACTCAGTGAGAAGCCGATCATCACTGTTGCTCAAGGGCACTGGCCAAGTGAGGTGTTTGAGTTTTGTGGTGGCCACAATATTTTTGAAGACAGCGCCTCCCCATATCCGCAAGTTGGTATTGAACAAGTTGTATTAAGGAAACCGCAAGTGATCTTCACGTCTCAGCACGCGATTGAGAATGGAACCATGTGGCAAACTTGGCAAAATGAGATCCCAGCAGTTGCTCAAAATCAGATTTGGTCACTCAATTCTGACTGGATTAATCGCCCAACAACGAGAACTTTGCAAGCGATCCAACAAGTGTGCGATTTCTTCGATAGAGCTAGGCAAAATCACTAACTATTTGCTGCGTTTTTTCGTACAATTCGCCACCGACCTGTCCCTACAATTTTAACCATAAGAGCACCAGTATCATGGACTCCATGCTGCTTTATATTATCGATTTATTTGGCACTGCCATCTTTGCCGTCTCAGGCGTTTTTGTCGCTGGCCGTCTTAAGATGGACCCCTTTGGCGTAGCCGTTTTAGGCAGTGTAACCGCAATTGGTGGCGGTACAATTCGAGACATGGCTCTGGGTGCAACTCCCGTGTTTTGGATCACCGACACCACCTATCTTTGGGTCATCATCACCACCTGCTTGCTGACCATGATTATAGTAAGACGCCCCAAACGCCTGGCTTGGTGGATCCTGCCAGTATGTGATGCGATAGGCTTAGCGGTATTTGTTGGCATTGGTGTAGAAAAAGCACTGATTTATCAAGATTCTGCATTAGTTGCTATCATCATGGGTGTCATCACCGGCTGCGGTGGCGGTATTATCCGTGACGTACTTGCCCGTGAAGTGCCAATGATTCTAAGAAGTGAAGTCTACGCGACCGCTTGTATCATTGGTGGCGCTTTCCACACCATGGCGATCAGTATGGGGCACGACTCAGAAACTGCATTTCTGGCCGGCGTGTTCTCAACACTATTGATTAGACTTGGCGCTATTCGCTGGCATTTATCATTGCCGACCTTCGCCATCAAATAAGCTATCATTACAAAGAGAAAGGCTCCGTAAAGGAGCCTTTTTTGATCCGGTTTCAAATCACTATACCCTCTATTTCCACTCATCAAAGATCCCCTCCTTTCCTAAAACTCAATTTAGTTAGTCCATTAGCCCACCAAGTTAGTAATGTTTTTTATTTACTTATCTAGTCCACAGGCTATATTAATAAACAAATAGCTTTATAAAAGATTTTATTTACTAACATTGGCAAACGGGAGTTCAAGATGGGTATTGGTAAAGTGGGCATTGTTTTCTTCTCTAAGAATGGAGCAACTAAACAAGTTGCAGAGACAATCGCTGAAGGTATTAACACTCAACAACCTAACTCAGTACTCCTTGTCGAAGTGCTATCTTCTGAAGTGGTCGAAGGAAGGTATGACAATGACGATAAGCTCAAGTCATTAGATAACTGTGACGCCATTATCTTTGGATCCCCGACTTACATGGGTTCACCAGCCGCGCAGTTTAAGAGTTTTATGGATGCAAGCAGTGATAGCTACTGTAAGAAAGCGTGGCGAAATAAACTCGCAGCAGGCTTTACCACTGGCGGCAGCCTTAACGGTGAGCAACAACAAACCTTGTTGAGCTTTTTCACTCTGGCTTGTCAGCATGGCATGATTTGGGCAGGGCTTGATATCTCAAAGCACATTGATAACTTAGGTTTGAATCGCACAGGATCAAGCATTGGTTTGGTCGCCAGTGAAGATGAGATGGCAGATAGCACCAGTAATCACATCAACAGCAACGATCTTCAGACTGCTTTCTATTTCGGCCAACGCATCGCGAGCCTAGTTAAGAGAACCTAAGTAACTGACTAATTAACTGACGGGCTAGCTTCAAAACTCCTAGCTTGTTTGATATCTATGAGCTCAAGACTAGAGAATGAATGTCGTTTCAGGTAACTTGATTCAATCATTCCCAACTTTCATGAATATACCCTAATGCTACTCGAAGGAATCGAAACTCTACTGGTATTGAGTAAAGCAAAGACCATGAGCCGCACAGGCAGTTTGCTTTATATCAGCCAATCAGCGGTCAGTAAACGGATTGCGAATTTAGAAAAGAAGCTAGGTAAAAAGCTCATTGAGCCGAGTGGCCGACAGATAAAACTCACGCCAGATGCGCTTGCATTAATCGAGAGTATTGGCCCTACATTCAATGAACTTCGCGGGCTTATTTATGAACAGCAAGAGTTGGAAGATACCACTCTCATCACCCTAGACAGCTCTAAGTCTCTGATAGCCGGTTATTTAGGTGAGATGATGGGCCAATTTATCCAGCAAGATAAGTACATCACCATAACCACCAACCACACGCCAAGAATCATAGAGCGAGTGCAATCTGGCAAGGCGACCTTGGGGTTGTGTGCTGGCTTGTTGCCACCGCATCATGGGTTGATGACCTTTCATCTATTTGATGAGCCGTTTTACATAGTGAGTAAGTCGCCGTTAACGGAGCTTCCTCCATTGGTGATTACCAACGATATGACCAACCCTGCCAACTCTTATCAGCTCTCAGTGTTAGAAAAGTTTGGTATTAAACCCTTGATGGAGATGGATGCCTACACCGCAGCAGCACAACTTGCATTGGGTGGGACTGGACCGGCCTTAATCCCACTCTCAATCGTAAAAACACTCAATATTGAGCCTAAATATCTGTATAGCTTCCACGAATTAGCAGGCTTAATTCGACCAATTCATATCTGTGTCAGACCAAATAGTTATCAGTCTCCACGTGTTAAAACACTGATAGAATCCATTGTTGATGCTGTTCCCAAAGCAGTTTAGACGCCATTAGCATCGACATCGCGATCACAAGAGGGCGAATCCATTTCTGCCCTTTTGTCACCACCACTTTAGCGCCAAGCTGAGCGCCCATAAAACCGCCGACTGCCATTACTAAACCCAACTCCCAAATTGGCAAACCAGCCAAAATAAAGAAAATTAAGGCCGCGATATTCGAGGTAAAGTTAAGTACCTTAGTGCGCGCCGTTGCATCGACTAACGAGAAGTGACCAATCGCAACAAAGCAGACGGTGAAGATAGAACCTGTTCCTGGGCCAAAAAAGCCATCATAGAAACCCACACCGCCACCAACACACAGGGCAAACATCGCCTCAGAGATCTTCTGTTTTCCTTCAGACGCTCTAGTTTGGGGGGCTAACAGGAAATAGAGAGAGATAGCGATGAGCAGCAACGGGATAACACTGGTCAGTAAGCTCGCATCAATGTGTTGGACTAGCTCGGCACCAATTGCAGAACCAATAAAGGTACAAAAGATAGCGAGGCGCATCTCTTTAATACTGACGATACCATTGCGCACGAAATACCAACTTGCAGAGAAGCTGCCGAAGGAGCTTTGGAGTTTATTGGTTGCCAGTGCCTGCGTTGGTGGAACTCCAGCCGCTAGCAATGCTGGTAGAGTCAATAACCCACCGCCGCCAGCCATTGCATCAATAAAGCCTGCTGCCGTTGCGACAACAAACAAGATAGCCAATATTTCTAGAGTGATTTCCATATACCCAACGCCTTAAAGTCCTGTGTAGCGACAAGTTACCACTCACGGCAGACGAGCAATAACGAAACACAAGATTCTAACCTATTCCTGATTTTCATCATTTAACTCATGCTATCTAACAGACATAAAAAAGCCCACTCCGAAGAGTGGGCTTTGAGCATTCATATCCGCTTAACAGCGATACACTTTAGGCGATTAAGCTTGAGAAGCTTTAACCTGAGCGTGTAGCTCTTGAACTGAAGTTACTGAAGTTTTCGCGTCTGCAGTGTGCGCCATACAAGTCGCGAATGCAGCGTTTAGCGTAGTCGTGTAGTTCACTTTCTCAGCAAGTGCTCCACGACGAAGAACTTTAGAGTCTTCAATCGCTTGACGGCCAGCTGCAGTGTTCACGATATACGTGTACTCGTTATTCTTGATACGGTCAAGAATGTGAGGACGACCTTCGTGTACCTTGTTTACTAAACGTGGGTTGATACCCGCTTCACCAAGGATAACCGCAGTACCGTGAGTTGCGTCTAGCTGGTAACCAAGCTTAGATAGCTTAGATGCTAGGTCAACAACACGCTCTTTGTCGCCTTCGCGAACAGAAAGCAATGCACGACCGCCTTCAGGGTAGATGTGACCACAACCCAATTCTGCTTTAGAGTATGCTTCTGCGAATGTCGCGCCAACACCCATAACTTCACCAGTAGAGCGCATTTCTGGGCCTAACAGTGGGTCAACACCAGGGAACTTGTTGAATGGAAGTACAACTTCTTTCACTGAATAGTAAGGTGGGATGATTTCTTTCGTAAAGCCTTGAGACTCTAGAGATTGACCTGCCATTACACGAGCGGCAATCTTAGCGATTGGTGCGCCAGTTGCTTTAGATACGAATGGAACCGTACGTGCTGCACGAGGGTTAACCTCGATTAGGTACACTTCATTGTTCTTAACAGCAAACTGCGTGTTCATCAGACCACGAACACCCAACTCAAACGCTAGCTTTTCAACTTGCTCGCGCATTACGTCTTGGATTTCTTGGCTTAGCGTGTATGCAGGAAGAGAACATGCTGAGTCACCTGAGTGAACACCCGCTTGCTCGATATGCTCCATGATACCGCCGATAACAACGCGTTCACCGTCACAAATCGCATCAACGTCGACTTCAACAGCGTCGTCTAGGAAGCTATCAAGTAGTACTGGAGATTCGTTTGATACGCTAACTGCTTCGTTGAAGTAGCGACGTAGATCTTGCTCGTCGTATACGATTTCCATCGCACGACCACCAAGTACGTAAGAAGGACGTACAACCAGTGGGAAGCCGATTTCGCGAGATTTCTCAACCGCTTGCTCCATCGTTGTTACTGTCGCGTTCTCTGGCTGAAGTAGGCCTAGGCGGTCTACAGCAACTTGGAAACGCTCACGGTCTTCTGCACGGTCGATTGCGTCTGGGCTAGTACCGATGATTGGTACACCAGCAGCTTCAAGAGCACGAGCCAGTTTAAGTGGTGTTTGACCACCGTACTGAACGATAACGCCTTTTGGCTTCTCTACACGTGCGATTGCTAGTACGTCTTCCAGAGTTACTGGTTCGAAGTACAGACGGTCAGATGTATCGTAGTCTGTAGAAACTGTCTCAGGGTTACAGTTAACCATGATAGTTTCGTAGCCATCTTCACGTAGTGCTAGTGATGCATGTACACAACAGTAGTCAAATTCAATACCTTGGCCGATACGGTTTGGACCGCCGCCTAGAATCATGATCTTGTCTTTGTCTGTTGGGTTCGCTTCACACTCGTCATCGTAAGAAGAGTACATGTAAGCTGTATCAGAAGAGAACTCAGCCGCACATGTATCTACACGCTTGTACACTGGGTGGATATCGTACTGGTCACGCAGACGACGGATTTCGCTTTCCGCTACACCTAGAATCTTAGATAGGCGCGCATCAGCAAAACCTTTACGCTTAAGCTTGTTTAGCTCGTCTTTGTTCAGACCAGCAAAGCCTTTCGCTTTAAGTTCTTGCTCTAGCTTAACGATGTCTTCGATTTGAACTAGGAACCAACGGTCGATTTGCGTTAGGTTGAATACACCATCTACCGACATACCAGCACGGAATGCGTCAGCGATGTACCAAATACGCTCTGCGCCAGCTTCTTTCAGTTCGTGACGGATAGTCGTTAGAGCATCTGGTGCATCTAGGTCTACCATTTCGTCAAAACCAGTCGCGCCAACTTCTAGGCCGCGAAGTGCTTTTTGTAGAGATTCTTGTTGGTTACGGCCGATAGCCATAACTTCACCAACAGACTTCATTTGCGTCGTTAGACGGTCGTTAGCACCTGCAAATTTCTCGAAGTTAAAACGAGGAATCTTAGTTACTACGTAGTCGATTGTTGGTTCGAATGATGCTGGCGTTGCGCCGCCAGTGATGTCATTCATTAGCTCGTCTAGCGTGAAGCCAACAGCCAGTTTCGCTGCAATCTTAGCGATTGGGAAACCTGTTGCTTTAGAAGCTAGTGCTGAAGAGCGAGATACACGTGGGTTCATCTCGATGATAACCATACGGCCATCTTTCGGGTTGATACCAAACTGTACGTTTGAACCACCTGTTTCAACACCAATCTCACGCAATACTGCTAGAGATGCGTTACGCATTAGTTGGTATTCTTTATCTGTCAGCGTTTGAGCTGGAGCCACAGTGATTGAGTCACCTGTGTGAATACCCATTGGGTCGACGTTTTCAATCGCACATACGATGATGCAGTTGTCGTTTTTGTCACGAACCACTTCCATCTCGTACTCTTTCCAACCGATAAGTGATTCATCGATAAGAAGTTCATTAGTTGGAGATAGGTCCAAACCACGACGACAGATTTCTTCAAATTCTTCTTTGTTGTAAGCGATACCGCCACCAGTACCACCCATCGTGAACGATGGACGAATGATACAAGGGAAGCCAACCATGTCTAAAACTTTGTAAGCTTCTTCCATCGTTTTCGCTGTATCAGCAGTTGGACACTCAAGGCCAATTGCTTTCATTGCTTTATCGAAGCGTGAACGGTCTTCTGCTTTATCGATAGCGTCAGCCGTTGCACCAATCATTTCAACACCGAACTCTTCAAGAACACCGTGCTTTTCTAGGTCTAGAGCACAGTTCAATGCAGTTTGGCCACCCATAGTAGGTAGAACTGCATCAGGCTTCTCTTTAGCGATGATGTTACGCACAACTTCCCATTGGATAGGTTCGATGTAAGTTGCATCGGCCATATCTGGGTCAGTCATGATTGTCGCTGGGTTCGAGTTTACAAGAATAACTCGGTAACCTTCTTCGCGAAGCGCTTTACAAGCTTGAGCACCAGAGTAATCGAACTCACATGCTTGGCCGATAACGATCGGGCCAGCACCTAGAATAAGAATACTTTTAATGTCAGTACGTTTTGGCATTGTCTACTACTCCGAATTACGCTGTGTGCTGTTTGATTAGTTCAATAAAGTGGTCGAATAACGGCGCTGCGTCTTCTGGACCTGGGCTTGCTTCAGGGTGACCTTGGAAGCTGAATGCTGGTTTGTCTGTACGGTGAATACCTTGTAGAGAACCATCAAATAGTGATTTGTGCGTTGCACGTAGTGTCTCTGGAAGGGTTTCTTCGTCAGCAGCAAAGCCGTGGTTTTGCGAAGTAATCATCACAACATCACGATCTAAATCTTTAACCGGGTGGTTTGCACCGTGGTGACCAAACTTCATCTTCACTGTCTTAGCGCCTGACGCAAGAGCAAGAATCTGGTGACCTAGACAAATACCGAAGATTGGTAAGCCTTTTTCTAGGAACACTTTTGTCGCTTCAATTGCGTAAGTACATGGTTCTGGGTCACCAGGGCCATTTGAAAGGAAAACACCGTCTGGGTTCAGAGCTAGTACTTCTTCAGCAGAAGTTTCAGCAGGAACAACTGTTAGGCGGCAGCCGCGGTCAACAAGCATTCGTAGGATGTTTCGTTTTGCACCGAAGTCATAAGCAACAACGTGGTATGGCAATTCAGAGTCTGCTTTCGCTTCAGGAAGTCCACCCGTAAGCGTCCACGAACCTTGTTTCCATTGATACGCTTCTTTTGTTGTAACTTCTTTCGCAAGGTCCATACCTTTCAGGCCAGGAAATTCTTTTGCTTTAGCTAGAGCCAAAGCTTCGTCTAAATTGTTACCCGCTACGATACAACCGTTCTGAGCGCCTTTTTCACGAAGAATACGCGTCAGTTTACGAGTATCGATATCAGCGATACCAACAACGTTTTGCGACTTAAGGTAATCAGAAAGGGATTGTTCATTACGGAAGTTAGAAGCGATTAGAGGGAGATCGCGAATCACAAGGCCTTGAGCGTGGATTGAAGAGGATTCTTCGTCTTCGGAATTGGTTCCGGTATTGCCAATGTGAGGGTAAGTAAGGGTAACGATTTGTTGAGAATAGGAAGGATCAGTGAGGATTTCTTGGTACCCCGTCATCGAGGTATTAAAAACGACTTCACCAACTGCAGAACCTACAGCGCCAATGGCTTCACCGTGAAATACTGTCCCATCTTCTAGGACGAGTAGTGCTGACTTCTTCAAGACAACCTCCAGAAATAAAAATGCATTAAAATTGATTTAATTTGCAAATCTACCTTCCTGCAACACCAGAAACTGCGTGTTTATGGAAATTAGACAAATTGGCGGTATTTTAGTGATGTGCGTGATACGTGTCAACATTTAACGCAAAAGAAATTAAACATTTGTAAGGACTAATTCAATTTTTGCCATCAAAGCTTCAAAAGTTCAACTTTCATGCTCATTTCGGCCGAATATTACGATTTTCTAATTTTCACCCCTCATTTTAGCCAACCATAGAGTAATAAAAATATCAGCAACAAAACGCAATCGATAAATACAAAGAGAAAAGATCGTAATTTAAAGACCTAAAACAAAAAACACATTATAAGCATTAAAAAAGACAGTTAAATAAGAGAAAATTGACGATAAGAAGAAACTATAGGGAGGTTTGTAAAAGGGATATTACGAAGGGAAATGTATCAAATAAAGAAAGCGCCGGCAATTGCCAGCGCATAAATATCTATTTACAGGTCATTCAAACCTAGGACATCAGTCATGGTATAAAAGCCGGCTGGTTTATCATTTAACCAGACTGCAGCCTTGATTGCGCCATTAGCGAAAGTCATTCGATCAGTGGCTTTATGGGTAATTTCCACTCGCTCACCGATATCAGCAAACATAGCGGTGTGTTCACCAATAATGTCACCGGCACGAATCGTCGCGAAACCAATCTCATCTTTAGTACGCTCGCCAGTAATACCTTCGCGTGACCATACAGCTACATCGTTCAGCTCGTTGCCCATCGCACCAGCAATCGCTTCGCCCATACCAATCGCAGTACCAGAAGGTGCATCGACTTTATGGCGGTGGTGCGCCTCAACGATCTCGACATCACAGTAATCGCCCATCACTTTAGCGGCCTTCTCTAGCAGCTTAAAGACCAGGTTCACACCAACGCTGTAGTTAGGTGCCATTACGATAGCCATCTCTTTTGAAGCAGCATCAATCACCTGCTTCTCTTCTTCAGAGAAACCCGTCGTACCGATAATCAGTTTTTTACCGTGACGTTTACAAAGTTCAATATTCGCTAATGTGCTAACAGGGGCAGTAAAATCGACGATCACGTCAAACTCTTCGATGGCTTTAGACAGGTCATCGACTAGAGCAACATCAAAACGACCTTCACCGCATAACTCACCGACATCTACGCCGACCAAAGATGACTCTGGACGCTCTGAACCAGCTCCAACACTTGCTTCTGAATTATGATGAGCGGCTTTCACCAAGTTGCGGCCCATGCGGCCCGCTGCTCCTGCAATTGCAATTCTTACCACTGCGAATATCTCCATTGTTTTGGTTACGGTTGCCGCTTATCTCTTGCAGCAACGTTCAATCGATTAATCTCTTTAAACTAACAACAATCTCAAACTCAGGCTAGCAATTACGAAAACTCTTTTATCACTCGCTCTAAAATTGGCACATTTGCCTCTGGGAAGGCGTATTGATTCAATGATTCTAGGCTTACCCATTCACCTTGTTGACCTTCTTTGCCATAAGGTTGCTCCTCAAAGTCAGTCACAAGGATGAAGTCGAACTTAAGCGACTTATCGGTGTAATCAAACTCAAGGTGCTCAAACAGAGACTGTTCTGTCACCTTGATGCCAATCTCTTCATCAAGCTCACGAGTCATCGCTTGTTCAATGGTTTCGCCCACTTCAACCTTGCCACCAGGGAACTCCCAAAAACCGCCCTTGTGTTTGTCGTCCGGACGTTTAGTGATAAATACCTGTGACTTATCTTGGTTAAAGATAATGCCAGCTACAATATGGATTCTTTTCATGTGTTGGTGTTCCTTAATAAAACGCTTAACTCACATAGTCCCTGAATACGTCATCTTCAAGAAGGAGGAATGACTGAGTTGGGGATATAAAACAACGTGAGCCTAACTAAACGAGATTCCCTACTACGCTCAATGGTATGGACTCCCCACCTCAACTGACAGCGTCAGCTAAAGTTACAGGTGCGAACCAAAACAGGAGCCCATACCATGAATAAATTTAACACAATCTCGATTGATTTAGCCAAATCCGTCTTTCAAGTCGCGGTATTTAACCGCCATGGCAAGCGTAAGTTGAACCAAGCTATGTCTAAAAAGAAAATGCTAACGGTCATCAGCCAACACCCTGGCGCGACCATTTGCATAGAGGCCTGTGCAGCATCTCATTATTGGGGACGAACGTTTCAAAGCCGTGGTCATACCGTCAAAATGATACCTCCCCAAAAAGTGAAGCCGTATCGCAGTGGTAATAAGAACGATGCTAATGATGCTATCGCGATTTACGAAGCTTCCTTACGCTCCGATATTCATGCTGTACCTGTAAAAACACCGGAGCAGCAAGATATCGCAATGCTGCTGAGTTTAAGACAAAGCTATATAAAACAACGCACGGCAGTAAGTCTACGTATCCGTGGCTATGCAGCGGAATGTGGCATTACCTTCCCACAAGGAGCCAATAAACTGCGAGAACTGCTCCCTTTCGTTATCGAAGATATGGAGAATGAATTAACACCGACAACTCGATTCGTTCTCCGAGAATTACATGCTCAGCTACTAAATCTTGATGAGCCTATCGAGAGAGTTGAATCGCAACTTATAGACTTTGCAAAGCAAATACCCGCTTGCCAGTTATTAATCACTTTACGAGGTGTACGTTGGGTGATTGCAAGTGCCATTTTTTCCCGTCTAGGTGACGCTTCGGCCTATAGAAATGGTCGAGGAGCTAGTGCGAGCTTAGGTTTAGTTCCGGCTCATACTGGCAGTGGTGGTAAGAACAAAAACCACGGAATAAGTAAATCAGGTGATAAAACCTTACGCTCTCTTGTCGTTCATGGAGCAAGAGCGGTGGTAGCGAATATCCGAGATAAAGAAGATCGCTTAAGTTGCTGGATACGAAACTTATTAGAAAGAAAGTCGTTTAACCAAGTGGTTGTCGCCCTTGCGAACAAAACGATCAGAATGGCTTGTGCCATGCTGAAAAGCAATCAATCTTATAATGAGACGTTAATCGCTTAACAGTTGATTTTATAAGGTTAAGGGAGACATCAATCCCCCCATGTAAGCAAGTAAATTATGGTAAAGAGTAAGCATAGCAAGCAAAAGAAACTCTGAGAGGGACGAAGGTGATAATACACCACACGCTCGATAAGAACTTTTGCTGAGTGGATTAAGCCATAGAGGTTCGGGGTAGCTCCCCATAAAGAAACCGAATATACGTGCACTTGCGTACCTTTACTCGTTTCCTTGCAATACTAGGGGAGTCCATATACGTTCCTCGCTATAGGGAATGACGACTTCCTTGCGTAACAAAGTAAGCCACGAAATTTACATACAAAAAGAGCCGCCTAAGCGACTCTTTATATTCTATTTATCAGTTTTATGAAGCTAAGTTGTAGTGCTTGAGAGCAAGGCGGTGGCACAGAGCTTACGACTGTAAGTGAGTACCACCAACGCAGCTATCATGCGCTACAACAACGATTCATTAAACTTACGCGATTTTACCGTGACACTGCTTGTACTTCTTGCCACTTCCACATGGACATGGCTCGTTACGACCCACTTTACGCTCATCACGTACTACCGTTTGTGGAGATGCTGCTTCAGCTTCATTGTCACCTAGCTGGTTTTCAGCCGTTGCATGTTGTGCCTGTGCACGACGCGCCGCTTCTTCAGCTTGAGCTTGACGTTGAGCTTCCATCTTTTCAACTTCTTCTTGTTGCTGAACGCGAACTTTAGAAAGGATGGTAACAACGTCTGTTTTTAGTACATCTAGTAGGCCTTCAAACAGTTCAAACGACTCGCGCTTGTACTCTTGTTTCGGGTTCTTCTGAGCATAACCACGCAGGTGGATACCTTGACGAAGGTGATCCATCGCAGCCAAATGCTCTTTCCAAAGACCGTCTAGCGTTTGTAGCATCACAGATTTCTCGAAGTTACGCAGTACTTGAGCACCAACCACTTCTTCTTTCTGTTTGTACGAATCAACCGCCATGCCAAGAATACGCTCACGCAAAGCTTCTTCATAAAGCTTGTCGTCTTCGTCTAACCAACCTTGAATATCAAAGTCTAGATCAAAGTCATTCTTCAGACGATCTTGTAGACCCGCGATATCCCACATGTCTTCAAGAGACTGAGGTGCGATGTATTCATCAATGACTGATGCCAGTACATCTTCACGGTTGTGTTCGATCATCTCACTGATGTCGTCAGAACTCATCAGTTCGTCACGAAGCTCATAAACCACTTTACGTTGGTCATTGGCTACATCATCGTACTCAAGAAGCTGCTTACGGATATCGAAGTTACGACCTTCAACTTTACGTTGTGCTTTTTCAATTGAGCGAGAAAGCATCTTAGATTCGATCGCTTCGCCTTCGTCCATACCACTTTGGATAAGACCAGCCATACGATCCGATGTAAAGATACGTAGCAGAGAATCTTCCATTGATAGGTAGAAACGAGAAGAACCCGCATCACCTTGACGACCAGAACGACCACGTAGCTGGTTATCGATACGGCGAGATTCATGACGTTCAGTACCTATGATGTGCAGACCACCTGACTCAAGTACTTTATCGTGGATTACTCTCCAATCAGCTTTGACCTTCTCGATCTGCTCTTTGGTTGGATTCTCTAGCTTCTCAACTTGTGCCTGCCAGCTACCACCTAACACGATATCGGTACCACGACCGGCCATGTTAGTTGCGATAGTTACCGCACTCGGCATACCAGCTTGTGCAACGATCTCTGCTTCCATTTCGTGGAACTTAGCATTTAGAACGCTGTGCTTAATTTTTGCTTTTTTCAGTTCATTAGACAGTAGTTCAGACTTCTCGATAGAAACCGTACCAACCAGTGATGGCTGACCAGCTGCGACACGGTCTTTGATGTCTTCAATGATCGCGTTGAACTTGTCTTCTTCAGTACGATAAACCACATCTGGCATATCGTTACGCACCATAGGTTTGTTGGTTGGGATAACCACTGTTTCTAGGCCGTAGATAGACTGGAATTCGAAAGCTTCAGTATCGGCAGTACCTGTCATACCTGACAGTTTTTCGTATAGACGGAAGAAGTTCTGGAATGTAATCGATGCTAGCGTCTGGTTTTCATTCTGAATCTTCACTCCTTCTTTAGCTTCAACAGCTTGGTGTAAACCTTCAGACCAACGACGACCTGGCATAGTACGACCAGTATGTTCATCAACGATAACCACTTCGCCTTCTTCAGTAACGATGTAATCGACGTCTTTCTCAAACAATACGTGTGCACGCAGCGCTGCATTAACATGGTGCAATAGGCTGATATTTGTTGGAGAGTAAAGCGTGTCACCCTCTTCCATCAGACCGTTTTTCACCATTAGCTCTTCTACAAATTCTTGACCGTTTTCAGTCAGGTGAACCTGCTTCGATTTCTCGTCCATGGTGTAATGACCTTCACCACGGTACTCTTCAGAATCTTCTTTATCTTGGCGCTCAAGGTTAGGAATCAACGTGTTAATACGCGTGTAAAGATCTGAACTATCTTCAGCTGGGCCAGAGATAATAAGTGGAGTACGAGCTTCATCGATTAAGATTGAGTCAACTTCATCGACAACAGCGAAGAAGCGTTCACGTTGAACACGATCTTCAGCACGGAAAGCCATGTTGTCACGTAGGTAATCGAAACCAAACTCGTTGTTTGTTCCGTATAGGATGTCAGCTTGGTACGCTTCTTTTTTCTCTGGCGGAGCCATGTTTGGCACGTTCACGCCAACCGTCATACCAAGGAATTCAAATAATGGGCGGTTTGTTTCCGCATCACGCTTCGCTAGGTAGTCGTTCACCGTTACTACGTGAACACCTTTGCTAGGTAGGGCGTTAAGATAAGCTGGTAAGGTTGCTGTAAGAGTCTTACCTTCACCAGTACGCATTTCTGCAATTTGGCCAGCATTTAGAACCATGCCGCCAATCATTTGCACGTCAAAGTGACGCATGCCGTAAACACGCTTAGACGCTTCACGTACCGTAGCAAATGCTTCCGGTAGAAGCTGGTCTAGCGATTCACCTTTATCTAAGCGCTCACGAAACTCAACCGTTTTTGCTTTTAGCTCTTCGTCTGAAAGTGCTTCAAACGTTGGTTCGTAGTTATTAATTTCTTTTACAATTTTTCTAAGGCGGCGCAGTGTTCTGTCATTGCGACTGCCAATTACCTTTGTCAGCAGCTTAGTAATCATGTGCTTGGAATCTCTTCGTTCTCAGATCGTCCGCGATCTATTTTAAATGCCGTCAGTCTCTACTAGCTATGAACTAGTCTTCAGTTACTAACCAAGGATACTGAGATAAATCTAGTATCTTTGATATTGTACTTGAGAGTAGAGTTTTCAAGGCTTGAGTTAAAATTAATGCCCTTTAGTGTAAGTAATTTTCACACCAACGACCATTTATAACCCCATTTGTTTGATGTGCTTGGAACTTTTCTTTCTAATTGCTGACGGATTAGCCAGACTGTAGCCCATTGGTAGTCAACTTTCGGATGTTGACGACACTGTATCTGGAAAATAGATACAAAAAAACCAGGTCAATGACCTGGTTTTCGAAATCTTATATTGTTGTAAACAACAATTACGCTAGAACCATTCCTGGCTCAGCAAATGCAACAGGAGAGCCTACTTCTTCTTCGAATGTTGCCCATTCCCAAGCTTCTGCGTCAGCAAGTACTGCACGTAGTAGTTGGTTGTTTAGGCCGTGACCTGATTTGTATGCACGGAACTCACCAATAATAGCGTGTCCACACATGTAAAGGTCACCAATCGCATCCAGTACTTTGTGAGTTACGAACTCATTGTCAAAACGTAGACCTTCTTCATTAAGAATTCGGTATTCGTCTAGAACGATAGCGTTATCGAAGCTACCGCCAAGTACTAGGTTTTGAGATTGTAGATACTCAATATCGCGCATGAAGCCGAAAGTACGAGCGCGAGAGATTTCTTTCACAAAGCCTTGTGAAGAGAAATCAAACAACAAACGTTGCTCATCAGATTCAATTGCTGGGTGGTTAAAGTCGATCTCAAAGTCCATACGGAAGCCGTTAAATGGAACAAACTCTGCCCACTTATCGCCATCTTCAAAACGGATAGGCTTTTTGATACGAATAAAACGCTTCGCTGCATTCAGTGTTTCTACACCCGCTTGCTGTAGCAAGTATACGAATGGGCTTGCGCTACCATCCATAATTGGGATCTCAGGAGCATCTACTTCAACAATAATGTTGTCGATGCCCATACCCGCTAGAGCTGCGTTAAGGTGTTCCACTGTAGAGATACGTACGCCTTCGTCATTAACAAGAGCTGTACATAGCATAGTGTCACGAACTGACGCTGGATCAGCTGGGAAATCTACAGGTGGATTTACATCTGTACGACGATAAACAATGCCTGTATTTGCAGCTGCCGGGCGAAGAGTAAGTGTGACTTTACGACCAGAGTGGAGACCCACACCAGTTGTTTTCACAATTTCTTTCAGAGTACGTTGTCTGATCATCTGCTTGCCTCGTTATCAGTGCTACAAATCACGGTCAGTATTTACCGACCGCGAATTTTACCATTAATTCGACGATAGTCAAATTTTGGGTATTTGTTAATCAGCCTGACGTCGTAAGAATGCTGGAATATCTAAGTATCCACTCTCTTTCTCAGCCTTAGGTGCTGCACTTTGGCTAGCGCCTGTACCTGAAGAAACAGGAGACGTTGTTGGCTGCGGCTTAACTTGAGGTTTAACCTCAGTTTTTTCTTGCAATGGCTGTGCCACTTTCTCTTCCACTTTTGGTGCAGTTTGAGCCGCTACCTGTGGTTGAGGAGTTGGTGCAACCTTAGCTTTACCACCAGCAACTAATGTAATGTCTGGTTTTTTCTCTGTACCGATACCTGTTGCAACAACAGTTACACGGATTTCATCCGTCATATCAGGGTCTAGAGAAGTACCAATCACAACTGTTGCGTTATCAGATGCGAATGCCTTAACTGTATTACCTACTGTTTCGAACTCATCTAGACGCATATCTAGGCCTGCAGTGATGTTCACAAGAACGCCACGCGCACCAGCTAGGTCGATGTCTTCTAGTAGTGGGCTAGAAATTGCCGTTTCAGCAGCTTCTTCAGCACGGTCTTCACCTTTTGCGATACCGCTACCCATCATTGCATGACCCATCTCAGACATTACGGTGCGAACATCCGCGAAATCGACGTTAATCATACCAGGGCGAGTAATTAGCTCAGCGATACCTTGTACAGCGTTTTTAAGTACATCATTTGCACTTGCGAAAGCTTCTAGCAGAGTTACGCCGCGGCCAAGTACTTTAAGTAGCTTCTCATTTGGAATCGTAATTAAAGAATCCACATGCTTAGAAAGCTCTTCAATACCTTGCTCAGCAAACGCTAAACGCTTTTTGCCTTCAAAGCTAAATGGCTTAGTTACAACAGCAACCGTTAGCACACCCAACTCTTTCGCAACTTCAGCAATAACTGGAGCAGCACCTGTACCAGTACCACCGCCCATACCAGCTGCGATAAATACCATATCGGCGCCAGTTAGAACTTCTTTAATTCTTTCTCGATCTTCGAGAGCTGCATCACGGCCAACTTGTGGGTTTGCACCAGCGCCCAAACCTTTAGTGATATCACCACCAATTTGGATCACGCTGCTCACGCTCGTTTTACGAAGTGCTTGTGCATCAGTGTTAACACTGATGAATTCTACACCTTCGATTGATTCACGTACCATGTGTTCAACAGCGTTACCGCCACCGCCACCAACTCCAACGACTTTAATTACTGCATCGTCAGACATTTCCATCATCGGTTCAAACATGTGTTATCTCCGTTTTTTCCTGCAACTCAGGTTAAAACTCTTTTTGTATCCAATTACGCAATTTACCAAATAAACCAGACATAGAAGGTGCTGAACGCTTAGGTTCGCTGTAATCACCTTCATCACTGATCTGACAATCTCTTGCGTAATGAAGTAAACCAACCGCCGTAGAATGATACGGCTCTTTAACATAGTCAGTTAAGCCACTAACTTCTAACGGCTTACCAACTCGAACTTGATTGCGGAAAACACGTTCCGCACACTCTACCAATCCGTCAATTTGTGCCGCTCCACCAGTGAGAACGACGCCAGCTGCAAGGTGGTGTTTAATACCTTCATCGCGTAGCTGTAATTGAACCGTATCAATAGTTTGGTTAACGAGCCCCATAAGTTCAGTGTAACGTGGTTCAATCACTTCCGACAAAGTTTGTCTTTGCAAACTTCTCGATGGGCGACCACCAACACTAGGGACGTTAACAGAGTCATCCTTGCTTACGAGTTCACTCAGAGCGCAACCATGGTTTACTTTTATCTCTTCAGCATCGCTCACTGGCGTGCCGAAAGCGAAGGCAATATCACTGGTTACTGCATTTCCTGCGTAGGAAAAGACTTCTGTGTGTCGCAATGCACCGCCAGTCCAAATGGAAATGTCCATCGTACCTGCACCGATATCTACAACACAGACTCCAAGCTCTCTCTCGTCTTCAGTAATTACCGCATTGCTTGAGGCAAGTCCTGAAAACACGATTTGTTCTACTGTGAGACCACATCGCTCAACAGCTTTAATAATGTTTCTCGCCATGTCGCTATGGCAAGAAATTAGGTGAACACTGACTTCCATTCGAACACCAGATAAGCCAAGTGGGTTCTTAATCCCCTCTTGATAATCAATGGTAAATTCTTGTGGGATCACGTGCAGAATTCTCTGCTCATCACCAATTTTAATTGATTTCGCGGTATGGATCGCTCGATCCATATCGTCTTGAGACACCTCTTCATCAGAGATAGTGCCCATGCCTTTTTCAATTCGGCTTGCGATATGTTTACCCGATAGCGAGATAAATACATTGCTGATTTGGCATTCCGCCATCAACTCTGCTTGATCAATAGCTCGCTGAACCGACTTAACTACCGACTCTAGGTCGTTTACACCACCTTTATCCATACCTCTGGATGGGCTTTGCCCAGAACCAATGATATTGATTTGACCATCAGGCAATATTTCACCAACCAGAGCTGATATGGTCGCAGTGCCTATATCAAGACCAACGATTATGTTGTCATCTGCGGTCTTAGTCATCTGTGCTCTCTTCTAACTCTTGCTCTGGAAACCAGCCTACAGCGGCTCCCGTATCATACCTGAGGTCGATGTAGCTCACTTGATTCGCTTTACTACCAAGTTCGTTGTAAAGCGAAATGAAGCGTTCAACACGCTCATCTAAAGAATCTTTACCTAGTTCTAAACGGATACCGTTATCTAGGATTATTTGCCAAGCGCGACGCTCATTGAGAACGAGAGAGGTAACGGTTAACCCTAGACTGTTAATCAAAGGGGTTATCTGTCGCCACTTTTCTATCACTTCTTGGCTGGTGCCGTCTGGGCCGTAAAGCTTAACTCTATCGCCCTTCAACAGGCCGATATCACCATTAAACACCTGACCATCGTCATTCAACAGCATGTTGCCGTTCCAGATTGCTGCTGCATGGTACTCAGTCAAAAATACTTTTATTGTGTCTGGCCACTGCTTACGAATGGAGACCACTGAAACCCAAGGTAACGCTTCTAAACTGTCTTGCAACACACCGATGTCTTGCGACATGAATGTTCCAATATGCTCTAGCTCGCCAAAGGCATGTTGGACATCACCAGCGGTTACGTAAGTTAAGTCGCCTTGAAGTACTATTTTGGAGAGAGGCAATCGCTGATCGTCCCACATCCAAGTCAGTGTGGTATAGAAAAGAAACCCAATGAATAGCAATACCATGACAAAAAAAGACCCGCCTAAAGCGTGTTTCTTGAGCGACGGTAAACTGAATAGGTGGCGGTTTTCGCTAAAAGTACTTTCTACCAAAGCCCGCATTCCCTGTCGTTGGTTCGCAATTCTATTCCCTATCTTCGTAATAGAGGTAAAAGCACTTACTTTAACCTATGAATTATACTGAGCAAAATCAAACTATCAAACGTTGATAATAAGATTTTTGGTCAATTTTAGGTCAATCGCAAGAAACGAGCGATCGACCACAGTATGTAGACGCTATTCTGTTACGCGTTCTGCATTTTATTAATGTCTAACTGTAACGATTCCAACTGCTTCGCCACTCGACCAACATCGCCTGCACCCTGCGTTAAAACAAGGTCACCGCCTTGAATTACGTTGGCTAAAGCCGATGGCAGTGCGTTGATATCGGCAACAAAGATTGGATCTATCTTACCACGCCCGCGAATGGTTCGACTTAATGAACGTCCGTCAGCCCCTGCAATGGGTTTCTCACCTGCAGAATAAACATCTAACAGAATTAGGACATCAACCTGTTCAAGAACGTTCGCAAAATCATCATAAAGATCGCGTGTTCGGCTGTAACGGTGCGGTTGAAAGATCATTACAAGGCGTTTGTCAGTCCAGCCACTGCGAGCCGCTTGAATCGTCACATCCACTTCGGTTGGGTGATGACCGTAATCATCGACCAACATCGCCACGCCTTTACCCGTTTCATACTCACCTAGGTGATCGAAACGGCGACCTGTGCCTTCGGTTCCCGCCATCGCTTTTAGAATCGCTTCATCGCAGATGTCATCTTCTGTTGCAACCGCAATCGCCGCTGATGCATTCAGTGCGTTGTGGCGACCTGGAATATTCAACGTAATATCTAAGTTCGCTTTGCCTTCACGTACCACCGTGAACTTACCTTGTTGACCTTCTTGTACGTAGTTCTCAATACGGATATCCGCATCTTCTGAGAAACCGTAAGTAATCACTTGGCGACTTACCTGAGGGATAAGCTCGCGCACGACTGGATCATCAACACACATCACAGCCTGACCGTAGAATGGCAGGTTGTGTAAGAAATCAATAAACGTCTGCTTTAGCGTTTCAAAATCACCGCCATAAGTATCCATATGATCCGCTTCAATGTTAGTCACGATACTAACCATCGGTTGCAGATGTAAGAATGACGCATCACTCTCATCGGCTTCAGCGATAAGAATACGGCTTGAGCCTAAACGTGCGTTAGTACCTGCACTTTTCACCAAACCACCGTTTACGAAGGTTGGATCTAGGCCTGCTTCCGAGTAAATCTGTGTCACTAGCGCAGTCGTGGTTGTCTTACCGTGCGTACCTGCCACAGCAATGCCGTGACGAAAACGCATCAGCTCAGCCAGCATTTCGGCACGGCGAACGATAGGTGTGCGCGCTTCACGAGCTGCAATAATTTCTGGGTTTTCTTCGTTGATAGCGGTTGAAACCACCACCACACTTGCGTCGGCAACGTTACTCGCTTGGTGACCGATATAAACGGTCGCACCCTTGCTAACTAAACGATCGGTCACTGGGTTTTGAGCAATATCAGAACCCGTGATCTGGTAGCCTTCATTCAACAGGACTTCAGCGATCCCGCTCATGCCGGCCCCACCAATACCAATGAAGTGGATAGATTTAACACGGCGCATCTCTGGCACCATTGCACGGATTTGCGCTAAGTCTTGGGTATGTTCAATCGTCATCAATTCAATCTCATTATTTTGCTAAAGCTTTAATCGCTTCAGCGACGGTCACATCAGCATCAAGCTTGGCAGCTTGACGCGCTTTTGTAGCCATCATTTTTAATTCATTTCTATCAAGCTCGGCGATGGTGTTCGCTAGCTTATCAGCCGTCAGTTGAGGCTGTTCAATCATTAGCGCTGCGCCACACTCAACCAAGTGATCGGCGTTCAGTGCTTGTTGTCTGTCTTTGTGCATAAACGGAACGAAGATAGAACCTACACCCGCCGCAGAGACTTCAGATACAGTTAATGCTCCTGAGCGACACACTAATAGATCTGCCCACTCATAAGCTTGCGCCACATCATCAATAAATTCAGTCACTTGAACATTATCTACAGAGTGTGATTTATATTGTTCAATCACTTGTTGTTGATTGTTCTTACCCGCTTGGTGCATCACTGTGAAGCCTTCGCCAAGCTGAGCCATCGTCACTGGCAAGGTATCGTTGAGGATTTTTGCACCCTGACTACCGCCCATAACCAAGATACGGATGTCACCGTCACGCTCTGCTATGCGTTGCTCTGGTTCAGCTAAGGCAACCACATCTTCACGTACTGGGTTACCCACTACTTCTGCAGTAGGAAATGCACCAGGGAAGGCTTGGAAAACCTTTTTGGCAATCTTAGACAGCCACTGGTTAGTTAAACCTGCCACTGCATTTTGTTCATGCAGAACCACTGGAATACCGGACAACCATGCCGCGATACCACCCGGGCCACTTACGTAACCACCCATGCCAAGCACCACATCAGGCTGCCACGCTTTGATATGCTGCTTTGCTTGAAGTATGGCATTAATAATCTGAAACGGCGCTTTAATTAACTTGCTAATGCCTTGACCACGCAGGCCTTTCACCTTGATGAAGTCGATCTCAATACCATGCTTTGGCACCAAATCCGCTTCCATTCTGTCTGCCGTTCCTAACCAGCGAATTTCCCAGCCTTGTTGCTGAAGCTTTTTAGCTACCGCTAACCCTGGAAAAACGTGACCGCCAGTACCACCAGCCATCACTAAAAGTTTTTTGTTTTGTTTCATAACGTTAGATTCTTATTCTACTAATTCGTTTTGATTATCGGCTTGTTCTTTCTGCTGCATTCGGCATTCGTGATCGATACGCAGTAGCATAGACACCGCCACCGACATCACGATAAGACTTGAACCACCATAACTGATCAGCGGTAAGGTTAAGCCTTTGGTTGGGACGATACCTGAAGCAGCCCCCACATTAACAAGCGTCTGAAATGCAAACCAAATACCAATACCAAATGCCAGATAACCACTGAATACTTGGTCGTTTTCAAAAGCCTTTTTACCAATAAGAATGGCTTTAAAAACCAAGCTAAAGATCAGCATCAACACTAAGGTTACACCAACAAAACCCAATTCTTCTGCCAACACAGCAAATACAAAATCGGTGTGCGCTTCCGGTAGGTATTCGAGTTTCTGAATTGAGTTACCCAGCCCTTGCCCCATCCAATCACCACGGCCGAACGCCATCAATGACTGAGTTAGCTGGTAACCACTGCCGAACGGGTCGTTCCAAGGTTCCCAGAATGAGGTAACACGTCGAACACGATAAGGTTCTATAACAATCAAACCGACGACCGCGGCAATACCTGCCACCATCAAGGCGATAAACTGTGAAAGCTTGGCTCCCGCAATGAACAGCATGCCAAACAGGGTAACTAGCATTACGACCACTGTACCTAAATCGGGCTGGCCCAGCAGCAGCACGGCAAAAGCGCCGAACACCATGATGGGTTTTGCAAAACCACCGAAGAAGGTTTTTCTCACTTCGTCTTGTTTACGAACCAAGTAGCCCGCCATAAAGATAAACAGCGATAACTTGGCGACTTCAGCAGGTTGTAAGTTAAATAGCCCTAAGGGGATCCAACGCGATGCGCCGTTAACCGACTTACCGACCGCTAATACCACGATCAACAAGAAGAAGGACAGACCCAATAGGTACATACTGTACTGAAACCAGCGCTGCATCGGAATCTGCAATATGATGCTGGACACACCTAACGCCAACACAAGGAAGATGGCATGACGGAACATAAAGTGAAACGGCTGATCGGTTAAACGAGCACTGATAGGGAACGAAGCCGACGTTACCATCACTAAGCCCGTCAGCATCAGCCCAAGAGCAATCCATACCAATTGACGATCGTAGAGCGCCTCTGGTGTGGCACGGTTAAGCCATTGCCAAATAGATTGATTGATCTCTTTCACTCTTTGCACTGAATGTTAGTCCTTCAACACGTTAGGCATACTCATGAGCAAGTTCAGTGAACGCATCACCTCTCGCCATGAAATTATTAAATTGATCGAAGCTCGCGCACGCAGGAGACAGCATCACCATATCTCCAGCCACCAATTGTGGTGAGATAGATTCGATTATCTGCTGCATGGTCTCGAACTTTTGTGCTGATGAATGCAGCGGCATAAATTGCGCGGCGTCTTCACCGAAACAACACAGCTGAACACGGTCTAATTGCGCCAACACTGGTTTAAGTTCGCTAAAGTCAGCACCTTTACCAACACCGCCAACCAAGAGGTACAAGGTACCTTGGTATTCTAAACCGGACAGAGCCGCTAATGTGCTCGCTACGTTGGTTGCTTTGGAGTCATTAACCCATTTGATTTCGCGCTTGTCAGCCACCACTTGGCAACGATGAGTCAAACCGTTATAAGCTTTCAAAGCTACAAGGCTTTCGCTGTAATCAATGCCAACTTGCTTCAATAGTGCAAGAGAGACTAACGCATTCGCCACATTGTGACGTCCAACCAATGTTAAATCTTGAGTAGCAAGTACAGGTTTACCGTTATCGATTAACCACTCCGTACCATCAATCGTCGTAACACCAAACTCTTGGTCATCAAGTCCAAACGTCACCAATGGCATCGTGTGGCCAGGGTAAGTCTCTTTGTCTTCACGATTAACAATCGCACAATGCGCGTTATTAAAGATTCTCAACTTGGCCTCACGGTAATCAGCCATGCCTTGATAGCGATCCATATGATCTTCAGACAGGTTTAAGAATGCAGCAGCGGCAAGTTTTAAATTCGATGTAGTTTCTAGCTGAAAACTTGAAAGCTCAAGGACATACAAATCCGCATCAAGTTCTAGAAGGTCTAGGGCAGGAATGCCAATATTGCCGCCAACGCCAACATTAAGCCCAGCTGCCTTAGCAAGCACACCAGTCAGATCAGTCACGGTACTCTTACCGTTTGAACCAGTAATCGCCAAGACAGGCTTATCTACTGCCCAGCCAAACAACTCGATATCACCAACGACAGGCATTCCCGCTTGAATAACATCTTGTATTTCAGGGGTCGCGAGTGCGATACCTGGGTTAGCTACCACCAAATCAGCTTCCGCTAACCATTGGCTATTCCAACTTCCAGAATGCAGCTCTACCGATTCAGGTAAAGATTCCTTTCCTGGTGGTAGCTCTCGCGTATCAATGACCTTCACATGCGTATGAGGCTGATATTTTACGAGATGTTTAACGACAGAGAGCCCGGTAATACCGAGCCCCACAACCACTACATTTTGAATATTTTGCCAACGTTCCATTTAAACAAGATGCTCTTAATAGTTTTAAAGAGCCCCTACTCAGAGGCTCACACAGGATTAACGAACTTTCAGTGTCGCTAGGCCAACCAGTACTAATACCATTGAGATGATCCAAAAACGCACGATAACACGCGGCTCTGGCCAACCTTTCAGTTCATAGTGGTGGTGAATCGGTGCCATGCGGAAAATACGCTGACCACGCAATTTGTAAGAGCCCACCTGCAGAATCACTGACAGGGTCTCCATTACAAATACACCGCCCATGATAACCAGTACCAACTCTTGGCGAACTAACACAGCAATCACACCCAATGCACCGCCCAGTGCTAGCGAACCAACATCGCCCATGAATACTTGAGCTGGGTAGGTGTTGAACCATAGGAAACCTAGGCCTGCACCGACGATAGCAGTACATACAACCACAAGCTCAGAAGTGTACGGGATGTATGGAATGTGTAGATATGCCGCGAAGTTAACGTTACCTGTCGCCCATGCAATCACAGCAAAACCAGCAGCAACCATCACCGTCGGCATAATCGCCAAACCATCTAGGCCGTCTGTTAGGTTTACCGCGTTACTGGTACCCACAATAACAAAATAAGTCAGTACGATGTACAATAAACCTAATTGTGGCATCACATCTTTAAAGAAAGGAACAACCAGTTGGGTTGCCGCAGTATCGTGTCCGTGAGCATACAGAGCAAACGCCACAACCAATGCAATCGCTGATTGCCAGAAGTACTTCCAGCGAGCGATCAAGCCATCAGTGTTTTTACGAACCACTTTACGGTAGTCATCAACAAAGCCAACCGCACCGTAACCGCCAAGGACAACCAATACCGCCCAAACGTAAGGGTTGGAAAGATCAGCCCACATTAATACCGTAATAATAATGGCAGCTAGGATCATCACGCCGCCCATGGTTGGTGTACCACGTTTGCTAAAGTGAGATTCAGGACCGTCGTTACGAACAACTTGGCCAATTTGTAGCATTTGCAGACGCTCAATTAAACGAGGTCCCATCCACAACGACAGACATAAAGCCGTCAAAATACTCGCGATTGCACGAAACGATAAGTATTCGAACAAACGGAAAAAAGAA
Source organism: Vibrio sp. 10N.286.45.E10 (assembly GCF_002874195.2). Taxonomy (NCBI): domain Bacteria; kingdom Pseudomonadati; phylum Pseudomonadota; class Gammaproteobacteria; order Vibrionales; family Vibrionaceae; genus Vibrio; species Vibrio sp. 10N.286.45.E10. The sequence goes on along the minus strand of NZ_MCWD02000001.1, from coordinate 174,928 downwards.
AAGTGTGGCTGTAGTAGCTCTGCAAGCCAAATTATCATGAAAAGTTCTCCTTTAAAGCAGCGGCTATTTTACTCATTCCTGCACTATTCGCGCCTTTTACCAACAAGGTATGTGGCGCGTTTTCTGGCAAGCTTAAGTGCTGCTCTATGTGCGCGATCATCGCTTGATGCGTTGCAAAGTGGGTACCATTACAGACCTCACTAATCACCTTGGTATCATCACCGTAAGTGAGTACATGCTCAAAAGCGAATGGGGCAGCATATTCACCGACTTGACGGTGAAGTGCAAGGCTTTCGTCGCCTAATTCAGCCATATTGCCTAAAATCAACCAACGCTGACCTTTGAAGCTAGACAGTAGTTTAGCTGCCGCCTTCATCGCGGGTACGCTGGCGTTATAACTGTCATCTATCAGCTTGATATTCTGACTTAATTGTTGAACCTCAACTCGCCCTTTGACAGAGATAAGATTCGCTAAACCATTTTTTACTTCTTCAAGCGTGGCACCAAATTGGATACTCAACGCTGCTGCAGCCAACGCATTCGCTACGTTATGCTGACCAATAATGCCAAGCTCAACAGGCATAGCGCCTTGCGGTGTTTGCATCTCAAAACAAGCTTCGCCCTGCTCATTAATGCGAATATTCTTAGCAAAGTAATCCGCCGTGTTGTCGCTTTCTGAAAATGTCAGTACCGTTTTATCTGCAAGTACTTCATTCCAAAAGTCGCCACCGTTGCTTTCTAGATTAACAATAGCAGTATCACCAGCAGCAAGCCCCTGAAAGATTTCACCTTTCGCTTGTTTAACACCATCAATTGAGCCAAAGCCCTCTAGATGCGCCGCTGCGACGTTATTAACTAATGCCACCTGTGGTTTCACAAGCTGGGTGGTATAGGCAATTTCACCAATGTGGTTCGCGCCCAGTTCTATCACAGCATAGTCGTCATTGGGTTCACTGCGCAGCAATGTTAGTGGTACTCCAATATCATTATTGAAGTTACCCGCTGTAAACAGCACTTTGCCACGTTGTTGTAGAATACTCGCGACCATCTCTTTGACGGTCGTTTTGCCACAACTTCCTGTTATCGCCATGGTTGGCACGTCACATTGTTTGTGGATCCAAGCACTTAGCTGACCTAAAGCAAGTTTAGTGTCTTCAACAACAACTTGAGTAATATTTAGGTCAAGTTTTCGTTCGACTAACAACGCGCTCGCATTTGCCTCAACCGCTTGATGACAAAAGTCATGCGCATCGAAGCGTTCTCCGACGATAGCGACAAACAATACGCCTTCTTCAACGGTGCGAGTGTCGGTAGAAACGGCATTAATTACGGCATTGTTTGAGTTAGCATCCTCAATCAATTCACCGCTGACCGCTGAACAAATCTGTTCGAGTGATACATCAATCATTATGAAATACCTAAAAGTTGAAGCGCAGACTCTCGGTCTGAGTAATGTACCGTTTTGTCTTTCAATACTTGGTAATCCTCATGGCCTTTACCAGCCAAAAGAATAATGTCATTACTGCCAGCCTGTTCTAGGGCAAACTTAACCGCTTGATAGCGATCGTGTTCGACGAATGCAGATTCAGGTTCGCTTAAGCCAGCTAGCATATCTTTAACAATCAAAGCAGGATCTTCGCTGCGAGGATTGTCATCTGAAATAATAATTTTGTCGGCGAACTGCTCAGCCGTTACCGCCATCATTGGGCGCTTACCAGTGTCACGGTCACCACCGCAGCCAAAGATAGCCCACAATTTTCCAGAGCAGTGAACTCGCAGTGCTGCCAATGCTTTTTCTAGAGCATCTGGTGTGTGCGCGTAATCGACAACGACTTTTGCTTTGTTTGGTACTTGGAACAATTCCATGCGACCAATAACCGGTTGAAGTTGAGATGCAGTGTCGACCAAGGTTTGCTTGTCGATGCCCAATGACAGCAGAGTCGCGAAAGCAACCAATACATTTGATGCGTTGAATTGACCAATTAAAGGAACCGAAAGCTGACCTTGCCCCCAGCTACCATCGAAAGACATCTGAATACCTGTTTCTGCATAAGCGACATCAGATGCCCATACCGACTGTTGGTAACCAGACAGAGGAAGTAATGAAACAGCTATCGCATTGGACAAATCTGACATCCACGCTTTGCCGACTTTGTCATCCACATTGATCACAGCGTACTTGCATTTATGCTCAGTAAACAGGCTCTTCTTAGCCAAAGCGTACTCTTCCATCGTGCCATGGTAATCAAGATGATCACGGCTCAAATTAGTGAATACACCCACTTCAAAGTCCAAGGCTTTAACGCGACCTTGAACCAAACCATGAGAAGATATTTCCATCGCAGTATAAACGGCTTTTTCTTCAGCCAACCCACTCAGCGTGCGCTGTATTTCAATCGCGCTGCCTGTGGTGTTAGCCGCTGTTTTTAGATTATCTAAGAAACCATTACCTGTGGTGCCCATTACTGCTGAGCGTTGACCGACTAGGTCTAGCCACTGAACAATCAATTGAGTGATGGTAGTTTTGCCATTGGTGCCAGTAACACCAATTAGTTTGGTCGCTTGAGAAGAATAAACTCGGCCAGCCAGTTCAGAGAGAATTGAATTTAGCTCAGGTACATAAACTACCGGCACTGCATTTAACCACTCAACCAAGCCATGAACTTTGTCATCACTCGCTTGTGCAATGATGGCTTTCGCACCTTGAGCGACAGCTTTGTCGATAAAGCGACGACCATCAACGGCATGTCCAACAATGGCAACAAAGATATCACCGTCCTTGATCGCACGGCTATCCAACTCCAACTGCTCAACAACAATCGCATCTAACTCAGAAGAACTGAAGTCTCCCCAAGGAGAAAGTAAAGATGACAGCGTGAGGCTATTACTCATATTGAATCCTGATTAGCTCTATTCTTGAAATTTGTTTTCATCAGCAGGGACATTGAGAATTTGCAGTGCCCCCTTCATGATTTCAGAAAAAACGGGGGCAGCAACTGAACCGCCATAGTAAAGGTCACCTTGAGGCTCATTGACCACAACAACCAGCGCTACTCTAGGGTCACTGACAGGGGCAAAGCCAGATGTAATAGCGATATATTCATCGCTGTACCCACCAGCTTCTGCTTTACGAGATGTACCTGTTTTTGCTGCTACTCGGTAACCCGGCACAGCAGCTCTCGTTGCCGTACCACCCTTTTGAGTTACCCCTTCTAGCATTTGCAGAACAAGCTCAGCATTCTCACGCTTGATGATCTGCTTAGAGAAATCTTGGTCGTTACTTTTGATGATGTGAATTGGTTCATACATACCTTTGTTGGCTAACGTTGCGTAAGCATGAGCCAATTGAAGTGGCGTAACTGCTAATCCATAACCAAATGCCAAGGTAGCGATTTCAAACTTAGACCAGCGACGACGATTCGGGAAAATACCAGCCGTTTCCCCCACCAGGTTCAACCCAGACATCTCACCTAAGCCAACAGAGCTGTACATCCCAAGCAAAGCTTCAAGTGGCATATCAAGCGCTAACTTCGCTACACCGATATTACTCGATTTTTTGAGGATCAACGCTAAATCAGCTTTGCCGACTTTCGATGTATCACGTACACGACTGCCACCAATCTGCATGATGCCATTACCTGTATCAATGATGGTTTTCGCATCTGCCGTCCCATTCTCCAGTGCCGCTAGCACCACGAAAGGTTTTACTGTCGAACCTGGCTCCATTGCATCAGTAAGTACGCGGTTACGCATCTTAAAGCTTTGTAAGTCTGCACGATTATTCGGGTTGTAAGATGGCGCGTTGACCATGGCTAGCACAGCGCCCGTCTTCACATCGAGTAATACTGCAGAGCCGGAAGTCGCCTTATGATCGGCCACCGCCTGTTTAATCGCTCGGTAGGCGATAGCTTGTAATCGTTGATCGATCGTTAGCTCGAGTGGCTTACCTTCTTCACGCTCTTCTAAAGCAATGTTTTCAACAACACGTCCGTAACGGTCTTTACGAATCGTTCGCTTACCCGCCTCGCCTGTGAGCCATTTGTCATAGCTGCGCTCAACGCCTTCTAGGCCGTGCCCATCAATGCCGGTCACACCAATAAGATGTGCACTGACTTCGCCTGCAGGGTAGTAACGTCGAGATTCCGCTTTCAGGCCAACACCCACCAGCTTAAGCTCACGGATATACTTAGCCATTGCAGGGCTAACTTGTCTTTGCAGGTAAATAAATCGACGGGATTTGTTGCTAGAGATCTTGTCGATCATCGACTGTCGCTCTAAGCCAAGTACATCGGCTAGCGCGTACCAACGATCAATTTGAGCCATACCATTTTTATCGAAAATCGTTTTTGGATCGGCCCATACCGCCTCAACTGGAACACTCACAGCAAGCGGCTCGCCATTGCGGTCTGAGATAATACCGCGAGCAGAAGGAATTGCCTTAACACGTACCGAGCGAAGGTCGCCCTGACGAATTAAGTTATCTGGTTCAATAATTTGAATGTAAGCCACACGGCCAACAAGTGCAGCAAAGGCAAGAAACACGAAAGCAATCACGACGTTGAAACGCCATTTAATCAGAATTGGATCCGAATCCTTTTCGCTCTTCACACGCTCTTTCGTTGATTTCTTAACGGGTTTTGCGGGTGCTTTTTCCTTTTTACCGGTCATTTCAGTGTGATCACAACTTCTTTGTCAGAGTCTGGACGTTTCATGTCTAGCTCTCTTTTTGCCGATGCTTGAACGCGGCTGTGTTCAGCTAGAGCCGTCTCTTCAAGCATTAAATTTCGCCACTCATCATCAAGCTGTTCTCGCTCCACCAACGCCGTGTCTTTTTGCGTGATCGCCTGACGTGACATATGTGTCGTAAGAACGACCCCCATGGCACTCGCGAAGATACAGATAAGAAGCACCAACGGGACCTTGCCCACGGAGATCAAATCAAAAAATATTATCTTGGCTAAGTTAGGCTTGGAGGTCTTCATTGACTATAGCTTTTCTGCGATTCGTAGTACTGAACTGCGCGAACGAGTATTCTCATCCACTTCGCCTTTCGATGGTTTGATCGCTTTACCAACAGGTTTAAGATCAGCACTGCCTAGCGCTTTGATCTGCTCTTCTGTTAGTGGCAGGCCATGTGGTACTTGCGGGCCTTGGCTCTCTTTACGGATAAAGCGCTTCACCATACGGTCTTCAAGTGAATGGAAGCTGATAACCGACAAACGGCCTTCAGGAGCAAGAATGCTTGCTGCGCCTTTTAGGGCTGTATCGATCTCTTCAAGTTCGCTGTTGATGTAGATACGGAAGGCTTGGAAAGCACGTGTTGCTGGGTGCTTTTTCTCTTTGAAGCTTTTTGGAGCCACATCCGAGATAAGCTTAGCCAGTTGACCAGTGCGCGTTAGTGGTTCGTTCTCTTCATTCTCTTGATAAGCAATAATGCCCTTCGCGATACGACGAGCGTGTTTGTCTTCACCGAACTCACGAATAACCCATGTGATGTCATCAAGATCGGCTTCAAGTAGCCACTGAGACACAGGAATGCCAGTTGTTGGGTCCATACGCATATCAAGCGGGCCGTCTTTCATGAAGCTAAAGCCACGCTCAGCGTCATCCAACTGTGGTGAAGAAACACCTAAATCCAGTAAAACACCATCCACTTGACCGACTAAGTCATAACGCTCTGCATATTCAGCCATACCTGAGAATGGGCCGTGAATAATCGTAAAGCGAGGGTCATCGATCTTTTGCGCTTCTGCAATCGCTTGTGGATCGCGGTCGATACTAAAGAGTCGTCCATTCTCGCCCAGTTTAGACAGGATTGTACGGCTGTGACCACCACGGCCAAAAGTACCATCGATGTAGGTACCGTCAGGTTTGATCGCAAGTCCGTCAATAGATTCGTTAAGCAATACTGAAATATGTTTGAATGCTTCTGTCATAGTCTTCTCAGTGAGTGGATTGAGCCATTAGTGCGGCAATAATTTGTTCTATTAACGTTTTAGTGTACTGATTTCACGCCGTATCTCCACCATATTGTGTATAGGCTTTGGGAATTTTTGACCCAAGCTCATATCAGGGTGAAGGATTCTAAGGAAATCTAAATAATTTACGTCAATATAAAGCAAAAAACCCATCACTACCGTTAAGTAATGATGGGTTCTTTATATAGGTGGAGTTGACACATACGCCGGGTTCTGTTCCGCTTGCGCGGCGGTAACCATTCGTCTAGGCCTGCAATCGCTCACAGGCTCAAGCAATCTACCCGCCCCCATACGCGAGCAACGCAATGTGAGGGCCTATTTGATCTTGCTCCGGGTGGAGTTTACCTTGCTACGAACTGTTGCCAGTCGCACGGTGCGCTCTTACCGCACCCTTTCAGCCTTACCTGTGCCCCTTCCGAAGAAATGAGGCCATCGGCGGTCTTCTCTCTGCTGCACTTGTCGTGGGCTCGCACCCCCCAGACGTTATCTGGCACCCTGCTCTATGGAGCCCGGACGTTCCTCCCCTCTGCCAGTCTCCCGAAGGACTTCAACGTCAGTTTCCCGAAGGACCTCAACGTCAGTCTCCCGAAGGACATCAGCAAAGCAGCGATTACCCGTTCAACTCCGAGGGCGGATTGTATAGAGATTAGGGTGCAGTGTCTAGCGAGATCACAAATATGGTGCAAACCTCTAAGCAACTGCGGGAATTTTACACAATTCAGACAAAAAAGAGGAATGACGGCAACACCATCATTCCTCACAAGCTTTTTCAACAAAGGCCATCTACTCTATAAATAGATATCTAGTTGTCTAGATGCTCTAGGCCCCATTTGTATAAAGCGTTCTTTTTCAAGTTATAGATTTCTGCTGTCATTGCAGCCGCTTTTTTAAGGGGTAATTCTTTGGTTAGGATACCCAGCGTGCGAGTCGCTTCGTCTGGCAGTTCTGTGCTCGCTTCTTCACGGTGACCATGAATCAATAACACCATCTCACCGCGCTTACGGTTCGAATCTTCTTCAATCCAATCAATCAGCTCACCCAATGGCAATCCTTGAATAGTTTCGAATGTCTTAGTCAACTCACGCGCCAACACAACTTCGCGGTCTGGGCCTAAGATCTCAAGCATATCTTGTAGAGAATCTGAGATGCGGTGCGGTGACTCGTAGAAGATACAGGTGCGTTCTGCCTTTGCGATCTCTAAGAACTTGTCTTTACGGCCTTTGCTCTTCGGCGGTAAGAAGCCTTCAAAGCTGAAACGATCAGACGGTAAACCTGAAGCACTCAATGCAGTAATAACAGCACAAGCACCAGGAAGTGGCACAACTCTCACACCCGCTTGACGACATTGTGAGACAAGATGGTAACCTGGGTCACTAATTAAAGGAGTACCCGCATCAGAGACTAATGCGATAGACTGACCTTCTAATAACCTTTCGACTAGAACTTGCGCTTTAGTTTGTTCATTATGATCATGTAAAGCGAACGTTCTGGTTGATATATTGAAGTGAGCAAGCAGCTTACCCGTGTGGCGTGTGTCTTCGGCTGCAATAACATCGACACTTGATAAAATTTCAATTGCTCTTTGAGTGATATCTCCCAAATTTCCGATTGGGGTTGGCACAATGTAGAGAGTTGGGCTCTCTGTGAGCAAGGTTTTGTTATCTGTCATTTGTTTACCATCACTTCAACGATTAATATAGATACAAATTTATACGGAATTTAAAGAACTCATGGCAACGATGAACCATAAGAGACTCAGTGTACCACGCTTACTAACTCCAATTGCATTAGCAATTACATTGGCGGCTTGTTCTTCAGGTCCTCAAACACCAACGAGCGTAGATATTACACTAGATCCAGTGCAATCAACTGAAAGTTACATGATGCAGGCGGATAGTAGCAAAGGAAGTCTACAAAACGACTGGTTAATCATGGCGCTTAAGGCTTCTGTGCAAGCTGGAAAAACCGATCAAGCAACTCTGCTGATCAAACGCTTAGCAAAACAAGAGCTGAGCGAAACGCAACAAGCGGAATGGCAATTAGCGCGCGCTCAACTGCTAGTGAACAACTCGCAGCCGGAGCAAGCTTATAGCCAACTGAACTTCCAGCCTTGGTGGAAACTTCCGAACGAGCAGTGGAAAGATTATCACGAGCTACGCGCGAACATTTCTGAAATGCAAAGCGAGTATTTTGAGGCGAGCCGCGAGTTAGTTCTTTATTCAGAATATCTAGACGCTGACGACGAGCTCCAACAGCAAGCTGCTGACCGTATTTGGCAGACCCTAAATAGCTACTCTCAATATGAGATTCTAGAGCTTAAGACGTCGCCTACGGAAGACGTTCTTGAAGGTTGGTTACAGCTGGCGATTTACATGAAGACGCTGAACTCGAACCTTCCAAACCTACAGGAAACCCTGTCTGATTGGCTAGCTGAGAATCCTCAGCACCCAGCAGCGACATATACACCTCAGGCGATCACGGACATCTTAGCGCTAGAGATCAGCAAGCCAACCAGCACTGCACTATTACTACCTCTAACCGGCAAGTACGGCAAGCAAGCACAACTTGTACGTGACGGTTTCATCTTTGCGATGATGAATGACAAAGAGCGCGAAGAAGATGCAACGCTGACGGTAATGGATACCAACCTGCAAAGTGCGGCTGAGATTAAAGCGACACTGGAAGAGAACAACGTTGATTTCATCGTTGGCCCGCTGATTAAGAGCAACATCACTAAGCTTCAGCAAGCGCAGAAAAACCACGAGAACTCGATTCCAGCTTTAGCTCTGAACATTCCAACGCAACTAGAACCTGATACCAATATTTGTTATCTCGCTCTATCGCCAGAGCAAGAAGTCGCTCAGGCAGCGAAACACCTATTTACTCAAGGTTACAAGTACCCGCTTATCCTTGCGCCAAGAGGACGCTTAGGTGAGCGTGTTGAGCAAGCGTTTAAAGAAGAGTGGAAAAAATACAGCAGCAACGATGTTGCTATCAGCTTGTTCTCTGACAAACGCCAACTACAACGCAATGTGAATCAGGTATTCGGCTTGCAAGAGAGCCAACAGCGTATCGCTCAAATGGATGGACTACTTAACCTAGACCTTGAAACTGAGCCACGCAGCCGTCGTGATATCGATTCTGTCTACATTGTGGCTAAGAACTCAGAGCTAACGCTCATCAAGCCCTTCATTGAAGTTGCAATCAACCCAGATGCAAGCCAACCAGCTCTATTCTCAAACTCACGCAGCAACAGCGGTGATAAGCAGTATGAAGACCTAACCGGTGTGTTCTACAGCGATATCCCACTATTGGTTGAGAATAAAAACGAGCTTAATAAAGAGCTCAACGACCTATGGCCTGCACACTCAAACGGCCAAAAGCGTCTGCAAGCACTGGGAATGGATGCATACTACCTAATGGATGCACTGCCACAGATGAAAGCCGTACAGGGTTACAGCATTCCAGGTGAAACCGGCGTGTTAACCATCGATAACAACTGTGTGGTTCAACGTGAAATCAGCTGGGCAGAGCATGGGGCTTTTTAGCCGAAAGTTCCTATCCAAACCAACCATCACCCACAAACAAGTGGGTGATAAATACGAGACCGTGGCAAAATCTTATCTGATTAACCACGGTTTATCGTTAATTCAAGAAAACTTCATAGCAAAATGTGGCGAGATTGATCTTATAATGCGCCATAACAATACGGTTGTGTTTGCTGAGGTAAAATACCGCAAGCAAACCCGCTACGGACATGCCGCTGAAATGGTGACTGCCAAGAAGTCACAGAAACTGCTAAAAACAGCCAATGTTTGGCTTATGCAGCAAGGCTTGTCGGTACACTCTACAGATTTCAGGTTTGATATTGTTGCCATTGAAGGGCCGAATGACAGTATCAACTGGATTCAAAACGCGATTACCCAAGGATAAACATGCTAGACAGCATTAAAGAAAGTTTCACAGAAAGTATTCAAATCCAAATTGCGGCTGCAGAAGCTCTGCCTGACGCAATCACGCATGCCGCTCAAGCAATGGTTGCGACCTTGCTTAACGGAAACAAAATTCTTTGTTGTGGTAATGGTGGTTCGGCGTCGAATGCTCAGCAATTTGTATCGTGCCTACTCAACCGATTTGAAACAGAGCGCCCTAGCCTTCCAGCGATGGCACTCACAGCAGACAACACTACGCTCACAGCTGTGGCTAACGACTACCACTATGAAGAGATCTTCTCTAAGCAGGTGCGTGCGTTTGGTCAAACTGGCGATATTCTGTTGGCTATCTCGACTAGCGGTAACAGCAAGAATATCATCAAGGCAATGGAAGCGGCGGTAACGCGCGACATGACAATCATTGCCTTTACCGGTAAAGATGGTGGCGAGATGGCAGGTCTGCTTGGTGAACACGATGTAGAAATTCGTATTCCTTCACACCGTACAGCGCGCATTCATGAAGTACATATGGTGACGCTACACTGCCTATGTGACCTAATCGATCAAGTACTCTTCCCTGCTCACGAAGAGTGATATACGGAGCATCACAATGAAATCATTAACCTCTATGAGGCTGTTTAAGCTGATTAGTGTTTCGCTACTTACACTGTCTCTGTCTGGCTGTGCTGGCATTTTCATTGCTGGTGCGGCAACCACAGCAAATCTAGTCACTGACACGCGAACCACCAAAGAAATTTGGAACGACAACAATATCGAGTTTGAAGTTGCAGCTATCACTAATAAACAACCCTACCGTGGTAGCGTGCGTGTCACTGCAAGTTCTTACCGCGGCTCTGTGGTGTTAATGGGGCAAGCAAAAACAGACGCTGAACGTCGTGCTTTTGAGAGCCAAGCCAAAGAAGTAACCGGTGTCGAAAGCATACATAACCAGATTCGAGTGAAAGAGCCATTATCGGTTAGCGCGATTAGCAAAGACAGCTGGATTACGACTAAAGTGAAGTCAGCTCTGCTTGCTAATGCTGAGCTTAACGGCATCAAAGTAAAAGTAATTACTGAGGACTCAGAAGTATTCCTGCTTGGACTGGTCACTCGAGAGCATGCTGATATCGCAACAGAAGTTGCGCGTAACATCTCTGGCGTAAAGCAGGTCATTCGAGCATTTGAATATGGTGAAGAAGAGACGGCTGTTAACTAGCCTTAAGTCAGTCAATTAAATGCTATTTACCAGAAAAGAAAAAGCAGCGACGAGTCGCTGCTTTTTTATTTGATTCGTTATTTAACTAACGTTATTTGATAACACGAAGGCTTGGGCGACCTTTCGCTGGACGAGGTGGCTCAGGATCTGAGTCAGGCTCTTCAGCATCTACGTCTGCCGTTGCTACGCTCAAAGATGGGCCTTTTTCTGGTTCTTCAAAAGGACTTTCTTCAATCCCTTCTTCAAACGCTTCCATGTAAGCCTCTTCAGGTTCAAACATGGTACCAGCACCATTTTCACGAGCATAAATCGCTTGTACTGCGTAAAGCGGAACGATCACAGAGTGTGGACGACCACTAAAGCGAGCACTAAACGTCACAGCTTCGTTACCCAGTTCAAGTTGTCCAACCGCACGAGGCGCGATGTTCAGAATGATCTGACCATCTTGAACAAACTCTTCTGGAACTCGCACACCCGGCAATGTTGCTTCAACAACAAGGTGTGGAGTTAATTCGTTATCAACCAGCCATTCATAAAATGCACGAAGCATATATGGTCGGCGTGGAGTCATATTAGAAATATCCATAAACGCTTAGCGAACAAGTCGCATCTCACGCTCAGCTTCAGTTAGAGAAGCTAGGAATGAATCACGTTCGAATACGCGGTTCATGTAAATCTTAAGCTCTTTAGAACCAGGACCAATTAGTTCGATACCAAGCTCAGGTAAACGCCATAGTAGCGGAGCTAGGTAACAATCAATTAGGCTAAACTCTTCGCTCATGAAGTATTCATACTCAGCGAAGATAGGAGCAAGAGTCAGTAGGTCGTTGCGCAGTTTAACGCGAGCTGCTTCAGATTCTTCAGCATTGCCTTTAACGATCTTCTCTGCAACTGAATACCAGTTACGCTCAATGCGGTACATCATTAGACGACTGTTACCACGAGCAACCGGGTATACAGGCATCAATGGTGGATGAGGGAAACGCTCATCTAGGTATTCCATGATGATCTTTGAGTCATATAGAGCAAGCTCACGATCAACAAGAGTAGGTACTGATTTGTACGGGTTCAGTTCAACAAGCTCTGCTGGTAGATTTTTTTCATCAACCAACTCAACTTCAACACTTACGCCTTTTTCAGCAAGAACGATGCGCACCTGATGGCTATACATATCAGAAGCACTTGAGAAAAGAGTCATTACAGAACGTTTATTGGCAGCTACAGCCATGGAGCCCTCCAGTACACTTTAAATAAAAACAATGGAGGCCTAAAGCCTCCATTGAACATTAACATAATTTGGGAATTAGCACGGTATTATAGCACAATTAGTGCACATCACGCCAATACTCTTTCTTCAGCAAAATCACGATGATAGTGAATATTACTAAGAAGGCCATTACCCACCAACCCATAGCGTGACGCTCAAGTTGAACTGGGTCGCCCGAGTAAACCAAAAAGTTAACAAGGTCACGAACCGCTTCGTCGTATTCACCAGCACTTAGTTCACCAGAACCGTCAGTTTCAGTACCAACAACAACCGTCACTTCCTCGCCATCTACCATATGCGTATCGTAGATTGGTGTTGGGATACCTTGTAGCTCTTCAAGAACGTGCGGCATACCTACACTTGGGAAAACAATGTTGTTCACGCCAAACGGACGAGACGGATCTTCATAGAATGTACGAAGGTAAGTGTACAGCCAATCTGCGCCACGAACACGAGCAACCAAAGTTAGGTCAGGTGGCGGAGCACCAAACCAACTTGCCGCTTGCTCAGAAGGCATAGCGTTAACCATCAAGCTACCAATTTTCGCCTCTGGGTCGAAAATCAGGTTTTCCTTCATTAGATCAACAGGGATCTCTAAATCATTCGCAACACGTTCATAACGCTGGTACTGCGTTGAGTGACAAGCGAAACAGTAGTTCATGAACATCTTAGCGCCATTTTGCAATGAAGCTTTGTCTGTTAAGTCATTGTTCGCTTTGTCTAATGGTACGTTTGCACCCGCTGCCATCGCCAATGACGGCAACATAGCAAATAAAATTACAATCCACTTTTTCATTTGAATGTCACCCTTTCTGGTAATGGTTTCGTCGCTTCATTTTTACTGTAGAACCACAGTAGAACGAAGAACATGAAATAACCTAAGCTAAAGATTTGAGCCAGTAGCGTGTATGTTGGCGTTGCTGGAAGCGCACCAAGTACACCAAGCGCAATAAAGCTTATTGTGAATTGGATGATGTTAATCAAATGCAGTTTGCTACGGTAACGGTAAGAGCGCACTTTACAACGGTCGAACCATGGCAATAGGAATAACACAACAATAGATGCACCCATTGCTACTACACCTAGCAGCTTATCAGGAACAGCACGAAGTACAGCGTAGAACGGCGTGAAGTACCAAACTGGAGCAATATGCTCAGGTGTTTTCAGCGGATTCGCGGCTTCAAAGTTAGGCGGCTCAAGGAAGTATCCACCCATTTCTGGGTTAAAGAACAGCACGTAACAGAACAAGAATAGGAAACCAGCAACACCTACCATGTCTTTCACCGTCCCGTATGGGTGGAAAGGAATAGAGTCGATGATGTCGTATTTCTTAGTGTAATCCTTATGGAATGGGAACTGAGTTTTGTAATCGTCGCCCATTGTACCTTTAGGAAGCTTAGTCTCGATACCATCTGGGTTGTTCGAACCCACTTCGTGCAGTGCTAGTACGTGAAGTACGATAAGTAGCAGAAGTACGATTGGTAGAGCGATAACGTGCAGTGCGAAGAAACGGTTCAGCGTTGCACCAGATATGATGTAGTCACCACGGATCCAAAGCGTTAGGTCATCACCAATAACAGGAATCGCACCAAACAAAGAAATGATTACCTGAGCACCCCAGTAAGACATTTGACCCCATGGTAGTAGGTAACCCATGAAAGCCTCAGCCATAAGCACTAAGAAGATCAACATACCGAAGATCCAAAGTAGCTCACGAGGTTTTTGGTAAGAACCGTAGATTAGGCCACGGAACATATGCAGGTAGATAACAACGAAGAATGCCGAAGCACCCGTTGAGTGCATGTAACGCAGTAACCAACCGTATTCCACATCACGCATGATGTATTCAACAGAAGCAAATGCACCCTCACCTGACGGTACGTAGTTCATTGTTAGCCAAATACCCGTAAGAATTTGGTTAACCAGTACCAACATTGCTAAAGAACCGAAAAGGTACCAAAAGTTAAAGTTCTTAGGCATTGGGTATTCAGATAAATGCTTTTTATAAGCATTCATCGCGGGTAGACGTTTCTCTACCCAATCAAGCAATCCTTGCATTACGCGTCTCCCTCGTCCACACCGATCATGATCTTAGTGTCACTCAAATACATATGCTTTGGTACAACAAGATTCAATGGAGCTGGTACGCCTTGGAATACTCGACCTGCCATATCAAACTTTGAACCATGACAAGGACAGAAGAAACCAGACTTAACACCCTGAACTTGCTCTGCAAAAGAATCCGGCAGGTAAGTTGGAGAACAACCTAAGTGCGTACAGAAACCAACAGCAACGAAGAATTCAGGCTTAATTGAACGGAACTCGTTCTGCGCGTATTCAGGTTGTTGTTCAGTTTCAGATTGAGGGTCACGAAGTTGACCACCGATCGCTTTTAGGTTCTCTAGTACCGACTCAGCACGGCGTACAACCCATACAGGTTTACCTTGCCACTCGACACGAACCATTTGTCCCGGTTCTAACTTACTGACTTCCACTTCCACCGGTGCGCCCGCAGCTTTCGCCTTGGCACTCGGATTCCATGATTTAATAAAAGGCACGGCTACAGCAGCTGCTCCTAAACCACCAACAACGGCTGTTGTTGCGGTTAAGAAACGCCTGCGACCGTTATTTAAAGGCGCGTTGCTCATCCAAACATTCTCCCATTTGCTCCTTATGGATTGAAATAATTCCGATTAAAGAGCATGGCTAACAAAATATGTATTTAGTTCTATTTATTGACGGCAAATGATAAATAAAACCCTACTTTTTGACAAGATAAAGCTACCTTTTTGTAACAATCATGAGGCAAAGCGCACATTGGGTTACAAAAGCTTTCAAAATATAAGAATTTAGAAATAAAACGAGGGAGGGAAAGCGTTTAGAGGGGATATAAAAACAAAAAGCCCGGCATATAGCCGAGCTTTGAACCACAATTCCAGTCGTAAAACTGGGAGCGTGTACTTTTTCGTAAAGAAAAATTAACGCTTAGAGAATTGAGGTTTACGACGTGCTTTACGTAGACCAACTTTCTTACGTTCAACGCAACGAGCGTCACGAGTAACGTAGCCAGCTGCACGTAGAGCAGGACGTAGAGTTTCATCGTACTCCATAAGAGCGCGAGTGATACCGTGGCGGATTGCGCCAGCTTGACCAGAAATACCACCACCAGAAACAGTGATGTAAAGGTCAAGTTTCTCAGTTAGTTCAACTAGCTCAAGAGGTTGCTTAACAACCATACGAGAAGTTGGACGACCGAAGTAAACATCAAGGCTACGCTTGTTGATTACGATCTCACCAGAGCCTGGTTTGATGAAAACACGAGCTGCTGAGCTTTTGCGACGACCAGTGCCGTAGTATTGATTCTCTGCCATTTTCATAATCCCCTTAGATGTCTAGTACTTGTGGCTGTTGAGCAACATGGTTGTGCTCAGTACCAGCGTACACTTTAAGCTTACGGTACATCGCGCGGCCTAGAGGACCACGTGGAAGCATACCTTTAACTGCTAGTTCTAGAACCATTTCTGGTTTCTTAGCAATTAGCTTTTCAAAAGTGATAGTTTTAAGACCACCTGGGAACTCAGAGTGACGGTAGTAAACCTTACCCTTAGCTTTGTTACCAGTTACAGCAACTTTCTCAGCGTTAACAACGATGATGTAATCACCAGTGTCTACGTGAGGAGTGTATTCTGCTTTGTGCTTGCCGCGTAGGCGAGAAGCGATTTCACTTGCTAGACGGCCAAGAGTTTTGCCTTCAGCGTCTACAACATACCAGTCGCGTTTTACAGTTTCTGGTTTAGCAACGAAAGTTTTCATGCTAATAATTACCTATTTAAAAAATTTACACTTAAGGAATACTCGCGTATTCCCACTGTCTAAGAGTTACCATTCATCACCCCTTCGAGTGTTGGAAAACTCTTGGCATAACGTGATTTTACTCATCGCTAGAGGCCCGCAGTAACGGTAGGTCGCAGGATTATAGAGAAGAGCGAAGAAAAAATCACCTCTTTTTGAACAAAATCACGATTTTTTTAATTCTATTTCTTATTCGAGATAATCAAAGCTAACTTAAGTGTTCTTTTGCCAAATATTCATGGCTCTGCATTTCAATTAAGCGCGATTGACAACGTTTAAATTCAAACTCTAGCTGACCATGGGTGTATAGCTTTTCTAGCTCCACTTGCGCTGAAATAATCAGTTTCACATTGCGCTCATAGAACTCATCAACTAATGCAATGAAGCGCCTTGCAGCATCATCTGAAGTCGCCCCCATTTGCAATACATCCGCCAATAGAACCGTGTGATAAACCCGAGACAACTCAATATAGTCGTTCTGGCTACGAGCCGACTGACAAAGCTGAGCAAAAGTACCATGCAACACCCCATCACTCGCTTCGACTACTTCTAATTGACGGTGATTAACCTCAATCTGCTTAAGCTTCTCTTTATCTTCACCTACGAGCTGAGCGTAATACTTTTCGAGATTGATATTCGCTTGGCTATCTAGCGGGTAATGGTAAATCTCTGCTTGCTCTAAAGTACGCAGACGATAATCAATACCGCTATCAACATTAAGAATGTGGCAGTTGTCTTGAATAAGCTTAATGGCAGGTAAGAAACGCGCTCTCTGTAACCCGTTACGATATAGATCCGCAGGGGGAATATTAGAGGTCGCGACCAAGATAACGTTGCGAGCGAACAACTCTTGGAACAAAGTTCCTAGGATCATCGCATCAGTGATGTCTGAAACAAAGAATTCGTCGAAACAGATAATGTCCGCTTCTTCCTTCAACTTGTCTGCCACTAAAGGCAATGGATCGCTAACATTACCTAGCGCCTTTAGTTCATCATGAACTCGATACATAAAGCGATGAAAGTGAACCCGCATTTTTTTAGTGGTCGGTAAGGCGTCGTAGAACGTATCCATTAGATAAGTTTTACCGCGCCCTACGCCTCCCCAGAAATAGAGACCTTTCGGTGGCTGTGGCAATTCTGGTTTTTTGCCCAATAATTTCTGGAATCGAGTTAGTTGAGGAATAGGCGTATTCATGTAATCTTGGAATTGATGAAAGAGTTCATCTAAAGACTTAACTGCTTGCTCTTGTGCTGGATCTCTTTGAAATCCATGTTCTTTTATATCTTGTTCGTATTTTTTAATGGGATTCATGACGACATTTCCACAATGAAAGCGATATCAGACAGCAAATAAAAATGAGCCCAAACAGTACGAGAAATAACGTAACGTGGTGAATAATGCAGCATCAAACTGCTAACTAGCGCACACGCATTTCTCTTTATACTGCGGCTTTCTCATAGTACCATGGAGCCGTATCACGTGTAACTAAGCAGTAACAAACATGTTAAAAAACAATAATAAGGAGCTGTTATGCCTTGGATGTATGCCGTTGCCGGTTTACTAGTCGGAGTTATTTTAGGGGTCGCCATTTCTCGTCTTATGACACCTGAATACAAAAAACAAAAGAACGTACAGAAAGAATTAGATAGCGCAAAGTTTGCCCTAGAACAGCAGCGACAAGAGCTGGCTGACCACTTTGCGAAATCAGCAGAAATGTTGGACACCTTAGGTAAGGACTACACGAAACTGTACCAACACATGGAAAAAACAAGCTCAGAGCTGATTCCTAACCTGCCAGAGCAAGACAACCCGTTTGTAAAAACAGCCGCTGCTCATTCGGATAAGCCACAAGATAAGTCTTCAGTTAAAGAGTCGACGCTTGAAGAACAACCGAAAGATTACGCTAATGGCGCAACGGGTTTATTTACCGAGCAGAAGAAAGAAATCATGGATGCTCCCGATGTCGTTACAGCAAAAGCATCGTAAACATTTAACACTTCTGTGAACTTTACAAAGGTTTTTGAGTCATAACTTTCACTCAGGTCATTTGAAACTTCTCATACTTATTACACGTAGTGAGAGGGGTAAGACCTTAACTAGAGAGGAGTTTATGATGAAAAAACCTTTGCTTGCTTTATCAGTACTGACTTTAAGCTTAAGTTCAATCATCACCCCCATTCAAGCAACGGCCGCACTACCATTAAGTGTGGGTAATGAACAATTACCAAGCCTCGCGCCTATGCTTGAACAAGTGACCCCCGCTGTGGTTAGTATTGCCGTAGAAGGCAAACAGGTACAACGCCAGCAAATCCCTGAACAATTCCAATTCTTTTTTGGTCCAGAACAAACACGAGAGCGCCCATTCCGCGGATTAGGCTCTGGTGTGATCATTGATGCCAAGAAAGGCCATATCGTGACTAACTACCATGTGATTAATGGTGCTGACGATATCAAAGTAAAACTTCATGATGGTCGAGAATACGATGCCGAACTTATCGGTGGCGACCAGATGTCGGATATCGCGCTGCTTAAACTAGAAGAAGCCAAGAACCTTACTCAGATAAAAGTGGCAGACTCAGACAAGTTAAGAGTTGGTGATTTTAGTGTCGCAATTGGTAACCCATTTGGACTTGGTCAAACCGTGACATCAGGTATTGTTTCTGCGCTTGGTCGTAGCGGCCTGAATCTAGAGAACTTTGAGAACTTCATTCAGACCGATGCGGCAATCAACAGCGGTAACTCTGGTGGTGCGCTAGTTAACCTCAACGGTGAACTGATTGGTATCAATACTGCCATTCTTGGCCCTAACGGAGGTAATGTCGGTATCGGCTTTGCAATCCCATCCAATATGATGAAAAACCTGACAGAACAAATTCTCGATTTCGGTGAAGTAAAACGCGGCATGCTGGGCGTTCAAGGTGGAGAGATCACCTCAGAACTAGCAGAAGCACTCGGTTATGAATCAAGTAAAGGCGCCTTCGTTAGCCAAGTCGTGCCGGACAGTGCAGCCGATGATGCAGGCCTGAAAGCGGGTGACATTATTGTCTCTATTAATGGTAAACGTATTGATACTTTCAGTGAATTAAGAGCTAAAGTCGCTACACTCGGTGCAGGTAAAGAAATCGAACTGGGCGTGGTTCGCGACGGCAAGAACAAAACCTTTGATGTGACTCTGGGTGAATCAACCAACAGCAAGACACAAGCTGAAAAACTGCATGAAGGCTTAGCTGGTGCAGAGCTCACCAACACAACAGACAGCGACTCAGCAACGGGCGTGAAAGTGTCAAGTGTGGCTCAAGGCTCACCAGCAGAAGCTTATCAACTTCTCAAAGACGACATCATTATTGGCGTCAATCGCCAAACCGTTAAGAACCTTGCTGAATTTAGAGATATTCTTGAGAAACAGCCGGGCGTACTAGCGCTAAATATCCAACGTGGCGACAGAACTATCTACCTCGTTATTAGATAGTCATACGTCAACGTAATAACAGGGAGGCTCGGTAAGTTTGCTTTAAACTTACTCAGTCTCCCTTTTCTTTAGATGAATCAAAATGCTATGCTTCACTAGTAATCAAGTCAGTCATCCATCTACGGAGGCTTCACACCTTACTTGTTGAAGAGGGAAACATGCTGTCCTTTCTATTTCGTTCTATTTCCCTTGGACTCGTTTCAGCGGCTCTGATTCTTCTCGCTTTTCCAAGCTTAAGACCAGCTATTGTTGCAGATGTCACTAACCCTAAAGTCGACAATATTGGCTCTCTTCAGATTTCATTCAATCAAGCAGTACGCCGCGCGGCACCTGCCGTGGTTAATATTTATAGCCGTAAATACGCCGAAGATGATCGTAACAAGCTACTGACTCAAGGTTTGGGGTCTGGGGTGATTGTTAGCGAGAAAGGCTACATCATTACCAACTTCCATGTTGTGGCTCAAGCAGACCAAATAGTTGTGGCCCTTCAAGATGGCCGAGTAGCAGCAGCGCAACTTGTCGGCTCAGACAAACGCACCGATATCGCGATACTGAGAGTCAGCGGTGACAACCTACCAGTAATCCCATTAAACCCAAGCTACAAAGCCAATGTTGGTGATGTGGTACTGGCGATAGGTAATCCATATAACCTAGGTCAAACAACAACCTTTGGTATCATCTCTGCAACTGGCCGCTCTTCGATCAGTGCTGATGGTCATCAAGCCTTTATCCAGACCGATGCAGCAATCAATG
The DNA here is from genome assembly GCF_002874195.2 of Vibrio sp. 10N.286.45.E10. Lineage (NCBI taxonomy): Bacteria > Pseudomonadati > Pseudomonadota > Gammaproteobacteria > Vibrionales > Vibrionaceae > Vibrio > Vibrio sp. 10N.286.45.E10. The sequence continues at coordinate 154,460 of NZ_MCWD02000001.1, read as the reverse complement.
AAGGTAACTCAGGTGGTGCACTGGTGAATTCACAAGGTGAGCTAGTCGGTATCAATACCGCCTCTTTCCAACAAGCTACCGACATGGAAACCTATGGGATCTCATTCGCTATCCCCTATCCGCTTGCTAATAAAATCATGGAGAAGATCATCGCCGATGGCCGTGTAATTCGTGGTTATATCGGTATCGATGGACAAGACATCAACTCTGTCACCTCACGCATGTTGGGTACTAAGAATATCGGCGGTATTGTTGTGTTAGGTATCGATCCAAATGGCCCCGCTGCGGATGCCGGTTTTGAAGCTCAAGACATTATTGTAAGTATCAATAATAACCAGGTAAATGGTCGTCAGAGTGTGATGGATACTGTTACTGATTTGCGTCCAGGTACCGAGATTGATGTGGGAATCTTACGCCAAGGTGAAAACAAAACCCTCAAAGTGACAATTGCTGAAGATACTCGCCTGTAGAACAAACGCTGTTAGCAGTGGTTCAAGCTGCTAGATTTAAGCTGCTAATAAACAAATACAAAAAACCCAGCTCACAGGCTGGGTTTTCTTTTATCTAAAGATAGTATCAGGTATCTCTACGATTCACTTGGCTCTTCGATATCGATGCGAGTCACTCGCTGTAAACCTCTTGGTAGTAGGCCACCACGGCGACCACGTTCACCACGGAAGTTTTCAAGGTCAGCAGGCTTCAAGCCAAGCTTGCGTTTACCGGCGTAGATAGTCAGCGTCGCATTCTCTGGGATAGCCATCAAGTGCGAGACAAACTCTTCACGCTCTTTTGCTTTCGCCGAAGGGATGTTGATGATCTTGTTGCCTTTACCCTTGCTCAACTGAGGTAGGTCTTTAATAGGGAACAACAACATACGGCCTTGGTTAGTAATCGCCAGAATCTGGTTACTATCTAAATCAGCAATCGGACTTGGCATCATCACTTCAGAAGCTTGTGGCAAGTTAACCAACGCTTTACCGCTCTTGTTCTTAGATAGCAGGTCGCTACCCTTACAAACAAAGCCATAACCTGCATCAGAACCGACTAACCATAATTGCTCATTCTCTCCCATCACCACTTGGCGAATAGAAGTACCTGGGCTGACGTTCAAGCGGCCTGTAATTGGCTCACCTTGGCTACGTGCCGACGGTAATGAGTGTGATTCAAGGGAGTAGCTTCGGCCATCACTGCCAAGGAACACCGCTTGTTGATTACTCTTACCCTTAGCGCTCGCTAGGAATTTATCACCTGATTTATAGTTCAAGCCTTCAGCATCAACCTCATGCCCTTTGGCATGACGAATCCAACCTTTTTCAGACAACACAACTGTGATTGGTTCGCTTGGTACTAAGTCACGCTCTGTTAGCGCTTTCGCTTCAGCACGCTCAATCAGAGGTGAACGACGATCATCGCCGTATTTATCCGCATCTGCTTGGATTTCTTTCTTGATCAGCGTATTCAAGCGACGCTCTGAACCGAGTAGCTTTTCAAGCTTTTCACGTTCAGCTTCAAGCTCTTCTTGCTCAGCTCGGATTTTAAACTCTTCTAACTTAGCTAAGTTACGAAGTTTAATATCAAGAATCGCATTAGCTTGAACTTCAGAAATGTTGAAACGGCTCATAAGGACAGGACATGGTTCGTCTTCTGTACGAATGATCTCAATCACTTCATCGATATTAAGATAAGCAGCAAGTAAGCCTTCTAAGATGTGCAAACGTGCCAGTACTTTATCTAAACGGTACTGCAAACGACGACGAACTGTTGTGCGGCGGAACTCGATCCACTCTTTCAGGATTTGAACTAAGCCTTTAACCTGAGGACGGTTATCTAAACCAATCATGTTCAAGTTAACGCGGAAGTTTTTCTCTAGATCCGTCGACGCGAACAGGTGACTCATCAATTGATCACAATCGATACGATTCGAACGAGGAACGACAACGATACGCGTTGGGTTCTCGTGATCAGATTCATCGCGCAAGTCGTCAACCATTGGCAGCTTCTTAGCACGCATCTGGTTAGCAATTTGCTCAAGTAACTTTGCACCTGACACTTGATGAGGTAAAGCCGTGATAACAATATCAGAGCCTTCCTTGTGCCAAACCGCGCGCATCTTGATGCTGCCACGTCCAGTACGGTAGATCTTTTCGATATCCGATTTCGGAGAGATAATCTCAGCTTCTGTCGGGTAATCTGGACCTTGAATGAAACCCATCACATCTGAAAGCTCAGACTTAGGCGTATCAATTAGGTGAATGGCTGCATTAGCGACTTCACGCACGTTGTGTGGTGGAATATCGGTCGCCATACCTACCGCGATACCAGTGATACCGTTAAGCAGGATATGTGGAAGACGAGCAGGCAACATTTGAGGCTCTTTCATCGTGCCATCAAAGTTTGGTTGCCAGTCAACAGTGCCTTGACCTAACTCGCCTAGCAGAACTTCAGCAAACTTAGACAGTTTTGCTTCGGTATAACGCATTGCAGCGAACGATTTCGGATCATCAGGAGCCCCCCAGTTACCTTGACCATCTACTAATGGGTAGCGGTAAGAGAACGGCTGCGCCATCAATACCATCGCTTCGTAACAAGCAGAGTCACCGTGTGGGTGATACTTACCTAATACGTCACCAACGGTACGTGCTGATTTTTTGTATTTCGATGCAGCCGATAAGCCCAGCTCAGACATCGCGTAGATAATACGACGCTGTACTGGCTTCAAGCCATCACCGATATACGGCAATGCACGATCCATGATCACGTACATTGAGTAATTTAAGTAGGCATCTTCGGTGAACTTGCGCATTGGCAGCTGTTCAACGCCATCATATGTAATTTCGTTAGACATCCATTATACCTCGGCCATATCACCGTTAGTCTGTAGCCATGTACGGCGATCATCTGCACGTTTCTTACCAAGCAGCATGTCCATCATCTCGTTAGTCGCTTCGCTGTCATCAATCGTTAACTGAACAAGGCGACGAGTGTTTGGATCCATGGTGGTTTCACGCAACTGAAGTGGGTTCATTTCACCCAGACCTTTGAATCGTTGCACGTTGATCTTGGCTTTCTTCTGCGATAGTCGCTCAAGCACACCGTCTTTCTCTGCGTCATCGAGTGCGTAGAACACTTCTTTACCGCAATCGATACGATACAGAGGAGGCATTGCCACATAGATATGGCCCGCTTCAACCAAAGCATGGAAATGGCGAGTAAACAATGCACATAACAGTGTCGCGATATGAAGACCATCCGAGTCCGCATCGGCAAGAATACAGATCTTACCGTAACGCAGGCCTGATAAGTCATCGTTGTCCGGGTCGATACCCAGAGCTACCGAGATATCGTGCACTTCTTGCGAAGCCAATACTTGGTCTGCCGACACTTCCCACGTATTTAGGATCTTACCGCGAAGTGGCATCACCGCTTGGAACTCACGGTCACGCGCTTGTTTAGCAGAACCACCCGCCGAGTCCCCTTCCACGAAGAAGATTTCAGTACGGCTTAAATCTTGAACCGAACAATCCGTTAGCTTACCCGGCAGTGCTGGGCCTGAGGCGATTTTCTTACGCACAACCTTTTTGCTTGCGCGCATACGGCGGTGGGCATTCGCAATACAAGCTTCTGCCAACTGTTCTGCCAGTTGTGGCTTTTCGTTCAGCCACAGGCTAAAGGCATCTTTTACCACACCAGAAACAAACGCAGCGGTTTGACGCGAAGACAAGCGTTCTTTTGTTTGACCTGCAAACTGCGGATCTTGCATCTTCACCGATAGTACGTACGAACAGCGATCGAAAATATCGTCGCCAGTTAGCTTAACGCCGCGTGGTAACAAGTTCCGGAATTCACAGAACTCACGCATTGCATCAAGCAAACCTTGGCGAAGACCGTTTACGTGTGTACCACCTTGTTTAGTCGGTACTAAGTTCACATAACTCTCGGTGATCATATCACCGCCTTCTGGCTGCCAGATGATCGCCCAGTTTGCCATTTCGGTTTCAGCAACGAATTCGCCAACATAAGGTTCTTCAGGCAGCAAGGTATAACCTTTCACGCCTTCGGCAAGGTAATCTTTTAGGCCATCTTCATAGAACCATTTATGCTCTTCGCCACCGACTTTGTCGATAAAGGTAATTTCTAAACCTGGGCAAAGCACTGCTTTTGCACGTAGATTGTTAATCAAACGAAGTGTCGAGAATTTAGGGCTATCAAAGTACTTAGGATCAGGCCAGAAATGTACTGATGTACCACTGTTACGATGACCACAAGTGCCCGTTACAGTAAGCTCTGTTACTGCATGACCGCCTTCAAGTGCGATCTCGTGAACCTGACCTTCTCGGCGTACGGTCACTTCAACACGTTTTGACAGCGCGTTTACTACCGAGATACCTACACCGTGCAGACCACCAGAGAACTTGTAGTTGTTGTTCGAGAATTTACCACCAGAGTGGAGCTTTGTTAAAATCAGCTCAACACCTGAGATCCCTTTTTCTGGGTGAATATCGACAGGCATACCACGGCCGTCATCGGTAACTTCTAACGATTGGTCTGCATGAAGCACAACTTTGATTTTCTTAGCGTGTCCCGCTAGTGCTTCATCGACCGAGTTATCAATGACTTCTTGGGCAAGGTGGTTAGGTCTTTCTGTCTCGGTATACATTCCTGGGCGGTGTCGCACAGGATCGAGACCTTCAAGTACCTCGAGGTCTTTTGCATTATATTGTTCAGTCATAATACGGAGTTTACTCAAAAAGTTTGCGTCAGTTCGCTGGCTCCAGTTTCACTAAAGCAGAATCATTACTATGAACCGTCATAGTAGAGCGAACGAGCGAAGTATTGGGGAATATAGTCTGGAAGCTGAGTAATGATGTCAAGCTAGTTCAAAAACTAAGACATCAAACTATGATATTTCACCATTGATAGATGAAATAACAGGCAAACAAGAGAAAATCACTTGGTTGGTGGAACAGATTAAAGATTTAGAAAGGTGATGATTTGTTGTGGGTAGCGTTCAAAATCAACAAAGCTATGATCCCCGCCCTCTTCTACTGTCTGTGTTGCACCTTGGTACTTCTCTACCGCTTGTCGGTAATCCAGAACTTCGTCTTCCGTTTGCTGAAGTAACCAGAAGTCGCTCGGCTTAGCGATAGCCGAAACCTCTAACGCCTTCAGTTCATCAATATGTTTTGTTTCCAGTACATATCGTTCATCTGTGTATGGGTTTACTTGTTCACCTAAATAGTCAGCAAGAAGCTCATACGGCTTCACTGCAGGGTTTACAACCACCGCTTTAAAACCATAGTGGCTATTCAGCCATGTTGAAAGATAGCCACCTAGTGAGCTACCGACCAACGCTATCTGATATTGCTCTTTGTATTGCTCCACCAGCTGTTGCAAATGAAGTGCCGCTTGCTTAGGGAGACTCGGCAGTTGAGGCGTTACGACTTTAATATCAGCGCGATGCTCCGCACAGTAATCTGCCATCACATTCGCTTTATGAGAACGTGATGAACTGTTAAACCCGTGAATATAGAGAAGCAGCGATGGCTTAGTCGCTTGCTGATTAGAGCCTAACATCAATAACAACCTTCATTAATAACCAGCGGCTTCAAAATCAGGCAAGAACTGCCCATGAGGCAAACGACGAACTTGCGTGCTGACCGTTCCGTCTTGATGTAATTCAATCTCTCTCCAGCCCGGAGACAAAGTATCTACCGCGAAGTCATCTGAGTTAGGTTTGAATTGCACACAAGTCGACGGTGTTGCCATGACTTGTACACCATAATGATCTCGATTCATGTCTTGATGAACGTGACCACACAATACTGCTTTGACATTGGTGTGCTGTTGAACCACATCCCAAAATTGATCGGCGTCTTTTAGGTTATGCTGATCCAACCATGCACTGCCAACCAGCAATGGATGGTGATGCAATAGAACCAAAGTATTACGTTCAGGGAATTCCGTCAGCTTTTGTTCTAACAGATCAAGCTGTTGATCGCTAAGGCGACCATGAGGCACACCAACCACCTGCGAGTCTAGCATCACCATCTGCCAGTTATCGCCTAGCAAGACATGCTCAACACACTGTATTTGTGGTGATGGTAAAACACTGCCCATATTAGGCTTAAAGTCATGGTTCCCTGGCAGCCAATAGCATGGCTTTTCCAAAGGTTGAATCCCTGACTCAAATTTCTGGTACGACTCAGCACTGTGATCTTGAGAGATATCACCGGTTGCTAAAATCGCTTGATAGTCAAAACCCTGACTAACAATACCATCGACTACAGCACGAAAGCTATCTTGAGTGTTGATGCTTAATAAGCTGCCATTGCTCGGCGCAAACAAATGCGTGTCCGTTAGCTGCACAAGCTTAATAGTGCTCTCATCAAATTTTGAAGTGTGTGATAATTCCAAAATAACAAATCCAGATACGTTACTGTTTAGACTTTAAAAGTGTTGATAAATAGGCTCAATTAAAAGGTAATTGGGGTTCGGCTGATACCCGTTTTTAAACAAAACGTTAACCATTCCCCAAGAAATTTATTCAATTGAAATTTCTCGTCCTTTTGCAGAAGCTTAGTGTTGGGATAGTCATATTTCGCTTTGACTCTTGAAAAATCCCCGCTAGCGCACACTTCTGCAACTCGAGCGTCGTGATATAGCCTGACAGACATTTTTGGCAAAGGAAACACTGGCATCGCGTCACTCTGACATATATCTATTAATGTGGTGTATTTTGTGACCTCATTCACTGTCAATTGATACACCATATTAACGGCTTGGTAACAGCGAACGTCACCAACTTCATGTCCAACCGGTAACAAAGCGTTCAGTTTGGCATAGTTCGTCTCGTAAACTCGCATCAATTCAGCAAGATCAACATGATACGGTTTCTTGACTGCTATATTTGGCATGACGTTAATCTATCCACTCTGACTGTAATTCTTGGTAGTTCAATTGTAGCCACTGTAGCGCAATGATCGTGGCTCCATTTTCAAACACACCGTCTTTTACCAACTGATAAGCAGTTTCACGACTCATCACTTGTACGCGAATGTCTTCACCTTCGTAGTCCAATCCGTGTACCCCTTTGGCTGTCGTTGCATCAACACAGCCAACAAAGACGTCGAGCTTTTCTGAGCAACCACCAGATGAAGGGTAATACGAAGTAATAGGCAACACAGATCCGACTTCGACCCCGGCTTCTTCCATCGCTTCACGACGAGCGACATCTTGTGGTGATTCATCGGTATCAATGATCCCAGCAACAATTTCGTATTGCCATGGGGTCTCATGCTCTAGAGCACCGACACGGATCTGTTCGACGATCACAACTTCGTCACGCACAGGATCATAAGGTAGCAAAGCAGCAGCATGTCCACGCTCAAACATCTCACGCTCTATTGGTCGGCTCCAGCCGCCCTCAAACAGTCTATGTTTAAATGTGTACTTAACCATTTTGAAAAAACCACGAAACAGCGTCTCTTTTGAGACTATTTCCACATCTTGCGGAGTAAACTCATGTCGTTGATTGTCATACTGTTGCATTTGGTACCTCACTAAGTGATCTTTATAGTTTACTCATTGTCCGAGTTAACTACCAAGGATAAGGTTCAACTTTTTATATAAAATTTATAATTAAAGTTAAGTTTTAAAAAATAAATATTGCACAAGTGGACAGTTAACTGTAAAAAAGTGCAAAGTTTCGAGTAAATTACCACCAAACTGGGTTAAACTCTTTTAAAGAAAACTCCATAAAAGGCAGGAATAGGAAAATGAAAAAACTGCTTCCACTATTTATCAGTGCAGCAATTGGCAGCCTGAGTTCGTCAGCTTTTGCTGATACGCTAGCTGAAGTTTACGACCAAGCAAAACAGAACGATCCACAACTTCTTCGTTCAGCAGCGCAGCGCGATGCCGCTTTTGAAGCAGTAACGTCAAGCCGTAGTGATTTGCTACCACAAATTAACCTAACAGCAAACTACGACATTAATCGTGGTGATCGAGATACATCAGGTGTTGGTAATTCAAGCATTGATAACAACACTTGGGGAGCTGCTATCGGCTTCAGCCAAGAGCTTTATCAGCGCTCTTCATGGATCACACTAGATACGGCAGAGAAAACCGCTCGTCAATCTGATTCAGCTTACGCGGCAGAACAACAAGCCTTGATTCTTCGTGTTGCGACAGCATATTTCGAAGTACTTCGCGCTCAAGATAACCTAGAATTTGTTCGTGCAGAGAAAGCAGCAGTTGCTCGTCAACTAGAGCAAACTAAACAGCGTTTTGAAGTAGGTCTTTCAGCAATCACCGATGTACATGATGCGCAAGCTCAGTACGATGGCGTTTTGGCTGATGAAGTTCTTGCAGAGAACGACCTAACGAATAGCTACGAAGGTCTACGTGAGATTACAGGTCAGGAACACTCTAACCTAAGCATCCTAGATACTGATCGTTTCTCAGCAAGCAAATCTTCTGAGTCTGCTGTTGCGCTTGTTGAACAAGCAGAACAAAAGAACCTTAGCTTATTGGCTGCACGTATCTCTCAAGACGTAGCAAAAGACAACATCTCTCTAGCAAGCTCTGGTCACCTACCAAGCTTAACACTAGATGGTAGCTACGCTCTTTCAGATCAATCAAACAGCACCCAAGATTACGACCAAGACAACCTAAACATTGGTTTGAACTTAGTTGTACCTCTATACACGGGTGGCAACACAACTTCATTGACTAAACAGGCTGAATACAACTACGTTGCAGCAAGTGAAGATCTAGAAGCGACTTACCGTAGCGTTGTAAAAGACGTACGTGCGTTCAACAACAACATCAGTGCTTCGATCGGTGCGCTACGCGCTTACGAACAATCTGTAGTTTCTGCTCAATCAGCTCTAGAAGCGACAGAAGCAGGTTTTGATGTGGGTACTCGTACTATCGTTGACGTACTAGATTCAACTCGTCGTCTATACGATGCGAACAAAAACCTTTCAGATGCTCGTTACAACTATATCCTAAGTGTACTTCAGCTTCGCCAAGCGGTTGGTACGCTAAGCGAACAAGACATCGTTGATGTAAACGCAGGTCTAAAAGTAGCAAGTAAGTAATTCAGAATTACTTAAGTTACAAAAATGCCGCTCATTGAGCGGCATTTTTATTATCTATTCAAAAGCTAGCATAGAAGCTAAAAGACCGAAGGTTAGCCTCGGCCACCTTTAATCGCTTTAATGATTTCAGTGGTAGAGCAACCATCTTCAAAATTAAGTACTTTCACTTCACCACCAGCAGCAATCACTTCCGCACCACCAGCGATCTCTTCAGGTTTGTAATCACCGCCTTTAACAAGAATGCTTGGCAATACCTCAGAGATTAAACGTTGAGGAGTATCTTCAGAGAATGGTACAACCCAATCAACCGCACCTAAGCCAGCCAATACCGCCATACGACGATCAGTTGGATTCACAGGACGACCTGGACCTTTCAAACGTTTTACTGATTCATCAGTATTAACCGCAACGATCAAACGATCGCCCAACTCAGCAGCATGATTCATGTAAGAAACATGCCCAGCGTGCAGAATATCAAAGCAGCCATTGGTCATAACCACTTTCTCGCCTTTCGCACGAGCACGCTTCACCGCTTCAACCAGTGCTGCTTCAGAGATAACGCCGTAGTCTGTATCTTGGCTACCGTGAATCGCTTCCGCTAATTCTATCGTAGACAGTGTCGATGTACCTAGCTTACCAACAACTACACCAGCAGCCGCATTCGCTAATGCACACGCTTCATCCAGAGGTTTACCAGCAGCAACAGAAGCTGCAAGGACAGAGATAACCGTATCGCCGGCACCTGTGACATCGTACACTTCCTTGGCTTGAGTCGGTAAGTGGAACGGTGCCTGACCTTTACGCAGCAGAGTCATACCGTTCTCGCTGCGAGTCACCAACAAAGCTTCAAAATCATATTTTTCGATCAAGGCAATGCCCTTCTCGATAAGGTCTTCTTCTGATTTAACTTTACCTGCAACTAGCTCGAACTCCGCCATATTTGGCGTAAGCAAAGTCGCACCACGGTAGCGCTCTAAATCCGCGCCTTTTGGATCGATGAATACTGGAACATTCGCTGCGCGTGCTTTTTGAATGAAGCTCTGTACATGCTCTAATGCACCCTTCGCATAATCTGACAAGATAACCGAACGGACATTTGGCAGTGCTTGCTCCATGCGAGACAGAATAAGCTCTGGATTAGTGTTTTCAAATTTGTCTTCAAAATCAAGACGAATCAACTGCTGACCACGGCTCATCACTCGTAGTTTTGTGATGGTTGGATAGTCTTCTAACTCAACGAAATCACACTTAACCTTTAGTGCGCCCAAAGTATTTTTTAACACCTCGGCGGGTTCATCTTTACCAGTTAAACCAACAACATGAGCATGACCACCAAGAGAGGCAATGTTCATTGCAACGTTGGCAGCACCACCTGGACGCTCTTCGTTATTTTCTACTTTTACAACGGGTACAGGTGCTTCTGGTGAAATACGGCCAGTTGGACCATACCAGTAACGATCAAGCATGACGTCACCGACAATAAGAACACCTGATTGGCTGTAGTCAGGTAGAATTGGTTTCATTGTTGAGCTCCAAAAATCGAATCTGGCTAGAGTCTAGCACACTGATTACAGTGGCTAAACCTTAGAAAAATGAGTAAAGCCTACCTCGATAGGCACTGTGATAGCTAAGCAAAAGACAAGCTACGCTTCCATCCACTGCTTCCATGCTCGAACCACGTGTTCTCTTTCCATTTCAAACTTATTAATTGCCACATCCGCATCAAGATTGAGTAGATTGCGGTGGTGGATTTCATCTCTTAACGTTGTATAAGCATGGGTTAATGCCATGCCTTGTTGCTCGTCCATAATCCCTTGTGACAGCAGGCTTTCAAAGATTCGTACATTATCACACCAACGAGTAAGCTTTGGCTTCTCATTGCTGTACCGAAGGACTAAATATTGCGCCAAAAATTCGATATCGGTAATACCACCCGCATCTTGTTTGAGCATGAATCGATCGGCTTTTTTACCGCCAAGATGACCGCGCATTTTTTCACGCATATCCACAACAGACTTTTTAAGCGTCGCTTCATCACGAGCCAAACACAGAACCTCATGACGCGTTTTGTTAAATGCCGCAGCCAATAAGTCATCGCCATAAATCATGCGAGCGCGAGTCAAAGCTTGATGCTCCCACGTCCACGCATCATTGTGCTGATACTCATCAAAGGCATCAGTTGGACTAACCAACAAACCAGATGCACCAGAAGGGCGTAGACGAGTGTCGACTTCGTACAGAATGCCAGAAGCGGTTCTAGTCGAGAAAATATGAATAATACGCTGTGCCAACCTCAGATAAAATTGGCGTCCATCGATCTCTTTCTTACCATCAGTATAGATGTGTACCGGGCAGTCGTGCATAAACACAATGTCTAAGTCTGAGTTGTAGCCAAGCTCCCAACCACCGACCTTACCGTAACCAACAACCGCAAAACCGCGACCTTCGCGATCTTTAACATGAGTCGGCTCACCAAACTTGGCCGATACTTGTAACCAAGCTTGATTGACCCCCGCCTCAACAATCGCTTCGGCTAAGTAGGTCAAGTGATCACTGACCTTCATGACAGGTAGAGCGCCCGCTATATCCGCGGCTGCAATTCTCAGGATACAGGTCTGCTTAAACTGGCGCAGGCCTTCCATCTGTTGCTCCATATCATCTTCAGGGATACGGGCTAGGTAATCACGCAGCTCTGTTTTATACGACTCCAAAGGCACTGGGTTGTAGAGTTGCTGAGGGTCGATAAGTTCATCTAACAGAATTGGGTAACGACCCAATTGCTCGGAGATCATCGGGCTAGCGGTACATAGGCGTACAAGCTGAGTCAACGCGGCAGGGTGCTCATCTAGTAGTTCAAGGTAAGTGGTACGGGTAACGATTTTATGCAGTAGATGCAGTACTCGAGACAAACCAAACTCGGCATCCTTAGCAGTGTACAGTGCTTGAAACACTTTCGGCATCAATCGATTGAGGACTTCACGGCCGCGTGGGCCAAGGGTCTTCTTAGCCAAATCGGCTTTAAATTGAATAATCGTTTTCGCGGCTTCCGGTGGGTTAGCAATCGCAATATCATGTTCCAGAACATGTTCAATCACATCTGGTTTATGGGCCATATCCCACAGTTCACTAAAGTGACTCGCAATCGGGTTGGCGTCATCTTCATCAACACCAATCAGATCTTCGAACACGGTATGTACATTGGCCATATGAGCACGAGTTGCCTCAATCAAACTATCCCAATCAGTGAATTGCATTGCGACAGCGAGTTGCAACTGTTCGAATTCACCGTCAGGTAAGGTTTGAGTTTGCTTGTCGGCCATTGCTTGCAACAGGTTCTCAAGGCGACGCAAAAACAGATAAGCCTCACGTAAGTGCCCTACCTCTTCTGCCTCTAACAGATGAAGTGATTCAATCGCGCTTAAGGTTTCCAGTAACCCTCGACCACGAAGGCTCGGTTCACGGCCACCACGAATCAATTGGAATACTTGTGCAATAAATTCCACTTCGCGAATCCCACCAGACCCCAGCTTGATGTTGTTTGATAATCCACGACGACGTACTTCGCTGCTTATCATCGACTTCATACGACGCAAAGATTGAATCGCACTGAAATCGATATAACGACGGAATACAAATGGGCGCAGCATCTGGCGGAGCTCTTGGTATTCAGGGTACATTTCGCTGCCCATCACTCGCGCTTTCACCATCGCATAGCGTTCCCAATCGCGACCTTGCTCTTGGTAGTAATCTTCCAGTGCAGCGTAGCTCATCACCAATGGACCACTCTCACCGAATGGACGCAGGCGCATATCGACGCGATAGCAGAACCCGTCAAAGGTTTGCTGATCAAGCGCCTTGATAATTCGTTGCCCCAAGCGTGTGAAAAATTGTGCGTTGGCGATACTTCGTCTTGCACCTTGGGTTTCGCCATTTTCAGGATAAGTAAAAATCAGGTCGATATCAGAAGAGAAGTTGAGCTCACCGCCACCTAGCTTACCCATGCCAATGATCAGCATCGGCTGTGCTTCACCCTGTTCATTGCATGGTGTGCCCCACTCTTTACAGCAAATATCGTACTGCCATTGATAGGTCTCGAAGATCATCGCCTCAGCTAACATCGATAGGTGACTTAAGCTCTGTTCTAACTCCCATGAGCCCATAAAATCACGCCAAGCAATATAGGTCATTTCTCGATTGCGGAATTGACGCAGCACGCGCTGACCACTCATTTCATCAGCACAACCAGAAAGTAATCCAGCCAGTCGCTCTCGGTACCCTTCAGCACGCTCTGCACATGCCAACATATCAGGTAAATCACCACATAAAACCGTATCACGCTGCAGGCAATCACCAATAAAACAGCTTAAACCGAGTACACGTTTAAGCTCCTCAGTCTGTTGCTCAGACCAAGTATCGATGGCTTCACTTTGATGCTCTAATAATTGCTCAAAAGCAGACTGTGAGTGAGTGACGAGTTGAGAAGGCAATGGCATGTTTCTTCCTTGTATAAGCTGCGCGACGAACGTTCGGGTTATCGGTTCGAGTCTTCATAAAACTAAAGATAAGTTATACCAAAGTTACGCCAATAAAAAACGCCCACATTAGCAATGTGGGCGTTTTATCGGTTAACTTAGCGAGTTAGGCCTTTCTCTCTAGAAAACAGGCTCTAGCAATAAGGATTTAGAGAACATGACTAAACCTTAAATTGCTTAATCTTACCGTCGAGTTCTTGTGCGTTGCTTTCCATAAGCTGAGAGGTCTCCAACAGCTCACCAACAACCACAACTGAAGCTTCGACAAGCTCACGAACATTGGTCAGGTTGACACTCATCTCTTCTGCAACGCTGCTCTGTTGACCTGCAGCGGTCGCGATCTGGAAGTTCATATCATTAATTTGGTTTACTTGGCTTACGATACCATCAAGCTCAGAGCCCGCGTTAGTCACCAGATCCACACCTTCAGCCGCTTCAACAACACTCTTCTCCATCAGTTCTACCGCAGAGTTAGCGCTGCTTTGCAGATGACTGATCATATCTTGAATCTCGACAGTCGCTTGCTGAGTGCGCTGTGCAAGGTTACGAACCTCATCAGCAACAACAGCAAAACCACGACCCGCTTCACCTGCACGTGCCGCTTCAATTGCAGCGTTCAATGCTAGTAGGTTTGTTTGTTCTGAAATGCCTTGGATAGTACCAACCACACTGCCAATTGAGTCAACGCGCTCTTCTACTTGGTTTACCGCTGCTGCAGATGCTGCGATATCTGAAGATAGCTCACTCATCTTAGAAACAGACCCTTGAACGAACTTCTGTCCCGTCAATGCTTGGCCAGATGCCTGTTCCGTCAATGAAGAAGCGCTTTGCGCATGTTCGGCTACAGTTTGCACTGTAGAGGTCATCTCACTCATTGCTGTTGCCAGCTGATCGATCTCATTGAACTCTTCTTGAGCTGATTCTTTGGTTTCAGACATGCTGATGGTCATCACTTCCGTCAGAGCAAACAGTTCATCAGAAGAGGCCACCTGAGTTTTGATCATGTCGTTCAGTTGAACGCGAGTTTTTTCGAGTTCACGTGCCACATCGCCGTATTCATCTTTACAGTCCATTTGAATCGGCACTGATAAGTTCTTGTCGGCCATGGTTTTAATGGCGTCATTAAGGTATTGAGTCTGGCGCAGCATAACGCGCGCCGCTGCTAATAGAAGAACCACAAACACAATAATCATCAAGGCTGTTTGCCAAGCCACTTGAACTAAGTAAGTCTCGTAATGCTGTTGTGCGACTTGCGCATTGTTGGTTACAGCAAGCAATGAATCGTAAAACGTACTTGCGTCCCATAGCTGCTTCGAAATGATCAGGATTGTACTGAATATCATCAACATGACCATTTTTGGAACGAGACGAACGTCAGAGATTATCCTTTCCCACGGCTTGAATGACAGTTTAGTCATTGTCAGTTCTCCATTAATTCTTATATATTGATGGCTTCTATATCCGCGAGGTGGCTATGTCAGTCAAAGTTCGCGATTTATTTTGAGCCTCGTATGAATGTTGAATAATACCAAAGACGCCACCAAGCCGATGAGCTTATTGTCACTGATTCTCTCTTTCTTAGCGTTATTTGTGATCTCAGGCTTATTGTTCGTACCGATCGACAAAGAATCGAAACAAGTCCTTATCGGCCTCGATTTTATAATCTGTAGTGTTTTTCTTTTTCAGCTCACAATTGATCTATTCAGATCACAAAACAAAAAAGAATATCTAAAAGTACACTGGATCGATTTCTTAGCAAGCATCCCAATGATCGAACCACTTCGTTTCGCTCGCATTTTTCAGATCTTACGTGTAATTCTTGTTCTTCGTTCGGGTAAACGAGTGTTAAGAGAGCTATTTCGCAATCGTAAAGAGACCACCCTCGCCTCGATTATATTGCTGCTGATCATTCTCCTGACCATAGGAGCTGGGACAATACTGCTGTTAGAGCACAAAGATCCCAACGCCAACATCACCACTGGACAAGATGCGTTATGGTGGGCTTTCGTGACCATCAGTACCGTGGGATATGGCGATCATTATCCCGTCACGAGCTCAGGAAAATTAGTTGCCTCTCTGGTGATCATTTGCGGTGTGGGTGTGTTTGGTATGATTTCAGGCTTGATTACTTCTTTGATCACCTCTCCAACTCATCATGAGAATCAACGCGCGGAAAACAAAGAGAAGCACCTTGAGAAGATCATTGAGCAACAACAGAAGATCTTAGAGCGACTCGAAAAGCTTGAGCAACAAACAAAAAAATAGGGCCGGAGCCCTATTTTCAAATTCATACTTATATTGATACAGGTATTGAGTTTAGTCTTGCCAGTATGGCTCAACCTCAACACTGATTTGGCGTGTCTGTTCCATCGCATGCAGAATAGATACTTCTTGACGAGCCAACCAACGCTCTAGCTGAACCTTCTCGTCGCCTTCCAACTTCTCAGTCAAAGGCTCTAATGTTTTAAGTGCCAGCAAGTCATCAATACCTTGCACCATATCGGCCCATGGCAAGCGGAAGCTGTTTCGTTCAGCGTCATCATATAAACTCGCGAAGCCAACACCAGAATACAGATTACGCATCAAACGGTATTGCTGTTCAATATACGCTTGGCTGGTCATCACTCGTTCTGGCGGGAAAGCTTCCATCAAGTCAGCCCATGTGCGATCGAGTTGCTGCACGGAAAACCATTCGATACCACGACCCATTTGTTCACGCGCTTTCTCATCTAAGAAAGGTTGCCAGCCACGAGACAAGATCCAGCGGCTCAGATCTAACAATAAACCAGTGTAACGAGCAGAGCTCAACAAGGTAAGCAGCTCTTCACGATCTGGCAGTTGCTCTTGCATCTCTTTAAGCTCAGCCACTAAGAACTTACGTGCATCGAGTTTACGTAGTACATGGCCTTTATCTTCCAGCAAGTCTTCGAAATGGTCATAGCTTTTCAGCCAGTCGAGCTCTTGCTCAAGCCACTTCAACTCTTGACGTAAAATAGCACTCGCACGTCTTGGGACAATGCCACCGTAGATAGTAAAGGTTTGACGAATAAAACTGAGTGAGTGACTGATCTCATGTAACGCTTCAATAGATTGGCGCTCGGTGAAGATCTGCTCATGATAGTGCCAATGAGCGAGAGCGTGCTCTAAAGATTGAATGAAACACGATTCAACGGTATCACTTTTATCAGTATCAACTAAAGTCAAAGGAGTAACTTCATCTCCTTGATAACCTTGAGCAAGGCGGTAACCCTTAGCAGCTTTGCTTAGATTGCCCAAACGCATGCCACCTTGTTCGCAGAATTGGCGAGACAATGTAAATAGCGCATCCGTTTGACCAGATTTAAGTTCTAATTCGACTTCGCAAATCGGTTCTTGCAGGTCACCTGACTCAACGAAGCCCTGGTCGAATGCGACCTCGACTTGACTGCCATCAGGCATACCAATCAACCACTGCTCGCGCGTGAAGTTGGTAGAGAACAGAGGAGTCAGCTCAGCTTGCAACGTTTCGATGTCTTTACCTGCCGGCCAGATATCCTCTGGGTGCAGGGCTAGCTTAGGTTCGTTGCTGTCATGTTCTGCATTGTATTCAGGCCTTTGATGCAGGCCAGCAACCACACGACCCGCTGTCTTTACGGTTTGTACAAATACGTCATCAAAGCGTCGAATGCGTAAGCCGGTATCGTGCTTACGTAGCCAGTTGTCAGCGGTGTCAAAGTAGATGTTACCTAGCTCACGACAACTGTGCTGAAGTACTTTAGTTTCAGCAATTTTATTGCGTAAAGTCTCTGAAAATTCAGGAGAAACAAAAAACTTCAGTTCTATCTCGGTTTCCATAGTTATACCTTTCTGTGAAGATAGGGACAGGATATTGCCAATTTGAAAAGTCGGCAAGTCAGAAATATCGCCCTTATGATGATCTAAAACAGTTTTAATGAGAGATTGATTAGGTTAACATGCGCGACTTTGTAGCCATCGCTTAACATTTCACCATGAATATGGTGTATGTTGTTTTAAGGTTATTATTTATTAGGTTGGATGACCATGCCAGTAAATACAATTATGGGGTTATTTGCAAAGTCCCCAATTAAACCTTTGCAGCGTCACGTAGTATGCGTGAACGAATGTTGTTCTCACCTAGTTAATTTCTTTGAAGTTTCTTCAAAAGGTGACTGGGAAAAAGCATCAGAAATTCGAGCTCAAATTTCTCACCTTGAGAAAGAAGCTGACGTACTAAAACGTGAAATTCGCCTTAAACTTCCTCGTGGTTTGTTTATGCCAGTTGATCGCACCGATATGTTGGAGCTATTAACGCAACAAGACAAACTCGCAAACCTAGCGAAAGACATTGCTGGCCGTGTATATGGTCGTCAACTTGTCATTCCTGCTCCTATGCAAGAAAACTTCATCGCTTACGTTAAACGTTGTCTAGATGCAGCGAACCAAGCACAAAACGTAATCAATGAATTAGACGAATTACTTGAGACTGGCTTTAAAGGCCGTGAAGTAACACTCGTTGCCGAAATGATTCATCAATTAGATGTAATTGAAGATGACACGGATGCGATGCAGATCGAACTACGCCAACAACTAATGGCGATTGAAGGCGATCTGAATCCAGTTGATATCATGTTCTTATACAAAATTCTTGAATGGGTTGGTGGTATTGCAGATCAAGCACAGCGTGTAGGCGCTCGTCTTGAAGTAATGCTTTCTCGATCTTAAATCATACGTTAACCATATAACGAAGAGCATTTTTTGAACAAACCACTTATGCGCTGAGTATTTCTCTCGCTGAGCGGTTTTTTGCGTCTAAATTTGTTCCGCTTGTTATCAAACAACTAGGTATTACGATGGATATCCTTGCTAACTACGGCACTGTCCTGATTATTGTTGCAGCAGCTTTCGGTTTCTTGATGGCTATTGGTATTGGTGCAAATGACGTTGCGAACGCAATGGGCACCTCAGTAGGCTCTAAAGCTCTAACCGTTAAACAAGCGATCATTATCGCAATGATCTTTGAATTCGCAGGTGCTTACCTTGCGGGCGGCGAAGTAACAGACACGATCCGTAAAGGTGTTATCGAAACGTCTCTATTCGCTCATCAACCAGATGTACTTGTGTACGGCATGATGTCAGCACTTCTTGCTGCTGGTACATGGCTACTTCTAGCTTCTTACATGGGCTGGCCGGTTTCTACGACTCACTCAATCATCGGTGCAATCATCGGTTTTGCTTGTATTTCTGTAGGTACTGAAGCTGTAGACTGGAACAGTGTTCAAGGTATTGTGGGCAGTTGGATTATCACACCCGTTATTTCCGGCTTCTTCGCTTACGTGATATTTGTAAGTGCTCAACGACTGATTTTTGATACAGAGAACCCGCTATTCAACGCGAAGCGCTTTGTACCGGTATACATGTTCATCACAACGATGGTGATTGCACTTGTAACCATCAAGAAAGGTCTTAAACACGTTGGTCTTCACCTAAGCAACACTGAAGCATGGGTTTGGGCTGCTGGCGTTTCTGCGCTTGTTATGATCGGCGGTTACCTATACATCCAGAAGAAATTTGCTAACCGCGAAGAAGACCACGGCTTTGCCGGTGTTGAAGGCATCTTCTCGGTACTAATGGTTATCACAGCTTGTGCGATGGCATTTGCACACGGTTCAAACGACGTTGCGAACGCGATTGGTCCACTGTCTGCTGTTGTATCAACCGTTGAGCACATGGGTGAAATCACAGGTAAGAGTACTATCGCATGGTGGATTCTTCCTCTAGGTGGTTTCGGTATCGTTGTTGGTCTTGCAACAATGGGTCATAAAGTAATGGCAACCGTTGGTACTGGTATTACAGAATTAACACCAAGCCGTGGCTTTGCTGCACAACTTGCAACTGCATGTACGGTTGTACTAGCTTCAGGTACTGGCCTTCCAATCTCTACTACACAGACACTAGTTGGTGCAGTATTAGGTGTTGGTTTTGCTCGTGGTATCGCAGCACTAAACTTAGGCGTTGTACGTAATATCGTGGCTTCTTGGATTGTGACACTGCCTGCAGGTGCTCTACTTGCTGTTGTGTTCTTCTACGGAATTCAAGCTGCGTTTACTATGTAATCGCGACCGCGTTAGTGAATACTAGCGTCAGAATAGTGTGAGCTTCAGTAACGATATGTAAATGCCATGTCATTATTGACTCAAACGCACAGAAAGGGAGGCTTTGCCTCCCTTCTTTGTTGCACCGCATAAAGAAACTAAATATTATTTGCTGATTGAGGCTGACTCATACGCCTACCCAATTTGAATCGTTAAGGGATTTACTGTGAAAAAACTGATTAGCTTAGTTTTGTTCGCAATGCTTGCGGCTCCAGCTGCCTTTGCACAAGACCGTTATATTGCTGACAAACTATTTACTTATATGCATTCTGGCCCAAACAACACCTTCCGTATCATAGGTAGTGTTGATGCTGGTGAAAAGATTACATACCTACAAACTAACAAGAGTACAGGTTACACCCAAATTCAAGACAACCGTGGCCGTAAAGGTTGGGTTGAAAGCAAGTTTGTAAGCACAAAAGAAAGCATGGCACTGCGCATGCCTAAGCTAGAGAAAGAGCTGACAGAAGTTAAAGGTAAGCTAGCGAACGCTCGTCAGAGTGCTGACAGCGAAAAAGCTGGCCTAGCAAGCTCTCTAGATTCTCGTAACAAGCAGATTGCTGAACTAGAACAGAACTACAGTGAAATTAGCCAGCAGCTGACGAGCTCTCAAACAGAGAACCGTGAACTACGCGCTAAGCTAGACACTCAAAAAGACGACCTACTATTAAAGTACTTCATGTACGGTGGTGGTGTTGCGGGTATTGGTCTACTTCTTGGCCTTGTTCTGCCACACATCATGCCTCGTCGCAGAAAGTCACCAAACGGTTGGGCGTAGACTTAACGCTTGTATCAGGTACAGTAAATTCAGTATCGAATATCAAAAAGGAGCACCTAGGTGCTCCTTTTTATTTGTCTGTTATCTAAATACTTATAGAACTCGCTAGCCTTTCCATTCGTACAGAGCTGGGATTTCTATCTTCTGCTGATTGAACTCTATGATTACCGATTGTGGCTTAATCTCAAGTAATTGAATGTCTTGTCCAATCCAATCTCCTTGAGCCACTTCTTGGCCGTTCACTTTTACCCAACGCTTGGTTTCGCTACTCGAGTACATATGAGTTTGTAGGTCTAACTTAGGTAGCACTCCTGATAAGCTATTAGTGTGCGTTTCCAATTCAATGACCTGAGAACCTCTTTGCCCTGCAGGTCTAGAGTCCATCGGCTCAGGAGCGCTTTGTTGCTCACCCATAATGGATTCAAGCTTCAATGCTAAATCAGGAGGTAACTCACTGAGGTCTAGCCCTTGCAGCAGATCACTATCCGATTGCAGAGCAGTGTTTTCATTGCTGACACCAGGCTGAACCAGTGACAGTTCTGATTCCTCTGACGCTCGAGCACTGCTCTCTGAGCTAGCCAAAGGCACAATAGATCCGCCTGCGACATTTGTACTTTCAGAGTCAACCTGTGCATACATCTCTTGACGTGGCAGAGCTTTCAAAGTTTGGCTAACTGGCGCAGGACGAACCACAAACAAGGGGTCATCTTTAACCTCTTCCACAGCATTCAAGTCTGCAGTATCCACATCAGAAATTTGAGATTCAATAACTGGCTGTGTTTGTGTATTAGGAAGCGTCGCGGATAATAGCTGAGGCGCAGTTTGATGTTGATTGTATGATTGATAAACCAAGGTACCGCCTACCAACAAAGAAGGCACAAGCAAAAGAAGTAACCCCATGGCTAACGACGAACCACGTTTGTTACTGATGCCCTTTGCCGAGTTCGGCACATGATGATTTTGGTAGCCTTTAAAGCTAGGTTTATTGATAGATGATTGTGTAACCGAAGACTGATTCAGCTCGTGCATAATGCGTGACATTAGCTTGCCCCTCCACTTAATGACATCAACTTCGGAGAATCAAGCTGAGCTAATCTTTGCAACCTTGCTAATGTTCGTTGACCTGCGATGCCGTCGACCGACATACTTTGCCAAGTTTGAAACGCTTCAACCTTCATTTTTAATTCGTAATCAAATACATCACTACCAGACACAACCTCTCCCAACACCTCAGAAAGCAACAAATCAAGCAAAGCCACAGCTTCACCTTGGTAACCCTCTTTCAGCGTCTCTCGCAGCGGCTGTTTCCAAATCGCGACATAATCACCCTGCCAGATCTGCTCTAGAGATTGCTTCGGCATGACTAAGAGTTTTTCGTTAACCAGTAGTTCGACAGAATCTTGTGATACGCCATAAAGCACCGCAAACACAGATTCTTGTTCTATGTCTAAGTTCAACACCACAGGAACGCCTAACTCAAGTAAGTCATCCAAGCTAGATTGTTGCTGTTCACATACGAAAACACTTTGCGGCTCGCTTAGACATAAACCGTCTCGCAATGAAGACTGGTATCCCCAAAGGGTGTATAAATCCTTGATAGCCAGCGAGCGGTTAGTCCCTTGCATCAAGTGTTGTTGAATATGTGGTGGCAGCGCGAACTTGTCTGTTTCTGGCTCAGAAACAGCCTTAGGCATATCCACCACTAACGACCGCTGCATCTTGGCTGAGCTTACTGTTTGGGCTTCATTTGAAGGCTCGGTTGTTAACCATGAATCTATGTACGTTGGGGCAAAGTTAAAAGTTGCCATCGCAAGTGCGACACTCAAGGTAGCTGCACCAGCGTACTGAACGAGCTTTGGTATCGCGCTCGCTGCGCGAGGTTTATCGACATGGTAAACCTCGGCTTGAAACGCCATCACCTGCTGGCAGGCTTTATTGACCGTTTCATTGCTCGGTGTTTGCTCTCCATCATGAAAAGCTAACTGTAGGGCCTTGTCGCACACCAAGTTAATGAGCCTTGGAATACCATGAGTATATTGGGCGATCAGCTTAACGGAGCGATTCGAGAACAACATCTGCTCGCCACCTGCCGTCTCCAGACGAAACGCGATGTACTTACCGGTCTCTTCAATATTGAGAGGCAATAAATGATAACGCCCTGTAATACGCTGCGCCAATTGACGCAGTTGTGTAGTCTGCAAATGCTGTTGTAATTCAGGTTGACCAACCAACAATACTTTTAATAGCTTACGACTGTCGGTTTCCAAATTAGTTAAAAGGCGAAGCTGCTCCAACACATCGGCAGCAAGGTGTTGAGCTTCGTCTATCACCAATAAGGTTTGAATGCCCTCTGCATGGCTATCCAATAAGAAGTAGTAAATCGCCTGACTCAGCTGCTTCAAGGATGCTTGTTCTGGATACTCGACCTCAAACTCATCGCAGATAGCTTCAAGTAAATCCGTATTGGAAAACGTAGGGTTAAGTATAAGGCCAGCCTGAGTATGACGATCCAAAGAAGACAACATCGCCTTAGCAACCGTTGTTTTCCCTGTACCCACCTCACCAGTGAGCATTGCAAAGCCCCCACCTTCGCCTAAACCGGCTTGTAGGTTCTGCATCGCTTCTTGATGGCGTTGACTCAAAAACAAATAGCGAGAATTTGGTACAATCGAAAATGGCATCTCAACGAAGCCAAAATATTCCTTATACATGTGCTGCCCTATAATTACGATTAATGGAAAGTACCATTGCTTGCCGTAAAGTCCAGCAGTGATAAAACATTTCGAGGTGATAAGTTGCAAATATACGATAGCCTACCAGAAGAGAATGGGCTACAGCGCTATCTAGTCGGTGGGGCAGTGCGCGATAAGCTACTCAATATTGATAGCTATGATAAAGATTGGGTCGTGGTCGGCAGTACGCCTCAACAGATGGAAAGCCTTGGCTTCACTGCGGTGGGTAAAGACTTCCCGGTATTCCTGCATCCAAAAACCAAGGAAGAGCACGCACTGGCTCGCACCGAGAGAAAATCAGGCTCTGGTTACACAGGCTTCGAATGTTACTTCGCTCCAGACGTGGGTTTGGAAGAAGATCTGATGCGCCGAGATCTAACCATTAACGCCATCGCACAAGATGATGCAGGCAACCTTCACGATCCTTACCATGGCCAACAAGATCTCTCCGATCGTATTCTTAGACACGTATCCGATGCCTTTGTTGAAGATCCGCTTCGTGTGCTGCGTGTTGCCCGTTTCGCTGCCAAGCTTCAGCACCTAAACTTTACGATTGCACCTGAAACCATGACCATGATGGCGACCATCGTTGAATCAGGAGAACTGGCACACCTTACAGCCGAACGAGTTTGGCAAGAGTGGCACAAATCACTTAGTACGCCACATCCAGAAGTGTTCCTTTCAGTGTTGAAAGAGTGTGGTGCATTAACGGTTGTTTTGCCAGAGATTGACGCTCTATTTGGTGTCCCTCAACCTGAAAAATGGCACCCTGAAATCGACACCGGGATTCACACGCTGATGGTTGCTCAACAAGCAGCGCTATTAAGCCCATCGTTACCAGTACGCTTTGCTGCTCAAGTGCATGACTTAGGTAAAGGCGTTACACCTGAAAGTGAGTGGCCAAGCCACAAAATGCACTGCCACACAGGTGTTAAGATCATCAAAAAGCTATGTGAACGAGTCAGAGTACCTAATGAGTTCAGAGATCTTGCGCTGTTAGTGTGCGAGCAGCATTCTAATATCCATCGTGCAGGTGAGTTAAAGCCAACCACCTTCCTTAAAGTTCTCAACAAGTTCGATGTTTGGCGCAAACCAGATCGACTTAACGACATCTTGCTTTGCTGCCAAGCTGACCACGCTGGCCGTAAAGGGTTACAAGATCAGCCTTACCCTCAAAAGGCTCGTTTTGAAGCAGCCTATAAAGCGGCACTTCAAGTTGAAGTCAAAGCAATCATTGCCGATGGTTTCAAAGGTAAAGATATTCGAGAAGAACAAGAGAAGCGCAGAGCAGCGGCCATCGAAAACGCGTTATCAGAACTCACTGATAATTAGTCTTCATTCCGTTAGTAAGCACGCATTAAAAAACCCGCGACTAAGCGGGTTTTTCCGTTTCAATCTGTAAGAAGAAACATTTGTCTTCGAAAGTCGAGCGCTACTGCATCATCAAGAAAGCAAATAGACCAAAACCTAGAATCAGGCGGTAGATAACAAACGGTGTCATACCCATACGAGAGATAAGCTTCAAGAAGAAGTGAATACAGATATAAGCACTAATGAAAGAAACCACGATTCCCGTTAGCAAAGTGCCAGCATGGATTGGGTCACCACTGGTCACTAACTTCAGACCCAAGTAACCACCAGCCAGAGTGATGATTGGGATAGACATCAAGAAAGAGAATCGAGCTGCCGCTTCACGAGTAAAACCAAGGTAAAGTGCTGCCGTAATCGTAGCGCCTGAACGAGAGGTACCAGGAATGATTGCCATTGCTTGAGCAAGGCCTATAAACAGCGCCTTTTTCCAACCTGCTTGGTATTCGTCATCACGCAAGCTTGAGTTCTTATCCACCCACCATAACAACAAACCAAAGATAATCGTTGTGGTTGCGATCACCCACGCACTGCGTAAGTAAAGCTCAACAATATCTTTCATCAACAAACCAAAGATACACGCTGGAATCGTCGCGAGAATGATCATCCACGCTAACTTCGCTTCCTTGCTACGATCGCCTTTAAACACTGAACCAAAGAATGCGCTCAACAGAGAGACCACTTCTTTACGGAAATAGATCACTACCGCGGCCAAAGTACCGACATGGACAGCAACATCAAAAGCCAAACCTTGATCTTCCCAACCTAAAACAGCAGAAGGAAGGATTAAGTGTGCAGAACTGGAAATAGGTAAAAACTCAGTAAAGCCTTGCACCAACGCCAACATAAACGCTTCAAAATAACTCATTACTTACCTTAAAAATTATAGTTTTATATCTACGACAGAGAGCGAGTCTAATTGCTGCATCTTCTGCCATATTTCACTGACGGTTCTTCCGTCTTGCGGGATCACTCTCGCAGGACAAAGATCATAAAGAGGTTGTGTTACAAAAGGATATTTGTAGATATCACTGCGTGGTAATTCTGGTTCGCGCTCAGAAACCACCTCTCCAAACAGCACAATATCAAGATCGAGTTTTCGATCTTGAAGTTTGTGCGCATCTTGAGAGCGACCCCATTTAAACTCAATTTTACGCAGCTGCTGTGAAAATTCAGTCAATGAGAGTGACGTGTCGAGCTCTATCACAAAGTTATAAAACGGATGGCTATTAAAACCCACGGGCTCACAGTGATAGATTTTAGAGCATTTAAGGTTAGTCCCTAACGATTGAAGCTCTGTCCATGCCACCCTTGCATGCTTGTCGCGGTCTATGTTCGTGCCAACACCAACATAGGCTACTGTCATGCTCGGCCTCGTTCGATGATCACGCCAACAGCTTTTGCTTGTGGTACTGCGCCCGGTTTAGCCAAGCGGATTTTGATCCAAGGCACAGAGAATTGAGTCATGATCAATTCAGCGACTTCTTCAGCCACACGCTCCACTAGCAGGAATCGGCCATTCGCAATGTGGTCAAGCACGGCAGTACTCACAGTCGAGTAATCCAAAGCATCAACCACATCATCACTCTTACCTGCAGGGCGGTTGTCATGAGCCATTTCAATATCAAGCACAAGTTTTTGTTTAATCTCTTGTTCCCAATCGTAAACACCGATCGTTGTAATTACTTCTAGCTGTTCAATGAAAACTTTATCCAGTGCCATGACTTGTCCTTTTAGAGGTCGGATACCCATATTGGGGAAAAAAACGTATTATTTGCGTAATTCGAGATATGATATCAATTACTCTTGGATTGAGCATTATTTTCCCATCGTTAGGCTTATAACCGTTTAAGGAAAGACATGACCCCATTGGCACTAATCATGATCATTGCAGCCTATTTGCTAGGTTCAATCTCTAGTGCGGTCTTGATATGCCGAGTCTTAAGGCTTCCTGATCCAAGAACGGTGGGCTCCAATAACCCTGGTGCCACTAATGTACTGCGCGTTGGCGGTAAAGGCGCAGCTGCAGCAGTCCTCCTGTGCGACATGCTGAAAGGCACCATCCCCGTCTGGCTTGGCTACTACCTCAAGATCGACCCAATCATTTTAGGCGTTGTGGCGATTGCGGCGTGTCTTGGCCATATGTATCCGATCTTCTTCCACTTTAAAGGTGGTAAAGGCGTCGCAACCGCACTCGGAGCTATCGCCCCAATAGGATTCGATCTAACCGGTATGATCATGGCGACTTGGTTAGTTGTGGCGTTTTTGTTTCGTTACTCTTCTTTAGCGGCACTGGTTACTGTGCTACTTGCCCCTTTCTACGCTTGGTTAGTCAAACCTCAATACACATTGCCAGTAGCCATGCTGTGCTGTTTGATCGTGTTACGTCACCACCAGAATATCCGCCGCCTACTCGATGGCAGCGAACCAAAACTCGGACAAAAAAAATCGGCTTAAACTGTCACGTCTAAGCCGAACCATAGTATTCAGTATTTAAAGCTTACAGCAGATGTTTATCTAAAAACGTCTTCAGCATTGTGTTCACAAACTCTGGTTGCTCTAACGAGCTAATATGACCTGCGCTAGGAATTACCACTAATTCACTGCCCGTAATGCAATCGTGCATTAGGTATGACTCAAGTACCGGACGTGGTTTGTCTTCTTGTCCTACCGCAATCAACACAGGTAGCGCGAAGTTCTCTACTGATTCGATCATATCACGACGTCCAAAGACCATTCGACCGATGCGCGCCACTTCTTCCGCTTTATCACCCTTAAGTTCAGATAACTGCTGAGTAAAACCTTCCACTAAAGCTGGCGTGTGGGTTTGAGCATCGTTTGCGAAGAACAGTGGAACCACAGCTTCAACAATCGGTTGAGGAACCATCTTAGTTTGAGTGATGGTGTCTAACATGTGGAAGTATTTAGCGTGTGCAACTTCTGGCTCTAAACCCACAAAGGTATCCATTAATACCAATGACTTGACTCGAGCAGGTGCTAACTCCGCAAGCTCCGTTCCCCACATACCGCCAACCGATAAACCTACCACTGAGAATTCATCGATCTCTAAATGATCAAGCAGAGCCAAAACGTGCTGAGCGTAATCTTTCAAGTTACGCATCGAAGCTGGTGCAGCTTGAGATTCACCATGAGACCAAAGCTCAGGCACAATACAACGGTACTGAGTTTTCAACGCCTCAATCTGTGGCTTCCACATTGCACTATCCCAAAGGTAGCTGTGGCCTAATACAACAACAGGGCCTTGACCTTCATCTAGGTACGCCATCAATTGATTGTCTACTGTGAACTTGTTCATCTTCTTCCCTAATCTCTATCAGCAATTATTTATCGACATACAGTCGGTAAGCTAAGATATAAAAACGGCCGCACAAGGCGACCGTTTATCGAAACACTATATTCAATTACGCAATTGGCTCTAGCTGGTCAATAGGCCAACGCGGTGTGGCATGAACAGACAAATCAGCCGTTTCGCCATTCTTCAAGCGCTGCATACCCGCATAAGCGATCATCGCACCATTATCTGTACAGAATTCTGTGCGCGGGTAGTACACCTCACCACCGACTTTCTTAGCAAGAGCTTCAAGCTCAACACGCAGTTGTTTGTTGGCACTTACACCGCCAGCAATCACTATACGTTTCATGCCCGTTTCAACCAAGGCTCGCTTACACTTGATTACTAAGGTTGCACAAACAGCTTCTTGGAATGCATAAGCGATATCAGCGCGAGTTTGGTCATCATTATCGTTATCGCGAATGGTATTCGCTGCGAACGTCTTCAAACCAGAAAAGCTCATATCTAGACCCGGACGATCGGTCATTGGACGCGGGAACTTAAAACGACCCGGAGTGCCTTTTTCCGCCAAACGGGATAACAGTGGACCACCAGGGTAATCTAAGCCCATCAGTTTCGCGGTCTTATCAAACGCTTCACCCGCTGCATCATCAATCGATTCACCAAGGATTCGATATTCACCAATACCTTTCACTTCTACCATCATGGTATGGCCGCCAGAAACCAGCAGAGCCACAAATGGGAATGGTGGTGGGTTATCTTCTAGCATTGGCGCCAGAAGGTGACCTTCCATATGGTGAACAGGCACTGCAGGCACTCCCCACGCATAAGCAATACTGCGACCAATCGTTGCACCAACCAGCAGTGCCCCTACTAAACCAGGGCCAGCCGTGTAAGCCACACCATCAATGTCTTTCGACGTTAGGTTCGCTTCAGCTAATGCCGCTTTAATAAGAGGAATTGTTTTTTTCACGTGGTCACGTGAAGCTAGCTCAGGTACCACACCACCGTAATCGGCGTGCAGCTTTACTTGGCTATATAATTGATGAGAAAGCAGCCCTTGCTCATCATCATAAATCGCGATTCCTGTTTCATCACAAGAGGTTTCAATACCAATAATGCGCATAATTTTCTCGGCACGCTTTCGTCTAAAATGGGAAATTAGCGCAATATTACCCTGCCTAAGCTCTTCAAACAAATATTGTACAGACTATAATCGACAAAGTGCTTTACAAAGCCACTGTGATCGGATTAAAATTCCGCACCATTTTTGATCAAGCTGGTTAATGGCCAAACGCGAATAGAGAGTTAGCTCGATGGGTAACTTCTCTGATTTGGTACTGAGTAGCCAGCGATAATGAATAACCCCTGAGGTGAAAGGCATATGCCAATAGTTAAAGTACGTGAAAACGAACCGTTCGACGTTGCACTACGTCGTTTCAAGCGCTCTTGTGAAAAAGCAGGTATCCTTTCTGAAGTTCGCCGTCGCGAGCACTACGAAAAGCCAACTACAGTTCGCAAACGCGCTAAAGCAGCAGCTCAAAAGCGTCACGCTAAGAAGCTAGCTCGCGAAAACGCACGTCGCGTTCGCCTGTACTAATAACTTAATCCATAAGGACTGAGTTATGGCTCTTATTGAACAACTCAAAGAAGAGCAAAAATTAGCGATGAAAGCCAAGGACAAACCGCGCCTTGGCACTATCCGCTTAGCTCTTTCAGCAATTAAGCAACGTGAAGTTGACGAACGGATCACTCTGAACGACGACGACATTCTTGCTGTATTAGTTAAAATGGTTAAGCAACGTCGCGATTCTGTTGCTCAATATGAATCAGCAAATCGTCAAGATCTTGCTGACGTGGAAAAAGCAGAAATTACGGTACTTGAAGGCTTTATGCCTCAACCGCTAACTGATGAAGAAGTTATTGCACTACTTGATAGCGCAATCGCCGAAGCTCAACCAGCGGGCATGCAAGACATGGGTAAAGTAATGGCTATCTTGAAACCACAAATTCAAGGGCGTGCAGATATGGGTAAAGTTAGTGGTTTAGTTCGTTCTAAACTCGCTTAATCCCAAATCAAATTGCAACAAGCCGTGCAATCCTTCGGAACGCACGGCTTGTTTGTATCTGTAACCTATTCAAACTATTATTATCCACACTCTCAGTTAGTGCATTTTTCTAAGGTTTTATGGCAGGACACATCCCGCGTAGTTTCATTGATGATCTCCTAGCGCGTCTCGACATTGTCGACATAGTGGACGCACGCGTGAAACTTAAGAAAAAAGGCAAAAACTATGGTGCTTGTTGCCCATTCCACAACGAAAAGACCCCTTCTTTTAGCGTAAGCCAAGAAAAACAGTTTTATCACTGCTTTGGTTGTGGCGTACACGGTAATGCTATCGACTTCATTATGGAGTTCGAACGTCTCGATTTTGTTGAAGCGATTGAAGAGCTTGCCTCTTTCTTAGGCCTCGATGTTCCTAGAGAGCAACGTAGCGGCGAGATATCAACAGCACCAAGAGCCAACAGCGAACAAAAACGTAACCTCTACGATTTGATGGGCGGCATCAGTAATTTTTACCGCTCTCAACTGAAAATATCAGCTAACAAACCTGCGATTGATTACCTAAAGAATCGTGGCCTTTCGGGCGAGATCGTCCAGAAGTTTGGCATTGGTTATGTGGCCGATGAGTGGGACTTAGTTCGTAAGAACTTTGGCCAACAGAAAGAAGCCCAAGACATGCTCGTAACTGGCGGCATGTTAATTGAGAACGATAAAGGTAACCGATACGACCGATTCCGTGGACGCGTAATGTTCCCGATTCGCGATCGTCGTGGCCGTGTGATTGGTTTTGGTGGTCGTGTATTAGAAGACGGTACTCCAAAATATCTCAACTCACCAGAAACGCCTATCTTCCATAAAGGTAAAGAGCTTTACGGCCTTTATGAAGTGCTGCAAGCCTACCGTGAACCGCCGCAAATACTTGTGGTTGAAGGTTACATGGATGTCGTGGCATTAGCGCAATATGGTGTTGATTACTCAGTAGCATCACTGGGCACATCGACAACCGGTGACCACGTTCAAATGCTGTTCCGCCAAACCAGCACAGTGGTTTGTTGTTACGATGGTGACCGAGCAGGTAAAGAAGCCGCGTGGCGCGCACTAGAAAATGCCCTTGAGTACCT
The DNA here is from genome assembly GCF_002874195.2 of Vibrio sp. 10N.286.45.E10. Taxonomy (NCBI): domain Bacteria; kingdom Pseudomonadati; phylum Pseudomonadota; class Gammaproteobacteria; order Vibrionales; family Vibrionaceae; genus Vibrio; species Vibrio sp. 10N.286.45.E10. Next base: position 123,298 of record NZ_MCWD02000001.1, on the reverse strand, counting down.
GAAAACCGGTAACACACTCAAGTTTCTATTCTTGCCCGACGGTGAAGACCCAGACAGCTATATAAGAGAACACGGCAAAGCCGCTTTCGAACAGCTTGTTCAAAATGCGACACCGCTTTCGACCTATTTGTTCGATAACCTGATTGAAATACACAAGTTAAACTTGGGAACAACCGAAGGGAAATCGGCACTGCGCGCACACGCTAGCGCATTGATTAACAAAATCCCTGACAGTTACTTCCAAGAGTTGCTCGAAAAATTGCTCGATGAGCGCACTGGATTTGATAACCAATTGAGGCGAGCGCGTGTTCATACACAGAACCCGACACCTCAACCGCATAAAGAGCTGAAACGCACTCCAATGCGTGAAGTTATCGCTTTGCTTATCCAAAATCCGAGCTATGCTGATATGGTACCGGATTTATCAAGTGTCAAAGGCTTACAGCTGCCTGGACTAAGTTTATTCGTCGAAGTACTTGATAAATGCCATGCGCATCCCCATATCAACACAGGCCAATTATTAGAGCATTGGCGACACAATAAACATGAGGCTCTTCTGTCTCGTCTCGCGAGCTGGGAAATCCCCCTCGACGAAGACAATCAAGAAGACATATTTTTAGACTCATTGGACAATATACTTGCCCAGTGCGTTGAAAAACAAATTGAAAACCTGCAGGCCAAAGCAAGAAGCGTCGGTTTATCAGCCGAAGAAAAAAGGGAGCTACTAGCTTTAATGCTAGATCTAAAAGCGTAACCCTGTTTGATTAGTCAGCATTTAATAAATTTGTTAACATAATTGGTTTGCATTTGAGAATGCAACGTCCTTCACCAGACCTGAAGTTGGATATCATCTATGGATCAAAATCCGCAGTCACAGCTTAAATTACTTGTTATTAAAGGCAAGGAACAAGGCTATCTGACCTACGCCGAAGTAAACGACCACCTACCTGCAGAAATCGTGGATTCTGAACAGGTAGAAGACATCATTCAAATGATTAACGACATGGGTATCAAGGTAGTTGAAACTGCACCTGATGCTGATGATCTAGCACTTAATGATGACGATGCCAATATAGATGAAGATGCAGCCGAAGCTGCAGCTGCCGCGCTTTCAAGCGTAGAAAGCGAGATTGGCCGTACTACTGACCCAGTTCGTATGTACATGCGTGAAATGGGTACGGTTGAACTACTGACTCGTGAAGGCGAAATCGACATTGCGAAGCGTATTGAAGATGGTATCAATACGGTTCAACTTTCTGTTGCTGAGTACCCAGGCACTATTCCATACATCTTGGAACAGTTTGACCGCGTACAAGCAGAAGAGATTCGCTTAACAGACCTAATCAATGGCTTTGTTGACCCAGACGACGATGGTACAGCTGCGCCAACGGCGACTCACATCGGTTCAGAACTTGCTGAAACTGATCTGGAAGACGAAGACAAAGAAGACGCTGAAGACGACGAGGAAGAGGAAGAAGAAGATACAGGTATCGATCCTGAACTTGCTCTTGAGAAGTTCACAGCACTTCGTACTAGCTACCAGAATCGTCAACTAGCGATCAACGAGTACGGCCATGAAAGCCCGAAAGCAATGCTTGCAACGACAATGATGCAAGACGTATTCAAAGAGTTCCGTCTAACACCAAAACAGTTTGATTACCTAGTAAACGAACTGCGTAACTCTATGGATCGTGTACGTACTCAAGAACGCCTAATCATGCGTCAAACGGTTGAGTACGGCAAAATGCCGAAGAAATCTTTCATTGCTCTATTTACTGGCAACGAATCTAGCGAAGCATGGTTGGATGAAGTTCTTGCTTCAGACAAGCCATACGCAGAAAAGATTAAACGTAACGAGCACGACATCCGTCGCTCTATCCAAAAACTGGATATGATCGAACGTGAAACGTCTCTTACTGTTCAAAGCATCAAAGATATCAGCCGTCGTATGTCTATCGGTGAAGCGAAAGCTCGTCGTGCGAAGAAAGAAATGGTTGAAGCGAACTTACGTCTAGTAATCTCGATTGCTAAGAAGTACACAAACCGTGGTCTACAATTCCTGGATCTAATCCAAGAAGGTAACATCGGTCTGATGAAAGCCGTAGATAAGTTTGAATACCGTCGTGGTTACAAGTTCTCTACTTACGCTACTTGGTGGATCCGTCAAGCAATCACTCGTTCGATTGCCGACCAAGCTCGTACTATCCGTATTCCGGTTCACATGATCGAAACGATCAACAAACTAAACCGTATCTCTCGTCAAATGCTACAAGAGATGGGTCGTGAACCACTTCCGGAAGAACTGGCTGAACGCATGCAAATGCCTGAAGACAAGATCCGTAAAGTACTGAAAATCGCTAAAGAGCCAATCTCAATGGAGACACCAATCGGTGACGACGAAGATTCGCACCTAGGTGATTTCATCGAAGATACAACGCTAGAACTGCCTCTAGACTCTGCAACGGCAACCAGCCTACGCGGTGCAACTAAAGACGTTCTTGCAGGCCTAACACCTCGTGAAGCTAAAGTACTGCGTATGCGTTTCGGTATCGACATGAACACTGACCACACTCTTGAAGAGGTTGGTAAACAGTTCGACGTAACTCGTGAACGTATCCGTCAGATCGAAGCAAAAGCACTACGTAAACTTCGTCACCCAAGCCGCTCAGAAACTCTGCGTAGCTTCCTAGACGAGTAATCGCACACTCAAGTGTGGTTAGCTTTTAAGCATAAATAAGAAAAGGTGAGCGTTGGCTCACCTTTTTTTTATCTGTGTGATTTAAGTGGCTAAGATGTAAGCGGAATTGCCCCTTATAGTGTCTAGACACCATTGAACGCTTCCCCTATAATCTATGCCCTACGGCCCCTTAGCTCAGTGGTTAGAGCGCACGACTCATAATCGTTCGGTCCCCAGTTCAAATCTGGGAGGGGCCACCAAATTAGAAAAGCCAGAACAGTTCATGCTGCTCTGGCTTTTTGCTTTTCTAAATCTGTACAACTTACGCCCTGCATTTCCTAACCAATAACGAATCATCCCGCACACAATTCCAATTGCCTCTCTGTGACTAAACATACTTTTCTTTTATAAAAAAATCGGCAATATGAGTGTACACAAATCATTCAATAGTTCAGGGAAGAAACATGAAAGACGAAACACTCTCGATTCACTTCGGCTACGAAACTGATCCAACAACCAAATCGGTTGCCACACCTATTTACCAAACCGTCGCTTACGAATTCGATGACGCACAACATGGCGCCGACCTGTTTAACCTTGCGGTGCCAGGTAATATCTACACACGGATAATGAATCCAACCAATGATGTGTTAGAAAAACGCATGGCAGCCTTAGAAGGGGGGATTGCAGGCTTAGTGGTAAGTGCGGGCAGTGCTGCGATCAACTACGCGATTCAGACGTTGGCGCAAATCGGTGACAACATTGTCTCAACGCCTCAGCTTTACGGTGGTACTTACACCCTATTTGCTCACATGTTGCCAAACCAAGGAATTGAAGTTCGTTTTGCTAAAGACGACAAACCAGAAAGCTTAGCGGCACTGATCGATGAAAAAACCAAGGCGGTTTACTGTGAAAGTATTGGTAACCCTGCTGGTAATATCATCGACTTAGAACGTGTTGCAGAACTTGCCCACGCACAAGGAGTGCCTGTGATTGTTGATAATACGGTGGCGACGCCAGTGCTGTGTAAACCTATCGATTTTGGTGCTGACATCGTGGTGCACTCACTAACCAAATACGTGGGTGGTCACGGTACAACGTTAGGTGGCGTGATTGTCGATTCAGGAAAATTCCCATGGGCAGAGCACAAAGAGCGCTTCCCTGTTTTTAATCAGCCAGAGCCTTCTTATCATGGCGTGGTTTATACCGAGGCATTTGGTGAGGCTGCGTTTATTGGTCGAGCTAGAACGGTTCCCCTACGTAATACAGGTGCAGCACTGTCGCCAATGAATGCTTTCATGTTGATGCAAGGCTTGGAGACATTGTCGTTACGTATGGAGCGACACACAGAGAATGCATTGAAAGTGGCAGAATACCTCAGCCAACACGAAAAAGTCAGTTGGGTAAGCTACGCTGGTCTGCCTAGCTCAGAATTCTACCCGCTTTCTGAAAAATACATGCAGGGTAAGCCATCGGCTATTCTATCTTTTGGCTTGAAGGACGGTTATGAAGCTGGTGTCCGCTTCTACGACGCGCTACAAATCTTCAAGCGCCTAGTGAACATTGGTGATGCCAAGTCTCTGGCTTGCCACCCTGCTTCTACAACACACCGTCAGCTAAGCGAAGCAGAACAAAAGCAAGCCGGTGTATCACCAGAGATGATTCGCCTCTCAGTAGGTATCGAGCACATTGACGATATCTTGGCTGACCTAGAGCAAGCACTTAGCGCTTAATGACGCTACAGCTTTAAGTAACAGACATAAAAAAGCCCATCACAGGATGGGCTTCTTATTATCTATTTCTTAGATAAGCTGTCGATTACTCAACCGTTACAGCTTTCGCTAGGTTACGAGGTTGGTCAACGTCGGTACCTTTGATCAACGCAACATGGTAAGACAGCAGCTGCATTGGTACTGTGTAGTAGATAGATGCAGTTACTTCACTTACATGAGGCATCTTGATGATCTTCATGTTCTCATCGCTTTCGAAACCAGCAGCTTCATCTGCAAATACATACAGCAGACCGCCACGAGCACGGACTTCTTCAACATTTGATTTCAGCTTCTCTAGCAAGTCGTTACTTGGTGCAATAACGACAACTGGCATATCTGCATCGATAAGAGCCAAAGGACCGTGCTTAAGCTCACCAGCCGCGTATGCTTCTGCGTGGATGTAAGAGATCTCTTTCAGTTTAAGAGATGCTTCCATCGCGATTGGGTAGAATTCACCACGACCCAAGAACAGTGTGTGGTGCTTATCAGCAAAATCAGGTGCCAGTGCTTCGATCTCTTTATCAAACGCTAATGCTTTCTCGATATCAGCAGGCAGTTGGTGAAGTGCTTGAACGATTTCCGCTTCTTTCTCTTCATTGATACGACCTTGTAGACGACCAATTGACGTTACCATCATCAGCATAGCCGCTAGCTGTGTTGTGAAGGCTTTAGTAGAAGCAACACCGATCTCCGTTCCTGCGCGAGTCATAAAGGCAAAATCAGACTCACGAACAAGCGAAGAACCTGCTACGTTACAGATGGTCATTGCTGACATGTAACCCTTCTCTTTTGCAAGACGAAGTGCAGCAAGCGTATCCGCCGTTTCACCAGACTGAGACAGAGTCACTAAAAGGCTGTTCGGGCGAACAACGAAATCACGGTAACGGAACTCAGAAGCGATCTCTACATCACAGCTTACGCCTGCTAGAGACTCAAACCAGTAACGAGCTGCCATGCCTGAGTTGTAAGACGTACCACATGCGATGATCTGCACGTGTTCTACCTTGCTTAAGATCTCTTCAGCTTTAACACCGATTGCATTAGTGATTACAGAGGTGTCAGAGATTCGACCTTCCATCGTGTTGACTAATGCTGTTGGCTGCTCAAAAATCTCTTTTTGCATGAAGTGACGGTATTGACCTTTATCACCAGCATCGTGCTCTGCGTTTGATTCAACGATGTCACGCTCAACACGCTCGCCCGCTACATCAAATACCGTTACATCACGACGAGTAACCTCAGCAACATCACCTTCTTCTAGGTACATGAAACGACGAGTTACGCTTAATAGTGCAAGTTGGTCAGAGGCTAGGAAATTCTCGCCCACACCAAAACCGATAACGATTGGGCTACCTGAACGAGCAACTACAATACGACTAGGATCTTTACGATCAACCGCCACCGTGCCGTATGCACCGTCTAATTGTTTCGCTGTCTTTTGAAGCGCTTCAACCAATGAATCAGAAGTGCGAAGTTCCCATTCAACTAAGTGAGCGATAACTTCAGTATCCGTTTGTGAAGTAAACACATAACCACGCTCTTGAAGAAGAGCACGCAGTGCTTCGTGATTTTCGATAATGCCGTTGTGTACAACTGCAATATCACCAGACATATGTGGGTGTGCATTCGCTTCAGATGGTTCACCGTGCGTCGCCCAACGTGTATGAGCGATACCAGTACCGCCAATCACATGTTGCTGATCGACTGCGTCTGCTAGCTCTTGTACTTTACCAAGGCGGCGCACACGAGTTAGGTTAGATTCAGTATCGACTACAGCGACACCTGCTGAATCGTAGCCACGGTATTCTAGGCGACGAAGGCCTTCTACTAAAATTTCAGCTACATCACGCTGTGCTACTGCACCAACAATTCCACACATAGTTTCACTCCATCAATTTTTCATTCCTATTGGCAGCAAGCAAAGGCCATATCTTTATTAAGATCAATTATAGGAAGATAAATGCATAATATTTTAATTTGTTTTTACGCTGGATCAGTCAGGATCACGCGAACATCATGTGATTCGATACTTGCTTTAGATTCTTCGCCCAAGTCTGTATCGGTAATTAAGATGTCAATGTGTTCCCATGCCAGCTCTAAGTTCGGGATCTTTCGTCCCACTTTTTCCGACTCAACCATCACGATCACTTCTCGTGACACTTCAGCCATTACTTTGCTCAGGCCAACCAGTTCATTAAACGTGGTTGTGCCTCTATCAAGGTCGATGCCATCGGCCCCGATAAATAGTTGGTCAAAATCGTAAGCGCGAAGCACCGACTCTGCGACTTTGCCTTGGAAAGAGTCCGAATGGGTATCCCAAGTGCCGCCAGTCATTAATAACGTCGGCTCACTTTCAAGCTCATTAAGCGCATTAGCGACGTGCAATGAGTTGGTCATCACAACCAAGCCACGCTTAGCATTTAGCTGCTGAATTAGGGCACCGGTAGTACTGCCACTATCGATCACGATGCGGTTATGGTCGCGAATTAAATCTGCAGCGGCTTTTGCCAATGAAACCTTTCGAGTCGAAACTTGTTGACCCAGTTCTTCGTTGACAACCTCTTTCGGTAACGAAATCGCACCACCATAACGGCGTAAAAGCTGACCGTTTTTCTCTAAAGACGCCAAGTCCTTTCTAATAGTGACCTCTGAGGTTTCGAACTTAGCGGATAATTCATCAACACTAACCTCCCCTTTTTCATTCACTAGGTTAGAAATTGCATGTCTTCTGAGCTGGGTGTTTCGTTTCGACATTTAAAAAAGGCCACTAAGTTTCGATATGAAACATATTATAGTTACAACGAAACTATTTAGTCCATTTATTTTGATCCAAAAAATTAATAAATAGCGATAAAACCTTGTCCTAAGACAATTGTTAAGCAGTGATATTGAACTCATTAGGTGGTAGAATCCGCACCCGAAAAGAAAAAAAATTACAAAACTGACTGTTATTTTTTTGCAACTTACCGCCTATATAGTGGGGTAAGTCACAGAAAACCGATATTGAATCAAATTCTTTTGGTCATAAAATGACTAAAACTGATGAAAGACTTACAACTCTGAAGGACATATTGGAAGTCCCGCGCTTTTACACAACAGGCACAAAATGTTGATGTAGCGGACCAATCTTCAGAACTTAAATAAATTTCAAATTGTAACAATACTTACCGGAGAGTACCTTCCATGAAAAAGACCAAAATCGTATGTACGATTGGCCCTAAAACTGAATCTGTAGAGAAGCTAACTGAACTAGTAGATGCTGGCATGAACGTTATGCGTCTTAACTTCTCTCACGGTGATTTCGCAGAGCACGGCACTCGTATCGCGAACTTCCGTAAAGTAATGGAAAACAAAGGTGAGCAACTTGCTATCCTTCTAGATACTAAAGGTCCAGAAATCCGTACTATCAAACTTGAAGATGGTAACGACGTAGATCTAGTAGCTGGTCAAGAGTTCACTTTCACAACTGACGCAACAGTTGTTGGTAACAAAGACGTAGTAGCAGTAACTTACCTAGGTTTCGCTAAAGACCTAACAGCGGGTAACACTATCCTTGTTGATGACGGCCTAATCGAAATGGAAGTTATCGCAACAACAGAAACTGAAGTTAAGTGTAAAGTTCTTAACAACGGTGCTCTAGGCGAAAACAAAGGTGTTAACCTTCCTGGCGTTTCTGTTCAACTTCCAGCTCTTTCTGAGAAAGACAAAGCTGACCTTAAGTTTGGCTGTGAGCAAGGCGTTGATTTCGTTGCTGCTTCTTTCATCCGTAAAGAAGAAGACGTTAAAGAAATCCGTGAGCTTCTAAACGCTAACGGCGGCGAGAACATCCACATCATTTCTAAGATTGAAAACCAAGAAGGTGTTGATAACTTCGATTCAATCCTTGAAGCTTCTGACGGCATCATGGTTGCTCGTGGTGACCTAGGTGTTGAAATCCCAGCTGAAGAAGTAATCTTCGCTCAGAAGATGATGATCGAGAAGTGTAACCGCGCACGTAAGATGGTTATCACAGCAACTCAAATGCTTGACTCTATGATCAGCAACCCACGTCCAACTCGTGCTGAAGCGGGTGACGTTGCGAACGCAATCATGGATGGTACTGATGCAGTAATGCTTTCTGGTGAAACTGCTAAAGGTAAGTACCCAGTTGAAGCTGTTACTATCATGGCTCAAATCGCGAACCGTACTGATTCAGCTCTTAAAGCTGAGCTAGGTTCTCGTCTAGACAGCCCACGTCTACGCATCACTGAAGCAGTATGTAAAGGCGCTGTAGACACAGCAGAGAAGCTAGCTGCTCCTCTAATCGTTGTTGCAACTGAAGGCGGTAAGTCTGCACGTTCAGTACGTAAGTACTTCCCAACTGCAAACATCCTTGCTCTAACAACTAACGAAAAGACAGCTGCACAGCTAGTTCTTACTAAAGGTGTTAAGCCTGTTCTTGTTGACTCTATCGAGAACACAGACGCGTTCTACATCAACGGTAAAGAAATCGCTCTACAATCTGGCCTAGGTAACAAAGGCGACATCGTAGTTATGGTTTCTGGTGCTCTAGTAGCTTCTGGTACTACAAATACGGCATCTGTTCACGTTCTATAAGAATGAACCGATTCGCATAAAATATAAAAGAGGGCTTCGGCCCTCTTTTTTTATGAAACAAAATCTTGCCTAACTTTTCAGTACGCTGTATTATCAATCACAATAGAACTACGTACTGTTAACTTCCAATTGGCTCTTTCTAAGAGACGGATTAGCAGACTAGAAATCATATATAGATGAGGTTTGTAATGTCTAGTCCTACGCTCACTGACAAAGTATCAAAGATGATTCGCCAAGATATTCTTAATGGTGAGTTAACCCCAGGTCAAAAGCTCGTTGTTGCTGATCTAAAAGCACGCTACAACGTTGGCGCATCTCCTATTCGCGAAGCCTTGGTACAGTTATCTTGGAGCAAATACGTAAAACTAGAGCCACAGAAAGGCTGCTGGGTATCTCCTGTATCAAAGAAAGAATTGAATGACCTATACGAAAGCCTTCGTGTTGTCTCTTCTGTTCTACTAAAAAAGGCGATTTCAGCGGGTGATGAGAGCTGGGAGCTGGATGTACTAACGTCTTACCATAAACTGTCACGAGTACAGTACGTATCTGAAGAGTTTGATTGTGTTGAATGGGAAGAGCGTCACCAACAATTCCACGTTGCGTTACTTGAAGGCGCTGATTCAGAAAACATGTTTAAGTTCTTTGATGACCTGATCAACCAAGTAAAACGTTACCGCTTCCTCGCTATGTCTGCAGAAAGCGCATCAGATGATCTGTTCAATATTGATGAACACGAAATGATCATGAAACTAGTACTGTCTAAGAATGTAGAACAAGCGACTGAACTGCTTGATCAACACCTGCTAGGTTCAATGAAACGAATTGAAGAAGTTATCGAAGCAGCATAATGCCAAGATAGATTCTAACTAAATAAAAACGGAGCCCAACGGCTCCGTTTTTTTGTTTCAGTATCACGACTGAACTACCACCCAAAAAACTCTTTGTGATGAGTATTGAGCAGCACAACCATAGGTAAAAAATACAATGCACTCAGCTGAAAGCCAAGAATGGCTAATGTGCCTATGGTTAACCTCACTAAAAAATCGACAAACATACCACGCCTCTTTTAACCAGACTGTATGATCCCCAAACTCTTGCTCCAGCTAACCTAATTCTACTGCTGCCTCTCAAATCATTGAAAAAGCTAGCTAATCAGTTGAATTAAGTTAACGGTGTCATCCTTTTACATCTGGTAAACACTCTATTTATTACATCGTTTAACACGATGTAATCTGAAGCAAAGTAGTTTACTTATTGTTCATTTTAGCTCAAATTTTCACCGGCATTAGACTTTAGTCTAACTGTATAGATTTTGTGACATAGGTCGCTCAAAAGTGAGATTCCTAGAAAAAGGGGGAGAGATAAAGTGAGTCGGGGCCAGCTTGAAGAGGTGAAGCAAAGAGAAGAAAGGATTAAAGCTAAGCTAAGCGACATCATCGTAGCTAGGACACATAGAGACCGTATTACGACCAGACGATTTAGATTCGTAAAGCGCAACATCGGCACACTTGTATGAGCGAGTACTGTTACTTGTTAAATCAGTAAAGCCAACACTCACCGTGACCTTAGTTCCGGCTGCCAGTTCAATCTCGATTCGCAAGCGATCCAATACGCGCTTTGCTTCCGATAGTGAGGTGTGTGGCATCAACAGTGCAAACTCTTCTCCTCCGACACGTGCAACAAAGTCAGTCCCGCGAAGGCTATCTTGCAGAAGCTTAGCGACACTTGCTATCACCCGGTCGCCTTCGTCATGACCAAGTTCGTCGTTGATTCGCTTGAAGTTATCGATATCGACTAAAGCTAAGCAAGTCGTCGATTCATTGGGGTAACGCTCTACCAGACGAGAATAATACGCGAGCTGCTCTTCGAACTTTCGTCTATTCCAAAGGTTACTCAAAGAGTCACGTTCACTTAAGATCCTCAAACGTACTTCAAGCTCCTTCCTCACGGAAATATCCACCAACGAGGTGATGTAGTAGCTGACTTTACCCGAATTGTTTTTGACCACATGCACTCGCATGATCGCTGTAAAAGGAATACGCAGTTTGTTCTTACACTGAACTTCCCCTTCCCATACTTCTTCTTGCTCTAAATGACTCCAGATAGCCGAACTTGAGAGTACTTGGTCGGTATTCTCAAGTAACAACTGCAGGGCATTCTGACCGATAACTTGTTTTTTGCAGTACCCTGTCATGTTTTCAAATTCGTTGTTGGTCATCATTGTGCGGTGCTGCTTGTCAGAGATCATCACTGCCGACATGCCATTCAATGCGGCGCGCGCCAATTTACTCTCAAGGCTTCGGCGTCGATAGTGCGTCACCAAGTAAGCAAACGGGAAGGCGAAAATCAGCACCGTAATCAAAACAATGATCTCTTCGTAGGCCAAATCATTCAGGTCACGCTCAGCCCGCTCCATCAGTTGCTTCTGATTAAGTTGAATCAGCAAATGGACCTTTTGACTGTTCGCAAGCATAACCGTGTTAAAGGCAAACAAGTTGTCACCTTCAAAAACGTACCCCACCTGCTCATTGGAGATCGCATTCCACGTCTTTGGCGCGATATTTTTCAGGTTGTAACTCTTTCTTTCAGGAATAGCGTCTCCGAACAACTTATCGCTGTTGTTACTCGCGATGAAATAACCCGCTTCATTGATAACTTCAGCTCTAAGGTCGTTATCAGGTGAAAAGCTAAGACGCGACGATAAGCCCCATACATCGAGATTAATGACTAGATAGCCCACTCTTTTGTCAGGGGTTTCTACCGGGGTAAATACACGGATTACTGGCGAATAAGGAAAGGTGACTTCACCATGCTCCGTTTCAAGCTCAATCCCCCAGCCGCCAATCTGTTCGGCTTCTAGTTTTTGAGCGTATTGGAAGTAGTTAGAATCCGACCTATCTTGCAGTTGCTGGGGTAACGTCACCCTACCGGTATCAGAAGAATAGTTAACGCGCACCAGCTCTTTACCTGTGATATCTAATAGGTGAATTTGTGTATACCACTTCTGATTCACAAGAACAGATTGCCAGACCTCCTCAAGTAGATCTTTGGTTTGGTCTGAGGGAGAAGAAGCAAAGTTAACCAAGCTCTGGCTATGACTGAGTAGCTCCATTACCGAGACTAACTGAGTCTTGAGAAGATCATAATCTCGCTTGGCATACACTAGTTGATGGACAGCTTGCTTAGCTGAGTAGTCAAAGCTCTGCTGTTTTACTTCTTTGTAACGCTGAAAATAATACAGGCATACTGCAGAAGACAATATGATAGAGATAATCAGCAATGTAATTATTGATTTTTTATTTCTCATTGCTAACTCAGATGAATGGAAGTGCAGCGCGGGATTATAGCACTCTAAAAAATTAACAAAATTAAAGCCGCTTAAAAAAGCGGCTTTAAATATATTTTTTAAAGACTTATCGTCTAGGCTTTCAACGCACGTTCGCCTCGTGCGATACCAACAACACCACTTCGAGCCACTTCAAGCACTTCTGTTACTTCAGACAGCGCCTGAATGAATGCATCCAGTTTCTCGCTCGTACCCGCCATTTGAACCGTATATTGCGAAGCCGTTACATCAACAATCTGACCACGGAAGATATCTGCTGTGCGCTTCACTTCTGCGCGAGCAAAGCCGCTCGCGCGAACTTTAACCATCAACAGCTCACGCTCGATGTGTTCAAGCTCAGAGACCTCTTGCACTTTTAGTACGTCGATTAGCTTATGCAGCTGTTTCTGGATCTGCTCAAGCTGCATTTCGCTCGAGTTAGTGGTTACATTAAGACGAGACAGCGTCGGATCATCGGTTGGCGATACGTTCAAAGACTCGATGTTGTAGCCACGCTGAGAAAACAAGCCAACTACACGAGAAAGCGCACCAGGTTGGTTTTCCATTAGTAGTGAAATAATGTGTCTCATATTATGTTCTCTCCGTTTTGCTTAGCCACATGTTATCCATACCCTCGCCTTTGATTTGCATTGGGTATACGTGCTCGGTGTCATCCACACTAATATCGACAAATACCAAACGGTCTTTCATCGCTAGTGCTTTTTCCAAACCTGATTCCAGTTCATCCGGAGATGAAATACGCATACCAACGTGGCCATAAGCCTCAGCAATAGCAGCAAAATCAGGAACAGAGTCCATATATGAGTTAGAGTAACGACCTTGATAAACAATGTCTTGCCACTGTTTTACCATGCCTAGGAAACGGTTGTTAAGGTTAATAATCTTAACGGGAATATTGTATTGCAGCGCAGTCGACAGCTCTTGGATATTCATTTGAATACTGCCGTCACCGGTTACTACAACCACTTCTTCGTCTGGTTTTGCAAACTTAACGCCCATACCAGCAGGCAGACCAAAGCCCATCGTGCCTAGACCACCAGAGTTAATCCAACGACGTGGCTTGTTAAACGGGTAGTACAATGCTGCAAACATTTGGTGCTGACCTACATCCGAAGCAACGTAAGCATCACCATTAGTTACTTTATGAAGTGTTTCAATAACTTGTTGTGGTTTGATGCACTCTGAAGATTTTTCATAAGCTAGGCAATCACGATCTTGCCACACCTTGATTTCACTCCACCAGCTTTCCATTGCTTCTGCATCATTGGTGCCGCCTTGCTCAACCAGCAGGTTGACCATACTCTCTAGAACTTTTTCAGCAGAACCTACAATCGGTAGATCCACTTTTACGTTCTTAGAGATCGAAGATGGGTCGATATCAATGTGCATGATCTTCGCATCAGGACAGTACTTATCTAGGTTATTGGTCGTTCGGTCATCGAAACGCACGCCAATACCAAAGATCAAGTCCGCATTGTGCATTGCCATATTGGCTTCATACAAACCATGCATACCCAACATGCCCAAAGAGTTCTTATGGGTGCCAGGGAAAGCGCCAAGCCCCATTAGGGTACTTACCACGGGTAAATTCAGTGCCTCTGCTAATTTTAACAGCGGCTTATCTGCCTCAGAAATAACCGCACCACCACCGACATAAAGTACCGGCTTCTTCGCTTCAAGAAGGGCTTTTAGTGCCTTTTTGATTTGACCTTTATGACCCGTAACCGTTGGGTTATACGAACGCATTTTGATCGTTTCTGGGTATTCATAAGGAAGTTTGATTTGTGGGTTTAAGATATCTTTTGGCAGATCAATAACCACAGGACCAGGACGTCCTGTCGTTGAAATATAGAATGCTTTTTTAACGACTTCAGGGATATCTTCCGCTTTCTTAACTAAGAAGCTGTGTTTAACGATCGGGCGGGATACACCCACGATGTCACACTCTTGGAAGGCGTCGTTACCAATAAGGTTATTTGGTACGTTACCAGAAATAACAATCATTGGGATTGAGTCCATGTAGGCTGTTGCAATACCAGTAACGGTATTGGTCGCACCTGGACCAGAACACACAAGTACTACACCCGGTTTACCGGTAGAACGAGTGTAGCCATCTGCCATGTGGGTAGCGGCTTGTTCGTGTCGTACTAATACGTGTTTAATTTCATTAGTTTTAGCATGCAGCGCATCGTAGATATCAAGTACAGAACCACCTGGGTAACCAAAGATTTGTTCTACACCCTCTTCAATTAGAGACTGCACCACCATCTCAGCGCCGGATAACATTGCTGTTTCAGGTTTTGTTGTCATATTGCTCTCCTCACCAGTTTCCAATCATATTTGGTGAACATGTTGGGCTGGTTTTTCATAGTCTAGGGCTTATTCGTAGCCTAATTCGAAATACTTCCACTTTTTCGGCTATGGCTGTCTGTCGTGATAACAACAAACAGTAATACGAAACAACTTTAACGCTTTATTATCATCTGGTCTAACACCTGTTATTCGGCAACTGTGCCAAAAAACCAACTATTAGCTCAAAGCATCAAATAAAACCCAAACCAACCTTAACAACTAGTTTTAAAAACTAGTACGCGGGCAAAAAAAAGCACTTAATATTTCGATAGAACGCTATTTATCGATAAACAGCGAGCCTGTTGGTGTGCGCTTTCGCACATAGTGCTGTGTCATTAGATACAAAAAATCCCCCTAAAAATGCAATCACATTCGTAGGGGGATTTTTAAACAACTGAAAATTTATCTAAGCAGAAAACTACTTATCTTTAGGCTGTTCGTTGTACATTTCTTCGATTTCGTCTTGATACTTATCGTTGATAACTTTACGACGCAGTTTCTGAGTTGGTGTCAGTTCACCATCATCCATCGAAAATGCTTTCGGTAGCAGTTTGAATTTCTTCACTTGCTCAAACTTAGCCAGCTCTTGCTGTAAGTCATTTACACGCTTTTCTAGCATCTCAACGATTTGGTGATGCTTAACAAGCTCAACGCGATCGTGATACTTGATATTAAGCTCTTTGGCGTACTCTTCTAGCGAGTCATAACAAGGTACAATCAGCGCAGAAACGAATTTGCGTGTATCAGCAATAACAGCAATCTGTTCGATAAAGTGATCTTTACCAATCGCGCCTTCAACCACTTGCGGTGCAATGTACTTACCACCAGAGGTTTTCATCAACTCTTTGATACGATCAGTAATGAACAGGTTACCATTTTCATCAAAATGACCCGCATCACCAGTTTTCAGGAAGCCGTGCTCGTCAAACGTCTTAGCCGTCTCTTCTGGCATCTTGTAATAGCCACGCATCACCATTGGACCACGAACAAGAATTTCATCCTTCGCACCAATCTTCACTTCTGCACCCGGCATCGACATACCAATCGAATCAGGATTAAAACAGCGGTCATCCCAGCAAGATACTGTTGCTGTAGTTTCTGTCATGCCATAGCCAAGTTTTACGTTGATACCGATAGCATGGAAGAAGCGACCAATCGTCTCATCTAGCTTCGCGCCACCACATGGCATGAAGTTGATGTTACCACCTAGCAAAGCTCGCAGTTTAGACAGCACAAGCTTATCGGCTAGTGCATGGCTCTTCTTCAGCATTAACGATGGAGTACGGCCTTCCTGGTGACAAACTGAAAGCTTCGCTCCCATGTTCACCGCCCAAGTAAATAGCACTTTACGGATAAACGGCGCTTTAGATACCTTCTCGTGAATAGCTGAGAAGATCTTCTCGTAGAAGCGTGGAACCGCACACATTACGGTAGGTTTCACATCGCTTAGCGCATCACGCACTTGCATCGTATCTTGCAGGTAGCAGTTGGTTGCGCCTTTATAGAGAACGTAGAACGTCCAAGCACGCTCAAATACGTGTGACAGAGGTAGGAAACACAATGAGACATCGTCTTTACTTAGGCTAAGACGCTCATCGTGGCCTTCTAACTGGTAACCAATATTAGTGTAATCAAGCATTACGCCTTTTGGCTGACCTGTAGTACCAGAGGTATAAATAAGAGTCAGTAAGTCATCCATGCTTGCATCAGTAAGACGCGCGTCAAGTTCTGCTTGTTGTGCTTCAACGCCACGCGCCATGAAGTCATTCCAAGATACGGCAAAGCTGTGTCCTTGCAGGTCGATGTCATCAGACATAGCTACAACAACTTCTAGCTGCTCGCACTCTTCAGACAGGCTAACTGCCGCATCGAATTGAACTTGCTCACCAACGAATAAGATCTTCACATCTGCATTTTGGATGATGTAAGACGACTGCGCTGCTGTGTTGGTTGGATAAATCGGCACAGTCACAAGACGTGCTTGTAAAGATGCAAAATCTGCCACGGTCCATTGAGGCATATTGTTCGAATAGATACCGATCTTATCCTGAACTCTCAG
This sequence comes from Vibrio sp. 10N.286.45.E10, assembly GCF_002874195.2. Lineage (NCBI taxonomy): Bacteria > Pseudomonadati > Pseudomonadota > Gammaproteobacteria > Vibrionales > Vibrionaceae > Vibrio > Vibrio sp. 10N.286.45.E10. Next base: position 106,496 of record NZ_MCWD02000001.1, on the reverse strand, counting down.
TCCTTGAGCCAACAGTGCTAATGAAAGCGTATCGATTTGTTGTCCAAACTGTTCCCAGCTAATGCCTTGCCATACATTGTCTACTTTGTGCTTCAAAGCTGTACGGTTGCCGCCTTGGGCAATTTGGTCACGAAGTCTTTTTACGATATGAAAATCTAAATTGGCCATCTCTTTACCTTTGGCTTACACCTGTAAGCTTTTTTGAGCGCACAAGTGTACCTCTGATCATGGAAAAGGCAACTGATGAAGCTCAAAGTTATAAGTAATAGTACGTCTCACGCTAAGTTTTCTATCAACAAAAATAGCAGGTACAAAAAAGCCCCAAGCCAGACTCCTAGCTTAGGGCTTATAAATCATAGGGATTAGTGTTTAGTTAAGTGCCACTACTTCGCCACAGATCATCATTAACTGATCTCGTAACCAAATGTGTCCTTTATCCTTTTCACTTGATTCGTGCCAGCTTAGGAAGCCAGAAATCGCCGCATTATCGAATGGGAAATCTAGAATCTGAAGCTGCTCTTTGTTTGCAGCATGTTCAACCATCCAACGAGGAGCAATTGTTACTAGTTCAGATTGGCCTACAACGTAAAGAACGTTGCTCAAGCTCGTACCTTCGTAGAAAGGCGTGCAATCTAGGTCACGGTAAGCTTGCTCAGAGAAGCTACGTTGACCATGGATGCGAGACAGTTTTGCGTGCTTTTCGTTAAGCAGCTCTGCCGCAGAAACTTCACCGTTGATGCGTGGGTGAGAAGCAGAAGCAACCACAACTAACTCGTCTTGGAAGATTTCAGTGCTTGAGAAGCCTTGCTCATCAAAACGAGCGTAATCGATAACGAAGTCGATTTCTTGGTAACGCATACGCTCAGAAAGTTGACGATCGAATTCAGCATCCATGTGCAGTTTAACGCTCGGTGCTTGGTCGTTGATTGTAGACATAATCTTAGGTGCAAAACGCATGTCACAAGGGCTGCAAATCGCAAGTTTGAACAGGCGAGAAGACGACTCCGGAGAGAACACAGAACTTGGTAGTTCGTTGCGTACTAATTGTAGCGCTTGGCGGATTGGACCAAACAACTGACGAGCACGTTGAGTCGGTTGAATACCACGACCTTGACGCATGAATAGTTCGTCGTTAAACATCACTTTTAGACGAGCAACAGCGTTACTTACAGCAGGCTGAGACATACCCAGATTGTGAGCTGCACGTGTAATGTTTTGCTCTTGCATAACTGCATCAAATACAGTCAAAAGATTTAAGTCGACTCCACGAAGTGTGCTTTCCATTCTGTAGCTTGCAATAGCACTCATTGCGTCTTTTTTATCTAACATTCAAGTTGCCTCTTGTCGGTTCGACAGCGTTAAATTGGTAATGGTATGAGAATAGATAACCACTAATTCTTATATTTATCAGACCGATGTTTTTCGGATTGACATTACTATTAACCAATACATCTCGAGCTACCAACAAGATTGATAAAGAATAATTTTATTTTACCTTAATGATTAAATAACCTCTAAAAATCAGTAATTTATAGAGTTATAAAAAAATATAAAAAGCTCAACTTATGAGTTTGATTTCGACTTATTTAGCTGTTCTATCTTTTGGTTACAATTGTTACAACTTATTGAACCGATGAATTAGTTGACCAGCTAATTCAGAAATAACACTTATGAGTTAGGTGAGCGATGCATAACTTGGAAAGTCTACCTTGTCCCAAAGTTGCTTTCTTAAGTCATCTTGATTAGACCAATTTCCCGCTAATACCCACTCAACGAGTGCACTTGCCACGTCTGGATAAGTGACCACTTCAGCCTGTTTTTCACTGAGCCAAGCACGCAAGATAGCTGCATCTAAAAAGGTCATGGTCTGAGCTAATCCAAGAGCCTCTAGCGTCGCCACATTGCTCTGTTGTTCGAACTGCCCTTCAAGTGGTTTGAGAAGCAATTTCTTCCCTAAGGTTAAAGCTTCAGACGGCAATTCAAAGCCGCCATTTGCGACCACACCTGAGCACTGATTAAGGTCGAATTGGAAGCCCGCATGACTGAGTGGTTTGAACTCAATATTTTCGACTCGACTATGCTCAATAACATCTGGGTGGTAACAGACAAAATTATGCGAAATGAACTTCATCAGCAGCTCTGAGATCGACTCAAGATCCTCAAATGGCAAATAGACCAACGTAAAGTCTTGTGCTGTTTTGGTTTGTTGCTCACCAACTAGCGTGGGAGCGATAGGCGTATGAACAATAGGTGGAAGTATCGGCTGTTCAAAGTGATACCAGTGCAACCCAATTGAGTGCGCGGTTGGGGCGAAATGTTGAATCACTGAATGTTCAATCCAGTTACCCCCTTCTTTGGGTACATCATAACGAAACGCATTCTGGTGGCTTATCCCTATGCAAGGTACGCCCTGTCTTTTAGCTGCCCAAGCGGTCACGGGTTCAAAGTCGTTAAGCACTAAATCATATGGTGTCAGATCGATCTGGTTAATCTCACTCAGAAATCGCCAGATGTTGTTCTTCATGAATGTCTTGCCGTATTTCACCTGCCCCTGCTCACTATAAAACGTTAAGCCACTGCGGGTTTGGTAGTTTCCAAATTCTTCCATCGAGAAGTACTTGCTCTCATCTCTTCCAGAGAATAGAAAGTCGACATCGATATTTTGCTGACGAAAGGCGACGGCCATTGCTCTCGCACGTGCGATGTGACCATTTCCAGTGCCTTGTACGCCGTATAAAATTTTCATGCATGTTCCTTTAAATTTGCCACTTTAGCTCGGCAGTGGTTGCCAACAAAATAATTACAGGATGAAGCTGATAGCAAGGCTAGTACAAGCGATGCCCAAGGCTGCGCCAATCAGTACGTCTGTTAAAAAGTGCACACCAAGTAAGATTCGAGAGCCAGCAATCGCAGTTGCCCACACCAAGCTAAAGAGATATAAGCTCGGATAGAAATGTCCGATTAGGGTCGCCATAACAAAAGCCGCCGCGGAATGCCCAGATGGCAGGCTGTATTTATCGGATGGCACAATGTGGGAATAAAGCAGTGAAGAGAATTCAGCCGGTCTACGACGCTTGAGGGTGTTTTTAGCAAGCCAATAAATAGGCAGTTCGATTGCAAAGGCGGTTAAGCCCACCAAAAGAAAGTCTCGGCCAGTACTGCTATCAGCCAGCAAAGCAATCAACGCAATTAACACGTAAAGGTGTCCATCTCCAGTATGAGACACCGCTTTACTGAGCGTTGCATGTTGCCCGCCATAGCGGTTGTTTAAACAGAAAACAGAAAATGCCACATCCCAGCGGACAATAGGTTCGATTGTACGCATACGATCTCCTTAACAATCCTTATTCAGTTAAGGCTCAAGTTATGCTCAACAAATGACAGTTAAGTGACGTTTTGAATGAACTAAAATGAAATTTCCTTGGGATGCGCAGTGCAGCCGCTCGGGCCAAGGATATGAAAAAACATCCTATAAAGATAAAGCGGCACTAGGCCGCTTTATTGTTTATTTTCTTCCAATGTCTATAGCGAGAGAGGCTCGTGCTTTTTCACTAAACCAAAGTCCGCCAATATTGCGTAAGCCGCTGGGATCATAAACAGCACCAGTAAGGTCGAGGCAAATATGCCGAACACAATCGAAATAACCAGAGGCTGAATAACCTGAGCCTGTAAACTTGTTTCCGTTAACAGCGGTAGCAAACCAGCGGCGGTTGTCATTGAGGTCAAGAATACCGCTCGGAAACGCTCGCGACTGGCTTTCACCACCGAGTCATGCACGCTATCTCCCTCATCGACATGGTGACGAATGTATTGCACCAGCAAGATAGAGTCGTTAACCACAATCCCTGCGAGCGAAACAAAGCCCATCATGCTTGGCATACTCAAAGAGTGCCCAAGTATCCAGTGTCCAACGACCACCCCAATAAAAGCGAGTGGAATCGCCAACATCACGACCACAGGCTCTAAGTAGCTTCGGAATTGATAGCTAAGAATCGCAAACACGCCAAATAAGCCGAGTAAGAAGCCTTTGCCCATAGAGGCTCCGGTCTTAGCCGCATCTTTGGCCTCTCCTTCGAAATCAAAGCGTAAACCCGGGTACTTCTGAATAAGTTTGGCGGCTTCATCTTTTTGGAACTGAGCCAAGATCGCGGATGAACTCGCTTTCTTGTTATCAATATCACCAAAGATACTGATGGTTCTCAGCCCATCAATACGCTGAATTCGCACGTAATTACGTTGGAAATCTAACGTCGCCAACGTTGCTAGCGGGATCTGACTGCCATCTGCGGTGATGATCGGGAAGTTGGCCAGCTGCTGTATGTCGCCCGCTTGCTCTTTATCAAGACGCACTTCAATCGAGATATTCTCAACACCGATTTGAATCTCATCCGCTGTCTGACCAAAGAAAGCCGCACGCAATTGGGAAGCAATCATCTGCCCATTCACATTGTAGGTTTCAGCTCCCGGACGCAGCTTCACCAAGATCTCTTCTTTACCCATACGCATGTCGTCAAGCACGCCGTGCACGCCATCGAACTGATTAAGGTATTCCTGAATATCCAGAGAAGCGGATTTCAATGCACTTAGGTCATCATGCTTAGCTCGAATCTCGATAGCGCGACCACCCGGCCCCATGGTGGGTTGCTTGAATACCAGTGAGATTGGATCTGCAAGTTCACCGATGTCCTCTCGCCATGCATCGATGAAATCATCGACCACCGTATTACGACTCTCTGCTCCGCGTAAGTCTAAGCGCACTGTGGCTAGGTGTGGGCCAGATTCATTGGCATCGGCGTTAGCATTGAATTGGCTAGTTATGTGCTCGACCAGTGTATTGCCTTCTTCAACCTCTTCGCTCCATTGCTTGTTCAAACGCTCAGCCGACGCGACAATTTTATCGACGACTTTTTCGGTTTGAGACAGTGATGCGCCCGGTGGAAGAATGATACGCGCTTCGGCAATATCACCATCCAGCTCAGGGAAAGGTTGGAACTTAACAACACCACCAGCAATCAAAGCGATAGAAAGAAGCAGTAAGGTCAACACTCCTCCCATGAAGGCATAGCGGAAGGTCACCACTTTCTCAACCATGTTCATCAAGGTGGTATTACGGAAGTTCTCGAATTTCTCTAGTAACACCACTTTGAAGCGTAGTGCTGGCTTGTCGTTTTTCTCTTTATGCAGCGAGTGAGACAGGTGATTTGGCAGAATCAGGAAGGCTTCGATTAAGCTCAACGACAGCACCAAAATCAATACTTGAGGAACGGCCTTGAGTACCGCGCCCATTTCCCCATCGAGAAATAACAAGCTACCGAAAATACACACCGTGGTTAAGAAAGAAGATAAGACCCCGGGAAGCACTTTCTTAACGCCGTTGTACACCGCATCATCAACACTCTGCCCCCTGTCTAAATGGGACGCTATCGATTCGGCGATCACGATGGCGTCATCCATCATAATACCGATTGCCATCAACAACCCGACCAGCGACATAATGTTAATCGACAAACCTAAATTGGCCATCAAGAACAGGCCACCTAGGAAGGCAACCGGTAACCCTGCCGCCACCCAGAATGAATAGCGTAAGCTGAAGAACAACCACATGGTGGCGAACACCAGCACAATACCTTGCCAGCCATTACGCGCCATCATGGTTAAACGATCCCACAGCACAGAGGAGAGATCGTTGGTCATTTGTAGTGTCACGCCGTCAGGAGCAATCGCGCTTTGATCTTCAACGAATCGCGTTACATTCTCTTTAATTCGTAGTGCATCATCTTCTTTATTTTTACTGATCTTCAACAGGGCTGATGGTTTGCCATCAAATAAAACTTTCTGCTCATCAAGCTCAAAGCGATCGGTAATTTTAGCGATATCTCTTAAACGGATCACTGAGCCATTTGGTGCAGAACCAACCACGATACTTTCCAGTTCAACTGGCGTGATACGTCTTTCGTCGAAACGAATCAGGAAGTTTTTATCTGGTGTTTCAACGTTACCACTCGGCAGTTTTACATTCTGACGGCCAATCTGTTCTGCGATATCACCGACACTCAAACCCAACTGACGAATCGCTTGGGTATCCAGTTCTACTCTATATTGATGATCTGAGAAGCCACTGACCTCGACCAAAGAGACACCGTAATCGAGCTTCATGGTGCGCTTAAGATCTTCCGCGTAGGCTTTAAGTTCCGGCCACGACGTTTCTGCTGTGATCGCGATATCAACAACCGGTTCATTCCAATCTAGCTCTTGAACAACAGGTGATTCAATCTCAGTTGGGAAGTCATTGATCGAGTTGATCTGAGTTTGCACGTCCACCAGCATTCGGCCGATATCCGCTTTCTCATTCAACTTCAGAATTAGACGTGCGCTGCCTTCGATCGCCTCACACTGAGTTTCTTCAATGTTGGCTAAACCATCTACCGCGTCTTCCATTCGCACACATAGGCTCTCTTCCACTTCTTGTGGAGAAGCGCCGGGATAAACGATGGCTGCCATAATGTAAGGCGGATCATAAGCGGGGAAGGTTTCACGTTTGATGGTTGATAATGAGCTTATACCCATGATCAACAATCCAAGCATCAACAAGTTGGCTGCTGTTGGGTGCCTAGAGAAGAACTTGATCATGACGCACTCTCCAGAGTATCCGATTCAAGCTCAGCCTCTTCAGAGTTCGACTCTTTCAATAACATGCCCTCGATAGCTGGCAGGACATCATTTAGAACCAATTTGTCTCCGGTTTGTAGCTCACCACTCACAACCACTTGATTGTCTCTGCGATAAAGCACTTCAACATTCACCACTTGCAAACGCTGATTGTCATCCATCAAGTAAACCTTATCACCATGCAGTGCTCGCTCCGGCACAACCCAACTCAGATTCGCTACACCTTCAATCTCGGCTTTTACAAACATACCATTAACCAACGGCGTTGCGCTGTCTGGCTGCAGTTGTGAATAGTCTTGAGCGATCTCGAGAATAATCCCCGCCGTCGCTTGGTTTTCATCAACCGTTTCGCTGATTCTTGCTACCTTCGCAGGCCAGCTAAGGTTCAGGTTACCGCTGTTAAGTTGGATGCTTGCTTTGATTGGCGCTTCATAAGGATTAGGAATTCCTGCGGTATCGCGAGGGAACTGCTTAAAACTGGAGGCTAAAGTTTGCATATCGTGAATAGAAAGTTGCGCCTCTACTTCCATGACATCAATCCCGTGAGCAATAAACATCTCTTGTTGAAGGTTAACCACTTGATTTTGCTCGATATCAACTTGAGCAATTCGCATCGCTCTTGGTAAAGTGACGGTAGTCTTATCGAGAGAGCGTTGCGCCTCTTTGACTTTAGATACATTGACCTTAATCACCGCTTCCGCAACACGTTTTTCGTCTGGCATTAATGCGATTTGGTTCGCGATATCTAATACCAACTTCTGTTGAGATAGCGCACTTTGTTTTTGTAGATCGACATCAGACTGCGAAGTCAGCCCTTTCTTACGCAGATCCTGTTTACGTTGTAACTCTTTATTACTGATCACTAAGCGATTCTTTTCGATCTTAAGAGTCTGATTAAGGTTGTCTTCTTCTTGATTCAATTTCTCTAATGAGGTTTGGCTTGATTTTAGATCCGCCTCTGCTTGTATCAGTTTCAATTCGTAATCCAATGGATCAACTTTGAGCACGACCGTTCCTGCAGGGATCACCTGCCCTTTTTCAAGATCTGGATGTCGATAGACAATCTGCCCTGTTACCTCGGCAATTGCTTTCCATTCGACTTTCGGCACCACCTTGCCAAAGCCAACCGCTAACGGCGCTATCAGTTGTTGCTCTAGGCTTACTGTATCAACTAAGCGGGCTCTATCACCCGCAGGTTTGGTTGGAAGATCCGGCTTCAAGTTAATCGCGGCGATAAGGCCAATCACACCAACCGCAAGTGCTGGAAAGAAGAGTAGTTTTTTATTTATTTTCATTATCTTTGGTCCTGCACAGAAGAAGGGCTAGGCGTATTTATAAAGCCTTCTGTCATCAATTTAATGTTGTGTTCGATTAAGCGGTTAAGAAATTCTTCATTAATCTCAATACCATGAATAGCAAGCAAAGGTGGGGGCGCAATGAATGGGAACACCATCAAGCTTATATACGACACGCGGCAGAGTTTGGGATCCATCTCTTTTCTTAAAACGCCTTGTTCAACCAGTTTTTCAAAAATGACATCCTGAGCTGGCTTAGCGACATCGTGAAAAACCTTTTCGAGCAATTCTCTTTGCACTTCAGAGGGAGGCATATTCATCACTTGGGCTAGCAAGCGAGGAAACTTAGGTACCTTGACCATCTCTTTGTAGTAAGTCCGCATTAGGTCAAGAAAGCTCTCATGACTACCTTCTTCAACCAACCTTTGCATCTGCAATTGCATCGGTCGTAGCGTTTCACGCAGCATGGCTTCAAACAGCCCGGCCTTACTGCCAAAGTAATAACGGATCATCGCAATATTGACACCCGCACGCTCAGCAATCAGGCGTGTCGAGACCTTGTCGTATGGCAGAACGACAAACAGATCACGAGCATGCTCAATCAATAACTGTCGAACATCTAAGTTCTTTTGAGGTCGCCCCGCTTTTCGTGCCGTCATGGAAAAAATCCATCTCTATAATTAATCATCTGATTAATTATAGAGATAAACAGGCGTAACAGTAGAAGATTAATTACTCATTATTTAATCAAGTGATTAATTAATTTGGTCACGCTTGTGATTTTTTTGGTGAATCGTTCCATCAAAAAGATTTACTACAAAGTTTTAACCTACACATAAGCCAAACGATAAACTAACCCCCCAATAAAAAACCATCAATCAGATGATTTAGCCAATAACTCAACACAAAACAGTACAAACCAAACAAAAACGTCGCCAATGCACGCTGATATTGGATTTTCTTGTTTGACGCTCAGAATAAATTGCGGTAAATATGGTGTTAACAGTTTATTTACGGATATTTGTGTAATGATTTTTTCTTCTTCTCGACTGCTGAAACTTCTCCTTATCGTGAACCAATCGCGCGGGTAAGTTGTGGGTCAAGAACTACACAAATATTAAAACCCGCGCTGAGCGGGTTTTTTTGTAACTGGCACTTTTAAAAGAACATCATTCTTAATAATAATTTGGATAGCAATCGATTCATTATCGATATAAGGAAGCACCCATGAACGATCAAGTGATAATTTTTGACACGACCTTACGTGATGGCGAGCAAGCGTTGGCTGCAAGCTTAACGGTAAAAGAGAAATTACAGATCGCTTATGCACTTGAACGACTGGGTGTAGATGTTATTGAAGCGGGTTTCCCTGTGTCATCACCAGGCGATTTTGAATCAGTACAAACCATCGCAAAGAATATTAAAGATAGCCGTATATGTGCGCTTTCTCGTGCAGTAGCGAAAGATATTGATGCCGCAGCCGAAGCACTAAAAGTGGCTGAACAGTTCCGTATTCATACCTTTATTTCTACATCGACGGTTCACGTACAAGACAAATTACGCCGCAGCTACGACGATGTTGTCGAGATGGCAGTGAAAGCGGTAAAGCATGCGCGTAACTATACCGATGATGTTGAATTCTCTTGTGAAGATGCCGGTCGTACACCTATCGACAACCTATGTCGTATGGTTGAAGCCGCGATTAACGCTGGCGCAAAAACCATCAACATTCCAGACACCGTAGGCTACACCGTACCGAATGAGTTTGGTGGCATTATCCAAACGCTATTTGATCGCGTACCAAACATCGATCAAGCGATCATCTCTGTTCACTGTCACGATGACTTAGGCATGTCGGTTGCTAATTCAATTGCAGCTGTGCAAGCGGGTGCTAGACAAATTGAAGGCACAATCAATGGTATTGGTGAGCGTGCGGGTAACTGTTCTTTAGAAGAAATAGCAATGATCATCAAAACTCGTCAAGAGCTTTTAGGTGTTCACACAGGCTTGGATCATAAAGAGATTCACCGTACCAGTAAGTTGGTTAGCCAGCTTTGCCACATGCCAATTCAAGACAATAAAGCAATCGTTGGTGCTAACGCATTCAGCCACTCTTCGGGTATCCACCAAGATGGCATGCTTAAGAACAAGAACACTTACGAGATCATGACGCCTGAGTCTATCGGCTTGAAAAACAAAGCTTTGAACCTAACCAGCCGTAGTGGTCGTGCAGCCGTTAAGAGCCACATGGACGCAATGGGCTACAAAGACAATGAGTACAACCTAGATTCATTGTACGAAGACTTTTTGAAGCTGGCTGACCGTAAAGGCCAAGTGTTCGATTACGACCTAGAAGCATTGATGCACTTCGCGAACCTACGTGACGAAGATGACTTCTATAAACTTAACTACCTAAGCGTACAATCTGGTAGTGTTATGTCTACCACCAGCATCAAGCTGCAATGTGGTGATGAAGAGAAATGCGAAGCGGCTGTCGGTAACGGCCCAGTTGATGCTTTATACCAATGTATCTACCGCTTAACGGGTTACGAAATTGCATTGGATAAATTCGACCTTACCGCCAAAGGTGAAGGCGAAGATGGCCTAGGCCAAGCTGATATTATTGCTAACTATAAAGGCCGCAAGTACCACGGTACAGGCGTATCAACCGATATCGTTGAAGCTTCTGGTCAGGCGCTACTGCATGTTATCAATAGTATTCAACGTGCCGACACCATTGCTGAAATGAAACAGCAAAAAATCGCGACAGTTTAAATACCCAATAACAGAGCCCTAGAGCCGATGTTATTGGCTTTAGGGACAAAATTTAAAACGAGCCAAATAGCTCAGTAACAAAGAATTAAAGGATTAACATGACTGATAAATCATACAAAATTGCCGTACTACCTGGTGATGGCATTGGCCCAGAAGTAATGCAACAAGCACATAAAGTGCTAGACGCGATCGAAAAGAAGCACGCGATTAGCTTTTCTCGCGAAGAGTATGATGTTGGTGGTATTGCGATTGATAACCACGGCTGTCCACTTCCAGAAGCAACAGTAACTGGCTGTGAAGAATCTGACGCAGTACTTTTTGGTTCTGTCGGCGGTCCTAAATGGGAACACCTTCCACCAAACGATCAACCAGAGCGTGGTGCCCTACTTCCTCTACGTAAACACTTCCAACTGTTCTGCAACCTACGTCCTGCACAAATCCATAAAGGTTTAGAGTCTTTCTCTCCTTTACGTGCTGACATCTCAGGTAACGGTTTCGACATCGTGGTAGTACGTGAGCTAACAGGCGGCATCTACTTCGGCCAACCTAAAGGTCGTGAAGGCGAAGGCGCAACTGAAAAAGCATTTGATACTGAGGTTTACCACCGCTACGAAATCGAACGTATTGCAAAAATTGCGTTTGAATCGGCACGCCTACGTAACAAAAACGTTTACTCAATCGATAAAGCGAACGTTCTACAGAGCTCTATCTTATGGCGCGAAGTTGTCGAAGAGATTGCAAAAGATTACCCAGATGTCACGCTAAACCACATGTACATCGACAACGCGACCATGCAGCTAATCAAAGATCCTTCTCAGTTTGACGTAATGCTGTGTTCAAACATCTTCGGCGACATCATCTCTGATGAGTGCGCAATGATTACAGGCTCTATGGGTATGCTTCCTTCTGCTAGCTTGAACGAAAGCAACTTCGGCCTATACGAGCCAGCAGGCGGCAGCGCACCAGATATCGCAGGTAAGAACATCGCAAACCCAGTAGCGCAAATCCTTTCTGCAGCACTAATGCTTCGTTACAGCCTAGGCGAAGAAGCGGCAGCACAAGACATCGAAGCAGCGGTATCTAAAGCGCTTTCAGCAGGCGAGCTAACAGCAGACCTTGCAGGTAAAAACCAAGCACTGACTACCTCTGAAATGGGTGACAAGATCGCTGAGTACATCTTAGCTTCATAAGCTAAATGCTCCGATTAGAAGCAAGTACATAAGAATAATATCAAGCCAAGTCAGCGTAAACCGCATGACTTGGCTCGAAACAAACACTGGGACTGATGCTCCCAAGGAAGAAAAGCTATGTCGACAAACCAGCAAGCAAAAACCTTATACGAAAAAGTTTATGACGCTCACGTTGCGGTTGCAGCGAAGGGCGAAACACCAATTCTTTATATCGATCGCCACTTAGTCCATGAAGTAACCTCGCCACAAGCCTTTGATGGCCTGCGTGAAAAAGGCCGTAAAGTTCGCCAAGTAGGCAAAACTTTTGCGACCATGGATCACAACGTATCGACACAAACGAAAGACATCAACGCTTCTGGTGAGATGGCTCGTATCCAAATGGAAACGCTATCGAAAAACTGTGAAGAATTTGGTGTCACGCTTTACGATCTAAACCACAAATACCAAGGTATTGTGCACGTAATGGGCCCTGAGCTAGGTATTACTCTGCCGGGCATGACCATCGTATGTGGTGACTCACACACAGCAACACACGGTGCATTTGGTTCTTTAGCATTCGGTATCGGTACTTCTGAAGTAGAGCACGTTCTGGCAACGCAAACGCTAAAACAAGCGCGTGCAAAAACGATGAAGATCGAAGTAAAAGGCAAGGTTGCTCCGGGCATCACGGCAAAAGACATCGTGCTAGCGATCATCGGTAAAACAACAGCGGCTGGCGGTACTGGCTACGTGGTTGAATTCTGTGGTGAGGCAATTACAGACCTTACGATGGAAGGTCGTATGACGGTATGTAACATGGCAATCGAGTTGGGTGCTAAAGCGGGTCTAATTGCTCCGGATGCAACGACATACGAGTACATCAAAGGTCGTAAGTTCTCTCCACAAGGCGAAGACTTAGAAGCAGCAATTGAATACTGGGACACATTGAAAACCGATGCAGACGCTGAGTTCGATGCCGTTGTCACGCTAGAAGCGGCAGACATCAAACCACAAGTCACTTGGGGTACTAACCCAGGTCAGGTTATCTCGGTAGACACACCAATCCCTGCGCCAGAAAGCTTCGCTGACCCTGTAGAAAAAGCATCTGCAGAAAAAGCGCTGGCTTACATGGGTCTTGAAGCCGGTAAATCTCTATCTGATTACAACGTAGATAAAGTGTTCGTTGGTTCTTGTACTAACTCTCGTATCGAAGACATGCGTGCAGCAGCAGCGGTAGCGAAAGGCCGTCAAGTAGCGAAACATGTTCAAGCGCTTATCGTTCCGGGTTCAGAGCAAGTTAAAGCACAAGCTGAAGCTGAAGGCCTAGATAAGATCTTCATCGAAGCCGGCTTTGAATGGCGCTTACCAGGCTGTTCTATGTGTCTTGCAATGAACAACGACCGTCTAGGTCCACAAGAGCGCTGTGCTTCTACATCAAACCGTAACTTTGAAGGTCGCCAAGGCCGTGATGGTCGTACGCACCTAGTTAGCCCAGCAATGGCAGCCGCAGCAGCTATCGCTGGTCACTTTGTCGATATTCGTGAACTTTAATTAGAGGATTTAACATGTCAGGTTTTCAACAACACACCGGATTAGTCGTTCCTCTAGATACGGCCAACATCGATACTGATGCGATCATTCCAAAGCAGTTTCTACAGAAAGTAAACCGCATCGGTTTTGGTAAACACTTGTTCCACGATTGGCGCTTCCTAGACGATGCAGGCCAACAACCAAACCCTGAATTTGTAATGAATGAAGAACGCTACCAAGGCGCTTCAATTCTTCTAGCTCGTGAAAACTTTGGTTGTGGTTCATCTCGTGAACACGCACCTTGGGCACTTGCCGATTACGGTATCCAAGTAATGATCGCACCAAGCTTTGCCGACATTTTCTACGGTAACTCGATCAACAACCAAATGGTGCCAGTTCGATTGACTGAGCAAGAAGTGGATGAGCTATTCCAATTCGTTGAAGCGAATGAAGGTGCAGAAATCACAGTTGACCTAGAAGCAATGAAAGTTAGCGCAGACGGTAAAGAGTACTCGTTTGAAATTGATGAGTTCCGTCGTCACTGCTTACTGAATGGCCTAGATAACATCGGCCTAACACTTCAACACGCCGATAAGATTTCAGAGTTTGAAGCTAAGATTCCTAGCTTCCTAAAATAAGAAGTCTTGAAATAGAATCGCACTGTTTTGTGTACACATAAAAGGTTGGCCTAGTGCCAACCTTTTTTATTTAGCTGAATATATTTATTAGACTTAAGTCTGTAATTTAACTGAAGAGCCATGAAAGAAAATCGTAAAGCATAAGGTCTTAGTAGTCAGTCATCAGGAGAATGCCATGAAACAACTACTCGTTATTATCAGCCTACTTTTCTCAACCTTAGCTTGGTCGGCGCCTAAATCTGAACTGTGGCCGTACTGGAATCAAAATAATGAGGCTAACTCAGAGCAAGTTTCTCATCAAAGCTGGCAGCAATTTCTCGATAACTACTTAACTAGACAGGGACAAAATACGTTAGTTCGTTATCAAGCAGTGACTGCGGCAGACAAATCAAAACTGAAGCAATACATTAAGCTGTTAGAACAGGTAAACCCACTCGACTATTCAAAAGCAGAGCAGTATGCCTATTGGGTTAATCTATACAACGCTGTGACGGTCGATTTGATTCTTGAGGCTTACCCAATCAAATCGATTACCAAGCTCGGCGGGTTATTTAGTTTTGGACCATGGGGAGATGATGCGGTAGTCGTTAACGGGAAGTCACTGACACTCAACGATATTGAACATCGAATCCTAAGACCGATTTGGCAAGACCCTCGCACGCATTATGCAGTGAACTGTGCCAGCCTAGGTTGCCCTAACTTGCAGCCTGACGCCTTTACCTCTGACAATACTGAAGCCTTGCTAGAGCAAGCTGTTAATGAGTTTGTAAACAGTGACAAAGGCGTGTTGGTTAAAGGTAATAAGCTCCAACTATCATCGATTTACGAGTGGTTTGCTGTAGATTTTGGTACAGAGAAACAGCTCTTTGAGCACTTAAACCAATATCGAGCTGAAACAGTAACCAATACTCAAAACATCAGTTATGACTACGACTGGTCGCTTAACCAAGCAAACTAGCTCTAACGCTAAAGTTCATTACTAAAGCAAAAAAAGAGGCTAGTGGTATATTAACCACTAGCCTCTTTTCATCTATTTCACTGTGTTCGAGAGCTAGAAACTTGAACCAGGCTGCAGCAAGAATTCAACCTCTTCTGGCGTTGATGTTCTCTCTAACACCTCATTACGATGCGGATATCGACCAAAGCGCTCAATGATAATCTTGTGCTTAAACTCAAAGTCTAAATTATGTTCTAATCCCGTTTGAGAAAAGAGCTCCACGGCTTGTTCATGGACTAACAAAGACTCACTATGCATATAAGGCATATACAGGAAGCTTTTTTGTTGCTCGTTAAGTTGGTGATCAAAACCACCCGCTACCGCCTCTTGTGCTAGAGCCAACGCCATCGGATCAACCGAAAAAGCTGCCGGACTGTTTCTACCAATATTGCGAGAAAACTGATCAAGCACGATAATCTCTGCCAATCGTCCTTGTGCGTTTTGTCGCCATTCAAATAGCTCACCTTGAGCTGCTGAACGGTGTAAGTCAAAAAAGCGAGCCTCAATCAAAGCATCAATTTCTTCGCCGCCAGTAAACCAGTCTTTTGGCGTCAATTCATCGAACCAAAACTCTAGAACATCCTGATACGTTACCGTCATATAATTCCCTTTAATAAAAAACCGAGTCATTTAATGTCATGGCTCGGTTTAGTGTTCGATTACTTAAAACCTTTAACCTTCTTGATTAGGTCATAAGCATTTTGAATCTCTTGCGATTTCTCTTTCGCAACGTTAATCATCTCAGGCGGTAAGCCCTTCGCCATCAGTTTATCTGGGTGATGTTCATTCATCAGTTTGCGGTAGGCTTTCTTCACCTCTTTACCGTCAGCACTTTCACTCACACCAAGAACTTTATATGCATCGCCTAGCTGGTTCTGTTGTGAAGCCTGTTGCCAACCTGATGATTGCCCATGGCCTTGATGACCACCAAAGCTTCCACCTTGCTGTTGGAAACGGAATGCAGCTTCTTGCATCTGCAAGCGGCGTTCTAGTTGCTCAGCAGAAAACCCAAGGCCTTGCGCTATCTTATGCAAAACCTGACGCTCACTCGGGTGCAAACTTCCATCCGCAAATGCGGCAGATACCTGAAGCTCTAAAAAAAACTGTAGCAAATCAAAACGGCCACCCGATGAGATTTTCACTCGCTCAAGTACTTCGCTCAGAGGGAAGTCGCTCTCTTTGCCGTCACGGAATGCATCTTGCGCCGCTTTGCGCTGTTCGCCATGCAGGTTCATGCGTTCCATCATGGTGGAAGCGAGTTGAATCTCTTCTGGCGTTACCTGCCCTTTCGCTTTGGCAACGTGCCCCATAACCGCAAAAGCGGATTTAAAAAACTCGTTCTGTCTTTCTGCTTGGCTTGGACCTCGACCAAAACCAGAACTATTGAAGCCTGATTGGTTCAATCGGCGAGCTTTATCGAATTGGTGTCCTAAAAACAGACCAAAAACTAAACCGAGCGGCCCTCCAAATAAAAAGCCAAAAAACGCGCCCAAAATTTTGCCAAATATTTGCATTATGTGTTCTCTATCTATGAATTTTATCTGAGTAATGCTGTCTGATGATGCTGAATGCTATTATTTCCTTTATCATAAGGAAAATGCTTTATTAATTGGATTGATACTAGATCAACCCTTCATCTAGTGACACAGGATAGTTCAACTTCATGCAATCTTTTTCCCGCACCTTGTTAGCCGCGTCTATAAGTACGGCGTTATACGTGTCGACAACTCAAGCTGAAACAATCACCGATAGTAGTGTGCAGGAAATGCCCTCTATAGATCAATGCTTGATCGAACCCGCTGCAGAAAACGAGACACAGCTACCCGCTCATGTTGAGTCAGATCGCTTAGAAGCTATCAACGGTGAAAAGGCAATTTATTCAGGTGACGTAAGAGTTACGCAAGGGAACAAGACCATCCTTGCCGATAACGTAACCCTGCACCAACAAGAAAATATCGTTGTAGCTGAAGGCAACGTAAACTTTAGTGACGGTCAAATCAAATCTATCTCAGACAGAGCAACTAATAATCTGACGACTGATGAAATGACACTAGAAAACACCGATTACGAATTTCTATGTGAACCAGGCCGTGGAGATGCGGTTTATATCGCAAAAACAGGTAAAGCGGTTTATGAGATTGAAGATGGCTCGATTACCTCTTGCCCGATTGGTGACAATGCTTGGCGTCTAAGAGCATCGAGCATCGATGTCGACCAAGACGAAGAACAAGCCACTTTTTATAACCCACGCTTTGAAATCCAAAGTGTTCCGGTATTTTACCTACCGTACTTAACGGTTCCTATTGGTGATACTCGTAAAACCGGTTTCTTGTATCCAACAGTTTCATACGGCTCAAGCGACGGTTTTGAAGCTGAAATCCCAGTTTATTGGAACTTGGCACCAAACTACGACTTAGAAACCACTTTTAAGTACATGCAAGAACGTGGAACGCAACTTAATAGTAAATTCCGTTACTTGAGCGATTTCGGTTCGGGTAGTATC
This sequence comes from Vibrio sp. 10N.286.45.E10, assembly GCF_002874195.2. Taxonomy (NCBI): domain Bacteria; kingdom Pseudomonadati; phylum Pseudomonadota; class Gammaproteobacteria; order Vibrionales; family Vibrionaceae; genus Vibrio; species Vibrio sp. 10N.286.45.E10. The sequence goes on along the minus strand of NZ_MCWD02000001.1, from coordinate 88,920 downwards.
AAGTCTGAATACCTGCCCGATGATAAGAAGTTCAAAGAGAAAGGTGACCGCTGGGGCGCTCAACTAGAGCATACCGGGATTTTCCAAGAGTCATGGTTGTTTGAAGTTGATTACTCCAAAGTCAGTGACATTGATTACTTTACTGACGTTAGCTCAAGCAGTATTGGTAATCGTGAAGATGGCCAACTATTGCAAGAAGGTAAAGCAACCTACCGTTCTCAGAACTGGGATGCTTCTGTGCTTGTACGGGATTTCCAAGTCCTGACAACGAGCAATAATTTACCTTATCGCCTAATGCCCCAACTAGAGTACAACTACTATGCTCCTGAAGTGATGGAGTATTTAGATTTCGACATGATCAGTCATGTCTCGATATTTGATACCGACGCTGCAGGTAAACCATCTGCGAACCGTATTCACGTGGAACCTGGCATTACCATTCCTGTAGGCAACACTTGGGGTACTTGGACAACAGAAGCTCGACTACTTGGTACTTACTATCAACAAGACCTTGATGGCGTTGATACAGGTGCGGGTTCTGATTATGAAGGCTTAGAAGAATCGGTAAGCCGAGTTATTCCAGAGTTTAGAAGCCACGCAGGTATCGTTCTAGAACGCGACACCACTATTGTTGGCAACTATACTCAAACACTCGAACCGCAAGTCCAGTATCTTTACGTGCCAGAAGAAGATCAAAGCGATATTGGTCTTTATGATACCACACTACTGCAGACCGATTACTATGGTCTATTTAGAAGCCGTAAATATAGCGGTGTTGATCGTATCGCATCTGCGAATCAAATTAGTTATGGTGCATCGTCTCGTTTCTTCGATGATGAGTATAAAGAGCGTTTGAATATTTCTTTTGGTCAGATTTTTTATATCGATAAAGATACAAAACAGACTTTAGACAACGACGACTCTGATAACAAAACTAATTATTCGTCTTGGGCTATAGAAATGGACTTCAACTATGATGACTACCTGTTCTACCATGGTGGCGTGCAATACGATATTGACTCATCTTCGATGCAATTAGCGAATAGCACACTTGAATACCGCTTTGCTGGTGGTTACATACAAACCAACTATCGCTATGTTACAGAAGAATACATAAATGAAACTGTAGATTTTGACGTATCATCAATAACAAGAGATGGCATCTCTCAAGCCGGCTTACTCGGTGCCTACCAAATTTCACCGAAGTGGAGCACAAGCGCTCAATATTTCTATGACTTAACAACACAAGAAGATCTAGAGTGGTTAGCTAGACTCAATTATAAATCGGATTGCTGGTACATCGGCTTTACCTATAGTAACCGTTTGACAAATAACATTAGTAATCCAAATACTACACCTGAATATGAAAACAACTTCAGCGTGAACTTCGGTATTGTTGGCTTTGGTACTAATATCGGCTCTGACTCCGGCGCTATTGGTGAAAGCAGCTCAGATAACTCTTTGAGCTACGGACGCCCATTCTTCTTAAACAACTAATTTTCTTTATTGATAAAACATCAGTAAATTTAAAGGATTACACATGACATTGTGGAAACGCACATTAATTGCTGTCGCAGCGACTTGTACTTTATCAACAAGCTACGCAGCGCCTGTTGAACTCGACAGCGTAAAAGTGATCGTTAACGAAGGCGTGATTTTACAAAGCGACATCGATGCTTCGATGAAAACGCTACGCGCAAACGCTAAGAAAAGTGGTCAAACCTTACCGTCGCAAGATGTATTAAATGAACAAGTGCTAGAAAAATTGATCATCGATACGATTCAAACTCAAGAAGCGGAACGTATTGGAGTTCGAATTGATGATGCTCGACTTGATCAAGCGATTGAAGGCATTGCCAAAGATAACAACCAAACGGTGGAACAACTTACCGCATCGGTTGCGGAAGAAGGCCTTAGCTACAACGCATTTCGTGAACAGGTAAGAAAAGAGATCGCAGCAAGCGAAGCGCGTAACGCTCTCGTTCGTCGTCGTATCAACATTCTTCCTGCAGAAGTAGACAACCTAGCGGATATCCTTGCTCAAGAAACGAATGCTACGGTTCAATACAAAATTGGCCACATTCAACTGCGCTTTAACGATGACCAAACCAAAGAAGAGCTAGAAGCTCAAGCTAAAGAGCTAGTTGAAGAACTTAACTCAGGCAAAGATTTCAGCACAATGGCGTATACTTACTCTAAGGGTCCTAAAGCACTGCAAGGTGGTGATTGGGGATGGATGCGTAAAGAAGAGATGCCAACCATTTTCGCTGACCAAATCAAAATGCAGAACAAAGGCAGCATCATCGGTCCTTTCCGCAGCGGTGTAGGCTTCCACATCCTGAAAATTGAAGATGTGAAAGGCTTAGAAACCGTAGCAGTAACGGAAGTGAATGCTCGTCATATCCTGATTAAGCCAACTGTCATCTTGAGTGACGATGGCGCGAAGGAACAACTTGAAGAAATCACACGCCGCGTAAACGCAGGTGAAGCGAGCTTCGGTGACCTTGCTCAGCAATACAGCCAAGACCCAGGTTCTGCAGTACAAGATGGTGAGCTAGGCTACCAAACACCAGATTTGTATGTACCAGAGTTCAAACACCAAGTAGAAACGCTACCTGAAGGCAAGATTAGTGCGCCATTCAAAACCGTACACGGTTGGCACATTGTTGAAGTACTAGACCGTCGCGAAGTAGACCGTACCGATTCAGCTTTGAAAAACAAAGCTTACCAAATTCTATTTAACCGTAAATTCAACGAAGAAGCTGGCGCCTGGCTACAAGAAGTAAGAGCAAGTGCCTTTGTTGAAATGGTTGAGGACGACCAAGATGACAGCAACTAAACGTATTGTCATAACCGCAGGTGAACCAGCAGGTATAGGTCCAGATTTAACTCTGGCTCTATCTCAAGAAAGCTGGCCTCATCAACTCGTGGTTTGTGCTGATAAAACACTGCTATCCGAGCGAGCTAAAATTCTTGGCATCGAAGTCGATCTGCTGGATTATGACGCAAGTGCAGCTAAGACACCTCAACGCGCTGGTACACTGGTAGTGAAACACGTTCCACTAGCTGAAACGGCGGTTGCAGGCCAACTCAACGAAGCTAACGGTCATTACGTATTAAATACTTTAGAAACCGCAGCAATTGGCTGTATGAATGATGAATTTGATGCTATTGTCACCGGCCCTGTTCACAAGGGTGTAATTAACCGAGCTGGCGTTGCTTTTAGCGGCCATACCGAGTTCTTTGCAGAGAAGTCCAATACGCCACTGGTGGTGATGATGTTGGCAACTGAAGGGCTGCGTGTTGCACTAGTAACAACTCACATCCCACTAGCTTATGTATCTCAAGCAGTGACCGAAGACAGATTAGAGCAAATTATTACTATTCTGAATAAAGATTTGGTTGAAAAATTTGCTATTGAGAAACCAACTATCTACGTGTGTGGCTTGAATCCACATGCTGGTGAAGATGGTTGCTTAGGGCGTGAAGAAATTGAAACCATCACCCCGACGCTAGAAAAAATTCGCCAAATAGATGGCATCAATTTAGTTGGCCCATTGCCAGCAGATACCATCTTTAATGAAAAATATTTGCAAGATGCAGATGCTGTTTTAGGTATGTATCACGACCAAGTACTCCCGGTATTGAAATACAAAGGGTTTGGTCGCTCAGTGAACATCACGCTTGGCTTACCGTTTATTCGCACATCAGTCGACCACGGTACCGCCTTAGACTTGGCAGGGAAAGGCCAAGCCGATACAGGGAGCTTTAGAACAGCGCTCACGCACGCCATTGAATTAGTAGAGAAAAAGCAATGAGAAATGATGTCCACTTAGGGCACAAAGCGCGTAAACGTTTTGGTCAAAACTTCCTTAACGATCCATACATTATTGATGGCATCGTATCGAGCATTAACCCACTACCAGGTCAAAACTTGGTAGAGATCGGCCCTGGTCTAGGCGCAATTACTGAGCCTGTGGGTAAGCTTGTCGATAAATTTACCGTTATCGAATTGGATAGAGACCTTGCAGAACGTCTGCGTAACCATCCAGATCTTGCGGACAAGCTAACGATCCGCGAAGGCGATGCGATGAAGTTCGATTTCCAAGAACTGGTTAAACCGAACAATAAGCTACGCATCTTTGGTAACTTGCCATACAACATCTCTACACCATTGATGTTCCACCTTTTTGAATTCCATAAAGACGTACAAGACATGCACTTTATGCTTCAAAAAGAAGTGGTTAACCGTCTAGCCGCTGGCCCTGGCAGTAAAGCTTACGGCCGTCTTACTGTGATGGCTCAGTACTACTGTAAAGTGACACCTGTGCTAGAAGTGCCACCAACGGCCTTCGTTCCGCCACCGAAAGTAGACTCTGCAGTTGTTCGCCTACAGCCATACGAAGTGCTGCCTTACCCAGCAAAAGATCTAAAATGGTTAGATCGTGTTTGTCGTGAAGGCTTTAACCAACGTCGTAAAACGGTTCGTAACTGCTACAAGAGTTTGATTGATAAGGAAGTGCTTGAAGAGCTTGGCATCAACCCAAGCATGCGCCCTGAGAACCTAACGCTCGAGCAGTTTGTCGACATGGCAAACTGGCTGTACGACAGTCACAACGCTGATAAATAAATAAAAAAGGCTCCTACACTTCGGTTAGGAGCCTTTTTTATGTAATACTTTAATTACATTAAGTATACCAACAACAAAAGGTGCGAATATGGATATATCTACGCCTTGTATCAAATGCCAGGTTCACTCTAAATACATAGAGGAGCAATCTGAGCCAACGAAGAACCGTTACGTCTTCGCCTACATTATTACCATCAAAAATCTAAGTAAAACAACGGTGCAGCTTATGTCTCGCCGCTGGTTAATTACCGACTCTAACGGCAAGCAACTCACCATTGAGGGTGATGGTGTGGTTGGGCAACAACCCGTGATTGAAGCCAACGACGAATACACCTACACAAGTGGCACTGTCATCGAAACCCCTGTTGGCGTTATGCAAGGTCACTATGTGATGACCGATAACAAGGGCATTGATTTTATTACCGAAGTTGACCCATTCAGACTCGCAATCCCTAATATTCTTAATTAGCCGTACATCCGTATCTACAGGAAATTATTGTGTCGAATTATATTGTCGGAGACATCCAAGGGTGCTTCGACGAACTTCAATTACTGCTTGAAGCTATTAACTTTGATAAACACCAAGATACCTTATGGGTAGCTGGAGACCTAGTCGCTCGAGGCCCAAAATCATTGGAAACTCTACGCTTTATTCGTAGCCTTGGTGACGCAGCTAAGGTTGTATTAGGCAACCACGACTTGCACCTTCTGGCGGTGTCCTTAGGGCTATTTCCAGCGAAACCAAAAGATAAGACTCAAACGATTCTTGATGCTGAAGATCGTGAACTACTACTCGAATGGTTAAGGCAACAACCTTTGCTTCAGGAACACCCGGAGTTCGTGATGTGCCATGCGGGTATCTCGCCGCAATGGAGCATAGAAACAGCACGTATCGAAAATCAAGAGGTTGTATCCTTGCTGAAGTCGGAAAGATGGCAATGGCTTATCGAAAACATGTACAGCAACACGCCTGATTTATGGCATCAGGATTTACATGATATTGAGCGCTATCGCTATGCAATCAATAGCCTTACAAGAATGCGCTTCTGTTTTGAAGACGGTCGACTCGACATGGCATGTAAGCTACCACCCAATGAAATTACCGATGAACCATTAGTACCGTGGTTTGACCTTCCACAACGCATAAAGCTCGATAAAACCGTTGTTTTTGGACACTGGGCTGCACTTGAAGGCTATAACGGAAAAGACGTGATTGGACTTGATACTGGCTGCGTTTGGGGAGGAGACTTAACCGCACTTCGCTGGGAAGACAAACAGTTTTTTACTCAAAAAGCGTTATAGATATACGAAACACTTGCGCTACTCGTGCAGCAGCGCAAGTGTTTTTAAATTAGGAGTTAACGCTCGAGAATCACAAACTCCATGTTGTGTTTGTTTTTCTCGTCAGCTTGATAGCTCTCGTTAAAGCTCTGCTTCCAACCTTCTCCCCAGTCTGGAAATTGCGTATCACCATCGACATCAAAATCGATATAAGTCAGATACAACTTGTCTGCTTTAGGTAGGCAAGTTTCATAGATTGAACCACCACCGATAATCATCACTTCATCGACATCGTTGACCAGCTCTAGTGCTTTATCAATCGAAGTAACAGTCGTCACCCCTTCAATTTCCAAGCTCGCATCACGGCTAATCACAACGTTTAATCGACCAGGTAAAGGACGCCCGATCGAATCATAGGTTTTACGCCCCATGACTACAGGCTTACCCATAGTCGAGCGTTTAAACCATGCAAAATCCGCAGGCAAGTGCCAAGGCATCTGGTTGTCTTTACCTATTACACGGTTATTGGCCATTGCTGCAATCATACTGATGATCATAAATCGAAAGTCCTGTCCCTAAAAAGAAAATTAACGCTAGACGATAGGTCTGCGTCGGTAGAATAACAGCCCTGGTACAGCTAAGCCAACCGCCAGTCCAGCGATAATAAACATTGATTTCAAAAAGTTCTCCATCAACATTGCCAGTAACTCAGGCGTATAGCCTGCCCTGTTAATCTCTACCATAGCAATCATTGCCTTGAAGGCAAACACGCCTGGGACCATAGGAATCAAGGCTGCAACCGTAAATACCTTAGGATGCGCTAACAGTTTATGTGACCAATGAACCCCTATCATGCCAACCACCGTCGCGGCAAAGAACGTTGCCCATTCGATTGGAATACCAAAGTGCATCATCAGATAACGGCTACCATGGCCGATAGAGCCGCCAAGTGCACAATAAATTAAAGCGCGTTGCGGGACGTTAAACACCAATGCGAATCCAACCGCAGGAATCGCGGCGAAAAACATATCATTGAGCAAACCTAAAAACAGTTCGAAAATACTCATTAGCTCGCCCATCCCCAAACATCAGATAAACTCATCGCTGCCACAATACCCAAGCTCGTCGCCAAAGTTAATAAGCTGGCCATGGTAAAGCGCGCTAACCCCATATTAATATGGCCTTTAAGCATATCAGCGACAGAGTTAATCAGAGGGAAGCCGGGTACTAACATCAATACCGATGAAGCCATCACGATCGTGGGCTGTCCGCCAATATTGTAAAGTACGGCTTGAGCAGAGATGGTAGTGGTAACGAATGCGGTGATCGCAAAATTTAATAAAGGATTGAAATGACGATGGCCAATTTCTTGTCTGACGATCATGCCACAGGCTGAAGCAATAAAAGTCATCATGAATACCTGCCAATCTCCGCCCGCAAGACGGCTAAAAGAGGCACATGATAATCCTATCATCACAACCACTAGCCAACGGTTGTAGCGCTCGGGGCTGATGTTTTGAATCTTTTTATACGCCAAATCATAATCAAGAATTCCCTTCTCCATCATGATGCAAATGCGTTGAATGTCAGTGATAACCTGCATGTTAATGCCACGATCCGCACAACTTCGAGTGGTGGTAATACAGTGATCATCCATCACAGTAGTAACAACAAGCGCATTGGCTGACAGTGCGACTTCAACCTCATTCACCCCACAAGCAATGCCGATACGGCGCATGATATCGCCGACCAGTGTGCTCTCAGCCCCGTGAGCCAGTAACATTTGTCCCGATTGAGCGACAAGTCTTGAGATCGCTCTTTGCTTTGATGCCATGATTTCCTTCCCATAGGCGTTATACCATCACAGTAAGTAAGTGTTCAGAAATAGCGCAGGAAAAAAGCTTGAGAACAAGGCAGAGATTTTCGATAAGTAGTTATTCTACAATCAAAATCTCTAACGCAGTTATCGAGCGTTTTAACAAGCTAGGGTGACCAGTTATTTACTACGATTGGTATTAATTATCTAGAAATAAAGTCTGCATTAAAATTCGACAGTACATAATGATTTAGATACAAAAAAACCGCAATTTTCATTGCGGTTTAATAAAACTATCAGTGTACTTGGAAAAAGCGACCGATGATTTATGAGAAGTTAAGAGGGATTAGTCACGAACATAGATAACATGACCGTCATCTTCTTCGTCATCCCAATCATCCCAATCGTCGTCATCTTCAGTAACGACATTCTTACCGCTCATTGCATCTTTATGGTAGTCATCCCACATAAAGTCTACTTTCTCTTCTTCTTCAACTTCTACAACTTCACGAGGTAGGTTTTCCATAAACTCACCTAGTTTGAAGCAAAGATCTTTGGTGCCGATTTTATTCACTGCAGAGATCTTGAAGTGCTCGCCTTCCCAGCCCAAAGCATCGATGATTTCTTGAATCTTTTCGTCTGCTTCGTCTTCTGGCATTAGGTCAACTTTGTTGAACACTAACCAACGAGGTTTTTGTGAAACTTTTTCGCTGTATTGCTCAAGCTCATCAATGATCGTCAGTGCATTCTGAATAGGATCAGATTGATCGATCGGCATAATATCGATCATATGCAGAAGAACACGACAGCGCTCAAGGTGCTTAAGGAAACGAATACCAAGGCCTGCGCCATCAGCTGCACCTTCGATTAGACCAGGGATATCGGCAACAACGAAGCTCTTTTCAGGAACAACACTCACTACACCCAAGCTTGGGATCAAGGTAGTGAACGGGTAATCAGCCACTTTTGGTTTCGCAGCAGATACTGAACGAATAAAAGTAGATTTACCTGCGTTTGGTAAGCCAAGCATACCAACGTCAGCTAATAGAAGAAGCTCTAAACGCAGTTCGCGAACTTCGCCTTTAGTACCCATTGTCTTTTGACGAGGAGCGCGGTTAACAGACGATTTAAAACGCGTGTTACCAAGACCGTGCCAACCACCTTTACCAACCATCACTTTCTTGCCGTGTTCAGCAACTTCAGCAACGATTTCGTTGGTGTGGATATCAACTGCACGAGTACCTACAGGCACTTTCAGTGTAATGTCTTTACCACGTTTACCAGTACAGTTACCACCGCGACCGTTCTCACCACGCTCTGCGTTGTAAAAACGTTGGAAACGATAATCGATCAGTGTGTTTAAGTTCTCATCCGCTTGGATGTAAACATCACCACCATCACCGCCGTCGCCGCCATCAGGGCCACCTTTAGCGACGAATTTTTCGCGCCAAAAGCTAACTGTACCATTACCGCCATCACCGGCTTCTATTTTTACTACCGCTTCATCAACGAATTTCATTTTTTAACTCCGCACTTACGTTGCGTTACCACTCATCAAGGAGTGATATAAATTCTAGCAGATCCGTGTTTAGATCGATCACCTAAGATCTAGGCCGACCTGCAACCAAGGAACAAAGAAGGAGAGGTTCTTTGCTAAGCTTATTAAAGCTAAGGCAAGAGCGTCTGCTTTTTTATTCTCGCTATAAATAAAAAACCCTGCCGAATCGGCAGGGCTTTTGAATTCAGCTTGAAAGCTAATAAGATAATCTAATTAAAGATTAAATTACTCAGCTTCGATGCTTACAAACTTACGGTTTTTAGGACCTTTAACAGCAAATTTCACTTTACCTTCAGTAAGAGCGAAAAGAGTGTGGTCTTTACCGATGCCAACGTTTGTGCCAGCGTGGAATTTAGTACCACGTTGACGAACGATGATGTTACCTGCAAGAACAGATTCACCACCAAAACGCTTAACACCAAGACGTTTGCTTTCTGAATCGCGGCCGTTATTAGTAGAACCGCCAGCTTTTTTATGTGCCATTGTTAAACTCTCCTAATACTTAAGCGTTAATGCCAGTGATTTTCACTTCAGTGAACCACTGACGGTGACCAGCTTGCTTACGCGAGTGCTTACGACGACGGAACTTAACGATTTTTACTTTATCGCCACGACCGTGTTGTACTACTTCTGCAATAACCTTGCCACCTTCAACAAGAGGTGCACCAACAGCGATTTCTTCGCCGTTAGCAACAAGAAGAACTTTATCAAATTCTACAGTTGCACCAGTTTCAACGTCTAATTTCTCTAAACGAAGTGTTTGACCTTCGCTTACTCGGTGTTGTTTGCCACCAGATTGGAAAACAGCGTACATATTTTACTCCGCTTTTTCCGCACAGCCTATGGTTGTTAATTGTACAACTCGGGTGTGCGCTAAACTAATCAATAGGGCGCAGATTCTACGGGAATCATGGCGCTATGACAAGCCATATTTTTAAAAAATTGGCGAAAACCTGTTCGCCAAAGAAAAGTGCGGCAATCATGCCCTTTAGCGATGTATTAATCAACGTTTTTTAGTGTATTATTCAACAATTAAATACAACGTATAAGCCTTACAGGGTCTAACTTCAGCCGGATGAACAATGGATTTTAAAGCTATCCAAACGCTTACTGCCAATGATATGGCAAAAGTGAATGAAACAATTCAAGCCCAACTTAATTCTGACGTAAGTTTAATCAACCAGCTTGGTTTTTATATCGTTAGCGGTGGTGGCAAACGCCTACGCCCTTTGCTTGCTCTTTTATCTGCTCGCGCACTTGGTTACCAAGGTGAAGCTCATATCACCTCTGCAGCCTTTATCGAGTTTATTCACACAGCAACCCTACTTCATGATGATGTCGTCGACGAATCGGACATGAGACGCGGTAAAGCGACAGCCAACGCAGCTTTTGGTAATGCTGCTAGCGTTTTGGTGGGTGACTTTATTTATACTCGCTCATTCCAAATGATGACAACGCTAGGATCCTTAAAGATCCTTGAACTAATGAGTGAAGCAGTAAACGTGATTGCCGAGGGTGAAGTTCAACAGTTAATGAACTGCAACAACCCAGACACCACTGAAGAAAGCTACATGCAAGTGATCTACTCTAAGACCGCTCGCCTGTTTGAAGCCGCAACACAAATCGGTGCCATCCTTAGCGAATCATCACCAGAAATCGAAACGGCAATGCAAAACTACGGTAAATACCTAGGCACCGCATTCCAACTGATTGACGATGTGATGGACTACACTGCTGATGGTAAAGAGATGGGCAAGAACGTTGGTGACGACCTTGCTGAAGGCAAACCAACGCTGCCTTTACTATATGCAATGCACAATGGTTCTCCTGAACAAGCAAGCATGATTCGTGAAGCAATTGAGAAAGCGAACGGCATGGAACGTCTCGACGACATTATGGCGGTGATGAAAGACACAGGCTCATTAGAGTACACGACTAATAAAGCCTATGAAGAAGCCGACAAAGCGATTGCTGAGCTTTCTGTACTGCCTGACTCTGAATATAAGCAAGCACTAACCACACTTGCACACTTGGCTGTTAAACGCAGCAAGTAACTTTGTAGACTGTCTTCTATATAGCGACATTACATAGATAATAAAAAAGAGCCTCAGGGCTCTTTTTTTGATCCTCACGAAAATCTTTTCAAATCCACTGTCAATAACGACTCGACTCTAACGACAACGGAAGTTGAGCTTCGACTTCTTCTATCTCTTCCAGCGGCACTGCGTACTGCTCGTGGCTATTGTATGACTCAACCAGCGCAAATTGCTCTTGCTCATCTATAACGAGGATCTTTCCCAATCTACCTAAATGGAAATGGACGTTCATTCCTTTTTGAATACGACTCATAACTGCTGCCCCACTTTCATCTCTAAAACACTATTTACGAACGAGGCAAATCCAAGGATCAAAAAAGCCGATCATAATGACCGGCATTTATTAGCAATTTTAAATTGAGTTAAATGCTGTATCGCTTACTTAGCGAACTCAACACCAATCTCAATATCGCCATTTAGTGTTTCAAGCATGCTGTCTAAAGCGTTACGCTCGAAGTCGCTCAGTTCACCGTAGCTAAGGATCGCTTCTGCGCCCTCTTTACCTAGCTTAACTGGCTGAGCGAAGAATGGTGCGTGTTCGCCTTCACCTTCAACGTATGCACATTCAATCACGTTCTCTTCACCTTGAAGCGCTTTCACTAGAGCAAGACCGAAACGACAAGCCGCTTGACCCATAGACAGTGTCGCACTGCCGCCGCCAGCTTTAGCTTCTACTACTTCAGTACCTGCATTTTGGATGCGAGTCGTTAGCGCTGCAATTTCTTCATCAGTGAACTCTACGCCTTCAACTTGAGAAAGCAGAGGAAGGATCGTTACGCCTGAGTGACCGCCGATAACAGGAACACGGATGTCGCCTGGATCTTTATCTTTTAGTTCAGCAACGAACGTTTCAGAACGAATCACATCAAGAGTCGTAATACCGAATAGGCGACGCTTATCGTAAACACCTGCTTTCTTGAGTACTTCAGCTGCGATTGGCACTGTTGTGTTTACTGGGTTAGTGATGATACCAACACAAGCAGTAGGACAAGTAACTGCGATTTTCTCTGCAAGAGACTTAACAATGCCAGCGTTCACATTGAAAAGATCCGCACGATCCATACCAGGCTTACGAGCAACACCCGCTGAAATAAGTACAACATCCGCACCTTCTAGTGCTGGTGTTGGATCTTCACCCGCGTAACCTTTGATCGAAACAGGCGTTGGGATATGGCTAAGATCGGCAGCAACACCCGGTGTTACCGGAGCGATGTCGTAAAGTGCAAGATCTGAACCAGCAGGTAGGCGGTTCTTAAGTAGTAGGGCTAGGGCTTGACCGATGCCACCAGCGGCACCAATAACAGCTACTTTCATTGTTATTCTCCTTGAGAGCTTTCTCTTATAGATTCTTTGTAGGGTAATTCTTGAGCTAAATCTAAGTTAAAAAACTATATTAATCACAAAGTGATTACAATCAATTAACGCTAGCTTTGCGACTTCGCGCAAGTCAATAAAACCGTGCTACACAGCAAGTTCGCATTATGGCGATAATCGACTGAAATAACAAAATAAGTCGTCGCAAATAACACATTATTCTATTAAATATTTACAGTGATATGACTAACAAATTACAGGGATGTTTTGGCTAAAATTGAATATGTATGCGAGAATATGCAAACATCTTTGTTAATGAATAAGAATGACATATGCGCAATACAGAAAAGCAAGACAACTTAGTTCGTGCATTTAAAGCCTTACTAAAAGAAGAACGTTTTGGCTCACAAGGCGAAATTGTAGATGCCCTAAAACACGAAGGTTTTGAAAGCATCAACCAGTCTAAAGTCTCGCGTATGTTAACCAAGTTTGGTGCCGTTCGAACTCGTAACGCAAAAATGGAGATGGTTTACTGTCTTCCTGCTGAACTGGGTGTTCCGACAGTTTCTAGCTCTTTACGAGAATTAGTACTAGATATTGACCACAACAATGCATTAGTTGTGATACACACTGGCCCTGGTGCAGCTCAGCTTATCGCTCGCTTATTAGACTCACTAGGTAAGTCGGAAGGCATACTGGGTGTAGTCGCGGGTGATGACACTATCTTTATTACTCCAACGTTATCGGTTACCACTAAGCAACTGTTTGATTCTGTGTGCGAACTGTTTGAATACGCAGGATAATTGCTCACTGTTTCATAACTATCAGCCTTACTAATGGATCACGAACATCTATTCGCTTCGTGATCCAAATCACATCCTAGAATATCCATACACCCTTCCCGAAATTACACTAAATCATTGATTTTAAAAAACTCAGTAGCAAATTAAACACGAGATCTAGACATCATTTGTTAGATTTTTTAGCTATATCTTTTAACATTCGAGTAATTTTCTGCCAATTTTTGATATTATTCAGCCACTTTTTCATCACATGGATTGAAAAAGGTGCCGTTTCCAAATAGGAAACTCCAGAAACGACTACACTTGTTTCAGGGTTAATAATGAATAAAGGAAGGGAAATTCATGGCATTTACCAAACTTATTAAAGTTGGTGCTATTGCAGCTGCTGTAATGGGCGCTGGCGCTGTTAACGCTCAAGAGTTCATCACAATTGGTACTGGTTCAGTGACGGGTGTTTACTACCCGACTGGTGGTGCAATTTGTAAACTAGTGAACAAGGGCCGCAAAGACCACAACATTCGTTGTTCTGTAGAGTCTACTGGTGGTTCAATCTACAACGTTAACACCATCCGTGCTGGTGAACTAGATTTTGGTGTTGTTCAATCGGACTGGCAATACCACGGCTACAACGGTACAAGTAAGTTCAAAGATCAGGGCGAATACAAGAAACTTCGCGCTATGTTCTCTCTACATACAGAACCGTTCAACATCATCGCTCGTACCGATGCTGGCATTAACAATGTTTCTGACCTAGCTGGTAAGCGCGTAAACATTGGTAATCCAGGCTCTGGTGACCGTGCAACGATGGGTGTTGTAATGGACGCAATGGGTTGGACGAACGACAGCTTCAAGCTTGCTTCTGAACTTAAAGGTTCTGAGCGTTCACAAGCACTTTGTGATAACAAGATTGATGCATTTATCTACATGGTTGGTCACCCGAACGGATCAATCAAAGAAGCAACAACGTCTTGTGATGCAAAACTGGTTTCAGCAACGGGTCCACAGATCGACAAGATCGTAGCTGAAAACCCATACTACGCTTACAGCACAGTTCCTGCTGGCATGTACCGTGGTACTGACGCTGACGTAAACAGCTTCGGTGTTGCAGCAACAATGGTAACAACTTCAGACGTTTCTGAAGAAGTTGCATACAACGTTGCTAAGGCAGTATTTGAAAACTTTGACACTTTCAAACGCCTACATCCAGCATTTGCTAACCTGAAAAAAGAAGACATGGTTAAAGCGGGTATCTCTATCCCTCTTCACCCAGGCGCAGCAAAATACTACAAAGAAGTGGGCCTTCTAAAGTAATTCTACTTTAAGCCTACTACACCAATAAGGAGGCTAGCCCTCCTTATTGGCTTTTCACGTTTTATAAAAATAACTTAAGTGAAAAGAGCAACCCTTTAAGTTTCTCCAATTTGGAGGACTTACCTTCGTATCAAGCCTAAGACAAAGACGAACAAAGAACGCATTTCCCTATCCATTCACTACACTAGATAGGAAATAAATAACGTTTGGTTGTTCGTAAGAAAAGGCAGACCATCAATAATAAGGATAAAGTACATGACGCAGACAACATCACCGTCTCCAGATGTGCAAGAAATGGTGGCACAATCAGATACTGGTGCGCGTAGCCCTCGTGGTATCCAAGGCCGTATTTTATGGTTTGTGCCTCTATGTTGGTCACTGTTCCAACTTTGGTATGCATCTCCGCTGCCGTTCATTTTTAACTTCGCAATTTTAAACGACACTGAAGCTCGAGCAATTCACCTTACGTTTGCTATTTTCCTAGCCTTTACCGCTTATCCAGCTATGAAGAACTCGCCTCGGGATCGCATTCCTGCAGTCGACTGGATATTGGCGCTAGTAGGTAGTTTTTCAGCTTCTTATATCTATATTTTCTACACTGAACTTGCCGGTCGTTCGGGCGCACCAACAACATTCGATATTGTTGCTGCTGTATTCGGCATGGTTTTACTGCTTGAAGCAACACGACGCGCTTTAGGTCCACCTCTTATGGTTGTGGCGGCAGTATTCCTACTTTACACCTTTGGCGGTCCACACATGCCAGACGTTATCGCCCATAAAGGTGCAAGCCTGAACAAGGCAATGTCGCACCTGTGGCTAACAACGGAAGGTGTATTCGGTGTTGCTCTTGGCGTATCAACGTCATTCGTATTCTTGTTTGTACTGTTTGGTGCAATGCTAGAACGCGCTGGTGCTGGTGCCTACTTCATCAAGGTTGCATTCTCTCTGCTTGGTCACATGAAAGGCGGCCCAGCAAAAGCAGCCGTTGTAGCCTCTGGGTTATCTGGTCTGGTATCAGGTTCATCTATTGCAAACGTGGTAACCACAGGTACCTTTACTATCCCGCTAATGAAGCGTGTTGGTTTCCCGGGCACAAAAGCAGGTGCGGTAGAAGTTGCGGCTTCAACCAATGGCCAACTAACGCCACCGATCATGGGTGCTGCGGCATTCTTGATGGTTGAGTATGTGGGCATCTCGTATGTGGAAGTTATCAAGGCGGCGCTACTGCCAGCTCTGATCTCTTACATAGCTCTGATTTACATCGTTCACCTAGAAGCATGTAAAGCTGGCATGACCGGCTTACCTCGTCGTCACACACCAACTATCGTACAAAGCCTACTCTCTTTCACTGGCACCATATTAGGTCTATGTGTTATTAGTGCCGCGGTTTACTACGGTGTGGGTTGGACGAAAGATGTATTTGGCGATGCTGCAACACCGATCGTAACTGTGGCGCTATTGATCGCTTATGTTGCTCTGGTTCGCGTATCAGCAAAATACGCAGCTGAAGGCGGCATGGAAATCGATGCGGACCTGAAAGAAGTTCCAGATCCAGGTCCAACAATTAAATCTGGTTTGCACTTCCTACTGCCTATCGTAGTGCTAGTTTGGTGTCTAACCGTTGAACGTTTCTCGCCAGGTCTATCTGCATTCTGGGCAACCGTCTTCATGATCTTCATTTTGATCACTCAGCGTCCTTTGATGACTCTGATGAACAAATCAGACGATCTTGCAGAGCAAACTAAAGCTGGTTTCGTTGATCTAGCAGAGAGCTTGGTTTCAGGCGCACGTAACATGATTGGTATCGGTGTAGCGACAGCTGCCGCAGGTACGGTTGTTGGTGTGGTGACTCTAACGGGTATCGGCCTTGTAATGACTGATTTCGTTGAGTTCATCTCAGGCGGTAGCATCATTCTTATGTTGCTATTCACCGCGGTAATCAGCTTGATCCTAGGCATGGGCTTACCAACCACAGCAAACTACATCGTTGTATCAACGCTAATGGCGCCGGTAATTGTTACTCTGGGCGCTGCGCACGGTCTTATCATCCCACTGATTGCGGTGCACTTATTCGTGTTCTACTTCGGTATTCTTGCGGATGACACACCTCCGGTAGGTCTGGCAGCATTTGCCGCAGCAGCGATTGCGAAATCAGACCCGATTCGTACAGGTATTCAAGGTTTTACCTACGATATCCGGACCGCAATCTTACCATTCATGTTCATATTCAATACCCAACTACTGTTGATGGGCATTGATTCTTGGTGGCATTTAGCGCTAACGATTTTCTCTTCGGTTACTGCGGTACTTATCTTTGCAGCAGCAACTCAAGGTTGGTGGTTCACTAAGAACAAGTGGTGGGAAACCATACTGCTTATCGTTCTGACTTTCTCTTTCTTCCGCCCAGGTTTCTGGTGGGACATGATTTATCCAGAGAAAGTTCTTTCGCCAGGAGTTGAGATCGCTCAAATCACAGAAAATTTATCTGTGGGACAATCACTTGAATTGAGAGTAGGTGGCGAAAACTTAGAAGGTAACTATTCTGAGAAGACAGTCCGCCTTCCATTTGAAGATTCTGCGACAACAAGTGAAGACCGCATTGCTTCAATGGGCCTAATGCTGACACAAGCTGACAACAAGATGATTGTTGATATGGTTGAGTTTGGTAGCCCTGCAGAAGCCGCTGGCATTGACTTTGATTGGGAAATTAAATCCGTTATCCAAGATGCAGATCGACCAATGAAAGAGTGGGTATTCTTACCTGCCCTACTGATTTTGATTGGTTTAGCGATGAACCAAAGAAGGCGTGCTCGTAAGGATGAGATTAGCGCGTAATGGATAGAGCCAAGTAGCGCTCTACTCTATTTGGCTTTTTTACTACATGGAAAAGATAATTACAGCGTTTGGTATGTGCTAAGCGCTGCTCAAAAAGAGACGAATACATGTATAGACAAATCCTTGTTCCCGTTGATCTTAACGACAAAGGCTTTTCTGATAAAGCAGTCGAGCTAGCGGTATGGCACGCGAAACACAGCAATGCTGAAATCCACATTCTGAACGTACTACCGGGCATTCACATGTCGATGGTGGCGTCTTACTTCCCGAAAGATGCGGCGAACCAAATGAAGCTTGATGTTAAAAATCAGCTGAAAGAGTTTGCCGACAAACACATCGACGATGAAGTGGTGTATAAGGTTCACGTAGCTGAAGGTAAAACTTACACGACGATTCTTGATTACGCAGAAAAGCTTGGCGCCGACCTTATTGTGATGCCTAGCCATAAGCGTTCGAAAATCGACAAAGTGGTTCTTGGTTCTGTTGCAAGCAAAGTGGTACAGAACTCACCAATCAATGTATTGGTAGTTAAGCCGCAAGGCTAAATCACTTAATCGACATAACGATCTAAAAAGGTTGGCCCAAAAGCCAACCTTTTTTGTTTTGAACTCTACTCGCTTAATACCAATCGTAATAAAGATCTCAAGAATCAACGCACTAAGTTTTGCGGATTACCTGCGACAAAGCCATCTATGTTGTCCATTAAGATATCCGACAGCTTTTGAATTGAGCTATCACTGCCCCATGCAACATGAGGCGTTAGCAGTAAATTAGGTAAGTGACTGTTAGCCAAGAGTGGATTCGAATTGTCTGCAGGCTCTTGTGTGAATACATCCATACCTGCGCCTGCAATCTCATGTTTTTTCAAAGCCTCAACTAAGGCTTGCTCATCAACTAATCCACCGCGCCCTGCATTGATTAAGACTGCACTCGGTTTCATCATCGCGAGCTCTCGCTCTGAAATCAGGTTGCGAGTCGCATCAGTCAAAGGGCAATGCAGACTGATCGCATCCGCTTGCTTTAAAACAGTTTCAAAAGGCAGATAGCCTTCTCGACAAGAGTCAGCCCCTTTGCGCTCTGCAAAAATGACATTCATGCCTATCGCTTTAGCTAATATCGCGGTGGCTTGCCCTAAACTTCCACTGCCCATTAAACCTAATGTGCTGCCCGCTACATCTTGAATCGGATGAGTAAAGAAACAGAACTGCTTACCCTTCTGCCACTCCCCGGCTTCAATGTCTTGATGGTAGCCAACAAGATTTCGCTTTAGCGTAAACAGCATAGCAATCACATGTTCAGGTACCGACTGAGTCGCATAGCCTTGCACATTAGCCACTGCGATATTACTGCCCTTGCAGTATTCCACATCAACATTGTTGACACCTGTCGCAGAAACAGCGATCAACTTGAGTTGTTGCGCTTGAGCTAAATTATCAGCGTTGAGCACAACCTTATTGGTGATAACAACATCTGCTCCCGCAACGCGCTCAGCAACGAGCTCTGGAACAGTAAAATCAAACTCAATCCATTCATGTTCAAAGCTAAGAGGTTTTAAATTGATTTGAGATGGGATGGTGGCTCGGTCGAGAAAGACCACTTTCAGCTTCGGCATTGTACTTCCTTGAATTGGTATTGATGACACCATTCTAAGCTTTTAGCTTTCTGTAGTCTGGAAGCTCTGGCGCAATTTCAAAGTGCTGTTCAATTTGTGGTGACGCTTGAGGGTAAAATTCACAAGGAACAAAGGCTTTGAACAGTTGGTTGTTCTCCGGATGATAGAAGCTCAGTTCACACGCATGTAAAGCTAATCTATCGCTATACTCAAAAGCTTCAGGCGTTGCATAAAACTCGTCGCCAACAATTGGGTTCCCTATTTCCATACAATGCACACGCAACTGATGAGAGCGACCGGTAATCGGCAGTAACTTCAACAAAGTGGTTTGAGTCTCTTCTTGCTCTACCACATAACGAGTCTTTGATGGCTTGCCATCATCAAAACACACTTTCTGCCTAGGGCGATTCGGCCAATCACAGATGAGTGGCAGATCAATAAGCCCTTCTTTTTCTTCTACTGCCCCCCACACTCGTGCGTAATAGAGCTTATGTGTCAGTCGATATTGGAACTGCTTCTTCAAATGCCGCTCAGCCTGCTTATGTTTAGCTAACAACATCAAGCCTGATGTCGACATATCCAACCGATGCACAACCTGAATCTCCGGAAAATCCACAACCAACCGACTCCACATACTGTCGTAGTGCTCTGGTAACCTTCCCGGCACTGAAAGTAGGCCTGCTGGCTTGTTCACCACTAGAATATCGTCATCTTGATAGACAATGTCGACCCACGGTTCACGTGGTGGTGTGTACTGTTCTAACGCCATTGAAGCCTCTTAATTACTGGTGAATAAATAATTTACGGTTGATTTGTTTATTATTAAATACAATTCCCAACATTTTCGTACATAAAAGTTGACGACTTTACAAAACATGGTATTGATAGGGTAACGGAAAATAAGAAGTCAGCATCAAAGGAAAAATGATGGAAAGTACGGTTAAAACAACCACAGAAAAAACACAAACCTCTGCTCCCCTATCAAGTTTAATCAAGTCTCTTGGCCCTGGCATCATGATGGCTGCTGCGGCAGTAGGTGGCTCACATTTAGTTGCCTCGACCAAAGCTGGTGCGATTTATGGCTGGCAACTCGCCGCTCTTATTATTCTGGTTAACGTATTTAAATACCCATTCTTTAGAGCCGGTATCCAATATACATTGGGAACAGGTCAAAGCTTGGTTGAGGGCTACTCTAACCTAGGTCGCCCATACCTTGTGATCTTTTCAATATTGAGCGCCATTTCCGCCGTCGTGAACACGGCTGCTTTGTTGCTATTCAGTGCAAGCTTACTTAGCTACTTTGTTCCTTTCGAATTAGCCACCAGCACATTGTGCATGATCGTTTTAGCAACATGCTTGATCATTCTATTTGCAGGCCACTATCGTGCTCTTGATACCTTATCTAAGGCGATCATGGCGATCCTGACCATCACAACCTTAGCTGCAGTCGCCATTGCTATAGGCTCTCCAGTCGAACCTGATGCTGCTTTTGTTCCACCGTCGCCTTGGTCATTGGCTGCTATTGGCTTTATCGTGGTGACTATGGGTTGGATGCCTGCGCCTATCGAGATATCCAGCATCACCTCTATGTGGCTAAAGAGCCAAAAAGAGAAACAAGAAGTCACGGCTCAATCAGCGCTATTCGATTTCAATGTTGGCTACATTGGTACTGCACTACTTGCACTAGTGTTCGTTGCGTTAGGCGCTCTGGTACTTCACGGCTCGGGGGTTGAACTGTCTCGCTCTGGTGTTGGCTTTACTCACCAGTTAGTCGGTATTTATGCTTCTACGATTGGTGAATGGTCTCGTCCACTGATCGCCATCGTCGCTTTCTTCTGTATCTTTGGCAGCACCATTACCGTTATCGATGGCTACTCACGCGTACTTGCTGAATCACAGCGACTATTATTTAAAAAAGAGTCGAGCCCACGCATGCTGCAAGGCTGGATCATCATTGTCTCTATCGCGGCCTTGGCGATTGTGATGTTCTTTAGTGCTGCGCTGATGCCAATGTTGGATTTTGCGATGGTACTTGCGTTTGCAACGACACCGTTCTTCGCTCTGCTTAACTTCATTTTGGTAAACAAAGCCAAGCTTCCTGAAGCTCTAGCGATTGGCACCAAACTAAAATGGTTGTCTGTAGCGGGTCTGGTTTACCTATTTGGTTTCCTAGCGGTATTTGTTTGGTGGAAGTGGTTGATGTAATTCCTCAGTCAATACACCTTTCAACAACCAGTACATCTTTCAAACGCTAGATAACAATAAGGCCTTCGTAATGAAGGCCTTATTTCGTTGAAGCATTTCGCTAATTCAAACTAGTTGTGAGAAACCACAATCAAGCGTAATGAATCTAGCTGAACCTGAGCTTTGCTGATGTAACCTGTCAGTTCATTGATTTGAGCTTCGATAACCTCAAGCTCTTCATCACGAATATTCGGGTTCACCGCTTTAAGCGCTTGTAGACGCTCTAGTTCACCGTTCAAGTTAGTTTGCATATCTTTCTGAGCTTGCTGACGAACTTCTTCAACCTTCGGCAGTACATGCGTCTCACCCGCTTCGATTAGCTTGTGAATCTCGCCTTGTACCGAGTTCACTAGTTTGCTCGCTAAGTGACGGTTTACAGGGCTTAGCTGACGGTTAAAGCTATCAAATTCAACCTGAGCAGATAGATCGTTACCACGGCCATCCATCATCAAACGAATTGGTGTCTTAGGCAGGAACTGACTGATACCGCTGCGTTTCGGTGCTTGCGCATCCACAAGGTAAACCAACTCAAGCAGGATAGTACCCACTGGCAGCGCTTTGTTTTTCAGCAATGATACCGCTGATGCACCCACACCTTCACTCAGTAGCAGATCAATACCGCCTTGAATCATTGGGTGCTCCCAGCTGATGAAGTTCATGTCTTCACGAGAAAGGGCTGTATCACGATCGAACGTGATGGTTGCGCCTTCGTATGGTAAGCCAGGGTAGCTTGGTACCATCATGTGCTCAGATGGTGTCACGACTAGCGCATTTTCACCCTTGTCGTCTTGGTTCAAACCAATCGTGTCGAACAAGCTCAGTGCAAACGTTACTAGGTTAGTATCGCCATCAGTTGATGCAATCTTCTCTGCGATTTCGTGTGCTTTGTCGCCGCCGTTTGAGTGCATCTCTAATAGGCGATCGCGGCCTTTTTCTAGATCCGCTTTTAGGCTTTGATTTAGCTTGGCAGACTCTTCAATCACTTCATCAAGCTGCTCTGTATTACCAGAAGCCAGCATTTCGATAAGAACATCTGAGTACTTGTCGTAAACTGTGCGACCAGTTGGACATGTCTCTGCAAATGCATTTAGACCCTCATCAAACCAACGCGCAAGAATCGCCTGTGACGTGCCTTTTAAGTAAGGGACATGGATGTCGATGTCACGCAGCTGACCGATACGGTCCAAACGACCAATACGTTGTTCAAGCAAGTCTGGGTTGAACGGAAGATCGAACATTACTAGCTGGTTCGCGAACTGGAAGTTACGACCTTCAGAGCCGATTTCGCTACAGATAAGAACCTGAGCTCCGCCCTCTTCTTGAGCAAAGTAAGCCGCGGCTTTATCACGCTCTAGAATCGACATGCCTTCGTGGAATACGGTTGCACGCACACCTTCACGCTCACGCAGTGCTTGCTCTAGTTGAAGCGCCGTACTTGCACGTGATGCGATCACTAGGATCTTTTCACTACGCTTGTCTTGGATTTTTTCAATCAACCAGTTAACACGTGAATCGAACTGCCACCAGCTTGAGTCTTCACCTTCAAACTCTTGGAAGATCTCTTCTGGGTACAGCATCTTCATAGCACGAGCTTCGGGAGCCATCTTGCCACCGATCATGCCAGATACACGCATTGAGGTTGTGTACTGCGTTGGAATCTCCATAGGCAGTAGGTTTACATTACGCTTAGGGAAGCCTTTGATTGCAGCTCGCGTGTTTCTAAATAGAACACGGCCAGTACCATGGCGGTCCATAAGGTTATCAATTAATTCTTGGCGAGCTAACGCTTGCTCTTCTTCGCTACTATCACCTTCGATAACACGGAACAGCGGCTCTACATCTTGCTCAGAAAGCAGTTCAGTAATCTGATTCTTCGCGCTGTTTTCAAGCTTCACACCAGAGAACAATGCAGTAACAGCATCAGCAACCGGTGCGTATTGGTCTTCTTCTTCAACGAATGCTTCGTAATCGTAGAAGCGGTCAGGATCAAGCAGACGCAGACGTGCAAAGTGACTCTCACGACCTAGTTGTTCAGGCGTTGCTGTTAGTAGTAGCACACCAGACGTATTTTCCGCTAAGCCTTCAACCACCTGGTATTCGCGGCTTGGTTTGTCTTGGCTCCACTCAAGGTGATGCGCTTCATCGACAACCAGCAAGTCCCACTCGCCTTCAAGTGCTTGCTCGTAGCGCTTACGGCTCTTACGTAGGAAATCCAAAGAACACAGAACGTACTGCTGGGTATCAAATGGGTTGTCCGATTCAGCAAACGCTTCAATACAACGCTCTTCATCGAAGATAGAGAAGTGCAGATTGAAACGGCGCATCATCTCTACTAACCATTGGTGCTGTAGAGTTTCAGGAACCACAATCAGAATTCGTTCAGCACGGCCAGACAACACCTGTTGGTGGATGATCATGCCCGCTTCGATGGTTTTACCTAGGCCAACTTCATCAGCCAGTAAAACGCGCGGAGCGTGACGACGGCCCACTTCATGAGCGATGTATAGCTGGTGAGGGATCAAGCCAGCACGCATACCACACAAGCCACGCATAGGGCTCTTGTGTTGTTGGTACTGGTTACTCAACGCGCGGTAACGCAACACGAAGTTATCCATACGGTCGATTTGACCTGCGTACAGTTTATCTTGTGGCTTGTTAAAGCGGATCTGGTTACTTAAGAAGATTTCACGCAGAGTGACTTCTGTTTCTTGGGTATCTTCGCGAGTACCTAAGTAGGTTAGCAGTCCTTTGTCTTCGATAACTTCTTCGACAGACAGAGACCAACCTTCTTGGCATTCGATGACATCGCCTACATTAAACGTTACTCGGGTTACGGGAGCATCAGTACGTGCATAAACACGGTTTTCTTCTGACGCTGCAAACATTAGTGTCACTGTGCGAGCATCCATTGCTACAACGGTACCTAAACCTAAATCGCTCTCCGTATCGCTTATCCAGCGTTGCCCCAAAGCAAATGTCATGAATCGACTACCTCAATCTTATAGTTGGAATTTGGTCTTTTTAACTGCAGTTTCAAACAAGAACGTTCTCGCTCCTGAACTAAAAATATAGCCAAAAATGCCTAGTTTGCAGCCACTTTTTAAGTGCGCTCTAGATAATAAATATCTCAAGAAAATGGTGCAGAAAAAGGTCGCTAATCTTACTCGATGCTGTGATTTAGGTCACGCCTAAAGGAGATGATTTCGTGCTTTTTTTCTGTTTTCGCCAGTGCAATCAAACTGTCAAAAAATCATGGTTAATCTATAGGTAGCAGATTGCTGCTCTCAAACGAATACGCCATATTCATCTACAACGATATGGTGGTATTCCTCTAGATGAAGTTTAGGTGAGTAGTTGACTATCACCAGAATCAGATACTAATCTTTATATGAGCTTTATCTACGTTCAATGAATGCAAGGCAAGCCGCACGTCGGCAAGGAGATGCTATGGGCGAGACCAACCGGAAGCTATTTGTTTTAGACACCAATATCCTACTTCACGAACCCTTCGCTATATTTTCTTTCCAAGAGCACGATGTCGTTATCCCCATGACAGTGCTAGAAGAACTAGACAGAATCAAAGACAGTAAGAGAGACGTTGCCCGAGATGCGAGAATTGCGATACGAACTCTCGAAGATCTATTCAGGGAAGCTACACCAGACCAAATATCGGAAGGTATCCCTTTCACCAAAGACATTAAAGCCTCAGGCAGTATTTCAATACTCGCCGATTACGAACTTCAAGAAAGCATCAAAGCCTTTGCCGACGACAAGGCAGGCGATAACCGAATCCTCAACGCAGTCCTCTATCTTCAAAACAAACGTGCGCCACGCGAAGTGGTTCTCATCACCAAAGACATCAACATGCGCTTACGAGCCAAAGGCGCTGGTGTTCGCTTTGTTGAAGACTATCAAACAGACCAACTGATTGATGATATCCAATATCTCACCAAAGGCTTTCAACAGCTCGAAGGATCATTTTGGGATAGTATCGACAATGTCGAGAGCAGAAGTTTAGGTGGAAAGACACTGCACACCTTAGCTAGAGCGCCTTTTGAGCCAACCTTCCTTAACCAATATGTCATTGATGAAGAGAGTGACTTTGCCGCTCGAGTCGAAGAGATTGAGCCAGAAAGCATTACCCTGAGAGACCTCAGTCGCGAACGACTGATGAATCGCAGAGCATGGGACATCACACCCAAAAACGTCTATCAAGGTATGGCGATCGATGCCCTGCTCGACCCTGATATTGATCTTGTGATTCTCACTGGCGCAGCGGGTAGTGGTAAGACACTGTTAGCCATGGCTGCAGCACTTGAACAAACCATTGAACGTAAGCAGTTCGATAAGATCATCGTAACCCGAAACACACCTGATATAGGTGAGTCGATAGGTTTCCTTCCTGGTACTGAGGAAGAGAAGATGTTGCCTTGGTTAGCCGCCGTGACCGATACACTGGAAGCGCTGCACAAGAACGATCACTGTACAGAAGGGTCGATGAAGTACATCTGTGACAAAGCCAACATCCAGTTCAAGTCGATTAACTTCATGCGCGGACGTTCAATTCAGAATGCGTTTGTACTTCTCGATGAGTGTCAGAACCTCACCGCTTCACAAATCAAAACCATCATCACCCGTTGTGGCGAAGGTACTAAGATTATCTGTTCTGGAAACCTAGCGCAGATAGATTCTTCTTACCTAACCCCTGTGACCTCTGGCTTAACCTACATGGTCGAGCGCTTTAAAAACTTCGAAGGCAGTGCCAACATCCACCTCAATGGTGTAGTGCGAAGCCGACTGGCTGAGTTTGCAGAAGAGAACATGTAGTGACTCTATACGCTCACTGAATCAGTAATATAAAAACAAAAAGCGCCTCACATTGGAGGCGCTTTTCAATTTATTTTTTTAAACAGACTTGTTGAGGCTAACCTGAGTTACTCAGTACCACCAACAGTTAGCGAGTCTAGCTTCAATGTTGGTTGACCAACACCCACTGGTACACTTTGACCAGCCTTACCACACACCCCGACACCACGGTCGATACTTAGGTCGTTACCGACCATAGACACCTGCTGCATTGCTTCAATACCAGAACCGATTAGCGTCGCGCCTTTCACTGGGTGAGTGATCTTGCCGTTTTCAATCATGTACGCTTCAGAAGCTGAGAATACAAACTTACCTGATGTAATATCCACCTGACCGCCACCGAAGTTCGGTGCATAGATACCCTTCTCAACCGTTGCGATGATCTCTTCCGGCGTGTGTTCGCCCGGTAGCATGTATGTATTCGTCATACGTGGCATTGGAAGATGCGCGTAAGACTCACGACGACCATTACCTGTCGGTGCTACACCCATTAGGCGAGCGTTCAGCTTATCTTGCATGTAACCTTTTAAGATGCCGTTTTCGATTAACGTATTGTACTGACCATTGACACCTTCATCATCGACGTTCAATGAACCACGAAGATCAGTCAATGTACCGTCATCGACAATCGTACATAGGCTTGAAGTGACTTGCTCGCCAACTTTACCCGAGAATACTGAAGACTCTTTACGGTTAAAGTCGCCTTCTAAACCGTGGCCTACGGCTTCGTGTAGAAGAACGCCCGGCCAACCAGAACCAAGAACCACAGGCATTGCACCAGCAGGCGCAGCAACTGCTTCAAGGTTAACAAGCGCTTGGCGAATCGCTTCATCCGCAAATTGGTAAGCAACCTGAGTGCCTTTGTCATCGCTTAGGAAAAAGTCGTAACCAAAACGACCACCGCCACCAGCACTACCACGTTCACGGCGATCGCCTTTCTGAGCAAGTACACTGATTGATAGACGAACCAGCGGACGAATATCGCCAGCGTAAGTTCCATCAGTCGCAGCAACCAGCATCTGCTCATGCACACCGCTTAGGCTCACAGATACCTCAGTCACCATAGGCTCTTTCGTACGAATGTAAGCATCCAATGATTTCAGTAGTTCCGTTTTCTGCTGTTTTTCCCAGCTCGCTAGCGGGTTAACTGCATCATAGTAAGTTTGGTTAGAGTTGCGTTTAAACGCTTGAACCTTGCCGTTTTGACCTTGCTTCGCGATACCACGAGCCGCAATTGCGCTCTGTTTAAGACCATCCAATTGGATTTGGTCAGAGTAAGCAAAACCGGTCTTTTCGCCAGATACCGCACGAACACCAACACCGCAATCGATATTGAAAGAGCCGTCTTTAATAATACTATCTTCTAGCACCAAAGATTCGTGCCAGCTAGACTGAAAGTAGATATCAGCATAATCAATTTGGCGGGTAGCAATGCTCGCCAATGTATCTGCGATATTTTGCTCCGTAAGCCCTGTTGGGTTCAGTAGCGCTTCTTCAATTTGATTAATGCTCATAGATGGCTCTTGTTTGTAATTAAAATTGATTGGTAAATCGAGAGTGTTGCGCGATGGGCATATTTTGCCTGATTGATTCGCAACTGGACGTATCTATCTCAACCACCATACTTTTAGGATCTTGGTCTAACTGTGCGACCACTCTTCCCCAGGGATCAACCACCATAGAGTGTCCCCATGTTTCTCTTTGACAAGGATGTTTGCCGCCTTGTCCTACCGCAACGATCCACGATTGTGTTTCGATCGCACGGCATCTTAATAGTGCTTCCCAATGCGCCTGTCCGGTTACTGCAGTAAATGCTGCCGGAACAACCATGATTTGCGCACCTTGTTTCCGTAACTCGGAATATAAGTGTGGAAAGCGCACATCATAACAAATACTCAAACCTAAGCGACCAAAAGGCGTTTCCGCTGTCACAACTTGGTCACCCGGTGTGAAAATATCCGACTCTCGATAGCACTTATGGGCATCGGCGACATCTACGTCAAACATGTGTAGCTTGTCGTAATGAGCCACTAAACTGCCAAAATCGTCAATCACCAAGGTTGTGGTAGTCACGCCTTTAGCTGTGCTTATCGGCATACTACCAATAACGATCCAAATTCGGTGAAGCTTTGCTAGCTCAGAGATTTTCTTTTGCAGTGGGCCATCATTTAGAGGCTCTGCATACTGGTGATAGTCAGCTTTACTGCCAAAGACTAACGCGTTTTCAGGGCACACAACCCACTTCGCCCCTAACTCTTTGCACTTTGCTACCTCTTGAACAAGGTACTCAAAGTTCAATTCAGGGCTAGGGCCAGATGTCATTTGAATCAACCCAACACAATCCATGTGTATCGCTCCTCCATTCATTATGATTCAGAAATCAGCATTTCACCGTATATTCGCTGACTAGGATATAAGGCCTATTCGGCTAACTTTCTGAGTTTCTCTGGTAGCTGGAACTCACCGGAGCTACGAGAAAGCTCGCTCACCGTTGGTGAATCCAATGGCCCTTTCACCGAATAATTAACTTGGGTAAAGACTTCAACAACCGGCGAAATAACCGTGGTCACCGCCAATACGTACAGCGCCGTTTGAGGGGTTACCGCAAACGCCGTTAATACCGGAATTCCAGAAGTGATATCTGGAGTAAAGTTCACTTCTGCATCAACCTGACGCGTATTTAGGTTGGCGATGCCTTTGATCTTCATCTCACCCGCCACCGCATCCATATTCAAGTCATTAGTCAGGAAGATACCGTTTTGGATCTCGCCCGTACCTGTGATGCTGTTGAATGCCATGCCTTTATCAAACACATCTGAGAAATCGAGCTGCATCTTACGGATGATCGAATCTAGGCTAAACAGACCAAGTAGACGAGCCGCGCCGCTCACATCTGAGATAATGCCTTTACCAAACTTGGTTTTCACGTTGCCATCAAGGGTGTCCATCTTAATGCCCCAAGGCGAACCATCCCAACCAAGTTGAGCTTCTAACGCAAATGGTGCTTTTTGAATTCCTGAAGTGATACCAAAGCGTTCCATCAACTCACTGTTGTTTTCACCCTCAACATCAACCGTTAGCGCGGAATGACTCTTGTCACCGTCCAGTTCCCACCAGCCACTGACATCCGCTTTATTGCCGCCGCTTCGAACCTGAATCTTCTTCCAATCAATGCGATTATCTTGTCTAGCCATCTCAACATCGACCTTGCCAACCTTATAGCCTTGCAGCCAAAAATCGTTCAGGGTCAGCTTCAGGTTCGGCATCACATCGTGGATCTTCCTATCTAGCTCAGAGATCAATGGCGCTTCTTGTGCTTTGCGTTGCAGCAGTTGTTCTTGATTTTTCTTGTCGCTCCACTCAGGAACGAACAGATGTAGACGATCCAGTGAAACGGTCAAATCGTAAGGTGGCAGGTAATTAATATCGCCTTCTAACTCTTGGCTAGACACTTCCATTTGCCAAGCTTGCTTGTTCTTACGAGCACTAAAATCAACGTCATTCCAAGAGATACCACCTAGAATCAGCTCTTTACTTTCGAAGGTCACACGACTTGGCGCAGGAATGGTTGGCGTGTTCATTTGACTCAGCACAGCGGTTGACGGCTGTACAGGTTCCATCACGACAGATAACCAATCATCCGCATTAAACTTGTCAGTACGAATCAGTGCATGATGACCCACAACAGGGCTAATTTTATAGCCACCACGACCCAGAACTAAGTTAGTCGCCGTTAACTCAGGCACATCACCTGTAATATCGATTTCAGCTTGGTACTTAGTATTCGGCAGTTGCAAACGCGCAGTAATCGACTCTTGGTTACCCGATGCTTGTAGCCTTGCAGAGCCACTTTCCAATGACTTTTTGGCCAATGGATATGGGTAATCGCTCGCGAGATATTTTAAATCAGACTGCAAATCCAATTGGTAGGTAAAACCGATGTCATTCAGTTGGATATCAATCTGACTTTGCCACTGCGCATGACCAGATAAGCGACTTAGCCATTGTTCACCAATGTAAGGTTCTAAAGGTTTAACATCCCAATCGCCTAACACATCGATATCAACTGCGTAGCCAGGGCCATCATTCTGACCTTTAAAATCAAGCGATATCCCTTGCTTAAGCAAATCAGCGGCGAGGCCATTTGTTGTCACTACGTCATTATCAAACTCGATACGGCCCGTGGTGTTCTCAAGCACCATTGGCGGCGCTTCAATCTCAACATGGTTACCACTAAGGTCAGCATAACCCCATGCTCTTGCTTCTCTTTCAGAATCAAACGGAATATTGAGCTGGAACTCGGAAGAGACATCACCACTCACTTGAAGTGCGGTTAACGCGGCCCCTACTGAGTCAACCAGTGGCGAAGCCGTCATGTAATCACGCACCGCATTGCCAGACGCCGTTGCCTTGGCTTCAATCTCAATATGACCGCCTTCCCCTAGATAAGGAATACGTCCAGTGATGCGATCAGCTGTCACATCCATCAGCTGTGCTGAACGAGAATCTAGATGCATTGCATCATTTTCAAATAGCAGATCGAGCTGAAGGTCGGTAATCAATGGCCATGCTGTATCAAAGCTGAATTTAGCATCTTCTAATCCGACCCAAACTTGGAAAATACCATCATGATTAGTGTAGGGATAATGAGATAAATCACCATGCCACAATAGCTTTACGGTATCAGCCTTACCGGCTTGAATCGCAGTTGAAAGGTAATCGGTCAGGTCTTGTCCAAGTGCCAGTGTCGGCAGGTAACGCCATGTTTCACCTACATTGTAAGCGTCCGCTTCGCCATAGAAGGATAAGAATGGGCTCGCATCCTTTGGAAAGTCTAAGCGAAATGCGCCTAGTACTTGTAAGTCTGGTGTGGCCGCCGTGATTTTATCCGACCACAGTTTCCAGCCGTTTTCATCCTGCTGCCAAACAATATCAACCTGACCTTGCTTGATGTTCAAAGGGGCTTGGAAAACATCACCATATGGGAACACATCATCAATCACATGCAGACTAGCTTTGGCTTCCGAAGCCGAACCAAACACACTGCCTAACACTTGGCTAAAACCTGGAACTAAATCCCATTGCTCAATCGCAAGATCAGAAAAGCTGGCAGAGTAGCGTAGGCTATCGATTCCCGAATCCATTGAGACACGGATATCAGAAACAGTACCGCCCGGCGCCAATACGTTGATCATTTTGGTTGATTGTTCAGAGTCAGGCATCAGCTTAATCAACGGCGTAATTGTCTCAATGTTTAATTCAGAGACATTGAGCTCCCAAGGACCTTGGTTCCACTTGAACGCAACGTCGAGCTCAGGCCAAGGTGTATCATCCGTTCTAAGGTTTAGTGAGTGACCATTTACCTGCCAACCATCATCAATCGGAGACAACTTAAAGATACCTGACTCAAGCATCAGGTCATGCTTACCATCTTCCTTCCAAGTCAACTCTGAAGGCAGAACTTCAACATAAGCGCTCACAGGTTTGCTATTACGCAGTGTTAGCCAGCTATTCAAGCTCACAGTGCCCGTCTCAATGCCGGATTCCGCCTGCATATAACGAGTTAACCAAGGCTTAACCGAAATGCTGTCTGCACTGACATAAAACTCGCCCGTCATATCCGTTAACGAGCCGCCATCAACAAAGTTAGCACTCACTGACAAAGAGTTTAGATTGGCATCTTTGATACTTACCACACCTTCCGCAAGGTGATGCTTACCAGAGTTTTGCCATTTCAGAGTTTCGATATCAAGCTGACGTTCTTCATCAGAGATAGTGCGATACAAAAGAGAGGAGTCTTTAGCGGTCACATCCACCAAAGTTTTCAGCAGTAAATTATCGAGCTCTTGTACCACTCGCTTGGAAGAACCGGGATCTTTAGGTTCGTCTTTGCCATTTTGCCCGGCAAACAGATCAATAGAACGGATATCAAGATACATTTGATTCATGACCAAATCGGCCACAACCGGACGCATTTGAACAAGCGATTGAATCAAGTCAAACTCGACTTCAACACGCTCGACAGAAAAGGTCACATCTTCTGCATTAGGAAGGCTGGCTTTAACGCCTTGCAGAGCAATAGAAGGGTGAGTGTTACGCCAAAAACCGCCCACGTCTTGAATTGAAAAATCAAAACCGGAATGTTGGTTTACCCAAAGCTCAATTTCAGATTGATACTTATTTAAATTGGGTAAGGCTACACGCAGTGTAGTTACGGCAATGGCTAGCGTTACTAAGAGAGTAACCACTAACCATAAACATGCACGTAGAATCAGAGTAACGCTTGAGCTCACAAAATTTCCATTACATCATAACAACATCAAACTGCTCTTGTATGTACAGAGGCTCAGCCTGGATTTTAACTTGCTTACCAATAAAGACTTCAAGCTCAGCAAGCGCATGAGATTCATCGCCCTCTAACGCCTCAGCTACGGCAGCTGCCGCATAAACCACAAATTTATCGGCGTCATATGCACGATTCACTCGCGTGATCTCTCGAAGAATTTCATAACAAACGGTTTCAACGGTCTTCACACTGCCGCGACCTTCACAAGCAGGACAGCTCGAACACAGGATATGCTCAATACTTTCACGAGTACGTTTACGAGTCATCTCAACCAAACCAAGCTGCGTGAAGCCATTAATATTGGTTTTCACACGGTCTTTATCTAGCGCAGCCTCTAAAGAAGTGAGCACTCGCTTACGATGTTCCTCTGACAACATATCAATAAAGTCGATAATGATGATGCCACCTAGGTTACGCAGACGTAGCTGGCGAGCAATCGCTTGAGTCGCTTCTACGTTGGTGTTGAAAATCGTCTCTTCTAGATTACGGCGACCAACAAACGCGCCAGTGTTGATATCAACCGTGGTCATCGCTTCAGTTTGGTCAATAATCAAATATCCACCAGACTTTAATTCGACTTTACGATCCAATGAACGCTGAATTTCGTTCTCGGTATCGTACATATCAAAGATAGGTTTATCACCTTCATACAGCTCAAGCTTGTCTGTCAGCTCTGGCACGTATTCAGAGGTAAACTCTTTTAGGTTTTCATACTCTAGACGAGAATCGACCTGAATCTTACTCAGCTCAGTACCGACAAAATCACGCAAGATACGTTGGCTTAGGCAAAGTTCACCATACAAGCGAGTGCGCGCTTTGTGTTTACCACGACGCTCAAGAACCTTTAGCCAAAGTCGCTTCAAGAAAGCGGCATCTTGTGCAAGTTCATTCGAGTCAGCGCCTTCAGCCGCAGTGCGGATGATGAAGCCACCGTGTTCGTCACAGTAACGAGACACGACTTTTTTAAGACGGTTACGCTCAGACTCGCTGTCGATTCGTTGGGAAACGCCAACATGACTTGCGCCCGGCATAAATACCAGATAACGAGACGGTAGAGTGATATCCGTGGTTAGGCGAGCACCTTTAGTTCCAAGAGGGTCTTTGACCACTTGCACCACAATGTCTTGCCCTTGACGAACAAGCTCTGAAATGTCACGAACTTGAAACTGCTTCTTTTCATTTTCAGCCACACATTCAGTGTGCGGAACAATATCAGAGGCGTGTAAAAAAGCTGCTTTCTCAAGGCCTATATCCACAAAAGCCGCCTGCATTCCCGGAAGAACACGGCTTACACGTCCTTTATAGATATTTCCTACGATACCGCGTCGAGCATCTCGTTCGACATGGATCTCTTGAAGAGCCCCCCCTTCAATCATGGCCACACGAGTTTCACTCGGGGTCACGTTCAGCAACAATTCAGCACTCATGGGCACCTCAGATTAGTAATTATAAGAATTCTTGCAGTAGCTGGTCCGTTTCAAATAAAGGTAAGCCGACAACGGCGTAATAACTACCTTCAATTCGGGTAACAAAGCGTCCGCCCAAACCTTGGATCCCATAGCTACCGGCTTTATCGCATGGCTCCCCTGTTTGCCAGTATTGTTCTATTTCTTTTTCACTGAGGGGTTTAAACCATACGTCGGTAATAATGATTTCTGTTCTTTGTTTTTCTTCTGAAACCACAGAAACCGCCGTCATCACTTGGTGACGTTCATTCGCTAACTGAGTAAGCATACGCTTAGAGTCAGCAAAATCGCATGGCTTCTCAAGTACTTGCCCTTGACTAACAAC
Source organism: Vibrio sp. 10N.286.45.E10 (assembly GCF_002874195.2). NCBI lineage: Bacteria > Pseudomonadati > Pseudomonadota > Gammaproteobacteria > Vibrionales > Vibrionaceae > Vibrio > Vibrio sp. 10N.286.45.E10. The sequence continues at coordinate 54,417 of NZ_MCWD02000001.1, read as the reverse complement.
GACGGTATCAGAACCAAGAACGACTATATCAGAGCCATTATCTACAGTATCAGAACTAGGAACGACATGCTGCCTTTCAGAAGGGTTATCTTTTAATAAAGACAATGCCGCTAAGGCTTTATCTAAAGATAGTCGCTTAACATACTCTTCGGCGGTTTCTTGAGCGTGTTTACACTCTTCAACATCGGTTACAAGGACAGAGAACTCATAACCGAGTTGCGATAGTAATTCTTTGCGGCGTGGTGAACCGGATGCCAAAACTAAATGTTTCTTTTGCATTGTCACGCTACCTCACATGCCAATGGCGACGCACGCGTCTCATTAATAAAAACATCCAAGGCCAAAGTATACAGTTTATCAATGCGCTCCATAGCGATAATGGGTTGAAAACGACATCTTGGATCAAATATTCACCAAAGAAGATCAATACCTCAAACAACACCGTTAACGCAGCAATGATCATCGCTTGCTGCCATAGCGCCATGTTACGAATAACGAGGAAGTTCATGGCAATAATGTACATCACTATTGCCATCATCATACCTCGAATACCCAGAGTAGAACCGATCAAAAGGTCCCACAATAAGCCTAGAATCAAAGCACTACCTACGTTAACACGATGTGGCAGAGCCAAAACCCAGTAACACGTAACCAGCAGCAACCAAGATGGTCTAAATAGATCTAAGCTACCAGGCCAAGGGATCGTTTGCAGAATAAGGGCTACTAAAAATGAGCAGCCAATTACGACCTTGCTTCTTAAAACGCTATTGGCCATCTTCATCCTCTAACAATGCTTGTTCTATGCTGGATTGATCCGCTTGCATCTGTTTATTTTCATCAGGCCATACAAGCAGCAAGTATCTGAGCTTGTCGAACTCAACCACAGGCTCTGCTTTGATAACGGCGAATTCTCGTTTCGGGTCGTAATCAACGGCAGTAACATAGGCGACTGGGTAACCTTCTGGATACACCCCACCAAGACCCGATGTCACCAACAGATCTTCTTCCTGTATATCAGTACTGGTTGGAATGTGCTCTAGCTGGATCTCGTCAATCATGCCATTCCCCGAAGCAATCACACGGATGTCATTACGAATAACCTGCACGGGAATCGCATTGTTTGCATCAGTGAGTAGAAGGACACGGCTATTATGAGCAGCAACAAAGGTCACTTGACCCACAATACCTTTCTCGTTGATCACCGGTTGACCTTCGTACACCCCATCAATCTGACCTTTATCGATCACGACTTGATGACGATATGGTGAAGTGTCTACCGCCATAACTTCTGTGACGACTTTCTTCTCATCACGGATAAACGGAGATCCTAACAGCTTACGTAGGCGTTTGTTTTCCTCTTGATATTGCTCAAGCAGAATCAACTCGCTCTTAAGACGCAAAACTTCTCGTTTAATATTATGGTTGGATTCAATTAACCCTTTGCGAGTGCTAAAACGGTCATAAACACCATCGAACATAGTGCGAGGCAAGTTGGCTGCATACTGGATAGGCGCAACCATGCTGTTCAATAGATAGCGGACATTTGAGAAAGCATCTAAACGACTATCAGCCAGCATAAGGCTGGCTGATAAAATTACAGCAAAAAACAGGCGCAATTGTAGAGAGGGACCTCTACCAAAAATTGGCTTCATTCTATATTTGGTCCTAGAGCTACATTTGATCCTATAGACAAGGTCCTAGGCTCTTTACATAAAACTAGATAATAAAAGAGCCTAACACTAGATATTATTCTTCGCTGAACAGATCGCCGCCGTGCATGTCGATCATCTCTAGAGCTTTACCGCCACCTAGAGCAACACACGTTAATGGCTCTTCTGCAACAACAACAGGGATGCCTGTTTCTTCTGTTAACAGACGATCAAGGTCTTTAAGCAGTGCACCACCACCTGTTAGTACCATACCGTTTTCTGAGATATCAGAAGCTAGCTCTGGCGGACACTGCTCTAGTGCAACCATTACTGCAGATACGATGCCAGATAGAGGCTCTTGAAGTGCTTCAAGGATTTCGTTTGAGTTTAAGCTAAAGCTACGAGGCACACCTTCAGCAAGGTTACGACCACGTACTTCGATCTCTTCTACTTCATCGCCAGGGTAAGCTGAACCGATTTCGTGTTTGATCTTCTCTGCCGTCGCTTCACCGATCAAGCTGCCGTAGTTACGACGAACGTAGTTGATGATCGCTTCATCAAAACGGTCACCGCCGATACGTACAGAAGACGAGTAAACCACACCATTCAGTGAGATAACCGCAACTTCAGTAGTACCACCACCGATATCAACAACCATTGAACCTGTTGGTTCAGAGACACGTAGGCCAGCACCAATCGCTGCAGCCATTGGCTCATCGATTAGGTAAACCTCACGAGCACCAGCACCTAATGCTGATTCACGAATAGCACGACGCTCTACTTGCGTAGAACCACAAGGAACACAAACCAAAACGCGAGGGCTTGGTTTAAGCACACTGTTGTCATGCACTTGTTTAATGAAGTGCTGAAGCATTTTTTCCGTTACGTAAAAGTCGGCAATTACACCGTCTTTCATTGGACGGATCGCTGAGATGTTACCAGGCGTACGACCAAGCATTTGCTTAGCAGCGTGACCAACAGCAGCGACACTCTTTGCAGAACCCGCACGATCTTGGCGAATAGCTACAACTGAAGGCTCATCAAGAACAATGCCTTGGCCTTTTACATAAATAAGGGTATTGGCTGTACCTAAATCAATCGATAGGTCGTTTGAAAACATGCCACGAAGTTTTTTAAACATATTCTTCGCTCATCCTGCAAGAATTAGAAGACAAAAATTGCACTAAATGTACCAATGCCTTGCTGTTACGGCAAGGCATTGAAGTACAAACATGGACTGAAACCCGCAATTTCTTACAGATTCCTAACTTAAGGGGCAAAAATTATATTATTACTGACCTGTTAAGCCACTTTCACCTCGGTAGATCACACGATCGTTACCACGATAGATGCCAAATGTGACGACGGTGGAGGGATCTTCGTCCCCCAATTGTCGCCAGTTGTAACGGAGCCATGGCTGGTCTTGATCACTACCAGAACATGAGATGTCATTTTCGCCAGTCTTCTTGCTTGGCTCCGAGTCATCCATTCTTAGCCACAAACGAACCTGTTCACGTGGCGAATCTGTACCTGCTGGCGTATTTTGATTTGCTGTGACCTCTTCCTCTCCCTCATCCACATTTCCACTACCGTTAAGTAAAGCTAAAGTGGTTGCCGCCCCTTCACTGTGCCAAATAACTTGTTTACAAGTATTAGCCCCATTGAAGGTACTGCGGTCATCATCCTCGTTAACAATAAACTCGCTGCCATCCCAGAACTCAGCTCGCAGTGGAATCGTTAGAGTAGTACCTGAGTTGCCACCAATATCATCGAGTACTATTCGGCCATAACGGGCCGGAGGTTGGACTGGGAATACTGCCGAATCAGTAACAGGGTCAGAGTCCGTAAATGACACAGGATCAGCACCGTCTACCGTTAAACCGAAATGAGTAACGGTAGAGTTAGTATCCGATGTATTAAAGGGATTATCCTTGCGGCTAATCCCATCAGAATCCGTAACTCGCTCAAGAACAGCGGCACTATCACTCAACAACCAGTGCTTGCGTTCTGTAGACCAAGACCCAGCATCAGTATCTAGTAAGAAATCATTATCTATACTTGTGTCATCCAGAATACCAAAACTAGCTTGCAGGTCTGAACTGAAAAATCGGTAATTATTGAGTGCATTATCCGTATCACTCTCACCTGATGCCATTGGATATACTTGGTGAACTGTAGAGTCATAAGGTTGACTTAGGTACGCAATATTCTTTTGGTCCGCAACAATCCATTCCGGAGTACCTTGAACAAAGAATTTAGGATAAAAGCGACCTATCGATTTGCTGCCAGATAAGCCACCTAAAATTGAACCGTAGAAACTCCCAGTTTCCGTTGCTATGAAGTTAAAGCTACCCGCTTCTGAGTACTTCAAACTACCGAACTTATAACCTTTATTCGCCTGGTCATTCGACGAAATTTGTTTAGTTAGCTGAGCTACAGGGGTCAAATCACCTAACTTAGCGTCAGGATAAACCGTAATTAGAGGTGTATCTAAAGTCGTTGTAACTTCGACGCTTGCTGTCGACTTAAAGTAATTGTTCGTCAACAAGTTATCATTAGTACAAACTGCAGATGAATTTGTATGCTTTATTGGACGAGCATAAACATCGAATGACTCTCCCGCACTACTAAAGCTGTCAGAGTCTTTCTCGTTGCTGTTTCCATCCGAACTCTTACTAGTACAAATTGCAAACTTCCACGGACGAGAGTACACAGAGAAGCTCCCTTCAACATCGTAACTCCCGTCTTCGGGGCAACCGGCGAAACCAGTACAACCAAAACTATTGTCTTTTAAAGTGACATTAAAAAGCCCTGACTCAGAGATAGTTAAGTCAGTTGAGGCGCTACCTTTTTTAAACTCAGGTAAGTAAGTCAGCGAACCATCGGAGCCACTCCAAGAACTATCAAGCTCATGAGCAATAGTAACTTCATCACCAGCTTCACCTATATAGTTTTCAGCAACAACAATTGAGTCACCAGAATCACACGCTAAAACTTTAGTTACTGTCTGTGTAGCCTGCCCCGCAATAACGTCAAGACGATTTGTTGGAGTACTGCCATCCACTAAAGAGAATTTAAATGGTACGAACTTGAACTGACTTTCTACCTCTTTGCCAGAATCATCTACTAATGTCGCCGTTAGCTTATAACCTGTATCAAAATCAATATTGGCAGTATCTTTAGCGACAACTTTTAAAGTTAATTCACCATCCTCATTTGAAACATAGTTAGGGTAAGAACCTGAACCTTGTAGTGCAAAAACATCAAATTCATCAGCGTCTGGCGTAATACCTACGGTAACGCCTAGACTTTCCGCCACACTATTATTAGAGGTATTAATGGTAAATTGAGGGGAATCGTCACCACACATCAAGGCTAGATCCGTCGCCGGGGAAATATCTATCTCGTAATCATCTGCGGGTACAATACAGCTGGTCTCAGCATGAATTAAAGAGCTTGATGACATATTGACTGATTTAGCAGAAACAGCACCATACACTCTTGCTGTACCGCTCATATCAACATTCTGTTCGCTATATAACAGACCTACAAACGTGGTTTTATTTGCAGAGCCACTACTATTTAAACTAACAAAACTGGAACCACTTTGTAATACGTTGACCCTAAAGTGTGTATCTCCAGCTAAAATGGGCTTATCCCCGATCCAATTAACAATTGGAACACCGATATAGCTACCGTTGTTTACAGATAAGCTTTTAGTAAAGACGGTCACCGTATCGCCACTCTTGACGCGTAATTCCCCCGTGCCATTGATATTAAGTGTGCCAATTTTATATTTACCAGACTCTATTTCGACCACAGCACCAGTACCAATTGAGATGCTGTCATATTCGTAGATCTTCACACCACCAACAGTGATAGGTAAGGAAGTGACATTGTGGGTATAAGGGATATCTAACGAGTTGCCTAAATTATCTGGTACATCTTCTAATGCTTCTTTATCAATAAGTAAATCATCTAAGCCGAAGCATTGCTGGCCTTCACAAGCGACACCCGTTCTATCATTGGTATTCGAATTTAAAAAGCCTACATAACGATTCCCGCCATCTCTCAGCGCCCCTACTATTTGGGGAGAACCATTGATTTCCAAACTCCCATTGGAGCCTTTCCATGTTTGTACTGGACTTTTATTATTAAAACCTTCACAAATTCCTATGTCATTAGGTCTGTCAAACATAAAGAAACCAACGTCTTCTTTTACGTGACCACGCTCTTTATCTTTGTCCATGTCCTCTTCAACTACGAAGTAGACTTTGTTTTTAGTGACATCACAGCGACGCAACCAACCGCCATTATTACCGTCACGAGAGTTCTTGTTAGCAACTAGAATCGGTGGAGCATCAAACCCCGAAAATGCGATATCGGTATATTCTAAACATCCCTGCTCAATAGGAGAGATGACCTTCTCATTAAGTTCGGTCGTTTTGAGAGTCTGCCCATCTCCTAACCAAAAACGTGCACCTTGAATAAACCCGTTACCCTCACCAGCAACGAAACCCACGGTCTCCTTCTGAGTAAGATGATTGTTATTCGTCACCTCTGACTTCTCTAGTGACAAGAAAAATCTATCTTTTTTGACCTCTCTAGCCATACCCGTAAACCACTTAGAGCTGTTTCTTTTGGTTTGAGGTTGAACAAGAACCCCCGGAGTATTGGAGAAGTTGGAAGGTAAGCCATAATCCTGATAGTTAATCGTAACTTTGTTGCCTCGTTCACTTTGAATATATGAAGCGGCAACCTTAGTTTCAATCGAACCTGCAACTATCTTCGCCTTGTTACCTAGAGTGATAACTCCAGGTTCAATAACAAAGTAATCAATATTATGCATTGGGGCATCATTTACAAAATTAACGTGATTCGCTGCATTTCGATGAGGGGCAACCTCTTGAACAATGGTGGCAGTTAGTCTTGTAGTAGCAGTAACGGAAGCTGTTGAAGGTAATTCAGTTTGATTAAGAGACAGCTTAGATAAACCAGCATCGATAGTAGGCATAACGAAAACTAATGGCTTTGGCTTAGCCGAATCATAAGTGTTATCAAAAATAATCGTACAAGTACGTTGGCCATTTTGAGACGTAGTACACTCTGTATCAGTTAGAGTACCGAACTCAAACTGAGGGTTTAAGTTCACAGGAGGTGGCTGCGGAGGGGATATGCCGTCACTACAACTGACGTTAGTAATATCGTCATCATCATAGACCGGAGATAAGCTACCATTTTTCAAAGATTCGTATTTAGTTTCAATAATGTTAGCACCTAATCCACTATCAATATCTCGTCGATAATATTTAACTTCATCATTAGAGGCATCATTAGTAATTGTTACTTCATACAGACGATCATCAATAAGATTTTGCTCATTGAAAATATATGATGGATGCCACCTTTTATGGTTTGTATACCAAATAACATGCCCATGGCTACCTTGTTTTAAATAAAAATCTTGATAGTCATCATCACCTTCTACCTGAAATGAAATGGTAAAATCCTCATTTCCCTTCAAGTTAGAACATTGGTTTGCGTAAGTATTTCCTACAAAAAACAAACAAACGAAGATAACTAAATACCTTAACAAGTTCATACTCATTCCCTCACCCAAACTTCTTGGATACGCTGTACTTGGTTGATACCTGAGCCACAGATAGCTGTTGATTCTATTTTGAAAAAGCCAACGCCATCTAAAACGCCGATTTGTCGACAAGTTAATTGATCGACACTACAGATAGTCGACATACCACTACTCACTTGATTGGCATTTAAGTTGCTACACACAGTACTCACACTCGTTGAAACCGCAGGCGACACCGTTAATGGATAAACTTGAGTGAGTGCCCACTCATTCGCTGAATGTGCTAATAGCCAAGCCTGCGTTCCAAGCTGTTTACGCGTCAATGTATCGTGATTTGACCACTGAACTTGTACTAAAGAAGTCGCAAGGAAGCCCATCACCACAATAACAAATACTGCGACGACCAAAACACTGCCTTGTTGAGATGATTTTCTATGGCGCATTGAGTACCTGCACATCTTGTTGGTAAACACTTACTTCACTGTTTTGCTCAAGCACAAGGTCGACGTGAATCACACCACCTCGTTGTAAGCTTGGTTCTTCATAACGAAAATTACTTTCAGCATAATTAATACTATCCGCAACGGTGACTCCATTGCGTTGAATTAAGCCTTGATTCTGAACGGTATCATTCACCAAACAGTAACTCACCGAAGCACTCTCATCGTAAATATAATGGCGTTGAGCAATAGACTGACTGCTAAGATTAACAGAGGTCGCGGTAAACACATTATTCGTGGAAATTAAACCTGAGACTGAAATCCGTTTAGTTGAGCCCGCTCCTAAGTCAGAGTAATTCGTTGGGTTAATAATTAGGAAGTCGTCTGCGTCGAGTATTGGGGAGTCCTGGCCGATAATAAAATTCAGCTCGTCTGTTGCTTCATCAAGATGATAAAAGCCTGAGTACTTAATAGCGTAAAAGGTGAGACATTTTTGAGCAAAAGCCGAAGCAGGCATAATGCTCGAATCAAAACTGTTAGGAACCGCATGGCTTATCTCTCGCGACATTTTCTCGACAACAAATTGCCCTTTCACTTGCACCTTTTGTCTATCGATAGTGTCGACATAACCTTTCATGCCGTATTCAACAAAGCCTGCGATCGCTAAACCAATCACACCTACGACGACAATCGTTACAATCATCTCAATTAAGGTAAAACCACGTTGCTTCATCAGTAGTTCCCCTTGTAAGCGATAACGCTGTAGCGGTTGTTGCCACCAAAGATCTGTAACTCAACACGCTTCATCGTGCCGATAACGTTATCGTTAATACCGTCCATGTTTTGATCATAAAACACGGAAACCTCAACACGAAAATTGGCATAACTGTCTTCAATATTTTCATCAAGGATATTAGCGAGCGGATACTTAGTTGATGAGACACACGCTGACTCCGTAGTATCAGTGTACCAACAACCGATATAGTCATCGACATCATTAAAAGCTGCGGGCGTTGCCTCTAAGCCATCAATACCAAGTTCATTAGGCGCAGAACAAGCAGTCGCACCTGCATCCCCACAACGCACCAGACCACCATCAAAATCACTGTGTTCATCAAAACCACGTGCCAATATTTGGTTCATCAAACTCTGACCTAAGGCCACGGAACGGTTTTGATACTGTGGGTCGGCTGAACTTGCCACTTGTGGTGCTAAAAAACTGGTAATCGTGACCATCGCAATACCCAAAACGATAATCACAACAATGCTTTCAATCAGAGTAAAACCACGAGAACGAATCATAGGCACACTCCCTCACGTACATAACCTTGAGAGTTAATACAAACTTGGGCGCTATTACTTGAAGTGGTGGAGTTAATCGTAATGTTCACTCCAGCGCTTACTGAAGGATTTCCCAATAAATCAAAGTCGATAACAGTATTCGCTGGAGAAAATGAAATATCTGATTCACGCACATAATCACTACGTGCATCGGCCTGTGTTTTTTGATCGCTATTCGAAAGATTTAAGTTACACGCGGCCACAGAGCCTAAACAATTACTATTAATAGCAAGACGAAAGCTGTCACTAGCAGCGGAAACGTTTGATTGCATTCGATTGACTTGGATTTGGCGAATTACGGAGATAGCTTGTTCTTGTGCAGTAAAAGTGGAATAGCTAGAAGTACCAACGAAGCGACTCGCGGCAAAAGTTGAAATAATACCGAGGATAATGATAACGATGATCAGCTCTACCAAAGTAAAGCCGTTGGGTGTGGGGCTGTTATCCATAATGAGCCTCTAACTGCCTAGCGAATACTGATTATACAAGATAACGAAACTGACGATCTTATGTATATGAATAGTTTTGATATTTATGCGTAGTAGATAGAAAAAAGGCCAGCAAGAGCTGGCCTCTGTTTTCTCAAATTTACAAATCAATCAGTACAAGAAGTAACTGTAATTCTCGGCTCTTGAGCTGTTGTTGCTGTAGCATCGATCGCGTAAGTTACAAAACAAGTAGTGTTGTTATCAAAGCCGTATGCAATAGCACCAGTTGCAGACGAAATTACCGTCCAATCGTCAGCTAAACCTGATACTGCATTGCCAATACCAGCAGATGTAGCTTCAGGGTAACCAAACACTACATTAATATCATTTCCGTTAGCGCCAGAGACAGCTCGGCCTGAAGAAATAGCCTCTAAGCCATCAATTGCAGCTTTGCCATATACAATACCTGCCGCACCAGCCATTGCACCTTTTAAACCTTCCAAAGAAGACGTACGAGCATCATCTTGCAGGTTTAGGAAACGTGGTGCCGCAGTTACAGCAAGAATACCTAGAATAACAATTACAACCACTAGTTCGATTAGGGTGAAACCGCCTTGTCTTTTCATAGTTAAGCTCTCTCTATGTTTAATTTTACGCAGACTTACTGCAAAGTTACGGTCACACGACCAGTTTTAATTTCGTAAACAAATTCGTGCTCAGTACTACCTTCTAATTGAACGTAAGTACAGGTTGCATCACCTGAATTCGCTTGCGCTGAATATTTGTAATTTGAGTCGTTAGCGACATCTGCCACTGCACCTACTTTAGGTGGATTTTGCAGCAAGTTTTCCATCAGTTCAGAACATGTTTCATCTGAAATATCTTGTGGCGCGGTGCTCGAATTATTGTTCAGAGTCCACGGATAGCCATCTCGAAAGTCAGTATCGACGTTGCTACTGTTCTTTGATCTTGTTAACCAAAAATCAACACCATCATAATTTACAGTATTGTATGTCTCAACACCAATCTTCTCTGACGGTCTTGCTTCTGCTTCCCACTGTGCTCTTGCCGACAAAACAGCGGTCGCAAAACCACCAGCGACACCTTCAATGCTTGATTTCTTGGCTTCATCAGTTACATCGAGAAAACGAGGTAATGCAGCAACCGCCAATAAACCAACGACCACGATCACTATCACTAATTCGACAAGGGAGAAACCCTTTTGATTCTTAAGCATTTTCTACCTACTCATCTAATTATTAACGCGCATTATACATTCGCGCACGTATAAAACCATACAAAAACTGTCAATATTTTCACAAAGCCAAAATATTGGCTTTCACACTAAACCTTTCTTTTTCGAGCAATATATCTAACTGATACTTATCAGTATAATGATAACTGCAGTGAAACAGTATGTTATCACTTTTATCTTCAACACTTGGAGATCTTAGCCCTAAAATGCTCCCTTGGGGATACAATTGATCCAGCCAATAATTACAGTCTCGCTCCGTACCTTGAATCGGTTTTAACCAGCCTGTTCGACTATAACTTTTGGGGTGCTCCGGATCATTGTTTTGCTCGGAGCCTGATAACAAATACTGCTGTTTGAACAAATTGGCTTGTTCTAAAATCCGCTTGCTCGCCACAATAAATGCCGTATTAGTCGCTTCTTCTTCTACCGTTTTAAATGCCGAAAGCACACCGACAATAAGAAAAAGAATAACCACAGTCCAAATAACAAAACGTGAGCGTTGTAGGTTATTTAGCATTCCCTAGCCTTTGATTGCATCCAACATTCCCCACATCGGCAAGAATATACCTAGTGCTAAAATCAGCACCATGCCCGCAACGATGGTTAACAAAATGGGCTCAATTCTGGCGGTTAAAGTTTTCAGATCGTAATCGACCTCGCGATCATAAAAATCAGCCACTTCAAGCAGCAACTCATCAATACGACCCGTCTCTTCACCAACTGAAATCATTTGTATCACCAGCGGTGTGAAAATTTCGCTGTTGATAGCAGTAGATGACACCGTACTACCCGCTTCAATAGCCGATTTCATGGCTTGAACTCGCAACTCTAGAAAACGGTTATCCAAAGCTTCAGCGGATAAAGCTAACGATTGGTTTAGTGGCACGCCCGCTTTTAGCATCAAAGCAAACGTACGTGAGAAGCGTGACAATAGTGCTCTATTTACTACCCCGCCAATAACCGGCATTTTTAAGCGTAATCGATCCCACTTCTCCAAGCCTTTGTCTGTTTTAACCCAGGCTTTAAACGCAAAAATAAGGCCAAAGATCACGCCAAGCATTAAGCCCCAGTAATTCACAAAGAATTCCGACATACCAATCAAGATACGAGTCGGTAGCGGCAGGTCGACACCAAAGCGCGCAAACATGCTAGAGAACTGCGGAATCACCTTGATGTTAAGAATGAACATCGCAATCAAAATAAAGCTAATCACGAACGTTGGATAACGCATCGCGGTCTTGATTCGCTTGCGAGTCTCAACTTCCTGCTCATAGTACCCGGCCAACTGCAGAAGAGCCTGATCTAAACGACCCGTGTTTTCACCAACCCCAATCATAGACACAAACAATGGGCTAAATACCTTGGGATGCATCTGCATCGATGCTGCTAATCCGCGGCCATTAGTTAGCTCAGCAACCACTTCTTCGAGAGCAGCCTTCAACTGCTTATTTTCACAGTTTTGAGTAAGGCCTTTCATCGACCTTAAAAGTGGTACACCCGCTTTGGTTAAGCTGTATAACTGTCGGCAAAACAGAACCAACACCTCTAATGGTACACTCGGAGAGAACAGGCTCGATACATCCATATCTAAGACTGAACCGCCACTTTTACCTAGCTTGATAGAGGTTGGAATGATCCCCTTGCTCATCAAGCTTTCAGCTGCGAGATCTTCGTTATTCGCATCCAATTGACCACTCACTTGGCTACCATCAGAGCTGCGACCTACATAACGATACGTTGGCATATCACTCTACCCCTACAGATAAATTGGGTCGGTGGCACCAGAAGCATCACCTTCGCCAAGATGCATGATCTCATCGAGACTCACAACACCTTGCAGAGCCAGTTCCATCGCAGAAGCCAATAACGGTTTGTAGTTTTCAGACTGTCTCGCCGTTTGAGCAAAACCAACTGCATCATTCGCTCTTAGTACATCCATCATGTTTTGTTCTAGCTCCAACATTTCAAATACACCAATACGCCCACGGTAACCGGTTAAATTACAGTTCTGACAGCCACGGCCTTTCATAAACGGCACACCCACTTGGTTAGGGAAACGAACGCTCAGCCATTGCTTACGAGGTTCATCTAACTCATCCTCAACCTTACAATCGGTACAAACTTTGCGAACCAATCGCTGTGCAACGACCGCTCGAACAGCGCTCGCGACCAAATAACCTGGTGCTCCCATATCCATCATGCGCAGTGCACTGTCTACCGCATCATTGGTATGGAGGGTGCTTAATACTAAGTGGCCAGTCAGCGCGGCTCTCAAGCCAATCTCAACCGTTTCGTGGTCACGCATCTCACCAATAAGAATGATATCGGGATCCTGACGCAAGAAGGTTCTTAGGACTGTAGAGAAGTCGAGATTGATCTTAGGGTTTACCTGAACTTGGTTCACACGAGGAAGACGGTATTCCACCGGATCTTCCGCGGTAATGATCTTTTTACCCGGTTCGTTGAGCTCACTTAATGCCCCATACAGGGTTGTGGTTTTACCCGAACCTGTCGGCCCAGTAACCAAGATCATACCGTGCGGGCGGCGCAGCTGTTGACGAAGACGAACCAACAGATCGCTCGGTATACCCGAGGCTTCAAGTTTACGTAGTCCTGCAGATTGGTTAAGCAGACGCATCACGACAGACTCACCGTGCTGTACCGGCATGGTCGACATACGAATATCAACCGACTGACCTTTAGCACGGATATTAAAGCGACCATCTTGAGGAAGACGTTTTTCTGAGATATCGAGGTTTGCCATCAGCTTTAAGCGCAGTACAAGTGCAGAAGCAATGTTCACTTCGTTCAGCAATGTTTCATGCAGCACACCATCAATACGCTGACGAAGACGCAGTACGTTTGAGTCTGGCTCTATATGGATATCAGAAGCGCCGACTTGGATTGCATCTTCAAATAACGAGTTAATTAGCTTTACTACTGTAACTTCGTCACTGTCTTCTTCAGCGATATCGAAATCAAAGGCATCATTAACTTGGTGTTCAGCGTGAAGCTGCTCAGCAAATGAGGCGATCTCTTTAGTTCTTCGGTAATAGCGATCGAAGCCATCAACTAATTGCCTCTCTGGAGCGACAACGAATTCAAGTGCGTAATCTCCCAACTGACCAAGCAAAGATTCTTGGGCAAACAGGTCGGCAGGATCGCTCATTGCAACACGCAAAGTGTCACCTTGGCGTCCAATCACCAATGCACGAAGGCGACGAGCATGTACTTCCGGTAAAAGCTGTACCGCTTCGACATCGACAACAGCTCGGCTTAGATCAATAAGAGGAATCGCTAACTGCTGCGACAAGAAACTCAACATCTGTTGCTCTGACAAGAAGCCAAGTTCAATCAGTGCATCACCCAGCTTACGACCGGTGCTTTTCTGAGCAGCCAGTGCTTGCTCAACTTGAGTCTCCGTGATAATGCCCTCTTCGACAAGCAAATCACCAAGCCTTTTTCTTAATCTAATTTGCATCGCCGCTCTCCTCTAAAGCATTGAGTATTTTTAACCTGTCACGCACAAAGCTTTGTGATTGAGATGAGATACCTACTCTGGTTAACGCACCTTGGTATGACGCTTTAGCTGCTATGAAATCGAGCTGACGTTCTTGTTGGATCGCTAAGCCTAACCACCAGCGAGCATTATCTGAATCAATCTCAACCAACTTTTGGTAACTTTCCAAGGCCACTTCTTCTTGCTGAGACTTTTGACTCAATGCTGCACGCATAGCTAGATAATCTTGCGTAGGGTTCGGCGGTAAATGTATTAATGGACTTAAAGCCGCTTCTGCTTGGTTTGCTTTAACCAAAAGCTTAGATAGGCCCAAGCGTAGCTTTTCGCTGTTAATATTAAGCTTAATCCCTGACTGAAACAGCTCGTACGCTTTACGTGTATCACCCTTACCAAAATAGAGAATCGCGAGTTTCTGACGAACATCTTCATTTCGTGGCGTATAACGTAGAGCTTCAGTGTAGCCTTTCAGAGCACCAGTAAGATCATTCGCATCAAGCGCTTTTTGAGCACGCCCTTGTGCATTCACAGATAACTGCGCAGGTGTTAACTCAACCTGTTCGATCAACATTCCGTTATTTCCTGAACCACCAGAAGTTACTGACCCATTAGAGATAGAGGCTGAATCTGTTTTTGCCACATTAGCAACATAAGTCGGCTGAGGAATTTCAGTCTTAGTCGCTTGAGGCGCGCTTAGAGATTTCGTTGATGCTTGCTGTTTTGTCGGCTGTGGGATAGACACCGCAACCGGTTCAGATACGACTGGCTTAGCTTGAACGCTTTTTACCATCGCAGTGTTTTCTGTTGAAAAGCTGGCAGTGTCTAATGTCACCAATTTCGTAGTTGGTGATGAGATAGGTTGAACTGCTTCCTGAATACCATTTGAATCATCAACGACAGAAACCTGAACCTGTAAATCTCGAGTTGAGATTGACTGTTCAACAATAGGCTGCTCAATAACTGGACCTTGCGATATCGCCCAACCGCCCATTGCTAAACTCAGAGTAAAACCTGCTGTGATCCAAACCAATGGGGAACGTGTTTTTACTTTAGGTACGATTGCCGCTTCAATCGAAGTCGCTGATTTTTTCTTTGCCAATTCAGACAAGGCGTTGTTAATGACGCTCATAATTAATTCCAACCCCACAGTATTGGCGTTTTAAATTTAGGCTTACACACATCGTATGTTTCATGCATAGCGGAAAACAGATGCTGGTTATCGATACTTTTCTTATCTTCACTGAACGAAAGCAATAGAGCCTTATGACAAAGTTGATTGATCAATCTAGGGATACCTAACGACGATCGACAAATCGCCTTTTTTTGATTCAAACTGAACAACTCAGGATTACCACCAGATTTAGCGATCCGGTTATCAATATACGCCACCGTTTCATCGAGAGTCAGCGGCCTCAAAGTTGAGCTAAACGTGATTCTTTGGCGAAACTGTCTGAGATGGTAAGCCTCTAGTCGAGCATCCAGCTCAGGCTGCCCCAATAAAACAATCTGCAGCAGCTTCTTATCTTCTGTTTCAAGGTTGCCAAACAGCCTTAGTGTTTCGAGAGCTTCATCCGATAGAGCCTGAGCTTCATCAAGAATTGCCACCACTCTTAAACCCGAATTGTGCAATTCAATGAGCTTATGCTGAATGTTGTCAACCAAGGTTGCTTCACTGTCGATAGTCAAACCGAGCTCTTTAGCAACGGCTTGGCGTAAGTCTGCACCTGAGAGCACAGGGTTTGGCAAGTAAATTAGAGCTGTGCAATCATTTAGGTGATTGACCAGCATCCGGCAAACCATGGTTTTTCCAGTACCGACCTCTCCGGTGACCTTAATCACGCCCTCGCCCATTTCTAACGCCGATATTACCGTCTGAATCGCTTCAAAGTGAGGCGCTAAACCATAAAAAAAATCGGTATTCGGCGTTAAGGTAAATGGCAGTTGTTCAAAACCAAAATGAGCTTGATACATAAGTAACCTAGCTTAGTTAGATACTGCCAATCTACATTGAAAAAGTAAGTAACTACTCTTCATCATCTGGGAACCACTGTTGAAGCAGATCTCGAGAACGCTCTAACTCTGTTTGCCATGTGTTCACACCGACGATTGTCGGTTTAAGCAAGATCACAAGCTCAGTTTTTTGCGTCAACTGACTGGTATTACGGAATAAATGGCCGAGGGCTGGAATATCACCAAGGAATGGAACTTTAGAGGTTACATCGCTGGTATTTGATTTCATCAAGCCACCAATAACCACAACATCACCATCTTGAGCACGAATCACTGAGTCAGACTCACGAATAGAGCTTTTTGCCAAAGGAAGCGTCACGACCCCCGTTGTTGAACCCAAGTTAAGCTCTTTGACCTCTTCATCCACCTCAATAACTGCCGGGTGGACATGTAAAAACACACTGCCTTTATCATCGATCTGAGGTGTCACGTCCAAAGAGATACCAGAGAAAAACGGGGTTAATTCAACCTCAGGAGCGACATTCGCGTTATCGCCACTACCAACCGCACTTGATAAATCAGTTACATAATATTCATCAGTACCGACTTTAATAACCGCTTTCTGGTTATTCGCAGCTGTCACTCTAGGGCTAGACAGCACGTTCAAATCTCCCTGTGTATCCATGAAACTTAATACTGCTTCAAAGCTACCACCAGAAACAACTAGGTTAGATTGACCACCTAAAGCTGTACCAATTGGGTCCATCCCTGGCAATGTACCTGGGATTATCGTACCGGCTGCATCTTTAACAATAGAGCCCATGCCAATTGTGTAGTTAGTACCATTTGACGAGAACATCTTGGTCCAGTTAATACCCTGCTGGTAGCCATCACTCAAAGTCACTTCCATGATCTTTGCTTCCAAGATCACTTGGCGTTGTAAGCGCTTCTGAGAAATGCCTAAGAACTCACGAACTTCACGGATTTCATCAGGATAAGCACGCACAGTAATCACACTGGCTTGCGGGGTAACAACGACGCTCTGTCCATCACCAGAACCAATTAAGTGAGCAACGGCGGCTTCAAGTTGTGGCCAAAAGTCACTTTCAGAGGTCGTTTCAATCTCTGTTCCACCGTTCGATGTAGAATTCGATGAGTTAGAAGAGTTGGATGAATTCGACGAATTTGAATTGGAACTGGAAGAGCTCGACGAGTTTGAATCAGAAGTCGTGATAGTCCCTGTCGTGATCGTCGTTAATGAGCGACCAGAACGTTTAACTTGTAAGTAATCAACTGGAATCGTTACTGTACGTAAACCTGCAGGGTAAACCTGAATGACTTTTCCACGCTTTTCAATATCGTAGCCATACATATCCTGAGCAACAGCCAGCACTTCATCTAACGTCACATCGGTTAAATTAAAAGTGAGCTTTCCAGAAACACTTGGATGAATAGCAGCACTATACTCAGTACCTTTCACTAAGCTTGCAAAAAAGGTTCTCGCTTCAACACCTTTTGCCTGAATACGAAAACGCTTAACCGTTTCCATCCCCGGAGACATAGAGTCAGAACTAAGCTGAGGCATAAGGTCATCTTGTACCGACGAAGGCAGCTCATGAAGCGCTCTGCTATTGGCTTCATTAATTGATTCGTTTAAAGATTCTTTAATCTCAACAGGATCTCTATGCCCCATCGAACAGCCAACCAAAGATGACACTAGGATTGCTACTACAAGTTTACGCATGTCTTCACTCTAACCTTAATTATTCTTAACATCTAAAGAGAACATCTCTAATTTCCACTGCTTAGAGCTTCTCTGCAGAGTGACGTATTCTGGATCTATGTTCTTAACTCGGTACCCTCTGATCGTTTCCCCTTGGCCGAGAATCTGACCATTCATAATCGCATAGCAAGGCGTATCTCCCTTACACACGATGCTTTCTAAAGAAGGTAAGCGATGGCGAGTTGGTGCTTTCTTAGCAGGTGCCGTTTTCTGTTGAGGTGAAAGCCAGCCTAATGGCGCCGTTGGATCTTGCTCAGCCCACACCACGGAACTGCTAAACAGCAGAAACAACAAAAGAGTTCTAACCACCGATAAACTCCTGTCTGGTACCTAATGTATAAACCTCGAACACCAGTCGAGCTTTAGGATATTCCTCTACCGTGTATTCAAATGTTCGCCAGTAATAGCTAACAGGAAGAGACTCAAGTGCTTGAAGGTAAGCTGAAATATCAAAGTAACTACCTGTTAGTTCCATTCTCACAGGGTGAAGAAAGTAGCCTGAATATTCACTGGTCTCTTGATTATTCGAAATCGCCTCTGGTTTTAACGACTCTAGCGATTCAAGCTTAAGCCCATTGCCGGCATTAAGAACACTCTCCAATAATTGCGACATTTGAGAAGGCGTAATCAACCCGTCGACAATTTCTGAAAGCTGCAATGAAAGATCTTGGCTCTCTCGCATTAGTTTCTTGTATTCGAGGTTAATTTCTTTATCTGGGTCTTTGTTTAACTTAGCTTGTAGAACAAGTAACTCACCTTGCTGCCTTTGGTTTGATTGAGTCAGGCTGGTCGCCTTGGCATTTTTCGCTTGTAAGTCGAGATACGCGGGCTCTACCAATAAGGTAAACAACAACATGGATAGACCAACAAAACCACACACGAAAAGTAGCCATTTTTCTCTTTGGCTCAATGCAAGAAACTTATCGCTAAGTTGATTCCACTGCTGCATTATTTACTCTCCCGACGAGTACTTAACTCAAACGTCACCACATCCTGATCATTACGACCTATTTTTAGTTTTTCAAAAGCACGTCCAACTAAATTAAGCTCACTTTTAAACTGACCAATCCAGTTAGGAACGACATTTGCGTTACGAGCTAATCCACTAAGATCTAAAGTATCGTGGGTCATGTAGATGTGCGAAAGAGAGATGTCATTTCGGCCTAATTTAGCTAAGGAATTCATGACGCCAGAATACCCGACTTGTTGGGATTCGTCGTATTGCCCGACCGCCTTCAAAGCCTCTTTTTTTGCTTGAGTCTCACGTTTGAGACGCGCAACGGCCGCCACTTTCTCAGGGGACGGTTTGTGTTGAGTTAACTTACTATTCAATTGGTTAACTTGCTTGTTAAGTTGATTCGAGTCTTGTTGCAGGGCTGTTAGTTCTTTATCTAGATTAGATACTTGGTACTGCATCGCGAAGTAACCACCAAGCAATAAAACACAAACTAGCCCCCAGCTCGCAACAACATTGGTCAGCGTAAAATATTCTTTTTTAGGCTTAAGATGTTCAGGGTAAAGGTTGACCTTAAACGTCTCTTTTTCAGCTGCGAGTTTAACCAACAAACTCTCTGAATTATCACGTTCATATTCAACCAACAATGAAACTGTCGAGCTCAATGTACTATTTAAGGCACTTTGTAACTCTGCTTCATCTTCCTCATCACAGCAAATTTTCAGCTGGTGAAGCTGTGTACCTTTAATTTGTGAAGAAAGGTAATCGATCGAGCGTTGAAGTTCTAAAGCGAGACCGTCTAACTGTAGAGCACTTGACGCAACACCCGTTAAAGGTGGAACAACACTGCGAATCGTTCTTTGAAAACAAACGGTATTTTCAACAAACGCACCCAACTTAAAGTGTGAATTAGCGCTGCGCTGTAAAAGGATGAAGTTAGACAACTCGCCAGCACTGTAACCCCAGATTTCATCTTCAGGAGCCACTCCAACTAATTCGATCTGAACCGAGTTGGCAATATTTAAAAGCTTATCTAACAGCTTTTTAGGCAAGACATACACTTGTAGCTTGTTCGACGTCGGAAGCGCGACCGCACTCGCCGTGATCTCAGTAACCCTTTCAGAGACGAGATCTTTGAGTAAGAATGGCAACGCAACCGACCATTCACTCTCTGGAATGTCCGGTTTATCAAGTTGATAGGTTTGGTAGTAGTTAGCACAGACAACCAACTGGAGACGATTACTGGCAAACGCCTCACTGCTAAGCGATTTTTTTAGCGCACTCTCCCAGTCCCCATTAACCACGGGAATACTGGTTACTTGAGGTTCTTGTTCTGTCGATGAAATATAAATGGCATCATTGCCCAGCAGGACAACTTGCGAGCTACCTTTATTATTCGTTGGCTTTATCTTGTCTAAAATCGCTTTAAAATTCATTCTTAACTACTACTCTTACGCCATCGATTTCTTCGTCCAACTTTTACAACAGATTCCGCTTTTGCAGCCTTTTCAACGTGGTTAGGCAAAGGGATAATTTGTTGTTCTTCGTCGAAATATCTTCCTTGATAGCCGTTAATGCCTAACTCTATCAAAGTATTCTTCTCTTGTTTTGTCTCGACTCCAACGGCAATAACTTGAGTTGGAGAGTCACCGCATGCCCCAATTAAGCTTCGGACAAACAGTTGATTCTCATGCCTTTGATCAATTTTCTTGATTAAGCTTCGATGAAGCTTAATGTAATTAACCTTTAAGTCCTTTATATAGTGAGTGCTAACAATGGTTCGCCCCGCTTGGCCAACCACAACTTTACACCCTAAACCTCGCAGCATCTTTGCCACCGGTCTCATATAATCAAGATGAGCAATCAAGTGCCCTTCTGGAAACTCAAATGAAAGCTGAGAGCGGTGCTGAGCAGAAAGCTGTAACAACTCACTCCTAAACCACTTAAAGTGCTGTTTATTAGCAAACGGGGTAACATTCAGATTCACCGAATAGTTGATAGGTTGAGTTGATTCTTTCAGCGATTTCAACACAACCTTTAGAACCGATTGGTCCATTTGAGCTTGATAACCCACTTGCTCTACCGCAGGCATAAATCGAGACGATTTCAATAAACCTTTATCAGGATCCTGAATTCTAGTAAATATTTCTCTATGTAATTCATTAGCTTGACCAGATTCCGGCATAAGATAACACCGCTGAGCAAAGATTACTAAATTTTCAGGAAGCAGCGCTTTATCAAGTAATGTTCTCCAACGAACACTGCCTCTATCCAACTCATTCTTATTCTGTTTCGGGTAACGGCTCCAGTTATTTATACGCTCTAACTGAGCACTCTTTAATGCCGTTTCCGTTTCATCCATGATCTGGCTGTGACGATCACCTTCGGTATACATAGTCACACCGATATGACACCAGTTTTCGGATTCCAAAGGCTCTGGCGGGGTTAGTTTATCCAACTGCCTTAAACATTGAGCTGCCAAGGTCGCAATATCTTTTGCACCCTGGTGAGGGATGAATACAGCAAAGTCCGCTTCGTAATAGCGAGAAAAAATGACATCTGGATAACGCTGAACGATATTCGATAAGACTTCACCGACTTCAATAATAAAGCCGTCAGTGATTTGCTTATCGTTAGCATCACGAACTTGTTCCCACTCGTCGATACGTATCAGTAACACACCGCCTCGAGCACCACTTTCATGCAGTACAGATTCCAGTTTATTATCAAATAAAACTCGGTTTGCCGTGCCCGTGAGTTTATCTAGGAAGGTATGGGTACGAATAAAGGTATCAAAGCGACTTCGCTCTTGACGAGCATCTTGTAGCTCTTCAATCAATACATCTAAGGCTTCACTTGCAGTATAAGGCCATTCACGCTCATCTCCCTTTGCGTGAGGTTCAACCTGCCCAGCAAGGATCATTCTTCCTCGCTCTTCTAAGATCTCAGAACCCATGAGTTGCTCTTTCAACCAACGAACACCTCGAGCCAGACAGAACAAGACCAATGCGACAGCCAAAGTAATTGACCACATCGCTTCCATTGAGTAGTTGTAGCCAATATAAGGAGGAAGCGCTTTAAATTCGATTCGGTAACCTTCATTACGCTCTAAAATGAAGCTTTTCTCATAAAGGCGATTGGGATCAATTTGTGGGGAGGTATCTTTGAAACGATAGACGATGCCAGTCTTGTTCGAGAGTTTCATCTCAACAATATTGCTCGCCTGCAACATTTTAGGCATCCAACGCTGCATTGAATACGCGGCGTCGGGATCTTCCATCTCTTTATCTACAACGTCGACAATACCAACCAAATAATGGTCTAAATATTCCTGTCCAATACGCTTAAAGGAAAGTGTGCCACCAATAAAAAGAATGAACATCGCGCTGATCACTATCACTGTGACAAATGCGACCAATCGGGTGCTCAATTTTAGTGTCGGGGTATATCTCATGAATAACGAAATCCTTTTCAACTCACATTATACCGTATTGCTACTTATACTATAAATTGACGTTGTAAATAAAGCGTTAAGAATTGTAGGTAACAAAAAGCCGCGATGAACGCGGCTTTTTCCAATTTAATACTGTCTTTATAATATATTAAAAACAGAGCTTAAAATGGGATGTCATCATCAAAATCCATTGGCGGCTCATTATATTGAGGTTGAGCCTGCTGAGGAGCTTGTTGAGGTGCTTTCGGCTGCTGTTGAGCTGGAGCACTGTATTGTTGCTGCTGTTGTTGTGGCTGCTGTGGCTGACCCCAACCACCTTGCTGTTGGTTGTTACCCATGCCACCTTGAGCAGGAGCACCACCTTGAGCACGGCCGCCAAGCATTTGCATTACACCGTTGAAGCCTTGAACAACCACTTCAGTTGTGTAGCGATCTTGACCGCTTTGATCTTGCCATTTACGCGTTTGAAGTTGACCTTCAATGTAAACTTGAGAACCTTTACGCAGGTACTCACCAGCAACTTCCGCAAGCTTGCCAAACAGAGCAACACGGTGCCATTCTGTTTTTTCACGCTGCTCGCCAGTTGCTTTATCACGCCATGACTCTGACGTTGCAATGGTAATGTTCGCTACTGCGCCGCCATTTGGCATGTAACGAATTTCAGGGTCATTACCTAGGTTACCCACTAATATAACTTTGTTAACTCCACGGCTAGCCATGATTTGCTCCGTCTAAATTCATAGTCTCAGAAAATTTTTAGCGCACAAGAATAGCATGCTTTTCTGTTGTGATAAATCGCTTCCTATTCTCACTCCACCACAAAGAATAAAAACGTAACAAATCATGATATTCAGAGCGATGTTGCTTTTTTCTCCACTTACAAACCACTCATTTACTTTGATAATTGATATTCAACGCAAGTCACTATCAAGGCGCTAGAGAAGCGAAAGCCTGCATGACAACGTGGAATCTAATCCCACTCAAACAGGACGTTTCAATGAGAAAATCAAGATACGCTCGCACTTTACACTTTCTGTGCATCGACCCAAACGATACCTATCTACATGTAAAAGAGATAGAAAAGCACTTATCTATTATCCTTTATAAGATGACACCGGACGATTTAATGCTTGTTGATAGAAAACAGAGTAACCGGATCTTGCTCGTCGATTACAGAGAGGTACCACAACTACTGATTATTTGCCCTAACCTGACTGTTATGTGGAAAAATCACGAAATCATTTTATTCAATGTCCCCCAGCAACTTCCAACCTCAGAACTGCTTACCTATGGGGTACTAAAAGGACTCTTTTACAACACTGAACAAAAGGACAAGATTGCTCGTGGTCTTCAAGAAGTCATTGATGGCGATAACTGGCTGCCAAGGAAGGTAACCAATCAACTGTTGTTTTATTATCGTAATATGGTCAATACCAACACGACACCAACCAATGTTGATTTAACCATTCGTGAGATCCAAGTGATTCGCTGCCTTCAATCAGGGTCATCAAACACACAAATCGCCGATGACTTGTTTATTAGTGAGTTCACGGTTAAATCTCACCTTTATCAGATATTCCGTAAGTTAGCAGTCAAAAATAGGGTTCAAGCTATTGCTTGGGCAAACCAGAACCTACTTGCATAATCGATCCGCCTCTTAGTCTGGCGATAATTTTGAGGGAAGCTCTAGTAAACCATGGCTATTGTTGCTGAATTTTCGACATAACTTGTGCTAGAGTTGCCCTCAGAAATATCAACCACTCAGGTTGAATCAATAATTATTATAGATAAAGGGTCTTATCATGATCAAAAAGTGCCTTTTCCCGGCTGCTGGCTACGGTACACGTTTTTTACCAGCGACTAAGTCAATGCCGAAAGAAATGATGCCTGTAGTAAACAAACCTCTGATTGAATACGGTGTAGAGGAAGCTATCGAAGCTGGTATGGATGGAATGTGTATCGTCACTGGTCGTGGTAAGCATTCATTGATGGACCACTTTGATAAGAACTACGAGCTTGAGCACCAAATTAGCGGCACCAACAAAGAAGACCTTCTAATTAATATCCGTGAAACGATTGAAGCGGCAAACTTCACCTACATTCGCCAACGTGAGATGAAAGGCCTTGGTCACGCTATCTTAACGGGTCGCGAGCTGGTAGGTGATGAACCGTTCGCAGTAGTACTTGCCGATGACCTTTGTGTTAACGAACAGCACGGCGTATTGGCTCAAATGGTTGCGCTATACAAACAGTTCCGCTGCTCAATTGTTGCAGTACAAGAAGTTCCTGAAGAAGAAACTCACAAGTACGGTGTTATCTCTGGCGAAATGATTAAAGATGATCTTTTCCGTGTTGATGACATGGTAGAGAAGCCAGAACAAGGTACTGCTCCAAGCAACCTAGCGATCATTGGTCGTTATATTCTGACTCCGGATATCTTTGAACTTATCGAACAGACTGAACCAGGTAAAGGCGGCGAGATCCAGATTACCGATGCATTGCTAAAACAAGCAAAAGCGGGCTGTGTATTAGCTTACAAATTTAAAGGCCAACGTTTTGACTGTGGTAGTGTTGAAGGTTATATCGAAGCAACAAACTACTGCTTTGAAAACCTATACAAAAAAGACCAAAAGCAAATCGAGTTAGGTAAGCACTCGACCAAGAAAGAAGCATAACGCCTGGTTAATAACTAGCGTTTCGAATTGTAAAAGGGTGACTCTATGAGTCGCCCTTTTTTGTTTTACTGTTTTTTTATCCAGTAAAACTTTGCACAAATCTCACTCTATGTAATACTTTAGCCACTTAAAATTACATGGCCTATTGAGATGGATAAAATAGAAATCAGAGGCGCTCGTACGCATAACCTCAAAGACGTCAACCTAACCATTCCTCGTGACAAACTGACTGTCATCACCGGGCTATCCGGTTCAGGAAAGTCGTCACTTGCGTTTGATACACTCTACGCAGAAGGACAGCGCCGTTATGTTGAGTCTTTATCCGCCTACGCTCGTCAATTCCTATCTCTTATGGAAAAGCCTGATGTCGACCACATTGAAGGCCTGTCTCCTGCGATCTCAATAGAACAAAAATCGACGTCACATAACCCTCGCTCAACCGTCGGTACTATTACTGAAGTCTATGACTACCTTAGATTACTGTACGCGCGAGTTGGCGAACCTCGCTGTCCAGATCACAATATCCCCCTCGCGGCGCAAACTATCAGCCAAATGGTCGATAAGGTATTAGAACTGCCTGAAGGCTCAAAGATGATGTTAATGGCACCGATCGTCAAAGAGCGCAAAGGCGAACATGTTAAAACACTGGAAAACTTAGCTGCGCAAGGCTTTATCCGTGCGCGCATTGATGGTGAAACCTGTGATCTATCCGATCCACCAGCACTTGAACTTCATAAAAAGCACACCATTGAAGTCGTGGTAGACCGATTCAAGGTTCGTCCTGATCTTCAACAGCGTTTAGCCGAGTCATTCGAGACCACATTAGAGCTATCTGGTGGTATCGCTGTCGTCGGTTGGATGGACGAAACAGATCAAGAAGAAATCGTATTTTCTGCTAACTTCGCTTGTCCAAAGTGTGGCTACAGCATGCAAGAGCTTGAGCCTCGCCTATTCTCTTTCAATAATCCAGCAGGGGCATGCGGTACTTGTGATGGCCTTGGGGTTCAGCAGTATTTTGATCCAAGCCGAGTGATTTTAGATGAGAACCTCAGCATAGCTGAAGGTGCAATCAAAGGTTGGGATCAAAAGAACTACTACTATTTCCAGATGCTAACGTCGTTGTCAGAGCATTATGGTTTTGATCTATATGCACCATTTAATTCTCTACCTAAAAAGACTCAAGAGATCATTCTAAAAGGATCAGGTCGTACTGAAGTAGAATTCAAGTACATCAATGACCGAGGTGATATTCGAGTTAAGCGTCATCCATTCGAGGGGATTTTAAATACCTTAGAGCGCCGTTATCGTGATACTGAATCTAGCGCGGTGCGTGAAGATCTCGCCAAGTACATTTCAACCAAGTCTTGTTCAAGCTGTGATGGCACTCGCTTAAGATTAGAAGCTCGAAATGTTTTCATTGGTGATACAACACTGCCGGAAATCGTTGAACTGAGCATTGCTGACGCACTACAATTTTTCCAAGAATTGAAGTTAGACGGTCAGCGTGGGCAGATCGCAGATAAAGTGATGAAAGAGATCAATGATCGTCTACATTTCTTAGTCAACGTAGGTTTGAACTACCTTAACCTATCACGCAGTGCTGAAACGCTGTCTGGTGGTGAGGCGCAACGTATTCGCTTGGCGAGTCAAATCGGTGCCGGTTTAGTTGGCGTTATGTATGTACTGGATGAGCCATCAATTGGACTCCACCAGCGCGATAATGAACGTCTACTGCAAACCTTAATTCACCTCAGGGACTTAGGTAATACCGTGCTAGTCGTGGAGCATGACGAAGATGCAATTCGTTGTGCTGACCATGTTATCGATATCGGCCCAGGGGCGGGGGTGCATGGTGGACACGTGGTAGCAGAAGGCACCATGCAAGACATCATCGACAACCCGAACTCTTTGACAGGCCAATACTTGAGCGGTGCCAAAGAAATTGCAGTGCCAGAAAAGAGAACACCTATCGATAAGAAAAAGGTCGTAGAGATTGTAGGCGCAACGGGGAACAACCTAAAGAATGTCACTGCGACGATTCCTGTAGGCTTATTCAGTTGTATTACGGGGGTATCAGGTTCGGGGAAATCCACGCTGATCAATGACACCTTCTTCAAAGTCGCCCACACTCAATTAAACGGGGCCACGACTGCAGTTCCTGCACAACACAAAAAGATTAAAGGATTAGAACATTTTGATAAGGTGATCGACATAGATCAAAGCCCTATCGGTCGTACACCAAGATCAAATCCTGCAACCTACACAGGGATCTTCACTCCTATCCGTGAGTTATTCGCTGGTACACAAGAGTCACGTTCGCGCGGTTACAAGCCGGGACGCTTCAGCTTTAACGTGCGTGGTGGTCGTTGTGAGGCTTGTCAGGGTGATGGAGTAATCAAAGTAGAGATGCACTTCTTGCCGGACGTGTATGTGCCTTGTGATGTGTGTAAAGGTAAACGCTACAACCGTGAAACACTAGAAGTTCGTTACAAGGGCAAAACCATTGACGAAGTCCTTGAAATGACCGTAGAAGATGCGCGTGAGTTCTTCAATCCGGTTCCAGTGATTGCTCGTAAACTGCAAACACTCATGGACGTGGGTCTATCTTACATTCGCTTAGGGCAAGCAGCGACAACCTTATCTGGTGGTGAAGCGCAGCGTGTTAAATTGGCGCGTGAGCTATCGAAGCGAGACACAGGTAAAACCTTGTACATTCTCGATGAACCAACAACAGGTCTTCATTTCCACGATATTCAGCAGCTGTTAACAGTACTACATAGGTTGCGTGATCACGGTAATACGGTTGTCGTGATTGAGCACAACCTAGATGTCGTTAAAACAGCAGACTGGATCCTAGATCTTGGCCCAGAAGGTGGTCAAGGTGGTGGCGAGATTGTTGCAGAAGGTACACCTGAAGATGTGGCTTTAGTCGAAGGTTCACACACCGCTCGCTTCCTTAAGCCTATGTTAAATTTGAAGTAGGTGTAAAATAGCGCCCTGCGAGCAGACAGAAAAATGTTAAAGTAACAGAGCTTGTTTCAGAAGGAACAAGCTCTGTTTTTATAAGGTTAGGGATTTATGGCAACAATACACACTAGCGGTACCCAGCTAGAAAATCAGGTCACTCAGCTACCACTCAACAAAGCATTTCTGGCTTCTTTAGCTGTTGTATTCTTGTTAGCCATGCATTTTTTCATGCCTAACCCTGGAGGCTCGGGGCTTGCGTTATCATTTAACCCAACAACTTGGCTGGCGCTAAGCTTCACGCTAGCAATTGGCTTTTACCAACTCGCTACCAACCGAGTACTTAAGTATTCAAAATTAACGATTGGCTTGTTGATAAGCTGCGTCATACTCACACTACCCATTTTATACAGCAATGCAGCTCCTCAAGGAGCTTCAGGACGCTTGCTTGGATTGTGGGCGGGCTTTGCATTATTCGTCGTGCTGCAGCAATTTAAATTCAGCAATAAGCACAAGCAGCGCATGTTGTGGTTCATTGTGCTTGCTGTTGTCATACAAGCACTATTTGGCTATGTGCAATATTTCTTCTTGGAGCCTGGCAACCTATTTGGCTACAACACAGCGGCAAACCGACCATATGGGATATTCCAACAACCGAATGTAATGGCAAGCTTCCTTGCTACGGGCTTTGTGCTTTCAGCTTATCTTTTAGCAAGGCAGCCCGCCAAATATAACCATAAGATCAGTGAGTCTATTTTACTTTATCTAACCCCAACCTTAACTGTACCCCTGTTGATTATCATCGCTTCTCGTACTGGTTGGCTTGCGGCTGGAATTGGATTGATATGTATCCTGCCTTATCTTTACAAGTTCTCGACAAAAAAACGCTTTTACGGATGGTGTATATCTGTAGTGGCTGGTACCGCTGTTGCGTTTACGGTTATTAACTTGAGCGCTACAGACAGTATCGCTAGCAAGAAGGCGAATCTAGAAAGCCCACGAGCTTATACCTTTCCACAAGCTCTAGATATGATGATCGAAAAGCCATTTACCGGTTATGGTTACGGGAAATTTGAATCTGAGTACACCTTGTATACGGCTCGCCAACATCAACTCAACTCGAACTATCATCCCGGCCTTCCTTCAATGGATCACCCTCACAATGAGTTCCTATTTTGGGGAGTTGAAGGGGGCATAGTACCAATCATCGGAATCTTAATTGCTGCAATATTGGTTATGTCACGCATAGCAAGTTCTGCAAAGGGAACGCGTCTAGCCCTGCTCGCATTATTCATTCCAATCCTTTTGCACTCTCAACTCGAGTATCCTTTCTATCACTCGGCGATTCATTGGATAACATTCATTATATTGATTTACTGGGTCGATCAACGCTCTTCCCGACACTATCAACAGCCGTTCAGTATCATCAGTAAAACCTTGTTTCGAGTATCGAGCTTAGTAATACCTATCTTGGTCAGTTTTTATATGTTGAGCGCTCTGCATACCAACTATGTCCTGACCCAATTTGAACTGTCTAAGCCTAAAAACCCAGACATTCTGAAGCAGGTAACCAACCCCGTAGTCTGGAAGGATCGCTATGATTGGGACGTATACAGCACGTACCTTAATATTGGTCTCTATAAAGCAGACCCGAGCCTTATCCAGCCTTACATCGACTGGTCGTTAGAGATCATCAAGAGTAAACCTAGGCCGGCTTTTTACAGCAACCTTATTCTTGCTTATCAAGGATTGGGGGATCACAGCAAGGCGGAACAAATTCGTAGTGAAGCAAGCTTCTTGTTCCCAGATAGAGACTTTTCAAAGGTTCAGTATAAGAAAGTGTCACAAGCAGAAGATACCGTTTCATCTGCTGAGTGATGTTTAGAATTCGGAACTGATGCACCATTTTTGACCTTTCGGTTTGACACAAAAAAGCGCCCGATCTCTCGGGCGCTTTTCTCTTTAATTTCAGTTCATTGCCACTACTATTTCAGAACATCTTTTAACGCTTTGAGACACAGCGCAACATTCTCTTTACGAGCACCGTAACCCATTAGGCCGATACGCCATGCCTTACCAGCCAAAGAGCCCAGCCCTGCACCGATTTCAAGATTGTATTCTTCTAAAAGCTGCGTTCTGATCTTAGCTTCATCAATTCCTTCAGGGAAATAAAGTGCGTTCAGCTGCGGCAGGCGACTCTCTTCATCAACCACAAACTTTAACCCTAGAGCTTCTACGCCTTCTTTAAGCTCCTGGTGCATCGCATGATGACGAGACCACGCATTATCTAAGCCTTCATTTTTCAACAAAACCAGCGACTCATGCAGAGCATAGAGGCTATTTACAGGTGCGGTATGGTGGTAGCTGCGCTTACCTTCTCCGCTCCAGTAACCTAATACTAAACTTTGATCTAAGAACCAGCTTTGCACTGGAGCTTGGCGGGCTTTCATTTTATCAACGGCACGCTGAGAGAAAGTCACCGGAGATAGCCCTGGCACACAAGACAGACACTTTTGGCTGCCAGAATAAACCGCATCTAGCTGCCACTCATCAACCAGCAATGGCACACCACCAAGTGATGTCACTGCATCGACAATCGTTAACGCATCAAACTGACGAGCGATAGCTGAGATAGCTTGAGCATCAGATAGCGCTCCAGTTGATGTCTCTGCATGCACAAATGCAACCGCAACAGCATCGGGGTTTTCTGCCAATGCTTGTTCTACCTTTTCTACGGATACGGGCTTGCCCCACTCGTCATCAACAAGGATGGCTTCGCCACCACAGCGCACCACGTTTTCTCGCATACGCTCACCGAAGACACCGTTACGACAAACAATCACCTTTTCACCAGGCTCAATCAAGTTAACAAAACAGGTCTCCATACCCGCACTGCCCGGTGCAGAAACTGCAATCGTAAATTCGTTTTCAGTCTGAAAAGCGTATTTAAGAAGCTGTTTAAGCTCATCCATCATCGCAATAAAAAGCGGATCTAAGTGACCAATCGTCGGACGGCTTAGAGCCTGCAGTACCTGAGGTGAGATATCAGAAGGACCTGGTCCCATTAACGTTCGGTGTGGTGGATAAAAGCTATCGATAGCAGTAGTGAGTGTTAAATTAGACATGTACATCCCTTACGTTAATGTTGTGAACAATCCACCCTAAAGCAAATTGATTACCTCAGCAATTAGCCATAAGTATTGAGGTCAAACCACTGTCACATAATTGTTAAAATTATTTTTCAATTATCTCAAGTTACGGATTGACATTGTTACCGCAAACACGTTCAATGAAATGGCTATCTAGCAGAAGAGGAGCACTGCCCAGGCAGGTGTTTTGTGGAACCGCATTTCCAATACAAAACATTTATGGGGAGCAGTGCCGAGATAATAAAAGGATGCAGGACCTTTATTATCGGTTGAGCGGGCTGAATCCCGTCAACTGTCGCCATTTCTATATGGTGAAGAGCTTCTGAGGTTACTATTCTAATAATTCCTCTCTTTTTGCTCTAAAACTCTCTTCGAAAAACATCGGACGTTGGATTACCCAACCGTAATTTTATTTTAGGAAGTCGTGGGAGATATATCGTGAGTGCATCTAATGTAGCTGGTTCTTTTAATGTCGCTAAGTTTGGTGGTACAAGTGTTGCCAACTTTGAAGCAATGAGCCGCTGTGCTGCCATTATTGAAAACAACTCAAACACGAAACTGGTCGTGAGTAGTGCATGCTCTGGTGTCACTAACTTGCTGGTTGAACTGGCAAATGGTGTTCAAGACAAAGCTCGTCGTCAGGAATTGATGACCCAATTAGCGAACATTCATGACGCAATTCTTGACCAACTCGCAGACCCAATCAGCATCGAAAAAGAAGTTCATAGCATTCTTGATGACATTGCGAGCGCTGCAGAGGCTGCATCATTCCAAACAAGCACTAAACTGACTGATCACCTTGTCGCATGTGGCGAGTTGATGTCGACACACATCTTGGCTCAGATCATCCGTGAACGAGGCACTCCTGCAGTTCGCTTTGATATCAGAGATGTGATGCGCACTAATGATGATTTTGGTAAAGCCGAACCTCAACTCGAAGATATTGCCGCTCTAGCGCAACAGAAACTTATGCCACTTTGCCAACAACAAGTTGTCGTGACCCAAGGTTTTATCGGTGCTGATAGCGAAGGTAACACCACGACTTTAGGCCGCGGTGGCAGTGATTACTCAGCAGCATTGATTGCCGAATCTGTACAGGCGATTGGTTTAGAAATCTGGACGGATGTTCCGGGGATCTACACCACTGATCCTCGTATTGCACCTAAAGCTTCTCCTATCCCAGAGATCAGCTTTAGTGAAGCATCGGAAATGGCAAACTTTGGTGCGAAGATCTTACACCCATCAACTCTAGTACCTGCACTGCGCCACCAAATCCCAGTATTTGTCGGCTCTTCTAAAGCACCAGAGCTCGGTGGAACTTGGATTCGTCAAGAAGTTGAAAGCTCCCCTCTATTTAGAGCGCTTGCCCTACGCTGCAACCAAACTATGGTTACACTCCGCAGCGCTAACATGTTCCATGCCTATGGCTTCTTGGCAAAGGTATTCGAGATCCTTGCTAAACATAAGATCTCGGTCGATCTTATCACCACCTCAGAGATCAGTGTGTCACTCACTCTGGATCAAACAGACACTTCAGGTGGTGCTCCTGAGTTACCTGAAGCCGCTCGTCTTGAGCTTGAAGAGCTGTGTTCTGTCGATATTGAGCACGACCTATGCCTTGTTGCGCTTATTGGTAACAACATGAGCGAAAGCAAAGGCTATGCAAAGCAGGTATTCGGCACTCTTGAAGATTTCAACCTACGCATGATTTGTTACGGAGCAAGCCCACACAACCTGTGTTTCTTGCTAGATGAATCTGTTTCTAAGTTGGCGATTCAAAAACTGCACCAAGAGTTATTTGAATAGAAAGTCCGTTTATCATCGACAGATAAATAACTAAATCACAAATACAAAAAGGGTTGCCATTCAGCAACCCTTTCTCTTTTTAACTTTACGAATCAAAGCTCGTTATAGATTCAAACTAGTTAATGTTTGGACCTAACCACTTCTCGGCTTCTAACATGTCCCAACCTTTGCGGTCAGCATAGCTATCCACTTGATCCTGTTGAATCTGAGCAATAGCAAAGTATCTAGCATCAGGGTGTGAGAAGTACATACCAGACACTGAGGCACCAGGCCACATCGCGTAGCTTGTCGTTAATGACATATCGATTGCCTTTTCAACGTCCATCAGCTCCCACAACGTGCCTTTCTCTGTATGCTCTGGGCAAGCAGGGTAACCTGGAGCTGGACGAATACCTTGGTATTTCTCTCGAATCAAATCGTCGTTAGACAAATCCTCATCTGGCGAGTAGCCCCAAATATCCTTTCTCACTTCTTTATGCAGATACTCTGCGAACGCTTCAGCCAATCGGTCAGCAACCGCCTGAATCATGATTGCGTTGTAGTCATCGCCTTTCGCTTTGTATTCATCAGCCAGCTCTCGCTCACCAATACCACCGGTTACCGCAAAGCCACCAATCCAATCCGCTTTACCGCTTTCTTTTGGCGCAATGTAATCTGACAGGCAATAGTTAAAGCCTTTTGGTTTCTCTGTTTGTTGACGAAGGTTGTGTAGAACTTTTAGAACTTCGGTACGAGATTCATCGGTATACACTTCAATATCATCACCAACACTGTTCGCTGGGAACATGGCACACATACCACGCGCTTCAAGCAGCTTCTCTTTCTCTACGCGATCCAGTAAATCATTGGCATCTTTGAATAAACGTTTTGCTTCTTCACCCACTTCTTCATGATCAATGATCGCAGGGTACTTACCAACCAATGACCATGTCATAAAGAATGGAGTCCAATCGATGTACTGACGCAGAGTAGCTACATCAAAATCATTGAAGATGTGAACTCCCGGCTTAGCGGGTGCCGGTGGCGTATACGCATCCCAATCGATAGCGACTTTATTGGCACGAGCTCTTTCAAGTGTGACAGGCTTAGTGCGCGGCTTCTTACGATTGTGCTGGTCTCGAACGCGATCATAGTCGATATCTAGCTTCTCAACGAAAGCGGGCTTCAATTCATCAGAAAGTAGTGAAGTACACACACCTACAGCGCGCGAGGCATTATTTACGTATACAACAGGTTCTGAATAATTTTGTTCAATCTTGACCGCAGTGTGCGCTTTAGATGTAGTTGCGCCGCCGATCAATAGAGGAAGCTTAAAACCTTGTCTTTCCATCTCTTTGGCAACGTGTACCATTTCATCAAGAGATGGCGTGATCAAACCAGACAGACCGATAATATCGACGTTCTCTTCTTTAGCGACTTTCAGAATCTTTTCACAAGAAACCATTACACCGAGATCGATAATTTCGTAGTTGTTACATTGCAAAACCACGCCAACGATATTCTTACCGATATCGTGTACGTCACCTTTAACGGTCGCTAATAGAATCTTACCGTTAGTTGCGCCCACTTCTTTCGATGCATTGATGAATGGTTCTAGGTGGGCAACCGCTTGTTTCATAACACGCGCAGACTTTACAACCTGTGGTAAGAACATCTTACCTTCACCAAATAGGTCACCGACAACGTTCATGCCGTCCATTAGAGGGCCTTCAATCACCTCGATAGGGCGAGAGGCATTAACGCGAGCTTCTTCGGTATCTTCAACGATAAAATCGGTGATACCTTTAACCAAAGAGTGCTCTAAGCGCTTCTCTACAGGCCAAGTTCTCCATTCTAGAGCAGATTTATCTTCAACCTTACCGACAGCACGCTCTAGGTATTCGGTCGCCATATCAAGCAATCGTTCAGTCGAATCATCACGACGGTTCAATACAACATCTTCAACAGCATCACGCAGATCTTCTGGAACATTATCGTAAATTTCCAGCTGACCAGCGTTTACGATACCCATATCCATACCATTTTTAAAACAGTGATATAGGAATACTGCGTGGATTGCCTCACGAACGTAATTGTTACCGCGGAATGAGAACGACACGTTCGATACACCACCAGAGATCATCGCATGAGGGAGATCACGCTTGATATCCCCTACAGCTTCGATGAAATCGACCGCATAGTTGTTATGTTCATCAATACCAGTAGCAACCGCGAAGATGTTCGGGTCAAAAATAATGTCTTCAGGTGGGAAGCCAACCTCATCAACAAGAATGTTGTAGGCATTGGTACAGATCTCGACTTTACGCTCTCGAGTATCAGCCTGCCCGACTTCATCGAACGCCATCACAATGACAGCTGCACCATAACGACGAACTAATTTGGCTTGCTCAACAAACTTCTCTTTGCCTTCTTTTAGAGAGATTGAGTTAACTATACCTTTGCCTTGAATACATTTCAGACCAGCTTCGATAACTTCCCACTTAGAAGAGTCGACCATGACTGGCACTTTCGAGATTTCTGGTTCTGACGCACATAGATTAAGGAATTTAACCATACACGCCTCAGCGTCTAGCATCCCTTCATCCATGTTGATATCGATAATTTGAGCACCGTTCTCAACTTGCTCTCGAGCAACACTCAAGGCTTCGTCGTAAAGCTCTTCCTTAATAAGGCGCTTAAAGCGGGCAGAACCGGTAACGTTAGTACGCTCACCCACGTTCACGAACAAAGATTCTTTAGCTATCGTCAGTGGCTCTAGTCCCGAAAGACGGCAAGAAACAGGTAAATCTGGCAATTGACGCGGCGTTACACCTTCAACTGCCTCAGCCATTTGGCGGATATGCTCTGGAGTAGTACCACAACAGCCACCAATTAGGTTCAAGAAGCCACTTTCAGCCCATTCCTTAACGTGCTCAGCCATATCTTCAGGCGAAAGGTCATACTCACCAAATGCGTTAGGCAAACCTGCATTAGGGTGAGCGGAAACGTTACATTCTGAGATGCGAGACATCTCACCAACGTACTCTCGCAGTTCATCAGGACCTAATGCACAGTTCAATCCAAATGAGATAGGTTTTACATGACGAAGTGCGTTGTAGAATGCTTCTGTCGTCTGACCTGAAAGCGTACGACCTGAAGCATCAGTAATGGTACCGGAGAGCATAACAGGTAGAGTAATGCCCACTTCTTCGAAAACGGATTCAACCGCAAAAGCACACGCTTTCGCGTTCAACGTATCGAAGATAGTTTCGATAAGAATTAAGTCTGAACCGCCCTTAATGAGCGCGCGAGTCGACTCAGAATAAGCTTCAACTAACTCGTCAAAGCTAACATTTCGATAACCTGGATCGTTTACATCAGGCGAGATAGAACAAGTTCGGTTAGTTGGACCTAATACACCCGCGACGAAGCGAGGCTTTTCTGGGGTCTTTGCGGTCCATTCATCAGCCGCTTCACGAGCAAGCTTGGCAGCAGCAAAGTTAATTTCTTCACTAAGGCTTTCCATATCATAGTCGGCCATAGCGATGGTTGTAGCGTTAAAGGTATTGGTTTCGAGGATGTCAGCCCCAGCTTCCAAGTATTCTGAATGGATATCTTTGATAAGCTTAGGCTGTGTAAGAACTAAAAGGTCATTGTTGCCCTTTAAGTCACTGTGCCAATCAGCAAAGCGTTCACCACGATAGTCTTGCTCTTCCAATTTATAATCCTGAATCATGGTGCCCATGCCACCATCAATCAGTAAAATTCGTTGCTTCAACAGAGCGTCAATCTTTTGCCTTACATTACTTCCCACGGTACAACCTCATTCCTTTAATTATCCCTCCATCCTATCACACATTAAAAAGGAGTCTAGACGTCTAAAAAAGGAAATTGATTACCGACTCATGACAAAAAAATGTTTGCTATTTGAGCATGAGACAACGAAAATTCATATTCATACTTTGTTACATGTTGGAATCCCAATGTCGGTCTATTACACCTTATGCTTCTTGTCCGCTGCAGCCATGCTTATTGCTTTCGTGAATACCAAAATTGGTAAAATGCAGACAACCATCGCCATCACAGCTGGCTCAATGATGTTATCTCTATTGATTATCATTGCGGGACAAAACAATTGGTTCCAATTGGCTGACATCGCCTCAGAAACCGTTGCCAGTATCAACTTTGAAGATTTCTTACTTAAGGGAATCTTGGGGTTCTTGCTCTTTGCCGGTGGTTTGGGGATTAAATTACCAAACCTAAAAGACCAGAAGTGGGAAATAACAGTACTCGCATTAGGTGCAACGCTGTTTTCAACATTCTTTATCGGTTTTGTGCTGTACGGGTTCTGTCAGTTTATTGGTATTCAATTTGACCTGATTTACTGCTTACTGTTTGGTTCTCTAATCTCCCCTACCGACCCCATTGCCGTGTTAGCCATCGTAAAGAAACTCGATGCGCCAAGACGAATCTCTACTCAAATCGAGGGAGAGTCTCTATTTAACGATGGTTTTGGTTTAGTTATCTTCGTAACCTTATTTACCATCGCGTTCGGCACAGAAGCACCGACTGTCGGTAGTGTCACCATGTTATTCGTTCAAGAGGCGATTGGCGGCATTGTCTACGGTTTTGTTTTAGGTCTCGTATTCCACTACCTAATCAGCAACACCGATGACCACTCGATGGAGTTACTATTGACCATCGGCATCCCAACTGCTGGTTATGCGTTTGCTGAAGTTCTACATGTATCAGGACCATTAGCAATGGTGGTATCAGGTATCATGATTGGTAACTGGACTCGCTTTATCGGATTCTCAAAAGAGAGTGAAGATCACCTAGATCATTTCTGGGAATTAATAGATGAATTCTTAAACGGCGTATTATTCCTATTAATTGGTATGTCGATGCTGCTATTCAAATTCCACCAAGAAGACTGGATCTTAATGGCATTCGCAGTCCCTCTAGTATTGAGTGCACGCTACTTGAGTGTTTTCTTGTCTTACATCGGATTTAAACGCTTTAGAACTTACAACCCATGGTCGATTAAGATTCTAACTTGGGGTGGCTTGCGTGGTGGTCTAGCTCTAGCGATGGCACTTTCAATCCCTTCAGGTATCTGGGTAATAGAAGATAAGGCAATAGATGTTAAAGAGATAATCCTTGTTATGACCTATGCCGTAGTAGTGTTCTCGATTCTCGTTCAAGGCTCGACGATCACTCCTATGATAGAAAAAGCGAAGCAAGCTGAGAAAGAGCTAGATTAACATCTAAAAAATTAAACTAGGCTGCCTAATTTAGGTAGCCTTTTTTATACCTGATGAAAATCAGACTTACCAATCTTCTCACTGAAGCTCTAGCTAAAGGTATATGTAGCACATCGATCGTATCTAGGACATTTGATGTACTGATATTGGAGTAATCAAAAATCTCAATGTAGGGTAAACACTAGATTTGGCCAGAACTCTTTCAGGAAGTTCAGCCTAGTTCCTATTCGCAGTAGCGAGTCTACCCAATAAACCACTCACAAGATTGTATAAGTGCCAGATAAAAGGCTTCACCTTTCATCTGGAAACAAAAACAACAGGACTCAACGTCTCGCTTAAATAGCGTTAATATCGCTAGTTATTAATTAGCAAAACTGCAGAACAAAATGAGTGTTGATCAGAAAGCTCTGGTTTTGAACTAAGTCTTTATATTCGACAAGGCTGTACTAAGCAGGAGTTCAAGAGGTTGAGTAGATAGAGATAGCTAAAGGAGCACTTGGTACTTCCAGTGTAACTTCTAAAGATGACAGGAATAATAAAGGCTCTAGCATTTCTACGGGACGCGCAGTCTAGCCTGGGGTGGACTTGGGTCCCTCCGGAGATTCGAGCTAGCTGGCAAAGCAACAGACGTAAACAAGCCCCAGCATTTCTACTGAGGCTTTGATATGGCGGGGTGGAGAGATTCGAAATTCCTGCATCCTCTATTTTAGTAATTCGGGGAATCCGCGGCTTACTAATAGCGTATCTTAGATTCAGAAAGCAAAAAGGCTCTAGCATTTCTGCTAGAGCCTTAAATATGACAGGGGTGGACTGGGCCGGCACTCCGGAGATTAGACCGGGCTGGCGATCCAGCTCCCAACATTGCTTCGTAGAAGCAACAGATGTAAACAAGCCTCAGCATTTCTGCTGAGGCTTCGTATATGGCAGGGGTGGAGAGATTCGAACTCCCAACACGCGGATTTGGAATCCGCTGCTCTGCCAATTGGAGCTACACCCCTAAAACTTTTTACTACTTCAGATTCGAAAAAACCTCGCACTAGGCGAGGTTATCGAATAAGTGGCGGAGTGGACGGGACTCGAACCCGCGACCCCCGGCGTGACAGGCCGGTATTCTAACCAACTGAACTACCACTCCGCAGTGGTCAACTCACTAAGTGAGCGTCCATATCTCCAGGTTGGTCAACCTAAAGATTTAATTTAAAGCCTGGCGATGTCCTACTCTCACATGGGGAAGCCCCACACTACCATCGGCGCTATTGTGTTTCACTTCTGAGTTCGGCATGGAATCAGGTGGGTCCACAATGCTATGGTCGCCAAGCAAATTTTGCTTTTACTTTCAGTTTTTTAAAAACTGAAGGCAAAATAATCTGGAAAGCTGTTTTTGTTCTCTTCAAACTCATTCAAGTGTTTGGTATTTCTTTGAGTCCACAAAACCCCTTGGGTGTTGTATGGTTAAGCCTCACGGGCAATTAGTACAGGTTAGCTCAATGCCTCGCAGCACTTACACACCCTGCCTATCAACGTCGTAGTCTACGACAACCCTTTAGGACGCTTATAGCGCCAGGGAAAACTCATCTCAAGGCTCGCTTCCCGCTTAGATGCTTTCAGCGGTTATCGATTCCGAACTTAGCTACCGGGCAATGCCATTGGCATGACAACCCGAACACCAGAGGTTCGTCCACTCCGGTCCTCTCGTACTAGGAGCAGCCCCTTTCAATTTTCCAACGCCCACGGCAGATAGGGACCGAACTGTCTCACGACGTTCTAAACCCAGCTCGCGTACCACTTTAAATGGCGAACAGCCATACCCTTGGGACCGACTTCAGCCCCAGGATGTGATGAGCCGACATCGAGGTGCCAAACACCGCCGTCGATATGAACTCTTGGGCGGTATCAGCCTGTTATCCCCGGAGTACCTTTTATCCGTTGAGCGATGGCCCTTCCATTCAGAACCACCGGATCACTATGACCTGCTTTCGCACCTGCTCGAATTGTCATTCTCGCAGTCAAGCGGGCTTATGCCATTGCACTAACCACACGATGTCCAACCGTGTTTAGCCCACCTTCGTGCTCCTCCGTTACTCTTTGGGAGGAGACCGCCCCAGTCAAACTACCCACCAGGCACTGTCCGTAATCCCGATTCAGGGACCAACGTTAGAACATCAAAACTACAAGGGTGGTATTTCAAGGACGACTCCACCACATCTAGCGACGCGGTTTCAAAGTCTCCCACCTATCCTACACATGTAGGTTCAATGTTCAGTGCCAAGCTGTAGTAAAGGTTCACGGGGTCTTTCCGTCTAGCCGCGGGTACACTGCATCTTCACAGCGATTTCAATTTCACTGAGTCTCGGGTGGAGACAGCGTGGCCATCATTACGCCATTCGTGCAGGTCGGAACTTACCCGACAAGGAATTTCGCTACCTTAGGACCGTTATAGTTACGGCCGCCGTTTACCGGGGCTTCGATCAAGAGCTTCGACCGAAGTCTAACCCCATCAATTAACCTTCCGGCACCGGGCAGGCGTCACACCGTATACTTCATCTTACGATTTTGCACAGTGCTGTGTTTTTAATAAACAGTTGCAGCCACCTGGTATCTGCGACTCTCGTCTGCTCCATCCGCAAGGGACTTCACTGATAAGAGCGTACCTTCTCCCGAAGTTACGGTACCATTTTGCCTAGTTCCTTCACCCGAGTTCTCTCAAGCGCCTTGGTATTCTCTACCCGACCACCTGTGTCGGTTTGGGGTACGATTCCTTACAATCTGAAGCTTAGAGGCTTTTCCTGGAAGCATGGCATCAATGACTTCACTACCGTAGTAGCTCGACATCGTATCTCAGCGTTAATAGCGGTCCGGATTTACCTAAACCACCCGCCTACGTACTTGAACCTGGACAACCGTCGCCAGGCCCACCTAGCCTTCTCCGTCCCCCCATCGCAATTGTAAGAAGTACAGGAATATTAACCTGTTTCCCATCGACTACGCCTTTCGGCCTCGCCTTAGGAGTCGACTTACCCTGCCCCGATTAACGTTGGACAGGAACCCTTGGTCTTCCGGCGAGGGAGTTTTTCACTCCCTTTATCGTTACTCATGTCAGCATTCGCACTTCTGATACCTCCAGCAGCCCTTACAGACCACCTTCAACGGCTTACAGAACGCTCCCCTACCCCACATACCCTAAGGTACGTAGCCGCAGCTTCGGTGTATAGCTTAGCCCCGTTACATCTTCCGCGCAGGCCGACTCGACCAGTGAGCTATTACGCTTTCTTTAAATGATGGCTGCTTCTAAGCCAACATCCTGGCTGTCTGAGCCTTCCCACATCGTTTCCCACTTAGCTATACTTTGGGACCTTAGCTGGCGGTCTGGGTTGTTTCCCTCTCCACGACGGACGTTAGCACCCGCCGTGTGTCTCCCGGATAGTACTTACTGGTATTCGGAGTTTGCAAAGGGTTGGTAAGTCGGGATGACCCCCTAGCCTTAACAGTGCTCTACCCCCAGTAGTATTCGTCCGAGGCGCTACCTAAATAGCTTTCGGGGAGAACCAGCTATCTCCAGGTTTGATTGGCCTTTCACCCCTAGCCACAAGTCATCCGCTAATTTTTCAACATTAGTCGGTTCGGTCCTCCAGTTGATGTTACTCAACCTTCAACCTGCCCATGGCTAGATCACCTGGTTTCGGGTCTAATCCTAGCAACTGTACGCCCAGTTAAGACTCGGTTTCCCTACGGCTCCCCTAAACGGTTAACCTTGCTACTA
The DNA here is from genome assembly GCF_002874195.2 of Vibrio sp. 10N.286.45.E10. NCBI lineage: Bacteria > Pseudomonadati > Pseudomonadota > Gammaproteobacteria > Vibrionales > Vibrionaceae > Vibrio > Vibrio sp. 10N.286.45.E10. The sequence continues at coordinate 12,458 of NZ_MCWD02000001.1, read as the reverse complement.
AAATTAAGTCGCTGACCCATTATACAAAAGGTACGCAGTCACACCACGAAGGTGCTCCTACTGCTTGTACGTACACGGTTTCAGGTTCTATTTCACTCCCCTCACAGGGGTTCTTTTCGCCTTTCCCTCACGGTACTGGTTCACTATCGGTCAGTCAGTAGTATTTAGCCTTGGAGGATGGTCCCCCCATATTCAGACAGGATATCACGTGTCCCGCCCTACTCGTTTTCACTGATTATGATGTGTCGGTTACGGGGCTATCACCCTTTACTGCGAGACTTTCCAGACTCTTCACCTGCATCATTAAAAGCTTAAGGGCTAATCCAATTTCGCTCGCCGCTACTTTCGGAATCTCGGTTGATTTCTCTTCCTCGGGGTACTTAGATGTTTCAGTTCCCCCGGTTTGCCTCCTGCTGCTATGTATTCACAACAGGATACTTACTTATGTAAGTGGGTTTCCCCATTCAGGAATCCCAGACTCAAAAGGTTATTACTACCTAATCTGGGCTTATCGCAAGTTATTACGCCTTTCATCGCCTCTGACTGCCAAGGCATCCACCGTGTACGCTTAGTCACTTAACCATACAACCCGAAAGGGTCTCTGTTTTACTTTCACTTTTGAAAAGTGAAAACAAACTAGTATGGCAACTAACCAAGGTTTTTGGTTGTCATTAAGAAGGGTTAATTCTCAATGACTGTTTGCCGGACTCAATGTGATTCAAACAAGTTTGAATCGAATACAAGACACTTGAATGTGTTTGTTGTGTTTATCTAATGAAAGATAAACATTGAGAACTTTTAAATTTGATTGGATTACTCGTAAGTAATCAATCAGTCAGCTTTCCAAATTGTTAAAGAGCTTGATTTCTTTCGAAACCATTTTTAAAGATTCTTAGGGAAAAACCCTTAAAGATGGTGGAGCTATGCGGGATCGAACCGCAGACCTCCTGCGTGCAAGGCAGGCGCTCTCCCAGCTGAGCTATAGCCCCATCTAGGTCGATATTGGTGGGTCTGAGTGGACTTGAACCACCGACCTCCCGCTTATCAGGCGAGCGCTCTAACCAGCTGAGCTACAGACCCAATATCGTCTCTTAACTTTTCTAAACCTAATCAATCTGTGTGGACACTTATCGTGAGTATCTTCGTATAAGGAGGTGATCCAGCCCCAGGTTCCCCTAGGGCTACCTTGTTACGACTTCACCCCAGTCATGAACCACAAAGTGGTGAGCGTCCTCCCCGAAAGGTTAAACTACCCACTTCTTTTGCAGCCCACTCCCATGGTGTGACGGGCGGTGTGTACAAGGCCCGGGAACGTATTCACCGTAGCATTCTGATCTACGATTACTAGCGATTCCGACTTCATGGAGTCGAGTTGCAGACTCCAATCCGGACTACGACGCACTTTTTGGGATTCGCTCACTATCGCTAGCTTGCTGCCCTCTGTATGCGCCATTGTAGCACGTGTGTAGCCCTACTCGTAAGGGCCATGATGACTTGACGTCGTCCCCACCTTCCTCCGGTTTATCACCGGCAGTCTCCCTGGAGTTCCCGACATTACTCGCTGGCAAACAAGGATAAGGGTTGCGCTCGTTGCGGGACTTAACCCAACATTTCACAACACGAGCTGACGACAGCCATGCAGCACCTGTCTCAGAGTTCCCGAAGGCACACCTGCGTCTCCGCTGGCTTCTCTGGATGTCAAGAGTAGGTAAGGTTCTTCGCGTTGCATCGAATTAAACCACATGCTCCACCGCTTGTGCGGGCCCCCGTCAATTCATTTGAGTTTTAATCTTGCGACCGTACTCCCCAGGCGGTCTACTTAACGCGTTAGCTCCGAAAGCCACGGCTCAAGGCCACAACCTCCAAGTAGACATCGTTTACGGCGTGGACTACCAGGGTATCTAATCCTGTTTGCTCCCCACGCTTTCGCATCTGAGTGTCAGTATCTGTCCAGGGGGCCGCCTTCGCCACTGGTATTCCTTCAGATCTCTACGCATTTCACCGCTACACCTGAAATTCTACCCCCCTCTACAGTACTCTAGTTCACCAGTTTCAAATGCAGTTCCGAGGTTGAGCCCCGGGCTTTCACATCTGACTTAATGAACCACCTGCATGCGCTTTACGCCCAGTAATTCCGATTAACGCTCGCACCCTCCGTATTACCGCGGCTGCTGGCACGGAGTTAGCCGGTGCTTCTTCTGTTGCTAACGTCAAGAGATGCAGCTATTAACTACACCCCCTTCCTCACAACTGAAAGTACTTTACAACCCGAAGGCCTTCTTCATACACGCGGCATGGCTGCATCAGGCTTTCGCCCATTGTGCAATATTCCCCACTGCTGCCTCCCGTAGGAGTCTGGACCGTGTCTCAGTTCCAGTGTGGCTGATCATCCTCTCAGACCAGCTAGGGATCGTCGCCTTGGTGAGCCATTACCTCACCAACTAGCTAATCCCACCTAGGCATATCTTGACGCGAGAGGCCCGAAGGTCCCCCTCTTTGGCCCGTAGGCATTATGCGGTATTAGCCATCGTTTCCAATGGTTATCCCCCACATCAAGGCAATTTCCTAGGCATTACTCACCCGTCCGCCGCTCGACGCCCATTAACGCACCCGAAGGATTGTTAGTGTCGTTTCCGCTCGACTTGCATGTGTTAGGCCTGCCGCCAGCGTTCAATCTGAGCCATGATCAAACTCTTCAATTTAAGATTTTGTCGGCTCAATGAATACTGACTTCAAAACTACAAAAAGTAATTCTAAAGCTATTACCTTTCCAACAGAAAGATAATGAATTGACTGTGCCAAATACCTTCTTCCTACAAGAGAAAGTAGTTATTTGTATTGGTCACTCAGTTCATTGAAACCAAAGTTGATTCCGAAGAATCTGTTTTATCTAACGATAAAACGTTTTGATATTCATCAACGAGTGCCCACACAGATTGATAGGTTTAAATTGTTAAAGAGCTTTGCTTTCAGTGCCTTAGCACTTAAGCAGGACGCGTATGATACGCTTTCTACTTTGAAAGTCAACATAAAATACTAAGAAAACTTAGAACTCTATGGTGACTTGTCTACTTTGTAGACAAAGTCGAATTTAAAGCCTGGCGATGTCCTACTCTCACATGGGGAAGCCCCACACTACCATCGGCGCTATTATGTTTCACTTCTGAGTTCGGCATGGAATCAGGTGGGTCCACAATGCTATGGTCGCCAAGCAAATTTTGCTTTTACTTTCAGTTTTTTAAAAACTGAAGGCAAAATAATCTGGAAAACTGTATTTAAAAGTCTCTTCAAACTCATTCAAGTGTTTGGTATTTCTTTGAGTCCACAAAACCCCTTGGGTGTTGTATGGTTAAGCCTCACGGGCAATTAGTACAGGTTAGCTCAATGCCTCGCAGCACTTACACACCCTGCCTATCAACGTCGTAGTCTACGACAACCCTTTAGGACGCTTATAGCGTCAGGGAAAACTCATCTCAAGGCTCGCTTCCCGCTTAGATGCTTTCAGCGGTTATCGATTCCGAACTTAGCTACCGGGCAATGCCATTGGCATGACAACCCGAACACCAGAGGTTCGTCCACTCCGGTCCTCTCGTACTAGGAGCAGCCCCTTTCAATTTTCCAACGCCCACGGCAGATAGGGACCGAACTGTCTCACGACGTTCTAAACCCAGCTCGCGTACCACTTTAAATGGCGAACAGCCATACCCTTGGGACCGACTTCAGCCCCAGGATGTGATGAGCCGACATCGAGGTGCCAAACACCGCCGTCGATATGAACTCTTGGGCGGTATCAGCCTGTTATCCCCGGAGTACCTTTTATCCGTTGAGCGATGGCCCTTCCATTCAGAACCACCGGATCACTATGACCTGCTTTCGCACCTGCTCGAATTGTCATTCTCGCAGTCAAGCGGGCTTATGCCATTGCACTAACCACACGATGTCCAACCGTGTTTAGCCCACCTTCGTGCTCCTCCGTTACTCTTTGGGAGGAGACCGCCCCAGTCAAACTACCCACCAGGCACTGTCCGTAACCCCGATTCAGGGGCCAACGTTAGAACATCAAAACTACAAGGGTGGTATTTCAAGGACGACTCCACCACATCTAGCGACGCGGTTTCAAAGTCTCCCACCTATCCTACACATGTAGGTTCAATGTTCAGTGCCAAGCTGTAGTAAAGGTTCACGGGGTCTTTCCGTCTAGCCGCGGGTACACTGCATCTTCACAGCGATTTCAATTTCACTGAGTCTCGGGTGGAGACAGCGTGGCCATCATTACGCCATTCGTGCAGGTCGGAACTTACCCGACAAGGAATTTCGCTACCTTAGGACCGTTATAGTTACGGCCGCCGTTTACCGGGGCTTCGATCAAGAGCTTCGACCGAAGTCTAACCCCATCAATTAACCTTCCGGCACCGGGCAGGCGTCACACCGTATACTTCATCTTACGATTTTGCACAGTGCTGTGTTTTTAATAAACAGTTGCAGCCACCTGGTATCTGCGACTCTCGTCTGCTCCATCCGCAAGGGACTTCACTGATAAGAGCGTACCTTCTCCCGAAGTTACGGTACCATTTTGCCTAGTTCCTTCACCCGAGTTCTCTCAAGCGCCTTGGTATTCTCTACCCGACCACCTGTGTCGGTTTGGGGTACGATTCCTTACAATCTGAAGCTTAGAGGCTTTTCCTGGAAGCATGGCATCAATGACTTCACTACCGTAGTAGCTCGACATCGTATCTCAGCGTTAATAGCGGTCCGGATTTACCTAAACCACCCGCCTACGTACTTGAACCTGGACAACCGTCGCCAGGCCCACCTAGCCTTCTCCGTCCCCCCATCGCAATTGTAAGAAGTACAGGAATATTAACCTGTTTCCCATCGACTACGCCTTTCGGCCTCGCCTTAGGAGTCGACTTACCCTGCCCCGATTAACGTTGGACAGGAACCCTTGGTCTTCCGGCGAGGGAGTTTTTCACTCCCTTTATCGTTACTCATGTCAGCATTCGCACTTCTGATACCTCCAGCAGCCCTTACAGACCACCTTCAACGGCTTACAGAACGCTCCCCTACCCCACATACCCTAAGGTACGTAGCCGCAGCTTCGGTGTATAGCTTAGCCCCGTTACATCTTCCGCGCAGGCCGACTCGACCAGTGAGCTATTACGCTTTCTTTAAATGATGGCTGCTTCTAAGCCAACATCCTGGCTGTCTGAGCCTTCCCACATCGTTTCCCACTTAGCTATACTTTGGGACCTTAGCTGGCGGTCTGGGTTGTTTCCCTCTCCACGACGGACGTTAGCACCCGCCGTGTGTCTCCCGGATAGTACTTACTGGTATTCGGAGTTTGCAAAGGGTTGGTAAGTCGGGATGACCCCCTAGCCTTAACAGTGCTCTACCCCCAGTAGTATTCGTCCGAGGCGCTACCTAAATAGCTTTCGGGGAGAACCAGCTATCTCCAGGTTTGATTGGCCTTTCACCCCTAGCCACAAGTCATCCGCTAATTTTTCAACATTAGTCGGTTCGGTCCTCCAGTTGATGTTACTCAACCTTCAACCTGCCCATGGCTAGATCACCTGGTTTCGGGTCTAATCCTAGCAACTGTACGCCCAGTTAAGACTCGGTTTCCCTACGGCTCCCCTAAACGGTTAACCTTGCTACTAAAATTAAGTCGCTGACCCATTATACAAAAGGTACGCAGTCACACCACGAAGGTGCTCCTACTGCTTGTACGTACACGGTTTCAGGTTCTATTTCACTCCCCTCACAGGGGTTCTTTTCGCCTTTCCCTCACGGTACTGGTTCACTATCGGTCAGTCAGTAGTATTTAGCCTTGGAGGATGGTCCCCCCATATTCAGACAGGATATCACGTGTCCCGCCCTACTCGTTTTCACTGATTATGACGTGTCGGTTACGGGGCTATCACCCTTTACTGCGAGACTTTCCAGACTCTTCACCTGCATCATTAAAAGCTTAAGGGCTAATCCAATTTCGCTCGCCGCTACTTTCGGAATCTCGGTTGATTTCTCTTCCTCGGGGTACTTAGATGTTTCAGTTCCCCCGGTTTGCCTCCTGTTGTTATGTATTCACAACAGGATACTTACTTATGTAAGTGGGTTTCCCCATTCAGGAATCCCAGACTCAAAAGGTTATTACTACCTAATCTGGGCTTATCGCAAGTTATTACGCCTTTCATCGCCTCTGACTGCCAAGGCATCCACCGTGTACGCTTAGTCACTTAACCATACAACCCGAAAGGGTCTCTGTTTTACTTTCACTTTTGAAAAGTGAAAACAAACTAGTATGGCAACTAACCAAGGTTTTTGGTTGTCATTAAGAAGGGTTAATTCTCAATGACTGTTTGCCGGACTCAATGTAATTCAAACAAGTTTGAATCGAATACAAGACACTTGAATGTGTTTGTTGTGTTTACCATAAAGGTAAACATTGAGAACTTTTAAATTTGATTGAATTACTCGTAAGTAATCAATCAGTCAGCTTTCCAAATTGTTAAAGAGCATAAAGCAAAAAGCTTTAATCAATAACTTACGTTATTAATTAAAGCTCTGGCTTTAACTAAATCTAAACCATCAATCTGTGTGGACACTTATCGTGAGTATCTTCGTATAAGGAGGTGATCCAGCCCCAGGTTCCCCTAGGGCTACCTTGTTACGACTTCACCCCAGTCATGAACCACAAAGTGGTGAGCGTCCTCCCCGAAAGGTTAAACTACCCACTTCTTTTGCAGCCCACTCCCATGGTGTGACGGGCGGTGTGTACAAGGCCCGGGAACGTATTCACCGTGACATTCTGATTCACGATTACTAGCGATTCCGACTTCATGGAGTCGAGTTGCAGACTCCAATCCGGACTACGACGCACTTTTTGGGATTCGCTCACTATCGCTAGCTTGCTGCCCTCTGTATGCGCCATTGTAGCACGTGTGTAGCCCTACTCGTAAGGGCCATGATGACTTGACGTCGTCCCCACCTTCCTCCGGTTTATCACCGGCAGTCTCCCTGGAGTTCCCGACATTACTCGCTGGCAAACAAGGATAAGGGTTGCGCTCGTTGCGGGACTTAACCCAACATTTCACAACACGAGCTGACGACAGCCATGCAGCACCTGTCTCAGAGCTCCCGAAGGCACACCTGCGTCTCCGCTGGCTTCTCTGGATGTCAAGAGTAGGTAAGGTTCTTCGCGTTGCATCGAATTAAACCACATGCTCCACCGCTTGTGCGGGCCCCCGTCAATTCATTTGAGTTTTAATCTTGCGACCGTACTCCCCAGGCGGTCTACTTAACGCGTTAGCTCCGAAAGCCACGGCTCAAGGCCACAACCTCCAAGTAGACATCGTTTACGGCGTGGACTACCAGGGTATCTAATCCTGTTTGCTCCCCACGCTTTCGCATCTGAGTGTCAGTATCTGTCCAGGGGGCCGCCTTCGCCACTGGTATTCCTTCAGATCTCTACGCATTTCACCGCTACACCTGAAATTCTACCCCCCTCTACAGTACTCTAGTTCACCAGTTTCAAATGCAGTTCCGAGGTTGAGCCCCGGGCTTTCACATCTGACTTAATGAACCACCTGCATGCGCTTTACGCCCAGTAATTCCGATTAACGCTCGCACCCTCCGTATTACCGCGGCTGCTGGCACGGAGTTAGCCGGTGCTTCTTCTGTTGCTAACGTCAAGAGATAGCGCTATTAACGCTACCCCCTTCCTCACAACTGAAAGTACTTTACAACCCGAAGGCCTTCTTCATACACGCGGCATGGCTGCATCAGGCTTTCGCCCATTGTGCAATATTCCCCACTGCTGCCTCCCGTAGGAGTCTGGACCGTGTCTCAGTTCCAGTGTGGCTGATCATCCTCTCAGACCAGCTAGGGATCGTCGCCTTGGTGAGCCATTACCTCACCAACTAGCTAATCCCACCTAGGCATATCTTGACGCGAGAGGCCCGAAGGTCCCCCTCTTTGGCCCGTAGGCATTATGCGGTATTAGCCATCGTTTCCAATGGTTATCCCCCACATCAAGGCAATTTCCTAGGCATTACTCACCCGTCCGCCGCTCGACGCCCATTAACGCACCCGAAGGATTGTTAGTGTCGTTTCCGCTCGACTTGCATGTGTTAGGCCTGCCGCCAGCGTTCAATCTGAGCCATGATCAAACTCTTCAATTTAAGATTTTGTGACTCAACGAATACTGACTTCAAAACTACTATGTAATTTTAAAGCTATTACCATTCCAACAGAATGATAATGAATTGACTGTGCCGATAATAAATTATCGATTGGTCACTCAGTTCATTGAAATCAATGTGATTCCTAAGAATCAATTTTTGATATTCATCAACGAGTGCCCACACAGATTGATAGGTTTAAATTGTTAAAGAGCTTTGCTTTCAGTGCCTTAGCACTTAAGCAGGACGCGTATGATACGCTTTCTACTTTGAAAGTCAACATAAAATACTAAGAAAACTTAGAACTCTATGGTGACTTGTCTACTTTGTAGACAAAGTCGAAATTAAAGCCTGGCGATGTCCTACTCTCACATGGGGAAGCCCCACACTACCATCGGCGCTATTGTGTTTCACTTCTGAGTTCGGCATGGAATCAGGTGGGTCCACAATGCTATGGTCGCCAAGCAAATTTTGCTTTTACTTTCAGTTTTTTAAAAACTGAAGGCAAAATAATTTGGAAAGCTGTTTTTGTTCTCTTCAAACTCATTCAAGCGTTTGGTATTTCTTTGAGTCCACAAAACCCCTTGGGTGTTGTATGGTTAAGCCTCACGGGCAATTAGTACAGGTTAGCTCAATGCCTCGCAGCACTTACACACCCTGCCTATCAACGTCGTAGTCTACGACAACCCTTTAGGACGCTTATAGCGCCAGGGAAAACTCATCTCAAGGCTCGCTTCCCGCTTAGATGCTTTCAGCGGTTATCGATTCCGAACTTAGCTACCGGGCAATGCCATTGGCATGACAACCCGAACACCAGAGGTTCGTCCACTCCGGTCCTCTCGTACTAGGAGCAGCCCCTTTCAATTTTCCAACGCCCACGGCAGATAGGGACCGAACTGTCTCACGACGTTCTAAACCCAGCTCGCGTACCACTTTAAATGGCGAACAGCCATACCCTTGGGACCGACTTCAGCCCCAGGATGTGATGAGCCGACATCGAGGTGCCAAACACCGCCGTCGATATGAACTCTTGGGCGGTATCAGCCTGTTATCCCCGGAGTACCTTTTATCCGTTGAGCGATGGCCCTTCCATTCAGAACCACCGGATCACTATGACCTGCTTTCGCACCTGCTCGAATTGTCATTCTCGCAGTCAAGCGGGCTTATGCCATTGCACTAACCACACGATGTCCAACCGTGTTTAGCCCACCTTCGTGCTCCTCCGTTACTCTTTGGGAGGAGACCGCCCCAGTCAAACTACCCACCAGGCACTGTCCGTAATCCCGATTCAGGGACCAACGTTAGAACATCAAAACTACAAGGGTGGTATTTCAAGGACGACTCCACCACATCTAGCGACGCGGTTTCAAAGTCTCCCACCTATCCTACACATGTAGGTTCAATGTTCAGTGCCAAGCTGTAGTAAAGGTTCACGGGGTCTTTCCGTCTAGCCGCGGGTACACTGCATCTTCACAGCGATTTCAATTTCACTGAGTCTCGGGTGGAGACAGCGTGGCCATCATTACGCCATTCGTGCAGGTCGGAACTTACCCGACAAGGAATTTCGCTACCTTAGGACCGTTATAGTTACGGCCGCCGTTTACCGGGGCTTCGATCAAGAGCTTCGACCGAAGTCTAACCCCATCAATTAACCTTCCGGCACCGGGCAGGCGTCACACCGTATACGTCATCTTACGATTTTGCACAGTGCTGTGTTTTTAATAAACAGTTGCAGCCACCTGGTATCTGCGACTCTCGTCTGCTCCATCCGCAAGGGACTTCACTGATAAGAGCGTACCTTCTCCCGAAGTTACGGTACCATTTTGCCTAGTTCCTTCACCCGAGTTCTCTCAAGCGCCTTGGTATTCTCTACCCGACCACCTGTGTCGGTTTGGGGTACGATTCCTTACAATCTGAAGCTTAGAGGCTTTTCCTGGAAGCATGGCATCAATGACTTCACTACCGTAGTAGCTCGACATCGTATCTCAGCGTTAATAGCGGTCCGGATTTACCTAAACCACCCGCCTACGTACTTGAACCTGGACAACCGTCGCCAGGCCCACCTAGCCTTCTCCGTCCCCCCATCGCAATTGTAAGAAGTACAGGAATATTAACCTGTTTCCCATCGACTACGCCTTTCGGCCTCGCCTTAGGAGTCGACTTACCCTGCCCCGATTAACGTTGGACAGGAACCCTTGGTCTTCCGGCGAGGGAGTTTTTCACTCCCTTTATCGTTACTCATGTCAGCATTCGCACTTCTGATACCTCCAGCAGCCCTTACAGACCACCTTCAACGGCTTACAGAACGCTCCCCTACCCCACATACCCTAAGGTACGTAGCCGCAGCTTCGGTGTATAGCTTAGCCCCGTTACATCTTCCGCGCAGGCCGACTCGACCAGTGAGCTATTACGCTTTCTTTAAATGATGGCTGCTTCTAAGCCAACATCCTGGTTGTCTGAGCCTTCCCACATCGTTTCCCACTTAGCTATACTTTGGGACCTTAGCTGGCGGTCTGGGTTGTTTCCCTCTCCACGACGGACGTTAGCACCCGCCGTGTGTCTCCCGGATAGTACTTACTGGTATTCGGAGTTTGCAAAGGGTTGGTAAGTCGGGATGACCCCCTAGCCTTAACAGTGCTCTACCCCCAGTAGTATTCGTCCGAGGCGCTACCTAAATAGCTTTCGGGGAGAACCAGCTATCTCCAGGTTTGATTGGCCTTTCACCCCTAGCCACAAGTCATCCGCTAATTTTTCAACATTAGTCGGTTCGGTCCTCCAGTTGATGTTACTCAACCTTCAACCTGCCCATGGCTAGATCACCTGGTTTCGGGTCTAATCCTAGCAACTGTACGCCCAGTTAAGACTCGGTTTCCCTACGGCTCCCCTAAACGGTTAACCTTGCTACTAAAATTAAGTCGCTGACCCATTATACAAAAGGTACGCAGTCACACCACGAAGGTGCTCCTACTGCTTGTACGTACACGGTTTCAGGTTCTATTTCACTCCCCTCACAGGGGTTCTTTTCGCCTTTCCCTCACGGTACTGGTTCACTATCGGTCAGTCAGTAGTATTTAGCCTTGGAGGATGGTCCCCCCATATTCAGACAGGATATCACGTGTCCCGCCCTACTCGTTTTCACTGATGATGAGATGTCGATTACGGGGCTATCACCCTTTATTGCGGCACTTTCCAGAGCCTTCATCTGTCTCATTAAAAGCTTAAGGGCTAATCCAATTTCGCTCGCCGCTACTTTCGGAATCTCGGTTGATTTCTCTTCCTCGGGGTACTTAGATGTTTCAGTTCCCCCGGTTTGCCTCCTGTTGCTATGTATTCACAACAGGATACTTACTTATGTAAGTGGGTTTCCCCATTCAGGAATCCCAGACTCAAAAGGTTATTACTACCTAATCTGGGCTTATCGCAAGTTATTACGCCTTTCATCGCCTCTGACTGCCAAGGCATCCACCGTGTACGCTTAGTCACTTAACCATACAACCCGAAAGGGTCTTAGCGTATGGCAACTAACCAAGGTTTTTGGTTGTCATTAAGAAGGGTTAATTCTCAATGACTGTTTGCCGGACTCAATGTGAATCAAACTAAGTTTGATTCGAATACAAGACACTTGAATGTGTTTGTTGTGTTTACCATAAAGGTAAACATTGAGAACTTTTAAATTTGATTGGATTACTCGTAAGTAATCAATCAGTCAGCTTTCCAAATTGTTAAAGAGCTTGATTCAATAAATGAACCATTTTTAAAGACACTTAAATAAATGCGCTTAAAGATGGTATCCCGTAGGGGGAGTCGAACCCCTGTTACCGCCGTGAAAGGGCGGTGTCCTAGGCCTCTAGACGAACGGGACATAGGTTACTCTTAACTGTTTAAACATATCAATCTGTGTGGACACTTATCGTGAATATCTTCGTATAAGGAGGTGATCCAGCCCCAGGTTCCCCTAGGGCTACCTTGTTACGACTTCACCCCAGTCATGAACCACAAAGTGGTGAGCGTCCTCCCCGAAAGGTTAAACTACCCACTTCTTTTGCAGCCCACTCCCATGGTGTGACGGGCGGTGTGTACAAGGCCCGGGAACGTATTCACCGTGACATTCTGATTCACGATTACTAGCGATTCCGACTTCATGGAGTCGAGTTGCAGACTCCAATCCGGACTACGACGCACTTTTTGGGATTCGCTCACTATCGCTAGCTTGCCGCCCTCTGTATGCGCCATTGTAGCACGTGTGTAGCCCTACTCGTAAGGGCCATGATGACTTGACGT